>OZ257260.1:0-2157500 GCA_965279735.1 Steroidobacteraceae bacterium | reverse complement strand
TAAAGAAAGCGTAATAGCTCACTGGTCTAGTCGGCCCGCGCGGAAGATATAACGGGGCTCAAGCCATGAGCCGAAGCTGCGGATCTGCACGCAAGTGCAGGTGGTAGGGGAGCGTTCTGTACGCCTGTGAAGGTGCACTGTGAGGTGTGCTGGAGGTATCAGAAGTGCGAATGCTGACATGAGTAACGTTAATGCGGGTGAAAAACCCGCACGCCGTAAGCCCAAGGGTTCCTGCGCAACGTTAATCGGCGCAGGGTGAGCCGGTTCCTAAGGCGAGACCGAAAGGTGTAGTCGATGGAAAACAGGTTAATATTCCTGTGCACGGTGTTACTGCGATGGGGTGACGGAGAAGGCTAGGTTGGCAGGGGCTGGTTCCCTGTTTAAGCATGTAGGGAGGGTTGCCAGGTAAATCCGGTGACCCATTCAATCCCAAGGTGTGATGACGAGGTCCTACTGGACCGAAGTAACTGATGCCACGCTTCCAGGAAAAGCCTCTAAGCTTCAGGTAACACTGGACCGTACCGAAAACCAACACTGGTGGGCGGGTAGGTAATCTACCAAGGCGCTTGAGAGAACTCGGGTTAAGGAACTCTGCAAATTGATACCGTAACTTCGGAAGAAGGTATGCCTTCGATGGTGAAAGGACTTGCTCCTCTAGCTGTTGAAGGTCGCAGGTAATCGGTGGCTGCGACTGTTTATCAAAAACACAGGACTCTGCGAACACGTAAGTGGAAGTATAGGGTCTGACGCCTGCCCGGTGCCGGAAGGTTAATTGATGGGGTCAGCCGCAAGGCGAAGCTCTTGATCGAAGCCCCGGTAAACGGCGGCCGTAACTATAACGGTCCTAAGGTAGCGAAATTCCTTGTCGGGTAAGTTCCGACCTGCACGAATGGCGTAACGCTGGCCACACTGTCTCGACCCGAGACTCAGTGAAGTTGAAATCGCTGTGAAGATGCGGCGTTCCCGCGGCAAGACGGAAAGACCCCGTGAACCTTTACTACAGCTTTACACTGAACTTTGAATCTTCTTGTGTAGGATAGGTGGGAGGCTATGAAACTTGGGCGCTAGCTCAGGTGGAGCCAACCTTGAAATACCACCCTGGAATATTCGGAGTTCTAACCTTGGTCCGTAATCCGGATTGGGGACAGTGTATGGTGGGTAGTTTGACTGGGGCGGTCTCCTCCCAAAGAGTAACGGAGGAGTGCAATGGTACGCTCAGCGCGGTCGGTCATCGCGCTCTAGAGTGCAAAGGCATAAGCGTGCTTAACTGCGAGACGGACATGTCGAGCAGGTACGAAAGTAGGTCTTAGTGATCCGGTGGTTCTGTATGGAAGGGCCATCGCTCAACGGATAAAAGGTACTCCGGGGATAACAGGCTTATTCCTCCCAAGAGTCCACATCGACGGAGGAGTTTGGCACCTCGATGTCGGCTCATCACATCCTGGGGCTGTAGCAGGTCCCAAGGGTATGGCTGTTCGCCATTTAAAGTGGTACGCGAGCTGGGTTCAGAACGTCGTGAGACAGTTCGGTCCCTATCTGCCGTGGGCGTTGGAAACTTGAGGGTGAGCTGTCCTTAGTACGAGAGGACCGGGATGGACGTATCTCTGGTGTTCCGGTTGTCACGCCAGTGGCACTGCCGGGTAGCTATATACGGACGGGATAACCGCTGAAAGCATCTAAGCGGGAAGCCCCCCCCAAGATTAGGTTTCCCTGGGAACTCGATTCCCCTGAAGGGCCGTCGAAGACTACGACGTTGATAGGCTGGGTGTGTAAGCGCAGCAATGCGTTCAGCTAACCAGTACTAATTGCCCGTGAGGCTTGACCATATAACACCCAATGCGCTTGAAGGCTTCGGTCTGTCAGGCTTGTGTGTTGCTGATCGATAGCGATAACTCATGAATGTGACATGGTGTCCTTGAGGCACCCACGTCAAAACAACTCCGAATTAGTGCCGTGCGGCCCAGGTTCAGTATTTGAGCCGCACGCTTAGCCAGTTTGCCTGGCGGCAATAGCGAGTGGGAACCACCCGATCCCTTTTCGAACTCGGAAGTGAAAACGCTCTGCGCCGATGGTAGTTTGGACGTAGTCCATGCAAGAGTAGGTCACTGCCAGGCTCTTAAATTCAGAACCCCCTCCGGAGAAATCCGGCGGGGGTTTTGTCTTTCTGGCGATCGGCTGCATCCCAGCAGCCGGAATCCCAATACGCTTTGATATGCTGTCGACAAACCAGCAGCCAGCAAACCAGGCTGAATCCGAAATCATGCCATTCCCGAAACAAATACCCGAGACGGACGCATGACCGATTCCGTGCTCGTCAGCATTGCGCGGGGAGACCCGCAGGCCATTCGTACGTGCATGGACCAGTTCGGCGGGCTTGTATGGACGATTGCGCGAAGGCTTACCCGCACTCGTTCCGACGCTGAGGATGCAGTTCAGGAGATCTTTACGGATGTGTGGCGGAGTGCCGGTCGCTTTGATCCTGCGAAGGGCTCTGAAAAGGTGTTCATCACGACCATCGCGCGACGGCGTCTGATCGACAGGTTGCGGCGTAGCAAGCAGCATCCCCCAATGGAGTCAGAGCAGGCACTGGAAAGCATTACCTGGGCAGATCCGGGAACCCGGGCGGAGGTGTGCGCCGAAGCTGCTACGGCTTCACTGGCCATTGCTTCCTTGAAGCCGGACCAGCAGCGGGTCATCGAACTCGGTGTGCTGAATGGCATGAGTCATCAGGAAATTGCCGACGCATTGCAGATGCCGCTCGGTACCGTCAAGACGCAAATGCGGCGCGGGCTGATTCAGGTGCGGGCGTTGATGGGCATCGTGCGCGACGAAGACAGCCAGGAGGTGACGCCATGAGCGGCCACTTTCCGGAGAATGAGCGTCTAGTTGAGCTGCTTGTTCAGCAGGCCACCGAGGGATTGTCCCCGTCCGAACAACACGAGCTGAAAGATCTGTTGCAGGCACATCCCGATGATGATGCAGAAGTGCTTGAGCGGACCGCAGCTGCGTTGTTTCTTGCCGGTGACTGGCGGGAAGAACCCATGCCGCAGGAAATCCGGTTCCGCCTTGACGAAATGACTGCTGCTCATTCCATGCAGGCGCGGGTTACCACCATGCCTGGCGGCGGTTTGCCGAGGAACAAGAATATGGCCACTCCCGGCCATGGCAAAGGGCTTGCGTGGTTGGCCGCAGCGGCTGCCATTGTTGTTGCAGTCGTTGCATGGTGGCCGCGATTGCAGACATGGCAGGACAGGCCGGTCGATCTTCTGACGCAGGCTTCGCTTGACCTCGGGACACTCGCAGCCATCAGGGAGAAGTTTGTTGCGGAATCCAGTCCGCTACTGAGGCCGTGGACGAAGACTGAGGATGCTGCGGGACAGGGAGTGACCGGCGACATCGTATGGGATACCGCTTCACAGACGGGATATATGCGGTTTGCCGGTCTGCCTGTGAACGATCCGCAACAGGTGCAATACCAGCTATGGATCTTTGACGCTACTCGTGATGAGCGATACCCGGTCGATGGCGGCGTGTTCAATATTCCGGCGGGCGCAACCGAAGTCGTCGTGCCGATCCTCGCGAAGCTGGAAGTGCGCGATCCTTCACTATTCGCGATCACGATCGAGAAGCCAGGCGGCGCGGTGGTTTCAGCGCGGGAGCGAATGGTCGTGGTCGCCTCCGTCAAGGCAGGCTGACGCGACGGTCCGGATATCCGGGACCGCAGCGAGATTCCGGTTCTTCATGAACGAGCCACAAGTCACGCGTGACGTGCTGATGGTCCGTCCGGTGCGCTTCATGCGTAACACCGAGACAGCCGGCTCGAACCATTTCCAACGGCTTCCTGTTGCTGGCGATCCTACCCATGCCCAGCAGCTGGCATTGCAGGAATTCGAGTTGCTTGCGGCTGCGCTACGGGATGCGGGAGTCCGCGTGCATGCATTCGACGACACCGCCGAACCTCATACACCGGATGCGCTTTTTCCCAACAACTGGGTCAGTTTCCACGCCGATGGAACGGTGGTGTTGTATCCGATGCTCGCGCCGAACCGGCGTCTCGAACGGCGGATGGATATCCTTGAGTCCCTGAGCATCACTCACGGTTTCGCGGTCCGCCGCATTGTCGATCTCACCTACCGCGAGGCAGAAGGAAAGTATCTGGAAGGCACAGGAAGTCTCGTCCTGGATCGGGTGAATCACGTTGCATACGCGTGCCTGTCGCCGCGCACAGATCCCGAGGTGCTCGGTGAATTCGCGCAACAGATGGACTACGAGCTGGTTGTATTCAGCGCACTCGATCAGACTGGAATGCCTGTTTACCACACCAACGTGATGATGAGCGTCGGCAGACGTTTCGCAGCCGTCTGCGCCGCTGCGCTGAATGATGCGGATCGATCTGCAGTGCTTGGCAGGCTCAGAGGAACTGGCCGCGAGATCCTTGATCTCTCTTTCGAGCAGATGTCTCACTTCGCCGGGAACATGCTCGAGCTGGACGTGGGACAGGACATGGGGACGGTGTTTCTGTCGGAGGCTGCATTGCGTTCACTCGATGCTTCGCAAACGGGTTTCCTGCATCGACTGGTACGCGTCGCGGTTACCCCGGTACCGACAATCGAGTGTCTGGGTGGGGGCAGCGTGCGTTGCATGATCGCGGAAATCCATCTTCCCGGACGACTGCAGGTTGCAGGAAAAATGACGCCTTGATGCGCCTGCCCTTGAACTGCGGTGACGAGGCCCAAAGGTCTGGAAGGGTGTTTTTTCCGGAACGGCGTCGCAGATATCATTCGTAACGCAGGGGTTCAGGATTCGTTAAGCAGCTATACGTGAAACTGCAGACAACTGAAGATCGCAGGTCTTTGGTGGCAGGTAACCGATGCAGCAGGCTGTGGGTTCTACGTATGGAATTCGCTTTTTGGCGGAGTAGTGTGGGGTTGGGATTGCTGCAACGAAGTGTTCCGGTGTGGCTGATTCGATAGCTGATTTGGTACTGGAGGAGAAATTTTATGCAACGCATCAAGCAGGGCTTGCTTACCACGGTCGCGGCCAGCCTGGTCGCCATCGGTGTTCCAGCCTACGCACATCATTCGTTCCCCGCGACCTACTTCGTTGACCAGCAAACGCAGATCGAAGGTGAGGTGGTGCAGTTTCTGTTCCGGAATCCTCATGCATTCATCCACGTGATGGCGCCTGACAAGGATGGGAAGATGCAGCGCTGGGCTGTCGAGTGGGGAGGTGGTGCTGCACTGGCCCGCGACGGCAACGTGAGCAAGGACACACTGAAGCCGGGCGACAAGGTCATCGTCAAGGGCCAACCCGGTCGCAATCCCGATGACCATCGTATTCGTCTCGTGCACATTTCAAGGCCGGCCGACGGCTGGGAGTGGGGCGGCGACTTCGACTGATCGCGAGCTGCGCTGATCGGTGATCTCGCGGGGAAGTGAATGTGGCCGTCCGCTGGGCAAGCGGGCGGCCACGTTATGCTGGGAGGAGGAGTGGAGCAACGGGGGCCTCAAGGGTAAGATGGCGCCCCCGCGGGGTGAGGGCGGTGTCGCCATGTCAATTCTGCGGTCAATGGATAGTCGGGTCGGCGGACGGCGCCTATATAAAGTCATTGCATTGAATCAGGCAGATCAGCGTACGCAACAGGCGTACCAGTCGCCGGATTAAAGAGCCGTCTGCAAGCCCGTTTCCAGTCAATACAACGAGAGAGACCGGATGGACAATTTTCTATTGATGCTGGAGGGATTGAGCCTGTCGCAGTGGGTGCTGGGGTCGATCTGGGGGTACCCGGTGCTGCTGACCTTCCACTCGCTGGGATTGGGCTTGCTGGTGGGGTTGCTGCTGGTGATCGACCTGCGGATCCTGGGCTTCGCCAAGCCGTTGCCGTTGTCATCGCTGCGGCGGCTCATGCCGTGGGTGTGGGTGGGCTTCACCTTCAACGCCATCTCAGGCGTGGTGCTGTTCATGGCCGATGCCACCAAGGACTATCACAGCAATTCCTTCCGCTGGAAGATCTTCTCGATCGTGGTCGGGCTCTTGATTGCCGTGTACCTGAACAACAAGGTGCTGCCGGAGGACACCCGGGAGACGCCGGTGCTGGCGCGGGTGCTGGCGGTCACGTCCCTCGTGAGCTGGACCGGGGCGATCGTGGCCGGCCGGCTGATCGCCTACCTGTCCTCGCCGTTCTAGTCCCCGGTTCAAGACGACCCTCAAGCCAAGCCAGAAGAACTCAAGATGATGTCACTCCTCGAATCGCTGACCGGGACGTGGATCGGCACGACGGTCAAAACCTCGGTGTGGATCTTCCCGGTGCTCGAATCGCTGCACTTCATCGGGCTCGCGATCCTGATCGGGGGCATTGCGGCCCTGGACCTGAGAGTCCTGGGGGTGGGCAAAGGCTTGCCCGTCGCGCCGCTGCACAAGCTGTTGCCGCTGGTGTTCGTGGGCTTTGGGATCAACCTGATCACCGGGGTGCTGTTCTTCCTGTCCGACCCGGTGGGCTATGGGGTGAACCCGTCGTTCCAGGTCAAGATGGTGTTCATCCTGCTGGCGGGTCTGAACGCCCTGTGGTTCGAGCTCAAGCTTGCGCGCTTTGTCCCGGACTGGGGTTCAGGGATCGACGCCCCGACCCACGCCAAGATCGTCTGCGGCCTCTCCCTGTTCCTCTGGGCCGGCATCATCACCGCCGGCCGACTGCTGCCGTCGTTTGCAGCGCTGCTGTAAATAATTCCCGCGAGACTTGATGTGCACCGGATGGTTTGCCCTCCGGTCGCCAGCCTCTCCTTACCCGATACCGCGGCCCCCAAGGGTCAGACTGCTAGAATTGCAGCCCGAGCCGGGGGATCAATTGCTGGAACTGGGTGTAAAAAGTCTTCTTTCCTATCTGCTGGGCGCCTGTATCGGCAGCCTGATCGTGGGCCGTTTGCGTGGCGGCGTGGATATCCGCACGCAGGGCAGCGGCAATGCGGGTGGGACGAATGCGTTACGGACCCAAGGCGTCGGGTTCGCGTTCTGGGTCATGTTGATCGACATCGGCAAAGGCATTCTTGCCGTCATGGTCGTTCCTGGGCTGGCCATTCCAGGAGTGACACCGGATGCGCTGGTCGATCGCGAATGGCTGCTTGTAGCATGCGCGGCAGCCGTGGTCCTCGGTCATGTCTTTCCGGTCTGGCATGATTTCCGCGGCGGGAAAGGAGCGGCTACTTTGCTGGGTGCCGTTTGCGGCTTGCAGCCTGCCGCTCTCGTTCCGGTCCTGGCGGCGTGGTTGTTGACCGTCATGCTGACGGGCTTCGTGGGGCTGGGTACGGTCCTCGCTTGTTTCGCGTTTCCCCTTTATCTGTTGCTGCGCTTTCCCGCTCCCCCGCCAGCCCTGCTGACGTGGGGAATCGGCATGGCGCTGTTTTCCACCTACACGCATCGGGGCAACATCAGGCGAATGCTCGAAGGCAACGAAAACCGCGTCCGACGTTTATGGCTGCTAAGGCCTCGCTGAAACCAGCATGATTTCCCGATCCCGCAAGGAGCCGGTCCCCAGGCGCGAACGTCTGCTGGAACTGCTTGCAGATGGCGCTTTCCATTCCGGGGAGGCGCTGGCGGCGAAGCTCAAGGTGTCACGCAGTGCTGTCTGGAAACTCGTACGTTCGCTGCGCGCCCTCGACATCGAAATCCAGGCCGTGCCCAGGCAGGGCTACCGATTGCCTCGCCCCGTGGATCTCTATGACAGGCAGTCCATTCTCGATGGATTACCGAAAGCCCTTCACCCACGCATCGACCGTCTGGAGGTCCTGCTGCAGGTGGATTCCACCAATCACAATCTTGCGGCGAACCCTGCGCCATCCATCGAACATGCGTGCGTCTGCGTGGCAGAAGTACAGAGCGCAGGCCGCGGCCGGCGCGGGCGCACCTGGGTGGCGCCCTTCGGTTCCGGTATTTGCCTCTCGCTGGCCTGGAGATTTGCCGAAGCGCCCCCAAGCCTGTCTGCATTGAGCCTCGCCGTGGGTGTGGCGATCATGCGTGCCCTGGGACAATGGGATACCGAAGGATTGGGGCTCAAGTGGCCGAACGACCTGGTCTGGCGGGGGCGCAAGCTGGCTGGCATCCTCATTGAAGTGACGGGGGAATCGGCGGGTCCCACGCAAGTGATCATCGGACTGGGGCTGAACCTGCACATGCCGGCACAGGTACGCCTCGCGCTGGCCGAACAGCAGGCGGCTCTGGTAGCGGATCTCGGTGAAATACTGAAGGAACGAATGCCCACAAGAAACCGGCTGGTCGCTGCAATCATCGAGCATCTCATCGCCACGCTCCAAGAGTTCGGTACCAAGGGCTTCGAGGCCTTTGCGAATGAATGGCGGAGATACGATGCGCTCGCCAATGCTCCGGTCAAGGTAGTGACAGGTGGCGAGTCGATTCTCGGGACAGCTCAGGGTGTCGCCCCGGATGGCGCGCTGCTGGTGGACGTGCGAGGCGAGCTGCGGCGTTTCATTTCTGCGGATGTAAGCCTGCGGGCTGTGAAGGTGTAGTCGAACCATGATCCTGCTCATAGACACCGGCAATACCCGCATCAAATGGGCAGTCCTTGGTGATCACGGCCTGGGTACGCAGCATGCCGATACGTACGCCGGCTGGGGCGCGGTGCAGTTGCGAGCCCGCGTTCTTGTTCCCGCGGGCCAGATCGATCGCGTGCTGGTGTCCAATGTCGGTGGCGAAAAAATCGCCACGCTGGTTCGCGAAACCATCAGCGAAACCTGGGGGTTGCAGCCCGAATTTTTGCAGGCTTCGGCCGAAGCCTGCGGGGTTCGCAATGGTTATACCAATCCCCAGCAGCTGGGTACTGATCGCTGGGCCGCAATGATTGGCGCATATGCACTGGAACTGCGTCCGGTATGCGTGGTCAATGTGGGCACGGCGATGACAATCGACGGTGTCGACGTCAACGGTCAGCATCTCGGCGGTGTCATTGTGCCAGGCCCCGATCTCATGATCTCGAGCCTGATGCGGAATACCAGTGATATCGCGATCCGCTCGCAGGACGGGCGACTCGGTGAAGGTCTGTTTGCCGACAACACGCTCGGTGCCGTGTATCAGGGAGCCGTGAATGCGCTCTCTGCCCTGGTTGAGCAGGCGATGACGACCATGACGCAGCAGTGCGCTGAAACGCCGACTTTGCTGATGACCGGCGGCGCGGCCGATCGTCTCGATCGCCTGGTGTCGAGACCGATCCGACACGTGCCGAATCTTGTATTGCGTGGGCTCGCGGTACTGGCCGGTGAAGCCCGACCCTTGTCGCATGCTCCTGCGGCGGTCTAGATTGCGTGCGCAAGTATGAGCATCGCGGCATGAGGAAGGCACGGATGTTTGCTGGAGGGCTGTCGATGCGACTTCCGGAATCTCCTGTGCTGTCGGGGCTGATCCTGTCGGGCCTGTTCCTGTTCTCTGCCCCTGGATTTGCTGCCGATGTCGGTGCCGGCAGGAGCTCAGCGGCTGCGTGTGCCGAGTGCCACGAGCCCAAAGACTGGGAAGGGGAGACGCAGGCCTCGCTTGAATCGTTGATCCGCGACGTGGTGAAGGGGTCGGTCAAGCACGCCCGCAAGATCTCGCTCAGTGATGCGGAGATCGCGAACATCGCTGCATACTGGGCCTCCGCTGCAAAGTAGATCTGTCATTCATGCGCGCATTGGCTCTCCTGCTGGTTCTTGCAAATCTCGGATTCCTCGGATGGTCCCAGCTGGTTGACGTCCGCACCAACCGGCTCGCGTACCAGGAGCGGGTGGGAGCAGCTTCGGCCCCGCGTCTGGTGCTTTCGACGGAAGCGGGCCATACAGTCAGTCCGGCAGCGCCTCCGGTATCGCCAGCTGCCAATGTCGTTTCGGCGACGGCCGAGCCGCCCGAGGAAATGACTGCAACGCTGGCGGCAAATGCAGATTTGAGTTGCGTCAGCGTGGGCGCTTTCCGGGATCTCTCGGAAGCGGTGCAGGCGTCGGCTGCATTGCAGACGGCGGGTTATTTTTCGCGACAGCGCGTGGAGCAGGGTGACGTGTGGCTCGGCTACTGGGTCAGCGTCCAGAATCTTGCGAGTCGTGAAGCTGCGGAACAGGCACTTGCTACCTTGAGCCAGCGCGGAATCACGGATGCCTACATCCTGCCGGGCTCGGACCCAGCCAACATTCTCTCGTTGGGCGTCTTCAATGATGCCGCCCGCGCCCAGCGCCGGGTGGACGAAATCCGTGCCGCGGGCTTCGAGGCGCAGCTTGCGGATCGCAAGAGGTCAGGATCGGTCTATTGGGTCGATGTTGATCTGCCAAGCCCGGGACAGATATTTGAATCGTCGGTGCTCCAGACGCAGCCCGGCAAGATCGTCCGCCTGGAATTCCGGCCCTGCCCGGATGGGGGCGGTGAGGCTGTCGATGCGGGAAATCCGGTCGCCAGTGCGCCTGGTTGACCGGATGAAATTGCGTTGTGATTTCCGGGGCTTCCACGACTACAATGCGGCCCCTCGTCATTTCCTGGAATTGCCGGCTTAGCTCAGTTGGTAGAGCAACGGTTTTGTAAACCGTGGGTCGCGGGTTCGACTCCTGCAGCCGGCACCAAGCCTTGCCTGGATTCGGGGTTAACGGGTTCCGGTCAGGCTTTCCAGCATGAGTCCGGTGCCGCCCCGTGAAACGTGGGCAACGATCGCCGAACGCCGATGGATCTTGGTAACAACGCCCAGATTGATGGCGAAGGCCAGTTGCACCGTGGCGCCTTTCTTGAGGCCGAGGTTGGCGGTCTCGATGAACACTCCGTTCGCGCTCAGGTTGCATGCCCTGCAGAGTTTGCCGGGCCGGCCCGGAATGGAAACGTACACCGCAGTGCGGGCGCGGTGGCGCGTGTTGAGGCGTCTTTCCATTCTGCTGAGACCTTGTGGCGGGATCAGTGGCTCGGAGCGATTATGCAGTTCGCGAATGTCCCTGCGAAGCCCCTTCGCTCCGATCTCCCGCTTATGTTGCAACGCGTAGTCGTGGCACGCTCGCCGTACGCAGAGGATGGTGACAGGTGACTCAGTCCGTGCGCAGTGGTCAGGCTATTGGTGTTTTCGATTCGGGAGTCGGGGGGCTCACGGTGCTCGGCGCTTTGCGAATGCGTCTGCCGCGGGAAAACTTTGTCTACCTGGGGGACACGGCGAGGCTGCCTTACGGGACAAAAAGCCGAGCGTCCATTACGCGCTATTCGATACAGGCGGCGGAGCTGCTGGTAGAGCGCGGGATCAAATGTCTGGTTGTTGCTTGCAATACCGCTTCTTCCGTTGCGCTCGAGGCGCTGCGCGAGAGGTTTGCCCCGCTACCGGTAATCGGTGTGGTACATCCCGGCGCCGAAGCGGGCTGTGCGGTTTCCGTCAGCGGCCACATCGCGGTGATTGCGACGGAGAGTACCGTCAGGGTGGGAGCCTATCAGCGAGCCATCCTGCATCGTCGGCCCGAGGCAGAAGTCGTGGCGAAGGCTTGTCCATTGTTTGTTGCGCTGGCGGAGGAGGGGTGGACGGAAGGGCCCATCGTCAGCGCCGTCGCCCATCGTTATCTCGACGATCTTTTTGCGGCGAGCCAACCCGATACGCTGGTTCTCGGCTGTACCCACTTTCCGGTGCTGGCTGCGGCGCTCCAGTCAGTCGTCGGGCCAGGAGTTGCGCTGGTTGATTCGGCTGCCACTACCGCTGTGGAGCTGGAGAAGCAGCTGCTTGCCGCAGGACTTCTGAATCCGGGTGTCGGGGGTGCGCTGGAATTTCTGGCCACGGACGGGCCGGAGCGATTCGCGCGCGTTGGCAGCATCTTCCTGCGCCAGGAGCTGTCAGTCAGCGATGTACAGCTCGTGGATCTCGCCCTGAGAGCAGAGCCGGGTGGGCTTGCCTGACTCGTTATCAGGCGCTTTCGCGCGCCATTGGCGGAGCCACCCCGACTTCCAGTTCCGCGAAACAGTCGACGCGATTGCGGCCGCGCAGCTTGGCCGCATAAAGCGCATGGTCAGCAGCATCAACGAGTTCGGTTGCGCTCGCAAACCGGTGCTGCGGCGTGTAGGTGGCAAGACCAATCGAAACCGTGGTAACGATGCTGGTGTTGTTCGCTTCATGCCGCAATTCGCGTATCGCCGCCAGCATCCGCTGACACACCTGGCGGGCAATTTCGTCGTCTGTGCCTGGCAGCAGGACAACGAATTCTTCGCCGCCATAACGGGCGACGATATCGCTGCCACGCACGCTGGATTGCATCGCCTGGGCGCAGGCGCGCAGGATCCGGTCTCCCATCTGGTGGCCAAAGGTGTCGTTCACTTTCTTGAAGTGATCGAGATCGATGAACGCCACGCTCAATGAACGCTGGAACATGACGGCTTGCGTGAATTCCCGGTCGAGATGGCGATCGAGCCACGCGCGGTTCATCACTCCGGTGAGGCCATCCCGCCGGTTGGCATCCTCAAGCTGTTCCGTGCGGGAGAGCAGCAGACCAGCGGTTTCCTGAAGCGCATGCACTTCGCGCAAGGCGTGCAGATTCCGCAGCGTCAGCATTTCCCGCGCCTGCGCCATCAACGCCTCCGCGTCCTGCGGATCGATGATGCTGGTCTCGTACAGATCTTCAGCTTCAGGAATCAGTTTGAGAATGCGGGTGACGACTTCGGTGAATTTCTCGTCGCTCAAGCTGAGCAGTTTGCGCAAACGGGTCGCGAGCGCGTCGAGTGCTTTCGGTCGGTCCGCGGCGAGCACCGCATCGGCGAGTTCACTGCCCATCGCCACGCAGCACGCAAAGCGGCCTTCTTCGGTTGTGGTGACGAGCCCGTCGGGCGAATGGCTCTTCTCGACGGCCTGCCACAGGCGTTCAGGAAGGTTCCATGATTTGAGCAGCATCGCGCCGAACGCAGCATGGTCCTTGCCCAGCACCTTCTGTTCGTGGGCGACGAGTGCGGAGTGGGTCGCTTCCGAAGAGAGTTCGGCATAGAAATCGACTGAGGTGCGGGCGATAGCCAGGATCGCCACGTCCTGAAGCAGTCCCGCCAGGAACAGGTCTTCTTCCTGTCCGATATTCAAGGATTCACCCAGGGCACGGCATGCGGTTGCCGCAAGCAGGGTCCGCCGCCAGTAACGGCGGTAGTCGATCCCGTGGGGGCGGCAACCCCGGAGCGTTGAAACCAGCGAGAAACTCAACGCCAGCGTCAGCGCGGCGTTGAGGCCCACGATGACCAGCGCCTGGCGCAGGTTCTTGCTGGGACGCCGCTGGGCGTAGAACGCCGAATTGGCGATCCTGAGGATCTTGGCGGTCATTGCCGGATCGCGGCTGATGGCCTGCGCCACCTTTGCGACTTCGATGTCCGGATCGCGTGCCAAAGCAATGACTTCGCTTGCCACGCGCGACGGGCTCGGAAAATCGACTTGCGACCGGAGACGGAGCTCGAAATCCGTCCCGATGTTGGCCTGCGTGCCCATCAGGGAATCACCTTGCTGTTTTATGGGGTCTTGAGTGGCTATCGGCAGTTCGATAGGCAGCTTTAGGGACTGTTTTGGACCCGCCGGTCCGGTTTCCGGGTGCTCGCGGACGGCTTATCGGCTGCTACCCAAGATAAAAGAGCTGGCGATGATTGACACTGCCACGTTCGGTAAAGAGAATACCCGGCTCTTATGTCCGCGGAGGGGTACCCAAGCGGCCAACGGGGGCAGACTGTAAATCTGCTGGCTTATGCCTTCGTAGGTTCGAATCCTACCCCCTCCACCATGAGGCGCCGGGTGCCGGTTGCGTGGTGTGCGCGTGACGAGATGTCGGATTTTGTTTCGGGTTTTCTGGCCGGGATTTGATTTTGCGGGGTGGGCAGAAGATAGGCGGAGACGGGTTCAACTGCTGGGCGGGTGTAGTTCAATGGTAGAACCTCAGCCTTCCAAGCTGATGGTGTGGGTTCGATTCCCATCACCCGCTCCATAAACCTGGTCTGGATGCGAGGATTCAGGTGCCTCAAGGGAGCCCGCCGGTGGTTCCGGGGCAGGGCGGTTCGGTGGATGGTGAAACGCTCACGTAGCTCAGTCGGTAGAGCACGTCCTTGGTAAGGACGAGGTCACCGGTTCGATTCCGGTCGTGAGCTCCACCGTCTTGGGCGCAAGGACAACGTAAGAGATGAACGGACGCAGGTCCGTTCCTTGTAGTTAAGGTTTCGAAGGGTCCGTATTCGGGTTTTCGGCAGCCTCCCGCTTTCCGTCAAGGAGGTGGGATGGAGGCCTGTTGCAGCCGCAGGGCGGGTGCATCGCCAGTCGCTATTATTGATTCAGAAGAGGTAACTCTCCGTGGCAAAAGAGAAATTTGAGCGTACGAAGCCGCACGTAAACGTGGGGACGATCGGACACGTGGACCATGGCAAGACGACGCTGACGGCAGCGTTGACGAAGGTCATGGCGGGATTGCATGGCGGCGAGTTCAAGGCGTACGACCAGATCGACAAGGCGCCGGAAGAGCGGGCACGCGGGATCACGATTGCGACGGCGCACGTGGAGTACCAGTCGACGGCGCGTCACTACGCGCACGTGGACTGCCCCGGCCACGCGGACTACGTGAAGAACATGATCACGGGCGCAGCGCAGATGGACGGCGCGATCCTGGTGTGCTCGGCCGCCGACGGCCCGATGCCCCAGACGCGGGAGCACATCCTGCTGGCACGCCAGGTGGGCGTGCCGTACATCGTGGTGTACCTGAACAAGGCAGACATGGTGGACGACGCCGAGCTGCTGGAGCTCGTTGAGATGGAAGTTCGGGAGCTGCTGTCGAAGTACGACTTCCCCGGGGATGACACCCCGATCATCACGGGCTCGGCGCTGAAGGCGCTGGAAGGCGACACGAGCGACATCGGTGTTCCCTCGGTGGTGAAGCTGGTGGCGGAGATGGACCGTTACATCCCGGTTCCGGAGCGGGCGATCGACGGCGCGTTCCTGATGCCTGTGGAAGACGTGTTCTCGATCTCCGGCCGCGGCACGGTGGTGACGGGTCGAATCGAGCGCGGCATCGTCAAGGTGAACGACGAAGTGGAGATCGTGGGCATCAAGGACACGGTGAAGACGATCTGCACGGGCGTGGAAATGTTCCGCAAGCTGCTGGACCAGGGTCAGGCGGGGGACAACGTGGGCGTGCTGCTGCGCGGCACGAAGCGGGAAGACGTGGAGCGGGGCCAGGTGCTCTGCAAGCCGGGCTCGATCAAGCCGCACACGAAGTTCGAGGCTGAGGTGTACGTGCTGACGAAGGAAGAGGGCGGTCGTCATACGCCGTTCTTCAAGGGCTATCGTCCGCAGTTCTACTTCCGGACGACGGACGTGACGGGTGCGTGCGAGCTGCCGGAAGGCGTCGAGATGGTGATGCCGGGCGACAACATCAAGATGGTGGTGGAGCTGATCGCGCCGATCGCGATGGAAGACGGGCTGCGCTTCGCCATTCGCGAAGGCGGCAAGACCGTCGGCGCCGGTGTCGTCGCGAAGATTTTGAAGTAGGAGTTCGGGAGGTTTGACTGCGGTTCCCGGGTTACGGGTCTGCAGTTGAATCATAGGCAGTTTCAGGCAGGTTCTAGGCCAGTAGCTCAATTGGCAGAGCGGCGGTCTCCAAAACCGCAGGTTGGGGGTTCGATTCCCTCCTGGCCTGCCACTCGATTGAACGGTAAACGTCGGCGGCAACTCGGGTCATCGATTCCATGACTGAACAAGTGCAAGACGGATCCAGCCCGCTGGATGCCGTGAAGCTGGTTGCAGCTGCAGGCCTCGTCGCTGCAGGCATCGCCGTCTTCTATTATTTCGGGAATCTGCCCATCTGGTTGCGGTGGATCATCGTGCTGGCCACCCTCGCAGGAGCCGCGCTGGTCAGCCTGCAGTCGAGCCAGGGGCGGCAGTTCTGGCAGTTCGTGCAGAGCTCGCGCGTCGAACTGCGCAAAATCGTCTGGCCGAATCGCCAGGAGACACTGCAGGTCACTCTGCTGGTTTTTGTCATGGTGACTGTAATGGGTCTGTTCTTCTGGGTGCTGGACTTGTCGCTCGGGTCGTTGACCCGCTGGCTGACCGGACAGGGAGGTTGAGATGGCCCTGCGCTGGTATGTCGTGCACGCATATTCGAATTTCGAGCATCGCGTTACCGAGGCTCTGAAGGACCGCATCAAGCTGCGGGGCCTCGAGGCCAAGTTCGGTGAAATCCTCGTTCCCACCGAAGAAGTGGTCGAGATGCGGGATGGCCAGAAGCGCAAGAGCGACCGGAAGTTTTTCCCGGGCTACGTTCTCGTGCAGATGGAAATGGATGAGGACACCTGGCACCTCGTCAAGGAAGTGCCGAAAGTGCTTGGTTTCATCGGCGGCACGGCTGAAAAGCCCGCTCCGATCACCGAGCGCGAGGCGATGGCGATCCTGCGCCGCGTCGAGGAAGGCGTCGACAAGCCGAAGCCGAAGGTGCTCTTCGAGCCAGGCGAAGTGGTGCGCGTGACTGACGGACCGTTCAACGATTTCAACGGTGTCGTCGAGTCCGTGAACTACGAAAAGAACCGCCTGCAGGTGGCGGTGCAGATCCTCGGGCGCTCGACGCCGGTGGAGCTCGATTTCAGCCAGGTCGAAAAGGGCTGACCCGACGATCGATTGAAGAAACGGGGGCGAAGGCGCCCAGGCGGCGGTTCAGGAAGAACAGTCGTTTCGTAAATGCAGGGATGACTGGGGAGCCACCTGATTGTCAGGAGGCGTTCGAACCCGCGGAGTTGAGTCATGGCCAAGAAAGTTACTGGTTACATCAAGCTGCAGATTCCTGCAGGTCAGGCGAATCCGAGTCCGCCCGTAGGTCCCGCGTTGGGCCAGCAGGGCGTTAACATCATGGAATTCTGCAAGGCTTTCAACGCCCAGACGCAGAGCATCGAGAAGGGCTTGCCGACCCCCGTCGTGATCACGGTCTACAGCGACCGCAGCTTCACGTTCATCATGAAGACGCCGCCCGCGTCCGTCCTGATCCGCAAGGCGATCGGGATCCCGAAGGGCAGCGGTACGCCCAACACCGCCAAGGTGGGCCGTATCAATCGCAAGCAGCTCGAAGATATCGCCAAGCTGAAGTTGCCGGACCTCACGGCCGCTGACCTCGAGGCCGCCGTGCGTACCATCGCCGGCAGTGCCCGCAGCATGGGCGTCGATGTGGAGGGAGTCTGACATGGTAGCCGTGGCAAAACGTATGAAGCCCTGGGCGGAAAAACTCCCTCCCGGCAAGCAGTTCCCGGTCGACGAGGCCGTGTCGCTCATCAAGCAGTTCGCGAATGCGAAGTTCAAGGAAGCTGTCGACGTGGCAGTGAACCTCGGTATCGATGCATCGAAGTCGGACCAGCAGGTCCGCGGTTCGACAGTCATGCCGCACGGTATCGGCAAGTCGGTCCGCGTCGCCGTGTTCACGTCCGGCAAGAACCAGGAAATCGCGCGCCAGGCTGGCGCGGATGTCGTGGGTCTTGAAGACCTGGCCGAGAAGGTCAAGGCGGGCGAGATCAATTTCGACGTGGTCGTGGCGAGTCCGGACGCGATGCGTGTCGTCGGCCAGCTCGGCCAGATCCTGGGTCCTCGTGGCCTCATGCCGAATCCGAAAGTCGGTACGGTAACGCCCGATGTCGCGGGCGCCGTGCGGAATGCCAAGGCCGGTCAGGTGCGCTATCGCAGCGACAAGGCCGGTGTTGTCCACTGCACGATCGGCAAGGCTGACTTCGACGCGCAGAAGATCAAGGAAAACCTCCTGGCGCTGCTCGGCGATCTGCAGAAGGCCAAGCCGGCTGCGGCCAAGGGTATCTATTTGAAGAAGGTTTCCGTGTCCTCGACCATGGGTCCGGGCGTGGTGATCGACCAGTCTTCGCTGTCGCTGGGAACCTAGCGCGCAAGCTGTATTTGAGGTTTTGACGAACTGATGCAGGGCTGGTCAGGACGGGCGGCAGCCCCCTGAGGACAGGGGATAAACGTCTGACCTGACCAGTCATCATCGAAGACCGCAGGCGGGCTGCAAGCCCTTAATCGCCAAGTCTGCGCAGATGGTGTTACCCGAAATGGGTTTTCTGGACCGGCAGCAGCGATGCTGCCGGCACACTGAACCTGGTGAAGGTCGCCGTCACGGGAGCTTCCGGCTCCAACGGGTGGGCGTACAGGACGTGCGCCTTAGGTAAGGGTTGATCTTCTGGCCAGGAGGAATTCATGGCACTCAGAATCGATGACAAGAAGGCGCTGGTCGCCGAGGTGAACGCCGTGGCAGCCAAGGCACAGTCCGTGGTTGCAGCGGAGTACCGCGGTCTGACCGTCACGCAGATGACCAATCTGCGCGGCAAGGCACGCAGTTCAGGCGTTTACCTTCGGGTCGTGAAGAATACGCTGGCACGCAAGGCCGTCGCGGGCACTCCTTTCGAGTGCGTCGCCAAGTCCTTGAAAGGGCCGCTGGTTCTCGCGTTCTCGAAGGATGAGCCGGGCGCGGCTGCGCGACTGGTCAAGGACTTTGCCAAGGACAACGACAAGCTCGTCGCGACACTCGTGTCGCTGGGCGGTTCGGTGTTGCAGGCCAAGGACCTCGACAGGGTCGCGAGTCTCCCCACCAAGCAGCAGGCGTTGTCCCAGCTGCTCGGTGTGCTCAAGGCGCCCATCAGCAAGTTCGTGCGCACGGTCGCCGCGCCGCACGCCAAGCTGGTTCGCACTGTCGCTGCGGTCAAGGACAAGATGCAGGCGGCCTGACGCCCCGGCTCTCGTCCGCATTGAAATTCATTCATTTGATACAAGTATTGAGGAGTTAGGAAAATGGCTGCTAGCAAAGAAGAGATCCTCGACGCGATCGGCAACATGTCGGTCCTCGAGATCGTTGATCTCGTCAAGATGATGGAAGACAAGTTCGGCGTGACTGCTGCTGCTCCCATGATGATGGCGGCGGGTGGTGGTGCGGCTGCCGCAGCGGCTCCGGCTGCTGAAGAGCAGACGGAATTCACCGTCACGATGACCAGCTTCGGCGCCAACAAGGTCGGCGTCATCAAGGTCATCCGCGAAATCACCGGCCTCGGCCTCAAGGAAGCCAAGGACCTGGTTGAAGGTGTGCCCTCGCTCGTCAAGGAAGGCATCCCGAAGGCCGACGCGGACGGGATCAAGAAGAAGCTTGAGGATGCGGGTGCTGCTGCGGAGATCAAGTAACTCCGCATGCTCTGCACTGTAGCCGGATGTGATGGGAATCGGCCGGCAGGCAAAAGCCTGCTGGCCGTATTCCCTTTTGCCGTTGGTTCGTATTCTGGGGATAGCGCCGGTCGCCGGCGGATCTCCGTGCCCCGCAATTGAGGGTGATTCAGATGGCCTATTCATTCACCGAGAAGAAGCGCATCCGCAAGGATTTCGGCAAGCAGCAGAGCATCCTCGGGGTGCCGTACCTGCTTGCCATCCAGCTGGATTCCTACCGGAAGTTCCTGCAGGCGGATGCCCATGAGGACCGACGGGCGGAAGCCGGTCTGCACGCTGCCTTCAAGAGCGTGTTTCCGATCACCAGCTACTCGGGGAATGCGCTCCTTGAATACGTGAGCTATCGCCTCGGCGATCCCGTGTTCGACGTCAAGGAATGCCAGCTTCGCGGCCTGACCTACGCTGCGCCGTTGCGCGTGAAGGTCCGCCTCGTCGTGTACGACAAGGAGCTGTCGACACCGACCAAGAAGACCGTCAAGGACATCCGCGAGCAGGAAGTCTATCTCGGCGAACTGCCGCTCATGACCGACAACGGTACGTTCATCGTGAACGGCACCGAGCGCGTGATAGTGTCGCAGTTGCACCGCTCCCCCGGCGTGTTCTTTGATCACGACCGCGGCAAGACGCACAGCTCGGGCAAGCTCCTGTTCTCTGCCCGCATCATTCCCTACCGCGGTTCGTGGCTCGACTTCGAGTTCGACCCCAAGGACTGCGTATTCGCGCGTATCGACCGTCGCCGCAAGCTGCCGGTGACGATCATCCTGCGTGCGCTCGGTTACACCGAAGAGCAGATGCTGGACATGTTCTTCGACAAGAACACGTTCCACCTGGCCAAGTCGAAGATCGAATTCGAACTCATCCCGTCGCGCCTGCGCGGCGAAACCGCCATGTTCCCCATCAAGGTGGGCAACGACGTCATCGTCGAGGAAGGCCGCCGTATCACCGCCAAGCATGTGCGGGAAATGGAGCAGAAGGGCATCAAGCGCCTGGAAGTGCCGAAGGAATACCTGATCGGCAAGGTCCTCGCGCACGATGTGTTCAACACGGACACGGGTGAGATCCTGGCGAAGGCCAACGATGTGCTCACCGTGGTCGTCATCGACAAGATCGTCGAGGCCGGCGTAACCGAGGTTCGCGTGCTGTATGTGAACGATCTCGATCGTGGTCCTTACATCTCCGACACGCTGCGCATCGACGCGACGCGGACGCGTCTCGAGGCGCTCGTCGAAATCTACCGCATGATGCGTCCTGGCGAGCCGCCGACGAAGGATGCGGCCGAGAACCTGTTCCAGAACCTGTTCTTCAATGCGGAACGCTACGACCTTTCTGCGGTAGGCCGCATGAAGTTCAACCGGCGCGTGAACCGCACCGCGATCACGGGTCCCGGCGTGCTCTACGACTCGTCGTATTTCGCGAAGCGTACCGACGAGAACTCGAAGAACACGCTCGAGAAGCTGGGTGCGACCTCCGACATCATCGACGTGATCAAGGTGCTCTGCGAAATCCGCAACGGCAACGGCATCGTCGATGACATCGATCACCTCGGCAACCGCCGCGTGCGTTCCGTCGGCGAGATGGCGGAGAACGCCTTCCGCATCGGCCTCGTCCGTGTCGAGCGCGCCGTGAAGGAGCGCCTGACGCTGGCCGAGTCCGAAGGCCTGATGCCCCAGGAAATGATCAACGCGAAGCCGGTGGCCGCAGCGGTGAAGGAGTTCTTCGGCTCCTCGCAGCTGTCCCAGTTCATGGACCAGAACAACCCGCTGTCGGAAGTCACCCACAAGCGTCGCGTCTCCGCACTCGGCCCAGGCGGCCTGACCCGTGAACGCGCGGGCTTCGAAGTGCGCGACGTGCACCCGACGCATTATGGTCGTGTCTGCCCGATCGAAACGCCTGAAGGTCCGAACATCGGCCTGATCAACTCGCTGGCCGTGTACGCACGCACCAACGACTACGGCTTCCTCGAGACGCCGTATCGCAAGGTCGCGGGCGGCAAGGTGGGCGATGAGATCGTCTACCTGTCGGCAATCGAAGAGAGCCAGTACGTCGTGGCGCAGGCCAATGCCGTCCTGAATGACAAGAATGAATTCACCGACGACCTGGTGTCATCGCGGCACCTGAACGAATTCACGCTGTCTGCACCCGACAAGGTCCAGTTCATGGACGTGTCACCTAAGCAGATCGTGTCTGTCGCGGCGTCGCTGATTCCGTTCCTCGAGCATGACGATGCGAACCGCGCACTGATGGGTTCGAACATGCAGCGCCAGGCTGTGCCGACGCTGCGTTCCGAGACACCGCTGGTCGGTACCGGCATGGAGCGGGCGGTCGCCATCGATTCGGGCGTCACGGTCGTGGCACGTCGCGGTGGCGTCGTCGACTCGGTCGATGCGTCGCGCATCGTGGTCCGCGTCAATGATGAGGAAACTTCGGCAGGCGAGGCCGGCGTCGACATCTACGGCTTGACCAAGTACACGCGTTCCAACCAGAACACCTGCATCAACCAGCGTCCGCTGGTGAAGGCCGGCGATGTGATCGCGCGCGGGGATGTGCTGGCTGACGGCCCATCCACCGATCTCGGTGAGCTCGCGCTGGGCCAGAACCTGCTGGTCGCGTTCATGCCGTGGAATGGCTACAACTTCGAGGACTCGATCCTGATCTCCGAGCGCGTTGTCCATGACGACCGCTTCACGACGATTCACATCGAAGAACTGACCTGCGTGGCTCGCGACACGAAGCTTGGGCCCGAGGAAATCACCGCCGACATTCCGAACGTCGGTGATACCGCGCTCGCCAAGCTCGATGAAGCCGGCATCGCGTTCATCGGCGCAGAGGTACGCGCTGGCGACATTCTGGTGGGCAAAGTCACGCCGAAGGGCGAGACCCAGCTGACACCGGAGGAGAAGCTGCTGCGTGCGATCTTCGGCGAGAAGGCTTCAGACGTGAAGGACACGGGCCTGCGCGTGCCGCCGGGCATGGATGGCACGGTCATCGACGTGCGTGTGTTTACGCGCGACGGTGTGGAGAAGGATTCCCGCGCTCTTGCCATCGAGAAGGCGGAACTGGACCGGGTTCGCAAGGATCTCGAAGACCAGCGCCGCATTCTCGAAGAAGACCTGTTCCAGCGCGTTGAGGCCATGTTGCTTGGCAAGGTGGCCGAAGCCGGTCCCCGCAAGCTGAAGCCGGGTGCCAAGGTCAGCCAGGAATACCTGGCGGATCTGCCGCGCGAACACTGGCTCGAAATCCGGCTGAAGGAAGAAGACGGCAATGCGGCCCTCGAGAAGGTGGCCGAGCGTCTGAAACTCCAGCGCAAGGAATTCGAGAAGCGCTTCGAAGAGAAGCGCGCCAAGATCACGGCGGGTGACGATCTCGCACCGGGCGTCCTGAAGATGGTGAAGGTGTATCTCGCAGTGAAGCGCCGCGTGCAGCCGGGCGACAAGATGGCCGGCCGTCACGGCAACAAGGGTGTGGTCTCCACGATCATTCCGGTGGAAGACATGCCGTATGGCGAGGACGGTTCGCCGGTCGATATCGTGCTGAATCCGCTCGGCGTGCCTTCGCGCATGAACATCGGGCAGATTCTCGAAACGCACCTGGGCTGGGCCGCCAAGGGTCTCGGGCACAAGATCGGGCGCATGCTCGATGAAGGCCGCAAGACGGCCGAGGTTCGCGGCTTCCTCGACGAGATCTACAACAAGACGGGCGGCCAGAAGGAAGACATCGATTCCCTGACCGACGATGAGGTCACGCTGCTTGCGGGGAATCTGCGCAAGGGCGTACCGATGGCGACACCGGTGTTCGACGGTGCGGCCGAGGAAGAGATCAAGCACATGCTGAAGCTGGCTGATCTGCCTCTGTCCGGCCAGACGACGCTGTACGACGGCCGCACGGGCGAGAAATTCTCGCGCCCGGTCACGGTCGGCTACATGTACATGCTGAAGCTGAACCACCTGGTCGACGACAAGATGCACGCGCGTTCAACGGGTCCGTACTCGCTGGTCACGCAGCAGCCTCTCGGCGGCAAGGCACAGTTCGGCGGCCAGCGCTTCGGCGAAATGGAAGTGTGGGCGCTCGAGGCCTACGGCGCTTCCTACACGCTGCAGGAGATGCTGACGGTGAAGTCGGATGACGTGAACGGCCGGACGAAGATGTACAAGAACATCGTCGATGGCAATCACCAGATGGATGCCGGCATGCCGGAATCCTTCAACGTGCTCGTCAAGGAAATCCGTTCGCTCGGTATCAACATGGAACTCGAGCTGTCAGGCGACCGGTAGGCCTGGCGGACGGGTTGGCGCGTAGCGATAGATTTGGTCAGAAGAGGGTGTGCGGCAGCGATGAGCCGCCACCCGCTTCACAGCAGCAGGTGACGACATGAAAGATCTACTGAAGTTTTTCAAGCAGCAGGCGCCGGTGGAGAATTTCGATTCCATCCGCATCGGCCTGGCTTCGCCGGAGCTGATCCGTTCGTGGTCGTTTGGCGAAGTGAAAAAGCCCGAGACGATCAACTACCGGACGTTCAAGCCGGAACGCGACGGCCTCTTCTGCGCCAAGATCTTCGGCCCGGTGAAGGACTATGAGTGCCTGTGCGGCAAGTACAAGCGTCTCAAGCATCGCGGCGTGGTCTGCGAGAAGTGCGGCGTCGAAGTCACGCAGTCGAAGGTGCGCCGCGAGCGCATGGGTCACATCGAGCTCGCGAGCCCGACAGCGCACATCTGGTTCCTGAAGTCGCTGCCTTCGCGTATCGGCCTCATGCTCGACATGACGCTGCGCGAAATCGAGCGCGTACTGTATTTCGAGGCGTTCGTGGTCATCGAGCCCGGTATGACCGAGCTGCAGCGCGGCCAGCTGCTGACGGATGAGCTGTATCTCGAAGCCATCGAGAAGCACGGTGACGAATTCGACGCCCGCATGGGTGCCGAAGCCGTTCATGAGCTGCTGCACACGATGGATCTGCCTGCCGAAGTCATCAAGATCCGCGAGGACATCACCGGCACCAGCTCCGAGACCAAGATCAAGCGGCTCTCGAAGCGCCTGAAGCTGATCGAGTCGTTCCTCGAGTCCGGCAACAAGCCCGAGTGGATGGTGCTGACCGTTCTGCCCGTGCTGCCGCCGGACCTGCGTCCGCTCGTGCCGCTCGATGGTGGCCGCTTCGCGACGTCCGACTTGAACGACCTGTATCGTCGCGTCATCAACCGCAACAATCGTCTGCGTCGCCTCCTTGAGCTCAATGCGCCGGACATCATCGTCCGCAACGAAAAGCGCATGCTGCAGGAAGCCGTGGATGCGCTGCTCGACAACGGTCGTCGTGGTCGCGCCATCACTGGTACGAACAAGCGCCCGCTCAAGTCGCTCGCCGACATGATCAAGGGCAAGCAGGGCCGCTTCCGGCAGAACCTGCTCGGCAAGCGTGTCGACTACTCCGGCCGTTCGGTCATCGTGGTCGGCCCGACACTGCGTCTGCACCAGTGCGGCCTGCCCAAGAAGATGGCACTCGAACTGTTCAAGCCTTTCATCTTTGCGAAGCTGCAGCTGCGTGGCGAAGCGACGACGATCAAGGCCGCCAAGCGCATGGTGGAACGTGAAGGTCCGGAAGTGTGGGACATCCTCGAGGATGTCATTCGCGAACATCCTGTCCTGCTGAACCGCGCCCCGACCCTGCACCGTCTCGGCATCCAGGCTTTCGAGCCGGTGCTGATCGAAGGCAAGGCGATCCAGTTGCATCCGCTCGTCTGCACGGCGTTCAACGCCGACTTCGACGGTGACCAGATGGCCGTGCACGTGCCGCTGTCGCTGGAAGCCCAGCTCGAAGCGCGCGCGCTCATGATGTCGTCCAATAACATCCTGTCGCCCGCGAATGGCGACCCGATCATCGTGCCGTCGCAGGACGTGGTGCTCGGGCTCTACTACATGACCCGCGAGCGCGTGAATGCGCTGGGCGAAGGCATGCGGTTCTCGGATGTCCACGAAGTGCACCGTGCGTATGAAGGGCGTGCCGTGGACCTGCAGGCCAAGGTGCATGTCCGGATTACCGAACACGTCCGCAATGAGGCGGGTGACCTCAAGGCCCGGCGCCGGGTGGTCGCAACATCGGTGGGTCGTGCGCTGCTCTCCGAAATCCTACCGCGCGGCCTGTCGTTCGACACGGTCAACCGCGACATGACAAAGAAGGCGATTTCCGGCGTCATCAACGCGTGCTATCGCTCGGTCGGCCTGAAAGAGACCGTCGTGTTCGCTGACCAGCTGATGTACACGGGCTATCACTACGCCACGCGCGCCTCGGTTTCGATCGGCGTCGACGACATGGTTGTGCCCCAGCAGAAGACCCGCATCCTGGCGTCTGCCGAACGCGAAGTGAAGGAGATCCAGGAGCAGTACGCTTCCGGTCTCGTCACGAACGGCGAGCGTTACAACAAGGTGGTCGACATCTGGTCCCGTACGAACGACCAGGTGGCGAAGGCCATGATGGACAAGCTCGGCGTGGAGGATGTCATCGACGCGAAGGGGCAGAAGACCACGCAGAAGTCGTTCAATTCCATCTTCATGATGGCGGACTCCGGCGCCCGCGGCTCGGCCGCGCAGATCCGGCAGCTAGCCGGCATGCGCGGTCTGATGGCGAAGCCCGACGGCTCGATCATCGAAACGCCGATCACGGCGAACTTCCGTGAAGGCCTGAACATCCACCAGTACTTCATCTCGACGCACGGCGCGCGTAAAGGTCTCGCGGATACCGCGCTCAAGACGGCCAACTCCGGTTACCTGACCCGTCGTCTCGTCGACGTGGCGCAGGACCTCGTCGTCACCGAGCAGGATTGCGGGACGTCGAACGGCCTGACGATGAATCCGATCGTGGAAGGCGGCGATGTCGTCGAGGGTCTCGGCGAGCGCGTCCTCGGTCGCGTCGTTGCCGTCGATGTGCTGAAGCCGGGCACCCAGTCGGTGCTCATCGAGGCCGGCACGCTGATCGACGAAGCGCTGGTCAAGCTGCTGGAAAAGGAAAGCGTCGACGAGGTCAAGGTACGGTCGCCGATCAACTGCGATACGCGCTACGGCGTCTGCTCGCAGTGCTACGGCCGCGACCTGGCCCGCGGACATCGCATCAATCACGGCGAAGCGGTCGGTGTGGTCGCTGCGCAGTCGATCGGTGAACCCGGTACGCAGCTCACGATGCGTACGTTCCACATCGGTGGCGCGGCTTCGCGGGCAGCAGCAGTCAACTCGGTTGAAATCAAGAGCACCGGCACGATCCGTCTGCACAACCTCAAGCGCGTGCACCATGAGAAGGGTCACTGGGTTGCGGTCTCGCGGTCCGGCGAACTCGGTGTGGTCGATGAGTTTGGACGCGAGCGCGAGCGGTATCGCATCCCCTACGGTGCAGTGATCGCTGTCAGTGATGGCGACTCCGCCGTTGCCGGACAGATCCTGGCGACGTGGGATCCGCATACCCATCCCGTCGTCACGGAAGTCGCCGGCTTCATCAAGTTCTCGGACTTCCTCGACGGCATCACGGTGTCGAGCCAGGTCGACGATGTCACCGGCCTGTCGAGCACGGTCGTCATGGATCCGAAGCAGCGGGTTTCCGCCGGCAAGGATCTGCGGCCCGTCGTTCGCCTCGTCAATGCGAAGGGCAAGGAAGTCACCTTCGCGAATACCGATATCCCGGCTGTGTACGCCCTGCCGACGGGTGCCATCGTGAGCCTGGAAGACGGCGCGAAGGTGTCGGTCGGCGACGTCATCGCACGTATTCCGCAGGAATCGTCGAAGACCCGCGACATCACCGGCGGTCTGCCCCGCGTGGCCGATCTGTTCGAGGCCCGCAAGCCGAAGGAGTCCGCCATCCTGGCCGAGTACTCCGGTACGGTCAGCTTCGGCAAGGAAACCAAGGGCAAGCGTCGCCTTATCATCACTGATGGACAGAGCGAGAAGCACGAGGAGCTGATTCCGAAGTGGCGCCATCTCAACGTGTTCGAAGGCGAACAGGTTGCGCGCGGCGAAGTCATCGCGGACGGCGAGCCCAACCCGCATGACATCCTGCGGTTGCAGGGCGTGTCTTCCCTGGCCAATTACCTCGTCCGGGAAATCCAGGACGTGTACCGGCTGCAGGGCGTGAAGATCAACGACAAGCACATCGAGGTGATCATTCGCCAGATGCTCCGGAAGGTGGAGATCGTCGAAACAGGCGATACCCCGTTCCTGAAGGGCGAGCAGCTCGACCGGTCGCGCGTCTCGGACATGAGCGACAGGTTGCGCGAACAGGGCAAGCTGGGGGCGATCTGGGATCCTGTCCTGCTCGGTATCACGAAGGCGTCCCTCGCGACGGAATCCTTCATTTCAGCGGCTTCGTTCCAGGAGACCACCCGCGTGCTGACGGAAGCATCGGTCCGGGGCCTGAAGGACGATCTGCGCGGATTGAAGGAAAACGTCATCGTCGGCCGGCTCATCCCGGCGGGTACGGGGTCGTTCTTCCACGCCAAGCGGCGCAGGAATCTCACCGATTCCAGCTCCGGGCGCGGCTTCATGGATGTGGGCGGCGGTCTCCCGGAAGCCGAGGAATCCTCGGCTTCGGAGGACGCGGCGGCGCAATAGCCGTGTTTATGGCGGTGTTGGGCCGGTCGCAAGCCGGTCCAGCCCGGCCTGCCCGGCGCTTGATGAATGCTCGGGATGGGGAAGGGCAGCGGTGCCGGACGGTCTCAAACCGCTAACCGCTTCTTTTTCAAGGTTGACAGTGTGCGGGGTGGTTTCTAAAATCCCGCGCCTCCGACAGGCCGGCGCCACGAGTATCCGCCCGCCCGTCAGAAACTTTCACATCGGGCCGCCCCCCGTCAAAGTGGGGCGGCCCGGTGTTTCTGTGGATCCGGCTTTTATCCGGTCCGCGTGACTTCTCATTAGGTAAAGACATGGCAACTGTCAGTCAGCTGGTTCGCAAGCCCCGCCGCTCACCCAACTACAAGACGAAGGTGCCGGCACTGGCCGCTTGCCCGCAGAAGCGCGGTGTATGCACGCGTGTGTATACGACGACGCCAAAGAAGCCGAACTCGGCGCTGCGCAAGGTGGCGAAAGTGCGCCTGACCAACGGTTTCGAGGTCATCAGCTACATCGGTGGCGAAGGCCACAACCTGCAGGAACACTCGGTCGTGATGATCCGCGGGGGCCGCGTCAAGGATCTTCCTGGCGTTCGCTACCACACGGTCCGCGGCACGCTGGACTGCGCCGGTGTAACGGATCGTCGCCAGGGTCGTTCGAAGTACGGCGCGAAGCGCCCCAAGGGCAAGTAATCCGGTGAACAGTGATCCGTGGCAGAGCTCCTGCCCCCGAGCCACTGATCACGATTCAAGTCACGATTCACTGCATTCAGCCAAACGGTAATCCATCATGTCCCGCAGAGCTTCCGCCCCCACGCGTACCATCCTTCCGGATCCGCGTTTCAACAGCCTTCTTCTCGCCAAGTTCGTCAACATGGTGATGGACAGCGGCAAGAAGTCGATTGCGGAAAGCATCGTCTACGGTGCGGTCGATCGCATTTCGGAGAAGTCGGGCAAGGCTGCAGACCAGGCACTCGAAGTCCTGGCCCAGGCGCTCGACAACGTGAAGCCGACCGTGGAGGTCAAGAGCCGCCGCGTCGGTGGCGCCACTTACCAGGTGCCCGTTGAAGTCCGTACGGCCCGTCGCCAGACGCTGGCCATGCGCTGGGTGATTGAAGCTGCCGCTGCCCGTTCCGAGAAGTCCATGGCATTGCGTCTCGCCGCCGAGCTGCTTGATGCTTCCGAAAACCGTGGTACGGCCGTGCGCAAGCGCGAAGACGTGCATCGCATGGCGGACGCCAACAAGGCGTTTGCGCATTACCGCTGGTAAGGCGCCTGTTCCGCCGAGAAACTGACCGTGCCCCGCGTCACCCCGATCGAGCGATACCGGAATATCGGCATCTCTGCGCATATCGACGCCGGGAAGACGACGACGACGGAGCGCATCCTTTTCTATACCGGGGTCTCGCACAAGATCGGTGAAGTGCATGACGGCGCGGCTGTCATGGACTACATGGAGCAGGAGCAGGAGCGCGGCATCACGATTACCGCCGCTGCGACGACCTGCTTCTGGAAGGGCATGGAAGGCAACTTCCCCGAGCACCGCATCAACATCATCGATACACCGGGACATGTGGACTTCACGATTGAAGTCGAGCGTTCACTGCGCGTGCTCGACAGCGCAGTGGCCGTGTTCTGCGCCGTGGCCGGTGTGCAGCCGCAGTCGGAGACGGTCTGGCGGCAGATGAACAAGTACAAGGTGCCGCGCATCGCGTTCGTCAACAAGATGGACCGCGCGGGTGCCGACTACCTGCGCTGCATCGACCAGATCCGGACCCGCCTGCGTGGCAATCCCGTGGCGATCCAGCTGCCGATCGGTGCGGAAGACGATTTCGTCGGCGTGGTAGACCTCGTCCGCATGAAGGAAATCTGGTGGGACGACGCCACGCAGGGCACGAAGTTCGAGTACCGCGAAATTCCGGCGGACATGCGGGAACTGTGCGATGAGTGGCGTACCAAGCTCGTCGAAGCCGCTGCCGAAGCCAACGAAGAGCTGATGGACAAGTATCTCGAAGGCAAGGCGCTGACCGAGGCGGAGATCAGGAAGGGCCTGCGCGAGCGGGCCTTGCGCAACGAGATCGTGCTGACGATGTGCGGCTCTGCTTTCAAGAACAAGGGCGTACAGGCCATGCTGGACGCCATCGTCGAGTACATGCCTGCACCGACGGAAATGCCTGCGGTGATCGGGCTCAATCCCGATGGCACCGAAGGCAGCCGTCATGCGAGCGATGAGGAAAGTTTCGCGGCGCTGGCGTTCAAGATCCTGAACGACCCGTTCGTAGGCAACCTGACATTCTTTCGCGTGTATTCCGGCGTGCTCAATTCGGGCGACACCGTGCTGATCCCCGGCAAGGGCAAGGCCGAGCGCATCGGTCGCCTGTTGCAGATGCATGCGAACGAACGCAGCGAGATCAAGGAAGTGCGCGCCGGCGACATTGCCGCGGCGGTAGGGCTGAAAGACGTGATCACCGGCGACACGCTGTGCGATCCGGGGCATGTCATCCAGCTGGAAAAGATGGACTTTCCCGAGCCCGTCATTTCGGTGGCAGTCGAACCCAGAACCAAGGTCGACCAGGAAAAGATGGGCATGGCTCTGCAGCGCCTGGCGAAGGAAGACCCTTCGTTCCGCATGCACACCGATCAGGAATCGGGGCAGACGATCATCTCCGGGATGGGCGAGCTGCACCTCGAGATCATCGTTGACCGCATGAAGCGCGAGTTCAAGGTGGAAGCCAATGTCGGCAAGCCGCAGGTGGCCTATCGCGAGACCATTCGCTCGAAGGTCGACCAGGAAGGCAAATTCGTTCGTCAGTCGGGCGGCCGTGGCCAGTATGGTCACGTGTGGATCACGCTCGAGCCGTCTGAAAAGGGCAAGGGCTACGAGTTCGTGAACGGCATCGTCGGCGGCTCGGTTCCGCGTGAATTCATTCCTGCCATCGACAAGGGAATCAAGGAAGCCACCGAAAGCGGCGTGCTGGCCGGCTACCCGGTTGTCGACGTCAAGATCACGCTGTTCGATGGTTCGTATCACGACGTGGACTCGAACGAGATGGCGTTCAGGATTGCAGGCTCGATGGCGTTCAAGGACGCGATGCGCGCCGCGAAGCCGGTCATCCTCGAGCCGATCATGAAGGTCGAGGTCGTGACGCCGGAGGATTACTTCGGCGATATCGTCGGCGACCTCAACCGTCGTCGCGGCCAGATCGTCGGCATGGAAGATTCGGTCTCGGGTAAGGTCGTGACGGCGGAAGTGCCGCTCGCGGAGATGTTCCAGTATTCCACTTCCATGCGCTCGATGAGCCAGGGGCGTGCGACGTACACGATGGAATTCTCGAAGTACATGGAAGTGCCGAACAACGTTGCTGCGGCGATCACGAAAGTGGCGTAATGCCGGCCGCATCAGTATCCAGTCAATAGTCATTCATCAGTAACCAGCAGATTCGAGAGGACCGCCGCCGTGGCAAAAGAGAAATTTGAGCGTACGAAGCCGCACGTAAACGTGGGGACGATCGGACACGTGGACCATGGCAAGACGACGCTGACGGCAGCGTTGACGAAGGTCATGGCGGGATTGCATGGCGGCGAGTTCAAGGCGTACGACCAGATCGACAAGGCGCCGGAAGAGCGGGCACGCGGGATCACGATTGCGACGGCGCACGTGGAGTACCAGTCGACGGCGCGTCACTACGCGCACGTGGACTGCCCCGGCCACGCGGACTACGTGAAGAACATGATCACGGGCGCAGCGCAGATGGACGGCGCGATCCTGGTGTGCTCGGCCGCCGACGGCCCGATGCCCCAGACGCGGGAGCACATCCTGCTGGCACGCCAGGTGGGCGTGCCGTACATCGTGGTGTACCTGAACAAGGCAGACATGGTGGACGACGCCGAGCTGCTGGAGCTCGTTGAGATGGAAGTTCGGGAGCTGCTGTCGAAGTACGACTTCCCCGGGGATGACACCCCGATCATCACGGGCTCGGCGCTGAAGGCGCTGGAAGGCGACACGAGCGACATCGGTGTTCCCTCGGTGGTGAAGCTGGTGGCGGAGATGGACCGTTACATCCCGGTTCCGGAGCGGGCGATCGACGGCGCGTTCCTGATGCCTGTGGAAGACGTGTTCTCGATCTCCGGCCGCGGCACGGTGGTGACGGGTCGAATCGAGCGCGGCATCGTCAAGGTGAACGACGAAGTGGAGATCGTGGGCATCAAGGACACGGTGAAGACGATCTGCACGGGCGTGGAAATGTTCCGCAAGCTGCTGGACCAGGGTCAGGCGGGGGACAACGTGGGCGTGCTGCTGCGCGGCACGAAGCGGGAAGACGTGGAGCGGGGCCAGGTGCTCTGCAAGCCGGGCTCGATCAAGCCGCACACGAAGTTCGAGGCTGAGGTGTACGTGCTGACGAAGGAAGAGGGCGGTCGTCATACGCCGTTCTTCAAGGGCTATCGTCCGCAGTTCTACTTCCGGACGACGGACGTGACGGGTGCGTGCGAGCTGCCGGAAGGCGTCGAGATGGTGATGCCGGGCGACAACATCAAGATGGTGGTGGAGCTGATCGCGCCGATCGCGATGGAAGACGGGCTGCGCTTCGCCATTCGCGAAGGCGGCAAGACCGTCGGCGCCGGTGTCGTCGCGAAGATTTTGAAGTAAAGAATCCCGAGAAACCTATGGCAACCAATCAAAACATCCGTATCCGCCTGAAGGCGTTCGATCACCGCCTGATCGACAATTCGGCGCGCGAAATCGTGGAAACCGCCCGTCGTACGGGCGCGACCGTAAAAGGTCCGGTACCGCTGCCCACGAAGATGGAGCGGTTCACCATCCTGGTTTCGCCCCATGGCGACAAGGACGCCCGGGACCAGTACGAGATCCGCACCCACAAGCGGCTGATGGACATCCTGAACCCGACTGACAAGACGGTGGATGCCCTCATGAAGCTCGAACTCCCCGCGGGCGTTGACGTCCAGATCAAGCTGAACTGAGGAATTTTCATTTCGACCCCACGCAGGGCTTGCAAAGCAGGCCTGCGTGGCTAGAATACGCAGCTCACTTTCGCCGAGGCTGGCCCTTTCGGGGTACCGCTCGAGCGGCGCGGAATCAAAACTCCGCACCTCTCAAGCCGTTTCCTTCTGAATCACTCTCCGGACTGCATCGCAGCACGGCAGAGGAATTCTGGGTCTTTCTCCCGCGTAATTGAACGAATGGCAGCGCTGGCCAATTGTAGCCAGGCGCGGTGAACGAGGATTAACGATGACGATCGGCATCATTGGCCGCAAACGCGGCATGACGCGCGTGTTCACGGAAGCTGGCGAAGCTGTGCCTGTAACCGTGATCGAGGCGCTGCCCAATCGGGTCACCCAGGTGAAGTCCGTCGAAAGCGACGGTTACCGGGCATTGCAGCTGGCCTTCGGGTCCCGCAAGGCTTCCCATCTTTCCAAGCCGCTTGCCGGCCACTACGCGAAAGTGAAAGTGGCTCCGGGCGAAGCCAAAGCCGAATTCCGGCTGGCAGCCGGTGAAGGCGAAGGCCTGGCCAGTGGCGGCGAAATCAAGGTTGATGTGTTCACGGTCGGCCAGATCGTGGATGTGACCGGAACGACGGTCGGCAAAGGCTTTGCCGGCGTCATGAAGCGTCACAACTTCGGTGGTTTGCCCGCGTCCCACGGCGTGTCCGTGACGCACCGTTCGCCCGGTTCCATCGGCCAGCGCCAGACGCCAGGTCGTGTGTTCAAGGGCAAGCGCATGGCTGGCCACATGGGAGTGCAGCGTCGCACGATCGAGAATCTGGTAGTCGTGCGTGTGGATGCCGAACGGAATCTGCTTCTGATCCGTGGTGCCGTTCCCGGAGCCCCGGGTGGTCAGGTCATCGTGCGTCCGTCGGTCAAGGCAGCTGCCAAGGCCCGGAAGGTCAAGTTGATCCCCATCAAGCAAGCCCCTGCCAAGGGCCCGGCGAAGAAGTGACGCGGCCACAGTGACGCGCCCCGTCTAGAAGAGCATAGCCATGAAACTCAAGTTGATTTCGGATTCGACCGCCAAAACGCAGGACACGGAAATTTCCGTTTCCGATGCGACGTTCGCGCGCGAGTACAACGAAACGCTGGTGCACCAGGTCGTGACTGCATATCGCAATGCAGGTCGTGCCGGAACAAAGCGCCAGTTGTCGAAAGCGGAAGTTCGCGGCGGCGGTATCAAGCCATGGAGCCAGAAGGGCACCGGCCAGGCGCGCGCGGGTTCGATCCGCAGCCCGATCTGGGTTGGCGGCGGTCGCGCCTTTGCGGCCCGTCCTCGCGACTACTCGCAGAAGGTTAATCGCAAGATGTATCGCGCTGCCATCCAGGCGATGCTTTCCGAGCTCGCCCGGCAGGAGCGTCTGCTGGTTGTGAGCGGTTTCGAGATCGAGGCTCCGAAGACAAAACTGCTCGTGCAGAAGCTGAAAGGTTTCGGGCTCGAGCGTGCGCTGATCCTGGTCGAGGCTGCAGACGAGAAGCTCGAGCTGGCTGCGCGCAATCTGCCGTATGTGGATGTGCTGCCCGTCGCTTCGGTGGATCCGGTGAGTCTCGCGTATCACCACAAGGTGCTGGCTACGGTCGGCGCTGTTCGCCTGCTGGAAGAGAGACTGGCATGAGCAAGGAAAAACTGATGGGCGTGCTGCTCGGACCGCATGTGTCCGAGAAGAGTGCGCGAGTGGCGGAAGGCGGCAACCAGTTCGTGTTCAAGGTGCGGACCGATGCGTCCAAGCCGGACATCAAGGCGGCTGTCGAGCTGATGTTTGAAGTGAAGGTCGCTGCCGTGCAGGTCGTGAACGCGGTCGGCAAGCAGAAGCGCTTCGGTCAGCGTCTCGGTCGCCGCAAGGACTTCAAGAAAGCCTACGTGCGCCTGGCTCCTGGCCAGACGATCGACATGGCCGGCACCGAAGCCTGACGTTTGCGCGCTACCTAAAGAAAGCTAAGTAGAGAATCATGGCTCTCATCAAATCCAAACCGACGTCGCCCGGCCGGCGTTTCCAGGTGAAGATCGATCGTTCGCACCTGCACAAGGGCGATCCGGTCTCTTCGCTCGTCGAGCACAAGCATTCGACGGGTGCCCGCAACCATTCGGGTCGCCAGACTGTTCGCCACCAGGGCGGCGGTCACAAGCAGAAGTATCGCATCGTCGATTTCCTGCGTGACAAGGACGGCGTTCCGGGCAAGGTCGAGCGGCTTGAATACGATCCCAATCGCACTGCGCACCTCGCGCTGGTGCTGTACGCCGATGGCGAGCGTCGCTACATCATCGCGCCCAAGGGCGTGACCGCGGGCGATGCAATCTCTTCTGGTCCGGAAGCCCCGATCAAGCCAGGCAACGCGATGCAGATCCGGAACATTCCGATCGGCTCGACGATTCATTGCATCGAGCTGAAGCCTGGCAAGGGCGCGCAGCTGGCGCGCAGCGCTGGTGGCGCCGTGCAGCTGGCTGCCCGCGAAGGCATGTATGCCACGATTCGCCTGCGTTCGAACGAAACCCGCAAGGTGCATGTCGATTGCCGCGCCACCATCGGCGAAGTCGGTAACGGCGAGCACAACCTCCGCAGCTACGGCAAGGCTGGCGCCATCCGCTGGCGTGGCATCCGTCCGACGGTTCGCGGCGTGGTGATGAACCCCGTCGACCACCCGCACGGCGGTGGTGAAGGCAAATCCGGTCAGGGCAATCCCCATCCGGTGAGCCCATGGGGCTGGAATACCAAGGGCAAGAAGACCCGCAAGAACAAGCGCACGGCCGGCATGATCGTCCGCCGCCGCAATTAATTTCGACAGGAGCTCAACGTGCCTCGTTCGGTAAAGAAAGGTCCGTTCGTCGATCTGCATCTTCAGAAGAAGGTGCGTACGGCGTCAGAGAAGAACGATCGTCGGCCCATCAAGACGTGGTCGCGGCGTTCGCTGATTCTCCCCGACATGGTCGGGCTCACGCTCGCGATCCACAACGGTCGCCAGCATGTGCCGGTGCTCGTGTCCGAGAACATGGTGGGCCACAAGCTCGGGGAATTCGCGCCGACGCGGACGTTCCGTGCCCATGGTGGCGACAAGAAGGCGTCGACGGAGTAACCCATGCAGGTCGCAGCAAAATTGAAGCACGCTCGCATTTCTCCGCAGAAGTGCCGCCTCGTTGCCGATCTGGTTCGCGGCCAGCCCGTCGGGCTCGCTCTCGCGACACTGCGCTTCACCCCTAAGAAGGGTGCCGAGCTGGTGCGCAAGGTGCTGGAGTCGGCGGTTGCGAATGCCGAGAACAATCTCAGCGCGGACATCGACGAGCTGAAGGTCGAAGTCATCACGATCGACGAGGCACCTTCGCTGAAGAGGTTCCATGCACGCGCCAAGGGCCGCGGCAACCGCATCGTGAAGCGCAACAGTCATATCACCGTGCTGGTCGGTGACGGCAAGAAGGACTAAGAGCCAAACTTATGGGTCAGAAAGTCAATCCGATCGGTATTCGTCTCGGCATCACGCGGGACTGGACTTCCAAGTGGTATGCATCGACGCGGAATTTTCCCGCGAACGTGCACAACGACTTCCTGGTCCGTCAGTTCCTGCGCAAGAAGCTGGCCGAAGCCTCGGTGAGCCGGATCGTGATCGAGCGCGCGGCGCGCAAGGTCAACATCACGATTCACACGGCGCGTCCCGGCATCGTCATCGGCAAGAAGGGCGAGGACATCGAGAAGCTGCGCAGCCTGGTTGCCGCCATGATGAAGATGCCCATGCTCGACGTGCGCATCAACATCTCGGAGATCCGCAAGCCGGAGCTCGATGCGCAGCTCGTGGCCGATGGCATTGCGCAGCAGCTTGAACGTCGCGTCATGTTCCGCCGTGCCATAAAGCGCGCGGTGACCAACACTATGCGCATCGGTGCGCTGGGCGTGAAGGTGCGGGCGTCCGGCCGGTTGAACGGCGCGGAAATCGCGCGGACTGAATCGAGCCGCGAAGGTCGCGTGCCGTTGCACACGTTCCGGGCGGAGATCGACTATGGCCTGGCCGAGGCGCATACGACGTACGGCATCATTGGCGTGAAGGTCTGGATCTTCAAGGGCGAAGTATTCAAGCAGGGGCAGATTGCAGCGGAAGGCCAGGATGCAGCGGCAGCCGGCCAGGCAGCAGCTCCGGAAGCGGTGACCGCAGCCTGAGGCTGACGGCTCGAGATAACGATCATGATGCAACCCAAGCGAACCAAGTACCGCAAGCAGTTCAAAGGCGGCAACGACGGCCTTGCCCAGAGCGGCAACTACGTTGCTTTCGGCGAATACGGCCTGAAGGCCGTCAGTCGCGCGCGCATGACATCGCGTGAGCTCGAAGCAGCCCGCCGTGCCATGACGCGCTATGTGAAGCGCGGCGGCCAGGTGTGGATCCGCGTGTTTCCGGACGTGCCGATCACGAAAAAGCCCCTCGAAGTCCGCATGGGCAGCGGCAAGGGCAACGTCGAGTACTACGTCGCCAAGGTCAAGCCCGGCAAGGTGCTGTTCGAGATGGAAGGCGTGACGGAAGCGATCGCCCGTGAAGCGTTCCGGCTCGCAGCTTCGAAGCTGTCGGTGGATACCCAGTTTGTAACGCGGCAGGTCAGGTAATGAACGCGAAAGAATTACGTCAGAAGACGCCGGCCGAGCTTCGCGAGGAGCTCCTCGGTCTCCGCCGCGAGCAGTTCAATCTGCGGATGGCGCAGGCGACGGGGCAGTCGGCGAAGCCGGACCAGTTTACGAAGGTCCGCCGCAACATTGCGCGGCTCAAGACCGTGCTCGGTGAAACGGGCCGTGCCGACAAAGCGAAAGGTGCTGTGAAATGAGCGAAAGCCAAGCCGCAGAGGCGAAGTCTCCTGGCAGTTCCGTCACGGGCAAGGTCATCAGCAACAAGATGCAGAAGACCATCACGGTCGCTGTCGAGCGCCTGGTCAAGCATCCGCAGTACGGCAAGTACATCCGCCGTACCACGACGCTGAAGGCGCATGACGAGAACAACGAGTGTCGCGAAGGCGACGTCGTGACGATCGAGGAGTGCCGGCCGCTGTCCCGGCACAAGAACTGGCGTCTGGTTCGCGTGGTCACCCGCGCGGAACAGAACTAAAGGACCGCAACTCATGATCCAGATGCGTACGTTGTTGAATGCCGCTGATAACAGTGGGGCGCGGAGCCTGATGTGCATCAAGGTGCTCGGCGGCAGCAAGCGCCGGTATGCATCCGTTGGTGATGTCATCAAGGTGAGCGTCAAGGACGCGATCCCGCGCGGCAAGGTCAAGAAGGGCGAGGTATACGACGCGGTGGTGGTGAGAACCCGCCATGGCGTGCGGCGCGCCGACGGTTCGTTGATCCGGTTCGATGGCAACGCCGCCGTCCTGCTGACCGCCAAGCTGGAGCCGATCGGTACGCGTATTTTCGGACCAGTAACCCGCGAGCTGCGGACGACGCAGTTCATGAAGATCATTTCGCTGGCGCCGGAAGTCCTGTAAGGCCCTGCGTAAGGAACGAGAGATGAGCAAGATTCGCAAAGGTGATGAGGTTGTCGTGATTGCCGGCCGTGACAAGGGCCGCCGCGGAACCGTCGTCAGGATTCTCGAGGGCCAGGTGGTCGTCGAGAACCTCAATGTAGTGAAGAAGCACCAGAAGCCGAATCCCCAGCGCAACGAGCCGGGCGGCATCATCGAGAAGGAAATGCCTCTCGATGTATCGAATGTCATGTTGTGGAATCCGGGCGCCAAGAAGGGCGACCGGGTCGGGTATCGCACTCTCAATGACGGGAAGAAGGTGCGGTTCTTCAAATCGAACAAGGAAGTCGTCGACGCCTGAAAAGGCGCCGCTTCCGTGAATTAGGGTTCGCGCAATCAGCGACCGGTGAAACAGATGGCAAGGCTCAAGCAGTTCTATCGCGAAAAAGTGGTTCCGGAGCTCCAGAAGAATCTGGGCCTCACGAACACCATGCAGGTACCGAAGATCACCAAGATCACGGTCAACATGGGTGTGGGCGAAGCGGTGGCCGACAAGAAGGTCATCGACAACGCCGCAGGCGACCTGGCAAAGATCACGGGCCAGAAGCCCCTGGTCACCCGGGCGCGGAAGTCGGTTGCCACCTTCAAGGTCCGCGACGGCATTCCGCTCGGCTGCAAGGTCACGCTGCGTGGCGAGCAGATGTACGAGTTCCTGGACCGTCTCATCAGCATCGCGATGCCCCGCATCCGTGACTTCCGCGGCGTCAGCGCCCGGTCGTTCGACGGCCGCGGCAACTACAACTTCGGTGTCAAGGAACAGATCATTTTCCCCGAGATTGCATACGACCAGATCGATGCGATCCGCGGCATGGACATCACGATCACGACGACGGCGCCCGACGACAAGTCAGGTCGTGCGCTGCTTGAAGCTTTCAACTTTCCGTTCCGGAAGTAGGCCGCCCCATGGCAAAGAAATCGATGCTCAATCGCGAAGTGAAGCGTGCCAAAGTGGTACTCCGCTTCGCTGCAAAACGCTTGAAGCTCAAGGAAATCCTCCGCAGCCCGAAGTCGAGCCCGGCGGATCGCGAGGAAGCTCAACTCAAGTTCCAGGCCCTGCCCCGGGACGCTTCTCCCAGCCGCAAGCGCAACCGTTGCAGCATCACGGGCCGCTCGCGCGGCTATTACCGGAAGTTCGGCCTGTCGCGCACGAAACTGCGTGAGGCGACGATGAGGGGCGAAATTCCGGGCCTCGGAAAGGCCAGCTGGTAACAGCTGGAACCACTGGAGCACCATAAATGAGCATGACGGATCCCATAGCGGACTTTCTCACTCGAATCCGGAACGGCCAGGCCGCCGGGAAGACTGAGGTGTCCATGCCTTCTTCCAAGATCAAGCTTGCGCTTGCGCAGGTATTGAAGGACCAGGGCTACATCGACGAATTCGCGGCGAGCACCGAGGACGGCAAGTCCACGTTGAAGCTCGCGCTGAAGTATTACCAGGGTCGGCCGGTCATCGACCGCATCGAGCGCATCAGCAAGCCTGGCCTCAGGATCTATCGCGGCAAGGACGAACTGCCGACGATTCTGGGAGGCCTGGGTGTTGCGATCATCTCGACGTCGCGCGGCGTCATGACCGATCGCGAAGCACGGGCTGCCGGTCATGGTGGCGAGGTGCTGTGCATCGTTTCCTGATGCGCGGCCCCCTCATCGCAACCTACAGAGTCCTCAAGATATGTCACGAGTAGCAAAACAACCGGTCCCGCTGCCCCAGGGCGTCACGGCGACGGTGACCGACGAAGCCATCACCATCAAGGGTGCGAAGGGCACGCTGAGCCTTGCTCTGCGACAGGGACTCAAGATCGTCCAGGAAGCCGGCTTCCTGACGGTCGAGAAGGCCAATGACTCGCGCGAGCTGGATATGGCCGCGGGTTCCACGCGTGCGCATCTTGCAAATCTCGTTACCGGCGTCACCAAGGGTTACGAGAAGAAGCTCGAACTGGTCGGCGTTGGTTATCGTGCGCAGGCGCAGGGCAAGAACCTGAATCTCACGCTGGGCTTTTCGCATCCGGTGGTCTACGTGAGCCCGGAAGGCATCACGATCGAGACCCCGAGCCAGACTGAAATCATCATCAAGGGCAATGACCGGCAGAAGGTCGGCCAGGTTGCCGCGGATATTCGTGGCTTTCGCCCCCCCGAGCCCTACAAGGGCAAGGGCGTTCGGTACGCCGGTGAGCGTATCGAACTCAAGGAAGCCAAGAAGAAGTGAGGCTATAGGCAATGGACAAGAAAGAGAGTCGTCTGCGGCGCGCTACGCGCGGTCGTGCCAAGCTGCGGGAGCTCAAGGTCCTGCGGCTGTCGGTGCATCGCACATCGCAGCATATCTACGCGCAGATTTTCGACCCGCAGTCGAAGGTGCTGGCGTCTTCCTCAACGCTGGAAAAAAGCGTGCGGGAAGCCCTCAAGGGTACGGGCAATGCCACGGCGGCGGCTGCCGTCGGCAAATCGATTGCGGAGAAGGCGAAGGCTGCGGGCATCACGCGTGTCGCATTCGACCGGTCGGGATTCAAGTATCACGGTCGCATCAAGGCCCTGGCCGATGCCGCGCGCGAAAACGGACTCGAGTTCTGAACCTCGCGTTCCAAATCTAGGATACAAAGCGAATGGCAAGAGTTGAAAAGGCTGCGTCGGCGGATGACTTCATCGAGAAGCTTGTCGCCGTCAATCGCGTCGCCAAGGTCGTCAAGGGTGGACGCCAGTTTGGCTTCACGGCCCTGACCGTCGTGGGCGACGGCAACGGCCGCGTGGGCTTCGGTTACGGCAAGGCGCGTGAAGTGCCGGTCGCCATCCAGAAGGCCATGCAGGCGGCCCGCAAGAACATGGGCAACGTGAGCCTGAAGAGCTCCACGCTGCACTACGCTGCAAACGGCAAGCACGGCACCACGCGCGTGTACATGCAGCCCGCCGCTGACGGTACCGGCGTGATCGCCGGAGGCAGCATGCGCGCAGTATTTGAATGCGCGGGTGTCAAGAACGTCCTGGCGAAGTGCTACGGTTCGCGCAACCCGATCAACGTCGTGCGCGCCACGATGGACGCACTGGCGAAGCTGCGTTCTCCCGAGGACGTCGCGGCGAAGCGCGGCAAGCGCATTGAAGACATCCTGGGTTGAACATCATGGACAATGCAAAAGCGAAGACGGTAAAGGTCACGCTCATCAAGAGTGTGTTTGGTCAGCTGCAGAGTCATCGTGCCTCGGTGCGCGGCCTGGGGCTGCGGCGCATCCGTGACACCGTCATGGTCATCGATACGCCGGAGAATCGCGGCATGATCCGGGCTGCCAACCACCTCCTGAAGGTGGAAGAAGCCTGAGGCAACGTGAACTGCCGGAACAGCCGTTCTGACGACTCACGACTCAAGAATTTTGGATACAGGTAGCATCATGCGACTCAACACTCTTTCACCCGCACCTGGCAGCAAGAAGACGCGCTTGCGTGTGGGTCGTGGCGCATCGGCCGGCCAGGGCAAGACCTGCGGACGCGGCGTGAAGGGTCAGCGCGCCCGCAAGGGCGGCTACCACAAGGTCGGTTTCGAAGGCGGCCAGATGCCGCTGCAGCGCCGTTTGCCGAAGGTCGGCTTCCGCTCGAAGGTCTCGCCTACCGTTGCGGAAGTCCGTGTCTCCGAACTCGCGAAGGTCGAAGGCAACGTGATTGATCTCGACTCGCTGAAGAAGGCGGGCGTGGTCGATGCGCAGGCATTGCGTGCACGGATCGTGTCGTCGGGTGAGATCTCCCGGGCAGTCACGGTGAAGGGCATTCATGCAACAAAGGGCGCGCTTGCAGCGATCGAAGCCGCGGGCGGCAAAGTCGAGGCTCTGGAAGCACCGAAGCCCGCAGCCAAGCTGGTTGCGAAGCCCAAGGCTGACAAGAAGGCCGGCAAGAAGGCTTGAGGCCTTCCGTCGTTCATTAAGGTAACCCGGGACAACAGTGGCCAAGTCGCTTTCAGCAACTCCGCTCGCCGCCTTCGGCGAGATGACTCGCTTTGCCGAGTTGCGCCAGCGGCTGTTCTTCCTGCTGGGCGGCCTCATCGTGTATCGCATCGGCACGTTCATTCCCGTGCCGGGCATCGATCCGATCGCGCTCGCGCGTTTCTTCGAGCAGCAGCAGGGCACGATCCTGTCGATGTTCAACATGTTCTCCGGCGGAGCGTTGCAGAGACTGTCGATTTTCGCGCTCGGCGTCATGCCCTACATTTCAGCTTCCATCATCGTGCAGATGATGGCGGTGGTGGTGCCTTCGCTGGCGGCCATCAAGAAGGAAGGCGAGTCCGGCCGGCGCCGTCTGACGCAGTACACGCGCATTGGCACCATTGGCCTGGCGTTGTTCCAGGGCTGGGGTGCTTCGGTGGCCTTCCAGAACCAGGGCGTGGTCATCAATCCTGGAATGGGCTTCGTCTTCATCGCGACCGTCACGCTGGTGACTGGAACGATGTTCCTGATGTGGCTGGGCGAGCAGATCACCGAGCGCGGTCTCGGCAACGGCATTTCGATGATCATTCTCGCAGGCATCGTTGCGGGTCTGCCAGCGGCCATCGGCGGCTCGCTGGAACTGGTCCGCACCGGGGAAATGAATGCAGGCATCGCGCTGGTCATCATCCTGATGATTGTCGCCGTCACGGCTTTCGTCGTCTTCGTGGAGCGGGGTCAGCGGCGCATCCAGGTGAACTACGCGAAGCGCCAGCAGGGACGCAAGATGTTTGCCGGCCAGAGCACGCACCTGCCGTTCAAGTTGAACATGTCGGGCGTGATTCCGCCGATTTTCGCCTCGAGCCTGCTGCTGTTCCCGGCCACGATCGCCAGCTGGTTCGGCACTGCGCAGGGCCTCGGCTGGCTGCAGTCCATTTCGGCTGCCATGACCCCGGGACAACCCGCTCACATGGTGTTGTACGGCGGCCTGATCATTTTCTTCTGCTTCTTCTACACGGCACTCGTCTTCAACTCGCGGGAAACGGCCGACAACCTGAAGAAGTCAGGAGCGTTCATTCCGGGAATTCGCCCGGGCCAGCAGACCGGCGAGTACATCGACAAGGTCCTGACGCGGTTGACGGTCTGGGGTGCCCTGTATGTGACGCTGGTATGCCTGCTGCCCGAGTTCCTGATTTCGCGGTTCAGCGTGCCTTTTTACTTCGGCGGCACGTCGCTGATGATCATGGTCGTGGTGATCATGGATTTCCAGGCCCAGGTGGCGGCGCATCTGATGTCGCACCAGTACGAAGGTCTGATGAAGAAGGCCAATCTGCGCGGCTATGGCCGCCCCAACAGTTAGGCCTCAGGTAGCAGGAGAGAATTGTGAAGGTACGTGCCTCGGTCAAGAAAATCTGCAAGAACTGCAAGATCGTGCGTCGGCGACGCGTGATCTACGTGATCTGTTCGTCCGACGCCCGCCACAAGCAGCGCCAGGGCTGATCAGGGACGGGTTCGGGCACTTAAGGCATTGAGTAGATAGGTTTTTAAGGTTAGAATTCCGCGCTTTTCGACGCGGGGAGAGAGTTTGCAATGGCTCGTATAGCCGGCGTCAATATTCCGATGAACAAGCACGTATGGGTGGGCCTCACCCATATTTTCGGCGTTGGCCGAACCCAGGCCCAGAAGGCCTGTGACGCTGCTGGCGTGAAGCGGGAAACCAAGGTCAAGGACCTCACCGATGTCGAGGTGACTGCCCTGCGTGCCCAGATCAGCCGGCTGACGGTTGAAGGTGACCTGCGCCGGGAAGTCTCCATGAACATCAAGCGGCTCATGGACCTGGGCTGCTACCGGGGTGTGCGTCATCGCCGTGGCCTGCCCATGCATGGCCAGCGGACCCGCACCAACGCGCGCACCCGAAAGGGCCCGCGCAAGGCAGCGGTCAAGACCAACGCGCCTCCGGGCAAGGCTTAAGGTGAACCCTCCTGCAGCGGGCTGAAGAGGCCTTGCGGGAGTGGCAGAGTTTCCGGATTCAAGAAGTTTTTCTCACGGGTTGATCGATATTTATGGCTGAACAGAAGCAGGCGGCCGGAGCGGCAGCGGGCGGCAAGGCACGCAAGAAGGTCAAGAAGCATGTGACCGATGGGATCGCCCATATCCATGCGTCCTTCAACAACACGATCATCACGATCACGGATCGTCAGGGCAACGTGCTGTCGTGGGCGACATCCGGTGGCTGCGGCTTCCGTGGTTCGCGCAAGAGCACGCCATTCGCCGCTCAGGTTGCTTCCGAGAAGGCCGGTGTTGCCGCCCAGGAGCATGGCGTGAAGATGGTCGAAGTGCGCGTCAAGGGCCCGGGCCCTGGCCGCGAATCGGCTGTCCGTGCGTTGAATGCGTGCGGCCTCAAGATCACCAATATTTCGGATGTCACGCCGATCCCGCACAACGGCTGCCGGCCGCCCAAGAAGCGCCGCGTCTAGGCTTTCAAGGAACTCAACCCCATGGCTCGTTACCTCGGTCCCAAGTGCAAGCTCTCGCGTCGCGAAGGCACTGACCTGTTCCTGAAGAGCGGCGTCAAGTCGCTTGAATCCAAGTGCAAGCTTGAAGTGCCTCCGGGTGGCGTCAAGGGCGAGCGCAAGTCGCGTCTGTCCGGCTACGGCATCCAGCTGCGCGAAAAGCAGAAGCTGCGCCGCATGTACGGCGTGCTCGAGCGGCAGTTCCGCAACTACTACGAAAAGGCTTCCGGTCGTCCGGGCGCCACGGGCGAAACGCTGCTGAAGATGCTGGAAGGCCGGCTAGACAACGTCGTGTACCGCATGGGCTTCGCTTCCACCCGTACGGAAGCTCGTCAGCTCGTCAGCCACAAGTCGATCGCCGTGAACGGCGAAGTGGTGAATATCGCGTCGTACCAGTGCAAGGGCGGCGATGTCATTGCCGTGCGCGAAAAGGCACAGAAACAGCTGCGTATCCAGGCAGCACTGCAGATCAAGGCCCAGGTCGGTTTTCCGGAATGGGTCGAAGTCGATGACAAGAAATTCTCGGGCGTGCTGAAGGCATTGCCTGAACGCGGGGATATCCTGCCCGACATCAACGAAAACCTCGTCGTCGAGCTTTACTCGAAGTAATCCGAATCTGCGATGGGGTGGCTGCCGCAGCTTTTGCGGCCGGTGCCCCGTCCACTGAAATCCTAAGGTGAGGTCCATGCAGTCACCCGTCGCCGAATTCCTGAAGCCCCGAGTCGTCAAGGTCACGCCGACTGCGCCGCGTCATGCGCGCGTTGTCATCGAGCCTTTCGAGCGCGGTTTTGGTCACACACTGGGCAACGCCTTGCGGCGCGTGCTTCTTTCCTCAATGCCGGGCGCTGCGATCACGGAAGCGGAGATCGATGGCGTGCTGCACGAGTACACCAGCATCGAGGGCGTGCAGGAAGATGTCGTCGACATCCTGCTCAACCTGAAGCTGGTTGCCATCCGTCTCAACACCCGCGATCTCGCCGAGCTGCGCCTCCACAAGAAGGGCCCTGGCCCCGTGACTGCGGGCGACATCCAGCTGGATCATGATGTCGAAGTCATCAATCCGGATCTCGTCATCGCCAACCTGACAAAGGCCGGCGAGCTCAACATGACGCTGAAAGTCGAGCGCGGCCGCGGCTATCGTCCGGCGGTGCAGACGGCGACGTTCGAGGAATCCAGCGGCCCGATCGGCCGGCTGCAGCTCGATGCATCGTTCAGCCCGATCCGCCGTGTCACGTACACGGTGGAAAGCGCGCGCGTGGAGCAGCGGACCAACCTCGACAAGCTGATCATCGATATCGAGACCAACGGTACGATCGATCCTGAAGAAGCGATCCGCCGCGCCGGCTCGATCCTCAAGGACCAGCTGTCCGTGTTCGTCGATCTGCAGGGCCAGGACGAAGGCTCGGCCAAGTCCGCGGAGCAGACATTCGATCCGATCCTGCTGCGTCCGGTCGACGAGCTGGAGTTGACGGTTCGCAGCGCCAACTGCCTCAAGGCCGAGAACATCCACTACATCGGTGACCTCGTGCAGCGGACGGAAGTCGAGTTGCTGCGTACGCCGAACCTCGGCAAGAAGTCGCTCACCGAGATCAAGGAAGTCCTCGAGAGCCACGGCCTGTCTCTCGGCATGCGCCTCGACAGCTGGCCGCCCGTGAGCCTCAAGCGCGATGACGAGCGCGAAGCCGTCTGAACTGAATATCTAGAGAAGAATCATGCGTCATCAACTTTCAGGGCGGCAGCTCAGCCGCAACGCGCCGCATCGCCGGGCGATGCTTCGTAACATGGCCGCCTCGTTGCTCATGCACGAGACGATCCGCACGACGGTTCCCAAGGCCAAGGAGCTGCGTCGCGTCGTCGAGCCCCTGATCACGCTTGGCAAGGCTGACAGCCAGGCCAATCGGCGCCTTGCATTCGCCCAGCTGCGCGATGACGGCATTGTCGAGAAGCTGTTCGAGATTCTCGGGCCCCGTTACAAGGCACGTCCGGGTGGCTATACGCGCATCCTGAAAATGGAAGAACGCCCCGGCGATTCGGCGCCGATGGCATTGATGCAACTGGTCGATCAGCCTGCGAAGACTGAAGCCTCGGACAAGGACGACGCAGCGCCCAAGGGCAAGAAGGCTCCGGCCGCCAAGAAGCCTGCTAAGCCTAAGGCAAAGAGCGACGATGCCGAGGCACCGGTAGCAGCGAAAGCTGCAGACGAAAAACCGAAGGCGCCGAAGAAGAAGGCTGCGAAAAAGGCTGCAAAGAAAGATTGAGCCAGGAAGACCTGACTCGCGGAAAACAGAAGCCGGGCATCAGCCCGGCTTTTTTTTGTCCGCGGGAAACGGCTATCGGGAGCCACTGATCTGCTTTATTGTTCAGCCAGACGTTCGGCTGCCTAAGGCCGGCTCCGGACCCGGATTGAATCCGTTTGACAACAAGGTGAGGAGAGTTCCGCATGAGCATCGGCAAAGAGTTCAAGGAATTTGCGGTCAAGGGCAACGTCGTCGACATGGCCGTGGGTGTGGTGATTGGCGCAGCCTTCGGCAAGATCGTGACGTCCGCAGTGACCGATCTCATCACTCCACCGCTCGGCTACGTGATCGGCGGTGTCGATTTCACCAAGCTTGCCGTCACGCTGCCCGCCATCCGGGAGGGTGCGGAAGCAGTCACGATCAACTACGGATCCTTCCTGCAGACGGTCTTCGATTTTGCCATCGTCGCGTTTGCGATCTTCATGGTGGTCAAGCTCATCAATCGCGTGAAGCGCAAGGCGGAAGCTGCGCCAGCCGCACCGCCGCGCCAGGAAGTGCTGCTCGAGGAAATCCGGGATCTCCTGAAGAAGCAGTGAAGGATTGAATTGTGAATTTTTCGTCAATTCTGCGATAGCGAAAACAGCTTGAAATCCAGTACGGAACGCGCATCGGCTGTTTCAAAGGCAAATGAAACCTTCTAGAATCCCCCGCCGTAATCGTCGCTGGAGCCGTGTCGCAAAATGGTGATATGACTCCGGTTGCGAACTCAAGGTGTCCGCTTTTCATTCAAACCTCGGGGTACAGATTCTCATGAACGCAAAAGTTGCTTTGAGCGCACTCGTGCTCGCGCTCTCGTTGAGCGCATGTGGTGGTCAGGAATCCGCACCGGTTGAAGCTGCGCAGGATGCTGCTGCCGCTGCCGGTGAGGCTGCTTCCGATGCGGCCGCTGCTGCAGGCGATGCAGCTTCTGCTGCTGGTGCCGCTGTCGGTGAAGCTGCTTCCGACGCTGCTGCTGCCGCTGGCGATGCCGCCGCTGCTGCAGGCGAAGCTGCCAAGGAAGCTGGCGAAGCTGCGAAGGAAGCCGTCACTCCCGCGCAGTGATCGCTGACATCGGGCGGGCCTCGTGCCCGCCCGGTGTATACTTGCGCCGGCCGGACGGGCGTCCGGTTTCGATATGTTTCTTTTCCAGCCTGCGCCAACCGGCACAGGTAATTGGGTCCAGCCCCAACTCATGACCGTAAGCATCAGGGACGCGCGGGATTCGATGGATCGTGAATGGATCCAGCGTGCCTATGGCGAGTACCTTGCTGATCTGACCAGCGCCAGCATGAATACCGGCATGTTTCCGGCGTTCGGCAAGGCGGGTCAATTCGCCGATCGCGAGCCGGATCTCATGGCACGCTGGTTCGCCGACGACAGTTCGCATCCGCTCGTCATCCTGCAGAACAACCGACCGGTGGGTTTTGCGCTGGTGAGCCGTCCGCCCGTCAACCGGCGCGCGGAACTCGATTTTCGCCTGGCCGAATTCTTCGTGACCGCCGATGTCCGCCGGCTGGGGGTAGGGGCGAGTGCCGCCATACTGATCTTCAGCCGCTTTGCGGGCCGTTGGGAAATCATCGAGTTCCTGCGCAATACGGGTGCATTGGCGTTCTGGAGAACGGTGATCGGCAAGTACACGGGCGGTCGTTACCGGGAATCGGTGGCGAATGGAGAAGTCCGCCACGTTTTCCAGTCGCCCAAAGCCTGACGCCGCTCAGGCCCGTTTGCGCTCCTTGCGCGGCCGGGCTCTTTCGAGAACGGGTTTCAGATAGTGGCCCGTATATGAAGCCTTCTCCTGGACGATGTCTTCGGGGCGTCCGACAGCCAGGATTTCGCCACCGCCATTCCCGCCCTCCGGTCCCAGGTCGATGATCCAGTCTGCAGTCTTGATGACGTCCAGATTGTGTTCGATCACCACGATGGTGTTGCCTTCGTCGCGCAGCCGGTGCAGGACGGCCAGCAACTGCTCGATGTCGTGGAAATGCAGTCCCGTAGTGGGCTCGTCCAGGATGTAGAGCGTCCGGCCGGTTGCCCGCTTCGAGAGTTCCTTCGCAAGCTTCACGCGCTGGGCTTCGCCCCCCGAAAGTGTCGTCGCGTTCTGGCCCAGCTTGAGGTACGACAGGCCGACGTCCATGAGCGTCTGCAGCCGCGTGTAGACCGTGGGCACGGGGCGGAAGAATTCGAGTGCGTCCTCGATGGTCATCTCCAGCACTTCGCTGATGTTCCTGCCCTTGTAACGGATCTCGAGCGTTTCCCGGTTGTAGCGCCGACCCTTGCAGACATCGCACGGGACATACACGTCAGGCAGGAAGTGCATCTCGACCTTGATGACGCCATCGCCTTCGCAGGCTTCGCAGCGGCCGCCCTTCACGTTGAAACTGAAGCGTCCGGGTTCATAGCCTCGTGCCCGCGATTCCGGTACTTCCGCAAAGATCTCGCGGATGGGTGTGAACAGCCCCGTATACGTTGCCGGATTCGAACGGGGTGTCCGGCCGATCGGGCTCTGGTCGATGTCGATCACCCGATCGATATGTTCGATGCCCTCGACACCGTCGCTCGGCGCAGGGTGGTAAGACGCATCGTTCAGCTTGCCCGCCACCCAGGAAAACAGCGTGTCGTTGATGAGCGTGGACTTGCCGGAGCCCGACACTCCAGTCACGCACGTCATCAGGCCGAGAGGGATGTCGACCGTGACGCCTTTGAGGTTGTTGCCCGTTGCATTCAGGATGCGCAGGTAACGGTCTTTCTGTGCGGGCGTCCGCATCGCGGGCACCTGGATTCTGCGAGTGCCCGACAGGTACTGACCGGTAATGGAGTCGGGATTCGATTCGACTTCCCCCGGCGTCCCGTGCGCGACCACTGTTCCGCCGTGCACGCCAGCACCCGGTCCCAGGTCGACCACATAGTCGGCCTGGCGAATCGCATCTTCGTCATGTTCGACCACGATGACGCTGTTGCCGAGATCGCGCAGATGAACGAGCGTATTCAGCAGGCGCTGGTTGTCGCGCTGATGCAGGCCGATCGACGGTTCGTCGAGGATGTACATGACGCCTACGAGGCCGGAGCCGATCTGGCTCGCCAGTCGAATACGCTGGGCTTCGCCGCCCGACAGCGTTTCAGCGCTGCGGTCGAGCGTCAGGTAATCGAGCCCGACGTCCTTGAGGAAGCCGAGACGATCGCCGATCTCCTTGACGATCTTGGTGGCAACTTCGCCTCGCCAGCCGTCCAGGCGCACTTTGGAGAACCACTCGACCGCATCGCCGACACTCTGCCCGGTCAGCGATGACAGGTTGCGATCGGCGACAAACACATGCCGCGCCGCGCGATTGAGTCGTGTGCCGTGACATTCGGGGCACGGCTGATTGCTCAGGTACTTCGCCAGCTCCTCGCGCACGGTGACCGATTCGGTTTCACGATAACGCCGTTCGAGGTTCGGCAGGATGCCTTCCCATTTGTGAGCGCGCTTGCTGGAATTGCCGCGGGCATCCACATAGTTGAATTCGATCCGCGTCTCTTCGCTGCCGCTGAGGAGGAGCCTGCGGATTTTTTCGGGCAGCTCTTCCCAAGGCGTTTCAATATCGAACTTGTAGTGCCGGGCCAGTGACTGGATCAGCTGGAAGTAATAGGTGTTGCGACGATCCCAACCGCGGATCGCACCGCTTGCCAGGGACAGGTGCGGATGATGCACCACCCGTCCCGGATCGAAGAACTGCTTGACGCCCAGGCCGTCGCACGAAGGGCACGCCCCCGCCGGGTTGTTGAACGAGAAGAGCCGCGGTTCGAGTTCGGAAAGGCTGTAGCCGCAGATCTTGCAGGCGAAGCGGTCGGAGAACACCAGTTCGTCACGATCAGGCGCATCCATGAAGGCAATGCGGACGACGCCGTCGGCGAGCCGCAATGCCGTCTCGAACGATTCAGCCAGGCGCTGTGCTACATCCGGGCGCACCCGGAACCGGTCAACGACTGCTTCGATGGTGTGCTTGCGTTTGGAATTCAGTTTGGGCGGTGCGTCGAGTTCGACCACTTTCCCGTCCACGCGCGCACGCACGAAGCCCTGTGCCTTCAGTTCGTCGATCACGTGGGCGTGTTCGCCTTTGCGTTCCAGGATGACCGGAGCAAGCAGCAGCAGGGGCGTGCCTTCCGGCAGCCTGATCACCTGGTCGACCATCTCGCTCACGGTCTGGGCTGCGAGATCCATGCCGTGGTCGGGGCAACGTGGAATACCGGCGCGGGCATACAGCAGCCGGAGGTAGTCGTAGATCTCCGTCACCGTGCCGACTGTCGAGCGCGGATTGTGCGACGTGGATTTCTGCTCGATGGCGATCGCGGGCGAGAGCCCTTCGATCGAGTCGATATCCGGCTTGTCCATCATCGAGAGGAACTGTCGCGCATAGGCCGACAGCGATTCGACGTAGCGACGCTGTCCTTCCGCGTAGATGGTGTCGAACGCGAGCGACGACTTGCCGGAGCCCGACAGTCCGGTGAACACGATCAGGCGATCCCTGGGCAGGTCGATACTCACGTTGCGCAGGTTGTGTGTGCGCGCCCCGCGAATGCGGATGAAAGACGTCGGTGAGGCGTTTTGGGCTCTGGGCATTGGACTCGGGCGGAATCTGAGGGAATTGATTGAAGCTTTCTAATATACGGGGGGTGTCAAGCCCCATGCAAAATCCCCTTTCCTGCCGTCTCCGGCTTACAATGAACGCCGTTTTTTCGGGCCTCAACGACTGCAACGGAGCGACCATGGCGCGCGGCATCAACAAGGTGATCCTGGTGGGCAATCTTGGAGCGGATCCCGAGACCCGCTACATGCCGAGCGGCAAGCCGGTGACCAATATCCGGATCGCGACCAGCGAAAACTGGACCGACAAGCAGTCCGGCGACAAGCAGGAGCGTACGGAGTGGCACAGCATCGTGCTGTTCGACAAGCTGGCCGAGATCTCGGCGGAATACCTGCGCAAGGGCTCGCAGGTGTACATCGAGGGCAGCCTGAGGACGCGCAAGTGGCAGGACAAGCAAGGCGGCGACCGGTACACCACCGAGATCGTTGCGCGTGACATGCAGATGCTGGGAGGCCGCAGCGGTGGCGGTGGCGGGCCGGCATCGGGTGGGCAGTATGGCGGCGGCGAAGCCCGGCCTGCCGGCGCTGCGAAAACTGAAGAACGCGCGCCGATGCCGGCGAGCGACTCCGGCGAATTCGACGACGATATCCCTTTCTAATGGAGCGCTTAGCGGGCTAAGTCAAACACAGTGGCAAGTAATGCCTTGTAAGTCTTTGAAATAATAGACTTCGCGGCTTATCTTTCCGCGCGTCTGCCAGCCCGCTTATTCTTGCGTCCCATGCCTCGTCTTTTTATCCAGACCTTTGGTTGCCAGATGAACGAGTACGACTCCGCCCGCATGGCGGACGTGCTGCACGCATCCAATGGCTACGAGCTGACCGATGATCCCGCGCAAGCGGATCTGCTGTTGCTCAATACCTGCTCCGTCCGCGAGAAGGCCCAGGAGAAAGTGTTCTCCCACCTTGGGCGGTGGCGCGAGTTCAAGGAGCTGCGTCCGGAGATCATCATCGGTGTCGGCGGATGTGTTGCCAGCCAGGAAGGCGAGGGCATCACTGCACGCGCTCCCTACGTTGATCTGGTATTCGGACCGCAGACGTTGCACCGCTTGCCGGAGATGATCGCGGAACTCGCGAAGCACAGCCGTTCGGTGGTGGACATCAGTTTCCCGGAGATCGAAAAGTTCGATCACTTGCCGGCACCGCGCGCAGAAGGGGCCTCTGCGTTCGTTTCCATCATGGAAGGCTGCAGCAAGTACTGCACTTTCTGCGTGGTGCCCTACACGCGGGGTCCTGAAGTCAGCAGGCCGTTTGAACAGGTCCTTGCCGAAGTGCGCAGCCTCGCGACCCAGGGTGTGAGCGAGATCAACCTGCTGGGCCAGAACGTCAATGCCTATGCCGGCGCGATGGACGGGACCGAGTGCGATCTGGCCACGCTGATCTACGCGGTGGCGGATATGGATGGCATCGAGCGGATCCGTTTCACGACCTCCCATCCGGTGGAGTTCACCGACGCGCTCATCGAGGCGTATCGCGATGTGCCGCAGCTCGCCAACTATCTCCACCTGCCCGTGCAGAGCGGATCGGATCGCATTCTTGCGCTGATGAAGCGCGGGTACACAGCGCTCGAGTACAAGCAGAAGATCCGCCGCCTCAAGGCAGTTCGCCCCGGCATCAGTATCTCTTCCGACTTCATCGTCGGTTTCCCGGGTGAAACGGATCGCGATTTCGAGGCGACGATGAACCTGATTGCCGATGTCGGCTTCGACCAGTCCTTCAGCTTCATCTACAGCCGCAGGCCTGGAACGCCGGCCGCGGCATTTCCGGACGATGTAACCGAAGCGGAGAAGCATCAGCGTCTCGAGCTGCTGCAGGCTCGCTTGAACGCGCAATCACTGGCCATCAGTCAGGGCATGGTGGGTTCCGTACAGCGCGTGCTCGTCGAGCGGCACGCGAAGAAAGATCCCCGGGAGCTGGCTGGTCGTACCGAGAACATGCGCTGGGTCAATTTCCAGGGACCAGCGACGCTCATCAACCAGTTCGCGGAGGTCGTGATTACGGAAGCGCGACCGAATTCCCTTCGCGGCAGGCTGGTCGCGGAACAACGCATGGGAGTTGCCTCTTGAGCGCCGCCGGGATCACGCAGGAAGTGATTTTCGAGCCGGCCGACAACGTGCGCCTCGCGAACCTCGTCGGACCCATGGATGAGAACCTGCGCCAGGTTGCCACGCGCCTGGGTGTCGACATCCGTCGTCGCGGTGGCCGGGTACAGATCAGTGGCGACGAGCGCGGGACGGCAGCAGCGGAACGGGTGCTGCGGGAGCTGTTCGAGCTGTCTGCGTCCGAGGCGGTTTCTCCAGACCGCGTGCATCTCTCGCTGCAGGAGTCGGGGCTGGGCGAGGACCCCGTGTCCATTCCGGCGCCGACAGATGATTCCATCATCCACACCCAGCGCGGTGGTATTCGCGGCCGGGGTCCGAACCAGCGCAAGTACCTCGAGGCGATCCGAAACAACGACCTGACTTTCGGTATCGGTCCTGCAGGCACGGGTAAAACGTATCTCGCAGTTGCGTCCGCAGTGGCGGCGTTGCAGACGGATCGTGTGCGACGGATTGTTCTCGTGCGACCCGCGGTGGAAGCGGGTGAACGCCTGGGTTTTCTCCCCGGTGACATGGCGCAGAAGGTCGATCCTTACCTGCGGCCCATGTATGACGCCCTGTACGACATGATGGGCTTCGACCGCGTGACGCGTGCGATCGAACGCAACGTCATCGAAGTCGCGCCGCTCGCGTTCATGCGCGGCCGGTCGCTCAACGATTCGTTCATCATTCTCGACGAAGCACAGAACACCTCCATCGAGCAGATGAAGATGTTCCTGACGCGCATGGGTTATGGGTCGCGTGCGGTCGTCACTGGCGACATTACGCAGACCGACCTGCCGCGGCAGCAGGTCTCGGGTCTCAAGCATGTCATCGAAATCCTGCAGGGCGTCAAAGGGGTGGAGTTCACGTTCTTCAATTCGAAGGATGTGGTGCGTCATCCTCTCGTGCAGCGGATCGTCGAGGCTTACGAGCGCAATACGGCGGAATCAGGAGGCTCGACATGATCGGCTCGGCGGGCCACCTTGTCGCCCGGGTTCTGCATCCCGCGTGAGTACTGCTCTCTCCAGCTCGCTGCCGGTTTCCAGGCGTCCACAGCGGCGCGCAACCCGACTCGCTCCCACTATCGAAGTGCAGTTCGCGATTTCGCGCCGGGGTATTCCGCATCCTCGCAGGTTGCGTGCGTGGGCAGAACAGGCGCTTCTGGCTTCGGCAGCGCATGCCGGCAGCCAGCCCAGAAGCCTCACGCTGCGCATCGTGGGCGTTGCGGAGGGCCGCCATCTCAATCGCCAGTGGCGCAGCAAGGACAAGCCGACCAACGTGCTGTCGTTCCCACTGGAAGATGCGCTCGCGGCTGCTGTCGATGCATCGGCACCTCTCGGCGACATCGTGATCTGTGCACCTGTGATCAGGCGTGAAGCAAAAGAACAGTCGAAAGCGGCCGACGCCCATTGGGCGCACATGGTTGTCCATGGCACGCTGCATCTGCTCGGTTACGATCATGAGGTCGATCGGGACGCCACAGTCATGGAGCGCCTGGAAGTCCGGTTACTCGCCGGGCTCGGATTCCCGGACCCCTATTTTGCCAAGGACGCAGTACCGCGATGAGCGATCAGGACTCTGGAGCCACAGGACGCTGGCTGCGACGGATCACCGATTCCTTCAGCGGGGAGCCGCGCGATCTCGACCAGCTTCTGGAGGTCCTGACGGATGCCCACGAACGCGGCCTCATCGATGACGAGGCGCTGGAAATGCTCCAGGGCGTGCTTGAAGTGGCTGAGCTCCAGGTGCGGGACATCATGGTCCCCCGCTCGCAGATGGTGGTGGTGAATCGCAGCGACGTGCCGGAAGAAATCCTGCCCGTGGTGATTGAATCAGGACATTCGCGTTTTCCGGTGATTGGCGATGACCGTGATCAGGTTGCCGGCATCCTGCTGGCGAAAGACCTGCTGCGCTATTTCACCGAAGACGGCCAGAAGGATTTCGATATCAAGGAATGTCTGCGGCCCGCGGTGTTTATTCCGGAAAGCAAACGCCTGAATGTCCTGCTCAAGGAATTCCGTGTCAGCCACAACCATATCGCCATCGTGGTCGACGAATATGGCGGTGTGGCTGGTCTCGTGACCATCGAGGATGTGCTGGAGCAGATCGTGGGCGACATCGGTGACGAATACGATGTCGATGACGATCTGGAGATCCGCAAGGAAGGCGAGCGGCAGTTCACGGTGAAGGCGCAGACTCCCATCGAGGACTTCAATCGTTATTTCCGCACCGGTTTCAGCGACGACGAGTTCGACACCATCGGCGGACTGGTCACGCACGATCTCGGGCGCCTGCCGCGTCGGGGTGAGTCTTTCACGTTCGGCGAACTGGAGTTCAAGGTGCTGAGGGCAGACCGGCGCCGCCTCGACATGTTGCGTGTGGTGTCGCCCCGGGACATCAAGCCGCCCGACGAGAACTGAAAAATTGACTGACGATCGGTGAACTGCGCGAAGCCGCGTTCCACGTCATTGTCATACATTCATTTCCACCCGCCTCATTTCCCCGGTTTCATGCCAACGAATTTCCTTCTCCAGCGTTTTCCAGCCTTGATAGCCTTCCTGGCGGGTGCCGCCCTTGCGCTTGCGTTCGCGCCTTTCAACCTCTGGCCGCTGGCGGTGCTCTGTCCAGCGTTGCTGTTGCTCATGTGGCAGGGTGCTTCGCCAAGACAGGCTGCCAGAACAGGCTTCTGGTTTACTGTCGGGACCTTCCTCGCAGGAACGTACTGGATCTATCACAGCGTTCATATCATCGGGAATGCGCCGATCTGGGTCGCACTGTTCCTGATGGCGGGAATGATCTCCATCATGGGCGGCTACACCGCGCTGTTCGGGTATGTCCAGGCGCGCTGGCTGCCATCATCGGGAATGGTCAGGTGGCTTGCCGTACTTCCCGGTGGCTGGGTGCTGGTGGAATGGTTCCGGGGCTGGTTTCTCAGCGGTTTTCCGTGGCTTGCCGTCGGCTACACGCAGCTCGATACGCCATTGGCGGGCTTTGCACCGGTCATCGGGGTTTACGGCGTCAGTCTTCTGGTGATGCTGACTGCAGGCGCGATCGTCGCTGCAGTGCTGATGCGAGGCAAGGCGCGTATTGGAGTATTGGTCGCGGCCCTCGTGCCGTGGGCAGCAGGCTTCGCGCTGAACCGCCATGAATGGACAGTGCCTTCTGGAAACCCCGTCAGTGTGGCCATCGTGCAAGGCGCCGTTCCGCAGGAAATGAAGTGGAGCATCGCGCAACGCGATCAGACGCTTGCGCTCTACCGCAACCTGACGGAGCCGCACTTCGGGGCGCAGATCATTCTCTGGCCGGAAGCCGCCTTGCCCGATATCGCCCACGCGCTGGCGGACTATCTGAAGGCACTGTGGCGGGATGCGCAGGCATCGGGCTCTTCAGTCGTAATGGGATTGCTGCATCAGGACCCGGACTCGCTGAAGGTCTACAACGGGATCCTCGCTCTGGACGAGGATGCGGAGTGGTACGACAAACGCCGTCTGGTTCCCTTCGGGGAGTTCTTTCCTGTGCCGTCATTCGTGCGCCAGTGGATGCGGCTCATGAGTCTGCCGAACTCGGATATTTCCGCGGGTGAAGACGGCCAGCCTGCGCTGCACGTCGCCGGCCAGGCGCTCGGTGCCACCATCTGTTACGAAGACGCGTATGGATCAAAGCAGCTCGATGTCCTCCAGGAGGCGACACTGCTGATCAACGTGACGAACGATGCGTGGTTTGGCGACTCGACTGCTCCGCACCAGCATCTCGAGATCAGCCGCATGCGCGCCCTCGAAGCGGGCAGGCCATTGTTGCGGGGTGCGAATGACGGGATCACGGCGCTCATCGGTGCCGACGGCAAAGTCATGAGCACGATTCCGCAGTTCAAACCCGCTGTCCTTACCGGCACGGTGCAGCCCCGCACCGGACTGACACCCTATGCCCGCGCAGGCAACTGGCCGGCGATAGTGGTGTCCCTGTTGCTGATCGCAGCAGGAGCTGGAAGCCACGTGCGCGTTCGCCGACGTCGCGGGTAGGGGTCGTTGCAGCTGCGGCTGCTCCAGCCGTCGTCCAGAAAACGAATTTCCCGCTCCGTACGCTGGCGCACGGAGATTCCGTCGCAGGGCATTCACCATGCAGCCCTGCGTGCCTGCGGCACGCCAGTTCCCGGCTGCCCCAGCGCTGGCAGCGGCTTTTTCCTCGCGGGAATCCACATGAAATCCCTGCCCTCGGTGCCGATGAAAGGGCTTGCCAAGGCGCCAACCGGGATTGCCGGGCTGGACGAAATCACCGGCGGCGGTTTGCCGCGCGGCCGCACCACTCTGCTCGTCGGCGGTCCCGGCTCCGGCAAAACGATCTTTGCATTGCAGTTTCTGGTATCCGGCGCCCAGGACAATGGTGAACCGGGCATCTTTGTCGCGTTCGAGGAAAGTGCGGAACGGATTGTAGTGAATGCGGAGGGCTTCGGCTGGAACCTTGCCGGACTGAGGCGCAAGAAGCTGTTCTTCATGGATGCGCAGCCGGCTCCAGACCTGATCCAGTCTGGGAGCTTCGATCTCGGCGGCATGCTGGCAGCACTGGACGCACAGATCGACCGGATGAAAGGCAAGCGCATCGTGTTCGATGCACTCGATATCGTGCTGGCGCTGCTGCCTGACCTTGCCGCCAAAAGACGCGAGCTGTACCGGCTTCACGAATGGCTGCTCGCTCGTTCTCTCACGGGCATCATCACCTCGAAGGCAGGCGGTGATGAAACCAGTTCCATCAACAGTCAGCAGCCGTTCGGTTTCATGCAGTTCATGGTCGACTGCGCTGTCATCCTGAATCACAGCGTCGTCCTCGGTGTATCGCAACGGAACCTGCGGGTGCAGAAGTATCGCGGCTCCGGCTTCGATGAAAACGAGGCGCCGTTCCTGATCGGCAACGGCGGGTTCGAGGTTGCCGTTGCACGCACACTGGGACGCGTGGATGTGAAGGTGATCCAGGAGCGCGTATCGAGCGGCGTCCAGCGGCTCGATACCATGCTCGGCGGGGGATACTACCGCGGCGCCAGCGTGGTGATCACCGGCGTGCCCGGGACTGCCAAGACGACGTTGAGCGGAGCTTTTGCCGAGGCTGCGTGTGGACGCGGCGAACGCACGCTGTTCGTGAGCTTCGATTCCGATGGAACCGAAGTCGTGCGCAATCTTGCTTCCGTCGGCATCCGCCTCGACCGCTATGTGAAGAGTGGCCGGTTGCGAGTGATCTCTGCGCGAACGATCACGGGCAGCGCGGAAACATATCTGATGCGGATCAAGACGCTCGCCCGGGAACACGGCGCACGGTGCGTGGTGATTGACCCGGTGTCCGCGCTTTCGAAATCAGGCAATGAGCTGACGGCCCACAGCGTGGCCGAACGACTGATCGACTGGTCCAAGGCGGCCGGTACCACGCTCGTGTGTACGAGCCTGCTGGATGAAATATCGAACCAGGCGGAAGGCGGTTCGCCGCTACAGATATCCACCCTGGCGGATACGTGGATTCACCTGAGCTACCTGGTGCAGGCAGGGGAGCGCAACCGTGGCCTGTCCATCATCAAGTCCCGCGGCACGGCGCACTCCAACCAGGTGCGCGAGCTGATATTGAGCGATGCCGGGGTGACGCTTGCCGACATCTATGCCGCGGGAGGCGAAGTCTTGATGGGCACGCTGCGCTGGGAGAAGGAAAGCGCCGAACGCGTTGCAGAAGAGGTGGCGGAAGTCGCTGGCAAGCTCAAGCGGGTCCGGCTCGATGCGGAGGAAGCCGTGCTTGAAGTGCGAGTGAAGTCGCTGCAAACAGAGCTCGAGGCCAAGCAGGTGGAGAAGGCCCTGCTCACCCGCACCACGCAGAGTCGCGAACGGGAGCTGACGCGAGGCCGGACACGCATGCAGGAATTGCGCGGTGCCGATGCAGCCAAACCGGAAGGAAAATAAGGTTGCCATGAATCGCCCGATGTTCCGCTTCAGGCTCTATATCGCAGGCGACGCGCCGAACTCCGCCCAGGCCCGCGCCAATCTGGCGGAAATCTGTCGGCGCCATCTGCCTGATCGCCACGAAATCGAGATCGTGGACGTCTTTCGCGAGCCGAAACGCGCACTCGCGGAGGGCATTCTCATGACACCCACCCTGATCAAGCTCGCGCCACCCCCGCTGCGCAGGATCATCGGCACCCTCAGCCAGACACAGCCTGTCCTTGAAGCGCTGGGACTTTCGAACTTCGCTGCATGAAGCCGGGGCAAACACCGCCTGACCTGGAGGAGGAGGTCGCCGCGCTGATAGAGGTGCTCCATCAGACGGAGCAGCGGCTGGAGGAACTCACGGGTGGAGAAGTCGATTCGGTGGCAGACCGGCACGGGCAGACATTCCTGCTGCGCCGGGCGCAGGAGCGACTGCGTCATATCGAAGCAGACCGACAGGCAGCGATCCTGGCCGCCTTGCCCGCACAGATTGCACTGCTTGATGCAGAGGGCCTCGTCGTTTCGGTGAATGATGCCTGGGACCCGTTCTTGCGCAATGCAACCTTGCAACAGCTGCAGTATGGGGTCGGAGCCAACTACCTGGATGTCTGCGACCGTGCGATGGGTGCGGAAGCGGCGGAGGCATATCAGGCCGCCGCCGGAATCCGCTCCGTGCTTGCCGGAAGAGCCACGAAATTCTCGATGGACTATGCCTGCCATTCCCGCGGGCAGCAGCGCTGGTTCCTGATGACTGCAACACCCCTGGTCCATGCGGGTCCCCGAGGCGCCATCGTCATGCATCTGGATATCACCGCGGAGCGGCGAAGCGAAGAGAGTCTGCGAGCCAGCGAGCAGCGCTTCCGGCAGATGGCGGAAAACATCCGCGATGTTTTTTTCCTGCGCGACGCCGGCAGCAACCGCATGCTGTACATCAGCCCCGCCTACGCTGAGATCTGGGGTCGCAGCTGCGAGAGCCTGTACGCGAATCCGCAGTCGTGGCTCGATGCGATCCATCCGGATGATCGTGCGCCCAGTGGCGCCAGGGACCGGACAGCCGTGGCCGAAGGGAAGTTCGAGCTGGAATACAGGATCGTTCGTCCGGACGGATCCGTCCGCTGGATCCAGTCGCGAGGCTTTCCCGTTCGTGACGAGGAGGGGCGGACCATACGCATTGCAGGTGTGGCCACGGACATCACCGAACGCAAGGAAACCGCGCGCGAGCTGCTGGAGTCCGAGCGCCGGTTCAGCGACATGCTCGGCAACGTGCAACTCATCTCGATCATGATCGATCGGGCGGGGCGGATCACGTACTGCAACGACTATTTCCTGCGACTGACCGCCTGGCAGCGTGACGAGGTGATTGGCCAGAACTGGTTCGAACGATTCCTGCCCCCGGAAGGAAACAATCTGCAGGACGTCTTCGCGTCGCTGCTCGACGATCTTCCAGCAACATGGCACCGGGAGAGCGCGATTCTCACGAGCGCCGGGACGCAGCGTCTCATCCGCTGGAACATCACCGCGCTGAGATCGGCAGACGGCACTGTCATCGGCACGGCCAGCATTGGCGAGGACATCACCGAGCGGAAGGAGGCTGCGGACAGGATCGTGCAGCTCAATCGCGTTTACGCGGTATTGAGTGGCATCAATACGCTGATCCTGCGCGTCCGTGATCGCAACGAACTCTTTGCAGAGGCCTGCCGTATCGCGGTCGATGCCGGGGGGTTCCGGATGTCATTGATCTGCACCGCCGAGCCCGGGGGGCAGGGTATTGTTGTGGTCGCATCCGCGGGCAAGGACCAGGGTTTGCTCGATGCGGTAGGCAAACTGCTGACCTCAAGCGAAGTTGCACCCACCACGATGATTGCCCGCGCTATCAAGGACAAGCAGGCAGTTGTCTCGAACGATTCCCAGCTCGAACCGGGAATTCTGCTTGGCAGGGAGTATTCAGACTCCGGAGTTCGCTCGCTTGCCATCTTCCCATTGCTGGTGGAGGGGGAGGTCGTGGGCGTGCTGGTACTCTATGCGAGCGAGAAGGAATTCTTTCACCAGGAGGAGATGAAGCTGCTGACAGACCTCGCGGCAGACATCGCCTTCGTGATCGACCATATCGGCAAGCAGGAACGGCTCGAATATCTTGCCTACTACGATGTGCTCACCGGACTTGCGAATCGGAGCCTCTTCATCGAGCGGGTGGCGCAATACATTCGCAGTGCCGTCACGGCAAACCACAAGCTTGCGTTGTTCGTCATCGATCTCGAGCGCTTCAGGAACATCAACGATACGCTGGGTCGTGCTGCCGGTGACTCGCTGCTGAAGCAGGTGGCAGCCTGGCTTACGGAAAACGTGGGCGATGCGAGCCTGCTGGCACGGCTGGCTGCAGACCAGTTCGCGCTGGTTTTGCCTGAGATTCTGGAAGAGGGCAGTGTTGCGCGCCTGCTCGAGACCACCCTGCAGTTGTTTCTCGATCATCCGTTCCGCCTCAATGATGAGGTGTTCCGCATTGCCGCCAAGGTGGGTGTGGTGCTGTTTCCCGACGATGGCGCCGATGCCGACGCGCTTGTCAGGAATGCCGAAGCCGCACTCAAGAAGGCCAAGGCGAGCGGGGACCGCTATCTCTTCTATGCGCAGAAAATGACGGACACGGTTGCGGGCAGGCTGATGCTTGAAAACCAGCTCAGGGAAGCCCTCGACAAGAACGAGTTTGTCCTTCACTACCAGCCCAAGGTGAATCTGCGCAGCGGGGAGGTTACGAGTGCGGAGGCGCTGATCCGCTGGAATGATCCCAGGACAGGTATGGTCCCGCCGGGGCGCTTCATCCCCATTCTCGAGGAGACAGGCTGGATCTACGAGGTAGGCCGCTGGGCGCTGCGCAAAGCGATCGAGGATCACCTGCGTTGGCGTGCCGCAGGTCTGAAGGCTGTCCGCATCGCAGTGAACGTTTCGCCGTCGCAACTGCGCAATCGCAGTTTCATTTCCGAAATAGAGCAGGCAATCGGCATAGACGCGCAGGCTGCGGCAGGGCTCGAGCTCGAGATCACGGAAAGCGTGATCATGGAAGACGTGAGGCACAGTATCGCCAGTCTGCAGGTTATTCGCGCGCTCGGAATCACCGTCGCCATCGATGACTTCGGCACCGGCTTCTCTTCCTTGAGTTCGCTTGCCAAGCTGCCGGTCGACACGCTGAAGATCGACCGATCATTCATCGTGGACATGACGGCCGGACCGCAGGGCCTCGCCCTGGTGTCCACAGTCATCAACCTTGCTCATTCATTGAAGCTGAAAGTCGTGGCGGAGGGTGTCGAGACAGAGGAACAGTCCCGCCTGCTGCGTCTGCTCGACTGCGACGAGATGCAGGGGTTCCTGTTCAGCAAGCCGTTGCCTTCCGACCTGTTCGAAGCGCGTTACCTTTTGCCCGCCGCTACTGCGTGAACGAATCCATGGGCACCCGCCAAGGCACGCTTCCTTGCTCCAACGCAGCATTCGTGTATAGTCCGCCGCGTCTACACGGCTTTCGTCCGGAAAGCCCGTTCGCCTCTCGCGGCATCGTTATCCAGCTTCAATAGCCCGGATCCTGCCTCGAAACCTACGTTCCCGCCTCACCGGACTTGGGGATTTCCCCAGCAGGCTGGTCGAGGATAGTTCCCACAATGTCATTTGAAACTCTCGGGCTTCTGCCCGAACTGCTGCGTGCCGTGCAGGAAAGCGGCTACGAAACTCCTACGCCTGTACAGGCGCAGGCCATACCGGAAATTCTGGCGGGCCGCGATATTCTCGCTGGCGCGCAGACCGGCACCGGCAAGACGGCCGGCTTCACGCTGCCGCTGCTGCAAAGACTGCAGGCCAATGCGAGCCCGATGCAGGGTCGTGCGCCGCGTGCGCTGATCCTGGTTCCCACTCGCGAGCTGGCCGTACAGGTGGGCGAAAGCGTCCGCACCTACGGCAAGTATCTGCGCCTGTTCTCACAGACGATTTTCGGCGGCGTGAGCATCAATCCACAGATCGATGCACTCCGTCGTGGCACGGATATCCTCATCGCCACGCCCGGACGTCTGCTGGATCACGTCCAGCAGCGTACGGCTGATCTGCGTCATATTGAAATTCTGGTGCTCGATGAAGCGGACCGCATGCTTGACATGGGCTTCATCAACGACATCCGTCGCATCATCAAGCTGCTGCCGGCCAAGCGCCAGAACCTCATGTTCTCCGCAACCTACTCGGACGATATTCGTGGTCTCGCCGAAAAGTTGCTGAACAGGCCTGTTGCCATCGAGGTTGCAAGACGCAATGCGCCGGTGGATGCAGTGGCGCAGTCCGCTTACCACATCGCCAAGGAACAGAAGCGGGCATTGCTGTCCCACCTGATCCGGTCCGGCGAATGGCCGCAGGTGCTCATCTTCAATCGCACCAAGCATGGTGCAAACCGGTTGCAGAAGCAGCTCGAGGAAGACGGTATCGCTGCGGGTGCGATCCATGGCAACAAGAGCCAGGCTGCGCGTACCAAGGCTCTCGCGGATTTCAAGGCAGGCAAGATCGTTGCCCTCGTCGCGACCGAAGTCGCCGCGCGTGGTCTCGACATCGACCAGCTGCCGTATGTCGTGAACTACGAGCTGCCGAATGTTCCCGAGGACTACGTGCACCGCATAGGCCGCACGGGCCGTGCCGGCGCTACGGGTATCGCCGTCTCGCTGGTCTCGCCTGACGAGAACGGCCTGCTGCGTGACATCGAACGCCTGCTTCGCAAGTCCATCGAGCGGGTGACGGTGCCGGCGATTTCCACGCCTTCGCCTTCAGCGCGGATTGTTCGCGCTGCTGCACCGGTGCAACAGCAGAACCGCGAGTCGCAGGTCAGACGCAGCTGGGGCCGTGGTGGACCCTCCAGGGATTCCAGCCAGCGCCGCCGGGCTTGAATATGAATAGCTGCAGGTGGCGGCCTTTTCAGCCGCCGCCTGCAGCAACGGCTTGCGAAGGCATTACGGAGTCCTGTTCGAGTGCCAGTCTCCGGAAATCCGCAGGCGACACAGCCTTTGAGAAATAGTATCCCTGTGCAATGTCGCAGCCGAGATCGGCCAGAAGCTGCGCCGTTACCGCGTCTTCAATCCCTTCAGCCACCACCTGGTGGCCCAGGCGATGAGCCAGTTCGATAATCGTCTGGACAATGTGGCGATCTGCCGCGTCGTCCTTCATGTTCATGATGAAGCTGCGGTCGATCTTGAGTTCGTCGGCAGGCAGTGATTTGAAATAGGCCAGCGACGACTGGCCGGTGCCGAAATCGTCGATCGAAATGCGCACTCCCAGCTCTCGGAGTTCCTTCAGCATCCTGAAACTGGCCGTCGGATCTTCCATCACCGCGCTCTCGGTGATCTCCAGTGTCAGCTTCGCGGGATTGGCTCCCCACAGGTGGATGGCGTTCTGGATGCGGTTGATCAGGTCCTCGGATTTCAGGCAGATCGCCGACACGTTCACCGCAACCGACAATGAAGGGTCATTCCACTCCAGCTGCTGCTGTAGAGCCGTATTGATCGTCGACCACGTGAGGCGATCGATCTTGCCGCACCGCTCGGCAACCGGAATGAAGCGGCCGGGCGATACAAAGCCGATGATGCTGCTGGTCCAGCGGGACAAGCCTTCGGCTCCCACCATCTTCCTGTCAGCCAGGCGTATTTTCGGCTGATACCAGAGTTCGAATTCTCCGCGTTCGAAAGCGGAGTCGAAGAGTTCCTCGATACGCCAGTCTGACTGAGCCTCTTCTGCAGGTGCTCCGGCATAGAAAGCCACGGATTCGCTTTTGTGCTCGGCCTGCAGCAGCGCGTTCTCGGCGGCATGCAGCAGCGCGATTGCGTCCGCACCGTCTGTCGGTCCACACGCAATGCCCACCCGCGCCTGGATGGGCAGCACCTCTTCTTCGAAAGGCAGCGAGTTTCCCAGCATCTTCAGCAGCTTGTTCGCCGCCAGCTGCATCTGGGCGCCACTCAGCATGCCCGCAGCCAGAAGAATGAAGTCCTGGTCGCCGATACGCGCGCTCCAGTCGTGTTTGCGTGCGACGGCCGCAATCGAATTGCGGGCGTGCTGAATCATTGCATCGCCTGCAGGGTACCCGCGGCTCATCGTGACGGTTCGCAGGTTCTCGATCCGGAGCACCATGACGCCGACAATCCGCTTTTCCGCATCAGCAAGGCGGATCAGCGGGGTCAGCCGGACACAGACTTCATCGCGATGAGTGATGGTTGTCGTCATGATGGACGCAATGGCGGCGGCTATGCATCACAGGAACAGCTCTTCGGTGTCGATTCCATAGGCACCAGGCTCGAGACAGTTGATGACCTGGATCTGGTCGTCACTCGCGCCGTCGATGACCAGATCGATGGTCTGAGTGCCGGGAAGCGGGTTCTTCGACGCATCCAGCAGGAGCATGACTTTCGGTTGCAGTCGCCTACGGCGGTTCTGTTCGATGACTACACCAATCCGGCCATCGCTCAGTTCGACGAGCGTGCCGGTGGGGTAAATGCCGATCGCCTGGATGAACTCTTCAACCAGGGCCGATTCGAATTCCATGTCGCGCCGGCGATTGAGATAGTTGAGAACGCGATGCGGCGAGAGCTGCTTGCCCGCATTGCTCAGGCTCAGCATCGTCTGGTAGGCGTCAACGATGCCCGCGATCTTGCCGAACGCCGGAATCTCATCTGCCTTGAGTCCATTGGCATAGCCGCTACCGTCGTGCCGTTCATGATGGGTGCGCACCATTGCGATGATCGAAGTATCCAGACCGCGTGTCTGGCTGAGGATTTCCATGCCGTACTGGACATGTTTCTTGTATTCGGTGAATTCCGTTTCCGACAGCCGGTCCGGCTTCAGCAGGATGTCGTCTGAAATCCTGGTCTTGCCCACGTCGAACAGAAGACCGCCAAGGGCGAGGGAATCGAGGGCAATTCGCGGCAGGCCGAGATGGCGACCGAAAGTCAGGATCAGCACTGCCGCCGATACCGATTGGTTGTAGATATCCATATCCTTCTGGCGCATTGCTGAAAGCCAGGCAAGGGCATCGGGGTTTCTGCCGATGCTGTTGATCAGCGGATGGGTAGCTGCCTGCACACGGTCGATATCCAGCATGCGTCCGGAGCGCAAGCCATCCATCACAGTTGCGATAGTGGTGACCAGCTCGCCGTGTGCTTTTTTTGCCTGCGCCATTTCCTCGTGCATGGGATGTTTGACGTCCAGCACGCGGTTGCCTGGTTTGCGGAAGACATCCGTTGGAACATCGAGTGCAGGGTCGCGAACGGGGGCGGGTTTGGTCGCCCGACGGGCTCTCTCCGCTCGTCCGATGCTGCCATCCGGATCGAGCACATGGACGAGCTTGCACAGGTTGCGCAGCGTATCGATTTCCTCCTGTTCGGTCAGCTTGAACCCCTGGAACAGGAACGGTGTCTCGAGCCAGGGCCGGTCAAGTTCCGCGACATACATACCGAGTGCGAGGGAATCGACACTGATTTCGGCAGTCGCGGTATTGAGCGCGTTGTTGACGGCAGTTGTCATGGGTAAGCCGGGGGAGGTGGATATTTCTGCGGATATTGTCCGCATTCCTTGCCTAACCGACCGTGATCCAGTTGACAGAATATCGAGGCCTCGCGGCACCCGTAGAGAGCGGCGGGTCTGGTTCTTCGCCGCTTTTTCGCCCCGCTTTCAGCGACGACCCATGGAGGCCGGGAGAAGGGAAATCAGATCCACTTGGCCTTGCGCAGGCGATAGAAAATCACCGCGTCAATCGCCGCCATGACGCCGATGGACAGCCCGTAGCCGTACTGCCACGTCAATTCGGGCATGTGGGCGAAATTCATTCCGTAGATACCTGCAATCAGTGTCGGCACCGCGATGAGAGCTGCGTAGGCGGCCAGTCTTTTCATCGTCTCGTTTTCCTGCAGCGTGATCATCGACAGGTTCACCGAGATCGCGGTCCCGATCGTGTCACGGATGTATTCCGCTTCCTGGTTGAGGCGGAGCAGGTGATCGTAGATATCCCGGAAATATTCGCGCAATCCTCCGCACACGCTGGGTACACGGCCACCGGTCAGGTTGCCCACGCTTTCGAGCAGTGGCGTCACGGCGTGCTTCATCGTGATCAGTCGCTGCTTCAAGGCATAAAGCGCCTCGATGTTTTTTTGCGGCGAGACGTTGTCGAAGATGCGTTCTTCGATTCCCTCGAGTTCGTCTTCCAGGGCCTCGAGCACCGGGAAATACCGGTCGACGACTGCATCCATGAGCGCGTACAGCACGTAGCCGGAGCCGTTTCGCAGCAGCTCGGGTTCGCGTTCGCAACGGGCGCGGACGTCCTGGAAGCCCTTCTCGGCCCGGTTGCGCACTGACAGTACGTAGTTCGGCCCCACGAAAATATCGACTTCGCCCACGCGCAGTTCGTGGCCGTCCAGCTCGATCATGTGCAGGACTGCAAACAGCGAGTCGCCGTATTCCTCGATCTTGGGTCGCTGGTGGCCGTGGCGGGCGTCTTCTACCGCCAGCGGGTGAAGACCGAATTCTTCCTGCATCTGGTCGAGGGTTTCGACATCAGGGTCATGCAGGGCTACCCACACGAAGCAGTCGGGGCGCCCGATATAGGCGTGGATCTCGTTCGACTGGATTTCCGCGATCCGGACGCCGTTCTGGTAGACGACGCAATTGATGAGCATGGGCCACCCCTGTTCAAGATCGTTCCGCCGTGATTACTCCGCCCTCGGCGAACCCGGCGGGGCGGGAGAGTAGCAGGAAGTATGTCCATACCGGTTGGCCGGCAATCCTCGATTCACGCGGCGGACGGGCACGCTGATTATTTTTCCGGGAGTTTCAATTCTTCACCGTCAGGCACTTGCAAAGAGAATACGAATCGTTATCATTTGCAGGCATGAAGACGCCCAATCCTTTCACACCCTTGGTTCCGGCTTCGGCTTCGGCTTCGGCCGGCCCGATCAATCCCGTCGCCCCGAGAGCGGGGGCAGGGGCATCGAGATGTTTCCGGTCCGATGATCTGTTCGGCGCCTCGCGGGAAGTGTTGATCGAGCATGAGGGTGGGCATTACCGGCTGCGCCTCACGCAGGCCAACAAGCTCATCCTTACCAAGTAGTCCCGGTTTCGTCCGTGGCATTCCGCTTGAGGTTCTGATTCAAGAGCAGCCAAAGATCAAGCCAGCCACCCAACGTTTCGAGCCGTTTGCCCCCCAGCACCCCCCAAGCTCGATGCAGGCCGCCAGCTAGTCTCCGCTCGATGTTTCACGCAGTGAGGAGGTTGAACATGCGGGCTGTAGGGTCGCGTCCATCCCTGGCGCGTATCGTGATTGACGATGCTCCCGGCCTCGAGCTGGCCGGACACGAAGCTGTCATGCGGAGGATTGAACTGGCGTTGCGGGATGTTCCCGAGAAGCAACGCCATTACATCGGCAATGCGCTGCTGGAGCGCGCCCTGCTCGATTGCAGGGGCCGATTGGAAAGAAAGTAATCAGGCCTGTGCGAGCGAGTGCCCCGCAGCCTGGCGAGCGTAACCGCCCTGGGCACTGTACACGGCTGTGCTGCGATCACGACCAGTGAGTACGCCGAGCATTCCTTCAACGCGCTTGAGTTTGGCGGTCACCAGCGCACCGTTCCGGTCATTCAACTGGCGACAGCTCGCGGCTTTCTGCATGCATGCGGTCCAGCGTGCGAACAGGCCGTTGGCGGGATCGCACCACTGCAACAGTCGCTGCAGTCCTGCGAGATCGGCCGGAAACCCCAGCATCCGGCACATCGTCCGGCGTTCGTCTTCGATGCGCAGCAGCTCGGCGATGCATGTCTGGCGCGCATTGCCCGCACGCTCGAGAGCTTCGATGTCGCTGCCTTCAAGCAGCTCATGCTCCTTGCCAAGCAGCATTTCGAGGCGCTCAAGGTTGGCGGCCTCGTCGCTAAGTAGCTGTTCGATATGTTGCCGGGCAAGGGCTGGATCCAGCCGCCGGTTGTCCTGAATCTTCTTGGGAGTCAACGTCGATCCTCGATCACTCTGGCAATACGCTGCCCAGCTGGTCTTCAAGCCTCAGCAGCTTGTCCGCGACGCGCGTTGCGTCGATCACATACGTTCCGCTTTCGATGGCGCTGCGCAGTTTCGCGACGCGCGCTTCATCGATGACCGGAACATCCTTGAGTGTCTGTTCGAGGGAGGCCAGCTGCTTGGCTGATCCGGTGATATGCACGGCATCGGCGCCGCCCACCTGGATCTTTCCCGTGGCGTCCGTGGCCGGATCGCTGCCCTTGCGCTGCACGGCCCGATCGCTTCCGATCTGCACCTGGCGGCTCTCGATACCGTTGATCTTGTGAGGCACGTCGTGTCTCTCCTACTGGCGTTCGTGCCCTGTAACGGCCGGTTGCAGCGGAACTTTAGGGGTTTTCACGGGGTTCACGGTCATGGCGCGATTCTCACTATATCGGCGCTTTCGACAAACCCTTCAACCACGCGCGTTGAGTTCAGGTTCTGGACCCTGATCCGGTCGGCAGCGCCGCCCTCGGTCAACGCCCGCCCTGAAGCACGTACTTCGATACCTCCCACCGCAGCCAGCAGCGTCACCTGCTGTCCTCTCTTTATAAGGAGATTGGGCGCGAGCACATCGGCTGTCAGCGCGGTCCCGGCAGGAATGGCCCGTTTGGCGTGCATACCCGCGAGTTTCGCGGGGTCGGCTACATAGTTCGACGCGATACCAGGGACCAGTTGTGTACGTTCCTCGACGTCCTCCGCAGTGAGGTTTGCTCCGCGAGCCGCTGCACGTCGCGTCACCAGCACCGTTGTTTCGGATTCGAGTGTGACCGGCACATAGACCGTCCACTCGTTTCCGCTCGGACAGGTCACTCCAATGGTGTTGCGAGCAGTGAGCACGCTTCCCTGTGGCCGCGCCGCCGTCAGATTTCCGTCGCAAGCGGGCAGTCGCAGCCGCGAATCCAGGTAGCCGGCGGTAGCAATCACCTTGCGGCGGGATACTTCGATCGACTTGGGCAGCTCTGCGATCACGAATTTCTCGGCAGTCGTGCGGATCGAGTCCAGGGGCTGTATCGCGGCATCGGCCAATGCGAAATCGGCCGGTAAGCTGATGCAGGACACGACGAATGCTGTAAACACCGCAGAAAAATGCGGCACCAGGCGTGTGTGTGGATAACGTCGAAGGATTGACATGCGGGGAGAACTAGCAAGCCGCATGCCAACATGGAGAGTGGCAGTCGCATTGAACACCCATTCACGCTTGCAAGCGAGACGTAACCCTGACGCTTTCGTGCCCTAAAGATATGGACTGACGCGCCGATCACCTTTATCAGGCACGCGACCTCGTTCGCACGGCTTCTCTCACGACCATCCATGGCCGGTGAGCGGCAACATCTTGCCGCCCCCCTGAGAGCCACTTCACGGTATTTGCATCACTCCTGTCATTCAACGGTCCCATACCACTGGGTTCGTCGTACTGGCACGCGCCTTGCTAGATGTCCCGCCAGAGAACTTTCTGACGGAGACGTCGATGCCCGCCAATCTGGACAGCTACCTCGGTATCCATGCAGCCGCCCTGCAGGTCAGATCGCGCCGCACGGAATTGCTCGCAAACAATCTCGCGAATGCTGATACACCCGGCTTCAAGGCGCGCGACATCGATTTTCGCAGCGTGCTCGCCAAGGCCTCGGGCAACTCCACCGGACCAGTCGCCATGGCTGCAACGCAAGCGGGTCATATCCAGACCGCTGCAGGCGATACGGCGCAGACCGACCTTCTTTACCGCACACCGCTTGCACCTTCCATCGATGGCAATACGGTCGACGTCCAGCTTGAGCAGGCTGCGTTTGCCGAGAACGCCGTGCGTTACCAGGCGACGCTGACATTCCTGAGTGCCAAGTTCCGCGGCCTCATGACAGCGATCACCGGACAGTAAACAGCGGCCTGAGCAGGAGCTTCCATGTCTTCCTTCAAGATTTTCGATATCGCAGGTTCCGGCATGAGCGCCCAGTCGGTGCGCCTCAATACCACTGCGAGCAACCTGGCGAATGCCGACAGCGTCAGCGGCGATCCCGCGAAGGTGTATCGCGCCCGTCATCCGCTTTTTTCCGCAGTGAAGTCCGGGATAGGCGAGCAGAGTTCAGCGGCCGTGAGGGTGCTTGGCATTACAGAGAGCCAGGCTCCCGCCACTGTGCGTTACGAACCCGGCAATCCTCTCGCTGATGCAGAAGGCAATGTCTACGCACCGAACGTCAATGTCGTCGAAGAGATGGTGGACATGATTTCGGCTTCCCGCGCCTACCAGAACAACGTCGAAGTAATGAACACGTCGAAAGAAATGCTGCTGGCCACATTGAAGCTCGGCCAGTAGCCGGCACCCTTTCAAGGAATTGACCCATGACAAGCACCGATCCCATTGCCGCTCTCGCTGCCCAGACCCAGGCAAGCGCGAATGCTTCGAAGAAGAAAGCGACCGATCTCGGCATCGAGGACTTTCTCGCGCTGATGACGGCACAGCTCAAGAACCAGGATCCGATGAAGCCGCTCGACAGCACGGAATTCGTCGCACAGCTCGCGCAGTTCGGCACGGTGTCTGGTGTCCAGAACATGCAGACCTCGCTGACCAACCTGACCGAATCCATGCGTTCCGCACAGGCGCTGCAGGGTACGACGCTCGTGGGTCACGACGTGCTCGCACCTGCGGACTCTGTCTCCGTTGTAACGGGCGAGACAATCCGTGGCGAGCTGGAAATCCCGGATGGCACAGCCAGCGTGAAATTCGTCGTTACCGACAGCAGCGGCCAGATCGTCCGCCACATCTCGGTGCCTGCTACGGCGGGCACGGCCGCGTTCACATGGGATGGCCTTGACGATCGTGGCGTTGCAGTTCCCACCGGCAACTACGATCTCGATGCCGTCGCGAACGTGGGCGGCACCAACCAGGCCATGGAAGTGATGATGAATGGCCGCGTATCCAGCGTGACGATCGATGCCTCCGGCAGCCTGACCTTGAACACCGCGGCCCTCGGGCCGCTCTCGCTGGCGGATGTCCGCCGCGTGATGTAACCGCTCAATAAACCTTAATCGCTTTTCTTCAGGAGAACGCTTCCATGTCATTCGGTATCGCCTTGAGCGGAATCAATGCGGCTCAGACGGATCTGAACGTCACCGCCAACAACATTGCCAACTCCGCGACCAACGGCTTCAAGCAGTCGCGCTCGGAGTTCGCGGAACTGTTCGCAGTGTCCCCGCAGGGCGTGAGTCGTGCGCAGGTGGGCAACGGCGTGAAAGTCGCCGCGGTATCCCAGCAGTTCACGCAGGGAAACATCAATACTACGAACAACAGCCTGGACCTTGCCATGAGCGGGCAGGGCTTTTTCGTCCTGAGTGATGGTGGCGCATCTGCCTACACGCGCGCAGGCGCTTTCCAGATCGACAACACCGGTTACGTGGTGAACAGTCAGCAGCAGCGCCTGCAGGTTTATCCTGCCAGTGCGACGGGCGGTTTCAACACCAGCACCCTGTCGGATCTGCGCCTGGTGACCAGCGAATCGGCGCCTTCCGCGACGACCAACGTCGAGACAGTCTTCAACCTGACGGCGAATGCTTCAGCTCCCGTCACGGCAACCTTCGATCCGGCAGATCCGTCGAGCTACAACAACGCGACGTCGATGACTGTATTCGATTCGTTGGGCGCTGCACACACGGCGAGCATGTATTTCACCAAGACCGCGAACCCCAACGAGTGGCAGACGCGACTGTATGTCGACGGGTCCGCAGTGGGCACCGCCCAGACTCTGCAGTACTCCGATACCGGCATCCTGACTTCCCCCGCGAGTGGACAGGTGCCTTTCCCTGCGTATACGCCGGCCACCGGTGCAGCTCCGATCAATCTCAATTTCGATCTCGCCCGCTCGACGCAGTACGGCGATTCGTTCACGGTGACATCGGTCACCCAGGACGGCTTCACGACAGGCCGGCTGATCGGCATCGACGTCGATTCTACCGGCGTCGTGCAGGCGCGATTCACAAACGGCCGCTCGTTGCAGCTCGGACAGGTGGCGATTGCCAACTTCGCAAATGCGCAGGGTCTGCAGCAGCTCGGCAACACCAACTGGGCCGAGACGTTTGCCTCCGGCCAGGCTCTCGCAGGCCAGGCGGGCAACTCGGGCTTTGGCCTGATCCAGTCCGGCTCGCTCGAATCATCGAACGTCGATATCACCGCCCAGCTCGTCAACATGATCACGGCACAGCGCAATTTCCAGGCGAATGCCCAGATGATCCAGACAGCTGACCAGGTCACCCAGACGATCATCAACATCAGGTAAACGACATGGACCGCTTCCTCTACGTCGCGATGACGGGCGCCAAGGAAACCCTGCGCGCCCAGGCGTCGAACAACCACAACCTGGCCAATGCCAGCACGACAGGCTTTCGTGCGGATCTGTCAGCCATGCAAAGTCGTGCCGTGGCCGGTTCGGGGTTCGCATCGCGTGTGTATGCAACCGATGCCACTACGGGTTGGGACCAGAAGTCCGGCGCCATGCAGGCTACGGGCCACGATCTGGACGTCGCGATCCAGGGTGAAGGCTGGATCGCCGTGCAGGGTGCGGATGGTCGCGAGGCGTACACGCGCGCTGGCGATCTGCGTGTGGATCCGAGTGGCATGTTGCTGAACGGCGCAGGACATCCGGTGCTGGGTGATGGCGGGCCGCTTACGGTGCCTGCCAACTCAGCTGTGGCGATTGCGGGTGACGGATCGATTTCGATCGTGCCAGTGGGGCAGGGCCCCGAAACGATGGCGACCGTTGGCCGTATCAAGCTCGTCAATCCACCGGCAGCTACGGTCGTGCGTGGCGAGGACGGACTTTTCCGCACGCTGGACGGAGCATCGGCGCCTGCGGATGCGAACGTGCGCGTGGCTTCCGGAGTACTCGAAAGCAGCAACGTCAACATCGCTGACGCGATGGTGAACATGATCGAGCTGTCGCGGCATTTCGATCTGCAGGTCAAGGCGATGAAGGCTGCCGAAGACAACGGCCAGGCTTCCGCCCAGCTGCTCAGGCTCGGCTGACCCGTATCGAATTCAAAGTAAGGAACTGAATCATGAATCCAGCACTGTGGGCAGCCAAAACCGGTCTTGACGCGCAACAGACGCGCATGTCCGTCGTCGCGCACAATCTAGCCAACGTGAACACCAGCGGCTTCAAGAAGGGACGCGCGGTGTTCGAAGATCTTCTGTACCAGAACGTCAAGCAGGTGGGCGCAGCAACGTCGCAGGACACCGTAGCGCCGTCCGGCCTTGCACTGGGCACCGGCGTTCGCGTCGTCGCGACGGAAAAACTTTATACCCAGGGCAGTCTCAGCCAGACCGGCAACTCATTCGACCTCGCCATCCAGGGCCGCGGCTTCTTCCAGATCTCGATGCCCGACGGCACTTTCGGCTACACGCGCGATGGCAGCTTCCAGGTCAATGCACAGGGCGAACTCGTCACCTCGAGCGGCTATCGCGTGCAGCCCGGCATCACGATTCCTGATGGAGCACAGACCGTGACCATCGGTTCGGATGGCGTCATCTCCGTACAGCAGGCCGGGCAAAACCAGCCCACGCAGGTGGGCACGATCCAGCTCAGCGATTTCGTGAATCCCGCGGGCCTGCAGGCTCGAGGCGAAAACCTTCTGGTAGAGACAGCCGCCAGCGGTCCCGCACAGACCAGTACGCCCGGGCTGAACGGTGTTGGCACGGTCCAGCAGGGCGCCGTTGAAAGTTCCAACGTCAACGTCGTCGAGGAAATGGTGAACATGATCGAAACGCAGCGCGCGTACGAGATGAACACCAAGGCGATCTCGACCACCGATCAGATGCTCCAGTATCTGAGCAACAACCTGTAACGCTTGTATAGACGTGATGGCATCCGGTGCACGCATGAATCGTTTCCTGAAAGTCCTGGCAATGTCTTCCCTGGCGTTTGCGCTCGGTGCCTGCGTGGGTCCGCCGCGCGTTGAGGACTATGAGGCAACGTGGCCGGAGGAACTCGAATCGACGGTAGCCAGCAACGGCTCCATCTATCAGGCAGGACACGACGTCGCGCTGTTTGAAAATGCCATCGCCAGGCGTGTGGGCGATACCGTCACCATCAGGCTCGTCGAGAAGACGAACGCGAGCAAGAGCTCGAGCACGACCACGAGCAAGTCGACCAGCGCCGATCTGGCGGGTCCGACGATCGCAGGCCGTCCTGTCACGGTGAACGGCGTTGAAGTGCTGAACATGGGTCTCGAGAACGAGACGGCATTCGACGGCAAGGGCGACAGCACCCAGAGCAACCGCCTTGAAGGTGATATCACCGTCACGGTCGCCAAGCGCTTCGCGAATGGCAACCTGCTCGTGCGCGGCCAGAAATGGATCACCATCAACCAGGGCAAGGAATACGTCCGCATCCAGGGAATCATCCGCCCGATCGATATCGCTCCCGACAATTCACTGCCGTCGAGCAAGGTGGCAGACGCTTCGATTTCCTACGGCGGACAGGGCGCGCTTGCAGATGCCAACTCCAAGGGCTGGCTCGCGAGGTTCTTTGACTCCCCATGGACCCCTTTCTGAACAACAGGAATCCGGCAGCTTTGCCGACAGAACAAGCAATGAAACAGATCGAACTCCTGAATGGTGAAACGTCCTCCACCGCGGTTGCGCGGATGGATCGCGCTCGTCGCCTGATCACGCTGCTCGGCATGCTGATGCTTGCCGCAACGGTTTCGGGCACGGCTTCAGCCGAGCGGGTCAAGGACCTTGCTTCGGTTGCCGGCGTTCGCAGCAACCAGCTCGTCGGCTACGGGCTCGTGGTAGGCCTCGATGGCACAGGCGACCAGACCAGCCAGGCACCTTTCACCATTCAAAGCATTCGCAACATGCTCGCCAATTTCGGCGTGACCATTCCGTCCAACGTCAATCCGCAGCTCAAGAACGTTGCAGCAGTGACAGTCACGGCAGAACTGGCCGCGTTTGCCAAAGCGGGCCAGACGATCGATGTAACCGTCAATTCGATCGGCAACGCTCAGAGCCTGCGGGGCGGAACGCTGTTGATGGCGCCCATGCGCGGTATCGATGGCCAGGTCTATGCGATTGCGCAGGGCAGCCTGATCGTCAGCGGCTTCGGTGTGCAGGGCCAGGACGGATCGCGTATCTCCGTCAACGTGCCGAGCGCGGGCCGGGTGCCGAATGGCGCGACCGTAGAGCGGGAAGTGCCCAGCAATTTTGCGAACACGCCTTTCGTCATGCTCAATCTGAATACGCCGGACTTCACGACGGCCACGCGTCTCGTGCAGGGCATCAACAAGCTGCTGGGCGACAATACCGCTCAGGCGCTGGATGCCGTTTCCGTACGTGTGGCGGCACCGACTGATTCCAGTCAGCGTATTGCCTACCTGTCTACTCTTGAAACCCTCGACATCGAACCGGGTGATGCACCCGCGCGTGTCATCGTGAATTCGCGGACCGGCACCGTCGTTATTGGCTCGCTGGTGAGAGTGATGCCAGCGGCGGTTGCACACGGTTCGCTGTCAGTCACGATTACCGAACGTCAGGACGTGAGCCAGCCGAATGCCTTCTCCGAGGGCCAGACCGTCGTGACGCCCCGTTCCACGGTCGCAGTGGACCAACCTGAGGCCCGGATGTTTGTCTTCAACGCGGGGGTGAACCTCGATGAGATCGTGCGTGCCGTCAACCAGGTGGGTGCGGCGCCCGGCGATCTCGTGGCCATCCTTGAAGCGCTGAAAGCTGCCGGTGCATTGCGCGCCGAGCTGATCGTCATCTAGCACCCGGGCTGCATTCATGTCCGCGAACCAGATTCCGAACGCTGCCTTCTATGCCGATCCGGCAGCCTTGAGTTCGCTCAAGCAGGACGCAAAGACCCAGAGCCCACAAGCCCTGCGTGAGGCTGCACGACAGTTCGAAAGCCTGTTCACGAAGATGATGCTCAAGAGCATGCGGGAAGCCTCTTTCGGCGATTCGATGACGGGCAGTGATACGACGGAGTTCTACCAGGACATGCACGATACGCAGCTTGCCGTGGAGCTCTCGAAAGGCCGGGGCATGGGGCTCGCTGAAATGCTGGTCCAGCAGCTGACCAAGTCGGGACAGGTCACGGGCAACACGAACACAGCGCAAACTGCACTCAAGCAGAACATTTCTACTGCTGCTCCAACGGGAATTTCCAGCTCGCAGGCTGCCTGGCCTCCGACGTCGCGTGAGGATTTCATCCGCCAGCTGAAGCCTCACGCCGAACAGGCAGGCCGCGAGCTCGGCGTCGATCCGGACACGTTGCTTGCACACGCTGCGCTTGAAACCGGTTGGGGACGCAGCGTCCCCAATGGAGCAGATGGCGCCTGCAGCTTCAACCTGTTCGGCATCAAGGCCGGCAGTCGCTGGAAGGGTGACACGGTGGGGGTCAATACACTGGAGTTCGAGGACGGACTCGCAACCCGTCGCGTTGAGCGCTTCCGTTCGTACAGTTCGCCGGCCGACTGCTTCAAGGACTATGCCTCCCTGCTGGGAAACAGCGACCGCTACTCGAAAGCGCTGGGGACGGGCGATGACACCGCTGCATTTGCAAAAGCCTTGCGCCAGGGCGGCTATGCCACCGATCCCGAATACGCACGCAAACTGACTGCGGTTGCCGACAGTCTCAAGGGTCTTCTCAAGAGCGGGACGGCTGCGCCGTTAACCCCCGCTGGAGGGGAAGAACCATGAGCCTGAGCGTCGGACGCTCTGCCGGACATTCTGGCGGAGGCGTTTTTACATTTCTCACCCATGACGGCGAGCCTCGCGCTCATCGTCTGCGGAGCACTCATGGCTGACCTTCTTTCCACCGGTGTATCTGGGCTGCTGGCCTTCCAGCGGGCACTCGATACCACCAGCCACAACATCGCCAACGTCAGTACCCCGGGGTACAGCCGTCAGATTGTCGACATGACCACGCGGCAGGCCGACCCGTATGGCAGCGGCTGGGTCGGCAACGGTGTCGATGTCAGCACGGTCAAGCGGATGTATGACGACTTCCTGGCCAACCAGTCACGATCGTCGTCGAGCTCGTACGAGCAGCTGAATACTTTCGCGACGCAGGTCGGCCGCATCAACAATCTCTTCGCGGATTCGAAGACAGGCCTGAGTGCCACGCTGCAGAACTTCACCAATGCGGTGCAGGCCGTAGCCAATACGCCTACCTCGATCCCGGCCCGCCAGACCTTGCTGAGCCAGGCCCAGGCGCTGGTGACCCGGCTCCAGAGCTACGAGACGAGCCTCGACAGCCTTGAGGCCCAGGTCAATTCGAACCTGGACAGCGAAGTGAATTCGATCAGCACGCTGGCGCAGGGAATTGCGACCTTGAACCAGAAGATTTCGTCGGGGTACGCCCAGACCGGACAGCCGCCCAACGACCTGCTCGACCAGCGCGACCGCCTGCTCGATGAACTCGCGACCCACGTGAACGTGAGCGTGGTGAAGCAGGGCGACAACTCGGTCAACGTATTCATCGGCAGCGGCCAGCCACTCGTGATCGGCCAGACTGCCAGCAGGCTCGTCACCGCACCGGATCCCTACGATGCAACCCGGAAAGTGATTGCGCTGCAGACGCCCAGCAGTTCGATCGATGTGACCAGCCGTCTCTCCGGAGGCGCTGTCGGCGGCATGATCGACTTCCGCACACAGGTCCTCGATCCCGCAAGAAACACGCTTGGCCGCTTCAGCGTTGCGCTGGCCGAGGCGATGAATACCCAGCACGGCGAAGGCATCGATCTCAACGGCAACCTGGGCGGGGATTTCTTCGCCACTGGCGGAGTTCAGGTCCAGGCGAATATCAGCAACGCTGGCACCGGTTCCCTTGCCGTAGCACGGACGGGCGCAGGAGCCTTGAGCACGACCGACTATGTAATGACCTTGACCGGCACGGGCTGGTCTTTACAGCGCAAGGACACCGGTGCGGCTGTGGCCATGACGGGTACGGGCACGGCGCTCGATCCTTTCCTCGCCGACGGACTGTCCATCGTCGTGAGCGGCACTGCCCAGACCGGTGACCGGCTCCAGATCCTGCCTACGCGCGGCGCAGTCGATGGATTGCGGGTGCTCGTCACGGATCCGTCGGAAATCGCCGCAGCGGCTCCCATCGTTGCGTCGGCCGGGGCCGGGAATATCGGCAATGCCACGATTTCAGCCGGCGAAGTGCTGGATGGAACGAATGCACAGCTACGCTCCACGGTCTCGATCCAGTTCCTGACGGCCACCACTTATTCGGTCAATGGCGCAGGTGCTTTCACTTACACGGGCGGCGGCAACATCGACGTGAACGGCTGGCGCGTGCAGATCAATGGCACGCCTGTCGCCGGCGATACTTTTTCTGTCGGTGACAACACGAGCGGCAGCGGCGACAACCGCAATGCCCTGGCGCTGGCCGATGTGCTCAATCGGCCCATCCTGAACGGCGGAACGGCATCGTTGAACGCGTCGGTGGGACAGTTCATCAGCGACATCGGCGTCAAGACCAACCAGGCCCAGGTAGGCCGGGACGCGCAGCAGATCGTCCGTGACGAAAGCGTCGATTCCCTGGCATCGCTTTCCGGCGTGAATCTGGACGAAGAGGCCGCGAAGCTGGTCCAGTACCAGGCCGCGTACCAGGCGATGGCGCAGGTCATTGCCACGGCGAACAAGATGTTCGAAACGCTGCTGAGTGCAACGAGGAACTAGGCATGAGGATTTCCACCGCGGCGTACCACGCGAGCTCGCTCGCAGCCATGCTGCTCCAGCAGACGGAGCTGTCGAAGACGCAGAACCAGATGGCCAGCGGCAAGCGGGTGAATTCCCCTGCGGACGATCCCATTGCGACGGCTCACATCCTCGAACTCGAACGTGCCCAGAGCGAATCGGCACAATTTGGCAAGAACAGCGATCTCGCCCGTTCACGCGGGAATCTCGAGGAACAGGCGGTAGCCGATTCCGGGACGCTGCTGCAGCGGGTCCGCGAACTGGTCATCCAGGCATCGAACACCGCGACCCTCACTCCCAACGACCGCGTCTCCATTGCAACGGAACTCGACTCGCTGAAGGCCGAGCTTGGCAACATCGCCAATCGCAAGGATGGGGGTGGCGAGTACCTCTTCTCCGGCTACTCCACCCTGACCCAGCCGTTCTCGACCACGAGCACCGGCAACACTCTCTATTCAGGTGACCAGGGCAGCCGTCTGGTCCAGATCGGTCCGTCACTGCGGATTGCGGATGGCCATTCCGGCTTCGATGTCTTCATGAAGATTCCCGAAGGCAATGGACTCTTCTGGACCACCGCAACCGGCACGAACACGGGCTCAGGGCTGATCGATACCGGCACCATCGTCAATCGCGGCGCCTGGGTGCGCGGCGACTACAGCGTCCACTTCATCGACGCGAATACCTGGGAAGTGCTCGACAGCACCAATGCGCAGGTTGCAACCGGTGCTTACACATCCGGCAGCGCGATTGCCTTCAACGGCATTCAAGTGAGCGTCAGCGGAATCCCGGCGACCAACGACACGTTTACCGTCAAGGCCAGCGGCACGCAGGACGTGTTCACCATGATCGATGGCATCTCTGCCGCATTGCAGGCCTCCGGTTCCGATTCAGCCAGTACCGCAAGGCTGTCTACCGTGCTCGAGAACGGGCTGCAGCAGATCGACCAGTCCATGGATCATCTGCTTGGCATTCGCAGCCAGATCGGCGCCCGGCTCTCGCAGCTGGACAACTCCGATACCGCCCGGGACGACCTGGGGGTAGAGCTCGCCAGCACGCTTTCGAACCTCCGTGATCTCGATTACGCCGAGGCGATGACCCGCATGACGCAGCAGCTGACGGGCCTGCAGGCCGCGCAGGCGTCCTACGCGAAGATTTCCCAGCTTTCGCTGTTCAACTACCTGTAATCGGGCCGTGACGGACTGCACAGTTCCCATGAATCCGCTGCATAAGGCTCAAGTTGCTTCCCCCTCCACCGATACAGGGCCCATACAGCAGTCGGGCGACCATCACAACGCCAGTGCTGGATTCAAGCTTCGGACGGGTGTCCGGGGCGAAAGGTAACAACAGGAGTTGATTCCATGGCACTAGTCATCAACACGAACGTGATGTCGCTGAACGCCCAGCGCAATCTGTCGACATCCGGCAACCAGCTTGCAACGGCACTGCAGCGTCTCTCGTCCGGCTTGCGCATCAACAGCGCAAAGGATGATGCCGCCGGTCTCGCGATCTCCGATCGCATGACCACGCAGATCAACGGTCTCAGCCAGGCGGTCCGCAACGCCAACGACGGTATCTCCCTCGCGCAGACGACGGAAGGCGCCCTCCAGGAAGTGACGAACAACCTGCAGCGCATCCGCGAACTCGCCGTGCAGTCGGCCAACGCCACGAACTCGGCCAGCGACCGTATCGCGCTGAACCAGGAAGTGACGCAGCGTATCGCTGAAATCGACCGCATCGCCAGCCAGACTTCGTTCAACGGCCGCAAGGTGCTTGACGGTTCCTTCGGCGGCGCGACCTTCCAGGTCGGTGCAAACGTCGGTGAGACCATCAGCCTCGCGCTCACCTCGAGCGTCAAGGCGACTGCAATCGGCCAGGTTGCGACGAGCACCGGTACGGTTGCTCTCGGCACGCTGTTCACCAGCGGCGGCAGCGCTGCAACGGCTTCGGTCTACACCAGCGGCAACCAGACGGCAACCGACTATTCGGTCACGCCCCTTGCTTTCACGGTCACGGTTCCTGGCGGCAGCGCCCAGTCGGTCTCGCTGACTGGTGACTATACCGGCGGCGCCGGGCTTGCCGACATGGTTGCAGACATCAACACCCAGACGACGGGATTGACGGCTACGCTCAGCGGCTCGGCCATCGTAATGACTGCAGACGTTGCTGGCGCAGGCACCATTGCGGTCGGTGGCGCAGGTGCTGCCACGATCGGTGGTTCGGGCGCGGCAGGTCAGGCTCTGGTTGCAGGCACTGCTGCCCCTTATACCCTCGCTTCGACCACGATCCAGGTCGGCACGGCGACGGCGGTGGATGTGGCCGGTACTTACGCCACGTCACAGGCGCTCGTTGATGCAATCAACAGCCAGGTCACGGGTGTCTACGCGTCGATCGATTCGACCGATCACCTGGTGCTTACTTCGGGTGAGGCGCTGACTCTCGGTGGTGGTGGCGCGACGGCCCTCGGCGTCGCAACGGCAGCTCTGGGTGGTTCGCTGAATACGCAGAGCGTGTTGACGGCTTCTGCCGCCAACCTGACCATGCAGAGCGTGGATGCCGCGTTGACTTCGGTCAGCACGCTGCGCAGCACCCTGGGCGCCATCCAGAACCGCTTCCAGTCGACCATCAACAGCCTCCAGGCTGTGTCCGAGAACCTGTCTGCTTCACGCAGCCGCATTCTCGATACGGACTTCGCGATGGAAACGGCCAACCTCACCCGCGCCCAGATCCTGCAGCAGGCAGGCACGGCGATGGTGGCGCAGGCCAATTCGGCTCCGCAGAACGTGCTCAGCCTGCTCCGGGGCTGATGTGGGAAACGCATGACCCAGCGCCTTCGGGCGGGCAAGTCAGCAAGCCAGGCGGCGGGGGTCGAAAGACACCCGTCGCCTGTCGTTTTTCTGACGCTGGTCCGCGGCTTGCATAGGGAACTGCTACAGATGTTTTCGAGGAGCGGCAGATAGTGGCAACGACAGGTGCAGTAGGCGGTTCGCAGATCGACGTCAACAGTCTGGCAACCCAGCTGGTGGCGGCCGAGCGTGCGCCCCTCGATGCGCAGATCCAGCGTGCATCCTCCAAGGTCACGACGCAGATCTCGGCGGTCGGTGCCCTCATGGGTTCGCTTTCAACTTTCCGCTCCGCCTTGAGTTCGCTCAAGACGATTGATGTTTTCAGCACGCGCCAGGCAACCAGCGCAGATCCCGAGATCTTTGCCGCCACGGCCTCATCCTCTGCCGTTCCCGGCAGCTACGATGTGGAGGTTGTCCAGCTGGCAACGGCTCACCAGATTGTTTCCGATCCTTTCGCCGCGGGCAGCACGCAGGTGGTCGGCACCGGCACGCTCACCTTGTCGCTGGGTGCGACAAGCTTCGCGGTGACCATCGACAGCACGAATTCCACGCTCGCCGGCATCCGGGACGCCATCAATCAATCGACGACCAATCCGGGCATTCGCGCCACCCTGATCCAGGGAACGGATGGCGCTCATCTGGTCCTCACTTCGGCGAATACCGGGGCGGCCAGCGACATTGAAGTTGCGCAGGCCGGGGGTGACGGGGGCCTGGCTGCGTTGACCTACAACGCTTCAGCCACCAGCAACTACACGCAGCTTGCAGCCGCGCAGGATGCGATCATCCGTGTGGCGAACATCGAAAGTCACAGCACGACAAATTCCGTCACGGGCGCAATCGATGGCGTGACGCTCAATCTGCTCGCCGATTCCGAAGGCGAGAAGATCAGCCTTACCGTCGGTTACGATTCAACCGCCGTCACCGAGCGGATCAAGGCGTTTGTCAGTGCCTACAACACGCTCGAAGCGCAGATTTCCAAGCTCGGCAGCTACGACGCGACCACCAAGACCGCCGGAGCGATGCTGGGCGACTCACTGCTGACAGGCATCGAAAGCCAGTTGCGCCGGACCTTGTCGGGCGCAGTGGCAGGGGCCAACGGCGCCTCGCAGACGCTGGCCGGGATCGGCATCACGACGCAGGCTGACGGCAGCCTCAAGCTCGACGAGGCCAAGCTCAAGACGGCCTTGACAGGCAACTTCGACGGCGTGGCCAATCTCTTCGGTTCTGAAAATGGGGTTGCCGCGAAGCTGTTTGCGCAGGTGGACGAGCGCCTGAAGACAGGCGGGGCAGTCGAATCCCGCAGCAAGAACCTGATCGAACAGCAGAAGGATCTCGAGGATCGCAAGGACACGGTCGATTCCCGCATGCAGGTTGCCCTGCAGCGATACATCAAGCAGTTCACGGCGCTCGATACGCTGCTGTCATCGTTGCAGACGACATCGTCCTACCTTTCGCAGCAGCTCGAACAGCTCTCCGAATTGTCCAAATCCAGCCTCAAGTAATTGCGACATGGTCGCCGTCTTCCCCTCGGGGATTCCCCTCAAGTCACCGCGATTTCCGCCGTTACTCTCCGTAGAAGCAGTCTGCGGAGCATCGTGTTATGTCGGCTTATCCTCGTGGCAAAAACCTGTCTGCCTATCAGTCGGTGGCAGCACATGGTGGTGTCGCGGCGTCCGATCCCCACGGCCTGATCCTCATGCTCCTCGACGGAGCGCTGGAACGCATTGCAGCGGCCCGTGGCTGCATCGCCAACAAGTCGATGGGCGACAAGAGCCAGCTGCTGAGCCGTGCATTCCAGATCGTGGAAGAGCTGCGGGTCAGTCTCGATCTGTCGAAGGGCGGGCCGCTCGCTGCGAACCTGAGCGATCTCTACGACTACATCTGCCGCCAGCTGACTCGCGCGAATGCGGAGAACAAGCTGGAGATCCTGGACGAGGTCACCTCGTTGCTGCAGGAAATCCGCGTGGCGTGGATTGCCATTCCCCAGGAGCTGCGCGCTTCGCGCGCTTCATTCAAATGACCGCAGGTTCCCTCTCGGGATTGCGTCCGGCAAATCGCATGCTGGCAAAGGGTATCGTTGCCGCGACGTCGATGCTGGTCCGCATCTCGATACAGGGTAACTGGAACCGTGCTCCCGCGATTCTCTCGGAGCGACGCGCATTGCTCGATCGCCTGGAACAGGGCAGTCACGCCGCGGAAGAATCCTGTGTGCTGGCATTGACCCAGGCGGTGATAGAGTCCGAACGGGCACTCGTCGCGATGTGGCCTGCGCGGGACGCAGGAATCGCAGGATCGATGCCGCAGTGACGAACCGGACGCAACAGGGGGCGACCATGTACGAGGGCACAGACACGGTCGTGCTCTACGAAGAGCTGGCCTACGAGGATGTACTGCCGCTTTTCTGGCGATCGCACGAAGGCCCGCTGGATCCGGCGGTCGTGACCAGTTTCAGCGAACGCAATCTTCATGTTCTGCAGGCTTGTGCCGCCATCGAGGAGCACGGTCAGCAGGAGAAGAGTGACGATACTTCGCAGGTTGCCAGCGAACTGCTGCGACTCGATCTCAAGGTCAACCTGCTGCTCGATCTGCTCGGCCAGCTCCTGGTTGCCAACAACCCGAGGCCGGCCGCGGTGCCCGTACGCTTCAACGCGCTCGGCGCTACGTGGAAAGCGCCGGGTTCGACGTTGCAGCCGGGGACGGAAGGCGTGCTGGAAATCTACCTGCGTGACAGCCTGCCGCAGCCTTTGCGGTTGCTCGGTCGCATTACCGCCAATGAAGCGGATGGACGCGTCAAGGCGCGCTTCATCCCGCCCAGTGAAACCATTGCCGATCTGCTCGAGAAGCTGGCCTTCCGCCGCCATCGCCGCCAGATCGCCGGAGCACGCCAATCCCGCCGCGGCTGATGCCGTAACGCAAAGAACGTGTTCCGGTTCACGTAAGGATCCTCGATCAGGGTCAACCTCATGGTGACGTCACATTGACGCCGCTATCTTGCGCTCGCCCCAGGTTTTCAAGGGAAGCGAGCTCAAGGATGTCCTGCTGCCTCCGTTCCGCGGTATTGCCCGGACATTTCCACGACTGCGTCACAGTCGATGGGCCGTCCGGCGGCAAACCCGCGAATCTCCCTGTGATCCCGTCGACAGTTCCATGCCGCGTCCGGTCTTTGCATAATGCATTTCTGAAGTTTCGCTCGTATGCTCCTGAACATAAGGGAGGTATGACGACAAGCCACGCGCTGTGGCCCGTTTGTGCCGCTGCCAGAACAATGCACGACAGTTCGCTTGAACACCTTTCCGAGACCGCTTTCTGCCAGTTTGCGGAAACCGGCTCCAACCCGGGCGAGGCCGCATGACTGCGGCAGAGCGCGCTGTCGTCGTCTATGACTGCGATGCCGAACGGGCAGCAGCGGTTGCAGATGTTCTCCGCCTGCTGGATCTCGAACCGCTTCTGATCGATCACGCTGCGTTGATGCGGACGATGATCCAGTCGCCGTCTTCCCGCCAGGCGCTGCTGATCGGCGATGTTGCCGACGCGCCCGACTGGCGCGAGCTGGGCCATGCCCTGCGCGGCTATCTCAGTGACGTCCGCGTCGTGGCCTACGGCACAAGCGGGGTTGCCGACCAGGTGATTGCCGCCGCGGGCAGTTCCCGCGTTACCCGGCTGCCGTTTCCTTTCAAGCAGGCTGCCCTGGCCGCCGCCCTCAGGGCGCCCGCTACCGGTCAGGCCCTGTCTTCCGATGTGCGCATGCCGACCGGATCGTCTGCAGCAATCCGCGACATTGCCAAGCTGATTCGGCAGGTGGCCGCCCATGATTCAAGTGTGCTGGTGCTCGGGGAATCCGGCACTGGCAAGGAACTCGTTGCACGGGCCATCCACGATGCCAGCCCGCGCCGGCAACGCCCGTTCGTCGCGATCAACTGCGGTGCCATTCCCGCCGAGCTGCTTGAAAGCGAGCTGTTTGGCCATGAAAAGGGCTCTTTCACCGGGGCAGTGACCTCGCGGAAAGGCCGTTTCGAGATCGCCGAAGGCGGCACGCTGTTTCTCGATGAAATCGGCGACATGAGCCTGCCCATGCAGGTGAAGCTGCTGCGCGTCCTGCAGGAACGCATCTTCGAGCGGGTCGGCAATCACATGCCCATGCGCTGCAATGTCCGGATCATTGCGGCCACTCATCGGAATCTCGAGGACTCCATCGCTCGCGGCGCTTTCCGCGAGGACCTGTTCTATCGCCTGAACGTCTTCCCCATCGAGTTGCCTTCACTGCGTTCGCGTATCGAGGACCTGACGGCTTTGCTGTCGGATTTCTCGGCCCACAGCCAGTCGGAAGGGCGGGGACGGGTGCAGTTTTCCGCCAGTGCGTTGCAGGCGCTGCAGTCGTATTCGTGGCCGGGCAACGTCCGTGAGCTCGGCAATCTCATCGAGCGCCTCTCGATCCTCGCGCCTGATCGCATTGTCGGCGTGAAGGATCTGCCAAACAAGTACCGCCCGGCCGGATGGCAGCCGGTGGACGATCTGGAAGACGAGACAGCAGCACCTGCGACCGAAACAATCGATCTGCTGGCCGGCTTCGAGCCTGCCACGTTCGCAGTGGCCGGTGATCCGCACGCTGATTCATGGTCGGCGAATGGCGCGGAGGAATCGCTGGCCCTGCTGCCGGCCGATGGCCTCGATCTCAAGGAACACATGTTCAACATCGAACGCGCGCTGATCCGGCAGGCGCTGGATCGCGCCGGCGGAACCGTGGCCCATGCCGCCCGTCTGCTCAACCTGCGCCGTACGACGCTCGTCGAGAAACTGCGCAAGTTCGATATGGCGGTGGCGGTGGGCGAGGAAACGACAGAACTTTGACGGCAAGTTCTTGCCGGCCCCGCGTGCCGGCACTCCCTGATCGTTTCCGCTGCATCAATTCCCGCCTTTCGCCTCGCTCCTTCCTCCGCAGAAATGTGATTCGCTGCACAGTCATGCACTCGAAACAGCCGTTCCACCGGCAATAACCTGCCTCGCGGCAGGCGCGGCATGGAACTTGCTATCTGACTTCCCGGGCAACCCTTTCGCCCACCGGGAGTACGCATGACAGATCAGTCCGGGCCAACGCCGGAAATTCAGGATGAGACGGCCAATGCCAGTCGCGCTGCGCGACGGGCGGAGAGTGATCTCGTTGCCTGTGCCCAGACATCACGCGATCTCGTGGAGCTGGCTCGTCGTGTTGCGGTCAGCGACTGCACGGTCCTCATCGCAGGCGAATCGGGGACGGGCAAGGAAGTCCTCTCGCGCTTCATCCATACCCACTCGCCTCGCAGAAATGGCCCGTTTGTCGCGGTCAACTGCGCGGCCATCCCGGAAAACATGCTGGAAGCGATGCTGTTCGGCTACGAACGCGGCGCTTTCACCGGTGCACACGCCACTCATCCCGGCAAGTTCGAACAGGCCCAGGGCGGCACGTTGCTGCTCGATGAAATCACTGAAATGCCGCTCAGCCTGCAAGCGAAGCTGCTGAGAGTCATCCAGGAACGTGAAGTGGAGCGCCTGGGCGGACGTGGTCCGGTTGCGCTCGATGTCCGCATCCTGGCCACGACCAATCGCCAGCTGCGCGCCGAAGTGACCGCAGGCCGGTTCCGTGAAGATCTTTTCTATCGTCTCAATGTGTTCCCGCTGTCGGTCAGCCCGCTGCGCGAACGTCGCGATGACATTCTCCCGCTCGCCATGCGCCTGCTCACGCAGCGTTGCCGGCCGGGCGAACGCATTCCCGCCATCAGTGCCGACGCGGCCCATGTGCTGCTGACGTATCCATGGCCCGGCAACGTCCGTGAACTCGACAATCTCGTGCAGCGCGCATTGATTCTGGTGAATGGCCCTGTCATCGAGATCGAGCACATCCATTTCGAAGTCTTCGAAGTGCCCCGCATGTTTGCCCGCGCTGCCACTGCAGCGCCCGTCAGCGAAGCAGCGGACCCGACGCAGGCAGTGCTGGCCGATTCGATTGAAAGCGTCGAGCGTGAACTGATCCTGCAGGCGCTCCGCGCCGGCAAGGGCAGCCGGCAGGCCGCTGCAGACCGCCTCGGAATCAGCCCGCGGACCCTGCGCTACAAGCTCGCGCGCCTGCGCAACTCTGGCGTCGAGGTGCCGGCAGCATGAGCAACATGGAAATTGATCGTGTTTTGTCGCAGATCCGCGTTCTGTCGTCGCAGGCCAGTGCCGGCGCTGCAAAGCCTGCCTTGCAGGAGAAGGAAGCCGGTAGCGTCGCGAGCAGCGGCTTTGCGCAGCTCCTTCGCCAAGGCATCGACCAGGTGAACTCCGCGCAGAACAGCGCGACGCAGATGACAACTGCCTTTGAACGTGGCACCCCCGGAATCGAGCTGCCGCAGGTGATGCTGGAAATGCAGAAGGCCAGCGTGTCCTTCCGCGCCCTCACCGAGGTGCGTAACCGGATGGTGAGCGCGTACCAGGAAATCATGAACATGCCGATCTAGGCTGCGGCCTGGATGAGCATTCCGAACCGATTGAAAGAGTTGATCAACGTGGACGACAAGCAGATGACCATCATGTGCAGCAGTGAACGGCAGAACGCCGGGCCCGGTACCCGCATGGCACGGAGCAACGCATGAGCGCCGAAGCCGCAACGTTGCCGATGAGCTATCGCGTCGGTGCGAACATCAAACCCGTCATGCTGCTGGTCGGTGTCGCCGCCGCGGTGGCAGTGGGCGTTTTCGTGGTGCTGTGGACGAAGGGTCCGACCTACGGCCTGCTGTTCGCGGGGCTGACCAACCAGGATTCCGCTCAAGTCGTCCAGGCTCTCGAAGCCGCCAATGTGCCTTACAAACTCGATCCGGGTTCGGGCGCCATCTCGGTACCCGCCGAACAGATCCAGAGCGCACGCCTGACGCTTGCAGGACAAGGATTGCCTGAAGGCGACGATGCCGGTTTCGCAGTGATGTCCAAGGATCCCGGTTTCGGCGTCAGCCAGTTCATGGAGAACGCGCGTTACCAGCATGCGCTGGAAATGGAACTGGCACGGACCATCACGAACCTGCAGGCCATCGCCGGTGCGCGCGTACATCTCGCGTTGCCGCGGCCGTCTGCGTTCGTGCGTGAACGTCGCGCTCCCAGCGCTTCCGTGTTCCTGCAGATGAAGCCGGGTCGACGTCTCGAAGCCGAGCAGGTGACCGCCATCCTCAATCTCGTTGCCTCGAGCATCCCCGAGCTCGAAGCCGACCAGGTGACGGTTGTCGATCAGCAGGGCCGCCTGCTGTCGTCCCCGAATACCGAAGAACCGCTGGGCGCGCTGCCGACGAAGCAGTTTGAATTTGCACGCCGGCTGGAAGATGACTATGTACGACGCATCGAGCAGTTGCTGACACCGCTCGTCGGTGCTGGCCGCGTTCGTGCGCAGGTTGCCGTGGATGTGGATATGGGCGTGACCGAAGAGGCTCGCGAACAGTACACCCCGGACAGTGCCGTGGTTCGCAGCGAGAACCTCGCGGAGCAGACCACCGCCAGTGGATCGGGTCCGCAGGGCGTCCCCGGCGCAACTTCAAATCAACCCCCGACACCGGGCGTCGTTCTTCCGCCCGGACAGGCTGCAGGTGCCGTGGCAGCAGCTACGGACGCAGCAGTGGCTGCCGAACCCCAGAATGTGTCGAAGCAGTCGACCCGCAATTACGAGATCGATCGTACGGTCAGTCACACACGGCTGCCTGCCGGTCGCCTCAAGCGTCTGTCTGTGGCGGTGATCGTCGACAATCCGCCGCCCCCTGCAGCAGCAGCGGGTGATGCGGCGGCAGCGACCGCGGCGACCACTGCAACACCGCTCTCCGCAGCAGAAGTAGAGAACCTCACCCGTCTCGTTCGCGATGCCGTCGGCTTCGATGCCGCGCGTGGTGACAGCGTGAACGTGATGAACGCACCGTTCCATCCGGATGCCATCGAACCGATTGCGCCACTCGATGCGATCCCGATCTGGGAGCGCCCGCTCGTTCGCGATCTCATCAAGCTCGCCGCCGGACTGATCGTGCTGCTGCTCCTGGTCTTCATGGTCCTCCGGCCGCTCGTGAAGGGTCTCCTCGCGTCCGCCAAGGCGGCCGCTGCTGCCCCGCGGCCGCCATTGCAGCAGGGTGACGGCTCAGGTGCCGGCCAGGCAGCCGGTGGTGTGAAACCACTCGCCTATGAGCAGCAGGTTGCGCAGGCGCGCAGCCTGGTACAGCAGGATCCGCGGCGTGTCGCGCAGGTCGTCAAGACATGGGTAGCTTCCGATGAGTGAGCGTACGGCAACGAGGACCGGGACGGAGCGGGCGGCAATGTTGCTGCTGACGCTTGGTGAACAGGAAGCGGCGGAAGTCCTGAAGCACATGGGCGTCAAGGACGTGCAGCGCGTGGGCACGGCCATGGCGCAAATGGCGAACGTGTCGCGCGAGGAAGTCAGCGGCGTGCTGACCAACTTCACCACGGTGATCGAAAGCCAGACGTCGCTCGGCGTGGGCTCCGATGAATACATCCGCAAGATGCTGGTCAATGCGCTGGGCGAGGACAAGGCCGCCGGCGTCATCGATCGCATCCTCATGGGCCGTTCGAGCAAGGGCCTCGAAGCCCTCAAGTGGATGGACCCGCGCGCCGTTGCCGAGATGGTGCGCCTCGAACATCCGCAGATCGTCGCGATCATCATGGCTTATCTGGACCCCGATCAGTCAGCGGTGGTCCTCGCCGAGCTGCCGGACTGGCTGCGGGCCGATATCGTCATGCGCATCGCAACCCTGGACGGCATCCAGCCTTCGGCGCTGACTGAACTCGACGAGATGATGGAAAAGCAGTTCGCAGGCAATGGTGCCGGCAAATCGTCGGCGCTGGGCGGACCTAAGGTCGCGGCAAACATCCTCAATTTCATGGACATGTCGGCGGGTACGGCGCTCATGGAAGTCATCCAGAAGACGGATGAGGCGTTGGGCGGCAGGATCCAGGACCTGATGTTCGTCTTCGACAACCTGCTCGAAGTCGACGACCGTGGCATGCAGGAGCTGCTGCGCCAGGTCCAGAGCGACCGGCTGCTGCTCGCAATGAAGGGCGCCGACGACGCGCTGAAGGAAAAGATCTTCAAGAACATGTCGCAACGTGCGGGAGAAATGCTGAAGGACGATCTCGAGTCCAAGGGGCCCGTGAAGCTGAGCGAGGTGGAGGCCGCGCAGAAGGAAATTCTCGCCGTGGCACGTCGCATGGCGGAAGCCGGCACCATCGTGCTCGGCGGCAAGGGTGGCGAAGCCTATGTCTAGCGTGCTGAGCGGTGCCGAAGCGCCGGGTATCGAACGGTGGGCTTTGCCGGCAGTCGAGGGACCGTCGATCCACCGCCGCGGCAATCTCACGGTCGGCGAACTGGAAGCGCTCGAACGGGCGGCCTGGCAGGAAGCCTTCACGCAGGGCAAGGAAGCGGGTCTCGCCGCCGCCCGCGTCGAAACTGAAACCCGCAGGAAGAACCTGGAACTGCAGGCGGCCCGGCTGGCCTCGATCCTGGATCTGCTGGCACAGCCCCTGAAGCAGGTGGATGCCGAGATCGAGAAGCAGCTCGTGACCCTCGCATTCACGGTAGCCAGGCAGCTCGTGCGTCGTGAACTCAAGGCGGATCCCACGCAAGTGATTGCCGTGGTTCGTGACACGGTGGCATTGCTGCCGCTCGCGGCGCGCAACGTCCGCGTGCATTTACATCCCGAAGATGCGGCGCTGCTCCGCGAGAAGCTCGCTACACCCAGCGCAGATCGCGCGTGGACCCTCGTTGAGGATCCAGTGCAGAGTCGCGGCGGTTGTCGCGTCACGACGGAAAATTCCCAGATCGACGCCAGACTCGAAACAAGGCTGGGCGCGGCGCTGAGCGCGCTGCTCGGCGACGAACGCGGCGGTGAGAAGCGCGAACCCATTCCATGATCAGCAGCAGCACTGAAAACGAACGGATTGCAGACCGGAACGTGCTCTGGTCGGAGAAGCTCTTGCGCTACCAGCGCCGTGCGGAACGACTGGAGCCGCCGCCGGTGGAAGGTTATCTCACGCGTATGGTCGGCATGACGCTGGAGGCATCGGGCTGCCAGGCAGCCATCGGTGACTACTGCGATGTTCTCGGCAACGGCACCAGCGTCGAGGCGGAAGTCGTAGGCTTTGGTGGCGATCACCTGTATCTCATGCCCACGGGCGACAGCCACGGCTTGCGTCCCAATGCTCGAGTCGTGCCTCGCGCGTCGTCCGGAAATGTTCGCGTCGGCCCGCAGATGCTCGGACGGATCGTCGATGGCGCGGGTCAGCCGCTGGATGGCCTCGGGCCTCTCGAATGCGAGGATCCGATGCGCCTGACCGGCATTCCCATCAACCCGCTGCTGCGTCAGCCGATCGTCGAGCCGCTGGATGTCGGCGTGCGCGCGATCAATTCGCTGCTGACAGTGGGGCGTGGACAACGCATCGGTCTCTTCGCCGGCAGCGGCGTTGGCAAGAGCGTGCTGCTCGGCATGATGGCCCGCTATACGAGCGCAGATGTCATCGTCGTCGGCCTGATCGGCGAACGTGGCCGCGAAGTGAAGGAATTCGTTGAAGGCATTCTCGGGCCCGCGGATCGGCAGCGTGCAGTGGTGGTTGCGACGCCCGCGGACACCCCCCCGCTGATGCGCTTGCATGGCGCGTGGCTCGCAACGACGGTGGCGGAGTATTTCCGCGATCGTGGCGCGAGTGTCCTTCTGATCATGGATTCACTGACCCGCTTTGCGCAGGCGCAGCGCGAGATCGGCCTTGCCATCGGCGAAGCACCGGCCACCAAGGGCTATCCGCCTTCGGTGTTTGCCAAGTTGCCGCAGCTCGTCGAACGGGCGGGAAACGGCTCAGCAGGCAGCGGTTCGATCACGGCTTTCTATACGGTGCTGGCGGAGGGCGATGACCAGAACGATCCGATTGCGGACGCGGCACGCGCCATTCTCGACGGCCACATCGTCCTGTCGCGACGCATCGCGGAGTCCGGTCTCTATCCGGCGATCGACGTCGAAGCTTCGGTGAGTCGTGTCATGCATGACATCGCGGACAACGACCACCGACGGCTCGCTCAACGCTTCCGGCAGGTTCTGGCCACGTACCAGCACCATCGCGATCTCATTGCGATCGGCGCCTACCAGCGTGGCAGCGATCCACGGGTGGATGCCGCGATCGAACTCTGGCCGAAACTCCAGCGTTTCCTGCAGCAGGACATGTTCGAGCAGGTCGATTTTCCAACGAGCCTGCGTGCGCTTGCCCAGGTGCTCGCTGAGGATACGGAGATCAGGAAATGACGCGGAGCAAGCGTCTTGCACCCGCAGGACGAGTCATCGACGAGCGCGAACGCCAGCAGGCGGAGCAACTGGCGCTGAGCGAGCGACGGGTGAGTGAAGCCGAAGCCAAGCTCGGCGAACTCGAACGCTATCTGTCGGACTATGCACGCGAATTCGCCGTGCGGGCCGGGCAGGGCACGGGCGCTGCGAGTCTCCGGGATTACCAGGTTTTTCTGGCACGCCTGACGCAGGCAGTGACCCAGCAGACACAGGTTCTGCTCCAGACCCGGACCGAACGCGATGCCGAACTCGAACGCTGGCAGCTCGCTGCACGACATGCGAAGGCCGTCGGCAACGTCATGGAGCGCTGGCGAACCGAAGAGCAGACCGCTGCCGAACGGCGCGATCAGCGTGAGTCGGACGAACGGGGTCAGCGCTCGGGATCGCGCGGTCCGCAATAGCCTTGCCGTATTCCTTTCACTGAACAATAGAGACGAACATGGTTGCCACCGGACTACCCATCGCCACCGCCGCGCCGCAGGCTTCCAAAGCGGGGCAGACTGAGTCGGCCAATGCGGCTACCGGGAGTCCGGAAGGCGGCTTCGCAGATGCCCTCATGCAGCTCCTTGGACTCGCGGAGCCTGCGGAAACGCCTGCGCCTGTTGCGAATCCGTTGGTGCATGCCTTGCTCGATGCTGCCGATGAAGATTCAGGCAACCCCGCTGACACAGATGCTGCGGCATTGCTGGCGATGCTGCCTCTCATGCAACCCTCCGAATTGCGTACTGCCCAGGCTGCGGCCCGGCAATCAGGGGCAGCCGCTCCGAATGCCATCGCGGCAACTGGCGTGAGCCTTGAAGCCACCGTAGCTGCTGCACTCGCTGGGGCCGATGGGGCGCAGGAACTGAAGACACTGCTCAAGGAACAGGGTGCTGATGCGCAGAGTCAGGCGGGGGATGCCCCATCCCAGTCGCTGCCGTCCGGCGCGCTGCAATTGCAGGAAACACCGAATACCGCTCGCACACCGGCGAATGACAACGCCGTATCGCGCCCGCTCCAGAACCACGTCGGCACGCCTGCCTGGTCCGACGAACTGGGTGCGCGGATGCAGCTCATGGCCGAGAAAGGCCATCACCTGGCTTCGCTCAAGCTTTCGCCCGAGCATCTGGGGCCTCTCGAAGTCCAGATTTCCGTGCAGGACGACCAGGCCACCGTGTGGTTCGGCGCGTCCAACGTCGATACCCGCGCTGCGCTTGAGCAGGCGTTGCCACGTCTGCGTGAACTCTTTGCCGCGCAGGGAATGTCGCTGGCCCACTCCGGTGTCTTCCAGCAGTCGCCCAACGCACAGGGTCAGTCACACCAGACACCCGGCCTGGGTCGGGAAAACGGGGACATCTCCGAAGCCTCCGAAACCACCCCGATCGCTCATCTTCGCCGAGGCCTTCTCGACGCCTACGCCTGATCTTCCGCGCGTCCCTCGCGACGCCAATTTTCCGTCGCCGTTTTTCGAGTGTGTCCTGCTTCACACTCCGGAATTTCCACAATATCCCGTCGCCCCAGACACTTAGACGTCGTCCGGGGTCAGTGGCACGCGCCTTGCTCTTCCGGTTCTCACTGTTCTTTACCGAACCCGAGAAGGAAACGCCGCGATGTCAGAAGCTGTTATCGAGAACCCCGAAGGCGCCGCGGAAGCAGCCCCGAAGAAGAGCAAGTTGCCGCTCATCCTGGGCGCTGTCGTCGTGCTGGCCGGGGCAGCGGGTGGCGGCTGGTTCTTCATGGGCAAAGACAAGGCAGGCGGGGAAGAAGCCGCCGCCGAAGCGCACCCCATTGCGCCGGCCATCTACGTCAGTTTCGAGCCGCCCTTCGTCGTGAACTTCGAGTCTGGCGGGCTCGTGCGCTTCCTGCAGGTCGCCATCCAGGTCATGACGCGGGACCCGCACGTTGCCGAAGAGCTGAAGCTGCACGACCCCGTCATCCGCAACGACCTGTTGCTGCTGCTCGGCAACCAGAAATACGAAACCATCTCGACGCGTGAGGGCAAGGAAGCGCTTCAGCACCAGGCGCTCGAGGCCATTCGGCATATCGTCAAGGCCAACGGTGGCGAGGCGGAGTCCGTCGATTCCGTTCTCTTCACCAGCTTCGTGATGCAGTAGGCGGATGCGATGAGCGACCAGGACGTTCTCAACCAGGACGAAATCGACGCGCTGCTTCACGGCGTGGATAGCGGCGCAGTGAAAACGGAGCCGGAACCGGCGTCGGGCGAGGCGCGCGGCTACGACTTCGCGACGCAGATGCGGATTGTCCGCGGCCGCATGCCGACGCTCGAGATGATCAATGAGCGTTTCGTGCGCCTGTTCCGCGTCAGCATCTACAACCTGCTGCGCAGGACGCCCGAGATTTCGGTGACGCCCATCCAGATGTGCAAGTTCAGCGAGTACATCCACACGTTGCATGTGCCCACCAGCCTGAACATGGTGAAGATCAACCCGTTCCGCGGCACTGCGCTCGCCGTGATTGATCCGAAGCTGGTCTTTGCTGTCGTCGACAATTTCTTCGGCGGCAACGGCCGCTTCGCCAAGATAGAGGGCCGCGAGTTCACGGCCACCGAGAACCGCATCATCCACATGCTGCTCAAACAGGCGTTCGCCGACCTGCGCGAGGCCTGGACGCACGTGGCGCCGATCGAGATCGAATACCTGAACTCGGAAATCAATCCGCATTTCGCCAACATCGTGAGCCCCACCGAAGTCGTGGTGGTCACCAAGTTCCACATCGAACTCGACGGCGGTGGCGGCGACCTGCATTTCACGATGCCGTATTCGATGCTGGAGCCGCTGCGCGAGCTGCTGGATGCCGGCGTACAGAGCGACCGTGCTGATCACGACGAACGCTGGATGGCCTCGTTGCGCGAGGAAGCGGAAGACGCCGAGATCGAACTGTCCACGCTGCTCGGCCGCGCGCAGATCAAGCTGGGCGATCTCCTGAATCTCAAGCCGGGCGACATCGTGCCATGCGATTTCGAAGGCAAGGTCACCTTGCTGGCCGAAGGCATGCCGATTTTCCGCGGCGGCTTCGGCATGTCGCGCAACCAGCAGGCCGTGAAGCTGGACGAGCGCGTCCGCCGTCACAAGCCGAGCGCACTGGCCAATTCCAAATAATCCCGATTGAACGGAGCTCCCATGAACGCCACGACTGCAGAACAGCCAGCCCCCCGGGCCGAATTTGAAACCCTGAAACCGGAGGCCGGTCCGGACGTCTCGCGCGACGTGAACCTTGAAGTGATCCTGGATGTCCCGGTGTCGCTTTCGCTGGAAGTCGGGCGCGCACGCATCAGCATCCGCAATCTCTTGCAGCTCAACCAGGGATCGGTGGTTGAACTCGACCGCGCTGCCGGTGAGCCGCTCGACGTCTACGTCAACGGCACGCTCGTCGCGCACGGCGAAGTCGTCGTCGTCAACGAAAAGTTCGGTATCCGGCTGACGGATGTCATCAGCCCCGCTGAACGCATCCGCAAGCTGAAATAAGCCCGTGCGGAATTCGACCCACAAGAGCATCACGCTCGCGGTTGCGATGGTGGCTGGGCAGCTCGTAGCGGCGCTGGCCGGCGCAGCAGAGAGCCGTCCCTTCGCGGCCCCGCAGATCACCGAAGTGCCAGCCACCGGCGCAGGCAGTTTCGTCCAGGTGACGATCGCACTCGCCATCGTGCTGGCGGCCGTCTTCGCGGCAGCGTGGCTGATGCAGCGTCTGCGTAATTTCAACGGCGGCGGGTCGGGCACCATCAAGGTCATCACGAGCGTTGCGCTCGGTGCCAAAGAGCGCGCGATCCTCGTCCAGCTTGGCAACCAGCAGCTCCTGCTCGGCGTAGCGCCGGGCCGGGTGAGCACGCTGCATGTCCTGTCCGAACCTCTGCAGGGCCAGGGTTCAGCCAACACCACAAATTCCAGCGGCGGCACCCAGCCCGAAGCCCCGAACTTCAAGGCGCTGCTGCGCAAGAGCCTGGGGCTGCAATGAGCCGCCTGAAGTCCTGCATTTTCCTTTTGCTGCTGGCGCTGCCTTTGGGCGCGATGGCGCAAGGCCTGCCTGCGGTGACCATCCAGGCCGCGGCGAACGGCGGACAGACGTATTCGCTGACGCTGCAGGTCCTCGCGCTGATGACGGCAGTGACCTTGCTGCCGGCAATTCTCCTGATGACCACGGCCTTCACGCGCATCGTGATCGTGCTCGCGATCCTGCGGCAGGCGCTCGGTGCCGGCCAGGCTCCCCCCAACCAGGTGCTCGTTGGTCTCTCGCTGTTCCTCACGCTGTTTGTGATGTCGCCCGTCGTTGACAAGATCAATGCTGACGCCGTCCAGCCGTACATGGCCGGTACGCTCGATGCGATGACAGCCTTCGACAAGGGTGTCATTCCGCTCAGGCAGTTCATGCTGGACCAGACACGCGAGAGCGATATCGCCACGTTCGTCCGCATTTCCGGCGGCACGGGCTACGCGACTCCGGAAGACGTGCCATTGCGCATCCTCGTGCCGGCGTTTGCCACGAGCGAGCTCAAGACCGCCTTCCAGATCGGCTTCCTGATCTTCATTCCGTTCGTGATCCTCGATCTCGTGGTGGCCAGCGTGCTGATGTCGATGGGCATGATGATGCTCTCGCCTGTACTCATCTCGCTGCCGTTCAAGATCATGTTGTTCGTCCTCGTCGACGGCTGGTCTCTCGTGATGGGCACGCTGGCCGGGAGCTTCTACTCATGACACCTGAAACCGTAATGACCATCGGCCAGCGCGCGCTGGAGATCACGTTGCTGCTGTCGGCGCCGATGCTGCTGACCGCTCTGGTCGTGGGTCTTCTCGTGGGTGTCGTGCAGGCTGCCACGCAGATCAACGAAATGACGCTGTCGTTCATTCCGAAACTCATCGCCATGGCGGTTGCGCTGGTGGTGGCAGGACCGTGGATGCTGAAGCTCATGGTCAGCTACACGCGCGAACTCTTCGAAAGCATTCCTGGCCTGGTCGGCTGAGCCGGATCGCTTCACTTCCATGATCACCCTCACCACAGGACAGCTCGAAGCATGGATCGGCCAGTTTTTCTGGCCTTTCATGCGGATTGGCGCGTGCCTGATGGTGGCGCCGATCTTCGGTGCGCGCTTCGTGCCGCCCCGGACACGGATCGCGCTGGCCGGTGCCATCACATTGCTCGTTGCCCAGCTGGTTCCGGGCCCTCAGGGCATCACGCCTTTGTCCGGTACGGGCGTCGTGATGACAGCCAATGAAGTACTGATCGGTCTCGCGATGGGCTTCATCCTGCAGGTGATCTTCGATTCGCTCGCCATGGGCGGGCAGTTGCTGTCGAACAGCATGGGTTTGTCCTTCGCTTTCAACGTCGATCCGATGCACGGCGCAAGCACGCCGGTGATTGGCCAGTTCTACATGCTGCTCGTCACGCTGACGTTCCTTGCGTTAAACGGCCATCTGGCCCTGATCCAGGCGCTGGCGGATGGCTTCACGACGTTGCCTGTCGGCGGCGCCGGTCTGGGACGCGATGGCTTGTGGATGGTCGTCACGTGGGGGCAGCAGTTGTTCTCCGGCGCACTCAGCGTTGCGCTCCCGGGCATGACAGCGCTCCTGGTCGTCAATCTCGCGTTCGGCGTCATGAGCCGTGCAGCCCCGACACTCAATCTCTTCGCGGTCGGCTTCCCGATCACGCTCGTCTTCGGCCTCGTCATCGTGCTCGCTGGCCTTCCGGCGGTGCAGACGAGCTTCATTCAACTGATCGGTGAAGCGCTCGACCTCGTGCGTTCGCTGTTGCGGCTACCCGCGTAAGGCCTGGAGACGAACATGGCCGAACAGGATACCGATGACCGCACCGAACGAGCTACCCCTAAGCGTCTTGAAGACGCGCGCAAGAAAGGCCAGGTTCCCCGTTCCCGCGAACTCAATGCCGCAGCGGTCATGCTGGCGGGCGGGAGTGCGCTCTACATGATGGGCGGTGCACTCGCGGCGGACATGTATTCGATGATGGGCTCCGCGCTCACCATCTCGCGTGATGAGGCGATGAACGAAGGCCACATGGTCTCCGCACTGGCGGAATCGACGCTCCACGCCTTCATGACCTGCGCTCCTGTGGTCGGCATCATCGTTCTGGCGGCCCTCCTGGCGCCGCTGGCGATCGGCGGCCTGAGCTTCAGTACCCAGGCCATGGCGCCTGATTTCACACGGCTCAACCCGCTGACCGGCATCGGCCGCATGTTCTCCGTGACAAGCGCGGTGGAACTCATCAAGGCGCTGGCAAAGTTCGGAGTGGTCGGCCTGATCGGCGTGATCGTCCTGTGGAACGACACCAGCGCGCTGCTCGGCCTCGGCAGTGAACCCATTCGCGCCGCAATCGGCCATGCCTTCGAGATCAGCGGCAAGGCGCTGCTCATGATGTCGGCGTCCCTGCTCCTGATCGCAGGCGTCGATGTGCCCTACCAGTTGTGGAATCACGCCAAACAGTTGCGCATGTCCAAGCAGGACGTCCGCCAGGAACACAAGGAGCAGGAAGGCTCGCCGGAAGTGAAAGGTCGCATCCGCCAGATGCAGCAGGAGCGCGCTCGTGGCCGGATGATGCAGGAAGTGCCGACGGCGAGCGTCATCATCACCAACCCGACTCACTTCGCCGTGGCGCTGCGTTACGACGAGAACCGCATGCGCGCACCGATCGTCGTCGCCAAGGGTGCCGACCTGGTTGCCGCCCGCATCCGCGAACTCGCCAAAGAGCATGGCATTCCGCTGTTCGAGGCGCCGCCGCTCGCGAGAACGCTGTTCCGCCATTGCGATATCGGCACCGAAATTCCCGCGACGCTCTACACGGCGGTTGCGCAGGTCCTGACTTACGTATTCCAGTTGCAGGATGCCCGCCGTCTTGGGCAAAAGCCGCCTGCGCCGCCGAGTGTCGAGGTGACTGAATAATGGCCGCGAATCCCCAGGCCCTGCCTTCGTTCCGGGACATCGTGCGCTCGGGGCTGGGTGTGCCCGTCGGCCTGATGGCCGTACTGGCGATGATCGTGCTGCCGCTGCCGCCGATCGCGCTCGATGTGCTGTTCACGTTCAATATCGCGCTGTCGCTCGTCATCGTGATGGCGGTGTTCTATGTTTCGCGGCCGCTCGAGTTCGGCGCGTTCCCTTCGGTCCTGCTCCTCGCGACCCTGCTGCGCCTGGCGCTCAACGTGGCATCCACCCGCGTCGTGCTGCTCCACGGTCATACGGGAACGGGCGCTGCGGGACATGTCATCGAATCGTTCGGCGAGTTCGTCATCGGCGGCAACTACATCGTCGGCGTGATCGTGTTCGCGATCCTGACCATCATCAACTTCGTCGTGGTGACGAAGGGTTCGGGCCGTATCTCCGAAGTCACCGCGCGGTTCACATTGGACGCGATGCCCGGCAAGCAGATGGCGATCGACGCGGACGTCAACGCCGGTGTCATCACGCAGGAAGAAGCGCGTCGACGCCGCGTTGAAGTGCGTGAAGAAGCGGATTTCTACGGCTCGATGGACGGTGCCAGCAAGTTCGTCCGCGGTGACGCCACGGCGGGCATCCTGGTGGTGATCATCAATATCGTCGGCGGTATCGCGATCGGCACGATGGCGCACGACCTGCCGTTCTCGCAGGCAGCCCGCACGTATACGTTGCTGACCATCGGTGACGGCTTGGTTGCCCAGATTCCGGCGCTGCTGCTCTCGACAGCGGTGGCGATCATCGTGACCCGCATGTCAAAGGCCCAGGACATGGGCGGCGAACTGGCGAGACAGCTGCTCGGTCAACCGCGCGCACTCGCTGTGGCTGCCGGTTTGCTCGCGATCATGGGCATCATTCCCGGCATGCCGAACACGGCCTTCCTGCTGATGGCGGCGGGCTGCGGCGCCGGCGCCTGGCTGCTGCATCGTCGTGGCAAGGTCGAGCCCAAGGTCGAAGAGCCCGTAGCGCCACTGCTGCCGTCGCCCGAGTCGAAAGAACTTTCGTGGGAAGACGTTCCGCCGGTGGACATCATCGGTCTCGAAGTCGGCTATCGCCTGGTGCCACTCGTCGACAAATCGCAGGGTGGCGATCTCCTGGCGCGCATTCGCGGCGTGCGCCGCAAGCTGTCGCAGGATCTCGGCTTCCTCGTGCAGGTCGTGCACATCCGCGACAACCTCGAGCTGTCACCCAACACGTATCGCATCAACCTGGCCGGTGTGCCGGTGGGCGAGGGCGTTGCCTACCCTGAGCGCGATCTCGCGATCAACCCGGGCCGCGTCTTCGGCAAGCTGACCGGCATCGAGACACGCGATCCTGCTTTCGGCATGGAAGCGGTGTGGATCGAGCCGTCCATGCGCGATCACGCGCAGACACTCGGTTATACCGTCGTCGATACCAGCACGGTCATCGCGACGCATCTCAGCCACGTCGTGCAGACCCATGCTCACGAACTGCTGGGTCACGAGGAAGTCCAGCACCTCCTCGACACCCTGGCCAAGACCGCGCCCAAGCTCGTTGAGGATCTCGTGCCGCGACTGCTGCCCCTTGGCACGGTCGTGCGCGTCCTGCAGGGGCTGCTCGGCGAGCGCGTCCCGATCCGCAACATGCGCACCATTGTCGAAACCCTCGCAGAGCATGCGGGCAAATCGCAGGACACGATGCTTCTCCAGTCGCAGGTGCGTGTCGCACTGGGCCGGCAGATCGTGCAGGACATCGTTGGACTGAATGACGAGCTGCCAGTGATCACGCTCGAGCCTGACCTCGAGCAGCTTCTGCAGGGATCACTGACCAGTGGCGGCGGTACCCCCGGTCTCGAGCCGGGGCTCGCAGAAAGATTGCAGCGCCGACTCGCCGAGTCGGCACAGCGCCAGGAGCTGACAGGCGAGCCTGCAGTGCTGCTCGTGCAGCCGCAGCTGCGCCAGACGCTCGCGCGCTTCATGCGTTCGAGTGTGCCGAGCATGCACGTGCTCGCGTGGAACGAAATTCCGGACAGTCGCAAGGTGCGGCTGGTCACGGCGGTTGGACGGTAAGGAGCCCTGACTCGCGATGAAAATCAAAAGATATCTTGCCAAGGACATGCGCCAGGCCTTGCGCCAGGTGCGTGAGGAACAGGGCCCCGATGCCGTGATCCTGTCTTCGCAACGAACCGAAGACGGCGTCGAGATCACGGCGGCCGTTGACCATGAGGCAGCCGCAGAGGCGAGCAGTCCTGCGCAGGCAATGGAGCGCAGCCAGCCGCGTGAAACGCAGGCGAATACGCCCGAGGCGCCAAGCTTTGCGGCCCGCATGCAGCAGATGGCGGCAACGATCGACGCGCCCGTGGCGGAGATGAATTCCGAGCTCAAGCGTTTGCGCCTGATGCTTGAGACGCAGGTGGCCACGCTTGCCTGGAACGACCTCACGCGCCGTGCGCCTGTGCAGGCCGAGCTGCTTCGCGAACTCACGAATCTCGGACTCAGCCAGGATCTCGCGGCCGAACTCGCGGCACAGTCTCCCGGCAACCAGGAGTTCGCCGAGGCGCACAGACAGGCGTTGGCGCAGGTGTCGCGGCGCATCGGGGTCGTCGGCGACAAGTATCTTGAAGTGGGCGGCATGCTCGCCCTCGTGGGTCCTACCGGTGCCGGCAAGACGACCACGCTCGCGAAGCTGGCCGCTCGCTGGGTGCTGCGTCATGGACCTCGCGACATCGCACTGGTCGCTGCAGATGCGGCACGTATCGGCGCGCAGGACCAGATTCATACGCTCGGGCGACTGCTCGGTGTGCCCGCCTATTCAGTCGACGGCGCGGCCCAGCTCGCGGGAGTGCTCGCGAAGCTTTCCGATCGCCGCCTCGTGCTGATCGACACCGCAGGATTGAGCCCCAAGGACACGCGCCAGTTGGCGGAACTGCAGGCCCTGCACGAAGCCCATCCGCGCCTTGATTCCATTCTCGTCCTCAACACGAGCGCCCAGGCGGGTGCGATCGAGGAAGCGATCACGCGGTTCAAGCCTGCACGCCCCTCTGCTTGCATCCTGACCAAGCTGGATGAAGCGACCAGCCTCGGTGGTCTGCTGTCCGCGCTGATTCGTGCGCAGCTACCCGTGTCGTACGTCAGCGAAGGCCAGCGCGTTCCCGAAGATCTCAATCCCGCCCGGGCTCACCAGCTCGTGGTGCAGGCCGTGGAACTGGCGCGCCGCTCGGGGGCGACGGCAGACGAAGAGCTGCTGCGCCGCCGGTTTGGAGGAGTCGCTCATGCACTTGCCTGATGGAATCAAGATGAATCCGATCCAGATCGAAGGTTTGAAGCATTCCGCCGCTCCCGGTCCCGTGCAGGTGATCGCGGTCACCGGTGGCAAGGGTGGTGTCGGCAAGAGCAGCGTGGCCGTGAATCTGGCGACCGCACTGACGACCGCCGGCCGGCGCGTGATGCTGCTCGACGGCGACCTGGGTCTTGCTAACGTCGACGTGCTGCTGGGCTTGAGTCCCCGGTACACGCTGGCGCATGTGCTGAGCGGCGAACGGACACTGGAAGAGATCATCGTCAAGACGCCCGAGGGCATGCAGATCGTGCCCGCGGCTTCCGGCGTAGCAGAACTCGCGAATCTCGGGACCGCCCAGCACCTCGGACTGGTCCAGGCCTTCAGCTCGCTGTCGCATCGGCTTGACGTGCTGGTGGTGGATACAGCCGCCGGCATTGCCGATGGCGTTTTGCGGTTTTCGCAGGCTGCCCAACAGGTCCTGCTGGTGGTCTGTGACGAGCCGACCTCGATCACCGATGCCTATGCCCTGGTCAAGATTCTGAGCCGCAGCCACGGGGTGTCCCGGTTCCGCGTCCTGGCCAATCGGACCCGCGCCCCGGGACAGGGCGAGGAACTGTTCGCCAAGCTGGAGCGGGTCACCGACCGCTTCCTCGACGTAACCCTCGAATATGCCGGGGAAATTCCCGAAGACCCGTACCTCCAGCGCTCCGTCCGGGAGCAGAAGCCGGTGTCGGTGGCGTACCCCTCAAGTCCGGCTGCACTTGGATTCAAGAAACTGGCTGCCCGGGCCGATAAATGGCCTGTACCGGACGGCCCGCGGGGGAACCTAGAGTTCTTCATGGAACGTCTCGTACGCCGGGCCTCGCCCCGACTGGAAGCCGTGCAGTGAGTGTCAGCGCTTACGAAGCAGGGAGGACGGGGAAGGATGCCGGCACGCTGGTCCTCAGGCATGCGGAGCTGGTCAAGCGCATCGCCTACCACCTTGCGGGGCGTCTGCCGCCGTCAGTGGAGGTCGATGACCTGATCCAGGCCGGCATGCTCGGGTTGCTGGAAGCGGCGGCGAATTTCACGGCGGATCGCGGCGCGAGTTTCGAAACGTACGCGGGGATCCGGATCCGCGGCGCCATGCTGGATGCATTGCGCAAGCTCGACTGGGCGCCACGTTCGGTGCATCGCAAGTCACGCGCTGCCGCGGCGGCGATGCGGGAAGTGGAACTTGAAACCGGACGAGAGGCGCGCGACAGCGATGTGGCGCTGCAGATGGGTGTCTCGCTCGGCGAGTACCACCACATCATGCAGGACGCCGCGAGCTGCAGGCTCACGAGTCTGGACGCCACGATCGGTGACGAGGAGTCGCCACTCGTGCGTGCGGTGGATGCCAAGGCCGATCCGTTCGCGGATACGGTCGACGCAGGATTCAGAAAGGCTTTGGCGCACGCGATCACCGAGCTGCCGGAGCGCGAGAAGCTGGTGATGTCCCTCTACTACGACGAGGAACTGAACCTGAAGGAAATCGGCGCGGTGCTGAAAGTGACGGAGTCCCGCGTATGTCAGCTCCACGGCCAGGCGTTGACGCGGTTGAAGGCGAGGCTCGCGGAGTGGCGCGAGGACCTCGGGGAGACGAAAGCCTGAGGGCAGGCGCCCGAGGGTGTTGGCAGATGACAGCCGTACTTGCGAAGTCCGGCGGGAGAGTGGACGGTGAGCAAAGAGATGAAATTCCTGGTGGTCGATGACTTCTCGACCATGCGTCGCATCATCAAGAACCTGTTGCACGATCTCGGCTATGCGAATGTCACCGAGGCTGATGACGGCCAGACGGCATTGCCGCTGTTGCAGGCGGGCGGGTTCGACTTTCTCATCACCGACTGGAACATGCCTGGCATGCCGGGTCTCGACCTGCTGAAGGCCGTGCGCGCCGATGCGAGGCTGAAGCAGATGCCGGTGCTGATGCTCACTGCCGAATCGAAGCGCGAACAGATCGTGGAAGCTGCTCAGGCGGGCGTCAACGGTTACGTGATCAAACCTTTCACCGCCGTGACGCTCAAGGAGAAAATCGACAAGATTCTCGAGAGCCGCTCCGCTGCGAAATGAGGACTGGCCATGTCCTCGACCTCTGAACTCAAAGCGAAGTATGGCGCGTCGGTGGACGCGCTCTCGGCGTTGCTGGAAGCCGGCGACGAGCCGGGTTTCGTGGCTGCGCTTGCTGACCTCGGCGGGGCCCGCGACCGGAATCTCTGCACCGACCTGCGTGAACTGACGGTGAGCCTGCGTTTTGCGCTCGACCGCTTCAGCCTCGATTCGCGCCTTGCGGATATGGCCGAAAAGGAAGTGCCGGATGCCCGTCATCGGCTCCAGCATGTGCTCAAGCTGACCGATGAGGCTGCGCACACCACGCTCGATCTCGTCGAACGCTCAGGTCCGCTCGCCGAACGGACAGCGGCACGCGCCGCCGAATTGTTGCCGTTGTGGAAGAGCTTTCGTGCGCGATCCATCGACCCGAAGGATTTCCGCCTGCTCCTCGGGACCATGGATCTGTTCCTGCCTGCCGTCCGCACGGACAGCGAGCAGGTTCGCAACAATCTCGCCGAGGTGCTGCTGGCACAGGGCTACCAGGACATTACGGGGCAGATCATTCGCGGCGTGATGCAGCTCGTGACGGAAATCGAGAGTGCGCTTGCCGAACTCGGGCGACTGTCCGGTGGCGAGCTGCCGCGGGAAGTGAAGGCGGAGAGCCCGACTTCCAGAGGATTCGGTCCGGCGGTTCCGGGAATCGATCAGGGCCCCAATGTATCGGGCCAGCAGGATGTGGATGCGTTGCTGTCAGGGCTCGGCATGTAATGGCTGATGTCCTGCGCCTTGGGCAAGTCCGTGTAGGGAAGACGATAGTGGAGAGTGGTTGTTGGATATCCTGAGTATTGTCGGGTTCATTCTGGCATTGGTGGCCGTGCTCGTCGGCGCCGTGCTGAAAGGTGCGGGGTTGACCGCGCTGCTGTCCTCGGCTGCCTTCATGATTGTCATCGTCGGCACGCTGGCTTCCATCTGCGTGCAGACGCCGCTTGGTGTCATGAAGCACGCGCTCAGGATCGTCCCCTGGGTGTTCAAGCCCCCGATGCTGCGGCAGGGCGAGCTCATCAAGAAAATGGTCGAGTGGAGCAACGTTGCCCGCAAGCAGGGCCTGCTCGGACTTGAGCCATTGCTCGAATCCGAACCTGATGACTTCGTCCGGAAGGGCATGCAGCTGGTCGTCGATGGCAGCGAACCGGAATCCATCCGGGGCATCATGGAAGTCGAACTGAGTATTCGCGAGAACGCGGACGTGCGTGCAGCCAAGGTATTCGAGGGAATGGGCGTCTACGCGCCAACCCTCGGCATCATCGGTGCGGTGCTCGGCCTGATGGCCGTGATGCAGAACCTCGCGGACCCGAGCAAGCTCGGCCACGGCATCGCGGCGGCCTTTACCGCCACGATCTACGGCATCGGCTTCGCCAACCTGTTCTTCCTGCCGATGGCGAACAAGCTCAAGGGAACCATCCACGCACAGACCCAGGCGCGGGAGATGATCATCGAAGGCCTGATCTCCATCGCCCAGGGTGAAAACCCGCGCAGCATCGAAGCCAAGCTGCAGGCGTATCTCCACTAGCCTCCATGGCGAGAAAGAAACGCCACGAGGAGCACGAGAATCACGAGGCGTGGGCGATTCCCTACGGTGACCTCGTGACATTGCTGCTCGCCTTCTTCGTCGTGATGTACGCGATCTCGACCGTGAATGAGGGCAAGTACCGGGTGCTATCCGATTCGCTCGTTGCCGCTTTCCGCGGCACACCGATGACGCTGGAACCTGTTCAGACAGGCGAGAAGCAGGTGGGCTCGGGTGCGGACATCCAGGTAAGCATCGTGCAGCAGGCAACGATGGTCGGACAGCCGCGCTCAATGCTGGAGACGCATCAGCCACAAAGCGAACCGCGGCAGTTCGGTGCAGGGTCCGACACCGGCAAGCAGACACCGGAGCATCTGCCGAGCAGCGAAACGACGAGAGCGCTGCAGAAAGTGGCGGACGAAGTCGAGCGGGCGATGAGCGATCTCGTCGACAAGGATCTCGTGATCGTGCGGCGGCATGATTTCTGGGTGGAAGTTGAAATCCGCACGGATCTGCTGTTCCCCAGCGGCTCTGCGACGTTGTCACCGCCTGCGGTCAAGGCGCTCGACCAACTGGCTGGAACGCTGGTGCCCTTTCCGAATCCGATCCGTGTCGAAGGTCATACCGACAACCGGCCGATCAATACCGCTGCATTCCCGTCGAACTGGGAACTGTCCGCTGCGCGTGCTGCGAGCGTCGTCCACCTGTTCACCAAGCAGGGCATGAACCCTGAGCGGCTGGCGGTTATCGGACTCGGCGAAAACCGTCCTGCGGTGAGCAACAACACGCCGGAAGGCCGCAACGCCAACCGCCGCGTGTTGCTCGTTATCCTGAGTGGCGAAGGCAATCCCGAAGGCGCGTATGCAGCCGATCGCGGGGAAGATACGGCTTCCACTCCGGCTCCCAATGCGCCAGCACCCGTACCTGCGGTCGAGCCTGGCAATACGCCGGCACCGGTTTCTTCCCTTCCGCCCACAACGACCGCAAACAACACGCCTTGAGTCGTCCGGCGCTTCGCGCTGGCATGCTTCCTGCTTACTTCCTCCAGTGACAAAAGCGCGTCGGTTTTCCGCCGCGATTCAGTGTGAAGCAGTTCACACCTTGTGACCGATCACTCGAGGGCCAAGACATGCCGACCTGGACGCTGCCGTTTTCACTCGATCATCTGCCGTTTCCGGTTTCGCTTGAGCTCATGCTCATTGCAGGTCGCGCAACCGCATTGGTGGTTGCCTTCGGCGTGCTGGCTTGGGCGTTCTCACGCTGGCGCAAGTCCCAGGAACGCGATACCCAACGGGTCTTCGAACAGCTCGACCTGATCCAGGGTGAATTGCACGGTCTAGCCGAAACGGTTGCAGCGATCGCTACGCGTCTCGATGGACTCGCGGAAAAGGTCGCGACAGAAGCGCAGCTCGCACCTGCGCAGAATTCTTCAGGACAACGCGGCTACGAACAAGCCATCCGGCTCGCACAACGCGGTGCATCCAGCGATGAGATCGTGACGAACTGTGGGCTGGCGCGTCATGAGGCAGATCTGCTGGTGCGGTTGCATGGAGCTGCCACTGCAGTACCTGCGGAAACAACGGCTGCTCCGACTCCCGCCCGCGCGCGGTTGTCCGTCGTCGGGTAGTTACTTCTGGTTTCGGAGGAGCGTCTTCCGCCGCAAGTTGTTTTCCGAAACGGCGTGAATCCGTCCCTGGAGCCTCCGACAAAAACGTCCGTGTTTTTGACGGTTCGGAAAACAACTTCCGACGTAAGCCGCTCGGAAGAATCGGCGCCTTTACCTGAGTATGGCTAGCCCAGCTTGTTCCACAGATGCATCACCGCATAGCCTCGCCACGGTCGCCAGGCTTGTGACATTTCATCCGCTTCCCTTGCCGTAACCCCGCCTAATCTTTTGCGGACGACGATGTCCTCCTTCGGAAAGGCATCGGGCCAGCGCAGAGCGCGCATTGAGATGTAGTGGGCTGTCCACTGACCTATACCGGGGAGTTCGGTGAGGCGTCTGATCGTGTCGTTTGGGTCGTGATGATTGCCGCTGTCGAGGGACAGCTCGCCTGAGACTTGAGCTTGTGCGAGGGCGATCATGCATTTGCATCGCGTGCTCACGATGCCCAGCTTCGCGATGTCATCCACGGTTGCCGTGGCGATACGCGCCGGTTCGGGCGACAGCCGGTTTAATTCCGCGTGAGGTGTTGAGATTGTTTCGCCGAACGCAGCTACAAACCGGCCTGCGACGGTGGTCGCGGATTTCACCGTCACTTGCTGGCCGAGGATGGCGCGCAGACCTAACTCGAAACCATTGAAGGCTCCGGGTACTCGCATCCCCGGATTCGCCTTGACCAAGGGCGCCAGCAACCTGTCTTTGCCGAGCTGCTTTGAAATGATGTCGGGACGGGCATTGAGGTCGAACAGGTCGCGTACCTTGCCGAGAAGCGTCGGCAGAACGGGAGCGAGGCCGTGCGTGAATTCAAGCATGAGTGCGTGCTTCTTCGCGGCCTGTGTCACTTTGATCCAGCCTTCACGATCACCAAGATGCACCGTGCGCGCGTAGCAATTCCCGGTCACCCATTCGACGCCCTTGAGCTCGCGTGCCCTGAGAAACGCGAGAATTCCGTTCCAGTCGTAGGGTGGTCGATAGGAAATCTGCAGCGTCGACGTATCAGCACCATCGATCGCAGTGGCATCAGTAACCGTTTGTCTGCGCAATCGTGTCGGTGGCATGCCGTAGCGTGTGTTGAATGCATCGTTGAAGCGACGCAGGCTCGCGAACCCGCTGGCAAACGCGATTTCCGTCACAGGCAAGGCGGTTTCCGTCAGTAGCTGCTTGGCCAGGAGCAAGCGGCGGGTGAGGAGCAGCTGGATAGGCGGTACGCCGAGTTCCTGCTGGACGATGCGGCGGATCTGGCGCGAACTTAAATCGAACTGAGCGGCGATGGTCTCAAGCGTAGGCTGGTGGTCGGTGCTTCCGGCTTCGATCCGCTGAACGACGAGATGGGCGATCCGCTGCGAGCTATCCACGGGAGCGTTGCCGGGAGCCAGTTCTGGACGACACCGCAGACACGGGCGAAACCGGGCCTGTTCGGCTTCCTGGGCGCTGTTGAAGAAGCGGCAGTTGGCAGCCTTCGGGGTTTTCGCGGGGCAGATGGGGCGGCAGTAGATGCCGGTTGAAGTGACGCCCACGAAGAAGATACCGTCGAAGCGTCGATCGCGGGCGGTGAGGGCGCTGTACTGTGCTTTCCTGTCGTTGGCCATCCGCGGAGCCTAGAGTGCCCCGGGAAAAGTCGCCAGCCATATTCGGACATCGCGGCGTTTGACATCCGTGTCCGAAAACGGCGAGGAATTGCTGCCCGCCCGGTTAGAGTACTGCCATGAACAGAATGAAAATCAGACAGCAGAAGAACTACTTCTTCCGGATGATGAAGTCCCCCGTGGGGCCGCTGCAGCTCGTTGCGAGCGACGACGGTCTGGCCGGTGTCCTGTGGGGCAAGGAAGACGTGGATCGTGTTCGCCTCAATATCGTCGGCGAAGACCGGAAGCATCCCGTGCTTCTGGAAGCAGAAAGGCAGCTCGATGAGTATTTTGCCGGCAAGCGCAGGAAATTCAGCCTCAAGCTGGATTTCGCCGGCACCGAATTCCAGAACAAGGTCTGGCAGGCGCTGCTTTCGATTCCGTTTGGCGAGACCAGGTCTTACGGGGACATCGCCAGGCAGATCGGTAAACCCAAGGCCGTCCGTGCAGTCGGCGCAGCCAACGGCAGGAATCCGATTTCAATCGTCACTCCGTGTCACCGGGTGATCGGTACCAACGGGAAGCTCACCGGGTTTGCTGGCGGGATGGAAGCCAAGGCGAGGCTGCTCGCGCTCGAAGGGATCAAAACCGTCTGACCTTTTATTTCTTCTCGAGGCCCCAGACGAACTTCAGGACCTCAGCCACCGCGACATACAGATCGCGGGGAATCTCTTCGTTGAGATCGAGCCTGGCGAGCGCGGAGGCCAACGCAGGATCTTCCTGCAGCGGCACCCCATGTTCTTTCGCTGTCGCGATGATACGGGCTGCGACTTCGCCACCCCCTTTGGCTACAACGCGGGGAGTCCGTTCGTTCCGGTAGTGCAGGGCAACGGCAACAGGAAGATGTGAGTTGGCCTTGCTCATGCGCGTAAATCCACGAGTTGCGAGCGCGACTTGCCGGGATCGCCGACGGGCATGCCATGCAGGCAGACGACCTGGTCGACATTCAATCCGGCTGCCTGTAGCGCAGAGGTCAGGGCGCTGGTCCTGATCTTCAGTTGCGAGACCACCATGGGCGAGTCCGAACGCAACTGCACTGAGATGCGCTGTGCCCTGAGGCTGACGCGCGCATGCACGGCTTCGCCTTGCCCGAGTTCGAGAGCAGCCTCGACCGTCCAGCCCGCGGGTTCGTCGGTCTCGCGGGTATGTTCGCGTTCGAAGCGGAACCGCAACATGCGAGCATCGTTGTCGTGTCGCACTGGAATCTCGATCAGCCATGCGAGTCCCGCGGCAGCGTTGTTGATGAGCTGCGTCGCCGTCAGGCGAGCCAGTGCCCCATCGGTTTCCTGCGCAAGCGTATTGAGTGCCGCGATCGGCGTGCTGCTCGCAGACAGTGATGTGGCACTGCCGGACAGTGGCAGCAGCGAGCCCCGAAGCATCGGCAAAGGAGCGGGTGCTTCCGCTGCAGGATTCTCAAGTCCGCCGCGTCCGCCCTGGGCTGCGAGCGTTGCCTTGAGGCCGAGCAGCAGCGCTTTCAGGTCCTGATCGGCAAGGACCTTCACCAGGGCGCCGGGGAGCCCCTTGGCCAGTTGCGATTCCAGGAATACGCCGGATCGTGTGATGCCCGCCGCGAGTCCGTCCGCATCCGCCAGTTGGCTGGCAAAGGGCAGGCCTTGCCAGAGGCGCGCCACGCTGTCCGCGACGCGCTGTGGCAACGCCCGGGCATTTTCCTTTCCTTCCTGCAGCCACCCGATGTTGGCGAGCAGCGCCGCAGGACTCGACTGTCGCGGCAGGACGCGGCGCAAGGCTTCTGCGGCTGCATCCGTTTCGGTGGTCGCAGCGGCATCCAGCGATTCGAAAGCAAGAACGGGGCTGTTGCGCAAGACCTTGAGCTGGAGCTGTTCACCATGCGCGGGTCCGGAAGGATCTCCCGACGCCACGCGCGCGGGAACGCGATTCTGACCGATCGTCAGCCATAGCTGACCGGTCGCGGCATCGCGAAGGGCGGTGGCCTGTACGATGGCCCCGACGCGCCACTCCGGAATCAATCCCGGGGCACGACCGAGCAGGCCAAGGCTGGCTGTTTGGGCGAGTTCAATACGCATCATTGTGACTTCCGTCACCCTTATCGGCCGGATCGCGGGAATTCTTGAGTCTTTTCCCTGAACACGATGAGGGCCATCTCAAGACGCAGGCCGGCATGCCGATAGTGCTGGTCATAACCCCCAAGTACACAAGTCTTTACAGGTCGGCTTGCGGCCGCTACCGCATGCAATCAGCGCTATCGAGAGTCCAGGGTCGATGTAATGAAAACAGGGAAGGTGACCACTCGCACAGGCCAGAAGCGCGACCGCGCTCGTCCGGCAGTGCGGGACGACCAGAAGCAGGCAGATGCGCCGGCCGACAGCGTGGTCGTGCCATTTTCGACAGCGGTTGCGCCTGCGTTCGTTAGGCTCGAGGCAGATTGCACGGCCCGTCATGCGGAGCAGCTGAAGGCGAGCCTGCTCAAACAGATCGATGCTTCCGGTCAGGTCAGCCTCGATATCACTGCCATTGAACGCATCGATACGGTTTCCCTGCAGGTACTGGCCGCATTCGTGTGCGATCGAATCCGCGCTGGCCGACAGATTGTCTGGGCCGGACACAATGAAATCTTCTCGCGCTCGGTCCGGTTGCTCGGACTGGCGACGGCCCTGAACAGCCCGGAAGTCCCTTAAGTCATGGCACTCGACCTCGAACAATTCCACGAGGCCTTCTTCGAAGAAGCTTTCGAAGCGCTCGACTCCATGGAGGCGGCGCTGCTGAAGCTCAACGTAGGCAATGCGGAGCCGGAACTCATCAACACGGTGTTCCGTGTGGCGCACTCGATCAAGGGTGGCAGCGCGACCTTCGGCTTCTCGGAAATCGCGTCGTTCACGCACACGCTGGAAACGCTGCTCGACGAACTGCGCGGTGGCCGGATGCAGGTGACCCGGTCCCTGTCGGACCTGCTGCTCAAGTCGGTCGACATCATGCGCGAGATGTTGCGGGCCGTTCAGCACAAGACCCCTCACGACGCACAGAAAGTTGCCGATCTGCAGTTCGATCTCGAACTGGCCATCGTGCAGAAAGACCAGGCATCGCAACCCGCATCGCCGGTCGTTGCGGCTGCTGCAAAAGTTTCAGCGCCGGAACAGAAAGCGGCAGTCACCGCGCTCATGCCGGGGCAGCGTCGCTGGCAGATCGTGTTCCGTCCGTACCCGCAACTGCTGCTTCATGGCAACGATCCGCTCCGGATCCTGCGCGAGCTGGAAGAAATCGGACAGCTCGAGGTTGAAGCAGACCTGAGCGCATTGCCCGCGCTGCATGAGCTCAATCCTGAAGATTGCCATCTCGCCTGGCGACTGGTCCTGACCAGCGAGGTCACCAGGGATGTCGTTGCCCAGGTGTTCGACTGGGCCGAAGGTGATTGCCGACTTGAGATCACCGAGATCACGGTGGCTGCTCCTGCATTGGCCGAAGCCCCCGCGAAGGTCATGGCACCACCTGCAATCGAGCGGGAACAGTCAGCCGCAACAGATTCGTCCAGTGATGCGCGCCCGGCCGGCGCAGTGGCACAGCCTTCGCAGGCCGCTGCGCAGGGATCTGACACGGGTTCGATCCGCGTCAGCACCGACAAGATCGACGAGATCATGAATACGGTCGGCGAGATCGTCATCACCCAGTCCATGCTCAGCCAGCTTGGAGCGGGCGTCGATGGTCCGCTCGCGGAGCAGCTACGTTCCGGGCTCGCACAGCTCGAACGCAACGTGCGCGAACTGCAGGAAGGCGTCATGCGCGTGCGCATGCTGCCCATCAGTTTCGTGTTCAGCCGGTTCCCGAGAATGGTGCGCGACCTCGGTCACCGCCTCGGCAAGGATATCGAGCTGAAGCTCACCGGTGAAAACACGGAGCTCGACAAGACCGTCCTCGAGAAGATCGGCGACCCGCTCGTGCATCTCGTGCGCAACAGCGTCGATCATGGCATCGAGAAACCCGACGTACGTGTTGCCGCAGGCAAACCGGCGGCCGGCACGGTGCATCTCAACGCCTATCACAAGGGCGGCAATATCACGGTGGAGGTTCGCGACGACGGTGCGGGGCTCAATCGTGATCGCCTGCTTGCCAAGGGCCGGGAGCGGGGTCTGGTCGGCGCCAACGAGGTGCTTGACGATACGGCTGTCTACGACCTCATTTTCGCGGCAGGATTCTCGACCGTGGAGCAAGCGACCGACGTATCCGGCCGCGGCGTCGGCATGGATGTGGTGCGACGGAATGTCCAGGAGCTGGGTGGCTCCATCGAAGTGCGCACCGAACTCGGCCGTGGCTGCTGCTTCACGATCACATTGCCCCTGACGCTCGCCATCGTCGATGGCCAGTCGGTCGCAGTGGGCAGCGAAACGTACATCGTCCCGCTCACGACGATTGTCGAATCCCTTCAGCTCAAGCCGGCGATGGTCAATCGTCTCGCGGGGCAGGGTGAAGTCTTCCTGTTCCGCGACGGCTATGTCCCAGTCGTGCGTCTCCACCAGCTGTTCGGCGTGAAGCCGCGTACGCGGGAACTGCACGAAGGGTTGCTGATGGTCGTCGAAGGCGAGGGCCGCCGTGTCGGACTCTTCGTCGACGATCTGCTGGGACAGCAGCAGGTGGTGATCAAGTCGCTCGAAACCAACTATCGCCGGGTCGATGGTGTTTCCGGTGCGACGATCCTGGGCGACGGCTCTGTCGCGCTCATCCTGGATGTGCCCGGACTGATCCGGGTGGCGACGGAAAGCCTGGCCGCTTGAGCAGGCACAAACAGTTTTCGATGATTGCATTCAGCCAAATGGAAGTGACGTTATGAAATCTCTGCGATTGACCGTCAAGGCGAAACTATCGGCGACATTGATGTTGCTGGCTGCGCTGCTTGTCAGCGTCGGCGTGATGGGCTTCATGGGCACACGGACCGCGAACGCCGATCTGGAAACCCTGTTCAACGACCGCCTGCTGCCGTCGTCATGGATGGACGATGTCAGTACGCTGCAGCGAAAGGCAATCGAGTCGGTGGAAATGGCGACGATCAAGCAGGACGCCGAATCGGTCGCGACAGCGGCTACCACTGTCAAGGACAATAACACCCGGATCCGTGCAACCTGGCAGCAGCTCAACGCAGTGCAGGTGACGGATGAAGAGCGCCAGTTCATCGCGAAGCTCGGTGAGTTCAGCAATACGTTGCTGAGCGCGAACGAGGGAGCGGTTGTCGCGCTGCAGGGCAACGACTATGCCAAGGTCGAGAAAACGATGCTGGAACAGTCGCGACCCACTTACGAGAAAATGGTCAACGTCGCGGACGATCTTCAGGATGCCCAGATCAAGGCTGCGCAGGCCATGTGGATGGACGCACAGGCGCGATTCGCCCGCAACAACGCGATGATCGTGGGCGCCATCGCGCTGGGTCTCGGTCTCGCGGGTGTACTCGGAGTGCTGCTGACCCGATCCATCGTCAGCACGCTGAACGCAGCCGTCGAGATGTCCAACAAGATCGCCCATGGTCAGGTCGGCAACCACGTCGAGATCAAGAGCGATGACGAACTGGGGCAGCTGCTGTCGTCCCTGGTTGCGATGGACGCCAAGCTGGTCGAGATCGTCTCGGGTGTCCGCTCGACAGCCGATGCCGTCGGCAGTTCGGCAGGACAGCTCTCGCAAGGCAACGACGATCTGTCCAGCCGCACGCAGGAGCAGGCTTCGGCGCTGGAGGAAACCGCGTCCAGCATGGAACAGATGACGGCGACCGTGAAACAGAATGCGGATAACGCCCGCCAGGCGAATCAGCTCGCCGCCGGTGCGCGCGAACAGGCGGAGCGCGGCGGCACCGTCGTGCACCGTGCGATCGGCGCGATGGGTGAGATCAACGCGTCGAGCCGCAAGATCGCGGACATCATCGGCGTCATCGATGCGATCGCCTTCCAGACGAACCTGCTGGCATTGAACGCCGCCGTGGAAGCGGCGCGAGCGGGCGAGCAGGGACGCGGCTTCGCGGTCGTGGCCACCGAGGTTCGCAACCTTGCCCAGCGCAGTGCGAGCGCGGCCAAGGAGATCAAGGGGCTCATCAACGATTCCGTCGACAAGGTGAAGGCCGGCTCCGAGCTGGTCGACGAGTCGGGCAAGACGCTCAACGAGATCATGGAAAGCATCAAGAAAGTCACCGACATCGTGGCCGAGATTGCAGCGGCGAGCGAAGAGCAGTCGGCAGGCATCGAGCAGGTCAACAATGCCGTCGCCCAGATGGATGGCGTTACGCAGCAGAACGCGGCGCTGGTGGAAGAGGCCTCTGCCGCGAGCAAGGCCATGCAGCAGCAGGCAACTGCGCTCGTGCGGCAGATCGCCTTCTTCAAGACTCCCGGCGATACTCGCAACAACAGGCCGGTAGAGGCTGCGCCAGTCCATACGCTGCGCCCCGCCACCAGCCGGCCAGTCCGTCGTGCGCCGCAGATGGCCACGCCAATGCCGCTCGCCAGGGCCAGTGGTGACGATGCTTCCTGGCAGGAGTTCTAAGCATGGGTGGCGGCAACGGGTCGAATCAGGTTCTGACCTTCACCCTCGGGATGGAGACCTACGGCGTGGACATTCTGCGTGTCCAGGAAATCCGGGGCTGGTCTCCCGTCACGCGAGTGCCGCAGTCGCCGCCGCATGTGCTCGGCGTGCTGAACCTGCGGGGTTCCATCGTGCCGATCGTGGATTTACGCATGCGCTTCCGTCTTGAGCAGGCGGAGTACAACGCGCTCACCGTGATCATCGTGCTCTCCGTCGAAACGGCGCATGGCCGGCGTGATCTCGGCGTGGTGGTGGACGGAGTCTCCGATGTCATCGACATCAATCCGGCCGACATCAAGCCTGCACCGGACCTCGGCAGCCAGGTCAACACCGAGTTCATTCATGGACTGCTCACGTTGAGCGAGAACATGATCATGCTGCTCGATATCGACAGCCTGATCGGTGGGGATGTCAGCGAGACACTGCCGCTGCCGAAGGCTGCGAACGGCTGATCGGGAATGCCAGTCAGTACTCCCCAGCGCCTCGCAGCGAATCCGGCGTCTCTTGATCTCGAGCTCAGGGACGCCGAGTTCGCGTTCCTGAGTCACGTCGTCGGCGAGAATGCCGGGATCGTGCTTGGGCCGGGCAAGCGTCAGCTGGTGCAGGGGCGCCTGGCGAGACGCATCCGCGAGCTCGGGTTGCCTTCGTTTGCGGCCTATTGCCAGCTGATCAAGGACTCGGGACCCGAAGAGCTCGTGGCCCTGATCAATGCGATCACGACGAACGTCACGTCGTTCTTCCGCGAGAACCACCACTTCGAGGCGCTGGCCGAATGGATGCTGCCGGAAGCAATGGCGCGCAACGCCACCACGCGCCGTCTTCGCATCTGGTCGGCAGGCTGTTCAAGTGGTGAAGAACCATATTCGATCGCGATGACCGTCGCCGAACACCTGCCCCCTGGTCAGAAATGGGACCTGAAAATCCTGGCAACCGACATCGACAGCGACGTCCTCGCGACGGCGGCGGAGGGCATGTTCTCGTTGGCGCGTCTCGAAGGCATTGCCGATGCACGACGCAAGCGCTGGCTCACGCGCGGGACCGGCGAGAACGCGGGCTGGGCGAGGATGCGCGACGACCTCAAGGGCATGATTGCGTTCAAGCCGCTCAATCTCATGGGCGACTGGCCCATGCGCGGTCCGTTCGACATCGTATTCTGCCGCAACGTGATGATCTACTTCGATCAGCCGACACGCGAACGGCTGGTAAACCGCTTTGCGAGCCTGCTCCCGGAGAATGGTTGCCTGTGCGTCGGTCATTCCGAGTCGATCCATGGCAGCGCAGTCCCGCTCAAGCTGGTATCGCGCACCATCTATCGCAAGACCGGGGCCCACGCCGGTGCTCGCTAGGGTGACTCCGCCGGTGTTGCCAGGAGCAACGCCGGGTTTCGAGCACGTGCGCCGTTACCAGGATCCGCGGGGCTTCATCATTGCGAAACTGCTGCCCGGTGACTTCTACGTCACCGGCGAAGACGAGATCCTGGATACGGTGCTGGGTTCGTGCGTATCGGCCTGCATCCGCAGTCCTCGCCTCAAGGTGGGAGGGATGAACCATTTCATGCTGCCTCGACCCCGCAACGACGGGACGGATTCCTGGACAGACAAGGTGGGGAATGCCACGCGCTATGGCACCGCCTCGATGGAGCAGCTCATCAATCGCATCCTGAAGGAAGGGGCGCAGCGCTCGGAACTTGAGGTCAAGATTTTTGGCGGAGCCCGGGTACTGGCGGCACTGACCGACATTGGTGAGCACAATGTCGCATTCGTGCGCGAGTTCCTGCACAACGAAGGGCTCAAGGTCATTGCGGAGGATGTCGGCGACACCTGTCCCCGGCATATCCGGTATTCGCCGGTGTCAGGCCGGGTTCGCGTGAAGCACCTGAACCGCGCCGCAAATATTGCCAGCCGCGAGCTCAAGTATCAGTCGGGGCTGGCCGTTACGTCCTTGGCGGGCAGCATCGACCTGTTCTGACGAATTCCTGCAATGACCAAGACCAAAGTCCTCATCGTCGACGATTCCGCGCTGGTACGCAGGCTGTTGACCGAGATTTTCGCGAACGACCGCGAGATCGAGGTCGTGGGCGCGGCCAACGATCCGTACGTGGCCCGCGAAAAGATCAAGCAGCTGAATCCGGACGTCATTACGCTGGATGTGGAAATGCCCCGCATGGATGGCATCACGTTTCTCGACAACCTGATGCGTTTGCGGCCCATGCCGGTCGTGATGGTGTCTTCGCTGACCGAGGCCGGCGCCGACGTCACGTTGCGCGCGCTTGAGCTGGGAGCGATCGACTTCGTCACCAAGCCGAAGCTGGACCTCGCGGGCAGCCTGGCGCAGTACGCCGAAGAGATTACGACCAAGGTCAAGATGGCGGCCGGCGCACGGCCGCGGCCCAGAACGGCGACGCCAACAGCCCCGAAACCCAGATTGACTGCGGACGCTGTGCTTCCGGCGAGTGTACGTAAATCGTCCATCCTGAGGACGACCGAGAGAATCGTCGCCGTCGGTGCATCGACCGGCGGTACCGAAGCGTTGCGTGAGCTGCTGTGCGCCTTGCCGGCCGATGCACCGGCGATCGTGATTTCCCAGCACATTCCGGCGGCTTTCAGCGGCCCCTTTGCGCAGAGGCTCGACAAGGCATCTGCGATGGCAGTGATGGAGGCGCAGGACGGACAGTACCTTCTGCCGGGACATGCTTACGTCGCTCCCGGCGACAAACACCTGATTGTCGAACGTGATGGAGCGCGCTATCGCTGCCGCCTCAACCAGGGGCCTCACGTGAACCGGCATCGCCCGAGTGTCGATGTGATGTTTCGTTCCGTTGCCCAGAATGTCGGGCCCAATGCCATCGGCATCCTGCTGACGGGCATGGGTGATGACGGAGCGCGGGGCATGAAGGAAATGCTGGACGCGGGTGCGCGCACCATCGCGCAGGACGAACAGTCCAGTGTGGTCTGGGGCATGCCGGGAAGCGCGGTGCGCCTGGGCGCCGCGGAACATGTCCAGCCACTGTTGAAGATTCCCTCGTTGCTGCTTGAGCTGGCTGCGCGCGGTCCGAACCGCACCGTCCAGCTTGCAGCAGCCGTGGGCGCAGGTTGATTTTTGTTGCTGAAGACCGGATTACAAGGAACGTCGTTATGACATCGACACATTCTGCGGGCGCATCGGCTGCCAGAAAAACCGAATCGACCGAAGCGGACGGCATGAGTTCCATCGCATTCCAGTTCGTGACCGAGCTGGCCCAGGAGGTTTCTTCCGGCCATGTGGAGTTGCCCGCCTTTCCGGACGTTGCCATGCGCGTCCGCAAAGCCCTCGCCGATGACAATGTGGGTGCTGACCAGGTGGCACGCATCGTCGGTTCGGAGCCGGGGCTGGCTGCCCGCGTGCTCGCGCTTGCGAACTCGGCTGCATTGAACCGCAGTGGCAAGAACATCAGCGAGCTGCGGACGGCCATCAGCCGCATCGGGCACAACAACGTCCGCACCGCGGCGGTGTCGTTCGCGATCACGCAGCTGCGCCGCGCGGGCGAATTGCGGCACATATCGAAGCAGCTCGAGGAGCTGTGGCACGAGGCAACCATGGTTGCAGCGCTGTCTTATGCGATCGCCGGCCGTGCGCCGGACGTCAATGCCGATGAAGCGATGCTGAGCGGACTCATGCACAACGTGGGGAAGATCTACATTCTCGCGCGTGCCCACAAGCATCCGACGCTGTTCGGCGATCCCCGGGCCATGGAGTCGGTGATGCGCGCGTGGCACTCCAACATCGGCAAGGCGATCATCGAGAACTGGGGCTTCCCGGCGAATATTGCCGAGGCGGTGGGCGAGCACGAAAACGTCGAGCGCCAGGTGGATGTTCCCGATGTCACCGACGTGCTGACCGTCGCCACGATGATGTCTGCATTCTTCGGCCAGGAAGCCGATCTCGAGCTCAACATGCAGGGCGTCAAGGCGTTCACTCGCCTGCATCTCGACAACGAGAAGTGCGGTCACATCGCGAAGGATTGCGCCGAGGAAATTGCCGCACTCCGGGCAGCACTCGGCGACTGAAGCCGGGCTTGCGACATAACCGTGCACGCATGGCCAGAGTGTGACTGCGGTCTCGCACTGACTGCACTGTCTAAGCTCAAGTTTTGCGGCACAAGGGCGAAAAAGTGATGGATCGTTGCGGAAAACGGCAGGCCGATGCATTGCGATGGATCGCGACGCCAATGTTCAACCTCAATTCAATCCTGGTGACCCAATGAGCAGTTCACTGCTGAAGACTTCCCTCGTTTCGCTGGCCGGTGTGCTGGCGTTCGCGTTCGGTTCGGCCCATGCGGATTGTGTATACCCGAAGGCACCCGCAGCCATTCCGAATGGCAGCACTGCCTCGGAAGCGGAAATGACGGCCGCTGCCGGTCTGTTCAAGCAATACAACGCGGATGTGACGGCCTATCTCGCCTGCCTCCAGGACGAGACGGTTGCCAAGTCCGCCGGCGTGAGCACAGGCCAGGTGATGCAGATCAAGTCCATGCAGTCGAAGAAGCACAACTCGGCTGTCGATGAACTCGAGAGCAATGTTGCCAAGTTCAACGAGCAGGTACGGGCTTTCAAGAGCAAGAAGGCTTAAGGTCTTTTCGCTCCGGGCCACCCGCCCGGAGCCGGCATCGAAGGCGGCCGGTGATCATCGATCACCGGCCCCTTTTTCATGTGGGCAGAGACGTTGCGGTTGCGCTCCGGTATCCTTGCGCGACTTTTCAGCCTGTCCGCCGTCCCATGCAAGAACGCTACGAGCCCGCGACCATCGAAGCCGCCGCCCAGACATGGTGGGACGGCCATCGGGCATTCGCCGCCACTGAGGATCCCTCGCGGCAGAAGTTCTACTGCCTGAGCATGTTCCCGTATCCCAGCGGCCGGCTGCACATGGGTCATGTGCGCAACTACACGATCGGCGATGTGCTGGCGCGGTTCATGCGCATGCAGGGCCGGAATGTCCTGCAGCCGATGGGCTGGGACGCGTTCGGCCTGCCCGCCGAGAACGCTGCCATGGCGAATGGGGTCCCGCCGGCACGCTGGACCTACGACAACATCGCGTACATGAAACGCCAGCTCAAGTCGCTGGGTTTCGCCATCGACTGGAAACGCGAGATCGCCACCTGCAGCCCGGAGTACTACCGCTGGAACCAGTGGCTGTTCCTGCGCATGCTCGAGAAGGGCGTGGCCTACAAGAAGACAGGCGTCGTCAACTGGGATCCGGTGGACCAGACAGTGCTTGCAAACGAGCAGGTAATCGACGGTCGCGGCTGGCGCACCGGCGCGCCGGTGGAGAAGCGCGAGATCCCGATGTACTACCTGCGGATCACGGGGTACGCGGACGAACTGCTCACTGCACTCGATACGTTGGCGGGGTGGCCGGAGCGTGTCCGCACGATGCAGGCCAACTGGATCGGCAAGAGCACGGGCGTCCGGTTCGGGTTTCCCTATGAGCTGGCAGGCGAGAGTCGCCTCCTCAATGTGTTCACGACACGCGCCGACACCATCATGGGCGTCACGTTCTGCGCGGTAGCCGCCGAACATCCGCTCGCCGCGCATGCCGCGGAGAAGAATCCGGCGCTGGCTGCGTTCATCGAAGAGTGCAAGCAGGGCACCGCGATGGAAGCGGAACTCGCGCAGCAGGAAAAGAAGGGCATGCCGACGGGCCTGTTCGTGACTCATCCGCTGACGCAGGAACAGATCCCGGTCTGGGTGGGCAACTATGTGCTCATGGGATATGGCGACGGCGCGGTCATGGGTGTACCGGCCCATGACGAACGCGATTTCCATTTCGCGAAACAGTACGGTCTGCCGATCATCCAGGTGATCGAGAAGCAAGGTCAGGAATTTTCCACGGACGCCTGGCAGCCCTGGTACGGGGAGAAGGACGGAACTGCCTGCGTGAATTCAGGCAAGTTCGACGGCCTTTCGTATACCCAGGCGATCGAGACGATTGCTGCCGAGCTCAAGGCGCTGGGACTCGGCGACAAGCAGATCCAGTGGCGTCTGCGTGACTGGGGTATCTCCCGGCAACGGTACTGGGGTTGCCCGATTCCGATCATCCATTGTCCCGCGTGTGGCGATGTCCCCGTGCCGGAAGACCAGTTGCCGGTGGTGCTGCCCGACAATCTCGTGCCGGATGGCAGCGGCAATCCGCTAGGCAAGACGCCGGCATTCTTCGAATGCCAATGTCCGAAGTGCGGTGAGCCTGCACGTCGCGAGACGGACACGATGGATACGTTCGTCGATTCGTCGTGGTACTTCCTCCGTTACGCAGCGGCAGACAACGATCGCTCGGCTGTCGACAGTCGCGTGAACTACTGGCTGCCAGTGGACCAGTACATCGGCGGGATCGAGCACGCCATCCTGCACCTGCTGTATTCACGCTTCTGGACGCGGGTGATGCGCGACCTCGGCCTGGTCGATGTCGCCGAGCCGTTCCAGAACCTGCTGACGCAGGGCATGGTGCTGAACGACATCTATTTCCGCAAACCCCCCACGGGCCGGATCGTCTACTTCAATCCGACGGAAGTGGATGCGCAGACAGACAGTGCTGGCGTCACGCACGCAGTGTTGAAAGCAGATGGTGCCCCGGTCGAAGTGGGCGGGATCGGCACGATGTCGAAGTCGAAGAACAACGGCGTCGATCCCCAGGTGCTGGTCGAGCAGTACGGTGCCGATACTGCACGGCTGTTCATGATGTTCGCAGCGCCTCCGGAGCAATCGCTCGAGTGGTCTGACAAGGGCGTGCAGGGGGCTTTCCGGTTCGTGCGGCGTCTGTGGAAGTCGGTGTACGAACACGTAGGTGCCGAGCCCACGCTCTGGGCCCTTGAGGCCGGCGCCTTGACGGAGGGACAGCAGGAAATGCGTCGTCTCGTCCACCAGACCCTTGTAAAAGTGACCGATGACCTCGGGCGCCGCCGCGTGTTCAACACCGCGATCGCCGCGGTCATGGAACTCATGAACGCGCTGGACAGGTTCGTGGACGCAACGCCTGCGGGGCGTGCGGTCCGGCATGAGGCGCTCGAGCTGATCGTGCTGATGCTCTCGCCGATCGTGCCGCACATCTGTCATGCGCTCTGGCTGGAACTGGGGCATGAAGGCGCCGTCATCGACGTGCCGTGGCCGCAGGCCGACACCACAGCGCTCGCGCAGGATACGGTCGAGATCGTGTTGCAGGTGAACGGCAAATTGCGGGGCCGGATCACGGTTGCCGTGGATGCCGATGAGGCTGCGATCCGTGAGGCCGCGCTTGCCGATGCGGTCGTGCTGCGCTGGGTGGAGGGCAAGCCCATCCGTAAAGTCATCGTCGTGAAAGGCAAGCTCGTCAACGTCGTCGTCTAGGTCTGGTAGGGCTCGCTGGCGCGCCAACGCTTCATCCGTTGCCTGTCTATCCGGCGAGGCGCGAATGATGGCATCATCAGGCAACTGCCCGAAGCGAGCCGCAATGCCGAGATTTTTCCCTACCGCAGCTGCTTGCATTGTCACGATGGCTGCCTTGAGCGGCTGTGGCTGGCAGCTGAAAGGTTCCGAGCCGTTGCCGGCCGCCATGGCAACGACCTACCTCGATTCGGCCGATCTCCACAGCGATTTCGATCGCGCCTTGCGCCAGAGCCTCGCGGCGGCAGGAGCCCATCTGGTGCCACTGCCCGCGGATGCCACCACCGTCCTCAAGGTGCGCAAGGACACCAGCGGTCGACGGGTGTTGTCAGTGTCCGCACGCAATACTCCCCAGGAATACGAAGTGTTCTACGCCGTCGAGTATTCCGTCGAAGTCGGGGGCAAGGAGGTTATTCCTGCCCAGAAACTCGAACTCGTCAACGACTACAGCTACGACGAAACGGCTTTGCTCGCGAAAGAGCGTGAAGAAGCGGGGCTGCGAGCCGCGCTGGCCCGGGACCTTGCGGGTCTCGTCCTCCGGCGCCTGGCATCGTTGTAGGCCGGCTTCCGCAGGTCGGCATCAATCCCTGAACCGGACCCAAGGGAGCGAATACAGAGTATGGAAGCTCGCAATTCATCTCCACGAGGACTGTGGCGCATGCAGGGCGTGTTGCGCCTCGGCTGGTTTGCGCTCGGCGGGTTCTTCCTGCTTATCGCGCTGACCATTGCCTCACTCATTACCGTCAGCAATGTCCTCGATGCGGGACGCCAGGCCCGTGACGCCGTGGCGCGCAATCGTGATGGCCTCGATGAACTCCAGATGGTGTTCTCGACGCTGCAGGATGCCGAAACGGGCCAGCGGGGCTATGTCATCACGGGCGATTCCTCCTTTCTCGCGCCGTACATGGCAGCGAGGGATGCGATCTCGCTGCAACTCGAACGGCTCGACATTCTCATTGAAGAACCCCGCTCGAGGGAGATTCTCGTTCGACTCGGCATCGCAGCCCGGGAGCAGCTCGAGTTCTACATGCAGCTCATCGAGCTCCGGGAGCGCACCGGCTTCGACTCTGCCGCTGCGCTCGTCACCCAGGGGAGCGGCAAGGTGCGGATGGATGAGATGCGTGCGATGGTCGCGCAGATCCGCGACATCCAGGAAGAATTACTGAGAGACCGGCTGGCCGACGACTTCGCCACCGCACAGCGCAGCGAGCATCTCATCCAGGCCTTGGTCGCCGGATCCGTCCTCATCGTGTTGTTCATCGGGGCGCTGCTCCTGCGGGATATCCGCAAGCGCCAGGACGCCGAAAAGAACCTGACGCTGTCCAACACGCTCCTGAGCGCAACCATGAACAGCGTGAGCCAGGGCATCGGCGTGTTCGATGGCAACCTGCGGCTGGTGGCCTGGAATCCACGCTTCATCGAGCTGCGCAGGCTGGATCCGGCGCAAGTGTCGTCAGGGATCACGCTCGCTGACATGGCGCGTTCGGCGAAGGATTTCCGGATCGCGGGCACGGGAGGCAAGGGTGCCCAACCCTTGAGTTCAATGCTCCAGCGGGTTGCGGAGTTCAAACGCGAGCCGATATTGATGGAGCTCGTCAGCGACGACGGCCAGGTCCTGGAGGCCCGGGGTTCGCCGGCCGGCGCGGACCACTACGTTTTCACTTACACGGACATCACCGCGCTCAAGCGCTCCGAGCTGGCCTATCGCGACCAGGCGACGCGGTTGGCAGCCACGATGGATGCAGTGGTCGATGCGATCATCACCATCAACGAAAGCGGCAGCATCGAATCGTGGAGCAAGGGCGCCGAACGCCTGTTCGGTTACACGGCAGAACAGGTGATCCGGCGCAACGTCAACATCCTGATGCCCGAGCCGCATACGTCAGCCCATGATGGCTATCTGCGCCGCTACATCACTACGGGCGAGAAGCGGATCATGGGCGGAAGGCGAGCCGTGGAAGCCCGGCACCGCGACGGGCATGTCGTCCCCGTGGACCTCGGCATCAGCGAGATGTGGATCGGTGAACGACGCCTGTTCATTGGCGTCGTCAGGGACATCACCGAGCGGTTGGGCGTCGAGCGCCTCAAGAACGAATTCGTTTCTACCGTCAGCCACGAACTGCGGACACCGCTGACTTCGATTTCCGGAGCCCTCGGATTGCTGGCGGGCGGTGTCGCGGGCGCGGTACCCCCGAAGGCGAAGCGGCTGGTCGATATCGCGAAACAGAACAGCGACCGGCTGGTGCGCCTCATCAACGACATTCTCGATATGGAAAAGGCCGAGTCGGGGCGGCTCGAGTTTCACCTGGAGCGCCAGCTGCTCCGGCCCATCGTTTCGGCTGCAGTCGAAGCCAATCGCGGTTTCGGCGAACCGCGCCGCGTCGGGATCGAATTGAATCCGGACAGCGCGGACGGTCTCGTGCAGGTCGATCGCGACCGGCTGCTGCAGATCCTGACCAACCTGCTGTCCAACGCAATCAAGTTTTCACCGGAAGGCGGCACCGTGCGGGTGCGCATCGATCCGGAGGAGAGCGCACTCAAGGTGTCGGTCCAGGATGACGGCCCCGGCATTCCGCTCGCGTTCCGCCCGCGTATTTTCCAGAAGTTCGCGCAGGCTGACGGCTCCGACTCGCGCGCAAGAGGGGGCACCGGGCTCGGCCTTTCGATCGCGCAGACATTGACCGAGCGGCTGGGAGGCAACATCGGTTTCGAAAGCACGGTCGGAGCCGGCACCACGTTCCATGTGTCGCTGCCGGAATGGCGGGATGCCACCTCCGATCGCGCCAGTGCGTATGTATTCTCGGCGGGCGCGAAGGCTCTCATCTGCGAGGACGATCCCGATATCGCTGCAATTCTCGTCGACATGATGCGTGAGGCCTCCCTCAACGCAGTCGTCGTGGGCACCGCGCATGCCGCGCGTGAAGCGCTCGCCATGGACACGTTTGATGTGGCGCTGATCGATCTCAACCTGCCAGACGCTGACGGTCTCGAACTGATCGCCTCGTTGCGGCAGAACCCGGAGATGCAGAAGCTGCCGGTGATCGTGATGACGGCGCGTCTGCAGGAAGGCCGCCCGGAGTTGCTGCATTCCCTCCAGCTTGCCGACTGGCTGGCCAAACCGGTCGATCCCCAGCGCCTCATGAATGCGATCCATCTCGCCATCAACGGTGGCCGCGCAGACCGCTATCGAATCCTGCATGTGGAGGATGACGGTTCGCTGGCCGAGATGCTGCGTGCGCTGCTCGAAGCCGAGGCCAACGTAACGAGTGCCCGGACGCTGGCGGAAGCCAGAAGCTGGCTGGGCCGCGAGAAATATGATCTCGTGATCCTGGATGTCGGTCTTGACGACGGTTCCGGCCTGGAACTCCTGCCGCTTCTGCGTCACGGCGGCGGCCCGACTCCGCCGGTGGTCCTGTACAGCGCAGCCGAAACCAGCCGCGAAGTGGCAACGCAAGTCGAGTCGGCGCTGGTAAAGTCACGCGATTCGCTCGAGCAGCTCCTCATCACGGTGCGGAGACTCGCGGGGAGGCATGTGAAGAGCGTGGCACGCAAGGAGGATGGTGAGTGAGCAGAAAGCTGGCCAGTATTTTTTACGTGGACGATGAGCCCGACATTCGTGAAGTGGTGGAACTCTGTCTGGGTCTTGCGGAAGATCTCCGGGTGCAGACCTGCGAGTCCGGCGAACGCGCGCTTGAACTCCTGCCGGTCGCCAGACCGGACCTGTTGCTGCTGGATGTCATGATGCCGGGGCTCGATGGTCCTGCGACCCTGAAGCGGCTTCGCGCGGATCCGCGGCTCAAGGATCTGCCTGTCATTTTCATGACGGCGAAGGCGTTGCCGCAGGAGATCGACCGGTTTCTCGCGCTCGGCGCAGTGGCTGTGATCCCCAAGCCCTTCGACCCGCTGCAGCTCGCCAGCCAGGTGACGACGATCTGGGAGAGTCTCGACCATGGATGATGCGAAGTCGGGGCCCGGCCGCACGACGGAATTGCAGCGACAGATGGACCAGATCGGCGATCGTTTCGTCCAACGACTGCTGACGGAACTCACGGTCATGCGCGAGGCCTTGGCAGATGTACGCGCAGGGGAGCTGTCCGCTCTCAAGGACCTCGAGCTCACGGCGCACAAGATTCATGGCAGCAGCGCCATGTTCGGCTTTACCCGCTTGAGCGAGCTGGCAGGGGCCCTCGAAAGACTCGTGGTCAACGAACGTCTGGTCAATACGGGCAATCTGGTCGCGATCGAAGAACAATTTGCATTGCTCGATATCGAGGGTCGCGCGATGGCGGGCAGACGCGGACCTGCCTGATGACAGATCTCGCGCAATCGAAGCCCGAGACCACTTTGCAAGGAGGGAGCGCGGTCGTGCGCCAGATGCGGGATCTCGATCCTGCCGATTGCGTCGCGCTGCTGCGTCCCTTCGGTCTTGAGCTCTCGCTGCTGGAGAAGGGCACGGTCATTCCAGGTTCGTACTGGGGAGATCGCGAGGCGGGCCTGATCGGCAATGTCCTGTACTGCCGTCAGGACACTCCCGTGCACTCGATGCTTCACGAGGCGTGCCATTTCATCTGCATGGATCCCGCGCGCCGGATCGCGCTTGACAGGGATGCGGGCGGCGACTACGACGAGGAAAACGCGGTGTGCTACCTGCAGATCCTGCTGGCCGACTATCTGATGCAGATGGGCGCCGACAGAATGGCCGCCGACATGGATGCCTGGGGCTACACATTCCGGCTCGGTTCGGCCCGCGCATGGTTTACCGAAGACGCCGAAGACACGCGCGTCTGGCTCAAGGAAAAAGATCTCATCGACAGCCACGGAGCAGTGACATGGCGTTTACGCGTCGACTGATCGCGTCTTGAATATCTCCATCATCGTCGCCGCGGACGAAAACGGCGTGATCGGCAAGGACAACCGGCTGCCATGGCGGTTGCCGGCCGACCTGAAGAATTTCCGCGAGCTGACCCTCGGCAAGCCAGTACTGATGGGCCGGAAGACCTACGAGTCCATCGGCAAGCCGCTCCCGGGGCGGCTCAATATCGTGATCACGCGAGGCGTTGGCGTGGCCATCGAAGGCTGCACCGTCGTGAACTCGCTGGACGATGCGATCGATGCCGCAGGCGACGCGGAGGAACTGATGATCATCGGTGGCGCGGAGATCTATCGCGAGAGCCTTGCGCTCGCGAACCGCATCTACCTCACGCGCGTGCACACGGCAGTGGAAGGCGACACGTGGTTTCCGGACATCGACTACGACGAGTGGCGCGAGACTTCCATCGAGGAGCATGCATCCGACGAGCGCAACGAGCATGCGTACAGTTTCGAGATCCTCGAGAGGCTGGAGTAGGGGGCGTTCAGCGCAGCCTGACGGGCGGGTCGAGCAGCGTGTAGACGATCACTACCTTGGTTTCTATCGGCACGCTGCCGCCGGGTGTCGGTAAAGGATTGATGAGGGACCCTGCGGCGGATACCTGGCCCACAAACCAGTGACTGCCTGTTCTCCCCACTACGAGCAGTCCATCATCTGCAGCGACGATGGGCCGTACGCCCGCTTCGTACCACTGCGTCTCGCGCGGTTCGCCGATTACAAGCCTGTCATGTTCCGCGTGGGGCACTGTTTCGTGTTCCTGCTTCGGTTCGCAAAAAAAAAAGCCCCGCGGAGTGCCGGGGCTTGAAGCCCAGTCTGACTGGGAGACGAATATAGGCACCTGGTCGTGGAGATAAGTTGCACCGGTTCACCTGATTTACTTGGGCGCCAGGTCGCGACACTTCGTGATCAGTTCCCGCGTGCGCGTCAACCGCACACTCGCGAGACGGCAGGTGGATGAAGGCTCGCAGTCCGGTTGCTGCACCGTGGGGTCCTCGTCGAGGATTTCCTCGTAAACGTCACGCAGGATGCCAAGGCCTTGCAGCAGCAGCTCGATTTCGTCTTTCGTGAATGCTTTCATGGCAGCATAAATGCCGTCTTGCGGCCCGCGATTCAAGGCTGAAATTCTTACGTGGTTTCCCGTTACACTTGAGACCTGCAGTATTTTCCGGGACAGAATCGAGCATGACGACGACGATGGGCGACATTCACTACTACGAACCCGCGACAGGCCATGGTTTGCCGCACGATCCGCTCAACGCGATTATCGGGCCGCGCCCCATCGGATGGATTTCGTCGCAGGATGCAGACGGTCGGCGCAACCTCGCACCGTATAGTTTCTTCAATGCATTCAACTACCGCCCGCCGATCCTCGGCTTCTCGAGCATCGGGTGGAAAGACACGGTGCGTAACGTGCAGGCGACGGGAGAGTTCGTCTGGAACCTCGCCACGCGCCCGCTGGCAGAAGCCATGAACGCCACTGCCGCGATGGTGCCGTCCGAGATCGATGAGTTCGAGCTGTCAGGGCTGACGCCCGCCCCCTGTCGTCAGGTGCGTCCACCGAGGGTGGCGGAAAGTCCGGTATCGATGGAATGCAGGCTGCTCGATGTCATCCAGCTCAAGGGGCTGGATCGTCAGCCCGTGCAAACCTGGCTGGTGCTCGGCGAGGTCGTGGGAGTGCATATCGCCAGGGCGGCCTTACGCGACGGCATCTACGACACGGCTGCGATGCATCCCATCCTGCGTGCCGGCGGCCCCGGCAGCTATGCGGAAATCCAGCCTGAAATCATGTTCGAGCTGCGGCGACCTGGCAGCAAACCGCGCTCTGGATAGTCAGGGCAGCGGCGGCAGCCGCTCATCGACAAGCGCAGACGCCAGCGCGAAGTCCACATTGGCAAGCGCTTCCACATCGCGCGTGAGCTGCTGCAGGATGCCGCTCTGCAGGCGCCCGCGTTCCTGTGCAACACGGTACGGAATCTCGTGGTGGAACATCACCATCGAATAGCGCGGAATGAAGCGTCCCGGAAAGCGTCGTTCCAGCTCCAGCGACAGCGCCTTCTCCAGCAGGAATTTCGGCTCCCGCACGGTGTCGCGCATCTCCCGATAGTTTTCGATCGCCATGTCGGCAATGGCATCCGTATCGGGACGACGCTGCAATTCGAACTCCGCGCACGCTTGGCCCCAGGGCAGCCGGCCCAGCAAGTCATCAAGCACCACGCAGTCCTCGAACGCGCAGTTCATCCCCTGGCCATGAAAGGGCACGATCGCATGGGCGGCGTCGCCGATGAGCACGACACGTTCATCGCCGGTCCAGGAGGGGGACCGCACGGTGCCCATCCTGCCCACAGGATGCGCTGCAAATTCTTCCGCGAGATCCGGCATGAGATCGAGCGCATCGGGAAAATGGTTCTCGAAGAAAGCGCTGATGCTGCGGACGTCGCTCAGCTTCGCGAAGCTCTGCTTGCCCTGCAGCGGAAGAAACAGGGTGACCGTAAACGTACCGTCGATGTTGGGCAGCGCAATCAGCATGAAATTGCCGCGCGGCCAGATGTGGAGGGCGTGCGCTTCGAACTGGTGATTGCCGCGCGCATCGGCTGGCAAGGTCAGCTCCTTGTAGCCATGCGGCAGCAGTTCTTCGGTCACTGCCACGGACAGGCTGCTTGCGAGCGAACGCCTGACGGGAGAGCCTGCTCCGTCGGCTGCAATCACGCGTTCGAGCGGCACGCGGTAAGTCTTGCCCGAGCCGGCATCACGCATGCGCAGGACACGATGATCGAAGTCCGCGGCCAGGCATTCCTGCTGAAAACCGATGACTACGCCCGGGAGCTGTTCGAGTTCGTTGAGCAGGGCGCGATTGAGCCCGGAACGCGAGACCGAATAAATCGATTCATCGGCGTTCTGGCCATAGGGGGCAAACTGCGTGGCGCCGGTCGTGTCATGCAGCATGCGGCCGGGCATGGCGATCAAGAGAGGATCGACCGCTGCGAATACGCCAGCGGCCTTCAAAGCCGCTATGCCCCGATCTGCCAGCGCGAGATTGATGGAACGGCCATCGTCGGTGTCGTCCCGTCGCGGATCCGACCGGCGCTCGAGCAGCAACACGGGCACCTGGCGTCTGGCGAGCAGGATGGCCATCAACGCGCCCGCGAGGCCTGCCCCGATGAGGGTGACGGCAGGATTCGAAGGAGGGGGCGCCGCGTGTTGCTCGGTCATGACTTGTCGAGGAGCTGGCTCAAGCTTTCCACGAACTCCCACACTTCAACGAACGTGTTGTAGAGCGGCACAGGCGCCGCGCGGATCACGTCGGGTTCGCGAAAATCGGTAAAGAAGCCACGCTGATGGAGCTGGCTGTGCACGTTCCGGATCGTTGTGGAATCTGCATTGAGGCGGAACGAAATCTGGCACCCGCGTGCGGCCGGCGTCAGAACGGTGAGGTGCTTTGCGAGGCGCGTCCGCAGCAGATAATCGAGCAGGCCGGTGAGTGCTTGCGACTTGGCATCAAGCCGTGAAATTCCCGCCGCATCGAAAATCTCGAGCGAGGCAAGCAGAGGCGCCATCGCGAGGATCGGAGGGTTCGACAGCTGCCAGCCTTCAGCACCGGGTAGTGGCACGAAGTCGGGCCCCATCAGGAAACGTGTTTCCTTGTCATGGCCCCACCAGCCTGCGAAGCGAGGCAGATCGGCCCGTGAATGGCGCTCGTGGACATAGCTCCCGCCAATCGCACCGGGCCCGCCGTTCAGGTATTTGTAGCTGCACCAGACTGCGAAATCCACGTTCCAGTCATGCAGGGCCAACGGCACGTTGCCGATGGCGTGGGCGAGATCGAAGCCGACCACGCACCCTTGTGCCTGTGCTCGTCGAGTGATTTCCTGCATGGCGAATTGCTGGCCGCTCAGGTACTGCATGCCCGGCAGCAACACGGTCGCGATCCGCGGACCTTCGCGTTCCAGCAAGGCGAACAGATCCTCATCGCGAATGCTGTCTTCGCCTTCCCGAGGTCCGATTTCAAGCAGCGCATCGGCAGGATCAAAACCGTGCCACCGTATCTGCGAAACCACCGCGTAGCGATCCGAAGGAAATGCCGGACGTTCGATCAGCAGCTTGTAGCGTTCACGCGTCGGCCGGTAGAAGCTCACGAGCAGCAGATGGAGATTGGTCGTCAGCGAATTCATTGCCACGACTTCAAGCGGCTGCGCACCCGCCAGTCGCGCGAGCGCCGGTGTCAGGCGTTCATGCCAGGACAGCCAGGGCCGCCGGCCGTTGAAATGTCCTTCGACTGCGCGTCTCTGCCATTCCTCGAGTTCTTCGTTGACGTACGTGACAGCGCGTCGCGGCTGCAGGCCAAGCGAATGACCGCACAGATAGACAGCATCCGAACCATCGGGCCGTTTGGGTCCCAGGAATTCGGACTTGATCGCCTTGAGCGCATCCGTTGCGTCGAGTTCGAGGGCAAGCGAGCGTTCGGTGGAGAAGCTCGGGCTCACGATGCGGACTCCAGTGGATAGAGAACGGGCCGGCTCGGCGCAACGTCGGTGGCGAAGGGAGCCAGCTGCAGGTTGAGCAGATACAGCCCATCGACAACGGCTGAGTCGACGTACGCCAGCTCCGTGAGGGTCGCATGAGGGCGCATGGCCGCGGAATAACGGGTGCTTCCAGGCGGCAAGCCCCAGAAGATCCGGTGACAGGTGAGCTTCCCTTCATCGGCAGCACGGTCGACAGACGGCAAGTCCACCACCAGGTGCGAATATCCCTGTGCGACGATCCAGCCCATGGCTTCGCTGCTGAAATATGCAGGCAGGTTCGCATCGGCGTCGTAGTGCCGCTGGCGTTTGTCCGGTGCATTCGGCAGCGTTCGGATGATGAGGGCATTGCAACCGGGAAGCGCAGTGGTCCCGGTCCGCTGCAACAGCTCGGCTGTGATCCAGCAGTCTCCCGCCAGTGCAGGAGGATCGGAATGTTCACCGCTCCCGGCTGCAGCGACCGGCGCGACGGTGATGAGGCGCGCGACGAGCAAAGATTCCGTGGCGATCGCGTGGAGGCTGACGGGGTCCCGCACGACGTGGCCGACGCATTCGGTGTGAGTGCCGTTGCAGTGGGGAGTGAGCGTGTAAGTGGAACACATGCAACTCCCGCCGGCGCCGACATCGCCAACGAATGTGCCCGCCCTGAAGGGCTCTGCCTGCGCAGGGGCTGCGCCGAAGAAAGACGGCTGCTCGCCAGCGAAATCGAGCGCAATCGCGAGGTGCGCAGGACGCGTAAGGTCCGCCCTGTAGCGCTGCCCGCCAAGCGCGAGTTCGATTTCCCTGAGTGCCATCAGCGGGGCGGCATCACGTCGCCGCAGTGTCTGCACGTGCGTTGGGCTTCCGAGTTGTAGAAGCGGTCGAACACAGGCGGCAACTGCGTCTCGATGTTGCTGATGTGCAGGTATTCGGAATACAGCGGTTCCTGGCAGCGATTGCAGTACCAGAGAAAGCCATCCTGTTCGTCAGGCCGACGCTGGCGTTCGATCACGAGGCCCACCGAGTGCGCCTCGCGCTGTGGCGAATGCGGCACATGGGCGGGGAGCAGCAGGATGTCGCCGGCCTGCATGGGAATATCGACGACGCGGCCGCCTTGCACGGTCTTCAGGACCATCCGGCCTTCGAGCTGGTAGAAGAACTCTTCACCGGGATCGTCATGGAAATCGGTGCGGGCATTGGGACCGCCCACCACCATGATGATGAACTCGGCTTCGTGAAACACCTGCCGGTTTCCCACAGGCGGCTTGAGATCATCGCGATGGCGATCGATCCAGTCCTTGAAGTTGAAGGCTTTGAGCGCTTGCATCGGAAAACCACGGCAGTGGAGCATCCAGGAACGGCTTCAGTATAAGCGAGCTCTCATTTGTACCGCAGTGCGTCTTGCTTCCCGGGAACAACGGCCGACAATGGCGGCCGGGGGCTGCGCACGAAGGAGGAGAGGCGCGATGCAGATTCGTGGGTTGAAGCGGATTCCGCTGCTGGCTGTGGCCCTTCTTGCCACCTCGTCCATGGCCGCCGAAGCGCCGGTTCCGGACAGTGAACCCGTGCAGGCCGTCTGGAAGGACGCGCAGATCGACTTCACCTATATCGGGCGAACCAGTTTCTATTCCTGCGACTCGCTGGAATACAAGGTGGCGCGCATCCTCAAGGATATCGGTGCCCGTGAAGACCTGAAGGTTCGCGCCAACGGATGCAGTACTTTTTTTACGCCCGAGCGCTTCATGTCCGTGCGCATCACTCTCGCGATTCCGGTGGTCATCGAGGCAGCAGAAGGGCTTGCGCCAGACGAGAAAAGCCGGCGCGAACTGGTTGCCAGGGTCCGCGGCGAGGAGGCTCCGGACTTCGAAGTCGTCGACCAGTTTCCCGCGAGCTGGAAGCGCGTGAAGTTCTCCAGGAAATCGAGGTTCCTGGATGACGGCGATTGCGAGCTCGTCGAGCAGTTGCAGACGCGGGTTTTCAAGAAGCTCGATATCCGCGTGATCAAGGAAGACAACTGGTGCATTCCCGGGCAGATCAACTTCGGCCAGTTGAATCTTGAAGTCGAGACGCTCGTGGCCTTGCCGAAGCCGGACAGCGCTGGCTGACACGGGCTACTCGCCGATCGCGAGGCCCGACGAACTGCACGGCACGAACACCGGGTCCTGCGCCTTGTCCAGCCGGAAGGCACACAGCCTGTCGCCCCACACACAACCGGTATCGATGGCGTGCACGTTGTCGCCGGCGTAATACCCGAGTGCCGACCAGTGACCGCAGATCAGCTGCAGATCGCGCGATTGCCGGCCCGGAGCGCGGAACCAGGGATACAGTCCGGCAGGTGCCTTCTCCAGCGTGCCTTTGTACTTGAGATCGAGGCGGCCTTCGCTGTCACAGAACCTTAAGCGAGTGAAACAGTTGGTGATGAAACGCAGCCGATCGAAGCCCGCGAGACCGGCAGACCATCGATCGGGCTGATTGCCATACATGTTGGCGAACAGTTCCCGGCTGGCACGTTCGTCTCTCAGCACGGTTTCGACTTCCCGCGCGCAAGCACGCGCGAGATCCAGATCCCATTGCGGCGCAAGACCGGCGTGAATCATCGTGAAGCCAAGGGCGGCATCGTGATGCAGCAGCGGTTGCCGACGCAGCCAGTGCAGCAGTTCATCGCGATCGGGAGCATCGAGAATCGCGGTCAGCGTGTCCTGTTTCCTCAGCCGTTCGCCGGAACCCGAAGCGATTGCCAGGAGATGCAGGTCGTGGTTGCCGAGCACGACTGTGACCGCCGGCCCGAGAGCTTTGGCACGCCGTAAAACTTCCAGCGAACGGGGACCGCGGTTGACCAGGTCGCCCGTCAGCCAGAGCCGGTCATGTGCCGGATCGAAGGCAAGCCTTTCAAGCAGGAGCCCGAATTCCTCGTCGCAGCCCTGGATGTCGCCGATGGCGTAGACGGCCATCGGTCAGTGCAGCAACCCCGGAATGGCGAGCGTGAACGGCGCGATGGGGGCGTCGAAGTGATGCCCGTCGTCGGCGAGCATCTGGTAGCTGCCCTGCATCGCCCCGACAGGAGTCTCGAGCACGGCGCCGCTCGAGTAGCGGAAACCCTGACCGGGCTGCAAGTGAGGCTGCTCGCCCATCACGCCTTCGCCGCGGACTTCCTGCACCTTGCCATTCGCGTCCGTGATGACCCAGTGCCGCGTCAGCAGGCGGGCAGGCACCTTGCCTTCATTGCGGATGGTGATGGTGTACGAAAAAACATACCGGCTCTCATCAGGTTTCGACTGGTCGTCGACGTAGCTGGTACTGACTTCGACGCGAATCCTGTGCCTGGACGTGCGTTGGGTGGTAACGGTTTCGATGGTGCTCACGGGGTCATTCTAGCCGGAATCCGATCTGCCGCCGCTACCTTAGACGGACGGCGAGCACATCGCACGGAGCGGCATGCAGGACGGTGTCTTCCGTGAAATTGACCAGGATGGCGAGGCCGTGACGCTCGCGCGTGCCGAGGACGATGAGGTCTACTTTAAGTTCCTGGGCAACCCGCAGGATCTCGGTCTTGATGTTGCCGGTGGCGACGCGTCGGGTGCAGCGGTTGAAGCCGAGCCCCGCGGCCAGGTCCTTCAGCTTGGCTTCCGCGTTCTCCACGAGTTCAGCTTCGATCTGCACGCTGGGCAGCAGCGCTTCGCCCATCGGTTCGACGGGCATGTACTCGACGACGTGCAGCAGGATGACTTCGGAGTCGTTGCGCTCGGCAATCGCCCTGGCCCGTTCGGCGACCACGGAGCTGTCTTCAGCGAGATCGATGACGAGCAGGATTTTCTGGTAGCGGCTCATCGTCCTTCTCCCTTCGCAGGCTGGGGTTGCATTATAGGCAGCCCCTCCTGCCGGACAACCTGCTTTACCCTTTCCGGGCCGCAAGGCTCCGTGCCAGCGATGCAAAATTTGCAGGCGAGAGGACTTCAGCGCGCAACCCGGGATCGACGCCGGCCCCGGTGATTTCGCCTTCATCGAGCAGGAGCTTGAGGGAATTCCTCAGGGTCTTGCGTCGCTGGCCGAATGCAGCCGCGACGACCTGCGCATAGGCTGCGGGCTGATCGAGCAGGAAGAGGGGCTGTGCGCGTGGCAGCAACCTGACATAAGTGGAGATCACCCTCGGCGGCGGACGAAATGCGCCGGGACCGATATCGAACAGCGGTTTGACGATCACCCACGGTGCGAGCATCACCGACAGACGTCCGTAGGCATCCTCGCCCGGGCCCGCCGCCATGCGGTCCACGACTTCCTTCTGCAGCATGAAGTGCATGTCTTCGATGTGCTCGCGCAATTCGATGAGCTTGAACAGCAGCGGCGTGGAAATGTTGTAGGGCAGGTTGCCTACGATGCGCAAAGGGCGGAGGTCCTGCGATTGCCTGAGCGCGGCAAAATCGAAAGCCAGCACATCGCCACTGTGGATGCGCAGTCCTTCCGTGGCACGCGGGTCGGCTTGCAGTGTGGAGATGGCATCGCGGTCGATTTCGATGACGTCGAGCGTCCCATGACGAGCCAGCAGTGGCCACGTCAGGGCGCCGAGCCCGGGACCGATTTCCACCACGCGTTCACCGGGCCGGGGCGCGATCGCGTCGACGATGCGCTCGATGACTTGGGTATCGTGCAGGAAGTGCTGTCCGAAGCGTTTTCGGATTACGTGCTTGCGAGTGGACACGGTTGTCTTGCAGCTCAGCCCGCAGCGCGGGCCAGCGTCACGGACTTCTTGTTTGCCAGCTCGATGGCGAGTCGCAGAGCAGCGGCGAGACTGCCGTCATCTGCGTTGCCTGTGCCGGCAAGATCCAGCGCGGTGCCGTGATCGACCGAAGTCCTGATGAGCGGCAGGCCGAGCGTGACGTTGACTGCATGACCAAACCCGGCGTGCTTGAGCACGGGCAGCCCCTGGTCGTGATACATCGCGAGCACCGCATCGGCATCAGCGAGCATGCGCGGAATGAATGCGGTGTCCGCTGGCACGGGGCCGGTGAGTGCAAGCCCTCTGGCACGCAGGGCGTCGACCACCGGCGTGATCACTTCGATTTCCTCGTGGCCCAGGTGACCGGATTCACCGGCATGCGGATTGAGTCCGCAAACCAGGATGCGGGGCTTCGCGAGGCCAAACTGTGAACGCAGGCTCTCATGCAGGATGGTGAGAACTTGTTCGAGCGAAGTGCGCGTGATGGCAGCGCTGACCTGGGTGAGAGGCAGGTGCGTGGTGGCAAGCGCCACCCGCAACATGCCCGCCACCAGCATCATCACGGGATGATGCCCACCCGTCAGCTCCGCGAGGTATTCCGTGTGGCCCGAGAAGGCGATGCCGGCATCGTTGATGACGCCCTTGTGTACCGGCGCCGTGACCATCGCAGCGAAGTCACCGCTCAGACACCCCTCTGCCGCGGCATCGAGCAGCCGAAGGACATGGCGCGCGTTGAGCGGATCGAGCTGTCCCGTCCTGACCGGCACAGCGGTGGGCAGATCGAGCACCGTGAGGATACCCGGCACATGAGGAATCGGAGGATGACCCTTGGTGTAGGGACGCAGCGAGAGCGTGTGGCCCAACTGCTGCGCCCTTGCCTCAAGCAGCTTCGCATTGCCGGCAACGATCAGCTCGCAGTTCCAGGGTTTCCGGGCGATTTCGATGCAGAGATCCGGACCGATACCGGCCGGCTCTCCCGCAGTGAGAATGACGCGTGGAACCATGGCAACGAGCTCGGGACCAGGGGGCAAGACAAGACCCAAGAAGGGCCACACATCGGCCGGCTACAGCGGCCTGAAGCCGGCTTTACATCCGGTAGTCGACGAATGCCTCGTCCCGCAGGCGACGCACCCAGAGTTCAGTTTCTTCCTCGGCCTTCGATTCGCGCAGTGCCGTGAACGCCCGGTTGCGACGCACGTCGTCCGTCGTGTCGTGCATGCGCCGTCCGAGCAGCTGCACGATGTGCCAGCCGTACTGCGTTTTGAAAGGCTGGCTGATTTCGTTTTCCGCCAATGCATCGAGCTGCCGTTCGAATTCGGGGACGAACGACCCGGGCCCGGTCCAGTCAAGATCGCCGCCATCGACGGCAGAACCCTTGTCCGACGAAGTGACTGCCGCGATGGCGCCAAAGTCCTCGTGCTGGTCGATGATGCGCGTGCGGATGCTTTCGAGTTTCTGCCGCACGGTGTTGTCGTCTTCGAGTTCGTTGGTCGTCATCAGGATGTGGCGTGCATGCACCTGCGACTGCACGGCCTGTGCCGCGCCACCTCGAACTTCGATGAGCTTGAAGATGTGGAAACCGCTGGGCGTGCGCAAGGGTTCGGAAACGTCGCCGGGCTTCATCCCGGGGATGGCTTCTTCGATGATCGAAGGAAGCTGCGAACCGGGTCGCCAGCCGAGCGAGCCGCCTTCCACGTTGGTGCTGCTGTCTGAATAGGCGACGGCGAGTTGCGCGAAGTTTTCTCCGCCGCGTGCTTTCTCGAAGACTTCCCGCGCGCGGGCTTCACGGGCAGCGATTTCTTCGCCCGTTGCCGCGACCGGCACTGACACGAGGATATGGGCGAGGTTGTATTCCGAGGTCTGGTCGATGCCGTTCTTCTGCTTCGCCATGAACTGCTCGAGTTCGCGCGGCGAGATGTTGATCCGCTGCAGCACATCGCGCTGCCTGAGCGCCTGCAACCGCATGTCGCGCCGGATGCTGTCGCGATAGTCGCGGTAATCGATGCCTTGTGCTTCAAGCGCGCGGGGCAGATCGCTGAAGGCGATCTTGTTGCGCGTCGCAAGTTCGTTCAGCGCGTTGTTGAGCATGTCGTCCGGCACGTTGACCCCGAGCCGGTCGGCACGCTGGATCTGGATCTCCTGCACGATCAGGCGTTCGAGGACCTGCTTCCGCAGGACCGCGGCCGGGGGCAATTCCGTTTTCTGCTCACGCAGCCGCTGGGTGATCGCGGCGACTTCCGTATCGAGCTGGCTCACGAGCACGACGCCGTCATTGACCACTGCGGCAATGCCGTCGAGCAGGATTCCGGTGCCTTGCAGGGGCGCCGCCGGGGGCGGCGTTACGGCAGGCGCCGCCGCGGCAAAAGCGTGGCTGCTGCCGAGGGCAAGCGCGAGCGACAAAAGGGCGGTAATCGGGTGTTTCATGACAGACCAGGCTTGAATCTCAAGGCAGTTCGGACGGCAGGGGCGAGTATCCCCGAATGGATCGTTGGAGGAAAGCATCGACCCCCGATCCGACGCCCGCCAGGCCGTTTAGTTCCAGCTGCAACTGGATGTCGGAATTCGTTTCACCCGTCCGGCTGCTCACGTATTCCCGCGCAACCACCCGGACCTTCCAGCAGCAGGAGCTGTACTGGAAACCGGCAAACCGGCCGATGGTGGCGTCGTCCTTCATCGAGTAGGTGATGCCGCCATATGTGCTCCAGGTGTCGGTGACGGGCCAGGCAAACGAGGCCTCCCATTGCTCGAGACTGTCGCGGCGGAACCGGTAGCCGACGTTGATGACCTTGTCATGGGCGGGGGAGTACTGCACCCGCGCGTCGCCTTTCTCGCTGCGGGTTTCGTGCGGATCCCATTGCGAGCCCATGCGCACGTTCCAGTCCTTGAAGGCGGAAATCTCGAGCTGGGCCACCATGTTCGACGAGTTGTACGGGAGGACCGGCTCGTTCGGCAGGGCGACGCGTGGAGTATCGAAGTAAAACGCCTGCCCTGCGGTGGCGCTGAGATACTGGCGTCCCGAAGCACTGTCCAGCAGTCGTGTAGTGAAGCCAACGCTCAGCTGGTTGGCATCCCCCAGACGATCCGGTCCGACGTAGCGGTTCTCGCTGAAGAGCTGCACGAGATTCAGGTCGGGCTCCGCGGTATCGAATACCGGCAGGTCTGTCTGGTCTCGATAGGGCACATAGAGATAGAGGAAACGCGGCTCGAAGGTCTGCAGGCGCTGCTGGCGCGAACCCGTCAGGCGCTCGAACGTGAGGCCGGCATCGAGGCTGCCGATGGGCGCGGAACGTGAAGGTGAATCCTCGACGCCGACGGCCGTATTGTTGAGCGCGTAGGTGGTGTAGTTCCAGCTCAACGAAGGTTCCACATAGGCACCCGCAGTGCGTAGCGGCATCCGCACGCCGGGGCGGAGATCGAGGCGTGAGCCCGTGATGCTCTCTGAACGCTCGAAGTAGGTGTATTCACTGTCGACATCGAAGTCGAGGCCGAATGTGGTCGGCAGCTCGCCGCGAATGCTGATCTGCGGCAGCAGCGTGTACGGCCGCACGGCATCGTCGACTGCCTGGATGGTCTGGAAATTCTGGACCCGTCCCGTCATCGACCAGTACCGGTCGAAATAACGCAGCTGCGCGAGGCGACCGAGGTAAGTGACGCTGGTGCCTTCGGCACCGTCTCCGAAGTCCTCGAACCAGTCACGGTCGCTTGCATTGGAAGCAGCGACGTTGAAGCGGAAGTGCGAACTGAAATCCGTCTGGTCGAACACCCGCACCAGGCTGCGATCATCTCCGTAGCGCTGGTCGTTGGGCAGGTACTCCGCGACGACACTGCCGGTGCTGCGTGTCGTGAGGAAACGGAAATCGGTCAGCAGGTCGAAGCCGCGGCTCGTGTACCAGGTCGAGGTGAGCGTGGCGTCATAGTTGGGCGCGATGTTCCAGTACCAGGGGACCGGGATGCCAAAGCCGCTGCGCGAGGAATTGACCAGGGTCGGAAACAGGAAGCCTGTCTTGCGCTGGGTGCCGACCGGAAAAGAGATGAACGGCGTGTACAGGATCGGAACGCCCTTGAAGTCGAGCCGGACGTTGCGGCCCACTCCGAGACCGGCGCCGGGATTGATGTCGATGTCCGACGCCCGCAGCACCCAGTCCTCGTTGCCGACCGGGCAGGTCGTATACAGGACATTGTCCAGGCCCAGCGTGCCTTCGCGACTGAGCTGGATGCGGCTCGCCGAACCACGGGCCGGGCGGGTCCGCATTTCGAACTCGGCCCCCTCGAAACTCGCGCCGCCCTCGGTGGCGACGCTCGCACTTGTCCCCGTGACTTTCAGCTCAGGATCGCGATAGGTGACATTGCCCGAAACATCGAAGCTCTGGTCGGTTGCATCGAATGTCGCGTTTTCCGCATTCAATGCACGCTGGCCCTGGCGGATACGGACCTTGCCCTTGAGGATCGCATCCCCGGTGCGGCTGACTTCCGCGCCTTCGCTCGTGATCTGGATGGGAGCGTCATCGGCAGCGGGAGCGCCATCGAGGTCCTCGAAAGTTTCGTTGATGGCGGGCGCCGGACAGCTCTGCGCGATGGCAAACGAGGGAAGTGCGGCCGCCACAAAGGGAAGGGCCCACCGAAGGTTTGGGTATTTAAGTGGCAATGTCGGTTCGGAGCATCGAGAAGAGGGGCATTTCGCACATTGGCACAGATTATAATGACCGGCAAACGTGCGCGGCCGGTAGATTTTGCCCGGCGAGTCCCGGAAGACCGCGCTTCGACCTGCATCGCCATCCATCGCTTCGGAGTAGCAGCACACTTGAGTGCCAACGAATCCCGCCCTGTGGCCCAGGGAACTGCCGGTCTCCCGCCGCGAGACGCACGCTTCCAGCTCCTGATGCAATGGCTCGAACGACTCTTCGGTACAGCGGACCTCGCCGTCACCACGGCATCGGCTGACGCCAGTTTCCGCCGCTATTTCCGCGTGATCCGTGGCAGCGAGTCCCGCATCGTGATGGATGCGCCGCCCGACAAGGAAGACGTGGGGCCTTTCATCCGGATAGCCGAAATGCTGGAGGCGATTGGAGTCAATGCACCGCATATCCATGAGCGCAACCTTGACCAGGGTTTCCTGCTGCTCTCGGATCTCGGCAGTCGAACCTACCTTGCGGATCTCGAGCAGGACCTGAACACGGAGCAGCTGTACGCGGATGCGATTGACGCGCTCGTGCGCATCCAGGCAGGAGGCATGCATCATGCGACCCGTCTGCCTGCTTACGATGCTGCGTTGCTTGCACGGGAGATGAGCCTGTTCCCCGACTGGTTCCTGGGGAAGCATCTCGGTCTTGCACTCGATCCTGTGGAGCAGCGCGTGCTGGGCCAGGCTTTCTCGCTGCTGTCGATGGCGGCCCTCGAACAGCCAAGGGTGTTTGTCCATCGCGACTATCACTCGCGGAACCTCATGATCTGCGAACGCAACACCAATCCCGGCATTCTCGATTTCCAGGATGCCGTGAGTGGACCCATCACCTATGACCTGGTCTCGCTGTTGCGCGATTGTTACGTCGCCTGGCCGCAGGAGCGCGTTACTTCGTGGGTGCAGCACTACCGCGAGCGGGCGCGCGCAGCCGGACTCGATACGGGAGCCGACGCTGCCGAATTCACGCGCTGGTTCGACTGGATGGGCATGCAGAGACATTTCAAGGCCATCGGCATTTTCGCGAGGCTCTGGCATCGCGATGGCAAGCCGGGGTATCTCAACGACATTCCGCGGACGCTCAACTATGTCGCTGACGTCGTGGCCCGCTATCCGGAGTTCGCCGCCCTGAATGGACTGATCGAAGAACGGATCCGTCCAGCGCTTCAGCGGGTGGCCCGCGCCTGATGCATGTCGGCCCCAGCAAGAGCCAATGACGTGATCACACGCGCGATGATCCTGGCCGCGGGCCGCGGTGAGCGCATGCGACCGCTCACCGACGATTGCCCAAAGCCACTGCTGAGAGTGGGTGGCAAGTCGCTGATCGAGTATCACCTGGCAATGCTCGTTGCAGCGGGAATCGACAAGGCAGTCATCAATCTCGCGTGGCAAGGCGACAAGTTGCGCGCTGCCCTCGGCACGGGCGAGCGTTACGGTATCGAAATCAACTACAGCGATGAGGGGGCGAAAGCGCTTGAAACAGGGGGCGGTATTTTCAAGGCCCTGCCCTGGCTCTTGCCGGGACCTTTCCTGGTGATCAACGGCGACATCTGGACCGATTGGCGGTTGCACAGCGATCTGCAACTCGCGGCCGACGATGTTGCCCATCTGGTGCTGGTTCCCAATTCGCCTCACCACCCGCAAGGAGATTTCGCACTTGCCGGAACGCGCGTCATCGAACGTGACGAAAGCCGCCTGACCTATTCCGGCATCGGCATCTACCGGGAAGAATTTTTTGCCGGCTGCACGCCAGGCGCCTTTCCGATGTTGCCACTCCTGCAGCGCGCGATTCGGGCAGGACGCGTCAGCGGCGAATTGCACGCGGGTCGCTGGCACGACATCGGCACCCCCGAGCGCCTTGCGACGCTCGACCTTGAACTTGAGGCGCAGTCCCGGGTCAGCCCTTAAGTATTCAGCTTGGCGTCCTGCCGGTTTCGCGGTGCGGGACGCGGAAACCGGCTTCCTTGAACATTTTTGACAAACCTTTTCCGGGAGTTACGCACGGGGACGCTGGCGCTGCATATACTTCATGCGCGTCACCAGAGACCAACAAAGATGCAGGTTGCAATGAGCCAGATGAATTCCGGGGGCGGCGTGGGTGGATCACGAAAATCGCTGGTGCTGGGCGCGGTGCTGCTGGTCATCGTGGGGGCGGTCGCGTTCTGGTGGATCAAGCGCGATAGCGGAGCGAGTCTCGACGACCTGCTCACCGCGGAAGTTTCGCAGGGCGACATAGAGAACACCGTGACTGCGCTTGGCAACCTGCAGCCGCGGGACTACGTCGATGTGGGCGCGCAGGTTACGGGTCAGCTGAAAAAGATCCATGTCGCGATCGGTGACACGGTCAAGCAGGGAGACCTGGTCGCGGAAATCGACGCGACGGTGCTGTCCTCCAAGGTCGAGTCCACCCGCGCACAACTTGCGGCGCAGCGCGCACAGCTGGTCGATCGCGAGGCGCAGGTCGTGCTCGCCGCCGACAAGTACCAGCGCCAGGTGCAGCTGAAAGCGGACGATGCGACTGCTGAAGAAACGTTTCAGAGTGCGAAGGCGGCTTTCGATTCGGCGACAGCCCAGGTGAGCGTGCTGAAAGCGCAGATCCAGCAGACCGAGTCCGGGCTCAAGGGCGACTCCGCGACGCTGGGTTACAGCAAGATCTACGCACCGCTCGCAGGAACAGTCGTATCGCTCACGGCAAAGGAAGGCCAGACGCTGAATGCCAACCAGGTTGCGCCGATCATCCTGCGGATTGCCGATCTTTCCACGATGACGGTGTGGACGCAGGTATCGGAAGCGGATATCCCCAAGCTGCGCGAGGGCATGGACGTCTATTTCACCACGCTCGGCAATCCCGAACGCCGGTGGACAGGTCGTTTGCGGCAACTCCTGCCGACTCCCGAACTCGTCAACAATGTCGTGCTGTACACCGCGCTGTTCGATGTCGAGAACCCGGATGGCGAGCTCAAAACGCAGATGAGTGCGCAAGTGTTCTTTGTCGCGGGAGCCGCGCGTGACGTGATCACTGTGCCGGTTTCCGCGTTGCATGCCTATGTGCCGCCGGAGGCGGAAACAGCGAAGGGAGCTTCTGCAGAGGCAGGAGCGCAGGGACCTGTTGTTGCCACGGCGGAGGGTGCTGCTGCTCCCTCCGGTGCGGACCGTCCGCGGCGGCAAAGACCCGAAGGTTTCGCCGGTGGGGCAGGGCAACGCGAAGGCATGCGCCCGGGCATGGGTCGTGGTCCTCGTGCCGACATGTCGGGCCGTCCGCGCGTCCAGGCAGTCACTGTCGTCGATGCAGAAGGGAAGATGAGCGAACGTCGTGTCGTCACAGGCGTCACCAATCGGGTCATGGCTGAAGTGCTCGAAGGCTTGATGCCGGGCGAGACTGTCGTGAGCGGAAAGAAATCCGCTCCTCCGGCGCAACAGGCTGCGGGGCCGCAGCAGCGTGGACCGGGCCAGGGTGGTGGAGGATTCAGGGGCTTCCCATGAGTGCCGTACTCAAGGTTCCAGGGCGTCATGATTCCGAACAGCCGCTGATCGAGCTGATCAATATCCGCAAGACGTACTCCACCGGGGAGGTCCTGGTGGAAGCGCTGCGCGGAGTTTCGCTCAAGCTTTACGCCGGCGAATTCGTAGCGATCATGGGCGCGTCGGGCTCCGGAAAGTCGACGCTGATGAACGTGCTTGGCTGTCTCGACCGGCCCACCGATGGCGAATATCGCTTTGCCGGAAACGATGTCGCGACTTTCGATCGCGATGAGCTGGCGCGTCTGCGACGTGAGGCTTTCGGGTTTGTCTTCCAGAGCTACAACCTGATCGGGACTTCGACGGCAACCGAGAACGTGGAGATTCCTGCCACCTATGCAGGCGTTGCTCCACGGGACCGGCGCACGCGCGCGGAAAAGCTCCTGTCGACACTGGGTCTGGGCGCACGGCTCGAACACCGTCCGAACCAGCTTTCCGGCGGCCAGCAGCAGCGCGTGTCGATTGCGCGCGCGCTCATGAACGGCGGGCAAGTCATCCTTGCGGATGAGCCTACCGGCGCACTCGACAGTCGCAGCGGTGCGGAAGTGATGGGATTGCTGCGTGATCTCGCCAAGCGCGGCCATACGGTCGTGCTGATCACCCATGACCGGGAAGTCGCGACGAACGCCGAACGCATCATCGAGATCAAGGACGGCGAGATCGTTGCCGACAGCGGCCCCTCGGCTGCAGGCGACAGGCAGGCTGCTGGCCCGACCGCGTCGCAGGACAATGTAATCCCGGCTCCCTGGATCGCCACCTCCAGCCAGAACAAGGGCCATGTTGCCTCTCCGCTGACCGATGGAATCGAAGCGCTGTTCATGGCGCTGCGGTCGTTGAAAGCGAATCTGTTCCGCACGGTCCTGACATTGCTCGGCATCGTGATAGGCGTGGGGTCCGTCATTGCGATGCTGGCGGTGGGCGAGGGCGCGAAACAGCAGGTGGTCGATCGCATCGGCCGCATGGGCAGCAATCTTCTGGTCGTGCGTGCCGGGGCGCCCAGTCAGCGTGGGCCGGGATCGGGAATCGCCAACCTCGTCCTGTCGGACGTGGAAGCATTGAAGGGCGTGCCCAATGTGCTGGCTGCCGTGCCCGAGACCAATGGCAATGTCACCGTGCGTTACGGCAATCGCGATGTGCAGTCCCAGGTCACGGCAACCTCTGCGGAATACCCGTTGACGCGTGACTGGCCGGTGGCGAAAGGCATCTTCTTTTCCGACGAAGACCAGCGCACCTATGCGGCGGTCACCGTGCTTGGGCAGACGGTCGTCAACAATCTCTTTCCTGACGAAGGCGAACCGATTGGCCGTTACGTGCTGCTCAACAACGTGCCGTTTCTCGTCATCGGCGTGATGTCCTCGAAAGGCGCGACTGCCTTTGGCCAGGATTCCGATGACGTGCTGTTCGTGCCGGTGACGACGGGTGGCTTGCGGCTGTTCGGGCAGACCTTCCTGCGCTCCGTAACGGTGGCGGTCGAGGATCTCGCCCTCATCGACACTACGCAGTCGCAGGTTTCGGATCTTCTGGTGTCGCGCCACGGACGCGAGGATTTCCAGTTGCGCAACATGGTGGCGTTGATCGAGACCGTCTCCGCCACGCAGAACACGCTGACCGTGCTGCTCGGATCGATTGCAGCCATTTCCCTGCTCGTCGGCGGCATTGGCGTGATGAACATCATGCTGGTCAGCGTGACGGAGCGGACGCGCGAGATCGGCATCCGCATGGCCACCGGGGCGAGAACCCGCGACATCCTGCGGCAGTTCCTCACGGAAGCGACGGTGGTCTGTGCGATCGGTGGCGTCATCGGGGTCCTGCTGGGCCTTGCAACCGGACTCGCGCTGACCCATCTCGACATGCCGGTGAAATTCACGGCTACGCCGATGCTGCTTGCCTTCTGCTGCGCGGTGGCGACGGGAGTGGTGTTCGGCTTTGCGCCTGCGCTGAAGGCCGCTCGTCTTGATCCCGTCGTGGCGTTGTCCAGCGAATGAGACCGCGGTTACCGGTGCGAACCCGATTCACGAACATGCCGACAATGAAGAAAATTCCTGCCGGTTCAATCTGTGTCTTCCTGGCGTTGGCTCTTTCAGGCTGTGTGCAGCTGCCAGACCGGCAAGATGCGGCAATCAGCGTGCCGTCCACGTGGGACAGGCCGGTTCCCGGCAATGTGGACGTATGGCCTGCGACCGACTGGTGGCATGGCTTCTCGAGTGATGAACTGGACGCATTGATTGCTACGGCGCGTCAGAACAATCTCGATCTCGCCGCGGCGGCTGCTCGCCTCGTGCAGGCGCAGCAGCAAGGCCGCATTGCCGGCGCTGCACTGATACCCAGCCTCGATGGCAGCGTAGGGGTCTCACGTTCCGGCATCGCCTCGAGCGATCGCGTGGAAAGCGATTCCTTCAATGCCTCGTTGAGCGCGAGCTATGAACTCGATTTCTGGGGAGCCAATCGTGCCGACGCTCTCGCCGCGCAAGCCTCCATTCGCGGCAGCCGCTATGACCAGGAGACCGTGGCGCTGACGGTGACGACAAGCGTGGCGAATACGTACCTGCAGATATTGTCCTTGCGCGAACGACTGGCCACGGCCCGGCAGAATCTGGAAATTGCGGAACGTGTGCTCGTGATTGTCCAGGCGCGGGTCCGGAGTGGAGCGGCCACGCGACTGGATCTCGCGCAACAACTCGGGACGGTAGCGGGACAGCGCGCAGGAATTCCGCCGCTGGAACAGCAGGAGCGCGACGCCCTGACGACTCTTGCGATCCTGCTTGGGCGCTTGCCGCAATCCTTCACGGTGGACGCAGCGAGTCTGGACTCGATCGCAATTCCCCAGGTGGCGCCTGGCATGCCGTCTGACCTGCTCATGCGCAGGCCTGACCTGCGTCGGGCAGAATCGCAGCTGGATGCGGCCGATGCCAATGTTGCCGCGGCCCGTGCAGCCCTCTTTCCGAGCGTGAGGTTGACGGCGGGAGCAGGGGTCCAGAGCGGGGTTTTCTCCACATTGGTTGACGAGAACCCGGGTTTCAGCCTGGGGCTCGCTCTTGCCCGGCCCATTTTCGATGCAGGAAGACTGTCTGCCCAGCGGGAAATAGCCGACGCCAGGCGTCTGGAGGTCATCCAGACGTACCGCACTACGGTGATCACTGCATTCGGAGATGTCGAAAAGGCACTGGGCGGGGTGGACAGCATCGCGCGGCAGCAGGAACAGCAGGCTGTGCAGCTCGAGCAATCGCAGATCGCACTCGACGTTGCGGAAGCCCGCTATCGGGCCGGCGCGGTCGATCTGCTCACGTTGCTGGACGCCCAGCGGACGCTGTATTCCGCCCAGGACCAGAGCCGCCAATTGAAACTCTCGCGGCTGCAGTCGGTTGTCACGCTGTTCCGCGTTCTGGGCGGCGGCTGGCAGGACACTGAAGATACCACCTGATCCGGGGGCGGCCTGCCTTTTCCCGGTTCGATTCTCCCGTCTCTTTAATATGTATGGGTCGCAGCGCCTCGACATGAACTTGGGAGCGCGAACATTTCAATTGAGAACAATTCGCATCTGCATTAGGATTTGACCTCGCCCTTCGAGGGTCTCTGCGAGCGTCCGCATGAATGCGATGAGTTTCCAGGATCAGTTGCGTCGGCGCGTCACTGCGTGCGCTGTGATCGCTGCTGTCCACGTTGGCCTGTTCCTGATGCTGACCGCTGCCCATCCCGAATTGGTCCGCGTTCTGATGAGTCCGCCGCTTGAAGTCGGATTCATCGCGGAGCCGCAGCGGGCTCCGGAGCCATGGAAGCCACCTGCTCCGGATGTCGTGCCAGTCACTGTCACCAGCCGCCTGCCTGAGAGGATCAATTTCGAAACGGTTGCCGTCGTTTCCGACAGGGCGATCACGGTTGCACCGAAACAGGTACTCGCATCCTCACCGGCGCCCAACGTAGCGGGCACGCCAAAGCTGGTTTCTGCCATTGAATATGTCAGGCCGCCCAGCCCCCGCTATCCGCAGGGTTCGCGTCGGCAGAAGGAGCAGGGCGTGGTCATCCTGCGTGTGCTCATCGACCCGAGTGGGCACGCTGCACGGATCGAGGTTCAACAGTCGAGCGGCTTCGCGCGACTTGATCTGGCTGCACGCGAAGCCGTGGAGCGCGCGGAGTTCAAGCCTTACGTGGAAAACGGCCTTGCCCAGGCAGCATTTGTGCTGATTCCGATCGAGTTTTCACTCAATTCGGTCGCTGCACAGCGCAGTTGATGGATCTGTTCGGCGTATTTCAGGGGCTCCGTGAGCGCGCTTCTTAACATTCCAGTGACAATTTCTTAATGAGGAAGCTGCACGGACTGTCGGAATATTTTGCAGGGCATCACGCTCTGCAGGGCTTGTTGCATGTGGTCAAAAAAGCAGCTGCCCAAAATGATTCGGTCCTATACAATCCGCGCCGCTCGCGTGGGAAGTGGTGTTCAGCGAGCGTTGTTGTCGGACTTATTTGCAACTGTGGTCGGGAGGTTTTTTTTTCCGCAGGGTTCCTTCCGGAAAAAAAGTGCTATTCTTAGGAACGATCGATCAGGCACCATAGCCGGACCCGGCGCATAGACTTCGGGTACCAGTACTAGATTTTTACTCTTAACGAGAGACAGAGGCGGGATCCGCATGACCTTGACTGAGGACACTGGCTTTTTATCGCGACGGGGCCTCGTCTTCCTCGTGATCATCGGTATTCACGTCCTGCTCGTATGGGGCCTCAATTCCGGCTTATCAAGGTCGGTTGTGCAGTTCATCGCCGGCCCGATGCAGACCACGTTCATCGACGAAGTGCAGGAAGATCTGGAAGAGCCGCCGCCGCCGCCGCCGCCGGACATCGAAACACCGCCGCCTTTCGTGCCTCCGCCCGAGATCTCGATCAACCTGCCGAGCGATGCACCTGCTACCAATGCAATCCAGGTAGTGACCAACCAGCGTCCTCCTCCCGCAGCACCGCCTCCCGCACCGGCGGCTCGTGCTCCGGTCACTGTCCTGCCGAAGCAGGATCCGCGGCGTGGCATCACGCAGCCTGAATATCCGCCTGCATCCCGCCGCGCGGGTGAGGCTGGCACCGTCGTTCTGCGCATTTACGTACTCGAGAATGGTCGGGTACGTGAGGCCACCGTATCGACATCGAGCGGTTTCCCCCGCCTCGATGAAGCAGCGGTACGTGAGGCCACCCGTGCATGGAGATTCATTCCAGGCACCCAGGACGGCAAGCCAGCAGCGATGTGGCATGAAATCAAGGTGACGTTCAAGCTCACGGACTGAGCACGCGACCCGTCGACTGCGCAGCTGTCGATAACTACTTAGTCATTAACTTTTTGTTTAAGAGTTTGCAGAGGACATAATTTCCATGGCACCCACGAACGGTACAACAGTCGAAAATCCCTATGGTCTCGAAGCGCTCTGGTCGCAGGGGGATTTCGTCGCCAAAGGCACGCTCATCATTCTCGTGATCATGTCGCTGGTGTCCTGGTACATCATCTTCACGAAGCTCTGGGACCAGCGCCGCGTGCGCAAGCAGTATGAGCAGACCGTGAAGAACTTCTGGAACGTGGGCAACCTGCGTGACGGCGTTTCGAAGCTGACCGGCAAGGGCCACCTGTTCCGCGGCATCGTGGAAGACGGCCTCAAGGCAGCCGAGCATCATGAAGGCCGCCTGACGGACCAGATCCCGCTCCACGAGTGGATCACGGTTTCCCTGTCGCGCTCGGTGGACCAGGTCAACAGCTACATGAAGACCGGCCTCTCGTTCCTCGCGACCGTGGGTTCCACCTCGCCGTTCGTCGGACTGTTCGGCACGGTGTGGGGTATCTATAACGCCCTCATCGCGATCGGCCTCGCCGGCCAGGCCAGCATCGACAAGGTGGCAGGCCCCGTCGGTGAAGCGTTGATCATGACGGCCATCGGTCTGTTCGTGGCGGTGCCCGCGGTGCTCGGTTACAACTGGCTGCTGCAACGCAATAAGGACATCCTCGAGAAGGTCAGCTACTTCGCGTCGGATGTGCACTCGTACCTAGTCAGCGGCGCGCGCGTCGAAGGCACGGTTGCGAAGCCAGTTGCTCCGGCCGCGGCTCGCAAGTAATCCACACGCATCAGGTTCTGGAGCGACGCAATGAGCATGAGCGTGGGTGGTGACGGCGGCGAGGATGAGGTCATTTCGACCATCAACACCACGCCGCTGGTGGACGTGATGCTGGTGCTGCTGATCATCTTCTTGATCACGGTACCGGTTATCACGCAGACAGTTCCGGTGGCGCTGCCCAATGCGGCGAACATCCCGACTGAAACGAAGCCGGAAAACATCACGATCGCCGTCGACAAGGACGGCAAGATCTACTGGAACCTGATCCAGATGGCTTCCACCGAGCAGTTGCTCGAGCAGGCCAAGAAGGCGGCGGTGCTCGTTCCACAGCCGGAAGTCCACGTACGCGCCGATAAAGAGGTGCGTTACGAGTTCGTCGGTCGGGCCATCGTGACGGCGCAGCGTGCCGGCATCCTCAAGGTCGGGTTCATTACCGAACCCATCAAGGCCACTGCCACCCGCTGATTTTCCGATTTCGAGGAGTAACTGACATGAGCATGAGTGCTGGTGGCGCCGAAGGCGAACCGATGATGGAAATCAACACGACGCCGCTGATCGACGTCATGTTGGTGTTGTTGATCATGTTCATCATCACCATCCCGGTGATGACGCATGCCGTGAAGCTGGACATGCCACAGCCGAATGCCAACGCAGTGACGCCGGAAGTCGATCCTGTGGTCATCGATCTCGAGATCGATTTCGACGGTACGGTGCTCTGGAATGGCACTCCTACCTCGATGAGTTCGCTGGAGTCCTATTTCCGTACCGAATCCGCGAAGAGTCCTCAGCCGGAACTTCACGTCAGGCCCAACCGCCGCGCCAAGTACGATGTGGTGGCGAACGTTCTTGCTGCGGCACAACGGAATGGGATCACCCGCATCGGCTTCGTCGGGAACGAACAGTTCATGTAAAGGTCTTGAGTAACGTAGGCGTTGGGATCAACAACGTAAAAGTTACTTATCTATCAGCCGCAGTTGAGGCGACTATGAGAGCAGCAAGAGCATTGACCCTCGGTATCAGTCTGGCAATGGGTGGCGCGATGGCCACCGTTGCGCTGCTGCCATCAACAGTGTTGGCGGGCGAGCCCGCAGGTCCTTCGATTGGCCCCAAGGTCGGCAAGCCAATGAAGGCTGCCCAGGACGCGATGAAGGCCAAGAACTGGCCCGAGGCGCTCGCGAAGGTCAAGGAAGCACAGGCAATCGAAGGCAAGACGCCTTTCGAGGAATACCAGATCAATGAATTCCTCGGCTACATCCTGATCAACCAGAAGGATTTCGCAGGCGCGGCCGCGGCGTTCGAGAAGAATGTCAATTCCGGACAGGTTCCGGCTGCTGAACTGACGAACAAGCTGAAGACGGTTGCCCAGCTTACGTTCCAGACCAAGCAGTATGCGAAGTCTGCTGACTACGCTGGCCGCTATCTCAAGGCTTCGCCGGGCGACACCGACATGCAGGTGCTGCTGGCGCAGGCGTACTACCTGCAGAAGAATTACAAGCAGGCCATCGACGGCATCAATCCTGCGATTGCAGCGACTGAGCGCGCCGGCAAGAAGCCGGACGAAAACTGGTTGCTGTTGCTGATGCGTTCGAACTACGAGCTCAATGATGCGGCTGGCATTTCGACCTCGCTGGAAAAGCTCGTTCGCCATTATCCAAAACCTGAATACTGGGATGGTCTGCTGGCCACCATGCGCAAGGGCAGTGGAGAAGCTGCGGGATCCCAGTCGGATCGGCTGAACCTCGGGCTTTACCGCCTGATGCAGGAAACCGGCACCCTCAAGCGTGCTGAGGATTACGTCGAGATGGGTCAGCTCGCTATCGAAGCGGGTGTTCCTGGCGAAGCGCAGACCGTCATCGAAGCCGGCTTCGCGAACAAGGTTCTGGAAAATGGCGACAAGGCCCGCAACGAGCGCGTACTTGCCGCTGCAAAGAAGCAGGTGGCTGAAGACCGTGCTGCACTCGCACAGCTGGACAAGGAAGCTCGCGCTTCCGCTACGGGCCAGGCTGACGTCGCTGTAGGCCAGGCTTACCTGAGCTACGGCCAGTACGATCAGGCTATCGAAGCTCTTTCACGCGGCATCAAGGAAGGCAGCCTGCTGCTCCCTGACGAAGCGCAGATCAGCCTTGGTATTGCCTATCTCAAGAAGGGCCAAAAGGACCAGGCGCAGGCTGCATTCAAGGCCGTCAAGGCTGATTCGCAGTGGGCACGTCTGGCCGGCCTCTGGTCGCTGCGGGCATCGTCCGCTTCCTGATCCGGTCTCTTCCGTCCAAAAAACCCGCGTCAGGCTTCACGGCCGCGCGGGTTTTTTCTTTTTGCAGTACGCTGCCTAGTTATGGCCGAATTCAAGGGCATTCCCATCGTCGATACCCCTCCACGGGGTTCGCCATCCGCTCCAGTCCAGAGCGGGCGCAAGTACCAGACGCCTCAGGGTTTCAGCGCGATCAAGGACGGAGTCAAAGCCACCGCCTCTGCCGCACCGTTTGTACCCGGGCGCAAGCCCTCCTGGCTCCGCGCGCCGATGCCGGCCGGGCCCAGGTTCGATGCCGTCAGGGAAGTCGTTCACGAACACCGGCTCGCCACCGTTTGCGAGGAGGCCAAGTGTCCCAACATCGGCGAGTGCTGGAATGCGGGTACCGCCACGCTGATGTTGATGGGCGCGGTATGCACCCGCGCCTGCCGGTTCTGTGCAGTCGATACGGGTAATCCGCGAGGCTGGCTCGATACGGAGGAGCCGCGCAATACCGCGCATACAGTCGAACTGATGCGTCTCAAGTATGTGGTGCTGACATCGGTCAATCGCGATGATCTGCCGGACGGCGGCGCGGCTCATTTCGCCGCGTGCATTCGGGCAATCAAGGAAGTGGCCCCAGCGACGGCTGTTGAAGCGCTTACTCCCGATTTCCAGGGTGTGTTCGCTGATGTTGAAACAGTGATCGACAGTGGCCTTGAGGTGTTCGCCCAGAATGTGGAAACCGTGCGGCGCCTGACGCACCCCGTTCGCGACCCGAGAGCCAGCTATGACCAGACACTTGCAGTTCTCGCCCATGCGAAGCGCTACCGGCCGACAGTGCTGACCAAGACCAGCCTGATGCTCGGACTGGGTGAGGCAGACGAGGAGATTGCACAGGCCATGGACGACCTGCGCGAGGTCGGCGTCGACATCCTGACGCTGGGCCAGTATCTGCAGCCGACGGTGAATCATCTGCCCATCGAGCGCTGGGTACCCCCGGAGGATTTCGCACGTTACCGCGCCTGGGGCATGGAGAAAGGGTTCAGGGAATGCGTTTCCGGTCCGCTCGTGCGTTCGAGCTACCGGGCAGAGCAGGCTCTGCAGGGCAACAACGTCGGCCTTGATCTCAAGGGTGCTGCCGGCTAAAGCGCGATGAGCAGCCTGCCGTTGCCTGTTGCCGCTTTTCCCGACTCACCGGTGCTGCGCTGGCTGGGACGTGTCGATTACGAACCCACCTGGCGCGCGATGCAGGAATTCAATCGCACCCGGGTTCCCGCCACCGTCGATGAAATCTGGTTCCTCGAGCACGATCCCGTTTTTACGCTGGGGCTGAACGGTCGCCACGAGCATGTTCTCGCGGCTGGCGATATTCCCGTGGTCAGTACCGATCGGGGTGGCCAGGTGACGTATCACGGCCCCGGTCAGCTGGTGGTTTACCCGCTGCTTGATCTCAAGCGACTGAACTTCGGAGTGCGCGATCTCGTGCTCTGGCTCGAGAACGCAGTGATTGCGACTGTGGCGCATTGGGGCATCCATGCGGAAGGGCGACGCGATGCGCCGGGGGTTTATGTCCTTGGGGCGAAGCTCGCGAGCCTGGGGCTGAGGATCCGGCAGGGAGGCAGCTACCACGGTCTGGCACTCAACGTGGCGCTCGACCTCGAGCCGTTCCAGCGCATCAATCCCTGCGGCTACGCTGGATTGCAGGTGACCCGGCTCAGTTCGCTTGGCGGCCCGGGTGATCTACGGGAAGTCGCATCGGTGCTGGCGACCGAACTGCTCGCGGGGCTCGGCATTCCTCGGCGCTCTCCCGGCGATATCGTGTTTGAAGACTACGCGCCTGCGGCCCCGTAGTCCCACGCAATCACAGCACTACCAGTACCCGTTCGCACGACGTCAGTTCGCGATACAGATCGTCGAGCTGGGCCTTGCTGGTAGCCCGGATCGTGTAGGTGAGCCCCAGGTAATTGCCGTCGCGGCTGGGTCTTTCCTCGATCTGCGAGCTGTCGATGTCGCCCGCATGTTTGCGGACGATCCCCAGCACGAGGCTGCGGAAGTCATCGTTCGGACGGCCCATGACCTTCAACGGAAAATCGCAGGGAAATTCGAGCAGCGTTGCGGAGGTCATGAAGACCTTGTCGCTGCATCTGCCGGTGTGGCAGCAAGCTTCTGTCGCAGATCGTTGAATAGCTGGCTCATGCGTCCCCACATGGGGCCGGGCCGGCCATTTCCAACCGGTGCGCCATCCAGCTTCGTGACGGGAAGAACGTCGCGTGTAGCGGCCGCGATCCAGATTTCCTCCGCCCTGCGCAGGTCTTCCAGCGGGATCCGTTCAACCTGGCAGCCGAGGTTGTCCCGCGCGAGTTCGAGCACGACATCGCGGGTGGTGCCCGGCAGGATGCGCCGGCCATTGGGTGGGGTCTTGAGCTTCCCGTCGATGATGGCAAACACCGATGTCGACGATCCCTCCAGGACTTCGCCATCGCGAACGATGATGGCCTCGCTGGCGCCGGCGTCCTGTGCGCTCTGCTTGATCAGGACATTCGCGAGCAGGGCGATCGACTTGATGTCGCAGCGGCCCCAGCGGAAGTCCTCCACAGTGATGGCTTCAACGCCATGCTCGCGGATCGTGGCGGTGAGCTCCGGCAGCGGCGAAGCCATCGCAAACACCGTCGGGCGCACTGTCTCGGGAAATGTATGGTTGCGTCCGTATTCCATCCCGCGCGTGACCTGTACATACACGTACATGTCGGCACTGCCGTTGCGTTCGATCAGTTCCTCGAGGAGGGCGAGCCATTCCGCATGGGTGTGCGGCGAAGCCAGCCTGATTTCATTCAGGCTGCGGTCCAGCCGGTCGAAATGTTCATTGAAACGGAAGGGACGCCCGGCAAATACCGGGAGCACTTCGTAAACGCCGTCGGCAAACAGGAAGCCGCGATCGAGCGGCGAGATCCTTGCTTCGGCCAGTGGCCCGAACGAACCGTTCAGATAGCAGACAGGGAAGGGCGCGGCCATGACCTGGTGGTGATCACTCGAACCACATCTTCGCGCTGTCGATCAGGCGGCTGAAGATTCCGGATTCAGGGACATCGGAGGTCGGGTAGAGCGGCCAGCTGCCCAGATCCTTGCCATCGAGCACCAGACGGATCTTGCCCACTTCCATGCTGCGGTTGAGGGGGGCCACCACCGACGCCGGAACATCGACTACTGTATGGATGTTGGCCACCTGGCCCCGCGGAACGGTCAACAGCAGATCCGTATTCGGTGCGAGTTGCACCTGGTCCGCCTGGCCTTTCCACACTTTCGTGCTGGCCAGCATCTCGCCCGCTGCGTGGAAGCGATGCGATTCGAAGAAGCCGAAGCCGTAGTTCAGCAGGGCAGCATTGCCGTCCTCGCGGGCCTTGATCGTGGGCGAACCCATGACGACTGCGACGACGCGCATGTCGTTGCGCTTCGCTGACGTCACGAGGCAGTACCCAGCCGCATCCGTGTGACCTGTCTTGAGGCCATCGACACTCGGGTCCCGTGTCAGCAGGCCATTGCGATTGTGCTGCGTGATGCGGTTGTAGGTGAATTCGCGTTCGGAGAAATAGTGATAGTACTGGGGGAAGTCACGCACGATGGCCTGGGCCAGCAGGCTCATGTCACGCGGCGTCGTGTATTCACTCGAGTCGGGCAGACCCGTTGCGTTCGCGAAATTCGAGCCCGTCATCCCGAGGCGCTTCGCATACTCGTTCATGAGGTGCGCGAAGGTCTCTTCGCTGCCTGCCACCCGTTCCGCCAGCGCGATGCTCGCATCATTGCCGGACTGGATGATCATGCCTTTCAGCAGGATCTCGACCGGCACCTGGCTGCCGATGGGCAGGAAGCTGGTGGAGCCATCGGAACCCGCGCCACCGACACGCCATGCATGTTCGGAAATCGTCGCCATGTCGTCGAGCTTGACCTTGCCGGCGCGCAGGGCGTCGAACACCGCATAAGACGTCATCAGCTTCGTGAGGCTGGCGGGTTCCATACGCTCGTTTTCATTCGCCGCAGCCAGCACCTGGCCACTCGCAAAATCGATCAGGATGAAACCACGACCATCGATGCGGGGCGGCGGTGGAATCGGCGTGGCAGGGGGTGCGGGCAACGCAGGCAGACTCTGCTCGGGCGCACTTGCAGTCGCAGCCGGTGGAGCCGTAGTGGTCGATTCAGGAGGAGCATCTCCGCCGCCACAGGCAGAGAGGATGAAAGCGCAGCAGGCGAGCAGAAAGCGTTGGCTCATCTCAAGCAGACTCCAGAAGTGAGGCCGCGAATTCTACAGATGCGGGGCGGGTAAATGTAGGGAATCCCGGGTGCGTGGTTCCCTCAATGCAGCAACGCGGCTTGCGGCTATTCGGCAGCGAGCCGCGCGTCATTGATGCCGAGAGTCTTCAGTTGCGCCACTGCGCGATCGAACTCGGCCACGCTCGGAATGGGTCCGATGTGGACACGAAAGAGTGAGCGACCCTCCACGGAATCCCGCCTGACGAATGCCTGTTCGTAACCTTCCGCCTTGAGCCTTGCAACCAGCCGCGTGGCGTTGGCTTCGTCTCCATATGCGCCAGCCTGCACGAACAATCGCGCAGGTGGTGCGGTGCCGACCGCAGGGATATCACCTCCCGGCTTCAGGGCCCTGACTTCGACGAGTGCGGTGCCATCGCGGAGCATGTCCAGCTTGGCGGCGGCGGTGTAGGACAGGTCGATGATGCGGGTGTCCTTGAAGGGCCCGCGATCGTTGACGCGCACGACGACCGAGTGGCCGTTGCGCAGGTTCGTGACCTGGACGTAGGCGGGCAGCGGCAGCGTCTTGTGTGCTGCCGTCATGGCGTACATGTCGTAGGACTCGCCGTTGGAGGTTTTTTCGGCATGGAAGCCCGGGCCATACCATGAGGCGACGCCCCGTTCGAGATAGCCGTCGGCTGTCCCGAGCACGAAATACCGTTTGCCGAAAACTTCGTAGAAAGACGGATTGCCTTTGGCTGAGCGCGGTTCCAGTTTCGGTACCGCATCGGGAATCGCCGCGATGTCAGGTGTGTGCTGCTGCGGCTGCGAAGGTGTTTGCGGTCTTTGAGGGACGCCGACGCAGGCCGTCAGGGCAAGAAGGGCTGCGAATCCCGGTGCGAAGCGAACGCTGCGGCTGATTCTCATCGCGCGTCAGCGTGCACGAGGCCGGCGATCGACTGGCCGAGATCGTAAACCGCCATGGCATACAGCGGGCTGCGGTTGTAGCGGGTGATCACGTAGAAATTGTTGAAGCCCACACGGTATTCCGGTCCGCTCTTGCCTTGTCCGACGATCAGCATGGCAGGCGAGCTGGCAGGCAGATCGATCTCGAATTCCACGCCCTTGTCCCGAAGTGACTGGATCGTCTCGTTCAACGCGACGGTGTTGTCGATCTGCGACACATCTCCGCTCTTCACGGTAGCACTCACCGATACAGGCTCTCCGGTGCGCCAGCCGAAATCCTTGAGATAGTTCGCGATGCTGCCGATGACGTCGTCCCAGTTGGCCCACAGATCGCGATGGCCATCCGCGTCGGCGTCGATCGCCCACTTGCGATAGCTCGTGGGCATGAACTGCGGGGCTCCCATTGCGCCGGCGTAAGAGCCGAGTGCAGTGAGCGGATCAACCTTCTCTTCGCGGACGAGCAGCAGGAACTGTTCCAGTTCCCCGCGGAAATAAGGGCTGCGCGGGGGGTAGTCGAAGGCCAGGGTGGACAGCGCGTCGATCACCCGATAGCGGCCCGTGATCTCGCCGAAAGAGGTTTCGACCCCAAGAATACCGACCGCGATCTGGGCCGGGAGACCTGCTTCGGTGACAGCGGCGAGGCGTTCTTCATGCTGCTTCCAGAAGGTCACGCCTTTCTGGATGCGCTGCTGGGTGATGAAGCGCTCCCGGTATTCATGCCATGGAATCACGCGTTCTGCAGGCCGGCTGATGGCATCGAGAATCGCCTGCTTGCTTTCAACGCCTGCGAAGAGCTTGTTGAGCTCCGCCACGTTCATGCTGTGCTTGCCCGCCATCTCATCGATGAAAGCGCGCACGTCCGGACGCGCGGTATCAAGGGCAAGGAGAGGCTGAGCAAACAACAGTGCCACAGACAGGCAGAAAAGGCGTTTGATCGGTGTCATAGCTCGCGGCTGCGCAACGACCTGCGCGTGTGGACAGCCATGAGAATACCGAATCCTGCCATGAGGGTCACCATTGATGTCCCTCCGTAACTTACAAGCGGCAACGGCACGCCGACGACGGGCAGCAATCCCGTGACCATCCCGGTGTTCACGAAAACGTAAACGAAGAACGTGGCGCTCAGGCTGCCGGCGACCAGGCGTGCAAAGGTGTCCTGCGCAGTCGCGGCCATGTACAAACCGCGGCCGATGACGAAGACGTACAGGAGAAGCAGTGTGGCCAGCCCGATGAGGCCCCATTCCTCGCCGATCACCGCAAAGATGAAATCGGTCGAGCGTTCAGGCAGGAACTCCAGCTGTGCCTGGCTGCCGTTCATGTAGCCTTTGCCGAATACGCCACCGGACCCGAGGGCAATCTGCGACTGGATGATGTGATAGCCGGAACCGAGCGGATCACTCTGCGGATTCAGGAACGTCAGCACGCGTTGCCGTTGATAGTCGTGCATGAAGAAGGTCCACATCACGGGGACACTGCCAAGTACCAGCGCGCCTACGCCGAAGATGTACCTGAACTGCAACCCGGCGAGCAGGATCACCAGCGTGCCCGACACGGCGACCAGCATCGCTGTGCCCAGGTCAGGCTGCTCGATGATGATGACCGTCGGGATCAGGATGGCGATGCCGAGGACCACTACCGACAGGAAAGACGGAGGCAACGGCCGTTCGTGCAGATACCACGCACAGAACATCGGCATGGCGATCTTCATGATCTCTGCGGGCTGGAACCGCACGACGCCGAGGTCGAGCCACCGCTGTGCACCCTTGCCGATGTCACCGACGCCCATGACGATCAGCAGCAGCAGAACGCCCACCCCATAGAGCCAGGGTGTGACCATGCGCAGGAATCTGGGGGGTACTTGGGCGAACGCTATCAGGGCCAGCAGTGCGAGAACCACGCGTCCCGTCTGGCGCAGGAACATGCTGAGATCCTCGCCCGCCGCGCTATAAATGATCCCTAGTCCTACAGCGCAGATCGCGAGCAGGCCCCCGAACAATGGACCATCCAGATGCAATGCCGACAGCAGGCGCGCAGTGAGTGTGAACGTGCGGTGGGTGCGGGAGCTGTCGAAAGTGGCTGCCATGACTAGTCGCCGCGTGCTGTTGGGATCGTTGTAGGGTTTCGCGTGGCTTCCTGCGCCGCGAGTTCTTCCGGTGTCAGAAGATACGCGTCCAGTATCCGTCGCGCGATGGGTGCCGCAAACGCCGAGCCGCCGCCCGGCGCGTTTTCCGCAATCACTGCAACAACGATCTTCGGCATCGGCGCGTCGGCAGGTGCGAACGCCACGAACAACGCGTGGTCGCGGAGGCGTTCGGCCAGCTCGCCTGCCTTCCGCATCCGTTCATTCGAGGCCACCGAGAAAACCTGCGCGGTCCCGCTTTTGCCCGCAATAAGGTAGGGCGCCTTGGCTGTAGCGGCCCTGGCTGTCCCATACGATGCATTGGCAACGTCGATCATGCCGCCAATCGCGATATCCCACCCGCCTGCATTGGCTATCTCGGCGGCACCGAGCGCAACAGGCGCCTGTTCATGGATCTCGCCGGTGCGGGCATCACGGATTGCCTTGACCAGCCGCGGCTGGAATCGCTGGCCCCGTCCCGCGACCCCGGCTATCGCATTGGCGAGTTGCAGTGGTGTCACCAGCATCTGTCCCTGGCCGATGCCGACGCTGATGGTGTCGCCCGGAAACCAGATCTGCTGTTCCTTCTGGCGATACGCCTTCTTCTTCCAGTCCGTCGACGGCACGATGCCGCTGCGCTCGCCGTCGATGTCGATGCCGGTGGGTACGCCGAGACCGAATTTCGACACGAACGTCGCCATGCGGTCGATGCCCATCAACCGCGCGATATCGAAGAAATAGACGTCACACGAAGTCGCGATGGCCTTGCGCATGTCTACCGAGCCATGTCCGGACGGCTTCCAGTCCCGTCGTACACGCCCATAGCCCGGCGATGACCAGCGTCCGCCACAGAAGTGGGTGTGTTCCGCCGTAACCACGCCGTACTCCAGCGCCGCAAGTGCGAACAGCGGCTTGATCGTGGACCCTGGCGGATAGGTGCCGCGCAATGCGCGATTCAGCATCGGCCGGTCGACATCCGTGACCAGCGCGTTGTATTCGGCGACCGTGAGGCCGCGTGTGAAGACATTGGGATCGAATGCGGGCGTGCTGACGAGTGCGAGCACATCGCCATTGGCCGGGTCGAGGGCCACGACGGCGCCGCGGTTGGTGCCCAATGCGTCTTCCGCGACCTTCTGCAGTTTGGCATCGAGCGTCAGCAGCAGATCATCGCCCGCCACCGGTTCCTTGTAGCTCAGTTCAGGAACCGTGAGTCCGAGGCGTTCGACGCGGCGACCCTGCGCATTGACCAGGATCTGCTGGAAGCCTGAACGTCCATGCAACTGCGCTTCATAAGTGCCTTCGACGCCGAGTTTGCCGATGAGCGTGGTGCCGGCATAGTCGGCTTCTGCAATCCGGGTCTTGTCGTCTTCGCTGATCGCAGCGACATAGCCGAGCGCGTGCACGGCGCTCGTCCCCATCGGGTAGTAACGGGTGAGGCGGGGCTGGATCTCGACGCCCGGAAAATCCTGGCGCCTGACAGCAAACCTTGCCAGCTCTTCTTCCGTGAGCTGCAGCTTGACAGGCACAGCCTCGAAACTCCGTCTGGCGCGGATCGCACGGTTCAGCCGCGAAATTTCGTCCGGCTCGAGCAAGCCGACCTCGACCAGGCGTTTCAACGTCGCCTCGACGTCCGGCACCTGCTCGCGGGTGAGCTCAAGCTGGTAGGTCGGCTGGTTCGTCGCGAGTGCTACGCCGTTGCGGTCGAGAATCAGGCCGCGGTTCGGCGGCACGGGCTCGATGCGGATCCGGTTGCCCTGCGAGAGTTCCGCGAAATAGTCGTAGCGCATCACCTGCAGGTAGGTGAGGCGCCCGATCAGCACGCCGATCGATATCACGACGACTACCGCAGCGATGACTGCCCGGCGCGTGAACATCCGCGTTTCGGCGTGGTGGTCCTTGATGCGGCGGGTGCGGATCATGGCCTTTGAGACTATCGAGCCGATCTGCGGTTCAGAGTGTCCATGACGGCGATGACGATCGGCCATAGAGCCGCGCCAATCACGGCAGGGATCCAGCGTTCCCAAGTGGTGACGGCCTGGCCGGTGATGCCGTCGATCCAGAAGAGCATGAACTGGTAAAGCATCAGGAGGATGAGCACGGTGGAGGCCTGCTGCCATATCGGGAAGATGCGCATCCTGAGTTGCAGCCGATGGGTCAGGAAGCCCACCAGCAGGAACGCGAGCGCGTGCTCGCCGAGTACCGTTCCCGTTGTGACGTCGATGAGCAGCCCGCACAGCCACGCAAACATCAGGCCGGCGATCCGTGGCGAGACCAGCGACCAGTAGATCACCATGATCAGCAGCCAGTCGGGCCGCAGCCAGCTCACGGCAGTCGGCAATGGCACGACCGTCAGGATCAGTGCCAGCACGGCAGTGACGAGCACGCGTCCAAGCCCGCCGCGCGATTCGTGCATCATTGCGCGGTAACCGGAGGAGTCGCTGCAGGAGCTGCAGGAGCTGCAGGAGCTGCAGGAGCTGCAGGAGCTGGAGGTTTCACTGCTGCCCTGACGGGTTCCCTGGCGGGTGCGGGTTCAGCCGGTTGATCGAGGCTGGGCGGCGGATCCGACCAGATGAGCAGCACTTCGCGGTCGCGATCGAGGCGCGCAAGAGGCTTGGCTTCGACGATGGCAAAGGTCTGCGCAGCATCGCGCTCGACGCGCGTGATCTGACCCACCGGGTAGCCGGCGGGATAGATGCCTCCAAGGCCCGAGGTAATCAGGAGATCGCCCACTTCGAGATCCGCATCCACCGTGAGAAAGGGCAGGGTGAGTTTAGAGATGTCGCCCGTGCCCACTGCGATGGACCGCAGGCCATTGCGATTGACCTGAACAGGGGTGGCATGTTCCGAATCGGTGATCAGGATGACCTCCGCGGCATTCGTGCCTGCCCGCGCCACCTGTCCGAAGATGCCATCGGCCGCGAGCACCGCCTGGCCTTTGTAGACTTCCTCGTTTGCGCCCTTGTTGACCAGTACGCGGTGGCGCAGCGGATCGAGATCCACGCGCAGGATCTCCGCGATCAGCGAACGTTCGGCGATGCCGGTCGAGGCGGTACGGAGATCACGCAGTTGCCGGTTCTCTTCGGTGAGCGATTCCAGTCGCTGGAGTCGCAGATTGGCGACGCGCAGCTGGCTGGTCAGTGTGGTGTTTTCAACGCGGAGGCGAGTGCGGTCGGCAAACGTCGAGCCCACCCAGTCCCAGGCATTGAAGGGGACATCGACGGCACGAAAGACGGGATAGACGCCGCTCAGCAGCCACTGCCGCAAGGTGTCGAGACTGCCCTGGCGGTGATCCAGTACCATCACACCGACGGAAAGGAGCGCAAGAAAGAAGAACCGGGCGCCCAGCGAGGGGCCCCGGCCAATGATCGGGCGACTGTCGGAACTCAGCGTGGCCACTGGCCCCTGGCCTTATTCAAGGTGGAAGAGGCTATTCGAGATTGAAGAGACCGGGGCCGTGTTCGTCGATCAGCTCGAGCATGCGACCGCCTCCGCGGGCCACGCAGGTCAGCGGATCTTCGGACACCACGACCGGCAAGCCGGTTTCTTCCATGAGCAGCTTGTCGATATCCCGGAGCAGCGCACCACCACCCGTCAGGACGATGCCGCGTTCGGCCACATCCGCACCCAGCTCCGGAGGTGTCTGTTCCAGGGCGACCTTGACCGCGCCCACGATGCCTGCGAGCGGTTCCTGCAGGGCTTCGAGAATTTCGTTTGAATTGAGCGTGAAGCTGCGCGGCACGCCTTCGGAGAGGTTGCGTCCCTTGACCGAGATTTCATGGACCTGCTGGCCGGGGTAGGCCGAACCGATCTCGATCTTGACGCGCTCGGAAGTCGCTTCGCCGATCAGGATGCCGTAGTTGCGGCGGACGTAATTGATGATTGCATCGTCGAAACGATCGCCGCCGATACGCACCGATGACGCATAGACGATGCCGTTGAGCGAAATCACCGCGACTTCGGAGGTACCACCACCGATATCGAGCACCATCGAGCCCCGCGCCTCATGGACTGGCAGGCCGGCCCCGACCGCAGCGGCCATCGGTTCCTCAATCAGCCGGACCCAGCGGGCACCTGCGCCTTCGGCCGACTCCTGGATCGCCCGGCGTTCCACCTGCGTCGAGCCATAAGGCACGCAGATGAGGACCCGCGGACTGGGACGGATGAGACGGTTGCCGTGCACCTTGTCGATGAAGTACTGCAGCATCTTCTCGGTGATGGTGAAGTCGGCGATGACGCCGTCCTTCATCGGCCGGATGGCCGTGATATGCCCCGGGGTGCGCCCGAGCATGTTCTTGGCTTCCTGGCCTACGGCCTCGATCTTCTTGCCGCCGCGTCCCGGCTCTTCGCGGATCGCAACCACCGAAGGCTCATTGAGGACGATGCCGCGGCCGCGGACGTAAATCAGGGTATTGGCAGTGCCAAGATCGATCGAGAGGTCATTGGAGAAATAACCTCTTAAGTTTTTGAACATGGTTTGGGTTCGGGGAGGGCCGTAAGAGGGAAGATGCAGGCCTGCAAAAAAGTTGCGCTACTCTAACAACGGCTAGATCAAAAGCCAAGCCAAGGTGTATGATTGCACGCGCTTTTTTTCAGGGTTTTCAGCAACAGCCGGCGCTTCACGCCAGGCACCAATCGAGATACTGCACGATGAGTCTTACCCGTCACGATGTCGAGAACATCGCGCGCCTGGCGAGGCTTGCGATTACACCGGCCGAGATGCCTTTGTATGTCGACAGCCTGCCGAAAATCTTGAGTTTCGTTGAGCAGTTGAACGCTGCCCAGACCGCGAACATCGAGCCGATGGCCCATCCGCTCGACGGGCAGCTGCAACGCATGCGGGAGGACGCGGCAACCGAAACGGATGCCCATGCCGTGTACCAGAAAAACGCGGCCCGCGTCGAAGCGGGGCTGTATCTCGTTCCCAGGGTCATTGAATAGGGTCATCGAATAGCCAATGCACACACTGACCCTTGCCGGGCTTTCCGCCGGCCTCAAGGCGCGCCGGTTCTCGAGTGTCGAACTCACGCAGCATTTTCTTGCGCGGATCGAACGCTTCAACCCTGCGCTCAACGCCTTCATCACGGTCACGGGTGAGCAGGCCCTTGCGCAGGCCGCAGCCGCCGACAAAAAACTTGCGGCTGGCGGAGGCCCCCTGACGGGCTTGCCGCTCGCCCACAAGGACATCTTCTGTACGGATGGGGTCCTGACGACCTGTGCCTCGCGCATGCTGTCGAACTTCGTGTCTCCTTACGACGCAACCGTCGTCAGGAAACTGAAGGAAGCAGGCACCGTCTCCCTGGGCAAGACGAACATGGACGAATTCGCCATGGGCTCGTCCAACGAAACGAGCTGGTACGGTCCGGTGAAGAATCCTTGGGACCACACGAAAGTGCCGGGAGGTTCCTCGGGTGGTTCAGCGGCCGCAGTTGCCGCGCGCATTGCTCCTGCAGCAACAGGCACCGATACGGGTGGTTCCATCCGGCAGCCTGCGGCTCTCACTTCACTCACCGGCATCAAGCCGACCTACGGGCGCGTTTCGCGCTACGGGATGATTGCGTTCGCCTCGAGCCTTGATCAGGGCGGTGTGCTGACCCTCACGGCCGAAGATGCGGCAATGCTTCTGCAGGCCATGGCCGGGTTTGACGAGCGCGATTCAACCAGTGTCGACCTGCCAGTCCCCGATTACGTGGCCACGCTCAATCAGCCGCTCGCGGGCCTGAAAATCGGCATTTTGAAGGAGTTTTTCGAGAAGGGGCTCGACGCCGACACCGAAAAGCTCGTGCGCGATGCACTCAAGGTTTACGAAAAGCTGGGTGCAAAGCTCATCGAAGTGAGCCTGCCGAACCTGCCGTTGTCGGTGCCTACTTACTACGTCGTCGCGCCGGCCGAGTGCTCATCGAATCTCTCGCGCTTCGACGGTGTGCGATTTGGTTACAGCTGCTCCGAGCCGAAAGACCTTCTCGACCTCTACACCCGTTCACGCGGTGAAGGGTTTGGGCCTGAAGTGAAGCGCCGGATCATGACGGGCACGTACGTGTTGTCCGCCGGCTACTACGACGCTTACTACCTCAAGGCACAGAAGGTCCGGAAGCTCATCAACGATGACTTCGTGCGTGCATTCACGCAGGTGGATGTCCTGGTGGGCCCGACATCACCCACCACTGCATTTGCGCTGGGCGCGAAGGTCGACGATCCGATCACGATGTACCTGAACGACATCTATACGATCGGCGCCAACCTCGCGGGTCTTCCGGCAATGTCGATTCCGTGCGGTTTCAGCGGCGGGTTGCCGGTTGGCCTGCAGCTCATCGGCGCGCACTTCGCGGAAGCGAAACTGCTCAACGTCGCACACAAGTATCAGCAGGAAACGGAATGGCACAAGCGCGTTCCGGCGGGCTACGAATCATGAGTGCGGCAGCTATGGAATGGGAAACCGTCATCGGCCTCGAGATCCACGCGCAGCTCGCTACCCGCAGCAAGATTTTCTCTTCGTCCGCGACTGCGTATGGCGCCGCACCGAACACGCAGGCCAATCTTGTCGATCTGGGCTACCCAGGTGTGCTGCCCGTTCTGAACAAGGAAGCTGTCCGCATGGCAGCCAAGTTCGGTCTGGCGGTAGGAGCTACAGTCGCCAAGCGCTCGGTATTTGCCCGCAAGAATTATTTCTACCCCGACCTGCCGAAGGGCTACCAGATCAGCCAGTACGAACTGCCCATCGTGCAGCTCGGCAAGCTCGAAATCGTGCTCGACGACGGTGTCCACAAGACCATCGGCATCACGCGCGCGCATCTCGAAGAGGACGCGGGCAAGTCATTGCATGAAGACTTCCAGGGCTATTCAGGCATTGATCTCAATCGCGCGGGCACGCCTCTGCTCGAGATCGTGTCGGAACCCGACATGCGTTCGGCCAAGGAAGCGGTTGCGTACCTCAAGCGCATCCACACGCTGGTCCGCTATCTCGAGATCTGCGATGGCAACATGCAGGAAGGTTCGTTCCGCTGCGATGCCAACGTATCCGTGCGGCCGAAGGGTCAGGAGAAGTTCGGCACGCGCTGCGAGATCAAGAACCTGAACTCCTTCCGCTTCATCGAGAAGGCCATCAACCACGAGGTGATGCGCCAGATCGACATCATCGAAGGCGGCGGCAAGATCAAGCAGGAAACGCGTCTGTACGATCCCGACAAGGACGAGACGCGCGCGCTGCGTTCGAAGGAAGAGGCCAACGACTACCGCTACTTCCCCGATCCGGACCTGCTGCCGGTCATTCTCGACCAGGCTTTCATCGAAGCAGTCCGCGCCACCTTGCCGGAACTGCCTGATCAGAAAGCAGCGCGCTTTGTCGAGCAGCATGGACTGTCGATCTATGACGCGGGCGTGCTCACGGCCAGTCGCGAGATGGGTGACTTCTATGAATCCGTCATCGCGGAACTGGGCCTCGGCGCTCAAGGCAACGCAAAGCTCGCCGCGAACTGGGTCATGGGCGAGCTCTCGGGGGCGCTGAACAAGGACAGCCTCGAGATCACGCAGTCGCGCATCAGTGCGCCAGCACTTGCGCAGATGCTGTCACGCATTGTCGATGAGACGATCTCCGGCAAGATTGCCAAGGATGTCTTCGAAGCCATGTGGACCGAACAGCAGAGTGCCGATGCGATCATCGAGGCGCGTGGTCTCAAGCAGATCACGGATACGAGCGCCATCGAGAAAGTCATCGACGAGGTGATGGCGGCGAATCCGAAGCAGCTCGCCGACTATCGTTCCGGCAAGGACAAGCTCTTCGGCTTCTTCGTGGGCCAGGTGATGAAGGTGAGCGCAGGCAAGGCGAATCCGGCCCAGGTCAACGATCTGCTCAAGAAAAAATTAGCCTGAACGATGCACGATCGCGATTCCTTACATCAGTTCCTGTTCGAACAGTTTCCGGTTCGTGGTCACCTGGTGCATCTCGATGCCACCTGGGCGGCGCTGCTCGAGCACCGCCAGTACCCGACCGAAATCCGCGACACGCTGGGGGAGGCAGTCGCGGCTTCCGTCCTTCTCGCTTCCACGCTCAAGTTCGAAGGGTTGCTGACGCTACAGTTGCAGGGACAAGGCCCCATGCATCTGCTCCTGGCTCAATGCACCGACAAACTGAATGTCCGTGCTCTGGCTCGTTATCGCGAGGATCCCGGGACCCGTGACATTGCCGTGCTGTCCGGAGAAGGACGCCTCACGGTAACGATTGAAACGGACGACCTGGCGCAGCGCTACCAGGGGATCGTGCCGCTTGCAGGCGCGCGGCTGGCCGATTGTTTACAGGTCTACTTTGAAACTTCGGAGCAGTTGCCGACCCGCCTCTGGCTGCATGCTGACGAAAACGGCGCATCGGGGATGCTTCTGCAACGTTTGCCGGCGGGCAATATCGACACCTCCGCGCGTCTCGCCGAGATCGATGATGCCTGGCATCGGGTGCAACTCCTCGCCGACACGCTGAAGCCCGAAGAGCTGCAGACCTTGAGCGACAGTGAGATCCTGCGCCGTCTGTTCAATGAGGATGACGTGCGGTTGTTCGAGGCCACGCCGGTCTCGTTCCGTTGCAAGTGCTCGCGGGAACGCGTACAGGGCGTACTGCAGTCGCTCGGATCGGAAGAGGTCCACTCGATTGTGGCAGAGCGCGGCGATGTCGAGGTGCGGTGCGACTTCTGCAATCGCGCCTATACTTTCGACGCCATCGATGTCGAACGGATATTCAAGCCCGGGGCAGGTGAGGGCACGGGCACCAGGCACTGATAGAGGAAAATGCAGCCATGAGTACCGCAGAAAGCCAAAGCGCATTGTGGGGCCAGCGGGCCCGCGATTGGGCCGACGTTCAGGAAGCCATGGTGCTGCCCCTGTACAAGTCCGTGCTTGCCAGGTTGCCCGTCAAACCCGGCGTGCACTTGCTGGATATCGGGTGCGGCTCTGGCCTGTTCGCGCGCATGGCCGCCGAACAGGGCATGACCGTCACGGGCATCGACGCCACCGAACCCTTTCTCGAAATTGCCCGGGAACGCGTTCCTGGAGGCGATTTCCGGCAGGGCGACATGGAAGCGCTGCCTTTTGCCGAAGCCCAGTTCGATATCGTCACTGGTTTCAATGCCTTCCAGTTCGCAGGAAGTCCGCTGAATGCCCTGCGCCAGGTCCGTCACGTCCTGAAACCCGAAGGCATGCTGGCCATGGCGATCTGGGGAGGTCCCGAGAAGGCTCAGGCACTCGCTCTATTCAAGGCCTTTGGCGCGCTCCTGCCGCCCCCGGAGCCGGGCGCACCCGGACCTTTTGCACTCTCTGCCGCGAACACGCTTGAACCCCTCGCCGAGCAGGCCGGCTTCGAGCCACTGCGCTCTGATGAGGTGGATTGCTTGTGGGTCTACAAGGACTTCAAGACACTGTGTCGGGGGATGTTGGCAAGCGGACCTGGCGCTGCAGCCCTGCAGGAAGCCGGCGAAGACGTCGTTCGCAAGGCGCTGACCAAGGCAGCCGCTCCCTATAAAACAGCGAGCGGTACCTACGAGTTCCACAACACGTTCCGCTACCTGCTCGCCCGTGCAAGACGGCGGAGTCAGCCGAGGTAGGTGGCAAGCGCGGGCGGGTTAGTGCCGATTGACGGCCCGCTCTCCACGGAATAGTCCCGCCACGCTGATGTCTTCATCGACATCCGGCCAGTGAATTCCCTCTCCAGCGCCTAGCAGGCGCACATTGGCTCTCTGTTCTGCCGTCGCCCCGACCAAACGGGGAAACCAGACCAGCGGTACTGACAGCGTTCGCCCGTCGGTGAGCGTCACGATCAGTTCCTGATCGGTTGTCTGAGCTTTGGTAGCCAAAAAGACCATGGTCCAAGTTCGCAAGCAATTGGTATCCGAACCATACCGCGGCCGGATTGGGAACGAAACATACAAGGCGCCGGTCGTAACAATTTCCTGACCCGGCCAGTTATTGGAATGTCTTGGCACCATCAAGCGCGGAAAGGCATGATTGCCCGGCCAATGAATGAAGCGATCTCCGATCCGGGAAAATCGACCAGCCGCGCTGCCACCCGGCAGTTGTTATGGCTAGGCGCCTGGGCCGTTGCATGTTTCGCAGTGCTGCTGCTGGTGTCCGGTTGGCTCGCAGCCCACACGGCAGGCGGGGATAGGGCGAAGCAGGCAGTCGACATGGTTGCGAAGGAAATCAGCCTGGCGTACCAGTTCGAGCCTCGCGAGCTCGACAGCACGCGAGCGACCGATGCATACAGCAGTTATGTGCTCGGTCACGTCATGGAAGGCCTGCTGCGCTACGACGAGCATGGCGCCATCATCGGAGGCGTCTCAGAACGTTGGGAAATCCGCCCTGATGGCGCCACGTTCCATCTCCGCAAGGATTCACGCTGGAGCGATGATCAACCCGTCACTGCGAAGGATTTCGTATTCGCGTGGCGCAGAGTGGTGGATCCCGCCAATGCATCCGAGTACGCCTTCATTCTTTATCCCGTAAAAAATGCGGAAGCGGTCAATACCGGGAAACTGCCGCCGGATGCGCTGGGCGTCCGCGCGGTCGATGACACCACGCTCGAGATTCAATTCGAGCGGCCGATCGCCTTCTTCGACAAGCTCGTTGCGTTCAAGACGTTCTTCCCCATTCGCGAGGATTTCTACGCGAGCAGGAAAGGGCGGTACGGCGCGGATGCCGTGGACCTGCTCTACAACGGACCTTTTACGTTGTCGCGCTGGATACATGGCGCCAGCTTCCGGTTCGAGAAGAATCCCCGCTACTGGAATCCGGATCTCGTGCATCTCCAGGCGATAGATCATCCGTACATCACGTCAGATACCACTGCCATTATGAATCTCTACAAGGATGGACGTGTGGCGATGGCGGGGCAATCCATCGGTCTCGAACCCGATCAGCTCACCGACGTGTTGGCCCATCGCTGGCCGATCTCGCGGTACAACGAAGGGATGATCTGGTTCATCGATTTCAACCACCGGCAGGATCGCCTGACGCGCAACTTTCATTTTCGCAAGGCCATGCAGCTCGTGGTGGACTCAACCGAGCTCGTCAACCAGGTCATCAAGCTTCCTGGCTACGCTCCCGGCGTGTCGCTTTTCCCTGCGCAGGTGCAGGGCAAAGAAAGGCTGTTCCGCCAGGAATATCCACCGGCGCCGCTGAAGATCGACGTCGAAGCCGCGAGACAACATCTCGCCCTCGCGAAGCAGGAACTTAACCTCGATGCCATTCCACCGATTTCGTTGCTGATCACGGATTTGCCCTTGAACGTGAAGATCGGCGCCTACCTGCAGAATGTTTTACTGGAACGTCTCGGCCTCGAGATCCGGCTCGATCCGCAGATATTCCGGCAACGGCTGGACAAGATGACCAATGGTGATTTCGATCTCGTCATGGCGGGATGGTCGCCGGATTTCGACGACGCGCTGACCTTCGGCGATCTGTTCGCCTCCTGGAATCTCAACAACCGGGGGCGCTACAGCAATGCCGAGGTCGACCGCTCCGTGCGGACAGCGATGGGGTCTCTCGATGCCACTACCAGAATGGACGCGTTCGGGAACGTCCAGCGTGTCCTGCTTGAAGACGCCGCGCTGATTCCCTTGTTCGAACGTGGGCAGGTGTTCGTCGGTGACAAGCGCCTGAAGGGTGTCATCAGGCGGGTTGTCGGCACGGATCCCGATTTCACCTACGCATACCTGACCGAAGACCGAACCTGATGAGTGCTACGCCGGCAGCCGTTGTTACTCAAAGCCGGGCTGCCAGTCGCTCGCTGATGATTCTTGCCGGCATCGCCATTGCCGGATTCATTGTGCTTCTCATCGTATTGAACTGGTTTTCCCGCATCACTGGCGGGGGTGTCGTGGTTGCAAAAGGGCTCGACCTCGAAGCCCGCACAGTCACGATGGTGCTGAATTCAGACGCACCAGAGCTCAACAGCACGCGATCGCTCGATGCCATCAGCAATTTCGTTCTCGGGCATGTCATGGAAGGCCTGCTCGAGTTCAACGAACACAATGAACTCACGGGCGGTGTCGCTGAATCCTGGGAACTGCGTGCCGATGGCGCCACGTTTCGTCTGCGTTCCAACGCGCTCTGGAGCGATGGCCAGCCTGTGAAAGCTCAGGATTTCGTCTACGGCTGGACGAAAGGCCTGGATCCCGAGGTTGCATCCAAGCAGGCGTTCCTTTTGTACCCCATAAAAAACGGGGAGGCAGTCAACACCGGCAAACTGCCGCTCACGGCTCTGGGGTTGCGGGCAATAGATGATCGAACCCTTGAAGTGCAGCTTGAACGTCCGCTGCCTTACTTTCTCAAGATAGTCACGACGACCCCGTATCTGCCCGTGCGCAGGGACTTTTACGAAAGCCGCCAGGGAAAATTCGGCGCGAATGCGGAGGATATGCTCTACAACGGACCTTACCTGCTCAGCCAGTGGGTGCACGGTGCTCGAATCCGCATGGACAAGAATCCGGGTTACTGGAATGCCGACAGTATTCGCATCAACGCGATTGATATCCCTTACCTCACGCCGGATACGGCGACCATTTTGAATCTGTTCAAGGATGGCAACGTAGCTGTCGCGGGTAGTTCCAACGGAATTCCACCCGAAGGGCTGAAGCGTGCCCTCATCGAAGGGTGGCCCATCGATCGCATGAATGATGGCAGCATCTGGTATCTGAATTTCAACCACCGCCCCGACCGTATTACTTCCAACCACAATTTCCGCAAGGCGCTGCAGCTCGTTACCGACAACAACACTCTGGTCTATCGGGCGCTGAAGGTTCCTGGCTACACACCGTTGCCTTCATTATTCCCGGGATGGTTGCAGGGGGCGCATGGATTGTTCCGGCAGGAATATCCTCCTCCCGAAATAAAATACGATCTCGTTGCCGCAAGAAAGTATCTCGAGCTTGCGCGGCAGGAGCTGGGTTTTGAAAAGTGGCCACCTGTTTCGTTGTTGACGCAGGACACGGAGTTGGCCGGCAAGAGCGCCGAATACTTCCAGGATCTCTACAGGCAGACGCTGGGGCTCGAGATCCGCATCGACCGCCAAATCTTCAAGCAACGCCTGGCGAAGGTCGAGGCCGGCGAGTTCGAAATGGCTGTGTATGGCTGGGGTCCCGACTACGACGATCCCATGACGTTCGGTGATCTGTTCGCGTCATGGAATCCCAACAATAGCGGCAAGTACAACAACCCGGAATACGATCGCTGGGTGGCAGTCGCTCAAAACGCTCTGGATACCGAGGAGCGAATGCACGCGTTCGGGGAAATCCAGCGCATCGTGGCTGAAGACGCGGTAATCCTTCCCAACTATGAACGCGGGCAGATGTACCTGGTCGATCCGCGTCTGAAGGGCGTCATCCGCAGGGCGATAGGGACAGATCCTGATTTCAAGCATGCATACATCGCAAAATGACCGCACCGACAGTTAAAAATCCGACCTCACCTGCGGTTTTAACCGGTCGTCAGACGCGCTTGATGGCGCTGTCGGGTTTAGGCATCGCACTCGCTATCTTGGTCCTGCTGATCTGGGTTCTTGGCTGGATATCCGGCTTTACGGGTGGCGGGAACAAAGGTGCATCGCTGGGAATTGACGGGAGGGCTAATGCCATTGCCCTCGTGTCGATGTATGAACCGCCGCAACTGGACAGCACGAGAACGCAAGATGTCCAAAGTGGATTCATACTTGGGCACACCATCGAAGGATTGCTGCGGCTGAATGAACACAACGAGATTGTTCCAGGAGTTGCCGAATCTTGGGACATTCAGGCAAAGGAAGCGAGATTCCATCTTCGACATGGAGCGCGCTGGAGCGATGGTTCGGAGGTTAGCGCGAAGGATTTCGTTTTTGCATGGAGACTGGTGGCTGATCCCAAGAATGCCTCACCCTATGCGTTTCTCGTATACCCACTGAAAAACGCCGAGGCAATTACCAACGGTGAATTGCCGCCGGATGCATTGGGGGTTAGGGCCGTCAGCGATTACGAACTGCTTGTCGAATTCGGTAGCCCGGTTCCGTACTTCGACAAGCTGGCGACATTCGCTACGCTATTACCCATCAAAGAGGATTTCTACAAGAGTCGCAACGGTCGTTACGGTGCAGATAAGGAAGACCTACTGTTCAATGGTCCATTCGTGCTTGCCGACTGGGTACACGGGGCATCCCTGACAATGAAGAAGAACCCCCTATATTGGGATGCCGGAAGAATAAGATTAGATAAGATCAGTATTCCCTATATCACGTCGGATTCAAACGCCATGCTCAACCTGTATAGGGATGGCAGGGTAGCAATGGTTGGCATGGATTCTGGTCTGGGCTCTGACAGTCTGAAGATGGTTTTGCAGGAGGGATGGCCGATTCACCAGATGCGCGATGGCTCGGTCTGGTATCTGGCAGTGAATCATCGTGCGGATCGAGTCACTCGGAACAAGCGTCTACGCCAGGCTTTGCGGGGAGTCATTGATAAGAATGAACTCGTCTATCGGGTACTCAAGACACCTGGTCTGATTCCTGCGGACTCGATTTTCCCGGTTTGGCTTCGTGGTGTTGAAGGGCTTTTTCGCCAAGAGTATCCCGCTAGGAAAATTGCGACAGACTACGATCAAGCTCTTAAGGATCTGGAGATTGCAAAAGCGGAACTTCAGATCAATGTAATACCGCCGTTGACAATGCTTTTCGACGATACTCCCTCCGCGCTAAAGCAGGCCCAATATTTTCAGTCTGTATTCAAGGAGCACCTGGGCATCGAGATTCGGCTTGATCCGCAGATATTCAAGCAAAGAATCGCCAAGACCCAGGCTGGGGATTTTGATCTGGCGATGGTTGGATGGGCGCCGGATTACAACGATCCCCTCACTTTTGGCGATTTGCTGTCGTCATGGAATCCTAACAATCATGGGGGCTACAGCAATCCCGAAGTCGATCGATTGGTGCGGGTGGCACAAAGCGCTACCGACGCAACCGAAAGAATGGAAGCATTTGGAAAGATACAAGAGATTCTTATCGAGGATGTCGCGATCATTGCAAACTACGAACGCGGACAGTCGTATGTGCAGGATCGTCGTCTACAAGGTGTTGTTCGTCGTGCAGTCGGAACCGACCCCGACTTCACGAATGCCTATATCGTTCCCAACTGATTTGGTTAATATCCAGCCGTGCTGAAATACATACTTAAAAGACTCCTGCACGGACTCATTACTGTCTGGTTCATTGCTACCGCCACGTTCGTCGCGATGCATGCGGTGCCCGGTGATCCGCTCTCGGGCGAGAAGGCGATGACGCCGGAGATCCGCCACAACCTTGAAGTGAAGTACGGCCTCGACAAGCCGGTGCTGGAGCAGTACCGGATTTACCTGGGCAACATGCTCAAGGGTGACTTCGGCATCTCCTATACGCAGCAGAATCGCGAGGTCAACGACATCATTCGCGAGCATTTCCCGGTGTCGGCGACGCTTGGCATTCTCGCTGTCGTTTTCGCGGCGATGGGCGGCATCCTCTGGGGTGCATTGACAGCCACCTATCGCAACAGGCTGCCGGACGTGGTGATCATGTTCCTGGTGATTCTCGGTATCTCTGTCCCGAGCTTTGTCTTCGCAGCGCTGGGCCAGCTCGCGCTGGTCAAGATCAATGGCTGGACAGGTATCACGCTGTTCCCGGTGGCAGGGTGGGGCACGGTGATGCACATGGTTGTCCCGTCTATCGTTCTCGGCCTCGGCACGATGGCGTATCTCACCCGTCTCATGCGCTCGTCGATGCTGGAAGTGACCAACACTGATTACGTTCGCACAGCGAAATCCAAAGGTTTGCCACCCGCGCGTATTTTCCTCAAGCATCAGCTGCGCAACGCGATTCTGCCGGTCGTCACGGTGCTCGGCCCCGCGATTGCCGCGATCACTACAGGGGGCTTTGTCGTCGAGCTGGTCTTCGCCATTCCAGGCCTTGGCCGCTACTTCGTGCAGGCCGTGCAGCAGCTCGACTACACGGTCATCATGGGCACGACGGTTTTCTATGGTGCATTCCTCGTGCTGATGGTGATCATCGTGGATATTGTTTACGGCCTCATTGATCCGCGCGTGAGGCTCGAGACATGACTGAAGCCACCATTCAGCCAGCCGCCAGTTTCGAGCCGGTCCATGTGGACCGGAAAATCCAGACGCTTTCGCGTCCTTCGCTTTCGTACTGGCAGGATGCATGGCGACGCCTCAAGGCCAATCGTCGCGCCTTCATCTCGCTCTACATCGTCATTGCGCTGCTGCTGTTCACGATTGCCGGACCCTGGGTCTGGCGAATGGATCCCTCCGCGCAGGACCTCGATCAGGTCAGCAAGCCGCCGGGTTCGGATCGCCGTGCATTTGTCGCCCAGCCGTACCAACCCTGGGAAGGCGTCAAGACAGTCGTCCCCGAGGGTGAGGCCGGGTCGTTGGTGCCGGTCAATCTGAAAGTAGTCGGGTCAATGACGACGCAGGCTGTGCGACTCACGTGGGATCCCGTAATCGGCGCCAGCGGGTATCGCATCTATCGCAATATCTACGAGCCCGGGCCCGATCGTGCGTTGGGTCTGCCACTGGGCGACGTGTTGAGTCCGGAACAGGTGAGCTTCGAGGATCGTCTCGATCTCGAACCGCTGACGTACTACTACTCGGTGCTGTCCCTCGATCGTTATGGCGAAGAGATCAGCGAGCCCGCCATGCTCGTCGTCGATGTCATTCGCGTCATCACGCCGGCCCAGGCAGTCGAGCGTGGTCTGGCGACGTCTGAAGATGTCGTGAAAGACGGTGATGAGCTACTGCTGGCAATGCACCCGCTCGGCACTGACTATCTCGGCCGCGATCTGCTCGCACGGCTCATGTACGGCGCGCGGGTTTCTTTGCTGATCGGGATTGTGGCACCGGCTCTGTTCGTCCTCCTCGGCATCGTTTATGGCAGCACCGCGGGTTTCATGGGCGGACAGGTGGATTCCGGCCTGATGCGCTTTGCCGATTTCGTGGTGGCGCTGCCTTTCCTGTTGTTCATGATCCTCTTCAAGATCGCCTTCGGCATCGGCCCGGGGGAGAGTGGCATCTTCCCGATGCTCGTGGCCCTTGTGCTGCTTAGCTGGCCATCGACGGCGCGACTGGTACGTGGCCAGATCCTGCAGATCCGTGAAGAGGGTTATATCGGTGCTTCACGACTGCTCGGCGCTGGCACCGGCTATCTCGTGATGCGCCACATGATTCCGAACACGATGGGTGTGATCCTCGTGACGCTGACATTCTCGATCCCGAGCGCGATCTTCACCGAAGCGTTCCTGTCGTTCATCGGCATGGGCGTTGCCCCACCCACTCCCTCGTGGGGGAGCATGTGCAACGAAGGCATTCGCACGATGCTGAGCACGCCGCATGAACTCATCTTCCCGGCAGTGATGATCAGCATCACCGTGCTGGCCTTCAACCTGCTTGGAGACGGACTGCGTGATGCGTTCGATGCCCGCATGAGGTCGCGCGAATGAGCGAGCGCGATATCGTCCTGGAAGTGCAGGATCTCAAAGTCGAGTTCGATACCTACGGCGGCATCGTCCACGCAGTTCGCGGTGTAAACTTCAAGGTGCGGCAAGGCGAAACGCTGGCCATCGTCGGTGAATCCGGCTGCGGCAAGTCCGTCACCGTCCAGAGCATCATGGGCCTGATACCGATGCCTCCAGGCCGCATCACTTCAGGCACCGCGATGTTCCGCGGTCAGGACATCATCCGGAACAAGTACATCGATGGCACGGACATCCGCGGCAGTGGTATCGGCATGGTGTTCCAGGATCCGATGACATCGCTCAATCCCACGATGACGATCGGTGACCAGATCGCCGAGACGCTGCAGGAACATCGGGGCTTCAGCAAGGCTCAGGCGTTCGCGCGTGCGATCGAGCTGATTTCGATGGTGCGCATTCCTGACGCAGCGAAGCGAGCCAAACAGTATCCATTTGAGTTCTCGGGCGGCATGCTGCAACGGTCGATGATCGCCATGGCGCTGGCTTGTGAACCCTCGATCCTTATTGCCGATGAGCCGACGACCGCGCTCGACGTCACGATCCAGGCGCAGATTCTCGATCTGCTCATGGACCTGCAACGTGAAAAGAACATGGCGATCGTTTTGATCACGCACGACCTTGGCGTGGTTGCACGCATGGCGGATGACGTGCTGGTCATGTACGCAGGCGAGATCGTCGAAAGCGGCACCATCGATGATGTCTTTCACCGTGCATCGCATCCCTACACCGTGGGATTGCGTGCTGCCATGCCGTCCCGGCTCCTCGGCGAGCGGCAGCGGCTGACCCCCATCGATGGCAGTCCGCCGGATCTGTTTGCACCGCCGGTCGGGTGTGGCTACTTCGCCCGTTGCCCGCATGCCATGCGTATCTGCGAAGGCAAGCATCCCGAACTGCTCGACGTCGGGGCGGATCATCGTGCGCGTTGCTGGTTGCAGCATCCTGATTCGACGCGCAGCGTTCCGGGATTGTTCATTCCGCACCTGGCACAGTCGCCGGCCGGAGTCGTGTCATGACCGACACCACTGCCGCCCCGGTGCTAGTCGAGGCCATCGGCCTCACCAAGCACTTTCACATCGGGCTGAACCAGACGGTGCATGCCGTCGACGATGTATCGATCAAGATCCACGAGCGGGAAATCGTGGGGCTCGTCGGTGAAACGGGCTCGGGCAAGTCGACGTTCGGCAAGGCGCTGATCGGATTGCACCCGAAGACCGCCGGCTCCGCGCGTTATCGTGGCGAGACGTTGCCGCAGAAGTACGGCCCGGAAGACTTCAAGCGCCAGGCGAAGCGGACGCAGATGATTTTCCAGGATCCGTATTCGTCGCTGAACCCGCGCATGACCGTGGGCGAGATCATCGGCGAAGGCCTGAAGCTGCATACCGCTCTCAAGTCAGCCGAGATTCGTGAACGCGTTTCGGAATGGTTGCGCCGCGTGGGTCTTGAGCCTGACCACATGTCGCGCTACCCGCACGAGTTCTCGGGTGGCCAGCGGCAGCGCATCGGCATTGCCCGGGCACTGATCATGGAGCCGGAGTTCGTCGTCTGTGATGAACCCATTTCCGCGCTCGACGTGTCCGTGCAGGCGCAGGTCATCAACCTGCTCGACGATCTCAAGCGCTCGATGGGCCTGACGCTCCTGTTCATCGCGCATGACCTGTCGATGGTGCGGTATGTCTCCGATCGCATGGCCGTGATGTATCTCGGATCACTCATCGAGATCGGCCCTGCGAACAAGGTCTTCTTCGAACCGAAGCATCCCTATACCCAGTTGCTGATTGGCTCGAATCCCGAGCCGGATCCGACAACCGAGCACCGGCGCCGCAGCACGACGATCAAGGGCGAGATTCCCTCGCCGATCAATGTGCCGGCTGGCTGTCGTTTCGCCAATCGCTGCCCGCACGTGATGGATGTCTGCCGGCAGGTCACACCTGTCCTGAAAGTGCCGAAGGATGAAACCACCGGTGACCGCACGGTTGCCTGTCATCTCTACTAGTCCCAGGCTGGATCAAGTGATCACAGCCGCTTCGACGCCCCCTTGGTGAAGCGCCTATGACCATGACTCTCTACGGGATCAAGAACTGCGACACGATGAAAAAGGCGAGGACGTGGCTCGACTCTCACAAGGTCGAATACCGCTTCCACGATTACAAGACCGAGGGCATTGAACGCGCGCAGCTCGAAAAATGGGTGAGCGAGCTCGGATGGGAAGTGCTGCTGAACCGCGCTGGCACGACATTCCGCAAGCTGCCGGATGCGGACAAAGAGGGAATCACGGAGCGCAAGGCGATCGCCTTGATGCTTGCCCACCCCTCCATGATCAAGCGGCCCGTCCTTGAGAAGGGCACGAAATTACTGGTCGGCTTCAAACCCGACCAGTATCAGCAGTTCGTTTAGCTACTTCAGCAGCCAGCCGCCGTCGATGGCGAGATTCACGCCGTTGACGCTGCGGTTATCCAGCAGGAACTGAACCGCACCGGCCACGTCTTCAGTCGATGCGAGACGACCAGTCGGCGTCCGGGCTCTCAGCCCATTCAGCACTTCATCGGGTTTGCCGCGCCAGGCATCTGTATCGCCGATGACACCGGGATGCAAGCCGTTTACGCGCACCGGCCCAAGCTCCACGGCCAGCGTATGCACAAGGCCCGCGATGCCTCCATTGACCGTGGACACCGTAGTGGAGCCGACGTACGGACGATCCTTTGCCAGTCCGCCGATGAGCACGATGGATGCATCGGGCGTCAGGCGAGATACGAGTGCATGGACTACTTCGGCGTAACCGACGAGCTTCAAGGTCACGAGGCGCAACGCCCGGTCGATGTCGAAGGTCTTGGCCGTATTGTTGTCGCGCTCGATGGCGGAGATCACCAGGCGATTGACTGTGCCTACCGATTGCAGCGAAGCGGCAATGCTGTGCGGGTTGGTGAGGTCGAGCGCCAGTCCCGTGACATTATTCCCGATCTCGCGTGCAATGCCCTGGGTCCGTTCTGCATCACGTCCGGTGATGACGACCCGCTCGCCAGCGCGAGCCATGGTTTCCGCGACAGCGCGGCCGATGCCGGAAGTTCCACCGACGACGATGCTTGTATTGTCAGTCACTGTGCTGCTCCGCCAAGTCTTTCTGTCAGGTAGTCCCAGTCGCGGCTGAATCGATATCCGTGTCGCGACGGTGGTTGTGGCGAGGACGTTTCCAGCCACCGCACCGTCTTGCCGCTTTCGTTGTAGAAAGCATGCACACAGCCTACGCCGGTCCAGAAAATGTCGCCTGGTTTCAGTGTGTAGCGGGCCTTGTCCGCCACGACGATGACTTCGCCATCGAGCATCACATAGGCTTCCTCAAGGGGATGGTCGTGGGGATGCGCGACCGCACCCGGCTGGTATTCGACCATGAACATCGTCGACATGGCAGCACCGAGGCGCTGATCGACGAGCATCTTCACCGCGATGCCGCTGTAAGCCAGCACTGCCGTATTCATGCTTGCAGATACCGTCGGTGCATCCACTCGCGCGCCGATTTTCAGTTCGTCGAGCACGATGTCGCGATCCCTCATGCGAAACAGGTTGCGTGAGCGTGGGTCGCGGATGTCGAGATCCTGGACTTCCACCTTTGGCACCGGCCCGACAAAAAAAGTATCCGGCTCCTCGTCGGCAGCGCGCGGCTGGGGTGACAGCATCTCGATCCATCGCGACGGCCCGCGTCCGCTGCCAATCCAGGCATGGGGCACTCCGGTCGGGATGACACCGCACGCGCCCGGGATCAGGCGGAAGGCGTCGCGATCGAGCACGAGGATGGGTTCGCCTTCGACGACATAGAAAGTTTCTTCGTACGACTGCACGCAGAGGTCGAGGTGCCCATCGCTTTCGAGCGTGCAGATGCTGAGCGCGGTGTGGACTGCGCCTCTCTCGCGGTCGACGGCAGGAGCGCGCTTGAATCCGGCGCTGTGGGCAGTGAATGCCGGCTTCAGGTCCAGGTCTCCCACGCGCAATAGACTGTGCATTTCCGCAATCCCCACTGATAGAGAATGAATTATTGGCTCGCCCAGGCGGGCGGTTCAGCAGTAAACGACATCCACTGGTTCCCCGCCGGATGACGAAACGCCACTTTCCAAGCATGTAAACACAGCGGCGGATCGGTGACCGAGAGGGTAGGGATCGGACCCAGGCTTCCGTCAGCGAGATAGAGCGGATCCCCGCAGACGGTGAGCTTGAGGAACTGCAGGTGTAACCGGATCTGGTTGGTACGTCCAGTCAGTGGGCGTGCTTCAAGCAGGGTCGTCCCGTCAGCATTGCGGTGCAGAACGGTAAACTCAGTCGTGGAAGGCAGTCCCGCCTCGGTGTCGATGCCGCGGGATCCCTGTGGACCTACCTGCGTGCTGATCGGCGCGTGACATTCAAAAGTGTCCTGCAGCGGCGTTCCATTGACCCTGACGAGGTAGTGCTTCACCACTTCGCCGCGCTGGAACTGCGGTTGCACCACGGATGCGAAATGCTGCGTGCGGCAGACGACGATCACGCCGGTGGTATTCGCATCCAGCCGGTGCGCGGCCCGCGGTTTCTGCGGGTGATAGGCCGCTGCCAGAAAGTACCCGAGGGTATTCCGGTTGTACCGGCCGCCCGCGTGCATCGGCAACGGCGCAGGCTTGGCCAGCACGACGATCGCCTCGTCCTCATGCAGGATGCGGATGTCGTTGCTGACATCGGGTTCCAGCGTGGCGGGGATCACCTGCACCAGCCGTTGACCGGCGGCGACGCGATGCTCCATCGACACTAGTATTCCCTTGTGATCGTGGAGCCGACCTGCAGCGACCATCTCTTCCCATGATTCCGGCGAGCGATGCGGCACGATGGCGTTCAAGGCATCCTGCAGCAGCATCCCGTCGCAGGCTGCCGGTACCTTGAGTGGTCGATAGTTGTCGTATGCAATGCTGCCTGGCAGCGGCGTAGTCAATCGACGGAGGGTGGCCTCCCGATCCGCGATTGCCTTGGCCATGATTTCTTCCGGTGCTTTCCAGCACGCGGGACAGGATTCGTTCTGCACATACCGGGGCGAGCGCTGGTCTTCTTCCGTCAACGGCATCTGGCACGCAAAGCAGACCACGCTTGCCGTTTCGGTCAAACCGGGATCGAGTCCGACGCGGTGGTCGAAGACAAAGCATTCGCCATCGTAGTGGGCGCTGCCGCAGTCCTCGAAATATTTCAGGATGCCGCCGTCGAGCTGATGCACGTTGTGAAACCCTTCGCGCTCCATGAACGGGCCGGCCTTTTCGCAGCGGATGCCGCCCGTGCAGAACATCACGATCGGCTGGTCTTTCATCTCTTCAGGCAGCAAACGCACCGCGGCCGGGAAATTCCGGAAATGGTCGAGGTCCATCGTGCGCGCATTGCGGAAGGTGCCGAGCTTCACCTCGTAGTCGTTACGCGTATCCAGCAGGGTCACCGGACGGCCTTCATCGAGCCACTTTTTCAGTTCCGTCGGGCTCAGTTTCGGCACGGTGCGTTTCGAGGGATCGATGCCTTCGACACCGAACGCAATGATCTCTTTCTTGATCCGCACCAGCAGCCGCGTGAAGGGCTGGTAGTCGCTCTCGCTGAACTTGGCCGTCAGCGCTTCAAGCCCGGGTCTCGTCCGGATAGCAGTCAGCAGATTCTCTACACCTTCGCGGGCGCCAGCCATGAACAGGTTGATGCCCTCGGTGCTGAGCAGGATCGTGCCCTTGAGGCCTTGCTCGCGGCACTGGGCGAGCAGCTCGGCGCGCCATTCCTTGAGGTCGCTCAAGGGTGCAAACCGGTAAGCGGCAATGTTGGTGATCGCGGGCATTCAGGAATGGTTGCGTGCGCGCCTGGTCCAGTCAAGCGCTAGACTGGCCTGCCCGGATCTCAAACATCCTGAAAACATTCATGAATATCAGAGACGCCTCCTGCAGCTGCGGACAACTGGGCCTGACTGCGGAAGGCGAGCCTCTCCGGGTCTCCGTCTGCCACTGCCTGGCCTGCCAGAAGAGAACCGGCAGCACCTACGGTTTCCAGGCGCGGTTTGCACGCGAGCAGGTCAAGGTCACGGGAAGCTTCAAACAATATGTACGGACGGGGGATGAGGGGAGGCGCCTGACCTTCCATTTCTGCCCGGAGTGCGGCGCGACCGTCTTTTACACGGTGGACGATCAGCCCGACCTGATCGCGGTGCCCGTCGGGGCGTTCGCGGATCCCGGCTTCCCGGCGCCTTGGTTCTCGGTCTACGAGGCCCGCCGACATGCCTGGGTCAGCGTTCCTGCGGAGGCAGAGCACCTCGACTAGGCTTGTCGGGCTGCGAAAACCGGGCCGAATCCACGCAAATACAGGGGTTTACCCGAGCTCTTCCTGCTTCCCGCCAGAAGCCTCTGCAATCTGATTATTTCCCTTTGCCATACAACAAGTTCGGCTAGAATGCCCGCCGCAGCAGAATTGGCCGGGCGGCCGATGCGCCGAGCCGGAAATCCCGGATCACCCCGCCTACATGTTCTGGCCATGCGCTCAATTGCTTTACCCGAAAACTGTCATGGAAATTTGCTATGCCCCGTACCACCGCGCTTTCTGATATCCGCAATATCGGCATCATCGCCCACGTCGACGCCGGCAAGACAACGACGACGGAGCGGATCCTGTATTACACGGGGCGCAAGCATACGATCATCGACATCCACGACACGAAGGATCTGAAGACGTCGACGACGACTGACTACCTGGAACAGGAACAGAAGCGCGGCATCACCATCCAGAGCGCCGCGGTGTCCGCGTTCTGGCGCGACAAGAAGATCAACCTCATCGACACGCCCGGACACGTGGACTTCACCATCGAAGTGAACCGTTCCCTGCGTGTGCTCGACGGCGCGGTGGTGGTGTTCGACGGCGTGGCGGGCGTGGAGCCGCAGTCGGAAACGAACTGGCGCCTTGCCGACAACTACGACGTGCCTCGCCTGTGCTACGTCAACAAGATGGACCGCAGCGGCGCGAACTTCCTGCGCTGCGTGGACATGATCAAGAAGCGTCTCGGCTCTCGTCCGCTCCCCGTGCAGATTCCGATCGGTTCGGAAGACAACTTCAAGGGCATGGTCGACCTGGTCGAGATGAAGGCACTGGTCTGGGATTCGGACGACAAGGATGCCGAGTGGCAGAGCCTCGAAGTCACTGCCGATCTCGCCGACAAGCTGAACATCACCGTCCCCAGCGACCGGAAGCTGCTCGGCGAAGTCGCCAAGTACCGCACCGAGCTGGTGGATACCTGCCTGGAGCAGGACGACGCGGCGATGGAAGCGTATCTCACCGACGGTGTCGAACCTTCGGCCGCCGTGCTGCGTGCCTGCCTGCGCAAAGGCACGGTGAATTCCTCGTTCAACCCGGTGCTGTGCGGTTCCTCGTACAAGAACAAGGGCGTGCAGCAGGTGCTCGACGCGGTCGTCGATTATCTGCCGGCCCCGACCGACGTTGCCGCCATCAAGACGGTGGACGCTGACGGTCACCCGATCGGCGAGCGCAAGTGCTCGGACGACGAGCCGTTCTCGGCGCTGGCCTTCAAGGTGATCAACGATGCCTACGGCGCGCTGACCTTCGTCCGCGTCTACTCCGGCGTGCTGGTCAAAGGTGCCTCCGTGCAGAACTCCACGCGCGGCAAGCGCGAGAAGATCGGCCGCATGGTGGAAATGTTCGCCAAGGAAGCCAACCCGATCGAAGAAGCACGCGCCGGTGACATCATCGCGCTCGTGTCGCTGACGGAAACGGAAACCGGCGATACGCTGTGCGATTCCGTGAATCCCGTGGTGCTGGAGCGCATGCGCTTCCCGGACCCTGTCATCAGCGTGTCGGTGAAGTCGAAGGTCAAGGCCGAGCAGGAGAAGTTCAACGCAGCCCTCGGCAAGATGGTTCGCGCCGATCCATCGCTGCATCTCGAAACCGATCGCGAAACCGGCCAGACGATTCTGCGCGGCATGGGCGAACTGCATCTCGAAGTGACGCTCGACCGCATGCGCACCGAGTTCGGCGTCGAAGGCACCATGGGTGAACCGCAGGTTGCGTATCGCGAAACGTTCACGAAGAAGATCGAACAGCAGTACGTCCACAAGAAGCAGACCGGCGGTTCGGGCCAGTTCGCCGAAGTGTGGATCACGTTCGAGCCTCTGGAGCGCGGTGCTGGCTTCGAGTTCGTCGACGAAACGGTCGGCGGCTCGGTGCCAAGGGAGTTCGTGCCCGCGGTGGACAAGGGCCTCAAGATGCAGAAGGAAGACGGCGTGCTTGCCCACTATCCGACTGTGGACTTCAGGGCGACGCTCACCGACGGCAGCCACCACGACGTCGACTCCAACGCACTGACGTTCGAAATCGCTGCCAAGGCCTGCTTCCGCGAAGCCATCAAGAAGGCTGCGCCCATCCTGCTCGAGCCCGTGATGCGGGTCGAGACGGTGACGCCAAGCGACCACCTGGGCGACGTCATCGGCGACATCAACCGTCGTCGCGGCACCATCCAGGAACAGCTCGAGCGTGGCACCAACATCGCTGTCGTGGCCACCGTGCCGCTATCGGAGATGTTCGGCTACATCGGGCACCTGCGCGGCATGACCAGCGGCCGTGCGTCGTACACAATGGAGTTCTCGCACTACGATCCTGTTCCGCGCCAGGTTGCGGAAGAGGTCATCGAGGAAGTCGCCAAGGCGAAGGCCGCGGCGAAAGCCTGACGTACCGGGAGCGGAGTCGCAGGACTTCGCTCCCTTTTCTTTTCGGGCCTCTGCAACGGAGCGCCTTGTGAGTTGGTCGGCAGCTCAATACAGCAAGTTCGAAGACGAGCGGAACCGGCCCATCCGCGACCTGCTTGCGCAGATTCCCCACTCGATAGTCACGACCGCTGCAGACATCGGCTGCGGTCCGGGCAACTCGACCGAACTTCTCCAGAGCCGATTTCCCGCAGCTCGCATCACGGGGATGGACAGTTCCCCCGAGATGATCGAGGCCGCGCGCAAGCGGCTGCCCGCCATTCATTTCGATATCGATGACATCGCTACCTGGAAGAGCCCTGGTCTTTACGATGTCATTCTCGCCAACGCATCGTTGCAGTGGATTCCGGATCACGAGTCGTTGCTGCCAGCGCTGGTTGCGAAACTCGCTCCGGGCGGAAGTGTTGCCGTGCAGATGCCTGACAATCTCGATGAGCCGGCGCATCGCCTCATGCGCGAGATCGCGGCTATGGAGCCATGGGCCGCGAAACTCGCCACCGCATCGAATGCACGGGCGCCAAGGCATGCCGCGGACTGGTACTACAAAGTACTGCGCGGTCATGTCACCACGGTGGATGTCTGGCGGACGGTCTATCACCATCCGCTCGCGGGAGGGGCGGGCGCGATCGTCGAATGGTTCAAGGGCACGGGCCTGCGTCCTTTCCTCGATCCGCTGGATGCAACGGAGCGCGAAGACTATCTCGCCCGTTACCAGGCGGCAGTCGCGCAGGCGTACCCCGCGATGCCTGACGGCACCGTGCTGCTGCCTTTCCCGCGATTGTTCTTCGTCGCGACGCGCTAGGTTTTCAGCGCGCTCGCGAACGCTTCGAGCTGGGTGATGCACGTTCCCCAGCCGTCCTCAAAGCCCATTTGCGCATGCTTCTTCGCGGTCTCAACATCGGCGTGCAGCACCTTGGCCGAGTACCGCGTGCTGCCTGCGCCGACATCTTCCAGTGTGATGATCGCCGTGATGGACAACCACGGCGAACCGGGACGCCACCCTTCGGTCAGCGCGGTCGTGAATACGATTCGTTCCTCAGGCACGACTTCCAGAAAGACGCCGGGATTCGAGCTCTCACCACCATCCGGTCCCTGCATATAGGTATCGAATGCGCCACCCGCACGAAAATCGAATTTCCGCACGGTCGTCGTCCACGGTTTCGGGCACCACCATTCCTTGAGCATCTCTGGATGGCTCCATGCCTTCCAGACGTTTGTTCGCCTGGCGTTGATGACGCGGGTGATGAAAAGATCAGTAGATGAGTCGGTCATGTGTAAGGAACCTCTGATTAACCTATACCGTCGTGACGGCGAGTCCCATTTTCATTTTGTGGGTTCAGGGCGAGGCGCGCCGACCGCTGTGTACCCGGTGTACTCGAGGGAGAAGCAACGCTGCCTTGAACGAAATGAATCCCGTCCCGATCAATGAATGAATTCAACATTTTATGGGTTGCGCCTCTAATCGCCTGCCGCGTTGTTATGAACCTTGCCCATATTCCCGATATGGCCTGCGGTCCATGCCTAGCTGCAGGCGATTGGAGACGCAACGCGAGTGCGTATAGGTTAATCAGAGGTTCCATAGGATTCCTTGCGTTCCAGGTCTTCTGCGAAGGCGGCGAGACGATCCGTGCGGCTTTCCCACAGCTCGCGCTGATCCCTGATCCAGGCTTCAGCAGCCAGCATCTTCCTGCGATTGATGCGGCAGGTGCGGACGCGCCCGGTCTTTTTCGAGGCGATCAGCCCACTGTCTTCGAGCACACTGATGTGCTTCAGGAACGAAGGCAGGGCCATGTCGAAAGGTGCGGCGAGATCCTGCACGGACGCAGGCCCTGCTCCCAGTCGACGGATGACTGCGCGGCGCGTGGCATCGCCGAGGGCCCGGAAGACATCATCGAGTTGTGGAGAGCTAGCCATATGGCTAACTATCAGCCCTCCAGATAGTTAGGTCAATAGCTAACTTTCAGATGTGGCATCCGCCGGCGAAGGGAGGCTTGGTAAAACTTGCCAAAATTGTCCGCTTGTCGCCAAGTCGGCTTCCGCTTGAAGGCGCAATTGCCCGTCAACCTTTGTAGACTCAACAAGGGCAGGACGCTCCATTGGCCCGCATTTGACTGGATGCCCTCTCTTCATGAGTTCCCCAAAGCACCTGCAGCTGTCCGATGCGAGCAAATACCAGTTGCTCGTGGATTCGATTACGGACTACGCCATCTACATGCTCGATCCGGACGGGCATGTTGTCAGCTGGAACTCGGGTGCACGCCGATTCAAGGGCTACGAGGCAGCCGAGATCATCGGCAGCCACTTCTCACGCTTCTATACCCCTGAAGACAGGGCAGCGGGCGTGCCTGCAAGGGCGCTCGCTACAGCTGCGGAGGATGGGAAGTTTGAAACCGAAGGCTGGCGCGTCCGCAAGGATGGCACCCGCCTCTGGACGCATGTCGTCATTGACCCTGTCCGCGATATCGAAGGCAACCTTCTGGGGTTCGCAAAGATCACGCGTGACCTGACGGAGAGAAAGAAGGCGCAGGACGATCTTCTGAAAAGCATGGAGCAGTTCAGGCTGCTGGTGCAGGGCGTCACCGACTACGCGATCTACATGCTGGACCCGCGTGGCCACGTCAGCAGCTGGAACTCCGGGGCCGAGCGCATCAAGGGCTATTCGGCGGCCGAGATCATCGGCCAGCATTTCTCGGTCTTCTATGTTCCCGAAGAACAGCTCAAGGAGCTACCTCAGAAGGGACTTGCGATTGCTTCAGCGCAGGGCCGATTCGAAAAGGAAGGCATACGGGTCCGCAAGGACGGCACCCGGTTCTGGGCGCACGTCGTCATCGACGCCATCCGTGACGAGCGGGGAGAGCTGCTGGGTTTCGCGAAGATCACGCGGGACATCACTGAACGAATCGAAACACAGCGGTCGCTGGAGCAGGCGAGGGAAGCCCTTTTCCAGGCACAGAAAATGGAAGCAGTGGGCCAGCTCACCGGCGGAATCGCACACGATTTCAACAATCTGCTCACCGCGGTCATGGGGAGCCTCGAGCTGCTGCGCAAGCGCGTGCCGGCGGAGCCGAAGATCACCGCGCTGATGGACAACGCCGTACTGGGAATCCAGCGCGGGGCTGCGCTGACACAGCGGATGCTGGCCTTCGCGCGGCGGCAAGACCTGCATACGTCCTCAGTCAGCGTTGCGGACATTGTCCAGGAGATGGGCGGGCTGCTGGAGAAGTCGCTGGGGCTCCGGATGAAGATGGAAATACGGTTTCCTGTCGCGCTACCGCCGGTTGAGGCCGATGCGAATCAGCTCGAGACCGCGGTGCTGAATCTGGCCGTGAACGCGCGGGATTCGATGCCGAATGGCGGCACCATTCTCATCTCGGGATATCAGGAGTCCGTCGGGCCGCATCACGCCACGCGACTGAAGCCCGGACAGTATGTCTGTCTGTCGGTCAGTGATTCGGGCCACGGCATGAATGAAGCGGTGCTGAGTCGGGCAATGGAGCCGTTCTACACGACCAAGGGTGTCGGGAAAGGCACGGGCCTCGGTTTGTCCATGATTCACGGCATGGCCGAGCAATCCGGCGGCAGGCTGGTGCTCCGGAGCATGCAAGGGATCGGAACGACCGCGGAAATCTGGCTGCCCGTTTCCAATCGTCCGGTGGAGGCAGAGAGCATCGCGAGTGCTCCGCTCGCGCCCGGTCTGCGTCCATTGAACATACTCGTAGTGGATGACGACGAACTCGTGCTCAACAACATCGTGCAGATGCTGGAGGACTCGGGCCATTCGGTCATTCGCACTTCCTCAGGCCCGGAGGCGCTGCAAGTTCTCGGGAGTCCGCACCAGATCGATATATTGGTGACCGATCATGCGATGCCGGAGATGACGGGCGTGCAACTGGCCACCGAAGCATTGAGTCAACGACCGGAATTGCCAATCCTGCTGGTCAGCGGCTATGTGGAAATCCAGGGCGAGATTGACCCGCGCATTGGCCGGCTGGCAAAACCATTCAGTCAGGCGGAATTGCTCGAAGGTATCGCTGGAGTTCTTCCCAGATGAAATCGCTGGGCAAAAAACCGCAAGGCGCGCGACTTGAACGCATGAGTGCATCGCCGCGCTGGGCGGGCGATCGGTTCCAGAACGTCCATCCCGCCCTCCCGGGGCTGCGGGATCCCGCCGCAGTGATGCCTTCCATTACCGACTTCATCTGTGGAGGCGAGCGGCGCGTTCCGATCGGGGCGCTGCCTTCGATGAGTCCGCTTGATCTCTGGACAAAGGCTCCCGACAGCGGATTGCGCGCGACGTGGCTGGGGCATTCGACGCTGCTGATCGAAATCGACGGTGTTCGTGTGCTGACCGATCCCGTATGGGGCCCGCGTGCATCGCCGTCTCGGTTCGCAGGACCCAAACGGTTCCAGGCTGTGCCGGTGCCTCTGCGCGGCATGCCGCCGGTTGATGTGGTGATCGTTTCGCATGATCACTACGACCATCTCGATTATCCGACCGTCCGTGAGCTCGCAAAACGCGACGTCCCTTTCGTGACTTCTCTCGGGGTGGGCGCACATCTCGAAGCGTGGGGTGTGAGACCCGAACGCATCGTCGAGCTCGACTGGTGGGAATCGCATCAGTTGCCGGGCACTGAAGTCACGATCACCGCTGCACCTTCACAGCATTTTTCAGGACGCGGACTGAAAGATCGCAATTCAACGTTGTGGTCTTCCATCGTGATTCGCTCGCCACACCACACCGTGTTCTTCAGTGGCGATACCGGCCTGACGACGGAGTACCAGACCATTCGCGAGCGCTTCGGTCCGTTCGATCTGGTGATGCTGGAAGTTGGCGCGTTCCATCCCGCCTGGGGCGACATTCACCTGGGACCCGAGAACGCGCTCAAGGCGCTCGCGTTACTCGGGGGAGGTCCGTTTCTTCCTGTGCATTGGGGGACGTTCAGTCTCGCAATGCACGCATGGGATCAACCGGCTGAGGCGCTGCTCGAGCTGGGCCCGAAAGTGGGCGCGCAGCTCATCATGCCCCGGCTTGGCGAACCCGTCGACCCTTCACATGCAGAACGGGTTCAGCCCTGGTGGAGAGCCGTCGATACGGCTTTACACCAGGAGGCACCCGACGTATCGACTACCTTGCCGAAGCAGATGTCGTGGCCGATCGACTGAGAAAGAGCGCGGTCTGTTCGACTTCGTGACGGTGTACTCAGGCCCTGACAGCCTTGCGCGAGCCACCGTTACGTTGTTTGGGTCTCGAGTAAGGTGCGCCAGATACGACTTCCAGCGGTAGGGTTGGCGTTGCCGCAACCGCGAGCGATTTCACCGCAGAAGGAGTTTCTGTAACGGCAGTGGCTTCACCCCGCGTGAATTGCAGCAGCCGCTCGGCCCTGTCCCAGTCGTCCTGCGGGCTGCCTTCCGGCCTGCCTCGTTCGATCCACAGTTGATACGCCAGTCGTTCAACTTCTTCCCGCGAAACTTCGATTCCCATTGCTGCTCCTGACGGACGATCAGTCGCCGTACCAGACCCCGTGCTCCGAAAACTGATTCAAAGTTGATGCGCTGGGAGTGTGGCAGTCCTGCTCCATATCAATAGCGGCGCCCGGATGGGTTCAGTGTCAGGAAATTCCTACAGTACGGAATGGACTTCTGGACTGTCTCGTCCTTCATCAACTTCCTATGCTGCTGTGCAAGGAAATTTCAGCCCCCTTTCGTCCCATCTTTGTTAGCGGGTCGCCAGTCGTCGAGGAGCATGTATGTCCGACCAAACCGCCCAGGATGTGCGCATCCTCAATGAGCTGCTGGAGGTGACGCGGGATAGCGTCGCGGGATACCGCGAGGCCGCAGCCGACGCCACCGATGGCGAGATCCGATCCATCTTTACCCAGCGGGCCGAGGACCGGCAGCACATCGTCGAGCTGTTCGAGGAAAAAGTACGGGGTCTCGGCGGAACACCTGTCGAAAGCGGATCGCTTCTGGCAGCCGCCCACCGGGTGTTCCTCAACTTCCGCGAAAAGATTTCGACGGGTGACGAAGCCTTGCTGGCGGAAGTCGAGCGGGGCGAGGACTTCATCAAGTCCAAGTATGAAGCCGCACTGAAAGATGGACAGTTGTCACCGCTGGTCAGGGATTCCGTGCGAACGGCTTTTGGATCGGTGTGGTCGGGTCATGAAGAAGCGCGAGCGCTGAAGCTTGGCGACAGAATCCGTCGTCCGCAGGCGATGTAAGGAGAAAACGGTGGACGGAGCGGACAAGGTGGCTTCGGTGCCACCGGAACAAGGGACGGATAAGCAGGCAGCCTCATCCAAGCCGGTGCGTAGACGGATCAAAAAGTCACGGCGCCTGCTCGAAGGGAGTCCCTCAATTCTGGGCGCGACATGGGACGGGTCCGGAATCAACTTCGCCTTGTTCTCCGCGCATGCGACTGCGGTGGAATTGTGCCTGTTCGACTCGAGCGGCGAGCGTGAGCAGGAGCGGATACGACTCGTTGAATGTACTGATGAGGTCTGGCACGGCTATCTGCCGGCGGGACAACCGGGGCTCTTGTATGGCTATCGCGTTCACGGTCCCTATGAACCACGCAACGGCCATCGCTTCAATCCGCACAAATTGCTGATGGATCCCTACGCCAGAAAGCTGAAGGGGCCGCTGCTCTGGGGCCCCGAGATTTTCGGCTATACGCTCGGATCGTCCGCACTGGACCTGTCTTTCGACAAGCGTGACAGCGCGCGCTTCGTCCCCAAATCCTGTGTCGTCGATTCGAGCCATACGTGGGGCAACGACAAGCTGCCCCGGATACCCTGGGACCGCACCATCGTTTATGAAATGCATCCACGGGGCTATACACGGCTCGATCAGCGGCTGGCAGAGCCTGTGCGTGGAACCTTGGCTGCGCTGGGCAGCGAACCTGTCGTTGAATCCCTGCGACAGTTGGGCATCACGACCGTGGAACTCCTGCCTGTGCACGCTTTCGTCGACGACGGTCCCTTGATCGACAAGGGGCTCAGAAATTACTGGGGCTATAATTCCATCGGCTTTTTTGCACCGATGCCCCGGTACCTCGCATCCGGCGAGATCGATGAATTCAAGTCGATGGTTGCGCGTTTCCATGCCGCAGGCATCGAGGTGATCCTCGACGTGGTCTACAACCATACGGCTGAGGGCAACGAACTCGGCCCCACCTTGAGCTTCAAGGGCATCGACAACGCCACCTACTATCGGCTGCAGGACGACAGGCGTTACTACATCAACGATACCGGCACGGGAAATACTCTCAATGTTCCCGAGCCCCGGGTATTGCAGATGGTAATGGACAGCCTGCGCTACTGGGTCGAGGAAATGCATGTCGATGGCTTCCGGTTCGATCTCGCGACCATCCTCGCGCGCGAGCCTTCGGGATTCGACCAGCGGTCCGGCTTTCTGGACGCCTGCCGACAGGACCCGGTGCTCTCCCGCGTCAAGCTGATCGCCGAACCGTGGGACGTCGGGCCGGGCGGGCATCAGGTCGGGAACTTTCCTCCAGGCTGGGCAGAGTGGAACGACCGCTATCGGGATACAGTGCGCTCCTACTGGAAAGGCGATTTCGGACAACGGGGCGATTTCGCTGCTGTCCTGTGTGCTTCGGCGGAGGTCTTCAACCGCCGTGGTCGTCGTCCGTGGGCGACGGTCAATTTCGTCACCGCGCACGATGGCTTCACGTTGAACGATCTCGTTTCGTACAACGACAAGCACAATGATGCCAACGGCGAGCACAACTGCGACGGCACGGATAACAATCTTTCCTGGAACCACGGCGAAGAAGGGAAGTCCTCGGATCCCGGTATCAATGCGTTGCGCGAACAGCAGAAACGAAATCTGCTTGCGACTCTCCTCCTTTCTCAGGGCACCCCGATGCTGCTGGGCGGCGATGAAGTCGGCCATACCCAGCGAGGCAGCAACAATGCCTACGCACAGGACAACGAGATCAGCTGGATCGACTGGCAAGCCGTTGGGGAGGAAGGCCGCGCCTTGCAACTTTTCGCGAAGCGGATCATCGAGCTTCGTCAGTTTTATCCTCTGCTGCGGCAGAAGCGGTTCCTGAAGGGGGCCTTGTACGAGCCGCTGGGTGTCAAGGATGTCGCGTGGTTCGATGCTGACGGTGCCGAAATCTCGATGGATTCCTGGCGCGACGCGGGTAGCCGATGCTTGGGGATGCTGCTGGATGGCCGGGCTCAGCCGGGTGAGGCAAGTCAGCCCGGCGGCAATGTCGCGCTTCTCCTGCTGTTCAACGCCCATGACGGAGATCTGCAGTTCAATGTGCCGACGGTGCCGGAAGGAAGCGGCTGGCGGCGTCTGGCCGACACCCGATTCCCTGCCGAGCCCCCGGAGTTTGCCCTTGCGTTCGGGGAACCCTATCCGCTGGCCGCGCGGTCTCTCGTTCTCCTTGTGGCCGAAACGGCAGCCGATGGATCCGGGCGATCCTCGCAGCGTTCTCCATCCGGCACGTGAACGCTGTCGCCGAGCAGCTGCAGACCGAACCAGCTGTACGAGACGGGTATCGACCGCGGGCAACCTATCGACTGCAGCTGTCGTCGAAGTTTGGCTTCGCGGCTGCCGAAGGTCTGCTTCCTTATCTTTCCCGCCTCGGCATCAGCGATCTGTATCTGTCGCCCGTCACGGCTGCGCGGCCAGGCAGCGCGCATGGTTACGATGTCGTCGACCACACCAGATTGAACCCGGAACTTGGGGCAGCAGAGGAGTTTGCTGCACTCGCTGCTGCCTGCAGGCGCCTGAAGATGGGCATCGTCGTCGATATTGTTCCCAACCACATGGCAGTGATGACCGCCGCCAACCGTTGGTGGATGGATGTCCTCGAGAACGGTCCGGCGTCGAGGTTTGCCGGCTATTTCGATATCGACTGGACTCCCGCGCGGGCCTCCATGCGAAACCGCCTGCTGATTCCCGTCCTCGGCGATCAATTGGGAGAAGTCATCGAAAAAGGCGAGATCAGTGTCCGCTTCGATGTGGTGTCCGGCAGCTTCCATCTCGGCTATTACGACTACGTATTCCCGATTGATCCCCGTGAATATCCGCGACTCTTCGTCACTGGCCAAGCCATGCTTGATGAACGGTTCCGTCCCGAGGATCCTGCGCGACAGGACCTCGAAAGCTTGCTCGATGCATTCTCGGCTCTCCCGCCTGCTCAGGACCTGTCTGCGGAAGTGAGCGAGCGTCGCGACCGCGACAAGGAAGTGAACAAGAGACGACTGGCCCGCCTGTGCGAGCGGGAGCCGGCCATTGCGGCGTATATCGTCGAGGCTCTGTCCGGCATCAATGGCCATCCGGGTGATCCGGATTCGTTCGATGCGCTGACCGAGCTGCTCGATGCCCAGCCCTATCGGCTTGCCTTCTGGCGCGTGTCCGGCGAGGAAATCAACTACCGCCGCTTCTTCGATGTGAACGAGCTGGCCGCCCTCAAGGTGGAAAACCAGGAAGTGTTTGCCGCCACCCACGCGCTGGTGATCGAACTCGCAAGGAGAGGCCAGATCCAGGGCGTACGGGTCGATCATGCGGATGGGCTGCACGACCCGCAGGCCTATTTCGAACGCTTGCACCACGCACTGGCGCAAGGCACTGGAGCGCCGCCTTACGTGGTGGCAGAGAAAATCCTGAACGCGGGAGAGTCGCTCCCCGAGGAATGGCCGATCGCCGGAACGACCGGGTATGAATTCGGGGCGCTAGTGACAGGCTGGTTGATGAAGGAGTCTGGAGCGCTCCTGCTGGAAAAGATCTATCGGCGCTTTACAGGCAGTGCCACCAGCTACGAGGAGATCGTGTACCAGAGCAAGAAGCGCGTGATGCGCACTTCGCTCGCTGCAGAAATCAGTGTGCTGGCGGCCCAGCTCGACCGGATCGCACAGGCCCACCGTAGCACGACAGACTTCACGCTCTTCGACTTGCGTGAGGCGATTGTCGAGGTGATCGCCTGTTTTCCTGTTTACCGTACCTATATCGCGAGCTTTGCGATCAGCCCCGGCGATCGGCAGACCCTGCACCGGGCGCTCGGCGGTGCCTTGAGTCGCCGGCAATCCGCTCGGCGTGCCATCGAATTCCTTGGAGCGGTGCTGGCGGGAACATTGCCACGCGATGAGGCCTGCAGTTGTGCGGCGCTGGCCTTCACCCTGAAATTCCAGCAGGTGACGAGTCCCGTCATGGCCAAGGGCGTCGAGGACACGAGCTTCTACCGGTATCCTTGCCTGCTTGCGATGAATGAAGTGGGCAGCGAGCCAACCCGCCGGGGTCTTTCAACGGAGATCCTGCACCGGGAAAACGAGATGCGCGCCCAACGCTGGCCGGGAGCGATGCTCGCGTCTTCGACGCACGACACAAAGCGTGGCGAAGACGATCGCTATCGATTGTGTGTCCTGACCGAAATACCGGAGCTGTGGCAATCCGCTGTGCGTCGCTGGCGACGACTCAAGCGCCGCCTTCGCTCGGTGGAAGCGGCGACACCGACGCATGAGTACCTGCTGCTGCAATCCCTGCTTGCCATCTGGCCGGAACATGCGGATGCAGTGGACTACCCGTCGCTGCGTGCCCGGCTCGAGGAGTATGCAATCAAGGCTGCGCGCGAAGCGAAGGAACGGACGTCCTGGCTTGATCCGGATACGGCGTATGAGGATGCCTTGCGCGAGTACATCGGCGTGCTGCTGCCCGAAGGGCCGACGGGTTTCATCCGGTATTTCAAGGTGCCGGTCGAACGCGCGGCATTTCACGGCATGCTGAACGGGCTGACCGCAACAGTACTGAAATGCACGTGCCCGGGAGTGCCGGATATCTACCAGGGCAATGAGCTTCCCCAGTATGTCCTGGTGGATCCCGACAATAGGCGCCCGGTTGATTTCATGGCGAACGAGATACTCCTGCGCGATCTGGAGAGCTTGATTGCCACCCGTGCGCCCGGAGAAATATCAAGCGAGTTGCTGGCCCAGTGGCATGACGGGAGGATCAAGCTCTGGGTAACCAATCGTCTCCTGGAACTTCGCAAGCAGCAGCCGGAGCTGTTTGCGTCAGGAGATTATCGGGCGCTACCCGTGGAAGGCAACTTGTCGGAACATGCCTGCGCCTATGCAAGGGTGACAGGTGAGGGTGACGCTGCTCAGGCCGTCATCGTGATCGTTTCCCGGTGGACGGCTACTCTCGAAAAGGAAGCATTGATGGCGCCACTGGGCGACGTGTGGGGCGACACGCGCGCAGTAGTTCCTGCCGGAATTCCCGCGGGCGTTTACGAAGATATTTTCTCGGGCAACGAATGCAGGGTAGGGAGTGGTTCCTCTATCGCCCTGGCCTCACAGTTTGGACGGCTAACCGTGACGGTGCTGGTACGGAAGGTCCATCCATTCGGAAAGGAGCCGGCGCCATGACGCGGCCAGGCGCGCAACTGATTGAAGGAGGCTGCGAGTTTTGCGTCTGGGCGCCGCTTGCCACGATAGTGGCGGTTGCCATCGAAGGCTCGACATCGACGCCGCGGCCGATGAACCGTGATGCCGAGGGTTTCTTCACGGGCGTCGTTCCGGACGTCAAGGCCGGCAGCCGGTACAGATTCATGTTCGACGACGGGAAGGCAATCCCGGACCCTTGCAGTCGCTTCCAGCCCGACGGTCCGCATGGGCCGTCGATGGTGATCGACAACGATGCGTATGAATGGCACGACGCGAACTGGACAGGGCTCTCCCTTGCAGGGCAGGTGCTGTACGAGCTGCATATCGGCACCTTCACTCCGGAAGGCACGTTCGATGCGGCGGCGAGCAAACTGGAATACCTCGTCGATCTTGGCGTAACGGCCGTCGAGATCATGCCGATTGCGGAGTGCCCGGGACTGCGCAACTGGGGCTATGACGGCGTCATGCTGTTCGCGCCCTCCCACCACTACGGTGATTTCGACGGCCTGAAGCGCTTCGTGGATCGTGCCCACAGCCTTGGCGTCGGCGTGATCCTCGATGTCGTGTACAACCATCTCGGGCCCGATGGAAATTATCTGCCGACTTGCAGTCCCTACTACTTTACCGATCGGTACAACACGGACTGGGGGCCTGCGCTGAACTTCGACGGCGAGCATTCGGCGCCGGTGCGGGAGTTCGTGTTGGCCAATGCCTGTACGTGGGTGCGGGACTTCCACCTGGATGGCCTGCGCCTTGACGCCACCCAGAGCATTTTCGATTCGGGCAGCCGTCATATCCTGGGCGAGCTTGCGGAGCGCGTCAGGGAGGCTGCAGCCCCGCGCCGTATCCTGCTGATCTCGGAAAACGAACCGCAGCATGCGAGTCACCTCCTGCCGATCGAAGAGGGCGGGCTTGACCTCGACGCGATGTGGAACGACGACTTCCACCATTCCGCGATGGTGGCGGCAACCGGTCGACGTCACGCCTACTACCACGACTACCTGGGCAGGGCGCAGGAGTTTGTGGCGACCGCCAAGCGCGGGTTCTTGTACCAGGGCCAATACTACCGCTGGCAGAAGCAACCCCGGGGCGAGCCGCTCGAACGGCACGTGTCGGCCTGCGTTGCCTTTCTGCAGAACCATGACCAGGTGGCGAACAGCCTGACCGGCGCGCGGCTGCATCATCTCGCGGGTCCTTCATTGTGTCGCGCCCTGACTGCGCTGCTGCTGCTCGGGCCGCAGACACCGATGCTGTTCATGGGCCAGGAATTCAATGCCGAAAGTCCGTTCCTGTTCTTTGCTGATCATCAGGAGCCGCTCAGGTCGCAGGTACTGTCAGGCCGCAAGCAGTTCCTGGAGCAGTTCCCGGGTGCCGCGTCGCCGGCAAGTCAGGAGGCGGTGCTCGATCCTGCGAGCGACCTCGCGTTCCAGAGTTCGATTCTTGACTGGAGCCAGTGTCGTGAGGAGAACACAGCGCTTCGCCTGCACAAGGATCTATTGGCCATTCGCCGAACCGATGCCGTCATCGCGGGACAAGGCGTGAATGGATTCGATGGCGCAGCCTTGAACAACCAGGTGCTGATCTTGCGGTGGTTCGATGCTGAGCGCGGCGACCGTCTGCTGGTCGTCAATCTGGGGAAGGATATCCCTCCCGAATCGGCGCCGGAACCCTTGCTTGCCTGCCGACGCGGTCATCGATGGTCCGTTGCCTGGTCGAGTGAAGACGTTCGTTACGCCGGTAGCGGCGGCGTCAATCCCGATTCTCCTGAAGGGTGGTTATTTCCCGCAGAATCGGCCGTCCTGTTGCGGGCACTGCCAAAGGAACCACCAGCGTGAGCATCTTCTCCGCGAACCTGTCGACGTCGGTGGATGCGGTTGGCATGCGCAATCGTGAATGGTTGATCACCAATGGACTCGGTGGTTATGCCTCCGGAACACTGGCCGGGGTCTGTACACGCAGATACCACGGTGCTTTCGTCCCCAATCTTTCAGAGCCCCGGGGCCGACATGTGCTCATCTCGCGGATCGACGAGGAATTCGCATTTGGAGACCGGCAGATCGTCGTGGGCGGGGCGGATTTTTCTGACCACTCCTTAAGCGAGGACAATCTCCGCTGGCTTCGCACGTTCGAAGTCGAGGGAAATATCGCGCGATGGACCTACGACTTCTCGGGTCTCGTTATCCGCAAGTCGCTGGTCATGCCTCACCAGCAGAACACGCTCTACCTGCGTTATGAAGTGCTCGAGGGAGAGCGGGCCACCATCAGACTGCGACCTTTCCTGCCGTTCCGACGGCAGGATGCCGCGTTCACTCGTAACGACGCCGGCTTCGATGTGCGCAGCGTGAATCACGGCCGGTGGGAGGCAGCATCAGCGGACAGTCCGTTGTTTCTGCGCATGTCGGTATTTCCTGGTGGCGAAGCCTTCCATTCTTCGGCAACGGAAGCGAAGGACCAGTTGCTGTGGCGCGAACAACTGCGAGGCTACGAGTGTCACGAGTCCACCCTCAGCCCCGGCTATTTCGAGATGGAGTTGCAAGCGGGCAGCGCCGTGACGTTCGTTGCGACAACTGAACCCTGGGAGAGCCTCGCGGAGGATTCAGTCCAGCCCTTCCTGGCGGAACAGACACGAATACGCGGGGTGATCCATACCGCTGGCGCCGGGACCGATCCGTTTCTCTCGAGATTGGTGATCGCGGCCGACCAGTTTCTCATCCTTCCCGAGAGCCGGCCGGAGGAAGCCGTCGATGCGCGACGGGAAGGGCATCGGCTGCGCACAGTCGTGGCCGGCTATTACTGGTTCCTCGACTGGGGCCGCGACACCATGATCTCCCTGGAGGGGTTGATGCTGGCGACCCGTCGCTTCTCCGAAGCGCGGGCGACGTTGATGACTTTTTCACACTACGTCCGCGATGGCCTCCTGCCGAATCTTTTTCCCGAAGGCTCGAGGGACGGCTGGTACTGGACCGTCGATGCCACGCTCTGGTACTTCCACGCCATTCATCGCTACGTCAAGGCGTCGGGCGATGCCACACTCGTGACAGAACTGCTGCCGACGTTGCGAAACATCATGGAGCATCACCTGCACGGTACCTTGTTCAACATTCGTGTTGATCCCGCCGACTGCCTGCTGATGGCGAGTGCGCCTGACCACGCGCTGACGTGGATGGATGCCCATATGGGCGACTGGATCGTCACGCCACGGCGCGGCAAACCGGTGGAAATCCAGGCACTCTGGTACAACGCCCTGTGTCTCATGCGTGACTGGGAGACTGATGCATCTGCCAGTGCGCGCTACAAGGAGTGCGCGATCCGTGCAAGGAAGTCCTTCAATCTGCGATTCTGGAACGGGGCGGGCAGCCTCTTTGATGTGGTGGATGGCGAAAACGGCAATGACGATCGGTTGCGGCCGAACCAGATCTTCTCTATTTCACTTGACCATCCGGTGCTCGAGCCATCCCGGTGGTTGAGCGTCATCGAAGCCGTGCGGGGCGCGCTGCTGACCCCGGTAGGCTTGCGGACGCTCGCGGCCAGCGATCCGGACTATCAGAAGAACTACCAGGGCGATCTTCGTTCGCGGGATGCCGCCTACCACCAGGGCACGGTGTGGCCATGGCTGATCGGCCCTTTCATCGAAGCGTGGCTCAAGGTTCACCCGGATCCACAGCAGGCACGTGCATTGTTGCAGGCGTTTCCCGCTCACCTCGACGGTGCGGGCCTCGGCAGCATCAGTGAGATTTTCGACGGCGAACCGCCGCATGCGCCTCACGGCTGTATTGCGCAGGCGTGGAGCGTCGGTGAGGTGCTACGGGCGTGGCAACTTACAGTATGACCGACCGGCGTGGCCGATCTCCTCGGGCCTCGGAGATGGGCAATGCTACGAGGAGCGAGACCCGGACCGAAAACCGATCCGGGTCTCCATTTCCGAGGCTGGTTCCGTTAGCGTGCCGGTACGGGCATGTTGAGGTCCACGATCGTGATCGCATTCCAGTCGTTCGCCGGGACCACGAGACGATTCCGCTTTGAATCGTAGGTCATCGATGCGGCGGTCGGGATGCCGGAAGCCACGATTTCCGCCGGCTGGCCGGGGCGAATCCTGGAGATGGTTCCGATCCGCACGCTGCTGACGTACTTCGTGCCATCGGGAAGAATGGCCAGGCCGTCATTGCCAGCATCGACAGCCTTTTCAGTCGTGAGCAATTTGCCGGCAGGTGAGAACGTCAGCACATCGTTCGTGCCGATATTCACCACGACGATGTTTCCCTTCGGATCGAATGCGATGCCGTTGGGTCGCTCGAGCGGTGCGCCGCTGTAGAACACGGACGACTGGCCTTGCGGCGTGATCTTGTAGACCTTCCAGGTGTCGCTGTTCGTGTCTCCGGTCTGCGTGCCGTAGATCGTCCCGTCCGCCGCAACTTCGATGTCGTTGAAGCGCAAGACGCCGGGCACCTGCACGCTGCCGCGAGGTTCGCCGGTCTTCATGTCGAACCAGCGGACCGTGTCGATATCGGCCAGGTACAGCATGCCGTTAGCGATGTCGCTGCCGAGCGGATGATTCAGGGTCAGGCCGTTGCGATTGACGCCGATCCACTTGAGCGTGTGCGTCGTTCCATCCGGATTCACCAGCGACACGTAACCATCATTCGGAATCACGTCCTGCGCGATGCCTGCACTCGGCACGACGTACAGGTCGCGGTCCGCGTCGTATGAAATGCTTTCCGCGAAACGAAAGCCGCCGTAGGTTTTCGCATTCGGTGTCATCTTCAGGGGCTGCCCGGCCACGAAGGGCTGGGTCGCGGGATCCGGTGCAGGCGCCTGTTGGGCAAAGGCAGTGCTCACGCTGCCCAGCAATGCGATCAGGATTCCTTTTTTCATCTGCACTGTCGTTCTCCCTGTTTAAAGCCGGATTTTTTTAGGTGCCGAGTGCAGGCGGCAAGAATGCCGCGTTGCCCACATCACCCATCGAGGTAATCTGAGTGGCAGTATACGGAGCCAGCAAGATTGCCGTCCACGTGTAAAGCGGATGGGCTCGGCATCGCAAGTTTCGGAGGTCCGGTTTGATGGTGGTCGGGATTCCATGGACTCGCTGATTACCGCCGCAGCACGCGCGCTCGCAGCCGGTGATCCGCTCGGTGCCTTGAAGCGGGTGGCCCTGCGCGACGATGCTCCGGGCCTTGCGCTGCGTGGCATCGCGATGGCGCAACTCGGCGATCACGTTCGGGCGAAGGCTCTCCTGCGCAGGGCTGCGCGAGCCTTTGGTCCGAAGGAACCCGTCGCCCGCGCCAGATGCATCGTTGCCGAGGCGGAAGTCGCGTTCGTGTCGCGTGATCTCGGCTGGCCTGTCAAGACGCTCGACGCGGCTCGAGTGACGCTTGAGAAACACGGCGACCGCGTCAATGCCGCGCACGCCCGATACCTTGAAGTCCGGCGTTTCCTGCTGATCGGGCGCCTGGACGATGCAGAAAGTGTTCTTGCCAGACTCGACCCCACGACCTTTCCACCCGCATTGCGCGCAGCCCATGAGATGGTGGTGGCGGGAATCGCGATGCGACGCCTCCATACGAAGACAGCAGGGGCTGCGCTCCTCAATGCCAGGCAAGCTGCAAGGGATGCACGGATCCCGGCACTGATCGCGGAGGTCGAAAGCGCAATCCTTGTCCTCGGCACGCCCGCCGCGCGCCTGATCGTGAGGGGCGAGGAGAAACCCCTCCTGCTCCAAGAAGTCGAAGCGTTGTTGGCATCGAACACATTCATCGTGGACGCGTGCCGCAATGTCGTGCGTGAGGGAAGCAGGGTGATCTCGCTGACGAGACGTCCAGTGCTGTTCGCACTTGCGCGGCTGCTGGCCGAGGCGTGGCCGGCAGATGTCCCGAGGGATGTGCTCGTTGCGCGTGCGTTCGGCCTGAAGCTCGCTGATGAATCGCATCGCGCACGGCTGCGGGTCGAAGCGGGGCGGCTTCGCAAAGTACTGCGGCCACTGGCTGATGTGAGTGCAACCAAGCGCGGCTTTGCATTGGTCTCTCACTTCGCGCAGAAAGTAGTTGTTCTGGCGCGGCCCGTTGAAGAGAAGCATGCAGCCGTACTCGCTTTCCTGGCTGATGGTGAATCGTGGTCCAGCTCGGCCCTTGCATTGGCGCTCGGAACGAGCCAGCGAACGGTGCAGAGGGCGCTCGATTTGCTTGAGTTTGCGGGGAAAGTGCAGTCGTTCGGATTGGGGCGGGCCCGCCGCTGGATGACTCCGCCCTTGCCGGGATTCACGACGACATTGTTACTCTCTGCTCCGCTGCCGATTGATTAGGATGGAGTCATGAACAAATCAACTGCTGATGTGATTCGAGAATACGGACCCTTCCCCGGAGTCGATGGTGTGCATGGAGTCACTTATGACGGCCACAATGTCTGGTTCGCGTCCGGCGACAAGGTGAACGCCCTTGATCCTGCGAACGGAAAGGTGCTGCGCTCCATTGCTGTCGCAGCGCATGCCGGAACGGCCTTTGATGGCCAGCACATCTTCCAGATCGCCGAGAGCCGCATCCAGAAAATCGATCCGAAAACAGGACGCGTGCTTGCCACGATTCCGGCCCCTGGCAGTGGTGGGGACTCGGGACTGACATGGGCTGAAGGGACGCTCTGGGTCGGGCAGTATCGTGACCGCAAGATCCACCAGATCGATCCCGAGACCGGTGCGATCCTGCGCACCATCGAATCCAACCGCTTCGTCACCGGCGTCACCTGGGTCGATGGCGAACTCTGGCACGGTACCTGGGAAGAGGACGAGAGCGAATTGAGGCGAGTGGACACTCAAAGCGGAAAGGTTCTGGAAAGCCTTGAATTGCCCGCGGGCGTGAACGTTTCGGGGCTCGAATCCGACGGCGGCGATCGCTTCTATTGCGGAGGCGGGAAGACGGGCAAGGTGAGAGCCGTCCGGCGACCGAAGCGTGCAGGCAAGTGATCTGTCACGACGTAGTCAGTGTTCATTCCCCTGAATTGAGCAGGCGATAGCCGACACCCACCTCAGTCACAAGATAGTGGGGTCGCGAAGGATCGGGCTCCAGCTTGTAGCGCAGGTTCTTGAGGCACACCCGCAGGCTGCGTGTATCGCCCAGACGATCCGGCCCCCACACTTCGCGGATGAGCTGCTGTTGCGTCACGATCATACCGGCCTGGCGCGCAAGGCATTCGAGCACCCGGAACTCGAGCGGCGTGAGATGAACTTCTCCGCTTTTCGCCTGCACGGTGCGGCGACCGAGATCTATTTCGATATCTCCCAACTGCAGCAAGGGTAACTGGTCGCTGCCCCGTGCATTGCGCCGTAGCGCAGCGCGCACCCGTGCCAGCAGTTCCGGAGCACTGAAGGGCTTGGTCACGTAGTCGTCGGCGCCCGCATCGAGCGCTGCGATCTTCTGGTCTTCCATCGTGCGAGCCGAGAGTACCAGGATCGGCACCGGCGACCATTGGCGCACCTGCCGGATGAATTTCAGTCCATCGGCATCGGGTAGCCCGAGGTCGAGGACTACAAGATCTGGCTTGTGCGCGCGCGCCTCGATATCAGCCCGCTGTGCAGTTTCGGCCTCGATCACGCGATAGTGTTCCGATGGCAGCAAAGCGCACACGATCTTGCGGATATCGGGTTCGTCCTCGACGACCAGAATCCTGTACTTCGTGCTGGTCATGGGGACGGTTCACCGAGCGGCAACCTGAACTGGAATCGGGCACCGCCGCCGGGCCGCATTCCGGCTTCGATATCGCTGCCATGTGCCCGCAGGATGGCGCGGCAGATCGCAAGGCCAAGCCCGGCTCCGGCAGTGGCTCCTTCATCGACGCCCCGCTTGAATTTCTGGAAGAGCTGGCTGGACTCGCCCGGCAATCCCGGTCCTTCATCTTCAACCACCACCTGCACTGAACCATCGGCTTCCCTTGCGGTAATCCGGATGGGGGTACCTGGAGGCGTGTACTTGGCGGCGTTGTCCAGCAGATTGACCAGCACCTGCACGATGAGGGAGGCATCCACTTGCACCGGAGGCAAGTCCCCAGGCAGTTCAACAGAAACGGCGTGATGAGCCATTGACGCATCAAGTCGTGCCAGTGCGGTGCCCACCAGATCGTCCAGCGTTTCCCAGTCAGGACGAAGACGTAACTGGCCGGATTCGAAGCGCGTGAGGTCAAGGACATTCGAGATGAGCGTAGACATCTCGTTGGCCTTGGTCTCGATGGAACGCGCCAACGCTGTCCGCGTTGCGGCATCCAGCTCCGGTCCTCGTTCGGCGAGCGTACTGGCCGCACCGGCCATCACGGCGAGCGGCGTACGCAGATCGTGCGAGATCGAGGCGAGCAGGGTGTTGCGCAGGCTTTCGGTTTCAACCGCAATTCGCGCGGTTTCGGCTTTCTCGGTCAAGGCTCCACGCTCGAGCGCGAGCCCTATCTGCCCGGCAAACGTTTCCAGCAGATGTCGCTGTTCGGGCAGGAGCACTCGACGCTTGTTGGCGGGCAGGACGGCCAGCACACCTTTCGAATCGCCGAGGGGCAGATACAGCGCTGGCGCTGCGGGCAAGGTATCGGAACCGAGGCCGGCACGCCGCCCATGATCCGCCACCCATTGTGCAATCGCGAGATCGGCGCCGTGAAACGAGCCTGTCATTGTCTGTTCCCCGGGATAGACAATCTTTCCAGTCGGGTCCGTGAGCAGCACCACGGCCTGGCACTCGAAGACTTCGGCAACGTGTTTGACGCCCAGCGTGGCCATGTCGGTGAGTCCGCGGCTCGCTGCCAGTTCGCGACTCATTGCGTACAGCGACGCGGTGCGACGTTCGCGCGCCCCAGCCACGCGGGTTTGCTGCCGGACGCTTGCCATCAGCGTGCCAATAACCAGGGTCACGATCAGCATGACGGCGAAGGTCAGCAGATATTCCGCATCCGACACCACGAACGTGAACTGGGGTGGCACGAAACAGAAGTCGAACAGGGCGACATTCAGGACCGAGGCGAAGGCACCCGGGCCACGCCCATAGCGAACTGCCGCGACGGTGGCGCCGAGCACGTACACCATGACCAGGTTCACAAGTTCCACGTGCGGGAACATGCCGAAAGCGATGGCTGTGCAGGCGGCAGTGATCATCAGCGATCCCGCGTATCGTTGCCAGGGGAATGGGCCAGCGCTGCCTTCCAGCGTCGATGCATCTGCCGGGCGAACCGTCGGTGCGACGTCGGAAGGAGCGACAACGATGATGTCGAACCCCTCTGCGTTGCGCAGCACTTCAAGGGTTGTCGACGGAGCAAACAGCGAACGCCAGCCGCGTGGCCGGGGCGTGCCCACCAAGACGCGAGTTGCCTTGCGGGTGCGTGCGTACTCGATGAGTGTCTGCGCGGCGGACGGGCCATCAAGCGTCACTGTCTCGGCCCCCAGCGATTCGCCGAGACGCAACAAGCGGATGCGGCGGTCACGTTCGGTCGCTGACAAGCGCAGTAATGCAGGCGTTTCGACGTACACGACGGTCCATTCGGCATCCAGAGCATCGGCCATGCGCTTGCCAGCACGGACGAGCTGTTCTGCCTGCGGGCCGGGACCCAATGCAACGAGGAGCCGGTCGCGCGCGAGCCAGGGGCGAGAGGTTTTGCCGGGATCGGCCACACGAGCGGAGGCATCGACGCGGTCGGCCATCCTGCGCAGCGCGAGTTCGCGGAGTGCAATGAGATTGGATTTCCGGAAAAAGCGCTCGATCGCCGTGTCCGCCTGCTGGGGGATATAGATCTTGCCTGCCTTGAGCCGGCCGATCAGATCGTCCGGAGGCAGATCGATCAGCTCGATGTCATCGGCCTCGTCGAAGATGCGGTCGGGGAATGTTTCACGCTGGCGGATGCCGGTGATCTGCGTGACGAGATCGTTGAGGCTTTCGAGGTGCTGGACGTTGACCGTGGTCCAGACGTTGATTCCCGCATCGAGCAGTTCCTCTATGTCCTGCCAGCGCTTGCCGTGACGGGGCGGGGGAGTGCCGGCCGCCAGATTGGAATGTGCCAGCTCGTCAACCACGAGAATTTCCGGACGCCGTTTCAACGCAGCGTCCAGATCGAACTCCTGTCTCACGATGTCCCGGTGCCGAACCGGTAGCGTCGGGAGCTGTTCCAGTCCTTCGAGCAGTCGTTCGGTTTCCACGCGGCCATGAGGCTCGACATAGCCGACCACCAGATCGGTTCCGGCCGCGCGCCTGGCACGCGCCGCCTCCAGCATCGAGTAGGTCTTGCCGATTCCCGCCGATGCGCCGAAGAAAATCCGCAACCGGCCACGTCGGGTGCGAGCTTCGTCAGCCCGGACCGTCGACAGGAGCTGATCGGGATCGGGGCGTGTTGCACTCACCGGGTGGGATATACATCGAGTGATCTGTTCAACTCAAGCACATTGACCCGGGCTTCGCCCAGCAGACCGAAGGTGCGTTGCTCCGTCGCCTGTTGCACGAGATTCCGTACGTCTGTTTCCTGCATCTTCCGCGCGCGAGCGACACGCGCGACCTGGTATTCCGCCGCGGCCGGCGATACATGCGGATCAAGGCCGCTTGCCGAAGCCGTCACGAGATCAACGGGTACCGCAGCCTGATTGTCGGGATCCAGCGCCCGCAGTGCTGCTATCCGCTCGCGGACCGCTGTCTCAAGCGCGGGGTTGATCGGCCCGAGATTCGAGCCGCTGGAGGCCGCGCCATTGTAGGGTTGTGGTCCCGTCGCGGAAGGACGGCTCCAGAAGTAGCCCGGACTTGAAAACGGTTGCCCCAGCAATCGCGATCCCACTGTGTGTCCATTTTCCTCAATGAGGCGACCTCGCGCCTCGTCCGGAAACAGGGTATTGCTGAAGAGCGTCACTACCGCAGGATAGGCAATGCCGGTAATCGCGCTGAGCAACAGGAAGATGACCAATGCAGGGCGTAGATGATTCATGAACTTTGCCTTTCAGAATGTTTTTTTTACGCGAAGCCGGCTGCGATGAGCAACACATCGATGGCCTTGATGCCGATGAACGGCACGATGATGCCACCGAGTCCATACACCAGCAGATTCCTTCGCAACAGCGCGGCCGCGGAGACGGCGCGTGTTTTCACTCCGCGCAGGGCGAGCGGGACCAGGAACACGATCACCAGTGCATTGAAGATCACTGCTGACAGGATCGCGCTCTCGGGGCTGCCAAGGCCCATCACGTTGAGTGCATTCAGCGCTGGATAGGTCGTGGCAAAGGCGGCGGGAATGATCGCGAAATACTTCGCGACATCGTTGGCAATCGAGAAAGTCGTCAGCGAACCGCGTGTCACGAGCATCTGCTTGCCCACATCCACGATCTCGATCAGCTTGGTCGGGTTCGAATCCAGGTCGACCATGTTGCCGGCTTCCTTGGCGGCCTGCGTGCCGGTATTCATGGCCACGGCAACATCTGCCTGCGCAAGCGCCGGCGCGTCATTCGTGCCGTCGCCACACATGGCAACCAGGTGGCCTGCCGCCTGATGCTTGCGAATCAGTTCGAGTTTCTTTTCAGGGGTTGCCTCCGCCAGGAAATCATCTACGCCTGCTTCGGCGGCAATAGCCGCTGCGGTGAGCCGATTGTCCCCGGTCACCATGATCGTCTTGATGCCCATTTGCCTGAGTTCGGCGAAACGTTCCCGGATGCCACCCTTGACGATGTCCCGCAACTCTACGACACCCACTGCACGCCGGCCATCCGCGACAGCGATCGGGGTGGCGCCGGTTCGGGCGATGGTCTCGACCGATTCATTGAGCCTGGTTGGCCACACGCCACCCTGTTCCTCGATGAATTGACGGATGGCATCCGCTGCACCCTTGCGCAGCCTGCGGCCCTCGAGGTCGACGCCGCTCATCCGCGTCTGTGCAGAGAATTTGTGGAAAGTGTGTGCGGTGGCGGCGAGGTCGCGGCCCCGAAGCTGGAATTTCTGCTTCGCCAGAACGACGATGGAACGGCCTTCCGGCGTCTCGTCTGCAAGGGACGCGAGCTGCGCCACGTCGGCCAGCTCCTGCTCGCTGACTCCGGGGGCGGGAACGAATGCAAACGCCTGCCGATCGCCGAGCGTGATGGTGCCGGTCTTGTCGAGCAGCAGGACGTCGACATCACCTGCGGCCTCGATGGCGCGTCCGGAGGTGGCGATCACGTTCGCACGCACCATGCGATCCATGCCGGCAATGCCGATTGCGGACAGCAGGGCGCCAATGGTCGTGGGGATCAGGCAGACCAACAGTGCAATCAGCACGGTCAAGGTCACCACCGATCCCTGCTGGGCCGCGTCGACGGCAAACTGCGAGAATGGCGCGAGCGTTGCCGTTGCGAGCAGAAAGACGAGTGTCATCATCGCCAGCAGGATCGACAGGGCTATCTCATTCGGCGTCTTGCCGCGTTTCGCCCCTTCCACCATGGCAATCATCCGGTCGAGGAAGCCTTCTCCTTCCTTGTTCGTGATGCGAACAACGATCCAGTCCGACAGGACGCGCGTGCCGCCGGTGACGGACGAGAAATCGCCGCCTGCCTCTCGCAGAACGGGCGCCGACTCGCCGGTCACGGCGCTCTCGTTGACTGACGCCACGCCCTCGACAATCTCCCCGTCCGCCGGAATGACATCGTCTGCTTCCACCAGCACCAGATCGCCCTGGCGAAGGGTGTCGGCTTCGACCATCTTGTATTGATCGCGCTGATTGCCGATCAATTTCCTCGCGTGCACATGACGGCGCATCGATCGCAGCGTGGCGGCCTGTGCCTTACCGCGGCCTTGCGCGATCGCTTCCGCGAAATTGGCGAAGAGCACCGTCAGCCACAACCAGGCGGCGATGGCGAATACGAATGCCGGGCGACCCGCGCCCTCCAGACTGCCGGTGGCAGCGCCCACTCCCAGCAGGGTCGTGAAGAGGCTGCCCAGGAAAACGACGAACATGACTGGGTTGCGTATCTGCACGCGCGGATCGAGTTTCAGGAAGGCATCGCCGATCGCGGTCCGGACGATCTGCGCGGAGAAATAGGTCGAAGTCGTCAGCGTTGTCATTTGAGTCAGCCTCCCGCGATCATCTGTAGATGCTCGACGACCGGCCCCAGTGCGAGGGCAGGCAGGAAGGTCAGCGCACCGACCATGAGCACTACGCCAACCAGCATCACGACGAACAGCGGTGTATGGGTTGGCAACGTCCCCGCTGTAATGGCCGTCGTACGTTTCGCTGCCAGGCTTCCGGCGATCCCCAGCACCGGGATGATCAACCAGAACCTGGACATCCACATCGCTAGCCCCAAAGCGATGTTGTAGAAGGGCGTGTTGGCCGACAGGCCTGCAAACGCGCTGCCATTGTTGTTGCCGGCAGACGAGAAGGCGTACAGGATTTCGGAGAATCCGTGGGCGCCCGGATTCTCGACGCTCGCGGTTCCTGCGGGAATCGCACTCGCAACTGCTGCGCCGATCAGCGAGACGACGCAGGGAATCAGCAGCACGAGCGACGCCATCTTGATTTCGTAGGCCTCTATTTTCTTGCCCAGGTATTCGGGTGTACGGCCGACCATCAGCCCGCCGATGAACACTGCGACGATGGCAAACATCAGCATTCCGTACAACCCGCTGCCCACACCGCCGAAGACGACCTCTCCCAGCTGCATCATCCACATCGGCACCAGGCCGCCGAGGGGCGTGAATGAATCGTGCATTGCGTTGACCGAGCCATTCGAGGCCGCTGTAGTTGCCGCAGCCCATAGAGTGGAGTTGGCGATGCCAAATCGTGTTTCCTTGCCCTCCATGTTGCCGCCGGGCTGGAGTGCTGACAGTGTCTGGTCAGCACCAAGTCCGGTAAGGCGAGGGTTGCCTGCCTGTTCGGCGAGGTAGCCGCCGAAGGTGAGAGGAATGAAGATGGCCAGCATGGCAATGAGGATTGCCCAGCCCTGTCTTGTATCGCCGATCATTTTTCCAAACGTGTAACACAGCGCGGCGGGAATCAGCAAGATCGCCAGCAGCTCCAGAAAATTCGCGAGCGGCGTCGGATTCTCGAAAGGATGTGCCGAGTTCACATTGAAAAATCCTCCGCCGTTGGTGCCTAGCTGTTTGATCGCGATCTGGCTGGCTGCAGGCCCCAGGGGAATCGTCTGTCGGGTGATGCGCTCTGTAGTGACGACCGCATTCCCGGCAGCGTCGAGGACGGGTAATCCCGCGGCATCCTTCACCGCAACCTGGAGAGTGGTGGGTTCGAGAAGATCCGCTTGGCTGTAACCCGAGAAGGTCTGGACCACGCCTTGCGAGACCAGGACGATGGCCAGCAGCAGCGAGAGGGGCAACAGGATGTACAGCGTGCTGCGCGTGAAATCGACGTAGAAATTGCCGATTCCGGACGCCTGCTTGCGAACGAATCCGCGGATGAGCGCAACGAGTACCGCCATGCCGGTGGCGGCGGACAGGAAGTTTTGCACGCTCAAGCCAAGCATCTGGGTGAGATAGCTCATCGTGGATTCGCCGCCGTAACCCTGCCAGTTCGTATTCGACGCAAAGCTGATGGCAGTATTGAAGGCAGACTCAGGGCCGACCGCTGCAAAACCCTGCGGGTTCAGTGGCAGGACTCCCTGGAATCGTTGCAGAAGGTAGACCGCCAAAAAGCCGATGAAGTTGATCAACAGGACCGCGATTGCGTACTGCTTCCAGTTGGCTTCTGTTTCGGGTCGGATTCCCGCGAGTCGATAAATTCCACGCTCGACCGGCGCAAGAACGGGGGAGAGGAAGGTCCTCTGACCCTCAAAGACCCTGGCCATGAAAGACCCCAGAGGCTTGACGAGCGCAACGAGCACGACGAGGTACAGGACGATCTGCAGAACTGCATTGGCGCTCATTCAAATCGCTCCGGAAATAGCAGCGCCACGAGCAGGTAGAGGCCCAGTGCCACGGATACACCCAATCCCACCCAGTTCATGACGCTCATGGTTTGGGTTGCAGGGCGGCCGTCAGCGCATAGACACCCCAGGTCAGGACGGCCAGGAGCACAGTGATCGCGAGCATCCAAATTTCCAACGCTTTCTCCGTAACCTCGGTGAAGGAACGGATGCCAATCTAGTCCTCGCTGTGTGAGGGAGTTGTGAGTAAATGCCGTGGGTCGAAAGCCGTCTGTTCTGCCCGGGTTCGTGTGGCAGAATGGTGCGAAAGGGGGGGAATACATGCATATCAAAAGATGGTCATTTGCGAACCTGATTCTGGCTGCGGTGCTGATCTGGCCGGCAAGCGCCATGAGTCAAGTGACTACACCCAACGCGGCAGGCGTGGCGATGGGCCACTTGCACTACTACGTGGAGGACGTCGAGGCCAGCGCGAAGTTCTGGGTTGCGCTCGGCGGTGTTCGCAAGGAAGCCCCTGCGGTCGCGCGGATCGAGTTTCCCAACGTCGTCGTGATTGTGAGCAAAAGCGAGAAGCGCAAGGGCACGGAAGGGTCCGTCCTGAATCACGTCGCCTTCAGGGTCGAGTCGCTCGCTGCGCTCGAGGCCCGCGGTTTCGAGATGCACTACAACACGGAGTATCCCGGCATAGCGTCGGTGTTCACTCCCGAAGGCGAACGCATAGAGCTGTTCGACGACAAGAAGGCGACCAACATCGGTTTCGAACCTGCCGCGGGCCGCGCGCCCGAACAATCAGGACGCCACAATGCTGCGCTCTCGGCTCCCATCGTGACGCATCACATGCACTTCAACTTGCCGGAGGCAGAAGTTGTCAAGGCAAGGGACTGGTATGTGCAAACGTTCGGCGCCGTGCCGGGCAAGCGCTGGCGCTACGATGCTGCCGATCTACCCGGCATGAATCTGAATTTCTCGAGCACCACGGAAACGCTTGCGCCAACGCGTGGCCGAACCCTCGATCACATCGGTTTTGAAATTGTCGGGCTCGAAGCGTTCTGCAAGAAGCTCGCGGCCAGTGGCGTCGTGTTTGACCGGCCGTATGAAAGGATCCGCCCGGATCTCGCGATCGCCTTCTTCACCGATCCGTGGGGCACCTACATCGAGCTGACGGAAGGGCTGCGTAGCGGAAGTTAGCGGCGAGAGCATGGGGTGGCGGGTCTCCATCTCCACTCCCGGAAGTAGTCACTTGCATAATGATAGTGACTACCCTACAGTCCGCCCATGGAGAAGAAAAGCTTCGGGAACATGCAATGCCCCATCGCACGCAGCCTCGATCACATCGGGGAGTGGTGGAGCATCCTCATCCTGCGCGATGCAATGTACGGGGTATCGCGGTTCGATGATTTCCAGACCGGCCTCGGCATCGCTCCCAACATGCTCACTCGGCGCCTGCGGGGCCTGGTGGAATCCGGGATGCTGGAACGTCGCCTCTATAGCGAGAAACCTCCGCGTTACGAATATGTGCTGACCCCGCGGGGCCACGACTTCCGTCCTGTACTCATTGCGCTGCTGGCCTGGGGAAACCGTCATTTCGCGCCCGAAGGGGCCAGCGTCCTGCTCGTCGATACCCGCACAGGCAAAGCGGCGGAACCGACAGTCGTCGATCGGTCGAGTGGCCGGGCCCTTGAGCCCAAGGACTTCAGGTTTGCGGCGGGTCCCATGGCCGGGGAACGGACGCGTCGTAGAGTGAACTTTGCTGCCAGTCCTCATGCCACCACGGCGCAACAGGCAAAAGCGCCAGTGAAAAAGCGGGCGAAGCCAGCGAAGGCAGCGCCATGAGTGCCGCGATCGACGCCGGAGCGATTGCGCCGATCGCAAACCGCCGTCCGTTCCCGGTGAAGTGGATGTTGCTGGTGCTGATTGTTGGCGCAGTGGTCATCGCAGGTGCCCGTTACGGCTATGACTGGTGGAATGACGCTCGTTTCATGGAGACCACGGACGATGCGTATGTCGGCGGTGACGTCACCGTCATTGCTCCCAAGGTCTCCGGCTTCGTCGAAAAAGTGCTGGTCGCAGACAATCAGCAGGTTCATGCGGGCGATCTGTTGTTGAAGCTTGACGACCGTGACTACCGCGCAGCATTGGCGAATGCCGAAGCAACGGTGGCGGTGCGGCAAGCCGCCATTGGCAATTCGGATGCAACGCGTCGTCTTCAGCTATCGACGATTGCGGCGGCCGCAGCCGATATCGCTGCGGCCCAGGCGGAAATCGTGCGGGCACGTCAGGACGCGGATCGCTACCAGGCGCTTTCGCAATCCAAGGCTGCTTCCGTGCAGAGACAACAGACAGCGGATGCGACGTACAAGGTGGCCCTCGCAGCAGAGCAGCGCGCACAGGCAACCCATGCCGCCGCCAGACAGCAACTGGCGGTCATCGCGGCGGAAGACCTGCAGGCGAGGGCGTCCTTGGCACAGGCCATTGCCGACCGCGACCTGGCCCGGCTGAATCTTGGCCATACGGAATTACGTGCACCGATCGACGGCACCGTCGGGAATCGGGCAGCTCGCGAAGGCAGCTATGCGGCCATCGGTGCGCGTCTCATGGCATTGGTTCCTGCGCAAGGACTCTGGGTGGAGGCGAACTTCAAGGAAACGCAACTCCAGCATCTCCACCCGGGCTTGTCTGCGTCAGTTGTGGCTGACGGATCGCCCGGACAGGTGTTCAAAGGGCAGATCGTCAGTCTCGCACCCGCCACCGGTTCGCAGTTCAGCGTATTGCCTGCCGAGAATGCCACCGGCAACTTCACACGCATTGTCCAGCGTGTGCCAGTGCGGATTGTGCTGGAGGGCGAGGGCGCGCTGCTCGGGGCGTTGCGGCCTGGTTTGTCAGTAACGGTGCGCGTTGATTCGCGTTCCGCCGCTCATTGATTGCAGTCAGCCAGCGTGGACAAGCCGACCGGTGCATTGACGGGCGCTGACCTGCTGTCACCCGCGGGGAAGTTGCTCGCATTCGGCGCAATGTGCGTCGGTTTCTTCATCGCCCTGCTCGATATCCAGATTGTCTCCTCTTCGCTGTCCGAGATCGGGGCGGGCCTGTCGGCGAGTCCTGACGAGCTCTCATGGGTGCAGACCAGCTACCTGATCGCAGAGATCATCGTCATTCCGCTCTCGGGCTGGCTGTCACGGGTCATGTCCACGCGCTGGCTGTTCAGCGTCTCCGCGATCGGTTTCACGGTGGCCAGTCTGCTGTGCGGCATTGCCTGGAATATCGAAAGCATGATCGTCTTCCGTGCGCTCCAGGGATTCCTGGGCGGATCGATGATTCCCACGGTGTTCACCGCTGCTTTTGCTTTTTTCTCAGGCAAGAAGATCGTGGTCGCGGCGGCCACCATCGGCGCGCTGTCATCCCTGGCGCCCACTCTCGGTCCCACCGTCGGGGGCTGGATCACCGACCACTATTCGTGGCACTGGCTGTTCTTCGTCAACCTCGTACCCGGCATCTTCGTGGCTGTCGTCGTCCCGTTGCTGGTGAAGATCGACAGTCCCAACTGGTCGCTCATCCGACGTGCCGACTACCTCGGGATGGTGCTGATGGCGTTGTTCCTCGGTTGCCTCGAATACACCCTCGAGGAAGGGCCGCGCTGGGGCTGGCTGGAGGACGATACCCTTCGCCTGACCGCGTGGATTGCAGCGATCAGTAGCGTTGCTTTCGTCTGGCGGACGCTGGCTGTGGACAATCCGGTTGTTGATCTGCGTGCATTCAAGAGCCGTAACTTTTCACTCGGCTGCACATTTTCATTCATCACCGGCGTCGGCATTTTCGCGACGATTTACCTGACGCCGCTGTTCCTGGCGCGAGTGAGGGGCTTCAACTCGCTGGAGATCGGCATCGCCGTGTTATCGACGGGTCTGTTCCAGATCCTTTCGGTGCCCATCTATTCGTTCTTCGCCCAGCGCTACGACCTGCGCTGGCTGATGATGTTCGGCCTCGCGTGCTTTGGCCTCAGCATGTGGTCATTCACGCCCATCACCCATGACTGGGGCTGGCGCGAACTGCTGTTCCCCCAGGCACTGCGGGGCTTCGGCCAGCAGTTTGCAGTGGCGCCGACAGTCATTCTCACCCTTGGCGGGCTGCCTGCGGAGCGACTGAAACTGGCGTCAGGACTGTTCAATCTGATGCGCAATCTGGGTGGCGCCATCGGGATTGCGGCCTGTGGGACGCTATTGAACGACCGCACGAACCTGCACTTCTCACGCCTGGCCGATCACCTCAATGCAGGCAATGTCGCGATGACAGAGCTGCTGCAACGGTCCAGTGCCAGCTGGCTGGCGGCCTTTTCTGGAGACTCAGGCCGGGCAGAGACAGCAGTCATGAAGCAGCTCTGGTCATTGACGCTGCGCGAAGCGCAGGTGCTGACGTACAGCGACGCATTTGTCGCGATCGCAGTCTGCTTCGTCTTCGCGACGCTGATGGTGCCATTGATGAAGAAAGCCGTCGCTCGCCCGGCGCTACCGGCAGATGCGCATTAGAATCCCTGCTTGCTGAAACGAGCGTGGTTCAACAACAAACCTGTGTCAGAACCGCGCGCGCACCGTCACGCCTGCCATCCGCGGATCGCTGGGCTGGCCGAGGATCAAACCTGAGTTGCCGGTCTGGATCGTGAGTGCCGTGATGTATTCGGAGTCGAAGAGATTGCGGGCAAACACATCGACTTCAAGGCCGTTTGAAAAGCGATAACCGACGCTGGCGTTGGTGACGTTGTAGCTTTCGACCCAGGTGTAAATGGATGCGGAGGTGTCGCTGAAATAGCCGCTGCGGGAGTTTGAATCGGCGTGCACGAGGAAGGTGCCGCTGCCGAAGGGCATTTCATAGTCGACGCCCAATGTTCCCGCCCAGTCGGACAAGCCCGCCAGCGGTGCGCCAGTCAGGTTGCAGGCCACGGTGGTGGCAGTCTGCAGTTCGAGCGGGCAGGGACCTTCGTGATAGTCCGTGTTCTCGCCATCGGCGTAGGCAACCGAGGCGCGCAAGGTAAAGCCCTTGAACAGCAGTGCGGCGAAGTCGGCTTCCACGCCTCGTATCCGGACTTCGGGAATGTTTGCGGGATAAGAGCGGATCGCGGCGGTCTCGAGGCTCGATACCACGTTCGATTGATAGTCCTCGACCACCGTCCAGTAGCCTGCGAGGTTGAGCGTCGCGCGCTTCTCCCACAGCGAATACTTTAGGCCGACCTCATAAGTGGTGTTCTTCTCGTCATCGATGACCGCTGTGGCGAGGGCCGGCTGGTTCACCGCATCCAGCGGCAGACCTGACATGTTCAGGCCCCCGGACTTGTAACCGGACGCATAGCTCACGTAGCCCATCAGTTCAGTCGTGAATTTGTAAGCGAGATTGGCGCGGCCCGAGAGGCTGCCGCCATCGTCCGTTGCGGCATAGCTCTGGGGACGGAAGATCGAAAGTTTGGCGCGATTCAGTTCAGCGGCCGTTGCGGTTGGCAGGCCTGTGAGATCCGCGCCGCCGAATACGCGTGTCGCGTATGTGCCTTCCTTGTCCTCGTAGGTGTAGCGGAGGCCCAGTGTGCCGGTCAGCCGTTCGGTGAAGTCGTAGTTCACTTCGCCGAAAGCCGCATAGCTCTTCATCTCGAAACGCGAGTCGCCTACCTGTCCGTAGCCATCCAGCAAGTTGCGCGGAATGGGTACGGTGAAGTTCGCCTGACTGAGCAGCCAGTAAGCCGCTTTAGGGCCGTAGACGCTCGTCGGGCGGCCGTTGATTTCCTGTGAGAAGTAATAGAGGCCAGCGACATAGCGGAAGGGTGCCTCGGCGTTTGAAGCGATGCGGAATTCCTGGCTGTATTGATCCTGTCGCGAAGGAATTCGCTGGACGCTCTGGATCGGGATGCCGGTGTAGTCGCGATCATTCGCAACGTCCCAGTCCCAGTAGCGCCACGCACTGACGGAAGTCAGTGTCACCGCGCCCACATCCCAGTCAGCGATGAGGGACACGCCCCCGTCCTGGGTGTCGACATGCAGGGGAGCGTCGATATCGCTCAAACGGTCATACACGTTGCGGCTGGGCGGCGCGTAGCCCAAGCCCGCAGCCAACGCCGGGAACTGGCGACCGGCAGCGCGAAGACTTTGTCCAACGCGCAGATATCCCTGCGTGCAGCACGCGGAATCAAGATCGGAAACATCCGCGATCAGTCGGAAGTTCAGGTTATCGGCTGGCACGAACAGCAGCTGTCCGCGCAGTGCGTAATTGTCGAGTTCGTTGAGGTCCTGGCCCGTCCTGACGTTGTGGATCAATCCATCGCGCTGCGTGTATTGCGCGGAGACTCGGCCCGCGACGACATCACGGAACAGCGGGCCGGAGACCGAGCCCTTGGCCTGAAGGTAACCCTCCTCGCCGGCAGACACCTCACCATTCGCCTCGGGCTTGAAGGTCGGCGCACGGCTCATCACATGAATGGCGCCTGCAGTGGTGTTCTTGCCGAACAGCGTGCCCTGCGGACCACGCAACACTTCCACGCGGTCAATGTCGGCGAAGTCGAACGCAGCGGTGGCGGGGCGGCCGTGATAGACCTGATCCATGTAGAACCCGACACCCGGTTCGATGCCGTCGTTGGCCGCGCTGATCGAGAGCGTGTTCGAGCCGAGGCCGCGGATCGTGTACGCGGTGTTTCGTGGATTGGCCGAGTTGTAGTAGAGCGAGGGCACCAGTTGACTGAGCTGCTGGGTATTCACTGTGTACGAACTGTCGAGCAGGTCACCGGTGATGACCGACACAGCGGCGGGAACTGTCTGGAGGTCCTCCGCGCGGCGTCTGGCGGTGACAATGACGTTGTCGAGAGCGGTGGATTCAGCTCGTGCCCCCGGACTCTGGGCGGCCATCGCAAATCCGGGCAGGGATGCCGATGCAACAGCAATCGCTAGCATTGAACGCACGGAAGCCCCCTGACAGAATAAACGCTATATCCATGTGACTATAGCGATGGGATCGGCATGAAGGCAAGGACGGCAAAGCACTTCCCGGCATTGTCCGGAGCTAGAATCACGAATGCTTGCCGATCTCCGCCGCGTGGTTGTCCTGGTCGCGCTCCTGAACCTGGGCTACTTCGGAATCGAATTCGCCGTGGCCCTGGCCATTGGCTCGGTCTCGCTATTCGCAGACAGCGTCGACTTTCTCGAGGATGCCGCCGTCAACTTCCTGGTTGCCGTGGCACTTGGATGGAGCGCAGTACGGCGCGCTCGGGCAGGCATGGCACTTGCCTTGATTCTCTTGCTTCCGGGGCTCGCGACGCTGTGGACCGCGTGGTCCAAATTCATGCAGCCGCTTCCTCCCGCGGTGATTCCCTATCCTCGCGGTTGGGTTTGTGCCGAAACTTACCCTCAAGAATGAGCGTCGTCTATTCTGGTGTAGAAGGAGCCATCCTTCCGTTGGAGGAGTAAAGGTCAGCTTCCAGTTTCATTGTCCTACTGGTTCGACTTCTCGCGAACATCCACATGCACGAGACTGAACCGCGTGCCGTTTCCATGAGGTTTGATGGCGACGATCCTCTGGTTCTCCTCGGTGCCAACCTTGAGCACCACGCTGTGCTTACGGGAATCATCGCGGTCGCACGTCAGGTCGTCGCTGGAGCGGGATTTCCTGTTCCGATCCGCCGGATCACTGCAATCCAGAATATCTCCGTACTTTGATAACGCCTGACGGTAGAAGGCCGCGATTTGTTTGGGTTCGTCGGGGGTCTCCAGATTCAGCGCGACGACTTTCATTCCGAACCAGGGAGTTGAAAGCCTGACATTCGCGCCGGAGCTTGAATCGTCTTCCTCTCTGTAAGCCTTCGAGCCCGGGTACGTCTGCAAGCCGACCTCAGCGGCAGTAGCCTCGTCATCGAGTTTGAAGCCGGCTTCCAGTTCGTCCTCCGGATCGGCTTCGCCCACGCCACAGGCTCCTATTCCGAGGGAAAGCAGGGCGGCAATGACTGCAATGCGTGCGGTATGGGTCTTCATGGAATTGTCTCCCTCGGCAACCTGTTCGGGCGTGAACGCTCAATCCAGCAGCGTGCCTGGAGGAGAGAACACGGCGCGATGCATAAAGTTGCAGTACTGTTGGCGGCATGTTGAACGATCCCTTTTTCTACCTGGTCGCGATTCCCGCAGTGATCCTGATGGGCCTCGCGAAGGGCGGGTTCACCGGCGTGGGGGCGATGGCCATGCCTTTGCTCGCCCTGGTCATGCCGCCTGTCCAGGCGGCTGCAATCCTGCTGCCGCTGTTGATCGTGCAGGATGTAGTCGGTATCTGGGCGTTCCGGAAGAATTGGGATCGGGCCATATTGCTGCTGATGATTCCCTCGGCTGCGGTTGGCATTGCGCTGGGTTATTTCTTTGCTGCCAAGGTCCCGGTGAAAGCGGTGCTGGCGATGCTTGGCGTCATTTCGATCGTGTTTGCGATTTATCGGTTGTGGACGTCTCGCGGCGGCCGCGTCGTGGCGCCTCGCAATGCTTCTCCGGCACTGGGTGTCCTGTTGGGCATTGCGACTGGATTTACGGCCCAGGTGGCACACGCGGGGCAGCCTCCATTCCAGATGTGGGTGCTGCCGAAGCGCCTGGCTCCCTCCGTACTGGTCGGTACGACTGCAATTTTTTTCGGCGTCATCAACTGGCTGAAGGTTCCGGCGTATATCGCACTGGGTCAATTCACGCGCGAGAATCTATCGACGTCTGCAATCCTGTCTCCAGTGGCTATCGCTGCAACCTTTGTCGGGGTGTGGCTTGTCCGTAAAGTGAATGCGGAGAAGTTCTACACATTCATTTACGTACTCATGATCCTGGTGGGGTTTCAGCTCTTGTGGGAAGCGATGCCGCGGTAGGGTGATCGGGCCGTGCGCGCTGCGCAGGTTTCATTTCGTTTGGGCATACTGTGCCTCTATAAATTCAGTTCGCGGGAGAGTGTGGTGAAAGCAGTCCGGTTGTATGCGTACGGCGGTCCGGAGACCCTCAAGTTTGACGACGATGTTCCAGAGCCCTCCCTAAGCGCCGACTCGGTGCTCATCGATGTCTGGGCGACGAGCGTGAACCCGATCGACTGGAAGATTCGATCGGGGATACGGCAGAAGGACTTTCCGTTGCAGCTACCGGCAATCCTGGGCAAGGACGTCAGTGGCGTGGTACGGGCGGTGGGCAGCGACATTCGTACCTTCAAGCCGGGCGATCGGGTGCTGGCGTTTGCGGACGCGACGTATGCTGAGGTGGTCGCGGTCAAAGGTGCAGTCCTCACGCACTTGCCTGATGGATTGGATCTCGTCGACTCCGCAGCCATCCCGCTAATCGTGTTGACTGGAGACCAGCTCGTCAGAATGGCGGCCAAGGCTGAGGGTGGCCAGACGATTCTCGTGAGCGGCGCATTGGGGGCTGTCGGGCGGGCAGCCGTGCACACCGCGAAGAAAATGGGACTCAAGGTGATTGCTGGCGTCCGAGGCCGTCAGTTGGCGGAGGCGCGCGCACTCGGCGTCGACGAGACGTTGGCCATTGATGACGATGCCGCAATCGCCGCTCTCGACCCAGTCGATGCAGTTGCCGATACGGTAGGAGGCGAAACCGCCGCAAAGCTGTTCGCCCGAGTGCAGAGCGGCGGGCATTTCGGCTTTGCTTCCGTGTTGCCGGAAGGCGTTGCGCAACAATACCCGGCCGTGACGGTGGCGCGTGTTTATGCAAAACCCGACGCAGCGAAAGTCCGCGAGTTTGCGGACGACATCCGTGATGGAAAATTTGTCTTGCCCATCGGTCTGCGAATGCCGCTGAGCAAAGCAGCAGAGGCGCAGGAACTGGCGAAGAAAGGCGGTACGGGAAAGATCGTGCTTGTATGCCGGGAAGAGCAAGCGAGCGGAGATCACTTCCCTTTGTAAACCGGTACTGACTTGATGTGCTCGCTGAGGCGGCGCATGTCGTCCAGGGTGCGGGGTTTCTCCCGCTTCTCCTTCTCATCCTGCAGTTTCTTTCGGTGAGCCGTGTCATCCAGCGACAGGCCGGCCATCAGCATTTCAGTCTGGCGCGTGTCTTCGAGCGACGGATCGGCTGGTACGGCTGTTTCCGGTTTCTTGGGGGGCTGTTTGCCGGTCATTGGTTCTTCCACGTTCGCAGTGTGCTCTCAGGTTTATACCCTACCCAACGTGAATCCCGACATTGTAAAAAGTTCTCGACCTGATTCGGGCTCCCTCAGGAGAGGATGTACTGCCAATGGGTGTCGATAACATTCGCGAGAGACTCGAACTGGCCATCCGCATCGACATGCACGTTCTCGCGCTCGTAGTGATCGCCCAGGGGAATGCGCGAGTATCCCTTTACGCGGATGTTCCTGTTTGGTTCGGGGTTCATGGTTTCGAAGCTGAACCATTCTTCCGTGTGCTCCCGACGAGGAAGGATCAAGACTTCGTCTGGATCGATTCGATTCCGCATGCGTCCCTCCAGTCGCAATGGCCAACGTACCAGCGTTGTGCTGGATGGCCACACTGGGCTTTATCAGTCCAGGTAGCAACGGCTTGCTGGAGGTTCAAAGGCCAATGCCGTGTCCCGCGATACGCCAAAACACTAGCATCGCGATCCGGCGATATCGGGTATTGAGGCAATTGGGACTCAGCTGGCTTCCGAACAAAATCGGGACCCCAGGGCATCTACCGCATCGGTCAAACAGCGTCTAACATCGCTGGGGCCTGGTTTGAATAATCGAAGAAAAGGGGAGGGGGTATGTACCGGGGAATAGTTATGGCCGCCATGCTGCTTGCAGGCGTGCATTCGGTTCAGGCGGCTGAGCAGGTCACGCCCGACAGCCTGGTCGCCTCGGCGAAGCGGGCAGCGGGTTTCGAGTATGCCGGTACATTTCGACGCATCTGTGTGGCGCCGGACAATCTGACCCCGCGTCCAGCCAATCCGGTCCGCGTCGTCCCCGACCGCGCTACCTGGTACGCGCAGCCTTACAAGGTGTTCGACAATCTTTATTTCATCGGTACCCGCATTCACTCCGCGTGGGCGCTGACGACGAGCGAGGGGATCATTGTCATCGATACTCTGTTCGACTACGCCATCGAGCCGGAGATGGTGGAAGGGCTCACGAAATTGGGGCTCGATCCGCGCAACATCAAGTACGTGTTGATCACCCATGCCCACGGCGATCATGACCAAGGTGCGGCGCTCCTGCAGTCCCGCTACGGCGCCAAAGTCGTGATGGGCGGCGTTGACTGGGATTCGACATTGCAGCGTCCCGCGACTGCGCCGGGAGGCGTGCCGAAGCGCGATATCGCCGTAGGGAAAGAAGGTTTGAAGATCACGCTGGGAGATACCAGCGTGGAAGCCATCGCCACGCCGGGACACACGGCGGGGACGCTCTCATTCATCTTCCCGGTCAAGGATGGGGGACGCACACTGACCGTGGCGTATTCCGGCGGCACCGCATTCAACTTCCCGCGCCTCAAAGACAACTTCGCCATCTATCGCGACAGTGCCGTGAAAATGCGGGAGGCCGTGAGCGCGGCAGGCGCGACGATATTCATGACCAACCATACCGAATTTGATGGTGCCTACGACAAGGCCCGCATCGCCCAATTGGCTCGTTTGCCTGGCGAGAAGCATCCGTACGAGAGCGACGTCCCGACGGTGCAGCGCTACTTCGAGATGACGAGGGACTGCGCCGAATCGCAGCGGCTATCAATGCAATGAGCCGGCGACGACAATCCTGATTGTGCCGGCCTTGACAGAAGTGGAGCGATGTAGCGGGCAGGATATTTCGGTAAAAAAGGAAACGGTGGGGGAATCGATGTACGCAACTGGATCAACACTGAAACTTCGTTCTGCTGCAACAGTGTGTTTTGCGCTGTCACTGGCGTTTTCAGTCACAAGCGGCGCGCAGCCCGCAGCAAATCCTTCGGGAACCCCGTCATCTGCCTCCGGAGTGCAGCGAGGTCCCGATGGCAGCATGTTCTGGCAGGTGCCTGGAGCAGTGCCGGGAACGATGAAGCGGGGCGATGTTCTGTGGGCGAACCCGAGGACTGATGCTCCGAGCGGCTCCCGAAGCTGGAACATCATCTACGTGTCTGAATCAGCCGATGGCAAACCCGCATTTGTATCCGGTGAAATCTATGTGCCTGACGGGGGTGTTGCTGGTGGCACCACTCGCAGGCTGCTGGTGTGGAATCACGGAACGGCAGGCTTGCAGGATTCCTGTGCGCCGTCACGTCAGAGTCTCGTGACTGGACCCCCGAATCGTCGCGTGCCGCGAATCGCAGGAATTGCTGATCTGCTCAAGCGCGGCTACGTGGTTGTTGCCCCGGACTATCAAGGTCTCGGAACACCTGGGCCTGCTGCTTATCTGAATGGACCGGCACAGGGAAAGTCATCTCTCGATGCTGCCCGCGCCGCACGGAACTTCCCCGAATCGGGAGTGGGTGACCGCGTGGGGTTCTATGGATTTTCGCAGGGCGGGCAGACGGATCTCTGGGCTGCCCATCTCGCTCCGACTTATGCGCCGGAGTTGAAGCCAGTTGGCATTGCTCCCATGTCGCCTGCCTCTCGGCACCTGGAGCTTTCTTTTTACGATCTCGGCATTCCACAGAATGCCGGCTACTTCGTCACGCGCTTCGCAGGACTGGCAGTCGGACATCCTGAAGTGCAATTGCGGAGCGTTCTGACGCCTGCAGGCCTGGAACTGCTGGCCACCCAGACCTGGGGCTGTTTTGAAACCTTTGATGAAGCCGTCAAGGTGAAAGAGCCTTACGCAATCAAGGAGGCGCTGGAGCCGGGAACGCCCTGGCGAAAGCTGCTGGAAGCCAATGACGCCTTTTTGCCTATCCCGGCCTCTACCCCGATCCTGATTTTCCAGGGCCTCGAAGACATCGATGTACCGCCCGATCTGACAAAGCAGGTCATGGCGGACCTCTGCATGCGAGGCAGCATCGTTGAATATCGCCCACTGCCGGGCACCGATCATATCGGCACGCGCATGGGTGCGGAATCATCTCTCGGCGACTGGTTTGATGCGCGATTCCGCGGCGATCGTCCGATCAATCAGTGTCCGCGACCCTAGCGCGCAGCCTCCGGGGGAACCTCATGAGTCTGGGTGAACTTTCGCGCCGGCGTTGGCAGATCGCAATCGCGCTGAGCGCCGTCGTCGTGGTGATCTACTTCGGCTTCATCCTGCTGATCGCCTTCGACAAGGAGCTGGTCGGAACGCGTATCGCGCCCGGGCTCAGTCTTGGCATCCTGCTCGGTGCATTGGTGATCATCTCGGCCTGGGCCACTACGTGGATCTATGTCCGCTGGGCCAACGGTCCCTTTGACCGGCGGGTGCGTGAGCTGCGAACTGAGGCGGAGTCAGCCGGGGCGCCGAAATGAGCGCTTCAGTCGGCACCCCAAATGCGATGGCGATCGGGTTCTTTCTCGTCTTCGTTCTTTTGACGCTGGCGATCACCTGGTGGGCGGCACGTCGCACCAGCACGACCGAAGAATTCTTTGCAGCCGGTCGCAGCATTACCGGCAGGCAGAACGGATTCGCGTTGGCCGGCGACTTCATGAGTGCCGCCAGCTTTCTGGGAATCGCCGGCCTCGTATCGACTTCCGGATTTGACGGCCTGATCTACTCGACTGGCTGGCTCGTGGGCTGGCCCATCGTCCTGTTCCTGATTGCCGAGCCGTTGCGCAATCTCGGCCGCTATACCTTCACGGATGTCGTGACATTCAGGCTGCGTCAGAAGCCGGTGCGGATTGCCGCGTCGCTCGGATCCCTGGCCGTCATCGCGTTCTATCTCATCGCGCAGATGGTCGGTGCAGGCAATCTGATCCGGCTCATGTTCGGCCTGTCCTACGAAACAGCCGTGTTGATCGTAGGGGCGGTGATGCTCGTGTACGTGCTCTTCGGCGGCATGATCGCGACCACGTGGGTGCAGATCGTCAAGGCTGCACTGCTGCTCGGCGGCGCATTCCTGCTGGCGATACTGGTATTGGCCGAGTTCTCTTTCAATCCGCTACGGCTCTTCTCGGCGGCTGCGGAACGCTACGGAGAGGGCGTGCTGGAACCCGGCAAGCTCGTGTCTTCGCCGTGGGAAGCCATCTCGTTGGGACTCGCGCTGATGTTCGGCACTGCCGGGTTGCCGCACATCCTGATGCGGTTCTACACCGTGCCCGATGCGAAAGCGGCACGACAATCGGTGTTCTGGGCTACAGGACTCATCGGCTTTTTCTATCTGCTCACGTTCCTGCTGGGCTTCGGCGCCATGGTGCTCGTGGGCCAGGATGCGATCAAAGCTGTCGATCCGGGTGGCAACATGGCGGCGCTCCTGCTGGCCGAAGCGCTCGGTGGCAAAGCTTTGCTCGGCTTCATTGCCGCCGTGGCTTTCGCCACGATTCTCGCCGTGGTCGCTGGCCTCACGCTTTCTGGTGCCGCGGCACTTTCACACGATCTCTGGGTGAACGTGGTCCGGCAGGATCGCGCTTCCCACAAGGAACAGTTGCAGGTGGCCAGGGTGGCGAGCGTGTTTCTCGGCATCCTTGCGATCGCACTCGGCCTTCTCTTCAAGGGCCAGAATGTCGCCTTCATGGTGGGGCTCGCCTTTGCCATTGCGGCCAGCGGCAACTTTCCGGCGCTCGTCCTTTCGATCTTCTGGCGTGGCTTCACTACCGCGGGCGCCGTTGCCGCGATCGTGACGGGCACCTTGAGTGCAGTCCTCCTGATCTTCGTCTCGCCGACGATCCAGATCGACATCCTGCATCACGATGCCGCGTGGTTCCCCTTGAGGAATCCCGCCCTGGTATCCATGCCTCTCGCGTTTCTCGTATCGATCGTCGTGTCGCTGCTCGCACCGGAGGCCACCGCAAGGGCGGGTTACGATGCGAAGGAGCGGAGGATGATCCTCGGCGAACAGTAAGACCTGCGCGCCTAGCGGACTGACGGCCTCAAGAACAGGCCGAGATCGACGGCATCGGCCATGGCTTTGTACCCCGCGTCATTGGGGTGAAGGTGGTCGCAGGAATCGTAGGCGGCGCTGAACTTCCGCGGATCATCCGGATCGCGTGTCGCCTTGTCGAAATCAATCACGGCATCGTACGCCCCGCCGTTCCTGATCCATTCGTTCACGGCCTGCCGCTTGGCTTCACCCTCGGTGGTGTAATAAGCCGCGCCGTAGAACGGCGTCAGCGTCGCGCCATAGATTCGAAGTCCCTTCGCGTGCGCCCGTTCGATGAGTTGCTTGTGTCCGGCGATGATGTCCTCCGCCGTCGGAGTGGGGTTCTGGCGGGCCTGTCCGATATCGTTGATACCTTCGAGCACGACGATGTGAGTCACACCGGGACTGCCGAGCGCGTCGATGTCGAATCGCGCCAGGGCATTCACACCCGCGTTGAAGGCGCCCTCGCTGAGCACGCGATTACCGCCGATGCCTGCGTTCATGATCGCGAGGCGAGCACCACCAGGCTGCACAGCCGACCGGCGCACGAGCTGATCGGGCCAGCGATTGTTAGTATCCGGCGTTGACCGCGTGCCATCGGTGATCGAATCGCCAAAAGTCACCAGCCCCACGACTCCTGCGGGTGCAAGCACATCGACGCGCGAGAGCAGCACCCAGTTCTGTGTGGTCGCGACCGTCGGCAAGCTCACCTGGCCAACATGATTCCCCGTCTCCGATATGTAGTTCGTCTGAAACGCCGTCTGATGAATCGTGAGAGGCGAGGAGCTGTTGGTCGATCCCGGCAGGTAGACGTCGATCGCCAGGTCTGTTGTCGGCGGCACGTTGAGATCAACGGGATCGCTATAGACAACCGCATTGGCGGGGACGGTGATCGTCGGCCGGCCGCTGAAAGTGAGTGCCCGACCGGAACCTGGCCGGATTGCAGATCCGGTATCGCGAAGCGCGATGTGCGCCGCCCCGATAGTCAGGGGCGTGCTGCCGTGGATGTTGCTCAGTACAACGCGAGCCCTCGACCCGCCAATGCTCGTGTGCACCACTTGTCGAAGTGTCTGGTTGACGAAATGGACAAATGGCTGCGGAGCAAACATCTGTCCAGGTGGCGGAGGTACTGGTACCACCGCCGGCGCAACAGCCACACACGAGTTGGCCATGAACGGCGGGAGCGCAGGGGCTGGCAGTGGAGGTGTCTGCGGCCGAGCCACACCCGACGTGGCCCAAGTGCCAACCCAGTGCTCGCCGGCACTCTGCGCTGCGAGGGCGGGGCAACCCAGAACGAACAAGATCGCAGTCGCCACGCCAGCTCTTAGAGCCGGCGCGACCAGCGGACGGGTGCCATTCTGGATCCTGTTCATCTTTCGATGCTCCCCTTGCTCACCAATATCCGCACGGTGCCGCCGCACCTGGATCGGCTGAGCCGATCAGGTCATGCAGAAAACATTCAGCTTGTTGCCGTCCAGATCGCGAAAGTAGCCTGCGTAGAACCCGGGACCCCGCGCTGCGGGAGCGCCTTCATCGGTTGCTCCGAGGGATATCGCTTTCTTATGCAGTGCGTCAACCTTCGCTGGAGTGCCGCCCGCGAGCGCCACCATCGTGCCGTTGCCACCGGATGCGGGAACACCGTTCTCGGGCAACGTGACGCCAAGCGATGTCTGCGCAGGGTCCGTCGCCCAGACGATGAACTGTTCGGTATCCATGAAACGTTTGGCGCCGAGCTCGCCGAGCAACGCATCATAAAAGCGGACGGCCGCGCCAAGGTCGTTGGTTCCGAGCATCACGTATCCAATCATTCTCTAATCTCCAGTGATTTCCGCGCGCCGCGATTCTACTGCATGAGCGAACTGGCAGGACACGAATGTGCGGCTTGATTCGGGATGAAGATTTTCAGAGCCGTCCTTCGGCCGGGTTGCCCGTTCAGCTTTTCCAACAACCAGCGGCATCAGGGTGGTGGAAGAGGGTGCCGGCGACATAGCGTCATCAGTATTTGGCCGTAGTCTCCGCTCCGCATTCCGCTGACTGGTAGGGGCGGACTGAAAATCAGAGTGCCCGCAACGTGGATCAGTAGTGGCGCATACGAGTTCTGCCAAACGTGCACCCCGTCCAAAGGCCGGCGGAAGGAGCGGGAGCCTGGGGTAAGAGGGAAAATGTTCGCCTTCGGCGGGAAAAAAGCGCAGGTCACCCACGTAAGTAGCTTTTTTTGACACAATTACCGTTATAGCAGCCACAGGATCGACACTCATTCGATGAGCATCCAATCGGCGATTGTCGTCGCCAACATAGCATTCACAGGGTTTTCGGCAGTCAGCGCTGTGCTCCTGTTTCTCGCCTATGCGCTGCTTATCAATGTTCCCGGTAAGTCGGTATATTCGGTAAGTGCGTGCGCAGCACTCCTGGCTGCGCTGACAGTGATCCAGGTCTGCCACCTGCTCTATTTTCTGGGTGGCCCCGAACCGTTCACGACCTTCCCATACCTGCTTGGGTTGTTCGTCACTCCGTCGATGTTCTATTTTTTCGGGCGCTGGGCAATCCTGCCCACCCAGCCATTTCGAGCGATTCAACTGCTTTATTTGCTGCCGATCCTGCTGCTGTTTTTTGTACGACTGGAAATTGCGCTCCCGATCCTGTTTGCGTTCGGCGCAGTCAATTCCCTGTGGCTTGGATATCTCGTATACGGCATGCGTGATCATCGCAAGCAGTTCCGGTTCGAGTTCTTCTATTTCGGCGTAATGTCCATGTTCGCGATTATCGTGCTCGGCCTCGGGTTCATGCTGCCCCGTATCGACCACGACTATTTCTACTATTTCTATGGAAACGCTATCAGCTTCGCGTTCGCCATCATGATCGTCGCCCTGGTTGCGAACCCCGACCTCGTCGGAAATCTGTTCGAAGTCGCTCGAGTCAAGTATGGCGCGTCGACGCTGCGCGATATCGACGTCGATGCCTGCGTGATGAAGCTTGATCAGCTCATGGGGGAACCGAAGACATACGCAAATGAGAGCCTGGGGCTCTCTTCCTTGGCCGGTGAGGTGGGAATCACGAGTCACCAGCTGTCCGAGCTCATCAATACGCGGCTCGGGATGGGATTCGCTAGATACGTCAGGGAATGCCGCGTAAGGGCCGCGAAGGCTTTGCTTGTTTCGGCGCCGAAGCAGTCCATCCTTTCGATCAGCATGGATACCGGCTTCCGATCCCAGTCGGCTTTCTACGCCGCCTTCAAGGAAGTGACGGGCCAGGCACCGGGTGACTATCGAAAAGCACGGTTGGGAGCCGGTAACAGCCCTTCTTCCGCTCCTGAATGATCTTTCCGGAGATCCCGAAGTATTTGATTGATAAGGGCCTGGAGATTTTATGGTCCGAATTTATCAATAAGGAAGCTCGTGCACGTATGCGCACCTGAATCTCCAGGTCGTGGACCAAATGTAGCCACGCAACGGATCCGGGAAGCCATGGCACATACCAGCAATCGCACACCTGACTCAATCAAGGTCTACACGAAGCTCGGGCTCCGTGTTTACGACGCTCTGGTGATGAATCTGTTCCCGAAATACGTCTGGGGCTGCACCTCAGGCGACCTTGTCAACCACTACCGCCAGCATGTCACGTCCAATCACGCCGACATCGGCGTTGGCACAGGCTACTGTCTCGACCACTGCGGATTCGACTTGCCCACCCCGAGGCTGGCCCTGATCGATCTTCAGTCCAACTGCCTGCGATACACCGCTCGGCGCCTCTCCCGCTATCAGCCGTCCACGTACGTTCACAATGTACTGCAGCCAATTGGCGCGATTCCGGGAGGCAGTTTCGATTCAATTGCGATGGGTGGTGTCCTCCACTGCCTCGCGGGAGACCTTCGGGAGAAAGGGAAGGCTTTCGACACGATCGCAATGCTTGCCAGGAGCGGCACCAAGATCTTTGGCTACAGTCTCGTGAGCGATCACGTCCACCTTCGCAGAAGTACTCGTATTGTGCATGGACTTCTCAATCGCCTGCGGATCATCGACAACACGAGTGACCATGAAAGTGACCTGCGCCGCGAGCTCTCTAATAGATTCATCGATTGCCGCGTCGAGTCGATCGGCTGTATGGCGCTGTTCAGTGCCGTCGTCCCGGATGCAAAGCAGTGAATCATCCATCCACGGGGGGAAAAAGATGAGCCAGAAGATCCATGTTGTTAGAACGTCCGGACGACTTCCGTGCGAAGCGGGGCGAGCTTGGGAAAAGGTTTGCTTCTACGAGCACATCGCCACCAAGCCCTCGATCCTGCTGCGTATGACGCTCCCTGTTCCACTCAGAACGACTGGCGCTTACCGCCGCGTTGGCGACGTTTCACGCTGTATGTACAGCGATGGCGGTTACCTCGCGAAGAAAATAATGAACATATCCGATGGAAAAATTATAGATTTCGAAATCATCGAACAGACGATTCGCTATGCCAGCAAGATCAGTCTGCGAGGTGGAACAATTCAGGTCGAATCACACGACGACAGCACGAGCGCCGTCCACATGTGTACGCGCTACGAAGTGCACGGAGCAGCCCAATTTATTCCCCGATTTTTCATCAATATGGTAGTGAGTGCTATGCACAAGATCGTCATCATTGACATGCAAGCTCGCCTCGCGCGTCCCTTGCCCTTGGTGCCGACAGCAGCACGAGGAATGAGTGAGATTGAAGAGATCTGTCGATGAGCGAAATCAGTCCCTTATTTTTTCGCGACGGCCCCGCATTGTGGATCGACGCTGAACAAGTCCTTGTTGGAGACCAGGAGATACCAGGCTGGAACGGATAGCAAAGCGCACGCAGCGAAATACCAGGTCCAGTCCAGTTCGGATGCAGCCCATCCGGCGAATGTTGTGAGGGTGGTTCTTGGAAGGCCGACAAAGGCAGTAAACACAGCGAACTGTGTCGCAGTGTATTTCGGGTTCGTGAGATTTGCGACGTACGCCAAAGTCACTACGCTGCTGACTCCCGTGGAGATGCTTTGCAGGCTTGCGATTCCCGTCAGTAACGTGGTGTTGGCACCCACGAACACCAAAGAAATCGAAGCAGCAATTGCGATGCCGAGCAACGCGGTCGTGAATACGAGCATCTTGTGGGTGCCCCACCGAGGCTGAAGTGTCCCGGCCAGAAAAACGCCCAGGAGATAAGGCCCGATTCCAGCGATGGCTCCTACAGTGCCAATGGCGGAGTTGGAGAACCCCAGTGAGACGAGGAAAGGAACCCACATGAAGGACGCGAACTGCGTGCCCATGTTGAACAGAACGAGGAATAGAAGAATGACGAATGGCGAACCGTTGCTGTTGCGACGTGACAGGAATTCCTGAAACGGCTCGACGAATGCCTGTTTCAGTGAGCGGGGCCGTTCGGGATGACCATCGGGCTCCGGCGCAAGGAAAGAAATGATGAGCATCAGGAACATGACGCCCGCCATGAACAGGTAAACGCCTTTGAACCCTATATGATCCGCAAGAACCAGTCCGCCTGCAGACGCGACTAAGGTACCTCCACGATAGCCGTAGATGGCCATTGTGGCGCCCGCGCCTTGCTCAGCAGATGTGAGCGATTCACGGCGGTAAGCATCGACCACGATGTCCTGCGTGGCAGAGAAAATCGTCACCAGAATGGCGGCAATGGCTACGCCTGCAATCGCGTTTTCCGGTGTCTGCAGTCCGAGAAGCAGGATGCTGGCCGCCACCGCACATTGGGACAGGATCAGCCAGCTACGTCGGCGGCCCATCCTCAGCGGGTCGAAACGGTCGAGGAAGGGAGCCCACAGGAACTTGGTGCTGTAGGGCAGGGCGATCAGGCCAATGAATCCGATTGTCGTCAGGTCGACCGATTCGGACGTGAGCCAGGCTTGCAACACGCCGACCGTGAGCATGATGGGCAGGCCGCTGGCGAATCCCATGAGTCCGGCAAGCCAGAGGCGTGAGTTCAGCGGGACTTGCAAGCGGCATTCCTTACCAGTTACAGGGAATCAGAGCCTCACCCCAAACAAATGGTCCTTCCGGCGCGGGCATGCGGCGTTGTCGGTTGCAACAACGTGTTCAGTCCCTCGTGTGGGTGAGCATCCACCCATAGATGTCGTGACCAGCGCTGCCATCGTACGTGACTGTCCAGGCGTCGTGGTCTTCAACAGGGTAGACCGTCAACAGCGCTTGCTTATGCGGAGAATCGCAACTGTTGATCCCGTTGATCGGTGTAGCGTCTCCTGCCAGCGGGGTGCGTCGGTTCTTGTCGAACTCGTTGTGGAATGCCCAGACTGCGACAGAGCCGAGCCTGCAGCCAGCCGTATTCCAGGCTTCAATACCATTGCCTTCAATCGGGACTATTGCCGCGACCTCCGGGTTGGACTCTTCGGCAAGGTAGGTCCAGGAGCGAATGGCACCGCATGAAAGCCCGCTCAGGTAGATGCGCGTTGGGTCAATTGAATAATTCGTCTTGGCGTAGGCAATCACTGCCTTGAGCTGTGTTGTCGAGGCGCAGGTTGCAGAGGAGCCGCCGTCTTGCGGCATGAGCACCACGAACGGCCTGTCGTTCGGCCATTGATCTTTGGAGATCAGCAGACCGGGACCATGTTCGATGACTGCGTCCAACTCGGTCGTGCCGTTTCCGAGATTGCCGCTGCCTCCCAGCATGATGATCAGCGGAGAGAGGTTTGCGGATTTCCCATAGTCGGGAGGCAGGTACTCGTAGTAGCCAAAGGACGCGCAGTTCGAACCGAGCGGATGTGGAGTTAGCCGTGCGGATGAAGGTCCCTGAGGGACTGGCCCGGCAATCGGCGTGCACAGAGGCATTGTGTCGCCAGCGAAAGCCGGGCTGATGCCCGAGAGCAAGAGGAGTGCCAGGGGCAGCGCCCATCCGGCGGTCAAGCTACGTCTGAGTCCTATGGCCGTCATCGCTGGGCTCCAAAGTAGTCAGACTAGACACCAAGGCGATCGCGAATCGCAGAATAGCAAGCATCGCGAACGTGTGCACCGGCGTCGTTCGTTGTGCATGGCGGTCTTGCAATGAATAAGATCACAAGTCAGTGACTGGCCAGTTCGCAAGGATTCAAGGGGAGGCCTACATGCGTTTCAGCAGGATAGTTCTGATCACGGCAGCGTTTGTACTCTCGGGTTGCGCTTCCGTCGCCACGAGGCCCGATCCCCAAACAGCTACCGAGGCGTGGGTCGAAGTCTTCAAAAGCCGGGATCCCGAGCGCATTGCGAATCTCTACGACGCCGATGCGGTTCTCTGGGGTACGCGGTCCACGAAACTGGCTGCCGACAGGGCATCCATCGTGGACTACTACACAGGTATGTTCCCGGCGTCAGCGGTGACTCTCGGAGAACATCGGCTCCGTACGTACGGCGACACTGCAATCGATACCGGCTTCTACACCGTCTCGTATGTCCGCGAAGGAGCGCCTGTGGTTATCCCGGCGCGCTTCAGCTTCACTTACCGGTTTCGTGACGGGAAATGGCTGATCGTCGATCACCATTCTTCGATGTTGCCTACGCGCTAGAACAAATGCGACTTAGAGAAGGAGCCGTCCTTCGTCCGGGGTACACGTTCAGCTTTTCCGACAACCAGCGTCATCATGTTAGCGGGGAAGGGTGCCCGCAAAAATTGCGTCATCGCGAATGAAAAGGCATCTTCGCTCCGCATGCCGCTCGTCGTTGTGGCGGGATGAGACTAAAAGCGCCAACGACGTGGACCGATGGCTGCGCAAACGAATTCTGCCAAACGTGCACCCCGTCCAAAGGTCGGCGGCACTCGAACCATCAGAGGCTTATTGGGGCGCTTACGTCCGCGTCCGGCCAAAAGCAGCCACGATTGGACCGCCTCTGCTGTGAGAGGGCATATTTCCTCATCCATCTTTGAGATATTCTTCGTCTCGACTACTTTTCGATCGCTTTGAAGGCTTCGAAGTTCATCTCTATTCCCGAATTCATGGCGGTCCATCGGGTTGCACAAAGATACCTAGAGGCCACGCGCCCGTTGAGAATCTCCATCAAACCGTAGTCAATTTGCATAGTTTTCATGCAGAGCCAAAATAAACAGCTTTTCTACGTCGCGGGCGTTGTAACGTCTTTGTTGGTTACCGCGTCAACAATTGCAGTCACTTACGGTTTTGAAAACGCATCCGAAGAAGTAATGTCGATTTCGTTCAATTTCGTTTTGATACTTCTACCTTTCTTGATCTTGCCCACGACTGCAACCAATCAAAAACGGGCGCTCTTAACGCTAGTTCTTATCACTATTGTTTTTTGGAGCGGGTCCATGGTCATTGCACGTTCTTTACGTGGTGACATGAATTTTGGATTGGCTTTTGTTCTTCTTCTTTCACCCGGTCTTGTAGTCGCGGCCGTGATTTTAGTTGAACGATTGATTGGTTCGACTTTCGGCAGCAACAAGTGACAGCCTGGGATTGTGTGTTGCTAGCGGCCAATAGCGGACCCTCGAACGAGGTGCGATTGGGCCTGCGAGGTCGCTGACCGGAGCGACCCCTTCAGTCTAACGAAGCCAGCGCCGAAATTTGATGGTCGGCATGGTCACGGTCAGCAGGTGCCAAGCTCGGGTGGAGATCATGCTCAGTTCCCTAGCTCCACAAGCTGGGAAAAGTCGCGTACCGGGTCAATTTCAACGAAGAATGGTTCCAGCTCTGCGATTGGCTCTTTGGGTAGCCATATCAGTCGGTATTCGTACTGGTAGGTATACGCGAAGTGCTTGCACTCGACTATGTCCAGGGGACCAGGACTTGCTCTAAGTGGGTCAACATACTTGACGGGTCTCGCTGACCAACTCCATCCAGATCCTAAGTGTTGGCGAACTCGCTCTCCAAGGCAACGCACAAACCTCTTGACGTCGTGAATGATGAGTGCTCCATCTGACGTGAAATCGCCGAACATACGGAGGGACCGAAGCATGCTCATGCAATAAACGTAGTAGTTTGTCGGTGCTCGCAGGACTTCCGTCTTCACGCCGTAGAATGGCCCAATGGGTCTCAGCGCGCTACCATAATTGTCCGCTAAAATTGTATAGAGTTTCGATCGACGATAGACAGCGAGTTCCAACTCGTCGTCGCGTACTGCGCGATTCAACGATGCGTCCTTGTACGACGACGCCGGGTTGATGAGGACACGTCCCAGGTTAGCGGTTTCCTTCAAGTGAGGCACCTTCCCATACTTTACCAGCACATTTGCGTATCTTTGCGTTGACTGTCGGAACGGTGCAACTGCGGACTTTACGTTCGGCCAATGCAGGCAGTTATACGGAGATGTCTCGAGGTCGGCAGGCAATCTCGAGCCCCGTGCACCGTACTCTTCAAGGAGATGCGTAAAGGCTATGGTCCAATAATTGGTCGCTTCCGGCCCCTTCATGGCAGTAGAGAGCATGCCGAGCTTCAATTCATCGGTAACAGTGCATGTGTTTCCAAGCACGTTCTCGAACCGCGTCTTGAGTGTCGGGCCGTCCAAGTGCCTCATGTAGGCGTCTGCCCGATACTGCGCACGCCACCATTGGTGAAGCTTCACTTCGGAGCACGCACTGTTCTGGGAAAGGACCACATGATCACGACTTGCCTTTCAGTTTGAAAAGCATACCGACTGGCGAATGCTTTAGCTGTTTGGACTCCTGCGCCAGTTTCCGCATGGACTCAGGTATGTCCTTAAGTTTTGGGGCATCTAGAAGTTGATCCGCTGCGATTGCTGCAAGCCCCCATGCGGGCAAACCCGTCGCCGCCGCGGTCACGGCGAGCGATCCAACTACAAGCCATGAACCGATGTCAGAACCGGCAAACTTCCAGCCCTTCGCAGATAGCTCAGCAATCGCCGCTCTGTGTCGGTCAAAGGCAGTGTTGATGTTGTCTAATACCTGGTCAGTAGTTCGATGGAAGTTTGTGGGGTTGGCGGAAATGAGTTCGTGAACACCCCGACCCAGTAGTTCGCGAATCTCATGTATGGCGCCGCTTCGTCGAAGCTCGATGAGCGCAGCAGGTGGGACACTGCCAAGCCAAGGTACTTCTCCATCCGCCAGAGATTGAAGACCACGCACGACATGCAAATCCGGTAGGCCCGTTGCCCGTTCGGCTTCCTCGGCGTCGTACTCCAGTTTCCAAACAAAGTATTGCCATGACGTTGGGGCATCAATCAGGGGAGTGCCTCGGAGGCGATGCGACTTGATCAACAGTTCGTTACTGATACCCATGCGACCAACACCCTGTAGGGCGACCGTCACACCCGGATGGTCAGTGCCGACCAGCTTGGAGTTCGGGCCGGTGCTCTGGCGCTTGATTTGATCCGCTAGCGAGCCGGACCACTCTGTATCAAAGAGTACGCGCTGGGGTTCGTTTACTTCAGCAATGACACTTTCAATCGTCTCTAGTGCCTTAGCGAAATCCAAAAGCTCTTCGAATGACTCAAAGCGCCGACCGAATACCCGCGCCGCGTGTTTGAGCGCGTCTTGCTTGCCTAGATCAAGGAAGAACTCCTTCTCTTTTTCTTCAAGCTCAGCAAGATCCGGTACCACCACTACGATCGGAGGAGACACAGCTGCGCACGCGAGGTCCCTGTATTGAAGCAAGTTAAGCGCATGCTTGACCAGATAGTAGGCACGCCACTCGTCCGTCGATCGCTCGAACAGTAGCTTAGAGCGGAGGAAGGGGTCTGGTAGGACCAAAGTGTCAAGATAGACTCCAGTCTTCGAAGCAAGATTCCCCGCGGAAGAGGGAAATAGGTCCCCGCCGAAAATGCCCTTTAATGCGGGATGCAAGTCCTCAACATGCGCGTGAGCGGCCTCTCCGGTGGCTTCCCAGAACTCGTATATGGTGGAGAGGAAGTCTGACAAGTGCGTGAGCAACTCGGTTCGCGCCTGCTCATCACGAGAAAGACCCATCGCGACGTCATGCGGCGACAGCTCGCGCTCAATCATCTTCTTGTGGAAAGCGCCGAAGTTGTTCTCGAGAAACGCGAAGTACGAGTTCTGAATCTCCGCGAGCGGAATGGAGCGCTTTAGTTCTTCGCGGTTTTGGAAATGCTCGGCCATTAGCGCCATCGATCGAACAAGGCCATCAACCGTCGACAGATCGATGGATCCATCGGATAGTTCGCGAACTGCCCTTAGGCTGTCGATAACCTTCAGGCCTTCGGCAATGTGAATCTTGCCCTGCTCGAACTGCTGCTTGAGTATTTTCAACCGTCGCTGCAGCCGCTCTTCGTATGATTTCCGCTCAGCATCGCTTTCGGTGTCCATATAGAAATCCGTGCGGAAGACTTTGCGGCTAGGGGGCTTGGGGCTCAGCACGCGATTTCCCGCCGCCCAATGAACGGAGGAAGCCGGTCAAGTCATCCATCCATGTTGATTGAGTGTAGCGCGGAAGTGTAGATTTTTCGACGAAAGTCAATCTGATCGGGACTAGAGATCGAGGGGCCAGACGCTGCAGTTCGCGTCATAACTTCTACGACTTGGGGTCCACTAACACCTCATAGCGACAACGTCTGCTTTGGGTCGAAAGCCGACAGTCTTCTGAATAAGAAGGTCTAGCGGGGTCGTTTCCGCCGGCCTTTGGACGGGGTGCACGTTTGGCAGAGCTCGCATGCGCCACTACTGATCTAGGTCGCGGGCGCTCTGACCATCACTAGGCCAGAATCAACCCCTACCATGCGGAGCGGAGACCACGCCCATCACACGATGACGCCATACCCTGGCACCCTCATGCCGTCGCAATGCTGACGCCGGTTGTCGGAAAAGCTGAACGTGTACCTCGGCCGAAGGGCGGCTCAGAAAGTCTTGCCACCTTACCGACCGGGATGCCACCACATTCACCCACCTTCTCAATGGTCTTTGTAAGGCCAGACCGCAGGACGGCTCCTGAAAAATCTTCAGCCCTGCCCTAAGCAGGTCCGATGCCCCATTCGCTCCAATCCCATCCCTGTGATACGTTTCGGGCGGATTTATCTTCGATACGCAATAGGGGGATACATAAATGAAGATTTCCGGAATCAAGATCGCCGTCATCGCGGCAGTGGGCCTGGCAGCAGGCTGGTCGGTGATGGCAGCCAGCCCTCCCGCCATGGGCTTTTTTGTCACCAGCAAAGGCTCGGGAAAAGGCGGCAATCTGGGTGGATTGGCTGGCGCGGACGCGCTTTGCAACGACCTCGCCAAGGCAGCGGGCAGCACTCGCACTTTTGCGGCCTACCTCAGCACGCAGGGCGCCAATGCCGTGAATGCCAAAGATCGCATCGGTTCGGGCCCCTGGTACAACGCGAAGGGTGTGCTGATTGCGCAGAACGTGGCGGGATTGCTCGACCCGAAGGTCAATATCACCGTTGAAACAGCGCTCACCGAGAAGGGCCAGACGGTTCCCGCGGTGGCGGTGGATGCGACCGGCAAGCCGTTACCGCTCGAGAAGCAGTCGGGTGTCGAGCACGACATCCTCACCGGAACGCAGGAGAACGGAACCGCTTTCCCGGCCGGGGAAGATCGCACCTGCAACAATTGGACGTCGGGCACCGATGGCGCGGCCATGCTTGGGCATGGGGATCGTCGCAGCCTGCAACCCGGCCTTTCGCCGTGGGGTGCAGCGCATCCTTCCACGGGTTGCAGCCAGGAGAAGCTGGTCGCGACGGGTGGAGCAGGGCGGCTGTACTGCTTCGCGAAGTAATCCGTTAGGTGCATGAGGACCCGGAGCCGGTCGCTCCGGGTCCGCTTTCAGACAGGGGTGAGGATATGCGGATTGCGCGTTGGTTTGGGTCGGGTCTGGTCGTTGCCACTCTGTTCACTGCATCCGCGGCTTGGGGCGCGAGCGAGACGGGCTGGTACTACGGCATCAGCGGCGGCAAATCGAATGGGGACTTCATCAAGCCTGAGCTCGATGAGCTTGCGGACATCATCATCTCGACGGCCGGTACGGTGGTTACCGCTTCATCCACGCTCGAAGACAGCGACACGGCATGGGCGCTCTTCTTCGGCTACCAGTTTTCACCGTACTTCGCAGTTGAAGGCGGGTACCTCAACCTCGGCACATTCCCTTATCGCTACGCGGGAACGGTTGATCGCGGCGGCACGACAGGCGTTGTCCCGTCGACATTCAATTTCGAATCCAAGGAAATTGCCTATCCCATCGCCGTCGTCGGCATCCTGCCCATCGGCCCGGTATTCGAGGTGCACGGACGGGTGGGACTGCTCTTCTCGAATCCAGAAGTGAAGATCACCTCGACAGCGGGCAGCGACAGCATTGCCGACAAGTTCGGGGCCAGCTCGCAGGACCTTTTCTATGGTGCGGGCTTCGCTGCGAATCTGGGCGAGACATGGTCGATCAGCCTGGACTACGCCAAGTACAACGATGTCGGTGACGGCGACATCATCGCGGAAACCGATTTCGATTCCATTTCCCTGTCGCTGATCTATCGCCTCGGACCCTTCTAAAAAATACATTCCGGTTTCGCTCAAAATGCGGGGGTGATTCATGACTCGATCATGGTCGATGAGTGTCGCTCCGGTTCTCTTGCTTGCGGCATTGGGGGTGACTTGCAGCACTCTTGCGGTTGCGCAGCCTGCGCCAGCAGTGGTTGATGTTCCCCAAATACCTTTCGACGCGGATACGCAATTCCTGAAGTTTTCTCCCGACATGAATCTGGGTGAAGTGCTCGGGGTGGCGATCAACTCGAAGGGGCGAATCGTGGTGCTCAATCACCCCGGCAACAACAACGGTCCGTTGTATTCCAATGCCTCCACGCAGCTGCTGGAGTTCGATGCCAGGGGCAAGTTCCTTCGCGAGATTGGCAAGAACGTCTACGGCCTCGGCTACGCTCATGGCATCCGCTTCGACAGGTTCGACAACCTGTGGGTCGTAGACAAAGGCACGCACGCCGCCATGCGGTTCAATCCCGCAGGCTACGTGACAATGAATCTGGGCCGTCGACTGGAGGGACCGGACGAACCCGAGTTTTATCGTCCGATTCCTGCCGATGCGGCGGGACCGGAACATGTGGACGGATACTTCGGAGGGCCGACCGACGTTGCCTTCGATTCCGATGACAACATCTACATCAGCGACGGCTATCGTAACTCGCGCGTCGCGAAGTTCGACAAGAACGGCAACTGGGTTACCACCTGGGGCTCGCGCGGATCGGGCGGTCCGCAGGCGGATCAGAACCCGTCCCGCTTCAATACATTGCACAACATCGGCATTGACCGGCAGAACAATGTCTACGTGGCTGACCGAAACAATCGGCGAATCCAGGTGTTCGACCCGGATGGCAAGTTCCAGAGATTCATCTTCCTGAATGCGTCGTACGACAAGAAGCGGCATCCCGTTCTCGGCAATGTACCGGCTTCGCCGCCCGACCAGACGCAGCCGTGGACCATCTGCATCACCGACACGCCGACGCAGTATCTCTTTACGTCCGACAGCGAACCCGGGCGCATCTACAAGATGACGCTCGACGGCAAGATCCTCGGGACCCTCGGGGAATCGGGCCGGGGTGACAAGCAATTCAATTGGATCCATTCGCTGGCCTGTCCTTCCGAGAACGAACTGCTCGTGGCCGACATGAACAACTGGCGGGTGCAGAAGATCACGTTGCATCCGGAACGGACAAACGCGACAAGCAAGCCGTGACGACTGAAGAGACTGGCCCGGTTGCACGGTTTGCGCTGGCCGTTACGGCATGGGCCGAGAAGTGGCTGCCCGACGCGTTCATCTTTGCGCTGGTAGCGACATTGATCGTGGTGGTGGCGGGCGTCACCGTCGGGGCGGGCTCGCCAGCGACGGTCGTCGATTCGTGGGGCCGCGGGTTCTGGGATCTCATCCCGTTCACGCTGCAGATGGCGATGGTCATCATCACCGGTCACGTCCTCGCCACGTCGCCGCCTATCCGCCGTCTCATTCGCGCCGCTGCCGCCTGGCCCACGACACCTCGTGGAGCCGTTGCCCTCGTAACGTTCTTTGCACTCACGAGCTCATGGCTCAACTGGGGCTTCAGTCTGGTCTTCAGTGCGGTGCTTGCGCGTGAAATCGCGAGACGCGGCATGGGCGTCGACTATCGCGCCCTGGCCGCAGGCAGTTTCATGGGCCTTGGAAGTGTATGGGCGCAAGGCATTAGCGGATCAGCGGCACTGCAGATGGCGAGCGCGGGAGCCTTGCAGCCGGCGATTCGCGACATCGTTGCAGGCGGAGGACTGGTCGAAGGCGGCATCATCGGTTTTCAGCACACGATCTTTCTGTGGCAAAGCCTGGTGTCGGTCGTCATCGAGATTGCCGTGGTGACAGCAGTAATGTGGCTGGCGACACCGCCCGCCGGACGCGGTCGGACGGCGCAGGATCTCGGGATTGATCTCAACGCAGGGGAGATCGCAGCGCCCGTCAAACCCGGTCACATTCCACCCGGCCAATGGCTCGAGCATTCGCGCGTGCTGACTTATCTGGTTGTGTTGCTCGGCGGAATCTACCTGGCCCGCTATTTTCTGCAGGCACCCGAGCCGCTCAATGCTTTCACCTTGAACAGTGTCAATCTTGCGTTTCTGCTGATCGGTTTTTTGCTGCACGGCACGCCCTCGCGGCTGATGCACGCAGTGCAGGGAGCTACTCCCGCTATCTGGGGCGTGATCCTGCAATTTCCGTTTTACGCAGGCATCGCCGGGATCATCACGGGCACCGCCCTGAGCGACAAACTGGCGCATGCATTCGTGAGTGTCTCGACGGCGACCACCTTTCCACCCCTTGTCGCCATTTACTCCGCCGTCCTGGGCGTATTCGTCCCGTCGGGTGGATCGAAGTGGGTGATCGAAGCGCCGTACTTGATGACAGCCGCCCACGAACTGAAAGTGCACCTGGGATGGGTGGTGGCGTCGTATGACCTCGGCGAGGCGCTCGCGAATCTGTTGCAGCCGTTCTGGATGCTGCCGATTCTTGGCTTGCTGCAGCTTCGCGCCCGCGACGTCATGGGTTACACGTTCGTCGTCTTCCTCGTGCTGTTCCCGCTGGTGCTGGTGCTCGTCACCGTGTTGGGGCGAACACTTCCTTATCCCCTGTAGCCGCCCTCATCGAGATAGCGCTGTTCCTCCGCTGTTGACACGCGCCCGAGAATTTCGTTTCGATGGGGGAAACGTCCGAAGCGCCGCACGAGGTCGCGATGATGCTCGGCATGGGCAACATCGGACGGATTCAGCGTTTTGAACAGACCCACCGAGCGCTCCTGATCGGCCAGGTCTTCGGAGTGCCCGAAGGGCAGATAAATAAACCTGCGCAAGCCGGTGGGTATCGCCTGGTCGTAGTCGACTGCGATGGCAGATTCCGCTACCTCACGAGCCATCTCATCGGTTGCATACATTTGCGGCGTGTTCCGAAAGGCGTTCCGCGGGTACTGATCAAGCAGGATGATCAGCGCCAGTGTGCCATCCGGCGTCTTCTGCCATTCCGACAATGCACCGCGTGAGGCCGCTTCGTAGAGCGAGGCGTATCGGTCGCGAAAGCGACGATCGAAATCTGCGTCCTTCGCAAACCAGAGACGGGGGCCGGCCGCCAGCCAGAAACCGATGATGTCCATCGCCTGCGGTGGCGTTTCGGGGGTGAGGCAGCGAATGGCGACTGCTTGTGCGTTCATCGGTTCCTTCTCCATGGGGGCAAGTGTGGACTGCGCCGGGACCTGGGAAAACCCCAGAATCAGGATAACGGCCGAGAGCCGTGTGAGTGACTGGATGTTCATGTGGCCTCCGTTGGGGCCGCAGAATGAAGTTCCGGAGACGATGAATCCAGTGATATGATTTCAGCGTCATGCTGAATGAAACTAATCATAAGACGAATCTGGCCGGCGTCGATTTGAACCTGCTGGTGCTATTTGAAGCGGTTCTGCAGGAGCGGCATGTCGGCCGCGCGGCGGGCAGGCTCCATATTTCAGCGTCTGCCGTGAGTCATGGTCTCGGCCGGTTGCGGCGATTGCTCCATGACCCTCTGTTCCTCAGAAATCCAAAAGGTGTCGTGCCCACCGAACGCGCTACGCTGCTCGCTGGTCCCGTTGCCGACATCCTCGAGCGTGCCCGAAGCGTTCTGTCCAGTGCCCAGAAGTTCGATGCGAAAACGGCGACGCGCCGGTTCACGCTCGGTGCGCCGGATGGCATCTCGGCAGTGCTCCTGCCTCCTCTATTGACGGAGCTAAAGAAGGCAGCGCCAGGTGTTGATATCAGCGTGCGGAACCTGGTGGGGCAGTTTCACCTGGCGCTCGCCGATCTCGATGCGCGTACTCTCGATGTGGCGCTCGTTCCACTGGATGATATTCCGGCGCGCTTCATCTCGCGCGACCTGTACGATGAAGAATTCGTTGTGGTCATGCGCGAAGGACATGCGTTGGCGAAGAGGATTTCTCTGGACGCGTATTGCAAGGCATCGCATCTCGTTGTTTCCGCAAGCGGTGATCCGCGGGGCCACGTGGATGAAGCGCTGGCCCAGCGTGGAATGGCCCGCAGAGTCGCACTGACCGTCCCCAACTTCTTCATGGCGCTGGCCGTTGTGGCAGAGACCGATCTCATTGCGGCTCTGCCGAAGAAGTTTCTGAAGATGTATGGAGAGCGTTATCCGGTCGTCAGCGGTGCCGTCCCGCTGCCGATCAAGAATGTGCCCATTCGTGCCATTGCGCCGCGGGTAGCGACGATGGATGCCGGTCTGGCGTGGCTGGTGGATACGATCGAAAAGACGGCCCGGATGAAGACTTCCGGTCAGAAGAAACGCTGATTTCAGCCTGCCGCGATGAGTCTTCCCTCACGCATGCGCACCCGCGTCATGACGATGCCGAGTTCCTTTTCATAGCGAGGGACCACGCGAGCCTCAACTTCAGTTGCCAGCGTCACTGCCAGTCCCTTTGCACCCGCGCGGCCGGTGCGGCCTACGCGATGCAGGTAAGCCTTGGCTAGAGTGGGTACATCGAAGTTGAAGATATGCGTCACGCCCTTGATGTCGAGCCCGCGTGCGGCAACGTCTGATGCGATCAGCACACGAATCGTGGCATTGCGCAGACCGTCCATCGCCGCCTTGCGGTCTTCCTTGTTGCGGGCCGCATTGAGGTCGGCGGAGGGAATGTGGTGATGGGAAAGCCGGTCGGCAATTTTCTCGGCCAGTTCGTTACGGTGCACGAAGACGATGGCACGTTCGGGATCGAGCGCATGCAGCAGCTTGCGCAGCTCATCGGGTTTTTCGCGTTCCTCGCAGACCAGGTACAGATGCTCGATGTTTTCGTTCACCGCTGCTGCACCAGCCTCCAGCATCGTGAAGCCGGGCGCTACGTCTGCGATGGCTTTCATGCTCTCAGGCTCTACGGTAGCCGAGGCAAAAATGAGCTGCCGTTTCGGCGGCGCGGCCTTGATGATCGGGAGCAGGGAAGGCAGCGCTTCCTCGTTGAGCAACCGGTCCGCTTCATCGACCACGATGCTGCGAACGTCTTTCGCCTTCAGCTTGCCCTTGATCAGCAGTTCGCCGATCCGGCCCGGAGAGCCAACGACGATGTGCGGCTTCTTCTTGAGCTTCTCGATCTGACGATCTGTCGACGTACCACCGATCAGCAGCACCGACCGCACAGCCCAGCCGGCGTTCTGCGCAAGGTCGCAGCATTGACGGTGAATCTGGATGGCGAGTTCATGCGTCGGCGCCACCACGATCACCTGCGTCGCCGCCAGCGCAACATCGAGCCGCGCGAACAGCGGGAGCAGGTACGCGAGCGTCTTGCCGGTACCGGTCTCGGCATGCAGGTAGGCGTCCTTGCCGTCCATCAGCACGGGCAGCGCCGTGACCTGGATGGGCGTGGGGTCGGCAATCTCCTGCTTCGCGAGCGCAGCCACCAGCTCAGGTCTTACTTGCAGATCAGCAAACGTCATGGGGCATCATGCGTGGGCAAATGGCAGGGGATCGGGGCCGGGGAGCATACTGGGCAGAAGCCGTTCCATGTGCAAGAAACTCTTGAAAGACAGCAAAGACATATAAATGAAACCCTACGCCGAAGCCTGCGACCGCAATCGCGATCCCATCCTTGAAGTATTGAGCCGGCATTTTTCCGACCGGAAGTCCGTGCTGGAAATCGGCAGCGGCACTGGCCAGCACGCCGTCTATTTTGCCGGGGCCTTGCCACATCTGACGTGGCAGACGTCGGACGTCCCCGACAACCTTCCCGGCATCTCGACCTGGCTGGAGGAGGCGAATCTGGCCAATACGCCGCCAGCAATCCCTTTCGATGTGAAAGGCCCGTGGCCAGACGGGACGTTCGACGCGGTGTTCTCGGCCAACACGCTGCACATCATGAGCTGGCCCGAAGTCGAGATGCTGTTCACTCGGCTGCCTGCACTGCTCGCACCCGACGTAAAGGTCGCGATCTATGGACCCTTCAACTACGGAGGCCGGTTCACGAGCGCCAGCAACGCGTCCTTCAACGAGTGGCTCAAGAAGCGTGGTGCGCAGATGGCGATCCGCGACTTCGAGGCGGTCAACGCATTGGCTGAAGATACCGGATTGCGGCTGCTGGAGGACATTGCGATGCCCGCCAACAACCGCCTGCTCATCTGGCAAACGGTGTAGGTGGATTCCTCCCTTCTTTTGCGGTTTTTTCCGGTTCTGTCTCGCGCGGCGCTCTGTTTTCATCGTATTCACGAGCGTCACGCGAACGTGGAGAACACCATGATTAACTCGACCAGATTCCCCGCGAGTTTAGTGACTCTTTCCGTCCTGCTCTGGATTCCGGTTCATGGAGCCGAGCCAGAACAGCCCAAGCCTGCCTCAGCGGCGGAGGCGGAAATGAAAATGATGGATCGGAATGTCGATGGCAAGGTCTCTGCAAGCGAACATGCGGCGGGGGCGAAAGTCATGTTTGAAGGCATGGATGCCAATAAAGACGGGAAAGTCACGGCGGCCGAGATGGATGGCGCGCAGAAAAAAATGACCCGCTCCCTCGACAAGGATGAAAAGGAACCGGTCGATCACGCCGAGCACACGCTGTCTTCCGCAGAGAAGATCAAGGTAGTGGATGCCGACCAGGACGGAGTGCTGTCCGCGGCCGAGCACGCAACCGGTTCAAAGACTATGTTCGAGAAGATGGATGCGAACCATGACGGCAGCCTGACCGTCGAGGAAATCCAGGTGGGTCACCAGGCTATGCTGGAAAAGCACTAACCCACAAATGAAAACCCCGCTCTCCCGATTGACCGGAAGAGCGGGGCAGTTCAATCACTTCTTTACTTGACGCTGCGGATGAAGTCGAGCACCGGCTTGCTCACCGTCGTGTCCGGCGAATCAGGCGAGTACACCACCGACATGTGGTTGTGGCGGGGCGCGTACAGCATCGTCGGACACTTGTCTGCTCCGACCTTGCACAGGTCATCGTGCAGGGTCTGGTAGAACGTGCTCATCTTGCCGTCGACGCCCGGATCGAGTTCCGGCGAAACGAACATCAGCTTCACGGTGCCCTTGCGCAGAGCCGGCAAGGTGGAACGCGCGATCAGAGTTGCTTCATCGGGACGCTGCGGAGGACCACCGGCACCCACGCCGGGAGGACTGCCAGCGGGTGCGCCTGCAGGAGGCGGAGTCATTGCGCTCGGGCCCTTGATGGCGCCGGCTGCCGACTGGGGTGAACCTTCTCCGCACGTGCTGCCCGCAGCGGGAGGACCACCGGGCTGGCCACCGAACGCAGGACCACCGCCCTGGCCGGGCTGCGGCATGTTGAGCGGCGCAATGTTGAAGCCGCCCGCCATCAGGATCGCGCCCTTGAGGCCAACGCCCTTGGGTCCCCAGACTTCAGGACGGCCGAGGTAGGTGCCGGTCGGACCGTTGCCGGCCGATTGCGCCCAGATGAACATGCGGTCAGGGTTGCCCTGGTACTTGGCAACGTTTGCCTGCAGCCACTGGATCATCGTCGAGACGTCCTTCGCGGGATCGTCCCAGCTTGCGCCGGGATGACGCTGCATAAGCACGCCGACCATGCCGTTCTTCGTGGCCCAGCGGCCGATGTTGTCGTAGAACGCGTTCGAGTCCTTGCTCTGCTGTTCGGTCTTGTTGCCGCCGCCGCCGGGCACATAGATAAGCACGGGACGATTGCCTGCCCCGGTTGCCGCACTCAGGATGTCGACGACATCTTTCGGGTTCGATCCGAATGACACGTCACGTGTCACGTTGATGCCGGGATAAGGCTGGGCGACGCCGCTCATGACGTCGTTCTTCGGCATGAAGCCGCGATACAGTTTGGCGGTGCAGGCGGGATCGACGATGTGGCCGATCTTCACCATTTCCTGGTAGATGTTTTCCGGCACCTGCGCCTGCGCTGTGCCTGCCATCGCAGCGGCGCCAAGCAACACGGCCCCCAGAGTGCTTTGCAGGAGTGTCATGGCTTTCCTGCTTTTGTCGTTACCGGTGTTCACTGCTGTCTCCTTCAAGCCGTTCATGATTCGTGAATGCCCTTTGAGGGCCCACGCGAAGATACCGGATGTCCCGCGGTCCGTCATGACGGTTGAGTCCGGCTGACAATTCTTGACGCGACCGCGGTTGACCTTGCAAAAGCGCGTTGCCTACGATCCGGCGCTTATCCAACGGAGAACGTCATGATCAGTCGCCGGCAATGGATTGGAATGAGCCTCGGGGCGGGTGCCTGCATGAGCCTCGATCCCCAGCTTCTTTTGGCAGCGCAGCAATCGGTCATCCAGCGCGCGATTCCGTCAACCGGCGAAAGGATCCCGGTCATTGGCCTCGGCAGCTCCGCGACGTTCGCGCAAGTGGCACGGTCCGAGGACATCCAGAAGCTCAAAGAGGTGATGCAGACGCTGATCGACAACGGCGGCCGTCTGTTCGACACCGCTCCCGGCTACGGCGCTTCGGAAGAAGTCGCTGGCCGGATCGCGCAGGAACTCGGGATCAACAAGCGCATCTTCTGGGCGACCAAGGTCAACGTGGCAGGGCGCGGTGGTGGTGGTGCCGATCCCGCTGCGGCGCGCGCCCAGATCGAGGATTCCTTCAAGCGATTCAGCGTCGACAAGATCGACGTGCTCCAGGTGCACAACATGGGCGACGTTGCGACGCAGCTACCGATCCTCAAGGAGCTGAAGGCCGCGGGCCGGGTGCGCTACATCGGCGTCACGACCACCTTCCCGGAACAGTACCCGCTGATCGAACAGGCCATGCGGACCGAGCCGCTCGATTTTGTCGGTCTCGATTACGCCATCGACAATCGCGACGTCGAAGAGAAATTCTTGCCACTGGCACTCGAGCGCAAGATTGGCGTGCTGGCGTACCTGCCGTTTGGCCGGACGAGTCTGTTCCGTCGCGTCGGCGATCGCCCGTTGCCGGACTGGGCAGCGGAATTCGATGCAAAAACCTGGGCGCAGTTCTTCCTCAAGTACGTCATCAGTCACCCCGCTGTCACGGTGGTGACGCCTTCGACCAGCCAGGCGAAGAACATGCTCGATAACATGGGCGGCGGCATCGGCCGGCTGCCCGACCAGGCGATGCGCAAGCGCATGACGGATTTCATCGACGTCCTGCCGCCGGTGCCCGTCCGCATGGGGGGATGAGTCAGGCATGGGGGTACGCTTTCGCGTACCCTTGCGGCCTGTTTCTCCGCAGGCTCTCCCCATTGACGATTGCTCCCGATCCCGCCCTCGACGTTCTCCGCTCCACATTCGGTCATCCTGCTTTCCGCGGCGCGCAGCGGGAGATAATCGATCACGTGGTGGCGGGCGGTGATGCGCTTGTGCTCATGCCCACGGGCGGCGGCAAATCCCTCTGCTACCAGGTGCCTGCGCTGCTCCGTGCCGGAACGGCCGTTGTCGTTTCGCCGCTCATCGCGTTGATGCAGGACCAGGTCGCGGCGCTGACGCAACTCGGAGTGAGGGCGGCGTTCCTCAATTCCACGCTGGATGCCAACGAAGCACGAGACGTGGAGAGAGCCTTCGCGCAAGGCAATCTCGATCTGCTCTACATCGCACCCGAACGTCTTTCGACTGCCCGCTGCCTTGATCTACTGTCGCGCGCGAGCATTTCGCTGTTTGCCATCGACGAAGCGCATTGCGTGTCGCAATGGGGTCACGACTTTCGTCCCGACTACCTGCAGCTCTCCGTTCTGCATGAGCGTTTTCCGGATGTGCCTCGCATCGCGTTGACCGCTACCGCGGATCCGCAGACCCGAGCCGAGATCATCACCCGCTTGTCGCTGAACGAGGCGCGGATATTCGTCTCCAGCTTCGACCGGCCGAATATCCGGTACACCATCGTCGACAAGGCGGATTCGCGGGCGCAATTGCTCAGCTTCATCCGCAATGATCACGAGGGTGAAGCCGGCATCGTGTACTGCCTGTCGCGCAAGAAGGTGGATGAGACTGCCGAATGGCTCGCAGCACAGGGCTGCACCGCGTTGCCGTATCACGCGGGCATGGAAACGGTGGATCGCAGCGAACATCAGGCGCGCTTCCAGCGGGAAGAAGGCGTAGTCGTTGTGGCGACCATTGCGTTTGGCATGGGTATCGACAAACCCGATGTGCGCTTCGTTGCGCACCTCGACCTGCCGAAAAGCATCGAAGGCTACTATCAGGAAACGGGGCGGGCAGGGCGCGATGGTTTGCCGGCCGATGCGTGGATGGCCTATGGACTCGGTGATGTCGTGCAGCAGCGGCGCATGATCGACAGCTCCGAAGCCAATGAAGCCTACAAACGCGTCTCGAACGCCAAGCTCGATGCGTTGCTGGCGCTCTGCGAGACCGCGCAGTGCCGGCGCGTGCACCTGCTCAAGTATTTTGGTGAAGCGAGTGGACCGTGCGGCAATTGCGATACCTGTCTCGCCCCGCCGCAAACGTGGGACGCCAGCGCAGCCGCACAGAAAGCGCTCTCGGCCATCTATCGCACGGAGCAGCGCTTCGGCGTCATGCATCTCATTGAAGTCCTGCGAGGCAAGGACGGCGAACGGACGCAACGCTGGGATCATCACAAGCTCAGCGTCTTCGGCATCGGTGCCGATGTTTCAGAGGCCGATTGGCGCAACGTGTTTCGCCAGCTGGTGGCCATGGGATATGCGCGCGTCGATCACAACTCGTATGGCGCGCTCCGGCTGACGGAAGCGGCTCGGCCGGTGTTGCGAGGCGAGCAGAAGGTCGAAATGCGTCGCGCAGTGGAGCGCAAGCGCGTGAAGAAAGTGCGCAAGCCTGCACCGCCAAGGCCGATGGATGTGCTGCCGGACCAGGATCGGCTCGCCAGGCTCAAGGCGTGGCGGCTGGAAGAAGCGCGCCGGCAAAGCGTGCCTGCATACGTGATCCTTCATGACGTGACGCTCGCGGAAATCGCGAGACGCCAGCCTACTGCACCGCGAGAGCTCGCGGATATTCCCGGCATCGGCAAGACCAAACTTGAACGCTATGGCGCGGCGCTAGTGGCGATTGCGAGCGGTGCCAGCGGTATCCCCAATCCTTAAGCCGAGTACCAGCACTAGCGGGGACTCTTACCGGCCTAGATCCCACCTCAGCTCTGCGGTAACGGTGCGCTGCGGATAGGGATGGAAGTTCCAGTACTTGTAGTCGTTGAGGTTGTCGATCCCGATGGCCGCTGACCACTGCTGCGCGATCTGGTACCGCACACGCAGATCGAACGTCAGGTAGCGGCTCGCTCCCTGATACGCGAATCCATTGGGGTCGCTGTTGTCGAGTGTCGAGTACTGCGTGCCGCTATAGCGACCACCGAGTGAGGTGGTCCACTGATTGTTGATCCGGTAACTCGCGAGTGCTGTCGCGCGCCAGACCGGCACGCGCGGCTGATACTTCCCGATCGTGTCGCCGGGAACGGTCACGAACCCTGAGTTTTCCCTGATGACGGAGTCGGCCCAGGTCACGCTGCCGGACAGGTCGAGCCCGGGTGTGAAGACATCGTTGCCGAGCAGGCTGATCTCGACCCCGGGAGTCCTGATGTTTCCTACATTCGTGATGCGCGTGACCTGCGCGTTGTTGACGACCGTGCGTTCCGAATACAGCGAATCATTGACTATCTCGAAGAAGCCCGTGACCCGTAGCAGCGTTGCGCCCCAATTCTGTTCCAGCGAAAGTTCGGACGTCCAAGAACGCTCGGGCTTGAGATTGGGGTCGTTGACGACAGTCAGTACGCCCGTTGTCGCGCCGTAGAGCTCGCTTACCGTCGGGAACCGGATCGCCCGTCCGAGCGACGCTTTCAGCACCGAGTCCTGGCGAGCCTGGTACGCAAGCGCGAATTTGGGAGACGTGAACGTTTCGCTGCGATCCGCGTAAGCCGTCGTACTGGTGCTGTTCCGCGTGAAGCCGTCGTTCGCTTCCCAGCGTTCGAGCCGCGCACCGAGCACGGCCTTCCAGTCCGCCGCAAGGGTCCATGTGTCCTGCGCGTACAGGCTCTGCGTGCTCGTCTTTCCGCCGACGTCAGTGTTGAGGCTGGTCGCTGAGCCGTGCAGCCAGTCACTGGTGTTGGAACGGAGGATGTGCAGCTTGTAGCTGTCCTGCTGTATGCCGAAGTCCACGATATGCGACCCGCCAATCCCCAAAGGTCTCCATGTGCCCTTGAGGGCCAGCGCGTTCCACCCCGTGCCGTCCTGATCGGCAATTGTTCCTGCGCCACCGTTTGCAGCGGCAGGCAACGCCACTCCGGCCGTCCGCTGTTCGTCGTTCGTGAAGTCATACAGGCTGGCCGCGACTTCCCAATCGAAGGCAGCCTGCGTGTTGCTCTTCACCGAGAGCCCATGCATCAGGTGTGTGAGGTCGTCGTTCGTCAGGGCAAAATCCGTCGCATTGACCGTGAAGGAACGCCCGTTGACGTTGACGAGACCGCTGTAGACAGCATTCCCTGCTGCGTCGCTAAGATACGAGTCCGGCCGGCCTTCGGCATCGTTTTTCCAGTAGCCGAAAGTGTAATTGGCACGCAGCGTTGGAGTTAAGTCGTAGGCGAGCTTGAGCTTCGCATGATCCTGGACGGTCGTGTACTCGGTCGCGGTGCCGAGGATGTACTGCGGATTGTTGCTGCGATCACGGTCCAGCACCGCACCGCTCACCGCTGTTCCTGCCGACCCGGCAGCGCCGGTGCTGACGAGTTTCGTCGGAAACGTCAGCGGCTGGCCGTGGCTGTCCGTCCGGTTGAAATTGATCCACCACGAGAAATTGCCATTGCGGTTGCCGACCGAAACGCTTTCCTGGTGACCATCGTAACTGTCGTGGGTATTGTAGAGATCGTACGAAGGCTGGGTGAAGTAGGTCGCCTTCACGTGGGCTTCGAGAGTGGTGGGCATACGGGTCACGTAGTCGACAACCGCACCTACCGAATTCCCGGGATAAGCGGCAGAGAAGGGCCCGTACATCACATCGACGCGTTCTATCTCCTCGGGAGTCACGAGTGCCCAGCGGGGCGTATACGTCGCTCCGTTGCCAAGGTAGTTGGACAACAGGATGCCATCCGCGTAGACCGCGGAACGCGCGCTGTTGCCCGTACCGGATGCGCGACTCGACAGTACCGCATGGTTGTAGTCGCCGATGTAGCGCTTGCGCACGAGCAGGCTGGGGAAGTATTTCAGCGCGTCTTCGCTGTCCGTTGCGTTGATCGTCGCCTCGATCTCCTCCTTCGTGACGCCTTCCATCGTCGTCGGAATCTGCGTGGGGAGGGACGTGGGGCGAACGCCGGTGACGGTGATCACGCCGAGCGTCTTGACGGGCGCAGCTGGCGCTTCCGCTGCATTGACGCCGTTACACAGGGAAGCAATTGAAACGGCCAGCGCTGTCGCGCATGTAGGGCCGAAATGTGGCGTGCGGGTCAGGCAGCGGTGGAGGAAAGCGTTCATCAGCCGGCAGCTAATTCAGCGTCTGCAGGTATTCGATGATGGCTGCGCGCCTCTGCGGATCGGGGACACCTGCAATCATGAACGTGCCGGGCACGCGAACCGAAGGGTTCATGATGAACGCGTCCAGCGTTGCAACGTCCCACACGATGCCGGACTTCCGTAGTCCTTCAGAATAGAAATAACCTTCGCTCGAAGCGGCGGGCCGGCCTACGAGACCATGCAGGTTCGGGCCGGTCGGCCGGTTTTCATTGTTCGGTGAATGACAGGCGATGCAGGCCTGGAACGCCTGTTCCCCTGCGCTCAATGTGGAGGGCGGAGCAGCCTTGCTGCAGGCGCCGAGCAGGCCCAGCAGCGCAAACATCCCGCTAGTGGTGATCGTGTGAGGACGCATCGGGGCTCGCTCCTTCGGTCTGCACGCTGACATCCACAGTTATCTCGCCCGCCTCTCTGAATTTCAGTGTCAGCGGAAAGCTTTGGCCGGCCACCAGCGGCGCCTTGAGGTCGAACAACATGAGATGCATCCCGAGCGGTTGTAGTGTCACTGTCCGGTTCGGAGGCAATTCCAGATTCTCGACGGGACGCATGCGTGCCACGTTACCTTGCGTCGTGGTTGCGTGGAGTTCGACGCGTCCCGCGACGGGAGAGCTGGCGCTCAGCAGCCGGTCCGCGGTTGTTCCGCGATTGATCATCGAAAGGTAGGCCACTCCCACGGTTGCGAAAGGTGGGGTAGGCCGCGACTCGGGATCCGCAATCAATACGGTTGGTGCATTCGCGGTTGTGGCTGGCGGCGCGACGTTGGTTGCGGATACGAGCGGTTGGCCGCGCACGATCGACAACACCGGTGCCGGTTTCGGAACAGAGGTCCACGCCTTGCCTGCCGCGGGAATCTCCACCCAGCGATTCTCCCCGGTGGCACAGGTCTGGGTTGCGGGGAAATAGAGCAAGCCGGTTGTCGTCGGCAATCTCAGGAGTGCCGGGAACTCGTCGAAGTACTCGGCTTCAAGGCGGCCTTCCCAGACGACGGCGCTGATCCGGTCGCGAACTTCGCCGCCTTCGCCCTTGGCGGGCTGTGCGAGAGGCAGTCGCTCGACCGACAGCTTCCAGCCCGCCTTGGGTTGCGGATGCACGCTGAAGATTGTTTCCGGAATTTCGATGCGCAGCTTTACGGTGGGTGAAGTGCCGCAGGCGTGTGAAATGCGGAAGGCGGCGACATAACTGCTTCCGGCGGCTGCTTCCGGAACTGCAAGAACGATATGGGCATGAGCTGCTGCCTGGGCAAGCAGCAGCACGGTCGTGGCTTTCACGAGCTGCACTGGACGAAACATGTTGACTCCCCGGCAGACAGGATCGCCCTCGCAATCGCATCTGCATCAGAACCCGAAATGAAATCGATGTGATCGAACCCGTCTGGGCGATCAGATCAGCGGGGGAGCGCGGGGAGCGTGAGCCCTTCTGGGCGAGGGTGCGGCGGGCGGGGAAGTCTCGGTGATGCCAGCAGTCGAATGCAGGTTTGCCGTGACTGGAAAGGTGAGCGGTTCCGGTGGTGGAGCGGAAAGTGCGGCTGCCGCGAAGCCGCAGGGCGAATGTTCGAAGAGCTGGCTGCTCGAGGTCGAGGATTCCTGATCGTCCAGATCCACCACGACCGACTTCGTGCCGAAGCCCGAGCACAGCTCCATGACCAGCGTGCCGTTCTCATGGGTGGGCATGAAGCCCGTCGGGATGAGTGCGCGGAACACCAGCGCGGCCATGAGGAGGCCGAGCACCGGAGTGCGCGAGAGACAGCGTTGCAGGAAGCGTTGCATCGGGGCGCGAGTATACAGACGGCCATTCACAACGAAACTGGCGTCCCGGAACGCACCGGAATCCAGAGCAGGTCCCTCCGGCCCCCTAGCCGGCGGCCCTGAGCGCGTGCTAGATTCGCCCCCAATGAATATAAAGAAGTCTTTATATTCATGAATTGCCACGAATCCCGGCTTGGCCAAGTGACCAGAAAATTACCCAACCTGTTGAATTTATTGAGAGCTGCAGCAGAGCCGACACGCTTGCGGCTGCTGGCGATCCTGGCCCATGGAGAGCTGACGGTGGGGGAGATCACCCAGATCCTGAAGCAGAGCCAGCCCCGGATTTCCCGCCACCTCAAGCTGCTTTGCGACGCCGGCTTGCTCGAACGCTTCAAGGAAGATCACAGCGTTTATTACCGGCTGGCCGTTGCCAGCGACGATGCGGCGCTCAGGCTGCACGAGCTGGTGGACCCTGCCGATCCGGCTTTGCGGAGTGATCGCGACAGGCGTGATGCCGTGACTGCAGAACGCGCACGGCGAGCCACGGACCGCCTGGCAGAACAGACGGCAGGTGACCTGCACGAACCTTTCGGCGCGACGGTCGGCGATCTACTGGTCGATGAGCTTGCGAAAGAGCCGATCGGCGATGTGCTCGATGTCGGTACCGGCGCGGGCTTCCTGCTGAAGACGCTGGCGCCCATCGCGGGCCGTGCCGTGGGTCTCGATGTCTCGAGCGACGCATTGCGACTCGCGCGTACGACGGTTCATGGCGCGGGCCTCACCCGATGTGTCTTCCGTCGCGGCGACATGTATCGGTTGCCTTGCGCCGAGAACGAATTCGACACGGTGACGATGGGCCGTGTGCTCAGTCACGCAGCCGATCCCCAGGCAGCGTTGGCCGAAGCGTTCCGTGTGCTGCGTCCCGGTGGCCGTCTGGTGCTCGTCGATGACTTCGACACGCTGGAAGAGAAGGCCGCCAATCCGATCGCAGGTCTCCGCCGCTGGCTGCAAGCTGCCGGCTTTCATTGCGATCGTTTACGACCCGTCGATACCGGCAGCAGCCACTTGCTGCTCACCATTGCCCGGCGTCCCATCCGTTTGCAGGAGGTTGCATGAGCGTTCCCGTTCCTTTGCGCGAGCGCGTCAGCGAGTCGCTTGGCCGCATGCAGCGGACCGTTGCCGTCTCGTTTGAATTTTTCCCGCCGAACGACGATGCGATGGAGAAGACGCTCTGGCAGTCGATCGAACGACTGGCCCCTCTGTCACCCCGCTTTGTATCGGTGACGTACGGTGCCGACGGTTCGACGCGGACGCGCACTCACCATGTCGTCTCGCGCGTGCTCAAGGAAACGGCGCTCACCGCCGCTCCACATCTGACCTGCGTGGGCGCAACGCGGGATGAAGTGCTCGAGATCGCCCGGGAATACTGGGCCGGGGGCATCCGGCATATCGTCGCGCTTCGAGGCGACGCACCGCAGGGCGTGGGCACCTATGTCCCGAGCCCTGACGGTTTCGCGTATGCGGTTGATCTTGTCAAAGGCCTGAAAAGCGTCGGTGATTTCGAGATCTCGGTGGCTGCCTATCCCGAGTCGCATCCCGAGGCGCCGAACGCGCGCTTCGATCTCGACAATCTCAAGGCGAAAATCGATGCGGGCGCCGACCGGGCGATCACGCAGTTCTTCTTCGATACGGATATTTACCTGCGTTTCCGCGATCAATGCGACGCTGCGGGGATCACCGCCAGCATCGTGCCCGGGATCCTGCCGATCACTCGTCTGCCGCAACTGCTGCGGTTTGCCGGTCGCTGTGGAGCGAGCGTGCCGGACTGGCTGCAGCACCGCTTTGATGGGCTGGACGATGATGCCGATACGCGGCGCATGATTGCCGCCAGCGTGGCGATCGAGCAGGTCGAGCGACTCTCGCGCGAGGGTGTGGAGGAATTCCACTTCTATACCCTGAACCGCTCGGAGCTGACGTATGCGATCTGTCACGCGCTCGGCGTGCGACCGGCAGCCGGGATTCGTGCAGCGAGTGCAGGCTGATGGATCGCTCAACCCGAATCGAAACTTTCCATCGCCTGCTGCGCGAGCGGATCCTCGTGCTCGATGGCGCGATGGGTACGATGATCCAGAACCGCAAGCTCGATGAAGCCGCTTATCGGGGCGAGCGCTTTCGTGACTGGTCGCGGGACGTGAAGGGCAACAACGATCTGCTGGTGCTGACGCAGCCCGCGATCATCGAAGACATCCACGACCAGTACCTGGCGGCGGGTGCCGACATCATCGAGACCAATACCTTCAATTCGATCGCACCTTCACAGGGCGATTACGGCATGGAGGCGCTGGTTCCTGAATTGAATCTGGTGGCAGCACAACTGGCGCGTCGCGCCGCTGACCGAAGCTTTGCGGCGACGGGTAAGCCGCGTTTGGTGGCAGGGGTACTGGGGCCAGCGAACCGAACGGCGTCGATGTCGCCTGATGTCAACGATCCGGCGTATCGCAGCATCACGTTCGACCAGCTTGCCACGACATACATCGATGCGACGCGGGCGCTCATCGAAGGCGGGGTGGACCTGATCCTTGTCGAAACCATTTTCGACACCCTGAACGCCAAGGCTGCGCTATTCGCCATTCGCACGGTATTTGATGAGAGCGGCATCGAGCTGCCTCTCTGGATCTCCGGCACGATCACGGATGCCTCCGGGCGCACGCTGTCGGGGCAGACGGCCGAAGCTTTCTGGAACTCCGTGCGTCACATGCGCCCCGCTGTCATCGGCCTCAACTGTGCGCTCGGTGCGCGCCAGCTGCGTCCCTACGTTGAGGAACTGTCGCGCCTCGCGGATTGCTATGTGTGTGCCCATCCGAATGCCGGGCTGCCGAATGCCTTCGGCGAGTACGACGAGACCGCGTGCGAGACGGGCGATCTGATCAAGGACTACGCGATGAGCGGCTTCGTGAATATCGTGGGAGGCTGCTGCGGCACGACGCCGGACCATATTCATCACATCCGCGAAGCCATCGCGATGTTCGCCCCACGTCAGCCGTCGACGCTGGAAGTCCGCTGTCGCCTGAGTGGTCTCGAACCGTTGAACATTGGCCCCGAGAGTCTCTTCGTGAACGTGGGCGAGCGCACCAACGTCACCGGTTCTGCGAAGTTTCGCAAGCTGATCGAAGCGGATGACTACAACGCGGCGCTCGATATTGCCCGCCAGCAGGTGGCGAGCGGTGCGCAGATCATCGACATCAACATGGACGAAGGCATGCTCGATTCCGAGGCTGCCATGGTCCGGTTCCTCAACCTGATTGCCTCCGAGCCGGACATCTCGCGTGTCCCGGTGATGATCGATTCTTCAAAGTGGTCGGTGATCGAAGCCGGCCTCAAGTGCGTGCAGGGCAAGAGCGTAGTGAACTCCATCAGCCTGAAGGAAGGCGAAGAGAGCTTCCTCGCGCAGGCGCGCAAAGTCCGGGCCTATGGCGCTGCCGTTGTCGTCATGGCGTTCGACGAGAAAGGCCAGGCCGATACCGTCGAGCGCAAGGTGTCGATCTGCCAGCGGTCCTACCGGATTCTGACAGAACAGGTGGATTTCCCGCCCGAGGACATCATCTTCGATCCGAACATCTTTGCGGTGGCGACTGGCATCGAGGAACACAACAACTACTCGGTCGATTTCATCGAGGCGACCGCGGAGATCCGCCGCACCTGTCCGCACGCCCTGATCAGCGGTGGCGTTAGCAACGTGTCGTTCTCGTTCCGGGGCAACGATCCGGTGCGCGAGGCCATGCATTCCGTGTTCCTCTACCACGCCATCAAGGCGGGGATGACGATGGGCATCGTGAACGCGGGTCAGCTCGCCATCTACGAGAACATCGAAACCGAGCTGAAAGACCGCGTGGAAGACGTCATCCTCAATCGCCGTGCAGACGCGACCGAACGGCTGCTTGAAATCGCCGGCCGCTACAAGGGCGAGGCGGGGCAGAAGAAGGCCGAGGATCTGGCCTGGCGAAGCTGGCCGGTGATCAAGCGACTGGAGCACGCGCTCGTCAAAGGCATTGATGAGTTCGTGGTGGCCGATACGGAAGCTGCACGGCTCGAATTCGCACATCCGATCTCGGTGATCGAAGGCCCGTTGATGGACGGCATGAACGTCGTCGGCGATCTGTTCGGCGCAGGCAAGATGTTCCTGCCGCAAGTCGTCAAGTCGGCACGTGTCATGAAGAAGGCCGTCGCACACCTGATTCCTTATATCGAGGAGCAGAAGGCGGCTGGCGGAGGTTCACGTTCCAACGGCAAAGTCGTGCTCGCGACGGTCAAGGGCGATGTGCACGACATCGGCAAGAACATCGTCGGTGTCGTCCTCCAGTGCAACAACTTCGAGGTGATCGACCTCGGGGTGATGGTCTCGTGCGAGCGCATCCTCGAAACGGCCCGGCGTGAAGAGGCGGACATGGTCGGCCTCTCGGGCCTCATTACTCCCTCGCTCGACGAGATGGTGCACGTAGCGAGAGAGATGCAGCGCCTCGGGTTCACGCAGCCGCTGTTGATCGGGGGCGCTACGACTTCACCGGCTCACACTGCCGTCAAGATCGATCCGCAGTACGCGGGCCCGGTCGTCTACGTGAAGGACGCTTCCCGGTCGGTGGGTGTTTGCCAGCAACTCATCACGCCGCAGACGCGTGTGGAGTACCTGGCGAAGATCAAGTCCGATCACCAGACGCGTCGTGAGCAACACGCGGGTCGCAAAGTGAAATCTCCCCGGCTCAGTATCGCGCAGGCACGTGCCAACCGGTTTCCGGTGGCATGGGCTGACTATCGTCCGCCGGTGCCACGGATGTTGGGTGTCCGCGCTTTCGAACAGCCGCTCGAAGAACTGACCCGGTATATCGACTGGATGCCGTTCTTCAATGCCTGGGAGTTCGCCGGCAAGTTCCCTGACATTCTTAACGACGATGTAGTTGGCGAGCAGGCCAGCGATCTTTACGCCGAAGCGCGCAGGATGCTGAAGCTGATCGTTCGCGAGCGTTGGCTTAACGCGAAGGGCGTCATCGGCCTCTATCCGGCCAATACGGTGGATGACGATGTCGAGATCTATACCGATGAATCGCGCACCGAAGTGCTGACGCGGCTGCATTTCCTGCGGCAGCAGAAGGACAAGCCAGAAGGGCAGTCGCATCTCTGCCTCGCCGATTTCATTGCTCCGAAATCATCGGGTGTCGCCGATTACATAGGAGCGTTTGCGGTATCAACGGGCTTCGGGATCGAACAGCCGCTCAAACGGTTTGCCGAAGGCCACGACGATTACTCATCCATCATGCTGAAAGCACTGGCCGATCGTCTCGCGGAAGCACTGGCGGAACGGTCGCATGAACGCATCCGTCGCGAGTTCTGGGGCTACGCCCCCGAAGAGCGGCTGGGCGGTGAGCAACTTGTGGATGAGAAATATCGCGGTATTCGCCCGGCGCCCGGGTATCCCGCCTGTCCCGATCACACCGAGAAGGCAACTTTGTGGCAGTTGCTCGATGCCGATCGCACGACCGGCATTCGCCTCACCGAATCGTTTGCCATGTACCCGACCGCCGCTGTCAGTGGGTGGTATCTGTCGCATCCCGATGCCCGGTATTTCGCGGTGGGGCAGATAGACAAAGACCAGGTCCACAGCTACGCGCAGAGGAAGGGCGTTTCAGTCGAGGAGGCCGAGCGCTGGCTCGCACCGAATCTGGGGTATGACGTGCTGCCTGCCCAGCCAGTGCCTCGCGAGGATGCGGCCTGACGCCATAGCCGTTTTCGATAGGGGGAAGTACTTAAGGAATCTTTCGGAGCAGGACTCCAGTCAAGGAGCTGGCCGGTCGATACAGGCAGAGCGGAATCAATCCTTACATCTTCGCTCCGGAAACCTCCCGATCGTGAACAGCGTCTCAGCCAGAGCCACCGAACAGCCTCGCCTGTACGACACCTACGCCGAGCTGTTCGGACGACTGCTGGGCTGCACGGCTGCCTTCGGTTTCTACGATGGTGGATTGCAACTGCTCCAGGGCAATGGTCGCCTGCAGGCCAAGGCGCTCGACCGGTGGTTGGCAGGGTTGGCGATCCTTGCCGCCGATTCCGGCAGAAAGGTCTACGAGACGCAGCTGGACGGACCCGTCTTTGCGGTTGCCCTGACAATGCGCGACTCGAAGGGACGTCTGATGGGGGTCGTCGCGGTCCAGCTGGCTGAAGCTACCTGGGTCAAATTGGGCAGCAAGCCCGCTTCGGTGGTGGCGACCCGCCTGAGTGCCGGCCTGCCCATCCTGTTTCGTGAACTGTCGACCGCGGCAAAAACCTCGAGCCGCACGCAGGTCCTGTCGGAAAGAACCCAGGAGCTCGAATGGCTCTTCGGTTTCACCACAAGGATCGGGACGAATTCAGGAGATGATGAAAGCGTGAAGGCGCTTCTCGTCGCCGGATGCGAGCGCCTTGGCGCAGCGTTCGGTGCCATTGTCATTCCTGAAAAGCGAATCTCCATCGTCCACGCCGCCACTTCCGAACCCGGCCTTGCAGAATCGTTCGCACTGACCAGCGGACACCTCCTGACCTGGGTGCAGCGACGTGAGAAGCCACTGGTCGTGAACTCACCGCCGCAGGCAGCCCGGGGAATGCAGCTCTGCAGGATGATGGCCGTGCCTGTCATACAGCCTGCCGGCCGCGTGATTGGCCTGATCGCCTTCTTCAATCCCATGCAGGCGCCGGAATTTGCCAGCCGTCATACCTTTCTCGGGCGGCATCTGGGACGCCAGGCCGCAGCGATGCTCGAAACCCAGTTCGACCTGGCCACCGGTCTGTACACCCGCACCGCCCTTGAGCAGCAGTTTGGCCGAGGTGGCGCGGAAGCAGGTCCGGAAGGCAGCGTGATCTATGTCGATATAGATCGTCTGCATCTCGTCAACGAAGTACACGGTTTCGAGATTGGCGATGAAGTCATCGTCCGCGTCGCGGATCTGCTCTCTCCGCCGCTCATTCCGGAAAACGCCCTGGCCGCGCGCGTCTCGGGGGACCGGTTTGCCGTGGTGTTGCGGGACGCGCATCCAGACATCGCCGTGTCGATTGCGATGGCGCTGCAGCGTGCCGCCTCCCAGATCAGCATGGGCACGGCTGACCAGAAGGCCGAGATATCGCTGAGTTGCGGGGTGGCAGCGCTGATGGATATTCCGCAGGCTTTGCCACGAGCGCTGGCAGCCGCCGAACTTGCCTGCAAGACCGCGAAGGATCGCGGCAGGGGCCGTGTCGAAGTCTACGCAACGGCAGACTCCAGCATGATGCGTCGTCAGGACGACGTCATGGCAGTCGGGCGCCTGCGGGCAGCGCTCAAGGCCGATCGCATGGTCCTCTATGCGCAGAAGATTGCTTCGCTAAAGCATCCGGACAAGGCGTGCGGTTACGAGATTCTCGTGCGCATGCGGGACGAGGACGGGCAGATCGTATCGCCTGCGGAATTCATCTCGGCGGCGCAGCGCTACCAGTTGCTCCCTTCCCTCGACCGGTGGGTGGTCGATCGCGCTTTGCGACAGCTGGCGCCGTTTTCCGGCATGCTGCTGCGCGATGGCATCTCGATGTCGATCAACGTTTCCGGTCAGTCGCTCGGCGACGCCGCATTCATGCAGCGGTTCACCGATCAGCTCGCGGCGTCCGGCGTGGCTCCCGGCAACATTACCGTCGAGATCACGGAGCAGACAGCAGTCAGCAACATGGCACATGCCATCGAGATGGTCCGCAGGCTCCGCCAGCTCGGCTGCCGCATCGCTCTCGACGACTTTGGCACGGGCGTCAATTCCCTGACCTATCTCAAGGGCTTTCCGGTGACTCGCGTCAAGATCGACGGCAGCTTCGTGCGCGACATCCTGACGAGCACACGTTCCGAAGAGACAGTGAAGGCGATCGTGCAGCTGGCAAAGGGCATGGACATCGACACCGTGGCCGAGTTCGTCGAGAACGACCTGATCGCCCGCAAGGTCCGGAGCCTCGGGATCGACTACGCCCAGGGTTACGCATTCGGGAAACCGGAACCGCTGGAAGATGTTCTCCGTGCGGTGCAGCAGGCAGAGGTCGATCGTCCACACCGGTTCGAATTCGACATCTGAACCTCCGATCACGGGGACTTGCCGGCTTCCTCTCCAGTCTTTTCGACTCCTGCCGATAAGGGAAACTGGTAACGGAGGTTACCCGCCACTGAACGGCTGCGCGCAAGACTCGAGGCCAGAAACACCGTGAACTCCGTCTCACCCATTCCCGAAGTCCAGCGTCTTTTTGATCCTTATGCAGGCCTGCTCGCCCACCTGCTCCCCGAAGCGTGCGGGTTTGCCCTTGCCGATGCCGCTTCGAAAACCCTTGGGGCAACGGGCGAATTTCCTGTCGCGCTGGCCGAGGCGTGGATTCGTGACCTTCGCCTGGCGTCCCGCAGTTCTTCCGCCGGAACCGTGCACAGCCGCAACATGGACGAAAGTCGATTGGTCTGTCTGGAGTTGCGCGGCACGAACGATGCCCTGATGGGCGTGCTGCTGGCCCATATTCCGGACGTCGCGAATTCCCGGTTGTGGCCGGATCCCGCCTTCGTCGCGGCGAATCGTCTGCATAGCGTTCTGCCACTCCTGAAGCGCGATCTTGCAGGACTCAGCCAAAGGCCTGCGGCAGTCCACGTCGACCCTCCTGCTCCTGCGAAGCCGAAACTCGACAGCAGCGATGCCGTCATCGACTGGCTGCGTGAGGCGCTCGAGCAGGACCGCATGCAGCTCTATGCACAGCGCATCATGCCGTTGCAGGACTTCAAGAAACCCTCGGGGTATGAACTGCTCGTCCGCCTGCGTGAAGAGGATGGACACATCGTTGCCCCGGAGGAGTTCCTCTCGGCGGCCTATCGTTACCAGTTGATGCCCGCGGTGGACCGCTGGGTGACGGAACATGCGATCTCCATGCTCGCGCCGCTCGCGAACCTGTTCCGCAGCAGCGAAATCTCCATCGCCATCAACATGTCGGGGCAATCACTCGGTGACCGGCTGTTCGTGCAGCGCTTGGCAGAACGCCTCTCGAGCGCCGGCATTCCTCCTGCGCGCATCACCCTCGAGATTGCAGAGCAGACGGCGCTCGCCAATGTTTCGCAGGCAGCGGACATGATGCGGCAGTTGCGGCAGCTCGGCTGCGGTGTGGCGCTCGACGACTTCGGCGCGGGAAGCAGCTCGCTCGCCTGCCTTGACGAATTCCCCGTGACGCGCATCAAGCTCGATGGCAGCCTCATCCGCAACATCCTCACCAACGGCCAATCCGAGGAGAAGGCGCGAGCCCTCGTGCATGCCGCGAAGAGCCGCGGCATGGATACCGTTGCCGTGTTCGTCGAGAACGAAGGCATCGCCCGCAAGGTGCGCTCGCTCGGCATCGACTATGCGCAGGGGTATGTTTTTGCCCGCCCCGAACCGCTTGAACAGGTACTCAGCGCGATGCGCAAGGATGCGTCACGACGTGTAAACATTGCCGATGTGGATCACTGATCCTCCACCATCAGAGTTGCACCCATGACTGTTACTGCTGCACACGACCTGCATGTCGAGGCGTTCGAATTCGTCCGGTCACTTGCCAATGAGCTGTCATCCGGCGAGGTGGATCTCCCGTCCTTTCCGGATGTTGCCATGCAGATGCGGCAGGCACTGGATGACGAATCGGCCAGTGTTGAACGAATCGCACGCATTGCCGGTGCCGAAGCAGGTCTTGCGGCCCGCATTCTCGTAATGGCCAATTCGCCAGCGATGGGCTACGGCGGCAAGCCGGTCACGGATCTCAAGAGTGCGGTGACCCGAATCGGCCTGTCCAATGTCCGCTCCGCAGCGCTCGCGTTTGCGCTCAGCCAGTTGCGCAAGGCGACGCTCTTCAAGCACATCATTCCCGACCTCGAACGTCTGTGGCGGCGAAGCACGCAGGTCGCGGCGATCAGTCGCGTTCTGGCCGCCCGGACCCGCCTCAATCCCGATCTCGCGATGCTCGCGGGCCTGCTGCACAACATCGGCAGCGTGTACATCCTCGCGCGTGCGCAGGCGGAATCCGGTGCGCTCAAGGACATCGAAGTCCGGGACATGCTCTTGCGCCACTGGAGTCCCAATGTCGGACGCAGCATTGCCGAGAACTGGGGTTTGCCGGAAGAAGTGGTGGAGGCGATCGGTCAGCAGTCGGACATCGAACACACGCGGCGGGGCGCTGCGGAACTCGCAGATGTCCTGGCTGTAGCATTGACGATCAGCGAGCAGCTCGCTGCCGGAGTGACAGCGGGTGCACAGTCGCCGGTTCCCATGGCATTGGCGCGATTGGGTCTGGGCGACGCGAATTGGACCGACATCATCGCCGCGAGTGAAGCCGACATCGCCGAGCTGCAGGCCGCGTTAGCCGGCTGAGGCTGATCCCGTCGCGACCGACAGCATGCTGATGGAGCCGAGGTCGATGCCATCGACCAGAATGCTGGCCTGTTCGTCCTCCCGCTGCGCACCGAGCACATAAAGCAAAGGCAGGTAGTGTTCAGGCGTCGGGACTGACAGACGCGCCTCTTCGCCCAATGTCAGGTAGTCCTGCAGTGGTTCATGTTCGCCACGCAGGATCAGTTCCCGCACACGATCGTTGAAGCAGGTTGCCCAATCCCAAGGACCATTGTTCTGCAGGCGCCGCAGGTTGTGGACCACGTTACCGCTTCCCAGAATCAGGAAGCCTTCGTCACGCAACGGGGCGAGCGAACGCCCGAGGGCGTAATGCCACGCGGGTGGACGCGTTGCATCGATGCTCAGCTGCACCACCGGAACATCCGCCTGCGGATACACGTGGGTCAGCACCGACCACGCTCCATGATCCAGGCCCCAGTCGCTGTCTGCGCGTACTGGCGTCGCCGTCACGATGTCCTGCACGCGCTTCACGAGTGCTTCTGAACCCGCAGCGGGATACTGGAAATCGAACAAGGGCTGCGGAAAGCCGTAGAAATCGTGGATGGTCGGCGGCTGTGACTGGGCCGTGACTGCCGTCTGTTTCACGTACCAGTGCGCCGAGATGCACAGGATGGCCTTCGGCCTCGGGGCGTTCTGCCCCAGCCTGGCCCAAACCCCCGTATAGCGGTTCTGTTCAAGAGCATTCATGGGGCTACCGTGTCCGAGGAACACGGCGGGCATGCGGGAGGACGAGGGCGACATATTCATGAGATCAGGAATCTGAGGCTCCGTTAACCCGATTTCAACCCTGCGGGCGTTAGTGCAGCAGACGGCGAACAGTCGCCCTTACCCTGAAATCGAGGAACGACCCATGAAGATGCCAGTCAATACCGCTCTCCGCCCGCTGATCCTTGCGGTTTCAATCGCGCTGCTCGCCGCCTGTGCTGCTCATCAGGAAGAGGTCCGGACAGATGGCGCGGACGTAACGCTCCCCAGCCAGCGATTGCTTGTCGATGAGTCGACGACCGAACCCGCCAGAACGGAAGTGTCCCCGATGCCAGCGCCGCTCGTGCGCGAGCAGGAATCGAAGCAGGCCCACGATGCCGCCACCATCAACAGTGCGGGCAGCGTGGCCTCATTCCGCGCTTATGCGCCGCCTGCGTGCTGCTTTGTCGCGCCATTGCCGCAGAACACCGAGAAGTACGGGACGCTCGATGACAATCCCGTACATCGTGTGGTCGAGCAGCCTGTCTCCACGTTTTCAATCGATGTCGATACGGGCGCCTACGCGAATGTCCGTCGCTTCCTCAATGCCGGCCAGTTGCCGCCCGAAGACGCGGTACGGGTCGAGGAGATGCTGAACTACTTCGACTACAGCTATGCCGAACCCGCCTCGCGTGCCACGCCGTTCCGTGTTTCGACTGAACTCGCCGCGACGCCATGGAACCCTGAGTCGATGTTGCTCAGGATCGGGATCAAGGGCTATTCGGTTCCTGCCGCGGAACGTCCGGCGTCGAATCTTGTGTTCCTCATCGATGTGTCGGGTTCCATGCAGTCACCTGACAAGCTGCCACTGCTGAAGAATGCGTTCCGCCTGCTCACGCAGCAGCTCTCGGCAAAAGATCGCGTGTCGATGGTCGTTTATGCCGGCGCATCAGGCGTCGTGCTCGAACCCACTGCCGGTGATCAGAAGCAGCGGATCCTCAGTGCCATTGCCGATCTCGAAGCCGGCGGTTCAACCAACGGGGGAGCAGGGATCGAGCTCGCATATCGTCTCGCCCGTGATGCCTACATCAAGGGCGGCATCAATCGGGTGATCCTCGCGACCGATGGTGACTTCAATGTCGGCACCGTGAACTTCGAGTCCCTCGTCGATATCGCCGAGCGGGAGCGGAGCTCCGGCGTGGCATTGACGACGCTCGGGTTCGGCACCGGCAACTACAACGAGAATCTCATGGAGCAGCTCGCCGATGCAGGCAACGGCAACTACGCCTATGTCGATACGCTCGCCGAAGCGCGGAAAGTGCTGGTCGAGGAAGTCTCATCGACGCTCTTCACCATCGCCCGCGATGTGAAGATCCAGGTGGAATTCAATCCCGCCCTAGTGGCCGAGTACCGTTTGATCGGCTACGAGAACCGCATCCTTGCCCGCGAAGATTTCAACAATGACCAGGTCGACGCAGGTGACATCGGAGCAGGGCATCGCGTCACGGCTTTATATGAGGTCGTCCCCGCTGGCGGCCACGGCAAGATCGATCCGCTTCGCTATGGCAAAGAAGTCCCGCGCGCTGCGAATCCCTCACCCTCCGGCGAACTCGCTTTCGTCCGTCTTCGCTACAAGGCCCCCGACAGTGCCTCCGGCGGCGATACCAGCAAGCTGATCGAGTTCCCCGTCCAGCGCAGCTCGATGGTCGCCTCAGGCCGCGAATCGAACGATTTCCGCTTCGCAGCCAGCGTTGCCGCCTTCGGCCAGAAACTCCGGGGCGGGAAGTACCTCGGCGCCTTTGGCTACGACGACATCCGCGCCCTCGCCAAGCCCACGACCAGCGTCGACTCCCAAGGCCACCGCCGCGAGTTCCTCGCCCTCGTCGATCTGGCCCAGGCTCTCCAACCCACCCCGTCGCTCGGCTCTGCACGCGACGAGCGCATGGGACGCGTAAACCCGAGCGTCGCGAGGGATTGAGGGATCGGGAAATGGGCTTTGGGTCGGGAAGTGTTTTCGGAACCGTGTGAGGCAGGAAGCCGAACCCGGAACCTACAGGGATGTATTCACGGTGTTTCCGAAAACACTTCGCGGCCCGAAGCCCTTCTGAAGTCCTCAAGCATTCTCGCGGAGAGAGCTTTCGCGTACCCTAGCGCTCGTGCATGCAGAGATCGACGACGCCGTATTAATGGAACGGTACCGTGATGGGGACACAGCCGCCTTCGAGCTCCTGTATTCCCGCCACAAAGGTCCGCTCTACCGCTATCTGCTCCGCCACTGCCATCCGCGCGACGCGGCGGCGGATGTCTTCCAGGAGGTGTGGAGCCGCGTGATCACCAGCCGCGAGCGATATGAAGTGCGAGCCGCCTTCAAGACCTTCCTGTACCGGATCGCACATCACTGCGTCGTCGATCACTATCGCCTGCAGGACCGCAAACGCGCGAACCGGATGGAATCCGTCGACGATCATGAAGAGCAGCTCGCTGCAGAAAGCCATGAGCAACCCGAGGCGCAGGCAGGGCAGGCGCAACTGGATCTTGCTTTTCGCCAGGCTCTTGCCGACTTGCCGGCCGAGCAGAGGGAAGTCTTCCTGCTCTTCGAGGAAACCGGTCTTGAACTCAAGGAAATTGCAGAAGTCACGGGCGTTCCCGCGGAAACCGTCAAGAGCCGCCTGCGGTATGCACTCGCGAAACTGCGACGGGTCATGGCAGGCGAATTCGGAATGACAGAACTGAAGCCAGTACGGGTGGAATCATGACTTCACCCCCCAACGATCACGATGACAAGGATCTGGTGGATTACCTGGGCCGTCGCTCGGACATTTCACGCCGTTACCAGTCGTCTGCGAACGAAGAACCTCCTGCAGAGCTTGATCGCGCCGTACTTGCCCAGGCGCGTGCAGCTGTGAAAGGGGCATCGTCAAACGTATCGCGCCTGCCTGTTCGCCGTACGCGCTGGATGATTCCATTTGCAGTGGCTGCAACCGTTCTGTTGAGTTTTGCGATCTTCCGGGATGCCGGCATAGGGACCGGGGTACCGCTGCAGGAATCATCTGATTTCGCCAGCGCACCAGCCAATGCAAACCTGATGGAAGAGCGCGAGGCGAAGGTCGCGGGTGAAATCCAGCAACCCGTCGATGCGACAGTGAGTTCAGCTGTGACTGATAGTCGGCCGCCACCGTCTCCGGCAAGCGAGTCGCCAGCTATGGTGGCACCCGCAGCTCCTGCGGCAGGTACTGCGGTTCGGGCAGAGCGAGCACCGGCACCAGCGGCAGCTCCTTCGCCTCCAGCTCCACCGGCACCGGCACGAGCACCCGTAACGACACCCCCTGTCGCCCTGCAATCGCCTGAAATCGTGGTGATCACTCCCCAGGCGTCTGCCACGAATGGTCTTCAGGGCCTATCGAACGCGCGTTCGCGCGCCGCTGACCGGCAGGCCGCGTCCGCCACTTCCGAGACTGCCGCGGAGGACTGGCTCCGCGACATTCGCACGTTGAGAGAGTCAGGTCAGAACGAAGAAGCCGACGCGGCGCTCGCGAATTTCCTTAAAGCATATCCCGATTACTTCGAGAAGAATCCCGCGATAGTGCGGCCCTGAGCGAGGTTGTTCCTCAAATACCCATCCGAGCTGGTGAAGCGGGTCGCCAACAGTGCAGAGTAAAATTTGCAAGAACAGGCGCTCACTTCGTATCGAAGATTCCGGGCACTGAGTTCCGTCCGCTGCGATTGAGCCGGGAAGTGAGACCCAATAGGGCTCTCGGCCCGCCCTGCAGGCGTACTGTCGGTTCGGCTTCCGTCATCCCATCCGGAGGCCCGCGGGCCTGTCCAGGCTCGACGGATAACGCTGGCTTGGGCAAGGACACTCACCAGAATGGCATACCTTCCCCAGGAGATCCTCCTCAAGACCGGCGCGCTGCAGGACGCCATCTTCAATAGCGCCAACTTCTCGAGCATCGCCACCGATGCAAAAGGCGTCATCCAGATCTTCAATGTAGGTGCGGAACGCATGCTCGGTTATGCGGCTACCGAAGTGATGAACAAGATCACGCCCGCCGATATCTCTGATCCCCAGGAAGTGATTGCCCGCGCCAAGGCGCTGAGTGTCGAACTCGGGACTTCCATCACGCCCGGCTTCGAAGCCCTCGTATTCAAAGCCTCTCGCGGCATCGAAGACATCTACGAGTTGACCTACATCCGCAAGGATGGCTCCCGCTTTCCGGCCGTGGTCTCGGTCACTGCGTTGCGTGACAGCAAGGACGAGATCATCGGCTACCTGCTGATCGGTACCGACAACACTGCACGGAAGCAGGTCGAAGCAGAGCAGCAGAAACTCGACCAGAGATTACGCGACCAGCAGTTTTATACACGGTCGCTCATCGAGTCGAATATCGATGCACTGATGACCACTGACACCTCGGGCATCATCTCGGATGTCAACAAGCAGATGGAGGCACTGACCGGTTGTACTCGCGACGAGCTCATTGGTGCCCCATTCAAGAAGTTCTTCGCTGATCCCGAGCGAGCGGAAGCGGCAATCAAGCTCGTGCTCAGTGAACGGAAGGTCACCAACTATGAACTGACTGCCCGCGCAAGGGATGGCACGGAACTCGTCGTGTCCTACAACGCCACTACCTTCTATGATCGCGACAGGAAGCTTCAGGGAGTGTTTGCCGCTGCGCGCGATGTGACGGAACTGAAGCGTTTCGAACGAACGTTGCAGGAAAAGAACATCGAGCTCCAGCACGCCAGCGACATGAAATCGGTGTTCCTGGCGACGATGTCACATGAGCTGCGTACGCCGCTGAATGGCATGCTCGGGATGCTGGAGTTGCTGAGTCTCTCGCGCCTCAATGGCGAGCAGCGGGAGACATTGGAGATCGCGCGTGATTCGGGCCGAGGCCTGGTTCGACTGATCGACGATGTCCTGGATCACGCGAAGATCGAAGCGGGAAAGCTTGAAATCCGCCTGGAGCCCATGTCGGTCACGCAGCTTCTGCGCCGGGTTCTGCACTGCCATCGCGGCATTGCAAGCGCCAAGAACATAGTGTTGTCGCAGAGTGCGGATCCGCGCATCAGTCCCTGGTTGATGGCCGATCCCTTGCGCGTGCTGCAGATTCTCGACAATCTGGTCAGCAATGCCCTGAAGTTTACCGCCGAGGGCACAGTGGAGATTCGTGCGGAGTTGGTGGAACGTGTCGAGGGCACAGATACCATCAGCCTGTCGGTGAAGGACACCGGCATCGGAATCGAGACAGAAGCGCAACAGCGACTGTTCCAGCCATTCGAGCAGGCGGGTGCGACCACCGCACGGTTGTACGGTGGTACCGGACTCGGTTTGTCGATCAGCCGTCGTCTGGCGGAGATGATGGGTGGCAGCGTGCAGTTGAAGAGCGTGCCAGGCGCCGGAACCACGGTGGGCGTGACGCTGCCACTATCCATCGGGGAAGCCCAGCCAGGCGAGCTTGAGGGCGAATCCACACAGCGCGTCAGGATACTGATCGAGAACACCGCTGGAGGCGCGGGCTCGATGGTGCTGGCAGTGGACGATCACCCGACCAATCGAGAGCTGCTTGCGCGTCAGATCGAAGCACTGGGCTTGCAGGTGCAGACGGCGGTGGATGGGCGCGAGGCCCTTGCCCTTTGGCTGGCGGGAGGCATCGATGTGGTGGTCACGGACTGCAACATGCCGCACATGGATGGGTATGCACTGTCGCGGGCCATCCGGGAGATCGAGGAAAAAGAAGGTCGGCAGCGAACACCTGTCATCGCCTGGACCGCCAACGTGCTGCCCAGTGCCGCGGAGTTGTGTCGCGCCGCCGGCATGGATGACATCCTGACCAAGCCTGCCGAGCTCAGCGCATTGCGCAAGACGCTCGCCAGATGGATGACTTCCGGCGGAATAGAGACGCCCGGTGCCGACGAATCTGCGACCGCGGCAGCGCAGCCGGGCCAGGTTGCGGCACTGAGTCTCCTTGGCCTGAGCAAGATCGCATCGACACCTGCCGGACGCGCCGAGATCCTGGTCGACTTCATTTCCAACAGTGAGTCCGATCTCTCGGACCTGCGCGCAGCCCAGCTGGTTTCGGATCATCCAGCCTGCGCACGCATTGCCCATCGAATGATCGGTTCGAGCCGAATGATCGGCGCGATCGAGCTCGCGACGGTGTGCGAAGACATGGAGCGTGCCGCGCGCCAGGGAAGCGCCGATGATGTGAAAAAGGCGAACGCCGCGATGGACGGAGCCCTGTGCCGGCTGGATGCACATCTTGCGGAAGCCAAACGGATCATCGCCGAGTAGACATGTCAGCCGTCAGCAATCTCGTGGCGCTGGTCGTGGAAGATGATGGCTTCCAGCGGCGGACAGTTGCCCGCATGTTGCGATCGCTCGGCGCCCGTGAAGTGCGCGAGGCCAAGGACGGCAAGGAAGGGCTGGCGTCGATGCAGAACGCAGTGCCGGTGGATGTGGTCGTGTGTGACCTCGACATGCCGGAAATGGATGGCATGGAGTTCATGCGGCATCTCGGAAGGGCCAGGAGCACTGCATCAGTCGTCATCAGCAGCGCCAAGGATCGGGCGCTGGCAGCGTCAGTGGAGAAAATGGCGATAGCGTACGGCTTGCGTCTGCTCGGCCTGATGGAGAAGCCGGTGACGCTGGCGGGTCTTGAGGACATCATTGCACGCCGCGATTCCACTGAACCGCAGTTGAAGCAACTGCCCAGCGCCGGACCCGCCTATGTTCTTGAAGAGATCCGGCGCGGGGTGCGGCAGAATCAGTTTGTGCCGTTCTATCAGCCCAAGGTCGCACTCTCGACCGGCCGTGTACTGGGCATGGAAGCGCTGGCCCGTTGGCATCATCCCGCACACGGGCTGGTCTTTCCCGATGCCTTCATCGGCGTGCTGGAGCTCTCCGGACACGTTGACGAGCTCACCTTCAGCTTGCTGGACAGTGCTGCGCGGGCCTGCCACAGGATGCACAGACTCGGCCTGGAGCTGTCGATATCCGTGAATCTCTCGCTGGTGTCGCTGACCGACACGACCATGGCCGACCGCATCACGAACATTGTCCACGCAATCGGACTCGATCCCCGTTTCGTGATCTTCGAGATTACGGAAACGGCGGCGATGACCCAGGTTGCACCTGCGTTGGAGAACCTGGCCAGGCTGCGGATGCGCGGCTTCGGTCTGTCAGTGGATGATTTCGGAACGGGCTTTGCCAGCCTGCAGCAGCTGATGCGCGTCCCCTTCACCGAACTCAAGATCGACCAGGGCTTCGTCACCGGCTGTGCGTTCAATGCGGGATCCCGCATCATCCTTGAGTCCAGCGTGGAGATGGCGCGCAGGCTCGGCATCACAAGCGTGGCCGAAGGTGTCGAATCATCCAGTGACTGGAACATGGTGAAGGCCGCGCGCTGTGACGTAGCGCAGGGCTATCTCATTGCCAAGCCCATGGATGAGGACATGTTCAGGGACTTCTGCCTGATGAATATGCGCAGCAGCAGCCAGTCCGGGTCGGTTCCTGCGCGGCTTCCCCGACGTCCGGCTCGGCATTGACAGGAGGCGGGATTGCCAACATCCATGGAGACCGCCTTGCCTGCGAGTCCCGGGCGGACCCGTCATGCTTGCTGTGCCGTAGCTTCGGACAGTTCCGCCGAAGTGGCGCTGGTGTATTCGCTGCTTGAGCCCGAGTTCAGCGAGATCCTCGCTGTCACTACTGAAGAAGACTGGCGAGTCCTCGTGCAGCGAGACGACGTGGCAGTGCTGGTGCTCGCATTCCACGATCTGGCTGCTGCCACGGATTTTCATCAGCGTTATACGCTGGCGCGGCCGATCTCTGCGGGGCATCAGGCGCAGGCAGTCATGCTGTGTTCCCGCAAGAATGTGAGCGCCGCCTATGACCTGTGCCGCAGTCAGAGCATTGCAGACTACGTCCTGTTCTGGACAATAACGCATGATCCGCAGCGCCTGATGCTGGCCATGCACCGCGCCTGCGATGCCTTCGAGCAGTTCCATCCGGCGGTGACGGATTCCCCAACGACCCGTGAAGAAGCCGTCGTGCCGCTCGACCTGCAGGTGCTGGTGGTGGAGGACCACGCGTTCCAGCTTTCAGTGGCAGTGTCGGTGCTGAACTCCGCAGGAATGCAGGCGACGGGCGTGTTGGATGCGTCCTCCGCCCTGACCGCGATCGAGGCGTCCATACCGGATCTGATCCTTCTCGACGTGGACATGCCAGGCATGAGCGGCATTGAATTGTTGCGACTGCTGAAGTCCACGCCGCGCTTTGTGAAGATTCCCGTGATCATGTTGACGGTGACTCGAGAGCGCGAGATGGTGCTGGAGGCATTGCGCGAAGGTGCCGCCGATTTCATCGTGAAGCCATTTGACAGCGACACCATGCTGCAGAAAATCCGGCGCGTTTCAGCTCGGGAAGAAAGCTGACCTGCTCCGATTCGTGTGTGTGGCGACTGTACTGGCGATTCCGGAAAGAGCCGTCCTTCGGCCGGGGTACACGTTCAGCTTTTCCGACAACCAGCGGCATCAATGTGGCGGAAGAGGGTGCCTGCGAAGTAGCGTCGTCGGCAATTGAGCATAGTCTTCGCTCTGCACACCGCTGATCATAGTGACGGAGTGAGGCCAAGAGTGCCCGCAACATAGGATCAGTAGTAGCGCACGCGAATTCTGCCAAACGTGCACCCCGTCCGAAGGCCGGCGGAACTGGTCTGCGATATTCATTGAATCAAAGACAACGTCGGCTGTCGGCCAAGAGCGGACATTCCGCAAAACACCGTAAACAAGTTCGCTGTACAGCTAACGATCGTACGTTTCGCTTTCCAGCACCCTATGATCCATCGGCCACTTTAAGCGCATGAGCCAACGCAGCGGCTAACCCCGAGTCTCGCGATGGCAGCAAAGTCGCTTCGTCCTGCATAGAGACCAAGCTATCTTTGCCCCCTAAGTTTGTGTACGAAGTGATTTTAACGGTATCGCCACTCTGTCGAACGCAGACGAACTTGGCGGTTTTCGCGAACCTGCTCCAGGGCAACTCACCCGAAGCCTTCAACAGCGGAGTCGATAGATCGGTCGATGACAGCGGAGTTGAAACACCTTCCCGTGATCGGGCTAACCCGGCAGGGACCGCCTTCCTTATATCTTCGTGCAGTGGGGCAACGAGCGTCATGACCTCGGCACGGTTAACCCAGAACCCGGCCTACGTTTGATGGGAGGCAGAAATATATACGGTGCCCCTTCTCTCATAGATGCTAACGCTCTTCGGCATTTATCCTCAGCCTTCACCACAAACGCTTACCATCTGCGAACAGGCGCAAGCGGCCAGTGAACCTTGGCGGCGTTAGGCACAATTGCATCGGCCAGCATTTCCGCGTCTTCAAGGATCTGCGATGGTGCGTCCGTCTGCATTTAGTGCGTAGCAAAGGAAATCACTAGAAGAGTCCGCTCGAAGCCGTACTAGTTTCCAACTTGGAGTACCTCGCGATCGCGACGACTGTTCCGAATCACCATGGTGCGAGGCTTTTGCGCTGTGAGAATGTAAGTATTGGTTGGCGCGACCGCGCTTAGGAGCAGGGGATCCAGGGAGGAACCACCTGGGCCGCTCCTGAAACCAAACAAGTAGTTCGCGACGTCGTCAAACTTTGGTACATACGCAAACTCGCCGTAGGGGTCGGTTGCCACACTGCAATACTCACCGCCGAACATGCTCTCGGTGTCCAGCAGAGAAGTAGGCAAGGAAGTATTCGGATCGTTGGAAAACAACCCGAGCTGAGAGCTTAGACTCGACACAACAAGTAGTAGCGGTGACAGTGGCGGCTGGTGGAGGTAGCAGGGTGCATTCAGAGCGCTTGTTGGAGAGCCGCTGCGTTCGGTAAGCGTGCCGGAACCACCCGCGATGTCGAAGGTGGTAATGTTGCTCGTGCCTCCATTTGCCATATAGAGCAGCTCGCCGGTGTTGTTAATCTGCAGCGAGGTGGGCGAGTAGGCGGCGAGGCCGGCGGAAAACGGCGAGTCCGACAGCTGTGACAGCGCGCCCGTCATCTCATGGTATGTGTATGCGGACACGTGCGGCACACCGTTGATATTGCTATGAGCCACATACACATAGCAGCACTGGCCGCCATGCATGATCACAATACTGGAGGGCGACGCGGCGTCGCCGATGCGGTAGGGCGAGCCCGGCACGATACTCAGCGAACCATTGGGCTGGATTGCCCATCCGCTGACGTCATCCGAGTTTGTGTTGGTTGCATAAAGAAAAGATCCTTCGCTGTCGATAGCAAGGCTACTAGTCGCCATGCCAGCCAGGAACGGCGACCCGGGCACGGGCGTTAAACCTCCGGTAGCTGGATTCACGCTGAACCCGGAAATGGAACCCTGCGTTGTAAAAACGGCGGTGTGCGCAATGTAGATGAATCGTCCGCGCGGGTCGGAAACGATCTGTCTTGCCCCATTACCGATGGCGTATGTCGATGTGCCGGCGATTGGTGCAAGCGCGCCGGTCTCATGATTCATGGTGAGTGCAGACACTAGGCCCGGACCGTTGAAGCTAACCGTGCTGGAGTGTGCTACGTATGCGAAGCGATCGGCCTCGCAGATCACGTCGATGTTCGTGATGTTTGTGGTAGCCAGACCTGTGCCGCTGGTGACTTGGCAGACGTGCCGTGGTGAGGAGGGCGTGCCAGCCACGGTAGTGACGTTATAGCCACTATCTTGGGGCAATAGGGTGGCAAAGGTGAATGCGCCGTTCGCATCGATTGTGAGGTCGTCGCCACCCGCGTTGCGTAAGACAAGACCGGGAACGTCGAGGCCGTGCACTAATCCGCCTATGGTGTAAAGGTTCACGCAAGTGACGTTTACATTGTCGATGTTCGTGGCGATAACAGGGCCGCTTCCGTTCATCACCGTGCAGCGCTTCGTCAGGGGCTGGGTCTGCACCGTAACTAAGTAGTTGCTACCACTCGTTATGGGCGTGCTGAACGTAAACATGCCATTGGCGTTTACGGCGAGATCATTGCCACCATTGTTTCGCAGGATGAGACCTGGACCACTGAGTCCGGTAACCGTACCGGCAACCGAATAACTGTTGGTGGAGCAATTCACGGCTACGGTGGTCACGTCTGCGGTAACCACATTCCCGGAGCCCTGTGTCACCACGCAGGTCTGAACGGGTCCCGTTGGGTTCGTTCTTACGGTGACCGCGTAAGCACCGCCGCTCGCGACGGACGTGGCAAATTGGAAGGTGCCATTTGCCGACAGCATGAGAGCGTCCCCACCATTATTGAGTAAAACGACGGTGCCGCCAGCGAGACCTGTGATCGTACCGCTTACGTGATATAGGTCTGTGTTGCAGGTGACCGTTACGCTAGTGATGTTTGTTGAGGCGCTACCCGTGGCGTTGACTAGCACACACGTCTGAACGGGGTTGGTGGGCTGAGTTTGCACTGTGACTGAGTAAGTTGCGCCGCTCGCGATTGTGCCAGGGAACACGAAGCTGCCGTTCGCGTTGACGATCAGGTTAGTGCCGTCGTTTAGGCGAAGGACCACTGAATTGCCGGCGAGCCCGGTGACGTTACCGCCCACCGTGATAGTCACCGGTGGGGGTGGGGGATTCTGTGATCCGCCGCCGCCACAGGCGGCGAGCAAAAGAATGGTGCATAGCATCGCAGCCCGCGCCACCATCAAATAGACCCGGTGCATCGAATCCCCTTGCTGGGCGGCGCTTTGAGTATGGATGTATGCGCCTAGACGTTGAATATACCTTTCCCTCGGGCCGCTGATAAGCCGGTCGCACAATGTTATGTATGATTCGGCGGCTCGGGTGTAATCCTCAGGGCAAAACATAGGCTTGCTATAGGGGTCCAGTGATTCGCAGCACAAACCACCAACGTCTTTCGATAGCCGCACCCCAGCGTTCAACGAGACATCTGGGAGACACGCATCATAGTCCGCTTAAGCAACTGTGCAGGCGATGCCTGAGAATGCTTATTTTCCTAGTGGGATCACGAATGTTGGGCTTATATTTGAGTAGGACAGTTGAAGCAAAAGTTCAGTACTTCAAATCGCGACCGAAGTTGTAGGCAAAACGAAGAAGGTGATGCTCGATTAGAAGTCTTGTTATCTCGGTTGGCAGCTTCATGGGTCTATAAAATGTCCTGGCTGAGCCGAGCTGCATCTGAACGTCTCAACCTAGATCGCTGTGTTATTTACGTACAAAGATGACAATGAAGGGACTCTTATGTCACTGGGACAGATTCTGACCCTGGTGCTTATTTCACTCTTGTTTTCTGAGCCTGTGCATAGCGCAAGTCAGTCGGCCGATCTGGCGGCTACGCACGGCTACGTTCGAGTGAGCTTGCCTCAATGGTCTTACGCGCAGCAGTTCGCACTTCGAAACACGCAGACAAAAGCGAAAGAGATATTGCCACGTGTTGTGAAACATGGGCCTTACTCGCATGGGACGTGGCTCCCGGTTGGCAACTATGAAATCGTGGATGTGCGTGCTCAGGACGGAGGCGCTTACGACCCAATCGTAGTCGAGGGCGGAACTCTCACTGATCTAGGTGCGGTGATACAGATTCAGCTCGGGGCTTACGAATATATTGCACTGCCTACGGCACATACCGAGGCAGCTGAAGAGACCGCCGCAGCACAGGTGCAACTGGGCGAATTGATCACGGCAACGAAGTATTGGCGGCCCTTGTTGCCGCCACAACCCTCTAAGCTTGTTGCAGCTCCTACAAATCTAGGTCTCGTTGCTGATCTTATCTCGGCCTATGTGCGCAAGGTCAACAAGCCGCCACTCGTAAAGCAATTGCGCGATGCGCGCACATTTGAATCATTGTTACCGCTGGCGCGATTGGCTGCAGTGCCACGAGTCGAGGAGCCTGGTGTCGACAGCGGGGCCAATTATTACTTCGGCGCAGATTTCGGCCAGTTGCGCGTTCGTCGCAATGATGGAACTTGGGCAGCAGTCGATACCGGCTCTTTAGACGAGGTTACCGCGGTCGAAGCGAGTGGCGATCGGATTGTGGTCGGCACCTTCCGGGGCGCGATTCTCGCGAGCGCCGATGCTGGGAAGACGTGGAAGCGTATACGTCGCCCCGAGACTCAGGAAATCGTGGTCGATATCGACCACGTCGGCGACCGATGGTTTGTTCTCGCTGTGCCGTCAACAGGGCAACAGTTCCCCTGGATCACCGATGGACCTCTACACATTTACACCGCAGCTGGTGATGACCTGAACGATCTCTCCTCTATGACTGTCTTTGCTCTGCCTAAGCAAACGCTGGTGCGAGCCATCGGTTCTCCCCCTAGAATCGTGGGAAATGTAGGAAGCCATGGTTACTACGTGAACACCGTTGACTCTTTACAAAGGCTTGACCTTAAGACTTTGCAATGGAGTTCATACAAACCTCCACACCGGCTCGACGTTTTCCAAGTGTCAAGCGACGGCGAATTGATCACTGCTACGCGTCTACAAGGCGCTTTTTCGCAAATCAGCCTTTCGGAGGACGGGGGTGAAACGTGGAAGGCATACAGTCGCCCTCCTTATACGATCTATGACGCCGTGCTCGAAAGTAAGGAAAGTGGCCAAGCGACGCGATGGAATGCCGGGGCATTAAGCGCGTCTCTTGAGTTTTATGCCTACGATTCGGGGATAAAGGACTGGCGCAAGACAGGCGAATCCCCAGAGGGCTGCGCGCAGATGCTCCGCGATGCGGTTTATCGACAGCGCTTCTGTGTAACGGCTGGTGGCTCCGTTCTCGATCGTCGGAACGATGGATGGACCGTCGAGTTTACAAACGAGTAACGCTTGATGGTCAGCAAGCGCCATAGCACCAATAATTGCCGGTCCTATCTCTTAAACGCATTCTTCCTCGCCCCCGGGTGTGGTGTATTCGGATGCGTGACCAAGGGACAGCTTTGGGTCGTTACCCGCCATCCCTTTCAGAACCGATTCCCTTTGAAACGCCTTTTCCCTTCCGCCACTTCTGCAACAGCACCTCGATCCCCAATCCATAGTCCATGCGTTCACCCTGCCAGCGGGTGATGGCGGTCTTCTTGTCGATCTGGATTTCGTGCTGATCATTGCTGGCGGGGAGTTGTGTCCAGTCGCTGGTGTGACCTGGAACGACACTGTCGAAGAATTTCCCATCCGGCTTCACGAATCGCACTGCGCCATCGTCGAGGCGTTGGATGGTGATGCCGCCTTCATGGACCAGACGATGATGGAAGCGGCAGAGGGAGAGGAGATTGGTGGCTTTGGTCTCGCCACCATCGGCCCAGTGATGAATGTGATGGGCATCAACGTAGCGGGTGTTCGTGCAGCCAGGGAAACGGCAGCCTTTGTCCCGTGCTTTGAGGGCGCGCTTGAGGGCAGGAGGGATGGAACGGGTCTTTCGACCGATATCCAGCGGTTCACCGTCCTCGTTCTCGATGAGGGGCACCAGACTGGCATCGCAGGTGATACGTCGGGCGGTTTCGGCGGCAATGGAAGGGCCGTCCTCGATCTCGCAGCAGCCGGCCTCTTTGTGCTGAAGCGTTTCCGCGGCAATGTGGATGACGACTTGATGCCGATCGCCGCCACTTAATTCCTTGGCTCCATTCGCCAGGAAGCTTTCTGCCATGAGCACTAACGCATCGGCGCGTTTCATGCGGCGAGTCAGTTCAGTATTTTTGTACGTTCCGGCCGGAACGTTTTCGTTCAGGTTGGAGGACTCGTCACTGTCGTCAGATGAGTTGTCATCAACTTGATCCGTTGCAGCCTGCAATGCCTTGAGGACCAATGCACCGGTATCAGCGGGAAGACGTCCTTTGAGGATCAGCGAACCATCATCGTCAAAGGAGTAACTGAGGAAGCGATTGAACTGTTGCTCCGCTTCCCGGGACAGCTCTTCGACTTCCTTGGCTCTGCGGAAATGACGGACTGATTTTTCTACATGCTCAGCCGTGCCGTGGAGGGCGATGCTCAGGAGATAGTCTTCGGTTCCAGAGCAGGCGACCCGGGTCAGCTCCCGGACTTTGGAATAGCTGAGCTGGCCGTTCGCCATCGCTTCCGAGATCTTGGGTAATGATTCGAGGGCATGAGCGACCCGGACTTTCTCCCGAGCCACACCCATTGCCACGCCGCACTTCCAGTTGAGCCAGTGCGCACACGACTGTACGCCAACGCCATTCCAGCCTTTGCGGGTATCGAACTCGGCGATCAAGACCAGCCAACGATGAGTGGCCGCATTGAGATGACCGGCCAGCTTCGTGATCTCGGATTCGAGATCAGAGAGGGAGCGCGGAACAGTGGGAAAGCCTCCGTCCATGAGTTCCTCCTGGGCTGTATATGATTACAGTAGAGTACTCCTGGAGAAACAGAAATCAACTATTTTTATCGGGTTTTATAGCCTTTTTTATGATTCTGTTGTGTGCGAAAGAATGATCCGCGGGCCTGCTCGAATCCCGACGATGCACTGATCGCTCAATGCACTGCCGGGGTTGAATGCTTGAGTTACTTGAGCAGACCTTCGTCCTTCATCGCTGCCTGAACGCCGCTGCGTGCCGCTACTCGCTGCTGGAATGCCATCAGGTTGGGGAAGCCCGAAAGATCTACCTTCAGCATTTTCGACCAGTTCGTTACGGTGAAGAGATAGGCATCCGCCGCCGTGAACTGATCGCCCAAGAGGTACGACTTGCCTGCCAGCGCCTTCTCGATAAGCGCATAGCGCTTGTTCAGATACGCGATCCGTTCTTCGCGCACTTCAGGGGTGACCTGCGGGTTGAACAGCGGGCCGTAGCTCTTGTGGATTTCGGAGTTGATGTAGCCGAGCAGTTCCTGCAGGCGATAACGTTCCAGCGAGCCATTCGCCGGCACGAGCCCTGCTGCGGGCTTCTGGTCCGCGAGGTACTGCATGATCGCCGTGCCTTCCGTCAGTATCTGGCCGTCATCGAGTTCGAGGGCGGGTACATAGCCTTTCGGATTCAGGGTGGCGAAGTTGCGGCCATCGGCCGTCTGCTTGGTGGCGAAGTCAACCTTGACGGTTTCGAGGTTGATGCCGGCTTCCGTGGCAACGATATGCGAGGCCAGCGAACAGGCGCCGGGCATGTAGAAAAGCTTCATTCTTGAGCACTCCTGGATACTTGAGGGGTAATGGACTTGGGGGCGAGCAGGGTATCAGGTAGCAGCATTCAGGTGCCGAGCTGTTTCAGCACCTCGGCACCGCCGAGCGCACGCATCTGTCCCATGATCCATTGCTGCCGGCTGCGCACGTAGCGCGAGGCTGCATCGACGCGAAAGCGTTTGGGATTGGGGAGCACCGCAGCCAGCAGTGCAGCATCCTGCGCATTCATGCGGGCAGGTGGTTTCTTGAAGAACGTGCGGCTCGCCGCATCCACGCCGTAGATGCCTTTGCCGAATTCGGCGACGTTGAGATACACCTCGAGGATGCGCTGCTTGCTCCAGCAGGTTTCGATCAGCAGCGTGAAGTAGGCTTCGAGGCCTTTGCGCACCCAGCTCTGACCGGGCCACAAGAACAGGTTCTTCGCGACCTGTTGCGAGAGAGTGCTAGCGCCGCGTACACGCCCGCCGTTATTCCGGTCTTCCAGCGCGTTGCTGATCGACTTGAAGTCGAAGCCCCAGTGATCGGCGAACTTCTGGTCTTCGGCAGCGATGACTGCGAGCTTGGCTTGCGACGAGATATCCTGCCAGTCCGCCCATTCATGGCGAAAGCGGAAAGCCTTGTCGTCCTGCCACCACGCGATGCTGCGATCGCGGAGCATGAAAGCTGAAGTGGGTGGGTCCACCCACCGCAGCAGCAGGACAACGCCAAAGCTTAAAGTCAGCCAGCCCGCGACAAGCCAGAGGATTCCGCGGGTCAGGCGTGACAGAAAACTGCGGCGCTTCGGCATCCGGTCAGGTGCGGGTAACGGCCTCGATCACAACGGCTTCTACCGGCACATCCTGGTGGCCGCCCTTGTTGCCGGTCTTCACGCCGACGATGGCGTCGATGACTTCCATGCCGGAGGTCACCTTGCCGAACACCGCGTAGCCGTAATTGCCGGCGCGGTTGTCGAGGAATTCGTTGTCGACGACGTTGACGAAGAACTGCGCCGTCGCGCTGTTGATGTCGTTCGTGCGGGCCATCGCGAGAGTGCCGCGGGTGTTCTTGAGGCCGTTCTTGGCTTCATTGGCGATGGGCGCGCGCACCGCCTTCTGCTTCATGTCCGGCGTCATGCCGCCGCCCTGGACCATGAAGCCGGGAATCACGCGGTGGAACACGGTGCCATCGAAGTGGCCGCTGTCCACGTACGCGAGGAAATTTTCGGTCGAGATCGGGGCTTCTTCGGCGAACAGTTCGACGGTGAATTCGCCCTTGGACGTCTTGAATTTGAGCATGGAGTGAACCTATGGAGAGTGGCGGGTGAATTGGCCTTCGGTGACACGTTCGTGCCCGGCCAGATCGGCGTGGGAGCGTACGTGAGTAAACCCGGCTTGTTCAAGCAGATTTCTCACCAGGCCGGCCTGCTGCCAGCCATGTTCCAGCACCAGCCAGCCCCCGGGTTCGAGGTGCCGCGGAGCGTACCTGACGATGTGTTCCAGGCATTCCATGCCGGTGGCGCCTGAAATGAGCGCAATTTCCGGCTCATGGGCCCGCACGCCGGGTTCGAGATCAGGGTCGCCGGCGGATATATAAGGAGGGTTGCTGGCGATGAGATGGAAGCGTTCCCCCGTGACGGGTTCGTACCAGCTGCCTTGAGCGCAGCGCACCTGGCCCAGGCCGAGCCGTTGGGCATTGCCCAGGGCGACCCGCAAAGCCCCTGACGAAACGTCCGTACCAGTGACTTGTGCCCGCGGGCGTTCGCTGGCGATAGCGAGTGCAATGGCGCCACTGCCCGTCGCGAGATCCAGCACCTTGGCCTCTGCGGGCAGGTGCACCAGCGCACGTTCGACGACGAGCTCCGTTTCAGGACGCGGGATCAGGACGTCGGGGGTAACGGCAAGGGAAAGTGACCAGAATTCACGCTGGCCCACGATGTAGGCGAGGGGTTCACCTGTCGAACGGCGATCAACAAGGGCGCCGAATCGTGCCTGCTGCTCTGTCGTCAGCAACTTTTCGGGAAACGAGATTGCGACGGAGCGCCCGAAGCCGGTGACTGCTTCCAGCAAAAGCTCTGCATCGAGCCGCGGTGAGTCGCTGGTCGCATGAAGTTGCGCGGCGCTTGCAGACAGCGCCGCGGCGATCGTCACTGCCGGTTTCATGGACGCATCTTAGCGCCCAAGGGGAGGTTACTGGAGCTTGATGTAGCTCTCGAGCCGCGACACTTCCTTCGCATCGACATATTTGCCGATTTCCCGGCGGAACTGTTCGATGCTGGTGTACGGCCGGTACTCCTCGAACTCGTGCGCCATGCGCTTCGTCATCCCGGGGATGGTGAGGAAGTCCGCTTCGGGGGCGGTGTTCAGATTCATCGGCACGAATACGTACTGCTCAAGTCGCGCCACTTCCTTCGTGTCGACGTACTTGCCGATCTCGCGGCGGAACTGCGTCAATGAAGTGTACGGACGGTATTCCTCGAACTCATGTGCTATCTTGGGTGTGATGCCGGGGATCAACATGATCTCCGCACGACTCGCGGTGTTGAGGTTGATCTGCAGGAACAGTTTTCCGTAAACCTCCGTGCGCTGGGCATCGTTCAGCGAGGAGAGCGCGCTATTGAATGCAGTAGTTGTCAGGTAAGGGCGACCGGCTACCAGCGTCTGTGCCGTCTGGGCGTTCAGATGAGGCAAGCCGGAAAGTTCGGCAGGCGTCGCCGTGTTGGCGTTCAGCAGCGTGGTGTTGCCGACCTGGGCCGCTGCAGTGCCGGCGAAAAACAGTGCAGTCAGGAATGCAGCCGTAGTGATGCGCATGAGTGTCAGTCTCCTGAAGGGGCTGGCTTGAAAGGCCGGTGATCGGCTTCTCTGGCTGATGAGGCGATGGTAGTGGGGTTGCACGTCAGCGATCAACTAAGGAGAAGCCGGCCTGACAAATCTTCATAAAAGCCGGCCGCGATCGCACTGCATTGCAGCCGAAGGGCTTGTGTAAGATCGCTCGCATCCTTCGCAATGAAGACCCACCGATGAGCTTTGCGCGCCTCGTGAATTCCCGCTACCTGCTCTGGATCGTGCTCGCGTTGCCGGCGGCGTTCATGCTCGCGGGCTACTGGCGTGAAACGCTTTTCTATGGCGAGGTCATTCACGAGAGCGGCGAGATGGGGGCGCGGCTCCTCATCCTCACGATGGCGGTCACGCCTCTATGCCTGATGTTTCCGCGGGCCACGTGGCCGCGCTGGTTGCTGCAGCGCCGTCGCTATCTCGGGGTCGCGGCCTTCGGCTATGCGCTGTTGCACGCGGTGGTCTATCTCGCGCGGAAGACCGACCTCGCTTCCATTCTCGATGAAGCACGCGAGATCGGGATGTGGACGGGCTGGATTGCCGCGCTCGGCATGCTGGTGCTGGCTGCAACCAGCAACGACTGGAGCGTGCGGGTGATGCGGAAAGCCTGGAAGTCCCTCCATCGCTCCGTGTACGCGATCGCACTCCTGACTTTCCTGCACTGGGCACTTTCCGCCTTCGACCCGGTACCCGGCGCCATCCACTTCGGCGTTCTGCTGGCGCTGGAGGCTTATCGCGTCTGGAAGACGAGGCGGGCGAAAGCTAGCTGAGCTTCTGTCGCGCCTTGTCGATGAGCGCGCTGATCTCCTGTTTTCGGCCGCTGTCGGCGAGTTCGCGATTGGGTCGCGCTGGCGCCACTGCGGCTTTTTCCAGGAACTTGAGGGCCTGTGCGTACTCACCGCTGTCGTACAGGAATTCGCCAAAGAAGTAATTTGAGTCGATGCCGTCGGGATTGAGCACCAGCGCCTTCTCGAGATACTCGCGCGCTTTCTTGTCGTTGCCGAAGCCGACCGGAAAGCCGGGAACTTTCGAGTACAGCGAGCCAAGACTCGTATATACAGAGCCGTCGAGAACATTGCCGTCGATGGCGAGCGCTGCCTGCAGCTTGTCGCGAGCTTGTTTCGCGAGGCCCAGCGCCCCGAGTCCACCTTTTGCGCCGGCATAGGTGCTGAGCACGATACCTTCCCAGAGCAACGGTTCCGCACGGCCAGGATGAGCGCTTGTGAAGGTAGCTGCACGTTTGGCCAGAGATTCAAAAGCCGTTTCGCGCGCGGTGCCCGCAGGTGTCTGGTAGTTGGCGATGGCCCACGCTTGCTGGATGCCGAGAAGTTCGGCATCGAAGTCGGCGGTTGCGGCCTGGATCCCCGCGCTGAAGAGAACAAAGGCGAATATCGACACAAGGAATGGGGTGATTCCGGATTTCATGGCAACACCGTGGTTTTTGACGCGAACTTCTTGACTATTGGCAATTGCTTGCCCAGCGCGCCATCGACTATGCCGGGCAGCAGCGCGTTGATCTTGACGAACAGTTTTTCCGGCCAGCCGAGTGTGGCTTCTTTGCGACCGGCGGCAAGCAGGGCACAGATGGATTCCGCCACTTGCTGCGGGCTGTCCATCGTCACGCGGAGTTCCTCATTCATCGCTTCGACTGCAATGACGTTGAAGGACGTTCGCGTGGCGCGAGGAGCGTAGTGATGCACTTGCACGCTCGTGCCCTTAAGTTCGCGTCGCAAGGCCTCGCTGAAGCCGCGTAGGGCAAACTTGGTGGCGGAGTAAGTAGAGAAGCCTGGATAACCGATCGCGCCAAAGACCGAACCGATATTGACGATATGTGCCTCGCGGCGCGACAGCAGGTGCGGCAGCAGCTTCCGGCTGAGTTCGATGGGTGCGAGCACGTTTACCGCGAGAGCCTGTTCGATGGTGGCCGTGGACTGGTCTTCGAGCAGTCCGAACTCGCTCACCCCGGCGTTATTGACGAGGATGTCGATGCCGCCGTGCCAGGTGCGGGCGAATGCGCACAACTGGTCCCGATCCTGGGCGGAGCCAAGATTGGCAGGAAACACCGCGACGGTGTCAGGGTCTTCCGGATCGAGCAGCGTGACCCTTGCTCGTTCCAGTGCTCCCTTGTTGCGGCCGGTCAGGAGAACCCTCGCTCCCTGCGAGAGCAATACGCGGGCCAGTGCCACGCCGATGCCGCCAGAACCGCCGGTCACGAGAACTCGAGTGCCGGAGAAGATCATGCGATTCTCCGGGTGTCTGTTGTTTCCTGTGACACATCGGTGGAGGGCAGGGAGCGGAACACGTTGCCATACAACCAGAAGAAGGTTTTCGCGCTCGTTACGACAGCCTCGCGATCCGCATCCGACTCAAGACGGTTGAGGATGTCCGCAAGATGATGGATATGTTCCTGATCCAGCTCGCCATGGCTGCGCAGATAGGTCATGGCCTGCGGGGGCAGATCAAGAACGCTCTGGATCCTGTCCGCGGCCCGTAGTGCGAGCGCGACACTCGTGCCTTCGAGGACGAATACCATGCCGAAAAAGCCGACCGGATTGCGCCGCATGGCGACGTCGTAGGCAAAGCCGACCATCGCATCGGTCGCAGAGGCAGGCAGGGAGCGCGACGCTGCGAGTCGATCGCCGCCTGCATGCTCGATGTCGCTCAGGATCCACTCGTCATGGCCCATTTCCTCCTCGACGTAGTGAGCAACCTCGTCCAGCAGCCAGCGATGCGTGGCAGGCAGGCGCGAGCCCACTGCCATCATCAGCGGCACCGTATGACGCACGTGGTGATAGGCCTGCGTCAGGAAGGCGATGTAGAGATCACGGGAGATCTGGCCGGCGAGCGCCTGCTGGATCACGAGGGCCGTGACCAGCCATTGACGATCGGGAAAGGTGAGACTTTCGAGCTGCTGGTGGAATTTCATGATTTCTTCAGGCGAGGGCGGAAGTGTTTTCAATGTCGAGTTCGGACAGCGCTGCGAGGGCCAGACGGTAGCGGGCAGCGATCTCGGTTCGGCGTGGACGGCCGTTCGCGGTGAGCAGCCCATCGGCAGTCGTGAACGGACCGGCGGTGCGGATCCAGCCACGCACCTGGGCGTAGGCAGGCAATTGCGCATTCGCTCGCGCAATTGCTTGATCGATGACTGCGTCCGAGAAGCCGTCCTGAGCGGGAGTGATTACTGCCACCGGGTTTGGCCGGCCCTCTCCGACGACCACAACCTGGCCGATAGCCGGCTGCTGCAGCAGCATGGCTTCGATCCATTCCGGAGACAGATTGCGGCCCATGCTGGTGATGAAGATGTTGCGGAGGCGCCCGCGCACATACAGAAAGCCTTCATCATCGAACTCGCCGAGATCCCCGGTTGCGACCTCGGCAGGGGCGCGTGTGTTGTCACCGAGGTAGCCAAGGAGCAATGCACCACGGACGTGAATCTGCTCTTTCTCATCGATGCGCACCGTGGCATGGGACAGCGGTTTGCCGGCGCTGCCCAGCCGTGCGGCGCCCGGCAGGTTGAGCGTGACGACGGATGTGCACTCGGTCAGTCCGTAACCTTCGTACGCGGGCAATCCGGTTGCATGGGCACGAATGAGCAGGTCGCGCGGTACGGAGGCACCGCCGACCGCGATGAAGCGCAGGGATTTCGGCACCGCCCAGCCGCCTTCGCCCGCGATGACCAGCAGCCGCAACAGTTCCGGCACCAGGATCAGGCTGTTGGGTTGATGCTGTGCGATGGTGCCCAGCAGACGTTGGGGATCGACCTTTCCGTAGTTCATGCCGACCGTGGCGAGCGACGGAACGATGCACGTGGCTCCGGCCAGCAAGGGCGCATACACGCCGGCCAGGTTTTCGAGCAATGTGGGTAGAGGCAGCAGGCACAGATGCCGGTGGACCTGAAGCGATGTCGACAGTGCCGCCAGCGTCCCTGCCACCGCGATCTGGCCTGCAGCCCCAAGGCAAACCCCTTTCGGATTGCCGGTGCTGCCAGATGTGTACGTCACCTTCACTGTACCGGCCGGGGTCAGGCGAATGCCATCAGGCCGCGGGTGCGAGAACAGCGTGAGTCCACTCGCGGGAGAGCGGCCAACAACCACGAGGTCCGGGAACAGTTCCTGCAGGCGGGCAGGCTGATCCGTCAGCAACCGGTCGATACCCGCATCTTTGAGCACGTGCCCGATCTGTGCCGGAGTGAAATAGGTCGGCAGCGGCACCTGCAGTGTGCGCAGTTCAAGCAAGGCGATATCCGCGATGATCCACGCCACGGAGTTATCTGCGAGCAAGGCGTAGCGCGTGCCACCCTTTTCCTGCAGCCACCTGCATTCGTCGTCGACCAGGGAAGCCAGCGTACCTGCGGAAAGCGATCGATCTTCGCCGGACAGCGACACCGTTTCCGGCGGGAGAGCCTTGATCTGCTCAAGCATGGACGTGCATGCCCGGAAGATGAGCGAGTACGGCGGCGAGCTTCACCCCGTCAGGCAGGTAGCCGGCCATCACGCGGGGATCCGCTATGTAGTAACGGCCCCAGTCGTCACCGCGGGCTGCTACCTGTGCTGCTGTCGCAGGGGCCAGTTCAAGCAGTGGTGCCCGCAGCGTCTGGAGGATCCGGCGGACACCGGAAGTGGCCGTGAACACCACCCACCGGTGGCCTCGATGCAGCAGCAGTTCCGGCAGCAACGCGACCAGATGTCGCGCTGTCCGGCAGCCGCCGCTGGCAACATTCCCAACCTCGACGATTTCTTCGCGGGCGACGCGGGACGAGCTGCGCTCCGACAGCACGACGTCGACGGGTTGTGCGAGATAGGCCTCCAGGTACAGCGATTCTTCATTCGCGCTGCGCCAGCCGGCAACGCTGCCGAGCTGACCGGTAGCGCCACGCAGGGCCGCAAGCGTGGGCATGAAGGTTTGTACGCGTGCGCCATGCTTGCGGGCGAATGCCTGCCGGATGAACGCTTCGAGTTCGGGACGTCCGGGATTGCCCGCCTCATAGATTTCAAACGCTCTGCTCGTCAGCACTCGCGGTACTCCTGCGGAAAGACTTGCTGGCTCCCCGGTAAGACGTCAGGCGTGCGCAAAACCAATCGCGAGGGTTTGTGACGGAGGTGGCAGAAATTGCAGCCCCCGCAGAATCAACCGGTTAGCCGATTGGCGGGTCATCTGGCGGGGATTTGCGACAGTGCGATTGATTTTCACGGTGCCCGCCGTCTAATAGGCGCAACGGTCAGGAAACCATGGACAACGACGCAGAACTGGTAAGCAGAATGCTGAAGGGCGATGAACGCGCCTTCCATGCGTTCTTTGATGCCTATTTTCCGCGCGTGTACCGCTTTGCCCTCCCGCGTCTCGGGCGCCAGGAAGACGCCGCGAAGGATGTCGTGCAGGCGGCCCTGACGAAAGCCATCCGCAAGCTCGCCGACTATCGGGGTGATGCCGCGCTCTTCACGTGGATCTGCCAGATCTGCCGCCGCGAGATCATCGACTACCTGCGCGCCCATCAACGTCGCAGCGACCGGGTCGTACTGATCGAAGACAGCCCTGAAGTGCGCGCGGCCCTCGAGATGGTGGAAGCACCTGATTCCGACAATCCGGTGACGAGTCTCGATCGTGCGGAAACGGCACGGCTGGTGCGCTCGTTGCTCGATCGTCTGCCCTCGCGCTACGGTGACGTGCTCGAATGGAAATACGTCGAGGGCCTTTCAGTCGAGGAGATCGGCGCTGAGCTCGGTATCGGTCACACGGCGGCGCAATCATTACTCGCGCGGGCGAGGGTGGCGTTCCGCGAAGCACTGGAAACGGTTTTTGGTTCGACGTCGGACGATGTCCTGTCGGGCCTGTTGTCACGAGGTTAAGGTAGGCCATGCGCGATCATGAAGGCGGTCCCCGCACGGACTTCAAGGACGAGCCTCTCGATGGCCCCGAGGATGCGGCCATCGTCGAGCTGCTGCGCTCGGTCGGCAAGCGCGATGAACCGCCTGCGGATTTCAGCCGCGAGCTGCGCGCGACGCTGCATGCCGAATGGCAGGCCACACTCTCGAAGCGCACGAGCTCACGCAGGCAATGGCAATTTCTGGGCGCTGCCGTGGCGGCTGTTGCTGTCATTGGGATTGGCATCAATGTGTGGCTGTCGGCACCCACGGGTGAACCGGTAGCCCGTATTGCACAGGTTTCGGGGGAAGCCACCTGGGCGTCTGAATCGCGCGTGGCAGCCCAGCAGCCCGTCAAGGCGGGAGACCGGCTGACGACAGCGGGCGGTCGCGCTGCAATTGCGTTCAACACCGGAATTTCGCTGCGACTCGACAGCAACACCGAGGTGCTGGTCGATTCCGCCGAACATGTCACGGTCACGCGCGGCGCGGTCTACGTCGATGCCGGCAAGGGCAATACAGCGGATCGTCCTCTCGTGCTCGCAACGCCTTATGGCGACGTGCGGCATCTGGGTACGCAATATGAAGTGCGGGTGCTCGACGATGCACTGCGCGTGAGCGTGCGCGAGGGACGTATCGAATTGCGGCGCACCGATGGCTCGCTGCAGGGTGCCGCGGGTGAGCAGCTGATCGTGTCGGCCTCAGGCAATGTCGATCGCCAGCCTCTCGCTGCGGATGCCGCCGAATGGGAGTGGGCCGCTGCGATCGCACCCTCCTTTGAAGTCGATGAGCGGCCGCTGGTGGAATTCCTTGTCTGGGCGGGTCGCGAGTCCGGGCGCGATATCGTCTTTGCCTCCCCCGCAAGCCAGGCCGCCGCTTCGCAGGTGATCCTGCGCGGTTCCGTGGAGGGACTCTCGCCCGACCAGGCCATCGATGCAGTGCTGGCCACCACCACGTTGCAGGCTGAACGGGCGCCTGGTCGCGTCACAATCCTGCCGCGTCCTTGAGAAGCCGATCTAGTCACTCATGCTTATACGTATTTTCCACCGATTGATTCTCTCGAGACCCCCCGTCTAACGCGGCAGGAAACGGATCCATGGTGGATCCGGAAGCGGGGGAGCCACCGGTGCTACGAGAGGCGCGTGTACTTGCAGCGATGCTGGCGCTGCATTCCGTTGCAGCGGCTGCCGGCGACTCGCCCTCCCAACCCATCCCGAGCGATGCGGAACTCGAGGCCAAGGGTGCCCGCATCGGCGATGTGCGCATCGTGGTCGACGATGTGTTCGAGGCGAGGCCGGGTCGTGACTGGAACGGTCTCTATCGTCTGGCCAACCGGCTGCACGCTTCTACCGATACCGACACGATCGAGCCGCAACTGCTCTTCAATTCCGGCGATCCGTACGTCAGGCGGAATCTCGATGAAACGGCGCGCATCCTCCGCACCCGTCGCTATTTCAACGATGCCAGCGTAGTTCCGGTTCTCTATCACGAGGACAACACGGTTGACGTGGAGGTCCGCGCCCACGATGTCTGGACGCTGACCCCGGGGATTTCCTTCGGTCGTTCGGGCGGTGCCAACCGGTCCAGCGTCGAACTCAAGGATTCGAACTTCCTCGGCTGGGGCAAAACCATCGGGCTCGAACGTTCGTCGAACGTCGACCGGACGTCGTGGCTCGTCAATTACAACGATCCCAACCTGCTCGGTAGCTGGTGGCATCTCGGTCTCGACTATGCGGATTCGAGCGACGGCTACCTGCACGCGGCGACGCTCGAGCGGCCCTTCTACTCGCTCGATACGCCCTGGAGTTTTGCAGTCACTGCATCGAGTGGACTGAGCACTGTCAGCCGCTACGACCGCGGCGAGATCATCGACCAGTTCGATGCCGACCGCGGCTTGCTCGATATCGACGGTGGTTGGTTCGCGGGCAGGCATGACGGGTGGATCACCCGATACCTCGGTGGCATGCACTACGAGCGCAACCGCTTCACGCCGGGCGATCAACCCTTGGTCGGCGTGTTGCCGGAAGACCGGACACTGACGTATCCGTGGGCCGGCATCGAATGGCTTGAAGACAATTTCCGCACGACCCGCAATCTCAACCAGATCGGCCGCACCGAAGACATTCGCCTTGGACGTTCGCTGCGACTGACGGCCGGCGTTGCTGATCCCATCTTCGGCTCGGATCGTTCTGCATTGATGCTGGGCGCGACGACGGGTGCAGGCGTTGAGCTGGGGACAGACCGCTTCCTGCTCGGATCGGCTTCCTTCACCGGACGGGTTGAAGGAGGGGGCTTGAGCAATGGCCTCTTCGAAACAGAGACGAGTTTCTACGCGCGGCAATCACCCCGTCGCGTGTTCTTTGCATCTCTGACCGGTGAATTCGGCAACAACCTCGATCCCGATCACCAGATCCTTCTGGGCGGCGACAACGGCCTGCGCGGCTACCCCCTGCGCTACCAGGCCGGGTCCGCCCGAGCAACGCTCACCCTCGAGGAACGCTTCTACACGGACTGGCGTCCCTTCCAGCTTTTCCAGGTGGGCGGTGCGGTTTTCTTCGATGCCGGCCGCGTGTGGGGCGACGACCCCGTTGCGGGTCCATCAAGCGGCTTGCTGAAGGACGTCGGTCTCGGGCTGCGCTTCGGCAGCCTGCGCTCCGGTCTCGGCAACGTCATTCACGTCGACCTCGCCATGCCTCTCGACCGCGAGCCGGGCATCGATGGCGTCCAGCTTCTCATTGAAACGCGTCGTTCTTTCTGAAGGAAATCCGGATGAATTCCAGCCAAAACAGCAATCGTCCCAGCAACCGCTTATGGCCGATTGTCTCCTTTCTCGGTGTGTACCTCGTCATCGGTGCACTGCTTCGTGGCGTGCTGTGGTGGAAATTTGGGCAGGAAGCGGATGTCTCCGCCAATGATCTCGGGTGGATCCTCCCGGTAGGCGCCTTCAAGGATTTCATCCAGGGTCTCTACCTGCTGACGCCTTTCATCCTGTACGTGCTGCTTAGCCCGAGTCGCTGGTACCAGAGCCGTGCCAACCGGATCATCATGACAGTGGGCAGCCTGCTGACCCTGATCGGCCTGCTTTACCTTGCTTGCGTCGAGTACTTCTTCTTCGAGGAGTTTTCCGCGCGCTTCAACCTCGTGGCCGTTGACTACCTCATGTATCCGACGGAAGTCATCGGCGACATCCGTGATGCCTATCCGGTCAAGACGGTCCTGGCACTGACCTGCGTGTTGGCGCTGGCGGTCTTCCTGCTGCTTCGGAAGCGTCTGCTCCCAACCGGCATTGAGAACATGCGTCTCGGCAAGCGTACGGGCTTTGCGCTGCTCCATTTTGCGTTGCTGGGCTTCGGCATCGGGTTCGTGCATGCGGGATCGTTCACCGCCTCGAACACGAATTCGACAAACCGGGTTGCCAATGAAATCGCCTCCAACGGCGCTGCGACGTTTTTCCGTGCTTTACGCACCAGCGAGATCGAGTATCCCGCGTACTACCTCACGCGTTCACGCGAACAGAACCTCAACCGGCTGACCGAATACTTCGCATCGCAAGGCACGCCCATGCGTCTCACGCCGGATGGCCGGATGGAACGCCAGTTTGCCGCGAAACCGGCTGGCCTCGGCAAGCTCAATGTTGTGGTCGTCGCCGAAGAATCGCTGGGCGCAGAGTTCAGCAAGCTCTACGGCTCGCAGGAGGACCTGACCCCCAACTTCGACCGGATTGCCCAGCAGGGACTGTGGTTCAAGAACATGTATGCGTCGGGTACCCGGACTGTGCGAGGCCTGGAAGCCATCACCGCGTCCTTCCCGCCGATTCCGAGCGTTTCGATCCTGCGTCGCCCGAACAACGAAGGCATCGCGACCTGGGGACAGATCATGTCGAAACAGGGCTACAGCACGAGCTTCCTGTATGGCGGCTATGGCTACTTCGACAACATGAACTATTTCTACGAGCACAACGGGTATGCGGTGCTCGACCGCAACGACATCGACCATGTCCGCTTCGCCAACATCTGGGGCGTGAGCGATGAAGACCTGTTTGACCGTGCACTCACTTATTTCGACGAGCGCTCGAATGCGAAGGAACCGTTCTTCTCAATCGTCATGACGACCTCGAACCACAAGCCCTTCACCTTCCGTGAGGGAATCCCCGGCGTTGCGGCGAAGGGAGGAGGCCGGGCGGCGGGTGTGCGTTACGCAGACTTCGCACTCGGTTACTTCCTCAAGGAAGCAGAGAAGCATGACTGGTTCAAGGACACGGTATTCGTCGTTCTCGGCGATCACGGTGCGCGCGTGTACGGCAAGGCGGAAATTCCGCTCAAGACCTATGAAATTCCGCTCATGATCTATGCCCCGGCGCATATCCAGCCACAGGCCGTCACGACCCTGACGAGCCAGATCGATGTGGCGCCAACGGTACTCGGCCTCCTCGGCTTCGCGTATGAAGCACCTTTCTTCGGGACCGATGTGCTGGCGTGCGCGGCCTGCGAGCGCATGACGCTCTTCAGTCACAACCACGACGTCGCGGTCTACAAGGAAGGGGAGCTGGCGGTGTTCGGCCTCAACAAGGAGCTGAACACGGTGCAGTACAACCGCGCTGCGGACAGCTATACCGAAGTTGCGCCGAACGAGCAGCTGACCGACCTGGGCGTCGCGATCTACCAGACTGCATACGAACTGTTCCGCGACCAGAAGTATCGATGAGCCTGTCGCAGTTCTGGTGGCGCCATGCGCGATGGCCGCTGCTGGCGTTTGTCGTGCTGGCAGTTGCGATTCCCCTGACGTCGTTGGACTTCCGGGTCGCACGCACCGTCTTCTTTGACGGGACGACAATGCGGTGGAGCGGGGCAGATGCCTGGTGGGCGAATGAACTGGTTCATACCGGGGGGCGCTGGCTGGTGCGGATCATCGCGGCGCTTGCCGTCGTTGGGTGGGTGATTGGCAAGTTCAACACCCGATATGCCCACTGGAAACGCCCGGCCGCATATCTCGCGCTCGCGATCATCCTGTCGACGGGAATCGTGGGCTTGATGAAGACGCTGACCAATGTCGATTGCCCGGTCGATCTCGCGCCTTACGGGGGTGATCGTCCCTACGTCGGTCTCTTCGCGGACCGGCCGGACAACTTGCCGCATGCGCGCTGCTTTCCCTCGGCTCACGCGAGTTCGGGCTACTCGCTCCTTGCGCTGTATTTTTTGTGGCTCGAGCGCAGTCGGCGACGTGCACGCTTCGGCTTGCTGGCCGGTATCGGCATGGGACTGCTGTTCGGTATTGCCCAGCAGGCGCGTGGCGCGCACTTCCTGTCGCATGACGTGTGGAGTGCCATGATCGTCTGGGTCACCTGCCTGACGTTGTATGTGTACGGCTTCAAACGCAGGCTGCACGCGGAGTACCCTCCTGTAGTATCGTGACCGAATGCCCAGTGTGCGTCCGCTCGCAGCTTTCCTCGGTGGCCTGCTGCTCGCCATTTCTGCCTTTGGTGCTGCTGCGACCCTGATCGGCCGGCCGCTTGTCGAATTGCTGGAAGCCGCCCGGGGCGACGGCATCGTTGTCGTTTTCAACAACCAGCTTGTCCCTGATTCCCTGCGTGTCGTTGCCGAGCCTCGTGCCCAGGCGGGGCTGCCCTTGCTGCAAGAGATTCTTGCGCCCCATGGCCTGCAACTGACGCGGGTGGGAGCAGGCGTCTATGCGGTCAATCGCAGTGAAGTCGCGGCGGTCGAAGTGCCGCCCACGCGCGTTGCGCCGAGCGTTCCGGTGCCTACCCTCGAAGAGGTCATCGTCAGCACCAGTCGTTACGCTTTTGGTGCGGAAACGCCGGGCTCACATACTCTGCTGTCGAGTGAAGCATTGCAGACGATGCCACGCCTCGGCGACGAGACGCTGCGTGCACTACAAAGGCTTCCCGGTGTGGCGGGCAACGGCGTTTCCGGAATGTCGCCCGTCCGTGGCGGTGAGCCCGATGAAACACTCATTCTTCTCAACGGCCTCGTGCTCTACGAGCCGTTCCATCTCAAGAACTTCCTGAGTCCGGTCAGCCTGCTCGATTCCCGTTTCATTGGCGGGCTCGACTTCTACTCCGGCGGGTTTGGGGCGGAGTTCGGCGATCGCATGAGTGCCGTCATCGATGCTCATTCCCTCGAGACGCTGCCCGGGCACCGCTTCGAACTTGGCTTAAGCCTGTTCCACACGAACGGCATGGCCTCCGGCAGCGTCGATGACGGCCGCGGTCACTGGCTGGTGTCGGCGCGCCAGAGCGTGCTGGGCCAGGTCCTGAAGGCTTTTGAAACCGATTTCGGCAATCCGGAGTATGCGGATGGCTTTGCGCATGCCGACTACGCCCTGACTGACGCCACGCGCATCGCGGTCGACATGCTGGGATCGCGCGACGAAATCGATCTCAACTGGGACCGGTCCAATGAGGTCGCCGTTGCCAGCTATCGCAATTCGTATATCTGGACCACGGTGGATCACGACTGGACAGACGCGCTGACCAGCCAGTTGATCGCTTCTTACACCGATGTGAACAACGACCGCAAAGGGCAGGTGAACGATCCCGACAGCCGGAGTGGCAACGTGTTCGACAAGCGGCATTTCCGCGTCGCAGGGGTCAATCTGGCTTTCAACTGGAACGGTTTCCATGGACTGCATGAGTGGGGCGCGGAGGCCAAGGAACTGACGGCGGACTACCAGTATTCCAGCCACGTGCATTTTGAACCCAGCCTGTTGTTCCCGGGCCTTGCGCCGGAAACGGATCGCAACCTTACCGCGCGGCCGGATGGCTGGAAGTACGCGGCCTACTGGACCAGCCGTTTCGCACTGGGAGACAGATGGGTGACGGATCTGGGCCTGCGCGCGGAAGACCAGGGCTACACGGGACCCGAACATTCCGTGCAATTGAATCCCCGTGCGAGCCTGCTTTACACGGTTTCGCCGCAGACGCGAATCCGTGCGAGCTGGGGCCAGTTCTCGCAGTCACAGCGGATCAATGAACTGCAACTGGAGGATGGCGTGGACTGGTTTGCACCCGCACAGCACGCCAAGCACGCAGTCCTCAGCCTGGACCATTCGCTGTCTACCGCGGTGCTCCTGCGGATCGAGGCGTATCGCAAGGACTACTCGCAGCTGAAGGCGCGCTACGAGAATCTGTTCGATCCGCTGGTGCTGTTGCCGGAGCTGCAAGCCGATCGCGTGCGAATCGCGCCGTCGTCGGCACGGATGGATGGCATTGAAGCGTCGGTGTCGTGGCGGCCCGCAGGCCCGTGGAGCGGCTGGTTCAACTACTCCTGGTCGGAAGCTGAAGACACCGTCGATGGACACAAGGTGCTCCGCAGCTGGGACCAGAAACACGCGATCAGTACGGGATTGCGTTGGGCGCAAGGCCGGTGGGATGTCACAGTGGCCGATACCTGGCACACGGGCTGGCCGACGACTGCGGTATCGCTGCAGACCGTGGGTAACGCGACGACCGCAGTCATCGGACCGCGCAACGGCGATCGCCTGAAGTCATTCAACTCGCTCGATGTGCGCGCCAGCTATCGCTTCACGCTACCTCGTGGCGAGCTCGAAACGTACGTCGAAGTCACGAATCTCGGCAACCAGGGCAACCCGTGCTGCTACGACTACCGGACCACGACGCTTCCCGATGGCTCGGTCGTCCTGGACCAGGACGGCAACGACTGGCTCGGAATCGTGCCGTCAGTCGGCGTGCTGTGGAAGTATTGAGAAAGCGCGTCACTCGGTGACGCTGGCGAGCTGCTCGGCCTGGTATTCCTGCTGGAGCGGCTGGATCACGTCCTCGAGCGCGCCGTTCATGATCGTGTCGATCTTGTAGAGCGTGAGATTGATGCGGTGATCGGTGACGCGCCCTTGAGGAAAATTGTAGGTACGGATGCGTTCCGAACGATCGCCGGAGCCGACCTGCAGCTTGCGCGATAGAGCCTGCGCCTTCTGCTGCTTTTCCTGTTCGGCGGCAAGCAGTCGTGCCTTCAGCAGCGACATTGCCCGCGAACGGTTCTTGTGCTGCGACCTTTCATCCTGACATTCGACGACGACGCCGGTCGGCAGATGCGTGATGCGGATGGCGGAGTCGGTCTTGTTGACGTGCTGCCCACCCGCGCCCGATGCACGATAGGTGTCGATCTTGAGATCGGCAGGATTGATGTCGATCGCGCCCACTTCTTCCACTTCGGGGAGAATCGCGACCGTACAGGCCGACGTGTGGATGCGCCCCTGTGCTTCGGTGGCGGGAACGCGCTGCACGCGATGGGTGCCGGATTCAAATTTCAATGCCGAGTACGCGGCCCGGCCGACGATGCGACTGATGACTTCGCGGTAGCCGCCGTGTTCGCCCTGGCTTTCGGAGAGTACTTCAACCGTCCAGCCGCGCGTTGTGGCGTAACGCGAGTACATGCGGAACAGGTCGCCGGCAAAAATCGCCGCTTCGTCACCGCCCGTGCCCGCGCGGATTTCCAGGAAGAGATTGGCGTCGTCGCGAGGATCCTTCGGCACCAGCAGGCGCGCGAGCTCCGCAGTCTCCGCGTCGATGAGCGCTGACAGAGGAGCCAGTTCTTCCTGGCCCAGCTCCCGCATTTCGAGATCGGGCCCTTCGGCCATGGCGCGTGCGGCATCCCGTTCCTCGACGATGCGACCGTACTCGCGGAAACGCGCGACCACGGGTTCCAGTCGCGAGTACTCCATCGACAGTTCACGGAAGCGGTCGTTGTCGTTGATGACGCCGGGGTCCGCGAGAAGGGCGCTCACCTCATCGTAACGGTCGGAGAGCTTTTCGAGTTTGCTGCGGATCGAATCTTTCATTTAGGCGGGGGAGCGTCTGCAGCCGGTTCTTTGCCGGTCTTTGAGGTATCGGAACGGCTTGCATCGGGACGGGTGGCAAAGAGTTCGAGTGCGGTGCGGATGAGGTCCGCTTCGCCGTGTTCGGCTGCCTCGCGTAAACGCTGGCTGGGGTTGTGCAGAAGGCGATTGGTCAGCGTGGCGGCCAGAAACTCGATGACTTCCTGGGGATCGCGTCCCGTGGCCAGCAATCGGCGTGCCTGTTCAAGTGTCTGCGCCTTGACGCTTTCCGCGTCCGAACGCAGTTGACGGATCGCGGGCACGGCATCCAGCGTCTTCAACTGGTGCTCGAAGCGGTCGACTTCGGCTGCGATCAGCCGGTCGGCGTCGCGAGCGGCTTCGCGGCGGGATTCGAGGTTCTCGCTGACGACGTTCTGCAGGTCGTCGATCGTGAAGAGATACACGTCTTCGAGCGTCGCGACTTCCGCCTCGATGTCGCGCGGCACGGCGATATCCACCATGAAGATGGGGCGGCGTTTGCGAGCCCGCACTGCTGCACGGGTCGCTTCGAAACTGATGACAGGAGTCGGGCTCGCGGTGGAACTGATGACGATGTCTGCTTCAGGCAGGTGACTCGGCAACTGGTCCAGCGTGATGGCGTAGCCATCGAACTCCTGCGCCAGGTCGCGGGCACGGTCGAGACTGCGGTTGGCGATGATCATACGTTTGAGACCGTTCGCCCGCAGATGCCTCGCGGCCAGCTCGATCGTCTCGCCGGCGCCGACCAGCAAGGCCGTCTGGTTCTCCAGCTCGGAAAAAACGGTTCGCGCCAGGCTCACTGCGGCGGATGCGACGGAGACGGCGTTCTCGCCGATCCGGGTCTGGGTGCGCACCCGCTTGGCCACCGAGAACGTCGCCTGCATCAGGCGGTTGAGGTACGGGCCGGTGGTGCCGCATTCCTGCGCGACCCGATAGGCGTCTTTGATCTGGCCCAGGATCTGCGGCTCGCCAAGGATCATGGAGTCGAGTCCCGACGCAACGGAGAACACGTGCGCGACCGCCCGCGCATTCTCGATCTGGTAGATGCTCTCGTGGAGGCGGGCGTCGACCAGCTCGTGCCACTGCTCGAGCCAAGCACCGAGACGGACCTCGGCGGTATCGGTATGGCAGTACAGCTCGGTCCGGTTGCAGGTGGAAACAATGACCGATTCACGCACGCCCGGGAGTTTCCCGAGCTCGCCCAACGCGTCCGTCAGGTCGGTGCCCGAGAACACCATCTGTTCACGGAGCTCGACCGGGGCCGAGCGATGATTGATGCCGAGTACGACGAATGGCATGCGGGGAAGGGGAACCGCCGAGGGTCGAGAGGTTCCTTTGGAGTCGTGGAACGGCGCGAATTGTCAGGGATGCCAACGGGCAAAACAAGCGTCGCGGGGTGGGGTGGCCGTGCCCCCGCCGGATGTCGTGCTATATAGTGAGTCACCCATGTCAGATTCCACGCTATTTCAATGGCCCGGCCTCCGGGGCTCGCAAGCCTTCCTGATGGGAGTCCTGGCCACGCTGGCTCTTGCCGGCTGCGCCGCCACCTCCCCGGACAGGGTCGCGAAGCCGGCCCCTCCCGCAGCCACCGCGGTACCCGAGGCCACCGATACCGAAACCCTGGTCCTGCAGGCCGAAGCCTCCCTGCAGAAGAAGCGCTATCGCGAGGCGGCCGAACTCTACGCCCGGGCTGCGGCTTCATCCGAAGACGAGACCGTGATCGCGCAGGCGGCCAAGGTCGCGTACGACTGCAACCAGATGACCCAGGTCAGCCAGATTGCCGCGCACTGGCTCACCATCAACCCCACGAGCGAGTCGGGCACGCGCTATGCGGCCTTTGCCGCGCTGGACCTGTACAAGCTCGACGAAGCGGCCATGCATTTCGATGCGCTGCTCAATGCGGCGTATATCAACGTGGCAGCAGGCTTCCTGGGACTGGAGCCGCAACTGGGCGAAAACGGTTCGCCAGCGGCCGTGACGACGGTGCTGAAGACGCTGGTCGCAAAATATCCCGACGTGGCGGAAGGCCACCATGCGCTCGCGCAGGCCGCCCTCCGGTCGGAGAATGTACAGCTTGCACAGCAAAGTGCCGAGCGTGCCCGTCAGTTGTCACCTTACTGGTCACCTGCAGGCCTGCTGCTGGCCCGCGTGCAACTGGTGACCGGCCGGATCGATGAAGGCTTGGCGACTGCAAAGACCGTCGTCGAGCAGGATGATTCGGACGGCAACCATCTTGAATATGCGCTCCTGCTGCTGGCTGCGGACAAGGAGACCGAGGGGCTCGCCGAACTTGGCCGGGTAGCCGCCGCGTCGGACGAAACTGCCGCCGTGGTCGAACGCATCCTGGCGCTGCGTGATTTTGAAGCCGGCCGGTTTGATGCGGCCGCCGTCCGGTTCGACAAGCTCATCCAGAAGGGCGCGTTCGGTTACGAATCGATGTACTTCCTGGGCAACCTTGCCGAGCAGCGGGAAGAGTGGGAGTCGGCGCGGCGCAGCTACTCTCGTGTCACCGGAGGCGACTACGCGGTCAACGCGCAGACTCGGCTCGCGGGCATCCTGAATGAACATGCTTCGCTGGACGCGGCACTCGCCTCGCTTGCGGACTTCGGGGACCTGAAACCGCAGTACGCGATTGAAATGATCACCGCGCGATCCCGGTTGCTGGAGCAGAGCGGCGACACGAGCGGCGCCCGGCTGCTGCTCGATGAAGGGTTGCAGGTTTATCCCGATGCGCACGATCTCATGATGGCGCGCAGCACGTTGGCGGAGAAGAACGACGACCTGCGCGGTGCGCTCGCGGATCTTGAACGCCTGCGGGCCGCACGCAACGGGGATCCGGTCGTACAGAATTCACTTGGCTACCTGCTCGTGGACCGCACGCGCCGGTACAAGGAAGGCTTCGAGCTGATCCAGCACGCCCATGAACAGACGCCGGACAGTGGACCGGTACTCGACAGCATGGGCTGGGCGTTGCATCGACTCGGCCGCAATGCCGAAGCGCTGCCGTACCTGGAGCAGGCTCGCGAGCGCATCTACGACCCCGAAATCGAGCTGCATATCGGCGATGTGTTCTGGTCCCTCGGTCGCAAGGAAGACGCGCGTACGACCTGGCAGCAAGGCAGTGAACGTCATCCTGACGAGGCGGGTTTCACCGAGCGTCTCCAGCGGTATTTCCCCAAGTAATGCGCGCGCTGCGGTTCGCGGCTGCGTGCCTGTCCCTGTGTCTTTCCGCTTGCGCCACTACTCCCCGGATTGAGGCACCCCAGCAACCTGTCGATCTGGCGACGTTGTCCGAATGGACCGCCAGCGGACGCATTGCCGTGGCTGCCGCGGGCACGGGCGGTTCCGGCTCATTTACCTGGGAACAGGATGGAGCGCGTACCCACGTGCAGATCCAGGGACCCGTCGGGATTGGCGGATTGAGCCTCACTATGGAAGGTGAAAGTGTAAGCCTCGAAACGAGTGACGGCCGGCGAGTGCAATCTGCCGCAGCATGGAGCGAACTGGAAGCCCGCCTCGGCGCGTCCGTTCCTGCCCGGAATCTGCGCTACTGGCTGCTTGGCATCCCCGCGCCGGGAGAACATCGCTGGCTTGTAGTTGCGCCGCCACTCTCAACGCTCGAACAGGATGAGTGGCAGATCGCCTACGAGCGCTTCAGCGAAGACAGCGGCACACGGTTGCCGACGCGTCTTACTGCAACCAGCGGAACTTCGCGGGTGCGGCTGGTCATCGATCGGTGGCGGCTTGGGTCCCCTCAGTGACCATTGCGCTGCACGCACCCTGGCCTGCACCGGCCAAACTCAATCTGTGTCTGCACATCGTCGGCCGGCGGCCCGATGGCTATCATCTGCTGCAGACCGCGTTTCAGTTCATTGATCTCTCCGACGAGCTGACTTTCAGCGAACGACCGACGGGAGTGATTGAGCGCATCTCGGGTCCGGAAGAAATACCGTCGGATCAGGATCTGGTGGTTCGCGCAGCGCGATTGCTGGCTGCGCACACAGGAACAAGTCTGGGAATCGCGATAGGCGTAGTTAAGAAAATTCCCATCCAGGGCGGACTGGGCGGGGGCAGCTCGAATGCAGCGACGGTCCTGGTCGCGCTCAATGAAATCTGGAAGCTTGGATTGCCCGAAGACGAGCTGGCGACGCTCGGTTTGACGCTCGGGGCAGATGTGCCGGTATTCGTGCGGGGACACTCGGCATGGGCTGAAGGGGTCGGCGAGCAACTGACCGCTTGCGACTTCCCCGAAGCGGTCTATCTGGTCATCCGGCCCGACGTGGCGGTGAGTACCGCGGCGGTCTTTCAGGCCGCTGAATTGACACGAAATTCCCCCCTCACCACAATACGCGCCTTCTTCGCGGGGGGTGGGCGCAACGACTGCACTCCCGTCGTTCGACAGCGTTATAGAGAAGTCGCTGAAGTTCTTGATTGGCTTCAGGTTTACTCCGCTGCTCGATTGACGGGAACGGGCTCGTGCGTGTTCGCCACGTTCCCGGACGAGGACCAGGCGGAGCGCGTAAAGGCGCGGCTGCCCGCTCGCTGGAGCGGTTTTGTCGTTCGGGGAATCAATCGTTCGCCGCTTCTGGACCGCCTGGGGGCAGAAAAGGCGCAAAGTGCGTCGCGGGGATAGCGATAGGGGTTGCCCCTGTTTTTTTTTGCTGGGGCGTCGCCAAGTGGTAAGGCAGCGGGTTTTGATCCCGCCATTCGGAGGTTCGAATCCTTCCGCCCCAGCCAGCCGATTGCGGGTCAGGTCTGCAGGTCAGGAGTCTTGAATGGATCGCGCGACGATGTCGGTGTTTTCGGGCAATGCGAACATGCAGCTTGCCCATGAGATCGCGCGTCATCTGACCGTTCCGCTTGGCCGGGCGTCCGTCGGCAGGTTCAGCGACGGCGAGATCACCGTCGAGCTGATGGAAAACGTTCGTGGTCGCGATGTCTTCATCGTGCAGCCGACGTGCCCGCCGACGAACGAACACATCATGGAGCTGCTGGTGATGGTGGATGCCTGCCGGCGTGCATCGGCGGCGCGCATCACGGCGGTAGTGCCGTACTTTGGCTACGCTCGCCAGGACCGGCGGCCGCGTGCGATGCGCGTGCCCATCACGGCCAAGCTCGTTGCCAACATGATCGCGAGCGCGGGTGTGCACCGGCTGCTTACCGTCGATCTGCATGCGGACCAGATCCAGGGTTTCTTCGACATGCCGGTGGACAACGTGTACGCCTCGCCGGTGTTGCTCGGCGATGTGTGGAAACAGAAGTACGAGGACATCGTCGTGGTATCCCCCGATGTCGGTGGCGTCGTGAGAGCGCGGGCACTGGCCAAGCGTCTGGACGATGCAGATCTCGCCATCATCGACAAACGGCGACCGCGCGCGAACGAATCCGAGGTGATGAACATCATCGGTGAAGTGTCAGGCAAGACGTGCGTGCTCATCGATGATCTCGTCGATACGGCGGGCACGCTCTGCCAGGCCGCCAAGGCGCTGAAGGCAGCAGGAGCGAGGCGCGTTGTCGCGTACATTACTCACGCGGTGCTGTCGGGCCCTGCGGTCGAGCGGCTGACGACATCGGAACTCGATGAACTGGTAGTGACCGACACGATTCCGCTCCGTGATGCCGCGCAGAAGTGCCCGCGCATCCGGCAGCTGTCCGTCGCCGGCCTGCTGGCCGAGACGATGCGCCGGATCCGCGATGAAGAGAGCGTGAGTTCGCTGTATATCGATTAAGCATCGATTGAGCTGGTTGATTTGCCGATCGTCCGCGCCTGGTCGCGGGACGGACGATCGTTTCTGCCTTGGAGCGCTGCTGCAAGGCTTTTTACTGGAGATCCGTTCATGAAAACTTCTTTCGAACTCGTCGCCGAGCTTCGGAATGGCCAGGGGAAGAGTGCGAGCCGCCTCCTGCGCCGTTCCGGTAAAGTTCCGGCGATTCTTTACGGTGGACATTCGGAAGCGAGCCAGCTCGCTCTCGAACACCAGAAACTGCTGGTGCTGCTCGACAACGAGAAATTCTATTCGTCGATCATCGCCATCAAGATGGGCGACAAGATGCAGCCGGTCATCCTCAAGGATCTCCAGCGGCATCCGGCGAAGAACGTCATCCTGCATGTCGACCTGCAGCGCGTTCTCGACAACGAGAAGATCCGCATGACGATTCCGCTGCACTTCAGGGGCGCCGCGGGCGCGCCGGGCGTGAAGACGGAAGGCGGCCTCGTATCGCACCTGAAGAGCGACGTGGAAGTGCTGTGCCTGCCGAAGGACCTGCCTGAATTCCTCGAGCTCGACCTTTCGGAAATGCACATCAGCGAGATGAAGCGTCTGTCCGACATCCCGCTGCCTCCTGGCGTGGACCTGGTCGACCTGACTCATGGCCGGGATATCGCGGTGGTTTCGATCCATCATCCTCGTGCCGAGAAGGAAGAAGCTGTTGTCGCTGCTGTGGCCACCGAGGCTGCTCCGGCTGCCGCGGCCGCTGGCGACGCGAAGAAGGACGACAAGGCCGCAGCCGGTGCAAAACCTGCGGCGGGCGCGAAGGCCGCTGCGGCTCCAGCGAAGAAGGAAGGCGGCAAGAAGTAGTCCGCATCTGCTTCCGGCCGTCTCCTTTGCGGGAGATGGCCGGAGAGCAGTGCATGGCTGACCTGATCGCTAGTCGCCATATATGCCGGGTACACCCATTCAAGTCATCGTTGGCCTCGGTAATCCCGGGCCGGTGCATGCGCTTGACCGCCACAATGCCGGCTTCTGGTTCGTGGACCAGCTTGCAGCGCGGAATGGCAGTCAGTTCCGTGCGCACGCGAAGTACCAGGGAGAGATCTGCAGGGTCCCGCTCGCCGATCGTGAAGTGACCTTGCTGAAGCCCCACACGTACATGAATCGCAGCGGGCTTTCGATCCGGGCGCTCGCTGACTACATGAAGGTTCCGCCTGCCGAGATTCTCGTGGCTCACGACGAGATGGATCTGCTGCCTGGAGTCGCACGCTTCAAATGCGGTGGTGGCCATGGCGGACACAACGGGCTGCGCGACACCATTGTGCACCTCGGTGCCGATTTCTGGCGACTGCGCATCGGCGTCGGCCATCCCGGCGACAAGTCGCTGGTGATCGACTACGTGCTCAAGCGCGCACCACATACTGAAGAAGACCGCATCGTCGCTGCCATCGCCGACGCTGCCGATTACCTGCCGCTCTTCATGAGCGAAGGCAGCGAGAAGGCGATGAATCGTTTACATACGGCGAAAAGCCAGGACACCTGAATGGGCATTCAATGTGGCATCGTCGGTCTGCCGAACGTCGGCAAGTCGACCCTCTTCAATGCTCTGACTCGCGCCCAGATCGCGGCGGAGAACTATCCCTTCTGCACCATCGATCCGAATATCGGCGTGGTGCCCGTGCCTGATCCGCGGCTCGATGCGCTGGGCGCCATCGTGCATCCGGAACGCACGCTGCCGGCGACGGTGGAATTCGTCGATATCGCGGGACTCGTCGCGGGCGCCTCGAAAGGCGAGGGGCTGGGCAACAAGTTCCTGGCGCACATCCGCGAGACGGACGCGATCGCCCACGTCGTGCGTTGTTTCGAGAACGATGACGTGATTCATGTGGCAGGGCGGGTGCGTCCGCTCGACGATATCGAAGTCATCAATACCGAGCTTGCGCTCGCCGATCTTGAGACAGTCGAGAAGGGAGCGGTGCGGGCCGACAAGAGTGCACGTGCGGGTGACAAGGACGCCATCCGCTTGAGCGAACTGCTGAAGCGTTTGCGCGAACACCTGGACAGCGGCAAACCGGCCCGTTCCTTCACCCAGGTTCCCGATGAGTTGAAGCTGTTGCGTGACCTGCACCTGATCACGCTCAAGCCGCTCATGTACGTAGCCAATGTCGCCGAGGATGGCTTCACCAACAATCCGCATCTCGATGCGGTCCGTGAGCTCGCGAAGAAGGAGGCCGCGGTCGTCGTGCCGGTCTGCGCTTCCATCGAAGCCGAGATCGCCCAGCTTGAAGAAGCCGATCGCGCCGAGTTCCTCAAGGACATTGGTCTGGAAGAGCCCGGTCTCAATCGCGTGATCCGGGCGGGTTATGCGCTCCTGGGTCTGCAGACGTACTTCACTGCCGGTGTGAAGGAAGTCCGGGCCTGGACGGTGAAGGCGGGTTCGACCGCGCCCCAGGCTGCGGGTGTGATCCATACCGATTTCGAGAAAGGCTTCATCCGTGCGGAAGTCATTGCCTACGCCGATTACATCGCCTGCAAGGGCGAGCAGGGGGCCAAGGAGGTCGGCAAGCTGCGCCTTGAGGGTAAGGAATACATCGTCCACGAAGGCGACGTCATGCATTTCCGCTTCAACGTCTAGCCGCCGGGGCGCAACGCCAGCGGCAACAGGCTAGAGCCCGGAATTTTCACTGTTTTCTTGACACGGGCAGGGGGCGCTCCGAGAATTGCGCCCCTTCTTTGGGGCCCGGAACACCGGTTTGCGGCCCCGCGACATTCAGCCTCAGTGGTGAGGTAGCTCAGACGGTTAGAGCGAGGGATTCATAACCCCTAGGTCGGCGGTTCGACTCCGCCTCTCACCACCACTTTAATGTCACAGCTCCCTTCGGAATGGCGTGCAACGACGCCATTGTAGACTGCGCTCATGCCAGCAAAACGCTACCGGGCTTTCATCAGCTACAGCCAGAAGGACGAGATCGTTGCAAGCCGGCTGCATGGCTGGCTGGAGTCCTATCGCGTGCCGGTGGGGGTCGTTGCCGAGATCGACGACAAGCGCAGGCTGGGTAGATTCTTTCGCGACGAGGAGGAAATGCCCGCCTCACCGGATCTGGCCTCCACCATTCGCGGCGCAATCGATGATACCGAGAGCCTTATCGTCGTCTGTTCGCCACACGCAGCGCAATCAAAGTGGGTGAATGCCGAAATCCTCCACTTCCGCCAGACCGGCCGTGGCGGGAAGGTTTTCGCCGTCATCGCTGCCGGAACGCCGAACTCCGGCGATGTGGCAACGGAGTGTTTTCCCCCTGCATTGCGCACGATTTCCGCAGATGGTTCCATGCCCATCGAGCCGTTGGCGCTGGATCTGCGCAAGGAATCAAAAGCCCGCGTGTGCGCACGGATGGCGGCAGGTCTGCTCGATATTTCCTTCGACGATCTGTGGCGGCGCGAGCAGCGCAGACGTCGCGCATTCTTCGCACGGGTTTCGGTCGGGGGAGTCGCCATTGTGGCGATCATCGCCGTGTTGGCCCTGCGGATGATCGGTGGCCAGCAGGAGGTGCGCGCCCGGGATCGCACGGCCAGGCTTGCTCTTGTCGCGGAGACCATCGATTCGAACGAGAGGGAAGCGTTGGCCACCTTGCGGGAGTTGCTGATCGCGGACCCTGAAGATCCAGCGATCAACGATGTTGCGGATACGATCCTTTCGTGGGCGAAAACACCTGACGAGATCATCGCGGCAGCACCCAGTCCCGTCTTCATTGGTGGCGTGAACCGTATTTCCCTGCGCGTAGGCGAGACTATCCGGCAACTGGGCGAGGGACTGCTGGTGCGTCGCATGGGCTTTTCAGGCGGCCGGGTTCTCGCCGTCTTCAGGGATCGGCTGGTTGCCGTGGATGAGCGTACAGGCCAGGTGCTTGATGTCGTCGACGACCCGGGTGTCGGTTTGCAGAATCACCTGTGGCGTGGGTTGGCGTTTGAGGCGGCCGACGGCACCGCGGTGCTGGCGGGAGCGCACTACGGCATCAGCAACAGCCAGTACTGGCATTCGCTGGTGGCACTTTCGCCGGATGGCAAGCTGTCGGTGATGGGGCCGTTGCAACATCCGGCGCTGAGCGATGATTTCCCGATCAGCCGCTTCATCAATGACGCTTTCGTATCCGCCGATTGCGCAAAGCTCGGCGTATTCGACGGTGGCGATAAGGACGCAGTCGCTGACGGCCACGTGAAGTTCTGGATCGACATGCGCGATGGCCTGAGTTACGGCGAGTCCGCGCTGTCCGTAGCTGGCGCAGCGATGCGGTTGATCCCCGAAGCGGACGAGGATGCGACCCTGTTTCGCATCGTGAGCGACAGAGCAATCTCGGAGCACGGTTGCCGGCCGCCCGTATTCGACACGGCGATGAATTCAAGGCTGTTGGGGCCAGGAGGAATGGTGTGGCGAACTGATCTCGCATTCAGTCCCCCGACACCTGCCGAGTGGCGCGCGGCATCTCCGGCAAACGACCAACGCGAGGATCATTCCCGGGCCGCGGAATGGAATCGTCGCGCGCTGACTACGGATGCAACGGATTTCTGTGCCAGCGAAGGCAATGAAGGCGGGGGCGGATGCCTTGTCGTGGGGAGCGCGGATCCCGACGAACGGTTTTACGGCGAGGATCAATCCGCGTTGGGATGGGTGCGCACCGCCATGCCGGCGAGTGGTTCCCTGTCGGGATCGTTGGTCGAGGAGTTTGCGCTCAATCCTCTTCATACCTACCACGTGCAGCACAACGCCGGTATTGAATCCGCGTGGTGCCGCAGGCTGCCAACAGGAGATCCCGCCTGCCTGACTTCCACCACGGGGGCCGAATACGTTCATGAGTGGGCGCTGATCGACAGCAGATCGGGTTCCGGCCGATTTGTTTTCTATTCAACCGGCACGGCGCCCTTTGAAGTATTCGATGTCCAGGCCATGAGAGAGGCAACGCCGCGGGGCAATCGCATCGAGTCGCTGCCAGGCGCGGCTGTGTTCAGCGATTCCATCGACGATAGATTGTTCGTATTCGCCGGAAGTCGTTTGTCCGTTTTCGAGCCGGACGATTCGAGCGGCCTTTACACGGACAAGTCAGATGCGTTGACGTGGAACCGGGAACTTGCCGTCGGTGAAGGCAACGCGATCATCGCGCTGGCGTATCACCCGGCGAGCGATTTGATCGCAGTTGCCGGCAACGGATTGCTGGTGCGTTTCAACTGGCAAAGCGGAGCGGTCGTGTGGTCCCGCAGGGTCTCCGGAATCGGGACAATCCAGACCGTGCGGCGCTCACCGGCCGGAGATCATCTCGCTGTGCTCGGAGAAGCCGGCATCCGGCTGTTGCGCACCGGAGACGGATTGCTCACTTCCGGCGTGCTTTTCCCGCCCTATCTTTTCGATCCAGGCTTCGATCTGAGCCGCTGCAGGTTCATGGATTCGAGCAACCAGCAGCTCACCGACGTCATGACCGACCTGGTTTTGGAGGAGCAGGGACGTCTGATCGTGCAGTGCGGGTCCGCGCGGTTTTCCTGGCAGCCGCAGGCCTTCAGGGGCGACAGATTGCAGCGAGTCGATTCGCTGCTGGGCACCGGGCAGTAACATCCGGTTTGCGCGCTTCCGGCAAGCTGCTTCAGAAAACTTTACATTCATGCAGACACCCCGGGTGACCTCAAGTTAGGTACCCTAGCGGCCGGATTCAATCGTCCGTGTCTGTCAGCTTGTGGGGGATCATCATGAATAAAGTACGTCTCGCAACGATCGTAGGCCTGTCCGTAGTGGCTGCTCCGCTTGCCTGGCTCGCGCTGGCACAAGCCGCAGCGCCGCCCGCGGCACCGCCTGGACCCTTTACGTTCTTCATCACCAGCAAAGGCTCGGGCAAGGGTGCCGACCTCGGTGGACTCGCAGGGGCCGATGCCATCTGCCAGACACTGGCGGCTGCTGCAAACGGTGGCACTCGCACCTGGCATGCGTACCTGAGCACGCAGCCGGCCGACGGCAAGCCGGCAGTCAACGCCCGCGATCGGATCGGCACGGGTCCTTGGTACAACGCAAAGGGCGAACTCATTGCCCAGAACGTAGCTGATCTCCACGGCGACACCGTGCGTGACCGCAACCAGGTCAACAAGTCCTTCGCCCTGAACGAGAAGAGCGAGGTCATCAACGGCCGCGGTGACATGCCGAACCGTCACGACATCCTCACCGGCTCGCAGTCGGATGGCCGCGCTTATCCGGCAGGAGAGGACCGCACTTGCCGTAACTGGACGAGCAGCACGGATGGCAGCGCAATGCTGGGTCACCACGATCGCAGCGGTGGCGGCAACACGTCCTGGAACCAGGCGCATCCTTCCCGCGGTTGCAGCCAGGAGAACCTGGTGAGCACCGGTGGCGATGGGCTGCTGTACTGCTTCGCCATCAACTGACCTGATCGTTCTCGAGCTTCTGCTCACGGCGGCGACCGCGTATTGGTTGCCGCCGTTTTCATTTGCAGGTCACTTCCATGTCAACGTCCACGCCCGGCATCATTGATTTCTCGAGCGCAGCAGCGGCGGAAGACGTATCGAGCCCTGCTGCCGATCGCGTCCTGGCGGGCAATCCCGTCCAGTCGGTTCGCAATCTGTTTTCGGATGCCACCGGTCAATTCCATGCAGGGACGTGGGCGAGTTCGCCCGGTCGTTGGCAGGTGCGTTACACCGAGAACGAGTTCTGCCATGTGCTCGAGGGAAAGATCCGGATCACGAGCGCAGACGGAACTGCCTGGATGTTCGGGTGGGCGCGAGTTTCGTAGTGCCGGCCGGGTTTACCGGGATATGGGAAGTCATCGAGCCTGCCCGCAAGCTGTACGCGATTTTCGAAACCCGCTAATTGCCTGCGCCCTGTTGGAGCGCGTCGCGCAAGTTTTGCACCACGAGTGTGCAAAATTGCCGATTTAGTTAAACCGCCCGCGCTGACAGCAATCGTATCTACGTTGGATGACGTATAGGCAATGAGCACAGAGACTGGCTCGGGATGCGCTAAATCCCGGGGTTTCGTGGTGTTGCCTCACCGATAGCAATCATCCATTGGCCAAGCCGGCCTCCCTCATCCTGTTGTCCATTATCCGCTGGCATGCTTGCTGCATCTCCGTCCGCCAGACCCGCCGAGCCACAGTGTAGTTTTTTCGCATCACTGTTTTGCCGTATTGCACAAATACTGTTAGAGTCCGGCTCGCTCGGGTGTATGCACTGCAAATGCGACGAGTATTTTTTTTACCACACCTTAAGGGGTTGTTATGAGAAACGTGAAGATCCTTGCGGCGGCTGGCTTGATGACGATGGCTGGCATCGCCCAAGCTGACGTCACCGGCACTGCGACGATCGTTACCGATTACGATTTCCGCGGCGTCTCGCAGAGCGGCGGTGATCCGGCCCTGCAGTTGTCCCTCGACTACGCTTCGGCAGGCGGCTGGTACATCGGCACCTGGGGAAGCAGCATTGATGACTTCGTGGATGACGACGGCCTGGGTTCTGCACAGACCGAAATCGACGTGTACACGGGCTTCCGTGGCGCGACCGAAGGCGGCCTGGGCTGGGATGTCGGCCTGAACTACTACGCTTATCCCGGTGCGAACGGCCTCGACTTCGCCGAAATCTACGGCAAGCTGAGCTACAGCATCGTCAGCGGCGGCCTGTATTTCAGCGACAACTACGGCGGCACCAGCGACGAGAGCGCGTACTACGTGTACGGCGACCTCGGCATTCCTGCCGGTCCCGTGACCGTCGGCCTGCATGCGGGTTACAGCTCTGGCGACGGCATCGAAGAGTATTACTTCGGCGGCCCCGGCCCCGGCTCCGATGACAACTACCAGGACTACGCTGTTGGCGTGAGCTACTCGGCCAGCAACCTGACGCTCGGCATCAAGTGGGTGACCGCTGATTTCGGCGATGCAGGGTCGGACGATCGCGTCATTCTCTCGGTTGCGACCGCGCTGCCCTGGAAGTGATCGCCAAGGTCATCTGAAGCTTCAAGCTTGAGACTGACAAGGCCCCGGATCGCGCAAGCGGTCCGGGGCTTTTTCTTTTCTACCCTCACCCGCGCGCCGCGCGACCTCTCCCTAAGGGAGAGGTTAGTACCCTCTCTCCTTACAGGAGAGGGAAGCGGAGCGGGTGAGGTTGATCAGTTGCTCTTGAGGATTTCCGCGAGCATCCCGAAGATCTGATCGACGTGGGTTTTCTCGATGATGAGCGGCGGCGACAGGGCGATGATGTCCCCGGTCACGCGGACCAGCAGGCCCCGCTCGAAGGCCGCCTTGAAAGCGGCAAAGCCGCGAGACCCTGGTTTGCCCGCGACTGCCTCGAGTTCGATACCGGCGATCAGTCCCAGATTGCGGACATCGATGACATGCGGCAGTCCCTTCAGGGAATGCGCGCCTTCCTGCCAGTACGATGCCATTTCCGCCGCTCGCGTCAGGAGGCCTTCTTCCTTGTAGATCTGTTGCGTAGCGAGGCCGGCGGCACACGCGACCGGATGTCCCGAATACGTATAGCCGTGGAAGAGTTCGATCGCATTTTCAGGGCCTGACATGAACGCGTCATGGACATGTTTGCGCGCGAAGACGACGCCCATCGGAATGGCACCGTTCGTCAGCCCCTTCGCCGCAGTGATCATGTCGGGCATCACATCGAAGTACTGGGCGCCGAACGGTGTTCCCAGGCGCCCGAAGCCGGTGATTACTTCATCGAAGATCAGCAGGATGCCGTACTTGTCGCAGATTTCGCGGAGTCTTTTCAGATAGCCCTTCGGGGGCAGGACCACACCGGCGGAACCGGAAACTGGTTCAACGATGACGGCTGCGATGGTCGATGCATCATGCAACTGCACGATCCTTTCGAGTTCGTCTGCGAGATGCGTGCCCCATTCGGGCAGGCCCTTCGTGAATGCGTTGTGTGCAAGGTCAAGGGTGTGGGGCAGATGGTCAACGCCCGTCAGCATGCCGCCGAAAAATTTGCGGTTGTTCACCATGCCGCCGACGGAAATGCCGCCGAAGCCCACGCCGTGGTAACCCTTCTCGCGGCCGATCAGTCGTTGCCGTGTCCCTTCACCGCGCACCCGGTGATAGGCGATCGCAATCTTGAGTGCGGTGTCGACGGCCTCTGAGCCCGAGTTGGTGAAGAACACATGATCGAGATCGCCGGGCGTGTTCTCGATGAGCTTGCTGGCAAATTCGAAGGCGATCGGATGGCCCATCTGGAAAGTGGGGGCAAAGTCCATCGTGCTGATCTGGCGGGTGACGGCATCAGTAATCGCCTTGCGCCCGTGGCCTGCATTCACGCACCAGAGCCCGGCAGTGCCATCCAGGATCTGACGCCCTTCGGGAGTCCAGTAATGCATGCCTTCGGCCCGCGCGAGCAGTCGCGGCGCGTCCTTGAACTGGCGGTTTGCCGTAAAAGGCATCCAGAAGGCTTCGAGGCCCTGGCGAGCGGGGGAGTCGGTGGCTGACATGGTTGATCTCGGTGGGCGGGCGGCCAAAGGGTCGGCCGATGATAAGTAAATTCAACACGTCGCTCAAATGTTCGGCCTCTGACGCCAGAAAATCGCGATGCACAGGGCAGGGCGCGTCTAATATAATCAACGCGCAGAACGAGCTGGTCGGATGTCGAGGAGTGCCGGGTGTCCATTGATGTAGGTGTCCATCTCAAGGCGGTGCGTACCCTGAATGGCCTGTCGCAGCGCGAACTCGCGAAGCGGGCCGGCGTGACGAATGGCCTCATCTCCCTCATCGAACAGAACCGCGTCAGCCCTTCGGTGAGTTCCCTCAAGAAGGTGCTGGACGGGATTCCGATGTCGCTTGCGGACTTCTTTACGCTCGAAATGGTTGCCGAGCCCGAGGTGTTCTTCCCCAAGGAAGAGTTGAGCGACCTCGGCAGCGGTGAGGTCTCGCTCAAGCTCGTGGCCGCGAGGCGTCCGAATCGTACGATGTCCATCCTCCATGAAAGGTATGCCCCGGGCGCCGATACCGGCGAGGACATGCTGAGCCACCGGGGCGAAGAGGGCGGCATCGTCTGTCAGGGCGAGATCGAACTCACCATTGGCAGCCAGTCGCGTATCCTCGGACCCGGCGACGCCTACTATTTTGCGAGCAGCACTCCGCACCGCTTCCGAAACTTAAGCGCGCAAACCTGCGAAATCGTCAGCGCCTGCACTCCCCCCACGTTCTAGTTTCATCCGGTTACGCCCAATCATCATGTCTTCCACTGCATCTCCTGATTGGCACGCCCGCGCGAAGCAGCTCTCCATCCGGACGCAGGCCTTCATCGACGGGCGCTACGTGAATGCGCTGGGCGGCGAAACGTTCGAGTGCGTGAGTCCAATCGATGGTCGCGTGCTGGGACAGGTTGTCTCGGCGCAGGCCATCGACATCGATGCTGCGGTGGCTTCTGCTCGAAAGGCATTCGAGAGCGGCACCTGGTCGCAGCTTCCACCTGCGGTGCGCAAGCGCGTCCTCATCAGGTTTGCGGAGCTGATCCGCAAGCACACCGAGGAACTGGCCCTGCTTGAAACGCTCGACGTCGGCAAGCCGATTGCGGACAGCCTGAGCGTCGATATTCCAGCGGCAGCGCGTTGCATCGCGTGGTACGGAGAGGCGATCGACAAGCTGTACGATGAAATTGCTCCGACCGGTCCCAAGGCTTTGGCGATGATCACGCGGGAGCCGATCGGTGTGGTGGGTGCGATCGTGCCCTGGAATTTCCCGTTGATCATGGCTGCCTGGAAGCTGGGTCCCGCGCTGGCGGCAGGTAACTCGGTAGTACTGAAGCCTTCTGAAAAATCTCCGCTCACTGCCATCCGGATTGCGGAGCTTGGCGTTGAGGCGGGGTTGCCTGCGGGCGTATTGAATGTCGTGCCGGGGTTTGGCGATCCGGCGGGCAAGGCGCTGGCGTTGCACAACGACGTCGATTGCATCGCGTTTACTGGCTCAACGGTCACTGGCAAGCGGATGCTCGAATATGCCGGGCAGTCGAACATGAAACGCGTGTGGCTTGAATGCGGCGGCAAGTCGCCAAACATCGTCATGGCCGATGCACCGGATCTCGATCGCGCGGCGCGGGCTGCTGCTTCCGCCATTTTCTTCAACCAGGGCGAGATGTGCTCCGCGGGTTCGCGGCTGCTGGTACAGGAATCGATCAAGGACGAGTTGCTGGAAAAGGTGTTGGCGATTTCGGCCAGCCTGCAACCCGGCGATCCCCTCGATCAGGCGACAACGCTCGGCGCCATCGTCGATGACGTGCAGATGGAGCGTGTCCTCGGCTACATCGAGACGGGTCGTAGCGAAGGTGCGACGGTGCGTCTCGGCGGGGCACGAGTGCGGCAGGAGTCGGGCGGCTACTACGTGCAGCCCACGGTTTTCGACCAGGTCGCGGGATCCATGAAGATCGCCCGTGAGGAAATCTTCGGACCCGTGCTGGCGACGCTGACATTCAAGGACGCGGCCGATGCGATCCGGCTGGGCAACGATGTGATCTATGGTCTCGCTGCAGCAGTATGGTCCCGGGACATCACCACGGCCCATCGTGTGGCGCGGTCGCTGCGCGCAGGCGTGGTCTATGTAAACTGCTATGACGCCGACGACATCACCGTGCCCTTCGGTGGCTTCAAGCAATCCGGAACCGGACGAGACAAATCACTGCATGCCTTCGACAAGTACACCGAACTCAAGACAACCTGGGTGGACTTAAGCTGATGAAAGTCACGGTTGCTGTCACGCAATTCGCCTGTTCAAACGATCGCCGGAGCAATCTGGACGCGGCGGAAGCGCTCGTGCGTCGCGCGGCGGCGCAGGGTGCGAACGTCATCCTGATCCAGGAGCTCTTCGAAACCCCTTACTTCTGCATCGAGCACGACACCCGCTATTTCGATCTTGCATTGCCGGTCGCAGAAAATCCCGCGGTCAGGAGATTCACATCGCTCGCCAGAGAGCTCGATGTGGTCCTGCCCGTCAGTGTGTTTGAACGCAGTGGCCAAGCTTATTACAACAGCGTGGCGATGATCGATGCTGGCGGCGAGTTCCTTGGCATCTATCGCAAGGCGCACATTCCGGAAAGCCCGGGCTATCACGAGAAGTTCTATTTCTCGCCGGGCGATACGGGGTTCCGGGTTTGGCCCACGAAGTTCGGGCGGCTGGGCGTCGGCATCTGCTGGGACCAGTGGTTTCCGGAGTCCGCGCGTGCCATGGCGCTCATGGGAGCCGAGATCCTTCTATATCCAACGGCCATTGGCGCGGAGCCGCAGGATCCCTCCATTGATTCGCGCGATCACTGGCAGCGGACGATGCAGGGACATGCGGCTGCGAACATCATGCCGCTGATCGCTTCGAACCGCATCGGCACGGAGCAGGGCGGCAAGTGGAGCGTGACCTACTACGGGTCCTCGTTCATCACGGATCACACCGGTGCCTTGCTGGCCCAGGCGGATCGCTCCAGTGAATCGATGCTGACGGCGACTTTCGATCTCGATGCGATCAACGAATACCGGCGCTCGTGGGGGGTGTTCCGCGACCGCCGGCCGGAACTCTATGGGCCGCTGCTGACGCTCGATGGCAATGCCTGATCCATAGCGTCGATTCAGGAATGCTGGCGCCGCGTCAGCCGATTCGCGACCGCTTCCACTCCTTCATCTCCTGGCTGATTCTTCATGCGCTTTTTTGCTACCTGTCCTCCGGGCATTGCGGATCTGCTGGCCACCGAACTCAAGGATTTCGGCGCGACGGCCACCCGCGAGATCAAGACCGGCGTGTATTTCGAGGGCACGCTCGAAACTGCGTATCGAACCTGCGCATGGTCGCGTACTGCCAATCGGGTACTCATGCCGATCGGCGAAGTGGATGCCGCAACCGCGCAGGCGCTGTATGACGGTGTGCGAACCATCGACTGGTCAAGTCACTTTGATGTCTCGGGCACGTTTGCCATCGATTTCGGCGGCGCTTCCACCGGCATCACGCATACGCAGTTCGGTGCGCTCAAGACCAAGGACGCCATCGTCGACCAGTTCCGGGAGCAATGCGGTGAGCGGCCGTCCGTCGATGTAGAGCGTCCCGATGTCCGCATTAACGTGCATCTTCATCGCGATCGCGCCACGCTTTCCATCGATCTGTCCGGTGAAAGCCTGCATCGCCGCGGCTATCGCGCACGCGGTGTGGCGGCCCCGCTGAAGGAAAACCTGGCGGCGGCCATCCTGCTGCGCTCGGGTTGGCCAGCCATTGCCCGTACCCAGGGAGGTTTTGTCGATCCGCTCTGCGGTTCCGGGACACTGGTGATCGAGGCCGCATTGATGGCACTCGACATCGCTCCCTGCGGCGCCCGTGAGTACTTCGGATTCCTGCGCTGGAAGGGACATGATCCTTCGTTGTGGCAGACGCTGCTCGGAGAAGTCGAAGAGAGACGTTTGCGCGGCGCGACTGCCCAGGCGGGACAGGTTTTGCGAGGGTACGACCACGAGCCCCAGGCCGTTCGTGCCGCGCTTGAGAATGTGTCGCGTGCCGGGCTCAATGGAGTGATCCATATCGAACGCCGTGCACTCGGCGACCTCACCCGCGAAGCCGAAGTGCCGGGTCTGGTCGCCACGAATCCGCCGTACGGCGAACGCATTGGCGATGTCGAAGCATTGCGGGGACTCTATTCCCTGCTCGGTGCGAAGTTGCGGGAACATTTTGTCGGCTGGAAGGCGTGCGTCTTCACGGGCAATCCTCCGCTGGCGCGTGAGATCCAGATCCACGCGCGTCGCAGTCATACGTTGTTCAACGGCACGCTCGAATGCCGGCTGCTGCGCTTCGATGTAGCGCCTGAACACTTCGATACGCCCGAGTCGCGACCTACCGCCGAAGACAAGATGAGTGATGCGAGGCAACGGCCCGGCGCGCAGATGTTCGCCAATCGCCTTGCCAAGAATTTCAAGACGCTGGGCACCTGGGCACGGCGGTCTGATGTGGCGTGTTTCCGTGTCTACGATGCCGACATGCCGGAGTACTCGTTCGCCATTGATCTCTACGGGCATTCGGAGCCAGCGGACCGCTGGGTGTATGTGCAGGAATACGCCGCGCCCGACACGGTGGATCGCGATGGCGCGCGGCAACGTCGGTGGGAAGTCCTGGCCATGATTCCCGAGACGCTCGGTATTCCGGCGGAGCGGATGCAGGTGCGCATGCGCCGCCAGCAGAAGGGCGCGACGCAGTACGAAAAGGTGGACGAGCAGAGCGAATTCCATCGGGTGCGAGAGGGACGCTACGAGTTCCTCGTCAACTTCACCGACTACCTCGACACCGGCCTGTTTCTCGATCACCGGCTGACACGACAGCGCATCGGCGAGCTGGCGACGGGCAAGAGATTCCTGAATCTCTTCGCCTATACAGGTTCGGTGACGGTGCATGCCGCTGGCGGCAAGGCTGTAACGACCACCACGGTGGACATGTCACGGACCTATCTCGACTGGGCCCGGAAGAACCTCTCGATCAACGGGTTCGCGCAACCGCACCACGAATTCATCCAGGCGGATTGCCTCCAGTGGCTGATGGACGCGGCAGAAGATCGCAGACAGTACGAGCTGATCTTTGTGGATCCTCCTACGTTTTCGCGTTCGAAGCGCATGGAAGAGGATTTCGAGGTGCAGCGCGATCACGTGCAGTTGCTGACCCATGTCGGCCGACTGCTGGCACCCGGCGGCACGATTGTCTTTTCAAACAACTTCACACGGTTCAAGATCGACCGCGAAGGGTTGAGTGCGTTCGCGATCGAAGACTGGAGTCGCGCCACCATTCCTAAGGATTTCGAGCGTAACGCGCGCATTCACTGCTGCTTCATGCTCCGCAAGCATGAGCCGGCCGGTTAACGAGCCGTATTGGTGGGTCGCAATGCTTCTTTCGTTACGTTTTCAGGGTTTTTCAGGTTGCATAGCGTTTTGCGCTGCACCAGAATACGGTTACCGATTTATTGCCTGCAGTCAGCCGTGAGCGTCTTGTTGTGACCGCCGATCCGTTCCAGATTTCATTCCATCCCAAGCTTGGCGTCGTGATCTTCGACCGGCTTGCGCAGCTGAGCCTGCCTGCGGAACAGGTGCGCCTGTTCAAGATCGACACGATGAATGCGACCACGTTCCGGCGCGACATCGTCTACAAGGACATGACGGTGTGCGGCGACGAGCTGCTGCGCAAACACCGGGTTGTTCTCAATACCTATCGCACGGCACGGCCTGCGGGAAAGAAAGCGTACTGCGAGCATTGCCGTCGTCACTTCGGGTCGGTCGACTTCAGCCTGTGCAGCGATTGCAGTGCCATCCGCTGCACCTGCGGCGCCTGCGGCTGCGCTACGCGCAAGCGCAAGGTTGCTTGAGGCGCGGGCTTTAAGAACGCACGCCAACTCGTTGATTAAAGAGCTGGTCCTCCATTCTTGGAGAGATCGAAAGCTGGCAGCGTGGCAGCCGGATAACCTGATGGACATCTTCCGCATCTTTAACGTCGAGGCGGCTCACCGGCTGCCCAATGTACCAGCAGGGCACAAATGCGCCCGGCTGCATGGCCATTCGTTTCGCATCGAAGTTCACGTCAGCGGCCCTGTCGATCCGCAAACCGGCTGGGTGATGGACTTTGCCGATCTGAAGATAGCGTTCGTTCCGCTCTTTGACCGGCTCGATCATCACTACCTCAACGAGATTGAAGGGCTGTCCAATCCGACCAGTGAGAACCTGGCGAAGTGGATCTGGGAACAGCTCCAGCCGACGCTACCGTTGCTCAAACGCATCGTCATTCACGAAACCTGCACGAGCGGCTGCAGCTACGAAGGTCCCGTGCGCTGAGGTAAACAGCCCGCTTTCAGGGCAGCGATGCTCCAGGCACGCACCATCCTCTGGCGATTTCGCATCGCGAGCATCGCTCCCGCAACTTTCCTGCCAATCAATTGCAATCGCGACGCTTCGAATGCTATCCAACGTGCGCAGCCTGCGATAACCTCTGGGTCACCTCAAGTCCGGAAACAATTGCGCCGGACTTTTACTGCAACCTGGGAGAGCTGCATCATGAAGAGCGTACAGCGCGCGGGCCTGATCGGATCAGCGGTGTTACTCACCCTCGCGGGTTGCGGTGGCAAGGACGAGACGGCCAACGCCCCTGCGACAGAAGCCCCGGGTGCTGAGGAGAAGGTCCTCAACGTCTACAACTGGTCTGACTACATTGCAGAGGACACGATTGCCAACTTCGAGGCGAAGACCGGCATCAAGGTCAACTACGATGTCTTCGATTCCAACGAAGTCCTCGAAACGAAACTCCTCGCCGGCAACACCGGTTACGACGTCGTCGTGCCTTCGGCCCAGTTCATGGAACGGCAGATCCAGGCGGGCGTCTTCCAGAAGCTCGACAAATCGAAGCTTCCGAACCTCGCCAACATGGATCCGGAGATCATGCAGCGCGTGGCCCTGCACGATCCGGGCAATGAATACGCGGTCAACTATTTCTGGGGCACGGACGGCATCGGCTACAACGAGGCCAAGATCAAGGCGATCATGCCGAATGCACCGGTCGACAGCTGGGACCTCATATTCGATCCCAAGATCCTCGCCAAATTCAAGGATTGCGGCGTCTCGATCCTCGATGCGCCTGCGGAAGTCCGCAGCCTGATCCTCGCGTACCTCGGCAAGGACCCGAACAGCCAGGATGCCGCAGACCTCGCGCTGGTCGAGAAGAAGCTGCTCGAGATCCGCCCCTATGTCCGCAAGATCAATTCCTCGCAGTACATCGAGGACCTGGCGAATGGTGAAGTCTGCATCGCGCTGGGCTGGAGCGGTGACGTGCTGCAATCGCGTGACCGGGCTGCGGAAGCCGGGCAGGGCACGGTCATCAAGTTCTCCATCCCGAAGGAAGGCACGATCATCTGGTTCGACATGCTGACCATTCCGGCGGATGCCAAGCACGTGGACAACGCACACCAGTTCATCAACTACATGATGGATCCGCAGGTGGCCGCCAACAACAGCAACACGGTGAACTACGCCAATGGCAACGGTGCGTCGCTCGCGCTGGTGAACGACGAAGTCAAGAACGACCCGGGCATCTACCCCACCACGGAAGTGAAGGCGAAATTGTTCCCGGAGCTCGCAACCGGCGAGGAATACACACGGCTGCTCACGCGCACTTGGACACGTTTCAGCACCGGCCAGTAAGTAGGGCACGGACTTCAGATGAATCTCCTCGTGAGCCTGCAGGGATGCCGCTGCTCGTACAAGCATTGCCCTCGTCCAGCCCGGCCAGAGAGCCGGGCTGGACGGGATTCCGAACCCGGGTGATCCATGGCTTCAGGCGCACGCAACACCGCACGATTTGAACCCTGGAAAGACCCGAGCGCCGAGCCCTATATCCGCATTGAGAGAGTCACCAAGAAGTTCGGTGACTTCGTCGCAGTCAACGACGTTTCCCTGAAGATCTACAAGAAGGAACTGTTCTGCCTGCTGGGCGGTTCCGGTTGCGGCAAGACCACGCTGCTCAGGATGCTCGCGGGCTTTGAGGAGCCCACGACCGGCAAGATCTTCATCGACGGCGTCGACATGACGTCGATCCCGCCGTACGAACGGCCCGTCAACATGATGTTCCAGTCCTACGCGCTGTTTCCTCACATGACGGTGGAACAGAATGTCGGATTTGGCTTGCGCCAGGACAAGATACCGAAGTCCGAGATCGTCCAGCGCGTGGCCGAAATGCTTGACATGGTGAAGCTCGGCCAGTTCGGCAAGCGCAAACCGCACCAGCTTTCGGGTGGACAAAGGCAACGTGTGGCGCTCGCCCGCGCATTGATAAAACGCCCCAAACTGTTGCTGCTGGATGAGCCTCTCGGCGCGCTCGACAAGAAACTCCGCGAGCACACCCAATTCGAACTCGTGAACCTGCAGGAACAGCTGGGCGTCACCTTCGTGGTCGTGACACATGACCAGGAAGAGGCGATGACGCTGTCGACGCGTATCGGCGTCATGAACCTGGGTGAAATCGTGCAGGTGGGCACGCCTTCGGAGATCTACGAATTTCCGAACAGCCGTTTCGTCACGGAATTCATCGGCTCGGTCAACATGTTCGAGGGGCGGCTGATCGAAGACGAACCCGGGTATGTCCGCATCCATTGTCCGGAGCTCGATGCCAACGTGTACGTCGATCACGGCGTCAGCGCGCCTCCCGGTGCCGTCGTCTGGGCGGCGGTGCGTCCGGAGAAAATCATTCTCGCGCGCGAAAAGCCCGAGGGCACCGACAACATCGCGCATGGCACAGTGAAGGAAATCGCGTACATGGGCGATCTGTCCGTGTACCTCGTCAAGCTCGATTCCGGCAAGATGGTGCGGGTGACGCAGCCGAACACCTGGCGCCATGCCGATGACCGCGTGACGTGGGAAGAGCCGGTCTACCTGCACTGGCATGCTTCGGCTCCCGTGGTGGTCGGCGAGTGAGCACGCATTCGCAAAGCCCCACTGGTCACCGCCTGAGCGCGGGTGTGCAGCTCATCCTGCGCGTCATGCAGGATTTTCCGCCGTATCGCTGGACACATTCCCGGTTGCTGAAGTGGGGTGTCACGGGACGGACGCTCGTCATCGCCGTGCCGTATCTCTGGCTGGCGCTGTTTTTCATGATTCCGTTTGTCATCGTGCTCAAGATCGCGTTCTCGGACACGCAGATCGCGATGCCCCCCTACCAGCCGCTCGTGCACTGGCTGGACGCGAAGACAGTGAGCTTCACGCTCAATCTCGGCAACTTCATGTTCCTCGTCGAGGACAACCTCTACTGGAAGGCGTTCCTCAATTCACTGAAAGTGGCGGCGATCTCGACGTTCTTCTGCCTTCTCATCGGCTATCCGATGGCCTATGCCATTGCGCGTGCTGAAAAGACCAGACGGAACATCCTGCTGATGATGGTGATCCTGCCGTTCTGGACGTCGTTCCTGCTGCGCGTGTACGCGTGGATCGGCATCCTCAAGAACAACGGGCTCATCAACAACTTCCTGCTGTGGACCGGCATCATCGATCAGCCGATCGTGATGCTGCAGACCGATTTCGCGATCTATGTCGGCATCGTCTATTCGTACCTGCCGTTCATGATCCTGCCGCTCTACTCGAATCTCGAGAAAATGGATCTGACGCTCCTTGAAGCAGCGCAGGACCTGGGGTGCGGCCCCATCAAGGCCTTCATCAAGATCACGTTGCCGCTTTCCATGTCGGGAATCATCGCGGGTTCCATGCTCGTATTCATTCCGGCGGTCGGCGAGTTCGTCATTCCGACGCTGCTCGGCGGCCCTGAGTCGCTGATGATCGGCAAGGTGCTGTGGACCGAGTTCTTCAACAATCGTGACTGGCCGGTTGCCAGCTCGGTGGCCATCGCGCTGCTGATCTTCCTGGTCGTGCCCATCGTGTACTTCCAGCGCATCCAGGCGCGTGAGTCGGGAGGAGGGACCCACCGATGAACCGCAACGTGCCGTTTTTCCGTATCTCGGTGCTGGTGTTCGGCTTCGCCTTCCTCTACATCCCGATCCTGTCGCTGATCGTCTATTCGTTCAACAAGTCGCGCCTCGTGACGGTGTGGGCGGGATTCTCGACGGAATGGTACGGACGCCTGTTCGAGAACGAGCAGATCCTAGGTGCTGCGTGGCTGTCGCTCAAGATCGCTGCCATCAATGCAACGGGCGCCGTCATTCTCGGCACGCTGGCCGGCCTCGCGCTGGCGCGCTTTGGCAAGTTCCGCGGTAGAACGCTGCTGTCCAGCATGACGACCGCACCGCTCGTGATGCCTGAAGTCATTACGGGTCTTTCATTGCTGCTGCTGTTCGTTGCCATGGAGCAGTTGTTCGGCTGGCCCGCGGGGCGTGGGGTCACGACCATCACGATTGCGCACATGACCTTCACGATGGCCTACGTCACCGTGATCGTGCAGTCACGACTCGCGACGATGGACGACTCGCTGGAAGAAGCGGCGATGGATCTCGGAGCGCGGCCGGCAAAGGTGTTCTTTCTGATCACGCTGCCCATCATCGCGCCGGCGCTGATTTCCGGGTGGCTCCTCGCGTTCACCATCTCACTCGACGACCTCGTGATCGCAAGCTTCGTCGCTGGGCCCGGTTCCAGCACGTTGCCGATGGTCATTTTCTCGAAGGTCCGCCTCGGCGTCAGCCCGGACATCAACGCGCTGGCATCCATCATGGTGTTGCTGGTCACGATCGGCGTGGTCATTGCCGGTATCATGATGTCGCGGCAGGAGAAAGCGCGGCAGCGCGACATGCAGATGGCGATTGCCGGGAACCAGTAGCTCCCGGCCAGACATCGGGTCACTGGCTTTGGTTAGAATGCAGGGATGCTCCGCATCCAGTCCAAATTGCCGCACGTCGGCACGACGATCTTCACGGTCATGTCGCAACGGGCCGCCGAGCTCGGTGCGATCAATCTGGCGCAGGGGTTTCCCGACTACGATCCGCCCGACCGGCTGAAGGCGCTGGTAGCCGGCCAGGTGGCGAGTGGCAAAAACCAGTACGCACCCATGGCAGGTGTTCCCGAGCTCAAGGAACAGATCGCTGTCCAGTTCGCGCGAACCTACGGCAAGGCCGTAGACGCTGCTGGCGAAATCACCATCACGCTGGGTGCCACGGAAGGGATTTTCTCGGCAGTCCTCGGGCTAGTGCACGCGGGTGACGAAGTCATCGTCTTCGACCCGTCCTACGATTCCTATGGACCGGCGGTGTTGCTGGCGGGTGGAAAAACAATCCACATTCCGCTCGCGCTCCCCGATTTCCGGATCGACTGGCAGAAAGTGCGGGAAGCCATCAGTCCGCGCACCCGGGCGATCATCCTCAACAGTCCGCACAATCCCACCGGAGCGGTCTGCAGTGCCGCCGACCTCGATGAGCTGGCCGACATCGTTGCGGGAACGGACATCCTCATCCTGTCCGACGAAGTCTACGAATACATGGTGTTCGATGGGCGGGCACCGATCAGCCTCTGCGCACATCCGCGTCTCGCCGACCGGACCATCGGGTTCTTTTCATTCGGCAAGACGATGCATGCCACAGGATGGCGAGTGGGATATGCGGTTGCGCCACCCGAGTTGACGCGGGAACTGCGCAGGGTGCATCAGTTCAATACCTTCACCATCGCTACACCGCTGCAACATGCGATTGCCGGATTCATGAAGGAAGCACCTGAACATGGTCCGGGTCTCGCGGCATTCTACGAACAGAAACGCGATCGCTTCCTCGAGCTTCTAAAGGGATCCCGTTTCAAATGGACGCCATCTCCCGGCACGTATTTCCAGCTCCTCGACTATTCGTCGATCTCGGGCGTCAGCGATATGGAGTTTGCCGACGAGCTGCTCGTGAAAGCCGGAGTCGCGTCCATCCCTGTTTCTCCGTTCTACGCCGTCCCACCCGCACTCAAGGTGCTGCGTTTCTGTTTTGCGAAGACTGATGCCACGCTGGTAAAGGCAGCGGAGCGATTGCAATCGCTATGAAGAAAACAACGCTTGTTGTTCACCCTCCAGAGGTGAAGCTGCCGGAGGATAACCGGCCGCTGGTGGCGCCGATCTACCAGTCGGTGAAATTCGAGTTCGATGATATCGATGAAGCGTCCCGCAGCTTTCGCGGCGAACGGCCGGGTTTTGCGTATTCCAGGGTTTCGAATCCGACGCTCCGTCAGCTCGAGCTGACACTAGCCGAGTTGCAGGGCAGGGAGGCATGCCTTGTGGTGGCTTCCGGAATGGCCGCGGTGAGTCTTGCGCTGCTGTCGCTCTGCAAGCAGGGCCATCATGTAGTGCTGTTTGCGGAAACCTATCAGCCCACGCGGGTGCTGGTGCGAAAGATCCTGGCGCGCTACGGCGTTCGCCACACCATGCTGTCGATCGAGGATCTCGCCGGACTCGAGAGAGTGCTCAGGGAAACGCCGACACGGCTCATCGTATTCGAGTCACCGACCAATCCCGTGTTGAAAGTGGCGGATATCCCGAAGTTAACCGCGCTTGCGAAGGCCCATGGCGCGCTCACCGTGATCGACAATACCTTTGCCGGCTTTCACAACCACGGCCAGTTCGACATCGATGTGTTCGTGCACAGCCTGACCAAGTATGCGAGCGGTCACGGTGACGTGATGGGAGGGGCGATCATCGCGAGACGTGAACTCATCGATGCCATGCGGCCTGACTTCTCAACGCTGGGCGCAACACTCGATCCACATGCTGCGTTCCTGATCCAGCGCGGCCTCAAGACGTATTTCCTCCGCTATGAGCGGCAGTGCGCGAATGCACTGGCCGTGGCCCGGTATCTCGCGGATCAGGAGAAAGTTGCCAGCGTCACCTATCCGCAGCTTCCTTCCCACCCGGAGCATGCGCTGGCAATGGCGCAGATGCAGGATTTCGGTGCGGTCGTGACATTCGAGCTCAATGGCGATCTCCGGCAGGCGAAGACATTTGTCGAGGCGCTCACCCTGTTTGGCGTTGCTTCAAGCCTGGGATCGACGGAGTCCCTCGTTCTGCCGCCCCAGCACCTGGCTCCGGCAGGCCTGAACGCCGAGGAAAAGCGGTGGGCGGGGATCACGGATCGCACGGTGCGCCTCTCGATCGGGATCGAGGATTCCGGGGATTTGATTGCCGATCTGGCGCAGGCTTTCGCGCGGCTGTAGAAGAATTCCAAGCTGACTTGACTCCCGGGCGGGATGGAGTTATCTCCCTTGGGCAGAGCTGGTCCTTGTTGGACATCCATTAGTATTTCTGGGGGAAATCATGCTGAAAGCGGCGCAAATTGCCTCGCTGTTCGTGACGCTGCCTTTGAGTGTGGGGATTGCCCATGCGCAGCAAGCCGATTCTCCCGCCAACTACAAGGCCCTGGTCGATCAGTACTGCGTCGATTGCCATGACCCGATCGAGAATCGAGGTGGCCTGTCCCTCGATGATGTCGACTTCACCAAGATCTCGCAGCACGCAAAGATTCTTGAACGAGTGGTGACGAAGGTGCGCGGTTCGGCGATGCCTCCCGTGGGCAAGCCGCGTCCTGATCCGGCGACGTACCAGGGCTTTGCAGCCTGGCTCGAGACCGAACTCGACAAGAACGCGATGGCGCATCCGAATCCCGGTCGTCCCGCGCCGTATCGTCTTAACCGCACTGAATACAAGAATGCGATCCGCGATCTGGTGGCCCTCGATATCGACGTCGCCACCTTGATGGCACCCGACAGTTCGAGCTACGGCTTTGACAACATCGCCGACGTGCTCAGCCTGTCCCCTGCATTGCTTGAGGGTTACCTGTCTGCGGCCGATCGCATCAGCGCGGTTGCTGTCGGCGATCCTGCCATTCCGAAGGAGGACACGTTCTTCCGCGTCAGCCAGCGTTATGCGCAGAGTGAGCACATCGAAGGCCTGCCGCTCGGTACACGCGGCGGCTTCATGCTCGACCATTATTTCCCGCTGGACGGCATTTACGAGTTCAATCCCATTTTCCTGCAGAACACGGTCAATGCCATTCGCGGTCTTGAGTTTGCCCATCAGTTCGAACTCTCGATCGATGGCAAACAGGTGCGACTGATGTCACTCGGTGGAACTTCAGACTTCACCATTTCCCTTGAGGATCCGGGCGCGATCCGGTCAACGATCGAGGAACGAGCCAAGGTGCGCGTGCCGTTGACGGCGGGCAGCCACAAGATCGTGGCGACGTTCCTGCAGAAGACGGGCGCGCTGGAAGTCGATCAGCTGCTGCCTTTCGAGAATATCAATTTCGATCCGGTGTATCTCGGCGGCATTCCTTCGGTAGAGGGCGTGTTGATCAGGGGGCCTTTTGAAGCCAAGGCACCTTCGGTGGAGACTCCAAGCCGCCAGGCGATCTTCAGCTGCCACCCGATGAGCCCGCGGGAGGAGAGCCGGTGCGCGGACCAGATCCTGGGCAAGCTGGCACGGCAGGCCTATCGCCGTCCGGTGACGGACGCGGACATGACGGTGCTGCGGTCGTTCTACACCCAGGGCCGGCAGACCAAGGGCACCTTTGACGGCGGCATCCAGATGGGCTTGCGCCGCATCCTGTCCAGCCCGGACTTCCTGTTCCGCATGGAGCGGGATCCCAAGGGCATTGCCCCCGAGACCCCCTATCGCATCAGCGACCTGGAACTGGCCTCCCGGCTGTCGTTCTTCCTGTGGAGCTCGCTCCCGGATGCCGAGCTGCTGGACGTCGCCGCCAAGGGCAAGCTGCGGGACGAGAAGGTGCTGGCCCAGCAGGTGAAGCGGATGCTGGCCGATCCCCGCTCGGAAGCGGTGGCGACCAACTTCGCAGCCCAGTGGCTGCATCTGCGCAACCTCGATGCGGTCCAGCCGGACTCGTACGCCTTCCCGAACTTCGATGAGACGCTGCGGGATGCGTTCCGGACCGAAACCCTGATGTTCTTCGACAGCATCATGCGCGATGACCGCAGCGTGGTGGACCTGCTGACGGCGGACTACACGTTCCTGAACGAGCGTCTGGCGCGGCACTACGGCATCCCGAACGTCTATGGCAGCGACTTCCGCCGGGTGGCACTCACTGACGAGGCCCGCCGGGGTCTGCTCGGCCAGGGCAGCATCCTGACCGTGACCTCGATGGCCAACCGGACCTCGCCGGTGAAGCGCGGCCAGTGGGTGCTCGAGACCTTGCTGGCGAACCCACCTCCCAGCCCCCCGGACAACGTGCCGGCCTTGACCGAGAATGCCCCGGACTCACTGGACCGCCAGTCGCTGCGGGCCCGCCTTGAGCAGCACCGGGCGGACCCGGGCTGCGCGTCCTGCCACAACGTCATGGACCCGATCGGGTTCTCGATGGAAGTGTTTGACGGCATTGGCACGAAGCGGATCAAGGACGAATCCGGCGACCTGATCAACGCGGCCGGGAATCTCGCGAGCGGCCTGCCGATCAACGGGGTGACGGAGCTGCGGGCGGCGATCGCCTCCGATCCGGGTCACTTTGTCGGGGCCTTCACCGAGAAGCTGCTGACGTATGCCCTCGGCCGCGGCCTGGAGTACTACGACATGCCGACGGTGCGCGGCATCGTGAAGGCGAGCGAGGCGCAGCATTACCAGTTCTCGGCCGTGGTGCTTGAGATCGTCAAGTCCACGCCGTTCCAGATGAAGCTGTCCGCGCGGAGTGGACAGCTGTCTGCGGATGCGGGCCAGCCTGCGAAGGCGAATTAGTCTGGCTTGAGGCAATTCGAATGAGCGTGATGAACAGCCGCCTTGCACGAGAGGACAGCGCACTCTAGGCTGGCTGCATGTCGAGGCGATCACGCTCATTGTTTTCGGCGCTCTGCGCGGCCCTGCTGCTCTGGCAGGCCGGCTTTGCGCCGCTGGCTCACGCAGCCGCATCCCATGAAGTGGACGCGGCTTCGAGCGGGCCGATGGTTCATCACGGTGCTGATCAGGATCAGGCGTCGCCCGAGCCAGAGGCCGCTCCATGCCATGGAGAGCACAACATGGCTGAACCCGCGACGGCTCCGGACAAAGCCGCCCCCGATTGCTGTCAGTCCCAGGCCTGCCAGTGCGCCTGCCTGCATGCGTCCTTGAGCCCGGTTTCCTTTTCCATTTCCGCACACGCCGTTCCCGACCCACCTGCCGTTCTGGGCCTGAAACTCCCCTCGATCAGGGCTCGCGTCGCCGAGTTCTTCCGACCTCCCATCTGATCGTTCCCTGCAGCAATCCCTGATGCCGGAGCTGGTACCAGCCCCGGTCGTTGTTGTCTTGACCTTGGCGGCTGTCGGCGGCCGATGGTCTGGGGAATCGTGATGAGAATTCAAAAGTCTGGTGTCAGTGTGGCCCTGGTCGGGCTCGCACTGGGTGGCTGCGTCGGCATGCCTGCGGATCGGGGGGTTGCCAACACACACGAACTGATCGAGGCGCGTTCTGGCCTCGCTGCATCAGTACCGCTCACGCCACTGAGTGTCGATGTCGCGCACGACCTTAGCGGGAAGCTGCTTGCAGCTCCCGTCGATATCGCAGCAGCAGTCCAGCTAGCGCTGATCAACAGTCCACGCATGCGCCTGTTGTACGCAGAGCTGGGGTTTGCCCAGGGCGAGGTCTACGACGCTACGCGACTTGCCAATCCCTCGTTGAGCTATCTGCGCCTGTCTTCCGATGCGGTGGGCGGAGGTGCCCAGACGACGTGGAGCATCGCGCAGAACTTTACGGAGCTCCTGTTTATGGGCTACCGGAACGGCATGGGGCGCGCAGATCTGTTGTACAGCCAGCAGCGTGTTGCACAGGCCGTTTTACAGCTCGAGTCCGATGTGCGCGAGGCGTTCTATCGGAACGCGGGAGCGCAGCTTGGCGCCCGTATGCGGACAGCGACCGCAGCCGCGGCACGAACATCGGCGGATCTGGCGGGCAGGTTCCACGAGGCCGGCAATATCAGCCTTCTGCAATTGAACCGTGAGCAGGCGGCAGCGAGCGAAGCGTTGCTGGAGGAACGCAACGGATTGACCGAAGCCATCGCCGCACGAAGCCGGTTGCTCACCTTGCTGGGTTTCAGAGCCGACGACGACCGTGCACGATTCGTCGAGATGCTTGCACTGCCTGCGGGGCGACTTCCTGACATCGACACGTTGCAGGAGCTGGCTGCGCGGCAACGCCTGGATCTGCTGGCCTCGCAGACACAAGCCGGAATCCTCGATCGACAACTGACTCACACGCAGCGATGGAGATGGCTGGGAGGGCTCGGCTTGAGTGCGCAACGGGAGCGCGAGCCGGATGGAGAGATTCGCAAGGGTCCGGGGCTGAGTATCGACCTGCCTCTTTTCAATTCAGGAAAAGGTTCCTTGCTGAGGGCGCAAGCCGGTGCGGAGACAGCGGCAGCGCGACTGGCGACTCTCAAGCTCGAGATGGACAACGAGATCTTTGTCCAGCGATCCACGCTCGAAATTTCCCGGCTGGCCGTCGAGGAATACCGGACGCGGCTCATCCCGTTGCAGCAACGCATCGTCGAGGCCAGCCAGCGCGAGCAGAACTTCATGCTCATTGGTGCCTTCGAGTTGCTTGCGGCGAGGCGCGAGGAAATCGATACCTTCGGCCGGTACATCGAGGCAGTCAGGGACTACTGGATCGAACACAGTCGTCTTGCCCGGTCGGTGGGCGGAGCGCTGCCAGGCGATGAGACAGCCGAACCCCTGCTGCTCCCGCAACTTCCCGTCACTGAAAATTCCGCCACCGGTGGAGGTGCGCAATGACTCTTTCAAGACGCGACATTCTTGCTGCGGCCAGTGCAGCGACGCTGGTGAAGCTTGCCGGCCCCGCTAGTTCAGCTCATGCAGGTGAAGCTCCCGCAGAACATGTCCACGATCATGCAGCCATGGAGCCCGCTGTCGAATCAGCTCGAGCAGAATCCCGCACGGAACGGGACATCCGTCCTGCAGGACGCACGTGGGTGACAACGCTCAATGGCCGCAGCCTGCCTTACAGAATGGTTGATGGTGCAAAGGAGTTCGAGCTGATCGCCGAGGAGATCGAACACGAATTCGCGCCGGGTACGAAGATCAAGGCGTGGGGGTACAACGGATCGACTCCGGGGCCCACCATCGAGGCAGTCGAAGGCGATCGGGTGAGGATACTTCTCACGAACCGGTTGCCTGAGCACACCAACGTGCACTGGCACGGAATCCTGCTGCCGAACGGGATGGATGGCGTCGGTGGCCTGACTCAGCCGAACATCCCGCCGGGCGAGACGTGGGCCTACGAGTTCACGCTGCGTCAGCATGGCACCCACATGTATCACCCGCACGCGGATGAAGTAGTGCAACTGGCGGCGGGCATGATGGGCTTGTTCATCATCCATCCGCGAGATCCTGCAGCAGGACAAGTGGATCGCGATTTTGCCTTGCTGTTGCATAACTGGGCCGTACATCCGGGAACGTATCGCGCGGACCCGTCGGTGATGACGGAATTCGATCTGTGGACGATGAACTCGAAGGTCTTTCCAGCCATCGAGCCGCTGGTGGTGCGGAAAGGGCAGCGGGTGCGGATTCGCATAGGCAACCTCTCCATGCACGATCACCCGATGCACCTGCACGGCTACCAGTTCCAGGTGACGGGCAGCGATGGCGGCCGGTGGCCGCAGGGTCTCTGGCGCCGCGAAGTCACCGAGCTTGTGGCAGTCGGCCAGACTCGCGATATCGAGTTTGTTGCGACCGAACCCGGCGACTGGGCATTCCACTGCCACAAATCGCATCACACGATGAATGCAATGGGGCATGGCATTCCGAACGCTCTCGGTGTCGACCAAGACAGCATCGACAGTTCGATTCGCGCTTTCCTGCCCGGCTACATGGCGATGGGCCGGAACGGCATGGCCGAGCATCAGGACCACACGCAGATGGGCCACATGCCCGGACCCGAGAACACGTTGCCGATGATGGGCGGCGTGGGCCCCTTCGGTAACCTCGAAATGGGCGGGATGTTTACCGTCGTGAAGGTTCGTGATCGCGTGTCGGAGGGCTATGCCGATCCGGGCGCGTATGAGCACCCGCGAGGGACGGTTGCGTACCGCGTTACCCCTGCAGCGGAATCAGCTCCTGCAGATCATGAGCATCACCACGGCGCCAGCACGAGTGAGGCGACGACCAGGTAGCGAACGGTTTTCGCGAAGGCGACGATGATCACGAAGGACATGAGCGGTTCGCGCAGTACACCGGCTGCGACGGTCAGCGGATCGCCGATGATGGGTACCCAGCTCAGGAGCAGTGACCAGCGGCCGTAGCGTCGATACCAGTTCGTTGCACGGTCGAGCGTGGCTTCCTGCACCGGGAACCAGCGCCGGTGACGAAAGCGTTCGATCCCTCGACCCAGCAGCCAGTTGATCGTCGCGCCGAGGGTATTGCCAATGCTGGCAACGGCGATCAGGAGATACGCGGGTTGCTGATCGGCGAGGAGCAGGCCGACGAGTGCAGCTTCCGATTGCAGCGGCAGAATCGTGGCCGCGAGCAGGGCTACCGCGAACAGACCGGCGTAGACAGCAAGATCCCCCACAATGCTTCAGGTGTTGAATCTGACAGTGGCGATGGTCTGCTGCTGATCGCTGTTCAAGGCGATGTCCCAGCCATAGCGTTCGCAGATACGGCGCGCCAGGTACAGTCCCATGCCGTGTCCACCGGGGCGGGTGGTAAAGCTGCGCTCGAAGATTCGCGGCAGATCAGCGGTGGCGATACCGCCGGTATTGGCGACACTCAATACACGGCCTTCCAGCCGGCAATCCACGGTAGCGCCGCTGCCATGTTGCAAGGCATTCCGGACGAGGTTGCCGATGACCATGGCGACCATGCTGTCCGGGGCCTGCACGCGCACCGGCGTATCGGCCTGGGCCGCGATATCGATGTGCTTGCCGCGTCCCACTGCCCGTTGATCCTCGACCACGCGAGGCAAAAGGACTGCGACATCGCACGCAGCCTCCTGCGGATCCTGCGCCGTCTCCTCGCGTGACATGGTCAGCAGTGCATCCGTGAATTCGGACATCTCGCGTACAGCGCGACGAATACGTTCCACGGGCTTGTGTGTGGATTGCTGATTGACTGTCTGTTCGGATAACAGCTCTACCGCCCCCTGGATAACGGCGAGGGGGGTTCGCAGCTCATGGCTGGCTGTGGAAGTGAACGATTGCTCGCGCTCGACAAAGCCATCGAGACGCTCAAGAAACGTGTCGACCGAACGCGCGATGGGTTCGAGTTCATCGCCCGCAAATTCATTCGCGATCCTGAGCTGGCGGGTGCCGGGATCGATGTCGCTGAGCCGATTGGCCAGGTGCCGCACCGGACCCACGAGACGACTCGACAATCCGAGCGCTGCCCATGCGGCCATGGCGATGATTGCGGCGAGGCCGAGTATCAACACCAGCAATGCAATTCTTTCCTGGACCGTATGAGCCGTGACGTCGTAGGTGACATAGAGCCGGCCGAAATCGCCGTCCTTCACCAGCACCCTGAAGATGTGGCTGTCGATGCGGATCGCATTGTGGAAGCCGGGACGCAAGGCCGCGATGGTGCGGGGCATACGCGCGAAATCGCTGGCGCGGTAGATGGTGAGGCGGGCCGAGGCCAGCGGTTCAGCACCGGGATCGGAACGCATCCGCTGTTCGTAGTGCGTGAGTTCTTCCGAGAGAAGATCGTAGGTCTCGGTTTCCTCAAGGCGTTCATCGACGTAGTGGGCGACAATCGACAGCAGTACTCCGGCCAGCGTGACTGCGGCCAGGATGGTGCCCGCGATCCGCGACCGGAGGCTAAGCCGGTGTTTCATCATCGACAGCAAGTCGATACCCCGTACCGTGGACGGTATGCAGCAGTTTCCTGTCGTAGCCTTTGTCCACCGCCGTGCGCAGTGCGTGCATGTGGGCGCGAAGGACATCGCCTTCCGGCGGCTCGTTGCCCCAGAGTTCGCGTTCCAGCTCGCCCTTCGTGACCACGCGATGGGCGTTCTGCATCAGCACCGTCAGCAGGCGGCGGGTCGTCGGGTTGAGCTTGATAGGCTGGCCGTCGCGTTCCGCAAGCAGCGTGTTGAGGTCGAAACGCAGGCCTCCCACGACCAGCACCGTGTCGCCGGAAGGCCGCGCGGAACGTCTGACGAGTGCCATGAGGCGTGCGCCCAGCTCCACGAGCGAGAACGGCTTGACGAGGTAGTCGTCGGCACCGGCTTCGAAGCCGTCAACCTTGTTCGTCAGTAAATCCCTGGCAGTCAGCATGAGAACCGGGGTCTGCAGGCGGGCTTCTCCCCGCAGCTTCCGGCAGACGGTCAGACCGTCCATTCCCGGCAGCATGAGGTCGAGCACGATTGCGTCGTAGGGGTTCGAGGTCGCGAGTTTCAGGCCGAGGACGCCGTTGTCGGCGTGATCCACCGTGTCGCCCTTGGCGCCGAAGTATTCGGTGATATTGGCGGCGATGTCCTGATGGTCTTCGATGAGCAGGATGTACATGGCCGCATTGTGAAGGCCTTAAGGGGCAACGGGTAGGGGCATCTGGCCCGCCAGTACGGCCGCCGCGCGCGTCGGGACCCCATAAAACCGGACCTCGCTCACAGTTCAGGGGGTGTCACGAGAGGGTCACACACGCGTCATCCGATTGCAGTGCTGGGGGCAGAAAATCTACCGCGTGTTCAAGGACTTTGGAGGGAACTCTCCATGACTACTGCACGTACTGCGGGGCTGTTCAGGCGGGTTGATGCTGCTGAATACGCACTCTGCCTGCGACTCAATCGGGGCTGCTCCTTGCCGGCGCTGCGTGACTTCTTCGCGGTCATCAGCCGGTTGGGTGACGGCATTTTCTGGTACGTCCTGATCCTGCTGCTGCCACTGATGTATGGCACGACTGCGCTGTTGCCCGCGCTACGCATGGCGGTAGTGGGCATTGTGGGCCTCACGCTCTACAAGTATCTGAAGTCCCGACTGGTCCGGGAGCGGCCCTATATTTCCCTCATCGGAATCGTGGCGGGGACGGCTCCGCTCGACCGCTACAGCTTCCCCTCCGGCCACACCCTGCATGCCGTGAGCTTCACGATCCTGGCCTGCAGCAGCTTTCCTGAACTGTCCTGGCTGCTGGTTCCGTTCGCCTCGCTGGTTGCCGCCTCCCGCGTAGTGCTGGGCCTGCACTACCCGACAGACGTTGCCGCGGGTGCCTTGATCGGCGCCGGCCTAGCGCTTGGCAGCCTGGGTGTGACTTCCTTCTGAAGCAGGGCGTCCTGATCCTGTCCGCTCCCGGCCCGGTTACAATGCGGCGAAGATTTTCGCCGTGCGTTGTGCAGACCCAAGGGAGCGCCTTTCGTGCTGATCAGAGAAGAAAAACCCGAAGACATCGCGGGTATCCGCAGCGTTGTGTCGGCTGCTTTTGCGAGGATGGCTGAAGCCGATATCGTCGACATCCTTCGCCAGCGGGCGCAGCCCTTCATTTCCCTCGTGGCCGAGCATGAGGGCCAGATCGTGGGACACATCCTGTTCACGCCGGTCAGTCTGTCCGGTGCCGATACCACCTTGATGGGGCTCGCACCCATGGCGGTGGCGCCGCAATACCAGGTGCGTGGTGTGGGCACTGCGCTGGTCCTGACGGGTTTCGAACATCTGCGGCTGCAGGGGACGACCGGGGTAGTCGTAGTCGGGCATCCGGGCTACTACCCGCGTTTCGGATTCGCACCGGGTTCGAGCTTCGGGCTCAAGAGCGAGTACAACGTTCCTGATGACGTGTTCATGGCGTGCGAACTGGACCCCGGCTCCCTGCAGGGAGTATCTGGACTGGTCAGCTACCACCCGGCGTTCAAGGAAACGCGTCAGCACTAGCGCCCCTCGCGTAACGATAATCCGCAATGACAAATACCCTGCTGACCACGCCTGCTGCCGACAGCTTTCGCATGCCCGCCGAGTTCGAGCCTCACTCGGGGTGCTGGATGCTCTGGCCTGAGCGGGGAGACACATGGCGGCTGGGTGCCCGTCCGGCACAGGCTGCATTTGCAGCCGTCGCAGCGGCCATCGCCACCGGCGAGCCCGTCACTGTGGGATCGTCTGCACGCGAGTATCGACATGCCCGTGCGCTTCTCCCTGCCGCCGTACGTGTCGTTGAACTGTCCAGCAACGATGCCTGGATGCGCGATGTCGGTCCGACGCTGGTTGTGGATGGGCAAGGTGGCGTGCGCGGAGTTGACTGGATCTTCAATGCCTGGGGTGGGCTCGGTGGCGGGCTGTATTTTCCTTGGGACCAGGATGATCTCGTGGCACAGAAGGTCCTGGAAATCGAGGGTCGCGACCGCTATCGCGCTCCCTTCGTGCTGGAAGGTGGCGCGATTCACGTCGATGGACAAGGGACGCTGCTGACGACAGAGGAGTGCCTGCTCAATCCCAATCGCAATCCGCACCTCGACAAAGGCGCCATCGAGATCCTGCTGCACGAGTACCTTGGGGTCACGAGCGTCATCTGGCTGCGGAAAGGGGTCGACAACGACGAGACGGACGGGCACATCGACAACCTCTGCTGCTTCGTGAGGCCGGGAGAAGTGGCTCTGACCTGGACGGAAGACCGTCGCGATCCCCAGTACGCCATCTCGCACGATGCGTTCGAGCGCCTGACTGAAGCCCGGGATGCACGTGGCCGTCGCCTCAAGATCCATAAGTTCGTGCAGCCCGGCCCGTTGAAGATGACACGCCAGGAGGCGGAGGGCGTCGACCCTGTGGAGGGCTCCAAGGTTCGCGGCGCAGGTGATCGGCTGGCAGCGTCGTACATCAATTTCTATATCGGCAACGGCGTCATCGTCATGCCGCTGCTTGATCCCCGCCACGACCGGGCCGCCAAGGCGAAGCTGAAGCGATTGTTTCCGGACCGTCGGGTCATCGGAGTGCCTGCGCGTGAAATTCTGCTTGGCGGCGGCAACATCCACTGCATCACGCAGCAGGTTCCGCTGGCACAAGACAAGCGCAGAAAAAAAGCCGGGCGCTGAAGTCACATGGCTGATCCTGTCCCACGAACATCAAAGGCACGTTACAAGCGCGAACTGCCGCGCTTGCGCGACCGGTTGCTCGATGCGCAATTCGCGTTGCATGCGAAACCCGACAGGGCAGTAGCGATCATTCTCACGGGAGTTCCTGCCGCGGGGCGCAGCGAATGCGTGGCGGAACTGCTCGAATGGCTTGATCCAAAATTCATCGATGTTCATGCCTACGCGCCGGCCACCGAAGACAGGCCCGTATTGTGGCGATACTGGCAGGATCTCCCGGCCAAAGGACGGATCGGCATTTTCTTTGGCGCGTGGTACGAAGAGTGGATGCGAACTCGCTGCCGGAAAGCAAGCCGGAAGGTCGCTGCCGACCGTCGCATCATCGCGAGAATCCGTCAGCTCGAAGCCATGCTCATTTTGAATGGCGTGCAGGTGCTCAAGATTCATCTGGATGTTCCTCCTGACATCCAGAAGAAGCGGCTCAGGAAACTCTCCGGTAGTCCACTGACACGCTGGCGCGTTACGCGTGAAGATCGCTGGCTCGCTGCGCATTCAAAACGTGTCAATGCCGTCTTTGCGAAGGCAATGAAAGCCACGACTACGGCGGCGGCTCCATGGCATCGAATCGATGGCTCGGACGCCGAGTATCGGTTTCTCGCTTTTGGCACGCGCGTGCTCGAAGCGTTGCGGAAGGCAGCCGGGTCTCATGCGGTTGGCAAGGCCCAGCCGATGCCCAGACCCGTGAAAGTTGCCGCGTTATCAGTCGAGCGTGCAGCCGTATCGCTTCCCGACGAAGAATACGAAGAGACGCTCTTGCAACTGCAGGGCAGACTCGCTCGCCTGGCGCGCAAGCGGCGGTTTCTGGAGCGTGGTGCAGTGTTGGCGTTCGAAGGAATGGATGCGGCGGGCAAGGGAGGCGCGATTCGCCATCTGGTGCGGGCACTGGACGTGCGTCAATACCGAATCGTACCGGTCTCTGCTCCGAGCCCGGAAGAAAGGCGGTATCCGTATCTGTGGAGATTCTGGAAGCCGGTACCCGAGCGGGGGGCTTTCACTATCTACGATCGTTCCTGGTATGGACGGGTGCTCGTGGAGCGCGTCCGTGGTTTCGCGACTGCCGGGGAATGGTCGCGTGCTTTTGCAGAGATCAACGAATTTGAACAGCAGCTGGTAGAGCACGGCATCGTGCTCTGCAAGTTCTGGCTGGATGTCAGTCCGAAAGTGCAGCTACAGCGCTTTCATGAACGTGACAGCAATGAGCTGAAGCGTTTCAAGGTGGATCCCGAAGACTGGGTTAACCGACGGCATTTTGCGGCCTACCAGCTTGCGGCGAGCGAGATGGTCCGGAAGACCAGTACGAGCGATGCACCGTGGACTTTGGTTGACGGTGACGACAAGCACTTCGCGCGTCTCGCTGTCCTGAGCACCGTCGCACGGACGATTGAGGAAGCAATCGACTAGAAAGTCTTTGCGAGGGCAAAGCAGAAGTTGACGTCGGGAGAGGCTTCCACCTTGATGTCTTCGCTGATGCCGAAATCAAGTCGCCAGCCGGACGCGAATCTATAGTCACCGCCTGCGGTAAGGATGAATGCAGGACCCAGCAGATCGGCATCGCTGTCGTAGAGAGCACTGTGCGCATCAAGCTGTGCCTTGAGCTGCAATCCCCGCCAGATTCCATACTCGAATCCAGCGAGGGCGGACGCGGCCCAGTCCTTCTGCCATTCGGCCAGATAGCGACCTTTGCCGGGACGGATCACTCCCAGTTGCCAATAGACGGTGCTCCGGGTGCCTGTCGTCAATTTGCCGGCAGCATGTGCTCCTGCATCCCACGCGCCATTGCCAAGCAGGTTGCGGGTGCTGCCGGTCGGTGCTTCCACACTTAACCAGAGAGCGGCAGCGGAGCGATCTGTTTGCCACCATTGATAGCCTGCCTCGAGGGCCACATCGCCCAGACCGCTGATGGACTTGCGGAGGTCCAGCTGCATCTGTCCATTGCGCAGATACGCGAGGCGAAAGTCATCGCGAGGGAGATAGGGACGAGGTCCTTCCGGCATGCCGAAGGTCTCGTGCCAGTCATCGATGAAACTGTCGAGGATGCCGCCATCCAGTTGCCGGTAGGGGATCTGCACGCGCAAGGACAGGCGCTCGGCGAAGGAATGCTCGATGAGCAGCCGGAGCTCGCGACTCTCGACATCAAACAGCAAAGCTTCGTGGGGTGCGAGATCCGAATTGGCCGTGTTGCTCCAGTTGGCAACCATGTTCATCCGCGTAGCGTTTGCCGTGACCAGCTCCGCGGGCAAGGGAAGCGGAAGACCGAGGCCCGCCAGCAGCGGATTCTGGTCGCGCGCCTGAACAGGTTCTGCGGTGACTGTGCGGGTCACGAGCGCGAGAAGCAGCCCCAGCGGGTGCAGAAGACGCATCGGGGGCAATCCTGTTTCGCGGCGACGCTACAGGTTCTTCAGAACCACAGGGACATGAAGACTTGGAAGACATTGGCGCCGAAGGAGTAAAGCGGCTCGGAGCCGGCGGCGACAGGCTGGTTGTAGATGTTGCGGAAATCGTCGTAATTGAATTCCATGCGGTCGTAGTAGAAATTCACGGTGCCTTTCTTGACCCAGTGCCAGCCGTTGCTGGCGAACTCGTAGCTCGCACCGAGACGCAGAGCGCCGCTGTTGAAGGTCGACAGTTCCTTGTCGCGTGCCAGGAAGTTCTGGAAGTCGCGCCGAGGGAAGAGATCGGAGTAGAAGTCCGCGCTCGTCTGGCTGTAATAACGATAACTCGCCTCGAAAGTCCATGGGCCCATCGGATGGGTGTAGCCAAGCTCGGCGGTCTGCGCTTCGATGCCCCACGTGTCAGTGAAGTAGCGGACACCGCCATGCAATGCAGCCCGGTAAGGCAGGAAGTAGCGTGCATCGAGGGAAACCGCATTGCTGGTACGCGTTCCCGGATACAGCTCTGCCTGGAAGCTGTAGCCATTGCCGCTTGCGGGGTCGACGTAGCGGACGGAGCGATAGGGATTGTTCAGGAAGCCCTCGTCGGTGATCGCTTCAAAGCCGACGGACATGATCATGCTTTTGGTGAGGATCTGGCTCAATCCCGCGCGATAGCTGCGGCGATCGGTTTTTTCCGCAAAGACGTTGTCATCGCGCTTGCGTACTTCGTCCCAGCCACGCGAGAAACCGAGGCTCAAGGTAGTGAGGTCGCCGAAGAGGTCCTGGCTGATGCCGAAGCTGCCCGTATTCGCCGTGTAGTCGTTCTCTTCGCTGTTGGTGTAATCAAGGCTGTACGTTGTCTTGCCGCGAAGAATGGTCAACCCCAGGCTTTCCTGCGTCCGTTCTTCCTTGTAGGGACTCGCCGTGGTCAATACATCGATGGAGGCACTCGAGACCATATCGACGTAGTAGTTGGCCGATACCGAATACTTTTCCGCGAACTTCTTGCGGACGAGCAGGGAAGGCCCATCGATCTTCACGCCGCCACCGTCGTAGCGGTGATACAGGATGTCCGCGCGATCTTCAGGGAGCACTGCTGCACTCGCGGTAGTCACGAACAGGGCCAGCAGCACGACTGCCAGCCCCAGGCCTGACCCTCTCTGCATGTCTTTCATCAATTGCATCCGCAGCCGCCGCCAGCACTGCCCATCGCGCCCCGGGCGCCTTCGCGTGCTTCGTAAACGTGATGGGTATAGGCGCTCGAAACCGGATTCGGATCCGGTGACATGATCGGGTCTGCGAGCGCCGCACGCTCATAGGGCTTTACCCACGGCTCGATGTTGCCGCAGCCGGAAAGTGCGAGGGCCGCGAGAAGGATGCCGGTCATGAGCTTCAGCCGCGTGTTCATGGACTATTCCTTCAGGAGCGCGCGGATCTGGTTGAGATATTCACTTTCATCGCCGGCCTTGTAGCCACGATGAATGTTGCGGACGTTGCCCTTACGGTCGATGAACACCGTACTTGGCATTGCGTTGACGGCGTACATGCCTGTGACCTTGTTTTCCTTGTCGAACAGGATGGGGAACGAGACGGGCGTCTGTGCCAGCCAGCGCTCTGCATCCTTGAGGTCGGTTTCGACATTGACGCCGATCAGCTTGAGGCCGAGCGATTCGTACTTCTTGTGCATCTGGTCGAGCAGCGGGAATTCCGCCCGGCAGGGACCGCACCAGCTGGCCCAGAAATTGAGCATGACCACCTGCCCCTTGAGCTCACTCAGCGTAACAGGGCTGCCGCTTCGGGCGGGCAGGGTGAAATCCGGGGCAGGACCATCGCTGGCGCCTGCCAGCGCGGAGCATCCGAGCACCAGTGCGGCGATCAGGCCCCGATAGGTGCGGGTGCGGAAATTGCGATTGCTGTGCGGCGTGTCCATGGTTCCCGATGTCCTCGATGGCTAGACAGTAATGGGGGATGTCAGAAGAAGACCGTGAGGCCGAGATGCGTTTCGAGATTATGGGACGTCTTGCTCTCGCCCAGAAGATCGGTATCGAAGATATGGTCGCGGAAATCCAGGTGGATGGCCGTCCAGTCGGTGAACAGCAACCGGTAGCCGATACCGGCATTGATGGAGAACAGGTCGTCACCGCCAAACTGCGTACTGCCGACACCGCCAATCAGGTACAGCGCGGTGTTGTACGCGCGATCCTTGCCGATGAAGATCTCGCCGGGCAATGCGTTCCAGCCGGCCGAGAGCGTGTAGTAGCGGTAGTCGCGTTCGCTGTCGATCAGGAGCGGTGCCGATCCCGAGAGATTCTCGTAACTCGTTTTGCCTGCACGGCTCTGTCCCAGGGCGGCCTCGACGAAGAAGTCTTCGGTGATGTGATACGCCAGCCGGACGCCGTACACGGTGTTGGTCCCGAAGTCTTCGATCCCGAGAATGCCTACGTAGGCGCCGGCTTCGAAATTCTCTGTGTCGATACGTGGGCGAGAGACTTCGCGCCGCGAGACTTCCGGCTGGATGACCGGCTGTTGCGCAGGTGTCACGACCGGTGCAGAAGCGTCTTCCGTGACGGCCTCGTCACGCCCGAAGAGCGCGCACCCGGGCAGCCCGGTGGCTACTGCCACGGTCAGAAGAAAAAGGCGAATCCTGCTTTCCATTCATCCACTTCCTCGTTGTCGTCGCGGCTCGTGAAGACCACGTTGCTGCGATACTCGATGCGCGCCAGGAACCGGCGGGTGAGATAGCCCCTGATACCGGCACCGACGTGTGCAATCTGGTCGTTGCGGTCGGCAGTCTGCACCAGAGTCGTCTTGGGTTCCGTGATGATCATGCCGGTGCCGATCGTAAAATAGGGCGCAATCCGCCATTCAGGCACGAATACATGCACCAGGCTCAGCGTTCCGAGCCACCCGTTCGAGAAGTTGCCGAGAACCTGCGACCCCGTCAGCTCCACGGAGAGGCTGTCGCTGAAAGCATATGCGCCGTACAGGGAGATGACACTCGCGCCGCCGAAATCGCCGGCCAGGACGCCTGCTTCCCAACGGCGTGTGGCGAAGTCCTCACGCGAAGGCTCACGCAGGTCGACGGGATCGCCTGTCAGTCCGAGGGTTGCCAGGATCTGCTGACGGGGAACCCATCCTTCCGTCCCCCGATCGCCCCGCACTTTGAACCAGTCAGTGCGGCGCTTCAGAACGGTGACGGTCGTACCCCGATCGATCACATAGAAAGTGGGATAGCCGCGGCCCGGTCCGGTATGCAGTTCCAGGAAGGGGTCGGTGACGACAACCTCATAGGCATCGTCTGCGCCAAAGGCCTGAGCCATGAACACGGACTGCAGCGAGAGGAGGATTGCTCCAAGCCCGATCCATCGCCAGCAGCGTGCAGCCCATGGTCTTCTGGGGGTCATCAATTCACCGGTACCGCGAACGGGTCGTTGTAATACTGGGCGCCGATGTCGAGCCACTCCGAAATCAATTTGAGTTCTGCCGCATTGAGGCGCCCAACATGCGTTCCGCCCGTTCCGAATATACCCGTTGCGCCGGTGCTGAAGAACCGGGAGGCGCGTGCGTTCCCTGCGATCATGGGGGCTGCGATCGGAAAGAATCGCACTTCCGGAAGTTGGGTAGTTGGATTGAGTTCAATGACAGTCCTGTCCACTAATACACCGCCCACCAGCTCTTGTTCGTTGTCTCCGAAAAGCAATTCGCGATAAGAGTTTAGCTGCTCTCCGTTGTCCACGGACGGACCACCTGTCAAGTCCAGCTGGCCGGCAGGCAACTGAGCCACCATGGCGTTGGTTGGCGAATGGCAGGCCACGCACGCTTCGGCAGCCGTTGGCCGAGGTGCATCCCAGAGAGGCTGGAGATGCTGGACGTAGTTGATGGTGACCCTGCAGAGTCCATCCCAGCTCCAAGTCTGCACGCCACCGGGCGCCTTCTTGCAGCCAGGGCTGACTGGCGGCAGCCAGCCTGGTGCCGTAATGCCCGCTGAACACATGTGCTTCAGCGATGGATCGGCCACGCTGCTGGCAACGTCTGTCGGAATATCGTCGTAGCAGCGATCGAAGCTCGCCACTTTGGAAGGAGCCGGCGCGGTCCACAGGTCATCGAAGACCAGGTTGACGCTGGGACTGCATGCGCCGCCCACTGCCGAGCTGATGGGACACATGACACGCCCGCGTGTCTCGGCCATCGTTTCGCCCGGGTTGCCTTGCAGTGTCGTATCTGTCCCGGGAAAAAGCCCATCTGCGGGAGCGCCCGCGTTGATGCTCGCAAACAGATTGCTCCGGCCGTGTGAACGTGGCGGGGTCTGGTTCGGGTTGTGGCAGCCATTGCAGGTGACGATTTCGCCCGGCCGCAGCTGCAACCAGCTCTGGTGACGATTGCCTACGCGTTGTCCGCTGCTATCGACGACACTGAGGACGAACGCTACGTTCGCCGGCACTTTGACCTTGACCGAACCGTCCGGCTCGATCGGCGCATAGCCCAATATTTCCTTGAGGCCAAGGCCGCGATTCGGGCCAAAGGCCTGGTTGAGCAGGTCAGGGTCGAGCGTGTCGCGATCGGGGATGGAAACCGTCTTTTCTAGTCGCAGAAACTGCGCCTGTCGGGGCGCGGCAGGAGTCGTCCGCGGATTGCTCACTGCTGCGATGCCTCCCGGGGCAGTATCCACTCCAATGACGTCGTAGATGCTCTTGATGTGCAGGATGCCAGCGCCTTCTGCAACCAGGTTTGCGTTGAGATCCACGCCACTGGTCTTGTCGATGATGACAGGTGGTGACGTTTTGACGGCAGCCGCAACGACGTCCGTATAGATGATCCCTTCCTGAGGCGCAACGATCGGTGCCTGTGTGTTCTGGGCCACGTCGTAAATATAGACGCCGTAGAGCGGTGCGGCCGGCACACCAGCAGGATCAGCGAGATTGGCAGCGGTACAAGGAACAACCCGGGCATTGAGAGTTAGACGGCACTGGCTCCAGCTCACGAGCAGCCGGTTCGTTCCATCCCATAGAGGGAACGCCGAGCGGTATCTGCCGCCCGGAGAAGGGCCGGTCACCGTGCGGACATCGGTGACGGTAACGCGCGTCTGCGCGGGACCCGCGAGAACACCCGCGTTCGGGAGCGTCGGCTGGGTATTCTCCACATAGTTGGCAGTATCGATGGTGATCAGATCGCCGCCTTCATCGGTATCCGAAAATGGCCGGATCAGGGAAAGCAGTTTCCCATTCTGCATCGGCCTCGGACTCATGAATTGAATCGTGCTGGCGTCGGTTCCAGTGGCATGACTGCGGGAGCCGTACAGTAGCTCGAGCGCCGTACCGTCCGGATTCATGCGGTACAGGCTGAAACGGTCTGCACCGAATGCGCCTTCCCATCGGCTGAAGACAACCTGGCCGTTGGCCAGTACCGCAGAGTCGAAGTCGTGACTCTGGTTGTAGGTAACCTGGTGAATGTCGCTGCCGTCTGCATTCATCACATGCAGAACGAAAGCGGGTTCGTTGTTGTTCTCGTCCTGTGCTGAAAACTGCGGCTTGCCTTCATCAAGAAGAATGGCCTTGGATTGGCGCTGACGGGTCGATGCGAAAACGATGCGCCCATCGGGCAGGTAGTGGGGAAAGCGGTCGTGACCTTCTTCTGCCGTTGTGTCCGACCCGATGATCCTGCGCAGGCTGCGACTCGGGATGTCGAATTCCCAGATGTTCCAGGTGGGCTGGTCTTCCTCGTCTGCATCCTCGATGAACTTTGCCCGCATCGAGAACACGACTTTCTTGCCGTCGAACGAGACGTCGACATCGCTGACATCACCGAGCCCACCGGTTTCTGAGGCAGTCAGATTGGTCTCGGCGGCAGTCGGCGAAGCGCGATCACGCATGAAGAGATCCGCGCCGATATTGAATGTACGTAGTTCGCGCGCGTCTGACATCGGGTCCATGGGATCCGGCACGGGCCGCTTCACGTAGAAAACAGGAAAATCGAGCACCACAGGATCGGCGCCTTGGCCGCTGCCGAGTGTCACTTCGTTGCCGCCGCCGCCCCCGCATGCACTCAGGCCGGCAGCCGTCAGGAACAACAGCCCGAAGCCCAGCATTCGCAGACGCGATGCCGCCAGCGATCCGCGCAACGTTGGTGCCGGATTGCTCTTGCCAGGCTGAAAATGTGGCCGCTCATTCATTCCATCTACTCCGGATGCCCTTCGATCGGGAGAGTTCTGCATATGCTGGCAGAGGCTTCCCGAAGGCAGGGCGTAATGATCGACGCGACATATTCCCGCGATCCGTTAACGCTGTCACAGAAGGCCGGTTAACCATCGTGGTTTTCTCCGGTCGCGAGCGTAACTGTGGACAGAATCGCGAACGATCTGTCTCTGCACCGCGACGTCGGGCGAATGAGACAGCTGCGGAGCAGGATTTCTGCTCCGTATAGTTCGGCCACATGGGCAGGAGCACGAGCAGGCAGGAAAGATGCTTGTGCGTCCTTGGAAGATCAACGGGAGGACGAGCGAATGCAGCGGCATGCAATGCTTGCGGCGCCTGGAATAAGCGCCTGCATTACCTACGCAGCGTGTGCGGGAATGCTGTTCAGCACGTTGTCGCAGCCGGTGCAGGCGGCGACCACGACACGCGATCAGGCCAAACGCATCCACGATCGGCTGGTGGGTACGCCCCCGTCGGACGCGCTGCTTACCGAGATGACCACCGAAATTGGTAGTACTACCGATACCGCAGGTGCATTGCGTGCGGCAATGATTGCGATCGACAAGAACAGGACTGAATCGAGCCCGTTCTATAACGTCACGCTCAAGAATTTCGCAACGCCCTGGACCAATCGCGACCAGACCGTCTTTGCTCCCTTGAACGACTACGTGGCAACAGTGATCGGCATGGTCCGCGATGACGTGCCTTTCAATACTTTGCTCTCGGCAGACATTCTTTATACCGCCACCAGTGGCGGTGCTCCTGGATACTCGCCTGCCACGAACGATCATTACCAGTTCCTGGAAGACCAGCACGTCGACCTGAGAACGGCTCTCCAGCAGACGACACAGTCGTCGCTCAATGGTCTGCCACCCGTTGCCACCGCCGGTGTCCTGACGTCGAGGGCCGCATCCCAGGCGTTTTTCATCCTCGGCACCAACCGTGCGATGTTCAGATTCACGATGCTCAATCACATGTGTCGGGACATGGAACAGGTCCACGACACCACGCGGCCCCCGGATCGCATTCGCCAGGACGTTACGCGCAGCCCGGGCGGCGACAGCCGTATCTTTCTCAACAACTGCGTGGGCTGTCATAGCGGCATGGACCCGATGGCCCAGGCGTTCGCTTACTACAATTTCGATGAAACCAGTGGCCGGCTCGTCTATACGCCGGGTCAGGTCCAGCCGAAATACCTGATCAATTCCGACAATTTCAAGACAGGCTATGTCACACCAGACGATCACTGGAACAACTACTGGCGCAGCGGGCAAAACACCCTGCTCGGCTGGTCTTCCCAGCTGCCCGGTGCAGGCACCGGAGCGAAGTCCATGGGCGAAGAGCTCGCGAACAGTGATGCGTTTGCGGAATGCCAGGTAGAGAAGGTGTTCCGGAACGTGTGTTTCCGGGCACCCAGCGATGGTGCTGACCGAACCGAAGTGAATCGCATCACAGGCTTGTTCAAGACCAACGGCTACAAGCTGAAGCAGGTCTTCGCTGAAGCCGCCGTGTACTGCCGGGGCGAGTGAGGAAATGCAAACCATGATGCGTGCTCACACTTCCTCGTTTGCGAAACGCGTTGCAGGCGCGCTGGTCATGCTGGTCAGTCTTGCGGGCTGCGGTGGTGGCGCCGAGACAGCGCAGAATCCGTTGACTACGGCGGCTGCGCAGCCTTCCAGCTATACCGGTCCTCCGCCTGCAACTGCCGATATCCAGGCGTTCAAGATCAATGTCTGGGACAACGTCAAGGCGGACAACCGCTGCGGTTCCTGCCACAAGGCGGGCGGTCAAATGCCGAACTTCGCCCGCATGGACGATGTCAATCTCGCTTACCAGCAGGCGCTGACCGTTGTGAATCTGGCTTCGCCGGCCGATTCACGCATCGTTACCAAGGTAGCCGGGGGCCACAATTGTTGGCTCGCGGACAACGGTAGCTGCGGCGCGATTCTGACACGGTGGATTTCAGATTGGGCGAGCGTGACCCAGTCAGGAGGCGGCAAACAGATTCACCTCACGGCCCCACCCCTCAAGGATCCGGGGTCGAGCAAGAGTTTTCCTGCTGTCGCACCTGCCCAATTCGTTGGTGTTCACAATATTCTCAAGGCCAACTGCTCTGGTTGCCATCAGTCGCAGTCGGCGACGCAGCAGCAGCCATTTTTTGCTTCGGACGATATCGACGAGGCTTACGCAGCTGCACAGGTGAAGATGAACCTCGACAATCCTTCGCTGTCACGCTTTGTCGTGCGGCTGCGAAGCGAGTTTCACAACTGCTGGGTGCCGCCCGCAGGTAGTAATCCGGATTGCGCTGCCAATGCGACAGCGATGCAAGCCGCCATCCAGGCGCTGAGCAACGCCATTCCGCTCACCTCCGTCGATCCGACGCTGTTCCTCAGTAAAGCTCTGACGATGTACGATGGCACCGTCGCAAGTGGTGGCAATCGTTTCGACACAAACGTCATCGCGCTCTATGAATTCAAGACAGGCACGGGCAACATCGCCTACGACACTAGTGGCGTCGAGCCTGCATTGAATCTTACGATTTCCGGAGCCGACACCAGCTGGGTAGGTGGATGGGGCATCCAGATCAACAGCGGCAAGGCGCAAGGCTCGACGGCTGCGAGCAAGAAGCTGCACGATCTGATCACTGCAACCGGTGAATACTCCATCGAAGGATGGGTCGTTCCGGCAAATGTGAGCCAGGAACAGGCGCACATCATCGGCTATTCCGGCGGCACGAATGCCCGCAACTTCACACTGGGCCAGACCATGTACAACTACGACGCCTTTGGTCGGAGCAGTGGAACCAACGCAAACGGTTCACCCGCACTGTCGACGGCAGATGCTGACGAAGATCTGCAGGCCTCGCTGCAGCATGTTGTAGTCACATTCAACCCGGTGACTGGCCGCCGTATCTACGTGAACGGAGAGTTCACGGGAGACACCGAAGGCAGCGGCGGTACGCTCGGTGACTGGGACGATACATTTGCATTTGTGCTCGGTAATGAAGTGAGCAGCAACCGGCAGTGGCAGGGAACACTGCGGATGGTGGCCATTCACAATCGTGCCCTCACCGCCGCCCAGATAAAACAGAACTTCGAGGCCGGGGTAGGACAGAAGTACTTCCTGCTGTTCAGCGTGAGCCATCTCGTGAACGTGCCGCAGAGCTACATCATGTTCGAGGTGAGCCAGTACGACAGTCATGCGTACCTGTTCAATACGCCCAAGTTCATCAGTCTCGATCCGAATGCCATGCCGGGCAACATTCCGCTGCGTGGCATGCGGATCGGTCTGAATGGATCGGAACCTGTTACCGGCCAGGCCTACCGCAATCTCGATACTGCGATCACCGATTCGCTGTACAGCTCGATTGCGGGCCAGGCATTGTCGAACATCGGGACGATCATCGGTCTTGAGAAGGGCCCGCAGTTCGACGAGTTCTTCCTCTGCTTCGACCAGCTCGGTTCCAACTCGAAGGTGTGTTCCACGGACCCCATCGCCATTCAGCCGGCTTCCGTAGATAAGGACCGTCCTGCAGACATCGGCATACGCATCTTTGAGGACATCAATGCGACCATGGCGAAGACCACGACGGTCAGCCCGAATCAGCCCGATGTGAAGAGTACATATCTGACGCTGAAGCAGCAGTTGCCGACCGTAGAGAATTTCGACGGGTTCCTTGCTTCAAACCAGACTGGCATAGCGCAGCTTGCGATCCAGTACTGCGATGCTCTGGTAGGCGACACAAGCCTGCGTGCAAGTTATTTCCCGGGATTCAACTTCGCTTCGAATCTCTCCTCGACGGTCGATCGGGATCTGGTTATTGATCCGCTGATCGTCCGGATCATGGGTAACGGGCTTACCTCCCAACCCGCGGTGGCCGCGGTGCGGACGGAAATGCGCTCGCTAATGGGCACCTTGTGCACGAATTCGGCCTGTGGGGTCGGTGATCGGACTGAAACGGTTGTGAAAGCGACCTGTGCTGCGTTGCTGGGCAGCGCGGTCATGGTGATCCAGTAAATATCTTTATTGTCGAGGCACGCAACGATGTTCAGGCGAAGCAAGAATCGGGCTCTGTCGTTAAACGAGCCTCTGCGGCATGCCGACCACAAGCGGCCAGTGACGCGACGCGACTTCCTGGCCCAGGGGTTCATGACCGGCGCGGCGACGGTAGTGGCTCCTTCGTTGCTTGGATTGCTGGCCAATCCACAAAGAGCGCTTGCGTCCTTCGATGATCTCGACCCGACCAACCTGTGCAACATCACGCAGGGGGCAGGCAAGGTTCCATTTATCTGCTTCGATCTGGCAGGTGGCGCGAACATCGCGGGCTCAAACGTGCTGGTGGGCAAAGAAGGCGGACAGCTCGATTTTCTGACGACCGCCGGATACTCAAAACTGGGACTTCCAGGTGACATGACACCGGCCAGTTCGACCACGAACTTCATCGAAAGCCGTCTCGGGCTGCTCTTTCACACGGACAGCGCATTTTTTCGGGGCATGTTGACCACCATGCAGCCAGCGACCATGGCGAACGTCGATGGCGTGGTCATCCCGGCTCGTTCCGAGAATGATACGTCTAACAATCCTCACAATCCGATGTATGGAATCGCCAAGACCGGCGCAAGAGGCGAGCTGCTTACATTGATCGGCTCGCAGACTTCTGACTCAGGCGGCAATTCGATGGCGCCGGCCATGATGATTGATCCTACAGTACGCCCGACCAAGATCGACCGTGCAAGCGATACCCGTGGTCTGGTGGATACCGGAAAACTGGGAACACTACTCCCTGATCCCGCGGATATCGTGCCCGTGATGGATTCAATGGGGCGCCTTAGCCAACTGAAGCTGGCGGCGGTTCAAACCAAACTTACGAATGACGCGGCGGCAAAACGTCTGGTGGAGTGTGGCTACGTCAAGACGGACTATTTGGCGGAGTTTTTTGGCGATGCTTCGGCCCTCGACTCGTCGGCAGACCCGGATATAGCCGCAATTTTCGCAGGTGTCGGCGGGTTGAGCGCAGATCGGGAATTCGAAAAGACGGCGGCCGTCATGAAACTGGTGGTTCCCGGTTCTGCGGGAGCAGGTACCATTTCAATGGGTGGGTTCGACTATCACACCGGTGATAGATCGACCGGGGAAGGGCGGGATTTTCGGGCTGGGCAATGTATGGGAGCCTGCCTGGAGTATGCAGCCCTCCGTGGGAAACCTTTGATGATGTATGTCTTCAGCGATGGTTCGCTGTCCAGCAACGGCATGATCGACAGCTCGACGGGCGGGCGGGGCAAGGGCGTGTGGACAGGTGACAATCAGCAGACTGCAGCGTCGTTCTTCCTCGTTTACAGACCCACGGGGCGTCCCAGTCTTCTCATTCCCGAGCGGCAGATCGGCTATTTCCGGCCAAGCGGTGACGTCGAAACTGGGGGGAGCGTGGCAGCCAACAACGTGAATCTCCTGGTCGAGACGGTCGTTCTCAACTACATGGCTCTGCATGGCGAACAAAACCTCTTTCGCAGCAAGTTTCCGACTTCGAGCATCAGCGATCAGTTGATAGACCAGCTGGTGGCATTCAGTCCCGTCTGACTTCAGTATCCCTGGGAGGGCAGAGATAGTTCTGCACTGGAGCCGAGTTCCTGGGTATCGAGCCCGGGCGAGGCGCACGTCGCCGTCTCCGGCCTGCTACTATTCCGCGCGCAATCCATTGAACCCGAAGAGGTTTGATTCGCATGCGCGCCCCCATCCCCTCCGGTTGCCTGTGGCATCTGCTGCTGGCGCTGGTCCTGCTATCACCAGCCCGATTTGTCGCGGCGGCGGAACCAGCCGTATCGGACGGTGCGACCGATGCTCGCCCGCGGATCGGTCTCGTCCTGAGCGGTGGCGGTGCGCGCGGTGCCGCCCACGTCGGCGTGTTGAAAGTACTGGAGGAGATGCGGATACCCATCGATGCCATTGCAGGCACCAGCATGGGAGCTGTAGTCGGTGGGTTGTACGCGTCAGGCATGAGTGCTGTAGAGATCGAAGCGCTCCTCGGCTCGGTGAACTGGCAGGATGCACTCCGCGATCGACCGCAACGTTCCGAACTTGGGTTCCGTCGCAAACAGGATGACCGGAATTTCCTGGTGCGCTATGCCCTCGGCGTCAAGAAGGAAGGCTTTGTCCTGCCGAAAGGCTTGATTGAAGGCCAGAAGCTGAGCCAGCTGCTGCGAACCGCTACGGTTCCAGTAGCGGGCATCCAGGACTTCGATCGTCTGCCTGTTCCTCTGCGCGTCGTGACAACGAATCTGGAAACCGGGTTACCCGTGATCATGCGTTCCGGTGATCTCGTGACCGCGATGCGCGCGAGCATGTCCGCTCCGGGGGTCTTCACGCCCGTCGAGGCGAATGGCCAGCTGCTGGTGGATGGGGGGCTGGTCCAGAATCTCCCGGTGGAAGTCGCGCGCGAAATGGGTGTCGACATCGTGATTGCCGTCGACGTGAGTTTTGCACTCAGCAATCGCGAAAGCCTCAATTCCCCGCTCGAAATCACCAACCAGGCCTTCGCCATCCTGATCCGCAACCGCACACTGGAGCAGCGGGCGACGCTGCGGCAGCAGGACGTTGTGATCGATCCGGCGCTCGGTGACATGACATCGACCGAATTTGAAAGAGTAGTCGAAGCGCGGAATGCCGGTGAACAGGCGGCTCGGTCTGCGAACGCGAAGCTTGCGAGCCTGTCGCTTGAGCCCGCGGGGTATCAGCGTTACCTCGCTGACCGCAACTCGAGGCCCGATGATCTGCCCTTGATCAGATTTGTGCGCGTCGATGCGGAATCGGCCCGCTACGCACCGGCGATCGATGCGGCGATGAAGGATCTCCTCGGACAGAAGCTCGACAAGGACCTGGTACAGAGCCGGCTTTCGTCTCTCTATGCGCTCGATACGTTTGAATCCATCGACTACACACTCGTGAAATCCGGAGCGGATGCGGGACTCGAGTTCCGGTTACGCCGCAAGAGCTGGGGTCCCAACTATGTCCGGGTGGGACTGAACATTGAAGATGATTTCGAGGGCAACAGCCGGTACAACGCGGCGGCCCGCTTCATCATGACGGAGCTCAATACCCTGAATGCTGAATGGCTGACTGACGTGCAGATCGGTGACAACCCGAAGTTCTTCACGGAGTTCTACCAGCCGCTCTCATACGGCAATCGTTATTTCGTGGCCCCCAAGTTCGACTTCGAGGTGCGCAATCTGCAGATCCGGGATGCCGCGGGTGAGATTGCTGAATATCGCGAGCGCAGCTACGAAGCGGGTCTTGATCTGGGTCGCGAAATTTCCAGTTGGGGAGAAGTGCGTGTGGGGTTAAGACGAGGCACGCAGAATCGGCGTGTCCGTATCGGCGATCCCACGATCCCGCCCCAGGAATTCGATCGAGGCGGTTATTTCTTCCGTTTCTCGTACGACAAGCTCGACAGCATCTATTTTCCACGCCGCGGTCAGCAGTTCGAGCTCGAGTGGACGGCTGAACGAGAGGGCCTTGGTGCAAGCCAGAGCGCGGACACCGTTGAAGCCCGCTGGCAGATCGCGCGTTCGAGTGGCCGGTACACGATGATTTTTTCGACCGACTTCGGCTCGACGCTTGATGACGGTGCAGCCCCCCAGAACCTGTTTACGCTGGGCGGGTTCCTCAATCTGTCTGGTGTCCCGCCCGGGTCATTGTCCGGTCCGCATTACGGCATTGGCCGCCTGATCCTCTATCGTCAGATCGGGCGGGGCGGCTCGGGTGTTCTCGACTTGCCTGCTTATGCAGGGGTTTCAATCGAAGCCGGCAATACCTGGCAGGATCGGGACGAGGCAAGCTTTGGCAACCTCAAGCACGATGCCAGCTTGTTTCTCGGGGCGGATACTTTCCTGGGCCCGATCTACCTCGCGACCGGATTCCAGGAAGGCGGCGACACCGCGTTCTATCTTTTCCTCGGCCGAACGTTCTGAGGATTCAGCGCGACGGCTGTTCGACCGCTTCGAATTCCAGCGCGGGCTGATCGCCAGGCCGGAAATAGACATAGCGCTGGCTCATCTTCGTCAGCGCAAGGTCGCGCTCACGGCGTGTGGCGAACCAGTGTTCCTTGTTCCAGTCGGTGCCCACCAGCGTGCGAAACGGATCGCTTGATCGCAGTTTGACGCGGATCCCGAAGGGCAGCCGCTCGGGGAGGGCGTGGGCAAGATTGTGTTCGTGGCAGATGGACATGGCGTTTGGCTTGAGGCAGTGGGAGCGGAGCCAGAGTGTACGACCTGAGGAGCATGGACAGAAGGGAGCGGGACAACCAACCGAACCTGGGTCGTGGGTGTCCCGCCATCTGCGTTCCTGGCTTTTCGGCGGCTACGCCGATCAGGCCAGTGCGTCGACTATTCCATTGAGCGTATTACTGGGACGCAGCGCGGTGGCGCATTTGCCTGCATCTGGATGGTAGTAGCCGCCGATATCGACCGGCGCACCCTGCGCAGCGTTGAGTTCGCCGACAATCTTTGTCTCGTTGGCCGTCAGCTTCTCGGCAATGGGTCCAAAGAGTGCCCGCAACTGCGCATCGCCGGACTGCGCTGCCAGGGCCTGCGCCCAGTACAAAGCCAGGTAGAAGTGACTGCCGCGAACATCGAGTTCGCCCGTTTTGCGCGAAGGTGACTTGTCGGTTTCCAGGAACTTTGCGTTGGCGGCATCCATCGCACTCGCAAGCGCTGCCGCTTTCGCATTGCTGGTTTTGGCAGCGAGATCCTCGATCGAGACCTGCAGTGCCAGGAATTCGCCGAGTGAATCCCAGCGGAGATGACCTTCCTCGACAAACTGCTGCACATGCTTGGGCGCCGAGCCCCCCGCACCTGTTTCGTACATGCCGCCGCCTGCGAGAAGAGGCACTATCGAAAGCATCTTGGCACTGGTGCCGAGTTCGAGAATCGGAAACAGGTCAGTCAGGTAGTCGCGCAGCACGTTGCCTGTTACCGAGATGGTGTCCTTGCCCGCACGCAACCGTTCGAGTGAGGCGCGGGTCGCGTCGACGGGGGAGAGGATGCGTATATCGAGCCCGGAGACATCGTGATCCTTGAGATACAGCTTCGTTCTTGCAATGAGGTTCCGGTCGTATGCGCGCTCTCCGTCGAGCCAGAAGATGGCGGTGGAGCCTGTCGCACGCGCACGATTCACGGCGAGCTTCACCCAGTCGCGGATCGCAATGTCCTTTGTCTGGCACATGCGCCAGATGTCGCCCTTGGAAACTTCATGTTGCGTGAGCGCCTTGCCGTCCGCGTCGATGACACGTATCACCCCTTTCCCGGCGATTTCGAAGGTCTTGTCGTGTGATCCATATTCTTCGGCGGCCTGCGCCATGAGGCCGACGTTGCTGACACTGCCCATGGTCGGCACATCGTATGCGCCGTGCTTCCTGCAATCATCGATGGTTGCCTGGTAAACGCCCGCATAGCAGCGATCTGGGATCATCGCCACCATGTCGCGCAGCTTGCCGTCCGGGCCCCACATCCGGCCCGACGCACGGATCGCTGCCGGCATGGACGCATCAATGATGACGTCGCTGGGGACATGCAGGTTGGTGATGCCCTTGTCCGAATCGACCATGGCAAGCGGCGGACGGGTTACGTAAGCGGCCTTCAGGTCTGCCTCGACCTGCGCCTTCTGGTCGGCGGGCAACGACTGGATCTTTGCGTAGACATCGCCAACTCCGTTGTTGGGAGTAATGCCGAGCTGCTTGAAGAGGGCAGCATGCTTTGTGAATGCATCCTTGAAATAGACGCTGACGGCATGCCCGAACATGATGGGGTCGGAGACCTTCATCATGGTCGCCTTCAAGTGCAATGACAGAAGCAGGCCGCCGGCCTTGGCGGCAGAAATCTCGGCCTCATAGAAGTCGCGCAGCGATTCCCGGCGCATGAACGAAGCGGCGATGATTTCTTCGTCGCGTACCTTGACCGTGTCCTTGAGGACAGTGGTCTTGCCGTGGTCGTCCGTAAACTCGATTCGCAGGTTACCGGCTTTCGCAATAACTGCCGACTGTTCATTGCCGTAGAAGTCGCCTTGGTTCATATGCGCCACGCGTGTCGCTGAGGTACCTGACCACGCGCCCATCGAATGCGGATGCTTCTTTGCGTACTGTTTGACGGCGTTGGCAACGCGCCGATCGGAGTTGCCCTCGCGCAGCACCGGATTGACTGCGCTGCCCAGCACCTTGGCGTAACGCGCCTTGATTGTCGTTTCCGCCTCGTTCTTTGGCGCCTCCGGGTAATCGGGGATGCGATAGCCCTGCGCTTGCAGTTCCTTGATCGCAGCCTGCAATTGCGGAATGGATGCGCTGATATTCGGCAGCTTGATGATGTTCGCTTCCGGCGTTTTTGCGAGTTCACCGAGTTCTTTCAGGTCATCTTTCTGGCGCTGGGCAGGCGTCAGGTCATCCGGGAAACTGGCGATGATGCGGCCTGCAAGAGAGATGTCGCGAGTCTCGACAACGATCGACGCGGTTCTGGTGAAGGCTTGCACGAGTGGCAGCAACGAATAGGTGGCCAGTGCAGGGGCTTCATCGGTCAGGGTGTAGATGATCTTCGCGTCGTTCATTGTCATCCTCGAATGGGCGGTGATTGCACGGCGCGACTTGGCCACACCGGTTAACCCGATAATATACCAACGTTTTCTGGCGCCTGAGCGGCGAATACGGGGGCTGTTGCACGGGCTGGGCACGGGCGTGCCTCTGCCAATCCCGCTGAAGGAGGATCAGTGGGGCGTCAAGTGGCGGGAGCTTGTTGCGATCCCGCGCCCGATTCGACTCAACCCGGAGGTTCGGCACCCGGATGAGCATCTTCCAGAGGGAAAGTCGTCAACGGGCCTTCCGGCCGTGTCGCAGGCTGGGCGGAAGGAGCAGCAGGTTCAGATGCCACCGGAGTGGCTCCAGCCTGTGCGACAGGCGTCGATCGAGCGATCGCAGCCAGAAACTTCTGGCCGGGCTCAGGCGCTTGGGGCGCTCCCGGCGCAATGATGTCACTCGCCATCACACCTTGGCGTCCGTAGAAATCCTCGTTCGAAGAACGATCGATGGTGATCGCCGAGCCGTCCAGGGCGACGCCGGCAAACAATCCGCTGGCACGCGAATAGGAATAAACCTGCGCCGTAAAACCGATGTCCGTAGCCGCCGAGGTTTGTCTGCCTACCGGTCCGGCAGCGACTGACGCATCTGCTCCGAGCGTCACTTTGCCGCCGACGATGCCTTCGATGCTGGCCCTCGACATGAACACCAGAACGATATCCGTGGACTGCACCCCGATCTGGAATCCGAAGCTTCCACCTGTGAGGTTGATGAACACAGGATTGCTCCAGCTGCCATCGTCCCTGCGAACGACCATGGCTCCCTTGCCGTAACGCCCGCCGATCGTCAGGCCGACCTTGATGACATTCGGGACGACCGCTACCGCATAGGCTCGGTCGAGAAGCCAGCCGGGCACACTTTGATCGGGACTCTGCCGCAACTCATCAAGTACCTGGGTAGCCGTCTGCAATCGCGCGTCCTGTCTGGCGCCGGCGACAGCGCTTTGACTCGCAAGGAGACTGGTCGTTACAACAAGTGCCGTGAGGCCGGCGAGAAGGGGAAAGCGCGGTTTCTGCATTCTGTTCTCCTGCTTTCGTCGCAGTATTTTGACTGCCGTCACTGTAGCAGATACGAACTGCAGCGGTTACCGGCAAAGGTAACGACCATCGGCGCGACGATTTGTTCATCGCGCGTGCGATCCGTCATCCGACGGTTGCAATGCTCACGAGCGGTCGGCGTTAGCGGTCGTTGAGGAAGCGAGGGCGTTCAGCTTTTCTGTCTCGCCCCGCGCGGCATAAAATTCCTGAAGTCGGCGACGCGCATCCCGCGTAGCGATGTCCTTGGGGCCCTGCAGGACGACGAGCTTTTGGTAGCTTTCGGTGAGGTATTTTTCCGCCTCTTTCGGGCGGTTCAACTTGAACAGGACTTCGCCAAGGGCGCTGGCGGATCGCGCTATGCGTGCTTCAGGGGCTCCTGCCCTGCGCCACCTGTTCATGGCTGCGGTGAGCAGGCTTTCGGCATCAGTCAGCCGGTTTGTCGCCAGCATCACCTCACCCAGGTAGTGCTCCGCGGACGCAACGTACTGGTGATCCGCGGGCAGCGACGTCTCGAAAATCGTAAGCGCCCTGCGCAGGCTGGTTTCTGCCTCTGCAAGCTTGCCTCTTCGAATCAGGGCTGCCCCCAGCATCGAATGGTAGTAGCCCGTCATGAAGTGGTTTTCGCCGTAGGCTTTTTCGCTTGAAGAGGCCGCCTCGCGAGCCAGTTTTTCAGCTTCCTCCATCCTGTTTTGCGCAAGTCTGGTCAATCCCAGCGCGTCCAGAGTCGCAGCGGTTCGAGGGCTCGTGTCTCCATAGAGAATGCGTTGGGCTTCGAGAGCCTTTTCGAGAAGGTTGCCCGCCTCGTCAATACGTCCGCGCCGCGTGAGGATGTCGCCCAGGAGGTACTCCGCCATCACGCGATCAGGGTGCAGCTCTGGGACGGAAACCCGGTAGATGTTCACAACCTGTCTTGCCATTTTTTCGGCGCTTTCGAGGTCGTTCTGCCAGAGCTTGACGCTCATCAGATCCGAAAGGACGGCAGCTACCTCAGTGCTCTGGGCTCCAAAATTCTCACTCATCAACGCGGCGGCTTTTTCGAAATATTCCTGGGCTTTTTCTACGTTCCCTTGCTGGATTTCCATCTGGCCAAGACCCGAGAGAAGCTCGGCGGTAGCAGGAGTGCGGTCCTCGCCAAGTCCCTGCAGGATGCTGACGGCATCATTGAAGGACCGTTCGGATTCCTCGAAGCGGCCCAGCTCCTTTAACGTTATTGCTAATTCGGTGAGCGTAATTGCCAGTCCGGAACTTGCGGGAGCGGGGGTCTGGCGGCGTAGGCGCACCGAGTCTTCAAGGTATACAACGGCGCGATCGAATTGCCCTTGCCGGCGGTATGAGCGGCCAATGGCCTCCAGCAGGCGGGCGCGAACCTCGGGTTGCTGGTTCAGGTCACCGCTGATGCGCCGGCTGGCCTGATCCAACAATTCGCGAGCAGTGACTTCCTTGCCCTGACTGACGAAGGGATCGGCCGCGGCAAATACATCGAGCATGAAGTTCGATACCTGCTCGGCACGTTGTCCTTCCTGGGTTGCACGGTCACGTTCATCCGCGATCCGCTGCGCCTGGATGGACGTCATCACGGCAAAGACGGCCAGAAACCCGATACCGACAGCCGAAGCGGCAACGCCGAATGCATGCCTGCGGATGAAGCGTTGAGAGTAGTAGGCCCAGTTGCCTTGGCGTGCGACTACAGGTTCATTCGAAAGATACCGGCGCAGATCCGTTGCGAGCTGATCAACGGAGCCGTAGCGATGAACGGCTTCCTTGCGCAACGCCCGCATGACAATCGCGTCGATGTCGCCAGAGAGGGAGCGCTCGAGTTTTTCAGCTGTCAGTCCGCGTGAAGCTGCGAGGCTGGCAGCAGCAACGGGCGCCTTGCCCTCGATTTCGATCGGTTTCCTGACGATGGCGCTGGGTCGCGGCGGATCCGTGACGCAGATCGAGCGCTCGAGTTCCAGCTGGCTGGTGGCGGCGACCGAGTAGGGTCTTCGCCCCGTCAGAAGTTCATAGAGCACAATGCCAAGCGCATAGACGTCGCTGGCCGTCGTGACCGGCCGTCCGAGAATCTGTTCCGGGCTCGCATATTCGGGCGTCAGCAGTCGGTCGTTCATTCGCGTCAGCGCAAGGGACTGCGTTACCACAGGGCTGGTGTCGAGGAGCTTTGCGATGCCGAAATCGAGCAGTTTGGGGATGCCATCGCCCGTCACCAGAATGTTGGCGGGCTTGAGATCACGGTGAACCACCAGGTTCTGGTGGGCGTACTGGACCGCAGAGCAGATCTGCAGGAAGAGTTCGAGTCGCGCCTCGATGCTCAACTTGTGACTGTCGCAAAAGCGGTCCACCGGCTCGCCATGGACGTATTCCATGACGAGAAAGGGGAGACCCTTTTCCGTTTCACCAGCGTCGACCAGGCGCGCGATGTTTGGATGATTCAGGCTGGCGAGGATCTGCCGCTCGGCACGGAACCGCAGGCTCATGTCGGGATGCAGCGCTGCGCTCTCGACGATCTTCACCGCAACTTGTGCGGAATACTGACGATCGGAGCGCTCTGCAAGATAGACGGAACCTGCGCCGCCGTGTCCGAGGATCGACACTAGTCGATACGATCCAACCACGGTACCGATGAGCGCCTGCCGACGATCCGTTGTCGTGGCATCGATAGCTGCATCGAGTGCATTGGTGAGAGGGCCATTTTCCGGGGCGGTATCACACCGCAGCATGGCGACGATTTCCTGCCTCAATTCATCGTCATCGCCGCACGCATCGGCGACAAATTGTTTCTGCTGGTCCGAGGGAAGGTCGACAGCGCTGGCGAATATCTCCTGCAAGCGCAACCAGCGCTCATCAGTATTGGTGGCGATTTCGACGGGATTCGGGTCAATCACGACACCGGCTCCGGAGCGCGGATCTGGCTCAGGATCCAGGCTTTCGCCATGCGGAGATCCCGGTGCACCGTAGCTTCGGAGATCTCAAGCGCCAGCGCGGTTTCCTGATACGTGAGTCCCGCGAAGTAATGCAGCTCGACGATCTGGGCGAGCCGTCCGTCCCGTTGCGCCAGTCGTTCCAGCGCGTCATCGATTTCAAGCACGTCGATCTGTCCGGCAGACGTTGAGCCGTCTCCGCCTTCGCTGCTCATGCCGAGCGAGACCACTGTATGGGCTCCGCCACGCTTGGTCCGCTGACGTCCCTTGGCATGGTCAACGAGGATGCGGCGCATGAGTCTCGCGGCCACCGCAAAGAAATGCACCCGGTCCTGCCACGGCACATCCATGCCAACCAGCCTTACAAAGGCTTCGTGGACTACCGCGGTAGCCTGGAGCGTATGGCCTGCGCGTTCGCGGCGCATGTAGCGCCGCGCCAGATTCTTCAGTTCGTCGTAGACGAGGGGAGTCAGGCGCTGCAGGGCCGAGGCGTCCCCGCTTCTCCACGCGCTCAACAGCCGGGTAACAGGCGAGGTGCCCCCGATCGGAGAAGTTGGCTGAGGCGTGGGATGTAAGGTGCTCGATTCCATCGAAAACGGGGCGCCAGGTGTAAGTGCCGCTTGTGACCCACGGTTGCCCGATTTTGGCACGTGCGCCCTTTGACACACGAGCCTTTCTTCACAGCTGAAAAGATCCGGGCTCCAGCTCCAGCGCATTGTCGAAGCAGGGAAATGCCGAAGCCTTTGGGCAGTGCCGTCACGAAAGATGAGGCGAACCCTTAATTGAATGATTGTGTGAGGGAACCCCCCGATTGTTGTCGCTCTTTCGGGTGAGCCAACATAACGCGGCTCGGTTTGTCATATGCCCGATGTGGGAAGAGTGCTAGGGGAGATTTCAAGAATGCGCAAATTTGTATCATTAGCCTTTGTTTTCAGTGTTTTAGCCATTACCTTCCAGGTTGGCGGCACCACGAGTGACGGTCTTGAGGTGAAGCAGTCCGACCAGATTCTAGCCGCGAGCCCTGGTGGGACCCGTCCGCCCGGCATCCTGGCCGCAAGCCCTGGTGGGACCCGTCCGCCCGGCATTCTGGCCGCAAGCCCTGGTGGGACCCGTCCGCCCGGCATTCTGGCCGCAAGCCCTGGTGGAACCCGTCCGCCCGGCATCCTGGCCGCAAGCCCTGGTGGGACCCGTCCGCCCGGCATTCTGGCCGCAAGCCCTGGTGGAACCCGTCCGCCCGGCATCCTGGCCGCAAGCCCTGGTGGGACCCGTCCGCCTGGCATCCTGGCCGCAAGCCCTGGTGGGACCCGTCCGCCTGGCGTAGTCGCTTGATCGTTCTCCTGTGAACGGTTCAGGAACTATGTTGATCGGTAGAAACACCAGCAGGTAGAGGAACACGCAAATGAAGATACTCATCGCTGTTGTTGCGGGTGCCTTGATGGGGGTATCGGCAGTGGCTGGCAAACCCGAAGCCGCAAACGCAGTCACATTCCAAGTCATGTCTGATGCCAATGCATCTGCGGATGTCATTGCAATCGGTCCGGTGGTGGAAGCGTTGCGTTCTGGTGATGCAACTTACGCAGCTATAGCAAGGTCGACTCGTGCGGACTACGTTCCGGCGCGTCCTCCGCTTTAATACAACTAAAAATAGATAAGAACGCCCAGCAGGCGTTACTTGATGGCGATGTCTTCCTCACGGGAGACATCGCCTTTTCATTTGTGTCGGGTGATCGCGACAGTGAATGAAAGTGTGTCGCCGATCACACACGCCAAGCGAGCTGGCGCACGCAGTTTTACGCTGGTTTCGTTGACATATTTGCACCCCCTATGCAAGCCTGTGAACCGTTGGAAAAGGCAAACTCGCTGAAAAGTGAGGACGCAAAGCCACCGGTCTACGGGAGTATTCCTAAGATAGCGGGGTTGCCGGCAGACGGTCTCATCTGGAGCTTCTCCACATGATGTCCGCAGCGCGGTTTCCCGCTTCTTCCTGAATCCCAGATCGTCCTGCTGCGTCCGCTTTGCGTGCGCCGCTTCCTTCTTTACTCGGCTTCTCAGGCCGGCCAAGAGCGGAATGTTAAAGACGATGACAGCGCTGCAATCTTTCTCCGGCAACCACACTGACGCGAATCCTTGCGTCCCGTTGCTTGCGTCCGTCGTGCTGCTCGTTTCGTTGTTCTCTGCAACGCTGGCAGCTGCCGCTCCGACGCCCGGCAAGACCGCGCCCGATTTCGCGCTGAAGACTTTTGGTGAAGGCAACCTGCGCCTTTCGGAGTTTCGCGGTGACGTGGTCATCGTCAACTTCTGGGCAACCTGGTGTGGCCCATGCCAGCAGGAACTGCCCCGTCTCGAGCGATTGCACCAGCGTTACGCGAAGGCAGGTCTCGTGTTGCTCGGGATCAACCTGGACGACGACATGGACCGCGGCCGGACTATGGCGCAGCGACTCGCGCTCTCATTTCCCATGCTGTTCGATCGGGCCAAGGAAGTGGCACGCCTTTATGAACTCGAATCGATGCCCATGACTGTCTTCATTGATCGCGAGGGTGTCATACGGCATGTGCATGAGACGTTCCGCAAGGACGATGAAACGCTGTACCTGGAACAGATTCGCCATCTGCTCGACGAATGATCTGTCGCAACGACCGCATAACGGTGATCGCATGAATTTTCGAAACGGATTCCCCGGGGCAGGAATGAAGAAATGGCTTCTCACGCTGACCGCGATCCTTTGCGCGTCGACGGCCATGGGGCAGGGAGCCCCGGGCAACGGTGCCGGTGACTTCAAGAGCCTCGATCAGGACGTACAGTCGCTGAAGAAAGAGGTGCTGGATCTCAACCGCGAACTCTTTGTGCTCGAGGAAGAGTTGCTCTTCCCGGCCAACACGCAGGTTGCCGTCTTCATTTCGATGGATGTCGGCACTTTCTTCGCACTGGATACGGTCACCCTCAAGGTCGACGACAAGGAAGTGGGCAACTACCTGTATACGGAGCGCGAAGCATCTGCATTGCTGAAAGGTGGAGTGCAGCGGTTGTACCTCGGCAACCTGAAGGTGGGTGATCACGAGCTGGTGGCGTTCTTTACGGGCAAGGGGCCGCACGAGCGCGATTACCGGCGGGGTGCGACCCTCAAGTTCGACAAGGGTGTGGGCGCGAAATACGTCGAACTCAAGATCAGCGACCGGGCGACTCAGCAGCAGCCCGAATTCGTGATCAAGGAATGGGAGTGACCTTTCGCGTCACCGTCCACATCCCGTGAACAGGCTTCTTCCCCATATTCTCCCGACGTTCGCTGCAGTATGTGCAGCGGCTCTGCCTTGGCACGTCCAGGCTGAAGAGCCGGTGACGCAAGGCGCCTTCACCGCTCCCCAGGTCGTCCGGGATCTCTACTACGGTGATGTGCTGTTTCATTTCTACCAGGACGATTTCTTCGGTTCCCTTACGCGGCTGAGTGCAGCCCAGTCCTTGGGGAAGCTGAATCAACAGCAAGCCGAAGCCGAGCTGTTGAAGGGCGGGTTGTATCTTTCGCTTGGCCAGCATGTTGAAGCCGGACGTATTTTCCGCTCCCTGCTGGAAGGCAACGTCTCCGAAGACGTACGTAACCGCGCCTGGTTCTATCTCGCGAAGGTCTGGTATCAACGTAACTATCTGAGTGATGCGGAAGCTGCCCTGGGGTCGATTCACGGCGTATTGCCAGGTGCAATGGAGGGTGAGCGCCACCTGCTGCATGCCCAGGTGCTGATGTACCAGGGTCGGTACGATGAAGCGATCCGTCTGCTCGAAGGCTGGCAATCGAAAGACTCCTCTGCTGCGTACGCGCGCTTCAATCTCGGCGTAGCCCTGGTGAGGGAGCAGCGTCTCGATGGAGCCGCTCCGCTGCTGGATGCATTGGGCCAGATGCCGGTAGCGAATCAGGAAATGGCGGCACTGCGCGACAAGGCAAATCTGGCGCTGGGGTTTGCCTGGCTCAAGGCGGACAGACCTGACGATGCGCGTACGGTTCTCGAGCGGGTGCGTCTCGAAGGGCCCCAATCAAACAAGGCGCTGCTGGGCGTCGGCTGGGCCGACTCCACACAGGAGCGTTATCGCGATGCCCTTGTGCCATGGCTGGAGTTGCAGGATCGCGATCTGCTCGATGCCGCCGTCCAGGAAGCCCATCTTGCGATTCCGTTTGCCTATGCCAGGTTGTCGGCGACGCGGCAGGCCGCCGACAGTTATGCGCACGCCATTGACCTCTTCCGCGAGGAAAGTGGCCGTATCGACCAGTCAATCGCGTCCATTCGTGCCGGACGCATGCTGGACGCGATACTGGAAAACGATGTGGCCGATGCCCAGGGATGGTACTGGCAACTGGCGCAGCTTCCCGATGCACCCGAAACCCGGTACCTGTACCACCTGCTCGCATCAAACCAGTTCCAGGAAGGCCTGAAGAACTATCGCGACCTCAAGTCCATGCAGCGCAACCTGGACGGCTGGGCGCAGAGTGTCGCTGCGTTCGAGGACATGATCGATACGCGCCGTAAAGCGCATGCCGAACGCTTGCCCAAACTTCAGACAGTGGTTGGTCACGTCGACATCGATGCGCTGGAAGCGCGTCGCAACGAACTGGAAGCAAGGGTCACATCGATTGAGCGCGACAATGATGTGGTCGGACTGGCGACTGCCGAAGAGCAGGAACGCTGGAGCCGGATCCAGCATATCGAACAAGTGCTGGGCAAGGCAGATGCCGGCGATCCACAGGTCGCAGAGATGCGCGAGAAAGTGCGCATGCTGCATGGCGTCGTCTACTGGGATCTCAATGCCGGGTACAAGGCGCGCCTCTGGCGCGACCACAAGCAGCTGCGTGAGCTCGATGTCGCGCTCAAGGATGCGCGACGCCACCAGATCCTGCTGGGCCGGGCGCAGGAAGACGGTCCCCGCCGGACCGAGGAATTTTCGGCGCGGGTGGAGAATCTCGGTCCCCGCATAGCCTCACTGTCGGCGCGGCTTGCGGCGGCAGCAGGAGCCCAAAGCAGCTATCTCGCTGCAATCGCGACCACCGAACTGGAAGCGCAGAAGCAACGACTGGCCTCCTATTCGCTCCAGGCGCAGTTTGCGCTGGCTTCGATCTACGACCGTGCGGCGAGCGCGCCTGCAGCCGTGCAGGGAGCGGCACAATGAGGCCGGTTTTGCTCGCACTGACGATCGCATCGGTGCTGATCGCAGCGCGTGCCGATGCCGCCGCTCAACGCAGTACCGGAACACTGAAGGACCTGCGTGGACGTGAAGTGGTCCTCCAGCCTGATGCCCCGGTCAAGGTGGCGCCCGAGCAGGTCATCGAACAATACGAACGCGTCCTCGAGCTTGGTTCTGCTGATCCGCGTCTGCAGGCAGAAGCGTTGCGGCGGCTTGGCGATCTCAAGCTGGAAGTCGATGAAGCAGCCCGGGGTAGCGATGCCGTAGTGACGGTAGACCCTGCCCGCTTGCGCGAGGCCATCCAGATCTACGAATCGTTGCTGAAGACCTATCCCGATTCGCCGCGCAACGACATGGTGCTCTACCAGCTCGCCCGCGCTTACGAGGCGGATTCGCGGCCGGCAGAGGCGCTGGCTGTTCTTGATCGTCTCGTTCGTACTTACCCCTCGAGCCAGCGTCTTCCGGAGGCGCAGTTCCGCCGCGGCGAAATCCATTTCAGCAATGGGCGTTATGCCGACGCGGAACAGGCATACGGCGCCGTTGTCGCGCTGGGAACCGGCACCAGTTTCTACGACCAGGGTTTGTACAAGCGCGGCTGGGCGCTGTTCAAGCAGGCGCGTACTGAAGAGAGTACCGCTGCATTCCTGGGTCTGCTGGACAGGGTGCTGGATGATCGAGGCCAGCTGCGTTCACGGGATGCGCTTTCGCGACCGGAGAGGGAGCTTACCGAGGATGCGTTCCGCGCACTGGCAGTCTCCTTTGCGGATCTCGAAGGTCCGGCCACCCTCGATGCAACCCTCGCGCGTCGCGGAATGCCGGTATATGCCCATCTGCTCTATGAGGCCCTGGGCAATCTGTACCTTGAAAAAGAGCGCTATCAGGATGCAGCTGTGGCATACGCGGCATTCGTCAAGCAAAGGCCTGACGATCGCAATGCCCCGCTGCTGCAGGTTCGCGCGATCGAGGCTTACCAGAAAGGGGGCTTTGATTCGCTCGTCCTCGATGGCAAGCGGGATTTTGTGGAGCGCTATGCGCTCACTTCCACTTTCTGGACTTCACGTACTCCGCAGGAAGCTCCCGATGTAGTCGCAGTCCTCAAGTCGAATCTCAAGGACCTTGCGCAGTACCACCACGCCCGCGCGCAGAAGACGAAGCAGCCTGAGGACTATGTTGCCGCCGCACGCTGGTACGGCGCGATGCTGCAGTCATTCCCCCAGGACGTCGAGGCGCCGGCAAACCGCTATCTGCTTGCCGAAGTGCTTTTCGAAGGCGAAAAGTATGCGGAGGCCGCTGTCGAGTATGGCCGTACCGCCTACGACTATCCGCTACATGAGCGTTCGGCCCAGGCGGGTTATGCAGCCTTGATTGCCTATCAGAAACAGGAAGTGCGACTGCAGGGCAGTGAGAAAGCTGCCTGGCACCGGCAGTCAGTGGAAAGTGAGCTCATGTTCGCGACCAGTTTCGTTGAACATCCAGAATCGGGGCCGTGCTGACGAAGGCTGCTGAAGAGCTGTTTGCCCTCAACGAATTCGATCGCACGATCGACGTAGCTCGTCAGGTTCTCGAACGCCAGCCACCGCTCGACAACAAGCGTCAGCGCACGGCGGCAACCTTGCTGGCGCATTCATTGTTTGATCGTGCCCGCTACGAAGAGTCAGAGCAGGCTTATCTTCGAGTCCAGTCATTGTTGCCACCGGGCGATCCCGAGCAGAGCGCCGTTGTAGAGCGCCTCGCGGCCTCTATCTACAAACAGGCAGAAGCAAAGCAGGCAGCCGGTACGTCGGATGCAGCCGTGGATGACTTCCTCCGAGTGGCGTTGCTTGCGCCCACGGCCAAGGTACGTGCAAACGCGGAATATGATGCGGCGACATTGCTGATGCAGCAGAAGCAATGGGTGCGTGCGAGTGAAGTGCTGACCGGTTTCCGGCGGGCTCACCCCGGACATGAACTCGAACCTGAAGTCACGCGTTCGCTCGCTGTCGCCTATCTGGAGGCTGGCCGTGGTCTCGAGGCGGCACCGGAATTCGAGCGCGTCGCCGCGCGGACGCAGGAGCCGGTTGACGTTCGCCGGGCTGCACAGTGGCAAGCGGCCGAGTTATATGACAAGGGCAAGGCACTCATGCCTGCTGCTGCCGCCTATTCCACGTATGTAGCCCAGTTTCCACAGCCGCTGGATGCGGCCATGGATGCCCGTCAGCGGCTCGCGGATATCGCTGCTGGTGCTCATGACGAACGATCGCGGACCCGGTGGCTCGAAGAAATCGTGCGTGCTGACCAGGCCGCAGGCACAGCGCGTTCAGAGCGCAGCCGTTACCTTGCAGCGCGCGCCACCCTGACGCTGGTCGAACCGGCAGTATCCGGATTCAACGGCATTCGTTTGGTGGTACCGCTCGACAAATCGCTCAAGGCCAAGCGTGCTGCGATGGAGCGGGTACTTGCTGCGTACGGCAGAGCGCTCGACTATCAGGTTGCGGAAGTGACGACCGCGGCCACCTTCGGCATGGCCGAAATCTATCGGCAGCTGGGCGCTGACCTGATGGCTTCCGAGCGACCCCGCGATCTCGACGCCGAGGCACGCGAGCAATACGACGTACTGCTTGAAGAACAGGCGTTCCCTTTCGAGGAAAAATCGATCGAACTGCACCAGGCAAACGCGGCGCGCGTGGGCGATGGCGTGTATGACCAATGGGTCAGGCAGAGTTTCGAGATGCTGGCGAAGTTGTCGCCGGCGCGTTACGCGAAGGTCGAACAGGGTGAAGACTATGTACCCACGCTGCGTTGAACGCATGAAAATGGCTCACCCCGTACAGGCTGTTTGCTGCACGCGCGTGTCGCTCCTTGCGTTGGCAGCGCTTGCAATGAGTGCGTGTTCTTCGGCACCCAAGGTTGTCGAGGCACTACCCGAAGCAGTACCTGCGCCAGAGCCGATCGCGGCCGTCCAGCAATTCGACAAGGCCGTCACCTTGCTCGGTGCCGGGGACCTGGACCTGGCCGTGCGCGAGTTCAAGTCTCTCAGCGCAGCCTATCCCGAATATTCCGGGCCGTTCGTGAACCTCGGTATCGCGCAGGTGAAGGCCGGTCATCTGCCGGAGGCCGAGCAGGCCTTCAAGACCGCCATCGAGCGCAATCCCGGCAACGCGGCAGCCTTCAACCAGCTCGGCATCGTCTATCGCAAGCTCGGGCGCTTTGCGGATGCAGAGGTGGCGTACCAGCGGGCGCTGGAGATCGCTCCTGACTACGCACTGGCGCATCTCAACCTGGGCGTCCTCTGCGATCTTTACCTGCAGAAGCCGGAGCGCGCACTGGCCCAGTACGAGCGCTATGTCGCACTGACCGATTCTCCCGAGGCCAAGGTCAACGGCTGGATTGCGGAGCTCAAGTCACGCTTGGGCGCAGGCGCCCGCACCGCGAGGACCGACCCATGAAAACCGGAATTGCCGTGGCGGCGCTGCTGATCTGCGCGTTAACGCGCGTGGCTGACGCGGCTGAGCCCGCAAAAGCACCAGAAAAATCGCCAGCGGCCGTTACAGCCCCTGTATCGACGTCCAAAACCGCGGCCGCCGGCAAATCGGCACCCCGTGCAGCCGACAGGCTGGATCTGGATGCAACGGTGGTCACGGGGAATCGCGAGTTGCCCAAGGTGCTGTACATCGTGCCATGGAAGAAAGCCGAGCTCGGAGATCTGCCGGAACAGCCGTTCAATACCTTGTTGGACGAGGCATTGGCGCCGATCGATCGGGATGAATTCAGGCGTGAGGTTTCCTACTACTCGAAGCTCGCGGATCGGCCCGCGGCAGCGGCTCCTGCACCGTCCGCAAGTACAGGGGCTCCGGCCCGTTGACCGAAGATTTGTTTATCAGGTTTGCGGATTGAATCGTTTCTGTAAGGAGTGAAGTCATGCACGAGTTAAGCGTCATCCCCAGGTTCTTTCAGGACGGGGGTTTTTTCATGTATCCGATCGCAGCAGTACTGGCGGTGGGCATCGCCATCGGCATCGAACGCTGGATCTATCTTACCAAGGTGAAGTTCGGGAGCCTGCGGTTCTGGAACCAGGTGGTCCCGATGCTGAGTTCCGGCAAGCTGAAGGAAGCCGCGGCCCTCACTTCGCGGTCCAACACGGCCATCGGGACCATCATGAGCTACGGACTTGCGCGTATTCACAACGCCAAACGTCGTGATGACGTCGAAAAGGCGATGGAAGAAAGCCTGATGGAAGTGATGCCGCGCCTTGAAAAGCGTACTCACTACATCGGCACCTTCGCCAACATCGCGACTCTGCTCGGCCTGCTGGGCACGATCATGGGCCTGATCGCGGCATTCTCGGCGGTGGCAACGGCCAATTCCGCGGAGAAGGCAACGCTCCTCTCGGCGAGCATCTCGGTCGCGATGAACTGTACGGCGTTCGGCCTCATCGTCGCGATCACGCTCGTTCTGGTGCATGCGTTCCTGCAGACCAAGACGACTGAACTCGTCGACAGCCTGGAAATGGCGTCGGTGAAGTTTCTCAACCTGGTCACGGAAGGCCGCTCCGAGCCGGTTGCCCAATGAGAACCGCGCAGTCAGCACGTCGGCTGGGCCGGCGGGATCGACACGATCCCGAGCTCAACATCATCCCGATGATCGACATCTTCACGGTGCTGGTCACGTTCCTGCTGATGACCGCCGTGTTCTCGAGGATCGTGGTGCTGAATCTCGGCCTGCCGGTTGCTTCTACATCGCAGCTGGAACAGTTGCAGGACCTGAACCTCGAGGTGATCGTGCATGACACCTCGATCGAAGTGTCCGATCGGGTGAGCGGCCGTCTTGCAGATCTGCCGAACGTCGGCGAGAAGCAGGACCTCAAGAGCCTGTCCGAATACCTGCAGCGCGTGAAGGCGCGGTTCCCGGACAAGACGCAGGCGACGATCCTGCTCGAAGCCGATACGTCCTACGACGTCCTGGTGCAGGTCATGGATACACTGCGCCTAGTAACGCTCGCGCAGCCGGCCGGCAGCATCAACGCCGAGCTGTTTCCGGATATCTCGATCGGAGATGCGCCCACATGAAGATGTCGAGTCGGGCCAAGCGGATGCTGCGCCGTCACCTCAAGGGACAGAAGCGCGATCCCAACATGAACATCATCTCGCTCATCGACATCATGAGTGTGCTGGTGCTGTTCCTGCTCGTGCATTCGAGCGAAGTCGAGACCCTGCCGAACCCGAATGAAATCCGTGTGCCCGAGTCCGTGGCCGAAGTGAGGCCCGATCCTGCGGTCGTCGTGATGGTCACCCGTCACGAGGTGCTTGTGCAGGGCAGGCCGGTCATCTCCCTCGAAGAGCTGAATGGCAACAGCAGCGCCGTCATCAAGGTACTGGAAACCGCCTTGCGCGAACAGCAGGAATTCCGGGTCGATGGCGTCGTTGCCCAGACGGATCCGGCTGACAGGGCAGTGACAGTCCTTGCGGATCGTGATACGCCGTACAGCGTCCTGAAGAAAGTGCTGGCGACCTGCACGGCGAGCGAATTCGGCAAGGTCTCGTTTGCGGTAACCCAGAAGGAAGCCACGCCCGTGACGGCGGCGGCGACCACGTGAACGCCATGTATTACAGAGTCTACGAATTACCCTGGTCGCTGGCGGCGGAAGAGGAAAAGCGCTTCTGGCGCATTCTGCGCAATGTCGTCATCGCATTGGCGCTGGTCGGCGTGTTGCTGCCTCTGCTGCCGCTTCCGCAGCCAGATCGTACGCAGGCACCTGTCATTCCACCTCGGCTTGCCCGCGTAGTGATCGAGAGGCAGGCTCCGCCGCCACCGCCTCCCAAGGCAGTTGAAGTGACACCGCCAAAACAGACCCTGCCTGAGAAGCCGGTCGTGGTACCGCCAACACCGCGACCGCAAGTGGATCGCGTCGAGCAGGCGCGCCGCAAGGCGGCAACCTCAGGGCTGCTCCAGATGCAGGATCAGCTCGCGGATCTGCGCGACAACTCGGCAGCAGACAAGGCGATGCAGACGCAGAATCTTTCTGGCGCCGTGGGCGAAACGACTCGAGCCGAGCGCTCCCTGATCACTTCGACGGTAGGCAAGGGCAGCGGTGGCATCAACACCGCAAGCTTGAGCCGCGGCTACGGTGGAGGTGCTGGCGCGCTCAATGGACATGCGACGACGCAGGTGAGTTCTCCGGTCGGGGGCACGTCCGACGGGGCGGAAGTACGGCGTACTTCCGGCAGCACCAAGGCATCGCGCAGCCGTGAAGAGATCGAACTCGTGTTCGACCGGAACAAGAGCGCCATCTATACCTTGTACAGCCGTGCGCTCCGTGACAACCCGGCCTTACAGGGCAAGATCGTTCTCGAGATCACCATTGCGCCCACGGGTGAAGTGACCGCCTGCCAGGTCGTGTCCAGCGATCTCAAGGATCCCGAACTCGAGCGCAAACTAATCGCACGCATCAAGCTCTTCCACTTCGAAGAGAAGGATGTCGAGGCGATCACCACGACCAAGCCCATCGATTTCTTCCCGGCTTGACCGATCGCTGGCCGTCCCGGAGAGCAGTTGAACATCGACTCCGAAATCGGCCACTTCACCGACATGAGTTCGGTGGACCAGGCACGGTTCGTCGCGCGCCTGATGTATGAGCTGACGCTTGAAGCACGCAACTACTATGGCCATGGCGGCGATCAGCCCATCGACGCGAACCGTTTGCGCTTTCTGAACGAGATCCAGCATCGCCTGACACGGTTCATCGAGCAGATTCTCACCGACGATCCTGCCCGGCCGACCAATGAAGTGATGATTCGTCTGCTTCTGGCGCCCCGGGCGGAGAAGAGCATCGAAGACCTGATGCGCGCCGCCTGGTCGCGCACGATCCAGACTGCTACCTGAACACGCAGCTCCTGACCCAGGCACCTCTGCTAGACTTTGCGCCCTTCGGAGCGGTGGTTGCCGCGTTGTGGCTGCATAAGTTATGGCTCGCCAAGGCATTTTCTTCCCCCTGAAAGACGCCGCGTTACGCGAGGATGTGCATATCCTCGGCGGACTGGTCGGCGAAGTGGTCCGCGAGCAGGGCGGGGAAGAGCTGTTCCAGGTCGTCGAAGCCGATCGCCAGGACGCCATCGCCCGCCGTGAAGGACAGGCCGAAGCCGCGCCCCGCTTGCTGATGCGGACCCGTGGCCGGCCGGCACCTGAAGCCCAGGAACTGGTGCGTGCCTTTTCCACCTGGTTCCAGATGGTGAACATGGCTGAGAAGGTCCACCGCATTCGCCGTCGCCGCCAGTACCTGGCTGATTCCACCTCCACCCAGCCAGAAGGTATCGACGATGCCTTTACGCGTCTCAAGGCGAAGGGGCTTACCCTCAACGACATCCGGCAACTCTTCAGCGGGCTCTCGATCCAGCCCGTGCTCGCTGCACATCCGACGGAGTCCACCCGGCGGACCGTTTTGCGCAAGCAGAAGCGGCTTGCACGCATCCTGCTCGGCCGGCTGGGGCCCGCACAGACGCCCTCCGAGCGAAGGCGAACGCTGGACAGGATCCGCGGTGAAATCACTTCGGCATGGCAGACGGCAGAAAATTCCCGTGATCGGCTGAGCGTTGCCGATGAGCGCGAGCACGTGCTCTTTTTTCTCATCGAAGTGCTCTACCAGATCATTGCAGTGTTCTACGAAGAGGTCGAAGCCGCACTGATAAAGGTGTATGGCCAGGAGGCATTCGGCTTCGAGGTCTCGGAAATCATCCACTTCGGCTCGTGGGTGGGTGGCGACATGGACGGCAATCCAGACGTCCACGCCAAGACGATCCGCGAGACGCTTGTTCGTCATCACCAGCTCATCGTCAACCGCTACTTCCTGGAATGCCAGCAGCTGGCAGAGAACCTGTCGCAGAGCGCTACGCGAATCGGAATCTCCAAAGCGCTACAAAACCGCATCGAGCATTACATGCTGCTGCTGCCGGGGGCCCAGGGGCTCACGCCCGTCCGTCACGACCGGATGCCCTACCGCGTGTTCCTCGGGCAGGTCATGGAGCGGTTGCGGGCGAGCTACGAAGGCAGGCAGCATCACTACGAAACGCCAGCGCAATTGCTGGCGGATATCGAGCTCATTGCTGCCAGCCTGAAAGAGAACAAGGGCGAGCATGCCGGATTGTTCCAGGTGCGCCGGCTTTTACGGCGGATCCGGACTTTCGGTTTTCACCTCGCAACGCTGGATATTCGCCAGCAGGCGGCGGTTCACCAGAGCGTGGTCGGGCACGGACTCGGGCAGGCGGGGTGGTCGTCGCGGACTTCCGCAGAACGTGCGGACCGCTTGAGGGAAGCTCTTGTCCGCGACGAAAGTCCAACCAATATTCTCGATGCGACCGGTAAACGCACGCTCTGGGTGTTCGAAGCGCTGGCGCACTGCCAGCATCGCTATGGTCCGCGGGCCATCGGCACCTATGTCGTCAGCAGGGCACAGGACGTTGATGACGTGCTGTCCGTGCTGCTGCTCGCACGCTGGGCAGATGCCGTGGATCGCCACACCGGCGATGTTCCGCTCGACGTTGCTCCGCTGTTTGAATCTGCCTTGGCGCTGGAACGTTGCGGCGAGATCATGACGCAGCTGTATGGCGAGTCGGTATATCGCAAGCACCTTGCCAGCCGCGGCAACCGCCAGTACGTGATGATCGGCTACTCCGACAGCAACAAGGAGAGCGGCGCCGTCACTTCGCGGTGGCAATTGCGCAAGGCACAGGAAGCACTGGTCGAAACGGCGAAGAATGCCGGCATCGACCTCACCGTGTTTCACGGCCGCAGCATCAGTTCGACTCGCGGCGGTGGACGGACGGAAGTCATCGTGCGGACCATGCCGCCGGGCGCCTTGAGCGGCGGACTGCGGATCACCGAGCAGGGCGAGCTGATCAACGACAAGTACGGCTTGCGGCCCATCGCGCTGCGCGTGTTCGAGCAGGCCTTCAACGCCCTGTCACAAGCGGCTGCGGGCGTGACTCCACCGGAGCGGGTAGTGCCGGCGTGGCGCGATGTCATGGAAGTCGTTGCCCGGGAAGGGAGGCACGCCTACCGCTCGCTGGTGCATGACGATGCGGATTTTCCGGAGTTCTTTGCGCAGGTCACGCCGATCGACGTGATCGAGCGCATGCAGATCGGCTCGCGTGCCACTGCTCATCGCGACGTGGCCGGCATTGCCGGCATTCGCGCCATCCCCTGGGCATCGGCCTGGTCGCAGTGTCGCTACATGATCCCCGGCTGGTTCGGTTTTGGATCCGCGCTGGCCGCTTCGGAGAAGCAATTCGGCGACGCGGTGCTATCCGAAATGCATGCGCACTGGTACTACTTCGAGAATCTGATCGATGACGTCGAGATCGCGGTTGCGCGTGCCGACATGGACATCGCCGCGTTTTACGATGGTCTCGTGGAGCCGCGACTGCAGCGCTGCATGGAGACGCTGCGTGTAGAGCACGAACTGGCGAAGAGCTATGTCCTCAAGCTGAAAGGCAGCGCCCGCTTGCTGGATGCAGAACCCACGCTGCAACGCTCGATCAAGCTGAGGAATCCCTATCTCGATCCCATGCATGTCATGCAGGTCGATCTGCTGCAACGGTGGCGCGCAGGGAATCGCGTCGACCAGGAACTGTTTGCCGCGCTGGTGTCTTCGGTCAACGGAATCGCGCAGGGACTACAGGGCGCGGGGTAGCGGCGCGTGTGAACGTCCCGGGTGGGTGAGCAGGATCTCCAGGATTTCAGTGGAGGACTTGCCGAGGCGCTTCGCGATCATGTCGAGGGGCATGCCATCGCATTCCTTCAGGCTCCAGGCGAGCCAGTACAGCGCGGTGTGAGTACGGGTCGGGGTCGGGGTTTCCATGAATCGCCAGTGGCCGGTTTCCAATGGAGACAGCGTATAGGCCGGCACCGCCGACCGTTTCTGCATCGCCCATGCGATATTCCCGCATGCCCCGCGTTATGGTTAACCCGTTATGAGACTTTGAGCAGATTCCCGAGCGGTTTTACGTGCGAACTGTCCGGAAATATCGAGTCCGCGAGAGTAGCTGGTCCGATATCGAAAGTTTCCACCAGCAGGCCTTTGCACACTGCACGCAGATCCAGAGTGGGTTTGAGGTCGCGGCCTTCGTATCGATCCTGGGGCGCGAGGCCGGGCCAGTCTGCTACCACACGGCCCCCGGCGACGGCGCCTCCCAGCAGGAAAGCCACCGTCCCCGTCCCATGGTCGGTACCCCGAGACCCATTGATGGCCACCGTGCGTCCGAACTCGGTGACGACGAGAACTGCAGTCTTCCGCCAGAGGGGTCCAAGGCCTTTCTCAAGCTGCACGAAGGCTTCATCCAGCGCCCGCAATCGCAACGACAGCACCTGCTGCTCGTTGGCGTGGGTATCCCAGCCGCTGCTGTCGAGTACGGCAATACGCGGTCCCTCGGGGTTGCTCATGAATCTCGCAACCGTTTGCATGGTGGTTCCCAGTGCGCGCAACGGATTGCGCGCCTCACTCTTGTCATCTTTGGGCATCCCGTCTTCCGCCATCCGGTCCGTGGCGAGTCCCTCGCCGAGACGACGGGCAAACAGTGCGTCATCGGCATACAGCATTTCGAGTCGTGCAAGCAGATCGCTGTCGACGCCAGGCAGGCGCGAAGGAGCCCAAGTATTCACCGGGGCTGCACCTCGCAGAATGAGCGGAACATTCTGACCAAGCGCCAGCGCCGGGATGGTCGTTGCAGGCAAAGCAAGAAGCGCCCGGTTCAGCCAGCCGTCGCGCACACCATGCGCGGCAGCAGTGCCATTCTCTAGAAGATCCTGGGCGTCGAAATGCGATCGCTCCCGGTAAGGGGTGGCCACCGCATGAAAGACGATCAACTGCTTGCGGCCATACAGCGCATGCAGATTCCCGAGTTCGGGATGCAGCGCAAACAGGTCGTCGAGACGATGGGCAGTGTCTTTTGAATCTGCGGCCAGCAATCCGCGCGCGCTTGCGAAATTGCGATCGCCATACGCAGGGACCGCCTGCAATCCGTCGAGTGCGCCACGAAGGATCATGACGACCAGGCGATTCTCGCCTGCGCCTGCCGCAAAGGTGACGCCGCTCAAGCTCGAGAGCAATGCCGTAGCTGCGGCACTGCCGACAAATCCGCGACGGGTGATCATGCTCATCTCCTCAGGAACTCGGGGCTGACCAGCAGCAGTGCCAGCGCCTGTGCGCCGGATTCCGCCTGCGAGAGCGCTGTGCGGGTGCGCGCAGAGAGGGTGGTCCCGAGCATGCTCTCTGCGGCATCGAGCGGAACATGATTGACGGCCAGTCGTTCACCCGCCGCATCCGCCCATTCAATCCGCTTCATCAACGCATCTGCGCCATCCCAGGCAGCAGCTGTATCAGGCCAGCCCGCGGGCGAACCCGGCGACCAGATCCGCTGGCCGAGCAGCTCAAAGGGAGCGAGCAGGGCACGTTGCTCGCGCGGTACGACATCGAGCCCGCGATACGTTGAAATGGCAAATTCCCAAGGCGTTTTCAGCTTGGCGGTGTTCACCTGCCACGCTGCTTCCTCCGCGATGACTGCGCGATAAACGGTGGGCAAGTCGCCTGCACTGCGAGTCCACGTCGCTGCGACACGTTCAACGCTGTCGGCGGGCGGCTCGTCGTTGATGAAATGGCGAACCAGCTTGGTTGCTAGGTGGCGGGCAGTTGATGCATGGATCGCGAGATCCGCCAGGACTTTCTCTCCCTGGCTGATTCCACCTTCCCCGTAACGTTTCCCGAGGACTGTCCGGCTGCCGGGTTCGTGCAGGTTCTCGCGGAAGACGAAAGCACCGGTCTTGCCATCGCTCAAAGGCCCGGGTCCTCCGCCGATCGACCACCCTGTGAGCACGCGCGCGAATTCGGTGACATCGGCCTGTGTATAGCCACCCTCGACGCCGAGCGTATGCAGCTCGAGAATCTCCCGGGCCAGGTTTTCGTTGATGTCGATCTTGCGTTCCGTGTTGCTCCGCCGTTTCACGCGTGCACCCAGTTTTGAATCGGGGCCGATCGATGCCTGGTTGTCGAGATACAGGATCATGGCGGGGTGGGCGACGACGCTTCCGAGCAGGGCACCGAATGAACCTGTCACGAAGGGGCGAATCGCTTCGTTCTCGAAACTGCCCGCGATGCCAAGGCAGGCCACCTTGTCGACGGAGACTGCAAAGTGATTGCTCCAGAAGTGGACGAGCCGTTCCGTGAAGGGCCGCTCCGTGGTGGCGGCCAGTCGCACTCTCGCTTCTGCCTGGGCAAGATAGTGGGGCAGTACGGTGTTGCGTACCTGCACGACGGGATCGGGGGCAGCAGGTTTCCGGGTCTGTGTGTCCTGCTTGCGTGCGCGGCGTTGCTGGCGCAACGCGAAGAACTCTTCAAGGATCGCTGCGGTAGTCGCCAGCTCTGCCTGCGGCTTGTCTGCGGGCCCACGAAGCTGGTCAGACAGCCACGAATGCGGGTCGCTGCCAATGTCCGCGAGCTCGCCGGGACGGGCACCGAGTCCGAAGCGGTTGGCGGCGATGACGCCGGGGACGGAGGTCATGATGGGGTGAGATCCTGCTGGCGGCTGCTAGAGATGTTAACGCGCGATACGACCGCAGGTTGACTGCGGGTCGAACACTGGCCGGACCGCGCTGGCGCCCCCCCTGCCGGCGTGCGATATTGCGCGCGCATAGCCGGTTTTCCGGCCTTTCCAGGGAGTGGGCCTTGCCATGCCGGCGGGCGTGACAGAGAACAACCAGCGGGAAGCCACGCCGGCTGCGGGACAGCGGCGGCGTGTCAATCGTTTGCCGCGTTTCGTCAATCGTGCGCTGGTGGGCTACGCCGTCCTTATGATTCTCGCCGCCTGGGCTTTCGGCCTCTGGCACATCTACCGCGAGCGCATTGACGCCTACCAGAGAGCCGAGCGCCAGCTGACCACGATCGCCGTAGGGGTTTCCCAGCACGTCGAAGCCATGCTGAACGACGGCATTGGAGCTGCACGCGCCGCAGTCAACATCATTGGTTCTGCGCAAGGGCTGGAGGGTCTCGACGATGCCGCTGTTGCTGCAGCGTTGCGCAGTACGCTGACGGGCGGCGACTACGTCAAGGGCCTCTTCATCGTGAGCGGCGAGCGGTACGTGCAGGCAGGCCGTAGTGGCAAGGATGATGTCTTCGGCGCTAGTCCCTCATGGCTTGAGACCCTGCCGCAAGCAGAATTCGATCGGCCCTGGATTGGCGCACCCGTGCCGGTGCTCGGCACTCCCGAATCGACCCTGGTGCCCATAGCGGTGCGCCTGCAGCCCGCGAACGGTCCGGCCCTGTGGGCAGGTGCCCTGTTCGGAATCGATTCAATCCAGGCGTTGTACGAGCGACAACTGTTCGTCGACGGTGTGATGGCGCTGGTCTCTGAAGAGGGTTATCTGCTGGCCCGTGTGCCCGCTCCACCGCGTGGAGACTATTCGCTGGGCGAGGAGTTGACGGGCGCGCTGAGTGACGCGATCGCGGATGGCTGGCAGCGTTCACTCGAGTTCGTCGGCCCGATCACGAATCAGCCCATGGTATTCATGGGGCGCTCGGTCACCGGCTATCCCATGGCCTCCGCAGTTGGCCTGCCGAAGCAGGTCATCTTCGCCCCGTGGGTTTCACAGTCCAGGAACACCCTTGCTCAGCTGTTCGCAGCAACCCTGGTGATCGTCCTGCTTACGTGGGTTTTACGGCGTTCCATCGAAGCACTCAAGCAGCGCGAGACGCAGTACCGCACCCTTTTCGACAACGCCGGCGTCAGTGTCTTCCTGATGGATGGCAGTGAATTCCTGGAAATGAATCGCAAGACCTGCGAGATGTTCAGACTGCCCGATGACAACGCCCTCGAGCATCTCACGCCCTGGGATATCTCTCCGCCGACGCAGCCCGGAGGCGAATCATCCGAACGACGGGCGCGCGAATACCTTGCGGCCGCCCACAAGCAGGGCCAGATTTCGTTTCGGTGGATGCATCGGCGCATGGAAACGCTTGAGGACTTTCCGGCAGAGGTCAGCCTCTCCACGCTGGGCGGCAAATCAGGGTTGATGCTTGCCATTGTTCATGACCTCAGCGACCTCGAGCGCGCGCGTACTGCGCTGGTTGATCTGAATGCCGATCTCGAGCGTCGCGTGCTGGAACGTACGCGCGATCTCGAGCAGGCGAACCTGCAGCTCGCCATGGCCAACCAGGAGCTGGAATCCTTCACGGCGTCGGCATCGCACGATCTGCGTTCACCTCTGGGTTCGATTTCCGGAATGGCGGGTCTGCTGCAGGTGGAACTTGCCGAGGGACGTACGGATACGGCCGACCGCCGCCTCACGCGGATCCAGGAGGGCGTGAAGCGCATGGCGGAGATCATCGATGGCCTGCTCAATCTCGCGCGCATGACCAGCCATGAAGGACACTTCGAGCCAGTGGACCTCAGCGAGCTCGCGGCTGGCATCGAGGCCGAGCTGCGCCACCAGTATCCGAACCATCCTGTGGTGACAGCGTTCGATCCCGGGCTGCGCGTCAACGCCGATCCGCGACTCATGCGGACCATCCTGAGCAACCTGCTCGGCAACGCATGGAAGTACACGGGCAAGACAGCGGAGCCTCATGTCACTCTCAAGCGATTGCTGCGTGACGACGGGCTCTACGAATACCGGTTGTACGACAACGGTGTCGGCTTCGACATGCGTTACGCCGAGAAACTGTTCAAGCCCTTTCGGCGTCTCCATACCTCGGACCAGTTTCCGGGGATCGGGATCGGCCTTGCGACAGTGGCACGGATCATTCGCCGCTACGGTGGCCAGATCTGGGCGGACAGCCAGCTAGGTCGCGGGACCACCTTTCACTTCACGCTACCCAACGCCCACCAGCCTGCAACCAAGGCAGCCGACAAATCCGCTGATGCCGCGTAGCTGGTGGAGCTTGTTACAAGACCTCGTGTAATTCCGCTATGGCGCTCAAGGCGTGTGCGGCTGGATGACCGGTCGCAACGGCTTTCCCGTGCTGGCACGCCCCTTGCTCACTGTGTTCAAGGGTTCGACTCCTGAACCCACCGCAAGGAGACATGTCATGGGATCGAAGCAGTCAATGAATAGTGGGAACAGTGGCAACAGCGGCAACACCGGCAAGCCGGTCAATCAGGGTGAGGGCGACATCGAAGCCGATCGTCGCTACAGGGAGCACGCGCAGGAGTTTGTGGAATCCGCGCGCGGCAAGCAGGAGATCGAAAACCCGAAAAAGCTGAGCCCGGAGGAAGAGAAGGAAGTCGAGCGGGCGGAGCGCGCTGGCAAACAGCGGGCGAAGGAAGAGGATCCGAATGTCGAACGCGACTACGACAGCGCGAGCGACGATCAGGACAAGGCGAGAAACAAACTGCTTTGAGGCCAGGGAGAAGCTGACGCACGCGCTCCGACAGGAGCACGTGCGTCAGGCGTGAACGTCTTGATCAGGGCCTTGCCGAAATCTTGATTCCCACAAGCCAGGTGCGTCCCGGTGCCGGCTCGAAGTAACGCTGGTTGCTTTCGTTGACGATCACCGAGCCGACGTAGTCGACATCGGCGATATTGTCCACGCGCAGGAATTCCTCCAGGTGCCAGCTGCCCGTATTCTGCTGCAGGCCGAAGTGCACGTTGGCCACCGTCTCGTTTGATGTTCGCAAGCTGTTCAGGTCGTCCGTATAGACAGCGCCCATGTAGCGGCCTTCGACTGCTGCAGAGAAGCCACTCGCCGGATGTTTCCAGGCCACTTCAGCGTAGACGGAAGTGGAGGGAATGCCCGGGATGCTGTTGTCCGCAGGGACGACGCTCACTACACAAGGCAGGGCAGTGCAGGTGGAGAACGGCTCTTCATAGCGCGCTTTCAGCCAGGTGTAGGCCACAGCCGTAGTGAAGCCTGCCCCCAGGTTGCCGGAAAATTCTGCTTCAAAGCCTTCACGCTGCGTCTTGTCCACGTTCTGGTATACGGCTCGCCCGCCCGAGTTCGCGAGTACGGCGAGTTCGTCGCTCGTGTTGCTGCGGAAGACATCGGCGTTCAACGAAAACCGGTCACTGAATCTTGTCTTGACGCCGATTTCGAAGTGCTCGCTCGTGGCTGCCGCGAGCCCCAGGTTGAGCCCTGTCTGCGTGCCATTGGCTGAACGGTATGCAAGTTCATTGAACGTCGGCGTCTCGAAGCCTTCACCGTAGGCCGTATAGAGGCTCAAGTTTTCGGTAGCGCGGAAAGTGATGCCTGCCACGGGCGTCGTCGCGGTGTAGGTTCGCGTGCCGCTGTCGTTGCCATTGCCGGCAACAACGTAGTGGTCCTCGGATTCGAACTTCACCTTGCTGTTCCGGACGCCGGCCAGCAGCAGCCAGCGATCCGAAGGTTCCCATTGCGCCTGCAGGTACTGGTCGAAGTTGAACGTCGTGTTCGATTCGTCGCGCCGCAGAGGTCCCTTGATGCCGAGCTGCGCGCCGATGAAATTCTGGTAGCCCTTGCGCTCTTCATCCAGCTTGTCGTAGCTCAGGCCTGCGGTGATCTGCGCGGGCCGGCCAGCCAGTGACAACGAATGGCTCCAGTGCGCATCGCTGCCCCAGTAATTGCGGTCCAGGCTGATGACACCGCCCGAGTGGGTCGCAGGCGTCTGGCTGGCGACGGGAATGGACTGGAACTGTTCGGTCTCGCGATGGCCGCCATATGCCGTCGCTGCGATCGTGTCAGCGCTCGTCAAGTTGAGTTCGTAGTTGAGGCCAAGCTGCTGCTGCCTGACAGTCTTGCGCGTATTGAAAGCGATGGCGCCAGCGCCTGCCTGCTCCGGGTCCGCTGCAAGCTGTGCAGCCGTGAGCCCCAGCGGATCATCCGCATCCAGGTTCTGTGCGTTGGCGACGACGGTGAGCTTCGATGCGTCGTTCAGCGCGAAGCGCACCTTGCCATTGAAGGTATCGCGCGTGGCGGCACTATGATCGCGGTAACCATCAGTGTCGAAGCGCGAGATGTCGGCGACGTAGTTGGTACGACCCGCTTCGCCCGTGGCCTTGAGTGCGTAGCGGCGCGAGCCGAAGCTGCCATCACTGACCGAAGCCGTGAGTTCGGACCCGGGAGCGCCATCCTCGGTGAAGAACGCAATCACGCCACCTGACGAATTTCCGTACAGGGAAGAGAAGGGGCCGCGAAGCACCTCGATGTGACCCGCCGAGCCGAGGTCGAAATGCGAAACCTGTCCCTGGCCATCCGGCAGCGTGGCCGGGATGCCATCGGCATACAGTCGCACGCCACGCACGCCGAACGTCGACCGCGCACCGAAGCCGCGAATGGAAATCTGCAGATCCTGAGCATAGTTCTGCCGGTTCTGCGCAACGAGTCCGGGAACCCGTCCCAGCGACTCCGAGAGATTCACTTCCTGCCGCGCATCCTGCAGAAGGTCACCGTCGACCCGGCTGATCGCGACCGGCAGGATGAAACTCGACTGCGGCATGCGCGTCGCGGTCACCACCACCGATTCCAGCTCTTGTGCACTTGCAGCACCCATGGCGGACTGGATGGCGATGAGCAGGGCGGTTTTCCCCAGGAGTCGTTTTGCTTTCATTTTGAGTCTTTCAGGACAGGCCGGATTTTTGACGAAAGAAGCTTGCGAGCGCGAGCGCGCAGCAGCATATCGCGCGCTGGGGTAGACCAACAAGGCCGCTCGTCGTTCCGCGGTGGACGGGTGGATCCACCGCTTGATGCGGGTTTGCGTCCGCTATTCGTTATGGAAGTGAGGGTTTTTCCAGGAGCGCCGCGATCTGGTCTGCGGCGACCGGCCTGCTGAGCAGATACCCCTGGATGGCGGGGCATTCCTGCTTCCTGAGGAAGGCGAGCTGCGCTTCGGTTTCGATGCCCTCTGCGACGACATGCAGATTGAAGGCCCTGGCCATGGCAAGGATCGCAGTGACGATGGCGGCGTTGCCGGCGTCTGTTGCCAGATCCCGCACGAACGACTGGTCGATCTTCAGGATGTCGATCGGCAAGCGCTTGAGATAGCCGAGCGACGAGTACGCCGTACCGAAGTCGTCAAGTGAAAGACGGACACCGAGCGTCTTGAGGCACTGCAATGTCATCGACGTCGTCGTGACATCTTCAAGCAGCGTGCCTTCGGTCAGTTCAATGGTCAGGGAGCGCGGATTCAATCCCGTTGCGAGCAGCGTGCGATTCAGCATCGTGATGACAGCAGGTTCCCGCAGCTGTCGGGCCGAGAAGTTCACCGCCAGCTTGAGATCCGTCCAGCCCTGGTCGTGCCAGACTTTTGTCTGCGCACATGCAGTCTTCAGCACCCACTCGCCCATCGGCACGATGAGACCGGTTTCTTCCGCGATCGGAATGAACTGCGCTGGCGATATCAGCGGTTCGCCAGGCGGCTGCCAGCGAACGAGTGCCTCCACCGATTCGATCAGGCCGGTGCGCAGGTCGTAGACCGGCTGGTAGTGCAGCAGAAGTTCGTTCTGTTCCAGCGCGTGACGCAGCCGGGATTCAAGAGTCAGGCGTTCCTGCGAACGGGCTTCGAGACTGCGGGTGAAGAACTGGTGCCGGTTGCCACCCTGGCGCTTTGCCTTGCGCATGGCCATGTTGGCGTGGTTGAGCAGGGTGTCGGCGTTGTCCGAATCGGCCGGATACAGCGAGAGGCCGATGCTTGGGCTCACGTACAGCGTCTGGGCTTCAATGACGATCGGAGCAGCGAAAGCATGCAGCAGGCGTTCAGCCACACGGATCGCCGCATCGGTAGAGTCGAGGTCGCCGAGCACGAGTGCGAAATCATCCCCATCGAGGCGCGCAACCGTGTCGACGTCGCGAGTCTCGGTCTGCAATCTGGCGGCCACGATACGCAGGACTTCATCGCCGGCGCCGTGGCCAAGCGTGTCGTTGATCAAGGTGAAGCGGTCGAGGTCGAGATGAACCAGAGCCATGACATTGCCATCGCGCCGCGCATGCTTCACTGCCTGCTCGAGCCGGTCGAGCAGCAGCGCCCTGTTCGGCAGTCCCGTCACCGTGTCGTACTCCGCAAGACGCCGGATCTGCTGCTCGGTCTCCTGCCGCTCGGACACGGATGTTTGCAGCAGTGCAGATTGACGCTGCAGGCGGGTAACAGCCTGCAATCGCGCGCGTACGGTCGGCAGCGCCGAGTAGCTCTCTGCGGGCACCACGTGGCTGTGCTCGTTGCAGATGTGCTGCAGGTGTTCGCCGTCCTGCGCTCCCTGGAAGCCGTGAATGGGATACGCACAGAGCAGATAGATGGAGTGCTCGCTGATCAGCTCGTTCCAGAGCTGTTCAAGGCGAAGAGCGGCTTCCGGCAACCCGCGCGCCCAGAGCAGTGCCACCATTTCACCGAAGGCGCGGATCGGGCGGTTGCGGCGGCCGACGCCCGCGAGAATGGCTGAGGCAGTCTGTTTGAACCGGTCGGCATCGGGCCAGCCATCGACCAGCAACGCTTCGAGGGTCGCTTCCGCATCAAGCTGCACACAGCTGTGGCTGTTTTCCTCCCCATCGAGGTCGAACCCCAGGAAGAGCAGGCGGGCCTTGATCGCGGCACGATGCGGAGCGGTTGCAATGACGATCGTTGCGTGTCCGGCTTCGATGCCTTCACGGACAAAACGGCACACGCGATCCACGAGGAACGCGTCGTCCTCGTAGAACTGGACCGTATGATCATGCGCGGAAGGGCGAACGACGGGCTCGCGGCTTCCTTCCCTTGACGCGCCTTTTTTCCTCTCGAGAGCCAATGTTTCTCCACTGCAACGGCTTGACAGGATCCTCGTGGATTCGGTCTGCAGGGTCTGCATCGGCCATCCCGCGCCAGCCTTGATGAAAGGCGCAGGAATTGGGGGAAACCCCTAACGGAATGGGCTCCCCGGCCTGACTGGCTTGAGCTCGCCGGATCAGCGTGAGGGCTGAGGCACCATCACGATAAATGGCGTCGCCACCTGGCCACCCGGTGCAACCGCTGCGGGCGTCTTCGCGCCGGCCGACCCCAATGAACGCACGAACTGGTAGACCGCACGCAGGTCCGCATCAGTCATGTCTTTGAGTGCCCACCAGGGCATGGGTGGCAGGCGCGGCAGTCTTGCCTGCTGCAACCACTGATCTTCGGTGATCGCGTTCATCGTCAGGCGCAGGTTGGCCGGATACGTCGTGCCCCACGGACCCTGGTACCCCACAGGAACGCCGGTCAGCCATGCGGCGATGGGAACTTGCCCCCCTTTCTCGCCGTAGCCCGCGGTGTGGCAGTCGTTGCAACCGCCAATGCGTATGAGGTATTCGCCGCGCTTGAGATCCGCCGCCGACGGGCTGGCCGCCAGGACGTCAGCAGATCCCGCAACAATCATCACCATCGCGACAGTCCAGCTGATTCTTCTGAATGACATTGTTTTTCCCCTTGGAGTCAATCGTTGCTGTCGTCGTTACGGTACCAAACCCCTCACCTCGTCGCCCGTCAATTCCTGCCTCGCCAGCAGTGTCTCGGCGAGATGCTTCAGGCGGTCGCGATTCGCGTGGAGTTTCCCGAGCACACGTTCGTAGGCTTCAACGAGGATGGCTTCCAGGGCGGGCCGGTCGCTGTCGGCGAGTTGTTCCTGCCAGCGCAGTTGCCGCGGACCGCCGAGTCCCAGTCGCGTGAGAAGCAGGGAGGCCAGCGCAGTCGCACCCCGCAGATCGCTCGATGCACCACTGCTGATGCCTTCCGCGCCGAAGCGGATTTCTTCGGCTGCGCGCCCGCCGAGATAGACCTCGAGCGTCTCGTCGTAGTCGCGGCGGGTGAGGCTGACGCGTTCGTCCGGCAGCGGGGCGACAAAGCCCAGCGAGCCATCCGCGCGGGGCACCACCGTGACGAACCCGATATCCGAGCCCCGCGACGAACTCAGCAGCATCGCAAGCGCATGGCCGGATTCGTGCCAGGCCACCCGTTCGATTTCGGCAGGGGTCATGCGCAGGGATTCGGTCGCGTTGCGCGGCTTGTTGGTGATCTCGGCGATGACGTCCTGCTGGCTCAACGATCGGCGTTCCTTGCGCGCGCGGCGTGAAGCACCGCGAACGATCCGCTCGACGTCGGCGCCCGTCAGTCCGAGCGACAGGCCGCCCAGTGATTTCGTATCCACGGCTGCGTCGATCGCCGTGTGCTTGGCGGCCCGCTTGAGGTAATGCTCGAAGATCTGCTTGAGTGCGTCGCTGCTTGGCCGCGGTATGTGGATGACGCGATCCAGCCGTCCGGAGCGGCGCAAGGCCGTATCGACGCGATCGACGTTGTTGGTCGCGCCGATCACGAAGACCGGGGCTGCGGGATCGATGTCCTGGATCTGCTCAAGCACCGCGTTCACGACTTCCGTCTGGTACTGCGAGCCGCGGCCCTCGAAGGTTTCGCGGTTGCCGAGACTGTCGATCTCGTCGATGAAGAGGATCGACGGTGCATAGCCGCGGGCTTCGGCAAACGTCTTGCGGATGGCGGCGATGTGATGGCCGAGATGATCGCCGGAGGCCTGCCAGCCGGTTGCACTCGCATTGATGAAGCGCACCCCGCAATCCTTGGCGATTGCCCGCGCGAGTGTGGTCTTGCCGGTTCCAGGCGGGCCGACGAGCAGCGCGCCGCGATCGACCTGGTTCCACGGGATCTCGCCGCGGATGGCCGCATGGATATCTGCGATCAGGTCCTGTGCAAACTGCCGCGCCTCACCCAGCCCATGCAGGTCCGCGAGACCCATCTCGGCCTGCGTATCCACGGACACCAGCCGTTCGATCACCATCGAGCGCACATAGTCGAGCGCCTTGTCCGGCTGCATGCCGAGGCGGCGCGGCTGTTCAAAGTCGGTGTGCAGCAGATGCTTCACCCACGCGTCGCCACCGCTGTCCCAGCCCGGCGTGAGCGGCGTGCCCATCACCTGTTCAAACACTCCGCCGAACACGGCCGAATCCACAGACGAAAGGCGCAGCGTCACGTCGGTGAGACGGCGCAGGCTTTCCGGCAACTGGTCGAAGCGATCGCAGGCGATGATCGCCGCGGCATCGCGCGAAGCCAGGTCGAACGCGAGACGGTCGAGATTCATGACGCGCCGGTACACCTGCAGGGGCAGCAGCACCAAGGAAGGTCCGGAAGGCACATCGAGCGAGATCTGCGCGTCGTCGCCACCAGTGGAAGCACGGGCGAGGGTGATGCTCTGCTTCGGCTGAGCACGCTCCATCACGATTTCGCCAATGGTCTCTTCGACGAAGGGCAGGCTGCTCTCGATGACGACAACGGGGAACGCTTCACAGACCAGTTCGGCGAAATGGTTCAGCACTTCGCTGCCTGTCCGCGTCGCGTTGAAGTATTCGATCAGCCGGTGGCGCGAGCGGGTGCGCAGTGCCTGTGTCAGCAGCAACTCCACGAGGATTCGCAGCGTCGGCTTGGTTGCCCGTTTGGGAGTGGGATCAGGTGGCGGTGTCGCGGTTGGCGGGACAGGAGGCGGAGGGACGGCGCTGGCGAGCATCGCGACGCGCAACTGGTGCGGATCGCCGAGGGCGGGCAATTCCGGCAGTGCAGCTTCGGGGACATCGCCGAACACATGGGTATCGCCGACCATTTCGATGGCGCCGCCGCTGGCCACTGCAAAGGTCGAGGTGAAGACATCCGTCTGGTAGGCGACAACCGCATCGAACAGGAAGCGGCCCTGATCGTCGGTACCCGTGGGCTTCAGCGGATGGGCAAGGTTCCCGAGCTTTTCGGCGCCTTCGACCGCTGTCTCGGGTCCGGCTTCCACCAGCCGGAAGGGACCCTGGTCGCCCCGCACAGCCAGGCAGAACAGCCGGATGTATTCGGCTGCCGTCGTTGCATCGAGCTTGAGCTGCTCGATGTCGTTCGCCTGGTGGACCGGAGTGCTGGTGCCATCGAGATGCAGCAGCTTTGCCTGTTCGTCCCAGAGCGCATAGATCGGCGGCTGCACCGGTTCATCGGGCCCCAGCGTGATGGCGAGCCGAAGCAGCAGGAATTTGCGGTAGACGGAAATGGCGGCGAGCTGGCCGCTGACTTCGTAGTCCTCGAAATGGCCGACGGCAGCGGAACCGGGGTAGACGAGCTGCTCTAGAAGCCGGGTCGCGAGCTGCTGGTCGATCGGTTTCCAGACGAGGTCTTGCAGCGTGGGCAGCATGGGTTTCGAGCCGGTGAAGAAGCCATGAACGGGGACTCGACTGTAGCATTCGCGATACGGCTCAGGAGATGCCTCATGGATCAGCCAGCCCTCGTCCGTGCCGGGATCGGGAACTACCGCACGACGCGCGACGATCTATCCGCTAGAATTCCTCGCACCTGCCGCAGAAGAAGAACGCCGGATCACGATGCGAACCCCCCATTGGCTCACTGGCGTTCTCGCCCCGGTCCTTGTTCTCCTGCCCGGCCTGCTGTTTTTCTCCTCCGCGCAATCTGCTCCGGCCGCGCATGCCAAGCCTGCCGCCGCGGCAAAGTCGTCCCGCCCCCGGATCGTCGTTCCCGATCTCAAGTCGAGTTCGGTGATGGTGCTGGATGCCGCCGACTCCTCGGTCCTCTATTCCCGGAAGGCCGATGCCGTTCTCCCGGTCGCGTCCATCACCAAGCTCATGACCGCCCTCGTCGTGCTGGAAGGCCACCAGTCGATGGACGAAAGGGTCAAGATCACGAGCGAGGACCGGGACACCGAACTGGGTTCGACCTCCCGCCTGACCATCGGTACATCGTTGAGCCGCGGGGACCTGCTCCATCTGGCGCTGATGTCATCGGAGAACCGGGCGGCGCATGCGCTGGGACGCAACTATCCCGGTGGGCTGCCGGCCTTCGTCCGCGCAATGAACGCCAGGGCCCAGGCCCTGGGGATGAAGAACACCCGGTTTGTCGATCCGACGGGGCTGTCGAGCCGGAACGTTTCCAGTGCCGCGGACCTGACGCGTCTCGTGATGACGGCAGCAGCGGATCCGCTCATCAGCAAGTACTCCACCCACAAGGGCTATGCCGTGCCGGTGGGCAAGCAGATGCTGGAATTCCACAATACGAACACGCTGGTCACGAAGGCGGACTGGGACATCGCGGTCCAGAAAACGGGCTATACGCGGGATGCCGGCCAGTGCCTCGTCATGAAGGCGGAGATCCAGGGGCGGTCGGTCGTGATCGTCCTCCTCAATTCCTTCGGCAAGTACACCCGTGTCGCCGACGCCCGGCGCATCCGCAAGTGGATGGAAGCCAAGGCCTGACCTCCTGCATTGGTAGCCAGGTGAGCTGAAACTCGCGCAGGCTTCCGCTTTCTCGCTTCCGCCGCTTCGCACCGCCAGACTCAAGACCTGCCACTCAAAGGGACTTCCCATGCATTTGCCTGCCAACGACGCTGTCGGAAAACTGGTTCTCCGGCTCGTCACCGGATTCGTCGTCCTCTGTCACGGCATCGCCAAGCTCACAGGTGGCGTGGGCTTCATTACCGGCATGCTGGCCAGCCACGGACTGCCGGGATTTCTGGCGTATGGCGTGTACATCGGTGAGGTCGTTGCGCCGGTCCTGCTGATTGTCGGGTTCTATGCGCGGTGGAGTGCTCTCGTCGTGGCGATCAACATGGTCGTTGCCGTCTGGCTCGCTCACACAGCGATGATTTTTGCGTTGTCACAGCAAGGCGGGTGGGCGCTCGAACTCCAGGGCCTGATCCTTTTCAACGCTGTCGCGCTCGTGTTCCTGGGCCCTGGCCGCTACTCCATCAATGACAAATAGAAAGGCCGGCAACGGGCGACGGTCTGGCCAGCCGGGAAGGCCCTTAGCGCAACACGGTGCCCGTCCGGTCTCTCCGGACGGTGCATGACCTGCGAATTGGCGTGAGCCAGGCATTAGATGGCCGCTCCAGTTCACTGAAATTCAAGGAATTAGCATTCCCGCTGCGCCGACGGACAAGCGGCGCGCCACTCCATACCTTGCGGTAGTCGACCGTCCTCGGTGTATTCGACTACAATCCGCGCCCCTAAAATTTGCGGCACAGAATCAATGCGACCCAGCCCTCAAGGAGACAATGTGGAACAAGCGGATCTCGAGCTCCAGTTGAAAGTTTGGAAAGAGCTTGCGATCAGCAAGCAGGTTTTGATGCGCAATGCGGCAGAGGCTTTGAAGCTCGACCCCGATTGCACGCAGGAGGAGCTCAAGGTAGCGCTCGAGGGTGTGACGAAGAAGGTCGCGCAGGCGGAAGCCGCCGTAGTCGACGCCGAAAAGAAATCCCGCCTGTCACTGGGTGCGTTGGAGCACAGGCTGAATGCCAGCGTGCTTGCCCAGAATGCCGCCGAGGCGACTGTCGCCGAGCTGCGGGCCTCACAGGACAACTACACGAAGTCGATGGCCATCGAACGCGCTTCGGTCGCCCAGGAATTGCAGAAGCTGAAAGAGCGCGTGGCCGAGAAGGACAAGGCGCTCAAGGGCATCAACACGGCCCTCGCGGATACGCCCGAGAACGTGCTGAAAAAGATGAACGCGCTCAAGAAGCAGAAGCAGGAAGAGGCCGACGCCCGCCGTCAGGTCGAAGCTTCGCTGGCCACCCTGCGCAAGGAAAAGCAGCAGCAGGACAAGGAGCTCGCTGCGCTCAAGGAAAACACGACGAAGCTCGTAACGCAGTATCGTGAACTGCACGCCGCTGGCGCCACGTTGCACGAACAGTTGAAGCCGCTCGCTGCCGATGCCCCGGCGCTGCCTGAACTCAATGCCGACCTGCTCCTCAGCATCGAGGATCCGGAAGCAGCCGCCAAAGCTGCCGAGGCCAAGGCGAAGCCGGACGGCAAGTCGAAGCCGGACCACAAGAAAAAGTAAGCCGGTCCGCCTATCCCGAAGCCGACGCGATCAAACAGCGTTGGCTTCGTCCGGCCGCAACGCCGCCAGCAGGGTCATGGCGACTTGCGTCTGGCGGCCTTCGCGAAATCAGGTTTGGTCGCCGTCAGGATCTCTTTCACTGCCTTCCGGTCATCGGCCGACAGGTACGCGAATTTTTCTTCTGTTGTACGGCCCTCCAGGATCTCCTTGAACCGGCCGTAGATGTAAGTTTTCGCCTGCTCGGGCAAGGCGTCGAACCCTTCCGAATAGACCAGGTAGCTGAGCGGATACCTGAACAGCCGCGTCTTGAGGTCGAGTTCCCGGAGCGACCGGCCACGCTTATCCCTGGGGCCCCGCGCCGTCAACCACTTGTCGAATCCCGAGTTTCCGGTGATCTGGCTGGTGAACACCGCCGCATCGGCAAACAGCATCGATTGCACCAGCGGTTCCATGAAGTCTTCCTGCAAGGTCTTCTGCGTCGCTGCGGTGAGCTCGCTGCCGCCTGCGCGCAGCAGGGCCGTGCGAACCTCGAAGTTCACCCGCGTGATCTGGTTCTGGATGTACGCCTGGTGCTGGAGGATCAGCAGGGCAACGATGTCGCTCCTGTTGCTCAGGTACGGCTGCGTATCGAACAGACCATCGAGGGTATCGAGATTGCCGCGGCGAACCTTGTCGAGTTCGACCAGCTCATTCACGGTGCGAACGAGAACGTTGCCGAGATGCACCTGGTCGCCATGCTGGCCCGTCACATACCAGCCGCCCCAGCGGCTGCGCAGCGGCGTGCGATCCGTGGTCAGGATGCGTCCCTCGTGCGTAAGCTGTTCGCCGTTGATGCCGACATAGCCCGAGCCCAGGATGAATCGCGGCACGCCACCGCCTGTCAGCGTGAGGCTGTCGTGACAGCTCAGGCAGTTGAGCAGTTCCCGCTGCATCGGCGCCGCTGCGGCACTCCTGTTCGGCAGCGAATAGAACACGGGGCCCAGTCGCGTATCCATCGTGCCGATCTCGAGCAACTCCGCGCCGGGTGTCCAGGCGACATACGTGTCCTCGTTGAAATAGATGGCGCGGGGTGACGAGGCCCGGATGTTCGCCACCTGAAAACTGGTCTTCGAGAACACGAGCGTCTGCGAGCTCACGTCGATGTCGAGTGCCGTAAGCAGCGAGTCCAGGTAACCGCGAACCGGATTGAAGGCCAGCTTCACCTCACCGCGAGTGACGCGTGTCTGCAGGCGGGCGATCGGGTTGGCGGTAGCTTCGCTGGTGTACGGAACCCCCGGATACTCCTTGTCATAGAGCAACGTGGAGGGTGGTGCAAAAAGGAACGGATTTTCGCGAGCGGGTGGCGCGGGTTCGGCAGCCTGCGCGATCCCTGCTGCGGACAAGGCCAGCAAGAAGCAGATTCGCATCGCGCGGCAGATGCCGAATGATCCCGGGGCGAGTGCAAACTTCATGTGTCATTCCAAGGGTGTCACCTTCAGTCTGCGAAGCATGGAGGATAGGGCGACGTGCGGCAAGGCGCTGGGCCTGTCGCGAAACTGCGTTGTTGCGGGGGGCGGGAAAGATGTGCAAACCTGCGCCCGTTTCGCTGGGGGAGTGAAGATGCAAGGTGCAGCGGCAGGGATTCTGATGGCTCTAGCGCTGGTGGCGTGCTCTCGTGAGCCGTCGCCACAGGTTGAGGCCGTGCCTGCTGCCGTCCTTGACGCCGCGCCCTCAGCCGACATCCAGCGGGTTTACATGTGGACCTGCGAGGATGGAACGACCCTCAGGATGGATAACCTGATCGAGCGCGATGCCATCGTGCTGTACCTGCCTGATGGCATGCTGACATTGCCGCATGTGATCAGCGCTTCCGGTGCGAAGTACGAGGACGAGACCATCGTCTTCTGGACGAAGGGCAACGAGGCCCTTCTTGAACGCAAGCCGAACCCGGCGATCAACTGCCAGGTCTCACGGGCTCCGGAGTAGTTCACCGCTCAAGAGACCCCCGGTCATCCGAGGTAGGCGCCACCGTTCACGTGCAGGGACTGGCCGGTGATGAAGCGCGCAGCGGGGCCTGCGAGATAGCGGACCATGCTCGCGATTTCGTCGGGCGTGCCGCGACGGCCGACGAGCGTGCCGCTGTTGTGATGATGATTGGGGGCTGCGCCCGTGCGAACGGTTTCGATCAGTCCTGGCGCAACGAGATTGACGGTAATGGCCTGCGGTGCGAGTTCGACGGCGAGAGCTCTCGTCAACCCGTCGAGACCCGACTTGGCGGCGATGACGTGGGCGCGATGCTTGCCGCCGATATACGCCGTAAGTCCCCCGATATTGATGATGGTGCCGGCACCGCTCGCCGCCAGATGGGGCAATGCAGACTGCGCACAGAGGAATGCACCGTCGAGCGCAATGCCGATGACCTTGCGCCACTCGGCAAACGTCAGTTCCGCGAACGGGACTTCTGTGCGGATCGCCGCGTTGTTCACCAGGATGTCGAGGCGGCCGAAGCGTGCTGCGATCGCCGCGAAGGTCCGCTTCACGTCTGTTTCATCCGCCACATCGGCAAGGTGAGCCTCCGCCTCAACGCCCGATTGCCGCAGCTCTGCAACGACCGCATTGGCGGCTGCACTGTCGCTGCGAGTGACGATCGCGATATTCGCGCCACCGGCCGCCAGCGCCAGCGCAATCGAGCGCCCGATGTTTTTCGAGCCGCCCGTCACCAGCGCGACTTTTCCGGCGAGTTCCTGCATGTCAGCCTATTCCTGGTTGCAACGAGACGGGACCGCCGGCGGCGATGCTGGAGAGCGCCTGCAAAAGCGCGGCTGCATCGGCTGCCGATCCGCCACCAAACCGGACGTTGTCCGCAAACTTCGTCGCAACTTCGGCCTCGCCGAGCGGTTCCTTGGCGCCGCCGCGCATGTGTCCCTTGCTGACTTCGATGAAGGAGCCATCCTTGAGCGTGGCGCGGAGATGCCCCGTGTAGTTGCGCGGATACTCATCGTCGGGATTGACCACGTAGCTGACCCGTGACGCCAGCGCGCGCAGTTTGCCGTCCTTCACCCGCTCGTCGGTGAACTGTTCGAGACCGGCACGGCCATCGAGCAGTCCAACCGCGACGCAGTAGGGCGTCGAAAATTTCCCGGCGTAGCCATTGGGCGGCGCGCGCTTGAGTTCCAGCGGTTCCCACAGCCGGTGCACTGTGCCCTGGCCGACCTTGCACACGATGCTGTCGATACTGTCCAGCGTCAGATTTCTTCTCTTAAGCTCAGCCGCCACGTCCACGGCGCAGTCGATGAAAGGCTGCGTCATCGTGCCGCATGCATAGGGCTTGAACGCGACTGTCGAAGTGACCCAACGACGCCCGAGATCGTCGAGCAGCGGACGGAAATCCGGTGCGAGTGAAGGCGCAAACGCCTTGTAGAAGCCGTGGGTGCCTTCGAAGACGGTGGCCGGACCGCTGAAGCCGCCTTCGGCGAGCAGGGCCGCGCGAATGCCGGACTGCGCGGCAGCACCCGCATGCAGGCGTTTCGTGCTGCTCCCGTCAGCAAGGTATTCGATGATCCCGGACGACAGGCTGCCGGCAATCCCGAGTGCATTGACGATGCGATCTTCTGACAGCCCCAAGGCTGTGGCGACTGCAACGGCGGCGGCAGGTGCGCCCATCACCGCTGTCGGATGAAAACTCGCACGATGCGTGGCCTGGGGTGCGACGAGGCTCATGCGACACAGTATCTCGACGCCCACTGCAGCCCCGCGCATCACCGCGTGGCCATCGAGTCCCCGCTCTTCGGCAATCGCCAGCACGGCAGGCACGATGACGGCCCCCGCGTGCACAGGGCCGCCTTCAAATGTGTCGTCATAGTCTTCGCCATGGGCCGCGGTCCCGTTGATCAGTGCCGCGTCGTAGGGCGAAGCAGTTCGCGCGTGACCGATCACGGAGCTCTTGCCTTGGCCGACAGCGCTGGCGAGAGCAGCCTGCACATAGTCGGTGTGACGTGCCGCTACACATAGGCCCGCGATGTCCTGCAGCAGCAGCCTGCAGGTATAGAGCACGGCTTCCGGTAATGGTCGATCCGCGACCTGCGCTGCGAACGCCGCGATCTGTGCCGCGACAGGGGGGGGGCGAACTTCACTCATGCTGCGGCCTTCAAGGCCGCGGCCGTTGCCCTGGCGGACTGGATTTCCCGAACCAGCGAGAAGACGAAGAACAGCCCGCCGACGATCAGCAGACCGAGGCAGATACGATCCTCGATGAAGATGCCATGCTCACCGCCGGACAGCACCAGCGAACGCCGGTAACTCGATTCGACAAGCGGGCACAGCACAACGCCCAGCACCGCGGGCAGGAACGGGAAGCCGAAAATCCGCATGGTGTATCCCACGAGCCCGGCAACGAGCACGATGCCGAGGTCGAACAGCGACCCGTTGAGCGAGAAAACGCCGGAGAGCACGAGCGCGAGAATGAAAGCGGCAAGGTAAGGGCGCGGCCTGTTCACCAGCCATAAACACACCGGCATGATCAGGAAGCCAACGAGCAGTTGCCCGATCGTGGCGATGAAGGAACCGACGTAGAGGCCTTGTACCACGTGCGCGTTTTCCTGGAAGAGATTGGGTCCTGGCACCAGGCCATGCAGCAGGAAGCCCCCCAGCAGGACGGCGGCCGAATTCGATCCCGGGATGCCGAAGCTGAGCATGGGGATCAGGGCCGTGCTGGCTACCGTGTTGTTCGCGGTTTCCGGAGCAGCCACGCCCTCGGGGGAACCTTTTCCGAATTCCTCCGGATGTTTCGACCAGCGACGGGCCTCGTTGTACGAAATGAACGCCGCAATCGTTCCACCTGCGCCCGGGATGACGCCTTCGAACGTACCGACGCCACAGCCGATGGCCTGCGGGCGCAGCAGGCGTTTCATCATCTTGAGATTGGGCAGCCGGATGCGGACCTTCTGCACGACCATTTTCAGCGTAGTCAGCGAGCCCGATTGCGCCATGAGTTCGCTCACCGCAAACAGCCCCACCATTACCAGGATGGGTTCGATGCCCGAGAGCAGGTCTGCGGACCCGAAGGTAAGCCGCGTGACGCCCGAGATGGGGTCGGTACCTACAGTGGCGATCATCATGCCGACGATGGCTGCTGCAAAGCCCTTGAGCGGGGAGCCGCCGGTCATCGAGGCAATGACGCTCAGACCCAGGATGCCGAGCCCGAAGTAGGACATCGGCGTGAAGGCGAGGGCGAGGCGCGAGAGCGGCTCGGTCAGCAGGACCAGCATCACGAGGCCGAACAGGCTGCCCAGCGTGCCGGACCAGAGTGAAATGCCGAGCGCTTCCCCGGCCTTGCCCTGCCTGGTCATCTCATAACCATCGACAACGGTCGCCGCAGCCGAGTTCGTTCCCGGCGTGCGGATGAGAATGGCAGGGATGGAGCCACCGTATTCAGCGCCGATATACGTGGCCGCGAGCAACACGATGGCCGACGTGGGGTCGAGCGAGTACGTGAGTGGCAGCAGCAGGGCCATCGTGATCGATGCCGAGATTCCCGGAAGTGCGCCCCCAATGACGCCCCAGGTCAGGCCCAGCAGGGCGAAGAAAACGATCGGCGTCGTATAGACCAGCGACAGCGAGTCGAGCAGGGCTTGCATCGTTAGGAACCTCTGATGAACCTATACGCGTTCGCGTTGCGTCTCCAATCGCCTGCAGCTAGGCATGGACCGCAGGCCATATCGGGAATATGGCCAAGGTTCATAACGACGCGGCAGGCGATTAGAGGCGCAACCCATAAAATGTCGAATTCATTCATTGATCGGGACGGGATTCATTTCGTTCATGGCAGCGTTGCTTCTCCCTTGAGTACGCCGGGTACACAGCGGTCGGCGCGCCTCGCCCTGAACGAAATGACTCGCCGTCGCGAGTGCGTATAGGTTCACCAGAGGTTCCTTAGTTCCAGCGGGTAGCGGTTTAGAAAAGCAGGCCGGTCGGCTGGGCGACGTCGAGCAGCTGTACAAACATCATGTAGAAGAAAACAGCTCCGCCCACCGCAACGGCACCGAGGCGCCAGTTGAGTTTCGCGCCTTCATACCACGCCACGGCCACCAGCAGCAGTGCGATGGTGATTGCGTAGCCGAGATAGCCGACGAGCAGGACGTAACCGAAGCCGATGGCGAGCAATCCGAAGGCCCGCAACGGACGGTTTTTTTCCTTCTCCTCTTCTGCAACTACAGCGACTTGCAATTTCCGCGCAGCCCAGAGGCCCCGCGCGGCGAGCAGCAGCCCGATGAACCCGAGCGCAAAGGCGAGGATGTTCGGCAAGCCGTGGGGGCCGAAATCGTCTTCCAGCGAACTGGCGGCGATGGTCGTGGAGGCGAGGTAGTAAGCGGTCGCGACACAGACCAGTACGATGCCGCTCAGGAGATCCTTGTTCATCTGTTTACTTGATGACGCCCGTGCTCTTGAGGAAGGTCCTGGCGTTCCCGGCAAATTTCTCCGTGAACGCGCCGTACTGGCTGTGCGGAATGAAGCTCGGGATCAGCGCTTCCGCGTCATAGACCTTCTTGAAATCCGGATCGGCCAGGACCTGCGGAATCGCGGCCTCCCAGATGCGGATGATGTCCGGCGACATTCCCTTCGGCGCGGCGAAGCCGCGGAACTTCTCGAGCACCACGTCGTAGCCCAGCTCTTTGAGAGTCGGTACGTCGGGAAACACCGGGATGCGCTCTGGATTGAAAGTCGCGAGCACCCGGATCTTGCCGCCCGCCAGCTGTGCGCGCAGCTCCTGGTACTCGCCAACGCCCATGTCGAGCGTGCCATTCAACACGTTGATCATCATCTCGCCGCCGCCTTCGTGCGAGACGATGGCCGCCTTCACTTTTGTGGCGGCCTTCAGCTGCTCCGCTGCCTGGCGTTCGAGCGATGCCGGATTCGCTGCGCCCCAGCCGCTGCGGTTCTTGCTGGCGTGATCGACCAGGTCCTTGATCGTCTTGAACGGACCGTTGGTGCGCGTGTAGACCACTTCAGGATCCATGAACACGTTCACGAGTGGATCAAGATCCTTGTACGTCTTGGGCGGCGAGCTCATCAGCGACGTGTAGACATACGTCGGCGTAGTGCCGTAGATCGTCTGGCCATCGGGCTTGGCGTTGGCGACGAACGCAATCGCGCGGGCGCCGCTGCCACCGGGAATGTTCCGGACCACGAAGGTGGCATCGATGTACTTGGGCAACACGCGCGCCATCTCGCGCAGGAAGACATCGCCCCCGGCGCCTGGGCTTGAGTGCGTAACCAGCGTGACGACTTTCTGCGGATACTTCGCAGGTGCCGCAAACGCAGTCGTGGCAAACGCCAGCGTTGCGATCAAGGCCATTTTTTTAATAGAGACGCGCATCAATTCCCCCAACAGTCGTTTGCCCGGGCGGCCGAGCCGCCAGGTATCAGGCGGTAAAGATCATCAGCTCGGCCAGCTTCGAGGCATTGTCCAGCGAATCCACGCCGCGGATCGCCGCGACCAGCTCGTCCTGGCGAGCAGTGTCGATGGCGCCTTCCGCGCACATCCGGAACTTGCCTTCGAGGTCCGCATCGCTGATCGGGTTCGAAGGGCCACCGCGATAACGCTCATCCGCCCATTCGACCAGCGTGCGGCCATCCTTCGTGACCACTTCGATCCGCGAGCGGATCTTGTCGTAACCGGCAGCATCGATGACCGGATCGACATGGACTTCGGTGCGGCGCTGCAGGTCCTGCATGGCGGCAGACGAAACGAACGCGTCGCTGAATTCATGGTGACTCGCCCGGCGGCACAGCACGATCATGGAAAGCAATGCAGGCATGGAGAACTTTGCCTGCAAATGGTTCCGTGCAATCGGATAGCGGATGGGCTCGGTGATGTTGCGGCCGGCGTAGAACCCGACCTTTTCCACCTGTTCCGGCTTGAGGTCGTGCTTCAGCACGAGGGCGAGCATCGCATCCATCGACTGGTGCGTAAGGATGCCCGACGGGTACGGCTTGATGCTGACGCCCGGATTGACGATCGTGAGTTCCTTCCCGAAGCCCTGCGAGATCTTGTCGGGGCTGAAGCCTTCACCCATGACAGAGAAGAATCCCCACTGGCCGTCGAGCACGGTCGGATCGGCGGTGAAGCCCCGCGATGCCAGAAGAGCGGCGGTCACACCGTTTTCCGATGCGCGACCCACATGCAAAGGCTTGGTCATCGTGCCGAAACTGGCGCGAATGCCTGCCGCAAAGCTGGCCGCGATGCCAAGCGCATGGGCGAGTTCGAGGCCCTTGAGTCCGAGGAGCTTGGCTGCAGCAGCACAGGCACCGAAGGTTCCGACGGTGCCACTCGAATGATGTCCACGGCGGTAGTGGCGCGGCGTCATCCATTCCGCGATCTTCGACTCGACTTCGAACCCGACCTGGAAAGCCAGCATGAGCGCCTTGCCGTCAACGTTGCCGAGGCGCTGGGCCATGACCAGTCCGGCAGTGAGCGGCGGCACGGACGGATGAGTCAGCAGGCCATAGACATGCGCGGGATCATGGGAGACCTGCGTGTCGTCCCAGTCGTGGGCATGGCCTGCCGTGCCGAGGACGCGAGCGGCGAGCGCCGCAGGTGCCTTGCGAGTGCCCGCACCGATGACGAGGGCGTCGGGTCGGCCCCCCTGGTCGAGTGCATCGTCAATCAGGATCGCGAGGCTGGATTCGGAAGCGCCGGCCAGGTAAAGGCCGACCGTATCGAGCATGCAGCGGCGCCCGATCCGCAATGCTTCGGCCGGCAGGGAGGCATAGTCCGCTTCTTCGATGAAGCGCAGGGCGGCTGAGGTGATCTGGGCGGCTGGCTGATCCAAGTCTTCTGCTCCGGATGGAATGGTTGGGGAGGGGGTCCGCAAACGGGCACCAAGGCTGCCAGAATTCACCCGGGATTGGTATCTGCCCGCGCTTGCCTTTGATGCTCCTTGGTCATAACGTGCGGAGGCCGCAAAACCGCGGGGAGCGACGAGGGATTTCATGCTGACCGGTCTGCCACAACGCTAATGCAGGCCCAGTCCCTGTCCCTGCTCAGCCGCTACGCCTCCTTCGTTTTCTGCGTGCTGTTTGCGTTCCTGTCCCTCCCTTACATCGACCAGGTCTCCTGGCTGTGGCCTTTCACGCTGTGTGCCGGCATCCTTTCTCTCGTCGGCGTCTACGACCTCTGTCAGACGCGGCGCGCGGTCCTGCGCAACTATCCGGTCCTCGGCCATATCCGTTACCTGGTGGAAAGCATCCGGCCCGAGATCCGCCAGTACCTGCTCGAGGCCGACGATGACAGGCTGCCGTTCTCGCGCGAGCAGCGCTCCCTCGTCTATGCGCGCGCCAAGAACGAGAACAGCGACCGGCCTTTTGGCACGACCACGGATGTCTACGGACAGGGTTTCGAGTTCATCAACCATTCCACGCGGCCTGCACCACTCGCGGATGCCGGCAAGTTCCGCGTGCTGGTCGGCGGGCCGCAGTGCACGGCTCCGTATTCGACGTCGATCCTCAATATCTCGGCGATGAGTTTCGGGGCGCTGAGTGCCAACGCGATTCGTTCGCTGAACCGGGGCGCGCAGCTCGGCGGCTTTGCGCACGACACCGGCGAAGGCGGGATCAGCCCGTATCACCGCGAGCACGGCGGCGACCTGATCTGGGAAATCGGCAGCGGCTATTTCGGTTGCCGCAAGCCGGACGGCAGTTTCGATCCGGAGCGCTTCGCGGAACAGGCGACGGTTCCCCAGGTGAAAATGATCGAGATCAAGTTGAGCCAGGGCGCCAAACCCGGACACGGCGGCATTCTCCCCGGCCGCAAAGTGACAGCGGAAATCGCGGCGACGCGTGGGGTGCAAAAAGGAGTGGACTGCGTTTCACCCTCACGCCATGGCGCGTTTTCCACACCGATCGAGATGATGCAGTTCGTCGCGCGGTTGCGTGAGCTGTCAGGGGGCAAGCCGGTGGGCTTCAAGCTGTGCCTCGGCCATCCCTGGGAATTCATGGGCATCGTGAAGGCGATGCTTGCGACCGGGATCCTGCCTGACTTCATCGTGATCGATGGCAAGGAAGGCGGCACTGGCGCGGCGCCCGTCGAATTCAGCGATCACCTCGGCGTGCCGATGCGTGAAGGGTTGCTCTTCATCCACAACACGCTGGTCGGTACAGGATTGCGGGACAAGATCTGCCTGGGCGCCAGCGGCAAGATCATCAGCGCCTTCGACATCGCGTGCGTTCTGGCACTGGGTGCCGACTGGGCCAACTCGGCCCGCGGCTTCATGTTCGCCGTCGGCTGCATCCAGTCCCGCAACTGCCACACGAATCGTTGCCCAACGGGGGTTGCGACACAGGATGCCTTGCGCCAGCGTGCCATCGTGGTCCCGGACAAGGCGGAGCGGGTACGCAGCTTCCATCACAATACGGTGCATGCGCTGGCGGAGATTCTCGCGGCTGCCGGGCTCACTCATCCTGACCAGCTCGGGCCGCATCATCTCGTTCGCCGGGTGAGCCAGGCGGAGATCAGGCTGTTTTCACAACTGCATACTTTCCTGGAAGCGGGGCAGCTGCTTGCTCCGCGGAAGCCCAACGACTTTTACGATGCGAGCTGGAAAATGGCGAATGCGGAAAGTTTCGATCCTGTGGGCGCGAGCTGGGGATGACTGAACTCAGGACAGTTCTGGCGACCCGTTACGTCACGCCGCTGCGTGAAGGCGGCTCGCTGCCTGCCATTGTCGAGGCCGACGATGCCGGCATGTACGTGCTGAAGTTCCGCGGGGCAGGGCAAGGTCCGAAAGCCTTGATCGCCGAGCTGGTCGCTGGCGAGCTGGCGCGGGCACTGGGTTTGCCAGTACCGGAGATCGTGCTCATGGAACTCGATCCGGACCTGGCCAGAACGGAACCGGACGCCGAGATCCAGCAACTCATCCGGGCCAGCAGCGGTGTCAACATTGCGCTCGACTATCTGCCGGGTGCCGTGATGTTCGACCCCGTAGCCGAACAGCCGGACGCGCTGCTTGCTTCGCGCATTGTCTGGTTCGATGCGTTTGTTACCAACGTCGACAGGACCGCACGCAACACCAACATGCTGGTCTGGCATCGGCGGCTGACGCTCATCGATCATGGTGCCGCGCTGTATTTTCATCATGCCTGGGACAACCCGGCTGTCCGCAGCCAGGATCCCTTCACACGCGTGATGGAACACGTGTTGCTGCCATTCGCCTCGCGCCTGCGTGAAGTCGACGGTGAGTTGAGTGCGCTGGTCACGGCCGATCTCGTTCATGGCCTGCTGGCACAGGTGCCGGACAGCTGGTTCCATGAGAGTGGAAGCGCGGCATTTGCAGGTCCGGCGGAATATCGGGCTGCCTATGCGGACTATCTGCTGCGCAGGATCGCCGCACCCCGTGCTTTTGCAGAGGAGGCGATTCGTGCGCAAGCCCGCAGCGTATGACTACGCCATCGTGAGGGTGGTGCCTCGCGTCGAGCGCGGGGAGTTCATCAACGTCGGTGTGATTCTTTCATGCCCTGAACTCGACTTCCTAGAGGCCCGCATCGACATCGATGTTGCGCGCCTGCGGGTACTCGATCCCGCGCTTGATCTCGAACAGGTGCGGCTGCATGTGGCGAGCATTCCAGCGATCTGTGCCGGGGGTGCCGATGCAGGACCGATCGGCCGACTGTCGCAGCGCGAACGATTTCACTGGCTCGTGGCGCCCCGCAGCACCATGATCCAGCTGTCTCCCGTACACACAGGCAGGTGTGACGATCCCCGTGCGGCTCTCGAGCGCCTGCTCGAGACAGTCGTTCGTTCTCCGCCGGCGGTGCAATGATGGAAGAGATGGACTGGAAGGTTTACGTCGTACGCTGCGCCGATGGCACGCTCTATACAGGCATCACGCGAGAGGTCGTTCGTCGCATCGAGGAACACAATTCCAGCGATGTGCTCGGCGCACGTTACACGCGCACTCGCAGGCCTGTGGCGCTGGTCTACGAGGAGGCCGTCGAGTCCCGCTCCGTGGCCTCGAAGCGCGAGCGCAGGATCAAGCGCCTGACAAAATCGCAGAAAGAGCAGTTGATCGCAGGCGGCGCACCCGGCTAGCGCGAATTTTCAAAGATCGTTTGCGAACGCGCGCTTGACTGCATCCTGCGGCGTGCGGCCCTCCTCAAAAAACGGCCGCCATGTTTCCCAGTCGATCTCGTCGGTACCGATGTCGTCCAGCACGGTCACGAAATCAGCGCGGATCACCGCCACCACTTCCTGTTGCCACAGGTTCCACGATTCGATCTGCATGGGCGGCGCTCCTTGTCTTCATCGCAAGCTTCTTTCGAGGGACAACCGTGCAAGGGAGTTCCACTGCGAGCCTTGAACTTGCATTAAATATTCGTGAAAAAAATTCCCATCGTTCGCAGAGTCGGCGCGCGTGAAAATTTTTCCAGAAGCGATCGCGATTGCTGTCATGAATCGCTCGTAAGCAGCGGCGGGCGCTCGTCCAGTCCGGCGCCCTATGTGATCCGGAGTTTTCAGCCAGGTGTGCAGCGCGTGGGTCTTTGAAGCCTGCTCAATCTTTGATCAGCAATGTGCCGCAGCGCACAAAGCCTTGCATCCCTGTAGTGCAGCAGCGGCTTTTTGCAGGGTCTGGGCAACCGGATTGCTTTAGAGCTGAAATATAAAATATCAATAAATAACAGGACCATGGATGAGCCACGGATACCTCTGGCATGCATGCTGCAAAGCACCAATCGAGATCACCCGATTGGAGGTCCGTCATGTCTAGCCGAACGCTTGTCCATTACCTGTCTCTCGCTGTCCTGGTCGTTGCAGTGTCGATGCTGACGGGGTGTGCCGACATGGCTGCAGCCCGCGCCACAGCACCGATGTCTGAACGGATGCAGGGGAATTTCACAGGCGCTTCCCAGCCGAGCGTGAATTCGGTGATGGTCTGTGGAGGGAACGGAATGTACGGAAGCACCTGCACACGTCATTCCATGCAGGATCTGCGCGAGGCGCTTTCGCGCCGCGTGCCAGGCCACTGAAGTTGTTACTGCAGTGTGACCGCGAAAGTCACTGAGCCGGTTGCGCCCGGCAGCAACTGGCCCGTGAAGCTCCACTGGATGGGGCCGGCGACGCCTGCGGCAGGTTGTGTCGTCAAGGTACACGCAGTCATGCCGGTCGGCAGGGCGCCACAGGCGGCGCTGTTGAAGACCGTGTAGGCGGGGGTCGTGTCGTAGATCTTCAGCGTCGAGAGCGTCGAGCTGCTGCGATTGTCGTAACTGACGGTGTAGGTGATGACGTCCCCGGATTTGGCGGTGGCTTTGTCCACGGTCTTGGCCAGGCGCAATCCGGCAGCGGTGGCATTGCCCACGATGGTGATGTCATTGCGGGTCTCCGCGGCCGTCACCGCACTGTTCGCATAGCTGAAGCTCGCTGACAGCGTCACCGTTGAATGCGCGTCGTAAGGCGCTGCTGCCGGAATCGACACCCGCACGACCGTGCAGAGTTTCTGACTGGTCGTCAACGACTGCGCAGCGCTCAGCACGGGTTCGCCCGCATCGATCGCAGCGTTGCAGTTGCTGTCGATGTAGACGATCTGGCTCCAGGTCGCCGGGTTCGGCGCGGACAGCGTCACGGTCAGCTGTCCCGCACTGCCTGCGGTATAGCTGTGCGGATAGAACACCACCGTTCCAGGCAAAGCCGTCTGCTGGCCATCGGGAAGGAAAAGGTTGGCGGGGACATCGGCAAAGTTCACGCCCGTGTAGGTCGATCCCACCACATGCGTGAACGCCACCGTGTCGGTAGTGCGGGTGTAAGTTCCGCTTGTCGTTCCGGTGCTCCCTGCAATCGAGAAATAACTGGCGCCATTGGTCTCGATGAGCTTCAGCGGATTGGCCCCTGCGCTGGCGGGAATCCAGAGCGTATAGCTGCCCTGGTCAGCAGTCACTGCGCTGTCGTAAGTCGTACTGCCGGCGTTGTTGGTCACTGCAACCGTGATGCCTGCCAGGCCGGCTTCTGCACCGTCGCGCGTGCCGTTGTTGGCCGTGCCGCCGGTGATGCCGTTGTCGTTGAAGACGCTGCCGATCAGCTTGCTGCCGTTGTAGAGACCGAACGTCAGGCCCGACACATCTGCGGTGGACGTATTGGCGACGGTGACGCTGCGAGTCAGCGTCGGTACTTCGGTCGCGATCCAGCCGGTCGAAGGAGTGACCGTGATGTCGCTCTTCGTGTTGCTGGTGTCGATGAGCAACGAGTAGGTCGTGGAGGCGATATTGCTGAAAGTGAATGCGCCTGTAGTCGGGTCGACAACTGCGACGTCACTTGCCAGGGTCGGACTGCCGCTGCTGACCAGCTTCGCGTACAGGGTGAGTCCTGTCCCGCTTTCGCCCAGCTCCTTCAGTGCGCTGTGATTGCTGTCCGCATAGACGTTCCCCGCGACCGTACACAGATAGAAGGCACCCCCCGCCGTCACATCCACTTCGCCGAGCCGGATGCCGAGCAGCTCCAGCAACGGATTGACGAGCGTGTTGAGAATGGGACCGAGGATGGTCGTCAGTCCGGTCTGGACGACTATCTTCAGGACGGGCTGGACCAGTGCATCCAGAAGTCCGAAGTCGGGCGTGGTATCGATGCTCAGGTTGGTGATCAGCGAGCCGGCCAGGTTGGTCGCGAACGATGCGTTGGTTTGAGCCGTCTGGGTGTTGGGATACGGAGTCGTGAAGCTCAGCGTGCGCTGGATCGGGGCCTGTCCCTGTGAGTGGGTCTTGGCCTTGAGCGCTACCGTCAACGCATTGATCTTGACCGAACCGATTGTCGCGTAGTCGAGGTCGCCGGCGACCAGCGCATGACCGCGGGTAAAGAAGTTGGCGTTGCTGATCGTGCCGATCCAGATGTCGGCCACGCCGGGTGTCGCCTGGACGGTGAGCGTGTTGGCGATGGCGTTGACTGCGGTGATCGTGCCCTGGCCTCGCGCAATGTCGACGTACACATCGAGATTGCTGATTTTGACCTCCGCCGTCGATACGCCGAGGAGCGCTGTCAATGTGGTCACCGGAAGATTCAGCGTGACCAGATTCAGCGCGAGCTTCACGCGGATGGCGGCCGTATAGAACTGGCTGCTGACCGGTCCGCAGATATAGACCGGCGGCTCCACTACCTGTGCCCACAACTGCAGTGTCCCGATGCTGGCTACGCCGACGTCAATGCCGTTCAGTCCGATGGGCGAAGGCGTCGTCGCGACGTTGCGGTAGTTGTAAAGCTGCAGAATGCCGCTCACGAGGTCGAGAACATTGAGCCGTGTGTTGCCTGTCGCGCCGTTGGTGGAGAGCAGGTCGCCGAGCTTGATCGTGCCGCTGACCAGGGTGAGTTGCGAACGCAGGGTGGTCAACGCGCTCGAGGCCGATGCACTGCCTTCGTTGCCCGTGACCGTTGCGAGCGCTCCGAGCAGTTGTGCCACCGTCGCATCTGCGCTGAGCGCTTGGGCAGGTGTCGAGACCGAGAGCGTTGCCTGCAACGCCTCGAGGGTCTTGGCCAGGCCGACATCGGCTACGGCAATGGCGTTCCAGTCGAGCGCCGTCACTGTCAATGTCGAACCGGTCAGGTTGCCCAGCAGGGCGTTCAGCAGGTAGCCGCGCGAAGAGTTGACGCTCGCGAGGCGCGGACCCACCGTGATGCAGCCATTGGCCGTGCACGCATTGGCCGCAGGGATGCCGTTCAGAAGCGCGATCACCACCAGCGCCGCCACCGCGAGAATGCGCGGCCACGTCAGGGGAAAGTGCCGGAGGGTTGTGCGCAGGTGCCGGCTCATAACTTGCCCAGCAGGATTTCGTCGAACTTGAAGCGCATGCGGATGAAAGCGCCTTCGCGGGTGTACTCGTCGGCCGACAGGTCCTTGTCGTAGAAGCCGACCACGTTGTAGCCCGCTGAAACCCACAGGTTGTCCATGACCAGGTAGCCCGCCTCGACGCCGAATCCGTACTGATTGGCGGAGAATTCTCCGCTGAAGAGGTTGCGGACGGCGAGACCCATATCCCACCGCTTGCCGAAATCGCGGGTGATCCGGCCGGCGACCAGGTGGGCATGGCCCCGGATGATCTCGCCGTCGACGGTTTCGAGCGAGTACTTGGTGGCGTACTCACCGCTGATCACGATCTCGGGGGCAATCTGCCGGTTCGCGTGGATCGACAGCATGTGCACGGTCCGGGCAGCGCCGATTTCTGCGGTGCCTGTCTCCCGGCGGAATTCATAACGGGCGAGCGCATTGACGAGATTCGTTGCATTGTCCCGGTATGCCACGCCGACGCGGAGGCGTTCCTGCAGGCGGTCGGCCTGCGCGTTGTCGTAGTCCGTGACTGCAAGCACGTTCTTCGCGAGCAGCGCCCAGTCATCCGCGAACTGCCAGCCGAGGCCAAACGTGGAGAACAGCGTGTCGCTCGACTCGGTGCGGCGCAGTTCAAGACGCGTGGTGCCTTTCCACAAAGGGTTGCGGGTGTAGTCGAGCGAGCCCGCGATGGCGGTGCTTTCGGTTTCGCCACTACCCGAGAGCGCGTCTACCTTTTCAAGACTCGTATTGGCGCGCAGACCGTCAGCCAGTGTCCAGCGGTTACGCAAGCCGATGGCGGCTTCGGCTTCCCGGCTGCTCATCGCATTACCCACACGATATTCGCTGAACACGCGGTTGTCTTCGCGATAGCTGGTATCGATGCCGAGCACAGTTGCGTTGCGGCGGACAGCCGTGTCGAGATCGTACGGGCCGGTGAGCGAGGAGATCAGTTCATGACGAAGATAGATGCGGCTGTTGCGCGTCAGGCGATAGTCGCCGCCCACGGCAGCGAGCCGCTTGTCCTGCTCGGTCACATCCTGCTCGTACTCACCGTACATCGTCGCCTTCTCCACACCCGGCAACGGCGTCGTTCCCTTGATGCGGAAGCTGGTCGTCTTCGTCTGCTCGCTGTCTGCGGCGGCAGGCTGGCCGTTCACTTGGCGGAAGCCTGCTTCCACCTTGCTCTGCTCGCCAACCTTGCGTTCGATGCCGACAAGAGCACCGTAGCGCTTCGCCTCTGTCGTGACGTCGCTCGAATGCAGCGCGTCGGCGATCAGGCGGGTGCGTTCATCGAGCACATAGGCTGTCTTGAGTCCACCTTCCTGCCGGCCGGCACTCAGCGTCGCGGAGCGGTTGTAGAACTCTTCACTCGTGCGGCCGGCGAACAGGCGGGCCTTGAAAGCCTGGCTCTCGTGCCGGATCTCGACGCGTTCGCCGGTGCCTGAACCGTGCGAGTCGGTATCGGAATCGGCGAGTTCTACTGTTGCCGTCGTGCTGGTATCGATCTGGAACCTGCCATTGATGCTTCTCAGCCGCTGACCATCCTGTGGGTTGGCGTCTTCGACCGCAGAGCCACCCAGCGTCAGGCGTTCAGTCACCTTGACCTGTGCATCCACGCCACTCACCCAGAACTGCTCGCCACCCTGGTCCACTTCGTAAGTGATGCGGATTGAAATGCGATTGAGATCGGCATCGAGGCTTGGCACCGGAGCGCGGAACACCAGGCGCCCCGTGAAGGTGTCGATTTCGTAATCCGCGAAGCGCGTCAGGGCCAAGCTGCTGATGATCACATCGGGCTGGTTGCGATCGCGCGTGAGGATTTCGACCTTCTCGCTGTTCTCGATCACGTCGTTCTGCTCAAGCGGGTAGGGGCCCGAAGTGCCGTTGCCAGGCAACTCGTCGATGATCTGGCGTGTGCTGTCACGGCTCGCGAACACGTTGGCCGTCACGACGCCATTCTCGAAATGTTCTTTTACGCCGTTGAGGCTGCGCTGATAGGCACCGAGGTTGCGGGCAGCTTCGATGGACTGCGTCGTGAAGTCGCCGGCGAGGAAGTACGATTTTTCCTTGTCGACGCGGACATAAAGCCGGCTCGTCGATTGTGCATCGAAGCCCTTCGTCGAGCTGTCGCCGTAGACCGGATAGAACTGGTCGGGATCGATGTCGCGGAACAGGCGCTCCCGGGCGTCTTTCTCTGAGTCGACGCCCAGGGTGAGCAGGTAGTCACCCTTCACCTTGCCCTTCAGGAACAGCGCGGCGCGAGTGCCGATCTGGTCCTTGCTGCCGCCACCGGCGATTGCCGACAGCTCTTCCTCGAAGCCGTCGTCTGCACGCGCAGGACTTATCGACTTCAGGCTCAGCTTGTTCAGGGAAAGCGTGCCTTCGACGATGCCTAGCCCAAGCAGGGGACGCAGAGCTGGCAGGAACGAAACAGTGGCGCGGCCGGACAATGAGTCGCCGACCACGCGCACTTCCGCGTCGCCTGCCGTGCCCGGTGCACGCAGCATCAGTTTCGTGCTGCCCGAGTCGAGAAAGGTCTGGATGCCTGGGGCATTGGCATCCAGATCCGCGACCTGCCATTCACCGGCGGTCGTTTCGAGCGTGACCGGTAACCGCGTTTCAACAGGGGTGCCTTTGGCGTCTTCCAGCGTGACGGTCAGGGCCGCGAGCGACGTGCCGTCGGCAGAGGCGCGCTCCGCCTGCGGGCGAACCACGATGCGGGCCAGTTCGCCTGCAGCAGTGACGTGGATCGTTTCCGTGCCACGCAGATTGCCGAAGCCATCCTTCTGCGTCAGCGTCAGTTCGTTAGCGCCGGCCTGCAGTGCGACCCCGACGAACTCGAAAGCAGTCGCGCGGTTCGCGTCGTTGACCACGCGTGTGCCGACGCGGTCGGCTGCTACTTCCGTCTCGTTAACGAACAGCGCGATCTGTGAACCCGCGAGGCCCTTGACGCGAATCGTGAGCTGGCGTGAGCCGATTCGATCGCCATCCTTCAGGCCGATGAACTCGAGCCGGTTGGTCATGGTTGTCGCCAGCTGCTCCAGGGGCAGGGCGGCAGCGATGTGCTCGACAGCGGGCAAAGCCGCAGTCGCAGTCGTTGCATGCAGCGCATCAATCGTCCCGCTGGCAGGCAGGGCGCGTGCATCGGCAACTGCGGCAGTCGCAGTCTTCAGTTCATTTGTGAGGCTGCGGGTCAGTTCAGTCGACGGTGCGCGCTGCTGGGTCAGCGTTTCGATGGCCGTGTTGGCACAATCCTGCGTCGCAAAATCCGCGCGGACCAGCTCGCCACGCTTCGCATCGATGAACAGGCTGTCGCCTGCACCTGCGTTCCGGTGCGAAAGCGGTTGCAGCTTCACGCCAGCGGGCAACGTGACCGGATCCACTTTCAGTGCATGCGTGCGAGGGCTGATGCCATAGAAGCTGTAGTTGCCTTGTGTATCAGTAACGACGAATGTGCCGTCCTCGAGGTATATACGTATATCTGCGAGGCCGCGCTCGTCCGGATCCTTGGTCGAATTCGCGTTGCAGTCGGCGAATACCTTGCCGAGGATGAACGCGCGATCGTCAAACACACCGGCTTCGACGTCGACCTTGGCGGAGGCAACATTACTCTCCGTTTCGGTTGGCGCCCGGCTCGAAGCCTGCGCACGATTGATGCCGTCGCCTTGCAGCGCGCCCGGGCCAATGAGCGTGCGGTACGTCAGCTTCTTCGCATCACCTGCGGCCAGCGCGCCGATCTCGAACGCGAGGTTCACATCCTGGCTGCCGGCAGGATCGGCGACCTTCGTGCCTTCGAGGCGCGTGGTGCCGTACACGTACCTGAAGCCGACGGGCAGGCGGTCGGTGACGGTCACGCCTTCAAGATCCACGGTACTGACGTTGCGCACGGTGATCGTGTACTGAACGCTGTCCGTGACTTCGGCCGAAGACTGCGACACGGTCTTCTGCACCGAGAGGCCGCGTGGCAGGGGATCGAGCGGAATATCGAGCAGCACAGCGCCCGTCGCCTCGTTCACGACGAAATCGCCGCCGAACGAGCCCGGCAGGTTGATCCGGCGGTTGCGGGGCAGGGCGCCCGGCGCCTTCTTTGAAAGGATGTATTGCTTCGGCGCGGCCACGACCAGGCGGTAGGTGCTGGAAGAAACCAGAGGAAACGAAAACAGGCCCATCGCGTCCGTGACAACTTCCGAGGGTGCCGGCGTCGCATCGTCGTCGGCGAACACCACGGCATCCTGGCCAGGATGGCCGCCGTTGCCCTCGCCTGTCACGTCGATCAGTCGCACGCTGGCGCCGACGACGGGCTCGTTCGTTTCGCTGTCGAACAGATAGCCGGCCGGGTCAACGAGGATGGTGTCTTCCACAGCGCCGCCACCGCAGCCATCCGTGCTCGTCTGCAGGATGTCGTCCGGTGCCGTTTCGAGCATTGAATTCTCATCCCCGGGGCCTGGCTCGAACTCGAGTTTGCTGGAGAGATGACGGGAAACATCGACCACTTCTTCCGTCGTCCAGGCCTGGTCCGAGCGGAACACGCCGGAATTCGGCCCCGTCTCGGTGGCCACGTGGTTCTCCCAGTCATGTGAGGTCATCGACTGGGTCAGGATGGTGATCTCTTCAACCACGTTGGGATCGCGGTTGCACGAATACACATCCGCTTCGATGAATAGCTGGCTGCGAAGGCCAGTCTCGACCGCTTCCCTGGAGTACGAAGCATTGGTGAAGAACCGGATACGGGGCAGGCGCACCTGGGTCTGTACGGCGACGACATTCGACTGCAGGGGAATGCTGTAACCGGTAGCCAGCTCGCGATACTGGGCCGCGGCCTGGTTGTCGATGCTGGCGCCGGACACCATCTGGGCGACAAGGCTGAGGAAAAAAGCAAAAGCGATCCCGACCTTGCATTCAAGGCTGTGGGTGCGTCCTTCGCTTGGGGCCCTCAGGCTCATGTGGCTTGAAAACGGTATGAAAAGTAGAGGTTCATTTTTACCATTTCAGCCGGTATTGCCAGATATGAGGTGACGTAATCCGGGGAAAATCCTGCAATTGCGTGCGGGGTCACAGGATCAGCGCGCTGTCTCGGGGGGCGCCATGGGTGCCGCTTAAGGGGATGACTGAGCCGCGGTCGCCTTATGTCGAAAGTGGCGGAGGGGCTGCGCAGGGTTTGCGCAAAAATCCTGTCGATTCATCGGCTTTGAGGCAGCTACGAGTGCTCTTGGGCCAGCAACGTGTTGGCTGGCGCTGTCGGGCGGGACCACGGGTAGACCCGTGCAGGGGTGGGCGTCGCGCCGGGGTTGGAGGAAGGGATGCTGATGCCGGGAGGTTCGCCCGCCGCGCGAGAAAGCGCGGCGGGCGATGCCCGATTACGGATCGATCCGGACGCCGAAGCTCAACGTGGCCGACTGGGTCGGTGTGAGCGTGCCCACTGTCGCCTGGATGGTGCCCGCTGCGCCGGTGCCAGGAGCCGTGACCGAACCCACCGTCGAAGCCGCCGCGACCGTGATGTGATAGGTCGTGTTGGCAGGAGTTGCGTCGCTGATCACGAGATCGGCGATGTCCGTACCACCGGCGTTGGTCGCTGTGATCTGGTAGCGCACGCAGGTACCCGGGATCGCACCGGTGGTGATCGTGCCTGCCGTGAAGCTGCCGTCGGCAACGCCGTTGCAGTCCGCGTCAAGCGCCTGCAGTTTGGCGAGCGTGACCTGCGAGACGATGACATTGACCGTGTCGGTGACTGACAGGACAGCCGGAGCGGCAACACCGCTGATGACGCCCGTCGTCGTGAAGGTCAGCGTTGCCGTATCTGCCGTGCCAGGCGTCGCGCCAGCAGGCGAGGTCACCTTCACGAAGATCGTCGCGCTTTCGCCCGGAGCCAGGCCGGCCGCCGTGCTGGCGCCATTCGTGCCGCCGGTAAGCGTAGCGAGACTGGTCACCACGGGATCCGTCACATCGAGGACGCCGTTGTTGTTGCTGTCCCAGTAGAGGACCGAGGTGAACGCCGTGTTGCTGTTGAGCGAAGCCAGTGCAGTAGCGCTGCCCGTCACGTCGCCTTCGAGCACGTTGCCGGTGTTCGTGACTACGTGGCTGAACACCGCGATGCCGCCCGGTGTCACCTGGGCCGTGTTGCTCGGCGTGACGCTGAGGCTGCGGACCGTATTGACGGTGAGTGCGTCGTGCACACTGTCCGCCGTGCCGGAGCTCGGCGAGATCGCGCGGAAGTAAAGCTGCGATGTGCCAACGCTCGTCGCACTCGGCGTTACGTCCGCATACACAGTGCGGTTCGCACTTGCGTTGATGACGCCCGTATTCGCAATCACCGCGCCGTTCGTATCGCGGAACACCACCGTCCAGCCGGCAGGAACCACGGTCGTGGCGAAGCTCGAATCCGTGCTTGCCTGCAGGTTGAAGCTGTCGGCCAGCGTGCTGCCGTTGGCAACCACGAGCGTGAAGCGGCTCGTAACGCCGGGGTTCACGGTGTTGGTGACCACAGGCGAACCTTCAGGACCGACACCCACGCCAGGGCCGCCGGCCGTGTTGTTGGTGAGGTCGACGGTGCTCGCCGTGATGGCGGTCAATGTGTCGACACCCGTCGCGGACTTCGTCGCATCGTTCTTCGAAACCGCAATGACCTGTACGGTGTAGTTGCCGCCGGTCGCGCCGGGAGGCAGCACTGCCTTGATCACCACGTTGTAGGTGCCCGCCGCAGCCACCGGACCCGTGTCGCGGATGCCGTCGCTCGTGCTGTCGACCATCGGCGTGACGCCATCGGCCTGGTAGAACTGGAACGTCGTGCCCACGGGAAACGTCGAGGTACCCGTCGTCAGGTTGAAGCTGTCGGTCGCATTACCCGTGTTTGTCACTACGTTCGTGAAGCTGACCGTGCTGCCCTGCGTGGCGCTCGGCACCGTCGGGCTGCTGATCGTCAGTGAGGCACCGGCATTCACCGTGTACTGCACGGTGTTCGTGTTGTTGCTCGGCACTGTCGAGCTGCCGTCGTTGTACGTGTAGGTCGCCGTCGCCGCCGTAGCGGAGTTGGCACCCGCGGGGAGACCTGAGTTGACGTTCACCTGGAAGGTGACCGTGCCGCTGGCGCCCGCCGGGATCGACGAGACGACAGCAGTGATGCGAGTCGCGCTGGTCACGTTGTAGTCAAACGTGATGCCGGCAGGATCCGCCGCGTTGCTGTCCGTGAGCACCGTGCTGCCCGACCCGCTCCAGCGCGCCGAACCTGCTGCGTAGGTGAAGCCGGAAGGGATGACATCCGCCAGCGTGAGGCTGGTGGCCGTTGTGTTGCCCGTGTTGGTGTAAGTCAACGTGATCGTGCGCGGACCGGCAGGCGAGGGGCCCGAGGTCACATCGAGCGACTGCGTGACCTGCATGACGGCCTGCGAAGTCACCGTCGTGACGTCCGTGTTCACACCTGCCACCGCCACGTTGAAGCCGCTGGTGGCGGTCACGGTGAGGGTGTTGGTATTGCCCGAGATCGCGCTGCCCGGCACGGTGCCGACCGCCACGAACTTGAACTGGGCGCCAGCAGCGAGCTGGCCGGTGCTGGTGATGGCCGTGCTGTTGTCCGGCACGCCATCGCCGTTCGCGTCGGCGTAGTAAGCCACCGAGCTGAAAGAGAAGGTGCCGGTGTTGCCTGAGGTCAGCGCGAACGTGTCCGTGCCGTTGCCGGTGTTGGTCAACGTGTGCGGATACTGCACTTGGCCGCTGATGGAAATCGTCCGGGCGCCGTTGGCGGCGAGGCTGATGCTCGCTACCTGCTGCACCACCGTCACGACGGCATTCGAGGTCACTGTGCGTGTGACCTGCGATGCGTCGGAGTAGGTGGCCGAAGCCTGGTTGCCGATGCTCGTGCCTGCGAGCGGGGCCGCATGCGCGAGACCGATCGGCAGGAAGATCATGATCGCGCACGCGCCGAGCGTCACTGCCCACATGATGGCAATCATGCGCATGAGACCGCGTTGGTCGTGTCCGGGCGCGGCTGCCGCGCTGAAGAGAGGCTGGGTATTCATGAGAGGACTCCCTTCCTGCGGTTAGCGCGACGCGGCCGACAGGGCCGGTGCGTCGGTGATGCGCATGCGCGCGGTGACAGTGGTATTGGCGCCGCCAGCGAGATCGCCGAGTTCCCAGCGCAGGAAGCGGTATTCGCTCGTGGGCACCGGACGCATGGTTTCTTCGCCGCTTTTCAGGCGGTAGGCGCGCATCAACGGCACCGGCGCGAAGGTCTTGCCATCGAGGCTGGCGAGAAGGGCCTTGGGCGCTGCCGAATCCGGCAGGTATTCGAGGCCGGTAGCCGGAATCGGCAATGTCGCTGCCACGCCTTTCACGACGGTGACGCCGGTGTTGGTGTAGACGGCGCTGTATTCGATGACTTCGCCAGGACGGGCGACATCGGCAACCTGTCGCGTCTCACTGCCGTTCGGAGCAGCGACGATACGACTGGCAGTGAGCTGCACCGAGATGCCGCCATGGTCGGCTGCTTCCGCGGCACTCCACACGACTCCCGCAACAGTGATCAGGACCAGAAAGCGTTTCATGACCGGCTCCGAAATTTGAAAGTGGTAAAAACGAATCGAGGTTCATTTTTATCATTTCAGCCGGTATTGCCAGAGACGAGATGCCATAATTCCGGGGAAATCCGGTAATTGCGCGTGCCGTCACAGGATCGCCGTACGGCCTCGGGTGATGCCGCGGGGTGTCCTTAAGGGGATGTCTGATCCGGCGTCGTCTTATGTCCAACCTCGGGGAGAAGGCGGACGGGCGTGCGCGGATTTCCCGTGCGATACGGGTAGTTCCGGCAGGACTACTGAGGAGTTTTTTCGAGCAGCGCGGTGACGAGGCGATGCAGTTCGGCAGGGCTGAAGGGTTTGGTGAGATAGCGGTCGGCTTGAGCCTGCGAACCCTGTCTCAGGTCATCGAGCTGGGCACGGGTGCTGATCACGACGACCTTGATGCCGCGTCCCTCCGGTGCCTGCTTGATCCGCTGGCAGACCTCGAAGCCGTTGAGCTCGCCCTTGATGTTGACGTCGAGCAACACCACCGCAGGACGGGACTGTTCAAACAGCGAAAGGGCGGTGGCACCGTCCTCGGCTTCCAGAAACTCGGCATCCAGTTCCTGCAGGGATAGCCGGATCAGTTCCCTCATTTCCTCCTGGTCGTCGACGATCAGGATCCTCATGCATCAGTTCCCGATCGGGAGGAACAATGTGACGGTGGTGCCGCGTCCGGGTTCGCTCTCCAGGCCGATTTGGCCCCCATGCAGTTCGACAATTTCCTTCACGATGCTCAACCCCAGCCCGGAGCCGCGGATCGAGCGCGAATCGGTGCCGCGGAAGAATCTTTCGAAAACACGCGCTGTTTCTTCCTTGGTCATGCCGAGACCCTGGTCGCGAACGCTGATGGCAACGTGATCGCCCTCTATCCGGGCGGTCAGGATGACGGGCCCGCCATCCGGGGAATACTTGTACGCATTGCTCAGCAGGTTGGTGAGCGTCTGGCGCAGTTTTTCCGCGTCGACGGCCAGCTCCGGCAGCTCGCCGGTCAATTCCAGTTGCACCTGCTCGCGTCCCGGCGGCACGAGGAAGGCGGCGAGCGTCCCTTCAATGATGGGCACGATCGACTGCCGCACGATGCTGAAATCCCGGCCTGCGCCGGCTTCGATCCGCGCGAGGTCCAGCAGTTCGTTGATCAGGTTCGTGAGCTGGACGGCCTGGCCGTTGATGATCCCGAGCAGCTCCGCGCGGCGTTCGTCACTGTAGGAACGCTTGAGCAGCAGCTCCGAGAAACCCAGGATACTGGACATCGGCGAGCGCAATTCGTGGGCGGCATTGGCCAGGAAATCGGTCTTGACCTGTTCGAGCCGCCTGCGCTCGGTGATGTCCTCGATCTGGGAAATGAAGTACTGCGGTTCGCCGGCGAGATTGCGAACCAGCGAGGCACTCAAGGATACCCAGACAGTATGGCCAAGCCGGTGGAGGTAGCGTTTTTCGATCGCGTAGACAGACCGCTTGCCCGTCAGCAGTTCCTGCAGATGCACCAGGTCCGAGTCGAGGTCATCGGGGTGGGTGATGTCCTGGAAACTTTTTCGCAGCAGTTCTCCCTCGGAGTATCCGACCAGGTCGCAAAGTGCCGGATTCGCCTTCAGCCATTGGCCGGTCGGGGAAGCCAGTGCAATGCCGATCGGGGCGAACTCGAACGCCTGCCGGAAGCGGGTTTCGCTTTCTGCCAGACGCATCTCGTTTTCACTCGAGGCAAAGTAAGCCCGCCGCAGCTCCGCCAGGTTGAGTTCGCTCTCGACCCAGGAAGCCATGCCACGCAGCAGCTGGTGTTCCTCCTTCGTAAGCGAACGCGGTTTCCTGTCAATAAGGCACAGCGTGCCGACCACGTGGCCTTCTGGGGTATGCACGGGACAGCCGGCGTAGAAGCGGATGCCCGGATTGCCCGTGACGAGCGTGTTGTCATGGAAGCGCTCATCCTGGAGCGCATCGGGAACGAGGAGGATCTCATCGCTGAAGAGCGCATGGCCGCAGAATGAAAGACTCCGCGGCGTTTCCCGGACAGTCAGTCCCTGCAGCGATTTGAACCATTGCCGGTCGCTGTCGACGAGGCTGACGAGTGCAATCGGCACATTGAATGCGGTGGTCGCGAGATGGGTAATGAGGTCGAAGCGCTCCTCGGGCGGAGTATCGAGAACGCGCAGCCTGCGCAGCGCTTCCACGCGTTCGATTTCATTCGCGGGGAAGGGCGGGGTAAGCATGTCCTGGATCGTTTCAGTCGCCCAGAAGAAGTTTCTGGACCTGCAACCGCAGGCGATCGAAAGCAACCGGTTTGGGGAAGAAATGCACGTCGGCCGGAAGGCCACCACGCTCACGGATCTCCGGCTCCGTGAGACCGGAAGCCACGATCACATGCATGGAGCGGGTCTCGGGATGCGCCCGCAGTGAAGCAATCATGCTGAAGCCGTCCATGCCAGGCATATGCAGATCCGTTAGCAGAAGATCCGGCTTTTCCTCGCCGATCCGAATCAGACCCTCGAAACCATTCTGCGCGGTCAACAAGCGAATCGGCAATCCCCAATCCGCAATGACCAGTTCGTAGAGTCGCCGGGTTGCGGATTCATCATCAACGGCGAGCATCGTAAAGCGCGCCCGGCCGTTCGGGCCTCCCTTGGTTGCGGTTTGATCGCGTTGCCGCAAAAGACTATCGACGGATTGCCTGAGGATGCGACGATGGCCGCCGGGCGTTTTCCAAGCCTTGAGGACTTCGTTCTCGGTCCAGAGCTGGATCGTTTTGACAGAAACCCCGAGCAAGGCTGCCGCTTCACGGGAAGAGCAGAAATCCTCAGGTCTGGAAGGCTTCACTGGTTTGCTCGTCATGAGTTCATTTTTTACCGTTATTACCATTTTCGGCAAGCGACGCACTTCACAGAGTGAAATTCTGGGGAATCGCCTGACACTTGCTCGCGCACATCTGCTGGCCGGCCACGCTTTGCGTCGCGGTGGGCGCGGGCATTTGAGGATCGGGCGCGGGATTATTGTCATCTGCGTCCTGCAGCTGCTGTCCGCTTGCGCGACCTCATCGATTCGTCCCGAGCGCTCGACATTGGGATGCGCAGAATCCGTGGTGGCAAGCCGGGTTCCGGCGGACCTGCCCGACAAGCAGCAGCATTGCCTGGCCGCGGGATTCATCGCGCGGTACTGCAGCCGCACGGAGGCATACCTCGCGGCTGCGGGTAAAGAGTTCAAGGACATGTTCGGGCGAGGCGATGCTGAATGGGCTGACTGGCGTGCTGATCGCGCGGGAATGGAATGTGCGTCGGGTGCGACGAACGACGAGGGCATCGTCAGTTGCTGCGCACGCTACGAGGCAGCGATCACTGACTTGCCGAAGTGAACGGGCTTCCCCGACACTCCGGGCTCGATGAAGGCAATTGCGGAGTCAGGATGATGAATGCACGAAAACTTGCCAGCCACCTGTCTGTTCTGGTCGCGTTGGTGGCACTTCCTTTGCTGACGCAGGCGGAGGTCCAGCAGAAGATCGGCACGTTCGCCGGCGTGCAGGTGACATACCGGGTCATCCTGCCGAACAACTACGATCCCGCGAAGGCCTATCCCACGGTCCTGCATTTCGCCGGAGGTTCGCAGGACCTGCGCATCGTGGAGAGCAGCACGGAAGCGGATTGGCGAGCCAATGCCGAACAGCGCGGGTACATCGTCATCAGTCCCGCCTCACCTAACGGCGAGCTCTACTTCGAAGGCGCCGCGCGGATCTTCCCGGCCTTCATCGACAATATTCTCAAGACCTACAAGGTGGCAGGCGGGAAGCTGCACGTCACCGGTCACTCGAACGGGGGCTTGAGCGCATTCCACATCGCTTCGCTCTTCCCGCAGTACTTCGTTTCAGTCACGGGCTATCCGGGGCTGCTCAACAATGCAGCCAACGAAACCCAGCTCGCTGCGCTCAAGCCGCTGTGCATCTACATGCATGTGGGAGACAAGGATGGTAGCTGGCTGTCGGCGATGCAGAACCAGTTCCAGGTACTTAAAGGCCGCGGCTACAACATCCGGTTCGCCGTCGAGAAAGACCAGGTCCATCGTCTCGACACGAAGAAAGCCAATCTCGCCAACCGGCTCTTCGATGAGCTGGAAGCGTCTACGCGCGGGTGCACCAAGGCTTGAGTTTCTGCCGCAGCGTTTGACGTCAGAAATCATTTTCGAAACCGTCAAAAACACGGACGTTTTTGCCGGAGCCTACATGGATGTATTCACGGCGTTTTTGAAAATGATTTGTGGCGGCAGACGCTGCTTCTGATCCTCCCTATTTCGTGAGGCGCTTCTTGATCAGGTGATTGGCGATGGCGAGGCCAATCACGGCGTAGAGGGCGATCACGAGTACATGTAAGGCGACATGTTCGAGCGGAGCGCCGACAGCGAGGCCACGGGCGAGGGCAGTGGCGTGAGAGAGGGGCAGGAGCTGCCCCACGATGCGAACGGGGGTTGGCAATTGATCGGCGGGAAAGAAAACGCCGGAGACCAGCATCATCGGCATCACGAACAGGCTGAAGTAGTAGGTGAACAGGTCATAGGATTTGGCCAGTGCGGTCACGATCAGCGCGATGCTCGAGAACGCCATGCCGACGAGCAGCACAACCGGCAGAACCCATAGCGCGGAAAAAGACTTGATGAGTCCGAGCGCCGTCATCACCAGCAGGATGGCTGCGCCTGACAATGCGCCCTTGAGCGCTGCCCAGAGCCATTCACCGACGACGATGTCCGTAGCGGTCATGGGCGCGTGCAGAATGCCTTCCCATGTGCGCTGGTGTTTCAAGCGCGTGAAGGCGGAGTACAGCGCTTCAAACGACGCCGAGTTCATCACGCTGTAGCAGAGCATTCCCGAACCCAGGAACTCGAGATAGGTGAGGCCGCCGACAGTGGGCAGCAGTTTGCCGAGGCCGAAGCCCAAGCCGACGAGCCAGATCAGTGGATCGGCGAGATGGCCCACTAGCGCCGACCCGAGGAGTTTCCGCCAGACCAGATAGTTCCGGTGCACGACGTGCAGGCAACGCAAGGGATTGCGTTTGTGAGCCGGAGTCTTCCGCGTGGAAAGAAGGGCAACGTCAGTCACGCAGGTCCCGTCCCGTGAGTTTGAGGAAGACATCTTCGAGATTGGCAGAACGCCTGAGGCTGCGAAGTTCCGTCAGGCCTTCAAGCGATTTCAGCAGCGGTGCAGGATCGTGGCAGTAGCAGAACGCCGTGTCGCCGGCGATCTCGGCGCGTTCGGCAAGCCTGCGGCCGGAAGATTCAAACCAGCTCTCGATGCCTTCACCGTAAACTTCGATGACCGCAGGTTCGATCTCTCGATCGATCAGGGCATGGGGCGCGTCTTCCGCAATGATCACGCCGCGATCCATGATCGCCACGCGATCACACAACCGCTGCGCTTCATCCATGAAGTGCGTCGTCAGGATGATGGTGCGCCCCTCGGCCAGCAGGGTCTTGAGTCGATCCCAGACCAGGTGCCGGGCCTGCGGATCGAGACCGGTCGTCGGTTCATCCATGAACAAGATCTGCGGGTCGTTGATCATTGCGCGGGCGAGCGTCAGCCGGCGCTTCATGCCTCCCGACAGCGATTCGATCTGCGCATTGGCTTTTTCGGTGAGGCCGGCGAAGACCAGCAGCCGATCGACCTGTGCCTCGCATTGACTGCGTGACAGGCCGAAGTAACGGCCATAGACGATCAGGTTCTCGGTGACGGTGAAGTCGGGATCGAGGTTATCGAACTGCGGGACCACGCCCACGCGTGCACGCGCCTCTCTCGCCTGCGCAGGGACGGGGAGGCCGGCAAGTTCGATGGTGCCGCTGTCGGGATGCGTGAGCCCCAGGCAGCAACGCAAGGTCGTCGTCTTGCCCGCGCCATTCGGGCCGAGCAGGCCGAAGCAGGTGCCCGGGGCAACGTGAAGGCTCACCCCGCGAACGACCTCCAGCTCACCGTATTTCTTTCTCAAGTTGTCGACATTGAGCATCCGGCCAATCTAGCAGATTGGATTGCGCGGGTTGGGCAGGGCAGTCTTCACAAATCTTTACGTCCGGGTGATCCCCTGTCGGGACTTCCTCCCGCAAAATCGCCACGCTTCGGCCCCGGTGCAACGCGGTGGCCGCAAATCAATTTGAGGGGGACCGATGAAGATTAGACCAGCCTACAAGATCAATCGCCGTACGTTCCTGGGCCAGAGTGCCCTCACGTTAAGTGTCCTGGGTGGCGGACTGCTGACCGCCTGTTCGCGTGAGAGCGCCGTTCCAGTCGCTGCGAGCACGGGTGGTGGCACTGAAGTAGAGACGGCTTACGGCAAGATCCGCGGCGCAGTGAACGACGGCATTTATTCCTTCCGCGGTGTGCCTTACGGCGGTTCAACTGCTGGCGGTGGCCGCTTCCTGCCTCCGTCGAAGCCCACGCCCTGGACCGAAGTACGGGAAACGGTCGAGCTCGGTCAGCGCGCCCCGCAGCAGTTTGCAGGCGGCGAGCCTCCCGAAGTAGCCGCGATGGATCGCCGCGAAGCGATGGGCGAGGACTGCCTCGTCCTCAACGTCTATACGCCGAGTACCACCACCGCTGATGCAAAGCGTCCGGTCATGGTGTGGCTGCACGGCGGCGGCCTGAATTCCGGATCGGCCGGTTTCGACATCTACAACGGCACCAATCTCGCGAAGGCCCATGACGTGGTCGTCGTAGGTGTGAATCACCGCCTGAACGTGTTCGGCTATCTCTTCCTCGCCGACATCGGTGGCGAGAAGTATTCGCAGGCAGGCAACGTCGGCCAGCTCGATATCGTCGCCGCACTCGAATGGGTACGCGACAACATCGATCGCTTTGGCGGCGATCCTGGCAACGTCACCATCTTTGGCCAGTCCGGTGGTGGGCGCAAAGTCAGCATCCTGCAGGGTATGCCTGCAGCGAAGGGTCTGTTCCATCGCGCGATCATGCAGAGCGGCTCTGCACTGCGCGGTCAGCCGCGCGACCAGGCCAATGAAAGCGCCGAACGCTTGCTGCACTCGCTCGGCCTCGACAAGTCGCGTGTCGACGAGCTGCAGCAGCTTCCGTACCAGCAGCTCGTGGATCTGCTCGCCAAGGAACGCTTCAACTTCGGCATGGTGACGGACGGCCGCACGCTGCCTGCCGACATGTTCGATCCGGTGGCGTCCGATCTGTCGGCCGATGTGCCGATCATGCTCGGCACCGTCGAGACGGAAGAAGCCTGGTCGCCACGCATCCAGATCGACCCGATCGACACGCCTGAACTCATCAAGCGTCTCAAGGACGACCTGCGCATGAACGATGCGAATGCGAAAAAGATGATCACGGTGTACCAGAAGAAATTCCCCGGTATCGAGAACATCGACATCTATCTCAAGATGCAGGCGGACGATACGCGTCGCATGGACACCCAGACGCTGGCAGACCACAAGTCGGCACTCGGCAAGGGTGCGGCTTACGTCTACTACTTCACGTGGCATTCACCGGTGCGCGAAGGAAAGATGAAGGCCTATCACACGCTCGACATCCCGTTTGCCTTCCGCAACGTCGATGTCGCGCAGTCGATGACGGGCATGGGCGATGACCGTTACGCGTTGCAGGACAGGATGAGCGCTGCATGGACGTCCTTTGCCCGAACCGGCAATCCGAACCACGACGGACTTCCGCAGTGGCCGGCTTACACCGCGGATCAGAAGGCGACGATGGTGCTCAATACCGAGTGCCAGGTCGCGAACGATCCCAACAAGGAAGAGCGGCTGGCGCTGATCGACACGCCACGAGTCGCCAGAAGCTAGTACGGCTTTCTGCTTCAAGGCGGTGTGCGGGCCAGACCTGCACACCGCTTTTTCATTTGAGTTCGCGTTCGAGCTTTTCGATCTCGTCCATGATGCGCGTCATCCGCGCCGCCAGCGCCTGGTAGGGGGCGGGACTCGCCATGTCGATCCCTGCAGTCAGGTACAGGTTGTACGGATAGTCCGAGCCACCGGCGCGGAGGAGGTTGAGGAAACGCTCCCGGGCCGCTGCGCCTCCCGTTGAAATCGCATTCGTGAGAGATGCGGCACCCGCCATCGAGGTTGCGTACTGGTACACGTAGAAGTCGCGATAGAAGTGCGGAATAAAGGCCCACTCGATGCAGTACTTCGGATCGATACGCGTCACGCCTTCCGCATCCCCGTAATACCGCTTCAGGATGCCGCAGTAGATTTCGGTCATGCGCGCGCCAGAGAGAGGATTGCCTTTCGCCGCCTCGTCATTGATCGCAAGTTCGAACTCGGCGAATTGCGTTTGCCGGAAGTACGTGCCGCGCATGCCTTCGAGTGCCTCGCCGAGATAGAAGATCTTCTCCCTGGCGGTCTTGGCGTTCCTCACGACGTAGTCGCTCAGCAGCATTTCATTCCCGATCGAAGCCGTCTCGGCGGTGAAGGTTGCGTAGTCGGCCTTGTCGAAGGGCTGGCTTTCACGCGCGAGCAGTGAGTGCACCGCATGTCCCCATTCATGCGCGTAGGTGGACAGGGAGTCGAAGCTGTCGTTGTGATTGAGCAGCAGGTAGGGATGCACGTCGTACGCACCGCCGTTCATGTAAGCGCCCGTGGCCTTGGCCGGTTTGGGTAAGACATTCACCCAGCTGCCCGCGAAACCGCGGCGCAGATGCGCAAGATATTTGTCTCCCAGCGGTGCCAACGCAGCCAGCGTGATTCGCTGCGATTCGCGAACGTCGAACCGCGGTTCCGGGTCGAGATTGAACATCGACGGGTAGATGTCGTAGTAGGCGAGCTCGTCGGTGATCCCGAGCATCCGCTTGCGCATGCGCAGGTAGCGATGCAGGACGGGTAGCGATGCATTCGCCTGGGCCACGAGCTGGCGATATACCGCTTCGGGCATGTTGTCTTCGAACAGGGCGGCATCGAGGGGGCCGTTGTACTTGCGTGCTTTCGCAGTGAACACCTGACCCTGTACCTGCGTGTTCAGCACAGCGCCGAAGGTACCTTCGTATTCCTTCCACTTGCTCCAGAACGCATCGAACACCAGCTTGCGATCTGCGCGGTTGTCCGCTCCCCGATAGCGTCCGTAGCCCGCCTGGTTCAGCGTGACCTCGGTACCATCCGACAGCGTGACCTTCGGAAACGGCAGTTCGGCATCGGCGATCTGGTCGTAGATGTCGTTCGGCTGGCCGAGCACGCTGCTGGCCGCCGCGAGAACGTTCTCCGACTCCTCGCTCAGTGTGTGGGGCGCACCACGCAGGACATCGTCAAGGAAGTGATCGAAACGCTGCTTGAGGACAGGTTGCTCGGCGATGAACGACCGCACCTTGTCAGCGCCGACATCGAGGAGTTCAGGGGCAAGCCAGGCGGAGTTTTCACGGATGGTGGTGCGCAGGGACTGCACCCGCTGGCGGCGCTCCTGGTTCACTGCTTCACGCAGGTCTTCGTCCCCTTTGAGGCTCGCGTAAACCGAAAGCCGGTAGGACTCCCGGGTGATGTCGCTCAATGTTTCGAGGGCACGCTGCAGCTGAGCCGAGCTCTGGCCGAGGGTACCCTTGAAGGAGGCGTAAGCGATCGCCTGGGTCTGCACCCGTCCATACGCGGCATCCCAGGCGGATGGGTCCGGATACAGATCGGTGAGGTCCCACATCATGGCGGGCGCGGCGGCTGTTGCCGGCTGCGATTGCGCCAGGACGGGGCTGGCAGCCAGCAGCATCCCAAGGACGATTCCGGAACGGCGGCCTGTTGCTTGCACTCGTCGCACTCCTTTCAATACTCATCAATACCCGGGACTGCATGGATCTGCCGGCCAAGACTAACCAATATCTTTCTGCCGCGGGAGATCAAGTCCGTCCCAAGTCGCTGCCTGAAAAGGGAATGGCAGGGCTTACAATTGCTTACAGACAGTTTTAACAAGCACGGCCAACCTAGAATCCTTTATGGGTACTGCCAGAACTCGCCGATGAACGATTGCCCGCACATCCTGGTCGTCGACGACGACACCGACATCCGCACGCTGCTTTCCGAGTACCTGGAAACCCATGGGTATCGCGCAACGGCGGTGCCGGATGCGAAGGCGATGCGGCGGCTCCTTGAACAGTCGCCCGTAGATCTCATCGTGCTCGATCTCATGCTGCCCGGCGAAAGTGGGCTGGCCGTCTGTCGCGATCTCAGGGCGAAGTCGCAGGTGCCCATCATCATGCTGACGGCGCTGGGGGAGGAGATCGACCGCATCGTCGGACTCGAGGTCGGCGCCGACGACTACCTGCCGAAGCCGTTCAATCCGCGGGAACTGCTCGGTCGCATCAAGGCCGTCTTGCGTCGGGCCACTGCGGTGCCCCCGGAACCGGATCCGTCGCGGGTCGCGAGCTACCGCTTTGGCGCGTGGCGTCTGCATATGCTGAGCCGGACCCTGAGCGATTCAAGCGGCACCAAGGTGGCACTGGGTGGGGCAGATTTTCGCCTGTTGTCACTGCTGCTCGCGCATGGGAATCGTGTTGTCTCACGTGCGCAGCTGATGGAACTGCTGCATGGCCGGGAGATGGACCCCTTCGATCGCAGTATCGATGTGGGCATCAGCCGGTTGCGGCAGACGTTGCGCGATGAGGCGAGGGCGCCGGAAATCATCAAGACGATCTACGGTGAAGGGTATGTCATGGGTGTGAAGGTCGAGCACGACTGATGGCCGTGCGCCTCGTTCCTCAATCGCTGTTCGGCAGACTGCTGCTGGCGCTGCTTGCAGTGGTTGGCGTAACGCTGGTTGTCGTCGTGGCGCTGATCGTTCGGGAACGACGGGACCTCGCCTTGCTGGGGACGGGTGCCTGGAGTACGGCAGAAGTCATTGCCGATACCAGCGTCTCGCTGTCACGGCAGTCGCCTGAAGAGCGTGCAGCAACCGTCGGCAAGTTTCTGGTCGAGTCCATCTCAACCGAGGATTCCGCGCGCCCGCGTCCGCCGCCCCGACGACAGGATGCGGCTGTGGTGGCGAAGACTTATGCGAACCGCATCCGGCGCGAACTCGGGAGTCGTTACGCAGTCCAGGTCACTCCTGCCACGCCTCGCGCCGGGCCAGTCATTCGCGTAGGCATGGAGCCGCGTCGTACGGAGCCGCCCCCCGAAACACGCGACGCCAGGTTTGGAGAATTCCAGGGTCCCCCGGGTGGACCCGGTCCCGGACCCGGCTTTGGGCCCGGGCAGGGAGACAACAGCCGGCTTGCCAACTTCCTGAGTGCGCGCTTCCTCGACGTCAGCGTCACCTTGCCTGATGGAGAGTCGCTCGTGTTCCGCACTGTGGCGCCGCAACCGGGGCCGCCCTTGCCCAGCCAGATTTTCACCGAGCTCGGCATCCTCACGATCATCCTGGCGTTCGTCCTCTATTTCATGACCCGCAGCATCACGCGTCCGCTATCGGATCTAGCGGGTGCCGCAGAGTCGGTCGGCCGCGGTGCCCGGCATGCGCCTCTCGCGGAGCGCGGAGCGCGGGAAGTGCGCGATGCGACACGCGCCTTCAACACCATGCAGGAACGGTTGCAGCGGTATCTCGACAGCCGGACGCGCGTACTCGCGGCCATGTCGCATGATCTGCGGACACCGCTCACGCGATTGCGGCTTCGCGCCGAACTGATCGACAACGCAGACCTGCGGGGCCGCTTCACTGCCGACCTTGATGAAATGAACGGGATGGTTAAAGGCGCGCTCAGCCTGTTTCGCGACCTGAACGATGACGAAACGCTCGAGCCTGTAGACATCAATGCGCTGTTGCGGCAACTGCAGTCGGAGTTTGCGGAGACGGCGGGCGAGGTCAGCATCGAGGGTGCAACGGCGACGCCGCTGCTGGCAAAGCCGAAAGCCCTGAAGCGTTGCCTCGCGAATCTCCTGCACAACGCCATCAAGTACGGAACCCGCGCGCATGTCTTCGTGACCGATGGTCCTGAAGTCGTCATCCGCATCCAGGATGAAGGGCAGGGCATTCCCGAAGAATTCCTGCAGCAGGTGTTCGAGCCTTTCTTCCGGGTCGAGTCTTCGCGCAACCGTGATACCGGTGGCACGGGTCTGGGTCTCTGCATTGCCCGTGATGTTGCCCAGTCACATGGCGGAACCATCCAGCTGCAGAATCCGCCTGGAGCAGGACTTGAAGCGGCGCTGATCCTGCCGCGAACCACCACCTCCCGAAAATGACCTGCTGACAGACGGTCACAATTGGTTACGGCATCGCGTCCGGGCTTTTCCTAGAGTGGCTCATCAGAGTTCGCTTGAGCGAGCTTCGTGGCAACAAGTGGAGAGCCCCTCATGAAAACTTCCATCATCCTTATCGCCAGTCTGCTGGTGTCGACCGCCATGGCGCAAACGCCGCCTCCAGGCCGTCCGGGTCCGCCACCCATCGACATGGACCGCATGGCGTTGCTGCTCGACATGGACAGCTACCAGAAGACCGAGGTCAAGAAACTGCTCGATGCCCAGCGCACCGAGATGCAGGCTCAGCGGAAGCAATTCGAAGCGTCGGGTGAGCGTCCATCGCGGGATGCGATGCGTGCGCAGCGCGAGAAGGCCGACAAGGCCCTGATGGAAAGTCTCCAGCAGGTCCTGAACGAACAGCAGATAGCCAAATTCAAGGCGCTGAATGATCGGCCGCGCCCCATGGGCCCACCGCCCGGCGAGCGAGGCAACGACAGCGGCAGGACCGGTCAGTAACCGCTCGCCTGGAAAAAGCGCCGTTAGCCGATGGAGGCGCTTTTCACTTTCATGGTGACCAGCAGCGCGCTGATGATTGCAAACAGGGCAATGCCGCTCAGGGCGAGCGACCAGTGGATGCCGATGACCGCGCCCAGCATGCCCACGGTGATGCCGCTGAACATGCGCATTCCAAGTGCTGCCATCGAGTAGACACCGATGACACGCCCTCTCAACGGGGCAGGCGCGTTCATCTGCACAAGAGTCTGTGCCATTGAGTTGAAGGACAGCTCCATGAACCCGGCGAGAAACAGGAGCGGCAGGGCCAGCGCGTAGATGGGTGTCAGCGCGAAAGCCGCCAGCGACCCGCACCACACCAGCGCAAGAATGGCCGCAGTAGTCGGTTTGGCACGGAGCATTCCCCTGCTTTCGAGCACGATGCCCGCAGTCAGCGCGCCGGCCGCATCCGCACCCAGCAACATTCCATACGTGATGCCCGGATCGCCGTGACCGAATGCATGCGCGAATTCAGGCATCTGCGGCTGGTAGCTGCTGCCGATGAAAAACGAAGCAGCTCCCGCGAGGATCGTCATGAACAGGAGAATGGGGTTGTTCGCGACCACCCGCAGCGTGGCCAGCACATCTGCAAAGCCACGATTGGTCGTCGCGACCACTGCCGTCTGCACGGAGCGGAACCTGGGGCCGTACGGTGCTTTCCACAGCCACAGTGTCAGCGGCAGATAGATCAGCACGTTTGCGAACAATCCATACGACGTGCCGAGAGTCAGCAGGAGAACATTGCCCACTGCGGGTCCCAGCAGCATGCCGAGATAGCGGCCTGTGGAATTGAGGCGCACCGCACTTTGAAGCTGGTCGGCCGGGACAATGTCGTGGAGCAGCAGCATGGTCGCCGGACTCCACAGAACTCCTGCAAATCCGTGGAGGACGAGCAGCACGATCGCATGCCACATCTGCAGCGTGTCAGTAAGGAACAGCACGCCCCAGGCAACCGACACGGCCATGAACAGCAACATTCCAAGCTGGATGATCCGTCGCGGGTCGAAGCGATCGGAGAGAGAGCCCACGTAGACGGAGAACAGCAGGAACGGCAGCCAGTGCGAGATGACGGCGAAGCCGGCGAGGGCGGGTGATGCGAACTTCTGGAAGATCACCCAGTAGCTGATCACGTGCTCTACGTTGTCCGCCATCATTGCCGCGGCAGAGCCGAGGCAGAACGCGCGAAAGCCTGGATGGCGAAGCGCTGCGAACGATTGTGCGGGCGCGGGAGCAGAGGGACTCGGGGAAGCGGCCAAGCACGACTCCTCTATCATCGTCGCATTATGCAATGCAGGAACAAAAAAAATCCGGTGCCCGCTAAGGCACCGGATCTTGATCGTCAACGCAGACGGATCTGCGCCTAGGATTGCGAGGCGAGACGGGTTCGCTTACCAGCGACCGCCGCCACCACCACCGCCACCGCCACCACCGCCGCCACGCGAACCGCCGGTCTTTTCCTGCGCTTCGTTGACCTTGAGGGCGCGGCCTTCCATCTGGTGGCCGTTCAGGCTCTGGATGGCGCGTGCAGCATCGGCCTTCGGCATTTCAACGAAACCGAAGCCACGGGGACGGCCCGTGTCACGGTCGTTGATCAGGGCAACTGAATCAACAGTGCCGTGCTGTGAGAAGAGGGCTCGCACCGCGTTTTCGTCAGCGGTGAAAGGAAGATTGCCTACGTAGATTTTGCTCATGGAAATGGACTCAACAATGAAATTTGCAGTTTGCCGCCCGGCCTCGATCTGTTTAGGAAAGAGCGCACGACCGGTTGCTTGCAACGAAACATGACAGTTAACTCCGGCTGGCCCAAGTGCACGTGAATGCACCGTTGCCAGCCGACATCTCTGTCGCCTTGGGTTCGAAAACAATTCGGATTTGAGGGCCTGGAGCAATCGCAGGCCTTGGATAAGGCGAACGACCGAAGGCGGACAAAGGAGAAAAAGCTCACGAGCCGCTGCGCACTATACGCGCATCAGCCGCGCTGTACAGACCCATTTTCCGCCGGGACAGGGTCCAGCCCATCAAGTTTCTCGTAATTGCGCGGGAGACGGTATAGGGTGTCCGGATGACCAACCCTGAAAATGAGCCTGCCCGCGTCTCCATTCCGGACGATTCCTACCTGCTGGTATCGATCTCCAAGTCCCGATCGCCCGTCGGCCCGGATGAGCGCGACTGGCATAAATATGTCATCTCCCAGGGTGAAAACCGGATCGTGGGGCATCGGCCCGGCAGTCCGGACGAGGCCCGCAGGGCCGTCGAGGAGCTGATCGCCCAGCTCAATTCACGCCGCATCGTCAAGCCGAGCCGCGTGCATCTCACCTTGAGCAAGAAATCCGGATAAGCAGGGCATCGCCGCGAAGGTGGCGATCCTGCCGGCCATACGAGCCGGTGAAAAGAACGATGTAGCGGAAAGCGGCTGCGGAGTGAGCCGCTTCAGGCAGCCGCGGGCCGCGGAGCGGTCTTGGCGTCGGAACGCTGACGCTGTTCTTCGTGGATCTGTTCCATCGTGAGATCGGTATTCCGGGCGACCACCTCAAGCAGCGGATGGTCTGCTTTCACTGGCAGCACGAGGCCGTGCAGCCGTTCCCATACGCGAATGCGCGTCTCAGGCGTGTTGCGCATCGCCGTCTGTTCGGCGAGTTCACCCTGGCGACGCTCGACGGCTTCCGCCTGTTCAAGGGCAATGCGTCGGCGGGTATCGACGATCAGGTCTGCTGCGTGCTTGGGCGAAGCCTGAATCGGATGCTCTGACCATTTGTGCAACGCCATGACCGTACCCTCGTTCGAATGTGCGGCCACAGTAACACCGGGACTTGCCAGGCGTTCGCCTTTCGTAAACTGCCCAGGGTCCCGCTCGATCAGTGCAACAGATCGCTGCGTGGCGGAGTCCATGGTGGAATGATTGCAGGGCAGTCATCCATCCCTTCTCCCACCGCGATTTCAGCCATGCCGATTCCGGGTTCGCGGTCGTAACGCAAGTCACCGAAGATCCATTCATCACCTTGCGTGATCGCCCACGGCACGCGGGCGAAACGCAGCAACGCGCGCACCGCGCAATAGCGTGCTGAAAGATCACTCACCAGCGTGCGGGGCATTGCCATCTCTCCAAGCCACGCGACTTCTGCAGTGGAAGTCGCGCGTACTGGCAACAGCGGGGCGGTGGAATCCTGGCCTCTGACCTGGGGACAATCTTCGGCGGGCAGCCACTCAGGCAGGAGCGAGAGAATCGCTTTGCGGATGACATACTGGTCGGCTTCGAGCTGGACGGCGAAAACTTCTCGGCACACCGGATTGACGGGCATGGGGGTCATGACGCGATCGAGTGTGCTCGCCGCAGGGAAATCCTTCTTCAGCAGTGCGTCCATCCTCGCGTTTGCAATATTGCCAGTGAGGAAAAATCCCGCCGTGATTGCGAGCCAGGTACCGATACCCGTCAACAGGGCAGTGCGTGGCAGCGCGTAGCGACCCACACTGGCGAGCAGGAAAATCAGAAGGGTCAGCCCTGCGGCAAGGGATACGGGTACGTAGCCTGTAAAGAAGCTGATCCCTATCGCTGCCAGCAGAATAATGCCGACCAACCCCCTCGCCAGTCCTGTGCGAAGGGTGAAGAGCAGCGGGGTAGCCGCCGCCCACAACAACGGCTCGATGATGAACACGGCATCGCCATACAGCCAGCCGTTGTAGACAGGCCAGAAGGGATGCACGCCATAGCTGTTGGTGAAATCCAGACAGATATGCAGGAGCGTCGCGACCAATGCGATTGCGGCAAGGTAGCGCCAGTCCCTCCCGGCAATTTCAACGCGACGCCAGGTTGACCATGCCCTGATGGCCAGCAGCATGACGCCTGCGATGACCAGTGCCCCGACAAGGGTGTGGGTGTGTCCCCTGTGCTGGAGCAGGTAATCCAGCTTGTTGCCTGTGATGGCCGAGTAGAGAAAGTCAGCGTCCGGCAGATTGCCACCGATGATCATCAATCCAAGGCCGAGATTCCGGCGAGTGCCCGCAGACAGTCCTGCAGGAGTAGCCGTAGTGAAGCGATCGGCAGTCTCGCCGACCATGACGCTGATCAGCGTATGGGTGATGTTGTCCATGCGCGACGATATTAGCCGCTAAGAAGCAACCGGCGAACTCTGTTCGCTTGCCTATTCGTTGCGGAGTTCGAACTCCTGCGCGAGCAGCTCGTACGACCTCCGTCTCGCCTGATGATCATGCGTGATGGTGACGACGATCAGCTCATCGAGTTTCAGTTCGGTTGCCATTCGCGTCAGGTCATCGCGAACCTTTGCGGGTGTGCCGACAAAATGGGCCGGCCATTCCTGTCTTTCGGGATCGGGTGCAAGCGCTTCGGAGCCGAGTTCCTTGCGCGCGTCCTCCGGCGAGGCAATCGGACCCGGCATGCCTTGCCGCAGACGTTTGCGCAGCAGCCGCACGCTCAATGCCAGCCGCTCGGCCTCTTCCTGCGTATCTGCGCAGATCACGCCGACCGCGGCCATCGCTTCGGGTCGATCGCGATATCTCGAGGGAGTGAAGCGCGACCGGTATTGCCCGATGGCCTCACGAGTCGATTCACCGCTGAAGAAATGCGCGAAGGCGTAGGAAAGCCCGAGCTGCGCGGCCGCTGCCGAACTCCACATGCTCGACCCCAGCAGCCACACATCCGCGCCCGTCAGGGTATGGGTAGGCAGCTTGATGCGGTTGAAGGCGTGGTCCGCGGGAAAGTTCTTGTCGAGGAAAGCCAGCAGCTCAAGCAGCTGATCGCCGAAATCATCTGCCATGGGCCGGTCGGAGCGCTCACGGCGCAAGGCGAACGTTTCAAGTGGTCCGCCTCCAGGTGCACGTCCAAGCCCCAGATCGATTCGTCCTGGATACATCGCGCTCAGCATCGCAAAGGTTTCGGCCACCTTGTACGGGCTGTAATGGGGAAGCATGACGCCCCCCGAGCCGATGCGGATGCGCTGCGTTTCGACTCCCAACCGCGCGATCAGGATTTCCGGCGCCGGGCAGGCGAGGGAAGCCATCGAATGATGTTCGGCAACCCAGTAGCGCGTGTAACCGCATCTGTCGGCAAGACGAGCGAGGTCGATGGTGTTCCGCAGCGCGTCTGCCGCCGTATCGCCTGCCGAAATGGGCGCCTGATCCAGAACTGAAAGTTTCATGCCGGAAGGGCCTCACACCGCGAATATGCCCGGCATCTTACTTTCTTCAGGCGTTGAGCGGACGAGTCAGGTGCGGGATCCGATGGGTCTTCTGGCGGGACGTGCTTTAGTGACGCCCTGAATGATGCTGCTCTTGACGGGTTCCGATGCAGGAGTCATTGGTGGAACGTCATCCGGTTGCCGGCCGTCGTCGATCCCCTGGCGATACGGGGTACCTGACTTGCGTGATGGACTCCAGGGATTCCTGTTCCAGACTCCCGAGACGCGCACCTTGGGAACTCGCTGATACATATATAGAGTTGGTCGGCATCTGCTTGCAGAGGATCGCGGCGACCCGGATTCAGGCGTCGTTCGCTGGGACGTAACCATCCTCGAAAGGTCGCAAAACATCAGTGCGCTAGCGAACGCATGTTCGCACCGTGCAGCCGGAAATCTTGAAAAAAAAGTTTCCCTATGTTCGGTAACCGACAGACTGGTCCGGGAGGGGCATGATTAAATTCATTACCGCAAGCTGAAGAGGTGAGGTAAGGGTCTTCGTGTCTAAGAAAGAACCTTTGATCCTCAATGGCATCGCGGGTACCAGCGTTGCAGCGGGTGAACTTGGGCTGTCGCCTCCGGTCCCTTCCGATCTGCTCATTCGCGGGGCTTTCGACAAGCTGTCTTCATCTGCATTTCCTGACCTTGCGCTGGTGAAGGTGTTGCAGGAGTCCACCACGCTCCTCAGCCATGTGTATGTTCCCGTCACCTCATACTCACCGCTACTGTATGTCATGCCCGCAGATACCTCACCTGCATTGGTGATCCTGGGTAGTGCTCCGGGAAAGCGTATCTGGTCAATCAAGGTGTCCTGGACCTCCACGATGCTGGGGTACTTGCAGCAGCCGTAACCCGCATCGTCCATCTCAAGAGTCGTTTGTGCGCTGTCGAACACAAGGCACCGCAATGCTCTACACTCCGCGTCAAGGAATGGCGCGGACAGTGGTCACATGGCATGCCTGCGTAGTCCGCCGGGGCAATGGAAAATCGATGCCGGAAGCTTGCAATCCACGCCAGAACCATCTGCTCGCTGCATTGCCGGCGACGGAATTCGAGCGCATTGAATCTCATCTTGAGGTTGTGCCGCTGCCGCTTGGCGAGGTGCTGTACGAATCCGGCAATCGCCTCCGGAATGTCTATTTTCCAACGACCTCGATAGTGTCCCTGCTCTACACGATGGCGGATGGCGCGTCCGCTGAAATTGCCGTGGTCGGCAACGAAGGCATCATTGGTGTCTCCCTTTTCATGGGCGGAGAGACCACGCCCAGTCGCGCGGTAGTGCAGAGTGCGGGCCATGCTTACCGGCTGACGGGCAAGCGGCTCAAGGACGAATTCGCCCGGGCCGGAGCCATGCAGCACCTGCTGCTGCGCTATACGCAGGCATTGTTGACACAGATGGCGCAGACGGCCGTCTGCAATCGCCATCATTCAGTTGACCAGCAGCTCTGCCGCTGGTTGCTGCTGAGTCTCGACCGCCTCGCCTCCAACGAACTCATCATGACCCAGGAGCTTATTGCCAACATGCTGGGTGTACGCAGGGAAGGCGTGACGGAAGCTGCAGGCAAACTGCAGGAAGCCGGGCTGATTCAGTACAGCCGCGGTCGCATCACCGTACTCGATCGGGTGGGGGTGGAGCGCCGCTCCTGTGAATGCTATGCGGTGGTGAAGAAGGAGTCTGACAGGCTGCTACCGCAGGGAATCAGCATCTGACGGCCAACATTGCCTGAAGTGTTCGTTGGCGTACGGCGGACTGCAGCAGTTTGTGGTCGACTGCAGCAGTCAGTCTGGAGCCCGTGATCGGGGACGGTTTGGAAGCGCTGGATTTGATCTTCCGTCGGGGTGGGTACAGCTAGCGCAGCCCACTTCATAGTGTAATTCCTGCCATGCCCGGCGCCGCGCCGCCGCGCCATACCTTTCCGTGTATGCTGAGTCCAAGTGCGACGCCTCGCGCTGTTGCCTGCGCAAGCCACCGATCACCGGTGCCTCTTCCCAAGGATCCCATGCCATCATCGAAACGGGCCGCTCCGGCCAACCGTCTCCTTGTTTCGTTGCCGCCCGTGCTGAGGCGCCGCTTTCTGGCCAGCTGTGATTCCGTAACCCTCGATTTCGCGCAAGTGCTTTGCAAGGCCGGTGACAGGGTTCAGTACGTCTATTTCCCGCTCGACAGTTTCATTTCCCTCGTGACGGCGCTCGATGACCATGAGCGGCTGGAAGTCGGCATCGCCGGCGACGAAGGCATGCTCGGCACATCGCTGATCCTGGGCGTGAAAACCACTTCGCAGCATTCACTGGTCCAGGGCGCGGGAAAAGCCCTCCGCATGAGTGCCGCAGTCTTTACCCGGTACTGCGAAAAGAACCCGGCGCTCAGGCAAGTGATGAACCGCTACGTTCACGTATTGATGAGTCAGCTTGCGCAGACTGCTGCCTGCACCCGTTACCACGTCGTGGAGGCACGGCTGGCGCGCTGGTTGCTGCTGACCCGGGATCGGGCGCACTCCGACACGTTCCACATCACGCACGAATTCCTGGCGTACATGCTCGGCGTGCGGCGCGTGGGAATCACCGAGGCGGCCAGCGCCTTGCACGCACAGAAGCTCATCAACTACCGACGGGGTGAAATCGAGATTCTCGATGGACCCGGTCTCGAGCAGGCCTCCTGCCGCTGCTACGAGCAGAGCAATGCGATGTATGAGGAAACCATGGTGCCGCGCGCGGGATCTTCCGGGAAAACTCCCCGATTGAAACCACCCCATTGAACCGGTACCTGCATCGTCTGCTTGATTTCAGATCGGTAGAGTCGCCCTGGAATACCGAGATCATCCGCGATGAGCTGTTCAGCATTGAACGGCTGGAGGTGCACGCCGCGAGTCTGGCGGACGCGCAGGCGGTCACCGCCCGGCCGGCGACACGCCGATCCCTGAACGCGAGGCTGAACGACAACGAGACGGTTCTTCTCGACGCGTATCGCACCATTGCCAATGCGATGAGTGAAGGGCATGCCATCACGCCTGCCGCCGAATGGTTGATCGACAACTATCATCTCGTGGATGAGCAGATCCGGCAGATCCAGGACGATCTGCCGCCCCGGTTCTACCGCCAGTTGCCGAAGCTCGCTGGCGGGCATCTTGCCGGTTATCCCAGGGTCTTCGGCATTGCGTGGGCGCTCATCGCCCATAGCGACAGCCGGTTCGATCCGGAAACGCTGCGCCGCTTCATCCGGGCTTACCAGAAGGTCCAGCCTCTCACGATCGGAGAGTTATGGGCCATTGCCATCACCCTGCGGATTGTCCTGGTGGAGAATCTGCGGCGCGCTGCCGAACGCATCGTGAGCAGCCGTCTGGCACGACAGGATGCCGACGATGTGGCGGATCGGCTGCTCGGCGTCAACGGACGCATTCTGGATCCACAGGCACTACTGCATTTCCAGAACCGGGCGGAACAGTTTTCCGCGGCCTTCGTCGTGCAGCTCGTAAAGCGCCTGCGCGATCAGGATCCCCGCGTGACGCCGTCGCTCGTCTGGCTCGAAACCCGGTTGACGGGGCAGGGCGCTACAGCCGATCAGATCGTGCATGACGAGCATCAACGGCAGGGTGCGGCGAACGTCACCGTCCGCAACATCATTACGAGCATGCGGCTGATCTCGGACGTGAACTGGCCCGACTTCTTCGAGGAGGTCAGTCTCGTCGACGAGGCGCTGGGGGCCGCCGGCAACTTCGCGGACATGGACTTCGCAACCCGCAATCTTTATCGCAGTGTCATAGAGCAGCTGGCGAGGGGGTCGTCGCACACCGAGCTCGAAGTCGTCCAGGCAGTGCTTGCGGCGACTGACAGGTCTGCCGGATCGCCGCGCGAAAGCGATCCGGGGTACCACCTCCTGACGGAGGGACGCAGCGATCTCGAGCGCACCCTCGGCTATCGACAGCCGCTGCACAGCCTACCCGGAAGAATCAGCCACTGGATGGGCCCAGGCGCCTACATCAGCGCCATCTGCCTGGTCACATTGATCATTCTCGCGGTGCCACTCCTGATATTGCAGAGTGCAGGGGTCGCGGGTCTCGCAGCCGGGTTGCTCCTGCTCTTCGCGTTGATCCCGTCGATGGACGTGGCAGTCGCCATCGTGAACCGCACCGTCACCCGGGGAGTGGGAGCAACGATCCTGCCAGGTCTGGCGCTTCGTGCAGGCGTGCCCGCCGAGCTGCGAACGATGGTGGTCGTGCCGACGCTCCTGACGACCGGACAGGCAATCGAAACCCAGATCGAACGCCTCGAGGTCCACTATCTCGCGTCCTCGGATGGTGACATCCACTTCGCCCTGCTCTCGGACTGGACGGATGCCGCGTCAGAGCGCGTCGAAGGTGACGAAGCACTGCTCGAGATCGCCAAGGCGGGCATCGCGCGCCTGAATCGTCTTCATGGGTCCGCACCGGCCGGAGAGCGTTTTCACCTGTTCCATCGTCGCAGGGTGTGGAGTGAAGGGCAGGGGCAGTGGATGGGTTGGGAGCGCAAGCGTGGCAAGCTGCATGAGCTCAATCGACTCCTGCGCGGCGCACGGGATACGACATTTATTGGTCTCGATGGCGATCAGCCCGCGCCACCGGATGTGCGGTTTGTCGTCACGCTGGATGCTGATACGAGACTGCCACGCGAGACCGTACGACGGCTCGTTGGCAAGCTTGCGCATCCTCTCAATCGGCCGCGCTTCGATCCGACATTGGGTCGCGTAGTCGAAGGTTATGCCGTACTGCAGCCCCGCGTGACGCCATCGCTCCCCATCGGGCGCGAAGGGTCATTGTTCCAGCGCGTCTTCTCGAGCATGACGGGCATCGATCCCTACGATGTCGCTGCCTCCGACGTGTACCAGGACCTGTTCGGTGAGGGGTCTTACGCCGGCAAGGGCATCTACGACATCGATGCGTTTGAAGCTGCACTCGCGGACCGTGTGCCTGAAGGATCGCTGCTCAGCCACGATCTGTTCGAAGGAACCTTTGCCCGAGCCGGCCTCGTATCCGATATCGAAGTGGTGGAGGAATTTCCTTCGCGCTACGACGTGGCGGCCGTGCGCAATCATCGCTGGGCGCGCGGCGACTGGCAGTTGCTGCCGTGGATTCTCGGACGCCGGGATCTCACCCGACGTGGCAATGGGTCTTTGCCGCTGATTGGTCGCTGGAAGATGATTGACAACCTGCGGCGATCGCTCTCCGCACCCACCAGCTTGCTTGCGTTGATCACAGGGTGGTTGTTGCCATTGCCTGCGGCCGGGCCATGGACGGCATTCGTTCTGGTCACCCTCGCGTGGCCGACGTTCATTCCCGTGTTCTCTTCCATCTTTCCTCGGCGCAGCGGTCTCGTTGCGCGAAGTCACTTCCGGGCTTTGCGCCTGGAGTTCGAGCTGGCGGTGCTGCAGTTCGTGCTGGGACTGACTTTTCTTGCGCATCAGGCAGGGTTGATGACGGATGCGATTGGTCGAACGCTGTTCCGGCTGGTGGTGACTCATCGCAATCTGCTCGAGTGGGTGCCCGCGGCACAGGCCCAGCTCAATTCGCGGCTCAGCCTCGGCAACTACTACCGCAGCATGAATGTCAGCGTGCTCATTGCTCTCGCGACAGCGCTGGTGGTGAGCCTTGCGGGCGGCGGTACCTGGTGGATGGCGATACCGTTCGCAGTCCTGTGGAGCGTGGCACCGGCGATTGCGCGCAACATCAGTGTTTCACCGCTTGTCGCGGGGCGTCTTGCCGTTTCTCCGGTCGACGATCATGCACTGCGCCTTGTCGCCCGTCGCACCTGGCGTTTCTTCGAGAAGTTCGTCACCTCGGCCGATCACATGCTGCCGCCGGACAATTTCCAGGAAGATCCAAGGCCCGTCGTGGCCCATCGGACCTCACCCACCAACATGGGGTTGTATCTGCTCTGTGTCGTCAGTGCGCGGGATTTCGGGTGGATCGGCACCGTCGAAGCGGTTGGGCGACTCGAGGCGACGCTTGCGACCATGCGTCGCCTGCAGCAGCACCGCGGCCATTTCTACAACTGGTACGACACCGTGGACCTGCGTCCACTCGAACCCCGATACGTTTCATCAGTGGACAGCGGGAATCTTGCCGCCCACCTGATCGCAGTAGCCAATGCATGTCGCGAGTGGATCGAGGTCCCCGTTCCGGACGCAACGTTCGCGGCGGGTGTGACCGATGCAATGCATCTCCTGCGCGAAGCCATTGCAGCGTTGTCGGACGACCAGCGAGCGCAGGGGGCAACCGCGCTGCAGATGCATGATGGCCTGGATTCCATCGCCGGAGAATTGCGCGCCGGCATCGCCAGAGAGACCGGATACCTGCCGCGAATGGTGGACCTTGCTGCCACTCTGGCCGACAGCGCACGGGCGTTCGCGGGCGATCAGGCGGACGAGGCCCATGGCGACATCGTTTTCTGGGCAGAGGCGACGCTGCGGACGCTTGAGCACTGGCAGCGCGACAGGGAGCCTGCAGAGTTCGCCAGGCGCATGCTGATTGACCAGCTGGTGGCCATCGAGACTCTTGCGCGCAGCATGGCGCTCGCGATGGAGTTTGGCTTCCTGCTCGATGTGGAACGCAAGCTGTTGTCGATCGGTTATCGCGCCGACGAAGGTGTGCTCGATACGAATTGTTACGATCTCCTCGCGTCCGAAGCCAGGCTCGCGAGCTTCTTCGCGATTGCCAAGAACGATGTGCCTGCGCGTCACTGGTTCAGGCTGGGGCGGGCAGTCACGCCGATCGGGCATGGCGTCGCACTGATTTCCTGGTCGGGTTCGATGTTCGAATACCTGATGCCTGCGCTGGTCATGCGGGCTCCCGCCCGAAGCCTGCTCGAACAGACCAGTCGCCGGATCGTTGAGCGCCAGATCGAATACGGTGATTCGCTGGGAACTCCGTGGGGGGTATCGGAATCGGCCTACAGCGCGCGCGATATCGAACTCACGTATCAATACTCGAACTTCGGTGTGCCTGGCCTCGGGCTCAAGCGGGGCTTAAGCGAAAACGTAGTGATCGCGCCTTATGCCACCGGACTCGCGGCAATGGTCAACCCGCAGGCCGCGGCCCGTAACTTCGCACGCCTTGCCGCGATCGGAGCGCGAGGCCGGTATGGATTCTACGAGGCGCTCGACTACACGAGGTCGCGTCTGCCGGAGGGACAGGATGTCACGATCGTGCGGGCGTTCATGGCGCATCACCAGGGGATGACCGTGATCGCCATCGCCAACGTTCTGTTCGATGGAAGGATGCGGGTGCGCTTTCACGCCGAAGCCAGCGTCCAGGCGACTGAACTGCTCCTGCAGGAAGGCACGCCCCGCGATGTGTCGGTGTCCCACCCGCGGGCAGAAGAAGTGAATACGGCTGCCCGCAACGATATCGACCCGCTGCGCGAAGTGCGTCGACTGCGCACGGCGCATGATGTAACTCCGCAGACGCACCTGCTGTCGAACGGACGCTATTCGGTCATGGTGACAGGGGCGGGCTCCGGCTACAGCCGCTGGCGCGACCTCGCTGTCACGCGCTGGCGTGAAGACACGACCTGCGACGACATGGGCAGCTACATTTTCCTGCGTGACGCAGACAGCGGATCGATGTGGACTGCCGGCTACCAGCCCAGCGGCATTGAACCCGATACCTACGCGGTTGCATTCACCGAGGATCGCGCTGAATTCATCCGTACCGATGCGGAGATCACGACGACATTGCAGGTGGTCGTATCGCCGGAAGATGACATCGAAGTCCGTCGGGTATCCATTGCGAACATGGGGCACGCCACGCGGACGATCGATGTCACGTCGTATTGCGAGCTTGTGCTCGCACCCCCCGCGGCTGATACCGCGCACCCGGCCTTTTCGAAACTGTTCGTGCAAACCGAGCACGTCGCGAAGCTCGGGCTTCTCCTCGCCACACGCCGGCGCCGCTCATCGAGTGAATCGGAGATATGGGTTGCTCACCACGGGGTGGTCGAAGGCGACGTCTCCGGTCCGCTGGAATTCGAGACTGATCGCGCGCGCTTCATTGGCCGTGGTCGCGAACTCAATGAGCCCATTGCCGTGATGGATGGACGAAGGCTCTCGAATACGGTCGGGACAGTCCTGGATCCCGTCTTCGCGCTCCGGTACCGCGTGGTGATTCCGCCTGGGACTTCGGCCCATCTTTCGTTCTGGACAGGAGTCGCAGCCTCGCGCGCCAGCGTGCTGGATCTGTTCGACAGGCATCATGACGCCAATGCCTTCGTGCGCGCCTCGACTCTCGCATGGACCCAGGCCCAGGTTCAGTTGCGTCATCTGGGGGTGACGGCAGAGGAGGCCAACCTCTTCCAGCAGATCGCCGGTCATGTGCTTTATGCCGATGGATCCATGCGTCCGTCTTCTGACACCGTGCAACGAGGCAGCGGTCCGCAGTCAGCCCTGTGGTCGCTCGGCATCTCGGGCGATCTTCCCGTGTTGCTGCTTCGAATCGATCACGTGGAGGACATTGCCATCGTGCGGCAGCTCCTCCAGGCCCACGAATACTGGCGATTGAAGCAACTGGCCGTAGATCTCGTGATCCTCAACGAGCGCGGTTCGTCGTATGTGCAGGACCTGCAGATTGCGCTCGAGACCGCGGTGCGCACGAGCCAGGCCCGGCCACCGGTGAGCATGGACAGAGGCGCTGGCGCGAAAGGCTCGGTGTTCGTGTTGCGTACTGATCTGATTTCGTCGGAGACACGATTGTTGCTGTCTTCGATCGCCCGTGTCGTGTTCGTGGGGCAGCGGGGCAGCCTCGCTGATCAGGTCGAACGCCGGGCCGCACTGCATGCAGGGCCTGTGCGTTTGCCCCAGCGCCGGTTAGCTGTGGAGCCGCTGGAGCGCGCAAGCTTTCCGGAGGATCTCGAGTTCTTCAACGGGATCGGCGGTTTTACGGCTGATGGCCGCGAGTACATGACGAGCCTGGATGCGGGACAGTCGACGCCAGCACCATGGATCAATGTCATTGCGAACGCGCAGTTCGGCTTTCAGGTCGCGGTGGAAGGGGGCGGTTATACGTGGTCGGTGAACAGCCGTGAGAACCAGCTGACGCAGTGGTCGAACGATCCCGTGGCAGACAGGCCGGGCGAAGTGCTCTACCTCCGTGATGAACAGACAGGTGAAGTATGGGGACCGACCAGCGCACCGTTTCGTGACGAGAGCACTCCGTACCAGGTTCGCCACGGGCAAGGCTACAGCCGCTTTGAGCACAGCGCTCGCGGTATTGCGCTCGATCTTCTGCTGTATGTGCCGCTCGAAGACCCGATCAAGATCTGCCGGCTGAAAATCCACAACACATCGCTGCGGACGCGGCGACTCTCGGTCACCGCGTATGTCGAATGGGTTCTGGGCACCACGCGAGGCGCATCGGCGCCCTTCATCGTCACCGAGCTGGATCCGGTGAGCGGTGCCTTGTTCGCCCGCAATCCCTGGCACGGGACCTTTGGCTCGCGTGTCGCGTTTGCGGATCTCGCCGGGAAGCAGACTGAATGGACGGCCGACCGGCAGGAGTTTCTCGGCCGGCATGGTCGTCTGGATCTCCCGGCAGCGCTCGCCAGCACCCGGTCCTTTTCCGGGCGGACCGGCGCGGGCCTCGATCCCTGTTCGGCCCTGAAGACCCGGTTCGAGCTCAAGGCCGGAGAAGCAACCGAGATTGTCTTCTTCCTCGGTGAAGCATCCTCCGCTGGCGAAGCCCAGGCATTGCTCACGCGCTATCGATCGGCTGATCTCGATGACGTCTATCAGAAGGTTGTCGATCACTGGGACGAGGTGCTCGGAACGGTCCAGGTCAAGACGCCCGACCGGTCATTCGATCTCATGCTCAATCGCTGGCTGCTTTACCAGACGCTGGTCTGCCGCATCTGGGCGCGTTCGGCTTTCTACCAGGCGAGCGGTGCGTATGGATTTCGCGATCAGCTCCAGGACGGCATGGCGATAATCCTCGCGAAACCCGAGCTGACGCGGGAGCATCTCCTGCGTGCCGCAGGACGGCAATTCCCGCAAGGGGATGTTCAGCACTGGTGGTTGCCACCGACAGGGCAGGGAGTGCGGACCCGCATCTCCGATGACAGGATATGGCTGGCCTACGCGGCTACGCATTATCTGAAGGTCACGAATGATCTCGCAGTGCTGGACGAGAGAGTGATGTTCATCGAAGGCGCGAGCCTGGAAGCGGGCGAGCACGATGCATACTTCCTGCCTCTCATCAGTGACGATGGCGCTACGTTCTATGAACACTGCGCGCGCGGGCTGGACGACAGTCTTGCCACCGGCGCGCATGGCTTGCCGCTGATCGGTACAGGCGACTGGAACGATGGCATGAATCGCGTTGGCGAACTGGGCCGGGGCGAGAGCATCTGGCTGGGGTGGTTTCTGCACGTAACCTTGTCAGGGTTCAGTGCGGTCGCGATCAGCCGGAATGATCTGGCGCGCGCGGCCCGGTGGACTGCAGCGGCGAGACTATTGCGAAAAGCACTCGAGCGGACCGGGTGGGACGGAGCATGGTACCGCCGCGGCTACTTCGACGATGGGACGCCGTTCGGGTCTGCAGCGAGTGACGAGTGCCGTATCGATTCAATCGCGCAATCGTGGAGCGTCATTTCAGGCGCAGCAGATTCGTTGCGCGCTGCCCAGGCAATGGCCGCGGTCGATGATCAGCTGATCCGGCGAGAGGATGGATTGGCGTTGTTGTTCACGCCTCCCTTCGATCGGACTCCATTGGATCCCGGCTACGTGAAGGGTTATCCGCCCGGCCTGCGGGAAAACGGCGGTCAATACACCCATGCGGCGGCCTGGTCTGTCATTGCGTTCGCGAAGCTGGGGCAAGGCGACAAGGCGGCAGAACTGTTCGGCATGCTCAATCCGGTCAATCGCACGAGTACGCGCACGCGCTTGCGTCGCTACAAGGTGGAGCCGTATGTCGTGGCCGCGGATGTCTATTCTGTTGCGCCCCATGTCGGCCGCGGCGGATGGACGTGGTACACCGGGTCGGCGGGCTGGATGTACCGCGCGGGGCTCGAGTCGATCCTCGGTTTCCAGCAGCAGGGTGGGCAATTGCTGATCGATCCGTGCATACCGGTGAACTGGCCGCGATTCGAGATCTTCTACCGGTACCGTTCGACGCGCTACGAGATCACGGTGGAAAATCCCGAAGGCGTAAGTCGCGGCGTCATCCGTACTGAGCTGGATGGAATCATCCTCCCGGGCAGCGAGGCCCGCATCAGCTTGATGGATGACGGCATCACTCACCAGGTGCGAGTCACCCTGGGTTAGACGAGGCGCCCACCTTGAAACGCAACTTGCCGGTCCGAATTCTGACGATCAATGCGGGCTCATCTACGCTTCGCTTTGCCCTGTATGAAGCCGGCGAAGCGCTGCTTCTTCTAACGCGCGGCAAGATAGACCGCATTGGATTTGGGCGTGCGCAGCTGCTCATCCGGGGCGCGACAGGCGAAACAGTGGAGAGCCGGGGCATCGAGATTGCCGATCACAGGGCTGCTGCGAACTGGCTGCTTGAGTGGCTGGGGGAGCAGTCGAAGTCACTGCCCATCGAAGCCGTCGGCCACCGGGTGGTGCATGGCCTGACGCACTCTGCGCCGGAGTTGCTGACGCCGACGTTATTCGCTGAATTGCAGCAGCTCATTCAACTTGATCCGGAGCACATGCCCTTTGCGATCGGGCTGATGACGGCGATTCAGGAACGCTATCCGGAGCTGCCACAGATCGCATGCTTCGATACTGCGTTCCATAGTGGCATGCCGCGAGTGGCAAAGGTGCTGCCGATACCCTTCCGCTACCAGGCTGCGGGCGTGGAGCGTTACGGGTTTCATGGCCTTTCCTACTCGTACCTCATGGAGGAGCTTGCACGTCTGCAGGATCCGGCGGCAGTGCGGGGTCGCGTGATCCTGGCGCATCTCGGCAACGGTGCGAGCATGGCCGCAGTCAAGGAGGGAATCGGCGTCGACACCAGCATGGGATTCACGCCGACGTCAGGATTGATGATGAGCACGCGTTCAGGCGACCTGGATCCGGGACTGGTTCACTACCTTGCGCAAACGGAACAAATGACCCCTGCTCAATTTCAGCAGATGGTCAGTCACGCGTCCGGGCTGCTGGGTGTTTCCGGAATCAGTTCCGATCTTCGCGACCTGCTGGCGCAGGAGAGCACCGAGCCCCGTGCTGCCGAAGCGGTGGCGCTGTTCTGTTACCAGGCAAGGAAATGGATCGGCTCCTTCGCTGCCGCACTCAGTGGTGTCGACACTCTGGTCTTTGCAGGGGGCATCGGCGAGAACGCGCCCTCGATTCGCGAACGCATTTGCGAAGAACTCGGCTTTCTGGGCATTGGAATCGACAGGCAGAGCAATCTGCAGAACGCAGCAGTCATTTCGTCTTCGACGAGCAGCGTCACCGTGCGAGTCATCCGGACAGACGAAGAACTCATGATTGCCCGGTCCGTGAGCCGCCTGCTGGGTTTGACGCAAAAGGCATAGAGGTCAACGATGAATACCGCGACATTGACTCCCGAGCTATTACAGAAGATGGATGCGTACTGGCGGGCGGCCAATTACCTTTCTGTCGGGCAGATGTATCTCTGCGACAACCCGTTGCTGAAGCGGCCGCTGGCCCTCACGGATATCAAGCGGATGCTGCTGGGTCACTGGGGGACGACTCCCGGACAGAATTTCATCTACGTGCACCTGAATCGCGTCATCAGTAAGTACGACGTGCAGATGCTCTACGTTTCCGGTCCCGGGCATGGGGGGCCGGCCATCGTCGGCAACACTTATCTCGAAGGCACCTACAGCGAGGTGTACCCGGACATCAGTCAGGATGAGGCCGGACTCAGGAAGCTGTTTACCCAGTTCTCGTTTCCGGGCGGCATTCCAAGTCATGTTTCTCCGGAATGTCCCGGATCTATCCACGAGGGCGGTGAACTCGGCTATTCGCTCAGCCATGCCTTTGGTGCGGTCTTCGACAATCCCGCGCTGGTAGTGGCGTGCGTGGTCGGCGACGGCGAGGCTGAAACCGGCCCGCTGGCGACTGCGTGGCATTCCAATAAATATCTCGATGCGGCAACGGATGGCGCTGTCCTGCCCATCCTGCATTTGAATGGCTACAAGATTGCCAATCCGACGGTGTTGGCTCGCATCACCCGCGAGGAACTCGAGCAGCTTTTCCGCGGCTATGGCTGGACTCCGTACTTTGTCGAGGGACATGAGCCCGGACTGATGCACGAGGCCATGGCCACAACGCTCGATCGGTGCATGAATGAGATCAGGACAATCCAGCAGGACGCTCGCGTGAATGGCAACCGTGCACGCCCCCGCTGGCCGATGATCATCCTGAATTCGCCGAAGGGGTGGACGGGGCCGAAAGTGGTCGATGGCCGCCAGATCGAAGGTACCTTCCGCTCGCACCAGGTGCCGATCTCCGATCCGGCTGCGCACCCGGAACATCTGCAGCTGCTTGAGGAATGGCTGCGCAGCTACCGGCCAGAGGAGCTGTTCGACAACGAGGGTCGATTGAAGCCGGAACTCGCTGCGCTCGCGCCTGCAGGCGACCGACGCATGGGCGCGAATCCGCATGCCAACGGCGGCATGCTGTTGCGCGATTTGCGCTTGCCGGATTTTCGCGACTACGCGGTGGAAGTGCCTGCGCCGGGCATTCGCGGCATCGGGGATACCCGCGTATTCGGACGCTTCCTGCGCGATGTGGTCCGGTCGAATCAGACGCAACGGAATTTCCGTGTGTTTGGCCCGGACGAGACGGCATCCAATGGACTCGAGGCGCTCTTTGAAGTGACGCAGCGGCAATGGAATGCCGCGACGGTGCCCGGAGACGAGTTTCTGGCTCCCACCGGCCGCGTGATGGAAATGCTGAGCGAGCACCAGTGCGAGGGCTGGCTCGAGGGCTACCTGCTCACCGGACGGCACGGGCTGTTCAATTGCTATGAAGCTTTCATCCATATCGTCGATTCGATGTTCAACCAGCACGCGAAATGGCTGAAGGTCACCTCCGGACTGCCGTGGCGGCGGAAGATCGCGTCTCTCAACTATCTGCTCGCGTCCCACGTCTGGCGCCAGGATCACAACGGCTTCACGCACCAGGATCCCGGGTTCATTGATCACGTGGTGAACAAGAAAGCAGAGGTCGTCCGCGTCTATCTGCCGCCCGATGCGAACTGCCTGCTGTCGGTAATGGATCATTGCCTGCGGAGCCGCCACTACGTCAACGTCGTGATCGCCGGCAAGCATCCTGCGCCCCAGTGGTTGACGATGGACGAAGCAGTCAGGCATTGCGGCGCTGGCATTGGCATCTGGACATGGGCCAGCAGCGACGACGGACTTTCGCCCGATGTCGTCATGGCGTGCTGTGGGGACGTGCCGACGCTCGAAACACTCGCCGCCGTCGCGATTCTCCGCGAACATCTTCCGGAGCTGAAGGTGCGCGTGGTGAACGTCGTCGACCTCATGAAGCTGCAAGGTCACACCGAACATCCGCATGGGTTGACAGACAGGGAGTTCGACGAGCTGTTCACCAAAGACAAGCCGGTGATTTTTGCCTTCCATGCCTATCCGTGGCTGATTCACCGGCTGACCTATCGCCGGACCAATCACGGGAACTTCCATGTACGCGGCTACAAGGAAGAGGGCACCATTACCACGCCGTTCGACATGACGGTGCTCAACGACATGGACCGCTTTCACCTCGTCATGGACGCCATCGACCGGTTGCCACAGACCGGCGACAAGGGCATTGCAGTCAAGCGATTGCTCAAGGACAAGCTGGTGGAGCATCGGCTGCATATAGTGAAACACGGTGAAGACATGCCCGAGATCCGGCAGTGGAAGTGGCCGGCCGCAGCGGGAGGAGCCGGGCGATGAGCACCCAAATTATTTTTGCAGAACGAGTGTCGAGGCAGGCAGACGGCACCCGATTTACGTTCGCCTGCCGGTTGTTTGAAACATCCGCAGTACCGGGGCCGCTTTGTGCAGGGACTTACGCAGGTTTGCTGGCGAGAAGGTGCTGGCTGACGGCCAGGTTGATCGCCGCAATGAGATCCTTGCGAGGTAAAGGTTTGGCGAGATAGGCAAAGGCACCATTGGCCAGGCATCGCTCCCGCAAGGCGAGTTCGTCGTGCGCCGTGACGACGATGATCGGCAGACTGATCTCCGCTTCCTTCAGGGCAAGCTGCACATCGTGGGCGGTGAGGCCGGGCATCTGGAAATCCAGCACCACGCAGTCCGGGCGCGAAGTCCACAACGAGTGCAGGAATTCTTCGCCGCTCTCGAAGACATCCACCTTGAAAAGCGATGCGCGCAGCATTCTGGCGAGCGCAAGCCTGACGGATTCCTCATCGTCGACGATTGCAATCAGTGGCCGGGAGATCACCATTGCGAGGCATTTGGCTCTCGCGGGGTGGCGCGCCGGAAGTTGGACTTTCGTCCTACGCTTCCATCCGGACGATGGGCCGATCCGTCGCAGCGCGGATCGTGAAGTGGAACGCAGCGCCTCCGCCTTCGCGATTTTCCGCCCAGATACGCCCCTGATGAGCCTGGATGACCGAGCGCGCCAGCGAAAGTCCCAGTCCCATGCCGTCCGGCTTGGTCGTGAAGAAGGAATCGAAGAGCTGCGGAAGCTTGTCGGCCGGAATGCCGTGACCGCAGTCCATGACCACGACTTCCACGCTGTCAGCGCCGTTATGTCTGGTCTGCACCGTAAGCTGACGCGCCAGCTCACTGGTCTCTTTCATCGCATCCATGCCGTTCACGATGAGATTCAGCAGTACCTGCTCGAGATAGGCGCGGTCCGCGGTGACAGGCGGGAGTTCCCCGGCAAGTTCGTGCCTGATGTGAACACGCCTGCTCAACGCATCTCCTGCGGCAAGACGCAAGACATCGGTTACCGTCTGGTTGAGATCGACAGGCTGCAACTTCACTTCCCGCTTCTGCATCAGGGTGCGGATGCTGCGGATGGCCTCATAGGCGCGGGTATCGTCCCTGCAGATGTCCGCCAGGATCTGGCGGATTTCGTCCAGCGGTGGATCAGGGCGATCGAGCAGCATTTCCGCTGCCTCGGCGTTGTTAAGGATGGCAGATAGCGGCTGATTGATTTCGTGGGCCACCATCGCTGTCAGTTCGCCCAGTGCCGCCAGTCGCGAGCCATGGGCCAGCTTCCGATCCGATTCTTCAGCATGTTTTCGATCAGTGATGTCATGCCCGATGGCTTGGTATTCGCGTAATTGACCATCCGTGCCGAAGATGGCGTGGCAGACCCAGTGTTGCCAGCAGAGGCTGCCGCCTCGCAGCACTTCGCAATCCCAGACGTAAGGTTCCTGCCGCATCCCCACCGGCGCATTACGGCTCTCGTCGAAAGCCCGCGCGCTTTCCGGAGCAAAAACTGCGAGCCTGGTTCCGAGAAGGTCTTCGCGCGCCCGTTCGAAGAACCTGCAATAGGCCGCGTTGACGAAAGTCAGAGTCATGTCTGGAAGAAAACGGCAGACGAAATCAGTCTGGCTTTCGACCACTTCCCGGTACCGTTCTTCGCTCTCGCGCAAGGCGGCTTCCTGCGCGCGCCGATCGGTCACGTCGATGGCCGAGCCGATATATCCCAGGAATTCGCCCTTCGCCCCGAATCGCGGCACTCCTGTACCGAGAATCCAGCGATAGTGACCGTCGTACCGGCGCATCCGGTAGTCAACCTGGAAGGGTTCCCGCGCATCGAAGCGGGCGTGGTATTCGTCAATGCAATTCAGGAGGTCATCAGGATGTACGCCCTCGGTCCAGCCGAAGCCGGACTCCTGCTCAAGGGTACGCCCAGTGAAGTCGAGCCAGCCCTTGTTGAAGAACTCGCAGAGCCTGTCAGTGCCTGTCATCCAGATGAACACCGGGGCGGTATCGGCCAGGTAGCGGAAGCGCTGTTCGCTTTCCCTCAGGGAACGTTCCACCTCCCTCATCTGTTCGATCAGCACTGCGACCACATAGAGCGGTGCCGCCCGCAATAGCAGGAACTGCTGCAGACTCTCCGCAGTGTCGCCCGGCGAGCGGCCGGCAAAGGGACCACGGCCGGAAAGTGCGGCGGCGACGGCGGCAACCGAGAGCAGGCCCACGGCACCTGAAGCGCCGAACATTCCGAAGCGGATGGCGGCCCAGAAGAGGAAGGGAATGGGCGCATACGAGCGGGCATCGGCGAAACCTAGCCCGCTTGACGCTTCGTCGAATGCGAGCGAAGTGCTCACGAGAAGCCCGCATGTCAGCAGGGCCACCTCAAACCAGCGCACAGGTGCAAGATCGCGGGGCTGCGCTGGACGCAAAACCCAGTAGAAAAGGACGGGAGTAATAATGAGATTCGCGAGCGCATCCCCGAGAAACCACTGCGACCAGCTCATCCAGTAGTCGTTGCCCAGCACCTGCCGCATCGCCGCGCCGCCCAGCGCGCCCACTGCAGGGACCAACAGCACGGCTACGGCACAGTAGATCCCGAATTCCCGCACGGTGCCGAAGCGGATCGGATCCGCGAGGAAGCGACGCAACAACAGTGCGGCGATGACGGCCCGTGAACTGTCTATGCCGAAAGCACAGATCAGGAACCATGAAGGAGTGCCAGGAGGGACCGCGACCAGGAGTCGGATCGGCAGGGTGGATAGCAGGAACAGCCACCACCATCGGGGCCGGACCAGCAGGAAAGTGCAGAGCAGGACCGAATCCGGAAACCAGAAGGGTGCCGCCGTCGCATGACTGAATGTCATCGCATAGCGGTAGGCGAAATAGAACGCGATTGCGAACAGGCAGAGCGCCAGGACGGATTGCACTGCAGGGCGCCCCTCCAGACGCGCGAAAACCCCGCCAAAAAGCTGCTGGTCCGGGGGGTTCCCTGAAGCGACGCTCAAGCCCATGGCGGGCGGACTCCTGTCTCTCGAGAGCTGGATGGAGGTTTTGATATTGCTCCAGCAGTGCCCGGTCCGACAAGGATCGCCGACACCTCTCCGCTAGCGATGCGTCAGGGAGGAAGCAATGTCCGCAGTTGCGCAACGCTATCCGCATCGGGTGCCTGCTTGTCACGCCTCCACCGATTGATCCGCGGAAAGCGGACGGCGACACCGGCCTTGTGGCGTTTCGAAGCATTGATCGCCTCGAAGGCGATTTCGAAGACAAGCTCAGGGCGTACGGACCGCACAGGACCGAAGCGCTCCACAGTGTTCTGCCTGATCCATCGGTCCACTTCCGCGATCTCTTCGTTGGTCAGTCCTGAATACGCTTTGGCAACGGGCAAGAGCTGTCCATCGCTCCATACGGCAAAGGTGTAGTCGGTGAAGAGGTTTGCCCGCTGGCCGCTCCCGGCCTGGGCGTAGATGAGGACGCCGTCAAACGTATAAGGGTCGACTTTCCACTTCCACCACACGCCTTTCTTGCGTCCCGTGCCATAGGGGCTGCTGCGATGTTTCAGCATGAAGCCCTCAACGTTGCGGGCGCGCGATTCGCTCCTGAGCTGGCGCAATGTCTTCCAGCTTTCGCTTGTGACAGTCGGTGAAAGATCGAGGACACCACGATGCTCTTCGAGAAGACCAACCAGACGGTTACGTCGCTCCTCAAGCGGTGCGGTGCGGATGTCGGTACCGCCTTCTTCCAGCAAGTCATATGCGAGAAAGTGGACGGGCAGGCTGCCGAGGATCGCGGCCGACAGTTTCTTTCTGCCGATGCGCTTCTGCAATTCTCCGAAAGGCCGCACCCCTGTATCGCCCCACACCACAATCTCGCCGTCCAGGACGCATCCCTCGGGCAAATCTTTGGCTGCCGTGACGATTTCAGGAAAGCGCTCCGTGATCAGTTCTTCGCCCCGGGACCAGATGAAGCAGTCATGGTTGCGGCGGATGAGCTGGGCGCGAATGCCATCCCACTTCCATTCGATAACCCAATCGTCCCGGTTGCCGAGCGCTTCCGGCTGCTCTTCCAGCGGTGACGCGAGGCAAAATGGGTAGGGTCGCGATGCAAGGGTTTCCTGTTCCTCCCTGGCAGTGAGGCTCGTCCAGAAATCTGCCGTCGGCTCCCACGTACCCATCAACCGGTGGGCAATGACCTGGCGGGTCGCGCTTGAGGCTTCTGCGACGGCACGTTCCACCAGCGTTTGCGAAACGCCCACGCGAAGAGCGCCCGTCAGTAGTTTATTCAGGATAAAACACTGGTGAGTATCAAGATCCCGCCACCACTGGGTCACGTTCGACTCCTGCTCCTCAAGCGATAGTGTGGCAAGCGGCAGGAGTCGGTTCTTGATCCAGGAATCGAGCGACAGCTCTTCGCGATTGGTCGCTGAAGAATCATTCCGGGGAATGAGCAGCGCGATGGTTTCGGCGAGATCGCCTACGGCTGCGTATGACTCATCGACCAGCCACAAAGGGAGGCCGGAATGCGCACCCAACCAGCGTTGCAAAGTAGCGGGACCAATCAGGCGCTTGAGACGTCGCCCGGAGAGGAAGTAGACAGCCCAGGCGGCGTCCTGGGGCGAAGCAGCCGCAAAGTAGTCCCGCATGGCAGCGACTTTGGCCGAAGTGGAAGTCGTCGCGTCGAGGGCTTCATACAGGGTACTGAACTGGCGCATGTAAGCGGCTATTCCTCAGCCCCGTATTCCGTGTCCAGTCTTGCCGCTTGGTAGCCTGCTTCATTGAGATAGCGGACCAAGGCGTCCGAATGACCGTGTGTCGCGAGGATCCGCTGGGCTCCCGTGGCCTTGATGGTGTCGAGCAGGCCAGGCCAGTCGGCGTGATCCGAGAGAATGAAACCCCGGTCATAGCCCATGCGACGGCGTTGCCCACGGACCCGCATCCAGCCCGAACAGAATCCGGTGGCCGCGGGCGCAAACCGCTTCATCCAGGGCGTGGCGATCGCGCCTGGCGGGGCCAGTACCAGCGCACCCCGATAATCCTTCTTTGCTTTCGTCGAGACATCCACTTCCTCTGTCGGGACCATCTCAATGCCTGCCTGGCGATAGAGCGCCACAAGGGGACTGATCGCGCCATGGAGAAAGACCGTTTCGCTGGTCTGTTCCCGCAACTCGGCGAGCACGCGCTGCGCTTTGCCGAGCGCATAGCACCCTAGAATCGAAGTCAGACCCAGCGCGCGGTTGGCTGTCCACCAGCCGTAAATGTCGGCAATGACGGCTGCGGTAGGTTCCCACCGATAGATGGGTAGTCCGAAAGTCGATTCCGTAACAAAGACATTGCAGGGCAAAACCTCAAATGCCTCGCATGTCGGGTCGGCCTGCCTCTTGTAGTCGCCTGCTACGACGCACACCCCCTGATCGGTTTCGATGCGCACCTGCGCCGAGCCCAGAATATGCCCGGCGGGATGGAGTGAAACTTGCGCGCCCTCAAACTGGAGTGTTTCTCCATACTGCAGGGAAACAATACTGGCCTCGCTGCCGAGGCGTCGGCGCAGGATGGGGACGCTGGAGCTGACGGCGTAATACATCGAAGATCCCGGTCGCGCGTGATCTGCGTGCGCATGGGTTACAACCGCCCTTTCTACTGGCAGCCAGGGATCTATATGGAATTGCCCTTTGGGACAGAAGAGCCCTTGTGGCGTTCGAATGACTTCGATGGTGCACCTGCTCGAATGCTCTTGCATTTATGAATCGCGTATAGAAGGTGGACCTTCTCCGTTACAGCATCAAGCGGTGCGGCCCTGCAGGTCGGATAGGACGTGTCCGACAGTGAATGGGCAGGTCAAGAGCGTGTCTTGGCGCAAAACCTCGTGCGGACTTCAAGGGCGTTCTCAATCGCCGCACCTGCGGCGGTGTTATCAAAAATGCACCATATGTCCCTGCCCGACGCTAGCCCGCGGAAATCCTCACCCAATCGTGCAAGCTGTTCTGCGGTATAGCGCGACCAGTACATCCTGGGCGAGCCATGGAGGCGGTAGTACGCGGCCCCTGGAGCTGCGCCTTGTCGTTCGCCAAACCATCCGCCAGGGGAGCGGGCTACCTCGCTGATGGCAGGGTCCGCGGCGACCCGACCTATACTCAGTGATTCAAGCAGCCGATCTGCGGCATTGGAAAACCAGCTTGGATGACGAGGTTCGCATACGACGGCTCCCCCATGACAATCGCGAACACAGGAAAAGAATGCGCGAACGACTCGCGTATCGAATTCCAGTGAAGGCGGCAGTTGCACGAGGATCGGGCCGAGCTTCGGGCCAAGGCCCGTGACCTGCTCCAGGAACGCCACCAGCGGCAGCCGGGCGCGCCGCAGGCGCTGCTCGTGCGTGATGCTTCGTGGCACTTTTACGGAAAAGCGAAAGGAGGCGGGGGTGCGGCCTGCCCATTTTTCATAGACCGCGCGGGCATGGGGCCGATAGAACGAAGTGTTGATCTCCACGCAAGGCAGCACCCTTGAGTAGCGCTCAAGATGGGTGCCGTCCCCGGGAAAAGTCGATGCAACCGCCTTGGGTATCGACCATCCTGCCGTACCCACCCTGATCATCGTGTCAGCGAATCCCGGGCCACTCGGGCGAAACAGTTACTCTTGATCTCATAAGCAGCGAGCTGGTTTTGCGACTATTGGGCGACGTCGGGCGCACCCACCGGGTACTTCTCGAAGATGGCCTTGACCCCTGCATCGATCGCGGGCTGCAGATTGGCGAGGTCCTTTTCGGAGACGCGACCGACCGCGACGCCTTCCCAGATCATCTGTTTGCGTGCCGCGTCGACGACGTCGATGTTGAGCGTCCCTTCCGTGTAGCTGTCGACACTGGTGTCGGTATACATCGGCCAGGCGGTATAGATCCCCGTGCGATAGCCGTAGTACCCGCGGCTTCTCCCAACGCCGAGGCTCACGCCGGAGGAGGGAACTGAGCTGGTCCGCAGCTTGTCGCTGAGCTTGCCATTGAAGTTGATGAGCAGCTGGGGCGAGGTCTCGTCATAGCGCATCCCGCGGGCTGCCATTTCCCGTTGGGTGGCTGACTTGAGCTGCTGGGACACGATGGTCTGGTAGCCCTCGCGATCAGTGCCGAGCGGAGTGGTAAAGCCAAAGGTCCGGTACTGCGAAAAATCGACTGCCGCGTCTTGTGTCGAGCGGACCCGGGGGCCGGTGGCACAGCCAGCCAGCAGTGAAGCTGCTGCCAGCACCGATCCCAGGAAAAGACTGGTGATACGCATGATCTACCTCACTTCCGCCGTAGTTGGCCTACATATCGGCCTCGATGCACTCATCGGACTCGATGCACTCATCAGATATGAGTTCCGGAGGGAGGGCCAGATGCCATTGACCGGACTGGTGGTCAGACGGCGCTGACAGCGACATGGGCGCGCCGTGCTGCACTGTCTTGAAGCTGGCACGACGTTCGTGCTCTGATCGCCAGCCGGCAGGCAGGCGCGGTTATCTCGTGTCCGGTGCCGGGACCAATAAATCTGAATTCGTGCGTCGATCCTTCAAGGGGTTGTTCATGTCTGTTGCGAGTACCGGGCCGGGTTCGGCTTCCATTCCAGCGAATGCATCGGGCGTGTCGCCAGCTACAGGTACGCCTCCCTTGCATGTCCTGACCACCTGGTGCCCCGATACGACAGGTATCGTGGCTGCCATTTCGGGATTCCTCGCGTCGCATAACGCCCTCATTACCGAAGCGCAGCACTACGACGATCCGTATACGCGAACCTCCTTCATGCGCACGGTCTTTCACGACAATGGCGAAGGCATGCCCGGGATCGCGGGACTCGACGAGAAATTCTCGGCACAGGTCGCCCAGCGCTTCGGGATGACGTGGAAATTCCACGAGGTGCAACGCAAGTGCCGCGTGCTTCTAGCCGTATCTACCCATGGTCATTGCCTCAACAGCATCCTGCATCGCTGGAGCACGGGCACGCTGCCGATCGATGTGGCTGCCGTCGTGTCCAATCATGAAGCCATGCGCAGGCTCGCCGAATGGCATGGCCTGCCGTTCCACTACTTGCCGATCGTGGATGGGCGCAAGCAGGAGCAGGAACAGAAACTGATCAAGCTGTTCGAGGACGTTGATGCGGAACTGCTCGTGCTCGCACGCTATATGCAGATCCTGACGCCTGAAGCCTGTCGTTATTTCGACGGGCGGGCGATCAACATCCATCATTCCTTCCTGCCGGGCTTCAAGGGAGCGAAGGCCTATCACCAGGCACACACGCGCGGAGTGAAGCTCATCGGTGCGACGGCTCACTACGTCACCACGGATCTGGATGAGGGTCCGATCATCGAGCAGGAAGTGGAACGCGTGGATCATGCGTTGTCGCCTGAAGAACTCGCCGTCATCGGCAGCGAGATCGAAAGCGTGGCACTGAATCGCGCCATCAAGTGGTATGCCGAGCGCCGGGTCTTCCGGAACGGCAGCAAGACTGTCGTCCTGAGATAGCGCGCATGGCGGAGCAGGGAAGGGCAGCAGGGGGCGCCATTCTCATGGATGGCAAAGCCGTGGCTGCGAAGGTCCGGCAGGGCGTGGCGGCGCGCGTGCAGGAATTCATCGGCATCTATGGACGGGCACCCGGGCTCGCCGTCATGCAGGTCGGTGAAGATCCTGCTTCCAGCATATACGTACGCAACAAGCGTAAATCCTGTCTCGAGGCCGGCATAGAGTCATTCCCGAATGACCTGCCGGTGACGTCGACTGAAGCACAGCTTCTGGCCATCGTTGACCGGCTCAACAATGACGATCGCGTGGATGGCATCCTGGTGCAGCTCCCCCTGCCAGCAGGAGTCGATTCCACCCGGATCATGGATGCCGTCGATCCTGCGAAGGATGTCGATGGCTTCCATCCGGCGAATACGGGAATGCTCGCGCAGAAGCGGCCGAAGCTGCGACCCTGCACACCGTTCGGCGTGATACGTCTGGCGCAGGAATACGGAATCGCCTTGCGAGGCTTGCGTGCCACCGTGGTTGGTGCATCCAATATCGTGGGGCGTCCGATGGCGCTGGAGTTGCTGCTTGCTGGCGCTACGGTCACCGTGTGTCACACCGGCACGCGTGATCTCCAAGCTGAAGTCGAGCGAGCGGAATTGCTGGTGGCCGCGGTCGGCAAACCGGGCTTCATTCCCGGTGAATGGATTCGACCGGGCGCAGCGGTGTTCGATGTCGGCATCAATCGGTTGCCTGATGGCAAGCTTGTCGGCGATGTCGAGTTCGCATCCGCCGCTGCCCGAGCCGGCTGGATCACTCCGGTTCCGGGCGGGCTCGGCCCCATGACGATAGCCATGTTGTTGTCCAATACGGTTGACGCCGCGTTGGCCCGGGAGCAGAGGCGGTAGGAATGGGGTTCGTGGCGGGCTGCTTTCCCGGCCGGCAGCTCTGGCCTCGCTCAGGCGGATTGAGCCTGCGACGCGGCCTGCGGTTCTTTTTCGGCCGGATGGATCCGGGTATTCCGCTCCGACATAAGGAAGAGCGGTGCTTCCTGCTTCACGCGGTTCATGACGGATAACAGGTCGCCTGCGGCAACGGGCTTTGACAACAGATAGCCCTGAAAGTACATCGGTCCTTGTTCCATCAGCAGGGAGAACTGCTCCGGACGTTCTATTCCTTCCGCAGTGACTTCCAGGCCCAAGCCGTGGCACAGCCCGATGATGGCGCGCGTAATGGCCGCCGAACGGAGGCTGGTATCGATGCCGTCGATCAGGCTCCTGTCCAGTTTGATCCGCGTGAACGGCAGTTTCTCGAGCGAAGCGAGGGACGAATATCCCGTGCCGAAATCATCCAGTGCGATGGCAATGCCGCACGCCCGCAGCCGATGGAGAGTGTCGATGGTGGCGGGGCCTGTTTGCAGCACAGTCTCCGTCAGTTCGATTTCAATGCAACGTGCGGGTACCCTGAATTCCTCCAGAAGACCCTGGACCCTCTCCACGAAGCGGTGATCTAGCAGCTGGCGAGGGGAGACGTTGATCGCAACCCGTGCTTCCGGCCAGGCTCCATGGTGCCATTCGGAAGCCGTCTGGATGGCGGATCGCAGGACCCAGTCGCTGATCTCGACGATCAGGCCGGACTCTTCGGCTACTGCGAGGAATTCGCCCGGGGACAGCAATCGTCCATCCGGCAGGCGCCACCGGATCAGGGCCTCCACCAGCGAAGTCTGCAGGGTGACCGAGCTCACTTCGGGTTGGTAGACGAGTTCGAACTCACCGCGCTCGACTGCACGCCTCAGGCCCTGTTCGGTCGTGAACTTCGCGGCGGCTTCGGCCAGCAGCTCCGGAGTGAAGACGGAAAGCTGGCTGCGGCCAAGTGCCTTCGCGCGGAACAGCGCTGCGTCTGCCGCCCGAAGCAAGCCCTCCGCAGTCTGCTCATGATCCGGATAAATGCTGGCGCCGATGCTGACGCTGATGACCAGTTCCCTGCCATCGATGACCACCGGATCCTGGAAGGCGGCGATGATCCTGAGCCCGGCATTGCGAACGTCCTCGACGCTTCGGCCACCCGTCAATACCACCGTGAATTCGTCGCCGCCCAGTCGTGATGCAAAGCCGAAGTCGAGGCTGACTTCCTGGAGCCGGAGGGCGATGGCCTTGAGGATGCGATCACCAAAAGCGTGCCCGAGCGAATCGTTGATGTTTTTGAAGTTGTCGAGATCGAGGAAGAAGACACCGACGAGATGTTTATTGGCCGAGGCCTGACCGAGTGCGTTGTCGAGCAGGATCCGTAAATGCCTTCTGTTGGGAAGGCCGGTCAGGGGGTCCCGTTCCGCCAGCTCCTGTAGCTGCACAGTACGTTCGGCCACGCGTTTCTCGAGATCGGCCTGTGCATTGACCATGCTTTCGCGTGCTGCCGTCAGTTCAGTGCCCATCTGGTTGAACGACACCGCGAGGATGTCCAATTCCTTTATGCCGCCTCGCGGGACGGGCTGATGAGCGTCGCCTTTGGCGAGGCTGGAGGTGGCCAGGAGCAATCGCCGGATTGGCAGGACAATGCTTTTGACGGTGGCAATCGAGACCAGCAGCACGACCAGAAGTACCGCTACGCTGATCCAGGCCAGCATCCCGCGCCTGGAGTGTCCGTCCTCCGGGGTCGGAGCAGCACTACTGGATTGGGTCACAAGTAGCTCGGGTGTATTTTCGATCAAGGGCTCCTGTACCTTCTGGGCAGCGGCTTTCTGCGCTGCCAGGGCCTTGGCCTGAGTCTGGCTGTTGGCGCGTTTGACCAGCCCAGCTACCAATGTGGTCAACCTGTCATGAGTGACGACGAATCTGGCTTGGGCTGCTTCCAATGCGTGTTCGCCAGCGACCAGCGCTTCCCGTCTCATCGTGAGACTCGATAGTCCGTTCTGCAGTGAGCTCACCCATTCTTCCCCTTGGGATCGGGAAAGGTTTGTCCTGTTTTCATCCAGTGTGCGTTCAAAGGTTTTTTCGCTTTGCGCAAGGAGTTCCGTTCCAGCTGCATCGATCGCAGGTGAGGCACGCAGGGTTGCGAAGCGCCTGCGTATTTCCTCGAGGTCGTCGCGCAACTGCAGCAGCGATTGGCGGGCAACGACGCGCCCGAATATCTTCCAGGCTGAATCAATGGCTTTCTTGACGCTGCCGTTCATGGACTCGACCTCGGCAGCATAGTCAGCCACTTCAGCCTGCATGCGCGCGGCGATGACCAGCAGTGTGCTGCCGGTGGCCCGGTATTCTGCAAGGGCAAGGTTCAGGTCGCGGACATGCAGTTCGGAATTGGCTTTCGCCTCGGTGAGGAACGCCGAGGAGAGCTGATCAAGCGCCAACTCCGCGGCTTGCCGCTGCGCGTCGTCCTCGGGACTGGCCGTGCGGGCGCTGGCTCTGACGGACCGATCGTACCGGTCTATCGCTTCGCGCAATCGATCTGCATTCAAAGGTGACTTTGGCGCGGGTATTGCCACTTCGGCAGCAGGCTTTTCGGGAGGCACCGCTGCGATGACAACCGGGTTTGAGGTTGGCCTGGAAATAATCGAGATGCCTTGCGCGACCAGCACATTTGCAATCGCTGCAAGGGTCGCAACCGCGGCAAAAGACAATCCGAGCCGGCCGGCAATTCCCACCCTTGCATTCAGATACTGCTGGAGTGCCGACCACAAGAGAACCGGCTTCGAAGCAGTGGGGAGTGACCGGAGGTTGCTCATTGTTTGTCTATGCAGTTCTATCCTGGCTTCGGGTTATCCTTCCCCTTCCAGAGGGGCGAGTGCAGACCTTATGTGTACGGGCAGTACGCCGCAGAGACGAATGTCACGAATGGCCCCGAGCCGCACAAGATAATCCGGCTGCATGTAATTTCTACTCGGTGATGTATCCCATGACAACGGACGAACTGACGGCGTTCTTCACGCCATCTGTTCGATAGCGAACATAGCGACCGCATGTAGTTCACCGTCCCGGCATCTTGCTCATGTCCATGTACAGCACGCTCCAGCGGTGGCCATCGAGGTCGATGAAACCGCAGCCATACATCCAGCCATCCTTTTCGCCGGGCTTGCCATAGAGCGTTCCGCCCGCTGCGACTGCCTTCTGGGCGAGGGCATCTACCTCGGCACGGGAACTCGCGCCAAGGCTGAACAGGACTTCCGTGGATTCGGCCGTGTCGGTCACCGGGCTCTGTGAAAAGCCTGTGAGGGCTTCCGCGGGGAAGAGATTCACGATGAGCTTGTTGCTTCCCACGAACATGCTGACCATGCCGGGATTGGCATGTCGCTCGTTCATCTCGAATCCGAGGCTGGTGAAGAACTGCTTCGACTTCTTCAGGTCCTTCGAGGCGAGGTTAAGCCAGATATCGTTGTTCATCGCTTCTCCTTTGTCGTGACGAGGCCAAGGTCCTGCAGCCATATTCCACGAGGGGCAACGGCGCGCAAGCACAGCAGGTCCTTGCGCTTGTCGAAGCCGGGAACACGAAATCGACAGGCAGGCGGAAATTCCGGGCGGTAGGGTGGCGGACGAACCAGCCTCCGGTAGACTCGAGGCCAGCACCGTGAACCACCAACCTGCCAGCATTAATATTGTCGACGACGAATCCGCCATTGCGGATGCGGTCAGCTTTGCGCTGCGGGCGGAAGGTTTTCGCTGCCAGCACTTTGCCACGGGAACAGAGTTCCTCGCGGGCTTGTCGCACGAGATACCGTCCCTCGTTCTCCTGGATGTGGGCCTCCCGGATGGCAGCGGTTTCGATTTCTTTCGCCAACTGCGAGAGGTTACCAATGTGCCAGTCATCTTCCTGACTGCCCGTAAGGAGGAAATAGATCGAGTGGTCGGACTCGAGATGGGCGCGGACGACTACGTCGTCAAACCCTTCAGCGTGCGCGAGCTCATGGCCAGGGTTCGCATGGTGCTGCGCCGGGGTGCGAACCCTGCAACTGTGCCGCGGCCTCTCCAGGCGGTTACCGCACCCTCCGCGATTGCCCAGGGTCGCTTCCATCAGGACAGCAGCCGCCGGCAGATCAGCTATTGCGGCAAGCCACTCGATCTCACGCTGCACGAATACCAGTTGCTGGAAGTGCTGCTCCAGCATCCGGGCAGGGTCTTCACGCGTGCACAGCTGCTCGATCATGCGTGGGAGGCCCCGGACCATCGGCTCGATCGCACGGTGGACAGTCACATCAAGAGCGTTCGTGCCAAGCTGCGCGAGGCGAACAGCAGCGGCGATCCCATTCGCACGCATCGCGGGATGGGCTATTCGCTGGACCTGGATGCATGAGCATCCGCTCGAAGATCTTCTTCGTGTTCGTGGCGTCGGTGATCGCCGGCTTCGGTCTGCTGGCGTACTGGGTGACAAGCGACCTGCGCTTCCGCTATGGCGAGTCGTCCGAAGAAGTCATGGTCGACACATCGCGCCTGCTGGCGGAGCAGCTTGCCGCGACCTGGGACCAGCCTCCCGAGGAGCGGTTCGCCCCCCTCGGCGCAGCGATGCAAAGCCTCGGGGCACAGACTTTCAAGGCGCCCATCTATTCGGTGGTCAAGACCAACGCCGATATCCGGATCTACGTCACTGACGTGTTCGGCAAGCTGATCTTCGATTCCCGGGCGGAGGCGAAGCTGGGTGAGGACTACTCCGGCTGGCTCGACGTATCTTCAACGCAGCGGGGGCGATACGGCGCCCGCACGTCGGAGGAAATCCTGCCCGATGCGGACGGCAAACCGGTCCAGGTCTCGGTGGCCTATGTGGCCGCACCGATTCGCGTCAATGGCGATCTCGTCGGCATTGTCAGTCTCGGCAAACCCAATACGAACATCGAGCGCTTCATTGAATCGGCGCGCAGCAAGCTCTTTACCGCTGTGCTGCTGGCGTCCGGGGTTGCTGTGGCACTGGCCCTGCTGCTCTACGCCTGGGTATCGAGACCGCTGCAATCGCTGGTGGAATACGCCAATGACATGAGCGAGGGCAGGTCGGTGGCGCTACCCGAGATGGGCGACAACGAGATCGGCCGGGTGGGTGAAGCCATCGAGAAGATGCATGCTGCCCTTGTCGATAAAGAGTACGTGGAGCACTACGTTCAGTCGTTGACCCACGAAGTCAAAAGTCCGCTGACCGCCATTCGCGCCAGCGCCGAACTGCTGGCAGGGGAAATTCCGCCGGACAGCCGGCAGACCTTCGTGAAGACCATCGAGCGCGAGGTGGATCGCCTCAGCAAGCTCGCGGACCGGCTGCTGGAGCTTGCGTCGCTGGAACGAGCGAATCGCCTGACTCACATCGAGCCGGTAGCTCTGCACGCCTTGGCCAGCGAAGTGGCTTCGTCAGCAACAGCGACGCTGGAGGCACGCGGCGTGACGTTGACGCAGCACTACGAAGGAAAGGATCTTGTCAGCGGCGATCCGCTGTTGCTGCGACAGGCGGTCGACAACCTGCTGCGGAACGCCCTCGACTTTGCGCCGCGTGGCTCGACCATTTCCCTCAGTGCAAGCGCCGACGAGTTAGGGGTTCTGCTGGCAGTGGAAGACCAGGGCCCGGGTATCCCTGCATTTGCGCGCGAACGAATCTTCGATCGTTTCTATTCCTTGCCGCGTCCTGTCACGGGCCGCAAGTCCACGGGCCTGGGATTGAACTTTGTCCGCGAGGTTGCCCAGTTGCACGGCGGGCGCATCGATATCGAATGCCCGGCGCATGGGACGCGTGCGCGGCTGTTCGTGCCCTGGCGCCCGCCTGGCACCTGATCTTCGGACGGTTCTCCATCCCGATTTCACACGTTCTCCATGGGGCTTCCATGTTCGCACCACTTCGCGTGGGGACACTGGCAGCGTCGATCCCAGCCCAAGGAGAACTCAAATGCTTCACTTATCAAGACGGCCTCACTGGCTGATTCCCGCGCTGACTTTTCTGGGTCTTCTCTCGCTGGGGTTCGACGTCAAGGCGACGACGCCGGATCCAGGCATCGCGGCCCAATCGCCTTACTTCGAGGTCAAGGATGATTCCGGCGTAGACCACTTTCCGATGAAGGAGACGCGGGTCACTGCAACCCTGAATGGCGTCATCGCCAGTGTCCGGGTGCATCAGACCTATCGCAATGAGGGCACGATGCCCATCAACGCGAAGTACATCTTTCCCGGTTCCACTCACGCTGCGGTCAACGGCATGGTCATGACCATCGGCCACCGCCGCATCACTGCCCGAATCAAGGAGAAGGAAGAAGCCCGGAAGATATTCGAGGCGGCAAAGTCGGCAGGCCAGGTGGCTTCACTGCTGGCGCAGAAGCGTCCCAACGTGTTCTCGATGGACGTGGCGAACATCGCGGTGGGTGAGGATGTCCAGGTGGAGCTCGAATACACCGAGTTCCTTACGCCGACGGAGGGGGTGTATGAATTCGTCTACCCAGGCGTGGTGGGTCCGCGATATGGCGACGATGCAAACCGCACCGATCAGGAAGTCACGTGGATCAGCAATCCTTATCTGCATACGCAAGACAAGGGTATATCCACGTTCGACATCGATGTGGAAATGGCTTCGCCGATTGCATTCCACGACCTGCAGTCGAAGACCCACAGGATCTTCGCCAAGTGGCAGGGCGAGAAGAGCGTTCGCGTCAACCTCGATGAGCCACGCGATACGGCAGGCAATCGTGACTTCGTCCTGGAATACCGGTTGCAGGGCGACGCCATCGTTTCCGGCCTGACCCGTTTCCGGGCGGGTGGCGAGAACTACTTCCTGCTGCAGGCCGAGCCACCGAAGCGGGTGACTGCCGCCGAGCTGCCGGCACGTGACTATGTCTTCATCATCGATGTCTCGGGGTCCATGGAGGGGTTCCCGCTTGATACCGCACGCTCGCTGATCGGGAAGCTGCTTGCCAACCTTGGCCCGAAGGACAAGTTCAACATCCTGTTCTTTTCAGGCGGGTCGTCGGTGCTCGCTCCCCAGTCACTGCCGGTTACGCCCGAGAACATTGCCCTGGCCGAAGACATGCTCCGGCGCACTTCCAGTGGGGGCGGAACCGAACTGCTGCCCGCATTGGAACGAGCACTGGAAATGCCGGTTGCGGAGGGTGTATCGCGAAGCATGGTGCTGATCACTGACGGTTACATCTCTGCCGAAGATGAGGCATTCAAGCTGGTCGACAGCAACCTCGGCAACAGCAACCTCTATGTGTTCGGGATCGGCCGTACCGTCAACCGCTTCCTGATCGATGGATTGGCGAAAGTCGGTCGTGCGGAATCGTTCGTCGTGACCGGTGAATCCGACTCGACGCGCGAAGCGGAGCGGTTCCGCAAGTACGTGTCTGCACCCGTTCTGACCGACATCAGCATCACCGGCAAGAACGTCGAGGTGTATGACACGGAGCCGCGCGTGCAGCCCGACCTGCTGGCAAGTCGTCCGGTGCTGGTACTCGGCAAGTATCGCAAAGCGAGGTGGAATGCAGCGATCGAGCTCACCGGTGTTTCAGGTACGGGCAAGCAGCAGTGGATCTTTGAACTCGATGGCACGGACAAGGATCGCAGCCTGCCGATCCTGTGGGCCAGAAAACGCCTGGAAAGACTCTATGTCTTCCCGAACGCAGCGACCGATTCCCGCGAGGAGATCCGTGCACTTGGCCTCAAGTATTCGCTGCTGACCAGTGCCACTTCGTTCGTCGGTGTCGATGAACAATTGCCGACCGGCGATGGTCCCGCAATCGATGTGAAGCAACCGCTGCCGCTCCCTTCGGGTGTCAGTGAATCGGCTGTGGGTCAGTTAACGCCCGCGCCCGAACCAGAATCACTGGTATTGGTCGCCTGGTGCGCGCTGCTGCTTGGCTTGCACTTCATGCGCAACATGCGCCGGAGAAACTTCGGTGGCTGAGTGGTGGCAATGCCGGCGGTCCACTCTGTTGTGGTGGTCGCTGGCCGTAGGCCTGGCCGCCATGCTGAAAGGGTATTTCAGCGTGGCGGCGGCCTCCGAACTCGAGTGGATGCTCCGGCCGGTCTCGATGCTGCTGCGGCTCGTGGCCGGCTGGAATTTTCAGCAAAGCCCGGCAGGTGAGTGGTACAGCCTCGACGCTGGAATCGTGTTGGTCAAAGCCTGTGCCGGCATCAACTTCATGATCATGTCCTTCCTTGGCTGGTGCTGGATGTCGCGGCCGATCGGCCAGCGCCCCGGTTCCCGGTTCCGACTGCTCGAATGGCCGCTGTTGCTGGGCAGCGCATTGGTTTTCGCTTGGGTGACTGCACTCATCGTCAATACCCTGCGCATTCTCGCGATCGTCCATTGGCAGCCAGTGCTGGAGCAATGGTTATCACCCGGTAGCGCTCACCGTATGTTGGGACTTCTGATCTATCTCTCTGCCCTGAACCTACAACTGCTGCTCGCCGATCGACGTCGCTGGCGCCGGACTGTGCTGCTGACATGCGCCTTGTACATTCTGATCATGCTCATCGTGCCGATTCTCACGGGCAATGCCGCAGCGAATCCGACTTTGTATTTCGAGCACGCAATGACTTCGATGGTTGTCCTGCTGCCCATTGCAATCGCCGCCTGCATCTGGCGCTGGCAAACACCAGGCAGAAACTAGCCAACCGGTGCGCCTCCAACATCCTTGCAGGCATAGGGGGAGTAGGGCACTTCCGCCAGATACATGGTGTCGGTGCCTTTGTACTCGGCGCTGAAATACAGCGGATCTGTAGCGATGTAGCTGCGCACGATGGTCTGTTTCGCGGGGTCGAGCTGGAAGCGCTCGATCACATGAAACTGGTTGCTGTGCAGCGTCCGCGCATCGGCGGAGAGCACACCCGGCGCAATGCCCACCGTGTCAACGACCAGGACATCGCCTTCCCAGTGTCCGATGGAATGTCCGGCCACGCTGGGGCGGAGATTGGCAGGATGCTGATTGAGGTTCAGATGAACCGTGCGCGTCAGGTCCATAAAGCCGTATTGCAGCGTGACGATCTCCGGGGTCTGGACGATGCGGTTCACCATCGTGTCGAAGGTCCAGTCGAACAGGATGTTGGTCGGCTGGCAGCGCAGCCGTGGGTTGTCGCGCGTGGCGCCGTTGAATTTTTCACGGGCGCGTTCACCCGCAGGAGTCAACGCCACGAGCGTAGGCCGGGTCCAGGCGGCCTTGATCGGATCCTGCGCCAGTGATTCGGGAGTGCCGCGTGCTCCCGGGAAGGCACGGCCGCCCTCCGGTACTTCGCCCGGCTTGAGTTTGTTTGCTTCACTCAAGGGGAGGAATGCACCGCTTTGCCCACGTGGGTCGGTCATGACACGCTGCTCAGCCGCCCAGTCGCCAGCGAGGTTGGGAACGCCTTGCGCGGTGCGCGCAACACGTGCGGGCTTTGCGCTGGCCACGGTGGCAGGGACTTCGCGTTGGGAATAGCGATTCATCTGGCTGCCGTCGGCAAACGTAATCGTGCCGAGATAGCAGAGGTTCGGCTTTCGGCGTTCCGGCGAGCCCGTCACCGTGATGGTTGAACCGATCTTGAACATCTCTGTCGTCCAGCCGGAGCGACGGAGCACCACCGCCGCACGCATTTCGCATCCCCACGGCACGACTTTTCCGTCGGGGCCTTTCACATCGAGATAGATATAGGAATGCGGGTTGATCAGTTCGAACTTCGTCAATACACCGGTGATCCTGACGTCCTTGTTCTGGTCCCAGTTCGAGATGCCGTGGTGGGCGAACGCGACGGGCATTGAACATGCAATCAGGAAAGCGAGGCTGGAGCGAACCAGCGCCGACTTGTCTGGACAATGCAAAGGACACCCCCGATTCTTGAGCTGTTTGTACCGACGGTAGCAGATATAGCCTGCGGTTCCGGCCTCGTCACTCTGCATAGCAGCATGATTTGTTCCGTTCGCCGGAATACTCAAGAAATTTCCACGGGGACCCACAATGCAAAAATCATGGATGATTCTGGCGGCGCTCGGCTTCACACAAGTGGTGGTTGCCCAGACCGCTGATGACTACCGTGGTGGATGGCGAACCGATAGTGGCGAGCCGCATACCTACCAGTTTTCGATTCGCGGCAATGAAGTCAGGGGCATCTACTGCACTCTTTGCAGTGATGGAACCACGCTGGCTTTTCTCGACGGCCAGTTCGACGCCAATGGCATTACCTTCGTGGTGACACGTGTGAATGCCGATGGCAGTACTGTCTCGCAAGACCGCGCGACCGCGAAGTTCGACAAGGGCACTCTGACGGTGGCCGGCAACGGTCCGGCCGGCAGGTTTCTAAGGGTCCTCATCAAGGATCCGCGCGGGCCCGATCCGCTGCCTCTCCCGGTCTCTCGATTGCCTCCGGCGCCGCCCATTCCCGCGCAGCCGCGGCCGCCGGGAAACCAGGAGCCGTATGTGCAGCCCGGACCCTGGAAGGCGCAGCTCACCGAGAAAGACATCATCGGGGTATGGCTCGGATTCGGCGTGGGCATGGACAAGCAGTTCTTCATCATCCGCAAGATCGGCGACAAGCTGCGCGGGATGGTGTGCGGGCGATGTGACAATCCCTACACGATGGCAGCCCTCGATGATTTTCGCATCGACGGCGATACGCTGACTTTCAATATCCTCCATGAGGACTGGGGTCCGGGGTCGCTGCCGTTCATGAACCAGGCTTCGGTCCATATCGCGCAGAACGAAATGCGACTCGTCGCTCAACAGGACAACATGCCACCGCCGGTGCCGCGCCCCGGTCGTATACCCGGCGCCTCGTTGATGGGACCGATATCCATCGAGGCCACAAAAGGGAATCACTGACTGCGCTTGTCACGCGAGTGTTATCACTGGCACCGATGGTGCGCACTGTGGCACTGTTCGCGCCTGAACAGACAAGCGGCAAGACCTGAATCCGGGACATCCGCAGGGGAGTCGATCATGCAGAACACTAATAAACCTGGAATCCCGTTGAATTCTTGCGTTGCCGCAATGGTGCTGGCGGGGCTGCTCGCGGGTTGCGGAAGCAAGGAACCCGTTGCTGCCAATGTGCAGCCCTCCGCAAGCGAAAGTTGTTCGAAGCTGAGCGGCCTGAAAATCGCTGCTGCGGACATCGGACTTGCAACGCAGGGCGCTGATGTGACTGCGGCTTCGCTCGTTCTTGCCACCGACGCCGAGAACAAGAACGGCGAATTCTGCAAGGTTCTCGCAGCTATCCATCCTGTCGACACCACTGCGCCTGATATAAACGTTGAAGTAAACCTGCCCAGCACGTGGAACGGCAAAGCTCTGCAACTCGGTGGTGGGGGCTACAACGGCACCGTGGTCACCGGGTTGAACCAGATTTCGTTTGGTCCCGTTGGTGGGCCGACGCCGCTCGCCGCGGGCTATGTGACGCTCGGCAGCGATTCGGGCCACGCTGGCCAGGTGGCGGATGGATCGTTCGGCTTGAACGATGAAGCGCTGGCCAACTTTGGCGGCGACCAGTTGAAGAAGACGCACGACGTGGCGCTGGTGCTGATGCGCGCGCGTTACGACAAGACGCCGGATCGTTTCTATATCTCCGGCAATTCGCAGGGCGGGCACGAGGTGTTTCTGGCGATCCAGCGCTGGCCACAGGACTATGACGGCGCCATTGCGACACATCCGGTGTACAACTTCACGATGCTCCAGACAGATGGCAATCACCTGGCGCAGGCCGTGTATGCCAAGGGTGGAGCAGGCTGGTTGAATCCGGCCAAGGTATCGTTGCTCCAGAAATCCGTGATGGCAACCTGCGACGGGCTGGACGGCGCGACGGATGGCGTCATCAGCAATCTTGGCGGTTGCCAGTCGACGTTCAAACTGTCGAGCCTGCGCTGCCGGGGCGGTGCCAATACCGGCGATACGTGTCTTTCGGATGCGCAGATCAATGTCGTGAATACCATCAACTCCCGATTCGACCTTGGCTTTCCCATTCAAGGCGGGATCAGCTCGTTCGCGCGCTGGCCAATCCTCGAAGGTGGCGACTGGACGGGTCTGTTCGGATTCGGGACTCGCGCCGTGCCCAGTTCTCCACCTACGCCGGTGCAGGACTTCGGTCTGTATGTGCTGGCCGATCCGATGGTGCGGTTCTTCGTCACGAAGGATACGACTGTCGATTCGCTGACTTTCAAACCCGCTGCCCACAAGGATCGTCTACAAGCGATTTCGAATCTCATCGATGCCAACGTGGTCGATATTTCGGCATTCAAGGCGCGCGGTGGCAAGCTGCTGCTGATGCATGGCACCGTCGATTCGGCAGTGACGCCCTACAACACAGTCGACTATTACGACCGACTGGTGGCGCAGTTCGGCCAGGAAAGCCTCGATGACTTCCTGCGGTTCTACATGATTCCGGGCTTTGGCCATGGTACTGGCCAGTTCGTTGCGTCATGGGATTCCCTCGGCACCCTGGAAGCCTGGGTCGAGAAAGGGCAGGCGCCGGCAACGCTCGTGGTGACCGATGCGAAACCCGACAACAACGGCCGTACGCGTCCGATGTGTGTCTATCCCGCGTGGCCAAAATACGCAGGTTCAGGCGACATCAACGCCGCCGCCAGCTTTGAGTGCACGAAGTCCTGACCTGATCCTTCCCTCGTTGTGTGTGGCCAAGGCGGTTGCCATGTCGAATCGGCGTGCATTGCTGAAGTTCTTCGCTGCCAGTCCCTTGCTCGCGGGCTTGTCGCCCGCCGAGCTGTTTGCACAGGACGGCATGTTGGCCAAGGCATCGGATGCCCTCGACGTATTCGATTTCGAGGCGATGGCACAGAGGATTTTGCCTCCTGCGCATTGGGGGTATCTCGCTTCCGGCGTGGAAGGCGATGAAACGCTGAAGGCGAACCGGGAAGGGTTCGCGCGTTACCAGTTGCGCACCCGGCGTCTGGTTGATGTGAGCCGCATCGACATGACGACCGAGGTGTTCGGCGAGAAATTCAATTCGCCGATCGTGTTGTCACCCTTGAGCAGTCAGGGAGCCTTCTATCCGGAAGGCGAAGTAGCGTCGGCCCGGGCCGCGAAAGCCCGCGGGCATTTGCAGATACTTTCAACCCAGTCGTCCTCATCGGTCGAGGATGTCATCAAGGCTCGGGGCGCACCCGTCTGGTTCCAGTTGTATACGACCGACAGTTTTCCAGTCACGACGAAGCTGCTGCAGCGTGCTGAAGCCGCGGGTTGTCCTGCCGTTGCAATCACGATTGACCTTCCTGCTGGACGTAACCCGATTACGCAGATGCGGTTCCAGAGAAAGGACACGCGGGTGTGCAGTGATTGCCATGGGGCCGCCGGTCCGGGTGGCAATGGCACGGTGGTGCCCACCAAGCCGATGTTTGCCGGCATCGAAACGAAAGGGGTGAGGCTGCAATCCCCGGCCCTCACCTGGGATTTCGTCAAGCGTGTCCGCGATGTGACGAAAATGAAGGTCCTCGTCAAGGGACTGGAAAGCAGGGAAGACGCTGTTCTCGCCGTTGAAAGCGGGGCGGACGGAATCGTGGTTTCCAACCACGGCGGTCGCGCGACGGAGAGTGGTCGCAGCACCATGGAGTCCTTGCCTGAGGTGATCGCGGGTGTGGCTGGAAGAGTGCCCGTGCTGGTGGACGGAGGATTCCGACGCGGCACGGACGTTTTCAAAGCGCTTGCCCTGGGTGCCACTGCTGTCGGAATCGGCCGGCCCTACGTCTGGGGGCTTTCAGCTTTTGGCGAGCAGGGCGTCAATCGCGTGCTGGAAATGCTCAACAACGAATTGCGGCTGGCGATGGCCGGTTGCAGTGCGCGCTCGCTCAAGGAAATCAGTTCTGCTGCACTGATCGACACCGGAAGAAGGTAAGTCCCGCCCAGCCTTGCCTCTGAACTGAGGCACCCCAGCGCAACGTCAATAATTGTAAAGACGTATTGTTGGATACATACAAACGATATATCGTTATCTCCGACGATACGTCAGCTATTTGGAAATTCGCATGTTTGGTAAAAGATATGTTCATGATTTCATTAGGCACTCGCAGCATTTCATGGAGCGCGGGCACGGGCCGGGTGGTGGCAAGCACGGGCGCGGAGGCCGCGGATCTTTTGAGGATCGAGGCCCCACGGGGCGTGGTTCCTTCGGTCGCGGCGGTGGAGGCGGCGGTCGGGTTTTCGGGCCCGGCGACCTGCGCCTGGTACTGCTTGCACTGATCGAAGAAAAGCCGCGACACGGTTACGAGCTCATCAAGGAACTCGAACAGAAATTCGGTGGGGCCTATGCGCCCAGCCCGGGGTCCGTGTATCCGACGCTCACGTTGCTGGAAGAGCTGGGCCACCTTGAATCGATCACGTCCGAGGGGACGAAGCGACTCTTCAAAGTCACCGCCGAAGGTGCGGGCTACCTGCGTGAGAACGACGCGGCTCTCAAGAGCGCCTTGTCACGGATGGAGATGGCAGCGCGTGCGGTGTCGGGCGAGGCACCTCCGCCAGACCTGCATCATGCGATGCATACCCTCAAGGCATCTCTCATGTTCCATCGCGGTGGCTGGGACGAAACGGAAACGGCTCGCGTCAGGAAGATCATCGAAGCGGCCGCCGAGGCGATCTCGGGGAGAGGTGCGCGTGAGTAACGGTCCTGATATCACACGCGTCCGGCATGAGTTGAAACGCCGCCGCTTGACGGTGGCTCGCGTGGAACGGCTCGCACCGGAAATGGTGCGGGTCGTGTTGCAAGGTGCCGAGCTCGAAGGCTTCACCTCGCTGGGTTTCGATGATCACGTCAAGCTGTTCTTTCCTTCGCCGGAAGAAGGGACGCCGGCAGCCATGCGCGATTTCACTCCGCGTCGCCATGATTCCGTCGCGGACGAACTCTGGATCGATTTCTTCCTGCACGAAGCGGGACCTGCAGCTAGCTGGGCAATGCGTGTGGCGGTGGGCGATTCGCTCGATGTCGGCGGACCCAAGGGTTCGATGATTCTCTCGCCCGCAGGTATCGACTCGCACGTTTTCATCGGTGATGAGACGGCACTGCCGGCCATCAGCCGGCGGCTGGAGGAATTGCCCGGCAGCACTCGCGCCCTTGTTCTCTTTGAGGTGGATTCCGCATCCGACTGGCCACCGCTACAAAGCCCGGCGTCGCTCGAAGTCATCCGGGTGGTGCGCAAAGCAAATCCGGTGTCGCCTGCATACGAACTCATCGAGCAGCTTCGCACCGTTGATTTTCCCCAAGGCCAAAGCTTCATCTGGGTGGCGCTGGAATCGCAGTCAGCCCGGACGATTCGTCGCTACCTGCGGGAAGAGCGTGGCATTGGCAAGGACTGGATAAAGGCTGCTGCCTACTGGCAACGTGGGGCGGTCGGCGTGCATCAGCGAATCGAAGAAGAAGGTTAGCTCGCCTATCACGAGTTCCTTGAAGACGTGGGTTCGCGATGTACGTACCACGCAAGGCGCTGCTGGTTTTGGCGTACCGGGCTGCGCTATTGTTCAACGGTCCGTATTGATAAAGATAAAGGGGGGAGCGCGATGCGCGGCGAGAAACTTCTTTGGTTGGCAGTTCTGGCCGTAGCGGTGAGTGGCTGTACTCCTGACCAGACGGCCGCACCGACGGCATCCACCTCTGAACCCGAAGCGAGTGCTGCTGCGCCGATCGCTGCTTCGAGCCAGACGCAGGTCGTCTTTCTGGGGACGGGCACACCGCTACCCGATCCGGATCGCGCGGGTCCCGCCACGGCAGTTGTGGTCAATGGCTCCGCGTATCTCTTCGATGCCGGAGCAGGGGTTGTGCGACGTGCGACAGCAGCCACGCGCAAAGGCATCCCGGCCCTGAACTCGGTCAACCTGAAGACCGCATTCCTCACTCATCTTCATTCCGACCACACGCTCGGATTGCCTGACCTGATCCTGACGCCCTGGGTGATGGGACGGCAGGAGCCACTGGAGCTCTATGGTCCTCGCGGCACTGCTGCCATGACCGAGAAGATCCAGGCGGCGTGGGGTGAGGACATCGATCAACGGCTCCATGATCTGCAGCCATCGCCACCGCGCGGCTATCAGGTCAACGTGCATGAGATAGAAGGGGGCGTCGTACTCAAGGATGACAACGTCACTGTCACGGCCATCCCGGTCGAGCATGGTCCCTGGATTGCATTCGGCTATCGCATCGATACGCCCGACAGGACGATCGTGATTTCCGGAGACACGAAGCCGACGCCTGCGCTTACTGCCGCGTGCGACCAATGTGATCTGCTCATCTTCGAGATCTACACGATGGGATCAACCGCAAGGGTGACTGCACCGTGGCAGGCGTACCGGCGTGCATATCACACGTCAACTGAAGAGCTGGCCGTCATTGCCAAGCAGAGTCGCCCGAAGCTGCTGGTGCTGTACCACCGTGCGAACCCCGGTTGCGACCAGGCCGGCACGGACTGCGGTGGCACAGGCACGGAAGCCGAAGCCCTTGCCGAAATGAAGATGTACTACGACGGCCCCGTGGTCGAGGCGCATGACCTGGATGTTTTCTAGAACCTGAAGGTGTAGCGGAACTTCACGCTCGTATCGACAAAGGCGGTGGCAAAGGTGTTGTCCTTGTCCCGATCCTGCATGTTGTAGTTGAGGACGATGAAGCCTTCCTGGCCGGCGCGCGGAATCCACTGGAAGCGGGTGTTGACGCCGAATTCCTCTGAGACGTTGTCGTACTGCAGGAGATTCACCCAGAAGAATGTCGACGAGAATGCGGTTTGCGTCGTGAGTGTGGACAGCTTCGTGATGAAGTCGCCTTGCGGCAGGCTGATGCTGTTCCAGTCATAGGTCGCTGACAGCCGGAAGTAGCGCGACTGGTTCCATGCGAACGTGGTTGCGTAGCCCGTGCGGTCGCCGTCATAGAAATCGCCGATGGTCGCCGTTACGCTCCCGGAAAAAGGCAATTGCCCCGCGGTCGTCACGCTGAATTCTGCCTGGTCGAAGGAATATTCGCCGGGCTGAATGGCGATCGTGCGCCCCGGTTCGGAATACAGCGTGAACGGACGCTGGATCACTTCCCGGTTCGAGAGATACCGCACATGCGCCTTGTGCCGGGTGCTCGTTTCGATTTCCGTAAGACGATAGACGTAGATTTCGCTCTGCCGCTCGCCATCCAGGCCATCGACGACCTGCGTGTCGAAACCGGCAAACCAAGACTGGAGCCAGTTCCCCCGGTAGAAGCGCGTGTAGCCCACGTCGGCGGCGTAGTCGCGAATGTCGGTGCGATTGATGTAGCCCATCGCCGGGAAGAAGTTGCGCTGGATTTCCTTGAACCCCAATCCGCCACGCAAGCCGCTGGTATTGGGTGACCGCAAGCCGATCCCGAAGGAAGCGTCATCGTCTTCCAGGCCGGGGGTTTCGGAACGCTGGTACCAGGCTTCGCCTTCAATGCTCTGGCCGCCGGGCAAACGGTTGTTCAGATAGTGGATGTCGCCACCGACGACCGAGTTGTCGTTGTTCGAGGCCGGATCGCCATTCGTGAAGATCGTCCCCACTGTCCAGTCCCGCAGCACGTTGGCAGAGAAGCGGCCGATGAACAGGTCAGTGGCGTCGACAGCTTCGGATTCGTCCTGGCGGATCGCGAGCGCCCCGATGTTCCACCGGCCCACCCGTCCACTCAGTCGGCCGCCGTAGTTGATGTCGACCGGTTCGCCGAAACGGTTGAGGCCGATTTTGCGCGAGAAGTAAGGACGGCCATTCTCGCGGGCGCTACGCACTACCGCCACGTTGTTGCCCGTGTTGTTCCCCACGACTCCGATATTGCCGAACTGGAACAGATCTGAATCGTTCAGGAAGAAGTCGCGCTTCTCCGGAAAGAACAGGCTGAAGCGCGTGAGGTTCACCTGCCGGTTGTCCACTTCCGTGGCTGAGAAATCCGTATTGATCGTGAGCGCCGCATTCAGGGAAGGCGTCAGTCGATAGAAAGCATCGAGCGAAGGCTGGAACTCTTCCTGCGTACGCTCCGGGTTGAAACGTCGCTGCCGGGTGCCGGTGAGGGAAGGCACCACTTCCAGTCCCATGCCCTGATTCATGCCGGACAAACCGGTGAGCTGTCCCAGCGTGCTCGGGTTATAGGTGCGGTTGTATGAGACCCACGCGACTTCCTCCCCCCGACGACGAATGCCGCGGCCGAAATTGAAGCCCCAGGCGGTGATGTCCGGATCAAAGGACAACGACTTGAACGGGATCTCCATCTCCGCCACCCAGCTCTTGGCGTCGATGCTGGTCGCCACGTCCCAGATGGTGCTCCAGTCCCCCTGGAACTGGGTCGGGTTCTGGTAGAGCGCATCGTGGCGCATGGCGTTGAGATTGGTTTCAAAACGATAGCCCATGCGCCCGGTGTTGAACGGATCGAGGATGACGACCAGCCGATCGTCGCTGGGAAATCCCTGTCCATGCCGGATGGTGGGGGCGGCGATCAGGTCGGGCTCGCTGTCGTACATCCGGGCCCCGATGTACATCGCATCGCTGTCGTAAATGACATAGACCTCGGTGCGCTCGGTGGTCGGTGTTCCATCGCCGGGGCGGATCTGGTGGAAGTCCGAGATGAGTTCCGCCTGCTGCCAGACAGCCTCGTCGAGGCGGCCATCGATGACCGGCCGGCTCTCAACCCGGGTGGCTCTGGCCGACTTCGGGCCCCGCGGGTCGGGAGGATTGGCTTCCTGGGCTTCTACGGGGGAGAACAGGCTGGCTGAAAGCAGGGTAGGCAGCAGGACAGGCAAGCGCATCCGGGATCCTTGTTATTCATTGACCTCGCATCCGACAGCGCCATCGTAGATTAGTGCCGGAGCCGAACTCCATGACTTTCCCATGCAGGGATCGAGGAGAACGCGGGCTGACATCACGAGCGATTAACGAACCTCGATCTCCACCAGATTCGCGGCCTCACGACCCTCCAGGCTCAGGACATGGGATTGGGTGGGAGGGATGATTTCCCACTGGCCGGGCTGCTTCAGGGTCGTCGTTTTTCCACCGCCACTTGCCAGGGCAGTGCCGTTGAGTAGAACCACGACCGTGGGCACGGTGTGGATATGGGCGGTTGTCGTCGAATTGTTTCCAAGACGAACGTCATAGATGCGGAAAGAGCGACCTTCTTCCGCAAGCGTCGTTGCAGGGGCGGTGAGCGTTGTCCCCGCAGACCAGTCCTTCTGCCGCAGGTTTTCAACTGCGAACAGGCGATAGCCTTCGGGTCCGACATTGCGGACTGCATGTACTGCGGGCTTGCCCGAATACTCGGCAATCACGGAGCGGCCAACCTTGCGGCTGCGGATATCGCTCCAGGGTTCGCCGGGCGAGCGTGTTCGCGTGTTGTCCCCGCATTCGAGGCAGACGGTGACGATGTCATTCGAATGCTGGTGATCCAGCGTTTCCATCCCCACCGGTACGATGACTTCGAGAATGCGCAGTTCATCATTCCTGAACAGTGTCTTGTGGTGTGACTCCTTTTCGACCGGCAGCGGGACCTGCGCCATCGCGACCAGCGGCAGCAACGCGACCATTGTCCGCGCGATCATTTGCAGTGAACGCATCATCCCTCCGGTGAGTGGCAAGCCACCTGCATAGTAATCCTGAGCCGTAATCCTGAGCCGGGTTTTCGCAGCGGAAATTTCGTCTGCCTCCCCTCGGCCAACATGCTCTGCTAGAGTGAAGCCCGGTTTTACAGGGGGAATCAAAATGAAACGTTTCTACGCCTTCGCGTTGGCCATCTGCATTGCAGCAACGACAAGTGCAGCCTGGTCTGCCCAGAAGCCCTGGGAAGTCCTGCTCAACAAGGAATCGGGTCTGAAAAACTGGAATGCCATTGGCGATGCCAACTGGCGTGCGGAGCAGGGCGCCATCGTTGCAGACAAGGGCAAGGGCGGCTTCCTGGTCTCGAAGAAATCCTATGGCGATTTCGAACTGCGCGCCGAAGTGTGGGTGGACTCCACCGCCAACAGCGGAATCTTCATTCGCGGTTCCGATCCCGCCACGATCACTGCGCAGAACGCCTATGAAGTGAATCTCTACGACCGTCGCCCGGATCCTGTCTATGCGACCGGCGGAATCGTGGATGTCGCCAAAGTCCTGTTTCCCCAGAAGGCCGGTGGCAAGTGGAACGTCATGGAAATCACCGCGCAGGGGACGCAGCTGACTGTCAGGTTGAATGGCCTGGTCATGGCCAAAGGTGATGACGGCAAACACGCACAAGGCCGCATCGCCCTGCAGTACGGCGCGGGTCCGGAAGGCGTCATGGGTGGGCCGGTCAAGTGGCGGAAAGTGGAGATTCGCGAGCTGTAATCCGCCTTCCAGTCCATACCTCGAACGGGAGTTTCAGCATGAACAGAACGAGCACGTCACTACTCAAGGTCGTTGCGTGCGGGCTGGCATTGTCTTGCGGATCACTGGGTGCGCAGACAAATCCGGTCAGCAGCAATGGAGCGAGCCGTGCACAGGCGCTCGCGTCGATCGAAAAGGCCGACATCAATGAACTGCGTGCGCTGATGAAGAAGCAGGAGGCGCGACTGCAGAACGTCGAGGATATCGAGGCGATCAGCCGGCTGACGCGTGCCTACGGATACTACGTGGACAAGAACCTGTGGGATCAGGTCGTGGACCTGTTCGCCGAGGACTCGAGCGTGGAGCTGAATCAGCGAGGGATCTTCGTCGGCAAGGCCGGCGTGCGACGGATGTTCCTGGAAAAAATGGGGGGAGGTCAGGTCGGCCTCACGAAAGGTCGCCTCTTCAATCATTTCCAGATCCAAGAAATCGTCACTGTGGCGCCGGATGGTCAGACCGCGCAGGCACGTTTTCGGACATTCGCACAGGTTGCCGGTTTCGGATCGGTCAAACAGGCGTGGACGGAAGGCATTTACGAGAACGGCTACGTCAAGGAAAACGGCGTCTGGAAATTCGGGAAGATGAAGTATTGGGGAACGTTCTACACCCCGTATGACCAGGGCTGGGCGGGTGACCAGCTGACAGCCATCAACGGAACCGGCATCTCCGCCGGCGCCGACTTGCCATCCACCGATGGCGGCGTGTTCTTCCCCGACGTCTACTATCCGCCCTACAGTTTCACGAATCCGGTCACCGGCAAAAAGGTCGATGTGGCCGGCTTGAATGCCAAGGCCGCCGCGGAACGGGCCGCGCTTGCCACAAAGCAGAATGCTGCTGCGAAGTAGGACGCGGAAAACAGGAAGGACGGGTACCACACACGCGCGAGACTTCACGTGAATTTCGCCGTTTGTTGTGGCCGCGAAGCCGGGAGAGGGGTTTGCGGCTAAGCAACAATCGACTGTCTTGCCGGCAATCGTGAAAGAAGAAAGGATGCGGCCTTCGCTTTTCCGGAACGTCCGCTGAAGAAGAGACGCATGAAATCATCCCGAGCTGGATTCGCCTTCTGTTCCCTGTGCTCGTTGTTCGCAACGGCAAGCCTTGCCGCTCAAGCCCCCCAGACCGCGATTGAGCTCAATATCCTGCCAGTGCAGGGCAACGTCTACATGTTGAACGCGGGTAGCGCGGGCAACATAGCTGTCCAGATCGGCAAGGACGGCGTAGTACTGGTCAATGCCCTGCGTGCCGGGATGTCTGCGCAGATTGCCGCGAAGGTGAAGACCCTGACGCCCGCGCCGATCCGCTACATCATCAATACGAGTGCCGATCTGCACAATACGGGCGGCAATGGTGAGTTGGCCGCGCTGGGTGTTTTCGGAGCGACCAACGTCGGGCAGCCGGGAGCTACGCTCGTGGCGCACGAGAGTGTGCTGCTTCGCCTGACAGCGATGACCCGCGATCCCAAGGTGTTGTTCCCGCCTGCTTCGGTGCCGCAGGACGTTTACATCCTGCCGTTCAAGGATATCTATTTCAACGGCGAGCCCATCTTCGTATTCCACGAAGAGAAGGCGCATTCCGACGGCGACAGCATCGTGCTGTTCAGGAAGTCCGACACGATCGCCGTGGGGGATCTGTTCACGCCGGATGAATATCCGGTGATCGATACAGCGAACGGCGGCAGCGTGAATGGATTGTTGAATGCCTTGCATCACGTTCTCGATCTGGCCGTGCCGGAGCGCCTGCAGGATGGCGGTACGCGAATCATCCCGGGTAAAGGCAGGCTCTGCAACGAGGCCGACGTCGTGGAATACCGGAACATGGTGGCGATCGTGCGCGATCGGGTACAGGCGCTGATCGACAAGCGCATGAGCTTGGCGGAAATTCAAAGAACGAGGCCGACGCTCGACTATGACGCCGAATACGGAGCAGGGGGCGCAGCGTTCGTCGAATCCATCCACGCAAGTCTTCTGGCGAACAAGTGAGATCATGAAGTTCTCCACCATCATCGCGACGCTCCTGCTCTGCACGCCTGCAACGCTGTTCGCGCAGCGGCCGCGTGCTGCAACTCCACCCCCGCAGCCACCGAAGGCTGCCAAAGAGGCGGCCCCCGTTGATCTCACGGGCTATTGGGTTTCGGTAGTGAGCGAAGACTGGCGCTGGCGGATGGTGACGCCCGTGCGCGGCGACTTTCAAAGCATTCCCCTCAATGCCGAGGGAAAAAGAGTGGGGCTTACCTGGGACCCTGACGCCGATGCAGCGGCCGGCGAACAGTGCAGGTCATACGGCGCTCCCGCACTCATGCGTATTCCAGGGCGGGTGCGGATTACCTGGGCCGACAATGAAACGTTGAAAATCGAAACGGATGCCGGCACGCAGACACGGCTTCTCAAGTTCACGCCACCGCAAGGTGCGGTTACCGCCCCGAGCTGGCAAGGTGACTCGGTCGCTAATTGGGAGCGTCCCCTGGTCACGACGCTGGCTGGTGCAGACATCCCCGTGTTCGCAAGCCGGATCGGCTCCGGCGGGGGGTCGCTGGAAGTCGTGACCACTAACTTGCGGCCCGGGTATCTGCGCAAGAACGGGCCGCCCTACAGCGCCAACGCGAAGCTCCGCGAGTTCTTTGACTATCACGTCGAGCCCAATGGGGATCAGTGGTTCACCGTGACCACCGTGGTCGATGATCCTGCTTACCTGAATGGACCCTTCATCACCAGCTCGGATTTCAAGAAGCAGCCGAATTCGAATGGCTGGGATCCATCGCCGTGTTCGGTCAAGTGAGCGCAATCGCCATGAACAGATATTCGATATTTGCAGCGCTGCTTTTCGGATGCTTGAGTGCGCACGGCGAGGTCGACTTCAGCGGTGAGTGGAAGCCGGCCTATCACGAAGACGCTTCTGATCGCATTCCGGGACCTGAGGTCGGCGACTACATGGGGCTGCCCATCAACGAGGCGGGAAGACTCCGTGGCGACAGTTACGCCGCCAACAGGCTCTCGATCATGCAGTATCAATGTCGGCCGCATTCGTCCGATTACGGCATGCGCGGCCTCGGCAATATCAGTGTGAAGAGGCAATTCGACCCGTTGACCCGGCGACTGGCGGCATTCGAAACATACATGTCGGCCTGGGGCAGCAGCCGCACGATCTGGATGGATGGCCGGCCGCATCCGCCCGAGTATGCAGAACATACGTTCCAGGGTTTTTCTACCGGGGTCTGGAATCGCAACGAGCTCACCATCACGACCACTCACCTGAAAGAGAACTATCACCGCCGCAATGAGGTGCCGAGCAGTGCCAAGCGCACGGTGACGGAACACTGGATGCGGCACGGCGACATCCTTACCGTCGTCACGGTCGTCGATGATCCCGTGTTCTTTACCGAGCCCTCCGTCCACAGCCAGAACTGGTTTCTGGATCCGGGCCAGTCACTGCCGCAGTATTACTGCGAATACGTCACCGAGGTCCCTGGCGCGATGGATGGCGACAGCGTTCCGCACTACCTGCCCGGCGAGAATCCGAGTCTCAAGGAAGTCGCCGAATGGTACGGGTTGCCGATGGAAGCCGTGCGGGGAGGGGCCAATACGCTGTATCCGGAATACCGAAAGAAGATGCCCGCCGCTGAAACGCCCGCGCCACAGATGTGCCAGCGTGCGTGCAATTGCTCGGCGTTCCTGAACTGTCTGTAGCGTTAGCCGGTTGCCGCTTTTCCTCGAACGCCCGCTGTTTCGTGGACAATCCTGCCGTCGACGAACGTCAGTACTGACCGGATCTTCTTGATCTCGATGTCAGGCACCGTGAAGTAGTCGCGATCGAGAACGACGAGGTCTGCCAGTTTGCCGGGCTCGAGTGTTCCGAGCCTGTCCTCCATCCTCAGGTGCCAGCTGCTCGCACGCGTGCGCAGTCGAAGCGCCTCTTCCCGTGTGAGGGACTCATCCGGATTGACCTGCTGGCCGTAGGAATTCACGCCGGTGACAACGTAGTAGAGATGCAGCCACGGGTTCAGCGGGGAGATGTGCGTTGCGTTGCTGAACAGGCTTTTGGGGATGGGGTGCTGGTTGATCGTCCTGTACGCGTGACCCACCACCTTGGCTTCAACGGAATTGACCCAGTTATTTGCAGAAAGCTGGATGCTGCAGCCCAGGGCATGGAGCCGGTCGAGGTGTTGCGGGGTCACCCAGCCGACGCTTGAGCCAAGGAGGTTCACGTTCCAGCGCATCGCCGTGATATCGAATTCCCTGTTGACTGTCTCGATCTGTTCGACAACGCGCGTCAAGGTCTCGAGATTCGAGGCGTCGTTGTCGCAGCGCCAGCCTGCCTCCGCAACCAGCCGCTGTGCCGCGCGCGTTTGCTCGATCTCGACTGCAGGCGCAGGCCATTCGCCGATGCCGGCGGTCCGCAACATGTCGTCGCCAAAGTACGGCAAGGCATTGCGCAGGTATTCCTTCAGCATCGCGTTGTCGTCACGCTCGGCGAAACACGTGAAGTCCATCTGCACCCGCATCGTCATGCGGCCTTCGTTGTGGAGCACGTTCCAGGGATCGCGCAACCGGTAAGGATCAACGGCCGCCGAACCCTGGCGCGGGTGCAGCGGTCCGAGGGCATAGATCGTCGATTTATCAAGCCAGGTGGTCAGGCCGAGGCTCGTCGAGTACGCCATCGTGCGCAGTGCGTTGCGCTTCCTGTCTTCGAAGGTCTGCAGGCGTCGCAGCAGGTACAGCGCATTCGTTGACGGACCACCAGTCAGATTGTTCGACTGGGCGATGGCACCGTTCTCCGCGGCACGCACTCCTCCATAGTCCGGGTGAAGCGGCGGTGCGGCATCGGCGGCGTCGAAGAATTTCTTGCCCAGCGTGTTGGTCGCCGCTGCCCCGCTGAAACCCTGGTACAGCAGCACGGGTCGATCGGGCACGGCGTCATCCAGTTCCTTGAGTGTCGGAAAACGATGCTCCGCCCACAGGTTCGTATTCGCGGCGCCGATCGCCGTGATCCACTGGCCTTCAGGGACCGTTTTTCGCTGATCGGCAAGCACTTCCTGCACACCCCGGAGAGTGCCGGCGCTTTCCAGCTCCAGCGTGTGGTAACCCACCCGGTCGGCAGTATCGAGGCCGTGCAGGTGGGTTTCGATGAGGCCCGGAACGACGGTCCGGCCCCGCAGATCGATGACTTCCACGCCGCGAAGTGCTGCGCCGCGCGGTGATTCGGCAGCGACCGCCACGATGCGTCCATTGCGAATCGTCACCGAGCTCGCGATGGTGTTACGTGCGTCCATGGTATGGATGCGACCGTTGATGAGGACCACATCCCTGGACATCGTGGGCGCCGAGGCTGCGGACGTTGCGGCAAAAGATTGATCGGCCGCTGCCGCCATTCCCGCTCCCAACGCAGTACCCAGGAAATGGCGGCGGGAAAACTGCGTCCGCTTGTCTTTTTTCATGGCCTCAGGAACCTCCCCGTGCGATCGAGTGTACGCCGCATGAACACATGCGCCCTGTGCACGGGCTGGTTCGCGTGCCTTGCCCTATTTGGCAGCCCTTACTTGTGCACCGCGGTGGCGGCATAAAAGCGTTTGCGATAAGGCCAAAGAATTGTATATTGAACAAATAAAATCCAGCGCCGTATCAGATTGGGGGGCGTACCTGAAGACGGCAACGATCAAAGGCCTGTCGTGACGGACAGATTCCGGCGCAAGTCTCTGGTCAATTTTTTCAAACGCTGATCATCTCGAGTCTGCCTGTGGCGGGCGGTTCACTCTCAGTATGAAGATTGATTTGGCTATGAGGATTGATGCCGTGACCAACAAGATCTTCGCGAAGATATCCGGCAGCGCAGTGGCGCTGGTGTGGCTGCTGTTGACGCTATCGAGCGAAGCGGTGCACGCGCAGGCCGCGATATTCGACGGCTACTGGCAGCCGGTCATGCACGAAGATACCGAAGAGCGGGGTCAGGGTCCGCCCGCCGGGGATTACACCGGGATGCCCATCAACGAAGCCTCGCGCGTGCGCGCGGACTCGTGGGATCCCAGCCTGCTGACGGTGCCCGAGCATCAGTGCAAACCCCATCCGGTGTTCTATGGCTTTCGTGCCGTGGGTGCCATGCGCGTGTGGCACGAGCGCGATGAGCGGTCGCAGGATCTGCTCAGCATCAACACCCGGCAGCAGTGGGCGGGGGGTCCGGAGCGGACGATCTGGATGGATGGCCGTCCACATCCCTCCGAGATGACGCCGCATACCTGGCAGGGCTTTTCGACCGGCAGATGGGAGGGGCAGGTGCTCGTGGTCAAGACGACGCATCTGAAGTCCTCCTACATTCGCCGCAGTGGTGTGGTGGTGAGCGATCGGGCGACGGTGGTCGACCGGTTCTACCGGCATGGCGAGACGCTCACCCATGTCCAGTTCGTCGAGGATCCCGTATATCTGACGGAGCCTTACATCCACACCAATAATTTCCGCTACATCCCGAACGGCACGATGACGCCGTATCCCTGCCGTTATGCCATCGAGGTTCCCCGGCCGATGGGCGTGATTCCGTATCACGAACTGGGTGATGAGACAGCGAGCCGTGAATACGCGGAGTCCGTCGGTTTGCCGATCGAGATGGTCCGCGGGGGCGCCGAAGCCACGCTGCCTGAATTCCAGAAGAAGCTGCGAGCGATCAGCGCTCCAGTCCGCTGAAGCATTGCCATGCAGACGTATCGACAAGATTCCGCTGGAGCATTTTTCATGGGCAACGGGTTTTCACAGCATGCAGACGGTGACGCACCGTCAACCCAAGGGGCACTGAATTGCAGCGGGCGATGGATGCCACTCGCCGTTGCGGTGCTGTGCGTGCTGGGCGCGGGCACAGCCTATGGTGCGCAGCCCGCGCGGGGCGCTGCACGCCCGGCCCCGGCCGCACCGCGTGATTTTTCCGCGGTCCAGGTCGGCGTGATGCACGTGAAGGGGAATATCTATGTGCTGCAAGGGGCGGGCGGGAATGTGACGATGCAGGTGGGCGATGAAGGCGTCCTGCTGGTCGACACGTCATACGCGGAGATGGCGGACAAACTGCTGGTGGAAATCAGGAAGATTGCGGGCAACAAGCCGCTCCGGTTCATCCTCAACACGCATTCGCATGAAGACCACCTCGGCGGCAACTACCTGATCGGCCGAACAGGGTCGAAGGTCTTTGGCGGCAACGAGCGGAACGACAACCCGGGAGGCATGTTCGGCGCCCAGGTCATCGCCCACGAGAACGTACAGTTCAATCTCCTTAAAGTAGAGAACACGCCGCAAGCGACCGATCCCCGGAACGTGCCGGGCGAATACTACTCGGGCGACAAGTACACGATGTACTTCAACGGCGAAGGCGTGGAGCTGCTGCACGCGCCTGCCGCCCACACGGATGCCGACACGATGGTGTATTTCAGGGGCTCCGACGTCATCAGCGCCGGCGATATCTGGAACACGACTGGCTATCCGTACATCGATGTGTCGAGGGGCGGGCACATCAACGGAATCATCGATGCGCTGAACCACATCGTCGATGTCGCGATCCCGGATCTCAATGAGGAAGGCGGCACGATGGTCATCCCCGGCCACGGCCGCGTAGGTGATGAATCCGAAGTCTTCGATTACCGGGACATGATCACCATCATTCGTAATCGCATCCAGACCATGGTCGACAAGAAAATGACGCTCGAGCAGGTCAAGGCCGCGCGGCCGACCATCGACTACGACGCGCGGTATGGGTCCACGAGCGGATTCTGGACGACCGATATGTTCATCGAGACCATCTACAAGCAACTGGGCGAAGCAGCGACAGGCGGGAAGGGAAAATAGAATGAACGCCAACTCAACTGTTTCAGGAAAATGGGTGACTGCGGCCCGGCTGGCCCTGTTCTTCGGTCTGTCGGTGGTCGTGTTTTCCGCCTCGGCGGGTCAGGCGCCTGCACCACCCCCTCCGCCGCAGAACAGGGCAGGAGCGCCCTTCGACATGACGGGCAACTGGGTCTCGGTAGTGACCGAAGACTGGCTGTGGCGCATGACGACGCGGCCGAAGGGCGATGCGAGCAGCATTCCTCTCAACCCCAACGGCAGAAAGGTCGCAAACGAATGGGATCCTTCTACCGACGGGTCATGCAAGGCGTTCGGGGCCGCTGCGTTGATGCGCATGCCGACGCGCGTGCGGGTGTCGTGGGAATCGGATGAGGTGCTTAAAGTAGAAACGGACGCGGGTCAGCAGACACGGCGACTGGTCTTCGGCAAGCCGCGGCCTGCAGGCGTCGCCAAAAGCGCGCAAGGGTATTCGGCGGCCACGTGGGTGTTTGCACCCCCGGCGCCGTTCCGGGCGCCCCCGATTCCGGGAGCTCCGCCCGCCAAAGGCGGCGACTCGCTCATGGTGACGACCACCGACATGACGGCAGGGTGGCTGCGCAGGAACGGCATTCCCTACAGCGAGAATGCCCGGATGACCGAGTATTTCGACGTTTTCGCGCTGGACAGCGGCGAGCAGTGGTTCGTGGTCACGACACTGGTCGATGATCCTGAATACCTGGCGCAGCAGTACTACACGAGCTCCCATTTCAGGCGTGAGAAGGATGGCGCGAAGTGGGATCCGCAGCCGTGCAAACCGGTCGGCTGATCCCGGAAACCTTTACACTGATTGCCATGCCAGGCGTCGAGGCCGATCCGGCCTCACTAGCCAGGCACTGAGCGCCTTCGCACTTAAGCGTCGCAGCGCTGCATTTCGAGTCACAAAGAATCGCTCACCGTATCAATCAACAGGAAACATTCATGTCGGACATCAATCTCTTGTCGCCGGGCCGCATCGGCAACCTGGACACCAGGAATCGCATCATGATGGCGCCGATGACGCGCAGCCGGGCGTTGGCGGGCGGTGTCCCGTCCGAACTCGCGATCGAGTATTACAGCCAGCGTGCGTCTGCTGGTCTCATTCTGACTGAAGGCACCGCGCCCTCAGCGGTAGGCCTCGGTTATGCCCGTTCACCTGCGATTGAATCTCCGGAGCAGATCGCGGCGTGGAAAAAAATCACGACTGCAGTCAGGGCCAAGGGCGGCCATATGTTCTGCCAGCTCATGCATGTGGGCCGCATTGGTCATGATGCAAACCGCTATACCAAGGATCCGCTCGTCGCGCCGTCTGCCATCAAGGCCGCCGGAACGATCTGGACGGATTCGCAAGCGATGCAGGAACATCCCACGCCCCGTGCTCTCGAGACCAGCGAGGTTGCAGGAGTCATCGAGGGTTATGCCCAAGCCACGCGGAATGCGTTCGCTGCTGGGTTCGAGGGCGTCGAATTGCACGCGGCATCCGGCTACCTGCCCATGCAGTTCCTGTCATCGAACAGCAATCAGCGGACGGACAACTACGGTGGCAGCGTGCAGAACCGCATCCGTTTTGTCATTGAGTCGCTGGAAGCGATGATCAAGGCCGCGGGCTCAAGCACCAAGGTGGGAATCAAGATTGCCCCGGGGATGCCGTTCAACGACATCCAGGATGCCGACCCGAAGGAGACGTACACAACGCTCGTGAAAGCGATTGCGCCCATGGGTCTCGCCTATCTCCACGTGTTGAGGACGGTGATTCCGGAGACGTTCGACATGCTCCGTCCGCTGTACAAGGGCACCTTTGCAGCGGCGGGCGGCTTCACGCAGGAAACAGGCGATGCCGCAATCAAGTCGGGTCTTGCCGATTTCATCGTCTACGGCAAACTGTTTACGTCGAATCCGGACTTGCCGGCACGCTTCTCGAAGAGCGCAGAACTGGTACCGTGGGATACGAACACGTTCTACTCGCCGGGTCCGAAGGGCTACGTCGACTACGCTCCGCTGTAAGCGGATCGGGGCGATCGACTGAAATGTCCGGATTGCGGATTCAACCCGTAATCCGGACGTTGCCCCCGATGACCTGCTTCACCACCTGGGCAACCATCTTTTCATCCAGGGCCGGTGTAACGCCAACATCGATGTAGAGCTGCCGCCATCTTGCTCGCACGTTTTCCGCTTGTACTTTGGTCAGGCCGGAGACTGTCAGGCAGCAGACGGATCTGCCATCGCTTGCGATCCAGTGTTCACGGCCCGTCTCTTCGTGCCACAGCTGGCCGAGGTAGGGTTCCTTGGCGGCCAGCGCCTTTCTGAATGCCAACTGATCGACGACCGGCTCAAGCAGCTTGTCCAACGCCTCTGCATCATTCAGTGCTGCATCGGCCCGCAATATCCGGATCTCCATCGTAACTACCCGTAGTCATTTAAGGTGGGTACGATCTGTACCGGCACACCTTCAGGATCGCGCACAAAGAGGCGATAGTCGAGATTCGTCTCGTATGGTGCTTGTGTAAACCTGCCATGAAGCACCGGTGTTGGGTATCTGGTCCTGCTTTTCCGGCTGGATGACATGTGCAGGAGAGGCCCGGCTAATCCGCCGGGCCCCAAACGTCTGATCCAAATCTAGATCGCGTTACGATCTGTTCGGCGTGACTTCTCGATTTCGGTGCCGACTTTCGTCTGGACCTTCCCGACACTCTTCTGCAGCTTGCCTTCCACTTCTCCGGCCTTGTTGCCGGTCAGCTTTGCAGCCGCTTCCTTCACGCCGCCTTTGATAACGTTCTTCGCGCCTTCTGTCTGATGCTTGTTCATGACACCCTCAATGGTTGATATCGCGCCTGCAGAATAAGAAAGAACCAGGGTTTGTAGAACTACGGCAAAGCCCTTCGCGCTGTCAGTATCGGCTGACAGAAATTTAGAGGTCGTGCAAAGCACCAAATCATCGCGGACCTCTTGCGGAGGTAAGACGGTTCCTACCCGTGATCGGCTGGAGCGACTAGTTGCACAGGCAGTGCAATACGTCATAGTGCCAACTTACAGCCGCCCGTTCCCTCGAAATGAAGATTCAAGGACACCCCGATGAGTATTTTCTCCAGAATCAAAGACGCGATCTTCGGGCACAAGGCCGAAGCAACTCCTACATCCAATTCGACGCCGCCACGCGAGCAGACCAAACCCGGAAATCCCGCTGGGACTGCGGCGCCGACCACAACGGTTTCCCCGAGTCCAGTTGACGTGGAAGCGGTCCTGTTGGCCATGGCTGCCAAGAACTCCCAGAAGCTGAACTGGCGCGTATCCATTGTGGACTTGATGAAACTTCTGAATCTTGATTCAAGCCTTGCAAACCGCAAAGAGCTTGCCGGGGAACTCGGCTACACCGGTGACACGAATGATTCCGCGACGATGAATGTCTGGCTCCACAAGGAGGTCATGAAGCAGCTGGCGGCAAATGGCGGAAAGGTGCCTGCCGATCTCAAGGATTAGGTTGATCCATTAGCAAGTGCAAGTGAACAGGCGGTCTCTCGGGCTGGGTTTCATCTTTTTCTGGTTTTTCCTGGGTGGCATCGGCCACTTCGTGCTCACAGATTCGTTTCTGAGAATAGTGCCTCCTTACGTCCCGTTTCCGCTGGCTGCTGTTCATGTAAGTGGCGTGTTTGAATTGCTGGGAGCGTTGGCGATTCTGTTACCGGGAACGAGGAGCGCCGGCGGCATCGGGCTGATCATCCTGACCCTTTGCGTCACCCCCGCGAATATCTACATGTGGATGCATCCGGAGCTTTTCCCGGGCATCAGTGAAACCTTGTTGAGCGCGCGTCTTTTCATCCAGGCGCTTCTGATTGCGGGTATCTGGTGGGCGACTCAAGGAAAGTTGCGGACGGCAGGCGGGAGCTCGCGTCCTTTCGTCGACACGTCGTCGGGCAGGGTCCGCAACATGCCTGTGGATGATTGAGGCCGCAAGCCGGTAAATGGACGGTGACCTGGCGTTCCCGGCGGGATGGAGCAAGCACTTCATTTGCATTGATAGTGCGGTAGCGTACGCACGGTGAGTAACGAGACGGATATGGTGAAGCCGTTGTTACCTCTCCCTTGCACCTCTTGCAGAGGGGTGTTTAAACCACGGGGATTGCACCTGTGGTTTCTTTTGACCGCTCAGTTGTAGGCGCCTAACTGTGAAACTTGAGCAGGCGCGCTGCCAGTCTTTCAATGGCAACTCGAATCCCCGGCGGCTGACCAAGTTGTGCGGCAATCCACTCAAGCTGGATTCCGGCTGCATGCGGATTCCGGTCTATTACCAAGGTCCTCTCCGCATCAGTGGTCAGGAAATGGATCTGGTCCAGTCCGGCGTCATCCAGTGTACGACGAATCTTGCGCAGCTCCCCCTGGGCTTCCTTCCAGGCGGCTTCGGACATCCGGGGCTGTAGGGAGCCGCTGGATGGCTGTTCGTTCAAGAAGCGACTGCTGCGAATGTTTGGGGTTCTTCACCTCGATAAGCAACGGACTCGTACTGGACCAGCCAACTTGCGAGCACCTGCACCGATTGACGCAATTCCGGATGGTCATCGAGTGGAAGGAGGAGCAAATTGAGTTGGAGACCGGCCATGACCGGGTCACGCTCGACTTCCAGGAAACGCCTGGCTTCGTCGGTCAACGCGTGAAGCTCGTGGAGCCGCGCCACCAACATGCGCTGCCGAATTGCCAGGATAAGGCCTTGGGCGCGGGCCCAGTCGTGATGCGACATCGAGCGACTCATGATTGGCGTCCCTCATGGAAAGGTTCGACCAAGTGTCCGCAGGTTCCTGTGCTCCGTCCGTGCGGTGTCGAACAGAAGGCAATTGATGTTCCCCGTACAAGACTACGCAATCGGCGGGATCGGTCACTTCGTGGTCACCGATTCGATTCTCAGACCAGCGCCTCCGTAGTTTGCATTTCCGCTCCCTGCTGCCTCCTTTTGTCGGACGATTCCGACGGTCATATGGGCCGTAACCCGATTGCCGAACGGTGAGGTAATGAACAAACGTACGCGCGGAAGATAAAAAGAGTTGGGTGCAAGCCAGGAAAACCGGGGATCTTTATTTATGCGTCTACTGATTTTGGCACTTCTGGACAGCTTCGCAGCGGCACGCGACTACTGGAGAGAGTGCGAAAAAGAGGCACTCTGAAGCGCTTTCGGGTTTCCGTTTCATTGGAGGCTGGGTGTGCCGTTGAGCCGCTCGCAGTTAGCCATCACTCGCGGGTACTTTCCTGAAGAGCAATCCCTGAGCCGCGATGGCGGCGATCACGATGCCGGGAAACGTGGCGGCGATGACGGCGGTGGTGCCACTGCCTGTACTCAGAAGCATGCCTGCCGCGATGGGGCCTACGATCGAGCCCAGGCGTCCAACCGCTACCGCAGCACCGACGCCGGTACCGCGAATCAACGTGTGGTAGAAAACGGGCGCCAGGCCGTAGAGCACCATCTGGCCTCCGATACTGAACAAGCCTCCGCCGAAGCCGCCCAGCAGCAGACCCGTAAAACTGTGCGTATAGGCAAGGCCCATCATCGAACCGATGAGGCCGACGTACAGGATCGCCACGCCGGTTTTCCGCGGTCCGCGATCCATGACGAACCCTGTTCCAAGGCTGCCGATGATGCCGCCGATGTTGAAGGCAATCTGCACTGTGCTTGCGGCTTCGCGTGTGAACCCCGCACCGATGACCACGGTGGGCAACCAGTTCTGCAGGAAGTACAGGACGATCAGCGTGAAGAAATAGGCAATCCACAGCAGGAGAGTCGGCGTCGTGCGGCCGCCACCGAAAAGCGCAGCCAGGACCCCCTCGCGATGATTCGCCTCCGACACATGCTGCTGCCGGAAGAGCTGCGATTCAGGCAATTTGAAATAGAGGAGGGGAGCAACCAGCAACGGTACGAAGCCACCGAAGTAGAAGATCGCGTGCCAACCCCAGCTCGCGCCAAAAACGAGACTGATGACCGAGGCTATCAGCCCACCCAGCGGCATTCCCGCGTACATGATGGCAACCGCTATGTTTCGCGAGGACGGCCTGACCGATTCCGCCGACAACGCGATGAGATTGGGCATCGCGCCACCGAGCCCGATGCCTGTGAGGAAGCGGGCGATCAGCAGCGTAGGAAAATCCCAAGCCACCGCGGTAGCGAGCGAGAACACTCCGAAGAGCAGCATGCTGGCGATCAGTATCTGCTTGCGTCCGTAAAGGTCGGCCAGGCGCCCGCCGATCATTGCACCGGGCAGCAAGCCCAGGATACTTGCGCTGAAAACCAGACCCAGTTGTGAGGGGTCGAGGCCGAAGTCCGCCCTGATGCCGGGACCCGCTACGCCCGCGGATTGCAGATCGAAACCTTCGAGGATCGCGGCGAGCAGGCACAGGCCTACCGTTGTCCAGTTGCTGGTCATTGTCACGCCGCCTTCGGCTGTTGCGCTTTGCATGATTTTCCCTGCGGATTTTTTTCTTTGTCTGGAGGCCGGCGGTCGCGTTTCCGGTCACGCCGTTGAAGTGTAGCAATTGATTTCCTTGCCGGGGCTGTATCGGGCGAGCGCGTCGCAGCATGCAGTGAATTCGCGGCGGGACGATACGACTGACGACGATGGTCCGACCTGCTACGCTCCAGTGCGCGATTGAAAATCAAGGTGACCAATGAAGCACTGGAAGTGGGGATCTCTTGCCGTCGGGTTATTGTTGGCAGGCGTGGTGAGTCGAGCTGATGCACAGGCCGTCGACCCGGCGCTGGCCACGCGACTGGCCGAGTTCAAGCCCATGCCACCACCGGCGGTTGAAGCACCTGCTCAGCCGTTCCAGACTGCTGAAGAGCATTACGCTTTCCTGCTGAAACAGGCTAAAGGGGGCACGAAGCATACCCCCGCATCGATCCCCGCCTGGGAAGGTCTCTGGACCCCGGGTCCGAACAACATTGCACAGACGTTCCTGGAGGGCGGCGCATTCTCGGGATCCGGGACGCTCCGGGCCGGGGCAGGGCCAGTCAAGAAAGGCATGCTGACGCCTGCTTACGAAAAGCAGTTCATCGAACGGCGCGCCGAAGTCGACAAGAACGGCCAGCAGGTTTTCGACCGGCTGACGCGCTGCGAAATGCCGGGCATGCCGCGCTGGCTGTGGGAGCCGTATGGCAAGGAGTTCGTCAACACGCCGAAGCAATCATGGATGCTGAATGACTTCATGAATGAAACGCGTCGCGTGTACATCGGTGGGCAGCACGTGAACATCGACGCCAAGCATTCCGCAACAGGTGACAGCATCGGCTTCTGGGACAAGGACCGCTTGATCATCTGGACGAAGTGGATCAATCCGGCGGATTACACGCGCGGAGCACCGCTGACGAGCAACCGCATCGAGATCGTCGAGAGCTGGCATGAGGTTCGCGGTGAGAACGGCGCGCGGCAACTCGTCACGCAGGCGACGATTTACGATCCACTCGCGCTGGTGAAACCGGTGTCACTGGTGTATTCGCATGACTATCGGCCGGATCTGGAACAGCTAGGCGTCCGCATCCGCAACTGGGAGTGCTCGAACAGCAGCAACTCGTACCTCGCGCCTGATGGCAAGACGCAGGTCTACCTGCCGGGCGATCCCGAGTACAAGGATCCGCTCGGCACCACTGATTTTCCTGAGCTGCCTGGACAATCGCTCAATCCAATGAACGAGACGCCGCAGTAGCGCGCCGGATCACAACCCGCTTCCTTTGAAGAGCGACGCTGAATGGAGAGGACTCAAGTAATGAAAATATCGGTCACTGCAATGGGTTGTTTACTGACGGGTGTGCTCGGTGTTGCAAGCGCTGCGTGGGCACATCACTCGTTTGCGCAGTTCGATGCGGACCAGAAGGTCATCGTCGATGGACGAGTTGTCACCTGGAGTTATACCAATCCTCACAGCTGGCTGTTCGTCGAAGCCCTCGATGAAAAGGGCGAAATGCAGAAGTGGAGCTTTGAGGGAGCGGCCCCCATCCATGCTGCCCGCCAGGGCGTGACCGGCAACACCTTCAAGGTCGGCGAGAAAGTCCGGGTCGTGATGAGTCCGCTTCGCGACGGCAGGCGAGCCGGAGCAATGTGCTTCGTCGTCAAGGAAGATGCCTCGATCGCGCAGCCCAATGACAGCGTCTGCAATGCAAGCGAAGTCATCGCGCGGTGGAAGGCCAAAGGATGGCTCGAGAACGGCAAGCATCTGGACGCACATCCCACGACCGAGTGAGGGGCGACCTTCCGGTAATTCCTGCGGGCACTCTCAGTCCGAGGTGTCCAGCTTCGCGAGCAGATAGCCCTGCCACGAAGCGTATGCACCAACCTGACATCGCTTTCGCCGTCTATCGTGCGGCGAAGCTCATACATATGTGGCATTGCCATCTTGGGCCGCATCCAGCTCGACGCCCAAGGCTCCCGGTAGCTAAATACATTGGCAACGAGTGGGGCTTTGGTCTTCCAGCACGAGGACACGGGCGCGAACTGTCTTGGTGAAAGGATTGCTGGAACTACATTCCAGACTGTAAGATTAATAAGAACGATTCGTATTAGCATGCCGCTTAGGGATCGAAAGTTCTGCCGGAGTGGGGCAAAGCGTTCGACCGAGTGCTGTGGGCGATTTGTAACTTATTAATTAATCAAGGGAATCAGGAGTTTCAGTCGGTATGAAGAAAATAGCCAACACCCAGCGGCCAGCCAGTTTGCGGATGGGTAACTCTCTTTCTGCCGTAGTGCGCTTGCGCAGCGGCATGGCGCTCGGCATTTCAGCGCTGGCGTTGGCCCCAAGTGCGATCCTGGCCCAGGCAGTGTCCCAGCAGCTTGCGCCTATCAAGGTGGAAGACACGGCGATCGATCCAAACCCGAATGCCGAGGTCGGCGTTCCCTACAAGGCCAAGACCTCTGGCGACACGCGCCACACGCGCCCGCTCGCCGAAACACCGCAGACCATCCAGGTCATTACGGCCGCCGCAATTGCCGACTCGGGTCAGACGGACCTGAACAAGATCCTCAGCTCGCAGCCCGGCATTACGCTGGGCACCGGCGAAAACGGCAACATGTTCGGCGACAACTACGTCGTCCGCGGACAGAGCGCCAAGAGCGACGTGTTTGTCGACGGCCTGCGCGACCCAGGCATGAGTACGCGCGAGAGTTTCGCGATCGAGCAGCTTGAAATCACCAAGGGCCCGAACTCGAGCTTCGCCGGCCGCGGCTCCGCTGGCGGCGCCATCAACGCCATCACCAAGCAAGCCACGCTGGACTACGACTTCACGCGCTTCGGGCTCGGCTTCGGAACCGATTCCTTCCAGCGCTACACGGCGGACGTGAACAAGGCGATCAACGACAATTTCGTGGTGCGCCTCAATGCGCTGTGGGCCGATCAGGACATCCCTGACCGCGATCCCGCGAGCCGCGAACGCAAGGGCGTGGCCGTCTCGGGTATGTATGAAGCGAATGAAGACTTTTCCGTCACGCTCGACTACTACGGCGCGCGCGGCAAGGACGAACGTGCCGACACCGGCAGTTATCTTGTGGACACCCAGCCCAACCGCCGGCCCACCCGGACCAACGTGGTTGGCGCGCAGGACAGCGACTTCCTGAAGTCGGACACGGATACAGGCACCGCACGCATTCGCTGGAATATCTCGCCTTCAGTCACGCTCAACAGCCTCACGCGTTACGGTGCTACGGACAACGGCTATGCATTCTGGTCGTCGCAGTACAACGCCACTGCCGCGGCCGCCCAGATCCAGGCCCACACCCGCTGGCAGGACGTGAAGTACTTCGCCCACCAGGACAACCTGCGCTGGGACAAGAGCCTCTTCGGGCGCGAGAACTCATTCGTCTTCACAGCCGAATACACCGACCATCAGGTTGATCAGGGTGGGTTCACCGCGACGAATGCGGGTGCGTTCAACTGTCGGACAGCAGCGGGCGCGGGCGCGAACAACTCGTTTTGCGTAACGGTACCCGGCGGCGGGTTCGACGGCGCAGCCGTTGCCAACCCCAACTCCCTCACGGGCACCACGTGGACGCGCGGCGGCCAGAACTACGACTGGAATGTCAAAACCCTGGCCGGCAGCGTGATGGATACCGTAGACATCACTGACAAGTTCACCGTTTTCGCAGGCGTCCGGGCGGATCGCATTCTGGATTTCACGGCTAAAACCCTGAACGCGACCACGGGTGCCGTCACGGGTACCTATGAGTACGAGGACACGTTGCTCAATGGCTGGGCGGGATTGAGCTACAAGCTGACGTCAGCAGGAATCATCTATGCCTCGTTTGGCACGGGACAGGATATCAATGGCGGCGAGCCAGACTCGGGCACTGCAGCCGGCTATGGCGGGCTGGTTCAAGTGACGGGCGTCGGCGTTGTCACCAACGCCAAGCCGGAAACTTCACGGAACTGGGAGATCGGCACCAAGTGGGACTTGATGGACCACAAGCTGCTTGCCACCGCAGCCGTGTTCCGCACCGAGAAGAACGACGTGATGGAGACCATCAGTCAGGCCGAATTCGCGGTCGAGGGCACCACGAACACCGGTGCGAACCGCGTACAGGGCTTGGAACTCGGCCTCGTCGGCAACATCACGGAAAATTTCTCGGTCCAGCTCGGCGCCGCCTTCATGGACTCGAAGATCACCGAGGCCAATGCGCAGAATGCCGCGCTCATCGGCCATGAGCTGGCGAACTTCGCCGACCAGAGCTATTCGTTGCAAGGCGAGTATCGTCTGACTCCCGACTTCGACTTCGGCGCCACCATTCGGCACGACAGCGAGCGTTGCGGCGGCCAGCCGGATACCGGCGTGAGCTACGATGCGGCCACGGGAATGTGCGCACAACCCGTCGAGGAATTCACCGTGTTCGACGTTTTCGCGAGCTACCGCTTCAACAACCGGATCCAGCTCCGCGCCAACGTGCAGAACGTGGGCGACAAGGAGTACTACACCTCGGTGTACCGTGGTGGCTTCTTCCTCTACAAGGGCGATGCGCGCAGGTTCAGCCTATCGCTCGACTGGGACCTGTGAAAAACTAGGAGCTAGTAGTCATGGGGATGCCGGGTTTCAAGACCCGGCATCCTCGATGTAGTCCTGAGTACCAGCTCAAGCCCAGAGGAGCTTTTCGCATGAAACCCGTCGTTTTCCCGCTGGCTGTATGCGTTCTGGCGCTGACCGCTCCCGACGCATGGGCGCACGGCAACGTTACGTGCGCGCCGAAGGTCCCCCGGGCCGAATGGCGATCACACAATGATCTTGCCAAGAAGCTCACCGACGAAGGCTGGATCATCCGGCAGATGAAGGAAACGCCCACCTGCTACGAGGTCTACGCCAAGGACCCGAAGGGAAAGCGCATCGAGGCGTTCTTCCATCCCGGAACCTTCGAGCGTGTCGAGTAACGAGCCGGGCAAGCCTGCACTGCGTATCTGGGATTGCCCCGTACGACTGCTGCACTGGGCGTTGGTATTGTTGATCGCCGCAGCCTGGTTCACCCATGAACTGCGGGGGCCCTGGCATGAGTGGCTCGGCTACGGCGCTGCCAGTGTCGTAGCGTTGCGCGTTCTCTGGGGTTTTACCGGTGGGCACCACGCACGTTTCGCACAATTCGTCAAAACTCCAGCGGCCACCCTGGCCTATACCCGCGAGCTGCTTAGAGGCCACGCACCGCGTTACCTGGGCCATAACCCTGTCGGTGGGTGGATGGTGTTGACGTTGCTGGCGACATTGAGCGCCTTGTGTCTGAGTGGCTGGCTCTTCACTACAGACTGGTTATGGGGCTATGCATGGCTGGAAAACACGCATGCCGCATTGGCCTGGTTGCTGGTCGGCCTGGTGGTGTTGCACGTAGCCGGCGTGGTCTTTACGAGTGCGCACCAGCGCGAGAATCTGGTGCGAGCGATGATCAACGGCCGCAAGCGGGCACCGGGACCGCAGGATCAGGCTTAGTCGCTCAAGCGCGAGCTGACTCAACGTCGTCGGATTGCTGATGTACTCTGTGCCCATGGAATCCTCACCTCTCATCGCGCCTGCCAACCAGATTCCAGCCGCCATCCGCATGGCGCAGGATTATGTAGATGTATCCCGCGGATTCTTGAGCGAGTCCTGCTACGAATACATCACCGGGGGCAGCGGCCTCGGGATGTCTGCCGTCGCGAATCTTGCGGCATTCAACTCACTCTCGGTTTATCCCCGCGTGCTGCAGCCACTGGAGGGCCGACATACACGACTGACAGTGCCAGGTGCTTCGCTCGCGCATCCCATTTTTCTCGCGCCCGTCGCTCACCAGAAACTCGCGCATCCCAACGGCGAGCGCGAAACCGTTCGAGCTGCTGAGGCTGTCGAAGCGTGCATGGTTGCCAGCACGCTCACGTCCTGTTCCCTCGAAGAAATTGCAGTGACAGCGCCGAATGCCACGCGATGGTTCCAGCTCTATCTGCAACCGGATCCTCGAGTGACTGCCGATCTCATCCGGCGAGCGGAAGTCGCTGGCTATCAGGCAATCATGGTGACACTGGATGCCTCGCTCCAGGTCGCGAATCGCCGTGCCATTGAACTGGGTTTTCGCATGCCGCAGGGAGTCGCTCCAAACCTGGAACGCTATCCGGCCGATGCATCCCCGGAGTTTTCAGGACGCATCCTGCAGTCTGCTGCCTCCAGGATGCCAACGCGACAGGACCTGGAGCACGTGCTGGCCACGACATCCTTGCCGGTCTGGGTGAAGGGTGTCCTACATCCTGATGATGCCATTGCGCTGAAAGACATGGGTGTTGCCGGCATCGTCGTGTCGAATCACGGGGGACGCGGACTCGATGGTGCTCCGGCGAGCCTGCATGCACTGCCGGCGATCAGGAGTGCGGTTGGCGGTGACTTTCCTTTATTGCTCGATGGAGGTATCCGCTCTGGGCTGGATGTCTTCAAGGCGCTCTCCCGCGGTGCGGACGGAGTGATGGTCGGGCGTATGCAGATGTATGGCTTGAGCGTCGCCGGTGCATTAGGTGTCGCTCATATGCTGCGGTCACTAAGGGAAGAACTGGAAATCACCATGGCGCTGACAGGCTGCGGCACTTTGCTCGATATCCGCTCCGCCATGCTGGGAAGTGTTTCACCGTGATGATCTGCATCGACAATGTTCTGACCCCCGCAGAGGTGAGTGATTTTCGCCGGCAACTCGAAGCCGCGGAGTGGGAGGAGGGGATCAAGTCGGCAGGTACGCTGGCGCGATTCAAGAAGCACAACCTGCAGCTTCCCGAATCATCGCCGCTGGCGATTTCCCTCGGCAACGAAATCCTCCGCCGCCTCGGCAACCAGCCGCAGTTCATCTCCGCCGCGTTGCCCTCGAAGATCTATCCTCCGCGCTTCAATCAATATGCGAAGGGCGACACTTACGGCACGCACGTGGACAGCGCCGTCATGCGGATCCCGGGGACCCAGGTCACGTTGCGCAGTGATCTGTCGGCAACGCTGTTCTTGTCGGATCCGGATAGTTACGACGGCGGCGAACTTGAGATCGAGGGATCAGCGGGCGCACAAGCGGTCAAGCTCGAGGCGGGGCATCTGGTCATCTATCCTTCCAGCAGCCTGCATCGGGTCACTGCAGTGACGCGCGGCAAGCGCTACGCCTCCTTCTTCTGGATCGAGAGCCTGGTCCAGGACGACGCTGCCAGGTCTTCTCTCTTCGATCTCGATCAGGCGATCCAGCATCTGACGGTGAAGCTGGGATCGCAGGATGCCGATCTGCTCGCGCTCACCAACGTCTATCACAACGTACTGAGGCAGTGGGCGAGGACGTGACTGCGAACACTTGAGATGATTTCCGCTTTTCTCTTCGGATTAAAGCTGGTGAAAGGCACGGTGCCCGCTAGCTGGGGGTCTGCTGGATTCAGAGCATGAAGAAATGGACTGACATGCCTCCATGGAAGGGGATATTGCTCTCCCTCTTTGCCGCATTCGTATTCGGTATTGGCTGGGCCGCGATTGGCACTTTCTTCGCGCCAACGATCGAAAAGTTGGTCCCGAGAAATTGGCTTATCAAGGGATGGATGTATGGTCCGCCCGTATTGGCGATTGCCACCACGATTTTCATCGCCGTAGTGGCGCCCAGCGTACGGTGGTGGACAGTTCTCAGCATTCCGCTCGTTATATTTATCAGCGTATTGACCCAGGTCTTTTTTGCATTGGCTTTCTGTTTGAACTTTACCGACAAGCCGTACTGCAAGTGAGGTGGCCCGGTGCAAGCGGCCGGGGCCCTTAGATTCTTAGGGGTCCAGCTTGCGCAGCAGTTCTAAGTCGCGCTTGGACTTTTCCATTCTCTCAATATCAGCCAGCTTATTCGCGATCAGGTCCTTCCGACTTAAAACAGGGACTTCATATTCACCGCATGGAACTACAACTCGGCGAGTCCACGCTGAGTCAAAATCCACCGCTGGAAGGGAAGTTAATACGTCTGCGTGAGTAGGCCACAGAGCGACAGGCGCTTGTACGTTGGGACGTCGATGGGACGCTTTCCACTCTTGCCTGAAGTACCTAGGATCAACCTTACCCATTGCCGTCATTGCGGCGGTGAAATTCTCATCGCCGTCTCCTAGGAGTATGTCGAGATCCTCGGTTTGTCTTTCCGGGCAGAAGTGCTGAACAGCGCGACCACCAATTACGAGGTAGCGAACGCCTTCTGCAGTTAAGGCATGAATGAATTCCAGCTCACCTTTTGATAGTTGCATTGGAAGTCTTAGGGGGAAGCAGGAGGTAGTGGTTTTTCCCAATGCCCGAGAAACAATTCACCCATCTCAACCACGGCCTTACCATCTGAAACGACCTGCGGATGAAGCGACAATGGCTGCGCAGGACCGTCTATACCGAAAGAGTGGAGAAATTGCGCGGCGGCTAAGCCAATGTCGTCCTGCTCTTGATAAATCTCCTCAAGGCGATCCCATCTATAGTCGCGAATGCACGCTTGCTTTTCCTCCTCCAGCTGCCTGTAGAGGTCGGTGTCTTCAGTGGAAAACAAAGCGGGTGGAATATAAAGTGGAATTCTGTGGGCGAGCGCATCCCTGTAATTCTTCAAATATTGCTGATGCCAGGTCGTCATGGTCAGTGAAGTCAGATAGGTTTTGAGCGCAGAGGGTAGAAATTCCTGCGTTCTCGATTCAAATAGTCCGACCCCTTGCCTGCCTCCTACGCGTTTCAACAAGTTATGTCGTAGCACGAAAGCCCATCCGAGATTGTCGTAGAAGCCGTACAGGTTCATCACAAACGCGTGGAGATTGATTTGTGTGTCGAATACGACGTCTCGAGGCAGGGGTGGTTTTGATCGCGCGGGTGGGAACATAGTAAAGATATTCTCGACACATCGCCTCATGACGCTGATCCGCCGAGCGGCACCTTGCTGCAAGAACTCTTTAACATGCGGAACTCCCGACTTTTCACCAGCCAATGTGAGGTTGATTTGAAGCTCATGCAGCGACGGCATCAATAGATTTTGATCGTGCTCTAGTTTGACTAGTAACGCCGGTGAATATGGCAAGCCCCGCTCCTATCTGTTGAGAAGTTTTGCGCGCAGCCTTCGCGCTACGCAACCAATCCATGGCCTGATGTCGATCTACGTGCAGATCACGAATGCCGCCTATTTATCCGGTCCGAAGCCGAGCGCCAGACAAACGGCGACGAAGAACGAGCCGATAACCTTCCCCGCGAACTCTTTAAAGAATGTTCCCACATGACACTCCATGTTGGCCGCTTCATACTGGCCCACTGTGGTGCTTGTCGTTGGGGGATGCATAACTCCCTATCGCACTGCGTCAATCATTGCTTCTACGGAACGTAGCGGCGCGCGAGAGAGGTAGATGGTGCCGATGCGCGGGTTCGTGCGTTCTAAAAGAAGCCCGAGCGAACGTCTCCGTCTCCCCCTCTTTGCGTCGATTTCTCGATCGCCGCTGCGCGAGTGTGGGCCGAAATAGTCGATGACCTCAACGCTGCGGTGCCCAATACGTCTTTCGGACCCGCTCGCGCAAGGTTTGCCGAAAACGAATCGTCTCCGGTTCGTTTTCGATGCACGATCGAGCATGAGATGCAAAGAGGGGGAGATGGAGATGGGAGCGGAGGGGCTCAGGATCGGAAGGAGCTCTAGATTGAGAGAGGCGTCAGATCAGAAGAAGAACGGTTCCCGGTTGAATTCTTTCTCTTTGGTAAAGAGAAAGAATCAAAGAGAAAAAAGGCAGTGTAGGTGTGGCCGTAGAGAATGAATGAAATTCATCACGGCCACTTGGGATGGCTTCTACTTTTCTCTTTGGACAACCCCAAAGCGGTATCCCGGTTGAGTTCTTTCTCTTCCCTGAAGAGAAAGAACCAAAGAGAAGTGCGATCAGTGCATGTATGGCCGTAACGAATGAATAATCGTTACAACGGCCATTTGAGATAACTTCTACTTCTTTCTTTGGACAACCCCAAAGAAAGAAGTAGCAAGAAAGAAAGGCTTGGTCGGGGTGAAGCGTTACACGCTGTCCCTGTAATTCCCACACGCGTCCGACTCAAGTAGTCTCGATAGCGCCGCCGGCCCCTGTGTTAGCAGGGACTGACGGCTCACCACAACCATCGGACTAGGAGATGATCATGGCTAAGCGAAGGATACCGAAAGGCAACAAGCAAACGAAGTCGGTTTCGTACTTGCCGCTCCCCGCCGAGATTCAGGCTTCATTGTTGGGATTGGAAAAGCGGTTAGCCGCTCAACAGGGTCGGCTCTGGCTGGCGATGAATGTCTGCAACCTGATCGCCGAAGTAACCCAAGATGAGAATGTCGATATCTGGGGCTCAGCCAGGCTGGCAGCTGGCGAGCTAGATGAGGTCGCCAAAGACATGGGCGAAATCATCTTCGTTCTCGGGAAGGCCAATACGATCGGAGATGCCGCATGAGCGCTCTACCTTCCGGCTTGCTGTCTCTGGTTGCATCTGAGAAGGACGTGCGGGTTATGGTCAGGACGGCGATTCGGGCTGGGATGGCACTGACGCGAGCCGAAGAGACCGAGATCGAAGATACCTTCGTGGGCCTCATGAGGATGCACACGGCCGAGCAGGACCGTCATGGAGACGCGGGATGAAGGCCAAGACCCCCACCGGCGATAGATCAGCAAAGGTTCGGCGGTCTCGCCAGCTCATTCGAGAGCTCGTCCAGCGCCACCGCGTTCAAATATGGGATGAAGCTACCCGTCTCCTCGCCAAACAGCATCCCAACGGCTGGGCGGGCTACCGCTGGATCCAGCAGGAGATCCGGAAAGGTATGGTCGACTAAGTAGATAGCCCCGGTGCCCGCGGCCGGGGCCTTATCGAAACGCGTTGGGCATCGAACTGAGATCAAATTCGATGTCATTTAAAAACTGCTGCAAATAGGTAGCAGTCACGACAAAAACTGTTCGCTCTTTACCTCGCGCCTGTTCGCGCAAGGGATCGAGCCAATGATGTTCTTTCGATCCGGCAGAACGTTGCGATAGCTGCTTGCGAAGCCGAACAAGCGGGACCTCCACCGATTCGGCTGCGGTTGCCTTGCCGTCAGTTAGGCTAATACCCTCAGGATCTATCGCGCAGACCTTCAACGTCGCGGTTGTGACGAGGATGCTGATGTAAATTCGTACTCCATTGGTGCTTGTTTGGACGAGCGTATTCAGTTCTTCATGAGCTACCGCTTCCGTGGCGTCAAGCAATTCGGATGCGACCCGTTCAATCATCGGTCGATCTTTCGGGGTCTGACCATCGACAACGCAATAGAGACTCTCAGGAGAGGCCGGGTCGAGTGCCACGTCGGCCCAGTCGTGATGCTGCACCTGTCTTTCTGGATTCCAAAAGGTGCACCAGAGCTTTGCATGGCGACGGTTCTTGACCCTCTGTGTGTTTTCTTTTTCTGATAGGAAAAGCCATGCAGTTTCTTGCACACGTTTGCATTCGATTACCGCAACAATCCGCTTGCCATTGAGCTCCAGAACTAGATCTATAAACCCCGACCCACCTGTATCGGAATTCCACCAGGCATGTTCATTATAGAGTTCATCCCACTTCGGATTCGTTTTCGCGGCTAGATGCTTGATAGCAATCTGGAGGGGAAATCCCGAGGTATTAATGATACCTAGTGGGTCTTTCCCTTCGATTTTCTTGTCACTCATTGAATATCACCGCCACAGCGGCGGGGGTTTTCGCTTAGTGCGCCGCGGTACGCTGTTTCCGACGAGCGAATGCGATTCCAGCCAGGCCGAGACCGAGCAAAGCGATAGTGCTCGGTTCGGGCACCGTTTGCACCGGCCGAAGCATCAAGTTATCTATACCGAAATGGCCACACCCCTGCTCGTGGTCGCATGTTCCAGTCAGTCCCAGGTCAAAGTAGTTCTTAGGCTCGATCCTGAGTGTGTCTATCGCGCCAAAGGACGCCAGGGAGAACAACTCGTAGCCACTACCCACAGGACGAAACACGCCTAGCGTGGCGACTACAACGTCATTTACCGACCCGGTAAACCATATGTAGGGGATCGGATCGTTGCGCGGTGTGCAACACTCGGTGCTTACCGCCGGATCGCTATAGCCACTTCCCGAAGGCCATATCATCACACTCTCGGTGATGAATAGGCCGCCTGTCGTGAAGATGATATTTGACGGCCAACCGGTTCCCCGACGATCTAGGTGAACTTGCCCACCGCTTAACGACAATGGAAACTCGCCATCTGTCTGGGCAAAGATTCCATTCTCGATGTACGTGCCTTCGTACAGCACGCCAGCGCCGTCGTTGAATGTCATAGTCAGAGTTGGTGTTGCCCAGCTGGCGAAAGGACATAGCGCCAGAAATGTCACCAGTGCTGTCGAAGTCTTGCGCTTGATCATCACTGCTCTCCCGAATCCGTGGGTTTTCGTGCGCATGCAAGTTCCTCACCACCTAATAACTGTGAGATAACTCAGCCGCTTGTGTTCTAGGAAATTTAGGATCGTAAACATTTTCGACAGAGTTCAGCGCGTTTCGACCCTTTTTTTTGGTGCTGCAGCACGTAGGTTAACCCTAACGGTAGAATACAAAAGGGCTCATTGCCATTTCACCAATGCCAATTGTTGCTAGGTTAATAGCATGTCCGATATTCAAGAGACATTTGTTGTTGGCATCTATGCCGGAGAAGTGCAATTCCAGATTGAATCATTCCGTCGTGCTACCGAGGCGTTTGACAAAGCAAAGAGCATTGGTGACACAGAAGGGCGCTTTATCGCGCTGCACCATGCAATGGGTCATGCTGCTGCTATCTCGCGGATCTTGTTTCCCGAAAAGCTAAACAGTGTTGGCGAGAAACGAAGAGAGTTTCTAAGGAAGAAGCTCGGAATTGAGCCTACAAGCCCGTTGAAAGCTCGAACGCTTAGAAACCATATGGAGCACTTCGAGCAGCGGCTTGATACATGGGCGGCGGATTTGCGGCCCAATAAGAGCTTCGTAAATAGAGTTTGTATGCCGCGAGAAACATTGGTGGGCGTAGACGATAGAGACATCTTAAGAATGTACGATCCGTCCACGCTGGATTATGTATTTCGCGGTGATCGTTTCAACATCCCGGTAGTGGTTAATGCGGTAGATGAGCTTTCCACAAAAGTAGAAGCATTTATCCGCGAAAATAACGTACTTCTAAAACAACTTGTACAGCAAGATCAAGCTGTCAGCTGAGATCAGAACGAGCGTTAGACGTCAGCATAGGGAACGTGCATGGCCGACAAGCTCCAACCGTACAGCAAAATCTTGGCCGAAAAATCGCTAGCGAAACCTAGAGAACATACTTCTGCGCCAATTCAACCATCATTATCCCCAGACATCCCAAGCCGAACGCAAGAGAGATCCCAACAAATATTAGAACCGCTGCCATTACAAGATCCTGGCACAGTGCAAGCAGCAAGCGCTTTGCGACGTTCAATGCTCCAAGGATTCGGTCAGAATATGAAGAGCGTGGTATTCGTAATAGTTCCGACCGCACTGGCCTATATCTCACTGCCACTCTGGCCCGCCAGCCCAAACATAGGTGCACCGAATGCCAGTAGAACTTCAGCATTTTCTATCTCCTTCCCGATCGAAAATAAGAGCATTTTTGTAGATATCGATGACATCACGCCTTCTTGCATCATGAATGACGTCGTCTACGTGAACGGAGTGCATGTTCGGAATAGCGTTTTTGCACCATCAATGAAGTCAACGTCTATTCCGGCTGGATCCATTCTTCAACTGAACTGCAACTCGGCAAGGGAGTTCGATCGAGCGTATCCGATCGTCTCTGCCGAAATCACTGTTGCCATCGATTACGAGCGAATTTATGGAACCCAGTCCGTCGAGAGGAAATTCCATTGGCGCGGCGATCTAGACCCGCCAGTCTGGCAACCCGGCGTAGCGAACTAACCGTGCGAGCGTCAGATTGCTGCGCGTTAGCCATCATTTCTGCGGCACATCCCGAATCTTCGCCCCCGGCTTGCTTGCCTTAAACAGCCGATCGAACTCTTGATCGAACCGTGCCTGATCCTTAAGCCGCTGTTGCGGCGTCACCTTCACCGGCTCGGGCAGCTCAACGCTTGGCCGCGGGCGCGGACCTGGGATGCCGGGTATTTTAGCCATGGGAGTCTCCGCTGTCGGTCGCTTGAATTTCGATGGGTGGAGCGGGGCGAACTGAACGCAACCTCATCATCCCCGCGGCCAGAGCAAAGGCGATGCGTCGAGTCCGCTCCTCATCGGTGATGCCGCTTGATTCATCTTCGTCTAAGGACGAGATCTCCAAGCTCTGTGCGGGAATTCCGTGGGCTCGGTTTAGGAGGGCAATGCCTGCAGCAATGCGTGCCTGCTCTGACTTTCCATTGCGTGCCAACCCCATCAGAATCGTAATCACCTCTTCTGTATGTTGACCCGCCAGCTCCTTCACGCGAACGTTCGACTTCGCCCTGCCGCCTGGATTGGGCGATGGCATGCCCGGGTACCACTTTCCCGTTGGCTTGGGCTGCAATGGTGTCGGCAGCTCGTTGTTTTCGGCGTCGCTCATTGCCCACCTCTCATATCAAGTAGTTGCCGGTAACGCGCCTGAATACCTTCAGCACGCGGACCCTTGTGATAGGCGGACCCTGGTTTTGCCATCAACTCCTTGATGGCGGCGATCTCGGCCTCTACGGAAGACCCGCCGGCATGACTTGCCACCTGAACCGGTCGACGCGACAGTTCGAATAACCAGCGGATTCCCACCTGCGACTGAAGCAGAAATGTGCCGTCCTCCAGTTCAGCGGTCTCCAGCGCATCCTTCACCCCTGCGGGCAATCCGTTGAAGTACTCCATGGCGGCACGCATATTGAGCGCGTAGCTGCTGCCCCATTCAGCCCGCAGCGCATTCGTGCATTCCTTCATATCTCCTTTGTGGGCGGCTTCCTGAGTCGCGAGGTCCTTGGACACAAACGTCGTGTACCACTTCAGAGCCGCGTTGATGAACGACTTCGGAGCCCAACTCATGGCCGATTGGAAGGCGGCGACGATGGGCTGATCCTCAACGTTGAAGGTCACATTTCCTTGCAGCGGGGCAGGTGGCGCATGCCCGGCGGACATGGCGGCGGGTTCGTCGACATGCGGTACGACAGCTCCTGAATACGTCACGACGTCATTCATGGCTCGTTACCTCCGGCAACACTGCCAACGGGGTCGACCGTCCCGCCGCTTCGTCTGCTGCCTGCGCAGCTTCCTGGCCGGGATAGCTGTTCGCGATCGATACCCAGTGGTCCCAATACGGCAAACACTGCGGATGGAGCTGCACGGTCACGGCTTCGACTTGGGTCGCGCCGTTCGCAGTGGCCAGCGGCCCCGGACGCTTGCTTTCGTGGAGAACGAAATCCTGCCCGGTGGGTGCGTCGATGAGATCGCAGAAGCGGCAAACACGACCCGGGCGTTTGGCTGCCATCACGTAGGACCGGATCTCGGCATGCGCAACCCGCCAACGGGTGTTCACGATCCGCCAATTCCGATCGGGCTCGTGCCACCAGGCGATGACGCCTCGCGCATTCAGCTCCTTCATGACCTCAGGCTCGTTGAGCAGCACGCCCGTGACCTTAGGCTCGGGTTGCCTTGCCCAGAACGCTTGCGCCTCCCGGGGGCAGTGAGCGACGACCTGGCTATGCAGCGCATCCGTCTGCAAAAGGATGGCGCCCCGGCTCGCTACGATCCCCTCAACCGCTGTGATGATGTCCTGACAGCGTTGAGCCGGCGTCCGGCTGGGCATGGGAGGCAGGGTGACCAGCTGGGTCAGCTTCTGTTGCGCGCCTTCCATGACTGCCACCAGCTCATCGACTTGGTCCAGATTGGGGATGGTGCCATTCAGGACGGCGAGGACGTAGGGAGGCAGGAAGCGATCGATGGCCACGGCGATAGCGTCCAGGCGTTCACTGACGGAATGAGTGCTCATTTCGCGTCCCTCGTGTGACCTTGGGTGTGCGCGTGGATCCACTGGTACGCCGCCTGCTCGGACTGCAGTTGCTCGGCGAGTACTTTGTCGCCGCGGCGGACAGTCCATTTGACATGCGGGCCTGAATATTTGGCATACAAGCCCGTCTTGTCGCGAAGGGCGGCATCGCGTGGGCCTGTGCCTTCCAGCGTGACGCCCATGAGCGGACGCAGGACCACGCCTGTCGTCGTATCCGACTGCAGGACGATGAACTCGGCGAAGTAGGACTGATCGTCAGGCACGACCAGGACGTGATCCAAGGGACGAAGCTGGCGGGCGACGTGGATCCAGTACATCGGGTCGCCCAGTTCCTCCATCTGCTCGTCACGGGATTTGCCGCCCTCGACGGTGTAGTGGAAGACCTGGCGGACTGAATCAGCCTGGGCCAGCCGTGCGGGCTTGGCTCGGGCGGGCATCGTCAGGACGGTTGCTGCGGGTTCGCTCATTGACTGTCTCCTTCGTGATGAATTTCCGTAAGTGGCTGAATCAATTCGTGATGCGCAACAGGTGTGCAAATCGGTACAACCCCACACAGCTGAGCAGGGGTTAAAACCTCGCGATTGCACTTCCATCGGCCTTTGCTCTTGCGCCAGCCGTGCAGCTCAGCGGTCAAACCGGCGGCCAGTACGCGTGCAAGAGCAGGGGAGGCGTGAAGCTTTCGACGCCGGGCAGAGATGTTGCTGGCCGATGTTGTTTGCACGAAGACCGCCGTAGTGCCTACAGCGAGAAGATCAAAGCAGCCGAACAAGTCCTGACGGATACGGGCAAAACTGTTCCAGCGCTCGACGACAGCCACCAGCAGGCCTTCGCTCTCGAGCAAGCGCTTGGATAGCTGGGTGGGCGTCATGAACGCCTCCCAGCGGGCGCAGCGGGTGCTGTGGAAGTGTTTTCAGGTCCTATCGATCGAAGGACATGAAGGACATAGGTGGACATGTTTTCCCCCACGTCATATGAGATGTCAGCCATCTCTAACGTTAGGTAGGGATTGATGTCCTTTATCTCCTTCATGTCCTTCATACCGGTTGCAGCTTCCAACGACTGATTCCTTGGAGTTGCGGACAGCTTTTCAGCTTCAGGTCGCCTGCTACGCGGTCCCGGCAATCTCGTAACCAGTAGCCGACCTTCCGGCCATCGCTCGCATCACTGCAGCCCGCCGCCTCGATGATTTCGCGCAGGGCCTGGTTCGCTGCATATCCTTCACAGGCGCGTGCGATATCGCGTGCGGCGAATTCCTTGCCTGCAATCCATTGGTTCAGCGATGCGAACGCGACGCGTAAGGGACCTATCTCGTCGTCAGCCTCTTGCTCTTGGGTGTTCGTGGCATCGGCGTACCCGAGCCAGAGCATCGGATCCCGTGCCAGCCGGCTCCAGGCTTCGAAGGCAGCGGACGACCCATATCCGGGTAACCTGCCGCGGCGTACGCCCTGATGATGGTGATGGCTGCTGTAAGCAGAGCAGGGCGGTGATGGATGACGTACCGGGCGATATCCCGGATCTGGAAGTCACGGCCGCGAACGTTCTCCGTGTTGGCGTCCAGCCTGACGATGAGGCAGCGCCGTGCCAAGTCTCCGCTTGGCGTCAGATTGTTGCCCGTCATCACGACGCTGCAACGGTTGGGGAGCTTCGGGTTTTCGCTCGAGCCAAGCCTGCGGTCCTGATAGACGGAGGCTGTGATGAAGCCGCACAGGATCGGCGATCGCACCCGCTGCCCGTTGGGGGCATTGTCGAGGATCAGCGTGGTGTCGCCAGCGAGAAGGGAACCCAACAGCGTCTTACGCAGCTCTTCATCGCCATCCGGAAACGGACGCATGGCCGGCGGCGTACCGTGTTCGATGCGTGACGGGATGCCCGCCAGCAGACTCTTGCCTGTTCCCGGAAGCGGCGCCGTGTACGCAAAGGCCGGTGCGACGTCGATCGCGTAACGGGCCGCCGACGTCAGCAGGTGCGATGCGAAGGCCGCCCGGGCTTCTTCCGTGGCGAATGGGAATTCGCTGAATGGTGACAGCAAGTCTTCGGCTGCCGTCGCAGCCTGGTCTTTGGTCGGATGCCGGGGGATTGCGGGGAACTCTGCGTTTGGAGCGAAGAACACGTGCGAGCTCGCGTCATAGCCCGGGGTATCGCACAAGCTGTGATCGGGGCGCAGGAACGGCGCAGTGGCAATGCCGGTGAGCGGCCTGAATTCCGGCCAGTCCCCGGCACAGGCGATGTTCGTCGCAAGATCGCGGGGACAATCCACTGACACCCATTCCTTTTCTCGACGACGAAACACCTGGAAGTCGGCACGCTCTGTCAGCCTCCGGCGCAGGAACTCCTGACCAACGGGTACGACAACGACTTGCTCGTCATCGCGCTGGATGCCTACGGGAGTCAGTTCCGGTGCTTTGCCCAGCCGTACGAGCTCCTGACCGCGCACGTAGATTTCGTCTGCCAGCAACCGCTCGGCCTGGCCGGCATAGGCGTGCAGCTGTCCGCCGTTGATCTGGATGAGCGTGCGATCCTCGGTACTCGCGGGTTGGACGTTGCGGACCTTGCGCTCAGCAATTCCGCGCACTTCCTTGTCGTCGAGCGGAATCGTGAATTCGACTCGGTTCGCAGCGCGCAGTCCCTCCAATATCTCCTCGCCGCTGCAGCCTGCTTTGCGCATGCGGAATGCCTTGCGACTCAGAAAGTCATTGCGACCTTCAGTGATGAGTCCGTGTTCGTTGCGGCTGACGTGTGAAATGCGTGGACCGGTGAGAAGGTCCATCAGCCACCCTGGGGGCAGGGTGACGTCTTCGAGGCATCCGATCGCCTCCAGGCCATGACTTGGCCAATAAATGACGTAGCCGCCATCGGCCCGCACGTCTACGCCCTCCGCGAAGTGATCCTTGGAGCAACCGATCTCTGTACTCGGCATACGATAGACGTAGTGATGCCCGCGCTGAGTCTTGTGAATGCGCTCGCAGGCCATGCGTCCGGCATTCTCACGAAGCCACTCAGCCCCCTTCGGGTCGATGTCGACGACGAGTAGCCTCGTAGTGGCGCCCGTGGGTACGCCGATCAATGCATGGGGGAACTCGATGCCAAACCAGTAGCGCACGCCGCCCAGGTCTTTCGAGGCGTCTTTGAACCCGTGGTGCGTGAGGGGGCTCTTAGCTGTTGCCTTGACCTTTCCATCGACGATTAAATCCTTTTCCCTGCAGGGGAATACTGGCAAATCGTAGCGGTCGACGAGCTCGCACGCCGCATCGACCGTTGCCTTGGCCGCGAAGATGTCGGCCACGGCGCTCAACGAGCCCACGCTTTGCGGTGAATTGCAGCCGCCTCATCAGAGGGCGCCGCAACCATCTCGCGGACGACCGGAAGCGACAGCCGGAGTGCGACGGCGATGTCCTGGGCCGTGAGCCCGGTCGTACTCAGCCGCCGCACCTCGGTCGCAAGCGCTACGTCGTCGGTAGGACGGTGTTGCTGACTCATCTCGTGGTAGCGGAGGGCGCCCTTCATGTCCGCGACTCCATGGGGCAGCCGCAGGTCGGACAGCTTGAAGGGGCGTCGGCCGGTATCTCTTCCCACTCCGCGTATTCGATGCCGCCGAAGTACTTCCCTTCGAGTCTCAAGAAGCGATTGCGAAGGCGCCAAGCGCAGTTGCCGAACGCCATCCATGCGTTGAAGAGGGCGACGCGGTACTGCTGCAGAAGCCAGCTACGCAGCACGAGGTTCGTCCTTGGGCTGGTCCTCGTTGCGCTGACGGCGAAGCTCCTCCAGGTGCCGTTCGACGACCGCCATGGCGAAGGCCTCAGCGAGCGCCAGCAATGCTTCGCGATCGGCGCTCATGGCGCTGCCTTCCGGGTGCGGGAGGCCTTTACTGCGACCGCCTGCTGAATGGACCTCATTGGAAAAAGACGGTGACCCCGCGAACTAAGGGTGCTTTCGATAAAGCCGCAGTCCGCGTACTTACGGCCAGTTGGTACGCTGATTCGCGCATGCCGGCACAGATCGCCGAGCGTCAAAAGCACTTCTGCACCGTCTGTCATGGGTCTCTCCTTTCCGGAGAGAGTTAATCAGCGCTGTACACGGTGACGCAAACGGTGTTAACGTCTACGTCAGCAACGGTTGGAGCGTACGTGTCACAGAATGAAGACAACTTTCTGACGATCGCGAAAGACGCGCAGGCGGCTGTGATCGAGTTCCAGAGGAAGCTAAATCTTCAGCCGCTCAGCGACGAGGAAATGGTCGCGCGAGCGCTCCACCTTGCAAATGACATCACCCTCGAAGAGATTCAGGAGGGCGAATTCGCATTACTCTGCGGGACGTTGGGGTGGCCTGCTGACAAGGTAAGGCGCATTGCCCGTGAACATGGCGATGCAAAGCTCGCAAAGGAATGGTGGGATGCAAATAAGGCAACGCGAGAACTTTTCAGATTCATGCTTGATCAGTGCCTCGCGGATCCTGACCTGGCAAGAGAAAAGCTGGATTTGATGATCAAGTACGAGCTGCAGGGTGTTGTAGCGATACCGCAGATCGTGTGGGCCGACGACGAGCTCCGAACTAACGTTCACTACTACCCGGCTTCGATCGAAGCGTGGGTGGCCTATGCGGTCGCGCGGATACTGGACAAGAAAAGCGAGATCGGTAAAGCGCTACGCCGCTGCAAACTGGCAGCGTGCAATCGATATTTTCTTTCTTATCCGTCGAAGGGTGGAAGCCCGAGACCCGCGTACTGTCGTCCCGATCATCGATTGATCGCAGTCCAACTCACAGGTTCAGTTAGGACTGAGAAATGGCGTAAGCGAAAAGCAAAGGCCGCAAGGAAACCGAAATGAAAGCTGCGATCTATTCCCGCTACAGCTCAGACGCCCAGAAGGCGACGAGTATCGAGGACCAAGCCCGTAACTGCCGCGCACGGGCGAAGGCGGAGGGATGGGAAGTCAGCCACGAGTACGCCGACGCGGCGATCAGTGGGAGCGATTCCACCCGGCCGCAGTACCAAGCCATGCTTGCAGCCGCATCGCGAAGGGAATTCGATGTTCTACTCATCGACGATCTTTCGCGATTCGCCCGCGATTCTGTTGAGCAGGAACGCACCATTCGCCGGCTCGAGTTTCAGGGACTTCGCATCGTCGCGACGTCTGACGGTTACGACAGCACGAGCAAGGCGCGCAAGATTCACCGCCAAGTGAAGGGGATGATGAATGACATCTTCCTGGACGACTTGCGGGACAAGGTGCACCGCGGGCTGACAGGGCAGGCGCTTAAAGGGTACTGGTGCGGTGGGAAGCCTTATGGCTATCGCCTCAAGCCCGTACTGGACGAATCCCGGCGTGATCCCTACGGCCAGCCAGCCAAGATTGGGACTGTCCTCGAGATCGACGAAGCGCAGGCCGCGATCGTTCGCGAGATTTTTGCCCGCTACGTCGACGGCGCGAGCCATCGGACGATCTCCAAGGAATTGAACGCCCGGGGTGTGCCTTCCCCTGGCTCAACGTGGCAGCGAAAGACTCGCCGTTGCTCCGGCTGGGTCGACAGCGCCACCCGCGTGATCGTGTTGAACGTGCTCTACACCGGCCTCGTGCGGTGGAACGTCAGTCAGTTCGTGCTGGATCCGGACACCGGCAAGCACAAGCGTCGTGCTCGTCCTCGGTCCGAGTGGAATGAATTCCGGGATGAAAGCCTGCGGATCGTTTCCGACGAACTGCATAACTTGGCGCTGAACCGCACGAAACATCCCAGCGGCGCATCGAATGAGATTCAGCGAGCAGGCGGCAAGGTGAAGTTCGCCCTCAGTGGTCAGCTGGTCTGCGGCGACTGCGGCGCCCATCTGGTCTTGTGCGATGCGCGTGCTTACCAATGCGGGGGCTTCCGTACCGGCGCCTGCAAGAACAACGAGCGCATCCGCCGGACTCTGGTCGAGAAGGCGATCATGACCGTGACGGACCAAGACCTGCTGGAGCCAGAGGTGATCGCTCATGCCGCCCGCAGGATTCAACGCATCTATGCAGACAGCTTGGCATCACGGGAAAAGCGTGCCAGTGAAATGCCCAGGGAGCTGCAGGACATCGACGCTCGCCTTGGGCGGCTGCGTGAACGTTTGCAAGCCGGTGATCCGGACATGTCGGCCGATGAACTGCAGATCATCATCGAGCGGGCAGAGGCCAAGCGTCGCGAGCTGGCTGACAATCTTCCTGAGGCGAAAGAGTCGGCGCAAATTTTAACTTTGTTTCCCAAGGCAGCGGCCGAATACCGGAAACAGATCAAGATGGGCTTTGAGGGAATGGGCCCGAATGCCACCGGCAAGGCTCGCGTCGCTTTGCGCAAATTCCTCGGGAAAATAAGCGTTAAACGCTACGGCGACGGATCAGTGTGGGCGGAGTTTGATGTGAATCCAGCAGCCTTGTTGAAGGCCGCAGGAACAGTTGGTCGGGGTGACAGGATTTGAACCTGCGACCTATACGTCCCGAACGTAGCGCTCTACCAGGCTGAGCTACACCCCGATGATCATCAAGCGACTCGACTGATCAGTGAGTCTTGAAAGACTCTCCGTGAGCCGACAAAGACCGGATCAATGCGTCCGGTTCACCGCGAAATCCGCGAGTTCGCGAAGCGCCTGCTTGTGGACTGATTCGGGCAGTCCGGCGAGCGATTCGATGGCGAGATCACTCTCCCTTCGCGCGAGCCGCGCAGTGTACGCAAGCCCCCCTGTCGATTCAATCGCGGCGGTAATGCGGTCGAGCTGGGCCAAGCCACCGTACTTGATCGCAGTGCGGATGAGCTCCTGCTGCTCGGAAGTACCGTTCTTGAGCGCATAGATAAGAGGTAGCGTGGGTTTGCCTTCGGCCAGGTCATCCCCGATGTTCTTGCCGAGTTCGGAGGCCGTGGCCTGGTAATCGAGCGCATCGTCGACGAGCTGGAAGGCTGTGCCGAGGTGTTTGCCATAGCGCAGCATTGCGGCTTCGGTCTCTGCAGAAGCTCCTGCCAGGATCGCTGCGACCTGAGTGCCGGCCTCGAACAGGCGGGCCGTCTTGCGGTATATGACCTCGAAATACCGTTCTTCGGTGGTTTCGGGGTCGTGTGCGTTCATGAGCTGCAGAACTTCGCCTTCGGCGATCTTGTTCGTGGCATCCGCCATGACGCCCATGATCCGGGGCTGGCCGAGCGCGACCATCATCTGGAATGCGCGCGAATAGAGGTAGTCACCCACCAGCACGCTGGCTTCGTTGCCCCAGACGGTATTGGCGGTTTCCCGGCCGCGCCGGAGGTCTGAGCCGTCCACGACATCGTCATGGAGGAGGGTGGCGGTATGAATGAATTCAATGATGGCGGCGGCTTCGGTATGCCGGGTGCCCGTATAGCCGCAAGCCCGGGCCGCAATCAGGACCACCAGCGGTCTCAGCCGCTTGCCGCCACCCGCCACGATGTACTCGGCCACCTGGTTGACCAGAACGACGTCGCTCGCGAGCCGGGACCGGATGACGCGGTCGACCTCGGCAAAGTCGGGGTCAACGGGTTGTTTGATGGACTCTAAAGACATGATCCCTATACAGTTATGCGACGTTGTTCTGAAGCCGCGGGGCGGGCCGCATCGTACCGGAAATCGGCGGCATTCAGGGTGAAAAACTGCCAAGACGCTTGTTGTGATGGTACGGGTGGGAGCCGATTGGACGGCTTCGGTCAGGTCTGGCCGGGACCACCAAGAAACCCAAGAAAACCAGTTGCCTAGAGAGGGTGTCCGCCCTTACACTTTGCGCCCTTTTTCCGCCGGGACAGCCCGGTCGCCGGAGTTCCAAGAAGATGTATGCCGTTATCGCCACAGGTGGCAAGCAGTATCGCGTAGCCGAAGGTTCGGTTCTGCGCGTCGAGAAGCTCGAAGCAGAAGCAGGCGCCAATGTCGAATTCGACAAGGTCGTCATGTTCGTCGACGGCGAAGCCGTGCAGCTCGGCAAGCCGTTCCTGTCGGGCAGCAAGGTTGTTGCAACCGTGCAGAGCCATGGCAAGAGCGACAAGGTGACGATCGTGAAATTCCGCCGCCGCAAGCACTACATGCGGCAGGGCACGCATCGCCAGCAGTACACCGAAGTCAAGATCACCAGCATCGTCGGCGCCTGAGCAAAAGCTCAAGCGTCATTTCAGGAGAGATTGAGCCATGGCACATAAAAAAGCAGGCGGCAGTACCCGTAACGGTCGCGATTCAGAGTCGAAGCGTCTGGGCTTGAAGAAGTCCGGTGGCCAGCAGGTCATCGCCGGCAACATCCTGGTCCGCCAGCGCGGTACGCAGTATCACCCGGGCGAGAATGTCGGCATCGGCACGGACCACACGCTGTTCGCCAAGGCCGATGGACGCGTCACCTTCACGACGAAGGGTGTCGCCCAGCGCACCTACATAAGCGTGCTTCCCGCATAACGCCAGCACGGTCTCCGTGTCGGATGAAGCCCCGGTCTGCCGGGGCTTTTTTTTCTGCCAGCCTGAACCCACTTCCCAATCATGAAATTCGTCGACGAAGCCATCATCAAGGTTCACGGCGGCAACGGCGGCCGCGGCGCCGTCGGCTTCCGGCGTGAAAAATTCATCCCGTTCGGCGGACCTGACGGCGGCGACGGCGGCGACGGGGCAAACATTTATCTCGTTGCGGCGGAAGGCATCAACACGCTGGCCGATTTCCGGTTTCAGCGGGCTTTTCGCGCCGAACACGGCGGCGCCGGTAGCGGTAATGACTGCAGCGGTGCGGGCGGAGAGGACATGGAAGTGCTGGTGCCCGTGGGCACTGTCATTTACGACAACGACACGAATGAAGAGATGGGCGATCTCACCAAGATGGGCGATCGCGTCCTCGTTGCCAAAGGCGGCAAAGGCGGGTGGGGCAATGCCCGCTTCAAGAGCAGCACCAATCGCACGCCCCGCAAGGCGATGCCCGGACTGCTCGGTGAAAAGCGCGACCTCCGGCTCGAACTCAAACTGATCGCTGACGTCGGCCTGCTCGGGTTTCCCAATGCCGGCAAGTCCACGTTGATCCGGGCGGTCTCATCCGCCAAGCCCAAGGTTGCGGACTATCCCTTCACGACGCTGCATCCGAATCTGGGCGTAGTGTCGGTCGGACACGGCCGCAGCTTCGTGATGGCCGACATCCCCGGCCTCATCGAAGGCGCCGCGGAAGGCGCTGGCCTCGGGCTCCAGTTCCTGAGGCACCTGCAGCGGACACACATCCTGCTGCACCTCGTCGATATCTGCCCTCCGGATCCCGACGCAGACCCTGTCAAAGATGCGAAGGCCATCATCGGCGAGCTCAAGAAGTACAGCGCCGATCTGGTCAAAAAGGAACGCTGGCTGATCCTGAACAAGGTCGACCTGTTTCCGCCCGACGAAGCCGAAAAAGTCTGCAAGGACATCGTCAAGCGGCTGCGGTTCAAAGGTCGGGTCTTCCGCATCTCCGGCCTCTCGAAGTCCGGCACCGAAGCGCTGTGCCAGGCGATCATGGCAAGGATTGAGGAAGAGAAGGCGGCAAGGCCGGCGGGAGCGGAGTTAGGAGAATGACGGCGGACTTTATCCACAAGTAGGCCTGCCGGCAGGTAGGTCTCGCGACAAGTAGGGCTACCGCCAAGTCAGAAAAGAGAGGACTGCCGATCTTCAAACTCTGGCTTGGCGATAGCCCTACCTGCCGATAGGCCTACTTGGCGTCAGCCCTACTTGTCGACGTAGTTGACCGTCCCTGAAAACGAAAAAGCCGGGCATTGCCCGGCTTTTTGCTAAGCGCTGAAAGCGCTGATCCTACTTCGTCGCCAACGCCTTGAGCTGCGCATTCAGCTGGCGCTTGTGGCGGGCGGCCTTGTTCTTGTGGATGAGGCCCTTGGTGACCATTCCGTCGATGACCGGCACGGCGGCCTTCACGCTGGCGGCGGCTTCGTCCTTCTTGCCGGCTTTGACCGCAGCCAGGGCGCCCTTCACGGCGGTGCGGAACTTGGAACGCGTGGACATGTTGCCTGCACGCCGCTTGATGTTCTGCTTGGCGCGCTTTTCTGCTGACTTGATATTGGCCACGAAGGGTTCCCGGGTCGAAAAAGAGGCGCGAATTCTGACGATGGCGCACGCCAAAAGCAAGAAGGCCGGCTTTCATGGCCCTTTCCAGGGCCATTGCCGGCAAGTAGGCCTGCCGGCAGGTAGGTCTAACGACAAGTAGGCCTATCGGCAGGTCAGAAATAGAGCTGAAGAAGCTGCTCGACGCCGCCTCCGCTCGCCGCTCTGACTTGCCGGCAGGCCCCCTTGGCGGCAGCCCTACCTGCCGGCAGGCCTACTTGCCGACATAGTCGGCCGTTTTTCCTTTGAGGCTACCGCCTCAACCTTTACCATCCGGCTCCATGCCGAGTGCCCCCTTGCCGCTGCCGACCCGATTCTCTCCATGAGCCGGGGTTTCCTCCGCAGCACCAGCATTGTGGGCTCCATGACGCTGCTGTCCCGGATCACCGGACTGGTCCGCGAAATGGTGCTGGCCCGGACGTTTGGCGGGACGTCGGGCATCGTCGACGCCTTCCTGATCGCCTGGCAGATCCCGAACTACCTCCGCCGGCTCTTCGCTGAAGGCGCTTTCTCCCAAGCCTTCGTCCCAGTCGTTTCCGAGTACAAGGTCCGCCGTCCGCAGGAAGAGGTCCGCGACCTGGTGGACAGCGTGGCTGGCACCCTCGGTGCGTTCCTGGCGGTGGTTTCGGTGATCGGCGTCGTCATCGCGCCGCTCCTTATTTTGTTGTTCGCGCCGGGGTTCAGGCAGGACATTCCCAAGTTCGACCTCACGGTCGAGATGCTGCGCTGGACCTTTCCTTATCTCTTCTTCGTGTCGCTGACCGCCCTCGCGGGTGGCGTGCTGAACAGCTACCAGCGGTTCGCCATGCCCGCCTCGGCCTCGACGCTGCTCAACATCATCGGGATCGTGGTCGCTGCCTGGATTGCACCGCGCACCGCCAATCCGGGTGTGACCTTGGCGATCGGTGTCTTCGTCGCGGGTATCGCGCAGCTCCTGTTTCTTGTGCCTTCGCTGGCTCGCCTGGGGCTCATCCGGCGGCCTCGCTGGAACTGGAATCACGAAGGGGTGCGGCGCATTGGCCGGCTCATGTTGCCCGCGATTTTCGGTTCATCGATGGGGCAGATTGGTCTGGTGCTCAATTCCGTCATCGCATCGTTCCTGGTGACGGGCAGCATCGCCTGGCTCAACTGGGCCGACCGGCTGGTGGAGTTTCCGCTCGGTGTATTCAGCATCGCGCTGGCCACAGTCATTCTGCCCAGCCTCTCGTCGCACCACGCCGAGGAATCCCCTGAGCGGTTCTCGGCCACCCTCGACTGGGCGATGCGGCTCGTCTGCCTGATCGTGATTCCGGCCTGTGTCGCGCTGTTCACGCTCGCGGGTCCGCTGACCGTCGCGATTTTCAACTACGGCGAATTCGTTGCGACCGATGTCTACATGACGACGTATGCGCTCATGGCGTTCTCGTTTGCGCTTTTTGGCTGGAGCGTCGTGAAGGTGCTCGCACCCGGCTACTTCGCGCGGCAGGACACGAAAACCCCTGTGCGGACGGCTCTGCAGTCACTGGCCCTGAACATGTCCCTCAATGTCGTGTATGTCGGCGCATTGCTGGCGCTCGGCAAACTGCAGACGCCCGGAGCCCACGTCGGGCTGGCGCTGACCAATGGGATCGCCGCTCTGTGCAATGCGTTCTTTCTCTATCGCGGGCTGCGGAAGCAAGGGGTGTTTCTGCCGACAGCGGGGTGGGGTGCACTGATCCTCCGGGTGATTGCCGGAAGCCTGGCGATGGCCGCGTTCCTGTACTGGATGGGCGGAAGTATTGAGGACTGGCTGCCCCGCGGGGGCGGGCAGCGCATGCTCTGGCTGACGGGTTGTGTGGCGGGTGGGGCTGCGACCTATTTCGCCTCGCTCTGGGTGCTGGGCGCCCGTGCGCACCAGTTTCGGATGCACACACCCGGATGAGGGGCCGCTCCCCTATAATTCCGCGACTTTTCGATCCGGCTTTTCTTTCCAGGGAGTAGCGCGCAGCGATGGAGCTTGTGCGGGGTTTGCACAATCTGCGCGCGCGATTCACGGCGTGCGCCGCGACCATCGGCAACTTCGATGGCGTACATCTCGGTCACCAGGAAATGGTCCGCGTGCTGAAGAGCCAGGCGACCCGTCTTGGCGTGCCCGCGGTGGTCATTTCCTTTGAGCCGAGTCCGCGGGAATACTTTGCCCGTGACGAGGTTCCGGCACGCTTGACCCGCTTCCGCGAGAAGTTCGCTGCGCTGGCCGAGCTGGGCATCGACTACTTCGTTTGCCTGCGGTTCGATGCGCAGATGGCCGAAGTCTCCCCGGAAGGATTCGTGCGGGATGTCCTGGTCAACGGCCTCGGGGTGAAACAGCTCGTTGTAGGCCACGATTTCCGTTTTGCGCATCGCCGGGCGGGGTCGGTTGCCACGTTGCACGAACTCGGCAAAACCCTGCATTTCGGGGTCGATGAGGTGCCGCCGTTCGAGTTCGACAACCAGCGGGTGAGCAGTTCGCTGGTGCGGGCTGCGCTGGACGCAGGGAATCTGTATCGTGCGCAGCTCCTGCTGGGCCGGCCTTACCGCCTGTCCGGCAAGGTGGCTTCAGGGCAGCAACTCGGCCGCACGCTGGGATTCCCGACGGCCAATCTCTGCCTGCATCGCGAAGTGACACCGCTCAAGGGCGTCTTCGCCGTGCGTGTGACGGGCGGGGGGCTCAATAGCGCTCCGGCGGTTGCCAACCTGGGGGTCCGGCCCGTGCTGAATCTGGCCGATGAGCCCGAGCCCTTGCTCGAGGTCCACGTGTTCGATTTTGCGGGCGACCTGTATCGTCGGCATCTCGATGTTGATTTCGTGGCGAGGCTGCGCGATGAGCGCTGGTTTCCAGACCTCGCCGCATTGACCGTGCAGATGCATGAAGATGCGAAACAGGCGCGGGTCATATTGAATTGTGTAACGAAGGCCGCGGGTTCGACATGAGCCGGTCCTTCAGTATTCTGTCTGTCCGCTAGCGATCATGGATTACAAGAGCACCCTCAATCTCCCTGTCACCGACTTCCCCATGAAGGCGGATCTCTCGCGTCGCGAGCCCGAGATGCTGGCGTGGTGGAAAGACAATGACATTTACGGAAAGCTCCGCACGAAAGCGAAAGGGCGTCCGTCGTTCGTGCTGCTCGATGGTCCGCCGTATGCGAATGGCGCGATCCATATCGGCCATGCGGTCAACAAGATCCTCAAGGACATCATCGTCAAGTCGCGTTCGCTCGACGGTTTTGATGCGCCTTATATTCCGGGTTGGGACTGCCACGGCCTGCCGATCGAGCACCAGGTCGAGAAGACGCATGGCCGCGTCGGCGGCAAGCTGGATGCGAAAGCATTCCGCGCTGCGTGCCGCGAGTTTGCGACGGCGCAGGTGAATGCGCAGCGCGAAGACTTCAAGCGGCTGGGCGTGATGGGCGACTGGGACAATCCCTACCTGACGATGAAGCCCCGCTATGAAGCCGAGCAACTGCGGGCCTTCGCGCGGATCATCGAGAAGGGGCATCTCTATAAAGGCTTCAAGCCCGTGCACTGGTGTCTCGATTGCCGTTCATCGCTGGCGGAAGCGGAAGTCGAATACGAAGACCGCACCTCACCCGCGATCGATGTGTGCTTCGACATCGCAGGTAATGAGTGGTCCGAGCGGCTCGGCATCAGCGGCCCCGCTGCAGTCGTCATCTGGACCACGACGCCCTGGACGTTGCCGGCGAACCGCGCAGTGGCTGTGAATCCCGAATTCGAGTACGTCCTGGTGCAATCGTCCGCCAGTGCGCGCGCCCTCATTGTGGCGAAGGAATTGCTGCCTTCGGTCATCAAGCGTGCAGGCGAGGCGTTCGGCCAGGAAACAATCCTCAAGACCTTAAAAGGCAGCGAGCTTGAAGGCCTGAAGCTCAAGCATCCTTTCAACGAGCCCGGCGAAGTGCCCATCGTGCTTGGCGACCACGTTACGCTCGAAGCCGGTACGGGTGCCGTGCATACGGCTCCGGGGCACGGCGTCGAAGACTTCGCGGTGGGCCAGAAGTATGGCCTTGAAGTCGCGAACCCGGTGGAAGGCGACGGTCGCTACCGTCTGCCTGCGTTCCCGGAGCTCGACGGCAAGAAGGTGTTCGAAGCCAACGACCTGATCGTCGCCATGCTGCGTGAATCAGGCCACCTGCTGCATCACGAAGCCTATCGTCACAGCTATCCGCATTGCTGGCGTCACAAGACACCCGTGATTTTCCGGGCAACGCCGCAATGGTTCATCAGCATGGAGCAGCAGCGCCTGCGTGCGACTGCGCTTGAGGAAATCAGGAAGGTCGCGTGGACGCCTGCCTGGGGCGAGGCGCGCATCACCGGCATGATCGAGGGCCGCCCGGACTGGTGTATCTCCCGGCAGCGCACATGGGGCGTGCCGCTCGCGCTGTTCATCGATCGCGATTCACACCTGCATCCGGACACACCTGCGCTGCTGGAAAAGATCGCCGTGCTCGTCGAGGAGAAGGGCATCGATGCGTGGTTCGACCTTGACCCCAAGGATCTGCTGGGCGCGGACGCGGCGAACTACCAGAAGGTTACCGACGTCATGGATGTCTGGGTCGATTCCGGTGTCGCGCATCACTGCGTGACGGCCGAGCGGCCTGAGCTTGGCTTCCCTGTCGATCTCTATCTCGAAGGTTCTGACCAGCATCGCGGCTGGTTCCACAGTTCGCTGCTGACCTCCGTCGCCATGCACGAGCGCGCTCCTTATAAAGGCGTGCTGACGCATGGCTTCACCGTCGACGACAAGGGCCGGAAGATGTCCAAGTCGATGGGCAACGTGGTCGCCCCGCAGAAGGTGATGAGTTCGCTCGGCGCGGATGTGCTGCGTCTGTGGGTGGCCTCGGCCGACTACGCCAACGAGATGAGCGTTTCGGATGAAATCCTGAAGCGCATGGCCGACTCGTATCGACGCGTTCGCAACACAGCGCGCTTCCTGCTCGGCAATCTCGCGGGATTCGATCCCTCGAAGGATTCGGTGGCGCTGGCAGACATGGTGGCCATCGATCGCTGGGCGGTGCTGCGCACGCAGGAACTGCAGGCGGAAATCGTCGACGCGTACAAACGGTACGAGTTCCACGCGATCTACCAGAAGGTGCACAACTTCTGCATCGTGGACCTGGGCGGTTTCTATCTCGACATCATCAAGGATCGCCTTTACACGACGCAGGCGGGCGGACAGGCACGGCAATCGGCCCAGACAGCGATGTTCCTCATCCTTGAAGCCATGGTTCGCTGGCTCGCGCCCATCCTGTCGTTCACGGCAGAGGAGATCTGGCGGTACATGCCGGGGCAGCGTGCCGAGTCCGTCTTCTTCGGGACCTGGAGCGAGTTGCCTTCGGCCAGCGGTGTGAAGCAGATCGAATGGGAGCGGATCATCGCGTTGCGGGCCGCCGTGTCGCGCGAGATGGAGAAGCTGCGGGTGCAGGGCTCAATCGGCGCCCCGCTCGATGCGACGGTGGATGTGTACTGTGGTCCGCAGCTGTATCAGATCCTGTCCGCGTTGGGCGAGGAGCTGCGTTTCGTGTGGATCAGTTCCGGAGCGCGAGTGCTGCCGTCGGACAAGCGCCCTGCGGAAGCTGCAGCAGCGATCGATGGCGAAGGCAATGATGCCTGGATCGTGATCCAGCCAGCGACCGCAGCCAAGTGTGTGCGCTGCTGGCACAAGCGTCCCGACGTCGGCCAGCATGCCGACCATCCGGAACTCTGTGGCCGATGTGTCGTCAACGTAGACGGACCGGGCGAACAGCGGCGGTTCGCTTGAGCTGAGGGGATCACCCATGTCTGACGGCAAGATTTCGAAATTGTGGTTCACGCCGACTCGCGGAGCGAGCAACTGGCTGTGGCTGTCGGCGCTGGTCGTGCTGGTCGATCAGGCGACGAAGGTGCTCGTGTCATCGTCACTCGAGTTGTACGAACGCATCGTGCTGCTGCCGGTGCTCGAACTCACGCGATTGCATAACGAGGGTGCGGCGTTCAGCCTGCTGGCGAGTGCTTCCGGCTGGCAGCGATGGTTCTTCATCCTGCTGGGATCCGGCGTGAGCTTGATGTTGATGGTCTGGCTGCGGCGGATTCGCACGCCTGAGCAGACGTTGCTCGCGCTCGGTCTCTCGCTGGTGCTGGGCGGTGCCTTGGGCAACGTCGTTGACCGCGTGTGGCTCGGACACGTCGTCGACTTCATTCACTTCCATTGGGGTGAGAGTTATTTCCCGGCATTCAATGTCGCGGATTCTGCCATCACCATCGGCGCGGCTTGTCTGCTGCTGGATGCATTCCGCGAGGGCCGCAAGCCAGTGGAAACACCTTCAATCGCTGGCGACCGCAGGTCAACCGACCGCAGTCCTGGCAGCCCGCCTGAAGAACGGCGCAAGTGATGCAGATCCTCCTCGCCAACCCAAGAGGTTTTTGTGCCGGTGTCGACCGGGCGATCGATATCGTCGAACGGGCCATCGAGCTGTTTGGCGCGCCGATCTATGTCCGTCATGAAGTGGTCCATAACCGCTTTGTCGTCGATCGTTTGCGTCGCCTTGGCGCCGTGTTCGTCGAAGAGCTGAGTGAAGTTCCCGCAAACGCCACCGTCATCTTCAGCGCACATGGTGTATCGCGAGCCGTGCAGTCGGAAGCAAAGGAGAGAGCCCTCAAGGTTTTCGACGCCACTTGTCCTCTGGTCACGAAGGTTCACATGGAGGTCACGCGTTACGCGCGTGAGGCCCGTGAAGTCATCCTGATCGGCCACGCGGGCCATCCGGAAGTCGAAGGCACGATGGGGCAGTTCGATCCCTCGCATGGCGGCACCATCTATCTCGTCGAAACGCCGGCCGATGTCGAGCGGCTGGCGGTACGTCAACCCGAGAACCTTGCGTTCGTCACGCAGACGACATTGTCGGTTGACGATACCGCCAAGGTCGTCGATGCATTGAAGCGGCGCTATCCGGGGCTGTCGAGTCCGCGCAAGGAAGACATCTGTTACGCCACCCAGAACCGGCAGGATGCGGTGAAGGGGCTCGTGGAGAAGTGCGACGTCATCCTGGTCGTAGGTTCACCGGCAAGTTCGAATTCAAATCGGTTGCGTGAGATCGCGGACAAGGCCGGCATTCCCGGCTACCTGATCGACGGGCCGGAGAACCTCGAGCGTTCCTGGTTTGACGGCAAGCAATGCGTGGGCGTGACGGCGGGCGCTTCGGCTCCCGAGATCCTGGTCCAGCGCGTGGTCGAACGCTTGCGGGAGTGGGGCGGCACCATCGCAGTCGAAGTCGACGGCCAGCCGGAGAACGTCGTGTTCAGCCTGCCGCGCGAGCTGCGCATGATGCGGATGGAACGCGGGGACACGGGGACCTGACTGTCCGACGTCTATTCCTTCAGCCCCAGCACGTAGAAACCCTGGCTTAGTTCAGCCTTTGCGCCGCGACCCGCGGTAGCAGCAGCTTCCACCTTGAACTGCACCGCCTCGAAATCAGAGCCCAGGCTCACCCCTTCCGGCAAGACGCTGCTTTCCCCCGGGCTTCGTTCAATCGTGAATTCATAGTGTTCTTCGCCCGCGGTTGCGACCGCAGGGCAGTCTCCTTCGCGCACGATCTGGCCCGCCATGGGCAACCTGCAGTTCACTGCTGTTTCGAGTGCATTCTCCGCAACCTGGAACGCACTCAAGGAGGCTTGCCGTCCTCCCGCCATGCGCAGTTCCAGTGTCGACGTCGTCATGCCTGAGGTGGCGACCAGAGTCAGGATGACGAGCAGGATCAGGCTGATCACCAGAGCGGTGCCGTTGTTGTAGCGTTTCAGTGTTTGCATGATTGCTCTCCTTGCTTGCTCAATGGCGCGTGTTGCGGAGGAAGACCGTGGTCGACACGAGCAGCCTGCGCACGGAATCGTTGGGTGGGGCAACGCTGCGGCCCGGCGGGAATTCCCTTGCCTTGTCATCGACGAATCCGGTTTCGATTGCATCAGCGCGCACCAGCAGCCAGAGCCGGACCGCGACCACAGGCCGCGACGCGTCGCTCAAGTCAACGGCATGGGGATCAGTGAATACGATGCCTCCCGCAGCAGTGGCACTCGCGGTTCCCAATTGCACCTGCAGGTTTTCGATGCCGGCAATGACCTCCTCATCCTGGATCGTTGCGCCGCCTGCGCCACCCACCAGCCGCTTGCGACGCAGGGAAGGAAAGCCGCTGCGTCCCGTGGCGTCGCGACTGACGTAGTACGCATTCACTACAAGATCGTGAGTCAGCGCACCTGGAAAAGCGGGCAGGGGTGGCGGACTTCGAATACATGCAGCATTGCTGAAGTCATTACACGGTGCGATGACGAGGTGACCTTGCCCCGTATTTGCGATGAGTCGCAGCCTTGGCGTATCGGGTGGCGTAGTGACCGGATTACCCGCGTGACGCACGATCAGCACATCGGAATCGGCTTGCGGTCGGCGGTTGTAGGCGTTGCAGCTCAAGGTATAGCGGTTATCCAGAGCGCCAATGGCTTGCGCGAGATCGATGGCCCAGTTCGGTCCGCACGCATTGATTCCACTCGCTGCGCTCGCGAGGTCGGCGGGCAGCGAAGAAGTGGGCGCTGCATGGTTGTCGATGCGTTCGAACCGGCTGCTCAATCCCCAGTAGCCTGCCATCCGCAGATCGAGTTCAAGGAGGGCGAGTGCGTGTCGCGCCGTTTCCTGGAGTGTCGCGACACTTTCGTTCACCCGGTAAGCGTGCTGGCTGCGAACGAACAGATCGACTGCGCCCGCAATCAGGAGCGTGCCGATGGTCATTGCCACCATCAGCTCGACCAGGCTGAATCCCGCAGCCCGTCCAGTCCAGCGACGGGTCAGGTCTGGACGCGCACCACGTAGGACGCTGTGCCCGCGCCCGTTTCGGACCAGCTGACAGTGACCGTGTAAGTGGCGGGCAGGGTGGTGGTATCGCGCGCGATGGTGCCGGTTCCGTTCGGCAGCTCCCTGGCGACGTCGTCCTGCCAGCAGGCGACTTCGTTCGCAGCTACGTCGGCCGCCGGTGCATCGGTGGCGATATCGGTGCAGTGCTGGCCTGTAACCCGTGCGAATGCCGCACCGCCTGCGCGATTCACGCGAATGCGATCCGCCATGTCGGCAGCCAGCGTGGCGGCCTGTGTCCGCAGGATGCTGGTCCGGCCGCTGCGCAGATTGTCGACATAGAGCGCGGCAATGCCGAGCAGGCCGACCGACAGGATCAGCAATGCGACCAGCACTTCCACCAGCGTCGCGCCGCCGGTTCGGGGCGGCAATGCCGTTCCGGAGCGAATCATTTTTCTCTGCATCTGCACGGATCGCGGTGTGCGGGTTGGCTGGACCGGCGGTTGTTGAGGCGCGCCATTCTGTTGCAAGGCGGGTCACGATGTCATCAATGCGCATTAGCGTATCAGGGACAGCGCAAAGGCTGGCCATCTCCGTCACGGTCGGTGGCTCGCGGCCGGCCGGTCTGGCTGATGACGATTGCACGCGCGCCACTGCTGCCTCGCGGATCGCAGAAGAGCACCGTGCCGTTCACCGCGCTTTGCTGGACCGGCCTGAAGGAAAACGCCGGGCGATTGGCGGTGATGTGGCCGCCCGACCAGCCCGTATAGGTGCGCAGCACGGGTTCGTCCGGATCGACCTGTGGCGGCTGGTCATGGTCCCGGTTGGTGAAGACGATCCACCCGGTGGCCCAGTCGGCCAGCTCGTTGCCACAGGTTCTGCCGTCGACGCTCTTGCACACACTCACGACTTCCATGCTGTTGATGGCCTCGCTGCGGGCGAGATACAGCGAGTGCAGGAAGTCATTCACCGTGGCGGTTCGCACCGCATTGCGACGCAGGTCGGCGAAAGCCGGCATCGCGAAGGCACTGGTGATTGCCACGATCGAGAGTGCACACAGCAGTTCAAAAAGAGTCAATCCTTTGACTCGGCTCATGGTGCGTTCCTTGCTACATGTTCCGGACGAATCCCGTCTGCGCAGCCTTAACTTAAGGCGCAAGGCCGAATGATACGAGGCGGATATCTCGTCTGTTCGTGCAGATTCTCGTTGCCCTACCTATAATCGCCGCATGCATCGCGACTCCCTTTCAAGCCCTGATCGCGTGGCGCCGGCGGAAATACAGGTCCGGACACGGATCGCACGTGAGCTCGAAGCGCATGGCCTGAAGCCCACGCGCCAGCGGATGCTCATCGCTACCGTCCTGCTCCGCGGCCCTCGGCACCTGACCGCCGAACAGATCCTGCTCGAACTCAAAGCGGGCGGGCGGCGGGTTTCCAAGGCCACGGTCTACAACACGTTGAAGGCCCTGGGCGAACACGGGCTTATCCGGCAGATCAGCCTTGGGTCAGACCATTCCGTCTACGACTCCACGTGCACTCCGCACCATCATTTCCACAATGTGGATACCGGCGAGCTGCTGGATATCCGCCCGGAAGAGGTCGATTTCCTGAAGTTGCCCCCCGCCCCGGAAGGCACGGAGGCCGCCAGCGTCGAAGTCGTGATCCGGGTCCGCCGCCGGACCGTCGGGTAGCTCATTTTTCGCGGCTTCGGGGTTTGCGCGCCCGACCGGAATTCGTATACTTCGCGCCCCGAACCGTCCCCGGTTGGGGTCTTTAGTTGATTGCCGTCTTAGCTCAGTTGGTAGAGCACATCATTCGTAATGATGGGGTCCACAGTTCGATTCTGTGAGACGGCACCATTCCTCACCCGCCATCGCCTCCCGCCTCGCGATCAGAAGGTGCAGCATGAAGACTGCCTTTGTTCTTGTTCACGGTGCCTGGCATGGAGCCTGGTGTTACGAGCGGTTGATTCCCGAACTGGTTGCGCGTGGCCATGCGGCGGTTGCTCGCGATTTGCCTGCCCACGGATTGAACGCGCGATTCCCGACGTCCTACGGCGTCAGACCCCTTGATGCGGCAGCCTTCGCTACGGAAGTGTCACCCGTGGCCGGTACGACGCTCGACGACTACGCCAACAGCATCATTGCGACCATCGATCAGGTGCGGAAGCTGGGACAGGAAGTGATCCTCGTAGGGCACAGCATGGGCGGAGTTGCAGTCACGGCAGTGACCGAACGCGTCCCCGGGAAGATCCGGAAACTGGTTTACCTGACGGCCTTCATGCCACGGTCAGGAGTCGGCGCGACGACTTACATCCACGCGCCTGAAAATACGGGTGAGCTCGTGGGACCACAGCTGCTCTCCGATCCCGCTGTCACGGGTGCGCTGCGCATGGACTTCCGGAGTAGTGACGCGGCCTATCGTGCCAGAGGGAAGCTGGCGTTCTATGGAGACGTGAGCCAGGCCGAATTCGATGCGGTGGAGAATCTGCTGACGCCCGATGTCCCGGTGGTGCCCTTCGCTACGCCGATTTCGACAACGGTAGAACGTTGGGGATCAGTGCCAAGACACTACATCAAGGCCATGCAGGACCGGGCGATATTGCCGGCCTTGCAGCAGAGGTTCATCGCAGAGGCCGATGCGTTCGTGCCCGGCAACCCGACCCGCGTTCATGAGCTGAATACCAGCCATTCGCCTTTCATTTCAGCACCTGCAAAGCTTGCGGATCTGCTGGCGGAGATCGCAGCCACGTAAGCACGCGGCATGCTGTGGCTCATGCCTGATCAGGTCAGCCGATCAGCACTGCGCGAAAATCATTGACGTTGGTACGAGTCGGACCAGTCACCACGAGTGAGCCGGTGCTGGCGAACAGATCGTAAGTGCGATTGCGTGCCAGGCAGTCGCGGACATTCAAGCCCAGCGCTGCGGCTTCACTCAATGTCGTTGGAGTGAGCAGGGCACCTGCATTGTCCTCCGTACCATCGATGCCATCGGTATCGCACGCCAGTGCGTGAATGCCGGGATGGCCATCGAGGGCCAGCGCGAGTCCGCCGAGATATTCAAGATTCCGGCCGCCGCGACCGTCCCGGTTCTTTACTTCAACAGTCGTCTCGCCCCCCGAGAGCAGCAGCCATCGACCGGGGCGCTTCGCGTACTCCTTGGCAATCGCCGCGTGTGCCGCACCCAGCCCCTGCGCTTCGCCTTCGAGATTCTCGCCGAGCAACACAACCTGGTAACCGGCAGCTTCTGCGGCTTCGGTTGCTGTCGACAACGCATCGCGCGAGGTGGCAACAATACGCGTCTTGAGTTGCGTCGCATCGCCGGGTTCGGGCTTGGGCGTTTCGTTCGCCGGATTGGAAAGAGCTCGACGCACCGTAGCGGGGACATCTAGCCTGTAGCGCTCCAGCACCGCTCGCGCCTCTGCAAGCGTCGTGGAATCCGGCACAGTGGGACCCGAGCCGATGTCGATCGGATTGTTGCCAGGGACATCGGAAATCGCGAGCGTCAGGATCGGCACCTTCGTCGCACGCGCGAGTCGTCCGCCTTTGATAGAGGAAAGATGCCGCCGCACGCAGTTGATTTCATCGATGCGCGCTCCGCACTCGAGAAGAGAGCGGGTGATGTGGCGCTTGTCTTCGAGCGAGAGACCCGGCGCCGGCAACGGTAACAATGACGAGGCGCCTCCTGAAAGCAGGAAGACGATGCGATCATCGGGACCTGCTTTGCGCACGAGATCGAGCACGCGTTCCGCTGCCATCTGCGCAGCTGTGTCGGGCACCGGATGTCCGGCTTCCAGGCATTCGATGGAGGTTGCAGACCCTGCCTGCAGTCCGTGGCCATAGCGCGTTACCACCAGTCCCGACAGTTCGCCAGGAATGATTCGGGCAGCGACTTCCGCCATCGCTGCTGCGGCTTTACCAGCGCCCAGGATCAGCGTCCTGCCTTTCGCGGGTTCCAGCGGCAAGTGGCGCGGAAGAATCTGCGCGGCTGAAACAGCATCTACCGCCGAATGAAAAAGGCGCAACAGGAGATCGGTTGCGGGCTCATGGTCCGGCGAAACATTTCCGGCAGCGATGTGCGTGTGCTCAGGCATTGGGTGCGAAATGGCCCCACATGCTCTGGAAAGCGAGCGTGAGGAACAGTGTGGGGTCGCCACGACCGGAGCCAAACTCTTCAGCAGGTTTCGCCGCAAGAGCTTCGTCAGGTCCCTTGCCTTCACGCATCAGGGCTTCCAGCCGCTCGAAGAGTTTTGCGTACATGGCATGCTGCGATTCGAGATCGGCACGTGTCAGCAGCGGACCTCGTCCCGGCACGATGCGCGTCTCTGCATTGCTGACCGCGATCAGCTTCTGCAATCCGTCCACCATGCCGCCGATCCAGCCACCCGAGCGCCAATCTAGCAACGGCCAACCGTCGTTGCAGGCCACGTCGCCAGTAACCAGAACATTGGCCTCCGGAAAGAACACGTAGATGTCGCCGTCCGTATGTGCCTGGAGCAGGTAGCCGTACTCGATCGCCTCGTTTCCGAACTGCAGCTTGCCCGTGGTGTAGATCGTCTCGTTGGGACGCGCGGTGACGGGCAGCGGGCCATAGCTGCCACTGCGGTCCGGCAACGGGTTCGCGTACCCCAGCCAGAGTCGCGTGTTCTCGTGGGCGATGATTTTCGTGCCGGCCTTTCCCAACCGCTCGTTGCTGCCGGTCTGCTCGGGGTGCCAGTGGGTATTGAAGAGCGTCTGGACGCCACGGACCCGGGTCTCTTTCTCAACGAGTTTCAGGACTGCACCGACATTGGCGGCCAGCCCACCGTCGACCATCAGCACGCTGTTTTTATCGTGCGCCGCAACAATATTGCCACCTGCGCCGGTAATAAAGAGAAGGTTCTCGGACAACCGGGTGGACGTAATCGGGGCAGGACGGGTTGCTGCGCCCAGAGGGGTACCGCTCAAGGTGATTCCCGCGCCAGCGAGAGCGAGCAGGAAATCCCGCCTGTCGAAGGGGTTATTCATTCGGGTGGCCTTGTACATGCCAGTCGCAGGGACGCCATTCTCGGGATGAAGCTTGATCCGGTGTGTTATCGAATACATGATGATTCCGGAAGCCCGCCGATTCTAACGCCAGCCCGGTAGCTTGAAGGACAAGTTCTCTCATGAGCGGCATGACCTGCTGTCATCCTGACACCTAGTAAATATCGATTCGGGGCGTTGGGGCATTATCTATAGTCAGCATGTTCAACCGGGGGGTAGGGCAAAGAATGCGCAAGGGTCTGCTGAATGCCAGCCTCATCTGCCTCGTGGCGATGACGCCCCGTGCATGGAGCGCAGACGCCCCGGCAACACCGTCTCCAGCGCAGGCCAAAGCATCGGAAGCTGCCCATGCTTTCGCGGTCGGGCAGGGAGCCGATACGCAGTTCGCCTTTCTCGACAAGTACTGCGGCGACTGCCACAACTCCACGTACTGGACCGGTGGCGTCTCGTTCGAAACGATGGCGCCGGAAAGCATTCCATCGGATGCGAAAACCTGGGAAGCCGCTGTCAGGAAATTGCGCGGTCGCCTGATGCCGCCGGCCGGCAAGCCACAGCCCGAAGCCACTGACATCAAGTCCTTCGTCTCGTGGATGGAGCACAACCTCGATGCGGCGGCTCAGGCACAGCCGAATCCGGGGCGCGTCGCGCTGCAAAGACTCAATCGCAAGGAATACGGCAACGCGGTCCGCGATCTGCTGGGCGCGAAAATCGATGTCACTGCGATCCTGCCGCAGGACGATGCGGCCGACGGGTTCGATAATGTCGCAAATGTTCTGCAGGTGTCGCCGTCATTCCTGGAGCAGTACGTCTCTGCCGCACGGTCAGTAGCCATCCAGGCCGTGGGCGATCGTGGCGCCAAGCTCTCGGCCGTGTCCTATTCCGTCAAGGACAGAAGTTCCCAATACGCGCACGTGGATGGACTGCCCCTCGGTACCCGCGGCGGCCTTGTCGTCGAACATGAATTTCCGGTGGATGGCGAATACGAACTCAACATCGGCAACATGGCGCGGGCGCTGTGGGTCTACAACATGGAGTTCGAGAACACGGTGGTCGCCACACTCGATGGCAAGCGCATCTTCGAGACGAAGATCGGGGGCGAGGAGGACATGAAGTCCATCGACCAGCAGCAGGACGTGGCGGTCGATGCCATCAATGCGCGGCTCAAGAAGATCCGCTTTTCCACCACCGCCGGAGCCCACAAGCTCGCCGTCACTTTCCTGCATCGAACCTATGCCGAGTCTGAAGACCGGCTCCACGCGCTGATGCCAGGCATTGGCCAGGATCGCGTACTCGGGCTGTCTTCCTTCGATATCCGCGGCCCCTTCAATCCGGTGGGCCTGAGCGAAACCGAAAGCCGCAAGACGATCTTCACCTGCTATCCGGCCACTGCAGCCGAGGAGCAGCCCTGCGCCGACCGCATCATCGAGTCACTCGCGACGCGGGCGTTTCGACGACCGGTGACCGAAGCGGAACTGCAGCCTTTACGCAATTTCTACACGGCGGGGCGCCAGAGCGGCGATTTTGAAAACGGCGTTCGCCGGTCGCTGACGGCCATTCTCGCGAGCCCGTACTTCCTGTATCGCGCCGAGATCGCACCTGCCTCGCTGGCCTCGGACGGCATCTACCGCATCAATGACCTGGAGCTCGCCACCAAGCTCGCGTTTTTCCTGTGGAGCAGCCTGCCCGACACCGAGCTGCTGCAGCTTGCCAACCAGAAGCGGCTAAGTGAGCCCGCAGTGCTGGAAGCGCAGGTTCGCAGAATGCTCGCCGATCGCCGCTCGGAAACGCTGGCCAGCAACTTCGCGTTCCAGTGGCTGAACATGGCGAAGCTCGCCGAGATCGAGCCGGATCCGAATGTGTTTCCGTATGCGGGTGATCCCCGCGACGACTTCCGCACGGAACTGCGGCTGTTCGTGGACAGCATTTTCCGGGAAGACCGCAGCGTGGTGGATCTGCTCACCGCCGATCACACCTACCTGAATGAACGGCTGGCTCTGCACTACGATATCAACACCATCAAGGGCGACCGCTTCCGGCGCGTGACGCTCGACAACTCTGCCCGCTGGGGACTGCTTGGCAAGGGCGCGGTGCTGATGGTGAGCTCGTATCCGAACCGCACCGCTCCGGTGTTGCGTGGGGCGTGGATACTCGAGCGCATCATGGGTACTCCGCCAGCGCCTCCCCCGCCGAATGTGGAAGCGCTCAGGGAAAATCAGGCGGGCAAGAAGGCGCTCACGGTGCGTGAACTCATGGCGCAGCATCGAAGCAATGCCACGTGCTTTTCCTGCCACGGCATCATGGATCCGCTCGGGTTCGCTCTCGAGAACTTCGATGGCGTGGGCAAGTGGCGGAGCATCGACCGCTTTGCCGGTACACCCATCGACTCCTCGGGTGTACTGCCCGACGGCACGAACATCAACAGCCCGGACGATCTGCGGAATGCACTCGCCGGCAACCCGGATCAGTTCGTGCAGACCGTCACCCAGAATCTCATGACCTATGCGCTCGGCCGCTCGGTCGAGTACTACGACATGCCGACGGTACGAGCCATCGTTCATGCCACCGCGAAGGACAACTATCGTTTCTCGTCGCTGGTACTGAATATCGTCAACAGCGAGGCCTTCCAGAAGCGGAAGGTCCAGCCGGATCCGCATGCGCCGGGCGTGCAGCTCACGCAGAGCCAGGACGCGAGGTAAACATGTTCATCAGCAAGAAACATCTATCAAGACGTACCGTCCTGCGCGGGCTGGGCGCAACGATTGCATTGCCTCTGCTCGACGCAATGATTCCTGCGCACACCGCATTGGCCAACACGGCAGCCAAACCGCTACCTCGCGTTGGTTTCATCTACTTCCCGCACGGCGCCATCATCGACCGCTGGTCGCCCACCGCGACGGGCCGCGAATTCGAACTCCCGCAGATCCTGCAGCCACTTGCGGACTATCGAAGTCACCTCACAGTGGTCAGCGGGCTGCGCAACAAGGCGGGCGAGAGTTCGGCGCCGCACGCGATCATGGCCGGCACCTGGCTGGGCTGTGTCGCGCCTGAAGTGAGTCATGCGCCGAAGGGCGGTGTGAGCGCCGACCAGATCGCTGCCCAGCATATCGGCCAGGATTCGCCATTGCCGTCGCTTGAACTGTCGGGTGAGCCGGGCGCGGGTCCCTGCGATCCGGGCTATGGCTGCAGCTATGGCAATACGATTTCGTTCCGCACTGCTACTCAGCCGCTGCCGATGGAAAGCAATCCCCGCAAGGTGTTCTACCGGCTGTTCGGTGAAGGGGACAACGCGGCAGAGCGCCAGGCAATCCTGGAAGAAACGGGCAGCATCCTCGATCTCGTCAAGGACAGCGCAGCCAGCCTGCAGCGCCAGCTCGGCAACCAGGATCGCGCGATGGTCAACGATTACCTCGACTCGGTTCGCGAAGTCGAGCGAAGGTTGCAGAAGATGGAAGGCCAGGCGTCCTCGAATCTCGATCTGCCGAGTGCGCCAACAGGCGTGCAGGAAGACTTCGGCAAGCAGCTCGATGTCATGTTCGACATGATGGCGCTCAGTTACCAGGCGAACCTGACGCGGGTCGTGTCCTTCATGATCGCAAAGGAAGTCAGCATGCGGACGTACAACCAGATCGGTGTGGCCGACGCGTTCCATCCGTTGTCGCACCACCAGAACGATGCATCGAAGATGGATCGGCTCGCGAAAATCCAGACGTATCACACCGCTGCGTTCGCGAAGTTCGTCAAGAAGCTGTCCACGATGCCCGATGGCGACGGCACGATGCTCGACCATTCCCTGATCCTGTTCGGCAGCAACATGAGCAACAGCGACCTGCACAACAACGATCCGCTGCCGATCGCATTGCTCGGCCGGGGCTACGGTCGCGTGAAAGGCGGGCAGCATCTCCGCTATCCGCAGGACACCCCGCTCGCGAACCTGCTGGTCACGATGCTCGACAGGGCCGGCGTGCCGGTGGAAAAGCTGGGCAACAGCACGGGACAGTTCGCAGAGGTCTGAATGAGGGCGTTCGCTGCCACCGCGCTGCTGTGCCTGGCTGCCTCTGCCAATGCGGCCGATGCACCGTTGCTCGACGCTGTCAAAGTACAGAACCACGAGGCTGCGCTTGCATTGATCGGGCAGGGCGCGGATGTCCGTGCCCGCGAAGTGGATGGAACGACCGCGCTGCACTGGGCCGTCCATTTCGGTGACACGGAGCTGGTGAAAAAACTCGTCATTGCCGGCGCTGACGTGGCAGTCGCCAACGACTACGGTGCGACGCCGATGTCCGAGGCGGCGATCGAGGCCAATCCCGCGATTCTCGAGGTGCTGCTGAAAGCAGGCGCGGACGTCGAGTCGAAGAATGCGGAAGGAGAGACGGCGCTGATGATCGTCGCGCGCTCCGGGAATGTCGAGGCCGCAAAACTCCTGCTGAAGCACCGGGCGAAGATCAACGCAGTGGAACAGTGGGGCGGGCAGAGCGCCTTGATGTGGGCTGCGGCGAAGAAGCAACCAGCGATGGTGCAGTTCCTCGTCAAGCAGGGCGCCGACGTGAATGCCCGGGCCATCGTTCGCGACTGGCCAAGGCGCATCACCGCCGAAGGCCGGCCGAAGGATTTCAATCATGCCGGACTCACGCCGCTGCTCTATGCGGCGCGCGAGGGCTGTCTCGATTGCGTGAAGCATCTGCGTGAGGGCGGTGCGAATCTGGACATGGCGGATCCCGACAACATTTCCCCATTGACCCTCGCGCTGTTGAACCTGCATTTCGACGTTGCGAAATACCTCATCGAGTCGGGTGCTGAAGTGAATCGCTGGGATTTGTGGGGCCGTGCACCGCTGTACGTCGCGATCGACATGAACAACGTGCCAAAGGGTGGTCGTGCGGACTTGCCGTCGATGGATGCCACGAGGGCGCTGGAAGTCGGCGAAATGCTGCTCAAGGCCGGCGCCAACCCCAACGCGCAGCTAAAGCTTCGCCCGCCTTACCGGAATGTCGTCAATGATCGGGGTGGAGACAACCTGCTGGCGACCGGTGCGACACCTCTGTTGCTGGCTGCGAAAGTTGCTGATATCGACGCGATCAATCTGTTGGTCCGGTACAAGGCGCTCGTGGAGCTGCCGACTGCCACCGGCGTAACACCGTTGATGGCCGCTGCAGGCATGGGGCACAGCTTCAATCCGACGCGGGGCCGCTTCAAGACGGATGCGCAGGCGCTCGAAGCCGTGCGGCTGCTGAAGGCGGCGGGTGGTGAAATCAACAAACAGAGTGCGAATGGTACGACGGCATTGCACGCAGCGGCCTCTCATGGCTGGAACGAAACGCTGGAGTACCTGGTTACGGAAGGTGCGCAACTAGAAGTCTTTGACGAAAAGGGTCTCGCACCCATCGATTATGCGGCGGGCAAGTACGAACGCGAATTCCTGGAGCCGGAGCATCCACGACGCGAAGACACGATGGCGCGCTTGAGAGGCCACATCGTCGCTGCGACCGGCCGTGAACCACGGGAATTCGCCGGCACGTTCAATGTAGGGAACAAGGGGACGCCGGGCGGCGCCAAGTAAGCCTTCGAATCGATTCTGCTGCGCAGGGGAACGCGCGGCGCTATGTGTATCTCGACCGTTAATACCAACGACAACAGACGGAGATCCGCTTCATGTGGCAGCAGCATTACCTCCCCATAGCGGGCAGCCTCCCCTGGTCGACGCTGGCTGCGTCGGCACCCTTGCTCGTACTGCTGCTGCTCATCGGTGTCCTGCGCAAGCCGTCGTGGGTGGCTGCGTTGGCGGGACTCGCAACCGCCATTGTCGTTGCACTCGCGGTATACGGAATGCCGGTGGCTCAGGTCGCGAGTTCGACGGCGATGGGCGCGGCGTTCGGCATGTTTCCCATCGGCTGGATCGTGTTCTGGGCCGTCGTGCTCTACCGCCTCACGGTCGAGACCGGCAACTTCGAGATCATCAAGGACTCGATTGGTGGACTGACAACAGACCGTCGACTGCAGGCCATGCTGATTGCCTTCGCGCTGGGTGCATTCATCGAAGGCGCAGCCGGATTCTCGACGCCTGTAGCCGTGGCATCGGCCATGCTCGTTGGTCTTGGCTTCTCACCCTTTTTTGCCGCGGCCATCTGCCTGCTCGCGAATACGGCGCCGGTGGCCTTTGGTTCGATCGGTATTCCCGTCGTCACGCTGGCCGGCATCACGGGCTTGCCGGTAGATGACCTGAGTGCGTGGGTAGGCCGGCTCTGCGCTCCCGTGTCAGTGTTCATTCCAGCGTATCTGGTGATGGTCATGAGCGGCTGGCGCGGCCTGAAGGGTGTGCTGCCTGCCGCTGCGGTCTGCGGCGTGACTTTCGCGGGCATTCAATTCCTGATGTCGAATCTCGTGGGTCCCGAGCTGGTCGATATCGTTGCAGGACTGGCTGCGATCCTGGGATTGATCCTGTTGTTCAAGGTCTGGAAGCCCGCGGACAATTTTGTCGTGGCCAGCGAACTCGTGCTCGCGGAAGGCAACTACTCGACCGGGATCAAGTCGCACGGCTTCAAGCTGACTGCGCGGGCGTGGTCACCGTACCTGTTTCTCGTGGTGTTCGTCCTGATCTGGGGCAGCGGGATCATCGGCAGCGTCCTGAACAGCGTGACGCTCGTGATTGAATGGCCCGGTTTGCACAACATCGTGCAGCGCGCGCCGCCGGTCGTCGCGAATTCCGCTCCCTATGCAGCGTTGTTCACCTTGAACTGGGTTTCTGCGAGCGGATCGGCCTGTGCCTTGGCCACGATCGCGGCGGCCATCCTGCTGCGCGTGTCGATTGGCGACTACTTCCGTCTGCTATGGAAGGTCGCAAAGCAGCTCGCGTTCTCGATGTTGACCATCGCGGCCGTCCTCGGTCTCGCTTTCGTGATGAACTACAGCGGTGCGACTGTCACGCTGGGTCTCGCATTCGCGGCGACCGGCGCGCTCTTTCCGTTCTTCAGCGCCATGTTGGGCTGGCTCGCCGTCTTCCTCACGGGCAGCGACACTTCGGCCAACGCCCTGTTCGGTAACCTGCAGGTCGTGACCGCGACTTCGCTCGGCTTCGATCCCGTGCTGATGGCTGCCGCCAACTCAGCAGGCGGAGTCATGGGCAAGATGATCAGCCTGCAGAGCATTGCGGTGGCGGTGGCGGCGACGGGTATGGCCCGCTCGCAGGAAGGCAAGCTGTTCCGTTTCACGTTCAAGCACAGTGTCTTTCTCGCGAGCCTGATCGGCTTGCTCACCGTCTTCTACGCTTACGTGCTCTGACATTCGCAGGCTGTTCTGCAAGCGATGCCACCCGGTCTCATGACCGGGTGTCATCGTCATCCATAGAAAATATCGGTTCTTTGCGGCGCTGCGCTTTATCTATAGTCGATCGATAGCTCAACCCTGCAGAAGGGATTGCGGCAAAAAACAGAGGACCCCGTACAAGGGGCCGGCCGGGCAGAGGGGATCCTGGGGATAATGTCGAGTTCCGACTTTCCTCCTTTCCAGTTCGCTGCGTCCTGCAGCCGGATGCTCTTACCCCTCGCTTCGTCAGTGATGCAAATTTTTCACGGCGTGATGCCTGCATGGCAGCCAATGGGCCAGATGTACTGCGTCGCGCCAAAACGCCATGCGGTAGCAAAAATTCAAATCGATTCGGGATGAATGACAGCGGATGCAACGCGGTATGGCGCTGCATTGGCGTTGAGCTGGGAAACAATCAAGAAGTCCGATTAGACCAGGGGAATCAGTCAATGAACCAGACAACGAAGTCGCACTTCAGGTGCGGTGGAAGCCACCTTGTCACTCACGCGGTGCGCATGTTGCTCGGCGCTGCCATCGTGTCCGTTCCTGCCGTTGCCGCGCTGGCGCAGGCGCCGGCCACGAGCGAATTGCCTGACACAGTAGTCGTTACCGGCTCGCGCATCGTGCGCGACGGCATGACGGCTCCCACACCGGTGAGCGTGCTGGGTGCAGACCGCATGGAGCAGCGCGCCGGCGCGAACGTGGGCGACATGCTCAATGAACTGCCTGCATTCCGCGCGACGAACACACCTGCGACGGGTGCGAATGCCGGCTATGTCGGTGGGCGCATCCTTGACCTGCGGGGACTGGGATCGGTGCGCACGCTCGTGCTCGTCGATGGCAAGCGCTTCGTGCCTTCCACGACAACGGGTACCGTCGATACGAACATGATCCCGAGCAGTCTGCTCGAGCGTGCCGAAGTGGTCACGGGCGGCGCATCCGCGGCTTACGGTTCGGATGCCGTCGCCGGTGTCGTCAACTTCATCCTCAATGAAAACCTGACCGGCCTGAAAAGCAACGTGGAGTTCGGCCAGTCCGATTTCGGCGACAACACGAACTACTCGGCGAAAATTGCGGGTGGTCTCGAACTCTGGGGCGGACGCGGACATTTCATCGGCGCACTTGAATACGAGAAGAACGAAGGCATCGGCTTCTGCACGGCGCGCGACTGGTGCAAGGAAGAGTGGCTGAACTTCGGCCGGCCCAACGTCCAGTCCGGTCTTCCCGCCAACAACATCCTTCCCGATATCCGTCCTTCGACGATTTCGAACACGGGTGTGATCAATCCCCTGTCAGCCACGGTGAACGGCCCGTTGCGCGGTATCTCGTTCAATGCCGACGGAACGCCTCGTCTGTTCCAGTACGGCACCTTCGTGAACACACTGTTCATGACGGGCGGTGAAAACGAAAACAGCGAGGCGTACTTTCCGCTGCCGATCCGTTCGCCCACCGAGCAGTACACGCTGTACACGCGCACGAAGTTCGATTTCACGGATTCGATGACCGGGCGGCTCGATCTCTCCTATGGTCATGTCGAAGGCCTGACGGCGGCGCGCCAGCTGCTCAACACGAACTATTCGATTGCGCGCAACAATCCCTACATACCGACGTCCACGAATCCGGCGCTCGACATCCGGACCATCATGGATGCCAATGCCATCACCAGCTTCCTGCTGGGCAAGAACTTTTCAGAGTTCGGCGCTCCGCCCGTCACCTCGAGGAACGACGCACTGCGTGCGGTGGCAGCACTCAATGGTGACATCGGGGGTAGCTGGACCTGGGATGGCTACTACCAATACGGTCGTAACGACTTTAGATCAGAGTCGAAGAACGTCGGTATCACTGCGCGGGTGACCAGGGCAATCGCTGCCGTGCGGAACACCGCGGGGCAGATCGTCTGCGCGGTCAACAATGACGCGATCACCACCAACGACGATCCTGCTTGCGTGCCTGTCAATCCGTTCGGCATCCAGGCCAATGCAGCCAATGCGGCCTACATGCTCGGCACGGCGATCCAGACCAACGTCACCACCCAGAATGTCGTGGCCGGCAACGTCCAGGGCGAGCTGTTCTCGACGTGGGCGGGCCCGATTTCGCTGGCGAGCGGCCTTGAGTATCGCAGCGACAAGCTTGCCGGCGATGCGGATGCGATCTCCCAGTCGCTGGGCTTCATCACCAACAACGCGTCGCTGATCGCCGGGCAGATCAAGGTCAGCGAAGGCTATCTCGAGACGATCATCCCGCTCGCGAAGGACGTGCAGTTCGCCGAGAACATCGAACTCAATGGAGCCGTCCGGCGTGCACATTACGACAGGTCCGGTGCCGGTACTTCCTCTGAGGTCTACGCAACGACCTGGAAGATGGGCGCCGTGTGGGAGCCGATCCAGCCACTGCGCCTGCGGTTCACGAAGTCACGCGATGTCCGCGCGCCGAACGTCAGCGAGCTGTTCGGTCCGTCGACGACGGGCCTTGGCATCCTGAACGATCCCGCACAGGGCGGGGCGCAGCGCAATCCTGTCGTGACCTCAGGTTCCAACCCCAACTTGGTGCCGGAAGTGGCCGATACGACCACCTACGGGTTCGTGATCCAGCCGAATGTCGATGGCTGGCTGGGTCGCATGCAGCTGTCGGTCGACTACTACGACATCGAGATCGAGGACGCCATCGGTGTCCTGGGTGCCCAGACCATCGTGACGCGCTGCTTCCAGGGTGCGACGGAGTTTTGCCCGCTGATCACGCGCGACAGCGGGGGAGCGCTCGTGCAGATCAACGACACGCGGAACAACGTTGATGAACTGATCACGAAGGGTTACGACGTGGAGTTCAGCTACCGGCAGCCGATCGCGAGCTACGGCGATCTCGACTTCCGGCTGCTCGCCACCTTCGTCACCGACCTGATCACCGTGGACTCGGCAGGACCGATCGATCGCGCGGGTCAGACGGGTCTGCGTGCCGGGACCATCCCGGGCATTCCGGATTACACCCTGGACGGCTTGCTCAACTGGTCGCGGGGCCCGTTGCAGCTTTCTTTCCACAGTCGCTACATCCCCGCTGGTTCCTACAACGCTGCGTTCGTCGGGCCGGAAGATCCGGGGTATAGCACCGCGCTCGGCAACAGCAGCAATACGAACCGCGTCAGGGATGCGGTGTATATGGACCTCGTCGGCCAATATGACTTTTCCAGCGCGAGTGACAACAGCTTTGTCGTCTATGCGGGTGTGAACAACCTGAACAACCAGGATCCTCCCCGCACGCCAGGTGCGAATGGCAGCGGCAACAACGTGCAGTTCGATGCAGTCGGCAGGACGTACAAGGTCGGCGTCCGGTTCAAGTACTAGACTCATGCACAGGCCGCAAGGGGAGAACCTTGCGGCCTGCGTATCCAGGCTTCGACTTCAGCCTAAACGCATCCCTGCAGACTCATTCGCGCCGATGCAGGTACACTTCCGGCCTGCATTCATGACAGGGAGCCGCGATGATTTTCGTCACCTTTCCAGTGCTGCCACCGGTGCGGGCACTGATCGAGTCGCGTCGCGAGGCCCGTTTCAACGAGACCGGTAAAACGCTGACGCGCGAAGAGCTTCTGCGGGGCGCCGCCGGTTGCGACGTTCTCATGGTGTCCGTGCCGGACAAGCTCAACGAAGAAACCATCGCCTCGCTGCCTGGGTCAGTGCGCATCATTGCGACGTATTCCGTCGGGTACGAACACATCGACGTTGCGGCTGCCAAGGCCCGTGGCATCGCCGTCCTGCATACGCCGGATGTATTGACCGATGCCGTGGCAGAAACTGCGCTGTTCCTGACGCTGGGCGCGGCCCGTCGCGGCAATGAGAGTCTGGCGCTGATCCACAGCCGGAAATGGCAGGGCTGGACGCCCGTGCAGATTCCCGGAGTGCAGCTTGCGGGCAAACGCATGGGCGTGGTGGGCATGGGCCGCATCGGCCAGGCCATCGCGGACCGGGCTCACGCCTTTGGCATGGAGATCCACTATCACAATCGTCGCCCCTTGCCCGATAGCGAGGCGAAGGGCGCGACGTATCACGCGAAGGTGGAAACCTTCCTGCCGCTCTGCCAGTTCCTGATGCTGGCGTGCCCGCTCACACCTGAAACCTTCCACTTCGTGAATGCGGCGCGCATCGCCCAGTTACCTGTGGGCGCCATCATCGTCAACATCGCGCGGGGCAACGTAGTTGAGGACGAAGCGCTGATCACCGCACTGCGCTCGGGCAAAGTGGCCGCGGCGGGTCTGGACGTGTTTGCCAACGAGCCGAACATCGACCCGCGGTACTACGATCTGCCGAATGCCTTCATCATGCCGCACATCGGCAGTTCGACGATCGAGGCGAGAATCGGCATGGCCACCATCCTGCTCGATGGTCTTGATGGCTTGGCGAGTGGCAAGCCGCTGACCAACCGGCTGGCGTGAGAGGATTCTCTCGCGAAGCCGGCCGCTTCAGCGCGGAACCGCGAGCGTCATGATCTGACCGGCGTTCGTGTTTGTATCGAGCGCCCAGACAGCGTCGATGAGTGGCTGCGGATCGCAGCCCGACCCGCCGAAGATCGCGAGGTCGCGCAGTTTTTCCTCGAGGTCTGCATCGCTCAAGGGGCGCGCTTCACCACCGCGTGCGTTCTCGATGCGTCGGGAGAGAACACTCCCTCCGTTGAGTTCAATCACGACTTCGGCGGCCTGGATGGTCATCGACGGGTCATCCTCCATGCTGACCTTGCGTCGCAGCTCCAGCACCTTCGAATCGGCGACGGCAGCGTCGCTGTATTGGGCGAGTCCGGCGGCGCCGGTCAACAGGGCGACGGCCACGCTGTGCTGGGCGCTGACCTGTGCCTCGCGTCCCGTGGTGACAGTTGGCCGGTTGGTTCGCTGGGCGAGCAGGGGATGGCCCCGCACGACGATCTTCGTGACCGCATCCAGCTTGAAGCCCGCGTCCCGTCGCAGCTCGAGGCACGCGTCGATGACAGCGTGCAGGACGATGCCGCACGGATAGGGTTTGTATGTGTTGCGCAAGGCTTCCCAACGTTCCCCCAGCCCCTCGGTGATGGCGCTGAAATCGGGATTCTGTCCCATGACGTGAGCAAAGCCGCGCGGACCTTCCAGAGGCATGTCAGGACCGGAAAACCCCGCCTGCGCTGCGAGGGCCGCCACCATTCCGTTGCGCGGTGCATTGCCGACGCTGAGGCTCTTCGCCATGGTCCCGAGCGTTTCAATCAACCCGCTTGATTGGGCAGAAGCATTCCCGAGCGCCCACAGCATCTGCCGTGAGTCGAGCCCCAGGCATTTCCCTGCCGCTACCGCTGCCCCGAATACGCCGCAGGTGGAGGTGATATGCCAGCCGCGAGCGTAATGTCCCGGCGAGACCGCGTTGCCGATACGACACTCGGCTTCCACACCAAGTGCAAAGGCATGCAGCAGCTCTTTGCCCGGGATCCGGCGCGTCTCGGCAAGAGCGAGCAGGGCAGGCGCCACAGGAGCACTCGGGTGGATCACGGTGTCCGGATGCGTGTCGTCGAAGTCGAAGACATTCGCGCTCATGCCGTTGAGAAAGGCAGTCGTGAGCGAGTCGAAGCGTTCCTTACGACCGATGACGCCTGCCTGGTGCGGGCCGGAGAAGGGTGCGAGGACACCGAGGGCGCTCTCCACTGCCACATCGCGGCAGCCGCCGAGGGCCGTCGCGAAGAAATTCAGCAGCGAGCGCTTTGCCTCGTGCAGAACCGGGGCGGGGATGTCCTCGAGGCGGGATCCTGCGAGAAAACCGGCGAGCGTGCGGGAGACGTGAGTCGCTTGCTGTCTTGCGTTGCTGTTCTGGGTGGTCATTGAATACGGATCGAGCCGGAAATTATTTCAACCAGTATGCCGGAGAAAGCGCCATTGAAAATCCCGGACTGTGTTTGCCGCAGTGCACTCCGGTAGATATCCCGAATATTCACTGACAGACATATTGACAGACAATCTGCTCGCGGCTTACCGTCGCGCGCCGTCCTCAAGAACCTTCGCGGAGAAAAACAGCCATGTCCTTGCGCCCTGAATTCGAGAGCGAACAGTTTGCCAAAGGCCTCAAGGTGCGCCGGGAAGTGCTCGGCGACGCGCACGTCGATCGCTCCCTTGCCGCCGCCGACGATTTCACCGCCCCCATGCAGAAGCTGGTGACCGAGTGGTGCTGGGGCGAGATCTGGACCCGCCCCGGCCTCGACCGCCGCACCCGCAGCTTTATCAACCTTGCGATGATCTCGGCCCTCAACCGGCCGAATGAAGTCCGCCTGCATGTCCGCGGCGCGCTCAACAACGGCCTCACGCCGGAGGAAATCCGCGAAGTGATGATGCAGGTCGCCATCTACTGTGGCGTGCCGGCGGGTCTCGACAGCCTGAAAGTCGCGGGCGAAGTCCTCAAGGAAGAAGGCCGGATTCCTTGAGACGTCTTGCGGGGGAATGAAAATGACAGACAACCAGAAAAAACCGCAGATCGGCTTCATCGGCCTTGGCGCGATGGGGTGGCCCATGGCGAGCTGCCTCGTGAAGGCAGGCTATGCAGTCGTTCCCTACGATGTTCGCGCCGCGCAGGTTGAAAAGTTCGTTACCGAGGTGGGTGGAACGCGCGTTGCTTCGCTGGCGGAACTCGGGAAGGCGAGCGATGTGGTCATCACGATCCTGCCGACCAGTGCGATCGTGGAAAATGTGTTTTTTGCAGCAGACGGTGTCGCCGCCGGCTTGCGCAAGGGCGCCGTGGCGATCGACATGACTTCCGGCATTCCCGGCGAGACCGTGCGGTTCTCCGAAGCATTGGCCAAACAGGGCGTCACGTTGTTCGACGCTCCCGTTTCGGGGGGTGTCCCGCGGGCGAAGACCGGGCAACTGACGATCATGGCGGGGGGCGATCCTGCAGCCATCGATGCAACGCTGCCCATCATGACTGCCATGGGTTCGGTCATTCGCACCGGCAAGATCGGCAGCGGTCATGCGATGAAGGCGCTGAACAACCTGGTCTCTGCAGGCGGCTTCCTCATCGGCATCGAGGCGCTGCTCATCGGTGCGAAGTTCGGCATTGAAGCCGGCACCATGGTCGACATCCTCAATGCGTCGACCGGGGTCAACAACAGCACGCAGAAGAAATTCAAGCAGTACGTCCTGTCGCGCAAGTTCGATTCGGGGTTCGCCATCGAGTTGATGGTGAAGGACCTGAGCATTGCGCTTGAGGTCGCGCGGTCGGGCGGCGTCAGTACGCCTTTCGCCGCACTGTGCCGCGAAATGTGGGCGGGGGCATCCACGCTGCTCGGTCCCGGCGTCGACCATACGGCCGTCGCTCGCCTGAGCGAGCAGCTCGCGGGCTTCGAGCTGCACGACAAAAACTGACGATCGTCTTGAGGCGGGGGAGTTGAGCATGGCGGTCACCGCACAACTGGTGGACTACATTCTGGGCAGCCGGCTGGAGGATATCCCGCAGGATGTCCATCACGATGCGCGAAGGGCGCTGGTCAACATCGTGGGCTGCGCGCTCGGTGGCGCAGAACATCCCGCGATGGATATCACCATCGATGCCCTGGGTTCTTTCAGCGGTCCGGCTACCTGCCGCGTGCTGGGCCGCAAGGAACGTTTTGATCCTCTGTTCGCGTCGCTGCTCAACGGTATCAGTTCGCATGTCCATGACTACGACGACACGCTGCCGAAGAACTACATCCATGCCAGTTCCCCGGTCGCGTCCGCCTTGTTTGCCTATGCCAGTGTCAACAAGGTCAGCGGCGCTGATTTCCTGCATGCCTTCATCCTCGGCTTCGAGGTCGTTTCCCGCATCGGCAATGCCACGTACCCCGCCCACTACGACGCGGGCTGGCACAGCACCGGGTCCATCGGCGTGTTCGGCGCTTCCCTGGCCATTGCCAAGCTGTTGCAGCTTGATGCCGAGCACATGACGTATGCAGTGGGGCTCGCGGCGACCCAGTCCGCAGGCCTGCGTGAAATGTTCGGTTCGATGGCGAAAGGCTTTCATCCCGGGCGTTCGGCCCAGAGCGGCTACATGGCTGCGCTGCTCGCGGAGAAGGGTTTCACCAGCGGACGTTTTCCGCTGGAAGGACCCCGCGGCTTTGCCGCCGTGACCGCGGCCAACTACGACCTCAACAGGATTGTCGACGGGCTGGGCGTGGATTTCGATCTGCGCGTGAACGCCTTCAAGCCTTATCCCTGCGGCATTGTCATCCATCCCACCATCGATGCCTGCAGCCAGCTTCGCGCACAGTATGGTCTTGAACTCGGGCAGATCGCGAGTGTCGAATTGCGCGTGGCGCCGCTGGTCAAGGATTTATGCGACAAGAAGTTCATTACCGCAGGCCTTGAAGGCAAGTTCTCCATCTACCACGCCGCGGCGATCGGCCTCGGCCGGGGCAAGGGCGGGTTGACGGAATTCACGGACGAGACTGTCAATGATCCGGGCCTGAAAGCCTTGCGTGAATCGGTAGAGGCAATCGGCGACCCGGGAGTACCGGAGGACTGCGTGGTCGTGGATATCCGGCTCAAGGATGGACGGGCATTGCACATGAAGCTGGAGGCCTCGCTCGGCAATCTCAAGCGGCCGCTGACCGATGCGCAGCTCGAAACGAAGTTCCGTGACCAGGCTACCGTGCTTGCGGCGACGCAGAGGGAAACGGCCATCGCTGCCTGCTGGGATATCGAAACCCTGAATGACGTCGGTACGTTGATCGACCAGTGCATTCCCGCTTGAGAGCGGTGGTCTACTCTAAATACCGCGCTCGATATACGGAGTTAACAATGACCATCCTGCGAGCGTTGATTGCGACGGCCCTGATTCTCATCGCTCCCCTGGCAGTACGGGCAGAAGTGGCGGAGCTGCGGATTCCGCTCGGCGCGGGCGGGTTCGGCTTCCTGCCTCTCAACATGATGCAGAAGCATGGCCTGATCGAAAAATATGCGGCGGAAGCAGGCGTGAAGGTCAAGGTCAACTGGTCGAACCTGGGCGGACCCGCAGTGATGAACGATGCACTGCTATCCGGGTCGGCGCATTTCATTTCCGCAGGGCCGCCTGCGTTTCTCATTCTCTGGGACCGGACGCGGACCAATGCGGGCGTCAAGGCAGTGGCTGCCATCAGTTCAATGCCGATGGTCCTGAATGCTCGCGTGGCGCAATTCAAGTCCCTCGATGCGGTGGCGCGAAACCAGAAGATCGCAGTGACCTCGGTCAGGGTGTCCATCCCGTCGATCGTCATGCAGATGTACGCGGAGAAAAAGTACGGCAAGGACCAGACGTTCCGCTTCGATCCCTCGACGGTGACCATGGCACATCCGGATGCGTTGATCTCGATGCTATCCGGTGGCGCCAACATCGTGGGTCACTGGGCGTCGCCTCCTTTCGGCCAGCGCGAACTCAAGGATCCGGCGATCCGCACCATCATGAATTCGGACGACGTGATGGGTGGCTCGACGACGTTCACGATGATGTCGACCACGACGAAGTTCCGGAACGAGAACCCGAAGCTCTTCGGCGCAGTGCTCAAGGCGCTGAAGCGCGCGCAGGAAATGATTGCGGAGGACAGGAAAGGAGCGGCCGCAGTGCTGCTCGAGTCCATGGGCGGCAAGGGCTGGAGCCTCGATGAACTGGTCGCGATCCTGGCCGACCCCACCACGAAGTACACCTTGAAGCCCGAGCACGTGATGACCTACGCGAACTTCATGAATGCCAGCGGTTCGCTTAAATCGAAGCCTGCGGCGCTCACGGATCTTTTCTTCGCGACCCCGGAAATCGCCGGCGGCAATTAGCTCGAGGCGACGCAAGCAATGAACGCAGCAGCGCAGGGAGTCCCGACGGTTCCGCAATCCTTGCTGGCGGTGGAGGGCGTGACGCTGCAGTACCGGACGAAAGAGAGCCTCGTCACGGCGACCTATCGCGTCAGTTTTTCGATCCGCACGTCCGACCGCTATGTAATCCTCGGCCCTTCCGGCTGCGGAAAATCCACGCTGCTCAAGGCGGTTGGCGGCTACATCAAGCCGGTTGAGGGATCGATCAGCCTGCATGGCCAGCAGATCACCCGTCCAGGTCCCGACCGCGTGCTCGTGTTCCAGGAATTCGACCAGCTGCTGCCGTGGAAGACGGTGCAGGAGAACGTATTGTTCGCGCTCACCTCCAGCGGTCGGCTGAAGGGGAAGGAGGCGCTGGATCGCGCGAAGCACTACATCGACAAGGTGAAGCTCAGCGGGTTTGCGGACAGCTATCCGCATACGTTATCGGGCGGCATGAAGCAGCGGGTGGCGATTGCCCGCGGGATGGCGATGGAGCCGAAGATCCTGCTGATGGACGAACCCTTCGCCGCGCTCGATGCCCTGACGCGCGTGCAGATGCAGGAAGAGCTGCTGCAGTTGTGGGAAGACACCAAGGTGACACTACTGTTCGTCACCCACTCCATTCCCGAAGCGGTGAGGATCGGCAACCGGATCCTGCTGCTGACGCCGCATCCGGGGCGCGTGCGGGCTGAGCTCGGAAGTGACGGGACGGACGCCATCGGGGCAGACGGGCGTGTTCTTTCAAAGCGCATCGAATCATTGCTGTTCGACGATCGACCGATCCATGGGAGCAGCGCGCATGCGTGAAGGCATTGTCATGGATCCAGCGCGGCCGGATTTCATCAACGATTCTCCGCCCACGGGTTTCGGTGTCGTCGAAAAATCCCTGAGCCTGAGGGAGCGCGTGTTCGACCTCGGCTGGGTGCGCAAGGGCCTGATGCTGATTCTGCTGGCGCTGATCTGGGAGGGGTATGCGCGGTGGCTGGACAACCAGTTGCTGTTTCCCACCTTCCTGGATACCGCGCGGGCGTTCTTCAGTTCCATTCGATCCGGCGAGCTTCTCGCTGCCACTGCCCAATCGGTGGTGACGTTGCTGCAGGGCTATGCACTGGGCCTGGCTTGCGCCGGGATCGTGACGGCTTTCGCCACTTCCACCCGTATCGGCGCCGATCTGCTCGATACGCTGACCGCGATGTTCAATCCGCTACCCTCCATCGCGCTGCTGCCGCTCGCAATGATCTGGTTCGGCCTAGGCAACGGCAGCATCATCTTCGTGCTGGTGCATGCGGTCATGTGGTCGGTCGCATTGAATACCCATACGGGTTTCCAATCGGTGAGCACGACGTGGCGCATGGTCGGCCAGAACTACGGCCTTTCGAAACCGGCGTACGTCATGAAGATCCTCATTCCCGGGGCGTTGCCCAGCATCCTCACCGGTCTCAAGATCGGCTGGGCGTTTGCGTGGCGAGCGCTGATCGCTGCAGAACTCGTGTTCGGCGTCAGTTCCAGTGGCGGCGGTCTCGGCTGGTACATCTTCCAGAACAAGAACCTGCTCGAGATCCCGAGCGTATTCGCGGGTCTCCTGATGGTGATCGTCTTCGGCCTTGCGGTGGAGAACCTCGTGTTCCGCACGCTGGAACGGAAGACCATCCGCCGCTGGGGCATGCAATCGTGAGTGAGGGTGTGACGGGGCAGCCAGGGTTCCTGAGGGCCGTACCATGACCGTGACCAGCAACGATGTTTCCATGCGCATCACCCATGCCGCGGCGCCCGTGCGCAGGCAGGCAGCGAAGGTTCTGCGCCAGGCCATCACGAGTGGACGCTTCGCGCCGGGACAGCGTCTGGTGGAGAAAGACCTGTGTGCATTGCTGGGCGTCAGCCGGCCTTCGGTGCGTGAAGCGCTGCGGGAACTGGAGAGCGAAGGCCTGATCGACATCGTTCCGAACAAGGGTCCGTCGGTCAAATTCCTGACCACCGCCGACGCGGTGAGCGTCTACCAGGTGCGTGCAGCCCTCGAGGCACTCGCGGCACGGCTGTTCGTCGAACATGCAACCGACGCGCAGGTCAAGCAGCTGGGTGCCGCCGTGGAGCAGCTGGCAGAAGCGTACGAGACGCAGGAAGTGGAAGGCATCCTGGCTGCGAAGCAGGTTTTCTACGATGTTCTGCTCGAAGGAACAGGCAACAGCATCATCCATTCGCTGCTGCGTTCGCTGAATGATCGGATCACGTTGCTGCGTCGCCTGACCCTCACGTCGCCAAAGAGAGCGAAGCAAAGCATTCGCGAGATGCGCAACCTGGTCGCGTGCATCAAGCGTCGCGATGCGGATGCCGCCTATGAAGCGTCGATGCATCACATCCAGCAGGCTGCCAAGGTGGGCTTGAAGGGCCTGTAAGCCGGCGGGGGGGGGGAATGAAATGACTGACCAGGAACGAGTTGGCCGGGAACTGGGCTTCATCGGTCTCGGGCGCATGGGCACTCCGATGGCAGCCCGCCTGCTTGACGCTGGCTACAAGCTGTCGGTCCACGATGTGCAGCGTGAGGCTACGAAGGAACTGGTCGCTCGCGGCGCGCATCTGTGTGGTTCACCCGCCGAAGTCGCTTCGCGGGCCGAAATCGTGATGGTCAGCTTGCCTACGCCAGATATCGTCAAGGCAGTAGCGCTGGGAGCGGGGGGTGTCATCGAAGGCACCCGCATCAAGACGTTGATCGACCTGTCGACGACGGGTCCGGGCGGCGCCAAGGCCGTCGCAGAAGGTCTCGCGCCTCGCAACATGACGCTGGTGGATTCACCAGTCAGTGGTGGCATTCGGGGCGCGGTCGCCGGGTCGCTCGCCGTGATGGTGTCGTGCCCGAAGGAAACCTTTGCGCAGGTCGAGCCGATCCTCAAGGTGTTCGGCAAGATCTTCTTCACGGGTGAAAAGCCGGGCCTGGCCCAGACCGCCAAGCTCGCGAACAACCTGATGGCAGCCGCCGCCATGGTCATTACTTCCGAAGCGGTGGCCATGGGCGTCAAGGCCGGGCTCGATGCGCGGGTGCTCATCGACATCCTCAACGTCAGCAGCGGACGCAACAGCGCCTCGGCCGACAAATTCCCGCGCGCCATCCTGCCGGGTACTTTCGATTTCGGATTTGCCACCGGCCTGTCCTACAAGGACGTGCGGTTGTGCGTCGACGAAGCCGAGTCGATGGGCGTGCCGATGGTCTGCGGGGCCGCGGTCCGGCAGATGCTGGCGATTACCAACGCCCGCTTCGGGCCGACGTCCGATTTCACTTCGATCGCCAAGGTCCTGGAGGAATGGGCAGGAATCGAAATGCGCGGTTGAGTGCGATCCGCAGCAGCGGGACGGATGACAGGCGAGGGGGATGCAGTGACGCCAATGATCGAAGGATTTTTCCAGGCACTCGTTGCCGGGCTGCTGATTGGCGCCATCTACGGCATCATGTGCGTGGGGCTCGGCCTGATTTTCGGCGTCATGCGCGTGATCAATTTTGCCCACGGCGATTTCATGATGCTTGGCATGTACGCCGCGTTCTACAGCTTCACGGCGCTTGGCATCCAGTCCGTTTTCGGTTCCGCCTGGGGACCGTTCGTTGCGATCCTGCTGGCCGGGCCCATCCTCGCGATCTTCGGCTACTTCGTCCACCGAACGCTGATCTCCCGGGTTTCCGGCACCCGCACGGCTGCACTGGAAGGCGAGGGCCACCATGCACAACTGATCCTCACGTTGGGGATAGCGCTGGTCCTGCAGAACGGCGGACTCATCGTGTTCGGTTCGGTGCTGGCCTCGATCCGCACGCCGCTTTCGAGTTCGGCGTGGGAAGTCGGTCCGTTCCTCGACATGAGCATTTTCGTCAACCAGGCGCGCGGCATCGACGCGATCATCGCAGTCGCCATCATGGCTGCGCTCGCATGGGTGATCACGCGCTCGACGCTTGGCAAGACTTTGCGGGCGGCAGCCGACAACCCCGTCGCGGCGACCTACATGGGCATCAATGTGGATCGGGCACATCGCACGGCGTTCGCGCTCGGCACCGGCGTCACCGCCATTGCCGGGGGTCTTCTCGCGACGAACTATCCCTTTCATCCCTTCGTCGGCGTTGACTACGTCATCGTCATGTATGCCGGCGTCGTGCTCGGGGGCATGGGCAGCATCATCGGCGCCTTCTGGGGTGGCATGACGATCGGGCTCGTGCAGCAGATGTCGACGCTCATCCTGCCGACACAGTTGCAGAATGCAGCGATCTTCGTCGTGTTCCTGCTGATCGTGTTCTTCCGGCCGCAGGGTTTCTTCGGGCGCACGGCTGACAGGACATGATGAAGCCGAAGCTCAAGGCCTCGGTTCCGATCCTGATCTTCGCTGCAGTGTTTGCAGCGATCTCCCTGTCGATCACGAACTCGTATTACCAGCTGATGCTGACACTGGTGCTGGTGTGGGCCGTGTTCGGCCTGTCCTGGAACATCGTCAGCGGTTACACGGGGCTCATTTCCTTCGGTCATGCCGCATTCTTCGGCATTGGCGCTTACACGACGGCGCTGGGACAGATCTACTTCGATCTCACGCCCTGGGTGCTGATCCCGATGGCTGCGGCATTCGGTGGCCTTGCCGGGTTGCTGGTGGGTTTCCCGACCTTCCGGCTGCAGGGCCACTACTTCGCGCTTGCGATGCTGGCGTACCCGCTGGCCATTCTCTACGTCTTCGAATGGCTCGGCTTCCAGGAGGTGGCGCTGCCCATCAAGCGGGAGAATCCGTTCGCTTACATGCAGTTCACCGACGGCAGGATCTACACACTGCTGGCGCTCGTGCTGCTCGTGGGAACGGCGCTGCTCACTCAATACATCGAGCGTTCCCGTTTTGGCATGGCGCTGCTGGCGATCAAGCAGAACGCAGCCGCAGCCGAAGCCGCCGGCATCAACACCTTTGCGTGGAAGTTGCGTGCGATCACATTGAGCGGTGCGATCGCCAGCGGCATCGGTGCCTTCTACGCGATCGTCCTGCTCGTGGTCACGCCGCAATCGGTGTTCGGCATGCTGGTGTCGGCCCAGGCGCTGACCGTCGCGATGTTCGGCGGCATCGGGACGGTGTGGGGTCCCATCATCGGTGCTGTCATCCTGATTCCCCTGGCCGAAATGCTGCAGGCTGTGGCGGGCGCACGCTTTCCCGGAATCCAGGGCGTCATCTATGGGCTCGCGATCATTGCAGTGATCCTCCTGGCACCCGAAGGGTTGTACTGGAAGGTCCGCGATCTTCTGCGCAGGCGGAGCAGCACAGCAATGAACGTCTGTGCGGCGGATCCCGGGACGCCGAATGTCGCGAGGCCATTGCAGCCTGACCTTGCCAATGTTTCCGCGAGGCACGCACCTTCGTCGGAAATCATTCTCGAGGTGCGTGGTCTGTCGCGCTCATTCTCTGGCCTGAAGGCAGTCCAGGACGTGAGCTTCCAGCTTCGGAAGAACGCCATCCTCGGAATCATCGGACCGAACGGGGCAGGGAAGACCACGCTGTTCAATCTGCTGAACGGGTTTCTGGTTCCCGACGCCGGGCAGGTGCTGCTCGACGGCCGTGACATGACGGGACGCAAACCGCACGCGCTGTGTGAGGCCGGCATAGGTCGCACGTTCCAGGTCATGCGCCCGTTCCTGCGGATGTCCATTTCCGACAACGTTGTGGTGGGTGCGTACGTCAGAACCCGAAGCGATGCTGAAGCGCGTTCACTGGCGGCTGCGGCCATCGATCGTGTCGGCTTGTCCTCTATTGCAGACCGGATGGCTGCGGAACTGACCACGAAGGAATTGCGGCTGATGGAGCTCGCACGAGCATTGGCCAGTCAGCCACGTATCCTGCTGCTGGATGAAACGCTCGCAGGCCTGGGGCTTGAGGAAGCAGAAGAAGTGGTTGGCGTGATCAGGCGCCTCGCCGCTGAGGGCGTCACCGTTGCCATCATCGAACACACGATGAAGACAATGGTTCGGCTGGTCGACAGTTTCCTGGTCCTGGATCACGGCGCAGTGCTGGTCGAAGGCCTGCCGGAAGCGGTGACCCGGGATCCGCGCGTCATCGAAGCCTATCTCGGCAAAAAATGGATGAGCCATGCTGAGCATTGACGCACTGGAGGTGGGCTACTCGGCAATCCCCGTCCTGAAGGGCATGTCGATTCGTGTCGATGCGGGGCAGTTCGTGGCGATCGTCGGTCCGAACGGAGCCGGCAAGACCACGCTGTTCAAAACGATTTCCGGCATCGTCCGGCCGACGGCAGGGTCGATCACCTACAACGGCATCGATCTTCTGGCGACGCCGCCTTCGCAGCGGGCTCATCTCGGCATCGCGCATGTTCCGGAAGGTCGCCAGGTCTTCGCGTCATTGTCCGTCATGGAGAACCTCGAAATGGGCGCTGTGACTGAAGCCGGAAAACGCGACTGGAAACAGAACATCGAACGCATCTTCGCCTGGCTGCCGGCGCTGGCCGATTGTCGCGAGCAGCTGGCGGGCACGCTCTCGGGCGGACAGCAGCAGATGCTGGCGATTGGCCGCGGTCTCGCGTCGAGCCCAAAGCTGTTGATGCTGGACGAGCCATCGATGGGCTTGTCCCCTGCGATTGCGGATTTCATTTTCGAGCGACTGATCGAGATCCGTGCGCAATCCGGACTCACCATCCTGCTCGTTGAGCAACGGGTCGCGGAAGCGCTCGAATCTGCGGATCACGGCTACGTGCTGGAAGCCGGCCGGGTGGTTCTTGAAGGCAACAACCAGACACTGCGTGCCGATGATCGCGTGCGTCAGGCCTATCTCGGCATGTGAATCGGGAAGAGGGAAACCATGGATAACGAACCGAAGAACAGCAAGACCTTGAGTCGGCGTACGCTGCTGCTGTCGAGCGCTGCCACAGTCGGGCTGTTGACTGTCGCGCGCGCCCAGGCTCCGAAGGAGGTCAAGGTCGGACTCATCGTGCCTCTCTCGGGCATCTATGCCCGGCCTGGCCAGGTAATGCGGATGGGTGCCGAGATGGGCATCGATCACATCAATGCACAGGGCGGCATCAAGGCACTCGGTGGTGCGAAACTGAAACTCGTCGTGATCGACTGCGGCGATACGACCGAGAAGGCGAAGAATGCGGCACAGCGCATGGTGGCTGGGGAACCGGATCTCGTGGCGGCCACCGGTGCTTACCTGAGTTCGTTCACGCTGGCCGTCACCGAGGTGACCGAGCGGGCGCGTTTGCCGGTCGTGACGCTGTCCTATTCCGATCTGCTGACGGAACGCGGCTTCAAATACATTTTCCAGACAGCGGCCCCAGCCAGCGTGCAATCGCAGATCGGGTTGCCGGAGCTGATGAAGCTGGCCGAAGCTGCCTCAGGCAAACGGCCGAAGACCGTCGCGATGCTGATGGATAACACGGGAACGTCGATTGCGACCGCCAAGGCGCTCAAGGAAAAAATCTTCGCGCAGCTCGGGCTCAAGCTGGTCGTCGAGGAAATCTGGACGCCGCCGCTGGCCGATGCCACATCGCTGATCCAGAAGGTCCGTTCCGCGCGACCCGACCTGCTGCTCTTCATGCCGAACGCTGTTTCCGATGCGAAGCTGGGGCTTGAGAAGATCAAGGAGTTTGGCTTGGGCCAGGGCAGGCTGCCCACGGTGTCCTTCAGCATCACGATCGCGGAACCGGACATGCTTCAGAGCGTGTCACCCGACGTCGTGCAGGGAATCATGACGATCGTCGCCAACTGGGGTTCGAAGGGGCAAGAAGCGCTCATCGCCGAACTCAAGACCCGCTACAAGGAACCGTGGATGACGCAGAACGCCATCTCGACTTACGGAGACATGTGGCTGTTCAAGGAAGCGCTTGAGAAAGCCGGCAAGGCGGATCGGCAGGCGGTCGCCGATGCGTTCCGCACGATGGATGGCGGCGTGTCGAAATACTATCCGGGCGGAGTGCTCAGGTTCGATGAGAAGGGTCGTCGCATCGGCGCCGGCGTGGTCATCGTGCAGTGGCAGTCCGGTGTGCCGGTCACCGTTTACCCGCCGAATCTGGCTTTGGGGACACCGCTATGGCCGAAGAAATCGTGAGCCTGCCGCCCCCAGTCAGCGCAGATGAGGGCGCCGAGTCATCCACTGGCGCGCTGACGAGGCGATCGCTGCTGGCCGGTGCTACGGTGGGTCTTGCATCGTGGAAGTCATTCGCCGCGCAGCCGGCAAGCGAGATCAGGATCGGCTTGCTGGTCCCGCTGTCCGGGCTCTATGCGCGACCTGGCAACGTGATGCGGCATGGCGCGGAAATGGCGCTGGACCATATCAACGCGCAGGGGGGCATCAAGGCATTGGGTGGCGCGAAGCTCAAGCTGGTGGTCGTCGATTGCGGCGACACCACCGAGAAGGCCAAGAACGCGGCGCAGCGCATGGTTGCCCGTGAAACGGATCTCGTGGCGGAGATTGGCGCCTACCTGAGTTCCTTCACGCTGGCGGTTACGGAAGTGACTGAGCGCGCCAGCCTGCCGGTGTTGACGCTGTCGTACTCCGATCTGATCACGGATCGCGGCTTCAAATACGTTTTCCAGACGTCGGCGACTGCGGCCTCCCAGGCCGAGCAGGCTTTGCCGCAGATCATGAAGCTGTCCCAGGCGGCCGGCGGCAAGCGGCCGACAACGGTCGCGATCATTTCTGACAACACGGGAGCATCGGTTGCGTCCGTGAAGCCGATGCGCGAGCGCCTGCTGGCAGCCAACGGGTTGAAGCTGGTGGTGGATGAAACATTCACTCCACCACTCGCTGATGCAACGTCCCTCGTGCAGCGCGTTCGTTCGGCCAGGCCTGATCTGCTGTTCTTCCTGCCGACCGTCATTTCCGATGCAAAGCTGCTGCTCGAGAAGATGAACGAGTTCGGCCTCGGCCAGGGTCGCATCCCGACGATCTCCTTTGGTATTGCCATTGCCGAGCCCGACATGTTGCAGACCGTGAGTGCCGAGTTGCTACAGGGCGTGCTGACGTGCGTGGGAAGCTGGGGTGCCAAAGGGCATGAAGCGCTGATCACGGAGTTCAAGACCCGGTTCAAGGAACCGTGGATGACCCAGAACGCGATCTCGACCTATGGCGACATGTGGGTCATCAAGAGTGCGCTTGAGAGTGCGGGCAAGGCGGATCGAGCCGCGGTCGCCAATGCGCTGCGAACCATGAACGGCGGCCCGTCGAAGTATTACCCGGATGGCGAAATCAGGTTTGACGCGAAAGGCCGGCGTGTCGGGGCCGGCTTGACCATCGTGCAGTGGCAGTCCGGTGTGCCCGTGACGGTCATGCCAGCATCATTGGCACTCGCGCAGCCCATCTGGCCGAAGAAGTAATTGATACGAGGAGAAAGCAGTGAGCAATTCCACCTACGAACGCGGCCTCGAGATCCGCAAGAGCGTGCTCGGCAGCGAGTTCGTCGACAAGGCGCTGGCCTCGGCGACGAAATTCAACCGGCCGATGCAGGACCTGACAACGGAATACTGCTGGGGCGCAGTGTGGGGGCGCGAAGGGCTGGAGCTCAAGACGCGCAGTTTTCTCAATCTCGCCATGCTCTGCGCGCTCAACCGCCCGCATGAGTTGAAGACGCACGTTCGCGGCGCACTCACCAACGGCGCGACGCAGGACGAGATCCGCGAAGTGTTCATGCAGGTTGCCATCTACTGCGGGGTTCCCGCAGGTGTCGATGCTTTCCGCAACGCGCGGGAAGTGTTCGCCGAACTGGGTCTTGAGGAGTAACTGATGACCGCCATCGACAAGGGCCCGGCAATCGAGCCTTTCGAGCTGTTCGCGATCCGGTACGCGCATCATCCCGGGCGCAAGGTGCAGGACAATTTCATCAACGGCGATATCCATGAAGAAGCGTCACCGCTCGACTACTTCGTGTGGGTGGCGCGCCGCGCCGGCAAGACGTTCCTGATCGATACGGGCTTTGGCCCCGAGGCGGCGAAGGAGCGGGGCAGGGAACTCGTGCGGTTACCCGCGGAGGGTTTGAAGCTGCTTGGGCTGGATGCCGGCAGCATCGAAGACATCATCCTGACGCACCTGCACTACGACCATGCCGGCACCCTCGATCACTTTCCTCGCGCCCGTTTCCATCTTCAGGATGCCGAGAGCGCCTATGCGACGGGTCGTTGCATGTGTCACGGCTTTTTTCGACATCCCTACGATGTCGAGAATATCGTGCTGCTGATCCGGCACCTGTATGCGGGAAGAGTGACTTTCCACGACGGTGTACATGAACTCGCGCCCGGCCTGAGTCTGCACAAGGTGGGCGGTCACACCGCGGGCCTGCAGGTGGTCAGGGTGTGGACGCAGCGTGGCTGGGTGGTAGTCGCCTCGGACGCGACGCATCTGTACGCAAACATCGATCGGGGCGCGCCGTTTCCTGTGGTCTACAACGTGGCCGACATGTTCGAAGGGTATCGGATCGTGCGTGAGCTCGCCGATTCCGAGGATCACATCGTGCCGGGCCATGATCCGCTCGTCATGAAACGCTATCCGCCGCCTTCGCCCGAGCTCAAGGGATCGGTTGTGCGTCTGGACGTTCCGCCCCAGTACGCCTCTGAACGATGATCCGCATGCTGGAAGGCAAATGGGCTCTCGTGACCGGCGCAGGTGCCGGGCTGGGTTTTGCCCTGGCGGAGAGCCTCGCCGAAGCGGGGGCGAATATCTTTCTGCATGATCTCGTAGAGCAGCCAGCCGCACGTGACGCCCTTCAGGCGAAGTTCGCGGTGCAGGCAGTGAGTGTGGCGGCAGACCTGAGGGAACGTTCCACGATCGAAGCGATGATGGCCAGCGTTTTCGATCGCTGCGGCACTCTCGATATTCTCGTCAACAACGCGGTGGTGCGGAGCTTCGCGGCAGTCGAGGATTTTGCCCCGGAAAAATGGGACGAAGCGCTGGCGGTGAATCTCTCTGCGCCGTTTCATCTGGCGCGGTTGGCATTGCCCGGCATGAAGAAAAAGGGCTGGGGACGCATCATCAACATGGCGTCGATCTATTCGACGCGTGCCGTTGCAAACCGCGTCGATTACGTCACGACCAAGACGGCATTGCTCGGGCTGACGCGCGCCGTGGCGGTGGAGAACGCACGAACCGGTGTTACCTGCAACGCGTTGTGCCCGGGCACGTTGCCGACGCCTGCCATCGAGGGACGCATCGCAGCCATTGCGTCGAAACAGAAGCAGTCCATCGAGCGCGCGACGAAAGACTATCTCGCCGATCGTCAGCCGAGCGGACGATTCGTTTCCCTGCAGAGCGTAGGCGCGACGGCGGTGTTCCTGTGTAGCCCGGCCGCGAACGACATCACCGGCGCCACGCTGCCCATCGATGGCGGCTGGTCTGCGATCTGATTGCAACTGGAACGGACAAGGACAGCGGCATGACTGAAGTACAGGGGCGAACGGTTCTGATCACAGGCGCGGCCGGCGGTCTGGGTCGTGCAATCGTGCAGCAGCTCATCGCCAGTGGCAGGCGAGTGGTGCTGGTGGATCGCGATGCTGCAGCGTTGCAAAAGCTCGCGTCTGAGATCGGCCCCGATACCCATCCGCTGCAACTCGACATCACCGATGCTGCGAACGTTGACCGGCTGCCGGAGTTGATCCCGCAGGCTTTCAGGCCCATCGATATCCTGATCAACAATGCGGGTCATGACATCGGTGGCAGGACTGCCTTCGCGAAGGGCTCGCCCGATGACTGGGCGAACATCATCGAGACCAACCTGATCGGTCTGATGCGGGTCACTCGCAGCCTGCTGCCCGGGATGGTTGAACGCAACGCCGGCCACATCGTCAATATCAGCTCGATCAATGCCGTGCGGATCATTCCCGACATGGCGGCTTACAGCACGAGCAAGGCGGGGGTGCACATGTTCACGGAAACGCTCCGGGGCGAGCTCGCGGAGACGGCCATTCGCGTCACGGAACTGCAGCCCGGCCTCACGCGGACGAACATCATCATCACGCGGTATCGCGGCGACAGGCAGAAGGAAAAGGACTACTTCGACCAGTTCAGGATGGCGCTGGAGCCCGCCGATGTCGCGCGGTCCGTGCTTTTTGCGATTGACCAGCCGCCCCATGTGCAGATCGCCGAGATGATGATTCTCCCGGTCAACCGGTTCTGATTTTTTTCAGGCTTGCGGCCAATCGGGGCCGATGCCATTCTGGCGCGCCTCGCTGAGGCCGCCGTTCTGCAAAAGGGAAGCATTCATGTTACATCGCGTGCTTTTGTCGTTGACCGCGTTATTGCTGGTGACGTTTCAGGCTGGAACGGCTTCTGCGGCCGCGCCGCCGCTCAAGCTGTATGTGTTCGACGGCGGCGTCCTTGAATCGGATCCTGCCCGGTATCGCCTCAAGAACGAGGAAGTGGCAACGTCCCAGCTCTCTGTTGCTGCGTTCCTGATCGTGCATCCCAAGGGCACGCTGATGTGGGATACCGGCGCTATATCCGACGACACGTGGACAGCCGGGAGCGCACCGGTGGCGCGACATCTCGTCCTGTCGAACAGTGCGGATCGCTACGTATCGATCCGTTCGTCGCTCAAGGCGCAGTTGGCAGGAGTGGGCTACAAGCCATCGGATATCACGTACCTCGCGCTCTCGCACTATCACTGGGACCATGTTGCCAATGCCAACGACTATGCCGGTGCGACGTGGCTGGTGCGCAAGTCAGAACGCGATGCGATGTTCCCGCAGCCGGCGGCCGAACCGCCGCAGCCGTCCAATTTTGCAGCCCTGCAGAACAGCAAGACCACGCTCATCACCACGGATGACTACGACGTCTTCGGTGACGGGACGGTCGTGATCAAGTCATCGCCGGGACACACGCCCGGCCACAATGTGCTCTACGTGAAGCTCCCCAAAACAGGGGGTGTCGTGCTGGCGGGCGATCTCTATCACTATCCGGAAGAACGCACTCTTGATCGCCTGCCGCTCGCCGACTTCGATCAGCAGCAGACCCGCCGGTCGCGTGTGGCGCTGGAAACCTTTCTGAAGCAGAGTGGCGCGCAACTCTGGATCCAGCACGACCTGGTGGCGCATGCCAAGCTCAGGAAGGCGCCGGAATTCTACGATTGAGCAGGACTTAAGTGACTGAGGTTCCGGGAACGCGCTCCCAGCGCTCACTCACGCCGCTGCGGCGGCTGGGCTATCGCCTGGCTGCGCTGCTGACTGCAGGCATCCTTGAAACGCTGTGGTGGACATGTCGTGTGCGCCGCATCGGCGAGGAGCGGATCGACGCTGAGCTGAAGACGCACGGAGCAGTGATCCCTGTGTTCTGGCATCAGCATCTACTCATGTGCTCCCGTTACATCGTGGCCAAGGGCCGCGATGGATTGAAGATCGGGTTCATGATCAGCCCGTCGGTCGACGGCGAAGCCGCCACGATGCTGTCGGGCATTTACGGCGGAGAAGTTATCCGCGGTTCGGGGTCGTATACGGGTGCGCGGGCCGTGCGACAGCTGTATCGCGCCATTTCCAAACAGCTTCTCTCGCCCGTCATTACGCCCGACGGACCCCGGGGTCCGAGGTTCGTGTTCAAGCCGGGCGCACTGTTTGTGTCCCAGCTGTGCGGCAAGCCGGTCGTCCCGGTGGCCTATGCGGCGAGTCCTGCTTTCGTGCTCAAGACCTGGGACAAATTCATCATCCCGGTCCCTTTCGGGCGCGTGGTCATTGCCATCGGCGAACCCTTGCAGGTGCCTCGCGAAACAAAAGCCGAAGCACTTGAACCTTTGCAGGAGGAAATGCAGCGGCGCCTCAAGGCCACTTACCAGGCTGCGGCAGCGGAGCTGGCGCGGTTGCAGGGCAAGGCTGGCTGAACTGGTACTCCCAAAGCTTTATACTGCGCCCGCACTCGCGGCCGGGATTTCCGGCCTGCTCGATGAATAGCCACGAATTTTCCGGGTCAAGCAGAGGTTCCCTTGCCAGGTACGGATTCCACCGCCTCTGTGCCGCGCGTATCGGTCGTGGTGCCCGTCTGCAACGAAGCGGAGAACGTCGGGACGCTGACGGCTGAAATCGTGGCGGCACTGCGCGGCCGTTACTCCTTTGAAGTGATCTACGTCGATGACGGCAGCACGGACGCGACCCCAGCCGCTGTAATCGCTGCCCGCACACTGCTGGGAGCCGACGTCAGGCTGCTCCGTCATGCGAAGCGCAGTGGCCAGAGTGCGGCCGTGTGTACGGGAGTCCGGGTGGCCAGGGCAGACTGGATCGCCACCCTCGACGGCGATGGCCAGAACGACCCCGCCGATATTCCTGCACTGCTGGCTGCTGTTGATACGGCCCGCGATGAAAAGCTGCGGCTGGTGATGGGCAGTCGCACGACACGTCGCGATACCTGGCTCCGGCGTCTGTCCTCGCGCATCGCGAATGGAGTCCGGGGCAGCCTGCTTCGTGACGGGACGCCCGATACCGGATGCGGCATCAAGGTGTTCAGCCGGGCGACCTTTCTCGAGCTGCCACGTTTCGACCACATGCATCGCTTTCTGCCGGCGCTTTTCCAGCGTGCCGGATCACGGGTCATCTCCGTGCCTGTCGGACATCGGCCGCGCACCGCCGGGCGTTCGAAATACGGCCTGCACAATCGTTTATGGGTCGGCATCGTCGACATGTTCGGGGTGATGTGGATCATCCGTCGCCATCCGCCGCCCGTCTCGGCCAACGAGGAGTAGGGCGATTGCTTTTGCCGTCCGGCCCGTCTCACTCGTCTTGAGACTCGTGCACCCTGGGGGAAGCTCTTGGACAACGTTCTGATTCAGGCCTTCGGCGTCACCGTCACGCCCTGGAAACTGGTCGGGTATGTCGGCGTCTTGCTGTTTGCGGGACGCTGGTTCGTGCAGCTTGCGGCCTCGCGCCGGCAGGGGCGGCCGGTACTGCCTGCGCTGTTCTGGTACATGAGCATCTGCGGCAGCTTACTGCTGCTGACCTACTTCATCTTCGGCCGCAACGATTCGGTGGGCGTGCTCTCGAACCTGTTTCCGTTCGCCGTCGCGCTCTACAACCTGTATCTGCATCGCAAGCATCAGAACGCCGGGCAGCCTGCGGGTAACACCGGGTAATGACCACGATGGATTCATTCTGGCGCACCTCTCGCGCCGGGCCCGCGGAAGTCCGGCTGGATCTGTTCTGGTTGCTGGGCCTCGCGCTGGTCATGGTCGGCGCTGGTCTGGGCCTTCGCGATCCGTGGCCTGCGGATGAACCACGCTTTGCCCTGATTGCCCGCGACATGGTGCGAACCGGCGAATGGCTCGTGCCGATGGTCGGGGGTGATCTGTATGCAGACAAGCCACCGATTTTCTTCTGGTTGATCGCGATCTGTCTGAAATTGACAGGCTCACTGCGCGTCGCATTCCTGCTGCCGTCGCTGTTGGCGACGTTGGGTACGCTCACGCTCATCTACGATCTTGGGCGTCGACTCTGGAACCGGGAAACAGGGCTGGCCGCCGGAATGGTGCTGCTGCTGACCATACAGTTCGTCTGGCAGGGCAGGCAGGCGCAGATCGATGCCACGGTCTGCTTCTGGATTGCGCTCGGCTTGTATGGACTGCTTCGTCACCTTCTGCTCGGCCCATCGTGGGGCTGGTATGCGATCGGGTGGGCGGCTGCCGGTCTCGGAGTGATCACCAAAGGAGTCGGTTTCCTGCCGCTACTGGTGTTGTTGCCCTACGTGTTCGCAAGGTCGGCACGCTGGCAGCCACGCCTGAAGTTGGCGGGAGGCTGGCGCTGGGCTTGGGGGCCGCTCGCATTCATCGCTGCCGTCAGCATCTGGCTGGCACCGATGCTGATCGCAGCAGCCAGTGATCCTCACCTCGCTGCGTATCGCGACGAAATCCTGTTCAAGCAGACGGTCGACCGCTATGCGAGCGCCTGGCACCACAAGGAGCCGTTCTGGTTCTTCATCGTCAATGTCATTCCTTTCCTCTGGCTGCCGCTCACTGCTCTCCTGCCCTGGCTGGTGCCCCGGTGGCGGCAAGCGCTTGGACAAGGCGATCTGAGGGTGCTTCTGCTGCTCGCCTGGATAGTCCTGGTCGTGCTTTTTTTCTCGCTCAGTACGGGCAAGCGCGGTGTGTACGTCCTGCCCGCCGTGCCGGCCTTCGCGCTGGTGGCCTCACCCTGGCTCATCGAGTTGATGGGGCGTAAAGGACCGCAGAAAGTGTTGTTTACGCTTGCGCGTGCCATCCCCGTCATTCTCGGACTGGCGGCGATCTATGTGGGCTTGATTGCTCCCGGGCAGCGGGCACAGTTGCTCGCGGACCAGGGGATCGATGCCGTCTGGCCTTTGGTGGTCATGGCGCTGGCGGGAGGGCTCATCTGCCTGTTCTTCCGCCTGCAACGCGCGCTCCTCGCATTCGCGGGCGTACTGGCTGCTGCTTTGCTGGTCGTCGGCTACTGGATCAGTCCGATCATCGATGCAGAGCGTTCGGGCGCTGCGTTTGCGCGACAACTGGAGCAACGCACGACGGGAATTCCGGAGCTGGGACTGGTCGCCTACAAGGAACAGTACCTGATGCAGATCCGGCGGCCGACGGTCAACTTCGGCCATTCGCGCTGGCAGGAATGGGAACAGGAAGCGGACGATGCATCGGCCTGGCTGATGGCGGGGACGGGCCGCGGACTGCTCATCGATCAGTACGTGCGTGAGCGCTGTTTCAAGGATGTCCCGGGGATGGACGTCGATGTCGCCAATCGGAAGGAGTGGTTTGTCGTGACCACAGGCGCGAATCCCGATTGCGTGGCGGGCGGTCATCCCGAGCGGGCGCTGCACTACACGCCGCCGCGTGAATGACCAGTTGGACCGGATACATTTTCACGCAATACCAGTCGCTTACCTTGCGTTCTTGATGAGCTGTGCCACAATGCCGGGCACTTAGGAATCGCAGTTACGATGGCAAGTATTCCACCCATCCCGCCGACCGAACCGCATACCGATTCGCCCGATTTCGATCTGCTGTCCACCCAGCGGGTCTTCGGTACTGCCAACCGCGCGATCGTCGGTCTCGATGTCCTCCTGACCAAAGTCTCCGTCGATTTCCAGAACCTCCCGCGCGAAAACACCGACGCCTGCGTCACCCGCAATCTTGAAGCGTTGCGCGAGGCCTCTGGCCTCGATGCCATGTTCATCGCGCTGTACGACGCGCGCCGTGAAGTCATCGAAACGGTGACGGGTGCGACCAGCCTGTTCGCTGCTTTCAATCCTGAAGTCCTGCGCGGTGAGGCTCTCGAAAACCTGCCTTACGTGCGGGAACGTCTCGGACACATGCGGATCGTTGAAATCCGCAATACCGCCGAACCGCCGCGACGCGAGCTCATCGCGGAAGCGGAGCGCTTCGCTGGCCTCAGGATCGGTGCAGTGCTTCTGATCGGATTCTCGATGCAGGACCGGGTCAGCGGTTTCATGGCGCTGTGTTCCACCCGGCCGCGCGAGTCGTGGGATGCGAACCTGCACCTGCTGCTCAAGTTGATCGGCACCAGTTATGCGACCGGGCTCGATCGCATCCGGTACCACGACCAGGTGGCGAGCCTGCAGGAACGAAATGACCTGGCCCTCGACACTGCCAACGATGGCCTGTGGGACTTCGACGTCGAGAACAACAGGATGTATTTCTCGCCGCGCTGGAAGGCGATGCTCGGCTTCGCGCCCGACGATGTCGACCTGTCGCCTGATTGGCGGCAGCTGGTTCATCCGGACGACATGGCGCGGACGCAGACGCTGCTGCGCGAGCATCTCGCCGGCAAGTCGCCCATCTTCGAAAGCGTGCATCGCATGCGTCATCGCAGTGGCGAGTGGCGGTGGGTGATCAGTCGCGCCAAGGCGAGGGTCGACGAGAACGGCCGGTTGCGTCGCCTGGTGGGTGTCGAGCTCGACATCACCGAACGGCGTCTTTACGAAGAAGCGCTGTTCAAGGAAAAAGAGAGCGCGCAGATCACGCTGCAGTCCATTGGCGATGGGGTCATCACGACCGACGCGCGCTCGCACGTGGAATATCTCAATCCTGTCGCCGAGCAGCTTACGGGCTGGCGTCTCGACGACGCACAGGGCCGCCCCATCGATGAAATTTTCCGCGGCTTCCACGAGGAAACCTGCGAGCCGCTAGAGAATCCGCTGTCCGTCGCCATTCGCCGGGCCCGCGCCATCAAGTCGGTGCGGCCAACGCTTCTCATCCGGCGCGACGGCAATGAGTTGTACATCGAAAGCTGCGCTTCGCCCATCCGCGATGGATCGGGATCCATTTCCGGCGGCGTGCTCGTGTTCCACGACGTGAGCGAAAGCCGCGAGCTCAATCGCAAGCTGTCGTATCACGCGAGCCACGACATCCTCACCGGTCTCGTCAATCGCCGCGAGTTCGAGGCGCGTCTTGAGCGTGCGCTCAAGAGTGCCAAGGCACGCGAGTCGTCGTATTGTTTATGCCACCTCGATCTCGACCAGTTCAAGATCATCAACGACAACTGTGGTCACAGCGCCGGAGATGCGTTGCTCGGTCAGGTGGGCCAGCTGCTGAAGTCGAAGATCCGCTGGCGCGATACGGTGTCGCGTCTCGGCGGCGATGAATTCGGCGTGCTGCTGGAAAGCTGCTCACTCGATGAGGCCATGCGCAACGCCGAAATCCTGCGCGAATCCATTCGCGACTACCGCTTCGTCTGGGAGGAGCGCACGTTCAGGCTCGGTGTCAGCATCGGAGTCGTGCCGATCTCGCCCGAGAATGAAGATGTCGCTTCGCTGCTGTCGGCCGCTGACAGTGCGTGCCAGGCTGCGAAGGAAGCGGGCCGCAACCGCGTCTACAGCTTCCAGGAAAACGACATCGACCTGATGCGTCGCCGCCGCGAAATGCAGTGGGCCGCGCGCATCAACAATGCACTGGAAGAAGGGCGTTTCGAGCTGTTCCGCCAGACGATCCTGCCGCTGCAGAAACCGGAAGCGGGGTTGCACTACGAACTGCTGCTGCGCATGCGCGATGAAGCGGGCAAGATCGTTTCGCCCGACCAGTTCATTGCCGCTGCCGAACGCTACGCCATCACGCCGAGCATCGACCGCTGGGTGATCGAGAACGCCTTCCGCTGGCTGGTCTCCGAAGCCGACGAGCGCGAGAAGCTGGCAATGTGCTCGATCAACCTCTCAGGCCAGAGCCTGGGCGATGACAAGTTCCTGCCGTTCGTGATCGAGCAGTTCCATCGCAGTGGCATCGATGCCTCGAAGATCTGTTTTGAAATCACCGAGACGGCGGCCATCGCGAGCTTCTCGCAGGCCAATCGCTTCATCCAGGCCCTGAAGGAACTCGGGTGCATGTTTGCTCTCGACGACTTCGGCACAGGGCTGTCGTCGTTCGGTTACCTCAAGCACTTCCCGGTGGACTTCCTCAAGATCGACGGCAGCTTCGTGAAGGAAATCCTGCACGACCCGATCGACCGCGAGATGGTGCGCTCGATCAACGAAATCGGTCACCTGACGGGGAAGAAGACGATCGCCGAGTTCGCCGAGAACCAGGAGATCATCGAGATGCTGCGGGGAATTGGTGTCGACTACGCGCAGGGCTATGGCATCGCCACACCGCAGCGGGTGCTGAAAGTGGTCAACGGCTGAGGCGCATCGACAGATCGATGGCCTGAACGTGCTTCGTCAGGCTGCCGATCGAAATGAAATCCACGCCGGTTTCAGCCACCGTGCGAATGGTCTTCAGCGTCATGTTTCCGGACGCCTCCAGATCCACATGCTTGCCGGGATGCCGCTTGTTCCTGAGAACGGCCTGACGCATTTCCTCGAGGCTGAAGTTGTCCAGCAGGATGCGATCGGGCCCGCTCGCCAGCGCCTGTTCCAGCTCATCGAGTGTCTCGACTTCCACTTCAAGCAGGACCTTCGCATTGATCGCGCGCGCGGCAGCGACCGCTGCAGCAATCGAGCCCGCGGCAGCGATGTGGTTTTCCTTGATCAGGATGCCATCGAACAGACCGATCCGGTGATTCATGCCGCCTCCGCAACGAACAGCATATTTCTGCGCAAACCGGAGGCCGGGCAGGGTCTTGCGAGTGTCCAGGATGCGGCATCCCGTTCCAGACACCGCGTCGACGTAACTGCGGGTGATGGTTGCCGTGCCCGAGAGCGTCTGCAGGAAATTGAGGGCAGGGCGTTCTGCCGTCAGCAACGCACGGGCAGGTCCCTTGATGCGGCAAAGGGTCTGGTTGGGCTTGAGGAGCGCCCCATCTTCCATGAGCCATTCGACGCGCGCACGCGAATCCACCTGCGCAAACGTCGCATCGAACCACGCGCGACCGCAGAGGACGGCAGGCTCACGCGTAATCACGGTAGCTTCCGCAATCAGGTCTGCGGGCACCAGCGATGCAGTGAGATCGCCGCTGCCCACATCTTCTGCGAGCGCAGTTGCAACCGTTGCGGCGATATCGTCAGGAAGGACGAGGGTGGTCACGGGATATCCGGCCTTTGCAAAGAATGAACCCGGCAAAAGGCCGGGTTCATGTCCGACTACGCGTGTGGCCGGGACTTCAGAACGGCAGCCCGTGGGTGGCGCTGCCCATGCACAGCAGCATCGGAATGCTGAGGACGAAGTTGACCCGCGAGGCGAGCATCGCAACGCGACGGGCCTTGGCTTTCTCTTCGTCAGTGGCCGGCTTCAGGCCGAGAATCTTCTTCTGGTTGGGCCAGATCACGCCCCACACGTTGAGCAGCATGATGGTGCCGAGCCAGGCGCCGATGCCGATGACGAGCTGGTACATGTTGACGGCTTCACCGCCCAGGCCGAACGTGAAGGCGCCTGTGAAGTTGCTGCCCAGGTACCAGGCACCTGTGAGCCAGGTGGCGAGTGCTGCCCACCTGAACCACCAGAGGGCAACCGGGGCAATGTACTTCGCGATCCCGGCGCCACCGGGGCCGCCTTTATCCGCCCCCGCGGCGGCGAGTCCGGGAATCTGCACGACATTGAAGTAATAAAGCAGGCCGATCCACATCACGCCCGAGATGATGTGCAGCCAGCGGGCCAGGCCCAGCATGTGGAATTGGGTCGGTGTAATGGCGAGTGCGAGCAGGATGGCGAGCACAAAACCAGTGGTCAGTGCGCCCTTGACGGTATTCAGCGGATTCATGACAGGAAATCTCCCCGATTGAGGGCTTTGGATGCCCGGATCTGCCCGGCAAATTGTTTTTGGCAGGGGTTTGAAGAATAGGCGAGCGACCCCCATAATTCAACGTCAGGCAAGGCCCGCGTTCCCGCCTTCTTCCCGTCTCGGGAAGCAGTGCTTGTGTGATCCGGGCGATGACAAGAGGTATGCAGCGTGGAAATCAATGAACGGATCAAGGATCTGCTGGGGAAGCACCCGGTGCTGCTCTTCATGAAGGGCACGCCTGATTTCCCCCAATGCGGCTTTTCGGCCGCTGCCGTGCGCGCGTTGCAGGCGTCGGACGCCCGCTTTTCGCACGTCAACATCTTCGAGGAACCGGAACTGCGCGAAGGGCTGAAGGCCTATTCGAACTGGCCGACTTACCCGCAGCTGTACGTGAACGGTGAACTGGTCGGCGGCTCCGACATCATCGTCGAGATGTACAAGAGCGGAGAGCTGCAGCAGCTCGTCAAGGCATAGAGCGCAAGGCCGCAAAAGACATTACGTCCCCAACGGCTTGACTGTCTCGTAGATGCTCTTGAAGCGGTTGCAGATGATGCAGAACAGTTCGGCGGTGCGCTCGGCATCGTAGGCTGCCGAATGCGCTTCGCTTGAATTCCACGACAAGCCTGCGGCGACCAGTGCCTTAGCCAGGACAGTCTGTCCGAACGCCACTCCCGCCAGCGTAGCGGTATCGAAACTCGAGAACGGGTGAAACGGATTGCGCTTGATATCGGCGCGTGTCACCGCTGCATTGAGGAAATTCAGGTCGAAGAAAGCATTGTGGCCGACGAGCACCGCACGGGTGCAGTCGCTGTCCTTCACGGCCTGGCGTACATCCTTGAACAGTCGCGTCAGTGCTTCGTGCTCTGCGAGCGCCGGACGTAGCGGGTGATACGGGTCGATGTTGTTCACCGCCAGCGCCGCCGCCTCTATGTTCGCGCCGGGGAAAGGCTGCACATGAAAGCGCGATGTCGTGCCGGGACGCAACGAGCCATCGCGCTCCATCACCAGCGGCACGGCGGCGACCTCGAGCAATGCATCGGTGATCGGGTTGAAGCCGCCGGTCTCGACATCCACCACCACGGGCAGGAAGCCGCGAAACCGCAGCGCCATGGTGTGTGATTCACTCGCTTCTGTCATGAATTCTCGATTGCGGAGAGGCGCCACGCGACGGATTCTCCGGCGCGGAAAGGGACCAGTTCTGCGTCCCCGAAATGATAGGTGGGTGGAGGCTGCCAGGTTTCCTTTCTCAGGGTGATCGTGCCCTGGTTGCGCGGCAGTCCATAGAAGTCGGCGCCGCGATCGGACGCGAACGCTTCCAGACGATCCAGTTGACCTGCCTGCTCGAACACTTCCGCATACAGCTCGATCGCCGCATGCGCAGAAAATACACCTGCGCAGCCACACGCATTCTCTTTGGTATGCCGCGCATGCGGAGCACTGTCGGTGCCGAGGAAGAAGCGCGGATCCGTGCTGGTCGCCGCGGCAACCAACGCCTCCCGGTCGGTTTCCCGCTTGAGGACCGGCAGGCAATAGTTGTGGGGCCGGATGCCGCCGGTGAACATGGCGTTGCGGTTCAGCAGCAGATGCTGTGGCGTCAGTGTTGCGGCGACGCCCGCGCGACTCCCCGTCACGAATTCCACTGCGGCGCGAGTGGTCACGTGCTCGAACACGATGCGCAATCCGGGAAAGCGCGTGACGACAGGGGCGAGCACCCGATCGATGAAGAGATGTTCACGATCGAAGACATCGGTTGTCGCGTCGGTCACTTCACCGTGGACCTGCAGCACGAGTCCGACGGCTTCCATCTCTGCCAGCGCAGGATGGATCTTCTCGATTGCCGTGACACCTGCATCTGAATGCGTAGTGGCGCCTGCGGGATAGAGTTTCGCGCCGACGACGAACCCGCTGGCCTTCGCCTTCCGGATTTCTTCCGGCGACGTGGTGTCTGTCAGGTAGAGCGTCATCAGGGGCTCGAAGACCAGGCCTGCCGGTACTGCTTCGAGAATGCGTGCGCGATACGCCGCCGCAGCCTGGACTGTGGTGACTGGCGGCTTGAGATTGGGCATCACCACCGCGCGGGCAAATTGCCGGGCAGTGAAGGGAACCACCGCGCGCAGTGCATCGCCGTCGCGCAGATGCAGATGCCAGTCGTCGGGCCGGCGCAGTGTCAGGAGTTGGGCTGTCACGAAGCGAGGAAGGGCGTCTTGAGGACCAGGTGTGTCGCGAACCGCACCCCGAAGCCGGTGAAATCAGTGGGGATATGCGCGAGGCCACCGCGATGGTTGCTGGCTGACATGTCGACGTGGACCCAGGGCGTATCTGCGGGGACGAAGCGGTTCAGGAAGCGGGCGGCCAGAATGTGATCGCCTTTGCCGTCCATCGAGCATTGCAGGATGTCTGCCACCGGGGTATCGAGATCGCTGTCGTAGTCCTCGTCCATGGGGAAATTCCAGACCCGCTCGCCGCTGTCGCGACCGGCTGTTTCCAGCATCGAACGCCATTCAGGCCGGTTAGTGAAGACACCGCTGTAGCGTTCGGTGAGCGCCATGACGCAGGCGCCGGTCAACGTGGCGAAATCGATCATTGCGCCGGGTTCCTGCCGGGCTGCAAGAGCTAGCGTATCCGCGAGCACCATACGTCCTTCAGCATCGCTGTGTACGACCTGGATCGTCGTGCCGTTGACCGCAGTGACGATTTCCTGTGGCCGATACGCATTGGGCCCGATTTCGTTCTCGGTCAGTGCCAGCCAGCAATCGATGTCGTAAGGCGCCTTGAGTGTGCTGAGTGCGAGCAGCGTGCCGACAGCAACGGCACTGCCCTGCATGTCTTCGTGCATCTGGTACATGCCCTTGTGCGGCTTCAGGTTGATGCCGCCCGTATCGAAGCAGATGCCCTTGCCGACCAGCGCCAGACGACCTTTGGCTCGACCTTTCGGTCGGTATGACAACCGTACGATGCCGGCGCCCCGATGTGCATTGCTGCGTGATACGGCCAGAAACGCGCCCGCGCCAAGCTGCTTGAGTCGCGCCTCGTCGAGAAACTGGAAACGCCAGCCATGAGTGCTCGCGAGACTCTTGAGCGCCTTCCGGTAGTTCACGCAATCGAGGACATCGGGCGGCAAGGTCGTCAGCCAGCGGGCCAGGTGATTGCCGGCATGGCAGGCCTCCGTTGTCTTGAGGTCGACTGCCGTACCTGCGTGCAGCACCGTGATTTCAACGGGTGCCGGAGCAGGTTTGCGCTTCGACTTGAAAGTCGGCATGGGCGCGATGCCCGCCAGGGTTGCAGCGGTCAGGGCTTCAAGTGATGCAGTGGCCCCGGCGGCAGACAGCCCGAGAGTTGCGATGACGAGATTCTTTGGCGCCGTCCCGGATACTTCTTTCCACAGCCGGCCTGCCAGGCTCAGGAGTTCGAAGGGACTGGCCTTGTCTTTCAGCATGCCGATGGCAACCAGGGCATGCGATCCCCCCGGCAAACGGGCGCTCAACATGCTGACCGGTCCGCGGCGACGGGCTGCAATGTAAAGATCGAGCCAGAGAGAGGCGTAGGGCAGTCCCGCAAGCGACTTCTCTGCAGTCTCGGGATTGCAGATCAGGAGCACTGCATCGACGCTGTGAGCCAAGGCTGCGGAAAGTGTCGAGGCACGGCGTTGCACGACGCTGATGCGTTGATTTGCAGGTAGAATCTGGGTCGCTGGCATGGGGTCGCGGTCGATGGGTTGGCTTGACCGGAAATTTCCAAACACCGATCATGCCGAGGCTCGATCTGCTCGCATGCCCCGGCGCATCCAGTTGCCCCAAGGATTGTCAAGAAAATCCTCGGGGGTGAGTCATTGCACCGACTTCCGGTGCGGCTGTGATCGTAACAGGTGGTCCCATTGCAATGCATCTGGGCAATGCATCTGGGCATTGCATCCGGGCATTGCATCCGGTGGCTGCCTGCAATTGCCGGATCGGTTCGAGGCGGATGCCGATGACGCGTAAAGAGGTTGCTTAAAGATGGATCATGGCTCCCCGTTGAACGATCTCGATCCCCTCGAGACGCAGGAATGGCTCGAATCGATCGAGTCGGTACTGAAGACGCACGGCCCCGAGCGGGCACATTTTCTCCTCGAACGCCTCACCGATCACACCCGCCGTTCCGGCGGCTACCTGCCGTTCAAGCCGAACACGGCTTACGTCAATACGATCAGCGTGGGCCAGGAACAGCCGTATCCAGGCAATCGCGCCGTCGAACGCCGCCTCGAGGCGTACCTGCGCTGGAATGCCATGGCGATGGTCGTACAGGCCAATCGCGAAAGTTCGGAGCTCGGTGGCCACATCGCCACCTATGCGTCCGCGGCGACCCTCTATGAAGTCGGCTTCAATCATTTCTGGCGTGCCGCATCGGACACGCATCCTGGCGACATGGTGTTCTTCCAGGGCCATGCATCGCCCGGTATCTATGCCCGCGCTTTCATGGAAGGACGCCTGAGCGAGGACCACGTCGGCCATTTCCGCCGCGAAGTGCAGAGCCCGAACGGACTCTCTTCGTATCCGCATCCCTGGCTGATGCCGGACTTCTGGCAGTTCCCGACCGTGTCGATGGGGCTCGGGCCCATGATGGCGATCTACCAGGCGCGGTTTCAGCGCTATCTCGAGAATCGCGACATCGTGCCTCGTTCCGATCGCAAGGTCTGGGCGTTCCTCGGTGACGGCGAGATGGACGAGCCCGAATCGATGGGCGCACTCACGATGCCCGTGCGCGAGAAGCTCGACAATCTGGTGTTCGTCATCAACTGCAACCTGCAGCGGCTCGATGGTCCCGTTCGCGGCAACGGCAAGATCATCCAGGAACTTGAAGCCGCTTTCCTCGGCGCTGGCTGGAATGTGGTCAAGGTCGTCTGGGGTTCGCGCTGGGATCCGCTGCTGGCCCGCGACACCAAGGGCCTGCTCCGCAAGGTCATGGAAGAATGCGTCGACGGCGAATACCAGAATTTCAAGGCCAAGGGTGGCGCGTACACGCGCGAGAATTTCTTCGGCAAGTTTCCCGAGCTGAAGGAAATGGTCGCCAACATGTCGGATGACGACATCTGGCACCTCAACCGCGGTGGCCACGATTACCAGAAGGTCTACAACGCGTATCTCTCTGCATCGCGCAACAACGGCAAGCCCACCGTGATTCTCGCGAAGACGGTGAAGGGCTTCCTGATGGGGCGCACGGCGGAGAGCGTGAACCCGACTCACCAGCAGAAGAAGCTCGATGACGAGGCGCTGAAGGAATTCCGCGATCGCATCGGCATCAAGATCTCGGATGACGAGATTGCGAAGGCGCCTTTCCTGCGTCTGCCGGAAGACGGCGAGGAAATGCAGTACCTCCACGCCCGTCGCAAGGCACTCGGCGGGTACCTGCCCCGTCGGACGGATGCGGCACCGGCGCTTGTGATTCCCGAGCTGTCTGCGTTCCAGGCACTGGTGGATGGCACGGGCGATCGTCCGATCTCCACGACGATGGCGCTCGTGCGCATCATGCAAGTGCTGCTCAAGGACAAGAACATCGGCAAGAACATCGTGCCGATCGTGCCCGATGAAGCCCGCACGTTCGGCATGGAAGGCTTGTTCCGGCAGATCGGCATTTACTCGTCCGTCGGCCAGTTGTACACGCCCCAGGATGCCGATCAGCTGATGTACTACCGCGAGGACAGGCAGGGCCAGATCCTCGAGGAGGGCATCAACGAAGGCGGCGCGATGTGCTCGTGGATCGCAGCCGGCACGTCGTATGCGAATCACGGCATCAGCATGATTCCTTTCTACATCTACTACTCGATGTTCGGCTTCCAGCGCGTGGGCGATTTCATCTGGGCAGCAGCGGATATCCAGTCGCGGGGCTTTCTCATCGGCGGGACTGCCGGACGCACCACGCTCGCCGGCGAAGGCCTGCAGCACCAGGACGGACACAGCCTGCTCGCGTCAACGACGGTACCGAACTGCGTTGCCTACGATCCGACGTATGCGTACGAGCTTGCCGTCATCGTCCAGGATGGCCTCAAGCGCATGTACGCCGACCAGGAAAACATTTTCTACTACATCGCCTGCATGAACGAAAACTACGCGCATCCGGCGATGCCCGAAGGCGCGGAGCAGGGCATCCTGAAAGGCATGTACCTGCTGCAGACCGGTGGACGCGGCAAGGTGCGTGTCAATCTCCTCGGCGCGGGAACGATCCTGCGCGAAGTACTGGCGGCCGCTGAAATCCTGCAGAAGGATTACAGCATTCCTTCCGACGTCTTCAGCGTACCGAGCTTCACGGAGTTGCGGCGTGAAGCGCTGGATGTCGAACGCAGCAACCTGCTGCATCCTGCAGAAGCTCCGAAGCAGACGTATGTGCGCTCCTGCCTCGGTGATCGTACGGGGCCGTTCATTGCGGCATCCGACTACATGAAGATCGTGCCCGACCAGATCCGGCAGTGGGTGCCGGGACGCTACGTCGTACTGGGGACGGATGGCTTCGGTCGCAGCGATACGCGTGCAGCCTTGCGCCAGCATTTCGAAGTCGATCGCTACTGGATCGTGCTCGCGTCGCTCAAGGCACTGGCTGACGACGGCAAGCTCGACATGGCCACGGTCACGAGCTGTATGGAGAAGTACAAGCTGGATCCGGCAAAGCCCAATCCGGTGACCGAATGAGCCAGATCCTCGTTCCCGACATTGGTGACTTTCACGACGTCGAGGTGATCGACGTCCTGGTGAAGGTCGGTGATACCGTTGCAATCGACACGCCCCTGGTCACGATTGAAACCGACAAGGCCACGATGGACGTCCCATCGAGTGCTGCCGGCGTCGTCAAGAGTCTTTCCATCAAGAAGGGCGATCGCGTTTCGAAAGGCAGCGTGGTTCTCACGCTTGAAGGCGGCGCGCCCGAACAGAAGGCAGCGCCTGCTGCAGCGGCTGCTCCCAAGGCGGCGACACCGGCTGCGAGCGCGCCTGTGGCTCCTGCAGCGGCTTCTTCACCAGCAAGCTCCACGGTGGAGGTGCTGGTGCCGGACATCGGCGATTTCCATGACGTAGAAGTGATCGAAGTGCTGGTGAAGGCGGGCGATACCGTTGCTGCCGAAGCGTCGCTCGTCACGCTCGAGACCGAGAAAGCCACGATGGATGTTCCGTCCTCCGCGGCGGGCGTCGTCAAGAGCGTGGTCGTCAAGAAAGGCGACCGTGTATCGAAAGGCAGCCTGGTCGTGACATTGCAGGTTGCGAGCGGCGGTTCGGTTGCGCCGGCCAAAGCAGCAGCTCCAGCGAGTGCGCCTGCACCCGCGGCGAGCACAGCGCCCGCCGCTGTTGTGCAGGCTCCAGCACCGGCTGTGGCAGCCGCGCCTGCGACAATCGACGAAACTTCCTTTGCAAAAGCGTACGCCGGTCCTTCGGTACGCAGATTCGCCCGCGAACTCGGAGTCGATCTGGGGCGTGTGAAGGGCACGGGCGTCAAGGGACGCATCACGCACGATGACGTGAAGGGCTGGGTCAAGCAGGTTCTGAGCGGCGCTGTCGGCAGCGCGCCCGCCGGCGCCGGATTGCCGGCAGTGCCGGTCGTCGACTTCGCGAAGTTCGGCCCGGTGGAGATCAAGCCGCTCGGTCGCATCCAGAAGATTTCCGGCGCGCGCCTGCATGCAAGCTGGGTGAACCTGCCGCATGTCACGCAGTACGAGCAGGCGGACATCACGGATCTTGAAGCGGAACGCGTCAAGCTCAAGGACAAGGCCGCAAAAGGGGGCGTGAAGCTCACGCCGCTGGCATTCATTCTGCGAGCGACGGTGAAGGCGCTGCAGGAATACCCGCTGTTCAATGCTTCGCTCGATGCGGGCGGACAGAATCTGGTCTACAAGAAATACATCCACCTCGGGTTCGCTGCCGACACGCCGAACGGCCTCATGGTGCCGGTGATCCGCGATGCGGACCGGAAGGATGTCTACGAGCTGGCACGCGACCTCGCGACGCTGTCGGAGAAGGCACGCACGGGCAAACTGTCGGGCGCGGAGATGCAGGGTGGGACGTTCACGGTCTCGAGTCTCGGCGGCATTGGCGGAACGGCGTTCACGCCGATCATCAATGCCCCTGAAGTGGCGATCCTCGGTGTATCGAAATCCTCGCAGCAGCCGGTGTATCGCGACGGCCAGTTCGTGCCGCGCCTCATGTTGCCGCTGTCGCTGTCCTACGATCACCGCGTGATCGACGGGGCAGCCGGAGCGCGCTTCGCCACGTTCCTCGCGCAGAAGCTCGCCGATGTGAAGGCCCTGCTGGAAGCCGTACCTTGACCAACGTCCTCGTTCCCGACATCGGCGATTTTCACGATGTCGAAGTCATCGATGTGCTCGTGAAGGTCGGCGATACAGTCGCCCTTGAAACGCCGCTCGTTACGCTCGAAACCGACAAGGCCACGATGGATGTGCCTTCGTCCGTCGCGGGCGTGGTCAAGAGCCTCGCCGTCAAGAAAGGCGATCGAGTATCGAAGGGCAGTGTCGTACTGACCATCGATGCGGTGGCCACGGCTGACAAGGCTGTTGCGGTGCAGAGTCCAGCGCCCAAGGCAGAAAGTCCTGCTCCTGCCGCTCCGCCTGCGAGGGCAGCTGCGGTGCCGACGCCGGCCAGTCCATCGGCCTTCGACTACGAAATCGTCGTGCTCGGTGCGGGCCCTGGCGGCTATACCGCTGCATTCCGTGCTGCCGACCTCGGCATGAAGGTGGCGATGGTCGAACGCTGGCCAACGCTCGGTGGTGTCTGTCTCAACGTCGGCTGCATTCCCTCGAAGGCGCTGCTGCATGCGGCAAAGGTCATCGAGGAAGCGGAGTCGATGTCGCCGCTCGGTATCCAGTTCGGTCATCCGGTCATCGACACCGACAAGCTGCGCGACTGGAAGAACAAGGTGGTCGGGCGCCTGACAAATGGCCTCACGACCATGGCGAAACAGCGCAAGGTCGATGTAATTCGCGGCGTGGGCAAGTTCGTCGATCCGCATACCCTTGAAGTGTCGGGTGAAGGCGCGCCTCGCCGCGTGACCTTCCGCAATTGCGTGATTGCCGCGGGTTCCGAATCGGTCAAGCTGCCGGGTGTGCCCGACGATCCACGGATCATTGATTCCACCGGTGCGCTGGAATTGAACCTGCCAAAGCGCATGCTCGTGATTGGCGGCGGCATCATCGGTCTCGAAATGGCCACTGTTTATGATGCGCTCGGCGTGAAGGTCAGCGTCGTCGAGCTGACCGATGGCCTGATGCCGGGCTGCGACCGTGACCTCGTCAGGCCGCTCGAGAAGCGCATCACGAAGCGCTACGAAAAGATCATGGTGAAAACGAAAGTCACCAAGGTCGAGGCCCTCGCTGAAGGCATCCGGGTGACGTTCGAAGGCGAGCAGGCCATTCCACCCGAGGTGTACGACAAGGTGCTGGTGTCCGTGGGCCGCTCGCCCAATGGCCGTCGCATCGATGCCGAGAAGGCGGGCGTGGTCGTGAGCGACAGGGGCTTCATTCCCGTCGACAAACAGATGCGCACCAACGTGCCGCATATCTTCGCCATCGGCGACATCGTCGGGCAGCCGATGCTGGCTCACAAGGCCACGCACGAGGGCAAGGTAGCGGTTGAAGTCGCCCACGGCGAGAAACGGGCGTTCGATGCCCGCGTTATTCCATCGGTGGCGTACACCGATCCGGAAGTGGCTTGGGTCGGGCTCACCGAAACGGACGCAAAGGCCAAAGGTATTCCCTACGAAAAGGCGCAGTTCCCCTGGGCCGCCAGTGGCCGGTCGCTCGCGCTCAATCGCGACGACGGGTTCACCAAGCTGCTGTTCGACCCGGTCACGCACCGTGTACTCGGTGGCGGCGTGGTCGGCACGAACGGGGGCGACCTGATCTCCGAGGTCGCGCTGGCCATCGAGATGGGCTGTGATGCCGCGGACATCGGCAACACGATTCATCCCCATCCGACGCTGTCCGAGACCGTTGCGTTCTCAGCTGAGGCGTTCGAGGGGACGCTTACCGATCTCTACCTGCCGAAGAAGAAATAGAAAGCAGGGCCTGGCGGAGTGATTTTCTCCGCTTTTAGTTAAGGTTATTCATGGGGTTATGGATTTAACCTGAAGTCGTCTGTGCCGGTGGCTGGAGGGCGCTTCCAGCATTCTTCCGTCGGCCAAAAGCCTCTTGCCGTTCAAAGGCCTGCGCGACAATGCGCCAGCGGCTAGAATGCGGCCCCGACCGTGGACCACCGCTCCGGCGTCCCGTCTTCAATCCCAAGGTATTTATGTCTACCGAATCCGCTGCCGCGGTTGACGAGCCGTCCACTTTTCGCGATCTTGGCCTGAGTGATCCCGTGCTCAAGGCGCTGGAGGACGTAGGCTACGAATCGCCATCGCCCATCCAGGCCGCCACTATTCCCCATCTGCTCGCCGGCAAGGATCTGCTCGGCCAGGCGCAGACCGGCACGGGCAAGACGGCTGCTTTTGCATTGCCGATTCTTTCCCAGCTGCGCCCCGAAGTGGATGCGGTCCAGACGCTGGTGCTGGTGCCCACGCGCGAACTCGCCATCCAGGTGGCTGAAGCCTTCAAGAAGTACGCCGGCCACATGCCGGGGTTTCACGTGCTGCCCATCTATGGCGGCCAGAGCTATGAGCCGCAGCTCGCCAGCCTTCGTCGTGGCGTCCACGTGGTCGTGGGTACGCCGGGTCGCGTGATGGATCACATGAAGCGCGGCACGCTCAAGCTCGCAGCCCTTCGCAATCTCGTGCTCGACGAAGCCGACGAGATGCTGCGCATGGGTTTCATCGACGATGTCGAATGGGTGCTCGAGCAGATTCCAGCAGAGCGGCAGATCGCCCTGTTTTCGGCAACGCTACCTGCGGTGATTCGCAAGATCGCACAGAAGCACCTGCGGTCGCCCGCGGAAGTCACGATCCGCAGTCGGACCAGCACGGCGACCAACATCCGCCAGCGCTACTTCCTGCTCGGCAACATGACCAAGCTCGATGCGCTGACGCGGATTCTCGAAGCTGAGCCCTTCGATGGCATCCTGATCTTCGCGCGCACCAAGCAGTCCACCGCCGAACTGGCTGAACGGCTGGAAGCCCGTGGCTACGCCGCTGCACCCCTGAACGGTGATATTCCCCAGGCGCTGCGCGAGCGCACGGTGAACCGGCTGAAATCAGGCCAACTCGATATCGTTGTGGCGACCGATGTGGCGGCACGCGGTCTCGACGTGGAACGCATCAGCCACGTGATCAATTTCGATATTCCGTACGACACCGAGAGCTATGTACACCGCATTGGTCGCACAGGGCGTGCCGGCCGCAGCGGCGAGGCGATCCTGTTCGTCAACTACCGCGAACGGAACATGCTCCGCATGATCGAACGCGCAACCCGGCAGCCCATCGAGCCGATGGATCTGCCGACCGTTGAAGCTGTGAATGATCTGCGCGTCGGCCGCTTCATGCAGAAGATCACGGAGGCACGCACTGCGGACGGCATCGCCGACTTCCAGTTGCTGGTCGAGCGCTATGCTCGTGAGCATGAAGTGGAACTCGTTGAAGTCGCCGCTGCACTCGCTGCCATGGCGCAGGGCGACAAGCCCTTGTTTCTTGCAGGGGGCAGGGCACCCCGTCGTGAAGAAGCAGAGCGGGCTCCGCCGGAGCGTAGCCGTCCGGAACGTTCGCGACCTGCGGAAGTCGCCGCCATGCCCGCACCCGAGAGTCGGCTGCCGCGTGAGCGCAAGGAGCCTTCATCCAGGCCGCGTGATGAAGCGAAGCCGGCCGCTCGACCTGATTTCCGCGCTGAATTCCGCGCCGATGTGGGGGCTGAACCGCGTCGTGAGCCACGTCCGGAGTCGAGGCCGGAATCCCGCTCGGAGTTCAAGCCGCAACCCCGGACGGAAGTCCGCTCCGAGACGCCATCCGAGGGCAGGGCCGAAGCCGGGACCGAACGTCCGTTTGAAAGAAAACGGGCGAAAGGGACAGAACATCGCACGGAGACCTATCGTCTCGCAGTCGGCAAGGCGCATGGCGTGAAGCCCGCGAACATCGTCGGCGCCATCATCAACGAGGCGGGTCTCGATGGAAAAATGATCGGTCATATCGATATCCAGGAGGATTACAGCCTGGTCGATCTGCCCGAGGGCATGCCAAAGGAAATCTTCCGCGACCTGCAGAAGGTCTGGGTCGCAGGCCAGCAGCTCAAGATCACCCGCGTGGGTGACGCGCGCCTCTCGGATCCGAGGGAGCGGCCCGTCCGCCCAAGCGAACGGCCTGCAGACCGGCCGATCCGCAAGACGCTCGGTAAACCGTCGGGCAAGTCACCGGGTAAACCGGGGGGCAAACCCTTCGGCAAGCCTGGCGGGAAGCCGTTCGGTAAAACATTTGCCAAGCGCCCGGCCCGCGATTGAACGACCTGACCGGCTAAGATAGCGGCGAAGCCTGAGGGAGAGTTGTCGATGCTGGAAAAATCGATCGAGAAACTGCTGTTCGCAAGCCGCTGGATCCTGGCTCCCGTCTACCTCGGGCTGTCGCTGGGGTTGATCGTTCTCGGCGTCAAGTTTTTCCAGGAAGTGTTCCATCTCTTCGTGCACGTATTCACCATTGGTGAATCCGATCTCGTCCTGTCCCTGCTGGCGCTGATCGATCTGGTTCTGGTCGGCAGTCTTATCGTGATGGTGATGTTCTCGGGTTATGAGAACTTCGTCTCCCGCATCGACATCGAAGGGAGCGGGGACAAGCTTGGCTGGCTCGGCAAGCTCGATGCCGGTACGCTCAAGTTAAAGGTCGCCGCCTCCATCGTCGCCATCTCGTCGATTCACCTGCTGCAGGTGTTCATGAACGCCGAGCAGACAGAGAACGACAAGCTCATGTGGTACGTCATCATCCATCTGACTTTTGTCGTTTCGGCAGTCCTGATGGGCATCCTTGATCGCATTGCTTTCGCCCAGCACAGGGAGCATTGACCCCATGCGCAACAGCAAGCGTAGCGGCGGCTGGGCGAAGCCTGTATTCATCGTGATCGTCGTCATCCTTGCAGCGGCCATCGCGTGGACCGCATTCACGCTGTCGTGGAGCTACTCCGACGGTGAAAGGGCAGGCGTCGTCCAGAAGTTTTCCCGCAAGGGCTGGATCTGCAAGACCTACGAAGGTGAGCTCGCGCTCTACATCGTGGGTGGAGTGGCACCCGAGATCTGGGCCTTCAGCGTGCGCGATCCCGCAGTAGTCGAGCAGCTCAATGCTTCCGTGGGTGAGCGCGTGCGTCTGCATTACACCGAGCACAGGGGCGTCCCGACCAGCTGCTTCGCTGAAACGGGATTCTTCGTGGATCGCGTGACGCCCGTTGATGGTGGCGCTGCCGCGCAGGGCCCGCTGCCTTGAGCGAGGTCGGGAAGACCATGCAGGTCATCGAGATCCGGCGTCCGGGTCCTCCGGAAGTACTGGCGCTTGCGACAAGACCGATTCCTGCCGCGGGCCCGCATGAAGTCCTGATCAAGGTCGCCGCGGCGGGTCTCAATCGCGCCGATGTCCTGCAGCGACTCGGGGGTTATCCCGTTCCGGCGGGTGCGCCCGAATGGCCTGGCCTTGAAGTCTCGGGTCTCGTTGCGGCAATCGGTTCCGGAGTGACGGAGTTTGCGGTCGGGCAGCCGGTCTGTGCGCTTCTGCAAGGCGGTGGCTATGCGGAGTACTGCGTCGCTCCCGTCGCCCAGGTCCTCCGTGTGCCGAAGGGAATCGATCTCGTCGCTGCAGCCGCGTTGCCGGAGTCGTACTTCACGGTCTGGAGCAACGTCTTCGAGTTCGGCCGCCTCAAGGCTGGGGAAAGTTTTCTCGTTCATGGCGGCTCGAGCGGGATTGGGGTCGCTGCCATACAGCTCATGACTGCGCTCGGACACACCGTATTCACTACGGCAGGTTCCGATGAGAAGTGCCGCTACTGCGAGACGCTCGGCGCGAAGCGCGCCATCAACTACAGGACCGAAGATTTTGCCCGCGTTGTCCTTGAGGAAACGGCAGGACGGGGCGTGGATGTGATCCTCGACATGGTGGGCGCGAGTTACCTCATGCGTAACATCGTGGCGCTCGCCACCGAAGGGCGGCTTGTGCACATTGCACTCATGAGCGGTTCCACGACGCCCATCGATCTCTATCAGCTGATGGCCAAGCGCGTCTCGGTGACGGGCTCGCTGCTGCGGCCGCGTTCTGTCGAATTCAAGGCCGCGATCAAGGCCAAACTGGAAGAACACGTGTGGCCCCTGCTCGACAGCGGCAAGATCAAGCCGATCGTCGACAAGATCTTTCCTCTTGCCGAAGCCGGCAAGGCCCAGGCCTGGATGGAGAGCAGCGGACACAAGGGCAAGATCCTTCTCCAGGTCGGGTCTTAAGGGGACAGATTTAATTTCCTGCCGAGGCCAGGCGGAAATTAAATCTGTCCCCTTAAAACCCTCTCAATCGTTCATCTTCAAATCCCGGGAATTCACGCATGCGTCTCGATCTCGTGCCCACGGGCACCAACCCGCCTGACAACCTCAACGTCGTCATTGAAGTGCCGATCGGCGGCGAGCCGGTCAAGTACGAATTCGACAAGGCCAGCGGTGCCTTGTATGTGGACCGCATCCTGCACACGCCAATGCGCTATCCCGCGAACTACGGCTTCGTGCCGCATACCCTTTGCGAAGATGGCGACGCACTGGATGCGCTGGTGGTGGCGCGTTCTCCATTCATACCGGGATCCATCGTGCGCGTCCGGCCAGTGGGCGTGCTGATGATGGAAGACGAGAAGGGTGGCGATGAGAAACTGCTGACGGTGCCGATCGACTCGACGTTTCCCTACTACTCCGACGTGGGCGACCGTTCCGACCTGCCCGCGATTGTCATGCAGCAGATCGAACACTTCTTCACGCACTACAAGGACCTGGAACCCGGCAAGTGGGTGAAGGTCACCGGGTGGGGTGATGCGGACGCGGCGCGACGCGTGGTCCTTGAATCCATTGAACGGGAAAAACTGAAAGGTCCGCGCGAGTTCTCACGCCGGCAGAGCGACTAGCCCAGGTCAGTTCGACAGAACCACTTCCTCGACAGACCTGTTCCCGTTCCTGATCGGCAGGTTGTAGGTCACCGTCGCGCCATACCGTTCGGGCGCCTGCGGGTCGTGACGGACTTTGTCGAACACGAGCACGCGAGTTCCCAGCTCGAAACTTTCCTTGAGATCGTGCGTGATCATGAAGATGGTCATGCGGTGCTCGGCCCACAACTTGAGGATCAGCTGGTGCATGTCGGCCGTGATGCCGGGGTCGAGGGCGCCGAACGGCTCATCGAGCAGTAAAATCCGCGGCTCGCGAATGACGGACTGGGCGATCGACAGCCGCTGCTGCATCCCGCCTGAAAGCTGCGCCGGATATTTGTCGCGCGAGGCATAGAGTCCTACGGCTTCCAGTAGTGCACTGGCCTTTTCCATTGCCAGGCGCTTGGGCTTGCCGAACAGATGGCCGCTTAGCGGTGCGCCCGCGAATTCCAGTGCGAGCAGCAGGTTCTGCATGACCGTCAGATGTGGAAACAGCGAGTAACGCTGGAAGACGATGCCGCGGTCGGCGCCGGGTTCGGAGGGCAATGGCTCGCCATCGATCAGGAACTCGCCACGGGTGGGGCGTTCCATTCCGAGCAGCATGCGCAGGAACGTCGTCTTGCCACAGCCGGACGCACCCACGATGGTGACGAATTCATGGTCGCGGATCTCGATATTCAGGTTCTCGAGCACGACTTGTGCGCCGTATTCCTTCCAGAGATGCCTGACGCTGACGGCCATTTATTTCCCGAACTCGACCCAGGGGCAGGCCAGCGTCCGGACTTTGCGCAGCAGCCAGTCCATCAGGAACGCGAGGAGGGTGATCCACACGACGTAAGGCAGGATGACGTCCATCGCCAGATAGCGGCGGACGAGGAAGATCCGGTAGCCAAGGCCTTCCGTTGAGGCAATGGCTTCGGCGGCGATCAGGAACAGCCACGCTGAACCGAGCGTGAGCCGGAGTGAATCGATCAACCGCGGCCAAGATTGCGGCAAGACTACGCGGAGGATGATCTGCCACGTTGACGCGCCAAGCGTCTGCGCCTTCACCATCTGTTCAAACGGCAACTCACCTACGCGCAGGGCGAGATCCCGCACAATCACGGGCGCGACGCCAATTACGATGAGAGCTATCTTGGCTGTTTCACCCAAGCCCAGCACGATGAACAGGATGGGCAGGATCGCAAGCGGTGGGATCATAGAAATGGCTGCGACCACCGGACCCAGCGATGCTCCGATGTAAGGGATGATTCCGATCGCGATGCCGAGCGTAAGTCCGATGGCTGCGCTGATCGCAAGCGCAATGCTGATGCGCTTCAGGCTGGCGAAGGTGTCCTTCCAGAGCAGGATGTCGCCACTGCGTTGTTCTTCCTCGAAGGCATAGCTCCCGACTGAACTCGCGATGCTCGTCAGCGACGGCAGGAGCTTGTCGTCCGGATTTTCCGCGAGCCTGATGCTCGATCCAATGAGGTAGACGGCCAACATCAGGATGAAAGGCAGCACGCCCAGAAACAGCGTGCCGCCCCGGCCAGGCTTGAGATTGATCAGGCGACGCATGAAGAGGGGCTGTCACCCGGAGAAGAGGGTGAGGCTCCGCTGAAATGCCAGCGGTACCTGCAGCCGTCACCCTGGATCTTCTTCAAAGCTGCCCGTCAACGGCCATCTTCACGTAGGTGTCATCGAAACGCATCGTGATCTTGCCGGCATCACCCAGCGTGCGGCCCCCCGGAAACTCGATGCCGACCGCGTCGACCGTGGTGGCGCCCTCGCCAAGCAAGCCATGCTCAAAGGAGAACGTACGCACGAGGTCCATGTTCTTCACGATTTCCTCACTCGTTACGACCGCATGGGCTTCAGCGGGTGTCGCGTAGAGCTTGGTCGTCGCGAGCTGGCTGTCGAAGCCGGCGACATCTGTACCGGATGCGGTAGCCATTTGTTCCTTTGCGGCCTGCGCTGCTGCATCGCTACCGAGCATCACACTCAAGGTCTCGTACCAGGCGCCGACCAGAGCCTTGCCCAGATTCGGATTGGCTTTCAGGACGTCGGATTTCACGACCATCAGGTCGAGGATTTCGCCGGGGGTCTTGCTCGAATCGAACACCAGCTGCGCATCCGGGGCTTCCAGGATGGTGGCGAGCTGTGGTTTCCAGGTGACGACGGCTGTCGTTTCCTTGGCTCCGTACGCGGCGGTCATGTCTGCATCCGAAGTGTTGACGACCTTGATGTCACGCTCCTGCAGCTTGATGCTGTCGAGCGCGCGGGCCAGCAGGTAGTGGGATACCGACAGTTCGACCAGGTTGATGGACTGCCCCTTGATCGCGGCAAGCGTCTTGCCCTTGCCCTTGAGCACGATGCCGTCGTTGCCGTTCGAGTAGTCACCGACGATCAGTGCCGTTGAGTCAACGCCACCCGCCGCGGGGATGGTCAGCATGTCCATGTTGGTCATCACGCAGCCGTCGAAGCCACCCGCGGCGTACTGGTTGATGGATTCGACATAGTCGTTGATCTGCGTGAGCTCGATCTTGATGCCGTACTTGTCGGCCCATTTCTTCAGGATGCCGCTCTTGTCCGCATAGTCCCACGGCATCCAGCCGACATAGATGCTCCACGCGATCTTGAAAGTCGGGACTTCGACTGCTGCTGGAGGCGCGGCGGCTGACTCGGGCTCGCTTTTGCTGCAAGCGGAGAGCTGGAACACCATGGCCATCACGGCGAGAAGCCGGATGAGCCACGAGGAATTCAGGCCTGAGGACTTGAAGGCTGATTGCATGCTGGTACCCGTTTGCATTGAAGGTTTGTGAGGGCCTCCCGGGCTTTTGTCCCGCCGTGTATCCCTCTTCTAAAGGGGACAGATTTATTTTCCGGAACAACCAAGGAAAATAAATCTGTCCCCTTTACTAAGATAGGACTGCCTCTCTCGGACCAGCATTGATTCAATGAATCAACCGGAACCCTAGACGCACATTTGGCTTGCCGACTTTGCAAGTCGCGTGCCCATGCCTCCGCGAGGGTCACGAAGCAACGAACAGGCGCATCGCGACGATGATCGGTGAAGCGCCAGAGGGTTTTCTGCACTACAAGAGCGCAGGGCTGCGCCGCGGATGCCTCGTGTCGAAGCAATATCCGGTTCGCGCGGGAACAAAGCGCGGCAGACAACGCATCGTGATGCCAAGGATGCATCGATTGGGCGCGTGCTGGTACGGGACTTGCTTGGAAGCCTGCAGCAACGTCCTGACACCTTCATATAGAGAACAGTCATTCGATGACGGCGGGGAATCATTCAGCTGCAGCACCGGGCACGGTGCTCTGGGAAGAACGCGTCCCGGCGGGTGCGCATTGGTCGGGCGTTCTGCGCCGCGGCCTTACGCTACGTCTCACGGACGTGGAAGGCGGAGCGAATGCGGCCGTGCTGCTGTATTCGTTCGCGAACCCCCTTGAACGCTACAACATGGCGGACACGCTCAAGGCCCAGCACACCGCTTTCCTGACCCGAGGCCATGTCTGCTACTCGGACATGGGCCGGATTCTCTGCTCGATCACGGCGGACACTTGCGGATGGCACGATACATTCTGTGGCGTATCGAACGCCGCTTTGGTTCGCGAGCGCTTCGGCGTCGCGCGCTACCAGGAGCATCGCAACGACTATTACAAGAACGGTTACGACAGTTTCCTGAACGAGCTCGGCAAGTACGGACTCGGCGCTCGTGACGTCATGGCCAATCTGAACCTGTTTTCCAAAGTGACGGCGGATGAATACGGCCAGCTGCAATTCGTTGCCGGTAATTCCCGTCCAGGCAGCCATGTCGACCTGCGTTTCGAGATGCAGACGCTGATGGTCCTGTCGACCTGCCAGCATCCGCTTGATGCGGAACCCCGTTACAGGCCGCGGGCCATCCACCTGACAGCCATGGAGTCGGGACTCGTCGCTGCGGACGATGAATGCCGGACCCAGTGTCCTGAAAACGGGCGCGGGTTCGTGAATACGGAACGAACGCATCTATGAGACCGCAGCGATGAACCTGGTAGCCAGTTCGCTGGACCCGGCTACGGCGCTGACCCGGGCAGTCATTCCTGCAGGCGAGCCGTGGATGGGTGTTGTCCGCAGAGGCCAGCACTTCCGCATCCTGGATCTCGAAGGCAACCAGGCCGTCGATACGCTTTTCTACAGTGCGGCCAATCCGTCGGAACGCTACAGCGCCACCGATACCATTCGCGGCCAGCGCGGACTGTATCTCACGACCGGCACGCGACTGCTGTCGAGCGAAGGGACTGCCATGCTCACGATCGTTGCCGATACCTGCGGCCGCCACGATACGCTGGGGGGTGCCTGTTCGGCGGAGAGCAATACCGTCCGGTATGCGCATGACAAGCTGCACATGCACAGCTGCCGCGACAGTTTCCTGCTGGCGCTGGCCGACAACGAGTTCGGCCTGTCGAAGCGCGATCTTTCGAGCAACATCAATTTCTTCATGAACGTGCCTGTAACGCCGGAAGGCGGGCTGACCTTCGCTGACGGCATTTCGGCATCCGGCCGCTATGTGGAGATGCGCGCCGAGATGGATGTCATCGTGCTGATTTCGAACTGTCCCCAACTCAACAATCCCTGCAATGGCTACAACCCCACACCCGTCGAGGTGTTGACCTGGGAGTAGTCCTGTAGAGCTGTGGGACGACCCGCAGCAGTCGATTCCGCCGGGACGACCTGGCACGTGGATCTAGGGAACCTCTGATTAACCTATACGCGCTCGCGTTGCGTCTCCAATCGCCTGATGCGAGGCGCAGTCCGCAGGCCATATGCCGATATGGGCAAGGGCTGTAACGACGCAGCGGGCGATTAGAGGCGCAACCCATTAAATGTATGAATTTATTCATTGATCGGGACGGGATTCATTTCGTTCATGGCAGCGTTGCTTCTCCCTTGAGTACGCCGGGTACACAGCGGTCGGCGCGCCTCGCCCTGAACGAAATGACTCGCCGTCGCGAGTGCGTATAGGTTAATCAGAGGTTCCCTGGGTGTTCCAGAAAGTCCTGATCGCCAACCGCGGCGCCATTGCGTGCCGCATCCTGCGCACGTTGCGCCGGATGGGTATCGCGTCCGTTGCCGTGTACTCGGAAGCGGATCGTCATTCACTGCATGTGTTGCAGGCCAATGAGTCTGTACTCCTCGGACCCGCACCGGCTGCCTCCAGCTATCTCAAGGGCGACAGGTTGCTGGAGATCGCTCGCGAGCTGGGTGTCGATGCCATTCATCCCGGTTATGGGTTCCTGAGCGAAAACGCTGCATTCGCCGAAAGCTGCGCGGCAGCCGGAATTGTCTTCATCGGACCGACTCCCGCACAGATGCGCGATTTTGGCCTGAAGCACACCGCCCGCGAACTGGCTGCTGCCAACGCCGTGCCCATGTTGCCGGGGAGCGGTTTGCTCGAAGGTATCGAGCACGCTGCCAAGGAGGCGGAGCGCATCGGTTATCCCGTGATGCTCAAGAGCACCGCCGGTGGGGGAGGCATCGGCATGCAGCTATGCTGGCAGCCCGCTGATTTGCAGGATTCGTTCCGGTCAGTGGAGCGGCTGGCGAAAAACAATTTCAGCCAGGGCGGGCTCTTTCTCGAAAAGTATGTCGAGCATGCGCGGCACATCGAAGTGCAGATCTTCGGGGACGGTGCCGGCAATGTCGTCTCGCTGGGCGAGCGTGACTGCTCCGTCCAGCGTCGCAACCAGAAAGTCATCGAGGAAACGCCTGCGCCCGGACTCGATCCCGCGACGAGGGACGCGTTGCACATCGCGGCAGTGCGCCTTGGCAAGGCCGTGGCGTATCAATCCGCAGGGACCGTGGAGTTCGTCTACGACGTCAAGACCCGCGAGTTCTACTTCCTGGAAGTGAACACCCGGCTGCAGGTCGAGCATGGTGTGACGGAGCAGGTGACGGGCATCGATCTGGTGGAGTGGATGATTCGCGTCGCTGCCGCAGAGCCGCCGGCGCTCGGGAATTTCAAGCTGGAGCAAAAGGGCCATTCGGTGCAGGTGCGTCTCTATGCCGAAGATCCCAACAAGAACTTCCAGCCGGCGAGCGGGCTGCTGACCCAGGTGAGCTGGCCACGCGACATCCGCGTCGATAGCTGGGTAGAGACGGGAACTGAAGTATCGGCGTTCTACGACCCGATGCTTGCCAAGCTCATCAGTCAGGGTGAAACGCGCCACGAGGCGATTGAAACGTTGCGGATCGCATTGGCAAGCCTTCGCGTCGATGGCATCGAGACCAACCAGGCTTACCTCGGCCAGGTGCTCGACGACGGGGTATTCCGTGAAGGGCGGCAGACCACGCGGTATCTGAGTACCTTCGCCTACCAGCCCTTGACGATCGATGTCCTGCAGTCCGGGACGCATTCGACGATCCAGGATTGTCCGGGACGCGTCGGCTTCTGGGATATCGGCGTGCCGCCTTCCGGGCCCATGGACACTTTGTCATTCCGGCTGGCCAATCGCGTGCTCGACAATCCCGAGAATGCCGCGGGTCTTGAGATCACGGTGACCGGCCCGTCACTCAAGTTCAATGCCGATACGTGGATCGCGCTGACGGGTGCGCGGATGCGCGCCGAGCTCGATGGCCATCCCGTACCTTACAACCATGCTGTCGCCGTGAAGTCCGGCAGCGTGCTCAAGATGCGCGGCATCCAGGGCGCAGGACAGCGGACTTATCTCGCGGTCAAGGGTGGATTCGATACACCGCTCTACATGAACAGCCGTGCGACGTTCACGCTCGGTCAGTTCGGTGGTCATGGCGGCCGGGCATTGCGGACCGGTGATGTCCTGCATCTGTTTGCAGCGACGCCCGGGCCTGCACCGACGCACTCCGCACCATGGAATTGGGGACATTCCTCATTCCCAGAAGCTGCGGAGGAAATGAGGAATGTCCCCAATTCCCAGGCAACGCGCTGGGAAATCGGCGTGCTGTACGGTCCTCATGGCGCACCGGACTTCTTCACCCCCGGCGATATCGAGATGTTCTTCGCCACCGATTGGGAAGTGCACTACAACTCGAGTCGCACCGGTGTACGACTGATCGGGCCCAAGCCGGAATGGGCACGCCGCGATGGTGGGGAAGCCGGCCTGCATCCGTCGAACATCCACGACAACGCATATGCCATCGGCTCGATCGATTTCACGGGAGACATGCCTGTCATCCTCGGGCCCGATGGACCCAGTCTCGGCGGGTTCGTTTGTCCGGCGACCATCGTTGCGGCGGAACTGTGGAAACTGGGGCAGTTGAAGCCGGGTGATAGGGTCCGGTTCTGTCGTACCAACGTCGCCGCTGCAGTCGCTGCCGAACGCGCGCTGGACACGGCGATTCGCAAGCTGGACTTCCAAGAGATCGGGCTCGCGACACGCAATGAAGTCAACGCGAAGAATGAAACTCCGATTCTCGCATCGCCCGCACTCCAAAGCCCGCGAGCTACGGCTCTTCCTTCCGTCTGCTATCGCCAGGCCGGGGACAAATACCTGCTCGTTGAATATGGCCAGGCGGTGCTCGACCTGGAACTGCGCTTTCGTGTTCATGCGTTGATGGAATGGCTGCAGACGCAGCGAATTACAGGAGTTCTGGAGCTCACGCCAGGTATTCGCTCATTGCAGGTGCACTACGACAGCCGTGTCCTGTCGCAAAGCGAGTTGCTGGCAATCCTGCACAGCGCGGAGTCCCGGCTACCCGCCGTGGATGACATGGTCGTCGAAAGCCGGATCGTGCATCTGCCGCTGTCGTGGGACGATCCCGCGACGCAACTTGCCATCGACAAGTACACGCAGTCGGTGCGCAAGGATGCGCCCTGGTGCCCTAGCAATATCGAGTTCATCCGCCGCATCAACGGCCTCGCGTCGATCGAAGACGTCAAACGCATCGTGTTCGGCGCGAGCTATCTCGTCATGGGGTTGGGGGATGTGTATCTCGGCGCACCTGTTGCGACGCCGCTCGATCCCCGGCATCGACTCGTCACAACCAAGTACAACCCCGCACGCACGTGGACTCCCGAGAATGCGGTCGGCATAGGCGGCGCGTATCTCTGCGTCTACGGCATGGAAGGGCCGGGCGGCTATCAGTTCGTGGGGCGCACGGTGCAGATGTGGAACCGCTATCGCCAGACGGATGACTTTGTCGCGGGCAAGCAATGGCTGCTCCGGTTCTTTGATCAACTTCGATTCCATCCGGTCACGGCGGATGAGCTGCTGTCGATGCGGGAGGATTTCATCCACGGACGCTTGCGGCTCAAGACCGAGACCACCCGTTTGAGCCTCCGTGAGTATCGAAGCTTCCTCGAGCGCAATGCGGCTTCGATACAGACCTTCAAGACCGGGCAGCAGGCAGCCTTCGAGGCGGAGCGCGAAAGATGGGTCAAGGCGGGGATAGAGGAAGAGGCAAACCAGACAGATACGGGGCAGGCTGAAAGCAGCAAAGTCGCTGAAGTTCCTGTCGGCTGTGTGGCGATATCGTCGCCGGTCTCCGGCAGCGTATGGCAGGTCGGTGTCGCCGCCGGTCAGCGGATTGCCGCCGACCAGGAGCTGCTCGTTGTCGAGGCCATGAAAATGGAAATCCCGATCCTGGCCGATGAAGGCGGCGAGATCGTGGAAGTCCGCTGCGCACAGGGACGGCCCGTGACGGCAGGCGAGACGTTGCTCGTTCTTCGCATTGCAGAGTAGCCGCTGAATTTAATACCCGGAAGCCTCTCATGAATGCTGCTGCCTCCCTGACGATTGCGCACCTGCTTGCCGGCTACCGGGCTGGCGAATTCACTCCCGGCGAAATTCTTGACGGTGTCCTCGAGCGCATCGGGTCTGCTCCCGAGCATCACGCGTGGATTCATCGCCTTTCACGGGATGAAGTCATGAAGTACGTCGATGCGCTCAAGGGACGGTCGCCCGATACGCTTGCGTTGTACGGAATTCCGTTCGCGATCAAGGACAACATCGATCTGGGCGGCGTTCCGACGACAGCGGCGTGCCCTGAGTACGCCTATACGCCGGCTGATTCCGCTACGGTCGTCCAGCGTCTCATCGACGCGGGCGCAATCCCCGTCGGCAAGACGAATCTCGACCAGTTCGCGACGGGCCTCGTGGGGACGCGGTCGCCGTATGGCGCGGGTCGCAACAGCTTTGATCCCGAGTACATCTCTGGTGGATCGAGTGCAGGTTCGGCGATAACTGTCGCAATGGGGCTTGTCAGCTTCTCGCTCGGCACCGACACCGCGGGATCGGGAAGAGTGCCAGCTGCCTTCAACAATCTCATCGGCGTGAAACCCACCTGCGGGCTGCTCAGCACAACGGGCGTTGTGCCGGCTTGCCGCTCGCTCGATACCGTTTCGATTTTTGCGCTGACGGCTGCCGATGCCGCTGCAGTGCTTGCGGTCGCGAAGGGATTCGATGCGGACGATCCGTATTCGAGGCGGGATCGCAAGACCGGAAATTGGGGACATTCCTCATTTCCCTCGTCGCCTCCGGAAATGAGGAATGTCCCCAATTTCAAGTTCGGTGTGCCTCTCGCCACGCAGCTCGAATTCTTCGGTGACAGTGAATACGAACGGCTCTTCTACGCTGCGGTGGCAAGCCTCGAAGCGCTGGGCGGGGAGAAGGTCTCGATCGATTTCGCCCCGTTCCTCGATACCGCACGTCTTCTCTATGAAGGTCCCTGGGTCGCCGAGCGGTACGCAGTGATTGAGGAGTTTCTGCGCGACAAACCGGAGGCAGTGCATCCCGTCACGCGGCAGATCATCAGTGGCGGTCACCGACCTTCGGCCGTCGATGTGTTTCGTTCGCAGTACAAGCTGCGGGAATTGCAGCGTGCCAGCGAAGCGGCGTGGCAGCAGGTCGATATTCTCGTTACACCCACTGCGGGAACCATCTACAGGATCGAGGAAGTCCTGGCGGATCCGATTCGCCTCAATTCGAATCTCGGTCACTACACGAATTTCCTGAACCTGCTGGACCTGTCCGCCGTCGCGGTTCCCACCGGATTCCGGGCAGATGGTTTGCCTTTCGGGGTGACGCTGGTAGGACAGGCATTTACGGACCGACAGCTGCTGGCCCTGGCATCGCGGCTGCATGAGGTCGTGGATCTGCCGCTGGGCGCACGCATGCAGAAGCGTTCAAGCGCGGCGGAGAAAGTTGCGGCGCCTCCGCAGGACCTGATTTCGGTCGCGGTCTGCGGCGCGCACATGACTGGCCTGCCGCTCAATCACCAGCTTGTCGATCGGGGAGCACAGTTTCTTAAGCGGACCTCAACAGCGCCGTCCTACCGTTTGTATGCTTTGCCCGGCGGGCCACCGTATCGTCCGGGATTGGTGCGAGTTGCTACGGACGGCGCCGCTATCGAAGTCGAGGTTTGGTCGGTACCGAGCGAGCACTTCGGCAGCTTCGTCGCTGGCATTCCTGCGCCGCTCGGGATTGGAAAAGTGATTCTGCGGGATGGGGAAAGTGTGTGCGGCTTCACCTGCGAATCCATCGGAGTAGGTGAAGCCGCCGATATCACCGCGCTTGGCAGTTGGCGGAACTACCTCGCCCGAAGAGCGTGACGGCAGACGAGGCATTTATCGCGGTTGTCGGGTCGCTAGCCCACGACCGCCTGCCGATACGGCGCAGGATCGGGTGGCACGAGGGGCGCGTTGATGAAGCGCTCGTTCACTGCGATGTCCACGTCGGCCTTCGTCAGGTCACGCGCAATTGCCGTCACGAGCCGCGGATGCAGGATCATGCTCGGGATGTCGCCGACCGGGATACCGAACGAGAGCGCCGCCGCGAGGTTGAAGCAGTGGATGTTGCGCACAAACTCCGCTGCCGTGCCAGCACGTGGGAGGAACTCGAAGCCCGGACCAAGATACGGATGCAGCGCGCCCCCAGTGTTTTCCTCGCCCTTCGCCGGCTCGAAGCGATCACGCCACAGCGCGATGCTCTCGTGGATTCGCGCCAGTTCGGGCACCTCGGAGATATCGATGCGATATCCCGTCGCCGCGATCAGGTGGTCGAAACGCATCGATTTGCTGCCGGCTTTCGCGACGATCTTGCCGTTGCCGGCGACTGCAACGTCGGCGAGCGACGTGCCCAAATGGATATGCAGGTTCTTGAACGCGACCGCGCGCTGCAACGAATCGAGCGGCACGGACGCGACGCGGCGCTCGCCCAGCAGGAAGTTGCGCCAGCGCACGATGTCGGGCAGTTCGTAGCCCATTTCGAGCCCGTTCGAGTAGCCACGATCGACCGGCGGCGCGGACGCGAGCGGCGCCGCCCCCGGCAGCTGGCCCTGATAGTCGACGTATGCACGGCGATTGAAGATGTGCACCTCGGCCGCACCCGCCTCGAGCGCGACAGCAGCGGCGTCGAAAGCGTTGGAACCCGCGCCGATCACGGCGACGACCTTGCCCGCGACCTTCTCGGGTGCGATCGGGCCCGTCGTATGAGTCCACACGCCGGTTGGCAGTGCGCGGACGAAATCCGGCAGGCTTGGACCGCCGCCGCCCGCGTAGCCATTGGCAAACACGACCTTTCGCGCGGTTTCTACACGGTTCTGGCCGTCCGCTTCGAGATGGAGACGCAGCATGTCGCCCGCGGGTTCGATATCGAGCAGCTTCGTGCGATAGCGGACTTTCGTTCCGGTGGTCTGCTGGAACCACGTGAGATAGTCCGCCCACGCGAGACGCGGGATGCGGTCCAGCTTGTCGAACGCCTCCGGGCCATTCAGCGTCTCGAACCACGCACGAAAGCCCAGCGCGACGTTGCCGCCTTCGGGTCCTGGCGACAGCGTCTTGGGTGTGCGGAGCTGGTTCATGCGCGCGATGTTTCGCCAGATACCGGCCTGACCCGGCGCCGCACGATCGATGATGTCGACGCCGACGCCTTTGCGCCGCAGCGCATAGCCGATCGCGAGTCCTGATTGGCCACCGCCCACGATCACGACATCGTGGTCGACCGCACCTTCGGACCTGAGCCAGACGGGAATATCGCGGCCGGTCCAGCGCAGGACGCGGCTCGCGTGGGCATCGAGGGCGGTGTTGGCGTCAAGCGGGGCAGTTGAAATGGCGGCACTGGAGTTGCTGCTTTGCGCGAACCCCATTGGCGCCGCCAAGCTGCCCACGGTGACAGCCGCGACGCCGCGGAAAAAGCCGCGACGGTCGAGCAGGGGCGGCGTATCGCCCTGTGGCAGCGCAGCTTTCGGCGATGCTTCGTCCTGTTCACCGGATCTGTGATCGTCGGTCATATCGTTGGTCCCCTGAATATTTGCCGGCTTAGCCGCCGGCTACCGTGCGAATCGGAGTCATCGCCACAAGAATGCCACACGCTCACGTTAGTCGTGACTTTCGCAGCATCATTGCCCCGGAAAAAGGGAGGACCGGTTTTTCTCCGGATCCGCTCAACCATTCGCGTAGCATTCGCCAGGCTACAGATCCGGGTCTTTCAATCACCCGATAATCTTCTTCTTTCTCCGCTCAAACGCGAACAATCTCCTAACCCCCACTGGCACCGTCCGGAGTGAACCATGCGGCCGACCAAGTCCCGTTCCTTTTTTACAAGGTTTGCCAAGGCGACGGCCCGTTATACCGGTAAGCCACAGACGTTCATGCTGGCTGCAGGCGTGATCATCGTCTGGGGCATCACGGGACCCATCTTCGGGTTCAGCGATACGTGGCAACTGATCATCAACACGGGCACCACCATCGTGACGTTCCTGATGGTCTTCCTCATCCAGGCAACGCAGAACCGCGATTCGGAAGCGGTCCAGATCAAGCTCGATGAACTCATCCGCGCGATGGCCGGCGCGCATAACGCATTGCTCGATCTCGAGGAACTTGAAGACGACGAACTCGACCGCATCAGGGCGACATACGAGAAGCTTGCCGAGAACTCACGCGAACGGCTCGCGGCAGGCAACACCGATACGGCTTGCGATGATCTGGAGGCAGGGAGAGATCAAGGGTAAAGCCCTCTCTCCGCTCTTGCCTGCAGAACCCGGGTACATGCGACGATGAAGGCTGCGGTGCGCAGGCTGACCTTGTGGAGTTCGTGGGTGTCCCAGATGTGGGTGAAGGCTCCGGTCAGGATCTGGTCGAGGCGCTGGTTGATTTCGTCTTCGTTCCAGAAGAATGAACTGAAGTCCTGGACCCATTCGAAGTAGGAGACGGTCACGCCACCGGCATTCGCGATCACATCGGGCACGACGACGATGCCGCGATCGCCCAGCACCAGGTCTGCATCTGGAGTGGTGGGGCCATTGGCACCTTCGAGGACGACGCGTGTCTTGACCCTTTCCGCTCGAGCGCGGTTGAGCTGGCCTTCAAGAGCCGCGGGAATCAGGAATTCGCTTTCCACATCCCAGAACAGTTCGCCCTGTAGTTGCTCGGCACCCGTATAGCCGACGATCCCGCCGTTGTTTTTCGCTTCCGCCTGCAAGCGCGCGATGTCGAGACCGGCGGGATTGTAGAGCGTTGCCGTGTGGTCCTGGACGGCGACGACCTTCGCACCATGCTGGACGAAAAGTTCTGCGGCCACCGAGCCCACGTTGCCGAATCCCTGGATTGCGACGCGGGCTCCGTTGATATCGAGACGCAAGCGTCGCGCGACTTCGCGACCGATGAAGTACACCCCGCGACCGGTGGCTTTGACCCGGCCCAGTGAGCCACCCAGCATGACGGGCTTCCCGGTGACAACACCGGTGGTCGTAGCCCCGACATTGGCGGAATAGGTATCCATCATCCACGCCATGATCTGGGCATCCGTATTCACATCGGGCGCCGGGATATCGCGTTGCGGTCCGATGATCACGCCGATCTCGCTCGTATAGCGACGGGTCAGATGCTCGAGCTCTTTCCGCGACAGGCCTTTCGGGTCGACCCGGATGCCACCCTTCGCGCCGCCAAAAGGCAGGTTGACCGCAGCGTTCTTGACGGTCATCCAGGCGGCCAGCGCCATGACTTCTTCCAGCGTCACATCCGGGTGATAGCGGATGCCACCCTTGCCCGGACCCCGCGACAGGCTGTGTTGGACCCGATAGCCCTCGTAGTGGGCGATCGTCCCGTTGTCGAGTTCAATCGGTACGTCGACAATGAGCGCCCGTTTCGGCCGGGTAAGGGTCCCGACCCAGCGGGAAAGCGGACCCAGATAAGGAATGACCCGGTCGACCTGTGCCAAGTACGTTCCCCAAGGGCTGATCGGCGTCGGGGAGAGGTAACTCAGCGTCGAATTGGCAGCATGCGACATGGTTTTGGCTCAGGAATGGGAGAATTCGGACGGCGTGGCTTCGTGCCACAAGAGATTTTTGAAAACGGCGCAAGTACATCCCTGTAGCCTCCGGGTTCGGCATCCTGCCTCACACGGTTTCAAAAATCTCTTCTGACCCAAAGCCACACAGCGATCCCGGAGCCGTTATCAGGAAGCTGATCTAATCTCAGGAAGCTGATATGCTCCCGCCCGCCGACTTCCGACCACTGAAAAACATGAAGGGTTACCCATGAGTGGAGCCGTCGTTTCCCCCGAACAGCGCCGCACGATCCTTGGGGCGTTGCTGCTTGTCCTGCTGCTGAGCGCCCTCGACCAGACGATCGTGTCGACGGCGATGCCGCGCATCATCGAGCAGCTCCAGGGCCTTGAGTACTACGCGTGGGTGGGGACGGCGTACCTGCTGACCTCGACGGTTTCCGTGCCGATCTACGGGAAGCTCAGCGATCTGTACGGTCGCAAGCCAATCCTTGTCGTCGGAATTGTTCTCTTCCTCATTGGGTCAGTGCTGTGCGGCTTGAGCGGGGAGTTTGGCGATCTTCCGGTGCTGGGCAATGGCATGACCCAGCTCATCTTCTTCCGCGCGCTGCAGGGTCTCGGCGGCGGTGCGCTGTTCATGAGCACGTTCGTGATTATTGCCGATCTGTTCCCGCCGCGCGAGCGGGGGAAGGCGATGGGTATTTTCGGTGCTGCGTTTGGTCTGGCCAGCATCGTGGGGCCCGCCATCGGCGGTTTCTTCACGGATCACGGCACGGTGACGCTGCTCGGTCATGAAATCTCCGGCTGGCGCTGGATCTTCTACGTGAACCTGCCGCTCGGGTTGATCTCGCTCGGTGTCGTGCTCGCGAAGATGCCGCTTCTGCACCATGGAGCCACCGGCAAGATCGATTTCCCGGGTGCGGCCCTCGTGATCCTGACGTTTGTCCCGCTGCTGCTGGCCTTGAGTTTCGGTGGCACGAAGTACGCTTGGGACTCGAACCAGATCATCACGCTGTTTTCTGTGGCTGCGGTGGCATTCGTTGCCTTCCTGATCGTGGAGATCCGGACCGCGAATCCCATCGTGCCCATGACGCTGTTCCGCAACAAGGTCATGGCCACCTGCAGCTCCTCGGGTTTCATGATCGGCATGGCGTTCTTCGGCATCGTCATGTTCATGCCGTTGTACATGCAGGTCGTCCAGGGCGTCACCGCGACCAACAGTGGTTTCGCCATGCTGCCGATGATGGGCGGGCTCATCTTCGGTGCGATCACGAGCGGCCGGCTGGTGACGCGCGTGGGCAAGTACAAGCCCTTCATCGTGGGCGGGATCACCTGCCTGCTGGTCGGCGTCATCCTTCTGACGCAAGTGGGTCCGGACACCACCATCCTGGATCTCGACTGGCGGCTGGCACTCGTCGGCCTGGGACTGGGGCCCACGCAGAGCCTCTTCAACATGGCTGTGCAGAACTCGGTTTCTCCCCGCGAAACGGGGGTGGCGACCAGCACGATGCAATTCTGCAGGCAGATCGGCTCGACGGTGGGTGTCGCGATATTCGGGACGCTCCTGACCAATCAACTCACGACCCAGCTGCACGAACGTGTGCCGTCCATGCCGGGTGTGGAGATGGTCAAGAAGGTGGACCTCGGCACTGCGCAGAGCATGGCCATGAATTCGCGGCTGCTGGATCAGCGGGTGGAGCAGGCGATGACGGCCCGCTATGAGCTGATCGATCGTGCTTATCACGGTGACACGACGACCAGCGCTCAGCTGTTGCAGGATTCGCAGCTTCCTCCTGCGGTTCGTGAAGACCTCGAAGCCGGTGGCTTGCAGCCCGCCGTGCACGTGCAACTCGAAGCACTGGCAACAGCCGTGGAGCAGGGCCTCAAAGGCGGCGAGGCGGGAGTGACCGCACTGCTCGCGCGACAGGACATTCCTGCCGACCTGCGCGGTGAAATTGCGAATGTGCCCACTCGCGCGCTGCAGGACCCGAAATCGTTGACCGGATTGATCGAGCGTTACCGCGAATCCATTCTCGGGACGGAAGAGGCGCTCGTGCAGGCGGCGACGGCAGAAAAACTCGACGCCGTCCGCTTGGGGCTGGAACTCGAGGGCAGGGAACTGGCGAAGCGCATTGATCGTGGGACGAAGGAAGCCTTTGCGGACTCCATCACGCATACCTTCATGGCGTGCATCGCGATCGTGGTGATCGCATTGTTGATCGCGCTGATGATTCCAGAGCTGCCGCTGCGTTCGCGCTTACCGGAGGATTCAGCGCCTGCGCCAGTGGAAGGCTGATTCCGGTCAGGAAGCCGAACGTGATCCCACGACGATGATGGCGGCGCCGAGCAGGCACACGGCAACGCCCACCCAATCCGTGGGTGTTGGCCGGATCTTGTCTACACCCCACAGCCAGAACAGGGTGACTGCGATATAGACCCCGCCATAGGCCGCATAGACGCGACCCGAAGCCTGCGGGTGCAGCGTCAGCAGCCAGACAAAGATCGCGAGACAAAGGGCTGCAGGCAGCAACAACCACACCGGTCGTCCCTGTTTCACCACGAGCCAGGGTAGGTAGCAGCCGAGGATCTCGGCAACCGCCGTCACGACAAACAGCCCCAGTGTGTTGAGTGCGAGCATGGGTCAGGCGGCAGCGAACTGCTGTTTGGCAAGTGGCGCTTCGCGGATCGGAAGATTCACGAATGCGGCGGCCAGCGCGAGTGCAATGTCGGCGTACCACATCCAGTTGTAATTGCCGCCGCGTGCGAAAGCGAGTCCGCCTAGCCACGCGCCGAAGAAGGCGCCCACCTGATGGGTCAGTAGCGTCAGACCAAACAGCGTTGCGAGATACCGGGTACCGAACAGCTTGCCGACCAGGCCTGCAGTCGGCGGAACGGTGGATAGCCAGGTCACTCCCAGCGCGGCGGCGAATACGTAGAAGGTCAGCGGCTCGCGCGGCGATAACAGGTAGATCGTGATTGCAGCAGCCCGCGTAATGTAGATCCAGAACAGCAGCCATTTCATCCGGTACGCATTGCTCAGGGCTCCCGCCAGAAGGCTGCCGGCAATGTTGGCCAGTCCGATGATCGCAATGGAGGTCGCTGCCACACTCGCGCTCAATCCGCACAGGTTGACCTCACCGGGCAGATGCGTCACGAGGAACGCCACGTGAAAACCGCAGGTAAAGAATCCCGCGTGCAGCAGCCAGTAACTGCGGTCTGCGCGGGCGATGCGCCATTGTTGTCCCAGCGTCATTGACGGTGCGGCTGACGAGGTTGCCGCGGCCGCAGGTTTCCCGGCTAGCGCTCTGGCCAGGGGCAGTGTGAGGAGCGCACTGGCTGCAAGGGTCAGCATGCCGGTGACCCAGCCGGAAGCTGCGATGAGGGCCTGGCTCAACGGGGCATACACAAACTGCCCGAAGCTGCCGCCCGCATTGATGAAGCCAGACGAGAAGGCGCGCTTGTTGGCGGGCAGTCGTTGGGCGGCGGCGCCGATCAGCACCGAAAAACTTCCGGCCCCCGCTCCGGCCGCGGACAGGACGCCGAGCGTCAGGATCAGGCTCCACTGGTTAGAGGCGAGCGAAGTCAGCGCCATGCCGATGGCTAGCAGGATGCCGCCCAGGATGATGACGCGGCCCGCACCGTAGCGATCCGACACGATGCCGAACAGCGGTTGCGTGGCTCCCCACATGAACTGGCCGATCGCCAGTACGAAGCTCAGGTCGACGATGCTCACACCGGTCGTCGCGTTGATTGGCCGGATGAAAAGGCCGAGCGACTGCCGCGCCCCGGTCGTGATCATCATGATCAGCGCGGCGGCGATGACGATCGGCCAGTACCGGTTTGCGGGAGTAGGGGTTGCTGTCATGGCTTACCAGATGAGTTCAGTAAGGCAAATCTAGCAGGGATTGTTGTGGGTCATGCCGCACCGCGCAAGGAATTTCTGCACCTGAATCGTGCAGCCGAGAGGCGTCGGCTCCTTGGTGGTGCATGGCCATTTCCATTGTTTGAGACCCTTCAGAGCGCGGCCCGGGCTTCATAACGACTTCCTCGCTGCGTCGGGAGGAATTTACGCGGCAGCGTACATAGCACGGTTCTTGCAGAACAGCGTTCATGGGGGAGCTTTTGCTACAAGGAGACATCGTGGACTCGAACGTCGTGAGCCTGAAAGCGGATCTGAAACTGGAAGATGAGCGGACCGCTCTCACCAAGGAAGCATTGAAGCATGCCTTCCTCGACGACCTGTTCTACGTGCAGGGCAAGTTTCCCGCGCTCGCCACGAAGAACGACTACTACCAGGCGCTCAGCTTTGCCGTGCGCGATCGCATGCTGCAACGCTGGATCAGTACGGCTGCGGCGTATACCAAACTGGGTTCGCGCACGGTGGCCTACCTGTCCGCCGAATTCCTGATGGGGCCGCACCTCGGCAACAACCTCATCAACCTCGGGATCTACGAGCAGGTCCAGCAGGCGATCACCGAACTCGGCCTCGATTTCGACGAGCTGCTGGCCCAGGAAGCGGAGCCCGGCCTTGGCAACGGGGGTCTCGGTCGACTGGCGGCGTGCTTCATCGACTCGCTGGCGACGCTCGAGATTCCTGCGATGGGTTACGGCATCCGCTATGAATTTGGCATCTTCCAGCAGGAGCTGGTCGATGGCTGGCAGGTTGAGAAAACCGACAAATGGCTGCGTTTCGGCAACCCCTGGGAAATTGCGCGGCCGGAATGGGCAGTGCACGTCAAGCTGGGTGGCACGACCGAACAGTTCACTGATGAATTGAATCGCCTGCGGGTCCGCTGGGTGCCGGCGAAAGTCGTACTGGGTGTGCCGTATGACACGCCCATCCTCGGGTATCACACCAATACCGCCAATACGCTGCGTCTGTGGAAGGCCGAAGCACCCGAATCATTCGACTTCGCTGTCTTCAACCGGGGCGACTACTCCGGCGCCGTCATGCAGAAGGTGTCTTCCGAGAACCTGAGCAAGGTTCTGTATCCCAACGACGAGCAACTCCAGGGCAAGGAGCTGCGCCTCGAGCAACAGTATTTCTTCGTGTCTTGTTCTTTACAGGACATGTTGCGCATCCTGGCAGTCCAGAAAATCCCGCTGTCGCGCTTCCATGAGAAGTTCGCGGTCCAGCTCAACGACACGCATCCGGCGATCGGCGTGGCCGAGCTGATGCGTCTGCTCATCGATGATCATGCGCTCGCGTGGAGTGAAGCCTGGGAGATCACCGGCAAGACATTTGCCTACACCAATCACACGCTGCTGCCCGAGGCGCTGGAGCAATGGCCGCTGGAGCTTTTCCGGAAAGTGCTGCCGCGTCACCTCGAGCTCATCTATGAAATCAATGCGCGCTTCCTGGACGAAGTGCGGATCCGCTTCCTCGGCGATGAAGCCCGGCTCGCACGCTTATCCCTCATCAACGAAAGCGGTGAACGGTACGTCCGCATGGCGCACCTCGCGTGCGTTGGCAGTCACACCATCAATGGTGTTGCCGAACTGCATTCCGAGCTGCTGAAACAGGATGTGCTCAAGGATTTCTACGATTTATGGCCGGAGAAATTCACCAACAAGACGAATGGCGTTACGCCGCGTCGGTGGATGGTGCTGGCCAATCCGAGGCTCGCGAGTCTCATCACCGATACCATTGGGCCGGGCTGGATCAAGGACCTGTCGCAGCTCAGGAGGCTTGAGCCACTGGCGGGCGATGCCGGTTTCCGCTCGATGTGGCGGGGCATCAAGTATTCGAACAAGCGGGATTTTGCGGATTTCGTGCATGCCAGAACCGGCGTCATGATCGATCCGCAGTCCATCTACGATGTGCAGGTGAAGCGCATCCACGAATACAAACGCCAGCACCTCAACATCCTGCACGTCATTGCGCAGTATCACCGCATCAAGTCCGGCACAGCCGGTGACATGCAGCCGCGGACCTACATCTTCGGCGGCAAGGCGGCTCCGGGATATCACATCGCCAAACTGATGATCAAGCTGATCACCGCGGTGGGCGATATCGTGAATCGCGATCCGGATGTGCGGGATCGCATCAAGGTCGTTTTCCTGCCGAACTTCAGCGTGACCAACGGCCAGCGCGTCTACCCGGCGGCCGATCTGTCGGAGCAGGTTTCGACGGCGGGCAAGGAGGCTTCCGGCACTGGCAACATGAAATTCTCGATGAACGGTGCGTTGACCATCGGCACCATGGACGGCGCCAACATCGAGATCCGCGAGGAAGTCGGACCCGAGAATTTCTTCCTGTTCGGCCTGGATGCGCAGGAGGTCTACGACCTCAAGGCGAAGGGCTATCAGCCTTACAAGTACTACGAGAGCAATTCGGAACTGAAGGATGTGATCGACCTGATCCGTTCAGGGTTCTTCTCGCGGGGCGATAGCGACCTGTTCCGGCCGTTGATCGATGGCCTGCTGTACCACGATCCCTACCTGCTGTTTGCCGACTACCAGTCGTACGCGGACTGCCAGCGCCAGGTGGATGTCGCCTATCGCGATGTCGAGCACTGGACGAAGATGTCGATCCTCAATTCCGCGCGCTCGGGAAAGTTCTCGTCTGATCGCACCATCCGCGAATATGCATCCGAGATCTGGAAGGCGAAGTCCGTCCCGATCCAGCTGATGTCGCAGGAGGACGTGAAGGCCGGCTTCATGCAGTAGTGGCTGAAAACAAGAAATGTCAGAAACGTTCGAATCAGAAGGTCCGCTGTCAGTAGATCGAGGTGGATGAGTCCGTCGGAGAGCGGAATTTGAGAGCCTGCGCTGCGATGACGATGCCCTTTTGAAAGAACTACTCGAATGAGCGTTCCTACCAGGCATTCTGGAGTGGCCATGCACGTCTAGGCTATCCGGTTTGGTGTCCGGTGTTGCTCCTGATCATTGAGACGGCGCAATTCGGTATACGCCTATGATCAGCCCATCTTTCAAAATGAGGACTTTGGGCGTATTGCTTACGCCTTCGATCATCCCCGATGGCGGGTGTTAGGCGTGCCTGCTGTGCACCGGAGCGGCTCAACTCTCGAGTCAGGCTCAGCCCAGCTCGAAAAGAAGGATTCTCAAGTCTGATGTTAACCGGGTACCGCCCTTGGCTGGATGGAGTAAGAGGATTTTCCATCCTGCCGGTGATTATCGAGCACTTGGCGATAGGTTCGTTGCCAGCTTTGAACTATGGTGGCACAGGCGTAGGAATGTTTTTCGTTCTCTCCGGGTACCTGATCACCGGGCTTCTTGTCGACGAATTCGCCGCTACCCGCAGCATCTCCCTCAAGGCCTTTTATCTGAGGAGAGCGGCACGCCTTGTTCCGGCGTTAGTACTGGTGGTCCTCATTTGTGATCCATTCTTCTATGTCATGGGATGGCGCAATGAAATCATTTCTTCTTTCATTGCCCTTGCCTACTTGATGAACTACGCCACCTTGTGGGTGGGCCACTATCTCCCTGCGTATGGCCATACCTGGTCGCTGGCGGTGGAAGAGCACTTCTACATGTTGTGGCCACTTGCCTTGCTCTGGCTGCTCAAGCGGCGTTCCTTGCAGACCATCCTGCGTGTTGTTCTATGTGCCTGTGCCGCGGGCCTGGCTTGGAAAGCATCCATTGTCGAATTGGGAGCACCCTCTCGCCTTGCCTACGTCGGCAGCCTGGAGCGGGCGGATACATTGCTGTTCGGCTGCGCTGCCGCGATTGCGATCAGACTCGACTGGCGCCCCAAACCTGTCTACTTCCTTGCAGGACTCGCGATGATCGCGCTACACCTTTTCTACAGCCCGGAACTCAAGTATGTCAATGCGAGCCTTCTGGGAGCGGGAACCGCACTAGTGCTGAGCACACTGGATGCGTGCGATATGCGGCGAACGCGGGCCGTGTTCAGCTTTCGACCATTGGTGTGGATTGGATCGATTTCCTACGGCCTGTACCTGTGGCATGGCGTCATCCTGTATTCGTTCGAGCGTCTTGGATACTGGCATTGGTGGGGAAAGATCTGCGCAGTGGGGTTGGCATTGACGATGTCCTGGGCATCGTTTCGATGCCTTGAGCGTCCCGTCCGCGACGGGGTGCGCGCATGGCTGAAGTCCCGTGAATCCGGACCGGCGCTTGAATCTGCGTCAGGACCGTTGGGACCGGAATCGCCGCTACCCGGTCAAGCTGATTTACGCGCGCGTCCGTGAAGCAAGCGGGTACATCTTCTCAACTCAGGGAAGCAACGCCATGCATTCCGTAATCATTACGGCATACAAGGATATCGATGCTCTCTGGCATCTGGTGAATGCCCTCGACAGACGCTTTTTCGATATCCATATTCATATCGACAGGAAGAGCGCCATCAGCAAAGCGGACGAATCGGCGCTGCAAGATTCCGGTTGCCATGTGCTCAGAAAATACACGATTCCCTGGGGAGGCTACTCTCACCTGCGTGCAATACTGGAGCTTGGCCAGACTGCCCTGGGAAAAACCGAAGCTGACTACATTCACATCATTTCCGGGCAGGATCATCCCATCAAGAGCGCTGCGGAAATAGCTTCGGCTTGCCAAGGCGAGATATACATGAGTGTCACGACCCTTGACGATTTGCCGCCCGACGTCAGAAGCCGTTACGAGTTGCGCAACGTTTTTTATTTCATGCAGAACCTGGGCAACGCTTACAGGATTCTGGACAAGGTGTCTCGGAGAATTCAGGAAGCACTTGGAGTGAAGCGCGGACACATCGGAAATTTTGATGTCATTTACAAAGGAATGATCTGGATATCAATGCCTGCGAAGGTGTTTCGGTTTGTGCTGGAGCATCCCCAGGCCAGGAGTTTCCTGAAGGCACTGAGAACGGTTTATTTGCCTGAAGAGATTTTCTTTCAGACGATCATCATGAATTCTTCCTACAGGGAAAACGTCATTGCGAGCAACCGCCGCCACACTGATTGGGTGTTCCGCAATGGCAGCCGCCCAGCCGTGCTGGATGCAACAGACGTGCGGCGACTTGAGAACTCCGATGCGTTTTTCGTTCGCAAGGTGGATTCCAAGATATCTGCGGCGGTCATCGCCGAAGCGCAACGGCTCATCGCAGAAGGGATAAGACGGGATGAAGGAAAGGGAGCCTAGCCGGATTTCGTGCTCGCGTGGACGCACGAATGATCTGCCCTGAGATTGTCAGAACACCATCAGCGCTGCACCCGTTGCCGCAATGCCTGCCCCGGCGAGGCGGAGCAGGATCGCAAGGTTCGCGCGGTGGAAGCTGCGGGCAATGAGCACACCTGAGAGGTGCAACAGGATCGTTGCCAGGACAAATCCGCACGAATATCCGAGGGCTAAATTCGCCGCAGGCATTTCCATGCCGTGGGCGGCTCCATGAAAGAACGCGAACACGCCGACGCCAGCGGCCCCGATGACTGCGGGAACACGCACCGCTGCGGCCAATGCAAGTCCGAGTGCGATGAGTGAAGCAAGGATGCCAGGTTCGATGACGGGAACGGATAAGCCCGCCAGCGCGGCAATGCCAGCGACCGCCATCAGTACAACGAAACCTGCAGGAACGGCCCACGTTGCACGACCTCCCGATTGGCCTGCCCACAGTCCGACGGCAAGCATGGCGAGCAGGTGATCGATGCCGGTGAAGGGATGCGCCAACCCTGCCAACAGACCGGAAAGATGGGTGTGAGCCTGGCCTGGAGCCGGATGGGCGAGCGCAGCTCCAGAGAGCATCAGGGCCGCGATCCCCAGTGCCAGGGAGGCCGGCCGGGAAAGGGAGAGCTTGAGAACGTGATGCTGCATGCGATCCTCTTCGAGTCAGTGCTTGCGCTGGAAGAGTAGCACCGGGCGTAACGGAACGCGCTCAGCCATTTGACGCATGCCGCGGGCATGCGTGAAGGCATTGCCCGATGCGGCGTCTCGTCAGTGGGCCGCTGCCGCGGCCGCTCCCGCAGCCGCCGGAGTCAGCGGAACGGGCTTCGCCGTCCAGATGATGGCGATCACGCCCAGAAGGATGATCGTGGCGAGTGCAAAGTACTGGTTGGTTGCCAGCATCACGGCCTGCGCCTGCACCGTCCGGTCGATCAGTTGCAGCGACTGTTCGGCATTGAAGCCCTGCGCCGCAACGGTCTGGTTCCACAGGTCATATTGCGGCACGCCGTTGCCGACATGGCCGACGAGATCGACCCGGTGCTGGGTAATCTCATCGTCCCAATACGTGTTCGTCAGCGCGGCACCAAAGGCGCCCGCGGTCGTGCGCAGGAAGTTCTGCAGGCCGGCGACGTTCGCGATCCGGTGTGGCTCGACGCCGGTGGTCGCGAGGATCACGCAGGGCATGAAGATCAGGGGCATCCCGAGACCCTGCAGGACCTGCGGAAGCGCAATGGTCATGAAGTCCGCATCGGTGTTGAAGTTCGAGCGCATGAAGAAGGCGGTCATGATGAGCAGCACCCCGCAGGTCACCATGATGCGCGGATCCACCTTGGAGCTCAGCTTGCCCGCAATGGGCGCCGCCACGACGGCACCGATCCCGATGGGAGCAATGGCGTAGCCGGCCCACACAGCCGTGTAACCCATCTGCGTCTGCAGCCACAGAGGCAGCAGCACCAGGCCGCCGAAGACGACACCGAAGAAGCCCGAGAGCCCGAGGATGCCGGCCACGACATTCCTTTTCTTGAACAGCCTCAGGTCGACGACGGGGTGATCATCGGTCAGCTCCCAGCCGATCAACACGACGAATGCAAGACCACTGATGACTGCAAGTGAGATGACGAAAGGCGAGCTGAACCAGTCGAGTTCCCGGCCCTTGTCGAGGATGATCTGGAGGCAGCCCACGAACAGCACGAGCAGCACCAGTCCGATGTAGTCGACCGGCACCTTCTGAGCGTCGGTGTTGCGCTTGTGATAGAGCGCCCACAGCAGCGAGGCGCAGATGATGCCGACGGGAATATTGATGAAGAAGATCCAGTGCCAGGACATGTTGTCGACGATCTGGCCGCCCACGATCGGGCCCAATACCGGCGCCAGGAGCGTTGTCATCGCGAACAGTCCCATCGCCGTGCCTGCTTTCTCGCGTGGAAAGCTCGCCAGCAGGAGAGTCTGCGTCAGCGCCATGATCGGGCCGCCCGCCAGACCCTGCAGCACGCGCGCGAAGACCAGCATGCCAAGGGAAGTCGACAGCCCGCAGAAGACGGACGCGATCGTGAAGAGCGCGATACACATGACAGCAAGCCTGACTTGCGTAAAACGCTGTGCGAGCCAGCCCGTCAGCGGCACGGTTATGGCTTCGGCAACGGCATACGAGGTGATTACCCACGTGCCCTGGTTGGGCGCTGCGGCCAGATTGCCTGCGATATGAGGTACGGCCACGTTCGCAATCGTCATGTCGAGCACGACCATGAAGTTGACGAGCGACAGCGACAGCGTGCCGAAGAGCAGCTGTGAGCCTTTTAGGGGTCCGTGTGCGGCCATTGCGTGCCTTGTTGAGCGGCCTGAACCGGTTCAGCGGGCGTTTGCCGTGCTGACAGCGGATTTTTCAACGCGGTTCTGTGCCTGACGCGCCGGCAGGTTGGCGGTAATCACTTCCTGTACGCGTGCTTCCGCTTCCTCTTCTGCCTTGTCATAGACAGACGTGCTGTATTTCGCGGCGGTCGTGGGAGGCACTGCGGTCACCGCGGGGCCTGATCCATCACGAGTGTCGATGGTGACGGACATCGACAGGCCGATCCGCAGCGGATGGTCAATGAGTTCCTGCGAATCGATGGCGATGCGCACTGGCACGCGCTGCACGACCTTGATCCAGTTGCCGGTCGCGTTCTGGGCGGGCAGCACGGAGAACGCGCTGCCCGTTCCCGCGCCAAGTCCCGAGACCGTGCCGTGATATTCGACGTCGCCACCATAGAGATCGGCTTCGAGCGTGACGGGCTGGCCGATCCGCAACGTGCGGAGCTGTGCTTCCTTGAAGTTGGCATCGACCCAGATTTCAGTGAGGGGCACGATGGTGGCCAGCACCTGGCCAGGCTGGACGCGAGCACCGAGCTGCGCGGTCCTGCGGGCGACAATTCCCGAAGCAGGGGCGAGGACGGTCGTACGCTTGAGAGCGATCAACGCTTCCTTCAGCTGTGCAGCGGCCTGCAGGACGGTGGGGTTCGTACCGACAACCGATCCTTCAATGCGCGCTTCATTGGCAGAAAGATTCTGTCCGGCTTCCGCGGTGGCGGCGAGCGCTGCACTCAGGCTGGCTTCGGCACCAATGAGGGCAGACCGGGCATGTGAAAGTTCTTCAGCAGAGACGCCGCCTTCGCTTTGCAGACTGACGCGTCGTTCAACGTCCGCCTGTGCGCGTGCGACTTCTGACCGGGCCCTTGCTACGTCCGCTTCACGCGCTTTCACGAAGGCGTTGAGTCCGGCCGTGCTCGCGAACGTGCCACGCACTTCACGTACGCTGCTGGCGAGAGCGCTTTCTGCACGGGCCACTGCAACCTTGGCATCCACGGGATCGAGGGTCACGAGTGGAGCACCGGCCTCAACTGTTTCGGTTTCGTCCGCATCAACCTCGATGACGGTGCCGCCGGTCTGGGCGGTGACTTGCACCATGTTGCCGTTGACGTAAGCGTTGTCCGTCGATACAAAGCCCCGGACGAAGATGGAGTAGTACACGCCGACGAGGGCTGCGACGACCAGCACCGCGACACCCACGATGAGCAGGAAGCGCTTGCGTCGCGAGCCGTTGACGGCGGATTGGGTTTCAGCGGGTGAGGTGGCCACGATAAGTCTCCGGAAAATTACGGCTGCGCGGTATTCGAAGCAGGTTGAACAGGAATGCCGCCACCCAAGGCGGCAATCAGTCGGATCGAGGCGTCGAGGCGTCGTGCCGCCAGATCGGCCACACGACGGCGCTGGTTCAGCAGGGAAGCTTCGGCTACCAGCACGTCGGTGTAGGTGCTGAGGCCGCCGTCATAGCGTTTGCGCGTCAGATCGAACGCCTGGGTCTGGGCATTCACGGCAGCCGTGGCATCCGTTTCTTCCGCATCGACAGAGCGAAGATCGGTGAGTGCCGTAGCGACGTCGCGTGTTGCGCCAACCAGTGTCTGGCGATACATCGCGACCGCTTCGTCGTATTCAGCCGTGCGCAAGCTCAACGTGGCCTTGCGGCGTCCGCCGCCGAACAGTGGCAGGTTGATGGCCGGACCGGCGTCGTAGAACTGGCTGCCCGCATCGAGCCACTTGTCGAAGCTCGTGCTGTCGAGGCCAAACGCGGCCGCAAGATTGATGTTGGGATAGAAATCCGCTTCCGCGGAATCGGCACGGGCAGCAGCGGATTCTGCGCGCAGGCGATGGGCGATCACGTCGGGCCGTCGCGCGAGCAGGTCAGCAGGAATCACCGTCGGAGTGCCTGCAAGCTGGGGCGCCTTGAGCGCGGGTGGCGCGAAATCAAAACTGCGATCGGGACCGGCGCCAAGCAGCGCGGCAAGCTCGACGCGTGCAATGGCTGCCTGCGTTTCGAGTCCGGTCACGTCCGCGCGCGTATCGGGAACGGCTGCCTGCGCCGACCGCAACTGCACATTCGAATCCAGGCCGGCGTCGACGCGCTTCTGCGCGAGTCCCAGCAAGCCTTCCCGCTGCTTGATGATGGCGCGACCGATTTCGATCTGGCTCTCCAGCCGCTGCCATTCAATGTACCGACGCGCGATGGCCGTGCTCAATGTCAGCTCGGCACTGTCCTTGTCGATGAGTGCAGCCTGCGTATCAAGCCGGGAACCTTCAAGGGCCGAGCGGTTCTTGCCCCACAGATCGATTTCCCACTTGAGGTCGAGCGAAATCCTGTTCTGCCACAGGCTGGAGCCACCAATGGGAGGAGGGAAGAGACCGTTCGCACTCAGCTGGCTACGCTGGATGCGGCCGTTGCCATCCACGCTCGGAATCAGGGGTGCGCGCGTGCCGGCCGCGCGGGCCTCTGCCGCGTTGAGGCGCGCGAGCGCGGCATCCATGTCCGGATTGCCCGCCAGGCCTTCCTTGATCAGGGACGCGAGCTGCGCGTCGCCGAAACTGTTCCACCATTCCCGCTCGGGCCATTGGCCTTGGGCCGTGCCACCGACAGTGCGCGAGAAGGACAATACTTCGCCTGCCTTCGCCGGCATTTCCTTGAGCGGCGCATGAACGGTGCAGGCCGTCAGCACCAGAGCGATGCCTGCAGCCAGCGCCGTGCCTAGGGATGCGAAGGTCGTCCTGCGGGGATGTTCGTGCAACATGGATCTACCTGAGATTGTCGAGCATGCGCTCAAGCAGCCGGTTGAGCAGCTCGTGCTCTTCGGGCTTGAAGCCGGTGAGGGACTGGTTGATCGCAGTGATGGCGGCAGTCGGCAGCGATGGCTTCAATGCCTGGCCCGCCGCAGTCAGTTCAATCTGGATGCACCTGCGATCGGCATCGGCGCGGGTCCGCTGTATCAGCCCCTTTTCCTGGAGCCGGTCGAGCAGGCGGGTCATCGAGCCCGGGTCGTAGTTGAGACGCTTGGCCAGCGACGCCGCGGTCACGTCGTCCTGGTGCGTGAGGATCATCATCACGAGCCACTGCGCACTCGAAACATCTCCGAAGCGCGCGAGTTCAACCTCCAGCGTGCGACGCAGGGAGTGATGGAGTTTCGCAACGAGATGCCCCGTGCTCGATTGCCATTCGTAGTTGTCCGACGTGTAGAACGGACACTCGGTGGGTTGCTTGACCTGACGCGACATGGGACCGCAGCCTAAGCAATGGTTGCCATGGCAGTCAATAGGGAAATTTCTCAAGGCGGCTGAACCTGGGCGGCTCAGCCAGCTCTTCAGAACCGAGAAATCAAACAGGAATAGTCAGGAAAATCAAAGAGCAATCTTGTTTTCCGGGAAACCACGTGACCAGTGCCAGACCTCGCGGCTCTCTCTCAGGCCCTGGATCCAGAACGGATCTCCCGTGATCAGATCCTCGACGAACGCCTTGCTCTCGGCCTCAACGATCCACAGTCCACCAAAGGGCTGGCCGTCGGCATCGTGGCGAAGTGCGCCGGTGACGCGGATATGAGCGGCATTGGCAGCGAGCCATTTGCGGTGATCCGCAACGTACTGTTGCCGCAGGGCGAGCCGGTCGGCGCGATCGGTGAGGCGGACGATAAAGAGCATCTTGAAGGCCTCGTTGTTTCAGGATCCGGAAGAAAACTTCAGGCGTGCTCGACCTTCACGGGAATGCGCGCGATCTTCGCCTGCCATTCGCGTGGACCGGTCTCGTGCACTGCTTCACCCTTGGCATCGACTGCGACCGTTACCGGCATGTCCTTCACATCGAACTCGTAGACGGCTTCCATGCCGAGTTCGGGGAATGCCACAACACGACTGCTGCGGATGGCTTTGGACACGAGATACGCCGCGCCGCCGACAGCCATCAGGTAAGCCGCCTTGTACTTCTTGATGACCTCGATGGCTTCCTCGCCACGCTCCGCCTTGCCGACCATCGCGATGAGACCGGTCTGACCAAGCATCATCTCGGTGAACTTGTCCATGCGGGTCGAAGTGGTCGGACCTGCGGGGCCCACGGCTTCATTGCCCACCGCATCGACGGGACCCACGTAGTAGATGACGCGGTTCTTGAAATCGAGCCCGTCGGGCAGGGGCTTCCCGGCTTCAAGGAGCTGGCTGATGCGTTTGTGCGCGGCATCCCGGCCAGTGAGCATCTTGCCGGAAAGGAGCAGCCGTTCGCCGGGTTTCCATGAAGCGACTTCTGCCGCTGTCAGCGTGTCGAGATTGACCTGTCGCGAATCCGGGGAGGCCTTGAATTCCAGCTTCGGCCAGAGATTGAGATCAGGTGGATCCAGCTTCGCAGGACCCGAACCGTCGAGTACGAAATGCGCGTGCCGGGTGGCTGCACAGTTGGGAATGATCGCCACAGGCAGCGATGCCGCATGCGTTGGATAGTCCTTGATCTTGATGTCGAGCACCGTCGTAAGGCCACCGAGACCCTGGGCGCCGATGCCGAGTGCATTGACCTTGTCCATCAGTTCGAGCCGCATCAGATCCGTCTTCGTCTTGTCCGGCTTGGCGCGGATGGACTGGATGTCGATCGGGTCCATCAACGATTCCTTCGCGAGCACCATGGCCTTTTCCGCGGTGCCGCCGATGCCGATGCCGAGCATGCCCGGCGGACACCAGCCCGCGCCCATGTCCGGGACAACGCTCAGGATCCAGTCGACGATCGAGTCGTTGGGATTGAGCATCGCGAGCATCGCCTTGTTCTCCGAGCCGCCGCCTTTGGCAGCCACTGAAATCTCCAGCTCGTCGCCGGGAACCATGTCGATGTGAATCACGGCTGGCGTGTTGTCGCGCGTGTTCTTGCGATCGAACGCGGGGTCGTTGACGATCGACGCTCGAAGCTTGTTCTCGGGATGGTTGTAGGCCCGGCGCACGCCCTCGTTGATCATGTCGCTGAGCGTGAGGCTTGCGTCCCAGCGGACATTCATGCCGACCTTGGCAAACACCGTGACGATGCCGGTGTCCTGGCAGATCGGCCGATGGCCCTCGGCGCACATCCGCGAATTCACCAGGATCTGCTTGATCGCGTCCTTCGCCGCGGGGCTCTCTTCCTTCTCGTACGCGCCGGCCATCGCCTCTATGAAATCGGGCGAGTGGTAGTACGAAATGTACTGGAGCGCATCGGCCACGCTGTCGATGACATCGGCCTGCTTGATCGGGCCTTTCGGCGTTGAGCTGGCGGCAGGGTGGCTGGCTGACATAAGTAGGTATTGGCTTATGGGAAGAGGGCGGCGACTCTAGCAAATGGCGGGTTCGGCGGGAAATAGAGGAGGGCGTGCGGGTCGGGAGCAGGTTTTTGAAAACGCCGCAAGTACCAGCTGTTTCGCTATCCATGCTCCATAGCTGGGCCAGGGTGGCCATCCTTGGCCACCCGCGATGCGGGCGAAATATATTTCGCTCAAGCCATCCGCATCGCCCTTGTAGGCTCCCAGTTCGACTTTGCGCCGCATCTCACACGGTTTCTAAAACCTGCTCGCGACCCGAGCGCCACCGATCCTTTCCAGCCCTTCCACGGTCCTGCGCTAGTATCTGGGCTCAGGGTGTGAAGAGAAAATCGGAAGGGGAAGAATTAATGAGCAATTCAGTGAACGAATTCGATCTTGACGGGCTGCATGTGCGGGTCGAGGGGGATCCGGATGCACCGGTGGTGGTGCTGGCGCATGCGATCTCTACGGGGCTCGTATTCTGGGATCTGCAGGTGCCGGTGTGGGCCCAGCATTTCAGGGTCGTGCGGTATGACGTGCGGGGACATGGGCAGAGCAAGGCTCCCCAGGGAAGCTACGGGTTCGACGAGATGGCCCAGGAGGTCGTGGGGCTGCTGGACCACCTCAAGGTTTCGAAGGCGGCCTTTGTCGGTCTCTCGCTCGGCGGGATGATCGGTCAGGCGCTGGCATTGAAGGCTCCGGAGCGTCTTTCGGCGCTGGTGCTTGCGGAGACGAACGCAAAGACTCCCGCAGCGATGCAGGACATGTGGCGCCAGCGGGTGGTGACAGTAACGGCGGGCGGAATGGAGACACAGGTCGAGGGAAGTCTAGGTCGCTGGTTTACGGCTGACTTCCGCGCGCAGTCGCCGCTGACGGTGTCATGGATCGTGGACCTCGTGCGCAAGACGAATCCGCTCGGTTTCATTGCGTGCTGCAAGGCAATCGAGAATCTCGATTTCTTTGACCGGCTTGACCAGATCCGTGTGCCGACGCTTGCAGTCGCGGGAACGGAAGACGTGGCGGCTCCGCCCGCCAACCTTCAGGCGATCGCTGCCCGGATTCCGGGTGCGACGTTCCTGGCGATCGAAAAGGCGGCCCATCTTGGCAACGTCGAGCAACCCACCGCATTTACGGAAGGTGTCGGTGCGTTCCTCAAAGCGCAGCTGCTGCGCTGATCCCAAAGAAAAGCCCCCGGCCGTTTGCACGACCGGGGGCTGATCGACTTTCGAAGTCGAGGCTTAGCGAACGACGCCTTCACCTTCCACGCGGACTTCGCCCGGGTTATCGACTACCGACATCACGACGCGCCGGTTCAATGCACGTCCTTCAGCCGTAGTGTTTGGAGCGACGGGCATGGTCTCTCCATGGCCCTTGGCGGTTACCCTTTCTGCAGGAACTCCTTCGCTTAGCAGGAACGCACGGACGGAATCCGCTCGACGTTGCGACAGGCCGAGGTTGTAGGCATCCGCTCCGACGCTGTCCGTATGGCCTTCCATTTCCACGCGCAGGCGGGGGAACTTCTTCAGGTCCGTGGCAACGCCAGCGAGAATCGGCCGCGAATCCGCTGTCAGCTGGTCTGAATTGAATTCGAAATTCACGCCCTTCAGAGTGATTGCCCCACGCTGCGGGCATCCCACCGCATCAACGAGTGTTCCGGGCGGTGTGCCAGGGCAACGATCGATCGTATCCAGGACGCCGTCGTTGTCCGAATCCGCAGGAGGAGGCGGCGGCGGTGGCGGAGGAGGCGGTGCTGGCGCAGCGACCGGAATCGGGGCCGGAGGCGCGGGCGGTGGAGGCGGCGGCGGGCCGAACGAAAGCTGTATGCCCAGCATGCCGATGTAGTCGAGCAGATACCCAGGTGCACCCGCATCGTCCCAGCGTGCCTTGATTTCGGGTCTCAGGCTGAAGCTGCCCGTGTTGCTTTCCCACAGCTTGACGATGGCGCCGACACCGGCCTGGGCCATGAAGTCATCTGTCTTTTTTCCTGCGGTCGGCTCGCTCTGCAAGGCACCCGCACCAACAGTCAGATAGGGCGAAAACCGGCCCTCGCGATTGAATACCCGCAGCAGGTCTGCGGACAGCGCGCGGAACTCGGTGCCTCCCGGGCCGATCGCATTGTCGAACTGCTGCGAATCGTTGAAATTGAACTCGCCGCTCCACGCGGGGCTGAAGTGCTTGCCGAAGGCGAGCCCGTAGACCCAGTCCTTGTCCTCGAGCAGCCGGTCATTGTCGGTGGAGAGTCCACCGGCCTGGGGAGTGAAATACCACTGCCCCACCTGGTCGGCGGCAAATGCGGGAGTTGCCATCATGGCGGCAGCGCTCAACAGGACCAATCTACGCATAGCGGATCTCCTCAAGACGTTTTACAGCTCGTTCGCATCCTCAGAACGATGACCAATGATCTGCCCTTCGTGAGGGCGACAACATTGGCCTTTAGGAGAATGCGAGGGTGGGCACGTTGTTGCTAGGCTCAGCCGTTACGTGTTCGTTGCGGGAATGCAACGACAGTGGTTAGTTGCAAGAAGCGAGCCTTCCTGACTTGTGAGGATTTACGGGGGATTAAGGCAAATCTTCTTTGCGAAAATGCAACAAGCGGTACGGGTGGCGTTGCAAGATTTGCCAAATGGGAAAATTTCTACAATTCGTGGAGGTCAACGAGTCCGTTCGTGGATGCGTTCGAGATAGGCGCGCTCGTCGGGCGGTTGTCCAAGACGCTGCGCATTCCACAACGCCTCCGCGAGCAGTTCGATCAGGACATGCTCGGCATCGTGAGTGGAGCCTGTGCGAGCGGCGAGTTTTTCGAACGCCGAGCGCACTCCGGCAGGTCGGTCCGTCGCGATCTGGTCGCGCACCGCCAGATGCAGGCCCATATGCAGGAACGGATTGGATTCGCCGCCTTCGGGAACATAGTCGCGATCCGCGATTTGCTCCATGTCTTCCAGGCTCGCGTGATACTCGGGATGCAGCTCGACCACGTCGGCGATCTGGGCCTCAAGCGGTTCTGACGGAAGCTTCTCGCGCCGTTTGCGCCACGCATCGACATACATCTGTCTGAGTTCGGCGCGTGTCTGTTGCTGGAAGATGGGCATGGGGGAACTCGGAGTACGGAATGCGTTTGCAGATTGGAATGGAGGTTGATCGGCGCGAGAAATATCTTGGACTACGAGTCAGTTCCGCTTCGAGGATTTCTTCGCTGACTTCTTGCGCTGTTTCGCGGGCGTGGCGTCCGGCTTCATTCCTGCCGCGAGCGTCTTGTGCGGGTATTCGCAGAGATCGGCAATGATGCACCGATAGCATTCGGGCGTGCGGGCCTTGCACACGTAGCGCCCATGCAGGATCAGCCAGTGGTGGGCATCCTGTTTGTAGGCCTCGGGCACCTTGGTCAGCAATCCGTTCTCGACGGCAACGACATCCTTTCCCGGTGCGAGCCCCGTGCGATTGGCGACCCGGAAGATATGCGTATCAACCGCGATGGTGGGTTCGCCGAACGCCGTATTGAGAACGACATTCGCCGTCTTGCGTCCGACTCCCGGCAACGCTTCCAGTGCTTCGCGATTCCGCGGCACCTCTCCCCCATGATTTTCCGCCAGCATGCGGCTCGTGGCGACGATGTTTTTCGCCTTGGTATTGAAGAGGCCGATGGTGCGGATGAACGGCGCGACGCCCGCCACACCGAGTTCAGCGATCGCTGCCGGCGTATTAGCTTTCGCAAACAGGGCGGGCGTCGCGAGGTTGACGCTGCGGTCGGTGGCTTGGGCTGACAGGATGACGGACACGAGCAGTTCGAACGGCGATTCGTACTGCAATTCGGTTCGCGGATCGGGCGTCGCCGATTTCAATCGGGCGAACAGCTGCTCGCGCTTGCGGGGCGTCATGAACGTCGGGCCCTGCCTGCGAATGCATTCCAGGCTGCCAGCAGAAGTCCCGTGATGATCAGCGCCCCGGGTGGCAACAGCGCAAGTGGAAAACCGCTGTCCCCGTGACCCGAACCAAGCTCGCGCAGTCCACCCAGCAAAACGGCAGCACCTGCACAGATTATCCCCGCCGTGAATATTCCCTTAAGCGACGCCGTCTTCGTCCGGTCGGAAGACAACATGTCCGCGCTTGCAAGCAGGGGTCCCGCGGCGACGGCGAGGGGCAGGAACGTGCCCACCTCACGATACAGGTCCGGCCACCAGGCTCGCAGCAGCAGATCCATTGCGGATACGCAGCCTGTGAAAATCACGACGAATGCAGCGGCTTGCAAGGCTGAGGGCAGCCACGATCTGATCGACATGAAGATCAACGCAGAGACGATGATGATCAGCAGTAAAACCACGCCGGTCGCCGCCCCCGTGATCGTGGAAGTGCTCGCGCCGAGCACGGCGCAAAGCGCAAGCATCAACAGGATCAGGTTTCGATTCTCGTCAGCGGGCGGGAGAGGCATAAATCGGTTCCCGGTTCGCCTGGTAGTACTCAAGGGTTCTCTGCACGGCCTTCACGATAGCCCTGGGCGTCACGGTCGCTCCCGTAAACTGGTCGAAGTCGCCGCCATCTTTCCGCACTGCCCAGGGGGCAGGGGGGTTCGCCAGCGACCGGCCAGCAAAGCGGGCGAACCACGTGCCGCCATCGGTGGCGAAGGCATCACCGAGTCCAGCGGTCTCCTGATGTTCCAGTACCTGTACGCCGAGCACCGTGCCGGCTTGATCAATGGCAACCATGAGTCGCAGCGGCCCACCATAACCATCTGGCGCCACGGGCAACAATACGGCAGCGACGGGCTCGCCGTTTCGCCGTGCCCGGTACACCGTCACCGGTGCAGAAGTGCCGAGCTGGTCCGCGGAGATGACTGTCGTGGTGTCCGCCAGCAGATCGTTGTCGTAGCTCACCGAACCCAGCAGCATGCCGAGGCGTGTCTCAAGCCAGGCTTGGGTATTGCGTGCGATGCGTTCGCGATTCATGCCGGCGATGGCGCCGAGGAGTGCCACCACGAATGCGACAAGCACGACAAACGCGACCCTGCCACGCCACGGGCCGCGACGGTGACCGGCTTCAGGAGCGTGCATGGCCATAGATGCGCGGTACCGTATAGCGGTCGATGAGTGGCACGAACAGGTTCATGATCAGCACCGCAAAGGCGACCCCGTCGGGATAGTGTCCCCAGGTACGGATGGCGATCGTGAGGATGCCTGCGCCCGCGCCGAAGATGAGGCGGCCCCGATCGCTCGTTGCCGCGGTCACCGGATCGCACGCGATGAAAAAAGCACCGAGCAGCGTTGCGCCACTCGTCAGGTGAAACAGGACACCCGGATGCATTCCCGGGTCCACGGCATTGAGGATGCCCGCGAACATCACCATCGACAGCAGCATCGCGACCGGAATCTGCCACCGGACGATCCTGCATGCAAGCAAACCGATTCCGCCTGCGAGGATGGCAAGCATGATCCACTGCCCGCGCCCGCCAAAGTCCTCGAGGCCTGCATTCACGCGCGTCTCCTGCATGGTTTGTCCCATGCGCAGTCCCGTGCGGACCACATCGAGAGGCGTTGCCGAAGTAATGGCGTCCCACGTCAAGCGAACCGGAGGTGAGCCTGTCAGGATCGTGGTGAGCGTATCTGCAAGGCCGAGATGCAAACTTGGCCAGTGCGTCATCTGCGCGGGAAACGACACGAGCAGGACGGCATATCCCGCCATCGCCGGATTGAAGACATTGCGTCCGAGGCCGCCGAACAGATGCTTGGCGAAGATAATCGCAAACGCAGCTCCACTCGCTGCCAGCCACCACGGTGCAAGGGGCGGCAGCGCAAAGGCAAAAAGGAAGGCTGTGACGACTGCGCTCCCGTCTGTCAGAAAGGGGAGCTGCGGCTGGCGTCTCAATCCCAGCATGAAGGCTTCTGCACCGAGCGCGGCGAGCGTCGCGATCAGCAGCTGTACAGGAAGTCCGGGACCGAAGTACGCGACGTGGGCAATCACTGCGGGTATCAGCATCAACAGCACCAGGCCCATGATCCGGCGGACGCTGCGTGCGCGGATGACGTGAGGTCCCGGTGCGGTCGGGAAATCCATCTAGGAGTTGTCCCTGCCGGCATCGGGACGCCGCTCTTTGAGTTTGCGCTGGCGCCCCACCTGTTCGCTCTCTATCCGCTGGTTGTGCGCCTGGAAGCGTAGACGCGCAAGATCACTGCGTTCGTTTCGCCTGGCTTCGTCGCGCGCCCGCTGCCTGGCACCGGCGAACGTGATCGTCAACGGAATCTGGCTCGGGCATACGTAGTCGCAGCAGCCGCACTCGATGCAGTCACCGAGACCCAGGGACGAAAGCGCCGCGTCGTTCTCAAGGCGGATGTACCGATACAGTTCCTGGGGCAACAGGCCGGCCGGGCATGCCGATGCGCAGTCGCCGCAACGGATGCACGGGACCTCCGGACCCCGCACTTCAAGATCGACGGGTGTGGCAACGATGATGCAATTGGTCGTCTTCGAAATCGTGAACCGGTCATGAGGCAGGGCGACGCCCATCATCGATCCTCCGGCAATCAGCCGGACTGCATCCGCATAGCCGCCGCATTCCGCGACCAGGTGGGACAACGCAGTCCCCAATCTGCCTTCGAGGTTGCGAGGCTGTCGGGCGCCGTGTCCTGTCACCGTCACGATGCGACTGATGAGCGGCTCACCCGTTCGCACCAGCGAAGCGATGGCCGCGGCGGTGCCAACGTTCTGGCAGACGACACCGACATCGCGTGGCAATCCTTGCGCAGGAACTTCCTTGCCGTACAGCGTGGCGATGAGCTGACGTTCGCCTCCGGCTGGATAGAACACGGGAATGGTGACTGTTTCGATGCGGTCATCGGCTGCTGCAGCCAGCGCGGCGCGCATCGCCACGATGGCAGCCGGTTTGTCAGCCTCGATCGCAATCGTGCAATGACTGGCTTGCAGAACATGCAGGAGAACCTGTGCGCCCAGTACGATATCGCCCGCGCGGTGGCGCATCAACGCATCGTCGCAACTGATGAACGGTTCGCATTCCACGCCGTTGAGCAGCAGCTCGGATACCTGTCCGCCAGCAAGCTTGAGATGCGCAGGAAACGCTGCGCCACCGAGACCCACGATGCCCCCCTCTGCGATTTTCCGCCGGAGCGATTCTGGATCGAGCCGCGTGTAATCGGGAATTCCCGCCAACGTCGGGTCTCGTTCCTCGCGCCCATCATTGTCGATCATGATCGACGGAACTTCGCCGCCTGTTCCGATCGCCGGGTGCATCCCGAGCCCTAGGATCCGGCCGGAAACCGGCGCGTGCAGCGGAGTTCCCCGGTCTTCCTGCGGTCGGGCGATCACCTGTCCCTGCAGCACGTGTTCACCTGCCGCGACGACGGGTGCAAGGATGTCGCCACCATACTGATCGAGGGTCACGACAAGTTGTTCGGGAACGCTTGCGGCTCCCAGCGGACGGGTGTTCGCCAGCTCCTTGGCGCCCGCCAGAACGAGCCCACCCTGATGTGCGTGCAGGACAGCGCGTGCCATGCCTAAACGCCGCTTGCCTGGGGTGCCGTGAATAGCGGTGCGAACCCGGGGATTCGCATTTCAATGCAATCGACAGGGCAGGGCGCAATACAGAGCTTGCAGCCCGTGCAGTCAAGAGCGATCACCGTGTGCGTATGGCGAGTGGCACCGACGATGGCATCGACCGGACACGCGGGCAGGCACAGCGCGCAGCCGATGCAACGCTCTTCATCGACGAAGGCGACCAGCACGGGAGCGTTCACATCCCCGAATGCGTGATTGACCTGTCGGGGTGCGCGGCCGAGGAGCGTCGCGAGTCGAGCGGCAGTTGTATTGCCGCCGGGAGGACATTGATTGAAATCCGCATCGCCGGCGGCGATGGCCTCGGCGTAAGGCCTGCAGCCGGTGTACGTGCATTGTCCACATTGGGTCTGCGGCAGCAGCGCGTCGATGCGATCTGCGAGGCTTACGTTGCGATCCGCATTGGCCAGCTTGCGATCCAGGATCACGACGGCGAGCAGCGCCAGACCTGCAGCAATGACGACTGTAAGAAGCACGCCCATGTCAGCCCGGCAGCAAGCCGGTCAGGCCCAGCAGCGCGAGCGCCGCCAGCCCGGCAGTGATGAACGCGATGGGCGCGCCACGAAAGGGTTGCGGAACGTCGGCCTGTTCCATGCGCTGCAGGAGTTCCGTGAATGCGAGCAGCAGAATGCCGAAGGCAACCGCGAGGCTCAACGAAATCGCAGCCCCGGCGAGCAGGCTCCGTTCGGAAATCGCGTTCTGCAGGCCGAGGACCAGCACGATGCCATTGGCCACAATCAATTGCGGACGCTCCGGTAGGCGCGCAAAGCAAAGGGGCAGAAGCCAGGCCGCTGCGCTTGCGACGGCAACCACGACGAGGAGCCGCAAATGATCGGCTGCAAGGGGGGCGAGCACCCAATGCTGTGCACCCAGTGAGACCGCTGCAGTAATTAGCATGACGATGCCCGTCGAGAGGGCCACCTCCGTCGCTGCCGCGAAGGGTTTTCCGCTGGATCTGGCGGAGTCGATGCCAGCCAGCCCGCCCAACACGAAGTGATTGACGAGCACTGTCCCGAGCACGATGAGCAGCAGGTCGGGCATAGCAGTTTTAAGCTATTTCACTTTCATCCCCGGCAGGGCACCGGTGTCGGGGGACAGGATGAAGATGTCTTTGCCGCCGGGGCCTGCCGCGAGCACCATGCCTTCGGACGTGCCGAAGCGCATCTTGCGCGGCTTGAGATTGGCGACGACCACTGTCAGCCGGTTCACGAGCTGCTCCGGGGCATACGCCGACCGGATGCCGGCAAACACATTGCGCTGGCTGTCCCCGATGTCGAGAGTGAGCTGCAGCAGTTTGTCAGCGCCCTCGACCTCTTCGGCAGCGACAATCCGGGCGATACGCAGATCGATCTTCGCGAAATCATCAACGGTGATTTCCGCAATTTCCGCTGCAGGCGTTTTCTGTTCCGCGGTCGCAGCTACCGGAGCAGCTTCCTTTTTTTCACCGGGAACATCGAAGAGTGCAGCCATCGTTTTTCCTTCCACCCGAACGGCAAGCGGTTTGTATTCGTTGATTGCAGTGGCGAGCAACGGTGTGGCCGCATCGTTCCAGCGGAAAGGCTCGCAGCCAAAGAACGCTTCGACCTCGGTCACGAGCACGGGCAGTACCGGCTTGAGATAGATCGCGAGGACGCGAAACAGGTTCAGGGCCTGCGTGCAGACCGCCTGCACTTCACCCTGGCGGGCAGCGTCCTTCGCCAGCAGCCAGGGCTTGTTGTCATCGACGTAACGGTTCGCGCGATCCGCGAGCGCCATGATCTCGCGGATGGCCGCTGCAAAGTCACGCGTTTCATACAGGCCCGCAATGCGACTGCCCGCCGCGGCGAACTCTTCGTACAACGCAGGTTCAGGCAGCTGTTTCGCCAGTTGTCCGGCGAAGCTGCGGCTGATGAAACCCGCGGAGCGGCTGGCGATGTTCACCAGCTTGCCCACGAGATCGCTGTTGACGCGTGCGACGAAATCATCCGGGTTGAAGTCGAGATCTTCTACTCCGGCATTCAGCTTGGCCGCGATGTAGTAGCGCAGCCATTCCGGATTCATGCCGAGCTCGAGATACTTGAGCGGGCTGATGCCGGTACCGCGCGACTTCGACATCTTCTCGCCCGACACGGTCAGGAAACCATGCACATGGATGTTGTCCGGCACCTTGTAGGGGTGGCCTGCGAACTTCAGCATCGCCGGCCAGAACAGCGTGTGGAAGTAGATGATGTCCTTGCCGATGAAATGGATCTGTTCGGTCTGCGCATCTGTCAGGAACGCCTCGAAGTCGATCCCCTTCTGCTCGCAGTATTTGCGGAAGCTCGCGAGATAACCGACGGGCGCATCCAGCCAGACGTAGAAGTACTTGCCCGGCGCATCGGGAATCGGGATGCCGAAGTAGGGCGCATCGCGGGAAATATCCCAGTCGCCCAGGGGTCTGTCGCCCTTGCTTTCCAGCCACTCGCGGGCCTTGTTCGCGACCTGCGGCTGGAGATGGCCGGAGCCATCGATCCAGTCCTTGAGGAAGGCGACACAGCGCGGATCCGAGAGCTTGAAGAAGTAGTGATCCGAAGTCCTGAGTACAGGCTGCGCCCCGGAAAGACTTGAGTAGGGATTGATGAGCTCGGTCGGCGAATAAACCGAGCCGCACACTTCGCAGGCGTCGCCGTACTGGTCCTTCGCGTGGCACTTCGGGCATTCGCCCTTGATGTAGCGATCCGCGAGGAACATGTTCTTGACGGGATCGAAGAACTGCTCGACGGGCTTCGCATAGATCAGGTCCGCTTTCTTCAGCCGGCGGTAGATGTCCTGCGACAGCTCGACGTTCTCCGGGCTGTCCGTCGAATGCCAGTGGTCGAAGCTGATGTGGAAGCCCTTGAGATACTGCGGACGGTCCACGGCGATACGCGCCACCAGTTGCTGGGGCGTGATGCCTTCGCTTTCGGCCTTGAGCATGATCGGCGCGCCGTGGGCATCGTCCGCGCAGACGAAGTGCACTTCGTTCCCCTGCAGGCGCTGGAAACGCACCCAGACGTCTGCCTGGATGTATTCCATGATGTGGCCGATATGCAGCGGCGCATTGGCATACGGCAGGGCGGTCGTGACGAACAGGCGGCGCGGTGCGGGCATGGGCTCTGCAAGGTGCGGAACGGGGGCCGCGATTATGCCACGCGGGCGAGACAGGAAACGGGGCGAGTGCCCCCGGCTAGCCGCTGTCCTTCAGCGCTTCGAACTTGGCCTTGTTGATGGCCTTTTTATAGGCTTCCTTGCCGTTGATCACGCCCTTGTCGAGCAGCTCCTGGATCGCTGAATCCATGACGCGCATGCCGAACTGGCCGCCGCTCTGCATCGTGTTCTCGAGCTGGTCGAGCTTGCCCTGCCGGATGAGGTTCGCGACAGCCGGCGTGTTCACCAGGATTTCGAGCGCCGCCACGCGACCGCCCTTACCGACCCGTGGAATGAGCTGCTGCGAAATTACGCCCCGCAGTGAGGTGGAAAGCATGGCGCGCACGTGCGACTGCTTGTCGGCCGGGAACGCGTTGACCATGCGATCCACGGTGGCCGCAGCGCCATTCGTATGCAAAGTGCCCATGACGAGGATGCCCATCTCGGCAGCAGTCACGGCGATGCTCATCGTTTCGTAGTCGCGCAATTCGCCGACCAGGATGACGTCGGGGTCCTCGCGCAGGGCGGAATGCAGCGCCGTCGCGAACGTGGGGCTGTGTGTGCCGATCTCGCGCTGGCTGATCAGGCAGTTCTTGCGCGTGTGGACGAATTCGATCGGGTCCTCGATCGTGAGGATGTGGCCTTTCAGCCGCTGGTTGATGTCGTCGATCATGGCGGCCAGGCTCGTCGACTTGCCGGAACCCGTCTTGCCCGTGACGAGGATCAGCCCCTGGTTGACCTTGCACAGGTTCCGCACCGCATCTGGCATGGCGAGCTGGTCGAGGGTCAGCGCCTTCGAAGGAATTGCCCGGCAGACTGCGCCGAGGCCGTTGAGCTGGCGCATGACGTTGACGCGAAAACGGGAGACGCCCGGGATCAGGTAGGCGAAGTCAGCGCCATGATGAGTCTCGAGCCGCTGGATCGCGGCCTGGGGCATGATTTCCAGCAGGACTTCCTGCACGAACTGGGCGCTCAGCACTTCCTGCCGCAATGGCTGCAGTTCGCCATAGAGCCGGATGCGCGGCGGATCGCCTGCGATGAAGTGCAGGTCAGACCCGCTCTTCATCAGCACTTCCTTCAGGTACTCGTCGATGCGACGCGGCCCGATCGGGGCAGCCGTATCGCCGGAGAGGGCGGGGTGAGTGCTGGTGCTGGCGGTATTCATGAATATCAACCAGGAGCCAAGTCTAGTTTGGGCAGGATGCCGGTATCCGTCACGTAGCGCGAGAACAGGCGCTTGTCGTTGGCATAGACATAGGCATCGTCAGGATCGATTTCCTTGGCCTGCACTGCCGCCATCAGCGCCATGTCGAGCATCTGCATTCCCTGGTCGCGTCCCGTCTGCAACTGCGACGGAATCTGGTGCGTCTGGTCCGTCATCATGAGCTTCGCTATGGCGCGAGTAACGACCATGATCTCGCAGATCGCCTTGCGGCCCCGCTGATCGGGCGTCTTGACGAGCACCTGGGTGATCACGGCCAGCAGGCTCTGGGACAGGAAGCTCTTGGTCTGTTCGCGTTCGTCCGCCGGCAGCGCGTCGACCATGCGGTCGATGGTCTTCACGGCACCTGTCGTATGCAGCGTGCCGAGCACCAGGTGTCCGGTTTCCGCGGCGGTCATCGCCCAGCGGATGGTGTCGGCATCACGCAGTTCGCCGACGAGGATGACATCGGGATCTTCGCGCATGGCGGCCCGCACTCCCTCGGAGAATGAAGGCAGGTGGGTGTTGAGCTCGCGCTGGATGACCTGGCTCTGCTTGCTCCGGTGCACGAACTCGATCGGGTCTTCGAGGCTCACGATGTTGAGCCGCCGGGTCTGGTTCAGGTGATCGATCATCGCCGCGAGCGTCGTGGACTTGCCCGTGCCGGTGGACCCTGTCACGAGGATCATGCCCTGGTGGTTGTCGCAGAGCTTCTTGATGATCGGCGGCAGGTTCAGGCGGTCGAGCGTCGGGACTTCCGTCGGAATCGCGCGGAAGGTGGCGCCGACACCCGTATCCTTGCGGAAAACGTTGACGCGGAAACGGCCACCGTTCGTCGATACATAGGAAAAATCGAGGTCGCTGCCTTTGCGCAGGTGATCCTGCTGCGGCTTGGTGACGATCTCGCCGATATAGCCTTCGAGTTCGGCCTGGCTCAGGTCACGGAACTTGATGGGCATCAGGTCGCCGTGCATCCGGAGCATCGGCGGCACGCCCACGGCGAAATGGATGTCCGAGCACCCCTGGTCGGTACCGAGCTTCAGGAACGCGTCGATTCGTGCCATAGGATGTAGATATAAGCTACAAACGATTAAGTTTACAGCCTACAGATAAGCGAGCTGATGTTCCAGCCGCGCCCAGGCGAAGTCTTACTGCAGGTATTTCTCGAGCGCGATCCGGATCTCGTCCATGCTCTGGAAGCGCTTCATTTTGTCGACCGACATGGCCTTCACGATCATGTCCGAGAGTTCCTGCGGCAGTTCCTTGTTGATCTCGATCGGCGGACGGGCCTTGCCCTGCACGTGCTGGTACATCACCGACATGTGGTCGCCGCGGCTGTAAGGAGGCTGGCCGGTGACCATTTCGTAGAGGATGACGCCCAGGCTGTAGATATCCGCGCGTTCGTCGACCTTCTTGCCCAGGATCTGCTCGGGGGCCATGTACTTGGGCGAGCCGATGACATACCCGGTCTTGGTGAGCTGCGTGTCGCCTTCCTTGTGGGCCGCCGCCACGCCGAAGTCCACGATCTTGAGCAGGCCTTCGTCGTTGATGAGGATGTTGGCCGGCTTCAGGTCGCGATGCACGATGCCTGCCTGGTGGGCGACGATCATCCCGGTGGCGATGTCGCAGCCGAAGCGCAACGCCTTCCTGAGCGGCATGGCCTTCTCGTTGACGATTTCACCGCCCAGCGTGTGCGACGGGAAATACTCCATCGAAATGGCGTAGTTGCCCGCATGTACAGGAAGTCGTAGATGCGGATGACGTTCTTGTGCGTGATCTTGCGCGAGTAGCGCAGCTCGTGCACGAAGCGCTTCATCATCTCCTCGTCCTGCGAGACGTTCGGATTCAGGAACTTGAGGATGAGCCGTTCCTCGACGACCGTATCCTCGACCAGCACCACGGTGCCGAACGCGCCCTTGCCGATCTTCTCGATGTACTTGTAGCGCCCCTCGATGACGTCTCCCGCCTTGAGCGTCGAGATGTCGAGCTTCTGCGAGTCCTCGGCCTTCTTGACGATCGCGGCGATGTCCGCCTTCTCGATCAGCAGCGTCTTGGCCGGCTCGGAGACGCTCGGCGACATGTGGACGGCCTTCTGCTGCGCGGCGACGGCCGTGCTTGAGAAGCGGCTGTCGATTTCCTCGATTGCATGCAACGCGGCCTGGGACACGGTGGCGTCCGCCGTTGCCGTGCCTGCGGAGTGGATGTACGAGCGAATGCTGTCTGCCCGCCGGTCATCGGCGAGGCGGGCGAGGGCGCTCATGACCTCAACCTTGATTTCCTTTTCCGAATGCTCGAGCAGCTTGAGGAGCGGCTCCACCGCCTTGACGTCCCCGAGCTTGCCGAGGGCCCGGGCCACTGTCGGGAGTGAGCGCGAATTGCCCGAGTTCAGCATTTCCAGCAGGGCGGGCACGGCCTTCTTGCTGCCGATTTCCGCCAGGGCGTCGACTGCACGCTCGGCCACCCACCAGTCCTTGTCGCGCGTGGCCTCGATCAGCGAGATGACAGCGCGTTCGTCCTTGGTCTGGTTCAGGATCTCGATCGCGGCACGGCGCACTTCGTCGTCCTCGTCACGTATCAATTCGAGTACGGCATCGACGACCCGTGGGCCACCTATCTTGCCAAGTGCATCTGCCGCCCGGCTGCGGACCCACCAGTCGTCGTCCTTGATGACCTGCAGGAGTTGCTTGATGTCCTTGGAGGTGCCCAGCTCGTTCAGGACTTCCACACCCGCCCGGCGGGCATATTCGTTTTCGTCCTTCAATACCTCGACGAGATATTTCATCGTGTCCGGGCTGCGCGCCTTGATGACCACATCCACGGCGCGGGCCTGGACCTCCATGTCCGGATCACGGAGAAGCTGGCACAGCGGCTCTATGTTGACCGGACCGTCCATCTTCAGCAGGGCATTGAGCGCGGCCTGGCGGATGAACTTGTTGGGATCCTTGAGCTGCGTCTGGATCGCGCGGGTCACGTCACCGCGATTGAATCGCGAGAGGATGTTGATGATGTGCATCCGCGCGATCGGATCCTTGCCTTCCACGCGGCTGATCAGTTCCGGTACGGCTGTCTCATCCGCGACTTCGCCGATTATGCGGAAGAGCGAGGCCTTTTCATTCGCCTCCTGGTTGTAGGCGTGGTTCAGCAGTTCGCGCACGCTGACGCGACCCTTCTGGGCAGCGAGAATGTCCATCACCGCAGGCTTCGAGATTCCCGGCCGGGCAAGCAGTTCAAGCAGCAGGCTCGGGGTGTAGTTGCGGTTCGACGTGAGCGCCCAGGCGATGGCCTTCACCGCGCGGGGGTTCTCGTCGGTCAGGCCTTCGGCAAAGAGGGGGAAGGTCTTGTTGTCGACCAGCTGGGAGAGCACGTCGACGTAGGCAAGGGTTTCTTTCTTGTCGGCCGTGGCCAGGGCATCGATGATCTTGGGGATCGCGGCCGGCCCGATTTTGGCGAGCTTCGCCAGGGCGCTCAGTGAATCGGGATGAGCGGTATCGCCGACTGCCCTGATCTTCTCGATCAGGGAATCCGCCCGCATGTTGGAAAAAAAACTCATCGAGTCGTCTCGTTATCGATCCCTAATCGTCGCGCCGGTACCCCGGAGTCATCAAGGCTCCGATTGCGTTTCCGTAGCGCGGGGTCTCTCAGGCAGATTGGTGCGTCAGGGCCGTCGGCTGCCGTTCCTTGTGTCACAACTTCGGCTTCTGCTGTCCGACGTACCTGCCCGGCGGCATTATGCCACGCGAACCCGCCGGGTCGGGAAATCCCTTAGGTCAATGCGCAGCCTCTGTGGCCGCCCGGCCACGAAACCGGCGGATCGCCTGAAGGCGACGGCGCGGCTACAATGCGCCGCCCCGTCCTCGGGGCTCCCGCCGCCGTCCTCGTGCAAAGGCTTTGAAGGTCCTGATGAATCCAGCGCTCACTACCGCACTCGATGCCTCGCTCCGTGCCTGGGTCGAACCGCACTACGGCGTCGACCTGCTGACGGTCGGAGCTGTGACGGTCCTGCAGGCCCAGGGTCCCACGGCGACGCTGCACGTGCGACTCGGATTTCCCGCGGAACATTACCGGGCCGAACTTCAAGACAAGCTCATTCGACTTCTGGCCGCGGTTCCCGGAGTCGAACGGACTGAAGTGACAGTCGATTGGGCCGTCGCGCCGGGTTCCGTCAGACAGAACCTCAAGCCCCTCGCGGGCATCAAGAACATCGTCGCAGTGGCTTCTGGCAAGGGGGGCGTCGGCAAGTCCACCACGGCAGCCAATCTGGCGCTCGCGCTGGCCGGCGATGGGGCAGCGGTGGGGCTGCTGGATGCGGATATCTACGGCCCGAGCCAGGCGCGAATGATGGGCCTCGGGAATCAGCGGCCGACGAGTCACGATGGCCGCCTGATCGAGCCGCCCGTTGCGTATGGGGTCAAGGTCATGTCGATAGGCCTGCTCATCGATGAAGAGCAGCCGATGGCGTGGCGCGGGCCGATGGTCACGCAGGCGCTGACGCAGCTGCTAGACAATTCCCATTGGGGCGATCTCGACTATCTCATCGTCGACATGCCTCCCGGCACCGGGGACATCCAGTTGACCCTCTCGCAGAGGGTTCCCGTCAGCGGCGCGGTCATCGTGACGACTCCGCAGGACATCGCGCTGCTCGATGCGCGCAAGGGACTCAAGATGTTCCAGAAAGTCGAGGTGCCGGTCCTTGGCATCGTCGAGAACATGAGCACTCATGTCTGTTCACAATGCGGCCACGAAGAACACATTTTCGGCTCGGGAGGCGGACGGGCCATGGCCGCCCAGTATTCGGTGGAGCTGCTCGGCGAACTGCCTCTCGATATCCGAATCCGCGAACAGGCTGACGGAGGCCGTCCCACTGTTGTCCATGACCCGGGCGGGGCGCTGGCCCAGGCGTACATCGGCATGGCGCGTCGCACGGCTGCCCATCTCGCCCGTCTCAACAGCGGCGCTGGCGCCGGACTGCCGAACATCGAAGTCGAAGATACCTAGGAACCCTGCATGAGCATCAAGTCCGATCGCTGGATCCGCCGCCAGGCTGCCGAAAATCGCATGATCGAGCCGTTCGCCCCGGAACAGGTGCGCACTGGCCCCGGCGGCAAGATCATTTCGTACGGCACCTCGAGCTACGGTTACGACGTGCGGTGTGCGAACGAGTTCAAGATCTTCACGAACATCAACTCGACGATCGTCGACCCGAAGAATTTCGATTCCGGCAGCTTCGTGGATCTGCAGGCCGACGTCTGCATCATTCCGCCCAATTCATTCGCTCTGGCGCGGACAGTCGAATATTTCCGCATTCCGCGCAGTGTCCTCACCGTGTGCCTGGGCAAGTCGACCTATGCCCGCTGCGGAATCATCGTCAATGTCACGCCGCTTGAGCCGGAGTGGGAAGGCCATGTGACCCTCGAGTTCTCCAACACGACCACGCTGCCGGCGAAAATCTATGCGAACGAAGGCGTCGCGCAGATGCTGTTCTTCGAGTCGGATGAAGTCTGCGAGACGTCGTACAAGGACCGCGGCGGCAAGTACCAGGGGCAGCAGGGCGTGACGCTGCCCAAAGCCTGAAGGCTTACGACCTCTTCAGTGAAGTGATGGTCAGCACGGTCTCGACCTTGCCGCGGCGGAGCTGTTCGCCGCGCACGGGTGTGTAGCCGAGCGATGGCGCGTACCAGAGCTTGCTCACGCGGGTGGATCCTTCGCGGGTGCTTGAGTAGATCACCGTGTCGACTTCGCCTACGGCTGTCTTGAGGCGCGCCGTGCCTTCCTTCGTGTAGACGTAGTGCTTGATCACGTTGCGGTCGATGTAGTCGATGCGCGTCGGCTCGACGCCCGCCGCCAGCTGCTCCATGACCGCGATCTGCATGGACATCCGGTCCTGGAGTCCGGGCGCGAGGGGCACTTCGACCGGGTGGTCCTCGTGCTGGCCCTTTGCGACATTGGCAGTCCAGTCGAATTCGAGTCGGGTATCTCGCGAAGTGTCCTTCGAGCCGTCATCCAGCACATAGCTCACCGGCCTGATGACGCCGTCCACCAGTCCGAAGGTGCTGGCTTCCCGCACTTCGGTGCGAATGACGAGCTTGGCGAGCCCCTTTGCATTCGAACGCGATTCGTATGCGAACTGACCGTTACCGGCGTCGCTCAGCGTGAAAGTGGTGCTGCCCGCGTCGATGCCGCGGAATTCGACATCGTAGGTCGCGGAGGAGGGCTGCAGTGCCGTGCTAGCAACTTCTGCGGCATGCGCTGCAGGGAGGGCGCACGTCAACAGCAATGCCAAGACCAGGGTGCGCGGGGCGAGGAATCCGGACCGTGTCATGCAGGAATTACCTCAACTGGCTTCACGAATGACGGGCGAGACGAGCGGCTTGCCATCGAGCCATGCCTGTCCTGCCTGGTATTGCAGTCGTCCCCGGGCGAACCAATCGACGACTTCGGGATAGATCCTGTGCTCCTCGTGCTGAACGCGTGCTGAAAGGGTGGCTTCCGTATCGCCAGGCAGCACAGGTATCCGTGCCTGAATGACCACGGGACCGCCATCGAGTTCCTCCGTGACGAAATGCACGCTGACGCCGTGGTGTGTATCGCCCGCTTCGAGCACGCGCTGGTGAGTATGCAGTCCACGGTATTCCGGCAGCAGCGACGGATGGATGTTGAGCGTCCGCCCCGCGAACGCAGCGGTGAATTCCGGGCCCAGGATGCGCATGAAGCCGGCGAGGATCAGCAGTTCCGGAGCGTACGTACGGATCAGGACAGCGAGCGCCGCGTCGAATGCAGCGCGATCCGGAAAATCTTTGGGAGAGAGCGACGCGACGGGAAGCCCCAAGGCTGCCGCAGTGGCGAGACCGCCGGCATCGGCCCGGTCACTGATTACCGCGCGCACTTCGATGGGCAGCTCGTTACGGGCCGCGCGTTCTGCGATGACCTGCATGTTGCTGCCGCGACCCGAGATCAGGATCACCACCGGCATGCGGCCGGTCGCGGTGCCGGCCGTCATCATGCTGTCACGGATGGATCACGACGCCGTTCGTACCCCGACGGATCTCGCCGACGACGAAAGCCGTTTCGCCACTCGCACGCAGACTCGCAAGGGCCGCCTCGACATGTTCCGCTGCCACGGTGACAGTCATGCCGATGCCGCAGTTGAACGTGCGGAACATCTCCTCCGCGGAGATATTTCCTGCGCGCTGCAACCACTCGAAAACAGGAGCGCGTTGCCAGGCCTGCGCACCGATCAGGGCTTCGAGGCCGTCGGGAATGACACGCGGCACGTTGCCGGTGATGCCGCCGCCCGTAATGTGCGCGAGTCCGTGGACCGGTACCGCTCTGAACAGCGCGAGAAGCGACTTGACGTAGATGCGGGTGGGCTGCAGCAGCGCGTCGTACAGAAGTCCGGCGCCGAGGCGCGTCTCCGGCGTGCTTTTCGTCACCTGCACGAGCTTGCGGATCAGCGAGTAGCCATTCGAATGCGGGCCGGAAGAGGCAAGGCCGATGATCGCATCGCCCGGGCGCGTCCGGCTGCCGTCGATGATGGCGTCCTTCTCCACGATGCCGACGCAGAAGCCGGCGAGATCGTAGTCACCCGCTGCATACATGCCGGGCATTTCGGCTGTCTCGCCGCCGATCAGCGCTGCGCCTGCCTGCACGCAGCCTTCGACGATTCCCTTGATGACCGCTTCGGCGGCATTCACCTCGAGTTTCCCGGTTGCGTAGTAGTCGAGGAAGTACAGGGGCTCGGCGCCCTGGACGACGACGTCGTTCGCGCACATCGCGACGAGATCGATCCCGATGGAATCGTGCCGTCCGGTTTCAATGGCGAGCCGCAGCTTCGTTCCCACGCCGTCGGTACCCGAGACGAGCACAGGCCGGCGAAAACGATCGACCGGAATTTCGAAGAGGGCTCCAAAGCCACCCAGACCCGCCAGCACTTCCGGGCGCATAGAGCGCTTGACGAGGGGTTTGATGCGCTCAACGAGTTCGTCGCCCGCATCGATGTCAACGCCGGCGTCACGATAGGTCAGGGAAGAGGAGGTCATGGGAGCCTGCGTCTGCGGGAGATCCAAGGGTCTTGGGGAAGGTCGTGTGGTATTTTACACAGCCTCGTCTGCTCGACCCCATTCTCGTCAATTACCCGCCCGGTGTCCTCGAAAACATGACCCTGCCGCCTGCAATGTCCTGCTCCGCGCGTCTGCTCATGGCCAGGGTGGCGCTGTGCCTGGGCGTGCTTGCGTCTGGCATCCCGGCCAGCGCCGCGGTCGTGGTGCCTAACCTGTATGAAGCATCGGTGCCGGCAGCGGGAAACGGTGATGCGGCGCGGAATGCCTCATTCTCGGCCGCCTTGCGCGCCGTGGCGGTCCGGGCGAGCGGCCGACGCGATGCAGGAGAGCATCTTAGTCAGGCGACACTGTCCGATGCGCGGCGTTACGTGCAACGCTTTGGCGACAATCCCGACGGTACCCTGCAGGTGGGTTTCGATCATGAGTCGATCGACCGCGTGCTGGCGCAGAACAATTTGCCGGTCTGGGGCAGCGAGCGGCCAGTGACGCTGGTCTGGCTGGCGATCGAAGATGCCAATGGCCAGCAGACCTGGGTCGGGCTGGATGCCGCCCTGCCCGAAAGCCGCATTCTCCAGCAGGTCGCGGATCTGCGGGGCTTGCCGCTGGTCTGGCCGGTGATGGACATGGAAGACCGCATGCTCGCGGGTGCACTCGGGAACGAGAGCCAGCAGGGAGCCCGCATCGCGACGCTGGCCTCCCGCTATCGCGCCGATGGTGTCCTGGTTGGCCGAGCCCGCCGGGGTGCCGGCAATGAACTCAACGTCCGCTGGAGTCTGCACTTTGGCGAATCCACCGCCGACACGACGGGTTCGCTGCCCGAAGGCGTGCACTTCGCGGCTGACCAGCTCTCGAACCTGTTCGCTGCGGCCGCAGGGGCGGTCCAGGAAATCGTCGTCGACGTGGCAGCGATCAATGATCTCAAGGCCTACGCCGAAACCCTGAACTACCTCGAAGGACTGACGCTCGTCCGCTCGGCCGCCGTCGACCACATCAGCGGCGACAGCGTACGGTTCCGGTTGCAGGTCCGTGGCGATGCCAATCTGCTCCTGCGTGCCATCCGCTTGGGCCAGCGTCTGGTTCCCGATTCCGGCGAAAGCATGGCCCCCGGTCAGGTCGCGCTGCGCTATCAGCCCTCCGGACTGCCCTGAGCTCCATCTTGAGCCTGAGCTTCCTCCCCAATGCGCTGACGCTGCTGCGCATTGTGCTGATCGTTCCTCTCGTCTGGCTCCTGGTCCGGGGCGATTATCCACTGACCTTGCTGGTGTTCGGCGTGGCAGCCGCAACCGATGCGGCAGATGGCTTGCTTGCCAAGCAGTTCGGCTGGACCTCCGAATTTGGCAGGCTGATCGATCCGGTCGCCGACAAACTCCTGCTCGTCGTCGTGTTCATCACCTTGAGCGTGCTTGCTCTCGTACCGGTCTGGCTGACGGTGCTGGTGGTCGGACGCGACGTGGTGATCGGCGTCGGGGCGCTGCTGTTCAAGCTGCGTTTCGGAACGCTGGGTGGGCATCCCACCCCGGTCAGCAAGCTGAACACGCTGTGCCAGATCCTGTTCGTGCTGGCCGTGATTGCCGCCGAGGCGAGCATGGCGGTGCCACGTGCGCTCATCACCGCGTCAGGTGCGTTGGTCATGGTGACAACCGTAGTCAGCGGGCTCGACTACGTCCTGCGCTATGGAGCGAAGGCAGCGGCTCTGCTGCGTCAACCAGCGGGGCGATGATGCCCGGCGCACCACAACAACTGCCTCTGGGCGTGAGATTGCGCGACAGCTCCGTCTTTGCGAGCTATCTCGCAGGGCGCAACCAGGGCGTGGTTGAAAGCCTGCTCTCGCTGCGCCCCGAATCCCATCGTCCCGTCGTGTGGCTGCATGGGCCGGCGGGCAGTGGCAAGACGCATCTGTTGCAGGCGCTATGCGCCCGGGCGGGCGAACACCAGCAGCCCGCAGCCTACTTTCCCTTGGGAAAAATCCTGGAGATGGGGCCCGAGGTACTGAGTGGTTGCGGTCGCCTCACGTGGGTGTGTCTCGACGATGTCGCGGCAGTGGCGGGAGCGGGCGCCTGGGAGCGGGCGATCTTCGCCCTCTACACCGAGCTGGAGGATGCGGGCGGGCGACTGGTCGTCACGGCCCTGTCGGCGCCGGCCGGTGCCGGGTTCAAACTGCGTGACCTGGCGTCACGGTTCGGAGGCGGACTGGTGCTGAAACTGCAGCCGCTCGATGAGGCCGAGCAGATTGCGGCTCTCAAGCTGCGCGCCTCACAACGGGGCCTGGAGCTGCCGGATGAGACGGCGCGTTACCTGCTGGTGCGGCTGCCACGGGACATGCACTCGCTGTGCGCTTTCCTCGATACGCTCGATGAAGCTTCACTCGTGGCCCAGCGCCGGCTGTCGGTGCCGTTCGTCAGCGCCATCCTCAAGCGCCAGGAGCCGGCCGGGTAACACGCAGGTAGTGGATCAGCGCGGCGAAGAAGACCAGCGCCAGCAAGACGCACGCACCCGACCAGAATCGCTGCCCCGGATTCGCAATCGCTTCCACGCTCCCGAGCACCAGGTAAGGCATGACACAGAGCGTGCTCCACGCATGGGTGTAACGCTTGCCGCGAAGCAGACCCGGCCAGGGCAGCAGCAAGACCAGCACCGCAAGCAGCGCGAACCCCACGGATGCAGGCGCAGCGCGCGTCGTCAGCTGCCAGAGGAAGACGAGCAGCACCAGCGATCCGTGGGTGATGAGCACCCAGCGATGGGCAGCGAGTGACCCGGGACTCACGGTCTGGAAGCTTTCAGCTGGACCGCCAGCGCGGCTACTCGCTTTCCGAGCAACTGCGCGAGCAGGCGCTCATCGTCGGTCAGCTGGCCCTGTGGAGCAGCGCCGGCAACATGACTCGCGCCATACGGAGAGCCGCCGCCGGACGTCCGGGTCAGTGCGGCCTCGGTGTATGGCAGGCCCACCAGCACCATGCCGTGATGGAGTAAAGGCAGCATCATGCTGAGCAGGGTCGTCTCCTGCCCCCCGTGCATGGTCTGGGTGGAGGTAAAGACCGCAGCAGGTTTATCCGCGAGGCCGCCGCTCAGCCACAACGTGCTGGTGCCATCCAGAAAATGCTTCAGCGGGGCCGCCATGTTGCCGAAGCGGGTAGGGCTGCCGAGGATCAGGCCGTCGCATTCCTTCAGATCCTCGAGCGTCGCGTAGGGCGGACCGCTTTCGGGTACCGCAGGTTCCGGTGCGCTGACGACGGTTGCAACGGGCGGCACTGTTCGTAAACAGGCGCGGGCGCCGGCCACTCCATCGACGCCCCGGGCGACTTGGCGGGCAAGTTCGGCGGTGCTGCCTTTCCGGGAGTAGTAGAGGACAAGAATCTCGGTCATGCAGTTTCCCCAAGCGTGATTGGCGCACAGTGTAAGGCAGGCGGATGGCAGCGCTCCGGTGGGATGTGTGAGCCGTTGCAGCCAATGCTTGACCGGGCGGCAGTCCGTTGCTAGCGTCGCTCAAGAATCCAAAGCGGAAAATTTAAGGAACCTCTGATTAACCTATACGCACTCGCGACGGCGAGCCATTTCGTGCAGGGTTAGGCGCGACGACCGCTGTGTACCCAATGTACTCAAGGGAGGAGCAACACCGCCATGCACGAAATGGATCCCGTCCCGATTAGCGAATAGATTCATCATTTTATGGGTTGCGCCTCTAATCGCCCGCTGCGTCGTTACAGCCCTTGTCCCCATGTTCATAAATGTGGGGCATATGGCCTGCGGACTGCGCCTCGCATCAAGCGATTAGAGACACAACGCGAGCGTGTATAGGTTAATCAGAGGTTCCCTAGCGGAATCAATGCTTGCAATGATGACCGAGTCCGTCCAACGCCGCTTCTCCACCGCCGTGCTGGCGCTCTTCCTTGTCTTCGGCATAGCCGCCTGCGCGGGCATTCCGGTGCAGGAGATGAGCAATGCCCGGCAAGCCATCCGCGCCGCCCAGGAAGCGGGCGCCGCCCGCGCTGCGCCCGGCGAGATCGAGAAGGCGCAGGACTATCTCGGGCGCGCCGAAGCCAGCATGCAGAAACGGCTCTATCGCCAGGCCCGCGATGAAGCGAGTGAAGCACGTCGGATCGCAACCGCGGCCCTGCAAACAGCCCAGTCTGCGGGACGTCCCGCTCCTTGAACGAACCCGTGATTGCCCGGCGCTGCCTGGTCAGCGGGCGAGTGCAGGGCGTGTACTACCGGGCGAGCACTCGCGATCACGCCCGTTCGCTCAAACTCAACGGCTATGCCCGTAATCTTGCCGATGGCAGGGTCGAGGTGCTTGTCGCAGGATCTGCGCAGAATGTTCAGAAGCTGATCGACTGGCTCTGGCACGGACCGCCGTCGGCACGCGTTGATGCAGTGGAAATCAGCGAGGTGGAAACCGGTTCCGTCGCGGACGGCTTTGCAACCCGCTAGTACTGCCAGCGGTTCGCGAGGCGCGTGAGGACGATGTCGGAGTAGTTGCGACGGCCGACGCTGCCGTTGTAGCGCGCGAGCGCCTTCGTGTAATCGCCTTTCTCGCGATCCAGATAGAACTTCAGGATCGTGCAGCCCATGCGGATGTTCTGCGGGATGCGAACGAGCTGTTCGTTGCGCATGCCGAGCTGGCGCGGCCAGAAAGGCATGATCTGCATGAGTCCGACCGCACCGGCCGATGACACCGCCCAGCGATCGAAACGGCTTTCGACATCGATGACCGCCATGACCAAGCCCGGTGGCAGCTCCAGCCGCTTGGCCTCGCAATGCACCTGGTGGAGGATCTCCTCCTGCTCGGCGACATTCTTCACGAGCTTCTGCAACCGCGGTTGCATGACGGTGAACCACACCTGTCGGTCGTACTTGTCGTCGAAGCATTCCTGTTCGGCCAGCGCCCGCTCCAGCAGCTTGCCGAGTTGGGGATCCTCCTGCCTGTCGGCCAGCGCGGCGTGAGGCAGCAGCGCTGCAAACGCACCCGCGATGATCAGCAACAGCGCTACGGGTGAGCTTCGCGACATGGGTTCAGGTCGAGGCATTCATCCGGCTGCGCAGGAAACCGAGCGCATCCGTCGCCGGGAATTCCTCGCTGGCTGACGCCTTGCGATGCCGGTACTCCAGTACGCCACGGTCCAGCGACTTCTCGCCGACCACGATCCGGTGCGGAATGCCGAGCAGCTCATCGTCCGCGAACTTCACGCCCGGCCGCGCATCACGATCGTCGTACATCACTTCGATGCCGGCCGCCGTCAGCTCGCTGTAGAGCCTGTCGGCCGTTTCGCGAACGCGCTCCGAACGTTGCAGATTGATGGGCACGAGGGATACCTGGAAAGGGGCCAACGGTTCCGGCCAGACGATACCGCGCTCATCGTGATTCTGTTCGATGGCCGCTGCCACGACCCGCGTCACGCCAATGCCATAACACCCCATGTACATCGTGACGGACTTGCCCTGCTCATCGAGGACGGTGGCCTGCATGGCGTCGCTGTATTTCCGGCCGAGCTGGAAGATGTGGCCCACCTCGATTCCGCGGGCGATGCCGAGCGTTCCCTTGCCCGTGGGGCTCGGATCCCCGGCAACGACATTGCGGATATCGACTCCTTCAGCCTCAGGCAGATCGCGACCCCAGTTGACGCCGGTGAGGTGGTGATCCGCCTTGTTCGCACCGCAGACGAAATCGGCCAGAGCCGCAGCCGCATGATCGGTGTACACCTTGACACCCAAGCCGACAGGGCCGATGAAGCCCGCTTCACTCGCTGCGACTTCGGTAATCTGCGCCATTGACGCGAGCTTCAGTGGACTCGCGACGCCAGGCAGCTTCTGGGCTTTGATCGCGTTCAGTTCGTGATCACCGCGAACGACCAGCGCCACGACGCTGCCGTCCGTGCCTTCGACCAACAGTGTCTTGAGGCAATGGTCGGCCGGCACCTTGAGGAACGCGGCGACTTCAGCGATGGTTTTTGTTCCGGGCGTATGCACTGTCGTCATGTCAGCCGCGGGCGCGGCTCTAGGTGCAGCGGGCGGCAAGGCGATGGCCATTTCGAGATTGGCGGCATAGTCGTCGCCGTCCGAGAAGGCGATGGCGTCTTCGCCGGAATCCGCCAGCACATGGAATTCCATGGAGCGGCTGCCCCCGATCGCGCCCGTGTCCGCATCGACAGGCCGGAACCGCAGCTGCATCCGCGTGAAGATGCGCGAGTAGGCATCGAACATGCGGTCGTAGCCTTGGGCCAGTGACTCGGGATCGAGATGAAAGGAATAGGCGTCCTTCATCAGGAACTCGCGCGACCGCATTACACCGAAGCGAGGCCGGATCTCGTCGCGGAACTTGATCTGGATCTGGTAGAAATTGACCGGCAGCTGCTTGTAGCTGCGCAGTTCCTTGCGGGCGATGTCCGTGATCACTTCCTCGTGCGTGGGGCCGTAGCAGTACACGCGGTCGTGGCGATCCTTGATCCGCAGCAGTTCCGGGCCGTACTGCTCCCAGCGACCGGATTCCTGCCACAGTTCGGCAGGCTGGATGGTGGGCATGAGCAGTTCGAGCGCACCCGCGCGGTCCATCTCCTCGCGAACGATCTTTTCTGCCTTGCGCAGCACGCGGAGCCCCATCGGCAGCCACGAATACAGGCCTCCGGCGAGCTTGCGGATGAGGCCGGCACGCAGCATGAGTTGATGACTGATGACTTCCGCATCGGCGGGAACGTCACGCAGGGTGACGATGGGATAGGCTGAAACGCGCATGGTGATATCGTTCGGGTCTGCAGGTGTGAAGCGAAACGGCAATGATAGTGCCTCAGGTGCCCGGCGTGCCGGGCAATGTGGCCGCCCGGCAGGTCTTCTGTTGTCCGGTCCCGCGCTGCCAGCCTAAGATGCCCGATGCCGCAAGAAACTCCCCTCATCGATGAGTCCCCGCAAACCCGGCGCAGCCGTGGTGTCTACCTGCTCCCGAACCTGCTGACCACCGGCACGCTCTTTGCGGGTTTCTATGCGATTGTCGCCGCCATTGACGGCAATTTCGGACGTGCCGGCGTCGCGGTCTTTGTCGCCATGCTGTTCGACGGGCTGGACGGGCGCGTCGCCCGCTGGACCAACACGCAAAGCGAATTCGGCAAGCAGTACGACAGCCTGTCCGACATGGTTGCCTTCGGGGTCGCTCCCGCGATCGTCGTGTATCAATGGGGCATCGAAGGCATATATGAGTACGGCCGGCTCTGGGGGCGGCTCGGGTGGCTGGCGACATTCTTCTACGCCGTGGCCGCCGCCCTGCGCCTCGCGCGCTTCAACTCGAGAGCGGATACGGGCACGGACAAGAAGTATTTCGAAGGGCTGCCCAGTCCTTCCGCCGCGGCCACCGTCGCAGGCTTCATCTGGCTGGCGAGCGACTTCGGGCTCTCCGGGCTGCCGGCTCTGATCCTCGCCTTCCTGGTGACGGTCATCATTGGCGCACTGATGGTCAGCCAGTTCTCGTACTGGAGTGGCAAGGAACTGAATCTGGAGGGCAGGGTACCGTGGGCCTATGCCGCGCTCATTCCGCTCGCTTACGTCGTGGTCTCGTTGCGTCCGCCTGAAACCTTGTTCGGTCTCTTCGGTCTGTATGCAGCGTCGGCACCCCTTTACTGGGCCTGGCGCAAGCTGCGTCGCCGTCGACATCTTCCGCAAACGCCTGCACCCCACAGCGAATCGGATCATTGAACGTTCAAGACATGGACGCACGCCGGCTGCAATACCTTAAGGCCCTCGATATCGACGTCTGGGAAAGGCGTTCTCTCCCGGCGTCCGTCCCGCAGAATGCTGCTGTTTCTGTTGTCGAGGTGGTCCGTGCACCGCCAACGATTCCCGCAACCACGGGTCTCGATGATCGTCCTGCAGCCACTCTGGACTGGCCTGAACTTGAACAGGCCGTCAGCGGCTGCACTCGCTGTGACCTGAGCAAGACGCGGACTCGTACTGTGTTCGGCGTGGGTGACCGTGCCGCGCAGTGGATGGTCATCGGTGAAGCGCCAGGCGCAGATGAGGACCGGGAAGGCGAGCCCTTCGTGGGTCGCGCCGGGCAACTGCTCAACTCCATGCTCCGTGCTGTCGGGTTGAAGCGCGACCAGGTGTTCATCGCCAACATCCTGAAATGCCGCCCCCCCGGCAATCGCGATCCCAAACCCGAAGAGGTTGCCTGCTGCCTGCCTTACCTGCGCAGACAGATCGAGCTCGTCAATCCGCGCCTGATTCTCTGTGTCGGACGCATCGCCGCGCAGAATCTGCTCGCGACGGATACGCCGATCGGCAAGCTGCGGGGAAAGCCGCACGTGTTGCCGGACAGCTCGCGGCCTGTGGTCGTGACCTATCACCCTGCGTATCTGCTCCGCAGCCCGGGCGAAAAGCGCAAGGCTTGGGCCGATCTCGTGCTCGCCATGCAGACGGCTGCAGAACCGGTGCCGGGTTGATGGCGCTCTTCAGCGAATGACTCCTCCATGAGCGCCGCCCCCAGCGATCGTGCGCACCGGCCCAGTCTCCAGTTCCGGCCGATGCTGCTCACCGACACTCAAGGTGTCATTGCGGTCGAACGTGCGGCCTACGATTTCCCCTGGACCGAAGGTATTTTTCGCGATTGCATCCGGGTGGGCTATGTATGCCGGGTGGTGGAAGTGGAGGGACAGGTTGCGGGCTATGGCGTAATGACGCTGGGCGCGGGAGAGGCCCACATCCTCAATGTCTGTATCCGCACCGATCTGCGCCGGCAGGGCATTGGGCGCCTCCTGCTCGAACGGTTGCTCGAGCATGCTCGAGCCCAGGGTGCCCACGATGTGTTCCTTGAGGTCAGGCCGTCGAATCCTGCTGCGATCCGCGTCTATGTGGCGATGGGTTTCCAGAAGATCGGCGTGCGCCGGGCCTATTACCAGTCATTCGCGGGCAGAGAGGACGCGCTGGTCTACCGGCTGCAACTCAAGCTTCTGGGCCAGGGTCTCCACGAGGAAGTCTGAGGCCGCGGCTGTCTTCCGGCAGCGGGCACGAAGCCCTCCCCTGATCGGCTACAATCGCGCGCCGTTCAACTGCGCTGCCATTTTCCATGACCGAGCTTACCGACGAGATTTCCCGCCGCCGCACGTTTGCGATCATTTCGCATCCTGACGCAGGCAAGACGACGCTGACCGAGAAGCTCCTGCTGTTCGGGGGCGCGATCCAGCTCGCCGGTACCGTGAAGGGCCGCAAGGCAACGCGACATGCAACGTCGGACTGGATGGCGCTGGAGCAGCAGCGCGGCATCTCGGTGACCTCATCGGTCATGCAGTTCCCTTTCCAGGGGCGCATCGTGAATCTCCTCGATACGCCGGGCCACGAGGATTTCTCGGAGGACACTTACCGCACGCTGACCGCCGTCGATTCGGCGCTCATGGTCATCGACTGCGCCAAGGGCGTCGAGCAGCGCACGATCAAGCTCATGGATGTGTGCCGCCTGCGCGATACACCGATCATGACCTTCATCAACAAGCTGGATCGCGAAGGTCGTGAGCCGCTTGATCTGCTCGACGAAATCGAGAAGGTGCTCAAGATCGTCTGCACGCCGATGAGCTGGCCCATCGGCATGGGTCGTGAGCTGAAGGGCGTGTACCACCTGCACGAAGACCGCATCTACATCTATGTGCCGGGTGAAAAAGGCCGCGCGGGGACCCACTCCACGATCGATGGCATCGACAGTGAAGAGGCCACGGAGTTTCTGGGCGATCGTGGCAAGGCTTTTCGCGAGGAACTCGAACTCGTCCGGGGCGCGAGCCCCGCATTCGATCGTGCGGAATATCTCGCGGGCAGGCAGACGCCGGTTTACTTCGGTTCAGCCATCAACAATTTCGGCGTAGCTGAACTCCTTGCCGGATTCGTTGAACACGCGCCATCGCCACTGTCGCGCGAGACCACGAGCCGGAAGGTCGATCCGCTGGAAGCGCCGCTGACGGGTTTCGTGTTCAAGATCCAGGCGAACATGGATCCCGGCCATCGGGACCGCATCGCCTTCATGCGCATCTGTTCCGGCCGCTACTCCAAGGGGCTGCGCTTCTTCCATACGCGGCTTGGCAAGGAAATGCGCATCAACGACGCGTTGACCTTCATGGCGGCCGACAGGCAGCACACCGACGAAGCCTTTGCGGGCGATATCCTCGGCTTGCACAATCACGGCACGATCAACATCGGCGATACCTTTACGGAAGGCGAATCCCTGACATTCACCGGTATCCCGAACTTCGCGCCGGAAATGTTCCGCCGTGTCGTGCTCAAGGATCCGCTGCGTATGAAGGCTCTCCAGAAGGGGCTCGATCAGCTATGCGAGGAGGGCGCGACGCAGGTGTTCAGGCCGCTCCGGAACAACGACCTCATCCTCGGCGCCATCGGCCCGCTGCAGTTCGATGTGGTCGCTTTCCGTCTGCTCGATGAGTACAGCGTGCAATGCACCTTCGATCCAGTGAACGTGTTCACCGCGCGCTGGATCTACGGCAAGGATCCGAAGAAGCTCGCGGAATTCCAGACCAAGGCCTATGACAACCTGGCCAAGGATCATTCGGGAGCGCCGGTGTATCTCGCTCCGACGCGAGTGAACCTGCAGCTCACCACCGAACGCTGGCCGGATCTCGATTTTCGCGAAACACGCGAACACCTGGCCTCCGCCGCATGAAGTCAGTGCTTCGCCAGCGGCCGGTTTTCGCGTGGGCGCTCTACGACTGGGCAAATTCCGCGTTTGCCACGACCGTGATGGCGGGCTTCTTCCCCATCTTCTTCCGCCAGTACTGGAACACCGATGCGGAAGCGACGCTGAGTACGTTTCGCTTAGGTATGGCGAACGGCACGGCGAGTTTCATTCTGGCGGTGCTCGCGCCGTTGCTGGGCGCCATTGCCGATCGCGGTAATGCACGGATGCGGTTCCTCGCGGTATTCACTGCACTCGGTGTTGTCATGACGGCCGCACTCTATTTCGTGGAGCAGGGCGCATGGCAATGGGCGGCGGTGCTCTACGTCGGCGCTTCGGTCGGTTTCTGGGGCGGGATGATCTTCTACGATTCGCTCATCATCGACGTGGCGCCGCGCGACCGGCTTGATCTGGTTTCGGGCTACGGGTACAGCCTCGGCTACCTGGGCGGTGGCGTTCTCTTCGCCATCAACGTGTTGATGACGTTGCAACCTGCCTTCTTCGGTCTCGCCTCGGCGGCGGAGGCGGTGCGCCTTTCGTTCCTGATGGTCGGTGTGTGGTGGGCGCTGTTCGCCATCCCGATTTTCCTGTTCGTGAAAGAACGCAGCGATGCACAGCATCCCGGAGCCTCCCGTGCGATCCGCGAAGGCATCGCGCAGCTCGTGCGTACGTTCCACGAGATCCGCAAATATCGCGCGCTGCTGCTGTTCCTGCTTGCGTACTGGCTCTACATCGATGGCGTGAATACCATCATGAAGATGGCGGTGGACTACGGCCTGGCACTCGGTTTTCCGACGAACAGTCTCATCGTGGCGTTGCTCGTCACGCAGTTCGTCGGCTTTCCTGCCGCGCTTTTCTTCGGCTGGCTCGGCCAGCGCGCGAGTCCCCTGGCGGGCATCTTCATCGGCATCGTGGTTTATGTTCTTGTCACGGTGTGGGCTGTCTTCATGACCAGCGTGACCGAGTTCTACGGGATGGCCGTCGCCATCGGTCTGGTGCAGGGCGCGATCCAGAGTCTCAGCCGTTCGTACTACGGCAGCCTTATCCCCGCCGACCGGCCGGGCGAATTCTTCGGCTTCTACAACATGATGGGCAAGTTCGCGTCCGTGCTTGGACCGTTCCTCATGGGCATCACCGCACTCGTCACTGGCAGTTCCCGCGGCTCGCTGCTGTCGCTGGTCATCCTCTTCGCGGGCGGCGGATGGCTGCTGATCCTCGCCGCGCGCCACAAGCCGGTCCACTGACCTTCGCAAAACTTCACGTTGCGCTGATTGTCTGCCCGCGGGCATCGACATATATTCCGGCAACCCCTTGTACGGTCAGCTGGTTTTTTTGCAGCGCAGGAAGCGAGGGGAATAGCAGTGGAGATTCGCTCAAGGAAGAAGCGACTCCATGCAGCAACCGGATTTAATTGTCAGGGACACGTTTTTTAAGGAGCCAGAGCAATGTCGGCAAACAGAATCGAGCAGAAGCAGTTGACCGGACAGGACATCGATCAGAAGGTCTATGACCTGTATGACGAGTACTGTCATGGCCAGATCGATCGCCGTGAGTTTTTCCGTCGCGCGACGGTGATGTCGGTGGCCGGCGGTTCGGCTCTGGTGATGGCACAGGCACTGATGCCGCGGTATGCCGAAGCGCAGACAGTGTCCTTCACCGATGAGCGCATGAAGGGCCTCTATGTCGACTATCCGTCGCCAGGTGGCACCTCCGGCAAGATGCGCGGTTATCTCGCGACGCCGGCGGGCGCAGGTCCGTTCCCGACCGTGCTGGTCATTCACGAGAACCGTGGCCTCAACCCCTATGTGGAAGATGTCGCCCGTCGCGCGGCGATCGCGGGCTTCCTCGCTCTGGCGCCAGATGGTCTGGCACCTGTCGGTGGCTATCCGGGCAATGACGACGCGGGCCGCGATCTGCAGGCGAAACTCGATCAGGCCAAGCTGCGCCAGGACATGGTCAACAGCGCGCGTTGGGTGAAGGCCCATGCACAGTCGAACGGCAAGCTCGGCGCCACCGGCTTCTGCTGGGGTGGCGGCATGGTGAACAACCTAGCCGTGGCGATGGGCAGCGAGCTGTCTGCAGGTGCGCCGTACTATGGTGCTGCACCCGCTGCGGAGGACATGGCAAAGGTGAAGACCCCGCTGCTGATCAACTACGCAGGCACGGACGAACGCATCAATGGCATGTGGCCGGCGTACGAGACCGCCCTCAAGGCGAACAAGACGCCTTACCAGGTGTTCTTCTATGAAGGCACGCAGCACGGCTTCCACAACAATTCCACGCCGCGCTACAGCGAAGCGGCCGCGAACCTGTCGTGGGAACGTACGCTCGCATTCTGGAAGCAGCACCTGAGCTGATCGCATTCCATGCGACGATGAAGGGGAGGAGAGCCCAGGCGCTCCTCCCTTTTTTATTTCAGGCTGAGTAAAACGGTAACCGTGAATTTCAAGGCCAGCATATTTCTCGGAATCTGCCTCGCGCTGTTCGGGTACAACGGCTGGGCCGCAGATTGCACTTCGGCAGGCAGCCAATGCACGGAATGGGTGACGCTGAAGCAAGGAGGCGGCAGGACGCTGGTATACCGCACGCATTCGCTGGTCACGCCGAATGCCGATATCACCCAGGCTGTCGTGGTGGTTCACGGCGGCGGACGCGGAGCAGACCGTTCCTTCCAGACGATGAATGCCGTTGTTACCGCAGCGGGGAAGACAGGAAGCACGCTGATCATCGCTCCGCATTTCGCCGCCAACAACGGAACGTGCGAAGACAAGCTGGCGAGAAAAGAGCTGAATTTTCCCTGCGGTTCGTGGCAAGCGGGCGCCATCGCGCTCGACCAGAAACAAGCCACCGCTTTCGATGTGCTGGATGACATCGTGCAGCAGCTGGGGCAGAAGAGCCGCTTTCCGAACCTTCACTCGATCTTGATTGCAGGGCACTCTGCAGGCGGCCAGTTCGTCACGCGTTACGCAATGGCCAACCAGGTTCAGGAAAGCGTGCCGGAAGTCGCCATCCGGTACGTGGTGGCGAATCCCTCGACCTCGATGTACCTGGACGACATACGGCCGGTCTCCATCGTCCTTCCCGAAAATGTGGCCGCAGAAAATTCCGGCGCAGCGACCGTGACTTTCGGCTCTTATCCGGGAGCGGACCGCTGCAAGGTCTTCAATCTCTGGCCTTATGGACTCGAGAAGCGCGCAGGCTACAGTGCCCGGGTGGAAGACGAAGCCTTGAGGAGGCAGCTTGCATCCAGGCCTGTCACGTATCTGCTGGGTGAACTGGATGTGCTGCCCCGCGCTGGTTTTGACGAAACGTGTTCGGGAATGGCGCAGGGCCAGAACCGCCTCATGCGGGGCCTGGCCTACGTACAGTATGTGAACGAAAAAATCGGTGGCAGTGATTCGGCAGTCGTCATTCCTGTATGTGGTCACGACGAACGCTGCATGTTTTCCTCCGCGCGCGCCGTGCCTGTACTCTTTCCCGAATGACAAAGACCTGAGGACTGACCATGTGCCGGAATATCAGGACGCTGTTCAATTTCGAACCTCCTGCCACCGAGATCGAGATCCGCGACGCATCGCTGCAGTTCGTGCGCAAGTTGAGCGGTCAGACTGCACCGTCGAAGGCCAACCAGAAGGCATTCGATGAAGCCGTGGAGGAAGTGACGGCGGCTGCGCGGAAGCTCATCGCGACGCTCGTCACCACGGCGGAGCCCAGGAATCGCGAAGTCGAGGCGGCGAAGGCCAAGGCGCGTTCCTTCACCCGCTTCCAGAAAGTCTGAAGCCCCGTCAAGCACCGGTCAGGTTCGAGGTCGCCGGCGGCCAAAGCGGCGGCATTTGTGTCGGGCGCAACCTCCACTGTATTGTCGTCGCGGGCGCCCGGGGTCTGATCAGACGCTGCCAGGGCCACACATAACGAAAACACCCGGAGTCACGATGGCAGTGTTTCCCTTTTCGGCGATTGTCGGCCAGGAAGAAATGAAACTCGCGCTGCTGTGTGCCGCAATCGATCCGTCGATCGGCGGCGTTCTGGTGTTTGGCGACCGCGGCACGGGCAAGTCCACCGCCGTGCGCTCACTTGCCGCGCTGCTGCCACCCATGCGGGCGATCATCGGTTGCCGGTATGCCTGCGATCCACAGGCGCCCGCTTCATGGTGCGAGGACTGTCGCGCCCGGGATCCAAAGGCCATCAAGTCACAGCAGGTTCCGGTGCCGGTAGTCGACCTGCCGCTCGGTGCAACCGAGGACCGCGTGGTCGGCGCCCTGGACCTCGAGCGTGCGCTGACGCAGGGAATCAAGGCCTTCGAGCCGGGGTTGCTGGCGCGGGCCAACCGTGGATTCCTGTATGTGGACGAAGTGAACCTCCTCGAGGACCATCTGATCGACCTGCTGATCGATGTTGCCGCTTCGGGTGAGAACGTCGTGGAGCGCGAGGGGCTCAGCATCCGTCATCCGGCGCGCTTCGTGCTCATCGGCAGCGGCAATCCCGAAGAAGGGGAGCTGCGGCCCCAGCTGCTCGATCGCTTCGGCCTGTCCGTCGAAGTAAAGACGCCGGTCGATCTCGCGAGCCGCATTGAAGTGGTCAAGCGGCGCGATCGATTCGAGCGCGACAGCGCAGCCTTTGCCGCGGAGTGGGAGCCGGGTGACAGCCAGCTGCGAAAGAAACTCGTGGCGGCCCGTAAGCGCTTGCAGGATGTCCGTGTTCCCGATGCCGCACTCGAATGGGCGGCCAGACTCTGCATGCGTCTCGGCACCGATGGCTTGCGAGGCGAACTCACGTTGATGCGGGCGGCGCGGGCGCTGGCGAGTTATGAAGGCAGGAAGGAAGTCGCCACAGCGCATTTGAAGCAGGTGGCGACACCCGCTTTGTCGCATCGCCTGCGCAGGGATCCGCTCGATGAAGCGGGTTCGCGCTTGCGCGTCGAGCGGGCGGTCGAAGAACTTTCCGGAGCATGAGGTGACCGCTGCCGGGAACCGCTGGAGCGACGCGTTGCAGGCAGCGGCGCTGTTCGCAGTGGATCCCGGGACGGGTGTACTGCTGAGTGCGCAGGCGGGGCCGGTTCGCGATCGCTGGATGAGCTTCGTTCGCGAGTGTTTGTCCGTTTCGATGCCGTTTCGTCGGCTGCCAGCTTCCATCACGGACAGCCGGCTGCTCGGTGGCCTTGACCTCATTGCCACTTTGAACAGCAGCAGACCCATCGTCGAGCGAGGCCTGCTTGCGGAAGCCGATGGGGGAGTTGTCGTCGTCGCGATGGCAGAGCGTTTGCCCGCTGCGCTTGCGGGTCGGCTCGTGGCAGTGATGGACCACGGCGCTGTCGCCCTGGAGCGTGATGGGCTGGCGCTGCACATACCTACGCGCTTCGGTGTCATCGCCTGCAACGAAGGATTGCCGCCCGACGAACATCCGCCGGCTGCGCTTGCGGATCGGCTCGCATTCCATCTTGATCTTGAGGCGCTGCCCATCAGCGTTGCCGAAATGCTGCCGGCCGATCGTCACGCCATACTCGCGGCGCAGAAGCTGTTGCCGCAGGTGGTTGCGTCGGACCCTGTTCTTGAGGCCCTTTGTTCAGCAGCGCTCGCACTCGGCATTGATTCGCTCCGTGCGCCGTTGCTGGCATTGCGAGTGGCCCGGGCGTCTGCTGCGCTTGATGGCAGGATCATACTCAACGATGAGGACGCCGGTATCGCTGCACGACTGGTACTTGCGGCGCGCGCAACCGTTCTGCCTGCCGATCCTGAAAATGCGCCTCGACCGGAAGAAGGTGAAGCGCAGGCTGCGGAAAGCTCCACTGAAACCTCCACCGAGGAAGAAGGTGAACAGCGGAGCACGGAAGCCCGCGAACTCGCCGAACAAGTTGTCGAGACCGCGCGCGCAGCCATTCCTGCCGGGCTTCTGGCTCATCTCATTGCAGCGGGTGGTGAACGGCGGGCAGCAGCGAGTGGTCGAGCAGGAGCCATGCAAGCCACGTTGCGTCGAGGCCGGCCGGCCGGCGTGCGCAAAGGTGAACCTCGCGGAGGAGTGGGGCTCAACGTGGTTGAAACGCTGCGAGCTGCTGCGCCCTGGCAGCGCCTCAGGCGTCAGGAGAAAGCACAACGCGGCGTCACCGCGACATCGCCTGCTGTTCGCATTGACGTGAGGCCACAGGACTTCCACGTCAATCGCTATCGCCAGCGCATCGGCACGACCACCGTGTTTGTGCTCGATGCGTCGGGTTCATCGGCATTGCAGCGCCTCGCTGAAGCCAAAGGCGCGGTGGAGCTGTTGCTTGCTGAATGCTATGTGCGTCGGGACCAGGTAGCCGTCCTCGCATTTCGGGGCAGAACTGCCGAAGTGCTGTTGCCTCCCACCCGTTCGCTCGTGCGCGCGAAACGCAGTCTCGCGGGCTTGCCGGGCGGAGGAGGCACACCGCTCGCGGCGGGAATCGAAGCGGCTGCACTCCTTGCGGATGGTTTACGCCGCCGAGGCACCACACCGACCGTCGTATTGCTGACCGATGGTCGCGGAAATGTCGCGCGCGATGGAACAACGGGCCGTGTCGTCGCCGAGGAAGACGCACTCAAGGCCTCGCGACTGCTTCGTGCCAAGGCGATCTCCACTCTCCTGATCGACACTTCTCCGCGGCCGACCTCGCAGGCGCAGCGACTTGCCGTGGCGATGGGAGCGCGTTACTTGCCGTTGCCGCACGCAAATTCCGCGGCCTTGCATCGCGCTGTGCAGGGTGCGCAGTAGACGCGCATGCAGTCACCTCTCGACTGGGAGACGGAAGGAAGTGACTGGCCCAACCGGGATGCCAGCCGCTTTGTGACGGCCGCAGGTTTGCGCTGGCACGTGCAGGTCGCAGGGTCGGGACCTGCGCTGTTGCTGCTGCATGGAACGGGAGCGGCAACGCATTCTTGGCGCGGGTTGCTGCCGCTGCTCGCGCAGCGTTTCACCGTCGTCGCACCTGACTTGCCGGGTCATGGCTTCACGGCAGGGCGTCCTGTCAGCGGCTTGTCGTCCGCAGGAATGAGCGAAGCGCTAGCCGGGCTTCTCAAGCACATCGATATAGAGCCGCAGCTGGTGATCGGTCATTCCGCGGGGGCGGCGATCGCGGTGCGCATGAGCCTCGATCAACATCTGGGACGCGCGGCGATCATCAGTCTCAACGGAGCCTTGCTGCCGCCCGAAGGAATGTCCGCACTGATCTTCTCGCCCGCGGCAAAACTGCTGGCGGCCAGCGGCCTCGCGTCACGACTGTTTTCGTGGGGGGCAGGAGATCGAAGCGCCGTCGAACGCCTGATCAGGAGCACCGGCTCGACTCTCGATGCGGCAGGGATCGATTTCTATGCCCGGCTCGTGCGCAATCCGGCGCATGTCGCGGGGGTGCTCGACATGATGTCGAGCTGGGACCTGCATGCCCTGGGCCGGGACCTTGCACGACTTTCGTCGCCATTGCTTCTGGTGGTCGGCGAGAACGACAAAACAGTACTCCCTGAAGATGCCCGCCGTGCGCAGCAGCGGTTGCCGCAGGCCCGGCTTCTCACGCTGCCTGGGCTCGGTCATCTGGCGCATGAGGAACGGCCGGATCTCGTAGCGGCAATCATCATCGATACAGCGATGCAGACAGCACGGCAACACGCCGGCTGAAGTCGTTCTAGTGCGCGCTCTCAGCAACGTGCTTGCGAATCCTGCGCAGCCCGAGCGCCACCACCAGCGCAACGACGGGAATGCTCAAGGCAGCAAGCGTATCGGAGTGCAGAGGGAAGCCGAGCGCAGTCAGTCCCTTCGCGGCATAAGCCACCAGACCTACGACGTAGTAAGTTACCGCGGCAATCGACAGGCCCTCGACGGTTTCCTGCAGGCGCAGCTGGGCACCTGCGCGACGGTCCATTGATTCGAGCAGGGCCTGGTTCTGGCGCTGCCTCGAAATGTCCACGCGCGTGGACAGCAGCTGGTTCGTACGGGCCACCCGTTCCGACAGTGATTGCTGTCTCGTCGCGACTGCACGGCAGGTATTCATGGCGGGTGCCAATCTGCGTTCCGTGAATTCCTGGAACGTCTGCAGACCCTGGATGCGGACTTCGCGCAATTCCAGAATGCGCCGCTGCACGAGTTCGTAGTAGGCGGCCGCAGCGCTGAAGCGATAGTGACTCGCCGATTCGCGGCTGCCGATGGCGGCTTCAAGGCGGGTCAGGCGTTCGAGCAAGCCGGGCTCGTCGGGGGTTGCGGAACTCGTCAGCGCACCGGTCACTGCCGCCAGTTCCTCTTCGCAGCGGCTGAGGAAAGGCCCCAGGTCGCGTGCAACCGGCAAGGCGAGCAGGGCCATGATGCGGTAGGTATCGAGCTCCAGCAGTCGTTGCACCATGCGGCCCGCCTGCCGCGGGAGCATGCCGTGATCGCTGATCAGCAGGCGACTGAAGCCATCCGCATGAATCCGGAAGTCGGTGAGGGCAATGGCAGCGCCATCGGCAATGCCCGCGCCGACCAGTACATTGCCGCCGAAATGGCGCGCCGCAATCGAGTCATAGTCGATCCGGTCCTCCTCGGTGCGCAGCAGCGCCGCGTGCGCCGCCACGATGACCTTTCCCGGCACCACTGCCAGCCAGTCCGCAGGCACCGCGGCGATTGCCGGCACGGCAAACGGATCGTCATGGATGCCCTGAACGCTGAATGTGTAGCGGACAAACTCGGTGTGCCGTTCGAAGCGCAGACGGAACGGACCCAGATCCACGCTGAAATGATTGACCGGTACCTCTGGAGGGACGACAGCGAACCGCTGGAGGAGGGCCGCAACGTGCTGCCATTCGCGTGCCCGTTCAGAAGGTTCCGACCCCATGACCAGGTATGAAATGCCCAGTGGCGCGATGAGTGCATCGGAAGGCCGCGCATGGACCTCCTCGTTGACTTCGCTCCGCAGGGGATGATCCGGTGGCAGTTGCATGACGCGCTTTACGGTACAGAGGCGAGGCATCGCTTGCAATCGATGCCGCTCATCCGTCGAGCGTTCGCGCGTGCGATCCTGCTACACTTTTTTGGCAATGACAGAATCCGACCCCGCCAATCCTGTCTCGCCAAGGGCACGCAGGGCGGCGCATGCCGTCGTCATCGGCAGCGGCTTCGGCGGACTTGCCGCGGCGGTGCGACTGGGTGCGCGTGGGTATCGCGTCACCGTGCTGGAAAAGCTGGATGCGCCGGGCGGGCGCGCGTATGTCTTCCGCCAGGATGGCTTCACCTTCGACGCTGGTCCGACCATCATCACGGCCCCGTTTCTGCTGGAAGAACTCTGGCAACTCTGCGGGCGTCGCCTCAGCGACGACATTGAACTGAAGTCCCTCGATCTGTTCTACCGAATCCGCTTCGATGATGGGTTCAACTTCGATTGCTTCGCTGATGCTGCCGCGATGCGTGCGGAGATTGCTCGCGTGTCGCCCGATGACCTTGCAGGCTATGAGCAGTTCATGCTCGCGAGCGAAGCAATCTACCGCGTCGCCTTCGAGAAACTCGGGGCGTTGCCGTTCAGTTCAGTTACCGACATGCTGCGGATCGCGCCGGATCTGCTGAAGTTGCAAGCGTATCGGTCTGTGTATGGCCTGGCAGCGAGGTATGTCCGCGACCCACGGCTGCGCTTTGCCTTGAGTTTTCATCCGCTGTTCCTCGGCGGCAATCCTTTTTCAACCACCGCGGTGTACGGGCTGATTGCGCATCTCGAGCGTCGCTTCGGCGTGCATTTTGCGATGGGCGGGACGGGCAGCCTGATCAAGGGGCTCGTGTCATTGATCGCGTCCCAGGGAAACGAAGTGCGCTACGGAGCGGAAGTCAGCGAGATCATCGTCGAAGGACGCAAGGCGACCGGTATCCGGCTCACGAGCGGCGAAGTTCTTGCCGCCGACGTGGTCGTATCGAACGCGGATTCCGCATGGACCTACCGCCATCTTGTGCCGGCAGCAGCGCGCCAACGCTGGACCGATCGCCGCATTGAACGCGCGCGTTACTCGATGAGCCTGTTAGTGTGGTACTTCGGGACGCGCACGCAGTACACGGACGTGCCTCATCACACCATCCTGGTCGGTCCCCGGTATCGCGAGCTACTGGACGATATCTTCACGCGCAAGAAGCTCGCCGAGGATTTCAGCCTTTACTTGCACCGGCCGACAGCAACCGATCCTTCGTTGGCACCGCCTGGCTGTGATGCGTTCTACGTGCTGGCGCCGGTGCCGAATCTGGGTGGAGAGACCGACTGGCGGGTCGAGGCAGAACCTTTCCGGCGCCGCATCGCGGCCAGCCTTGAAGCCACACTGCTACCCAACCTGGAGGCGAACGTAGTAACTTCGCGGCTCATGACGCCACAGGATTTCCAGGATCGACTGCTTTCTTTCCGCGGTGCAGCGTTCGGTCTCGAGCCCGTGCTGACGCAGAGCGCCTGGTTCCGTCCGCACAATCGCAGTGAAGATATCGAGCGTCTGTATCTCGTCGGTGCCGGCACCCATCCCGGCGCGGGTGTTCCGGGTGTACTCTCTTCGGCAAAGATCCTCGACGCAGTGGTGCCTGATGCAATCGACGTTCTCTGACCTGTCCCGCGCGCGTTTCGCGCTGCATCCTGCGGACCTCGAGGCCTGCCGCGCATTGCTGCGGAACGGCTCGCGCACCTTTCATGCTGCGTCCTCGGTGCTGCCGCGTCGCGTGCGCGATCCGGCGATTGCGCTGTACGCCTTCTGTCGCGTTGCCGACGATGTCGTCGATGGTGGCGGCGGTTCCCTTGCTGCCGTTGCAGCGTTACATGATCGTCTGGACCGCTGTTACCAGGGTGCTCCGCTCGATTCCGCAGCTGATCGCGCTTTTGCGGCGCTGGTGCGGAATTACGATATTCCACGTGACCTGCCGGCTGCCTTGCTCGAAGGCTTCGCATGGGACGCGCAGGGTCGCCAGTACGCAACGCTCGATGAGCTGCTGGACTATGCAGCCCGGGTCGCGGGAACCGTCGGCGCGATGATGTCGCTGATCATGGGTTCTAGGGCTCCCGAAGTGGTGGCCCGTGCGTGCGATCTCGGGCTTGCGATGCAGCTGACCAATATCGCGCGGGACGTGGGTGAGGATGCCCGTGCCGGCCGGCTATACCTGCCGCGGGAGTGGCTCAAGGAGGAGGGGATCGACCCCGACAGCTGGCTCGCGGAGCCCGTGTTTTCTCCCGCTCTGGGACGCGTGGTCGCGCGTCTGCTGCAGTCTGCCGAAGAACTGTATCTTCGTGCCGAGTCAGGCATTGCGGAATTACCTCCTGCGTGTCGTCCCGGCATGCACGCCGCTGGCCGCATTTATGCTGCCATCGGTGAGGCGGTCGCAAGACAGCGGTTCGATTCGGTCGGCACTCGCGCCTACGTGGGTCCGATGCGGAAACTCGCGCTGCTAACCCTTGCCTGCGCAGCATCGCTAAAGCCGGGCAAGGCAGCCTCCGAACCGACTTCAGCCGCGGCGCAATTCCTGGTCAACGCAGTAACCGCTGCAGCGACATCGGGTGTCAGTGATGCCGTGCCTGGAACGGAAGGTGTCGCTGATCGTGTCGTGTGGGTGCTCGATCTTTTCGAGCGCCTGGAACGCCGTGAACGCATGCAGGTCGGCTTCGGCTGAGGTGCCGCAGTGAACGACATGCGTGGCCTGATCGAAATGGGAGTGGTCTTCCTGTTCGCGATAGGCTGGGGCGTCATTGAACTCGTATGCCTGCGATTCGACCGGCAGCGCCGGGAGCGCGAACAGCAGGAAGCCAGGGAGACCTCAAGCGTTGCGCGGCATCCGGAAGGGCAGCAGGCATTGCACCCAGCGTTGCCTGAAACGGGTGAGTGACAGGCTTTCGTGAATCGCTGCGGCCTTCGTGCCCAGTAAATCTGTTTCGATGATCGAACGTGCGTAGAACGGCGCGTCCTCCAGCGTCCGCATCACTCTTGCACTGCCCGCTTCCCCGCGCGTCGCGCGCGTCATTCGCCAGCGGGTAGCAGGAAGCATTGCGCTGGGTGGAGCCTCGAATGTCTCGATCTCGCCTGAACGCCTGCAGCGCAAAGCCAGGGACTGCGAGAGGCCATCAGAGCTGCGAGTGTCGTACAGCAGCAGCGTCGCGTCTTCGTGTGTCGAGCGGGACCATTGCCAATCGGTGAAACCCGATTCCAGCGGCGCATCCCCGGTATTCATGTCCATGTAGGCCGACCCCTGCCAGCGCACTCGCGGCGATGACAGCTCCACTTCGACGCGTGCAACCGGAGCAACCGGCGACCAGCGGTGCGCGCCATCCGGGTGAAGCATGAATGTTCGTTGCGACAGCGCTGCGGGATGCAGCGTGATCGTGCCGCGAATGCGTGCAGGCCACGGCGCGGCGATCTCGTCGAGCACAAGCCTGAAGGACTCTCCGGTCCACGAGAGCGTGCTGGGTCCGATGCCGAGAATGTCGGGCTCACGATAGACCGATGACCGGCCGCGCTCGGTCATCGCCCAGCGGCTGCCGTGCTCACGGTAGACAGCGACGTTGACTGCGCAATGATCCAGCGGATCGGTCTGGCCGTGTTGGCGTCGCCACGCGTAGTACGGCGAGAACACGCTGCCGATGAAGGCGATGGCCGTGATGCCCTGACGGCCGTCGTCGCTCAATGCATCGATGTACCACCATGCATAGCCGTCAGGTTGCACGCTCAGGTCGAAGCGAGGTCCTCCAGAAGCGACCGTGCTGCATGCCGGCCCGAGAGCGCCGCCATCGGGATTCCCGGTCCCGGATGCACGCTGCCCCCCGCGAGATAGAGGCCCGGGATCTTTGTCCGCGAGCCGGGACGACGGAACGACGCTCGCCACCCGTGCGAGCTCGGGCCGTACAGCGCGCCGCCGGTCCCCGGAAACAACCGGTTGAAGTCGGTCGGCGTGGTGGTCACGGTCTGTTCCGTCCGTCGCATCACGTTGAGGCCGCAGCGGGCCAGGGTCGCGAAGGCTCGTTCTGCGCATTGCTCTGTCTCCCGTGGATCATTCTTCACGCTGTCGCCGGTGGGTGGCGCATTCATCAGGCACATCAGCCGCTCGGTACCGGACGGCGTCCCTGCATCGGAGTCGTTGCGATCCTGCGCGCACACGTAGATCGTCGGCGATCGGGGCAAGCGCCGGAGGCGGAAAATATCGTCGAATTCAGCGGCGTAGTTGTCCGAGAAAAACACCGAGTGGCGGAGCAGCGGGAAGCCGTTGGTACGCGCCACGAGATTCCACGTCAGTGCAGACAGCGAACGGTTGCCGATCGGTTGCCTGGGCACCGCGTTGGCGACTGAACTGCCGAAACGTCCGAGGCTGATCGCCGCGACATCGGCGTTCATCACCACCGAATCCGCCGCCAGTCGTTCTTCGCCATTGATCACGATGCCCGCGATCCGGCCTGAATGCAGCTGGACTTCGCTGACTTCACTCGCATAGCGGAACGTTGCGCCATTGCGGACCGCAAGCCGTTCCAGCGCGAGCGCGATCTGGTGCATGCCGCCTTCGACAGTCCAGACGCCTTCCTGCTCGACATGCGCAACCAGCATCAACGTGGCGGGGGCGAGGAACGGAGACGAACCGCAGTACGTCGCGTAGCGGCCGAAGAGCTGTCGCAACCGCGGATCGCGGAAGTGGTCGCCCAGTGCTCGCCAGAGGGTGGCAAACGGATTGATGCCCGCGAGATCGCGCAGTCCACGCAAGCCTGCGTGGCGGAACAGGCCGGGCAGACTGGGCCGGTTCGAGCGGATGAACGAATGTTCGAGCGTGCGATAGATTTGGCGGGAGCGGGTCGTGAACGCCGTGAAGCGCCGGGCTTCATCGGCGCCTGCGAAATCGCCTATGGCTTCCGTCGAGCGGGCGGCATCTGCAAACAGATCCAGATGCCCGCGTTCATCCCATGCATGTCGCGCAAGAACCGTTGCAGGTTTCAGCGTGAGGAAGTCGTTCAAGGAGCCGCCGGCTGCCTCGAAGGCTTCATCGAAGATCGATCGCAGCGTGAAAACGGTTGGGCCGGCATCGAGTGCTTCACTGCCGATGCGGATTTCCCGCAGCTTTCCGCCAGGCGTTGCACATCGCTCGACGACAGTCACTGCGAGGCCCCGGGCCGCGAGCTCGGCGGCTGCGGTCAGGCCCGCGATTCCGGCTCCGACGATGACGACTCGCTGCGTGGGCACGGATTTCCTGGTGGCCGTTGACGGTACGGATGGTGATGTCTATATTAGATTACAGTTTAAGTAGACAACCAAAGATTACAACTCCGGACTTGTTGGCGCGGAGGCTCCCCGTGAATGCAGTCGAGCGAATCGAGCGGGTACTGGCACAGGTGATCGATCGGGCCGAGGGTGTGAACTCTCCGCCTGGTCTCATGGCAGCCGTCCGTTACGCGGTCTTTCCCGGCGGCGCGCGCATCCGGCCCCGGCTGTGTCTCTCCGTCGCCCGTGCCTGCGGCGATGAAACCCCAGTCTGTGCAACTGCCGCTGCGGCAGCCATCGAACTGCTGCATTGCGCTTCACTGGTTCACGACGATCTGCCTTGCTTCGACGATGCTGCCTTGCGTCGCGGACGCCCGTCAGTGCCGCGTGCATTCGGAGAGCGCATCGCAGTGCTCACGGGTGATGCGCTCATCGTGCTCGCGTTCCAGGCCCTCGCGCGCGCAGGCGATGCGATGCCGGGACGCTTGCCACTGCTGCTGACGATCATTGCCCGCGGTTCCGGGCTGCCGTGCGGAATCGTTGCCGGCCAGGCTTGGGAGTGCGAGCCGCAGGTGGGGCTTTCCGAGTATCAAAGGGCGAAGACCGGCGCACTGTTTGGCGCCGCCATGGCGGCGGGCGCAGCAGCAGCGGGCGCCGAGGCAGGGCCCTGGCACACGATGGGAGAGCGCATAGGCGAGGCCTACCAGGTGGCTGACGATATTCGCGACTGTCATGCGGAAGCAGATGAACTCGGCAAGCCTGTGGGTCAGGACGAACTGCTCGGCAGGCCGAACGCGGTTCACCAGCTGGGACTCTCGGGCGCCCTCGCGCGGCTCGAGGATCTGGTGGGCACGGCACTCGATTCGATGCCGGCGTGTCCGGGGGGCGTCGAGCTGCGCACGCAGATTCTTGCGGAAACCCAAAGGCTGCTGCCACGCAAGTTGTCCAGACCTGCGGCATGAGCGGGTCCGGTGTCACGCTGCATTCGATGCCTGAACGGGCACCGGCAGCGTGGTTCGACAGGATCCTCGCGATCCGCAATCGCTGGCTCTCGAGTCCCCGCTTCCAGAGCTGGGCAGCGCGTTTTCCACTGACAAAACCCTTTGCACGACGGCATGCGCGGGACCTCTTCGATCTCTGTGCGGGTTTTGTCTATTCCCAGATACTTCTCGCCTGCGTGCAGTTGCGCATTTTCGACGTACTCGCTGCAGGGCCTCAGGACGTGTCGTCCGTGGCGATCCGCTGCGGCCTGTCGGCTGACGCAGCACGGCGATTGCTCGAAGCGGCGGTTACCTTGCGTCTCGTGCAGCGGTGCTCCTGTGATCGCTTCGGTCTCGGCATCCTCGGTGCCGCGTTGTCCGCCAATCCTGCAGTACTCGAGATGATCCGGCATCACCCGATGCTGTATCGCGATCTGGGCGATCCGGTCGCGTTGCTGCGCGGGACTGCAGGCCGCACCGAACTCGCGGGCTACTGGCCTTACGCCCGCAATGCCGTTCCTGCTGAACTCGATTCAGCAAAGACCGCTGCCTACACGACGCTCATGACGAATTCGCAGCCGCTGGTGGCTGCCGAGGTACTGAATGGCTATCCGGTGCACCGTCACCGCCGCGTGCTGGACGTGGGTGGAGGTGAGGGGGCCTTCCTGCTGTCGCTCGCCGCGCACGTCCCGCATCTGGAAATGCAGCTGTTCGATCTGCCGCCCGTCGTGGCGCGCGCGGACGCGCGCTTTGCAACAGCTGGGTTAACCGGTCGCACGCGTGTCTTCGGAGGTGACTTCCTGACAGACCCTCTGCCGGGAGGGAGTGATCTCGTGACACTGATCCGCGTGCTGCACGACCACGACGACGCGGCTGTCCTCCAGCTCCTGGCCAGCATTCTTCGAGCGATGCCCGCCGGAGGCACCGTACTCGTGGCAGAGCCCTTCGCGGAAACGCCGGGTGCGGAAACAGTGGGTGCCGCGTACTTCGCTTTCTACTTTCTGGCGATGGGCCAGGGGCGGGCGCGTACTGCGGTGCAACTGGCAGATCTGCTGGAGCGCGTGGGCTTTGTCGATGTGCGCGTTTTATCCACGGCGCAGTCGTTGCAGACCGGTTTGCTGACGGGCCGGCGTCCGGTGACAGAGAAAAGTGTTAATCAAACTTGACATGATGAATGGTAATAGTATCTTTACACCCGGTGACGTGACGCCCGCTCGAAGACCGATCAACAAGGTTCCGCACGACCCAATGAATCCGCCGGATTCGCCGCCGCTTCTCCATGCGCTCGCAGTCGTACTGCGGGAACCGGAACAGCTGGAACTTCGCCGCCTCGAGCTGGATGCGCCGGGCGATGCCGATGTAGTCGTCGAAATGGAATGGAGCGGCATCAGCACCGGCACGGAGCGATTGCTCTGGGCAGGGCGCATGCCCGCTTTTCCCGGCCTTGGCTATCCGCTTGTTCCCGGTTACGAATCCGTTGGACGCATCAGCAGCGTCGGTCCTGGTTCCGGACGAAGCATAGGCGAGCGCGTGTTTGTTCCCGGCTCGCGCTGTTTCGGTGATGTGCGCGGTTTGTTCGGCGGCGCGGCGCAGCGGGTGGTTGTTCCCGGCTTGCGCGTTGTCCCGCTCGACGATCATCTGGGCGAGGAGGGTGTTCTGCTGGCCCTGGCAGCCACTGCCTATCACGTCACTGCTGCGTCGGGTGCGACGCAACCTGATCTCATCATCGGTCATGGAGTGCTCGGTCGACTGCTGGCGCGGCTCGCCGTGCTTGCGGGTGGCGAACCGGTCGTGTGGGAACGCAATCCTGCACGGGTCGACGGCGCGAACGGCTATCGCGTGGTGAATCCCGACACCGATGAACGACGTGACTACCGCTGCATCTGCGATGTCAGTGGCGACAGCCAGATTCTCGATACGCTCATCGCACGCCTTGCACCAGGCGGCGAAATCGTTCTTGCCGGCTTCTACAGCGAACCACTGGCGTTTGCATTTCCACCTGCATTCATGCGCGAAGCCCGGCTCCGTATTGCAGCCGAATGGCGCGAGAAGGATCTGTGGGCGGTCAAGAACCTCGTGGAAGCCGGACGGCTCGATCTCAAGGGTCTCATCACTCATCGTGAAGCCGCGGCCGATGCATCCGGCGCCTATCGCACGGCCTTCAACGATCCCTCGTGTCTGAAAATGATTCTCGACTGGAGAGCCTGCGCATGAGCACAGCGGCTAGTTCGATGGCATTGCTGCAGGAGCAGGCCCGTATCAACCAGCTGCGTGCCGAAGCGGCCCAGGAACCCGATCCGGTTGCTTCGGGCACCGCAACGAAGGCGACGCAAGTCATCGCGATCTACGGCAAGGGCGGCATCGGCAAGAGTTTCACGCTTGCCAACCTCTCCTACATGATGGCCCAGCAGGGCAAGAAGGTGCTGCTGATCGGCTGCGACCCGAAGAGCGATACGACGTCGCTCCTCTTCGGTGGACGCGCCTGCCCGACCATTATCGAAACCTCGGCGAAGAAAAAGCATGCCGGTGAGCAGGTCGCCATCGGCGATGTCTGTTTCAAGCGGGATGGCGTATTCGCGATGGAGCTGGGCGGTCCCGAAGTCGGTCGCGGCTGCGGCGGACGCGGGATCATCCACGGTTTCGAGCTGCTGGAAAAACTCGGCTTTCATGAGTGGGGCTTCGACTACGTCCTGCTCGACTTCCTCGGCGATGTCGTCTGCGGAGGATTCGGGCTGCCGATCGCGCGCGACATGTGCCAGAAAGTGATTGTCGTCGCTTCGAACGATCTCCAGTCACTCTACGTCGCAAACAACGTTTGCTCTGCCGTCGACTACTTCCGGAATCTCGGGGGCAACGTCGGTGTCGCCGGTATGGTCATCAACAAGGATGACGGGACGGGCGAGGCCCAGGCATTCGCCACTGCGGTCGGGATTCCGGTGCTCGCAGCGATTCCCGCGAACGACGACATCCGCCGCAAGAGCGCCAACTACGAAATCATCGGTCGTCCCGGCGACATCTGGGCTCCGGTCTTCGAGGAACTCGCCCAGAACGTTGCAGATGCACCGCCAGTCCGTCCGAAGCCTTTGCAGCAGGATGGACTACTCGGTCTCTTCAAGGGCGAAGCCGTAGGGCGGGGCGTCAAGCTCGAACCTGCCTCGCTGGCAGACATGTGCGGCAAGAGCAATCTCGAGAAAGCCACACTCGAAGTCGTCTACGACGCCGTCTGATGAACCTCGACACCTTCAATCCGGCGATGACAGAAGCGGCGCCACCGGTCGACACCGGTAAAGGCTGCCATGCGGGTCGCGACGAGATGCGGCGTGCCGCGGCAGCTGCCGGAAAAAGCGATGTGCTCGATCAGTATGCGGCGGACTATCCGGTCGGACCTCACGACCAGCCACAGAGCATGTGTCCTGCTTTCGGCTCTCTGCGCGTGGGCTTGCGCATGCGGCGCACCGCGACGATTCTTTCAGGTTCGGCCTGTTGCGTGTACGGCCTGACATTCACTTCGCATTTCTATGGTGCCCGGCGCAGCGTCGGTTACGTCCCGTTCAATTCGGAAACGCTGGTCACCGGCAAGCTGTTCGAAGACATCCGCGAGGCCGTCTTCGCGATGGCCGATCCGGACAAGTACGATGCCATCGTCATCACCAACCTGTGTGTGCCGACGGCTTCCGGCGTGCCCTTGCGACTCCTGCCGAAGCAGATCAACGGCGTTCGCATCATCGGCATCGACGTTCCAGGCTTCGGCATTCCCACCCACGCGGAAGCCAAGGATGTGCTCGCGGGGGCCATGCTCAAGTACGCACGCACCGAGGCCGAGCAGGGCCCCGTGCAGGCGCCGCGTGCAGGTGTCAGCGGCAAGCCGACAGTCACGCTGGTGGGCGAGATGTTTCCTGCTGATCCGGTAGGCATCGGCATGCTGCTTGAGCCTCTCGGCCTGGCGGCCGGTCCCGTGGTGCCTACGCGCGAGTGGCGTGAACTTTATGCGGCGCTTGATTGCGCGGTGGTCGCGGCGATCCATCCCTTCTACACGGCTTCGTTCCGCGAGTTCGAAGCGGCGGGTCGACGCATCGTCGGCTCGGCACCGGTTGGCTACGACGGCACGGCGGCTTGGCTCGATGCAATTGGCGCCGCCTGCGGGATTGCACCCGCGAAAGTCGGTGCTGCCAAGGACAAGTGGTTGCCAGCCATCGCGGGTGCATTGGCGGGTTCGCCCATCAAGGGGCGGATCACGCTGTCTGGATACGAAGGGTCGGAATTACTGGTGGGCCGGCTGCTGATCGAGAGCGGTGCCGACGTGCGTTACGTAGGCACGGCCTGCCCGCGAACCGTATGGTCGGATCCGGATCGCGAGTGGCTCGAATCCCGCGGCGTTCGCGTGCAGTACCGGGCATCGCTTGAACAGGATATCGCTGCGATTGGCGAATTCGAACCCGAGCTCGCGATCGGGACGACGCCTGTCGTCCAGTACGCGAAGCAGCGCGCCATTCCCGCTCTCTATTTCACGAACCTGATTTCGGCCCGCCCGCTGATGGGGCCGGCGGGTGCGGGCTCTCTCGCCCAGGTCGTCAACGCTGCGCTCGGCAACAAGGCGCGGTTCGACGAGTTCGAGAAGTTCTTTGCCGGCGTGGGAGCCGGCGACGCGGCGGGAATCTGGGAGGACGTACCGAAGGATCGCTCCGAGTACCGCGAGCAGTATCGCCGTTCGCTGGCGAAGCAGAATGCGAAGCGCAAAGCCGAGGAGATGATCTGATGCTCGTCATCGATCATGACCGGGCAGGGGGCTACTGGGGTGCGGTGTACGTGTTCACCGCGATCAAGGGTCTGCAGGTCATCATCGATGGTCCCGTCGGATGCGAGAATCTCCCGGTCACCTCCGTGCTGCATTACACGGATGCGTTGCCGCCGCATGAACTGCCGATCGTGGTCACCGGCATCTCCGAAGAAGAGCTCGGCCAGCACGGTACGGAGGGCGCGATGAAACGCGCGCATCGTACCCTCGACCCGGACAGTCCCTGTGTCGTGGTGACAGGATCGATCGCGGAAATGATCGGTGGTGGAGTGACGCCCGCCGGTACCAACATCCAGCGCTTCCTGCCCCGGACGATTGACGAAGATCAATGGCAGAGTGCGAACCGCGCCATGTGCTGGCTGTGGACGCAATACGGCAAGAAGCGGATTCCCGAGCGCAAGCCGCGGGCTGCAGGCGAGAAGCCCAGGGTCAACATCATTGGTCCGATCTACGGCCACTTCAACACGGCTTCGGACCTCGCGGAGATCCGCCGCTTGGTCGAAGGCATCGGCGCGGAAGTGAATCTCGCCTTCCCGCTCGGCAGCCACCTGACAGACGTTACCCGGCTCGTCGATGCGGATGCGAATATCTGCATGTACCGCGAGTTCGGCCGGCTTCTCTGCGAGACGCTGGAAAGACCCTACCTGCAGGCGCCGATCGGCCTGCACAGCACGACGAAGTTCCTGCGCAAACTCGGTGAGCTGCTCGATATCGATCCCGAGCCCTTCATCGAGCGGGAAAAGCACACGACGATCAAGCCGCTGTGGGATCTCTGGCGCTCCGTCACGCAGGATTTCTTCGGTACGGCCAGTTTCGGCATCGTCGCCAACGAAACCTATGCGCGCGGCGTGCGCCACTTTCTCGAAACGGAAATGGGCCTGCCGTGCCAGTTCTCATTCTCGCGCAAGGCCGGAGTCAAACCCGACAACGAAGCGGTTCGCGAGGCGATCCGCACCAAGCCGCCGCTGGTGCTGTTCGGCAGCTACAACGAGCGCATGTATGCGGCAGAGAGCGGCGCGCGCTGCATGTACATCCCGGCATCGTTTCCCGGAGCGATCATCCGTCGTCATACCGGCACGCCGTTCATGGGCTACAGCGGCGCGACCTACCTTGTGCAGGAAGTTTGCAACGCGCTCTTCGACGCGCTCTTCCACATCCTGCCTTTGGGAAGCGAGCTCGACAAGGTCGACCCCACGCCGGCCAGGCAGCACCAGGAGCTTTCGTGGAGCGACGCGGCAAAAGAGACGTTCGACATCTATGTCGAATCGCAGCCGGTGCTCGTGCGGATATCGGCTGCGAAACGGTTGCGGGATGACGCCGAGCGCGCAGCGCGGCGGGCAGGTGCAGGCGAAGTGGATGCCGATCGCGTGCGCCAGGCAGTGCCGGGCGGACGGGTGGGAACGCCGTGATGCCGCTGATCACATGGTGCCAGATCAGGCGCCGACGTCTGCCGCGTGCGGATCGCACGCTGTGCAGGGAAGAGTCACTTCCCGGTGCCCACAAGGCGCCGGGGTGCAAGGTTCGTGACGGTGGCCGGGTCCGCCGTGACGATCCCTGCCGCGCGGGACATGCGCGGTAACGACCGCAAGGTCTGTTTGGGAGGTCATGTAAATGGCTGAAGAGAGACGAGGCTCGCTGTCGGGCCTGACCGAACACGAGGCGAAGGAGTTTCACGGGATCTTCGTGACGAGCTTCATCGTGTTCACATTGATTGCCATCGTTGCCCACTTCCTGGTGTGGCAGTGGCGCCCGTGGCTTTGACCTGTCGCAAGGTCATTCCGCATCACTGCCATAGATAAGGAGACTGGAAAATGTGGCGTATCTGGCTGCTATTCGATCCACGCAGAGTATTGATTGCCCTGTTCACGTTCCTGTTCGTGCTCGCATTGCTGATTCATTTCATCCTGCTCAGCACCAACAAGTTCAACTGGATAGAGGGATCCAGTGCATCGCCCGCCGCGGCAGTGCACGAGATCGCCCCGACTCCGGAAAGGGTTGCGTCGCTGAACTGACGCAAGAGGCGATGGACAGCGGACGCACACTGGACAGTATTGCCGTGTCCGTCCGCTGTCCGACTGAAGGGTTTGTCGCGATCACTCAGGAAGTATCGGGCACGAGGGATTCATCATGGCGATGCTGAGCTTTGAAAAAAAATACCGCGTACGCGGGGGCACGCTGGTGGGAGGCGACCTGTTCGACTTCTGGGTCGGGCCCTTCTACGTGGGGTTCTTCGGTGTCACGACGATCTTCTTCGCCGTGCTGGGCACTGCGCTTCTGGCGTGGGGTGCCGCGCTCGGGCCCACATGGAACCTGTGGCAGATCAACATCGCGCCACCCGACTTGAGTTACGGACTGGCCCTGGCCCCGCTCGCCAAAGGCGGGCTGTGGCAGCTGGTCACGATCTGCGCGCTCGGATCCTTCGTGTCCTGGGCACTTCGCGAATACGAGATCTGCCGCAAGCTCGGCATCGGGTATCACGTCCCGTTTGCCTTCAGCGTCGCGATCCTCGCCTACTTCACGCTGGTCGTGATCCGGCCGCTGTTGATGGGCGCATGGGGTCACGGCTTTCCCTACGGCATCCTGAGTCATCTCGACTGGGTGTCGAATACGGGCTACCAGTATCTCCACTTCCACTACAACCCGGCGCACATGCTGGCGGTGAGTTTCTTCTTCGCCACGACGTTCGCGCTGTCGCTGCACGGTGGCGCCATCCTGTCTGCAACGAATCCGCAGCCGGGTGAGCCGGTCAAGACGGCGGAACACGAGAACACGTTCTTTCGCGACACGATCGGTTACTCGATCGGCACGCTGGGCATTCATCGGCTGGGTCTGTTTCTCGCACTGAGCGCGGCCTTCTGGAGCGCGGTGTGCATCGTGATCAGCGGTCCGTTCTGGACGCGCGGCTGGCCGGAGTGGTGGACCTGGTGGCTTGACCTGCCGGTCTGGAGTTAGGGATTAGGGCTTAGGGCAACGCGGAGCCGGGGAAAACAACATGGCTGAATACCAGAATATCTTTACACGCGTGCAGGCTCGCTCACCGGCTTATGCCGGGGTGCCCATCGCGCAGGGCTCCTGGGTACGACAGGGCAAGCCCCGCTTCAGTTACTGGCTGGGGCGCATCGGGGACGCACAGATCGGGCCGATCTATCTCGGCTTCACCGGGATCGCCTCGCTACTGTGCGGCTTCCTCGCCATCGAGATCATCGGGCTCAACATGTGGGCCTCAGTGAACTGGGATCCGGTCCAGTTCCTGCGACAGTTACCGTGGCTGGCGCTTGAACCGCCCCCGCCCGGCACCGGCCTCGGCTTCGCGCCTCTCAACGAAGGCGGTTGGTGGCAGATGGCCGGTTTCTTTATGACGTCCTCGGTATTGCTCTGGTGGGTGCGGATGTATCGCCGGGCTAAGGCGCTTGGCATGGGGACGCATGTCGCGTGGGCTTTTGCTTCAGCCATCTGGTTGATGCTGGTGCTGGGCTTCATCCGCCCCGTACTGATGGGGAGCTTCAGCGAGGCTGTACCTTTCGGCATCTTCCCGCATCTCGACTGGACGGCGGCGTTCTCCATCCGCTACGGGAACCTGTTCTACAACCCGTTCCACATGCTCTCGATCGCCTTCCTCTACGGCTCGGCGCTGCTCTTCGCGATGCATGGAGCGACGATCCTCGCAGTCAGCCGGTTCGGCGGCGATCGCGAAGTCGAGCAGATCGTGGACCGCGGCACAGCAAGCGAACGCGCAGCCTTGTTCTGGCGCTGGACCATGGGTTTCAACGCAACGGTGGAGTCCATCCACCGCTGGGCGTGGTGGTTTGCCGTGTTGTGTCCGCTCGTGGGCGGCATCGGCATCCTGCTCACCGGCACCGTCGTGGACAACTGGTTCCTGTGGGCAGTGAAGCACGGCATGGCGCCGTCCTATCCCCAGGTTTTCCCGCCGGTGGTCGATCCGGCCTCGTTACCCGGAGCGCTGCCATGAGGTTTCCCGTCCGCTTTGCGGTGATCGTTCCCGTACTCGGCGTGCTGCTCGCGGCGTGCGAGCCGCCACCCGTGGCTACCCAGCAGATTGGCTATCGCGGTACGGGGATGGAGCAGGTCCACAATCCCGATCGCATCGAGAAGCTGGTGAGCCTCAACCAGGTGCCGCCTGCGTTGCCTGCGGCGCCGGCAGAAGGGCCGCTCGCAGGAACCGTCTATCAGAACGTCCAGGTGCTCGGTGACCTCAACGTGGCGGAATTCACGCGAGTGATGCTGGCCATCACGCAGTGGGTGGCGCCGCCCGATCAGAGCTGCGCCTACTGTCACGGCGGAGCCGATCTTGCGAACGACGACCTGTACACCAAGGTTGTCGCACGGCGCATGTTGCAGATGGTTCGCGACATCAACTCGAACTGGCAGAACCACGTCGGCGCCACGGGCGTAACCTGCTATACGTGCCATCGCGGCAAGTCCGTTCCCGAGAACATCTGGTTCAAGGATCCGGGACCCGCGCATGCGTCACTGACAGCGGGCAACAAGGCAGGACAGAACAGTCCCTCGAAGGTGGTTGCGATGGCCGCACTGCCGGTCGATCCGTTCTCGACCTTCCTTGAGGCACCTCACGCGATCCGGGTGGTCTCGACCACTGCGTTGCCAGTGGGAGAGGCCTCTCACAGCTCAACGCAGCAGGCCGAACAGACTTATGGCCTCATGATGCATATGTCGCAGGCGCTGGGACAGAACTGCACGTTCTGCCACAACAGCCGCTCCTTCGCGGAGTGGGATGGCAGTACCCCGCAGCGAGCCACTGCATGGCACGGTATCCGGATGGTCAGGAACCTGAACGGCACTTACATAGAGCCGTTGACTGCAAGGTTCCCGGCCACCCGACTTGGGCCGCTCGGCGATGTGGGCAAGGTGAATTGCGCGACGTGCCATCAGGGTGCGAACAAGCCCCTGCTGGGCGTAAGCATGCTGGGAGACTATCCGGAACTTGCCGGTCGTCGCGCCACACCTCCGCCTGTAGCAGCGGACGCAGCAGTCGCGCCGGCTGCGGCTCCGTAGACGCAAAGGTGGAAGTCATCCTCGCCCAGCCGCGGGGCTTCTGCGCAGGGGTCGCGCGGGCGATAGACATCGTCGAGCATGCCCTGAAGCTCTATGGTGCGCCGGTCTACGTCTTTCACGAGATCGTGCACAGCGGCTACGTCGTGCGCGATCTCGCGTCCCGTGGCGCCGTGTTCGTCGACGAGATCGACAGCATTCCTCGCGGCGCTGTCACGGTCTTCAGCGCCCATGGCGTATCGAACGACGTGGTACGCCAGGCGCGGGCACGGCAGCTCACTGTCATCGATGCAACGTGTCCTCTGGTGGCGAAGGTCCACATTCAGGCGCGGCAGTATTCCTCGTCAGGGCACTCGCTCGTGATCATCGGCCACAAGGGCCACGAGGAGGTCGAGGGCACGATGGGCTCGGTGACGACGCCGGTGCATATCGTGTCCACGCTGGCGGATGTTGCAGCGCTGCCGATGCCTTCCTTCGCACGCGTAGCGTACGTGACCCAGACGACGTTGAGCGTCGACGACACACGTGAACTGATCGACGCGCTGACTGAGCGCTATCCTGGAATCGTGGGGCCCGCACTGGACGATATCTGCTATGCGACGTTGAACCGGCAGCGCGCGGTCCGCAAGCTCGCGGGCGAGGCCGAACTCATCCTGGTCGTTGGAGCCCGCAACAGTTCCAATTCCAACCGTCTGCGTGAGGTCGCCAGCCAGTCGGGGGCAGCGGCTTATCTGATAGAGAGTGCAGCGCAGATCGATCCGCGCTGGCTTGAAGGCGTTGCCCGTGTCGGCGTGACAGCAGGGGCATCGGCTCCCGAAATCCTGGTCAAGGAAGTCCAGCAACGCCTTCTCGAACTCGGCGCGACGTCTGTTCGTGAAATGCCTGGCGTACCGGAGCGCGTCGTCTTCCGCCTGCCAGCAATGCCGCTCCAGACTGCTACCGCCTGACGCCGTTATTCATTGTGTCCGGCGCAGGAGAGTGAACTGGCTCCGCCGTGTGCTGCAGAGACTGCTGCTGGCAGGGTGGCGCGGCAAGGTGGCCATGACAACTGGATTGTTCTCGGCCTGCCGGATGCGGATGGCAGCGAGTATGCCGTGATGATCGAGCCCGGCTTCCTTGAGCGATTCCTCGCGCGTGCCGTGTTCGACGAAGCGATCCGGCAACCCCAGCTGCAACAGCGATACCGCGATGCCGTGGGCAGCCAGACATTCACCTACCGCACTGCCGGCGCCACCTGCGATCGCGTTTTCCTCCAGCGTGACGACGAGCGAATGCGCCCTTGCCATGTCGACCACGACGTTCTGGTCCAGCGGCTTCACGAATCGCATGTTGACGACAGTGGCATCGAGGGTCTTCGCGACTTCGAGTGCCGTTGCGAGCAGCGTTCCGAACACCATCAGCACGACGTTGCTGCCGTGGCGCCGCACTTCACTTTTGCCCAAGGGAAGCAGGCGGGGAGTGCGTTCGGCAAGCGGAGCAGGCAACGTGGCTCGCGGATAACGAACTGCCGCCGGCCCCTCGTGCTGGTAGCCGGTGTTGAGCATGGCGATGAGCTCCGGACCATCGGCAGGTGTCATCACCACCATGTCGGGCAGGCAACGCAGGAAGGAAAGATCAAACGCCCCGGTGTGCGTGGCACCATCAGGTCCCACGAGTCCGGAACGGTCGATGGCCAGTAACACGGGCAGCTTCTGCAGGGCGATGTCGTGGATCACCTGGTCATACGCGCGCTGCAGGAACGTGGAGTAGATGGCGAGCACCGGCTTCTGTCCCTTGCAGGCCAGTCCGGCCGCGAGCGTGGCGCTGTGCTGCTCGGCGATGCCCACATCGATGTACCGGTCCGGATAAAGCTCCGAGAAGCGGACCAGGCCTGATCCCTCCCGCATGGCGGGCGTGATGGCGACTAGTCGCTCATCCTTCGCTCCCATGTCGCAGAGCCACTCACTGAAGACCTGCGTGTACGTGGGCTTCGCTTGCGAGGCGTTCGCCACCAGGCCTGCGTCAGGATCAAAGGGTGTCACGCCGTGATACTTCACGGGATCTGCTTCCGCCGGGGCATAGCCGCGGCCCTTTTTCGTCACGACGTGCAACAGTCTCGGTCCCTTGAGCTCGCGCATCTGTTTCATGACGCGGACCAGACCGGGCAGATCGTGGCCATCCACGGGACCGCAGTAATGGAAGCCGAGTTCCTCGAAGAAATGTCCCGCGCCTGCAGTAGATGCACGCTTCAGCGGTGAGTGGCGGCGTCCTTCAGTCAGTCTGCGCAGATAACCCGAGAGGGCACCGACGTTCGGAGAGATGGACATGCCGTTGTCGTTCAGCACGACCATCAGGTCGGCGTCGAGCGTGCCCGCGTGATTGAGCGCTTCGTACGCGAGGCCCGCCGTGATGCCGCCATCGCCGATGATCGCCACGCTCTTGCGGCCGTTTTTCTGCCGCGCGTTCGCCATGGCCATTCCCAGTGCCGCGCTGATCGAGGTACTGGAGTGGCCGGCACCAAACGCATCGTGCGGGCTCTCGTCGCGGCGTAGAAATCCGGACAAGCCTCCGCGTCGCCGGATCGTCGGAAGCTGGTCTTTGCGGCCAGTCAGGATCTTGTGGGGATAGCACTGGTGACCGACATCCCAGACCAGCGAGTCGTGGGGTGTATCGAACACGTAATGCAGGGCAACCGTCAGTTCGACTGTCCCGAGACCTGCCGCCAGGTGACCCCCTGCCTCCGATACCGTGCTGATCAGGTAGTCGCGCAGTTCGTCTGCGAGGGGTTTGAGTTCATGCAAAGCCAGACGCCTCAGGTCATCGGGGCTGTCGATCTGGCGGAGAAGTGCAGGCGCGGTGGCTGTCTCTGCATCCATCATGAAGTCTTGCTCCCGATGTTGGGGCTGATGTTCGGCCCAACGTTGATCGTCGTCTGCAATGGCAACGATTCAGTCCGGCGCCATTGCCAGAGTCTTTCGGTCGCCAGCGGCAGCACCAGGAACCAGTGCTCGATCAGGGCCAGCAGGCTCAGGGTTCCGACCAGCGTGTAGCCTGCGACCTCGAAAGGCGAGGCCGTGTCCGCTCCACCCCGCGCATAGAGTACTACCGTCAGCACGGTGGCTGCGGTCACCGCGAAGGGAAACAGCCAGTTGATGGGGCGCTTGCCGAAGAAGCTCGCGAGGTACTTGAGATGCGCAGGCAGAAACTGCTCGCCACGATTGGAAACCCCCAGGTACAGATTCAGCTTTGCGCTGAGCCGCATGCCCCACAACAGCAGGAAGGTCCAGCAGCCGACCTGGTTGGGTTCCTTCCAGGTGATGGCCACGACCATGACGGCTCCCGCCAGGATCGCGAGCTCGTGATAGATCACCGCGTTCGTCGCGTGGCGGAAATGCGCGGCGCCCGAACAGCCTGCTTTGCACGCTGTCCGTTGCGGGCCCGTGATGAAACCGAGCAGGAAGCCCATCTCCAGCCAGCCCCACACTGCGATCGCGCAGACGAAGGCAAGGCAGGCGCCCTGCACATCGGGATCCTCACTGCTCGATGCGAGCCCCTGCATCGCAAGTCCGAGCACCAGCGTCGCACCGAGAATGCTCAACGGATACGTTTGTCTCGGCAGCCTCACGAGCAGCAGGATCACGCCGGTGCTCGCCCACCAGATGGCGAGCGCGAAGACCACCGGCAGGGCATAGGCTGACATCGTTACCAGACCGGAGTGAGCCGCACTTGCTCGGGAAGCGGGTTGCTGTGTACCGGACGCAGATACAACCGGAGAAAAGTGGCCGCGGCGGCTGCGGTGTAGCCCGCACGGCGGACCATGTTCATCAGACCGCCTTTCTGCTTCGCACTGTCGATCGCGACCGACAGGGCCAGCAGCCGCTCGAGTCCCGCGCGGAAGGCGGGATGTTCGATGTCCAGCGTCAGCGGAAAGACCTGCTTCGAGATTTCGGACGTGATGCGGAAGACGGTGAAGTCGTACTCCGTGGGATCGAGGCCGAATGCCGAGTGCAGTTCCGGTCGCGCATGGTCACGCACATACATGGTTGCGAAGACCGCGAGCAGGAAGAAGCGGATCCACAGCTTGTTCATGCCGCGCAGGAGATGCGGCTCAGTCCGCATCAGGAGCGCGAACGCCTCCCCATGACGGAATTCATCATTGCACCAGCGTTCGAACCACCGGAATATCGGATGGAACCGTCGCTCCGGATGCCGTTCGAGTTCCCGGAAGATGGTGATGTAGCGGGCGTACCCGATCTTCTCCGAGAGATAGGTGGCGTAGTAGATGAACTTAGGCCGGAAGTACGTGTACTTCTTCGCCTTGGTCAGGAAGCCGAGATCCACGCCGAGGCCGAAATCCTTGAGCGATTTGTTGATGAAGCCCGCATGCCGGCTCTCGTCACGCGCCATGTGCCCCATCAGCTCGCGAATATCCGGATTGACCACGTTCTTCCTGATCTCGCTGTAGAGCACGCATCCGGAGAATTCCGCGGTGACCGAGCTGACGAGGAAGTCCAGGAATTCCTGGTTGAGGGCAGGGGGCAGGTGACGGATCTCGTCCTTGAATGCCGCATCACGCTCGAAGTGGTCCTGGTTTACGTCGTTCCGGAACTCGGCCATGAGCTGGTCCCATTCGGCGCGTACGGGTGTCACGTCGACACGGTTCATCGCTGCATAGTCGGTGCGATAGAACCGCGGACTCAGGAGGGTATTCGCCTCCGCCTGGCGGGTAGCGTCCTCGCTCGTCGCGATGCTTGCGGAAGTCAGTGCGGTGCCATCCATCAGACGTACTCCTTCAGGAACCCGTGCCCGCCGGGGCAGGCAAAGCCGAAGCGCCGAACAGCTGCGCGAAAGCGGCAGCATTGGTCGGCCCGAAAACCTCGAGATTGATATTGACGCCGGTGGCGGTGTCCGTGAGCGACATGCGCCCGTCAGTCCAGCGCGTCAGCCGGAAGGGTGGCACCGCATCGATCCCGTCCCTGCGTCGTTCCCGCGCAAGGCCGCGCATCACTCCGCGCACGAAGCCGTTGGTCCCGGGGGCGAACACGGCCACGACATGATCATCGTCCGCAGCAGTCGCAACGACGGCTCCGTCGGCGCGATCCGCGAAGCGAACGTCGAGCGTGCTGACGACGCCGGCTTCGGGCATCCGGGTGGCGCCAACGCCGTTGATGCGGGACCCGGCGACCAGCAGCAGCGACAGTCCAAGCAGTGTTCCGGCGCCGATCAGTGCACCCCGTGGAAAGGGACGGGCAAACGAATCACTCATGACAGGCCTCTCGCGCAATGAAGGGAGGAGACGGTGCACATCAGGCGGCTACCTGCGTCTGCGGCTGCAAGCCGCGATCGCCGGACGAAGCGGTCTCGTTGATCCCTTGCGTTGTCAGCTGCACATCGCCCGTCTGCGCCAAAGCAGTCGTCAGCAGTGCAGCTACTTCCTGAACCCCGGCAATCGAGCGCAAAGCCGGTTGGGGCTGTGCAAAGTGCCAGCGCCTCACGTGCGGCCAGTTGATGATGTAGCCGATACGGGCGCTGCGTTGGAGCTTCAGTGCCAGATCGCCTGTGCCATCGCGTGCGGTCTTGACTGCGCCGGCTTCAAGGACGGTGAACGGGATGTTCAACGTCATCGGCACGGCGATTCCATGGCGCAACACGACACGACGATTGGTGAGCGTGTAGACCGTCGCCCGCGAACTCGCCCAGGCAAGCAGCGTCAGCAGTCCTGTTGCCGTTACCGCGAGCACGGCGAGCCTGCCGGTTGCGAACAGAACAGTTTCCAGCGTCTCCTGGCCCGAGACTCCGATTGCAATGCGCCAGACCACGAGAAGCGCGAAGTACAGTGCCAGTCGCCGTGTGTGGAAGGCCTCGGTGGCGAGAGACTGCCAGCGTGGCGACCCCTGCCAGAGGATGTGCTCGCCCTTGGGCAGGTTCTCAGGCAGTCCGCGAATCGGCTCGAAATCAAAATCGTCGCTCATGACAGCTCCATTCAGATCCATGGACCCAGGCGTGAAGGTTCTGCGTAAAGATTCCCGGAAGCGAAGTACGCGCAGATCCGGTCTTCTTCCGTCAGCGACACGGATCGTGGATCTGCAAGGACCGGCGCACCGGCAAAATGCTTCGCGAAAACGGAACGCACGGTCACCGTGCGCCTGCCGCCATCCACCTTGGCCAGTGGCAACGGCACGAGGACGTGCTGACTCGATCCGGACACCGCGACTTCGAGATAGCGGATGATGTTTTCCGAGCGGTCCACCCATGCGTCCGTCACCACGCCCGCAACGATGCGGTCGGCGCCGAGGACTTCCATGCCACGGGGATCCGGATCGCCGCTGGCGATGCCGAAATCAGGAGCGATCTCCAGCGGCACGATCTTCGGGAGACCTTCAAGCGTCAGGTCAGGACCATCGGCGCGCTTGACGTAAGACGCAGGGCCAACGCCATCCTGCATGGGATCGCCTGTCGGATGCAGCGGCGCGCCGGGCCAGGGCGCAACGGGTTGAGCATGAATCTCCCGCAGGTCCTTGGCGACATTGGGCGCTGTCGCCGTGCCACCGTGAGGCAGCTTGAAAATCTTGGGTGAAGGCATGGCCGGGAAGCCCTGCACGAGGACGCGATCGCTGCGATCCGTCCGGTCGGAGGAGAGCGGGTAGCCTTCCCGCTTGTCTTCCTTGCGCAGGTAGATGATGAGTCCTGCGAAGAAAATCCAGAAGGCGTAGAGCACGAGCTGCGCCACGTCGATGTAGCCTGTAATGGCCCCTGTTTGCATTGTCGTTCTCCTGAAGACTCTTAACCGGGAAATTCAGCCAGACCAAAGCGGGATACAGCAGCGGGTTGCGGCGTAGTGCGGACCAGCGGACCGATTGCGATCAGTGCGGCAAACAGCAAGGCGATCTCGACGTGATACACCACGCCGTAGCCGGTGGCCGGGCCAGTCAACGCAGGGCCCAGTGCTCCTGATGTCGCGAGGCTTGCGGCGACATCGCGTATCGCGCCGCCCAAGGCAATTGCCAGGCCTGCCGCCGTCGCTTGTGCTGCGCCCCAGGCACCCAGGGCGAGACCGTTTTCTCCGTTGCGTTCACGGGCCATCGCGCCCGCCAACGTGCCGACGGAGAAGAGCCCTCCACCGAAACCGATCAGGCAGGTGCCGATGCGGAACAGCAGCGGCGATTCAAGAGGCGCTGCGAAAATCACCGCAGCGAACGCAACCAGACCGACGAGCGCGCCGTACGCAGCCACGCGATACGGATCGGCGCCGTGGACCAGCATGCGGGCAGCGAGCGTGAAAGCAGCCAGCGCGCCACCGGCCAGCATGGCCGTCAACGCGGTGGTGGCCGCGACAGGCAGATGCAGGATCTCGCCGCCATAAGGCTCAAGCACGATGTCCTGCATGTTGAAGGCCGCGGTCCCGAGCGCGACGGCGACCAGGAAGCGTGTGGAGCGACCTTGGCTCGTGAAAGCCGTCCAAGATTCGCGAAACGAACGACGCGGCAGATCGTGCGAGGTCAGTGCGGGGTTGCGCGATTCCTGTTTCCAGAGGGCGAGCATGTTCAGGCCCATCGTGACGAGGGCGGCTCCCTGGATGACCTGGATCAGCCGGATCTGGCTGAACTCGTCCAGCAGCACGCCGAAGGCAAGACCGCTCGCGACCATGCCTACCAGCAGCATCACGTACATCAGCGACACCACGCTTGGCCGGGATTCTTCCGGCGCGAGATCGGTGGCCAGCGCGAGGCCCGCCGTCTGGGTGGTGTGTAGGCCGGCTCCCACGAGCAGGAAGGCGAGGGCAGCGCCGATCTCGCCGATGATCACCGGCCCGTGCGTGTCGCCGGACAGGACGATGAGTGCAAAGGGCATGATGGCGAGTCCGCCGAACTGCAGCAGGGTCCCCATCCATATATAAGGAACGCGCCGCCAGCCCAGTACCGAGCGATGCTGGTCCGAGCGGAAGCCGATCAGCGCGCGGAAGGGGGCGAAAACCAGCGGCAGCGCCACCATCAGGGCGACCAGCCAGGCCGACATCGACATCTCGACGATGAGGACGCGATTCAGCGTACCGATCAACAGTGCCGTGGCCATGCCGACCGACACCTGGAACAGCGACAGCCGCAACAGCCTTCCAAGCGGCAGTTCAGGCGTGGCTGCATCCGCGAATGGCAGGAAGCGCGGTCCGAGCCGCATCCAGCCGCGCGCCAGCGTGTTGCCGAGTTGCTTCATGAGCGTGCCAGTTCCAGGGCTTGTGAAATATAGAAGCCGGCGTTGATCCGCTCGTTGCGGCGTGGCTCCCAGCCATTCAGTTCCTTCGCCTCAGCCAGACGGCTGAGCAGCACGCCGGAGCTGACCGGTTCGATGGCCGGCGCGCGATCGCTACGGGGAAACAGCTTGCCTGCAGCGTGCATGACGGACAGGGCGGGTGTGCGTGGAGCAAACGTGAAGACCATCGAGCAACGTGTTCTCGCGATGAAACCCGCTGCGAGCCTGACGATGTCGGCGACGGGGTAGTGGATGAGCGAGTCCATTGCCACGACGTGATCGAACTGCCCGAGTGCGGGACTGAACATGTCGCCCACTTCGAACTGCACCTGGCCTGAGCCGAGATCGCGGGGAAGACGTTCCGCTGCCAGTTGCACGAGCTTCGGCGACAGGTCAATCGCAACGACCTCCGCGCCGCGGCGCGCAGCAGCGACTGCAAGAGCGCCCGTACCGCAGCCGGCATCGAGGATGCGTTTGCCGGAGAGGTCCGCAGGCAGCCAGTCGAGCAGCGTCTGACGCATGCGATCCCGTCCGGCGCGCACGGTGGCCCGGATGCGGCTGACGGGAGCGTCGGAGGTGAGTCGCGCCCATGCTTCAACCGCAGTCCGGTCGAAGTAGGTTTCGAGCTGCCCCCGGCGCTGTTCGTAAGTAACAGCGGCCATCAGTCGAATCCCAGCAGATCGAAGATGTCGCGGTCTTTCATGGGCGCGGCGACCAGCGGATCGGTACCGTCCCAGAGTGTCTGCGCGAGCCGCAGATACTCGCCCTGCACGGCTTCGAGTTCTGGTGACGGTTCCATTTCGAACAGCGTGGCCTTCTTGAGCCGGCTGCGGCGGATCACATCGAGGTCAGGGAAGAGCGCCATCGTCTTGAGCCCGACGACATTGTTGAACTTGTCGATCTGGTCAGTGGCAGCACTGCGGTTCGCGATGACGCCGCCGAGACGCACGTTGTAGTTCTTCGCCTTGGCCTGGATGGCCGCCACGATGCGGTTCATTGCAAAGATGGAGTCGAAGTCGTTGGCTGTGACGATGAGAGCCCGATCGGCGTGCTGGAGCGGTGCCGCGAAGCCTCCGCACACCACGTCGCCGAGCACATCGAAGATCACCACGTCGGTGTCTTCGAGCAGATGATGTTCCTTCAGCAGCTTGACGGTCTGGCCGACGACGTAGCCGCCGCATCCCGTGCCCGCCGGCGGCCCGCCAGCCTCGACGCACAGCACGCCGTTGTAGCCCTCGTACACGAAGTCGCTGGGCCGCAGTTCTTCTGAGTGGAAGTCCACCGATTCAAGAATGTCGATCACTGTCGGCACGAGTCTCTTCGTGAGCGTGAACGTCGAGTCGTGCTTGGGATCGCAGCCGATCTGCAGGACACGCTTGCCGAGCTTCGAGAACGCGACGGACAGATTGGAGGAGGTGGTGCTCTTGCCGATACCTCCCTTGCCATACACCGCGAACACCTTCGCATTGCCGATCTTGAGGGCCGGGTCCATCGGGACCTGCACGCTGCCTGCGCCGTCGCCAGGGGGGCGGCGGGTCAGTGCGGATAACGGTACGGTTGCAGTATTCAAGCGGCCACCCCTTCGTAGATTCCTTCAAGCCTGTCTTCAAGTTCCTCGCCGGCGCGCCTCAGCGCTTCCAGCGTGGCCTCGTCGGGTTGCCAATAGCTGCGCTCGTGCGCTTCCAGCAGCCGGTTTGCAACTTTCACCGATGCCGTCGGATTGAGCGACGCCAGGCGGTCGCGCATTTCACGATCAAGTACGAACGTCTGCGTCAGCTGCTGGTACACCCAGGGCGCAACCTGTCCCGTGGTGGCCGACCAGCCCATGGTGTTCGTGACATGGACTTCGATCTGCCTGACGCCTTCGTAACCGTGCTCGAGCATGCCTTCGTACCACTTGGGGTTCAGCATGCGTGTACGTGTCTCGAGCGCGACCTGTTCGGCCAGCGTGCGCACGGCATGCCCCCGGGTTTCATCTCCGATGTAAACCGGTGCCGCTTTGCCGCCACGCGCTCTGCGAACTGCGCGGCTGATGCCGCCCAATGTGTCGAAGTAGTGATCCACCGTGGTGACGCCGAGTTCGACGGAATCCAGGTTCTGGTAGGCGAGATCGACATCGGCGAGGACGCTCTGCAGGAGCGCAGTGTGTTGTACCGCGCGTCCTTCGCGGCCGAACGCAAAACTCTTGCGGCGCGTGTAGGTCTCGGCGAGTTCGTCTTCTTCTTCCCAGCGGCTGTTTTCGATGAGGTGATTGACGTTGGCGCCGTAGGCACCTTCCGCATTCCCGAACACGCGCAGAGCAGCGGTTTCTAGATCGCAATCATGTTGCCGCTGGTAGGCGAGGGCATGCTTGCGCACGAAGTTCCGGTCTTCCGGTTCGTCTGCAGCGGCGGCGATGTATGCGGCCTCGGCCAGCAACTTGATCTGCAAGGGCAACAGGTCCCGGAAGATTCCGGAGAGGGTCACGACGACATCCACACGCGGCCGGCCCAGTTCGGCCAGCGGAATCAGCGTTGCGCCACTCAGGCGGCCATAGCTGTCGAAGCGGGGGCGCACGCCAAGCAACGCGAGCACCTGCGCGATGGGTCCACCTTCCGTTTTCAGGTTATCGGTGCCCCACAGTACGACTGCGATGGATTCGGGGAACGGTTCCCCATCCGCCATGTGTCGCTCAAGCAGCTTTCCGGCCTGCAGCGTTCCTTCCATTACCGCGAAGCTGCTCGGGATGCGGAAGGGATCGAAGCCGTGCAGGTTGCGACCCGTTGGCAGGATCGCAGGTGTGCGGAGCAAATCACCTCCGGGCGCCGGGCGCACGAAGCGCGCATCGAGGGCGTTCAGCAGCGCGGGGATCTCGTGATCCTCTTCCAGCAGCCGGCTGGCGTTGGCGAGTTCGCGATAGACATCGAGAGTAGTGTCATGACGTTGTGCAGGCGCCGTCAGTGCGAGCGCATCTTCGGGTGATCTGCCATCCACCAGCGCCTGGACGGCAGCGGTCTCAGGCCGTATCGCATGCGATGATTCTGCCATCGCAGTGAGCATTTCCACTCGCGCCGCGCGCGTCAGCGGTTCACCCACTATATGCAGGCCGTGCGGGATCAGCGTGTATTCGAGTTCAAGAATCTGCTCGCTGAGTGCGGCGATTCGCGTGGCAGCAGTATCTCCCCAAGCCGGTTCGGCATTTGCGAGCTCTACCGTCGCTGCCTGCGCCTGGATCAGCAAGCGCAAGGAGTCATGGTCCGGCATGGACTCTGTGTCCAGGCTGCGCCACGTTTCGATGGAGGCTTTCAGGTCGAGCAACCCTTTGTAGAGACCTGCATGCGCGATCGGAGGAGTGAGGTAGCTGACGAGCGTTGCAGCCGAACGTCGTTTGGCGATGGCGCCTTCCGAAGGGTTGTTGGCGGCATAGAGATAGATGTTCGGAAGATCGCCGATCATGCGATCCGGCCAGCAGGCGCCCGACAATCCTGACTGCTTGCCCGGCATGAACTCGAGAGCGCCGTGGGTTCCGAAATGCAGGACGGCAGACGCTGCGAAATCTTCACGTATCCAGCGATAGAAGGCCGAGAACGCGTGTGTTGGTGCGAAGCCCTTCTCGAACAGCAGTCGCATGGGATCGCCTTCATATCCGAAGGCGGGTTGCACGCCGACGAAGACATTGCCGAACCGTTCACCCAGAACGAAGATCGACCGGTCATCGCTCTGCTGCCTGCCGGGAGCCGGTCCCCACTGTGCTTCGATTTCCCGCAGCCAGCGCTCCCGCCTGACATGATTGTCGACGGGAATGCGTGCATGGACATTGGCATGCGCCCCGTGGCGTTCTGCATTGCCGCTGATGATCCGCTCACGCAGTTCCCCGACGGTCTGCGGTGGATTCACCGTGTAGCCTGCGGCCTTGAGTGCCTTCAGCGTACGGTGCAGCGATTCAAATACCGAGAGATATGCCGCCGTGCCTGTGTTGCCTGCATTCGGTGGAAAGTTGAACAGGACGATGGCGACCTTGCGTTCAGCGCGCTGTCCCCGGCGCAACGTGACCAGCTTGTCGACGCGCGCCGCCAGCATCGTCGCCCGCTCGGTGCAACTCTGCATGTCCTTGGAATTCCCGGACCGGATGCAGACGCAGTCCTTGCCGCAGCCTGCGAAGTTCGCATTGCCACCGCCGCCGCGGCCACCGAAAACCATCGGCCCCGTCGCGCCATCGAGTTCGGGAATGGCGATCATGATGGTGCTCTCGACGGGGAGCAGGCCGCGGTCCGATGCTCCCCATTGATCCAGGGTCTGGAACTCGACCGGATGCGCTACGAGATAGGGCACGTCGAGCTGTGCAAGCACGGCTTCGGCCGCTTTCGCATCGTTGTACGCGGGTCCGCCCACCAGCGAGAAACCGGTCAGCGACACGAGCGCGTCGATGGTGCTCACGCCATTGCGCATGAAGTAGCGCTCTATCGCGGGCCTGGCATCGAGGCCACTCGCGAACGCCGGGATCACCTTGAGACCTTTCGCTTCCAGCGCTGCGATCACGCCATCGTAGTGCTTTGAATTGCCAGCCAGCACATAGGAACGCAGGACCAGAAGTCCGACCGTGCCGCGTGCATTGTTGCGACGGGGCAAGAGCGACAGCTGCTCTGCGACACGGGAGGCGAGCTGGGGGTGATAAAGACCCGTCTCGGGATAGTCGCGAGGCGGTGCAACGGAGACCTGGGTACGCAGGACCCGGCGTGGTCCTTCCGCATACCGGCTGACGAGGAAGCGCACGAGATTGGCAAGGTTGTCCTCGGAACCAGCCAGCCAGTACTGCAGGCTGAGGAAGTAGGCGCGCACGTCCTGGGCCATCCCGGGGATGAAGCGGAGCAGGCGAGGGATCCGTCGCAGCATCTTCATCTGGTCCGCGCCCGCGCTGCCGGTCTTGGGCTTGCTTCCACGCAGCCGCTTGAGCAGCGCCATCGGGCCACTCTGCGGGGCATCCATCCGGAAGCCTCCAAGACGCGTCAGTCGCGTGACTTCGCCCGCCGACATCGCGCAGAGCATTGCATCACACCGCTCCTGTCGCGCGACCAGATCGGGCAGGATCGACTGGAAATGGTCTTCCATGAAGAGCATCGAGACGAACACGATATCCGCGGTCCGGATGTCTGCGCGGCATCGCTCGAGCATGCCGCTGTCGGTAGCCCACTCTGCCGCGGCATGCAACGTCAGCGTCAGGCCCGGCAGTTCGCGACGCAGGATCTCCTGCGCACGCACGGTGGCAGTGGCCAGATGCGGGTCCATCGTGACCAGCACGAACCGCAGCGGCACGTGCTCAGCGACCGAAGTGCGCTTTGGCTTCATAGAGGGTTTCTACCGTGATCTCCGCAAGTTCGCGTTCACGCGCAAAGCGTTCCGTATTGCGACGCGCCTTGCCGCGAACGAAGAAAGGAATCTTCTGCAGTTCCTGCTCTGCATCGGTTGCCCACGCGAGCGTTGCCGCTGCAGGGGTTGGCGAGGGAGCAGCTAGGGGTTTTGGGTTGACCGGCGCGCTCGTTCCACCGAGATGCGATGGCGGCGCATCGTCATGGAACTCGCTGTCGTCGCGGAACATGCCCAGCAGGTGTTCCTCGAGGCCCATCATGAGCGGATGGACCCACGAGTCGAACAGCACGTTCGCTCCCTCGAAACCCATCTGCGGCGAGTACCGCGCGGGAAAATCCTGGACATGGACCGGTGCCGAGATGACCGCGCAGGGAATGCCGAGCCGCTTGGCGATATGCCGTTCCATCTGCGTGCCGAGAACGAGTTCGGGATGCAGTTCTGCAATTCTCGCTTCCACTTCCAGGTAGTCGTCAGTGATCAGCGCTTCCACGCCGTAGAGGGCTGCAGCTTCGCGGACTTCACGGCCAAACTCGCGGCTGTAGGTGCCGAGCCCGACAACCGTGAAGCCGAGTTCCCCGGCTGCCACTCTTGCCGCGGCAATGGCATGCGTGGCATCACCGAAGATGAAGACGCGTTTGCCGGTCAGGTAGGTTGAATCGACAGAGCGCGTATACCAGGGCAGGTGCGAGGAGGGGCCGTCGTCCCGCGGAACAACAGCCAAACCCGCGACCCGGGACACTTCCGCAATGAACTCACGGGTTCCCTGCACGCCGATCGGTGTGACTCTGACGATCTCCTGTCCGAATGTCCGGCGCAGCCATTCGGCGGCCTGCAGCGCGGTCTCGGGATACAGCACGACGTTGAAGTCAGCGTCTCCGAGCGAAGCGATTGTCGAAACATCCGCATCGAGCGGCGCTACTGCATGCACGTCGACACCGATGCCATTCAGCAGTTTCGTTATTTCGAGTACATCGTCCCGATGGCGAAATCCGAGTGCAGTAGGACCCAGCAGATTGCAGCGTGGCCGTGCACCAGGTTCACGTGCCTTGCGTGGTGTTCCAGGCAAAGGAGCCGAGGGACCCGCCAGTGCGCGTGTCAGCTGGTAGAAAGTTTCCGATGCACCCCAGTTTTCCTTGCGCTGGTAGGCGGGCAATTCAAGTGGAATCACTGGAATCGGCAGCCCGAGGGCACGCGCCAGCCCACCGGGATCGTCCTGGATCAGTTCGGCTGTGCAGGAAGCGCCGACCAACATGGCTTGCGGCGCAAAACGTTCGTAGGCGCGGCGCGCCGCATTCTTGAAGAGCTCCGCCGTATCGCTGCCGAGATCCCTCGCCTGGAATGTCGTGTAGGTCACGGGCGGCCGGCGATCGCGTCGTTCGATCATCGTGAACAACAGGTCGGCGTAGGTATCGCCCTGCGGCGCATGCAGCACGTAGTGCACGCCGCGCATTCCGGTCGCGACTCTCATCGCTCCGATGTGCGGCGGGCCTTCGTATGTCCAGAGTGTCAGCTGCATGACTTCAGACCGCGAGACGAGTGCGTCTGACCAGTGGGCGGACGAACAGCTCCGCGAGGTCTGCTGCCTGCTCGTATCCCTGGATGGGAGTGAACACGAGTTCAATCGACCACTTGGTCGTGATGCCTTCCGCTTCCAGCGGATTCGCCAGCCCCATGCCGCAGACGGCGATGTCGGGCTGCATGGCGCGGCACCGATCGAGCTGCAGGTCGACATCCTGGCCTTCGACTATCGTCGTTGCTTCCGGCAGCAGCGCGACTTCCTCGGCCATGTGGGTGGAGTGAAGGAACGGAGTGCCGATCTCGCCGATCTGCATGCCGAGTTCTCTCGCGAGGAACCGAGCGAGCGGCACTTCAAGCTGGGAGTCCGGAAAGAAGAAAACCTTTTTCCCTGCGAGCAGGTTGCGCGCTGCCTGCAACGCACGTTGACCGCGTTCGCTGGCTGCCAGGGTTTCGCGGTGGAAAATGTTTGCCGGTACATGCCACGCATCAGCCGCGGCGCGCAGCCAGAGGGTTGTTCCTTCAACACCCAGAGGGAAAGGCGCCGCCAGTCGGACCGCGCCGCGATTCTCGAGCGCACGTGCGGTGTCCGCGAGGAACGGCTGAGCAAGCAGGAAACGGGTGCCCGGCCCGACGGCGGGCAGGTCGGTTGCATTTCTGGGCGGCAGAAAAGCCACTGGACCGATACCGAGGCGCATGAACAGCCGCCGGAACTGGTCTTCCACGACGTCCGCGAGCGCTCCCACGATGAGCAGCGAAGGCACATCGTCACGGGTAGATGCAGGCAGTACGGGCACCAGGGAGGCGAGACAGGCGTCCTCTCCTTGAGTGAACGTCGTCTCTATGCCGCTGCCGGAGTAATTGAGGATGCGAACACGCGGGGAGAATTGCTGCGAAAGCCTGAAGGCTGCGCGCGAAAGGTCCAGCTTGATGACTTCGGACGGGCACGACCCGACGAGGAACAGCATGCGGATGTCCGGGCGACGCTCCAGCAGTCGTGTGACTACCCGATCGAGTTCTGTATTCGCATCCGCGAGGCCTGCGAGGTCGCGTTCATCGATGATCGCGGTGGCGAAGCGCGGCTCCGCGAAAATCATGACGCCTGCCGCTGACTGGATCAGATGTGCGCAGGTGCGTGAACCCACTACAAGGAAAAACGCGTCCTGTATTTTCCGATGCAGCCACACGATGCCCGTGAGACCGCAGAAGACTTCACGCTGGCCGCGCTCCTGCCGCACATGCGTGCTGGTCCGTCCTGGCGAAGGTGTGGAAGCGGCGACCGCTAGCTGGGTCATTTCGCGAGTCCCACCGGGAAAGCGCCGACTTTCGGGGCGGCCATCTGCAAGCGCGCCGCGCGCAGCTTGATCAAGAACTGCGTTGCGTTCACCACGTAGGCGGAATAGGCTAGCAGCGCGAGGAACATTTGCTGTCGAGCGTCTAGCAGCTCCGACCAAAGCGCGCCGATATAAGCGGTGTGCAATGCAATAACGAGGATGCTGACTACGTCTTCCCAGAAAAAAGCCCGCGCAAAAAGGTATTTGCCGAAGACATCGCGCTCCCACAGGGAGCCTGTAATCATGATCGTGTAAAGCACGAGCGTCTTGATCACGACGGAGACATTGGCTGCGGTGAATCCCTCGCCGGTGGTGAGATACCTGAGGACGAGCCAGGTACTGACGAGGAAGACGCCGAATTGAAGGGGAGCGAGGATCCCCTGAACAAGAGTCCACCGCGAACTGTCCCGCCGGGCCCGTTCCGCGGATGTATATAAAGGAGAGCGCACGGGGTCAGGTCTGTTCATTCTGTAATCGCCGAATCGCCTTTCGGGGTGATCGCCGGGTGCAGGACAACCCTAGACCTCCAACCGGGTATCTGTCAACTAGATGGAACGTAAATCAAACTTGACATTTTTTCAGGGGATTGAGATGTTAGGTACGTTCCGAATTGGGCTAGTGGGCAGGATCCGAATACAGGCAGCTTCGCAGTTGGCGGAGTTGTCATACACGCGGGAGCCCTGTCAGCCCGCGACTACTTTGGGAGAGAGGACCCATGGGCGTCGGTAACTTCACTGAGGAACTTGCTGTACAGGGCTGCTGGGAAATGCTGGAGCCCGAGTCGTTTGTGCGTGTTGCAGATACGCAGCTCACGGAAACCCCGGTTGATGCGGGCTCTTCACAGCGCAGGGAGCGTCTCCTGCGCACTGTCGAGGGGGATATCATTCCGCGGCTGTTGCTTGCCGGGCGCGCTGCCCGCCAGGATGCCGGTGCACAGGAGGCGCGACCGCGCCCCAACCTTACCCAGGAAGATGTGAATGAACTCGCGCGACTGCTGCTGAATCACGAAAGCAGCGTTGGGCTCGCGTTCGTCGAAACGATATGCAAACGCGGCGCGGGTCTCGAATCCGTCTGCCTCGACCTGCTTGCTCCTGCAGCGCGCCGTCTCGGTGAGCTATGGGAAGACGACCGCTGCACGTTCATGCAGGTCACCGTTGGACTGGTCCGCTTGCATGGAGTGCTGCGCGAGCTGAATCCCGCTTTTCGCACTCCTGGCCAGACAGACAGCAGGGATCGCGGTCGGCGGGCACTGCTGATGCCCACCCCCGGCGAACAGCACACCTTCGGGCTGTTGATGGTGGGTGAATTTCTCCGCCGCGCCGGCTGGGAGGTCTGGACAGACTTCCCCGGCACGCAAGCCGAGCTGGCTGCGATGGTGAGTGGCCACTGGTTTGCCGTGGCCGGCCTGTCGCTCGGTTCGGAAGGGCGTCTTGAAGCGCTGTCTGCAACGATCCAGGTGCTGCGGAAGGCGTCCAGGAACAAGTCGATCGGTGTGATGGTCGGGGGGCCGATTTTCATCGCCCATCCCGAGTATGTCGGGCGCGTCGGGGCCGATACGGTCGCCGTCGATGCCCGTAATGCGGTAGAGCGCGCAGACAACGTGTTCAATCTGCTGTCTGCTGTAACCTGAAGCGGGTACGGCACGCGGCGGCAGAATTCTGTTCAAGTAGAGGCATCGGGTTGACAGTGAAACAGTTTACGGGAGCGAAGAAGTGGTTCGGAGATCTCGACGGCGAGGCAGCCGCCAGATTGATTGCCGCAGCGTCTGATGTCGCCTTGATTGTTTCGCCCGACGACCAGGGGGTCATCCGCGACATGGCTTTCGGCAGCGAGGAGCTCGGTGGCGATCTGGCGGAGAAATGGGTGGGAAAATCGTGGGCCGACACCGTAACGGTGGAGAGCCGCCCGAAAGTCGCGGCGTTGATCAAGGATGCGACGGCGAATGCTCCGCCCCGCTGGCGCCAGATCAACCACCAATCCTCGCGCGGAGGAGATGTGCCGGTTCTCTACACAGCCGTCCAGCTGGGCCGGCAGGGCAAGATCATCGCCGTGGGTCGAAGCCTGCGGCCGGTCGCAGCCCTGCAGCAGCAGCTTGTTGACGCGCAGCAGTCCATGGAACGCGAATATTCGCGACTCAGGCAGATGGAAACCCGCCATCAGCTGCTTTTCCAGGTTGCATCAGAGGCTGTGCTGATCCTCGATGCGAATACCCGCAAGGTGGTCGAGGTCAATCCGGCTGCTGGAATGCTGCTGGGGGAAGCGCCAACGCGTCTCGTCGGCAAGACGTTTGCTCCAGAGATCGAGGCCGCTGCGCGCCAGTCTCTCGACTCGCTGTTTGCATCCGTTCGCGCGACAGGCCGGACAGACAGCATCAGGATCCGGCTCAACCGGGACCCCGCGGGTGAATGCACGTTATCGGTATCGCAGTTCCGCGAGGAGAAGTCAGCCTACTTTCTCGTACGGCTGATCTCCACGCAGACGGCCCTGCCTCAGGCGGCGGGTGCACAGCGCAACTCGAAGGTGCTGGATGTCGTCGCCGGGTCTCCGGACGGTTTTGTCGTCACTGATCTCGAGGGGCGCGTGCTGTTTGCCAACCGGGCATTCCTGGATTTCGTCCAGCTCACAACCGAAGATCAGGCGCGCCAGGAAAAACTGGATCGCTGGCTCGGTCGCCCCGGCGTCGATTTCACGTTGCTCACCTCGCAGTTGCGTGAACATGGCACGCTCCGGCTCTTCGCAACCACGCTTCGGGGCCAGTACGGCGCCACCACCGAAGTCGAAATGTGCGGAGTATCCGTTCCAGACGGGGAGGAGCCCTGCTGTGGCTTCACCATTCGCGATGTGTCGAAGCGCTTGAAGGTGGATAGTCACGAGGTCCGCGAGCGGCCGCGGTCCGTCGAGCAGCTCACTGAACTCGTGGGGCGTGTGCCATTGAAGGAACTGGTGCGTGAGTCCACCGACATGATCGAGCGCCTCTGTATTGAAGCCGCACTCGAACTCACCAAGGACAACCGCGCCTCGGCTGCAGAGATTCTGGGGCTCAGCCGGCAAAGCCTGTACGCAAAGCTGCGTCGTCATGGGCTCGGCGATCTCGAACCCGTGGAGAACGAGGAATACGGCTCGTAGATCGGGGTTGTCGTTACCTCGGCGGCGTGCGTCAAAGCTGCCTGCATCAAAAGTGTAATTGTTTATTGACACTAATGAACGTCAAATATAATGTACGTTCATGGCACGAGTGCTTTCCGCCCCGTTAGCAGCTAGTCGTCCTCAAGCCGGGGCGGTGCTCGAGCTGCTCAAGCCCATCACCTGGTTTCCGCCCATGTGGGCTTTCGGATGCGGAGTCGCTTCGGTCCCTTCGACCCAACCCATTAACTGGTTGCTTGTTGTTGCCGGTGTCCTTCTCACCGGTCCTTTGGTGTGCGGAACCAGCCAGGCGGTCAACGACTGGTTCGATCGGCATGTCGACGCCATCAATCAACCCGAACGCCCCATCCCGTCCGGACGCATGCCGGGCCAGTGGGGTCTCTTCGTGGCGATCGCGTGGACGCTTCTCTCTCTCATCGTCGCTACCACGCTGGGTTACTTCGGCTTCTTCGCGACGTGCGCAGGGCTGATACTCGCCTGGGCATACAGCGCTCCGCCCATTCGCCTCAAGCTCAATGGATGGTGGGGCAATCTTGCGGTGGGAGCGTGTTACGAAGGACTGCCCTGGGTAACGGGGGCGGCAGTGATCGGGACAGCAGTCGCGATTCCTGCTACTGAAGTGCTGGTGCTGGCGGCGCTCTACAGTCTGGGTGCCCACGGCATCATGACGTTGAACGATTTCAAATCCATCGAAGGTGATCTGCGGCTAGGGATCGGTTCGCTGCCGGCGCGCCTCGGTGCAGCACGTGCAGCTCGTGTTGCCTGCATCATGATGGCCATCCCGCAACTGGTCGTGGCAATTCTGCTGTTGAATTGGATGCGCCCCTGGCACGCACTGGCCATCGGCATACTGCTGGTCGCGCAACTCCTGCTGATGCGTCGCTTGCTGGGCAAGCCGCGCGAACTGGCTCCCTGGTACAACGCTACCGGCATCAGCCTCTATGTCACCGGCATGATGATCAGTGCGTTCGCGGTCCGTGGCTTGGTGGGGCAATGAACGTCACAGGTGCGCCCCTCGGCTGGACAGGTATTGTGCGGCTTGGTCTTGTGCAGACCGCACTGGGTGCCATCGTTGTCCTGACCACATCGACCATGAACAGGGTCATGGTGGTTGAACTCGCGCTGCCGGCAATGCTGCCTGGCGTGCTGGTGGCGCTTCACTACGCGATCCAGATCCTGCGTCCGCGTCTCGGGCACCAATCGGATGTTGGCGGCCGGCGAACACCGTGGATCATCGGCGGCATGCTGGTGCTGGCCCTCGGCGGAATAGGCGCGGCGTTTGCGACAGCATGGATGGGCGTCAATCTGCCGGCCGGAGTCGCGCTCGCGGTGGTGTCTTTCCTGCTCATCGGTCTCGGTGTCGGCGCCGCGGGCACTTCGCTTCTGGTCTTGCTGGCCAAGCGCAGCGGTGCACAGCGTAGGGCACAGGCGGCCACCGTGATGTGGGTGATGATGATTGCCGGCTTCGTGGTGACTGGCGGAATCGCCGGACATTTTCTCGATCCTTTCACGCCCGCCAGGCTGATTGGCGTCACGACTGTCGTCGCCTGCAGCGCCGTTGTCCTCGCGCTGCTTGCTGTCTGGGGAATTGAAGAGCCCTCAGCCAACCGGAATATGCGCGTAGATGCAGCCCCGGCTGCTGTCAATCCTGCGGCCCGCAAGAACTTTTCCGCTGCTTTGGCGGAAGTATGGGACGACCAGGAAGCACGACGCTTCACCGTGTTTGTGTTCGTTTCCATGCTGGCATACAGCGCCCAGGATCTGATTCTCGAACCCTTTGCCGGACTCGTGTTCGGCATGACTCCGGGAGAATCAACGCAACTCTCGGGATTGCAGAATGCTGGTGTTCTTGCCGGCATGATCATTCTCGCGCTGTCCAGCGGTTTGCTCGGCGGCGCGAGACGCGGCTCCTTGCGGGCGTGGATCATTGCCGGTTGCCTGGGGTCTGCTGCAGCATTGCTGAGTCTCGCACTGGGTGGATTCGAAGCGGGAACGTGGCCAATCCAGGTCTCGGTTGCGGCGCTCGGATTCTCGAATGGAATTTTCGCTGTCGCAGCCATCGCGTCCATGATGGAGCTGGCCGGCGCTGGCATGCCGGGACGTGAAGGGGTCCGCATGGGAGTGTGGGGCGCAGCCCAGGCGATCGCATTCGGGCTCGGAGGCTTCGTGGGCACGGTGGCGATCGACGCCATGCGCCTGATCGTGACTGCACCGGTGATGGCCTACGCGGTGGTGTTCATCGCAGAAGCACTGCTGTTCTGCTTCGCGGCCCGGCTTGCCTACCGCTCGAGCGCGGTGTCCGCACGCGCACCCACCATTGTCACTGCCCAGGTAGCGAGTTCATGAAATCCTCTCCGCTGTTTTCCGGCGCACGCGATACGGCGACATTCGATGCCGTGGTCGTCGGCGGAGGACCTGCAGGAGCGACGGCAGCGACGGATCTGGCGACTGAAGGTCACTCGGTGCTGCTGCTGGATCGCGCCGGCCGAATCAAGCCCTGTGGCGGTGCCATTCCACCCCAGCTTATTTCCGAGTTCGGCATCCCTGACCATCTGCTCGTGGCCACAGTCACTTCAGCGCGCATGGTTTCGCCTGCGCAGCAGCGCGTCGACATGCCCATCGACAATGGCTTCGTGGGCATGGTGGATCGTGAGTCGTTTGACGAATGGCTTCGGCAGCGCGCCGCAATTGCAGGTGCCCGCCGCGTCGAAGGTGTATTTGAGCGCATAACGCGCGACACGGACGGAACAGCCATCGTCCACTATCGTCCTGCAGGATGCCAGCCGGGGCAGGGTGAGCAGCAGGTGCGCGCGCGCACCGTCATCGGGGCAGATGGTGCGGTTTCGGCAGTAGCACGCCAATGCATCCCGGGCGCAAAGCGCATGCGCTACGTTGCGGCTTACCACGAGATCATTCGTTCGCCGGTACAGGCAGCGGAGGGTTTCGATGCTGCCCGCTGCGACGTGTACTACCAGGGACAGGTATCGCCCGATTTCTACGGCTGGGTTTTCCCGCACGGTTCGACCACCAGCGTCGGTGTCGGCAGTGCGCGCAAGGGTTTTTCATTGCGCTCCGCAGTGAGCGGCTTGCGCACGAGTGCCGGTCTCGATGCACTCGATACCGTGCGTTGCGAGGGTGCGCCGATTCCAATGGCACCTCTTCGCCGTTGGGACAACGGCAGCGATGTGGTACTCGCCGGCGATGCCGCCGGTGTGGTCGCACCCGCGTCCGGTGAAGGCATCTACTACGCGATGACGGGTGGACGCCTGGCGGCCCGCGCGGTGTCGGAGCTGCTCGAGACAGGCGATGCTCGCTCCCTCAAGCTGGCGCGCCGGGAATTCATGAAGGCTCACGGCCGGGTCTTCTGGGTGCTGGGGATGATGCAGTGGTTCTGGTACGCGAACGACCAACGCCGCGAGCGATTTGTCAGCATCTGCCGGGACCCCGACGTGCAGCGGCTGACGTGGCAGGCTTACATGCACAAGCGCCTCGTGCGGTCCGACCCGTTGGCTCACCTGCGCATCTTCTTCAAGGATGTTGCCCATCTCCTCGGCCTGGTGCGTGCATGAGCACACGTCGTTCCATGGCGAAGCCCGTCACCGTTGCAGCGCTGTCTGCAGTGAGTGTTTCGCTTCTGGGAGGCTTCATGACGGTACTGGGCCCGTGGTACTACGGTCTGCGCCAGCCTGCGTGGAATCCACCCGACTGGCTGTTCGCGCCGGCGTGGACGCTCATCTTCGCGCTGACGGCTTTGGCGGGAGTCACTGGTTGGCGCGCGACAACGGATCGTCGGCAGCGCACATGGATCGTCTCGCTCTTCGCGTTGAATGCCTTGTTCAACGTTCTCTGGAGCGCTCTGTTTTTCCGCCTGCAACGACCGGACCTGGCCTTGATCGACGTAGCGTTGCTGTGGCTGTCGATTCTCGCGCTGATCGTGGTGCTGTTTCGCAGCTCGCGCCTCGCGGGCGGGCTGCTCTTTCCCTACATCGGCTGGGTCACGTTCGCCGCAACGCTGAACTATTCGATTGTGCAATTGAATCCCTCTTTCCAACGGGTCTGAAGCTGTTACACGTTTACTGGCAGCGAGGTGTTTCATGATCACTTCCACTCATGGCACGGCCACACGGGTCCCGCGAAGCCCCAAGAGCGTGCCTCCTCGGGATCCTTCGCTGGCTACGCCGCATGCGGTCGGCGAAGCGCCGGAATCCCGTCCTGTCGGCGGACTCGGAGCGGCATTGCAGACATTGCTGAACGTGACCATCGACTGCGTTCGCGGCCGGTACGACCGGTGACATGACAATCCGCGCAGGCCACCGTTTGCGTCGTGCAGTGCCATGAGCGCTTTCATCGCCAATGGACGAATCCTCGACATGGTGGCAGTGCTGCTGTTGCTGGAAGGGGTGCTGCTCGGCCTGTACCGCTATCGGACTGGTCGCGGGATCGAACCTGCCGGCCTGTGGCTGAGTCTCGGCGCCGGAGCGGGACTCGTCCTCGCAGCGCGTGCCCTTGCAAACCAGGCGAGCTGGCTGTGGATCGCCATGGCGCTGCTACTCGCACTGGCGGCCCATGTGGGCGACCTCTGGCGGCGCTGGAATACCTGATCAGCCAGCATTCAGCTTGGGGGCTGTAACGTTCTACCCGTGTCGCCATCTCTCCGTTTCATGTAATGCGATCCATCTTGAGGGGAATAAATGATGAATGACTATCGGATTCGGCGCCGCGCCGTCCTAAAATCGGCCTTGCTTGGTCTGGCTGCCGTGCCCGGAATTGCCATGTTTGAGCAGGCGCTGGCCGGCGCGCCGCCCGCTTTGACGCCACTCGATGCGAACGATCCGCAGGCCAAGGCGCTTGGGTATTCGGCCGATTCCACCAAGGTGGATGCAAAGACGAACCCCACCCACAAGCCCGAGCAGAAGTGCGCTACCTGCGTGCAGTACGTCGGCAAGGCCGGCGATGCCAGTGGCGGCTGCAATCTTTTCCCGGGCAGGGCGGTCGCAGCCACCGGCTGGTGCCGCGTGTGGGCACTCAAGCCTGCGGCCAAGCCCGCGGCGTGATGGGAGCTTCCCAGCTCGCCGGGTCGAGCCGGTAATACTGCTGCAGCTGCTCGTACAACCCGGGATGGGTTTGCAGCAGCTGCGGCGACCGCTCGAAGAACACTTCAGTCACCACGGCAAAAAACTCCGCGGGTTCCGTGGCGGCATACGGATCGAGCAGCGTCGGCAGGCCGGCCTGCAGGTCGGCGCGGAGCTGCTGATACTCCTGCCAGAACGCCTGCGACCAGCGCGCATAGGCCGGCGCATTCTGCAAAGCAGGTGCGCCATCCATCGAATCATTTTCCATGTCGAGGTAGTGTGCGAATTCGTGCATGACCACGTTCCCGGCTTCATGCGGATGTTCAATGTCGTCCCATGACAGGATCATCCGGCGCGCTTCCCAGGCTTGTCCCGACAGTGCCCTGCGACCGGTTGTCACGAGGCCAGAGCCATGATGGTGGGTCTCATCGACGATGAATGCGGCCGGGTAGATCAGCACCGATGCCAGTTCGTCGTAGAGGTTGGCGAGCGGAATGCCGGGCCGGTTGACGACCAGCAGGCTGGCCTGGAACGCGATCACCGCGCGCATCTCGTCGGTAACGATGAGTCCGTTGCAACCGACGAACCGCTTCTCGCGCACGAAGATCTGCGTGAGGCCGAGGACGCGCTCCCGGAGACCATGGGGGAGGCGGGAATAGACGGGGACGTGCGCGCCGATCCATGTGCGCCACTGCTCCGGGCACGAACGGGTCATCAACAACTGCCGGCGACGACGGATCAGGATGGGTTCGAGAACCAGCCAGCCTGCAATCCCGAGTGCGACGAAGATCAGGACAAAGAATACGATCAACCGGAATTCCCTTGCAGCTAGAGTCGTAGACGGTTCACGAGGAACCGGAAGCGACTCAGCTGTGTAGGGACAGGCAACGGACCGTAACGCAGGCTCACGTACAGCGATCGCAGCTCATCGAGGTCCGTGCGCAGCTCGGGCCGCGCCGACCCCACCCGTGACAGGTAGTCGACAGGACCTTCATGGGGACGCCTTTCCAGATTTCCACGTCCCAGCTTGCGACAGAGGAGTGCATAGGCGGCGGCGACCGGATCCGGGCTTTTCGGCCGGAAACGCCACGCCAGCCAGCCGGTCAGCGCGAGGAAGAATGCTCCCAGTGCGACTGCCATCCCGAGGCCCAGTACGCGCCAGTCGGCATCCTCGATCCCCAGCTTCTCGAACAGCGAACGCTGCATGTCATCGTCGAACTCGACGACCCTGCTTTGCCAGGCGTTGTTCAATGCATCCCACGCGAGTTGCAGGTTCAGCAGCACCCGGTTGCCGCGGAACATTCGTCCCGGCACGGTTTCGTCTGCGGAGACCGCGGCATCCAGCCCCTGTTCGATGCGCTCTGGTGCTACAGCAGCAGTGGGATCGACGCGCACCCAGCCTCGTCCATCGATCCACACTTCCGACCAGGCATGGGCATCCGACTGACGCACGATGAGGTAGTCGCCCATCGGGTTGTATTGCCCGCCCTGGTAGCCCGCGACCACGCGCGCAGGCACTCCCGCGGCGCGCATGAGGGCAGTAAACGCCGAGGCGAAATGCTCGCAGAAGCCGCGACGGGTATTGAACAAAAAGTCATCGACCGAATCCGCTTCTAGGCGCGGCGGCTCAAGCGTGTAGAAATATTCCTCGTCCCGGAATTTCTGCAGGACCGCGCGAACCAGCGACTCGGTGTCGGGATACTGCGCCTTGAGTTCTTCGGCCAGCGCACGTGTCCGGGGATTTCTTTCTGCAGGCAAGGCCGTATCGGCGTTGTGTTGAGTGAGAGGCAGCTCGCCCGTCATCGTGTACTGTGTATGCGATCGCGCGCGATACGAGAGAGGCGTTGTCACCGTTTCCGACGAGATCAACTGATAGTCGTAGGTCTGGAATGCGCGGGTCATCGGCCAGCGTGTCGGCAGATCCAGCGCAAACAGCCAGTTGCGGTTGTGGGGTTCCAGCGTCACCCGATAGTCGTATTCGGCCCCGGACGTTTCGACCGGAGGTGTGGCGTAGAAGCGGCCTCTCGGCCGGCGCCATGTTCTGCCATCGAAGTCATGCAGCACGATGCCGCGCCAGTACCTTTCCGCGGGCGGCGGCAGGGCACCCACGAAGCTCACGCGAAACGCGATATTCGGAGACAGGCTGAGTTCCGAGACATCGCCGGGAGAGATCTCGTCGTTGATGCCTGACGTTGCGCCGGCGCGTGCCGGCAATGCCCAGAACTGTCCAGGCAGTCGCGGAAACAGGATGAAAAACAGGACCGCGACCGGCACGGCCTGGAGCAGCATCTTCGCCGTCATCCCCAGTGCTTCACGCATCGGCATGCGCGCGGTTGTCTGGTGTGTCCGCATCAGGGTGGCGGTGAGCAGCCACACTGCGACCAGCATGTACGGTAGTTGCAGCAGCCCCTGGTCGTACAGGAAGGCCGCGAACAGCAGCACGTACGCGATGAACAGCAGCACCGTGAGATCGCGCTTGTCACGGGTTTCAAGCAGCTTGATCGCCGCCATCATGACGAGCAGCGCAGTGCCTGCCTCAAGTCCGTTGAGCGTCCGGTACCCCGCGAGGATGCTGAGGACTGCTGCGACCACGATGATGATCCGCAGCCACCTGGGCGGCAGACGCCAGTGCTGGATCTGCGCGGCGAAACGCCAGACTGCGGTCGTCGCCGCAAACAGCACGATCCACAGAGGCAGTTGCGAGATATGCGGCAGCATCGCAAGGCCCAGCGCCCCGAGCGCCCACATCAGGCGCTGCGTTGGATCATCCAGTCTGGCGAGCCACGCGGCCATTCAGTTCCCTGAGAACAGGGCGAGAGTGGTCAGGCAATGTTGACGGTGGGCATCGCCGATGTTGGCCGGGATGCGGGTACCGGGAAGCGTCAGGCCATATGCACGGCCGGCCGCGTGGGCATCCAGTATCCAGCGACACAGCTGTGACAGGCGCGCCTCGACGCCGAGACCTTCAAGGCTGTCCCAGTTGAAGACATGCGAGATGACTGCGGTGCCCGCATATTGCTTCGTGTGTAAACCCTGGCCACGGGCGTATGCCTTCCACGCGATGCGTCGGGGTGAATCTCCCGCATGGAAAGTCCTGAGGCCGGCGAACTCTTCATCGCCGCGCGGTCCGTCCTGTGCGCCACCCACATCGGTTTCGACCGGAGGAGGATTGAGGCCCCTGTCGCCGGGCCGCGGGTAGACGATGCACTCGAGGTTCATGTGCAGCACCGCCCAGGCCCTGAATAGGCCGAAGGGATGCCGCGTGCTGACAGAGAAACGATCCAGCCGCAGCCGGCCACGCCGCTCGGCAGGAATGCCGATGTCGATCACCTCACGCGCGACTTCCCGACTCGCGGCATTCAGGCGCACGGGAGCGGAAGTGACATCATCACTCGACAGCTCAAGCTCGGGTCGCGCCACGGGCGCTTCATTGGTGAGGGCGATGCGGAAGCGCGCGCGCTGACCTGCGAACACAGGCTCGATTCCCGCTCCACTCAGGCGCAGGCCTGCCAGGTTGCGATGGGCGTGATGCATGGCGACCAGTCCGGTCGCGCCGAGCAGAAAGGTGAGGCCCAACGCGAGATTGTTGGCGTAGTTCATCGCCCCGAGGAACATCAGGAACAGCATGCCGGCAAAGCCGGTACCGAGGCTGGTGGGCAGGATGTAGATGCGACGCGAGGTGAGCGTTACGGGATCGGGATCATCGCCCTGGCGTTTGCGCATCCAGCCCCGCATGCGCATTCGCAAGGGCTGCAGGAAGCGACTGACGGCGGCCATGCCTTGCGCTTCGCTTAAGGAACGGGGACAGCCTCAAGGACGATCCGGCCCGTCTCCGCGGGGGAGCGGGCATCGCTGTCGTCCTTGTACTTGAGCCGGTGCCCGACGACAGCAGGCAGCACGGCCTGGATGTCCTCCGGAATCACGCCCGCATGATTGTGAATCAGGGCCCATGACTGCGCGGCGCGTAGCAGACCGATGGCGGCTCGCGGTGACAGTCCCGATTCAAATGCCGGTGATTCACGGGTGTAGCGGACGATGGCCTGCACATAGTCGAGCAGCGCTTCCGAAACATGCACCCGCGGCACTGCGCTCTGCAGGATCAGGAGTTGTTGCGGAGTAATCGTCGCGGTGAAATGTGCGAGAAGGTCGCGCCGGTCCTGGCCAAGTAGCAGCTGTCGCTCAAGCAGCGGATCCGGAAACCCGAGTTCAATGCGCATCAGGAAGCGGTCGAGCTGCGACTCGGGGAGTGGATACGTGCCGATCTGGTACACCGGATTCTGTGTAGCGATCACGAAGAACGGCGCAGCGAGCGGGTACGTCTGGCCATCGGCCGTTACCTGCTGTTCTTCCATTGCTTCGAGAAGGGCGCTCTGCGCCTTCGGCGTCGCGCGGTTGACTTCGTCTGCCAGCACCAGCTGCGAGAAAATCGGGCCTTTGTGGAATCGGAACGTGCTGGTATTCCGGTCGAAGATCGAGACACCGATGATATCCGCGGGCAGCAGGTCGCTCGTGAACTGGATGCGCTGGTATGAAAGCCCCAACGCTTGCGCCAACGCATGCGCGAGGGTCGTCTTGCCAACGCCCGGAATATCTTCGATCAGCAGGTGCCCCCGGGCGAGCAGGCACGCGAGGCCCAATCGGATCTGGTGTTCCTTGCCGAGAATGATCCGGTTGAGCTGCGTCACCGTGTTGGCGGTCAATGCGGTTGCATCGACCGTCGGAGCGGCAGGCGTGTAGTGGGAAGGGGCATCCATGGCAGTGTCCGGTGAGAGCAGGGGAACCGAACCAGCCTGATCCGGAGTGTTGACGACCTTACCGCGACGCTTGGTGGTCATGCATGAATTCCTGAAATCGGGTCATTTCCCGGAGTTACGCAACGACGCAACCCGGGCGGCCTGCTCATCGAGCTGGTTGAGTTCGCTCTGGAAGTCGGCAATGCGGGTCCGTTCCTGCGCGACGACTTCCGGAGGAGCATTTGCCGCAAAGTTGGGATTGCCCAGCTTCGCCTCACACTTGACCAGTTCCTGTGCGGTTTTTGCTTTCCGCTTCGCGATGCGCGCGAGCTCTGCATCGACATCATCGATCAGCTGGGCGAGCGGCACATAGAACGTGCGGCCCTCGACGATCGTCATCGATGAGGGTGGCAAAGCGGATTCGTCCGTCACGACGGTGATATCGGTGACGCTCGCGACAGACCGGATCAGTTCAGCGTTGGCTTCAAGCGCCATGCGCTCCGCAGCGACAGTGGTCTTCAGGAACAGCGGAACTTTGCGTGATTGCGGGACGTCCAGCTGGCCGCGGATCTGCCGGGGCGCAAGAATGGCGGCCTTGATCGGTGCAATGGCTGCTTCCGCTTCTGCATCAGCCGGAAATTCAGGACGGGCAGGGTACGACTGCAACATGACCGTCGGCCCCGTACGTCCTGCGAGCGGCGCAACGGCCTGCCAGATTTCCTCGGTCACGAATGGCATCAACGGATGCAGAAGCCTTAAGTAAGCCTCCAGCACCTGCACCAGCGTCTGCCGTGCGCCGCGTTTCTGCTCGACGCTGTAGCTGTCCGACTGCAGGACAGGCTTGGTGAACTCGAGGTACCAGTCGCAATACTCGTACCAAGCGAACTCATAGAGAGCTTGCGCGGCGAGATCAAAACGGTATTCCCCGAAACGGCCCCGCACTTCATCGACGGTGGCGCCGAGTCGCGACCGGATCCAGCGATCCGTGACCGACAGTTCCACAGGACCGCCGGTGCCGCAATCCTGGCCTTCCGTGTTCATTAGCACGAAGCGGGCAGCGTTCCAGAGCTTGTTGCAGAAGTTGCGATAGCCTTCGATGCGTCCCAGATCGAAGCGGATGTCGCGGCCCATCGTTGCGAGCGCCGCAAAGGTGAAACGCAACGCATCCGTGCCGTAAGCGGGAATGCCCTGCGGGAACTGCTTGCGGGTGTTCTTCTCGATGCGGTCGCGCAGATGCGGCTGCATCATGCCGCTGGTGCGCTTCGTGACCAGCGCTTCGAGATCGATGCCGTCGATCAGGTCGAGCGGGTCGATGATGTTGCCCTTCGACTTCGACATCTTGTCGCCGTTCTCGTCGCGGATGAGGCCCGTGATGTAGACCTCCTTGAACGGAACCTCGCCGGTGAACTTGAGACCCATCATGATCATCCGGGCTACCCAGAAGAAGATGATGTCGAAGCCGGTGAGCAGGACATTCGTCGGGTAGAACGTCTTGAGTTCCGGTGTCTGCTGCGGCCAGCCCAGCGTCGAGAACGGCCAGAGCGCGGATGAGAACCACGTATCGAGGACGTCCTCGTCCTGCCTGAGTTCGACATCCTTGCCCCGCTTGTTGCGGGCTTCGGCCTGCGCGTCGCTCAGGTTGCGGGCTACATAGAAGTTGCCATCGGCGTCATGCCAGGCCGGGACGCGATGCCCCCACCAGAGCTGGCGGCTGATGCACCAGTCCTGGATGTTGTTCATCCACTGGTAGTACGTCTTGCTCCAGTTGTCGGGCACGAAGCGGATGCGTCCGTCTTCCACCGCCTTGATGGCCGGTTCGGCGAGTGGCGCGATCTTTACGTACCACTGGTCGGTGAGCCAAGGCTCGAGCACTGCGCCGCTGCGATCGCCACGCGGGACAGCCAGGGAATGCGGTTCGATCTTCTCGACGAGGTCGAGTGCTTCCAGGTCCGCGATGATCCGCTTGCGAGCCGCGAAGCGTTCCATGCCGCGGTAGGCCGCGGGTACTTCATCATTCAGCAAGGCGCTGGCGGTGAAGATGTTGATCAACGGCAGGCCATGCCGCTTGCCCATTTCATAGTCGTTGAAATCGTGGCCGGGGGTGATCTTGACCACACCCGTGCCGAACTCGCGATCGACGTAGTCATCACCGATGATCGGGATCAGCCGATCGGTGAGAGGGAGGCGGACCTGCTTGCCGATGAGGTGCTGGTAGCGCTCGTCTTCGGGATGCACGGCGACCGCGGTATCACCGAGTAGCGTCTCCGGACGCGTTGTGGCGACGACCAGATGACCCGACCCATCAGCCAGTGGATAACGCAGATGCCAGAGGTGGCCCTGCTCGGGTTCGGAAAGCACTTCGAGATCCGACAGCGCGGTGTGCAGCACCGGATCCCAGTTGACGAGGCGCTTGCCGCGATAGATCAGTCCCTCCTCGAAGAGACTGACAAATACTTCGGTGACCGCGGCGGACAGCCCCGCGTCCATCGTGAAGCGATCGCGGGACCAGTCGACCGAGTTACCGAGCCGGCGCATCTGCCGCGAGATCGTGTCCCCTGATTGTTCTTTCCATTCCCAGACGCGCTTCAGGAATTCCTCGCGTCCGATGTCGCGGCGATTGGTTCCGGCGGCATTGAGTTGCCGCTCCACGACCATCTGTGTTGCGATGCCGGCGTGGTCCGTCCCCGGCTGCCAGAGCGCATTGCGGCCTTCCATGCGCTGGAAGCGGGTGAGCGTGTCCATCAGCGTGTGCTGGAACGCGTGGCCCATGTGCAGCGTGCCCGTGACGTTGGGCGGCGGAATCATGATGCAGTAGGGCGTGCCTTGCCCGGCAGGCGCGAACCAGCCGGACGCCTCCCAGTGCTGGTACAGGCGTTGTTCGATGCTGCTCGGTGAGTACGTTTTATCCATGAATCAGCAGGCAGGCCTTCTCACACATTGTGCGATTCGAGTGTCCAGCCGCGCTCGCGATACTGGCGGAAGCGTTCCCGGCCGAGCTGCTTGCGTCCCGGGTCCGCATCGATGATCTCGGCAATCCTTTCGAACTGCCCGGCATCCGCAGGCACATCGCCGGCGACATTGATAAGTAGCGACCGATAGCCATCAGGCGCAGAACCCTCACCGATCAGCGCGGCAATCAGCGGGTGGGTAGGGGAGGCAGGGCCCGCAATCTCATGCGGCAGGAACGTGCGATCGCTGAAGGTCCAGAGCAGTTCGTCGAGCGCGGCCGAATCCGCTGCGGAGGCAGTGCGCAGGAAGATGCGGCTGCCCGACTCGAACGCCTGCTCAGTGAGGCGGCACGCATAGCGATGCTGCACCTGGGTGCCCGCTTCGCCGAGCACGTAGAAGTCCACCCTTGGCATTGGATCAGCGGTAGTTGAGCAGGTAGTCGACCAGCAGCGGCACGGGCCGGCCGGTGCAGGCTTTCTGGCTGCCTGACAGCCACGCGGTGCCGGCGATATCGAGATGCGCCCACTTGAGGCCCTGGGTGAACTTGGAGAGGAAGCAGGCCGCCGTGACAGCGCCGCCTTCGCGACCTGCCACGTTCGCCATGTCGGCGAAATTGCTCTTGAGCTGGTCTGCGTATTCATCGGCGATGGGCATGTGCCACGCGCGATCGTCGGCGCGTTTGCCTGCCTCGGAAAGGGCCGCCGCGAGTTCGTCATCGTTGCTGAAGAGGCCGCTCAGGTGAGCCCCGAGCGCGATCACGCAGGCACCTGTCAGGGTCGCAACGTCGATCACCGTCGCAGGCTTGAAGCGGCGCACATAGGTGAGTGCGTCGCACAGGATCAGGCGTCCTTCGGCATCCGTGTTCAGCACTTCAATCGTCTGGCCGGACATGCTGGTGACGACGTCGCCGGGCTTGGTGGCGCCACCACTCGGCATGTTTTCACACGTCGGGACCACGACCACGAGATTGATCGGCAGATCGAGTTCCGCAACGGCTTTCATTGCGCCGAGCACGCTCGCGGCACCGGTCATGTCGAATTTCATTTCGTCCATGCCGGGCGGTTGCTTGAGCGAGATGCCGCCCGTGTCGAACGTGACGCCCTTGCCGACGAGCGCAACAGGCGCCTTGGCCCGATCCGCGCCCCGGTATTCCATGACGATCAGCTTTGCGGGCTGATCGGAGCCTGCAGTGACAGACAGGAAAGAGCCCATCTTGAGCTTGCGGATTTCCGGTTCGCTGAAGACCTGGACCTTGAGCTTGCGATAGTCACTGCCCAATGCCTTGGCGGCATTCGCAAGGTACGTGGGCGTGCAGACGTTGCCGGGAAGATTGGCGAGATCGCGCGTGAGCGTCATGCCGGCAAAAATCGCCTGGCCATGATCGAGGCCGCGCTGGGCGGCGGTCTTGCCACTGCGATCCTTCGCGGCGATGCCAAAGCGCTGCAGCGCCGGCTTCGGCGCTTTCTTCGACGTCTTGAGGTCGGGGATGCGGTAATGCGCGGCGCCAACCACTTCCGCAGCGGCGCGGCCCAGGGAGTATTCGTCAGCCCCGGTCACTTCTTCCAGTGACAGGAAGCTGAGGGCATCACGGGCGCCGGTGCGGCCCACTGCAGCAACCGCAGTGGTGAGCGCGCGGCGGTATTGCTTCCGCCCGAACCCTGACCGGCTGCCGAGGCCGATCAGTAGCAGACGTTCCGCAGCGCTGCCTTTGAGCTCGGTGAGCAGCAGCACCTCGCCCGTTTTGGCGGGCAGGTCGCCTTGTTTGGCAAGCCGGGTCAGGCGACCGGACAGTCGGGTGTCGAATTCCCCGGCGGCGTGCGAGAGCTCTCCCTTCTCGAAGATGCCGACGATCGCGCATTCGGTGCGCTGGGTTGCCGGGGATCCGCTGCTTGAAAACAATTCCATCTGAAATTCACCTTGAGATTGTAAGAGGCACCTGCTGCCCCGTTCACTGGCCGGACGAGTCCATTCCGGCAGAAAAATCTGTTTACCTGGCCTTGAGATGTCGCTTAACGTAAGCAGCCCCGCGAGGCTGCCCGGAAGTTTCCACCGCTTGCCGCCAAAGCGCTTGGCATGTCACTTGATAGGGCCGAAGTTTACCCGATTCGCCGCGCTGCCCGCGCGTGGTTCGCAGCCTTCCCGGCCTTGGGTTGGGTCCGTCAAATGCAGGATTGCTAGTTGCTCCGAATACTCGATCGTTACGTCCTGCGTGAAGTCGTGCTGACCTGGGTCGCGGTCACCGGCGTCCTGCTCGTCATCCTCGTGTCCAACCAGCTGGCTCGCGTTCTCGCACAGGCCGCCAGCAACGACTTTCCGCGCTCGACGGTGCTGGCCCTGCTCGGCCTGACCTCCATCCAGAACCTGACCGTGCTCGTGCCGGTGGGGCTGTTCCTGTCCATCATGCTGTCGCTCGGGCGCCTGTATCAGGAGAGTGAAATGGCGGCCATGCAGGCCTGTGGAATGGGGGTGGCCCGGCTGTACTTGCCGCTCGCCTGTTTTACGGCAGGAATCGTCGTCTTCCTCGCCTGGCTCGCCTTTCTCGGAGGCCCCGCAGCCGCCGCGCGCACGCAGGAGATCCGGACCGATGCCTTGCGGCAGGCGCAATTCGGCAGCCTGGAGCCCGGCCGGTTCCGCAGCTTCGATGGCGGCGACATCGTCTTTTACGCCGAGCGCGTGGATGCCAACGGCGTGCTCTACAACGTCTTCGTGGAGCGGAACACTGGGGAAAAGCTGGAGATCGTTACCGCGACCCGGGCTGAGCAGCGGGGCGCAGGCGAGGCAGACCAGACCTTCATCCTCTACGAAGGGGAACGCTACGAAGGGGTGCCGGGCGGAGGCGAATTCCGTGTCATCCAGTTCAGTGAGCATGGCATTCCGATCCGCCTGCCAGGCCTGTCCGCCAGCAGCGGGCGCCGCGAACAGAAATCGACCGCCGAGATCTGGGACTCGCCCGACCCGGGCGACAAGGCCGAGTTGCACTGGCGCCTTTCAGTGCCCCTGATGGCGGCGGCTTTGATGCTGCTCGCCGTGCCGCTTGCCCGGCTGAAGCCCCGGCAGGGACGTTACGGCAAGATGGGGCTCGCGATCCTGATCTACTTCATCTATGCGAACCTGCTTGCCGCCGCACGCGTGTGGATCGAGAAGGAAACGATTCCGGCCGCCTTCGGCATGTGGTGGGTCCACGCGCTCGTCGTCGTGATGGCGTTGTGGCTCCTGTCGAGTGAGTATCCAGGCGCCTGGCGCAGGGCAGGGAGGGCAGCCGCATGATCCTGATGCGCTATCTCATGCGTGCCGTGATGGGCTACACGATGCTGGTCATGCTCGTGCTGATGATTCTCACCGGGCTGTACCTGTTCATCACGCAGCAGGACGACATTGGTACCGGCAATTACGCCGTCGGTGACGCCTTCATGTTCGTGGCCCTGAACCTGCCGCAGCATGCTTTCGAGATGTTGCCGATCGGGGCGCTGATCGGGGCGCTGCTGGGGCTGGGCAATCTCGCGCGTTCCAGCGAACTCATCGTGATGCGTGCCGCGGGTATCTCCGTGGTGAGGATTGCAGCGTGGGTCGGTGCGGCAGGGGTTCTGCTGTGTGCGGTGACATGGTTGATTGGCGAATACGTGGGGCCACCGCTTGAGCAGTACGCCACCCAGCAGAAGACACTCGCGCGGTTCCAGGAATTCAGCCGCGCCGGCAACAGTGGCGCGTGGGCGAAGGATGGACAGACCTTCATCTCGGTCCAGCAACAGTCCGCGGAAAACCAGTTTGCGGGCATTCACGTTTACCGCTTCGACGACCAGCGTCGCCTGCAGAGCGTGGCGCAGGCCAGCAGCGCCAGCGTGGGGCCCGACAACGAATGGGTGCTCGAGAACTATGCCGAGTCCGGATTCACGCCGGACGGAGTGAAGGTGGAGCGGAAGGCGACGACGGTGCTGAATACGCATCTGTCAGCGGAATTCCTGGGACTCGCTTCCGTCAATCCGAGCTCGCTTTCAAGCCGTGAGCTGTACGCCTATGTTTCCCATCTGGAAGCCAATGGTCTCGAGGCGGCCCGGTTTGAAACCGCGTTCTGGGCGCGTATCGCCCGTACGGCTGCGGTGATCGTCATCGTCATGCTCGCGGTCCCGTTTGTCTTCGGGCCCCTCCGTACTTCAGGTGCAGGAGCACGAACGGTGCTTGGTATTCTCGTCGGTGCCGTATTCCTTCTGCTGGCGAGGATGCTGGAGAGCGGAGGGCAGGTCTTCGGTCTCGATCCGCTGGTGATTGCGTGGGCCCCGACTGCACTCATCGCGCTCACGGCCACCGTGGCGATCGCCAGAACCCGATGATTACGTTGTCGGAAGCCGGTCATCCCGCAGGGTTGCTGCGGCGACTGGGTGCGATGGTCTACGACCTTTTGCTGGTGCTGGCGGTGATGATGGTCGTGACCGCGCTGTTTCTGCCCGTCACGGGCGGCGAGGCTATCACCCCGGTCCAGTCCGGCGTTCTCGAATATCTCTACAGGCTGACGCTGCTCGCCATCGTCGTGGGTTTTTTCGGCGTGTTCTGGACGCGGCGAGGACAGACGCTGGGAATGGCGGCGTGGCGACTGAAGCTGGAACGTGAAGATGGGCGTCTGCCGACCTGGACGGATTCGTTCAAGCGTCTGGGCGCTGCGTGCCTTTCCTGGTTACCCGTGGGTGCGGGATTCCTCTGGATCGTGATCGATCGCGAACATCTCGCGTGGCATGACCGCCTGAGTCGCACGCGGATCATCGTTGAGCCGAAGAAGCCGAAGCAGTAACCGCTTCGCTGCGCCCGGATGCAGGAAGCTCTTTCCTACTTCTGCACCCACTTGTCGACGGCCGGGAAGATCCCTTCGTACTTGTATTCCGGAATCCGGAAGGCCCACCCCGTGGCCCGACCCTGCAATCTCTCGACGTCTTTCTGCACTTGTTCGGGAGTGCGCCAGAACGAAGTGCGCGTGTTGTCGTCCGGCTTGTCGTTCGCGAATTTCGCTGCCAGAGCGGCGTCGAAAGCACCAGTCAGTGCGATCCAGTACCGGCCTTCATCAACCCACCCCGTGAGTTCCAGCTGCAAGCCATCAAACATGCGGTAAGTAGCGCGCGCAGCCGGAGTCTGTGTCCCCAGTGAGTCGCTGCGACGTACGTCCTCCGCTTGCACGGCCAGCAGCGCTGCAGCGAGACCATTCGCTGCCGAAGGTTTGGAGAGTTGCTGGCCACGGGGCAGCCCGGCGACAGTGAAATCTGCAGCGCTCCGGTTTGCCTTGGTGAAGGTGACATCGGGTTGTCCAGGCACTCGCACGATCGCCTGGTGGATGCGGTCGGTATCTACGTGCGTCACTGCCGGTTCAATCCAGTTACCGGGATTGCGCGAGATCTCAAGCTTGCTCACCAGCCAGCCTGGAGCATCGCCGCTCTTGCGGACGTACGCCGCTTCCAGGCCTGCGGCCTGCTTGCCGACGATCAGGTCGATGAGAGGCTTCTGCGATGCATCGGCACCGACGATCTCCAGCCTCACGCCTTGTGCATCGCCGGACGAGAGGTCTTCGACGCCCAGCGCCGGATAGTTGGCGCTGACTGCCGTCTTCTCTTCAAGCACGCGCAGTTCAGCAATGTTCTGCAGCAGCACTCCCACTTTGCCGGTGTCGGCCGGATAGCTGTCACGCTGGAGTACGGACCAGCGCTTGCCTTGCCGGACAAGTTCGAGCACCCGTTGTTCGCCAGTAGCAAACACGCGCACGCGCTCCGCCGTCTGTAATTGGGCGGCAAATTCCGGATAGAGCAGCGTCGAGACAATGCGGGCAGAACGATCGCGTGTGGCCAGCCAGGTGGCGCCCGCGACGAGCACCACGACGATGAGGCCAATGACGGCTCTCTGTTTTGCTGCTGCGCTCGCCATCAAGTGGAAGCTCCCGCAGTCACCGGGGAGTGAGTCTTGCCGATGCGTTTGCGTCTACGGACAAACGCGGCAATCAGTACGCCGACTGTCAGCAAGGCGGGGACTAGCATGATGTTGACGATCTTCAACAGCGTGCCCAGGCGATCGATGTCCACGTCGAGGCTGCGGCGAACCTCACGCAGTTCCTTGCGAATCCGCGTGCGTTCTTCCTGGAAGCGCTTCAGCTCGACTTCCTGCTCGGGGGTCATGACGAGCTCGGTGCGATCCTTGCGCGCGGCCTCAAGATCGGCAAGGTTGCCCTCGGTTTCCTGCAGCTGCATGTCGAGTTCCTGTTCCTTCGCGCGCAGCCGCTCGTCAGCCCTCTGCCGCAGCTGGTCAACGCGGATGAAGGGACGGAAGAAACTCTGCCGGCCCCGCACACTGATCAGGTCGGCACTGCCGGCCAGGTTGTCGAGCGCATTCGCCAGGAAATCACCGTTGTTGGCCCACGCCACCGCAACACGCTGGCCGAACATGTTCTGGGCGCGCACCCACAGCAGATCCGAAAGCACATCGGTGTCGGCCACAACGATGACGTTGGCGGGTTGCGTGCTGGTCTTGAGTCCGGCCGTACCCGCGGCGCCAGCAGGCGGTCCATCGGGATAGGCCGTGGTCAGGTTGCCCGACACGCGTGCTGCGACGACGTAGTGCTCGCCGGTGGGTTTGAAGCCGTCCAGCAGCGTCTGCGGATCGTCGAGCACCGAGAACCGGTCCGCCGGCAGCAAGGCCGCTTCAGTGCTCGACTGAATCAGGGGTTCAAATGTGCTGCTTGCGCCCGCATGGGCTTTGAGCACACCTGACGTCATGAAGTTGATGCTGTCGAGACCTGCAGTGACGACATCGCCGGCATTGAAGTCTTCGCGTGTGAAAGCCTGTACACCCAGATGCCGGACCGGCGGCTGATTCGGCCGCAACGTGACGCTGAGCGCCTTGCGTGCATCGCCCAGGACCTGGCTGGTGTCGTAGTCGATCCCCCATGCAGTAAGCAGCGGCGCGAGATCAGAGGCTCGTCCGGCACCGGGTTGTCCGTCGGGAGATCTCGTGGTGTCCTGCTCCGCCTGCGGGTCCACGAATGCCAGCAGCTTGCCGCCACGAAGTACGAACTGATCTATGGCGTAGAGCGCCGGTGGTGGAAGTTGCTTCGGATGGATGAGCAGCAGGACTTCCACATCGTCGGGGACGCTGGTGATATCGGCCGTCAGGGGCTTGATGTCGAACAGTGAATTCAGCTGAGCGATGCCTGCCCATGCCGGTCGCGTCTGACCACTGGCGGCATCGAATCCGCCGTTGACGGGCAGGCTCGAGAGCAGACCGATCACTGCGTGTTTCGGATGCGCCAGTCGATAGATGAGGCTGGCAATGTCGTACTCGAGGAACTCTTCCTTGTCGGGCTGGAAGAAGCCGATGATCTCGCGACCATCCGTCGAGTTGGTGCCGGCGAGACCGAAGAACAGCGTTTCGCCACGCGCACCGGCAGGGGCAGGCGTCAGTCCGAATTCATTGGCGCGATCTTCCTCCGCGGAGAACGGCTGCGGGTCCACGACGTTGAGGACGACCTTGCCGCTGGAGCGCTGGGCCATTTCCTCAAGCAGTTCGCGCACCCGTTCCGCGTACGAACGCAGTTCGGGAATCGTGCGGCTGGGGGCTTCGGAAAAGAAGAAGTACAGCGTGATCGGCTCTTCGATGCCGGCGAGGATGCGCTCAGTGCCCGGCGCGATCGAGTACAGGCGGTTCTCGGTCAGATCGAGGCGGAAGCCCCGCAGCGTGAAGCCGGCAATGATGGTCAGCGCGACGAAGGCCACAGCGAGTCCGATCAGGCTGGTGGCGCCCAGCGCTTTGCGGGCGTTCGTTCGCGGAGGAGCGGAAGGGAGGGTGTCCTGGACTTGCATGATTGATTTCAGTCAGCCTTCTTCATGTCGAGCACGATCGCGTTCGCAATCAGCCAGGCGGCGATCAGCGTGGCGAAATAGACCAGGTCCTTGAGATCGATCACGCCCTTCGCGATGGCGTTGAAGTGGGTCAGAAAGGAGAAGGAAGCGATTGCATCGACCAGAGCCTGCGGCGCCCAGCCCTGGAACAGACCCAGCACCATCGGCAGTCCCGAAAGCAGGAAGGCAAAGCACACCACAACGGTCAGGATGAAAGCGATCACCTGGTTGCGCGTAGCTGCAGAAAGGCACGCGCCGATCGCGAGGAAGCCGCCTGCCATCAGGAAGCTGCCGACGTAGGCGGCGACGATTGCACCGTTGTCCGGGTCGCCGAGATAGTTGACCGTCAGCCAGACCGGGAAAGTCAGGGCCAACGCGAGACCGGCGAAAGCCCAGGCAGCCGCGAATTTTCCGACGACGGCCTGCCAGAGCGTGATGGGCAAGGTCATGAGCAGTTCGAGGCTGCCCGATTTGCGTTCTTCCGCCCATAGTCGCATCGAGAGGGCAGGGATCAGGAACAGATACAGCCACGGGTGGAAGGTGAAGAAGGGTGACAGGTCGGCCTGGCCCCGCTCGTAGAAATTGCCGAGGTAGAACGCGAAGGCGCCCGCGAGCACGAGGAAGATGACGATGAAGACGAATGCCAGGGGCGTCGCAAAATAGCTTGCGAGCTCGCGGCGGAAGACGATCGATACGTTACGCATGGGCAGGGACGCCGAGGGTGATGGAACGGAAGACATCGTCAAGGCGGCCCGACGGCGCGCGAGCCGCGAGTCCACGGGGAGTGTCGTCGGCCAGCAAACGGCCGTCGGCGATGATGATGGCGCGGGTACACACCGCGTCAACTTCCTCGAGAATGTGGGTCGAGATGACGATGATCTTGTCCGCCGCCATCGCATTGATGAGCGTCCGCACCTCGTGCTTCTGGTTGGGATCGAGGCCATCCGTGGGTTCATCGAGGATCAGCACTTTCGGATCGTGCAGGATGGCCTGCGCCAGGCCTACGCGCCGCTTGTATCCCTTCGAGAGCGTTTCAATAGGCTGGTTCAACACTGTCCCGAGGGCGAGGCGGTCGGTGACATCATTCAGCCTCCCGCGGCGTTCGGCACCGGCAAGAGCGCGGACATCGGCTATGAAATTCAGGAACGAAATAACCGTCATCTCCCCGTAGCTCGGCGCGCCTTCCGGGAGGTATCCCATGCTCGACTTGGCGGCGAGAGGCTGTTCGGCGACATCGAATCCGCACACGCTGACGCTGCCGGCCGTGGGCGAGAGAAAGCCCGCGATCATTTTCATGGTCGTCGACTTGCCGGCGCCGTTCGGGCCGAGAAATCCCAGCACCTCTCCCGGCTGTACCCGGAAGGAAATGTTGTCGACCGCGGTCAGGTGACCGTAGCGCTTGGTGAGCTGGTTGACTTCGATCATCGTGACCTCAAAGGGATACCGCCGTGCCGCAACCGGCCGTATGACCGTAGTGAACCGGCAACGGTTCCGTGGCTGACCTGGATGGGGCGCTCATCGTTGTTGTGCGTACCCCGTTCCCGCTTCCATGTCCTGACCCTGACATTGGAGCAGGAGAGTGTGCCGATTTTTTTGGGCAAAGGCTGGGTTGTCAAGCCGCTCGCGGCTATAGTGGCCACGCCGTGCCGGCATGCCACTTTTCTCAAGGAGATTCTCATGGCCGATCGTAGTGACTATCTGCGCCAGCTCCAGGATCAGCTGAATGCGTGGGCACAGTGGGCAAAGCAGCTTCAGGAGCAGGCGCTCGAAAGCGCCGCACAGATGCGAGGCGATGCGCAGGCCAGTTACGAGCACCGTGCCGGCCAGGTCAGCGAACTCATTGCCCAGGGCAAGGAGCAGATGGAGCGTGTCAGTTCGTCCACCGACGAAGGCTGGCGGGACATTGGCGCAGGCGCCGAGCAGATCTGGAGCGGCTTGCAATCGGCGGCGGCAGCGCTGGCCCTGCAGGTCAAGGAGAAAATCAGACAGCCCGCGCCGAAACGGGCCAAGGCGAAGAAGAAACCTGCTGCGAAAAAGTCCGGGGCAAAACAGAAAACCGTGGTGAAGAAGAAGGTCAAAGCCGTCAAGCGCAAGGTCGTTGCGGCGAAGAAGAAAGTCCAGGTCAAGGCCAAGGTTGCCCGTGTGAAGGCGAAAGTCCGCGGCAAGATCGCAAAAAAGAAGGTGAAGGCCAAGGTTAAATCAGTCCGGCGCAAAGTAGCCAAGACTGTGCGGAAAGCTGCCCGCAAGAAGAAATAACGTCTGAATCCGCAAGGCGGGGAAGGAAGCCCCGCCTGTGTCGCGCGACCTAGTCGTCGCCCTCCGCCTGCATCTCGATTTCAGCCTTGTGGCTGCGGAGGATTCGCCTGATCTCCGCGGCAGGCGGCCGGTCCGCAATGCGTGCAATGAGATCGGCCAGCTCGTGCCATTCCTTTCCCCATTTCAGTAACCGTACTGCGTCCGCCATGATTTTTTTCTGCAGCGCGGGACCGGTTGTGGATTTGCCGGCGGGTGTAGCTGCCGGAGCGGCCTTCTTCGCAGCCTTCGGGGCAGATCGGGGTGGGGCGGCGGGTTTGACAGGTGCTGGTGCTTCCGTGTTTTTTCGTGCGGGCGCAGCAGCCTGAAGTCGCGGCATCTCGCGCGTTCTATCTGCAGGTGCCGGGTCAGGTTGCGATTTTGACGGTATGGGCTTTTGTGGCGGCGGGGCGATTTTCTGCTCCTTGTCCGTCTCCGCCAGCGGAATGAAGCGCTGCACGTGTTGTGACCCGACCAGGTTGGCGAGAAACACGGTGAGCTCAAGGGCGTCCGAAAATTTGCCATCCCCCATCGCGAGGCGAGCTTCGAGATGGCTCTGCAGCTCCAGCGTCTTCTGACGGGCGAGTTCGATGATCCAGCGTGTGGGGCGATCGTGCTTCGGCCATGGCTGCACGGCCGCGTAGTCGGCATCCCCAAGAGCAGCGTATTTGAGGTGTAGCTCGAGGCTCGTCAGCCACTTGTCGAGCAGTTCCGTCACGCGCTTGTCCGCTGGGTTCATGGTTTCTCCGCGGTTCAAGGTGCCGCGTGTAGGGAAGATTATGCCTTGCACGAGGGGCTTTGAGGCAGTGTCCGTTTTCAGAGTCGGCGCTACATACGCGTCGACGGGCATATTTGTCGCTGCTAGACTCGCGCCACTCGTTGGGGAGTAGCCGCCGTCGTGAAAGACGGAGATGCGTCAACAGACTTGGAGCCCGCGGGCCCCATGGTGCATCCGACAAAGCGTTTGGCGAGACCGATGAGGCGATCTTCCATGTCCGGGTTGGGCGGGGGAGGCCGTCTCATTCGGAAATCCATCTCCCGCCTGACCCCCGCGTGAAATCAATGGAAGCTTTCTTCGTTTCGACCCTCGCAGTGGCAGTTGCCGAAATCGGCGACAAGACGCAGCTGCTTTCCTTGCTCCTGGCGACCCGTTTCCGGAAGCCGCTGCCCATCGTTTTCGGGATACTGATTGCCACCGTTGCCAATCATGCACTGGCGGCGCTTGCTGGCGAATGGGTGCGGGCCAGCCTGACGCCGGAGCAGCTTCGATGGCTGCTTGGCCTTGGTTTCCTCGCCATCGCCGCCTGGACGATAAAACCCGACAAGCTGGACGAAGGCGAGACCGTCAAAGGGACCTACGGGGTCTTCGTGATTACCGTGATCGCTTTCTTTGTCGCTGAAATAGGCGACAAGACCCAGATAGCAACAGTCGCCCTGGCAGCGAAATACGGTGCCCTAGTGCCGGTTGTACTGGGTACAACCCTGGGAATGCTCCTGGTAAACGCCCCGGTCGTCTACCTGGCCGACCGTTTTGCGCCGAAGATTCCGCTCAAGCTGGTCCGTATCATCGCAGCCACGATTTTCGCGATCATCGGCCTCACCATACTGCTGCGGTTTGGGCAGGGCTGAGGGGAAGGTGTTCGCGACCTTGGAAGTCAGGGAGCGGCACCAAGTTGGACAAATCCTCTGATACTTGCGGCTATACATACTGTTGATGGCTATTGCAGAATCTTATCAAGGCATTTGCCCGGTGGGCTTTAAGCGTCAATTCATGCCTTCAGTGAGTTATTGAGGTATGCAAAGAAATAGTCGCGTCACCATATTGGCTGCTTGCCGATACCTGATCCTTCCTCTTGCTAGGCTCCTGCTTAGATATGGAGTTGGATATCGTGAATTCTCCGACGTTTGTAAATCTGCTTTTGTAGAAGTGGCCTCCGGTGAATATGGATTGCGAGGAAGGCCCGCAAATCTTTCGAGAGTGGCCATATTGACTGGCCTAAGTCGAAAGGAAGTAAAAAAACTTCGAGACCAAGCGAGGCCTGCGTTGGATTCGGCTGGAATGCACGGGTTGAACCCAGGGTCTACGGTTTTGCGTGGCTGGTTCAGTGATCCGGAGTTTCTTTCTGAAACAGGAGCTCCGGCGCCAATGTCGGTTGATGGCCGTGATCCAAGCATTACCTCGCTAGTAAAGCGTTACGCAGGCGACTTGCCTGTTAGAGCTGTAATAAATGAGATGATGCGAATGGGGGTAGTAGAAGAAATGCCGTCGGGGAGATTTAAGCCTATTGGGAGGCTTTTTTTTCCGCCAAATGTGGATGGCCAGTTATTTGCGGCAGGAGCTACCTCAATACACAATTTGATATCAACCATCGCTCATAACGTAGAGCCGAAAAATAAGAGCGGCCGTCTATTTGAAAGATATGCTTGGAGCAACTACTTGCCGGCTTCTGCTTCAGATAAGTTTCATGCATTGGTTTCGGAAAAAGGCTCCGAGGTGTTGGAGTACTTAGATTCCTGGTTGAGGAAGCACGAGAAAGGAAAGAAAGCGGAAGGCGGCAGCCGGAAAAATGAGGTTGGTGTCGGCGTTTACTTCTTCAACGTTAGCAAGCCAGATGATCCCGAAGAATAGGGTTTCTCAGTCTCGCTAGATTTTATTCGGTGGTGTTATTGGGCACTCCGGTCGCCACCGATGATGACCTTGGCACTCCGGTCACCGCCAATAATGGCCTTGGCACTGCGGTCACCACCGATGATGGCCTTGGCACTGCGGTCACCGCCAATAATGGCCTTGGCACTGCGGTCACCACCGATGATGGCCTTGGCACTGCGGTCACCACCAATAATGGCCTTGGCACTGCGGTCACCACCGATGATGGCCTTGGCACTGCGGTCACCGCCAATAATGGCCTTGGCACTGCGATCGCCACCGATGATGGCCTTGGCACTGCGGTCACCGCCAATAATGGCCTTGGCACTGCGATCGCCACCGATGATGGCCTTGGCACTGCGGTCACCGCCAATAATGGCCTTGGCACTGCGGTCACCACCGATGATGGCCTTGGCACTGCGGTCACCACCAATAATGGCCTTGGCACTGCGGTCACCACCGATGATGGCCTTGGCACTCCGGTCACCGCCAACAATGGCCTTGGCACTGCGGTCACCGCCGATGATGGCCTTGGCACTGCGGTCACCGCCGATGATGGCCTTGGCACTGCGGTCACCACCGATGATGGCCTTGGCAATGAGTGGGGTACCCCACTTCGCAGCATCTCCATCGGCGCTAAGGTCTGCGGAAATCAGGTAATTGCCAGACGTTTGAATTCCTACAGCGCGAACGTAAATTCCCTTCGTTACAGCATTTGCTGTGGGAAGAGAGTGAGATAGAGCCAGGGAGAACTCGATATTTAGCGCCCCGATATTGGCGGTTGCTGACAGCGGGGTTGCACTAGATATGAAGCCTTCGACGTATGTAAGAGAAGCTCCATAGACGTATCGGGCGTCGAGCTTGTGCAGTTGAACATTTGAAATGCCCTGTGCTGAGACGTCCCCATCAACATGAACGTAGTCGCCAATTTCAAATTGATCGATTTGCAGGCCTTGCATATCGACAACTTGACCGGCGACAACAAGATGATTAGCGCGGAGATCGATTTTTTCTACGGGGCCAATAATCGCGGGAGATGCTGCGACGAAACCTTTGGTAATTCTTTCCGACGAGCTTGATGAATTCGTGAGTGGCAACTGAACGGAGGAAAAGCTTTGAGAAGATATGTAGGAATCGAGTACTTCTTCAGAAAATACGGCGGTAGGAACAGCGAGTACCGCAGTAGCGAAAGCAAGCCGAGCAGCAAGGCAGAAAATTGGGTTTCTTGTGAGCATGGTTTTTATGTGACTTGTTCAGCTACCTAACTCGTATTCCGCATGCCGGGAATCAGATTGAGGTGTCCTCATCTGTTTCTGTTTCCATGAAATGAAATATTCCAACGCCTGTTTTTATGGATCGATCAGGCGGAAGTTTGTGGCCCCCTTTGATCTCGTGACTGGTGAGCCAGTTATCTAAGAGCTCTAAGAGCTCTTGGCCTTTTTCGCGGATCAGCTTGTCGAAGGCTGGAAAGTCAGCGGGTGAAATGCCTTCGAGCGTTAAGGCATATCGTTCAAAGCGTCCGGTTCCCTGGGATTTCTTCCGCAGGTTGTGATCAACCGTGTCAACGAAGTAGTGAACGACGTTCCCTAGTCGCTCTAATCCCGCAGGATCCAGTGGTGAAGGGAGGTAGGTGCGGTTGAGGAGGCGGACATACCCGTCAGGCGTTTCCATTACCGCCTTGACTCTCACTAGCTCGTCCAGAATCGCCCGCGGAGGCATATCGCCACTGTGTTTGCGCACTAGCTCAGAAAAGCTGAGCCCCTGTGCTGCGTAGAACGGAATTTCCAGAGGAACGCCGTATGGACCTACGAACTCTGGATCCTGCGTCCAGCCTTGCAGCACTCGAGCCACACGGTTTAGGTTGCTCGCGCTACCAAACGATGGGCCGTGCACTCGCAAACGATGGACTTCTTTACGAGTGAGTCCCGTGAGAATTGCGACACGAGAGTCGGTCTGCTTCCGGTTTGTTAGGCTGAATTCGCTTTGCGCGATTTCCACGTAAACAAGCTTTACAACGTCAGCAAACTCTCCAACGGCAATCCCTTGGCGGAGCAGTATTCGAACCAACGGTCTTAACAGGTGCCGGAAGGCTGAGAGCAGCGGGTCTTTAATGCCTTCGGTCATGCGTGGCCCAAAGCGAGGCGCAAGTGGCAGGAGTGCAAGTGCCGCGGTCATTACGGTGTCTCGCAATTATTGGGCGGGAAATATATCCCACGAAGCCCGTGGGTCAACGATGGAACATAATTTGGGAAGAACGTTACAGAATGTCGAGAGGGCGGGAGGCCTGCAGCGGGGGAAGCGGGGCGCAAAAAGGGTGAAAAATCATGGATTGGAGGGGGTGAACATGAAGCGCGTCCTGAGCTTCATCCCGGGAACCAATAGGCGGTTATGTTCAGCCAAGGCGGCAGGGAATGTTCCCGGCCTTTAAGACATAAGCGACAAATTCTGGGGTCGCCGGCCGAACTGTTAAATGCCTGGGTACAGGCAAATCGATCCGGTGGGAGGCTTCTTAATTTTCATCTTTGCCATTGAGTTAGAAATTACTCATGACGTGATGGTTTAGATGAGGATGCAGGCCGCGTAAGTGGGCGGCGCGGACTAAGCAATCTGATTTCGAATACGCCCGCAGAGGGGCGTCAACGGACTCGAATGAGTCCTCAAAGCTCCGACCTCTGATCGCACATCGGCGATCAGAGGTCGGACGATCGATCTATTTCAAAGCATCAAAAGAATCAAGCCGACTTTCTTGAAAGAAATGCCAAATATTCGGCTTGACACTCAGAGTGTCTTCTGAATGGTCGCGGCCTTCCGCAGCTCATCAAGATAAGCCTGCAATTTCTTGCGTTGAACGATCTGGACTACCCGATCGCGGACATCGGCAAGCGCGGGAGGCGGGGGAGGTGGTGAGCCGGGCCGTGAGTCCTGCAGGAGGATCACGTGCCAGCCGAACTGTGACTCGACGGGCTCTTCGGTGTACTTGCCCTTCTGGAGCGACACCACTGCGTCGGCAAACGGTTTCACCATGGTTTCAGGAGTAAACCAGCCGAGGCTGCCGCCGTTGTCCTTGGACCCGTCCTTCGACTTCTCTTTGGCGAGTTTGGCGAAATCACCGCCGGCTTTGAGTTCCTTGATGATGGCATCGGCCGTTGCCTTGCTATCGACCAGGATGTGGCTCGCGTTGTATTCCGTACCGCCCGCCTTGGGCATCGCCGCGATCTGTGTGTCGTATTCGGCCTGCACTTCGGCATCAGTGATTGGGCCGTCAGCCAGCATCTTCTTGAACTGGGCGTCGGCCAGCACGTTCAGGCGGGTGAGCTCGAGCTGGGCGACGACGTCCTTGCCCTTGTCCAGGCCAGCCTTCTGCGCTGCATCCGCGGCGAGCTTCATGGCCACCAGCTGATCGAGAAGCTCTGCCTTCTGCTCGGGAGTGATGCTTTCGGCGGGCTGCTGCGAGACCGTGCCGAGATAGAGATCGAACACCGAAGAACTGACAGCCTGTCCATTCACGGTTGCAACGGACGGGCCGCTCTCGGCAGCGCCCGGAGTGCCTGCCTGGCCGCAGGCTGTGAGCAGGAGCAGCGTAGCGGCAAGCCCCACTGCGGAATGACGATGTTTCATAGAAATCCTTAAGGGTGGTTGAGATGACCGGGCTTGCGGGATTGCGCTTCGTCCGGTGTTTGGGCCGAAATACTCAGGGCGTGGATGTCAGTCTGCATCAAGTCGCCAAGTGTCTGATAAACCAGCTGATGCCTCTGGAGGGGGCGCATGGTACCGAATTGCTTGGATACGATGTAGACACGAAAGTGCCCGCGCCCGTCGCGAGCCCCCGCATGGCCGGCATGCAAGTGGCTGTCATCGATCACGTCGATATCTTCCGGGTGCAGTCCGTCTTCCAGGCGAGCACGGATGCGTTCGAGGCGGGTCAGGGTCATGGCAGGGGTTCTGGAAGCCGGAAGAGCGTTACTTGCCAGGCTCGTCAGCGGGCAGCTTGGACGACAGCCAGACGCCCTGGAGCAGGGCAAAAACCATCGTCAGGCCGAGCATGCCGAACAACTTGAAATTGACCCAGGTGCTTTCATCAAAGGCTCGTACGACATACAGGTTGAGGGCGCCCATCAGCACAAAGAACGCGACCCACATCAGGTTGAGCTTCAGCCAGACCGGGCGTTCCAGGGTCAGGTTGGTTCCCATCAGTCGCTGGATGACCGGTTGCTCCCCGACGAACTGGCTGACCAGGAAACCGGCAGCGAACAGCCAGTTCAGGACGGTGGGCTTCCACTGGATGAAGGCCTTGTCATGGACGAGCAGGGTGATGGTGCCGAAAACAAGTACCAACACGGCTGAGATCAGCATCATCGGGCTGATCTTCCGGTGGCGGATCCACTGCACTGCCATCTGGATGATGACGGCGCCAATGATCACTCCCGTGGCGATGTAGATATCGGCCAGCTTGTACGCGACGAAGAACGCGATCACGGGGAAGAAGTCGAACAGCAACTGCATGGAGGGCCTGAAGCCTTAGGCGTTGGTGAAAATGTTCATCCAAGTATCATACTCAAAACCGCCATTCCCGAACCAACTGCCCCGCCCGGGCCTTCAGCCGGCGACCCATCCTTACAACATGCCCAGCCGCTATCTCGAGATTCACCCGAAAGACCCTCAGCCCCGGCTCATCAGGCAGGCGGTCGAGCTCATTCAGGACGGTGGGGTCGTCGTGTATCCGACCGATTCCTGCTACGCGCTGGGCTGCCGTATCGGGGACAAAGCCGCGATGGAGCGTATTGCGCGGATCCGGGAAATCGACAAGCACCATCACTTCACCCTGGTTTGCCGCGACCTGTCCGAGATCGCGCGGTTTGCCCGGGTAAGCAACCAGCAATACCGCTTCCTCAAGACGTTCACGCCGGGTCCTTACACTTTCATCCTGCAGGCAACGAAAGAGGTGCCGAAGCGGCTTCAGCACTCCAAGCGCAGCACGATCGGGATCCGGGTTCCCGATCATCCGGTACCGCAATTGTTATTGGCTGCGCTCGGCGAGCCGTTGATGAGTTCGACGCTGCTGCTGCCCGGTGAGGACATGCCTCTGACCGATGCCACGGAAATCCAGGAGCGCCTGTTCAGCGTTGTTGACGCAGTGATCGACGGCGGGAATTGCGGCCTCGAGCCCACGACGGTCATCGACCTTGAATCAGGCGTGCCGGTCGTCCTCCGTCATGGCAAGGGTGACGTCAGCTCGTTGGAGTGACCGCTCAGGGCCTCCTGACCTGCACTCGAATTTGAGAAAGCTGCGTATAATCCGCCGCGCTGGCAGTGTGCCTCACGATCGCTTGACCCTGACTTTCCGTAGTGCCTTACAAAGGCGCTTCAACTTGTTGAAAGCAATTGCATTGAAGTCGCGATCTGCCCGAAAGCAGGCGCGCTTTCGAGGATGAGTTTTGAGTTCGACCACGGCTTCCAATCGACGGGTTCTCTCGGGCATGCGCCCCACCGGCCAGTTGCACCTGGGCAACTATCACGGTGCCCTCAAGTCGTGGACGGAGCTGCAGTACCAGTACGAGTGCTACTTCTTCGTGGCCGACATACATGCCCTTACGACCGGCTACGAAGATCCGTCGAAGCTGGAATCGTTCGTCTGGCAGATGGCCGTCGACTGGCTGGCAGCCGGTCTCAATCCCGCGGTCTCGACGATTTTCATCCAGTCGCGAGTGCCCGAGCATTCGGAGCTGCATCTGCTTCTGTCGATGATCACTCCACTCGGCTGGCTGGAACGCGTGCCTACGTACAAGGATCAGCAGGAACAACTGAAGGACCGCGATCTCGCGACCTACGGCTTCCTGGGCTATCCGCTGCTGCAGAGTGCGGACATCCTTCTCTACAAGCCGAATTTCGTGCCGGTCGGTGAAGACCAGGTGGCGCACGTCGAAGTCACTCGCGAAGTGGCGCGCCGTTTCAATCATCTTTACGGACGCGAACCCGATTTCGAAGTGCGGGTGGAAAAGGCCATCAAGAATCTCGGCAGCCGCAACGCCACGCAGTACCGCGAGTTGCGCCGCCAGTACCAGGAGCAGGGCGAAGCGCTCGCGCTGGAAAAGGCGCGCTCGATGCTGGAAGCGAATGCCCGGCTGACGCTTGCAGATCGGGAACGCCTGCTGGGGCACCTGGAAGGCACCGGCCGTAGCATCCTCGTTGAGCCGGATGCGCTGTTGACGGCCACACCCAAAGTTCCGGGACTCGACGGCCGCAAGATGTCCAAGTCCTACGGCAATACGATTGGCCTGCGGGAAGACCCTGATTCAGTGGCACAGAAGCTGCGGACGATGCAGACGGATCCCGCACGCGTACGCCGGACGGATCCGGGTGATCCCGATAAATGTCCCGTCTGGGATCTGCATCGGATCTATTCCGATGCGGAGACTCAAGCTTGGGTGCAGGCCGGTTGTCGCTCCGCGGGCATTGGGTGCCTCGATTGCAAGAAGAAGCTCACTGACAGGGTAGTGGCAGAGACCACCATCATTCGGCAGCGTGCGGTCGAGTACGAGGAAAACCCCGATCTCGTGCGCACGATTGTCGCGGAAGGGTGCGAGAAAGCGCGGGATCTCGCCCGCCAGACGCTGGAAGAAGTCCACCAGGCCATGGGCATGAACTATCGTTGAGCCATGCCGATGAAACCCGACCTCAAACTTGTGGAAGACACCGGCAGCGAACTCGTGGCAGCGGAATCGGTGCGGATACCGCCGCCCCAGCAGTCGGAGATGCCGTTCGCGATGGTCGAAGGTGAGGCCTTCACCGAGATGCCTCGCGATCTCTACATTCCTCCCGACGCTTTGCAGGTATTCCTTGAAGCGTTTGAGGGGCCGCTCGACCTGCTGCTCTATCTCATCCGTCGGCAGAATCTGGACATCCTCGACATCCCGATCGCCGAGGTGACCCGGCAGTACCTGCAGTACATCGAGGTGATGGACAACCTGCAGCTCGAGCTCGCCGGCGAATACCTGCTCATGGCCGCAATGTTGGCGGAGATCAAGTCGCGCATGCTGCTGCCGCGACTCAGGCCCGAAGAAGGTGGCGAAGAAGAAGATCCGCGTGCCGAACTGGTCAGGCGGCTGCAGGAATACGAACGGTTCAAGAAGGCCGCTGAGGACATGGACCGGCTGCATCGGCTCGAACGCGACGCACTGTCGACGTCCGCCGAACTGGTGGACCGCAAAGTGATCCGCATGGTGCCGCAGGTGACCCTGCAGGAGATGCTGCTCGCGCTGAAGGATGTGGTGGGCCGCGCCGAGATGTTCGCGCACCATCACGTGCAGCGGGAGCGCCTGTCCGTTCGCCAGCGCATGTCGGACATCCTGAGCCGGCTCGAAGGTTCTGCCTTCGTCGATTTCGCGTCCCTGTTTGCGCCGGAAGAAGGACGCATGGGCGTGACGGTGACGTTCAGTGCCATTCTCGAATTGATGCGCGAAGGCCTGATCGAAATCGTGCAGGCTGAAGTTTACGAGCCCATCCATGTACGGCCAGTTTCCGCGGCCGGCAAGCTCACGGTGGTGGGCGGCACGGATGCGGATGCCGAGAACGAAGCGGCCCTGGCTCAACCCGCGTACCCTGACGAAAATGAAGATCCGGATGAAGCGGAACCGGAAGGCGCGTCGGTCGGTGACGACAGCGTGACGACCCTGCCTCCTGCCACGACACTCCCGGACTCAACCCAAGGCTGATTGCGATTCAACGCAATGGAAACCTGCCATGAATGACGTGCAACTGACCTCTCTCATCGAAGCTACCCTGCTGGCGGCAGGACGGCCTGTCACCATTCAGCAGGTGATAGAGCTGTTCGAAGAGCGCGAGCGACCGACGGCCGACCAGGTTCGCGAAGCCATGCTCGCGCTTGCCGCCGAATACGAATCCCGTGGCATCGAGCTGTGCGAGGTCGCCAGCGGCTGGCGTGTCCAGGTCCGCTCGAAGTATGTCGATCTGGTATCGCGTCTATGGCAGGAACGTCCGTCGCGCTATTCGCGTGCACTGCTGGAGACGCTCGCGTTGATTGCGTATCGCCAGCCGATCACGCGCGGCGAGATCGAGGAAATCCGTGGCGTATCCATCAGCTCGACCATCATGCGGACGTTGCAGGAGCGCAACTGGATCCGCGTCGTTGGCCATCGTGAAGTTCCAGGACGTCCCGAGCTCTTGGGCACCACGCGCGAGTTTCTCGATTATTTCGGCCTCAAGGGGCTTGATGAACTGCCGTCGCTCGCAGAGCTCAAGGACATCGAGTCGATCGGTGTGCAGCTTGAGCTGCCAGGTGGCGGTCCGGACGAAGCTTCACAGGTCGTTGCCGAAGACGAAACTGAATCGTTGCCGACAGACACTGCAACGGAGGAGAGTCCGGCTGTCGAAGACGACGAGGGAAGTCCAGACCAGCAACATCTGTCACCGTTGGTAGCAGATGGAATGAACGATCAGCCGGCGCTGCAGGCTCCGTCGGACCGTTCGCGCGGCGACTCGTGGGAGTAGAAAGCAAGACGAGCGAGCGCCTGCAAAAGCTGCTGGCGCGACATGGACTCGGTTCCCGCCGCCAGATCGAGGACTGGATTCTCGCTGGCCGAGTCCTGTTGAACGGTGCGCCGGCGCAGCTCGGTGACCGTTTCAGTCCTGGCGATCGCCTCGTTGTCGACGGCAAGGACCTGACTTCCAGGCTTGCAGTCGAGGCGACAGGTCGCGTGCTCGTGTATCACAAGGCCGCGGGCGAAGCGCTGGCTGCAGACGACAGCGAAGAAGGGGGCAGCCTTCTCGATCGCCTACCTGCCGTGCGCGGAGCGCGGTGGCTGGCCATCAACCCGATGAATGTCGCCGATACCGGCCTCCTTCTGTTGTCCAACGACGGCCGTCTGGTCAACGCTCTCAAGCGTCGCTCGCCTGCCATTGCGGCGAGTTACATGGTCAGGGTGCACGTGCCGGGGCGTGAAGAAGGCGAATTGCCCGAGCTTGCAACAAGCGTCACGCACGATGATCGCGAAATCGAATTCACCGCGGTGAAGGCAGCGGGGGGCGAGGGCGCCAATCTCTGGTATCGCGTGGACGCGGCGCATGCCGACCGTCGAGTGGCTGTCCGCAGTCTCTTCGAAGCCCAGGGACTTAAAGTCAGCCGGCTGATCCAGGTGAGTTACGGAGCAATCGAATTGCCGCAGGAGTTGCCCAGAGGCCGGCATCGCGAATTGTCGAGTGACCAGACCGCCGCGCTGTATTCCCTTGCGCATGTCGAAGTCGTAAAGCCGCCTGTCAGAACGCGGAAACCCTCGCAATCACGTCCGCCACCGGATCGTCGCGGCGGACCCCGTGGACGCAAGGGCTGATCTAGGGAGCCTCTGATTGACCTATACGCACTCGCGACGGCGAGTCATTTCGTTCAGGGTGAGGCGCGCCGACCGCTGTGTACTCAATGTACTCAAGGGAGAAGCAACGCTGCCCTGAACGAAATGAATCCCGTCCCGATCAATGAATGAATTCATCATTTTATGGGTTGCGCCTCTAATCGCCAGCTGCGTCGTTACAGCCCTTGCCCATATCGGCATATGGCCTGCGGACTGCGCCTCGCATCAGGCGATTGGAGACGCAACGCGAGCGTGTATAGGTCAATCAGAGGCTCCCTAAGACTGGCAGTCGAAGCTCTTGCCCGTGATGCCGCGACTGTCGGGTCCCAGCAGATAGAGATACGTCGGGACGATCGAGGCGGCTTCAGGCAACAGGCTGCGATCCTCACCGGGATAGGCTTGCAGGCGCATGTTCGTGCGGACCTTGCCGGGATTCACGCCATTGACGCGCAACGCCGCGGACGATTCCAGCTCGTCTGCCAGCATGTGCATCAGCCCTTCGGTGGCCCACTTCGAGACCAGGTACGCGCCCCAGAATGCACGCGGCTTGCGCACCACACCGCTTGAAGTAAACAGGATGGATGCATCCGCCGAAGCCTTGAGCAGAGGCAGGCAGTACCGCGTGAGCAGGAACGGCGCGTTGACGTTCACATGCAGCGTACGCATCCATTTCGGCACGTCGTGATGTTCGATCGGCGAGCGGTCACCCAGCATGCCCGCGTTATGAACCAGGCCGTCCAGTCGCCCGAATGACTGGGTGATCGCGGCAACGAGAGCTTCGTATTCGGCAGGACCGGCTTTTTCGAAATCGAGCGGCAGGATGGAGGGCGGAAGTCCGCCGGCAGCGACGATTTCGTCATGCGCCTTTTCAAGTTTGCGCACATTGCGGCCATGAAGAATGACCCGCGCACCCGAGGCGGCGCAGGCCAGTGCGAGCGCCTTGCCGATCCCGTCACCGGAGCCCGTGATCAGGATGACGCGCTCGCGGAGAAGTCCGGGCCCTGCAATGTACGTACGAGGATCGGTCATGAACGTTCGCTGTTTCAGTTGAAGGGAAGGCCGCAAAGGGCGGCAAGTATAAGGCGTGATTCCTGCCTACACAGCGCGTCGTGCAGCACGCCAGGAGATCCAGAGCTTCTCGAAAGGCCCGAGTTCCACCCTTGCTGCCGGGGCCCGCATTGATGTACTGACAATCCGATCAAGCAATCCTGCGTGCAGCGCTGCCAGCACGAGCAACGGACGGAGCATCGCACGCTCCAATCCCGCGACGCTTGCGAAAGCATCTGCAAATTCCGCTTTCAGTTCATCACGCACCGAGCCGATAAAATTCTCCACCGACGCCGGCCACGGGGTTGCACGCAGTTCAGCAATTTCGATGCCTGCTGCATCAAGTCCTGAAAGCGGCAAATGAACCCGGCCGGCCGTCGCGTGCAGCCGCAAGTCCCGCAGCACCTCCACGCGGTGAATGAAGGAGCCCAGCCGGCGAGCGGAGTGCAGCGTGCCCGCGGAGAGTGTTGCCGGCGCTGCCATCCAGCGAGCGGTGAATTCCCCGAGCGTACCGCCCGAGCGATCGAAATAGAGTGCGAGCTCTGCATCGTCTGCATATGTGATGAGGGCAAGGTCCATTGCAGCCGCTTCCACGAGGCCCCGCAACTTGCCGGTTTCATCGCCGAAGACCTCGCGTGCACGGTTGAGTACGCGGGTGGCGGGGTGCGCTGGTTTCCCCTTCGCCAGACGATCGATCTCGTCGGTCCACCACTTGAGGCGAGTATGGGCAACATCATGGTGGTTGCCGCGGGCTGTCGCATCGAGCTCATCTTCAATCAGGTACAGGGCGGTCAGTCCGTCCCGTTTTTCTGCGGGCGCGTAGAGAAGCGAGTAGTAGCGCATCGAGCCCTGTGGCACGGTCTGCGCAACGAGGGCGGCATCGAGACGTTCTTCGGGAACGTGAAGGGACATTGCCGTAAGGAACTGGCGAAATCAGGACAGCCGGTCGGCGGGGCCAGCGGCATCTGGCGTCTGCTCGTTGCCTTGCAGGGTGCGCGCCAGCTTGTCGATCGATTCGATCGGTTCGATCGGTTTTTCAGGGCGTACGCCCAGTTCGGTGAACTTGCGCGCGCCGGGCAATACCTGTCTCTCCAGGGATCCGACTGCGCTGTTGAACGCATCGACGCTGCCGCTCAGGTTGCGGCTCAGTTTGTTCAGATGGCCTGCGAACACGGACAGACGTTTGTAGAGGTCTTCGGCCAGCGTGCGAATGACCTCCGCGTTCTCGGCGAGAGCAGTCTGCCGCCAGCCGTAAGCAACGGCCTTGAGCAGGGCAATGAAGCTCGTGGGCGTCGCGATGATGACATCCTGCCGAATGGCGTCCTCCAGCAGCGAGGGATTTTCCGCAAGCGCGGCACTCAGGAACTGGTCTCCGGGAATGAACAGGATGACAAAGTCAGGGCTGCGCGCGAACTGTGCCCAGTAGCTCTTGGCGCCAAGCTGCTTGATCCGTTCCGCAATCGCTTGTGCATGACGCCGAAGTGCTACGTCGCGCGCTTCATCGGTAGAAGCTTCGACGGCTTCCAGATACGCATCGAGAGGAGTCTTGACGTCGACAACGAGATCGCGGCCATCCGGCATGTGGATGACCATGTCGGGCCGCAGGTTGCCTTCTTCGCCCCGCACATGCAGCTGCTCTGTGAAATCGCAATGTTCGATCATGCCTGCCAGTTCGGCGAGCCGTTTCAGCGTGAGCTCTCCCCAGCGCCCCCGCACTTCGGGACGACGCAGCGAATTGACGAGGGTCCGTGTTTCCTTCTGTAGCGCCTGCTGCCCGAGCGTCACGGCTTCGAGCGAGGCTTTCAGCGACCCGAAGGACTCGGCCCGTTCCTTTTCGATGCTGCCAATCTGTCGTTCCGTCTTCGCCAGTGCGTCCTTGATCGGCACCAGCAGTGTTTCGATCGCCTTCTCGCGCTCCGCCAGCGCGCTGGTGGCTGCCTGCTGGTGCTGGCCAAGATGCTCGCGGGCAAGTTGCAGAAAAGTTTCGCTGTTGGAACGCAAGGAAGCGCCTGCCAATGCATCGAAACTCGCGCGGATGTGCTCGATCGCCTGCTCCTGTGCAGCGTTGCGCTCCCGCTCGATCTGTTCCTGGCTCTTGAGTTCCGCTTCGAGCAGGGCGGTCTTGATGTCGAGTTCCCGCGAGCGGCGATGACCGAACCAGAGGCCCGCGAGTCCACCGATCACGATGCCGGTGAGCAGTACGCCGAGAGCAAGGATGAATTGTTCCTGCGTCATGAAGTCGTCGTGGCCAGCCAAGGAATCAGGTCTTGAGGTTCGCGAACCATGCCATGGGCCTGCCATGTGTCCGGTGTGTCCTGCGACCCGAGGTAACCCCATTGAGCGACAACGGTACGCATGCCTGCGGCATTGCCTGCCTTGATGTCGCGCTCGGCATCTCCGACGTACAGACAATGCTTCGGGGCCTTGGCGATGAGGCTGGCAGCGTGGAGGAGCGGCAGGGGATGCGGCTTGCGCTCAGCGGTCGTATCTCCGCTGACCACACAGTCCGGGGCCGGCTTCAGCGCCAGGATCTCGAGCAGTGGCTCTGTGAGCCAGCCGGGCTTGTTTGTCACGACGCCCCAGGCGATATCCTTTTCCTTGAGATGCCTGAACACCGTATCGAAGCCACTGAACAGGTGCGTATTGCTGCCCAGGATGCCTCGATAGATATCAAGGAAGCGTACCCGCAGCTTTTCGAACTCGGTCGGAACGAGATGACTGAAAACCAGGTTCATCATTCCCGTTGAGCCGTGGGAGACGGTTGGCCGGATCGTCTCGAAGGGTAGGGGATCAAGACGCTCTTCCTTGAGCAGGTGGTTGAGCGCCTCTGCCATTTCCGGTGCGGTATCGAGCAGCGTTCCGTCGAGGTCCAGCAGCAAAGCCCGGATTTCGCTCATGTCGGACGGCTCTCTGGAGAGCGCGCATGCACAAGATAGTTGACGTCGACTGAAGTGTTCAGTCGCGCCACGCGGGTCAACGGGTTGTACTCGATGCCCGCGACATCCTGCACTTCCAGATCGGCACCCCTGGCCCAGCGCGCAAGCTCCGCGGGCCGGATGAATCGCTCGTATGAATGGGTGCCCCGCGGGAGCAGGTTGAGCACGTATTCGGCGCCGACGACTGCCAACAGGTAAGACTTCAAGGTGCGGTTCAGCGTGGAAAAAAAGACGTGGCCGCCCGGCTTGACCAGTGTCCGGATCGTCGTAACGATCTGTTTCGGTTCAGGGACGTGTTCCAGCATTTCGAGACAGGTCACGATGTCGTAAGCACCGGCGTGGCTGACGGCATGGGCTTCGGCGGACTCGACCAGGTAACGCAACTGGACGCCGGCCTCAAGCGCATGCAACGCAGCTACTTCAATGGCAGTCGCACCAAGATCAATGCCGGTGACGTGTGCGCCACGACGGGCCATGGCCTCGCTCAGCAGCCCTCCACCACAGCCGATATCGAGCACGTTGCGGCCCGCAAGAGGGGCCCGATCTTCGATGAAAGCAAGACGGACCGGATTCAGATCATGCAAAGGACGGAATTCGCCTTCCGGGTCCCACCAGCGCTGGGCGGTGGCCTCGAAGCGGGCAATTTCTTCCGGGTCATGGGTCATCGAGGCTGTGTTCATGGATACCAGCGAGCGCTGCTTGAGGGTGTGCAGGCATACCCCAGGGAGTTCGAATTGCGACGGCGGTGCAAGTATACCTTGGACCCGCCGCGGACCTCTCTTTGAAGTTCGGCGAACGGGGTTCGTGTGCTACCATTCGTCACTTAAATGCGGCTGCCCGGATCGGGTCTTGGGCACCGCAACCAACGTGAAAAAGCAGCGGATCGTGACAGGGTCCTCCGAGGGGCTGTTTCATCCCTGACCCTGCAGCCTGGCAGTCGAGAATATGGCAGAAGAGATAGGCGGGTTCGCCCGAGAATTACTGCACGTCAATCTCGAAGACGAGATGAAGCAATCCTATCTCGATTACGCGATGAGCGTGATCGTGGGCAGGGCGCTTCCAGACGTACGCGATGGTCTGAAGCCAGTCCACCGGCGCGTGCTGTTTGCCATGCGCGAGCTCGGCAATGACTGGAACAAGGCCTACAAGAAGTCCGCCCGTATCGTCGGCGACGTCATCGGTAAATATCACCCGCACGGTGATTCCGCGGTCTATGAATCCATGGTCCGCATGGCGCAGCCCTTCTCGCTGCGCTACCTGCTGGTGGATGGCCAGGGCAACTTCGGTTCCGTCGATGGCGACATGCCGGCGGCCATGCGCTACACGGAAGTGCGGATGTCGCGGCTGGCGCACGAACTGCTGGCCGACATCGACAAGGAAACCGTCGACTTCAAACCCAACTATGACGAATCGGAGTCGGAGCCGACTGTCCTCCCGACCCGCGTTCCGAACCTGCTGGTCAACGGCTCTTCGGGTATTGCGGTCGGCATGGCGACCAATATTCCGCCGCACAATCTCAACGAGATCATCAATGCGTGCGTGGCACTGATCGATGATCCCACCCTGAATGTGACAGCGCTGATGCAGTTCATCCCCGGCCCGGATTTCCCGACCGCCGGCATCATCAACGGCACCCAGGAAATCGCGCTTGCCTATCACACGGGTCGTGGCCGGGTGTACATGCGCGCACGCGCGGTGATTGAAGAGGATGACAAGGGTCGCCAGGCCATCATCATCACCGAGCTGCCGTACCAGGTGAACAAGGCGCGCCTGCTGGAGCGCATCGCCGACCTCGTGCGGAACAAGGACATCGAAGGCATCTCGGAACTTCGCGACGAATCCGACAAGGATGGCATGCGGGTCGTGATCGAGCTGAAGCGCGGCGAAGTCGCCGACATCGTGCTCAACAACCTCTACAAGCAGACGCCGATGGAATCGGTGTTCGGCATCAACATGGTTGCGTTGCAGGATGGCCAGCCCAAGCTGCTCAGCCTCAAGGAGATGCTCGAAGCCTTCCTGCGGCATCGCCGGGAAATCGTCACCCGCCGGACCATCTTCGATCTGCGCAAGGCACGTGACCGCGCCCATATCCTCGAAGGACAGACAGTCGCCCTCGCCAATATCGATGACGTCATCGCGCTCATCAAGTCGGCGGCTACGCCTGCAGAAGCAAAGATCGGGCTCATGTCACGCACCTGGCCCTCTGGCGCCGTGCCTGAAATGCTGGCGCGTGCCGGCGATATCGGCACGCGACCCGACGATCTTCCCGCCGAATTCGGGCTGCTCGATACCGGCCGCGGTTATCGGCTGTCTGATGTGCAGGCACAGGCCATTCTCGATCTGCGTCTGCATCGCCTCACGGGCCTCGAGCAGGACAAGATCGGCGCCGAATATCGCGAACTGCTCATTCAGATCCAGGATCTCGGTGACATCCTGGCGCGTCCGGAAAGGCTGCTCGAAGTCATTCGCGCCGAACTGCTCGCGATCAAGGAAGCGTACGGCGATGCACGTCGCACCGAGATCATCCAGGACCATTCGAACCTGACGCTCGAGGACTTGATCGAACCGCAGGACATGGTCGTGACCCTGTCGCATGGTGGTTACGCGAAGTCGCAGCCAGTCACCGATTACCAGGCCCAGCGGCGGGGCGGCCGGGGCAAGGCCGCTACTGCAGTGAAGGACGAAGATTTCGTCGACAAGCTATTCGTTGCCAACACCCATGACACGCTCCTGTGTTTCTCGAGTGCGGGCAAGTTGTACTGGCTCAAGGTGTACCAGTTGCCGGAAGCGAGCCGCGGTTCGCGTGGCAAGCCCATGGTCAACCTGCTGCCGTTGCAGGAAGGGGAGCGCATCACTGCGGTGGTGCCCATCCACGAATTTGAACCCGACAAGTATGTGTTCATGGCCACCGCCCAGGGCACGGTCAAGAAGACGTCTCTCGACGCATTCTCGCGCCCGCGCCAGGCCGGCATCATCGCGCTTGAGCTGGATGACGGTGACAGGCTGGTGGGCGTCGACATCACCGACGGCACCAAGCAGATCATGCTGTCGTCAAGCGAAGGCAAGGCCATCCGCTTTGCCGAAGACGACGTCCGCCCGATGGGCCGTAACGCGGCAGGCGTCCGCGGCATCCGGCTCGGTGCAGGGCATGAAGTCATTTCGCTGATCGTCATGGGTGAGCCCGGGTTCATCCTGACGGCTTCCACGCATGGCTACGGCAAGCTGACAGGCGAAGACGAATTCCCGCTGCATGGCCGTGGCGGCCAGGGCGTGATTGCGTTGCAGACCACCGAACGCAACGGACAGCTGGTCGGGGCGCTGAAAGTGTTCCCCACCGACGAGATCATGCTGATCAGTTCGGGCGGGACGCTGGTTCGCACATCCGTCAGCGAGATTTCCGTACAGGGCCGCAATACGCAGGGCGTGAGACTCATCCGGCTCGATGACGGCGAGCGGCTGGTGGGCCTGGAGCGCGTCGTGGCCGATGCTGCAGATGTTGATGCCGATGAAGAGACTGCAGAGTAACGCATGCCATTCAAGATCCTCACGCTGAACAATATCTCCGTCCGCGGGCTCGATCGTCTGCCGCGCGACCGGTTTGAGGTGGCATCCGATATCGGACATCCGGACGCCATCATGGTCCGGTCAGCGGACATGCACGAGATGAACGTACCCACGAGCGTTCGTGCCATCGGTCGTGCAGGCGCCGGCACCAACAACATTCCCGTCGCGAAGTTCTCGAAGCTCGGGGTTCCGGTGTTCAACGCGCCAGGCGCGAACGCCAACGCAGTGAAAGAGCTTGTCATCGCGGGCATGTTCCTGGCCGCACGCAATATCTGCCAGGCATGGGCCTACGTGCGTGGACTCGAAGGCGATGACCATGCGCTGGAAGAAGCCGTGGAGAAGGGCAAGAAGAAATTCGTCGGCTACGAACTGCCAGGACGGACACTGGGCGTCGTCGGACTCGGAGCCATCGGTGTGGAAGTGGCCAATGCTGCGCACGGTCTCGGCATGCGGGTGCTGGGCTTCGATCCCCAGATTACCGTGCAACGTGCATGGCAGCTTTCTTCCGGCGTAGAGCAGGCGCTGTCGCTTGACGATCTGTTCGCCCGCGCCGACATGATCACGGTGCATGTGCCTCTCATCGATGCCACAAAGGGAATGGTGAATGCGGCCCGACTCAAGTTGATGAAGCCCACTGGCGTCATCCTGAATTTCGCGCGTGCCGGCATCGTCGATGAAGCGGCGATGCTTGAAGCGTTGAATGACGGCCGCCTTGGCAGCTACATCTGCGATTTCCCGAGCAACGCCTTCAAGGCGCATCCGAAGGTCATTGCCCTGCCGCATCTGGGCGCGTCGACCGGTGAGGCGGAAGAGAACTGCGCGATCATGGTTGCCGATACGTTGCGGGAATTCCTCGAGACGGGGAATGTCCGCAATTCCGTCAACTTTCCAGAAGCGGTACTGCCGCGTACGATGGGCGCCACCCGCGTCGGCATTGCAAACGAAAACGTGCCCAACATGGTCGGCCAGATCTCGACGGCACTTGCCGCAGCGAATCTCAACATCGCGGACCTGCTCAACAAGTCCCGCGGTGGTCTCGCCTACACATTGATTGACGTTGATGGTCAGGTGCCGCCCGCAGTGGTCGCTACCATCCGCGCCATTCCAGGGGTGCTGACCGTTTCGGTCATCTAGGACTTATATCTTGGCCAGCAAGACACCCAAGCCGAAGCGCACACCCAAACCAAGGCGTACGAGTGCTGCGGAAGCCGCGCAGGCGCCGGTGAAAATGCCGCTGGAGGAAATTCGCCGGCAGATCGATGCCGTCGATGAGAACATCCAGTCGCTGCTCAATCAGCGCGCAGGTCTGGCGCAGAAAGTGGGTCTGTCCAAGAACGCCGAGGGCAAGACGGTTGATTTCTACCGCCCCGAGCGGGAAGCACAGGTGCTGCGCTCAGTGCTAAAGCGGAACAAGGGACCGCTGCGGGATGAGGAAGTGCTGCGTCTCTTCCGTGAAATCATGTCTGCATGCCTTGCCCAGCAGGAGCCGCTCAAGATCGCGTTCCTCGGTCCTGAAGGCACGTTCACGCAGCAGGCCGTCTTCAAGCACTTCGGCCATTCCGTGCGGGCGCTGCCGCTCGGGACGATCAACGAGGTGTTCCAGGAAGTGCAGGCCGGTCACGCCGATTTCGGTGTCGTGCCCATCGAGAACTCGACGGAAGGCACGGTCAATAACACGCTCGACATGTTCATCAGCTCGCCGCTCAAGATCTGCGGCGAAATCGAACTGCGCATCCAGCAGCACCTGATGGGCCAGATGCAGGACCTGAAGAAGATTGTCCGCGTATGTTCACATCAGCAGTCACTGGCGCAGTGCCGTTCGTGGCTGGACGAGAACCTGGCGGGCATCGAGCTCATTCCCGTCAGCAGCAATGCTGAAGGTGCCCGCCGTGCCCGGGACGAGAAAGGAACCGCAGCGATAGCGGGGCAGGCGGCCGCCGAGGTCTATGGCCTGAAAGTGATTGTGGCCAACATCGAAGACCAGGCGGACAACACCACCCGCTTCTTCGTCATCGGGCGCAAGCTCTTCAATCCGAGTGGCACCGATCGCACGACACTCATGTTCTCTGCTGGCGATACGGATTCACCCGGCGCGTTGCATCGGCTGCTCGAGCCGTTCGCACGATTGAAGATCAGCCTGACACGTATCGAATCGCGGCCGTCACGAAAGAAGAAATGGGATTACGTGTTCTTCATCGATGCGGAAGGGCATGCGGATGCAGAACCACTCAAGTCCGCGCTCGAGGCCCTGAAGGGGCAGGCGTCTTTATTCCGTGTGCTCGGGTCTTATCCCCGCGCAGTCCAGTGAGCCGATGAACGCTACTGCGCTCGATCTGGCCGCACCGGCCGTCCGTACCCTGTCGCCTTACGTTCCAGGCAAGCCGATCACCGAACTCGAACGCGAGTACGGCGTCACCGACAGCATCAAGCTTGCGTCCAACGAAAATCCTCTCGGTCCGGGGCCGCTGGCGCTCGCCGCCATCGTGGCTGCGACCCGTGAGATCGGCCTCTATCCCGACGGCAACGGGTTCGCGCTCAAGCAGGCGCTCGCACGCCACCATGGTTGTGCGATGGAAAGCATCACGCTCGGGAATGGCTCGAACGAACTGCTGGTGATGCTGGCGGAGACATTCCTCACGCCGGAGACTTCCGCGGTGGTTTCGCAATATGCTTTTGCGATCTACGGCATCGCCATCCAGGCAACGGGTGCCGCAACGCGCATCGCACCTGCCTATCCGGCGGATCATTCAATGGCTTTTGGCCACGATCTTGACGCGATGGCAAACCAGATCGATGCCAGCACGCGACTTGTCTATATCGCGAACCCCAACAATCCGACTGGCACGTGGCTCGAGGCGGCGCCGCTGCGAAACTTCATCGCAAGTATTCCGGAGCAGGTGATCGTGATCGTCGATGAAGCGTATCGGCAATACGCCGACGTCGGCGACTATCCCGATGCATCGCTGTGGATCAACGAGTTTCCAAACCTGGTCGTGACGCGGACGTTCTCGAAGGCTTACGGCCTGGCGGGTTTGCGGGTGGGTTACGCGCTCTCGAGTCCGGCAGTCGCCGCGGTAGTCAATCGCGTGCGGCAACCCTTCAATGTGAATTCCCTGGCGCTCGCTGCAGCCGAAGCCGCGCTCGGTGATAAAGCCCATCTCGCCCGGACAGCGGAACTGAATCGAAACGGGAAGGTGCAGCTACAGGCAGCACTGGACCGGTTGAAGATTCGTCACTACGCGTCCGCAGGCAATTTTCTGCTGGTCGATTGCGCGCGTCCTGCGGGTCCGGTGTACGAAGCACTGCTCCGCGTGGGCGTGATCGTGCGTCCGGTCGGCGGCTACGGCCTGCCGAATCACCTGCGGATCACCATCGGTACGCATGAGCAGAACGAACGGCTGATCGAAGGATTGGCCGCCGCGCTGTAACTCGTCTTGCCTGCCTGCGAACTACTGTGAGAGCTTGAGCCCCATGTCTTCCTATCTGGTGAACCCCGTTGAACAGGTTCGCGGCGAACTGACCGTTCCCGGCGACAAATCGATCTCGCATCGTTCGCTGATGCTGGGCAGCATCGCGTCGGGGCAGACGGAAGTCAGGGGGTTCCTGGCCAGCGAGGATTGCCTCGCGACCATGGCCGCAATGAAGTCTCTCGGTGTTGCCATCCAGCGTCCTTCAGCAACCGAACTCAGCGTGCAGGGGGTTGGCATGCAGGGTCTCAAGGCAGCGGGCAAGGCGCTCGACCTCGGGAATTCCGGCACCGCCATCCGCCTCATGACGGGACTGCTGGCCGGGCAGGGATTCGCCTCGGAACTGATCGGCGATGAGTCCCTGATGACACGGCCGATGGAGCGCGTTGCGATTCCGCTCAGGCTCATGGGAGCGAAGATCGATACCGCAAGCGGCAAGCCGCCCGTGCGTATCCACGGCGGGCAGCGCCTGCACGGTATTCACTATGATTTGCCGATGGCGAGTGCGCAGGTCAAATCGGCTGTCATGCTGGCGGGCCTGTACGCCGAAGGGCCGACCACGGTCGTCGAACCCGGCGTGACGCGGGATCACACGGAACGGATGTTCCAGACATTCGATGTACAGGTTGAGGCTGCACGCGGGCGCATCAGCATGCAGCCGCCGAAGCGGCTGACGGGTGCGTCGCTCGAAGTGCCCGCCGATTTTTCCTCTGCCGCGTTCTTCATCGTCGCCGGTCTGTTGGCTGCGCGCGATCTGCTGGTTTTGAAAGGGGTGGGCGTCAACCCCACTCGCACGGGTCTACTCGACATCCTCGGGTTGATGGGCGCGGACCTCAGGCTCGTCAATCACCGCTCAGCCGGTGCCGAGCCCGTAGCCGACATCGAAATCCGCCCCAGTCGCCTGAAAGGGATTGAAGTACCGGAAGGTCTGGTGGCGCTGGCGATCGACGAGTTTCCGGCTTTCTTCATTGCTGCTGCCTGTGCCGAAGGCGAAACCGTAGTCACCGGCGCCGCAGAGTTGAGGGTCAAGGAAACGGACCGTCTGGCCGCGATGGCGGATGGGCTCAAGGTGCTTGGTGTGGAATCGGAAGTGCTGGCGGATGGGTTGCGGATGGAGGGGCATCCCGGTGTCAGGCCGTTTGCAGGTGGAACAGTCAACAGTCACGGTGACCATCGCATTGCGATGGCGTTTGCCGTTGCCAGCGTCCGGGCCACCGCCCCGATCCGCATCCTTGATGTCGACAATGTGGCCACCTCATTCCCCGGCTTCGTCGAGACGGCACGTGCCGCTGGACTTACTCTCGATCAGGTAGCCTGAACGGATGTCTGTGGAGTCCATTCCTCTCATTACGATTGATGGTCCGAGCGGATCAGGCAAGGGCACCATCGCGCGACGGGTCGCCGATCGTCTGGGCTGGCATTTGCTCGATAGCGGCGCTCTCTATCGGCTGGTCGCTCTCGCGGCGCGTCAAGCCGGCCTCGATCCGGAAGACCAGGACGCCCACGCCGCGATTGCCCAGAGTCTGGATGTCCGCTTTACCAGTACCGCCGCGGGTGACGAGCAGGTCTGGCTCAAGGGGCAGGACGTCACGGCCATGATCAGAACCGAGCGGGCAGGGGACGACGCTTCCCGGGTAGCGGTCATGCCGTCCGTCAGAGCCGCCCTCATCGACCGGCAGCGCGCCTTTGCCCAGCCACCGGGTCTGGTGGCGGATGGCCGGGATATGGGGACCGTTATCTTCCCGGCCGCCGGGGTCAAAATCTTCCTGACCGCGAGCGCCGAAGAACGGGCTCGCCGACGTCATAAGCAGTTGAAAGACAAGGGACTAGATGTTAGCCTTGCCGCCCTTTCGCGGGAGATCGCCGAACGTGACCGACGGGATATCAACCGACCGGTCGCACCGCTCGTGCCTGCCAGCGATGCCTTGATCGTGGATTCGACGTCGCTGTCCATCGACGCCGTGGCCGATCAGGTGCTCGCACTGGCTCACGAACGCTTCGTGTGATATCCGCGGAAACCGGTTTCCGCTTTCCGTTTTCTGTCTCGTGATTTTCAACGTGCTGCACAGGACGTGCGGCTGATTCAACAACCCCTTGTGCGTCGGGATGACGGTGAGGGTCAGCGGGTCGTATCGACCCCGGAAACAACATGACCGAGAGTTTTGCGCAACTGTTCGAAGAAAGCCTGGCCAGCCAGAAGATCAAGCCGGGCACCATCCTGATGGGACGCGTCGTCGAAATCGGTTCCGACGTCGTTCTGGTCAACGCCGGGCTCAAGAGCGAAGCAGTCATTCCGCTCGAGCAGTTCAAGAATGAACGCGGCGAACTTGAAATCAGCGTCGGCGACGACATCGAAGTCGCGCTCGACAGCTTCGAGGACGGCTCGGGCGAAACCCGTCTCTCCCGCGAGAAAGCCAAGCGCGCACGCACGTGGACGCGCCTCGAACAGGCTTTCGAGAAGCAGGAAATCATCAAGGGCATCATTAACGGTCGCGTCAAGGGCGGCTTCACGGTCGAAATCGATTTCGTCCGCGCGTTCCTGCCGGGTTCGCTGGTGGACGTGCGCCCCGTGCGCGATCCCTCGTACCTCGAAGGCAAGGTCCTTGAGTTCAAGGTCATCAAGCTGGACCAGAAGCGCAACAACGTTGTCGTCTCGCGCCGCGCAGTGGTCGAACAGGAAAGCAGTGCCGAGCGTTCGGAGCTGCTCGAGAAGCTGCAGGAAGGCACGGTCGTCAAGGGCGTCGTCAAGAACCTCACCGATTACGGTGCGTTCGTCGACCTCGGCGGCATCGATGGCCTGCTGCACATCACGGACATGGCATGGAAGCGCGTCAAGCATCCTTCGGAAGTCGTCAACGTAGGCGATGAAATCGATGTTCGCATCCTGAAGTTCGACCGCGAGCGTCAGCGCGTCAGCCTCGGCATCAAGCAGCTGGGCAACGATCCCTGGCAGAGCATCGGCCGTCGCTACCCGACCGGCACGCGCCTGTTCGGCAAGGTGACGAACATCGCCGACTACGGCTGCTTCGTGGAAATCGAAGAGGGCGTCGAAGGCCTCGTGCACGTGTCCGAGATGGACTGGACCAACAAGAACGTGAACCCCTCCAAGGTGGTCCACGTCGGCCTGGAAGTCGAAGTCATGGTGCTCGACATCGACGAAGAGCGTCGTCGCATCTCCCTCGGTATCAAGCAGTGCAAGATCAACCCGTGGAAGGAGTTCACCGAGAACTACAACCGCGACGATCGCGTCGAAGGCCAGATCAAGTCGATCACCGATTTCGGCATCTTCATCGGCCTGCCGGGCGGCATCGATGGCCTCGTGCACCTGTCGGACATCTCGTGGGACATTCCCGGCGAAGAAGCTGTCCACAGCTACCAGAAGGGTCAGCAGCTCGAAGCCATCATTCTTGCCATCGATCCGGAGCGCGAGCGCATTTCGCTCGGCATCAAGCAGCTGGCGAAGGATCCGTTCTCCGGCTGGATTGCCGAGAACCCGAAGGGCACGATCATTCGCGGCACCGTGAAGGAAGTCGATGCGAAGGGCGCCATCATCGATCTCGGTGGCGGCATCGACGGTCACCTGCGCGCTTCCGAGCTGTCGCAGGAGCGTGTCGAGGATGCACGTACCAAGCTGAAAGTGGGCGACGAAGTCGAAGCCAAGTTCACGGGCGTCGACCGCAAGTCACGCACGATTGCGCTCTCGATCAAGGCCAAGGAAATCCACGAAGAGAACGAAGCGGTACAGAGCTACCGCACGGAATCCTCGACGGGCACCAGCCTCGGCGACCTGCTGAAAGAGCATATCGCCGGTCAGGACAACGACAACTGACCTGCCGCCGCGGCCGGACCCTTCATCGGGTCCCCGGCCGCGGCAGCCTTCTGATGTTTGAGAATTCCGCGGATCGGACGGGACAACTGAATCGGGCCTGACATGACGAAGTCGGAACTCATCGAGCTGATCGCGGCGAAGCAGAAACATCTGCCAGCCAAGGACGTGGAACTGGCAGTCAAGCAGATCCTCGAGATCATGGGCGATGCCCTGTCGCAGGGCAGCCGCATCGAGATCCGCGGGTTTGGCAGCTTCTCGCTGCATTTCCGGCCGCCGCGCCAGGGACGCAATCCCAAGACAGGCGAGACTGTCGCCTTGTCGGGCAAGTACGTGCCGCACTTCAAGCCGGGCAAGGATCTTCGCGAACGCGTCAACGCGGGCATCGACAATCCCATCCGCGACTGACGTTCCGTCTGACGGTCGAGTAACGCCGCCCGGGTTTGCGGCATTTCCCAAATGAAACGAATTGCGTTCGCCGTCCTGCTCGCAGTTCTCGCGTTGTTGGCGCTGCTCTTCGGCGCGCTGAATCACGAGCGGGTGTCGCTCGAACTCGCCTTCATCCATCTCGATCCGCCCATTGGCCTAGCGCTCATCGTTGCGTTCGTCGTGGGGCTGCTGCTCGGCGTCCTGTGGCGCCTCGCTTGGGTTGCCGATCTGCTGACGGAGCGCGGTCGCCTGCGGCGGGCATTAAGGCTTGCAGAGGCGCAAGCGCGATCCGCAGCCGCCAATAATGTCTCCTGAACTGTTCGTGGCGCTGGTCGTCGCGCTGTTCCTGGCAGCCGCTGCAGGCTGGTTCTTTGCGCGCCAGCGTCCGGCCGGACAGGGCGAGCCGCAACGGCCCCTCAAGGCCCAATACTTCGAAGGCCTCAATTTCCTGCTCAACGAGGAACCGGACAAGGCCCTCGAAGTTTTCCTGCGCATGGTCGAGGTCGATGACGAGACGGTCGAGACCCACTTTGCACTGGGAGCGCTCTACCGGAGACGCGGCGAAGCGGACAAGGCCATCCGGGTTCACGAGAACATCATGGCCCGGCCGGGGCTGCAGGCGGACCATCGCGAGCACGCCATGTTTGCCCTCGGTGAAGACTATTTCCGTGCCGGCCTCTATGACCGTGCCGAGCAGCTGTTCCAGCGCCTTGCCGAGGGAACGGGGCGCAGGCTGGCGGCGCTGCGTTATCTGCTCCGGATTTACGAACAGCAAGGCGAGTGGCGCGATGCGATCACCACTTACGAACGCCTGAAGTACCTTGTTTCGCCTGAATTCCCGACAGCGATTGCACACTACTACTGCGAACTGGCCGAGGCAGCGCGGGAGAAAAAGGACTATGCGGCTGCCCGGCAACTGTTGCACAAGGTTCGCGACGAGCAGCGCAATTTTCCGCGTAGTGCGTTGCTGCGGGCAGATATCGCACTGGAGGAGGGGAACCCCGAGCTGGCGATCCGCCTGAGCCGCCGCGTCGTTGAACTGCATCCTCATCTTCTGCCGCTGGCGCTGCCGCGTTTCATGAAGGCGATGCATGCCACGCAGAATGAGGCGATCCTGAGTGCGTTCCAGGCCTGGGTGCAGGCAGAGCCCGCCCGTCGTGCGGAAATAGCCTATGCAGCGATCGTGGCCGGGCTCGAGAGCGAACCTTTCGTCATCGAATGCCTGCGCGATTTCATTCGCGTCGATCCGAACCTCAGTGAGCTGGTTCCCGCGCTCGCCGGTGATCCTGCAAAACTGGGGCAGGGCGAGTTGAAAGCCCTGAGCGCCGCGCTGGGGAGAATATTCCGCCGCACGCAGCGCTATCGTTGCGTGGAGTGCGGACTCTCGAGTGCAACGCATTTCTGGCAGTGCCCGGGATGCCGCAGCTGGGATGGGCTTACTCCCATTACCCGCGTCGACCTCACCACCCGGTCACCCGCTTTGCAGATGCGCAGCTGAGCTGCCGAAAGCCACGCAAATCTCGCGATTCGCGCCAGATATTCGCGTGGCCAATCCTCCTTCCTGCTGCAGAGAATGGCCCCAGCGTCGCAGCTGTCCCATCGCCAACGATGGCCGGCGATCGACGTTGAAGCTTCGCAACCAGGACAAGGAGGTTATTCAAATGTCATACGCAAAACCCGCGCGCAGTGCCCGCTGGATCATCCAGGCACTCATCCTCAGCCTGCTTCCGGCATTCAGCTGGGCCGGGCCGGTCGATATCAACAAGGCGGATGCGGCAACGCTGGCCAGGGAACTCAACGGGATCGGCATGTCCCGTGCCCAGGCCATCGTCGCCTATCGCGAGAAAAACGGGGCTTTCAAGAGCGCCGAGGACCTGCTCAAGATCAAGGGCATCGGGGCGAAAGTCGTCGAAACGAATCGCGCCAATATCCGGCTTGAGCGGGCTCCCGCCGGTGGCGCCAAGCAGCCGGAATAAGGCCTGCATCAGTGAGGGCGGCGTGGCCGGACAAGCCTGCCACGTCGCCTGATCCTTGTTGCCTGGCAGTAAGCAGCCTTGTAACTGCTGCCCGTCTCTGTAAAAGCGTGAACTTCCCCCCGGGTTGGGGCTTGTGCCGCTGGGGTATCATCCGGCCTCCAGTTTCCCGGAGGTTTGCAGGTGACACAGATCAAGACAGCGGTATTTCCAGTGGCGGGTCGCGGTACTCGATTCCTGCCGGCGACGAAGGCCAGCCCGAAAGAGATGCTGCCGATTGTCGACAAGCCGCTGATCCAGTACGCCGCTGAAGAGGCGCTGCGCGCTGGTGCAGACAAGCTGGTGTTCATCACCGGCAGCTCCAAGCGGTCGATCGAGGATCACTTCGATACCGATCACGAGCTGGAAGAAGCGCTCAAGGAGCAGGGCAAGGAAGACCTGCTCAAGCTCCTCAAGGACATCGTGCCTTCGTATGCGAGTTGCATCTACATCCGCCAGCCTTCTCCCCTGGGCCTCGGTCATGCAGTGCTGTGCGCTCGCCCCGTGGTAGGCAACGAACCTTTCTTCATTCACCTCGCAGATGACCTGATCGATGCCGACGTGCCGTGCTTCAAGCAGATGGCGGAAGTGCATGCCTCAACCGGTGGCAGCATTCTCGGTGTCGAGACCGTTCCTCCCAACGAGACGGACAAGTACGGCATTGTGGCCACCACCGACAAGCAGGGCCGGGTAAGCAAGGTCAAGCAGATCGTGGAAAAACCCCGTCCCCAGAATGCCCCTTCGAACCTTGCGGTCGTGGGGCGTTACCTGCTCAGTCCTCGAATTTTCGACAAGCTCCAGCACACGGGTCGCGGGGCGGGTGGCGAAATCCAGCTGACAGACGCCATTGCCGACCTGTTGAGCGACGAGGCCGTCTACGCCTATGAATTCGACGGCAAGCGGTACGATTGCGGCAGCAAACTCGGGTATCTCAAGGCTACGGTCGAGTTCGGCCTGAAGCACGAGAATCTCGGGGTTCCGTTCACCCGGTACCTGACCGAACTGGCCGCAAACCTCAAGGCGAAATAAGCCCCTCCGGCCCTCTGGTTTCCTTGACACCTTGGGGCCCGGTTCCGCAAAATCGCGGCCCTTCCATGCGTCCTGGTATTCCCCGGTAGCTCAGTGGTAGAGCTACGGACTGTTAATCCGTTGGTCGGCGGTTCGAATCCGTCCCGGGGAGCCAATCCTTTCTCTTTTGCTACTTTTCTCTTTGGAGTTGTCCAAAGAGAACAGTAGAAAGTCACAATGGCCTTCGGCCATACCCACCCGGATTGCTTCGTCTTTGGGATTGCCCAAAGAGAACAGTAGAAGTCATCTCAAGTCGCCGCTTTCTCAGTTATTCATACTTTTCGGCGACGCATACCCGGATCGCACTTCTCTTTGGTTCTTTCTCTTCAGGGAAGAGTAAAGAACACCACCGGGCACCGATCTTCTTATAACAACGGCCCCACCAGCCTGCACGCATTCGCCATGAAACGGCTGCGCGCAGGACGCCGTCTCCATACATCCGGATCAACCCAATCCGCATCCTTGAGATAACTCTCCTGCAAAGAGCGAAGGCGACCAGTGAAACCGGGATCGTGGATGAGCAGCGAGATCTCGAAGTTGAGCCAGAGGCTGCGCATGTCGAGATTCACGGAACCGAACACGCTCAGCGTTCCATCGATCGTCAGGCTCTTGGTGTGCAGCAGTCCACCGTTGAATCGCGCGATGCGAACACCTGCGCCCATCAGGTCATCGAAGTGGGCAACGCTTGCATGCCTGACCAGTAGCGAGTCGTTGCGGGCCGGAACGATCAGCGTGACCTGCACGCCGCGAAGGGCGGCTGTCAGTAGAGCGGTCAGTATCGAGTCATCGGGCACGAAGTAGGGCGTCGTCATCACGATTTCATGGCGGGCGGCGTAGATCGCCGCAAGCAGCAACTGATGAATCGCCTCGGGCCGCAAGTCCGGTCCCGACGGGACGACCTGCACGGTCGATCCGGCAGCTCCGGGAAGATTCTCCGTCAGCATGGCCGGAGCCTGGAATGAAGTTCCGCTTTCAACGCACCAGTCGAAGCGGAATACGCCGCCCAGTGACACCGCAGCCGGTCCCGTCACGCGCACCATGGCATCCACCCATTCACCAACGCCGGACGACTGTTTGAAGAAACGTGGATCCACCAGGTTCTGGCTGCCGGAATAGGCAACCGATTCATCGATGACGACGATCTTGCGGTGATTGCGTAAGTCGGCGCGGGCGACCAGTGAGCGGAACGCGCCTATAGGCAGGACAGCCATGAACGTGACACCTGCAGCACGCAGTCGACGTACCGATTCCCCTTTGAGAAAAGCCTTGCTTCCCAGTGCGTCGGCAAGTGCCTGACATCGCACGCCCCGCTGTGCGGCGCGGATGAGCGCGTCGATCACGTCTGTCGTGCGGCCACCTTCATGCCAGATATAGAAATCGATGTAAACGGTGTTCTGTGCCGTATCGATGTCCGCCACCAGGCGATCGAAGATGGTCTGGAAATCGTTCAGCAACTCAAGCGTATTGCCCGGCAGGGGCGGAAAGCCGAGGACTCTTTCAGTGAGATGAAAAAGCGGTTCGGCCCACGGATTGAGCTTTTCGTCTGAGGGGGCGTATCGGGTCTTGATCTCTTTCTGCCAGCGGACAACATCGATGACGCACGCGTTGATACGCCTGAAGCGGTCGCGGCCGAGGCGCTTTTCACCGAACAGCAGATACAGGAATGCGCCGGCAAACGGCACGCTGAAAACCACTGCGAGCCACGCGAGCGACACTCCTACAGGTGAACGCCGCATGATCACGCGAGCCGACAGCGCCACGATGATGAGCCAGTGCGCGACCAGGATGACAGTGGAGACGAGTTGAAGATTCATGCCGTGACAATGAAACGGGTGGTACCAGGATCAGCAATAGTCCGTTGGGCCGAGCAGCGTCAACGCCAGAGTCGCGGCTGGCGGATCTTCACATATGCCAAGGACGCTACTGCTTGAATTGCAGGCTCATTGGCTGCTGGAGCTGCGGATCGGCAGGCAGCTCCTTCTCTCCGCGGGGATAGCCGTTGGCATCCAGCAGGTACGCAACTACATCGACATACGACTGATCGCTCAGGCTTCCCGGTCCATCGGGCGGCATCTTCGCCTTGGTGTAGGCAATCAACCCGGCCACGGATCCGCCTCCCCAATGCCCCTTGAAATAGGAACCGTTGAGCGGAGCACCGCCGAACTCGCCGTTGTCGAGCGTGCTTCCGTGGCAATCGACGCAACGCCGCGTATAGACCAATTTGCCACGGGCCGTCTGCTCAGCAGTGAAGGTCACAGCTGATGATGCAGCCGCTGTGCCCTGTGCAGCGTTTCCAGCCTCGATAGCCGGACGCAACTCCAGCACGGCAGGTGCCGCTAATGGTTGCTGCCGTGCGGCCTTTACTTCGTTCGCAACGAATGGCGCGAAGTTGGCAGGCAGTGAGTTCTCGTTGCCCCACGCTCTGCTCACGTAGTTGAGAACGGAAGCGAGTTCGCTGTCGCTCAACGCATTCCAGGGCGGCATCACACCCTGGAAGTCCGCACCGCCAATGCTGATCTTTCCTTCCAGTCCAAACAGCAACGCCTTGATGATGTACTCGCGTCCGCCAGGTTGCTGCAGCAACGCAGGAACATGCTGCGCCAGCGGCGGGAATGCGCCGGGAACCCCGAGGCCACTCTGCTGATGACACGCGATGCAGCTGGATGCATAAACTCGCGCGCCATCTTCCGTAGCGGAGTTGGTTGCGGCTTGCGCATGAGCAGGCAGTGACCCAACCATGGCAAAGGCCACGCTTGCCCACAGAGCGCTTCTCGCTGTCCTTAAGCTCACTGGCTTGATGCAGCCCTGTACTAGGTCACGAGGCATGGACTATTTTTCCGGAAGCGCATAGACGAACAGGGCAGAGCCACCATCCGGATTCGCAATCTCGGGTGTCAGTGTCGCGAGCGAACGGGCATGACTCGAACCATTGCCCACCGCAACCGCGACGTATTGCCGTCCATTGACGGAGTAAGTGATCGGGAACGAGTTGATGATGTTGGTCGTACGTGTCTGCCACAACACCTTGCCCGTCTTGTCGTCGTGCGCACGGAAATAGCGATCAAGCGCCCCCGAAAACACGAGGCCTCCGCCAGTGGCCAGCACGGCACCCGTTTGCGGAGCACGCGTCCGGCTCGACCACCCGGCTTTCTGGGTGAAGAGCTCGACGCCGTCCACACGACCAATCTGTCCGTCGCTGTTCGGGATCTGCTTGCGGGCAAAGATCGCGCGACTGCCGCCGGTATAGGTCTTGCCCGCTTCGATCGGCACAGGCGTGGTGTCGGAGCAATACTCGTTGAGCGGGATGTACAGCATCTTCGTGCGGGGACTGTAGGCCGTAGCGGGCCAGCCGCGACTTCCGGGATCCGCAGGACAATTCGTCACGGTGCTGCCGATGTGAGGTACCGACGCCTGGTTGATCGTCTTGTCACCGGTCTTCGGATCGATGGAAGAAACCACGTTCTGGTACACAGTCTCCCTGGACCAAAGCCATTCGCCAGTCGTGCGATCGAGTGCTTCGATGATGCCGAGCTTGCCGACGGTCACGAGCGCCTTGCGCACCTTCCCATCCACGGGCAGGTCCACCAGAACCCGCTCGTAGGCGTAATCCACATCCCAGGTGTCATTGGGCAAATGCTGGAAATACCATTTCAGCTTGCCGGTCTGCGGATCGAGAGCAAGCGTTGAGTCTGTGTAGAGCGCGCTGTTTTTTTCGCCGGCCCTCAGCGGCAGCAGGCCCGAGATCTCGGCGATATGCGGGTAAGGCTGGCCGGTGCCCAGAAAGAGCGTGTTGGTTTCAGGATCGTAGCTGCCGGAGTTCCAGGTCGACGCGCCGAAACGCTTTTCCAGCGGCAGTCCGTTCCAGGTGTCGCCGCCGGGAGTGCCGGGACGCGCCACCGTGTAGAAGCGCCACAGTTCCTTGCCTGTCTTCGAGTCGTGTCCCGTGACGAAGCAGCCACCCGGCACGGCGTTGCCGCACCCTGTCATGCCCTGGACGATCACGTTTCCGGCCACGAGCGGACCACCGGTATATCGCCAGCCTTTGGTGTAGTCCTCGACTTGCTGGTCCCACGCAACTTTGCCGGTTTTAATGTCGAGTGCAATCAAATGCACATCGCTGGTCGCGACAATCAGTTTGTCATCGGTGATGGCCATGTTGCGTTTGGCGAGGTTGTTGCCGTTGATCACTTCCGGTATCGCATCGCGCTGGTACTGCCAGAGCAGATCGCCTGTCGCAGCATTGAGCGCCTGCACCTTGTCGCCGTTGTTGAAAATGAAGATCACACCGTCGTGGACGATGGGAGTGATTTCCGTGGCACCCGGGGTCAGAGCCCAGGACCAGGCGACTTGCAGGTTCTTCACGTTCTTCGTGCTTATCTGTTCAAGCGGGCTGTAACCCCAGGCGTTGTACGTGCGCCGCCACATCAGCCAGTCGGCCGGTGGAGGATTCAGCAACATGGCGCTCGATACGGGAGTCAACGAAGTCAGAGTTGTCGTGGGAGCAGGCTGGGCCGATACGGCGATTGTGCAAAAGACTCCCGCCGCAGCAAGAGAAAGGCAGGATAGCTGCCTCATGCCATGCGCCCGACCGGGTGAAGGGAAGTTCATCGCCTTATCTCCTGTTGATTTCGCGGCCCGCGTATTCTAGCCGTTCGCTTGAGTGATCCTGCAAACTACCGGCAGGAGACTGTCAGTGATCCCTGGAAAGGCAACCGCATGAACCCGATAGAAGTTCCTTATGTCGTCGTCGATGTTTTCACCCGCAAGCAGTTTGGCGGGAACCAGCTTGCCGTGATCACGGATGCCCGTGGGCTTTCCGGCGCGCAGATGCAGCAGATCGCCAGCGAGTTCAATTTCTCGGAAACCACTTTTGTCCTGCCTGCTTCCAGTCAGGGCAACACCGCGCACGTCCGCATTTTCAATCGGACGCAGGAAATGCCCTTTGCCGGTCATCCGAATGTGGGCACGGCCTATGTGCTGGGGCAGCAGGCCAGCATCTTCGGCGTCGCGCCCGGACAGACCATGTGCTTCGAAGAAGCGGCGGGGCTAGTGGAAGTCAGTGTTGTTACAGACGATGGCGAAGTCTGTGGGGCGAAGATCACCGCGCCACGGCCTTTGGAAATCGGCGCCTCCTTGAAACCCGAGGTGCTGGCGAGGTGCGTGGGTCTGCAGCAGGAAGAAGTCCTGCTGGCAAATCATTCACCCGTCCACGTTTCCGTAGGGCTGGAATTCGTGGTGGCCGAGGTGAATGCGGACTCATTGGGCAAGGCGCGGCCCGTCTTCGATGCATTCCAGGCTGCCGGCAGCCTTCCCGGCCAAAAGGACAAAGCGGGGCGACTCTCGATATTCATCTATGCCCGAAAGCATGCTGGTATCGATCGGCTGCGTGCCCGCATGTTTGCGCCCTTGAGTGGAACGATCGAGGACCCCGCAACGGGCAGTGCCTCCGCAGCACTCGCGGCTTACCTGGCCTCATTGGATCCCCCGACCGATGGCGATTTCGCCATCATCATCGAGCAGGGCATCGAAATGGGCCGGCCCAGCGAAATTCATCTGTCCGTCCGCAAATCTCAAGGCAAGGTGGATTCGGTGAAGATCTCCGGCCGATGCGTCACGGTCATGCGCGGGGTGTTGGAAATCAGTTAGTGCGGAAAGCTATTTTCCGTACAGCTGGAACTGTTGAGGCATTACACCGGCGATTTTCCATGCGCCGGTGGATTTGTTCATCACCATGAACTCGGAACCTTCGTTCAGCAGCGCGCCGTCTTTCTTGTAGCGCTGCCAATGGACGTTGGCCAGGGCGAGGAACGGAGTCATCGGGACAAGGCGGATCTCGACGGCCTTGCTCGATGAGTAGTCAGCCTGATCGAGCGGATCGCGGATGCTCTGGTAGCGCTTCAACACTTCCTCGAACGTCGGAACGATTCCTGGCTCGCGGCCGTAGCCCAGGAAAGGCGCCTGGAAGTAGTCGCCGAAAGACCCGTAGTCCTTGGCAGTGAAGGCGGCGAAGTAGCGGTGGATCACCGCGGGAATGTCGCTCCTGTCGGCATCCGTGAATTGCGGGATCGGTTGGGACTGGGCATTCAGCTGCGTTGCCGCAAAAAGTCCCCAGCAGACAACAAGCATGCAGCAGCGACGTAGCATTGATCACTCCTTGATGGATGAAGCCGGCGCCGAAAACGCTTTCATTGACAGTCCGTCGATGAGCGTACAGATTGGCCCCGCGGTTTTGCAAAAAAATAACAATGGGGAGCTCCCTCTGATGCAACGAAGCAATATTCTGATCGCGGGACTTCTGGTGCTGACCATCGCCGGACCGGTGCTCGCGCATACGAAAATGACAGGCACTTCGCCCGAGAGCGGGGCTACGCTGGAAAGCTCTCCAGCCGTGATCGAGATTCGCTTTGAGCATGCCGTCAACCTCACTTCCGTGATGGTCGTTGAACTCGGCAAGCCGGAGCGCACACTTTCTTTTGCTCCGACCGGCAGTGCGACCTCCTTCAAAGTCACCAACCCGTCGTTGAACGCGGGGCGATCCGAGATTCTCTGGAAGGCGCTATCGAGCGATGGTCATGTGAACAGCGGTACGCTGGTCTTCATCGTCAAAGCTGCGGCCGCCAAGACTGGCTGAATGCTCGACGCGCTGGCTGCCTTTGCGAAAGCGGTGCTGTATGCCGGATTGCTGTCAGGCGCTGGCGCGGCGTTGGCCGATGCGTCGTTGCATCGGGGAGCCAGCGAAGTTCCGAGGATCATCTGGCGCGGGGCGGTAACTGCGATCATCGCGGCGCTGGCGGGGGCCATGATCCTGATTTTCAGGCTCGGCGGGCAGTTCGATGCGCCAACGCTGTCAGCGGTCTTCCTCTCAGGTTCCGGTGCGGCCATCGGGCTGCAGATCGCCGGTTGCCTGTTGCTGCTCACGGTGACAGGCAATGACAACTCCGCCCGTTTGACTCGCCTGCCGAATGCCGGGCTCGCACTCTTGTCACTGGCGATCTACGGACACTCTGCTACTGCAGGCGGACAACAGGCGGCAATCGCTCTGGTTCATGTCCTGATTGCCGCGTGGTGGATTGGCTCCCTCTGGATGCTCCGGCAAGCATGCACACAACTCGGGACCCACGCTGTAGCAGATATTGTCAGGCGCTTCAGTGCGCTGGCTTTTGCCCTCGTCGCTATTCTATTGATCGCAGGCGGTGTACTGCTCTTCATGCTGATCGATTTCGCTCGCAAGCCCTGGCTGATGCCGTATGGGCAGATCTTCATGGTCAAACTGGTGCTCGTCGCGCTTGCCCTTGGATTTGCGACTTACAACCGTTTCCGGTTGACGCCGCGACTGTTGCGCGGAGATGGCACAGCTTCAGTCACCTTGAGAAAGACCATCGATGCCGAACTGATCATCATCGGCGCTGTTCTCGCTACCACAGCCGTTCTGGTCACGTACACATCACCACCGGAGTGACACGCAGGAGCGAACCAGTTCCGCATTCCGTAGAATCGAGGCCCGATCCACACTCGACAATGCCGAATGCCTGCTTCACCTGCCAAGTCATCGTCTCCTGACTATTCAGCAGCCGCCGCCTTTCTCTCGGCAATCGACCCGGACTGGTCGCGGCTCATTGAACGCGTCGGTCCTTGCGGGTTGCGCGTCAATCTGACGCGTGAACCGTATGAAGCGTTGGTGCGGGCGATTGCCTATCAGCAAATTCATGGCCGTGCAGCGGATGCGATTCTCGGTCGCTTCCTTGATCTGTATCCCGGTGCTTCATTTCCGGCGCCTGACAGTGTGCTCGCCACGGAGTCGATTCTCATGCGAGGTGTCGGCTTCTCGGCCGGCAAAATCGCTGCCATTCGCGCGATCGCGACTGGAGCAGCGGAGGGCGTGATACCCACCCGCAAGGAAGCGGCGCTGCTTGATGAAGAAGCCCTGATCGAACGTCTGGTCTCCATCCGCGGCGTCGGGCGCTGGACGGTGGAGATGATGCTGATGAGCACGCTCGGTCGCACGGATGTGCTGCCCGTCGATGACTTCGGAGTGCGTGAGGGCTGGCGGGTGCTGAAAGGGCTGGCAACGCAACCCACGCCAAAGCAGCTGGCGGAAGTGGGGCAGGCGTGGAAACCTTGGCGCTCCATCGCCAGCTGGTATTTGTGGCGGTCTGCAGACGAAGCGAAGGAGAAAGCCCGATCGGCCACCGCGGGCGCGAAGACCAAGTCCTAAGTCAGTCCTTCAACGAACTGCGGCAAGTCATCCGTGATGGTGAACCAGGGCGCTTTCGACGCGGTAAAGATATGCATCTGCGGCCGAATGCCAGGGTCGGAGTCCAGCGACCCTGCAGGCACCACGACGATGCCCCTCTCCTTGGAAATGCGCGGCACACCGCCTCCACAGCGCTGACAGAACGCAACGGCAAAGAACTTCGCTTCCGGAACCTTGTATTCCAGGACCTGCTCCGCACCCTTTGTAAACGCGAACTGCGAGTCCGGGTAGAAGACGTTGAATGCGTGAGCAGCGCTGCGCCCCAGACGGCAGCGGCTGCAATGACAGGAAGTCATGCGCACGGGAGCGCCTGAAATCTCATACGTCACGTCGCCACACAGGCAGCTGCCCTGCGCAACGTCGGTTTTCGTCACTCGCGAGGGTTGATCGAGACCTTCCGCTCCGAATTCCGGCGGATACCCGGCGTGCTGCGGCAGGTCGTCAGTGATCGTTTCCCAGGCCGCTTTCGAGCCGACGAAAATATGGGCCTGCGGTTCTATCCCGATATCGCCCTCGAGATTGCCGGCCGGGCAGACCACCACGCCCGCATCGGCCATCAGCACTGGCGTGACGGATCCGCATTGGCCACAAAAGGACCGCGTGCCGCCCGTGGAAGAGCGATAAGTGACGATGTCATCTTCGCCCTGCACCCAGCGAAATCCGCTCAGAGGGGCAGACGTGAACGTCGAAAACGCAGTGCCATGATGCTTGCGACACATCGAACAGTGGCAATGCATCATCATCTGGAACGGTCCATCGACTTCGTAACGGACCGCGCCGCACAGACATCTGCCAGTCGTCATCACGCACCTCCGCAAAACGATGCGAAAAGTGTGTGCCCAAAGCGGTCCCGTTGTCCATGCGGGTATGGCTTGAATTTCCGCGCCGTGGGACCATAAAGCCTAGCTAACCCGTTCCTCTTGACCGGAGTGCCCCATGGCCAGCGCACCAGAGACATTACTCAACGCCCAGGCAGACACCGTTCGATCGGTGCTGAGAACCGTCCGCGGGCAGCCCACCAGCGATGGGGCAGGCGTCAAGCTCACCCGGGTCATTGGCACGGCAGCTTTGGCGGATCTTGATCCGTTCCTGATGCTGGATGAATTCCGCTCGGATTCTGCTGGCGACTACATTGCGGGCTTCCCGGATCATCCTCACCGTGGCTTCGAGACTGTCACCTACATGCTCGCGGGTCGCATGCGGCATAAAGACAATCAGGGCAACAGTGGTCTGCTAGTCCCCGGCAGCGTGCAGTGGATGACCGCCGGCCGGGGCATCGTGCATTCGGAGATGCCCGAGCAGGAAGACGGTCTCATGTGGGGCTTCCAGCTGTGGGTGAACCTCCCCGGTAGTGACAAGATGACCAAGCCCCGGTATCAGGACATCGCACCCGAAAGCATTCCGGAAGTCGATTCGGGGCAGGGCGTGCATGTGCGCGTTCTGGCTGGAACATTGAACGGCATAGTCGGACCGGTCGCAGCGGTTGCCACCGAGCCGGTCTATTTCGACATCCAGCTTGGCTCAAATGCGGAGTTTGAAACCGCTCTGCCAGCCGGCCACAACGCGTTTGCGTACGTATATGAAGGCGCTGCGCAAGTAGGTACCGACCGCAAGCCGCTGGCGCGGGGTGATCTAGCTGTATTGGGGAAGGGCAATCGGTTCAAGGTAGCTGCGGGAGCTGCCCCGACGCGGTTGATCTTCGTTGCAGGCAGGCCGCTCAATGAGCCTGTCGCGCGCTATGGACCCTTCGTGATGAATACCCGCGAGGAAATCATGCAGGCGTTCGAGGATTTCAATTCCGGGCGGTTCTGAAAGAGTGCTTGAGGCTTCTGCAGAGCAGGCGACCAGTCATTGGGCGCCTGCAGTCGGCGGGATCACGCGCAAACCTTGGCCGCCATTGATCTGGTACACCCGGTCGCCGATCCGCAGGTCCCGATAGCGGCTGGCTTCGGTGCCAAAGTCACCTTTACGCAGGGCTTCCACGAGTTGCTCTACAGCACCGTTGGCGGGCAGATAGATATCCGGTGCACGCGACCAGGTATCGTCGCTGTTCACGAAAACGAATGACATCGCGCTTCGCGTGAACAGCACGAATTCATCGACGCCATCGGCGTCCAGGTCGACAAACAGGCCGGCACAGGGCAGATCGTTCTTTGAGCAGCCGAAGACCGGTGCCGCCACTAGCGCCGGATTGCCCCCATCTGGCGCTGTCGCGTTCAACAATGCGAGCAAGCCGGGTTCCAGTATTCGTCCTGCGGGAAAAATCTCGATTCGCTCGACATCGAGCGGCATTCCAGTTGCGGGTGCCCAGCGGCTGTCGAGATTGAGCGCCACCTTCGCCCGATCCCGGATCTGTTCCGCTTCCGGATGATCCTTGAGTTCGGCGAGCGTTTGCAGCCTGTCGCGCCCATACCGGCCCATGTCGAAGCGCAGGACGCGGTAACTGTCATCCAGCCGGCCCTGACGTTCCGACGTTTCCACAGGCTCGATAGCCCTTCCCTCGACAATTCGTGCGTACTGGCTGTTCGCGGCCAGTCGATAGGGAGAAAGAATGGGCGTCATTGCGAGGCCAATGACTATCATCAGCCCGACGGCGACACTTACGTTGATGCGCCCCATTCCGCCCATCCAGACGCCCGGCCTGAAGGCGCTGAATGAATAGCCGCCAGCGTATGCGAGCGCTGCAACGGAAACGATGACAGCCCAGAAGCGCCCCGTCGTCAGCCCGTATTCTGAAATCCGCACACCGAGGGAATACAGCGCCACCAATGCCACCAGCAACATTGCAGGCACGATATAGCGCAGGGTAGCTGCAATGATTGCCGGATAAGGGCGTGCCCCTGAACCATCGCGATACGCAGCGTTCAGCAGCAGGATCATCACTGCTACCAGCCAGAGGAGCCAGGCCGCATTGATGATGCGAACCCCGGAACCTATGAGTCCCGGCAGCTTGAAGATCAGGGCAATCGAGAACAGGACCAGGATGAGGCCGGCAATGACGGCGAGCCATTTGAACAGTCCCAGGATCTGCTCAAGCACCACACCTACAAACCGCTCAACGGAGCCGATGAGATACAGGGCCAGCCCGAAGACGAGCGCTGTCACCGGATAGATGAAAATCGGTTCGCGAAATAGCTCCTGGAAGAAATCGATATTCAGCAGCCCAAACAGCGTTGCCCACAAGGCGAGCAGCAGCCAGAAGACGATGGTGAAGAGCGCCGCTTCAGCCAGCAGCAGTTTGTTTCGCCAGGCAGTGGTGAAGAAATCAGGGTAATCGGCTGACCACTTGCCCCGGCGCATGCGGGTCGCTAAAAAAGGCAGCAGCATCAACCACAGGACGACCAGGGGGGCGCCTAACTCGGCGCCTTCGAAAGAACCGTCGACCAGCGAGTGCTCACTGACTATCAAGCCGTGGTGCCAGCCGAAGTAGCCGAAGAGGAGGCCGAGCCCGACGACAAACAACCAGAGAAGACGATTGCCCGCATGTTCCGACAGCAACTGCAGTGTGGTGGGAACGAAAAGTGCAATCGTATAGAGAGCGAGCAGCAGGGGTGGATGGGTGGCAAGCCATTGCTCATCGTTGAGCGAGAGATGCAGTCCGTAGAGCGCCCAGCCCTGGACAACTGCCGCGAGCAGGATGAGCACCAGGGGCGTCAGGCGGGGCGATCGCGAAGTGCCCGTTTCATTCACGCAAGAAGTCTCCCGCAAAAAAGCAGGCCGCCTCGAAGGCGGCCTGTGTCATCGGCGATTCAACCTGTTTTCAAGCAGCCTGGGCCGTCTTCAATGCCTTGTCGATCCGCTTCAGCGCCTCTTCCAGAGTTTCCAGGCTGCAAGCGAACGACAGGCGCATGTGGCCCGGAGCGCCGAAGCCGGATCCCGGAACCACGGCCACACCGCCGTGAGTCAGCAGGTGTTCGGCAAAGGCATTGTCGTCTTTCACGCCGAGCAGCTTGATCGCCTTTTCGATATTGGCGAACGCGTAGAACGTGCCGGCGCCTGGCAGGCACGACACGCCCGGGAGCTTGTTCAAGCCCGCAACGAGGTAATCGTGACGAGCCTTGAAGTGCTTGTTCATCTCGCGCACACAGGCCTGGTCGCCGTTCAGTGCGACTGTCGCGGCCTTCTGTGCAATCGATGAAGGATTAGAGGTGCTCTGGCTCTGGATGATAGACATCGCGCTCACGAGTTCTACGGGTCCGCCGCAGTAACCGATGCGCCAGCCGGTCATGGCATAGGCCTTGGATACGCCGTTGGTCGTGACGGTGCGGTCATAGAGTTCGGGGCAGATCGTCAGCAGGCTCGCGAACGGCTCTGGCGCCCAGTAGATGTGCTCATACATGTCGTCCGTGCAGATGATGACCTGCGGATGACGGACCAGCACATCGCCCAGTGCGCGCAATTCGGCTTTGGTGTACGCCGCACCGGTCGGGTTGCTCGGGCTGTTGAGAATGAACAGCCGCGTCTTGGGAGTGATCGCCGCCTCAAGCTGTTCGGGCGTGATCTTGTAGCCCTGCTCAGGACCTGCATACGGCATGACAGGAATGCCATCCGCAAGCATGACCATGTCGGGATACGACACCCAGTACGGCGCGGGAATCACGGCTTCATCACCGGGATTGATCGTCGCCATAACCAGATTATAGATAGTCTGCTTGGCGCCAGTCGAAACGATGATCTGGTTGCGCTTGTAGTCGATGCCATTCTCGCGCTTGAATTTCCCGATGATCGCGTCCTTGAGATCGGCATTGCCTTCGACGGGCGTATAGCGCGTAAAGCCTTTGCGAATGGCTTCAACACCGGCGTCGGCGATGTGGATTGGTGTATCGAAATCGGGCTCACCGGCTCCGAGGCCAATGATGTCCCGGCCCTCTGCCTTGAGCTGGGCGACCCGGCCTGTCAGCGCGACAGTGGGGGATGGCTTGACGCTCTGGACTCGGCGCGAAACTGATAGACTCACGACGCACACCCTCGGGGAAATAAGGACGGCGCATTTTAGTGCCATCGCCCCCAACTTCCAATTGGGAACCTCTGATTGACCTGTACACACTCGCGACGGCGAGTCATTTCGTCCAGGGCGAGGCGCGCCGACCGCTGTGTACCCGGCGTACTCAAGGGAGAAGCAACGCTGCCATGGACGAAATGAATCCCGTCCCAATTAACGAATGAATTCATCATTTTATGGGTTGCGCCTCCAATCGCCCGCTGCGTCGTTACAGCCCTTGCCCATATCGGCATATGGCCTGCGGACTGCGCCTCGCATCAGGCGATTGGAGACGCAACGCCGAGCGCGTACAGGTCAATCAGAGGTTCCTGAATGGCACGAACTGCACCGAAAAGACCCCAGGCTGACGAATTTCGCTTCCGGCTGGTGTCCGATTACAAGCCTGCGGGCGACCAGCCGACCGCGATCGCGAGCCTGATCGACGGTCTCGAGTCCGGATTGACCCACCAGACCCTGCTGGGGGTCACGGGATCGGGCAAAACCTTCACGATCGCCAATGTCATCCAGCATGTTCAGCGTCCCACGCTGGTGCTGGCGCACAACAAGACGCTGGCGGCCCAGCTTTACGGCGAGTTCAAGGAATTCTTCCCCGACAACGCCGTCGAGTACTTCGTTTCCTACTACGACTATTACCAGCCGGAAGCCTACGTGCCGGCCTCGGACACCTTCATCGAGAAGGACGCGTCCATCAACGAACACATCGAGCAGATGCGTCTGTCCGCCACCAAGGCGCTGCTCGAGCGCCCGGATTCGATCATCGTGGCGACGGTGTCCGCGATCTACGGCCTTGGCGATCCCGAGATCTATCTGCAGATGGTGTTGCACCTGGTTCGAGGCGACAAACTTGACCAGCGCAAGCTGCTGCACCGCCTCGCGGACATGCAGTACACCCGGAACGAAATCGAGCTCACGCAGGGCACGTATCGCGTTCGGGGCGACATCATCGACATCTTCCCGGCGGAATCGGAGCGTGAGGCGGTCCGCGTCGAGCTGTTCGATGACGCGATCGAGCAGTTGCTGTTTTTCGACCCGCTGACGGGGGAGGTGCTGCGTAAAGTACCTCGGCTCACTGTCTATCCCTCAAGCCACTACGTCACTCCCAAGGACCGGCTCGTGGCGTCGCTCGACGGCATTCGCGCGGAACTGGCGGATCGCCTGCAGGAGCTGAAGGGGGCCAGCAAGCTCGTTGAAGCCCAGCGTCTTGAGCAGCGAACCCGTTTCGATCTCGAGATGATGAAGGAAGTGGGCTACTGCAACGGCATCGAAAACTACTCGCGGTATCTCTCGGGTCGCGGAGCAGGTGAGCCGCCTCCCTGTCTGTATGACTACCTGCCGAGCAATGCGCTGCTGGTTGTGGATGAGAGCCACCAGACCATCCCGCAACTGGGGGCCATGTACAAAGGCGACCGGTCGCGGAAAGAAACCCTCGTCGAATTCGGGTTCCGTCTGCCTTCAGCGCTCGACAACCGGCCGTTGCGCTTCGATGAATGGGAAAAGCTCGCGCCCCAGATGATCTTTGTGTCCGCAACGCCCGGTCACTATGAGGCCCAGCATTCGGGGCAGGTGGTGGAGCAGGTCGCACGTCCTACGGGTCTGGTCGATCCACAGGTCGAAATCAGGCCGGTCCGCACCCAGGTCGACGATGTGCTGTCCGAGATCAAGCTGAGGGTCGAACGCGATGAGCGGGTGTTGATCACCACGTTGACCAAGCGCATGGCCGAGGACCTTACCGAATACCTGGATGAACACGGGGTGAAGGTCCGGTATCTCCACTCCGATATCGAAACCGTTGAGCGCTCCGAGATCATTCGCGACCTGCGCCTCGGCAAGTTCGATGTACTGGTTGGCATTAACTTGCTGCGCGAAGGGCTGGATATGCCTGAAGTTTCACTTGTCGCCATCCTCGATGCCGACAAGGAAGGGTTCCTGCGTTCCGAGAATTCGCTGATCCAGACCATTGGCCGCGCCGCCCGCCATCTCAACGGTCGGGCCATCCTCTATGCCGACAAGATGACGGGCTCCATCCAGCGGGCGCTCGATGAGACCGAGCGTCGCAGAAACAAGCAGTTGGAATTCAATAAGTTAAATAACATTACTCCAATCGGAATCAAGAAATCGATCACCGATGTCATGGAAGGGGCGCGGTCTGCCGAGGGTGGTCGGACCAAGATCACGGCCATCAAGCCGGACTACCGCAGCCTCACGCCGGAACAGGCGGTGCGTCAAATCAAGAAGCTGGAACAGCAGATGTTTAAGCACGCCCGCGACCTCAATTTCGAAGAGGCCGCGAAGCTTCGCGACGACATCCAGCTACTGCGAAAAGTGGAGCTGGGGATAGCAGGTGTTTAGCCCTCACCCGCACTCCGTGCGACCTCTCCCAAAGGGAGAGGTAGAGATGCCTCCATCGGGATGCAAGGATCTTTCAGGATCCGCGGGCCTTTCAGGATCCGCGGGCCTTTCAGTACCCAAGGACCTTTAGGATTCAACGCCAAGGTCTTTCAAGGAGTGCCCTCTCCACGCTGGAGAGGGCGGCTGAGCGGGTGAGGTGCTGCCATCCTTGCTTCGCCGCAACCCCGCCGGTATCCTTTGCGGCCCTTTTTTAGCGCGCGTAGCTCAGCGGTAGAGCATCACCTTGACATGGTGGGGGTCACAGGTTCGATCCCTGTCGCGCGCACCAATCTTTACTCTTTTGCTACTTTTCTCTTTGGATTGGCAAAGAGAAAAGTAGAGGGCAAGAGCGGCCTTTAGCCGCACCGACCCTCTCGATTTTTAAAGCACGGAAACCGGTCAATGCCGATCATCACGCTGCCCGACGGCAGCAAGCGCGAGTTTGAGGAGCCGGTGACCGTTGCCCAGCTCGCGGCCTCGATCGGTGCCGGCCTTGCCAAGGCCGCACTGGCCGGGCGGGTGAACGGCCGCCTGGTCGATACCTCCTATCTCATCGACGGCGATGCGGAAGTCGCGATCGTTACCGACCGCGATCCTGCCGGCCTTGAAGTCATCCGCCACTCGACAGCCCATCTGCTCGCCCAAGCGGTCAAACAGCTGTTTCCCGAGGCACAGGTCACCATCGGTCCCGTAATCGAAGACGGCTTCTATTACGACTTCGCCTACCAGCGTGCGTTTACTCCCGAAGACCTCGTCGCCATCGAGACGCGGATGATGGAGCTGGCGAAAGCCGATCACAAGGTGCTGCGTCGAGTAATGCCGCGCGATGAAGCCGTCCAGTTCTTCAAGGATCAGGGCGAGCTCTACAAGGCGGAAATCATCTCCAGCATTCCCGCCGGGGAGAGCATCAGCCTGTACGGCCAGTCCGACTGGGTGGATCTCTGCCGCGGTCCGCACGTGCCGAGCACGGGGAAGCTGAAAGCTTTCAAGCTGATGAAAGTCGCTGGCGCCTATTGGCGGGGCGATTCGAAGAACGAAATGCTCCAGCGCATTTACGGCACAGCCTGGGCCGACGAGAAGAGCCTCAAGGCCTATCTCACGCGCCTGGAGGAAGCCGAGAAGCGCGACCACCGCAAGGTGGGCAGGGCGCTCGACCTGTTCCACATGCAGGAAGAAGCGCCAGGCATGGTGTTCTGGCACGAGAAAGGCTGGCGGCTGTATCTGATCATCCAGCAGTACATGAGCGAGCTCTGGCGGAACAACGGTTATCGCGAGATCCGCACGCCGCAGCTCGTCGACCGTTCCTTATGGGAAAAATCCGGCCATTGGGAAAACTTCCACGCCGACATGTTCATTACCGAATCGGAAAAGCGGCTGTATGCCGTGAAGCCGATGAACTGCCCGTGCCACATTCAGGTGTTCAATCAGGGCATCAAGAGTTACCGCGACCTGCCGTATCGGCTGGCCGAATTCGGCTCGTGTCACCGGAATGAAGCCTCGGGTGCGCTCCATGGGCTGATGCGGGTTCGCAGTTTCGTGCAGGACGACGCCCATATCTTCTGCATGGAGGACCAGATCCAGACAGAGGCCATCGCCTTCATCGATCTGCTGCACGCCGTGTATGAGGACTTTGGCTTCAAGGACCTCACATACAAGCTCGCGACGCGGCCGGCCAACCGGATTGGTGCCGATGACGTCTGGGACCGGGCCGAAGAAGCGCTGGCCTTGTCCCTCGACAGCCGGCAATTGCCATGGGAAGAAAAGAAAGGCGAGGGCGCCTTCTATGGCCCCAAGATCGAATTCACCCTGAAGGATTCCATTGGCCGGACCTGGCAATGCGGCACCCTGCAGGTCGATTTCTCCATGCCGGGCCGCCTCGGAGCGACCTATATCGCCCAGGATGGCTCGAAGCAGGTGCCCGTGATGCTGCATCGGGCGATCTTCGGATCGCTGGAGCGTTTCATCGGCATCCTAATCGAAGAGCATGCCGGTCACTTCCCGGCCTGGCTTGCGCCGACGCAGGCCGTGCTCATGAACATCACGGATACCCAGGCCGATTACGTGACCCGGGCTGGTGAATTCCTGAAAAATCAGGGGTTTCGCGTAGAAACAGACTTGCGGAACGAGAAGGTGGGCTTTAAGATTCGCGAACACACTCTGCAGCGCGTCCCCTACCTGCTGGTAGCCGGTGATCGTGAAGCAGGATCAAACTCTCTGGCCGTACGCACGCGCAGCGGCAAGGATCTCGGCGTGATGACACTCGATGTCCTCGCCGGGAAACTTGACCGTGAAGTCGCGAGCCGCGGCCGGACTACTTTGGAGGTATGACGCATCGCTGCCCCAATCATCAAGCGCGTTCGGCGCAACGAAGACATTACATCGCCGCAATTGCGGGTGATCGCCGCTGACGGCAGTCAGGCAGGCGTGATGACTCGATACGATGCGCTGCAGATGGCGCTGGCAGCCGAGCTTGATCTGGTGGAGGTGTCGCCCACGGCTGAACCGCCGGTGTGCCGCATCATGGATTTCGGCAAATTCCTGTTCGAACAGAACAAGAAGGCGCACGCAGCGAAGCGCAAGCAGAAGCAGATCCAGCTGAAGGAAGTGAAGTTTCGTCCCGGCACGGAAGAAGGCGATTACCAGGTGAAGTTACGTAACCTGACCCGCTTTCTGACGGAGGGCGACAAGGCCAAGATAACCTTGCGGTTTCGTGGCCGAGAGATGGCCCATCAGGAGATCGGAAGGCAGCTTCTCGATCGGGTACAGCAGGACCTCGCCCCCGTGGGCACGGTCGAGCAGTTCCCGCTCATGGAAGGTCGCCAGATGGTCATGCTGATAGGACCAAAGAAGAAGTGAGCAGCGTCCGCGGTTGACCGCAAGGTCGGCCCGTCGCTGTCCCGCCTGCAAGCTGGCGGTTCCGGAGATTGTCCGGGGCTGCAAGGCGAACAGGCTAAACAATCGAGGAAAGAGCAATGCCCAAGTTGAAGACCAACCGGGCAGCGGCGAAGCGTTTTCGGCCGACTGCCAAAGGGTTCAAACGAGCCCAATCCCATCGTCGACACATCCTTACCAAGAAGCCGAGCAAGCGGAAGCGCCAGTTGCGTTCGCCTGCGATGGTTTCAAAACAAGACCTCGGCCGGCTTGCACAGCTGCTGCCGCACGCGAAGTAAGGAGTAAGACATGGCACGTGTAAAACGGGGCGTCATCGCCGGCGCCCGTCACAAGAAAATCCTCAAGAAAGCGAAGGGCTACTACAACGCCCGGCGCAAGGTCTTCCGTACCGCCAAGCAGGCAGTCATCAAGGCGGGTCAATACGCCTACCGTGACCGCCGTGCCCACAAGCGCGAGATGCGGGCCCTGTGGATTGTCCGTATCAACGCGGGTGCACGCGTTCACGGCATCTCCTACAGCAAGCTCATCGCCGGCCTCACGGCTGCCGAACTCGTCATCGATCGCAAGGTCCTGGCGGATCTCGCCCTTCACGATGCAGCCGCGTTTGGTGTCATCGTAGAACGCGCCAAAGCGGCCCTGGCTGCCTGATCTGCTCGCAGGTTGACGGCGGAACGATCCCACGATCGTTCCGCCGTGCTCTCACGCTTTCAATGACTCGCCGGGGGATGGCTCTTCTCAATGAGTGAGTCGATTCAAGACCTCAACGCTCTCGTCGCGCACGCTCGTGATGAGATCGCCCGTTGTACCGATCTTGCAGAACTCGATCTCATCCGTGTCCGCCTGCTCGGCAAGAAAGGCGAGGTCACCGCGCTCCTCAAATCACTGGGCGCCATGGATCCCGAAGCCCGGCGTGCTGCCGGAGCTACGATCAACGCAGCGAAGGACGATCTCTCGGCCGCGCTCGATGAGCGTCGTGCAACCTTGGAAGCTGCAGAGCTCGCCGAACGGTTAGCCAAGGATGTCCTTGATGTCACCTTGTCGGGTCGCGGTCAGGCACCGGGTGGCTTGCATCCCGTCACACGAGCACGCCAACGCATCGAAGCCATTTTTCGCAATGCCGGCTTCGTGGTCGCCGATGGTCCCGAGATCGAAGACGACTGGCACAACTTCGAGGCGCTCAACATCCCTGCGAACCATCCTGCGCGGGCGATGCACGATACGTTTTATTTTCCCGATGGCCGTTTGCTCCGCACGCATACATCGCCAGTACAGATCCGCGCGATGCAGGCTGGCAAACCGCCGCTCAAGATCATTTCCCCGGGTCGCGTCTACCGCTGCGACTCGGACATGACCCACACGCCTATGTTCCATCAGGTCGAAGGCCTGGTGGTCGACGAGCGCGTGAGTTTTGCGAACCTCAAGGCGATGCTGCACGGCTTCATGCAATCCTTCTTCGAGAAGGAAGTCGGACTGCGCCTCAGGCCTTCCTATTTCCCCTTCACCGAACCTTCGGCTGAAGTCGATATCTCCTGCGTGGCGTGTGGTGGCAACGGGTGCCGCATCTGCAAACAGACAGGCTGGCTGGAAGTGGCCGGCTGCGGCATGGTCCATCCGAATGTGCTGCGCGCCGTTGATATCGATCCCGAGCGCTACACCGGTTATGCATTCGGCATGGGCGTCGAGCGTCTCGCGATGCTGCGCTACAAAGTCAGCGACATCCGCCTCTATTTCGAGAACGACCTGCGCTTCCTGCGTCAGTTCGCTTAAGTCATGCAGATCAGTACTTCCTGGTTGAATGAATGGGCCGACGTGGGTGAGGACATCCCCACGCTCGCTCACGCCCTGACGATGGCCGGCCTTGAGATCGAAGGCATGACGCCCGCGGCACCCGCGATGAGTGGCGTGGTGGTCGGTGAAGTGCGGGCCGTCGAGAAACATCCTGATGCTGAGAAGCTGCATGTCTGTCGGGTGTTCGACGGCCACGAAGAACTGCAGATCGTCTGTGGCGCAACGAATGTTCGTGCGGGGTTGAAAGCGCCTCTCGCGAAGGTGGGAGCAGAACTGCCGGGTGGTCTCAAGATCAAGGCTGCGAAACTGCGCGGTGTTGAATCATTCGGCATGCTGTGTTCCGCGAAAGAACTGGGGTTGGGCGAAGATGTGCCCGGGCTGCTGGAGCTCGCTGATTCCGCGGTCGTGGGACAGGACATCGTTCGTGCGCTCGCGCTGGATGACCGCCTTCTCGAAGTGAATCTCACGCCGAATCGCGGCGACTGCATGAGCATCCTCGGCATCGCACGCGAAGTGGCGACGATCCGCAATGTGCCTCTTCTCGCGCCTGCGGCGACCAAAGTAACGGCAACCATCAAGGATGTGTTCCCGGTCCGGCTCGAAGCGGGCTCGGCATGTCCGAAGTTCCTGGGGCGGGTCATTCGTGGCATTCGCACGCAATCACGCTCGCCGTTGTGGTTGCGTGAAAAGCTGCGTCGGTCTGGCATGCGTCCCGTCAGCGCGGTGGTCGACGTCACCAACTACGTGATGCTGGAACTCGGCCAACCCATGCATGCGTACGATGTACGCACCCTCGATGGCGCGATCATCGTTCGCCTTGCAAAGCCAGGCGAGAAGCTGAAGCTGCTCGACGGCCGGGACATCGAATTGCAACCGGATGTCCTCGTCATTGCGGACACCGCCAGCGTGCTTGGGCTCGCAGGCGTGATGGGCGGCGATGCGAGTGGCATCAGCGACGAGACCACCGAAATATTTCTGGAAGTGGCGTACTTCGATCCGGATGCCATCGCCGGTCGCGGTCGACGGTATGGCCTGGTGACCGATGCTTCTCAGCGTTTCGAACGAGGCGTCGATCCCCAGCTACAGGAACGCGCGATCGAAAGGGCCACGCAGTTACTGCTCGAGATTGCCGGCGGCCACGCGGGCCCGGTATCCAACCGAACCGCAGAAGGCGTTACGCCACGCGCACAGCCTTCAATTCGCTTGCGACAGTCCCGCGTCGATCGGGTTCTGGGCGTAAAGCTGCCCGCCGCCGAAATCCAGGGCAGTCTTGAACGGCTCGGGATGAAGGTGGAGTCGATCGCAACGGGCGAATGGCAGGTGCGGTCGCCGTCGTGGCGTTTCGATATCGCGATCGAGGAAGACCTTATCGAGGAAATCGTCCGCATCCACGGCTATGACAGGGTTTTCGCTGCCGACGCATTGGTCGACCAAGCCGTCCTGGCCTGGACCGAGACGCGAACACGGCCCGAACGCATTGCCGACACGCTGGCAGCACGGGGCTATCAGGAAGCGGTGACATACAGCTTCGTGGATCCGGCCGTACAGACCGTTCTGTTTCCGAACGATCCCGGTGTGGCCCTCAAGAATCCGCTTTCTGCCGAACTTGCGGTCATGCGGGTGTCGTTGTGGCCGGGTTTGGTCCAGGCCTTGCGGGAGAATCAGCGCCGCCAGCAAAGCCGCGTGCGTCTCTTCGAGCTGGGCAGAAAATTCGCGAGCGGATCGGGAACCGAATCTGATGTCGTCGCCGGCCTCGCCGCAGGCACGTTGCTTCCCGAACAGTGGGGCGCGTCAGGTGCTGCTGTCGATTTCTACGACGTGAAAGCGGACGTGGAGGCCTTGCTGCAATTGGCGGGCGAGGCGGGCGCATTCCGGTTCGAGCCTGCCTCACACCCGGCATTGCACCCGGGACAGTCCGCGAAAATCCTTAAGGATGACGTGGCTGTAGGTTGGATTGGTGCGCTACACCCTGAGGTTGTGCGTGCACTGGGTTTGACATATCCGGCCGTCGTCTTCGAAGTCGAGGCTGAAAATGGCCTGCGTGCCGCCGTTCCCGAAGCCGTGGAAATTTCAAAATTCCCCGGGATTCGCCGGGATCTGGCCGTTATCGTCAGCGAAGCCGTGACTTTCGAGACGCTGAAAAATGTGGTGGCCAGGAGTGCAGGGGACCTGTTGCAGGACGTTACGGCGTTTGACGTATACCGCGGTCAGGGCATAGATAAAGGCAAGAAAAGCATAGCCTTAGCCTTAAAATTACAGGATACTTCCCGCACGCTCACCGATTCGGATGCAGATGCGATCGTCTCCCAGGTGGTCAGCCATCTGGGCAGTGAGCTTGACGCCACGATCAGAGACAAATAAACCATGGCACTCACCAAGGCAGAGATCGCAGAAGCCCTCTTCGATCAACTGGGACTCAACAAGCGTGAAGCGCGTGAGCTGGTGGACATCTTTTTCGAGGAGCTGCGTGCGGCTCTGTCGACCGGCGAACAGGTAAAACTTTCAGGCTTCGGCAATTTCGACCTTCGGGACAAGAACCAGCGGCCCGGCCGCAATCCGAAGACGGGCAAGGAAATTCCGATCAGCGCCCGCCGTGTAGTGACATTCAGACCAGGTCAGAAACTGAAGGCCCGCGTAGAGGCATATGCTGGAACCAAGCAATAACAGCGAGCTGCCCGCGATCCCGGGCAAGCGCTACTTCACGATTGGTGAAGTCAGTGAGCTGTGCGGCGTCAAACCGCACGTTCTTCGCTATTGGGAGCAGGAATTCCCGCAACTGAAGCCGGTCAAGCGCCGCGGCAACCGCCGGTACTACCAGCGTCAGGACGTTCTCGTCATCCGCCAGATCCGCAGCCTCCTGTACGAACAGGGCTTCACCATCGGCGGTGCCCGGAACCGGCTCGAGGGCGAGGAGGCGAGGGAAGATGTCTCCCAGTCCCAGCAGATCGTCCACCAGCTGCGCATCGAACTCGAAGAAATCCTCAGGATCCTCCGCCGCTGAGGCTTTTTCCTTTGCGGCGTGACGGCGGAACTGTCCGCGGCTGCAGGTAATCCTTCCCTTGCTTTCAGACTGGCGCGAATCCGTCTCCTTTTGCGGTATGATTCGCGCCCTCGCTTGAACCGGTCGGGACGTGGCGCAGCCTGGTAGCGCACTTGCATGGGGTGCAAGGGGTCGGAGGTTCAAATCCTCTCGTCCCGACCAACTCTTTCTCTTTTGCTACTTTTCTCTTTGGAGTTGTCCAAAGAGAACAGTAGAGAATCACCATGGCTTCCAGCCATACCTACCCTGTCTCGCACTTCTCTTTGGTTCTTTCTCTTCAGGGAAGAGAAAGAACTCAACCGTGTAACGTTCTTTGGGATTGTCCAAGGAAAAAAGCAGAAGTTATCCAAGTCGTCGCTTTTCAAGTATTTATGCTTTGCGGCAAACACCAACCGGCCCACCGCTCCTTACTGCGTTCTCCATAAACACGCCAGTAACCCGTCTTCCCGAAACGGGCTTTTTCACCCACACTGCCGGTTGAATCCTCACCATAGTGCTAGCAAAATGCCAGCATGAAGAAGATGACCGCCACGCTCACCATCCGTAGCGTACCGGCCCGAGTAGTCAAAGGGCTCAAGAATCTGGCCAAGCGGCGCAATCAATCCATGGAGCAGGAGGTGCGCGATCTTCTGGAGGCGCACGTGGGGGAACGATCGTCGGTGCTGAAACAGATCGAAGCTTCGTGGGAGAAACAAACACGACGGCCACCGGCTGAAGAAATCGATGCCTGGAATACGAGCGGCCGTGAATGAATGCGGTCGTCGATACCAACGTCTGCGCTCCCTCAATTCCAAAGTAGCCGTCTACGACACTCTTTTCGTCGAGCTCGCCGATCGCGAGCGCCTGCCGCTGATCACGTACGACAAGAAGATTATCCATGCGTATCCCGAGGTAGCGAGAAGGCCGGCCTGAAATTAGGGAAGGGCAGCTCCCGAGCACTGTGCACTCGTGGCCGGTCCTCGAACCACAGATCAGCTCCCTTGTAAGTTTGCTGCGTCAGTCTCCACCGACACCCTGAGAGGGATATCGCCGATCCACTCCCGCTTCGCGATATGGGATCGTGGTTCCGGGCGGTGTTTCTCCTCGTGAGCAACCACAGGCCTTCAGCCCGGCCAGTTGCTCCCGACTGGTCAGGGCTTTCTTCCCTGGAAAGCCTCACGAGGTGCGAGATGGTCAACCAAAGACTTCCCTACGACAGTTGGCTCGCGGCATCGCGGGAATTGAAAGCCATCCGGTTGCGGGCGCGAATGACAGGCAGCTATGCCCTCGAAGACATCTTTACCCGGGCAATGTATTCGCTGGGCGTTTCGCGCATCCCGATGGTTGCGGCACTCGAACTTCAGAACACTGCGGATCTGATCAAGTATCCGACGTTGCGTCGATCTGTCCTGACGCTTGCAGCCAATCTTCATCCATACACCTCAGCGGAGTGGATGGAGCCGAGCGCTGCCCAATTCCCCGATTTCACGCCACTCGGCGATATGCATCGACATGGTTAAAAGGGAGTCGATATGAAAAAGCTATTCCTGGCATGGATGATTCTTGCACCCTTCGTGCGAGCCTACAGAAAACGTAACGCGCCCGAGCGAGTCAAACCCGCGCGGGCGTGACGGATGAAAAGGGATGCCGTTGAAATCGCCAAGGCGAGTTATCAGGCCTACGTCGATAAGGATCGTGATGCTATCGAAGCGCTGATTGCTCCGGACTTCCACTTTTCAAGCCCGTTGGACAATCGCCTTGAGCGAGCAACGTACTTCGATCGGTGTTGGCCCAACAGCAAAAGTATCAAGGCATTTAGATTCATCCGCCTTGTCTCTGAGGGCGACCAGGTCTTCGTAACCTACGAAGGGACGAACCTTGCAGGGAGTATTTTCCGGAATACGGAAGTTCTCACCATCCGCGGCGACCAGATCGTAGAAGTGGAGGTGTACTTCGGTTGGTCCATTCCTCACGAGGCGCCGAAGGGCAGGTTCGTCAATCCTCCGGCCGCTAGGGATTCAGGGTCCGCCTAACGAACATTGCGGCCAACGGCCCATGGCCACGACTGCACGATTCGCGACAAACTATCCACGTCGATTTATTGTTCCTCCTTTGGATAACAGCTTTTCACGCCCGGCAGTGTTCGCACTGGTCCGGGCTTTCTTTTGTCGGTGTCAAACGATCTACGGAAGGTTTGCATCTTTGCAAGCGGCCGTCCTTACGGCCGCACCAACCCCTGTCTCGTACCTCTCTTTGATACTTTCTCTTTCGCCAAAGAGAAAGTATTCGACCGGGCTACCGCTCTATCTTGCGTGCTCTGACTCGAGTGGCAGGGTGTCCAGTACCTCGCGCACCTTTCTGGCCAGGCTCTGCAATGTGTAGGGTTTCTGGATGAAGGAAACGGTGGCTTCCAGAAGCCCGTGGCGAACCACGGCGTCGTCGGTATAGCCACTCATGAACAGCACCTTGATCTGCGGGAACTGAATCCGCAGGCGCCGGGCCAGTTCGGGTCCGCTGAGGTTCGGCATGACCACGTCCGTCAACACGAGATCGATCGACTCGGGGTGCTTCTCCACAATCCGCATGGCGTCGTTGCCGTCAATGGCCGTCAGCACCTTGAAGCCATGCAGCTCCAGGCTCAGCACAGCGACCTCCCGCACGGACTCGTCATCTTCCACGACCAAGATCGTTTCCGTTCCCCGCCCGTCGGCCTTTATTGCATCATCACTCTTGCTATCTAGCTCCGCGGTCAAGGCCGGGAAATAGATCTTGAAGGTCGTCCCATGGTTCGGCTCGCTGTAGACATTGATGCAGCCGCCGCTCTGCTGCACGATGCCGAAGACCATCGCCAACCCCAGGCCTGTTCCCTTGCCTGTCTCCTTGGTCGTAAAAAAGGGATCGAATATGCGGGCCAGAATATCGGCTGGCATACCGCACCCTGTGTCCGTAATGGCCAACATGACGTAAGGACCCGCCCTGGCGTCGAGATGGGTGGCCGCGTACTCGTTGCTCAACATGACGTTGGCTGTTTCAATCGTCAGCTTGCCGCCCTTGGGCATCGCGTCGCGGGCATTGATGGCCAGGTTCATCAGCACCTGGTCGAGTTGCGTGGGATCGACCTTCAGATGGCTGAGGGTGGGGTCAAGCACGGTGGAGAACAGGATGTCCTCACCGATCAGGCGCAAGAGCATCTTGCCCGTTTCGGCGACAACAGCGTTCAGATCGAGCACCTGTGGCTGCAATACCGTCTGTCGGCTGAAGCCGAGCAGTTGTCGCGTCAACGCAGCTGCCCGTTCGCCGGCATCGCTGATGGATTTGGCAGCATCGTGCACGGTTTTGTCCGCTCCCGGAAGGGTGAGCAGCAGTTCGCCATAGCTTGAGATGACCGTGAGCAGGTTGTTGAAATCGTGAGCGACCCCACCTGCAAGACGACCGACCGCCTCCATCTTCTGCGACTGCCTCAGCTGCTGCTCCAGGTTCTTGCGTTCAGTGATGTCGTTCTGTACGCCGACGAAGTGCGACAGGACCCCATTGGCGTCGCGCACCGGATTTATCGACATGGCGCTCCAGAACGGCGTGCCGTCTTTCCGGTAATTCAGGATCTCCGACGTAAAGCCATGCCTTGCTTCGATCGCCTCGCGCATTTTTTCGATGGTCGCCTGATCGGTGTCTTTCCCCTGGAAAATCCGGGAATTTCGCCCAAGCAGTTCATCCTGTCGATAACCGGTGATCCGTTCGACGCCCGCACTGGCGTAGACGATGGGATTGTCCAGCTGGTTGGGGTCGGTGATGAGGATTCCCTGCGACACCTCCTGGATGGCCCGGTCGCGGAGTCGAAGCGATTGTTCGCTGAGTTGCAGGTGCCTCTCGGCGGTCTGGTGTTCAATCGCCGCCCAGCAACGCTCGACGATTTCCTGGACGATCGCCACCTCATCCGGCGTCCAGTCGCGCGGGGTCGTCTGATGGACTGCCATCAGTGCACGAAGTCGACCTTCCTTTACCAGTGGACACGTCACGATCGCCTTGATGCCGATGGAGTTAAACGTGTCCGCCCCGTCGCCGGGTCGAAGTTCGGCATCCACATCGCGAATGATCAGCGTCTGCCCACTGTTCAACGTGGCTGCGGCGCGGCTGCCAAAAGCGGAGAGGGCGTATTTCCCCACGGTGCTCGCACAGCCATTGGTGTAGTCGTGCCGGATGGTGAACTGTTGGCCGTCCTTCTCCATATCCGCATAAGCGCACCGGGAGGCGCGCAGATATTCACCAAGCATTCGCGTCATCACCGTCATGATCTGCTCGGGACTCGACAGGCTACGTACCGCGTCCCCTGCCTTGTTCAGGAAGCGAAAACGTTCTTCGCTTGCACGCAGCGCCTCCCGTACTTGCCGCGCTGCCGTGACATCGAGGAAATAGACGGTGAGGCCCTGCCCGGAAGGATAGGCGCGCACTGCGAACCATCTTTCCAGCGGCGGGTAATACTCTTCGAAGTCGACGGTGACGTTCTCGGCAAGTGCGCGTCGATACTCCCGCTCGAACGTGCTGCCCGACGTTTCGGGGAAGGCCTTCCACAGAGTGGTCCCTATAAGGTCCGCACGCTGGCGGAAGATCATTCGCTCGGCTGCGGCGTTGACGTAGGTGAAACGCCACGCATGATCCAGCGTAAAGAATCCGTCCTGGATGCTCTCGAGGGTCGTCGTCAGGCGTGCTGCCAGCTCCCGCTGTTCTTGCTCGGCCTTCTTCCGTCCCGTCGTATCCTGGAATGCGCCTTGTATGCGTCCAATCGCTCCGTCAGTTCCCCGTTCGGCCTCACCGATGGAGCGCACCCAGATGTGGCGACCCTTGGCAGTGACCAATTCCAGCTCAACATCGAACGTGTGCCATCTGTTGCGCAGGCCTCCACGCAGCTGCTGATCAGTGCGCGATACTCTGGCAAGTAGTAGCTGATGGCGTTGAGCAGCGTGGGCTGATGCCCGGCCGGCACGTCGTGGATCGCGCAGATTTCATCCGACCAGAATATCTTCTGTGCTGCAACGTCGAACGTCCAGCCACCCAGCTTCGCAGCGCGCCCCGCCATTCCCAGCAGCGTTTCGACCTGGTGCCTGCCCGGGCGAAGGACGCTCGTATCAGATTGCCCCAGGCTGTCCCGGATATCCTGCATGAGCTGTAGCCGCTGGTCGGGCGGCAGCTCGAGAATCTCCCCGAAGGGAGGCTTCGAGATCATGGGCCGAGGGTATGCCTGTGCCGGGTTCGCTACAAGGATTCCGTTTCGGGCGCAGATTGGAGTAACCAATTGCAAGCCGGATTTCTTGTGCGGCGCTTTTACCGGGGCCGTGCGCTCCATAAGAACTCGATGCGGCGCATCGAGCCCCTTCTCCCTTCCCCTGTAGCCGCGTTCGCGGCTATAGTCACCCTGTATTTCTTACCAATTCATCAAGAAATTGGCGTTGGTTCGACAGGGAGGCGTCAAGCCGTGGGTCTCATGGATCGATTCGACCGGATCTACCAGCTCCACTCCATCGTTGCCGGCAGGAAGATGCCGATCTCGGTCGATGATTTTGTGGATCGCCTCGAATGTTCAAAGGCGACAGTTGATTGTATTTGCGATGCGAGTCGGTACGAAGCGTAGCTGTACCTCAAGATGCCTCGACTGGTGCAAGGACCGCGTTAGCCATGTGGTATTTCCGACCGAAAGGACGCGGCGATAAAATCCGCAATCCCATCCAAGGCGAATTCTTCGCCACGGAGGCTATTGAGGGCCCGGCCCAAGCGCTGGTCCGGGAAAGCATCCAGAATTCACTAGACGCGCGAGCGGGCACTGATCCGGTCGTTATCCGTATCACTCTGGCAGCGAATGACGACGCGCTGCTGCCTAATGAAGTGATGGACTACTTTCGCGACGCTTGGCCGCACTACAATGCTGTCGGCAATGGTTTGATAAATGCACCTTTGTCCCGCGAGAAATGTCCCTTTTTGGTCATCGAAGATTTTGGCACCCGCGGCTTGACGGGTGATCCGTCGCAGTCGGATCCAGATCCGGACCCGAACGTAAAGAACCCGTTTTGTCTGTTCTTCCGGGCTGAAGGCCTTTCCGCCAAGTCCGGAATCGAATTGGGACGCTGGGGTGTCGGTAAGTTTGTATTTCCCCGGTCAAGTCGGGCGAGCACTCATTTCGGACTAACTGTGCGCCACGATGATCGTCGTAGGCTGTTGCTTGGCGCATCTACGCTGAAGGCACATCGAATTGCGGGCGACGAACGCATGTACTCACCGGATGGCTTGTACGGTCAACCCGACAACGAGGGTTTCGTGATGCCTATCGAGCAGTCCGTGCAGATTGATCGGTTCTGCAGGACGTTTGGTGTTACCCGGACCAATGAGCCTGGGCTTTCCGTGGTCGTCCCATTCGTCGATGCCGACATCACCTACGAAGCACTGCTTCAAGCGTCGGCAAGAGATTACTTCCTGCCCATCATGGAAAAGCGTCTTGTGGTCGAGCTCAACGCGGGCGGCAGAAAGGTTGTCGTGGATGCGGACAATCTTCAAAGCATTCTGGCGGACAATATTGCGGTGCTTGGCAAATCGCTTGAAGCACACGTTGAATTGGCAAAGTTTGCCCTCGAAGTGTCGGATTCCAACCGCATCACGATTGATCTCCACGAGCCGAATCGGGCGCCGAAGTGGGCGGACGATCTGGTCGGTCCCGAAGCACTGGCGGTGCTGCGCGAACGAATTGCCGCGAGAGTACCTGTGGCCATACGAGTGCCTGTCACGGTACGAAAGAAAGGCCGCGGTGATTTTCGGTCGCAGTTCGATATTCATTTGGTAGTGGATCCGGACAGTGATGGCCGCCCGCTGTTTATTCGCGAAGGAATCATCATTGCGGACGTTAGAGGCAAGCGCGCGAGAGAGTTCCGGGCGCTGGTTGTCATCAATGATCGTCCGCTTGCCGAGATGCTGGGCGACGCCGAGAACCCTGCGCATACTCAGTGGCAGAAGGATAGCTCGAACTTTCGTGATCGCTACACCCATGGGAAGTCACTGCTGGACTTCGTAACCGGCAGCGTTGGCGAGCTTGTCTCAATCATCAACCGCAGCAGTCAGGAAGCGGATACAACGCTGACGATCGACTTCTTTTCAATCGAAGCACCTGAGCAGGAAGACGAGGTAGATGACGGCTGGACGCAGAGGCCGAAGCCCACACCCGGTGGTGTAAAGGAAGGGCCACCGAAGGATATAAAATCTGCTCCGTCGCGTATTCGAATCAAGCGTATGGCGGGTGGCTTCAGCGTTTGTCAGGGGGAAGCCCCGCCTCCGACGCCGTATGTGGTCGAGATCCGTTGTGCGTATGACGTACGCAGCGGCAATCCGCTCAAGAAGTGGGATCAGGCGGACTTTGTCTTGGGGGCAGGCGCCAATCTGATTATCTGTGCTGGCGCGGCCAAGGTCAGCGTGCTCCGTAACAACACCTTGCACTTGGTTGTCGAGGGTCCGGAATATGAGGTGGGACTCAAGGGGTTCGACGTGAATCGAGACGTTTTTGTCCGCGCCGAGATCAAGGAGCCAGGCAACGCCGGTCCGGCGGATTAACTACACGCAACGCAAACGGATCGCCCATGCAGATGTGGAGATCCCGCTCGTTCATGAAGGCGACGGCATCGATTCGTTCGACTGCCGACTGGACTTGTCCAGCTACAGCCTTCCTGCCGACGCGAAGGTGTTCATTGAAGCCTACAGACAGACAACCTTGATGAGATTCAGCTGGGGAACCGTGTCCGTTCCTGCTCCTCCCGTGGATCGCCGCCTATACCAGTTTGAGTCGTCCGACGAGGTTCTGTTTCGGGTCCGCGTGACTTCTGCTGCGGGAAAGGCTGGATTGCTGTTGGGTGAGGCTGAGAAGATCAGGCCGCGTAGGCCCGACGAGGAGCCGGACAAGCGGTTGCCCCTTTTGCCGATTGCCCCGGAGGATCTTGATGAGGAGATCTGGCGAGTGGATTTCGGAGGCGAAGTCTGCTTGCGGATAAACAGCAAGCTGCCGGACTGGAAGCAGACTGCCCGCTCAGACGTGTTCCGTGGCCTCGTCTTCCCGGCAGCCATGCGGCAGGTAATGGAACGTATCCTCAAGAGCGAGAACTACGTTACCACCGATGATCCGAACGATTGGCGATCGCAGTGGCTGCGCTTTGCAGTTGCACTGCCCGGTTCGTCGTCGCTGCCTAGGGCGCAGGATGGCTTCGATGACTGGATCGAAGTGGCCGTGGCGGCTTTCGCGAGGCGGTTCAATCTGCGATCACGTTTCGCTGCCGTTGCCGGGGAGTAATCATGGAACTTCGAAGGTTCAAGGCCAGTGGACTTTCTGCATTCAGCGCATTTCTCGACTCCTGCAATACGGATAATCCACTGCCTTGGCCAGAGGCCGCATTGACTGAACCCGAGTACTCGGAGCCTGTCGAGTCGGCAGCTACTCTGTTGCGCCGACCATTTGCGACCCGCTTCGAGCTTGCAGAGTATCTGGTCGCACACTTTGAAGCGGCGGGATTCCGGCCTTCAGCCCGCGATGGTGAGCTGTGGGCATGGATCGCCTGCTTATACTTCAAAGAAATTTGCCCGAAGAACAAGGCTGGAAAGTTCGAGCCTGGTGCTGCACCGCGTTGGATTCCGAGGAGCACCGATTTCCGGCGCTACTATCGTCACCTTGTTGCGGGTCCATATCTGATCTACACGGCCCATCGAGACAATCCACGTCGGGCGCTTGCGTTGCTATGCCAGCGGCCAGGCCGACCTGGAGACATCGTCGAGCAGTTGGCTTCCCGCCAGCAGATCGTCACCAATCCCGCGATCATGCAGATCGCCACGGATTGTTTTGTTGATCGCGCAACAGGTAAGCAGCGCACCGGGGCCAACACCAAGGGGAAGGGAGGGCCACGTCGGCTCATCACGGTCATCGATCAATTCGACCTGACTTGGGACCTGTCGATGGTCTCTACGGAAGAGCTGGGTTCTTTGCTTCCGGACGAGTTCCGCCCGAGTACCTGAGGCGTTTCAAATCAGCAGCTTGTCATTTCCCAAGTACCCGCTTGGGGATGCTGATTTGCGTCTGCCCGATCGGAAAAGCTGGCTATACACTGGGAAGATCAGTGGGCATAATGTCCGCAATTCTTCCCAGCGGTGCATTATGTCAGTCAACCCTCAGATTTTGGCTAACCCGTCGAATGCTTTGGCTTATTTGGACGCCGCAAGGGTTCACCACACTCAAGCGGACTTGGCTAAGGAACTAGGAGTAGATGTCCGGACGGTACGGCGATGGGAGGTGCGGGAGACGGCACCGCCGGCCTACTTGGTCCATGCATTGCAGAGACTGCTTCCTTTTCAGCTTCCGCTGACGTCCGAGAGTGCTGCATTCCGTTTCATCGATTTGTTTGCCGGTATTGGTGGCATCCGGCTTGCTTTCGAGGAGATCGGGGGCAGGTGCGAGTTTACGAGTGAATGGGACAGTTACGCGCAAAAGACTTACGCAACGAATTTCCCGGGCGGTCATCAGATCGCAGGCGACATCACGGCTATTAATGAGAACGACATCCCTGACCATGACGTTCTACTCGCTGGCTTTCCGTGCCAACCTTTTTCAATCGCAGGGGTTTCTAAAAAGAACGCTTTGGGTAGAGCACATGGGTTCGCCGACGAAACGCAAGGAACGTTGTTCTTTGACTTGGCAAGGATCATTGCAGCCAAGCGCCCAAAGGCATTCCTGCTCGAGAACGTGAAGAACCTGCAGTCTCATGACGGTGGCCGTACATTTGCCGTGATCAGGCGGACGCTGCAGGAAGACTTGGGTTATGACATTCGATGGAGGGTCATCGATGGTGCTCACTTTGTCCCCCAGCATCGCGAACGCATCATCATCGCTGGTTTCAGAGAGCCGACTGCATTCGATTGGAGCGCTCTCAGACTACCCGAAAAGGGGAACATCAAGCTCAAATCCGTGCTGCACAAGGTCGATGGTTCAGAGCCCCAGCTGGCTTGGGATGAAGGCCGCTTCGTGGATCGAAAGTCGGGCAAGGTCAATGAGAAATACACCCTAACCGACAATCTCTGGCGGTACCTCCAGGATTACGCCGCGAAGCACAAGGCCAAGGGAAACGGTTTCGGCTTCGGTATCGTCGGGCCCGAATCGGTAACCCGTACGCTATCTGCTCGGTATTACAAGGATGGATCTGAGATCCTTGTAAAGCAGCGCGGAAAGAAAAATCCTCGCCGCTTAACCCCACGCGAGTGCGCTCGGCTTATGGGATTTCCTGACACTTTCCGCATTCCCGTTTCAGATACTCGTGCATACAAGCAATTCGGGAACTCGGTTGTGGTGCCCGTCATGCATGAAGTGGCCAAGGTAATGAAGCAGTTTGTGTGCGAGGAAAATCCACTTCAGGCTAATTTGCTAATGCGAGTGTAATGGTGGATGTGGTCGACCGGGCAACCCGCAGCCGGATGATGTCTGGCATTCGGGGCCGCGATACGAAACCGGAATTGATCGTACGCAGTTTTCTGCATCGGGCTGGTCTGCGTTTCAGACTCAATGCCGGACTGCCGGGAAAGCCTGATCTGGTCCTTCCTAAGTACAAGACCGCAGTATTTGTACACGGATGCTTTTGGCATCGCCACGCTGGATGCAGGTTTGCCACGACTCCCGCCAGCAATGCGACATTCTGGCTAAGGAAGTTCGAGTCGAACGTGCGTAGGGATGCGACCGTGAAGATAAAATTACGAACGATAGGATGGAAAGTCAGGGTGATCTGGGCCTGTCAGCTGAACCAGCAGAAACTCGATTTGCTCGTTGCCCAGATCAAGAAAAATTAAGTGCGGGGAGCGTAATGAAAATGGCCGATGACAAGGACAGGTGGCTTTCGTCAATCGAGCTTTCGACGGTGTTTGCCTTACTTAAAGACAACGGTGCTACTGAAGCGCTCTTCAAGGTTCTACCAAAAAACGCCAACAGCAAGAACCAAGTTTATATGGCGTCGGACCTATCACAGTTGGGGAAGATACCATCTGGTGAGGTTACGCTGCACGTATCCACGTCCCAGAAGAAAGAGGGTTTTGAGGCTGTCTTCCGGTCTGCGTTGGAATTCTATTGGATCGGCATGGATGGAGCCAAAGTTCCAGCACCGCACGCGAAACTGATTTTCTATCCGCAGTTCCCCGAAGTCCGGTTCTCTGGATTTCTCAAGGGTTGTCGGAACGCACCGTCATCGCTATACGACAAGGAAAAGCGAGGCGAGGAACCGGGGCGAGTGCTCGTGCTGGGCGTGGGAAACGAGCGTAAGGTTTTCGGTATTACCCTGCCCCCTGAATCGCCGGCTGCGAAGCAGATAAAAAGCCACCGCCCGCAAGATCCCTACGGCGCCTTCTTCATTCTGTCATTGCCGGGGAGGGAGCAGGGCGGTGGCTATAGAGATCTGATGCGCGAGCTGTGCAAGATCCATCACCGCGCATGGGTTCCTTCAACGCGACTCGATCGAGACGGATTGTTGGTGCCTTGCAATTCATCCAACTGCAATGGCAATACACTCGAATCGCTGTTGGGTATTCGATCCAATGGGTACTCGCAGCCGGATTTCATGGGATGGGAAGTCAAGGCGCGACAGGTCGTGGACTCGGAAAATGCGGGCTCTAGCGTGGTGACTCTATTCACGCCGGAACCAACTTCGGGCATTTACGTAGACAAAGGGGTCGAAGCTTTCTTGCGCAGCTACGGATATCCGGACACTCAAGGACGCGTGGACAGAGTGAATTTCGGTGGAGTGTATCGAGCGAATGATGCGGCTCACGCCAGAACAGGATTACGACTGGTACTTGATGGCTTTGACCCAACCACTGGTGCCTTTGCGCCGAGCGGTACAATCCGGATGTTGGACAAGAGCGAAAACGAAGCCATGGTATGGTCCTTCGTCAAGCTCATCGATCACTGGAAGGCGAAACATGCGCACGCTGCGTTCGTACCCGTGCAACAGCAATTGAGTCCGATGCGACAATACCGCTATGGAAAACAGATACTGCTTGGGGAAGGTGCCGAGTTCCGGTTATTCCTGGCATCAGTGCACGCGGGGCGCGTGTACTACGATCCCGGAATCAAGATGGAAGGCCAATCTACCGATAAGCCTCGTATAAAGCGGAGAAGCCAGTTCAGAGTCAACAGCAGGAACATTTCTTCATTGTATGCTTCAACCCGAATGGTTGATGCCTGCGAGGAAGCGGGCTCTTGAGTCGTGCGGGAACCTAGGTTCCAGACTTGAACTAGTGAGTCATTTAAATGGGGACGGATTTCTGCTCTTGCAGAAGACTGGGACGTCGTAGATAAAAAAAGAATGCGGGGAGCCGGAAATAGTTCATGAGCGAGACGTACCTGCTGATCGACTTCGAGAACGTTCACACGTTCGATCTTACGAACCTGCCTGCCACCTGGCGGATCAAGGTATTCGTAGGTGCTTCACAGGGAAAGCCTGATTGGGAGCTGGTCAAGCAAGCACAGCCTCTGGGGCCCCGCATGGAGTGGATCCGGATCAGTGGCAACGGCAAGAATGCCCTCGATTTCCACATCGCCTTTTATATGGGTGAGCATGCGGCGAAGTCCGTCACGACGGAGTTTGTCTTGCTCTCGAAAGATACGGGATTCGATCCGCTGATTGACCACATGAAGGAACGGGGTATTCAGTGTCGGCGTGTGATCTCACTGAATGAATGGAGCACCCCGGTCACGGATTTCGATCTCAGCACCGAGCACGTCCTCGCGTTGCTGAGCAAGGGAGACAAGAAAGCGCGTCCGCGCAGGCGCAGCACGCTGACAACCCACCTGGCTTCGAAGTATCAGAAGAGACTCTCCGCGGCCCAGGTGGAGGAGATCGTCGAGCGGCTGTTCGCCGGAGGGCACATCACAGAGGTCGGGAAGGCGCTGAACTATAACTTCTAACGACGCGAGCCGACCTGCGGCGATTTATAACGCATAGGTCATAAAAAAGCGCTCCCGCGGAAACGTGCTCAAGTCCTGACGAAATCGAGCAGTGGCTTGATGTCGCGTTCATGGGTCAGGGTGCCGGTGCGCGGGTTCGGAATTTGAGTCGACCTCCCCAATGCAATCTCCGGGTCACTTGGCGGATGCAGGTTTGCATCTTTGAAAACCTGACTCCCAAAGAACCTCTATCCGCGAGAGCCTAAGCCGTCCGCTGCTGGGTCAAGACTTGTGCTTGGGCTTCTGTGACGTGAGATAAGCCACGATGGCTAGCATATCTTCCTCAGTGAGATTGGCCACGACCGGCTGCATCAGCGCCACAGTGCCGCCCTTGCGGGTGCCGATCTTGATGTCGTTGAGTTGCCGGTACATGTAAAGCGGCGAGCGTCCGAGCAACCCCGGGACGTCGGCAAGGCCGTTGAGATCCGGTCCGTGGCAGATGGCGCAGGCAATGGTCTTGCCTCCGACCTCCTTCACCAGCTTCTCGCCTTTCTTGAAGCTGCCCCTCGGTGCAGTCGACTGGAAGCCGGCACGTGAGTCACGCAGTTCGACGTGCTCGACATCCTGGGGGAGTTCGATGATGCGATTGCCGAGCGGCTCTTTCTTGCCCCCGGGGACGGGCAAGCGCATCCCGCCCGTGTGCACGAATGTCTCTGGAACCGTGTCGCCTTCCTTGATCTTGCGCCATCCCACCGGAGGAGGCGGCAGGGCGCTGAAGTAACGCGACGCCTCGAGGAGTTCTTCGTCGGTAATCGCTTTCGCAATCGGGATCATGGGTGCCGCTCGCTGCCCGGTGCGATCGCCATCGCGGAAGGTATGCATCTGTTCAGTGAGGTACGCGACCGACATGCCGGCGAGGTCCGAGGAACCCGGGTGGCCGGCGCCATTCGTCAGGTGACACTTCATGCAGGCGCGAACTGCAGTCGGCCTGCCCGAGGCCACCACTTGGGGCAGTGCTGGATGATCCTCCGGATGCCAGTCGGGTGGAGCGAAATCGTCTTCCACTTGCGCCTGAGTGAAAACCTTCGTGCTCCCCGGCACGCGGTGCAGCGTCTTGTTGTCGAACACGGGGAAGGGCGGATTCACTGGATAGGCCCAACCCGGCAGCACGGGGTTCGGAGCAGGCGCTTGGGCTTGCGCCTGTGAGTGCAGCGGCGTTGCCACGAGCGCCACCGCTGCGGCGACAGAAACCAGGCTCAAGCGCTTCAGCATCGGCAGGATGCGGATCATACGAATTGCCATGGAAGCTTTACTCCGTGCTTTATTATAAAAACCAAGATAACTTATAAGTTATTAAATAGCGCTTCCTGCGGGAACGTCATCTGCCGGTGCACGCATTTGAGTGCGATGCACGAAATCACGCTAGTTCGTTGCCGTCCTGATCGCTATAAGGTTTCCTTGCGCCCAAGGCGTGATCACCCGTTCCATCAGGTCGTAGATCAGATTGTTGGTGCCGCGCTCCCGGGTATCCGGATCGCACGTCACAACGATGGCTGCGTTCAGACTGGGCACCACGAACAGGAACTGCCCGCCATAGCCCCACGCAAACCAGGTTGAATGGCCCGCGAACTTCGTGTGCCACCACAGGTAGCCGTAGTCATGGCGCAGATTGAAACTGCTGTTCATAAATCGAGGCTGCCAAGATTCAGCGACCCAGCCCGCAGGCAGCACCTGCCTGCCATTGAACTTTCCGTCGTCGAGGTACAGTCGCCCGAAATTCAGCAGTGCCGCCGGGCTCAAGGCGAGATTGTTACCACCGAAATAGATTCCCTGTGGATCGCGATCCCAGCCGCCCACGCGCATTCCGACCGGCGTAAAAAGATGCTCCTGCGCGAACTCCCGCAGCGGCTTGCCTGTCGCTCTCGTAAGGACGGCAGCCAGCAAATGGCTATCTCCCGTACTGTAGGTCATGTAGGTGCCGGGCTCATTATCGATCCCGCGATCGAGCGTGTATCCGACCCAATCGCGACTGGTCACCCATGCACCATAGTTGCGGATGCTGGTGGATGGCAGACCACTCGACATCGTGATCAGGTGGCGCACCGTAATGCGGCGGCGCGGATCGTCCGCAGGTATCCTCAGGAAATACTCGGGCAGGTAGCGGACCACGGGCACGTCGAGGTCTTCTATGTAACCTTGCTCAAGAGCAATCCCGGTCAGCGCATTCAGGATGCTCTTCGATGCGGACTTGATGTTGATCGGGCGGTCACGTGCACTGCCGTTCGCATAGGTTTCGCGATGGATGCGATCACCCTGGAACAGGATGAAGGAAGACAGCTTCGGTACGGCGGCCACCGCCGCATCCAGTTCCTCACCCGTGACAACCGGAAGCAACGCCTGCGGCGTTTCCACTGCAGGCGTAACGGTCGGCGTCGTGAGCTCCGGCACGGGTAGAGCTTCCTGCGCACACGCTGCGCAACCGAGTAGCACGCTGAGGAGGGAAATACGGACTGCGCACACCATGCCGCAATTGTAGCGTGGCTTGCCGGGTTCCCAGAAATCAGGATTACTTCTTCTTGATGGCTTCTCCAGGGCGGGGCGAGGCGAATTGGGTCACGAAAGTCTCCTTGCGATTGTTCGTGTCATGAGGCCGCTGCTATTGGAAGGCAGCGGGCTGTCGGGTCTGCGTCGGCTTCCAGTCCGCAGACGGGATGGTATTGACCATCCAGGGAATGCCGAACTTGTCGATGAGTGCGCCGTAGCCGGGGGACCAGAAGGTCTCGCTGAAGGGCATGGTCGCTTTGCCGCCGGCTGACAGTTGATCAAACCAACGCTGCGCTTCCGCTTTGTCGTTGCTGTGCAGCGTGACGTCGAATCCGTTCTTCGGCTTGTTGATGTTGCTCGCCCAGGCGACATCCATATCGGCGCCCATCAGTGACTGGTCACCCACTTCCATCCAGCAGTGCATGAGCCATGTCTTGTACTTGGGATCCGAGATGGGCATTCCGGGTGGCCCGTCCCCATAAGGCATCGCGGCCGTGATCTTTCCACCAAGGACCTTGGCATAGAACTCGAACGCCTCGCGACACTGGCCCTGGAAACTCAAGCTGGTCACTATCTTCATGGGTGTCTCCTCGCAAATGACCCTTGCTCGCCTCGCGATTAGCCCGCAGGCGCTCTGAAAATATTATGCCGCAGGATTCCGACGGAACAGTGGCATTGTAAAAATTGACAATTTCCCCAGCGCGGCGCAGCGTTCTTCGCCGCCATCACCACAAAAGGACTGCATCGATAGCGGAGGGCGGTTGCCGAAGTGACAACCAGGATGCGGGAGAGCCGGGAATAGTCCATGAGTGCGAAGTACCTCCTGATCGACTATGAGAACGCGCACACTTTCCATCGGACATACAACTTCTGAGTAAGGGAGCTATCGCATGGTCATGCATAAGAAGATGGCAGGGTTTGTTCTCGCTGGCGTCATGGCCGGCGTATCGGCAGCAAGCGTCGCGCAGACGAGAGCCCAAGGGCCGTGGTGGCCATCAAAGTATGGCCCGACCGACCAGGCGGGGGCGTCGAATACCGTGACGCCGCAGAAAATCCTTCAGGCACTCAGCATTCCGAAGACAGGACAGACCTACGAACTCGGGCACGTATACGAGCAGGGCATGCCACAGTACGGTTCCCGTCCACATTACCTGCAGGCGATTCGCCGCGATGCTGGCACCGGCGTTGTGTATACCGATTACTTCACCGGTTATATCGGGCAGATGGGCACGCAGTTCGATGCCCTCGGACACCAGGGCCGTACCATCCAGATGGCCGACGGCACGAAGCAGGCGGTGTACTACAACGGTTTCACCGAACAGGATTTGACAGGCAAGAATCGCGGGCAGAACGGTCTCGAGGCTCTCGGCGTCGAACAGATGAAGCCGATCATTACCCGCGGCATCCTGATAGACATCGCTGGATATAAATCGATGGCGATGCTGCCAGCCGCCTATGAAATCACACTGGCCGATGTCCAGGGTGCGCTGGCCCGCCAGAAAATGACGGACGCGAGCATCAGGGAAGGAGACGCCGTCCTGTTCAACTATGGCTGGTCAGTCAACTGGAACAATCCCTCGAAATACAATGATTCCTTCATTGGCACCGGCGAGAACAAGGGATCGCCGGGCATTTATGCAGACGTGGCGCAGTGGCTGATCACACATCAGGTGTCGATGGTCGGAGCGGATAGCTGCTGCGTCGAGGTCCGGCCGACTCCTCGCAGCAACAATGTTCACTATGACTTGCTGCAGGCGGGAGTGCCGATGCTCGAGAACATGGAGCTAAAGGATCTGGCGCGTGACCAGGTCTACGAATTCCTGCTGCTCACTTTGCCCGAGCGCATCAAGGGGGCGACGGGTTCCATCGTGCGGCCTATCGCGATTCGCTGAGAGGGGCGCTATGGGCTCCCGATATGTCTGGGTGATGGCGTTCTGCCTATGGGCTAGTAGTGCTGGTGCGCAGGACGTGCCGCGTCAATTTGTAGTCACCGGCGATGCTGCCGAGAAGCTCCACGACTTCCGGACCATCAATCTAGCTACGGCGGAACGGATCTCGGAGATCTGCCAGAGAATGGCCATCGGCGAGAAGGTTCGGCACAGCATCATGGTCCTCGACCGACAGGGGACGCCGGTGTACATGGACCGTATGGATGGGCAGGGGTATCTCAATACCATCACCACCGAAATGAAGGCGCGCACCGCGTTGCTCACGGGGCAGCCGAGCAAGCGATCGATGAATGGCGTCATCGGAGAGCCGGCGCTCGAATTCGAACACATGCAGCTCGGGCTCTATTCAAACGCAGGCGGCCTTCCCATCATCGTCAGCGGGCAGATGATTGGTGCCATCGGCGTCGGCGGGACGCCTCCGCAACTTCCACGCTGGAGTGATGAGATCTGCGCCCATCGCGCCATGCTCGAGGTGTTAGGGCCTTCCGTCCCGCCGTTGACCGAGGACATACCCGCGCGTCCCAATCCCGTGGCGAGCGTTGCGCCGGTACCCCGTTTTGCACCGACAGCGCCGCCAAGGACCAACCTCCCGACCGAATTCGTGGTCGACATGGCTGCTGCCGCGCTCGTGCTTGACGGCAACCAGATCTCGCTCGCTGCCGCGAAGAGCGTTGCCCGCACTTGTCGTGAGTGGGTGACGGCCAAGGGAGCAGGCATGTCGGTCTACGTCCTCAACGCCTTCGGCGAACTGGTGCACATGGAACGCATGGATGGCCAGACGGCGATCGACGTTCGCGCAGCCCTGCTGAAGGCTCAGGCGGCGTTGAAGCTGCGGCAGCCGACATCAATCCGGGCTGCACAGTTCAGCAACAATCCGGGAGGACTGCCGGTTTCGTCCGTCTGGTTCGACTTCTTCACGGACCCGGGTGGCATTCCGATCGTGGTCGACGGCCAGATGATCGGTGCGGTAGGCGTCAGCGGGAGTGGGGAAGCAGGCGATGAGGCCTGTGCGGTGGAGGGCTTGAGAGCCGCATTCGGCACTCACGCAGCGCTGCCGGTCTATCCGTAGTCACTACGCGGAGACTGCCCCCCTGCGAGCCCTGTTCCTATAACATGCCGCATTCCGTGGAATTCCACATTGGGGAGATGATGATGCAGAAGTTGATACGTTTGACGAGCCAGATGGTCGGTTTGGCTGCCTTGATCGCGCTGGGGGCTTGCTCCAAGCAAGAAGAAGCTGCGCCGGTTGAGGCTGCAGCGCCAGCGGCCATTGCGCCGATCGCCGCTTCCGCCGAGGTGAGTCCTTTCACGATTGGCGAATTCCAGGCTGCTGCCATCACCGACGGCGGGATGACAGTGCCGAATGACAACAAGATCCTGGCCGTCAACGCCAAGAAGGCAGACGTCGAAGCCCTGCTCACCGCCAATGGCCTGCCGCCCGATTCGTTGAGTCTTTCCATCCAGCCGCTTCTGGTAAAGACCGCTGACAAGGTGCTCCTGTTCGACACGGGTGCTGCCGGGTTGATGGGTCCCGCGAACGGCAAACTTCCCGCGAACCTGGCTGCTGCAGGCGTCGACCCTGCGAGCGTGACCGACATCTTCATCAGCCATGCCCATGGCGACCATGTTGGTGGCCTGGTGGCAGGCGATGCGCTCGCGTTCCCGAATGCGACGATTCACATCCAGGCCGCCGAATGGGCGTCGTTCAAGAGCCAGGAACCGATGGCATCGATCGTCGCAGTCGTTACGCCGAAGGTAGTCGAGTTCGAGCCGGGCGCCGATCTCGTCCCTGGCGTCAAGGCTGTCGACATCAAGGGTCACACACCGGGACACTCGGGATACCTGATCACCTCCGGCGATCAGTCACTCCTGTATGTCGGCGACATGGTCCATCACAGCATCATTTCCGTGCAGCAGCCGGACTGGACCATTGCCTTCGATGGCGATGCAGCCGTCGCCCAGGCCAGCCGCAAGGAATTCATCGCGAGTGCTGCCGCGAGTGGTCAACGCATCTATGCGGTCCACTTTCCTTTCCCCGGCCTCGGCAAGTTCGAGAGTCAGGGTGATCACTACGTCTGGACTGCGGAGTAAGTCGCTTTGGTGCCGTTGATTTCATTCAGCGGCATCCCGGGCAATTGAGTCCAAGGCCGGAGGAAGCCTATGGGTTTCCTCCGGCCGTCGCGATCTGACAATCAGGACAAGCGCACACACGGACATGAAGAGCCAGTTGCGTGTAGCCTTCTTCAACTGATTTGAGTGATGTCCCTTTTGGAAAGGCGGTACAGGCGTTCCGCATTCTCGCGCAGCATCATTCGCTCGAAGCGCCACGAAAGATGTTGCTGTCTGGCATCCATTCCCCAATCAGGTAAGGTGCCGATCCCATGAGCAATCACGTGACTGTGAACTGATGGCAACGTACTCCTTTCTCGACGCTCGCCTTTCAGCTGCGGCGCTGGTGCTGTTCGCCGTCCTCCCGGGCGGCGCAGGGCAGGCTGCCGAAGCACCTCCTGCGCGACTGCTCATGCAGCCGCAGCCGCCGACTCGTCCGCTGCTCTATTTTTTTGAGCATTTTTCGCTGCGCAGGGCAGCTTTCCTCTACGAAAGGGATATTCAGACACTGATCGCTCACCCTCGGCAGCCAGGGGATCCCGTGGCGCGTCTGTTCGGCAATGCAGTCGTATACGCCGCGGGTGTTCCCACCTTCGATCCGAAAACCGCTCCCGAGGACATGCAGCAGTTCGTGCGGCAGATAGGCATCGATACGATCCGACGTGACGGTTATACCGTTCACCTGGTCAGGATGCCGCCGCCCCAATATGCGTCTGAGGCATATTTCGCCGCCATTGTTTACAAGGATGGCGAGCTTCTCGTGGAAGGTGAGCTTGCGCCCTCTACCCGCTACATCACACTTGAGAAAACCTCTGTCGACGGCAAGGTGTATGCGGTAGCGGAATGGGACAGGAATGACCGGCACAGAACGGTTGCCTTCGGCGATCGTGAGCCGACACCCCAGGATGCCCTCGAAAATGTTTTCACCTTGCTGAAAGGGAGCGCGATCTAGGTTCCTGTTCAGTCCCGATTCATCGGGCATCCGGTCAAGCGCTGGCCGATAGCAAAAGCACCGCCAACAAGCTATATAGTCCTGACAAGCTGCCTCGGCAGCGATTCTGTGCAGGATGAACGAATGAACAAACATCAAAGTCTGGTGACCGCGGCGGCGTTGGTTCTCGTAGCGGGTATCGCGCACGCCCAGGTCGGCGCGTTGCAAGGCGTTGTCAGTGGCGTTCCGGCAGGTACGGTGCTGGAGGTTTTCAAGGGCGATGCAAAAGCCGCGGACCTCAAAGTGGAGGCGGGTGGAAAATATTCGCTGGCGTTGCCGACAGGTGTCTATACGGTGAAATGCCCGAATGGCACTACACCGAAAATCGCTGCGCTGAATGGTTCCGCCACCGTAAACGTCAATTGCCAATAGTCTCCATCAATGGCGAATAAGGAACCCGTTGAAGGCGAAAGCCGCGCCGAGGTGAAGACCCGGCGTGATGTCCAGTTCTGGCTGGACGTCGTGATGAAGTTGACGGTACCGCTGGGTGCAATCGTTGCCGCGTTACTGGCGAATCATTTTGAGCAGAACCGGGCCAGCCTGGAGTTGATCAACCAGCGTGAACAGGCTGAGAGTTCATTGCGCGCGACCATGTTCGGCCAACTCATCAGTCCGGTAGCAGGGCCCAGGGAAGAGGGCAAGGACATCGATCCGATCCGGTATGCCGTGCTCGCCCAACTACTCACGCTCAATTTCCATGAGCACTTCGAACTCAAGCCGCTTTTGCAGGATGCAGATGATCGTCTGGCGGCTTATCGTGGAACGCAGTCTCCGGAATCCATCCGGGAGGCGCGCTCCAATCTGCATCAAGCCGCTCATCGCGTGATTCAGCGTCAGATTGCCCAGCTCTGGGAAGATCCGGTCGCGGATTGCACTCCGGCCGCCACCATGGAGACGACATTCCAGTTCGTGAGTGATGGCGAGCTGGAGGAAGCGTTCAGCCAGTCTGCCGATGCCGCAACTTTCCTGGTCCCGAGCTATACGTTGAAGACCTTTGTGGTCAGCTCGCCGGATTGCAGGGATTCGCTGTCGATCGTGTTCGACAAGGCGGATTTCGCGGGCGAACGAGTGCACGTGCTCATCACGCCGGCCGCAGCCGCAAAATCAGAGTCGGACTACCGGTTCGATTTCGATCTGACGTCGTTCGCCTTTCCGTTCACCGACAATGCGTTATTGCCCGATGGAAACCGGTTTGCGTTCTTCATCAGGGACGTGAGCGTGCTCGACGAGGCCACCCAGTCCAAGATCATGCGGGTCGGCTTGCGCTGGTTCCCGCAGAACTACTATCCACCGACCGAACGACCCACTGACTACAAGGAATTCAAGCAGGCAATGGGGGGTTCGGCGAAATAGCCGCTGTCCGGTGTTTGCGTCGCCTGTTACCTGCGCCACTCGCCAGCCTGATAACCCTTCACCTGAGTGTCGATCGCATAGACAGCCGTTTCGGCATTCAGCGTGATTGCAAACAGGGTGCTCCTGTTGGGTCCGCCGAAATGAAACCCATGTGTGCCCGGCGGGGCAGGCATGTAGCCCAGGAATCCGCCTGTCTTTGGATCGATGATCCACAAGCCGCCATTGCCGGGCGCATACAAGCGTCCTTCCATGTCGACCGCCGTGCCATCGTTGCCCGCCCAGGCGAACTGGCGTTCGTTGATCAGCGAACCATCCGGCTGCACATCGAACGCTACCAATCCACCCGTGGGAGTAGGTGCACCTGCAGGCAGCTTGAGATCCGCAGGAGGCATCGCGTCGGGAAGCCGGCCCGTGACATACAGCGTCTTGTCATCGAGGCTCACGGCGATACCGTTCCCGCCGACCTTGCCATAGCGTCCGCTCACCACGCCCTTCGCGTTTGCGTAGTACACGCCGCCCATCGTCATGTAGAAGCCACCTTTCCGGTCGGCAACCATGTCGTTGAGGACCGCAGCTCCCAAGCATTCAAGGGGCTCGCCATTCATGGTGTTGGTGAACAGCCGGCGCGGCGAGAGCTCCCAGATGCCACGGTTCAGCGCGCGCTCGCCCACGTACAGCTTGCCTGCGGGGGTGACGGCCAAAGCGCCGCCCGTATAAGTGTCGCTCGCGATCACGGTGAGACTGCCATCGAGGCCGATCTCGACGATCTGGCTCAGGTCGTTCTGCGCCAGGAGAATGCCCTTGTCCGTGGCAATCGGGCTGTCGGTGTTGTTGCCGGTGCCTTGCCAGACTTCGCGCCATTTCTGTCCCGCGGCCAGGACACCCGGAATCGCAGGGCCAGGCGCATTTGCAAACTCCACAGGCTGCGGAGGGCGCTGGCCGGGCGGAAGTCCACCCGGTGCAGTGGCGGGCGCAGGCGCCTTGCAGTTCTTCATGATGAATGCATCGCGATTGGGATCACGGCCAGCCTGCACACCCGGCGTGCGGACGGGATCGGCTGGCTGTTGTTGTGCACCGGCGGCGCTCGCGAACGTCGCCAACGCTGCAAGGAAAAGTATCTTTTTCTTCATGAAATCCCCCTCAATAGTGAAGTCGCAAGAATACCCGGGGTACTGGCCGAGGCCTAGTGCGGATCGCCGGTCCGTGCCTCGATTGCAGACCGACTTGAATTGTCGAGCCTCGTACGCGAAGAATGGCGCCTGCTGAAGTGTGTCCCGAGTCATCCCATCCGGAGCCAACATGTACAAACGTATTGCCCTGTCTGTCCTGGGCCTGCTTTCAGTAGCTCTGCCGGCGCTGGCAGCCGGGCCTGACTATCGAACGATCAAGATGGAGATCGATGTGGCGAAACCGGCCGCAGAAGTATGGAAGAAAGTGGGCGGGTACTGCGATATCAGCAACTGGCTGGCAGGTGTCGATTGCAAGATCATTGCAGGTGAAGGCGGCACAGGTACGGTGCGCGTCCTGCGCGGCGGTACGGTGACCGAAATCCTGGTCGCTTTGACACCCCTGTCGTATGGCTACACCCAGCCGACGGTAGAGGGCAAGTTCTATAACCTCTACCACGGGTTCCTCGAAGCCCGACCCGTAACGGCCACCACGTCGAAGCTGCTCTACACGCTGTTCCTCGACGAATCGGACAAGGCTGACGCCGCCGCGAAGGAAGCGGACATCAGCGGCCGCCGTACGAGGTTCGAAGGTGCGCTCAAGAAGATGAAGGAAATCGCCGAAGCACCGTGACGGGTCGTTGGGATCAGGGTGCAGGAAACGTACGCCATGAATTCACGAACGCGCATCCGCAAACGGCGATGGAACGCCGACGCTATCCAATCCCTGCCACACTGATTCTGACGGACTGCATTCAGGGGATAGCCGCTGGTGACGGACGACGAACAAGATCAGCCGACCGCTGGTTTTGTTAGGGCGACGTCCAGGGAGCTTCCGATGCCGAGAACACCGATCCTGCTTGCAGTCTCTTGCCTGCTCGCTGCTCCCACCTTCGCCCAGAACGCGCCGGCTCCGTTGCGTCAGGGTCCCGGAATCCCGGCGGCCCAGGATGCCCGCTACGAGAGCGTCATTGCGAAGTGCAAGAATCCGCCGCCGGCACAGGCCGCGAACGTGGGCGGCAACGTGCCCCGGGCCGCAGAAGGCAACACCGTTGATCGTGCGTATGCGGTGACTGCCATCCCGGGTGTCATCGCCGCGAGAGCGCGGTGGCAGACCCTTTGGGAGACAGACGGCAACAACGCTGACGGCATCATGGGTATGGAGGATGGCGGACTGCTGATCGGGCAGGCGGACAAGAGCCAGGTGATCCGCCTGGCCCCCGACGGCAGCACGACGATCGTCTACAGCGACACGAATACGGGCGGCTCGGTCGCGATGAGCAAGAGTGGAAAAGTGTTCGTGGCCTCTCGAGGCCTCAATCCTGCGATCCTGCAGGTCGCACCGGAGCGCAAGGTCCTCGCCAACACCTACCAGGGCGACACCCTCGATTGCATCGGCAGGGGCGTGCTCAACGATCTCTCGGCCGATGCGAAGGGCGGTGTCTACTTCACGATGCGTGGACTGTTCTATGCCAGCCCTGCAGGCGAGATCACGAAGTACGGCGAGAACCTCCGCACCAATGGCGTCCTCCTGAGTGCCGACGAAAAGATTCTCTACGTGACGAACGCGGGCACGATGGTGGCATTCGATGTCCAGCCCGATGGCTCGCTGACGAACCAGCGCGATTTCTCCACGCTGCCGGGAGGCGGGGGTGATGGCGGCGCCGTCGACACTGAAGATCGCATCTACACCACCGGTCCGTCCGGTGTGCATGTGATGGCCGCGGACGGTACCCATCTGGGCATCATTCCCGCTCCTCGCGGACTCGTCTCCATCGCCTTCGGCGGACCCGGCAAGAAGACGCTCTTTGCCGTCGCGTCGATCCGTCCTCCGGAAGGGGGATTCAAGGCTGCGGTGATTGCGATTCCGATGCTTTCAACGGGCTACAAGGGTCGCGCGAAATAGGGACCTCGGCTGTGAGTGGCTGCCGCGCATTGCCGGAATCGCGTAAGCGCCAAATCCCGGCGGACACTGTCTTCTGCGATTGGAGCCACTTCTCACTTCCAGGAAAGAATCGCCCGGTTTCTTGGCCTTGCGCCGCTCCAGCCTTCATTCTGCTGCAATGCGAATCAGGGAATCCCGGAGTTTTTTGGTAGGAGTTTTACGAAACTCCCTGATCCTGCTTGGTTTTATTCTGGGCAACTTGCCCTCAATAGCTGCCACGAATAGAGGGGCTATCCGTTCCCGACCTCCGGTTATCCACAGCGCCTTCATCGATCTGGATGCTGGTGAGGTCAGTGTGGTGGGAGAGCAATTCATATCGGTCCCCACCACTGTCCGCGTTCGACTGGGGACATCCGAAATCACCGTGATCGCCGCTACCGACAGCGTAGTTACCGCACGTCTCCCCCAGCCCATTGCGGATGGCATCTATCGCCTGGACGTCATCACTTCGCAGGGAATCGCAACGCTTGACCTGACCATTTCGCATCTCGCTGAAATGGTCTCTTCAACAACTTCCCCGGCAGCATCGGGGACAGCAGGCCCTGCTGGACCTCGGGGGGAGAAAGGGGACAAGGGGGACAAGGGCGAGCCTGGAGCCGACGGAATTTCGAGCGGGACCGGAGCACAAGGTCCAGTCGGCCCCCAAGGAGCTGCCGGCGCCACGGGTGCGGCTGGCCCTCAAGGTGTAGCCGGACCTGCAGGCGCGACAGGCGCAATGGGACCGCAAGGGGCAAGCGGTCCTGCGGGTGCCACGGGCGCAACAGGCCCTCAAGGAGCAATCGGACCCGCGGGTGCAGCAGGTGCTCAAGGTGCAGCGGGAGCTGCTGGTGTCGCGGGGCCACCCGGGGCGACAGGACCACAAGGTATTCAAGGTCCCGCTGGTCCAACGGGATCAGCAGGTGCGACCGGCCCGACGGGCGCGACAGGTCCGCAGGGTGCGCCAGCGGTACTGAACGTCCAATACGTCGCATCCGACGTTTTCCTGGGCGACGCAACGAAGGAGGAGACAACGCGCGGTACGGCGGTATGCCCGGACAAGACCGTTCTCATCGGCGGCGGTGCGATGATAGAAACCACCGACGGCAACTGGGCGCTGCAGGAGTCCTTTCCTACCGAGAAGCCGCAATCGTGGCGGGTGCATTACATCCCACTCGACGGCAACGCCAAGCAACTCGAATTTCGCGTCTACGCAGTCTGCATCACGCAGTCCTGAGGGAGCATTCCCGCCTGCAGGAGGGGATACCGTATCGCCGGGCGCTGATGCGGACGGCGACTGCGGCACCTATGATGGGGTACTCCCTCCACAGGTGTCGAGATGAAAAAAATCGGGTTCCTTTCGTTCGGTCACTGGTCGCCCTCCGCACAATCGCAGACGCGATCTGCTTCGGACGCATTACTCCAGTCCATTGAGCTCGCCGTCGCTGCAGAGGAACTCGGAGCGGACGGTGCGTATTTCCGCGTGCATCATTTCGCACGTCAGCTAGGCTCGCCGTTTCCGCTGCTGGCCGCCATCGGTGCGCGGACCAAACGGATCGAGATCGGCACCGCGGTCATCGACATGCGCTATGAGAACCCGCTCTACATGGCTGAGGACGCCGGTTCCGCCGACCTCATCGCCGGTGGACGTCTACAGCTCGGCGTCAGCCGCGGCTCGCCGGAACAGGTGATCGACGGGTGGCGATACTTCGGCTATGCCCCTGAAGAAGGGACAACGGATGCCGACATGGCCCGTCGCAACGTGGAAATCCTGCTTGAAGTATTGCGTGGCCAAGGTTTCGCGAAGCCGCATCCGCAGCCGCAGCCGATGTTCCCGAACCCACCCGGTCTTTTACGTGTGGAACCGCATTCCGAAGGTCTGCGTGATCGCATCTGGTGGGGCGCCAGCTCCAATGCAACCGCGATCTGGACGGCACAACTCGGACTGAACCTGCAGAGCTCCACGCTCAAGCATGATGAGACTGGCGAGGCCTTCCATGTCCAGCAAGCCGCGCAGATCCGTGCCTATCGCGATGCCTGGAAGGAAGCCGGCCACACTCGTGTGCCGCGCGTTTCGGTCAGCCGCAGTATCTTCCCGTTGGTGGATGCACGCGACCGTGCCTACTTCGGTCGCGACGGGGAGGAATCGGACCAGATCGGCATGCTGCATGGGCAGACAAGGGCGATCTTCGGTCGTTCTTATGCGGCGGAGCCCGACGTTCTCGTCAAGCAGCTCGCGCAGGACGAAGCGATTGCTGAAGCCGATACGTTGCTGCTCACCATCCCCAACCAGCTCGGCGTCGAGTACAACGCACATGTCATCGAGTCGCTCCTGACTCACGTCGCTCCGGCTCTCGGCTGGCGCTAAGGAATGCAATCATGACTGCGCTGAACCTGGCACTGCTCTCCGCACTGGCCGTTCTGGTCGGATCTTTGATTCCGATCCAGGCGGCGACAAACGCTGCATTGAACAGGGCAATCGGTAGTCCGTCGCTCGTCGCCTTGATCATCTTTGCAATCGGGCTGACATTCCTTGCCGTCTGGATTGTTGTTTCGCGCCCGGCCATGCCTTCCATGGCTGCGTATCGGGACGCCCCGGTGTACGGCTATCTCGGCGGCATCATCGTTGCCTGCTACGTGCTTGCGATTACCTTCCTGACTCCTCGACTGGGCGTAGGCAACGCCATCTGCTTCATCGTCACGGGCCAGATCGTTGCCGCAATCATCATCGATCACTTCGGCCTGTTCGGCTCCGTGGTCCATGCAATCACCTGGCAGCGCGCCCTCGGGATGCTGCTGATGGTCGCAGGCCTTTTTCTGGCCAAGCGGTCCTGATCAGCCAAGCCAACGACCGATCCCGTGTGCTTCGGGAACTTTTGCGGGCAGGACGCTCCAATAGCCCGGAGCCGGTTGGCATCGGCCGCGAGGTCGACCGCCGCATTCCTGTAGCCATTCACGGAACATTGACATCATGAAAACCAGACTGTTGTTGATCGCGCTGACGTTGATGACCCCGGGTTTTCTGTTGGCTCAGGGCGTACCTGTCAGTGATCAACAAAAAAAGGATATCCATGCGCTTATCGATGCCTATTCCGAGGCCAGGGCGAAAGGCGACAGGACGTTGCTGGAAAGCATCCTGACGCACGATATCGACCAGCTTGTTTCTTCCGGCGAATGGAGGCAGGGGAAGGAGGGATCGATGCAGGGGATGGGAAGAAGTTCGGCAAACAATCCTGGCACCAGAACCCTCACGGTAGAGAACGTCCGTCTCTTGAGTTCAAGCGTTGCCCTGGTGGATGCCCGCTATGACATCCGCAATCCGGAGGGTGTCATCCGGAACATGTGGAGTTCCTTTGCAGTGGTCCATGCGGAGGGCAAGTGGAGAATTTCAGCCATCCGGAACATGCTTCCTACGAGTCAGCAATAATCCTGAGAAACCTTTCCGGCAGACTGCAATCCATGCGAATCTGATGGCAGGGACGGTGAGATAAAAAGGGGAGGCGTGATGCGATTGCACTTGACGTATGTTGCCGCGTTGATGCTGCTGGGTCCGATAGCCGGAAGCAAAGCCCAGACAGCCACTCCGATCACCAGCAATCCGATCACGGCCCCGGTCGAGAAGCTCGGGCTGGCTGTCGAGATCAGGCTCGTTGCACGACTCCCCGATACCCGAGGGTTGCGACCCGCTGACCAGGATGTAACACCCGCTGGCTGGGCACGACCGAACTATGTGCGCGATCTGCCGGATGGCCGCCGCTTCGCAAATGATTCGCGTGGGTTTCTCTATCTCATCGGTGGTGATGGTCAAGCCACCGTCTATGCGGATGTCGGAGCCGCCTTCCCGCTGGCGGTATACAACCGGCTGGTCAGTGGCTTCTCGGCATTTGCTTTTCATCCGGAATTCGCAAGGAATGGGCTCTTCTATTCTGTGCATGCGGAACGCGTTGCAGGCAATCCCGCGACACCTGATTTCATTCCACCCGGATTTGCCTTGAAGGATGTCACTTACCACAACGTGATCACGGAGTGGCGAGCGGCGAATCCGGCAGGCAATACATTCAACGGCACACGACGTGAACTGCTGCGGGTGGCGCACATCGTCCAGAATCTCACGCATCCGTATGGGGACTTGGAATTCAATCCGAACGCAAAGCCCGGGGATGCCGACTACGGACTTCTCTATACAAGCGGCAGCGATCTTGGATTCAGCAATGGCGGTGGGCCCCATGCCAACAATCCGGGGCAGACGCAGCGACTGGATTCGGTGATCACCGCCATCCTGCGCTTTGATCCGCGTAGTCCATCGGTGACGAAAGGCGTCAAGGGGCTCGGCGATTACACGATCCCTGCGAACAACCATTTCCAGGCTGACGGAGATCCGAAGACGCTCGGAGAAATCTACGCCTACGGCTTCCGCAACGCGCACCGGCTCTCGTGGGATACCGATGGAACGATGTTCGCGGCCGACATCGGCATGAACCAGATCGAGGAGATCAACATCGTTCATGACGGCGGCAACTACGGATGGATGAAGCGCGAAGGCCTCTGGGAAAACGGCATGACCCGTCCTGGCGGTGCCTTGAATCAGCTTTTCGAGCTGCCTGCGGAAGTGCTGGAAGGGCGTGTCCGCGATGAGTTTCGTTACCCGGTGGCGATGTACGACCACAGCGAAGGACAGGCCATTACCGGCGGGCTCGCGTATCACGGCCGGATCGCGGCGTTGCGTGGCAAGTTCGTGTTCGGAGACATCCAGCGCGGTCGTCTGTTTGCGGCGGATCTTGCGGCATTGAAGGCCGCTGATGATGGCGTGCCTGCGACAGTGGCACCGATCCAGGAAATCCAGCTGTACACGCGCGATGCTCGCGGCAACCGCGTCTACGTGACAATGCGTGAACTCATTGAAGCAACCAACGGTGCTTCGGCCGCTCGCGCGGATCTCCAGCTTAGCCAAGCGGGAGACGGCGAGTTGCTGCTCACCTCGCGTCAGGACGGAACGATCCGCATGCTGGTCCCCGATTCGAACTGACGCGACCGACCCTCAACGACGCTGCTGCAACGACGGAACGCAGTCTTCTCAAAGTCCGGCGACAACCTTCCGGACTTCGTCCGCTGATCGTTCGCCCGCCAGCGGACTTCCAGGGATGAGGTGCTTGCCCATCGCAAGGCCGCCGACAAGCACGGGCTCGTAGCCAATGTCGCGGACCAGACGCGTGACCACTTCGATGGCTTGAGCATCATCGCCGGCGATGGGCATTCCAATGCGCTGCGGTTCCTTGTATGCCGCACCCATTTTGGCCGCAGGAATTGCGTTGAAACCACGCACGATGCGGGCGCCCGGAAGCAGTTCGGCCGATGCAAGGCCGGCCCCTTTCTCGCGAGCCCAGGTTGCGATTTCGCCGTCACGATCCGGGAAGGGGTTGCAGGCGTCGACCACGACCTTGCCCTTGAGGGCGCTCCCAAGTTCCTTGCCGAGGGCGGGGAGAGCTCCGTAAGGAACCGCGAACAGCACGACGTCACCGAACGCCACGGCCTGTTGTGTGGTGCCGGCACTCGCATTTGCGCCAATCTCAGAGGCCAGTTTCCTGTCAGCGTCGAGACTGCGAGACGAGAACATCACCTGGTGACCGGCTTGTGCCCAAGTCCGACCCAATGCAGTGCCCACGTTGCCCGAGCCCACGATGCCGATCTTGAGTTTGCCGGGGGCGCTCGCGGCGTACCCGAAATGCGTGACACCTGCAAAGGGAAGGGCGACAGCCGCGGTTCCAGCCAATTGCATGAAACGACGACGATTCAATCCACGGGCAGGGCTTTTCATTCCGGACCTCCATTCTGTTGGCAATGATTGTCGATGTGCAGCCGGACGGTTGCAACTCTCGTGGATGAAGCTGGACACATCACTCGCGAGGCCCAGCCAATCGCGTTGCACAACGACGCGGAACCCTTATCGATAAGGGCCATCGCTTTTCTTGTCTGCTTGCGTCGTCCATCCACGCACTCTACGCTCGTCCACATGCATCCATGCAGACGCTTCTTTCCATCGGGTCCAATGGCGTCAGGCTTTGCATGGACTGCTTTGGCAATACTTGCGACGGCAGCGGATGCAGCGGACTCACCCGCGATCATTGTCACCGCGCCGCTGGAAGGTCAGGAGGTTCCACGCGACCGCTTTCCTGCAGACGTGCAGACAGTCACTGCCGAAACCCTGCAGCTCAGGCGAGCGCGCAACATCGCCGAACTGGCCGATGACATGCTGAGCGGTGTCACGATCAACGAAGCGCAATCGAATCCCTTCCAGCCCGATGTCAGCTTTCGGGGTTTCACTGCTTCGCCGCTGCTCGGCAATCCGATAGGACTGTCCGTCTTCGTGGATGGGGTCCGCATCAACGAATCGTTTGGCGACACTGTTCTTTGGGACCTGATCCCCATGCTGGCGCTCGATCGGGTGGACCTGATTCCGGGCGCGAATCCAGTGTTCGGCCTCAATACGCTGGGCGGCGCGCTGTCATTGCGTACCCGTTCCGGCCGTGATCGCGGCGCAAGCCTGGGACTGTCGAGCGGCTCGTTCGGGCGCAGGAGCGCTGATCTCAACGTGGGTGGATCAGCGGGCGCATGGGATGGATATGCGGCGGCCAGTTACTTCGAGGAAGACGGCTGGCGGAAGGAATCGCCGTCCGAAGTCAGGCAGGTGTTTCTCAAGGGTGGCTACACGGGTGATCGCACCGCCTGGCACCTCAGTTACACTCGCGCCGACAATACGCTGGTTGGCAACGGGCTCGCTCCTGATCCTCTCCTGGAGGAGCAACGCGATGCGGTCTACACGCATCCCGACCAGACCCGGCCGCAACTGGATTTCCTGATCCTGTCGAGCCAGACACGCCTGCGGGAGGGTTTGGCGCTGAGTGCCAACGCCTACTGGCGCAGGCTCGACATCGAGACCTTCAATGCAGATGCGGAATTCGATGATGCGGGAACTCCCATCGATCCTGACGATGATGCCTATGAAGCAGAGAATCGTCGTACGCAGACGGCCCAGCGCACGCAGGGCGGCACGCTCCAGCTGTCCGGCACCAATGAAATCGGAGGCAGGAACAACGAGTTCACGGTGGGCTTGAGCGTGGACCGCGGTAGGGCACGATTCCAGCAGTCCGCACAGGAGGCCACTTTCACGGAGGATCGGGGCACTGAGGGAGAAGGGCAGTTCGCGATCGACACCGATGTCAACGGCACCAACACCTACTTCGGCCTGTACGCCTTTGACTCGTTGGCGTTGACGCCCCGCCTGCAGGGGACCGCTTCGCTGCGCTTCAATCGTGCGGAGGTGGCGCTGGAAGACCGGAGTGGCACGGAAGAAGAGCTCGATGGTCGCCACTCATTCCATCGCGTCAACCCGGCACTCGGGCTGACCTATGCAATCAATCCCGATGCCAGCGGTTACGTGGGATACAACGAAGGATCAAGGGCCCCTACGGGGGTGGAGCTGGCCTGCGCCGACGAGAATGCTCCCTGCTCGTTGCCAGTTGGCTTCGTGGCCGATCCGCCGCTCAAGGCCGTGACGGTCAGGACCTGGGAGGCTGGTCTCCGCGGGAATCTCCCACGTGCCATTGCATGGCGGCTGACGGTATTCGCCAGTGAGTTGCAGGATGACATCCTGTTCACTGCCGTCGGCAACAGCCAGGGCTTCTTCGCCAATGTGGAAGCGACGCGTCGCCGGGGTCTCGATGCAGCCATGTCAGGCCATATCGGAGGGCTCGACTGGAGCGCCAGCTACTCGCTGGTGAAAGCTGCGTTTGCAGCGAACGTCGACCTCTTCAATCCTGTCTCGAATGCAGCGGATCCGTCGGAACCGCCGACCATTCCGGTTCGGGCTGGCGATCGCCTTCCCGGCATTCCCCTGCACACCGTAAAGCTGCTCGGCGAGTATTCCCTGCCTCGCGGATTCGTTGTCGGAGTGGATGTCAGGTGGTCATCGAGCCAGTACCTGCGAGGTGACGAGCACAATGTGCAGCGGCCCATCCCTGGCTACATAAACACCAATCTGCGTTTCAGGTACCAGGCCACTGACCAGCTGCGGCTGTTCGCCACCGTCGACAATGTGTTCGATCGCCGCTATGCGTCCCTGGGCGCCAGGAATCGCAATGCGTTTGACGGGGACAACATGCCACTCGAAGGCGTGGGACCTGGACCGGTCCAGCGTTTCTCATCGCCAGGCACGCCGCGCAACTTCTGGCTGGGCTTCGAATACGCGCTCGGCACTGCCCCGTAATCTACTCGGGACACTGCCGGCGCGGCGCTTACATCCGCATTTATTTTGGGCTGCGGTTACTTTGGGCCGCGTTTATTTCGGTGGCAGATTCGCTTCGCGTCCCGGCGGCAGGCGCTGATCGACGGTATTCAGAAGAATCGCCGTCATGACATAGTCACCCAGGCTCATCGAAAGTTCGACCATTCCCTGCTTGCCAAAGAGTTCGACGACTTTGGCGTACAGGGCAGAATCCAGTTTGTGCTGTTTGAGCAGCTGGCGGCCGAAATCAATCACGACGCGGTCCTTCTCGGGAAGACCCGCAGTCGATCGGTTGTACCGGATGACATCGATCGTGGCAGCCGCCACACCTGCGCGCACGGCAGCAGGTTCGTGACCGCCCCATTCGTACTCTTGGTCATACTCTCTTGCGGCAACGAGTGTCGAGATCTCGAAATAGGCCGGGCCCACGACCGTCTTGCGCAGAAGCTGGTTCATCTTGTCGTAGGGCTCCGCCACCGCGATGCTGTACATGCTGGCGGCCGGAGGGCCCATGCGGGGCAGCTCTTCCTGCTTGCCCGTCACCGCGGTATTGATCGCATCGAAAATCCGCTTGCCTTCGGCATCAAGGCTGCTACGGGTAACGAAGGGGAGGCGGGAATAGGATTGCGGATCGATATCGGCTGGAAGCGTGGGCGCGGCCGCCTGGACGGTCAATGACACAGCGGCGAGAAGCAATAGCAGGGATCTCATGGGGACCTCTTTCTGTTTCCAGTGCACGAAGGGGGCAGGGCTCACACGCTAGCCAAGGCGATAGACGTGGATCATCCGGTCATTCTCGTTCTCGGACTTCGCAAGGCGCTTCTCCTGCGGAAACCTAGTGGTGAGGTTCGCGATGAAGACATTCCTGTTCAGCCAGTCGTACTTGCCCTGCGGCGCTGTGAACTCTGGCGACAGGCGATATTTCGTCGCTGCTGGCAGATCCCCGGGAATCGCGAGTCCCTTGTTGTGAATGATGATCGTCATGCCATCGTCGGTCCGCAGGCGATACAACGCGTCGATGACCGTGACGCCATCAGGCCGGATCACCGGAAAATCGCCGCCACCCGGGACAACCACGCCCCGGATATCGTTGCCGACGAACGTCCCGCCGATGATCGGCCAGATGGTGCGACGCTGGCCGTCCTTGCTGCCGGTTTCCGGACTGATCGTTTCGGGCTTCGAACAGGTGACGATGAGTTCAAGCACCAGCTCGGGACGAGGAACATCAAATTCCGGTGCCGCCCATCCGGATGACTCGGCCGCTTGTACGAGCGGCAAGCCGGCGCTGCCTAGCGTTCCTGCCACCAGCGTCAACATATCGCGTCTCTTCATCGCGCTTCTCCTGGCGAGTGACGGGTGTATCTGAAAACGCGCGGGTTCAGTCGGCGAAGGGATGGGTCTCGAGATGCTTGGCGGTGTCGAGCCAGCCCTTGGCTTTCCAGCGCACATAGACTTCCTGCGCCTCACAGGCGCCGTCATTGGGCTGGGTCATCTTGCCGTCGGGGTCGATCGCGAAACAGATGCCACCTGCTGGCCGGCCGTCCCTGATGGGACTCATGACAACCCGCAGCTTGTCGCCTTTCTTGTAGGTGTGGCCATCCACGCCTTGACGGGTAACGCGTACCGGCCCACCGCCTTCAAAACTCCACGTTTTCATCTGGCCGGTGGCATCGGGCGCATCGATCATCAGCCAGACGTGCGGATTGTTGTACTTCCAGGCAGAGACCGTTCCTTCCACGAGCGTCTGTTTTGTTGCATCGAACATCGCAAAGGAGTGGTGCGCCTGCGCCACCCCGGCAACGGTGAGAACACCCGCCAACACTGGCAACGCGCCCGAGAACATCAGTCTTCGCATCGTGTTTTCCCCCAAGTTCTGCTTCTGTTTTGCTGTCGCCCGGCTAGCTCAGCAGGGCAGGCGGGCTTCTGATCGCCGTCAGAGTCCGCCTACACATGCTGGCGAAGTTGTCCGGCTTTCTCAAGTCCCGCTGATTTGGGACGATAACCCTAACAGCTGATGGACCCCTCTAGATGTTGGGCCACTGCTCCGAGCCCGGATTGGCACTGCCGCTCCGGGCTTTTCCTTAAGGGCTTTCCTTCATGGAGGGTACTGATGGATACGACATTGCCTTACGACGAATGGATCGCTGCCCAGGGCGAGCTCAAGGCTTTACAGCGGCGAGTCAGCATGGCGAACCTCACGCACCTGGAGCCGATGCTGTGGCGCGTCCACCGCACTCTCGCGATCGACTGTGCGCCGATGGTTGCAGCGCTCGAACTCAAGTGGGTGGCGGACGGCATGAAGGCCTATCCTTGGCTGCGCAAGACTGCCATCAACCTCGCAAATCAGATCTACCAGTTTCCCCACGTAGCCACTGCGCCGTAATCATTTCAGCCGGGAACGATCGCCATCTGGGAACAATCGTGGGCGTGGGTTCGTGTGGGACCGCGCTGACAGCAGAAGGGTGGCGGTGTCGACTACGCTTCCATGACCCCGCAAGCCAGACTCTGCGTGTAAGGCCACTCCCTGCGAGTGAGCCATCACGGGAGATCACGATGAACAAGAATTTCACGATTGGGGCCATTGTCGGCGCTGCTGTCATAACGGCTGGCGGCGCGTTTGCAGGTTACAAGGCGATGAATACCGCTGGCGCACAGGTTGTCAGCGTGACGCCCGTGACACGCACCATCAAGACTCCCAAAGAGGAATGCCGCGACGAGCAGGTGACTCGACAGAAGGAGGTCAAGGATGACAACCGTCTGGTCGGCACGGGTATCGGTGCCGTTGTGGGTGGGCTCCTCGGCAACCAGGTAGGTGGCGGAGACGGCAAGAAGATCGCTACCGTAGCGGGCGCTGCCGCAGGCGGAGTGGCCGGCAATCAGATCCAGAAAAGGATCCAGAACGGCAGCACCGAGACCGTGGTGGAGCAGCGCTGCGCAACGACCTACGACAGCCAGAAAGTGGATGACGGCTACAAGGTCGTCTACATGCTCGACGGTCAGCAGCATACGATCCACATGGATCATGACCCCGGCACCAGGATTCCAGTGAAAGACGGCCGGCTGGATATCTAGCCCATTCGTTTAGTTTCTGCAGAAGGCCTGGGGCACAAATGCTCCGGGCCTTCTTGCTTTTAACTCCTCAGGCTACGCATCCGCAGCCGGATTCCGTTCCCGCTCCTGAGTCGATATGCTGCATCGAATACGGTTCGACGCTCATATTGAACATCGCGCTGGGGGCAGGACGTGAATAAAACCAACTCTTTGGCCGCCATATTCGGCCTCATCGCGTTGTATCCAGGCATGACCCTGTCCGAGGGTGCAGTGCGGATTCTCGACTGCGCGATAGTACGCACCTGCGATGCAGCCGGCAGCTGCCAGCCCGGCACGGGTGGAGTGATCTTTCGCATGGAGCCACGAACCGTCGGGCCAGAAGGCGCGGGAGGCTACACTCTCACCTATGGCGACACACAAGCGGAGATGGAAGCCCGGTCCCCCGCCGGGCCCTTCCTGTGGACTGTCGGCAGTGAAAGAGACGCACTCATCGCCAGCTCTGATTCACAGTTCCTGTGGCACACGCTGAAACTGGATCCAGCGCCCGAAGCGACCGTGCGCTTCTTGAAGTGCACATTCAACCAGTAATTAATTGCCGGTCCGCAGCATCCTTCGGTTTGCCGGTGTTCAACCTTGAGGACAATAAGAATGAGTGCCGCTGAAGATCCGTTGCGTTTCCTGGTCCGGCTCATCCATGTAGAAAAAATTCTTCCGCCGTTACCCGGCGTGCACGACATGCTGCTGGCTGATCTGCTCAAGATCGACGCGACGGTTCTCACGCAAGTACGCGCACAGCTTGCCGCCGAAGTGCGGCAGGTAGCAGAAGACCTGTTGGGCGATGCTTCCTTTGCGAAGGCGGTTGATCGCCTGCCATTTTCGCAAGGCAGCACCATCGTTGGTCTGGGCGACAGCATCACCGATGACCTGCAATCCTGGCTCGAGATCCTGCGACAGGTGCTCGAGCTGCGTCGGCCCCAGGACCAGATCAAGCTCGTCAATGCCGGTGCGTCTGGCGAATCGACCCCGCAGATCATGTTCCGCGTGCCGCCTACGCTCGCGCTTCATCCCGAGTGGGTCATCTGTCTGGCAGGCGTCAACGATGCCCGTCGCTTCGGTGGGGTAGCGGAACCGATACAGGTCAGCCTCAACGAGACGCGCCGGAATCTATCTGCTTTTCGCGACTATGCGGCGCGCCATGGAAAAGCCCGCTGGCTGTGGGTCACCCCGGTCCCGGTCATCGAGGAACGCATTGTCGGCCACTGGTTCTGGACTCCAATGGCAACCTTCTGGGCACGCAACGATGTCCACGCCATCAGCGAAGCGATGCTCGGTCTGGGTGGTCCGGCGGTGGATCTGCGGCCTGTCTTTGCAGGAGAATCCGGTGCGCAATTGATTCTCGACGATGGCGTCCATCCCAATCTGCAAGGCCAGAAAGCGATCGTGCGCGAGATCGTTACGAAGCTCGTGCAGTAGCGCTACCCCAGTCGTCCTACTTCGCCCTCGAGCATCGCCCAGCCGCGAGCGCCGACTTTTTCCTTCCAGGCCGCGTACACGCCAGACAGGCGTTGCCGGAAGGCGGCCTGGTCGACCTGGTGGAAAGTGATTCCGCGTCCAGACAGCGTGGCTTCGAGACCGACGTTGAAAGCCTGTTGTTCGGCGCGCTGACGTTGCACGTAGAGGGTGACGTTGCGTGTGACTATCGTTCGGATCTCGTCGGGCAGTTTTGTCCAGGTGGGGCGATGCGCCATCAGGTTGAAACCCGACCAGATGTGGTTGGTCATGCTGATGTGCTTCGTCACCTCATAAAGTTTGAAGCCTTCGATCACGGCAAGCGGATTCTCCTGCGCTTCGACGCGACCTGACTGCATGGCTGCGAGAATCTGATTTGCCGTCGTAGTGACCGGTTCGGCACCGAAAGCGCGGAATGTATCGGCGATCACCTGTCCCGGCGGCACCCGAATCCGCACGCCCCTGAAATCCTCGGGCTTGGTGAGCGCTTTCTCCACGCTTGCAACCTGGCGCATGCCATTGTCGAAGCTGCAGACCGGAAAGAGATGGATGTTCTTCGCCGCCAGCGTCTCCGCGATATAGCGCCCGAACGGGCCGTCCATGGTCTTGTGCGCTGCCGCCGCCGAGGGGAAGGCAAAAGGGAGTTGTTGTGCTTCGGCAATGGGACTTACCTGGCCCAGGATGCCTCCCATCAAGGTAAAAAACGTCACCTCGCCGGACAAAAGCATCTTCAACGCGTCCTGATCGCCACCCGTCAGGCCGTTGTTCTCCGGATAAACGCGCGTGACTACGCGGCCATTCGTCTCGCGCGAGATGGCTTCCCACATCTGCACCAGATTGCGATGGAGTGGGGTATCGGCGGTCTGGTTGTGGTACTGCGCAAAAGTGAATTCCGCCGCGCGAACGGGTGCCGAAATGATCGCGGGTAGCGCGACGGCTGCAGTCAGAAACGAACGACGAGTCAGGCGTGCAATTGACATGTTTGTTCCCCCTACGGCGGAGCTTACGCCGTGCAGAGGAGTTGTGGAAAATCCCGAAGAGCCTCCACGTCAGTCATATCTGACACTCCTGCGCGCTTTCCTCCTACGCACCGTCTGGCAGCAATCTGCGATCTTGAATGCGCGTTGAGACTATCTCTCCCCGAGGTACCAAAACGTAAGAGCCCGGCAAGGCAACTTCCGGGCTCGATTTTTATTGGTACTGGAATCGGCGTGCCTTAAGCGCCCCGGCGGGTTTCCCATGCTTTTCAATGTGGCCAGTCAGCTCAACTATGACGTGGCATTCCCCACGACCCTGATGCTGAACGTGCATGCCCAGCGCAGCGCTTCGCAGACCATCATGAGCGAACAATTCACGGTGGAACCGCCGCTCAAATTCGAGGAATTCGTGTCGCAAGGGACGGATAGCCGCTTTATCCGGCTGAAAACCGGACGCACGAAACGCATCGCGATTTCCTATGCCGCCACGGTTGAATGCCATTCGCGCTTGCTGCCTGCCCGCACGCTCGACCAGATCTCGCTCGCTGAGCTCGACCGGGATGCGATTCCCTTCCTGTTTCCAAGCCGGTATTGCCAGTCCGACAAGTTGAGTCGACTCGCGTGGGATCTGTTCGGGAAGATCACCCATCCCTATCGCCGGGTCATCGCAATCGTCGACTGGATCCACGAGAACGTGGAATACGTCCGGGGCTCAACCAGCTCCGATACCTCCTCCTACGATACGGTCACCCAGCGCACCGGGGTGTGTCGGGACTTCGCGCACCTGGGGATTGCGCTATGCCGCGCGTTGAACATTCCCGCGCGCTACTTTTCCGGATACGCCTACCAGCTTGAGCCGGCGGACTTTCACGCCTGCTTCGAATGCCACATCGGTGGGACCTGGCTGGTCTTCGATGCCACGCGACTTGCCCCATTGAACGGTCTGGTGCGGATTGGGACGGGGAGGGACGCCGCGGATGCGGCCCTCGCCAGCATTTTCGGATCGGTGAACCTGACCGGGATGTCGGTCAAATGCGAGTTGGCGCCGAAGCAGGAATTCGTTCCGCTCACGCGCGCGCGCATCCGGGCCAACGGTGTCTCGCTCGACATGACCGGCGTGGCATGAGGCAGCCACGATGTCCCGTCTTCGCATCCAGCATCGAACGACCTATGTCTACACTCGCCCGGTGCGTTTCGGGAGCCACCGGCTGGTTCTGCATCCCCGCGAGGGACATGACCTACGCGTACTGAACATGACGCTGACGATCACCCCTGCGCATCGACTCATCTGGGCGAGGGATCTGTTCGGCAACTCCGTTGCGGTCATCGATGGCATCGCCGAGGCGGATACGTTGGAAATCCTGAGCGATGTCACGGTGCAAAGATCGCCACCCTTTCCGTCAAAGGATCTGCACCAGCCGTGGCGGATTTCATGGCCATTTGAATACGAACCGATGGAACAGGCGATTGCAGCGGCGTACCAGCTTGCCTCATATGCCGAAGAGCGCGACCGGGTGCATGCCTGGATCGAGAGCACGTTGCCTCCGGACCAGCGATCCGATGCCGAACAGATGCTGCTGGCTATTGGCGCAAGCATCAAGCAGCAGATCCGCTATGTTCGCCGTACTGAAAAGGGCGTGCTGTCACCCGTCCAGACACTGGAGCTGGGCAGTGGTTCATGCCGGGACATGGCCACGTTGATGATGGAGGCCGCTCGCGTGCTGGGAATTGCCAGCCGCTTCGTCAGTGGTTACCTGCATTGCGCGGCCTCGATTGCAGGCAGGGCTTCCACTCACGCATGGATGGAAGCGTACTTGCCAGGACTCGGCTGGCGCGGTTTCGACCCGACGCTGGGTGAGCCGACATCACTGAAGCATGTGCCTATCGGTGTCAGCCACCACCCACGAGGCGTGATGCCGGTATCAGGGACCTTTGACGGCACGCGACAGGATTTTCTGCAGATGAAGGTACAGGTCCAGACCGACGAACTTGCGGAAGAACCCCAATCTTCCCTTTAGCGTCCAGCCTCGACGAATTCATCTTTCGCAGGCTGGTATTCGTAGTGCCAGGGCTCATCGGGCTTTTCCAGGGGGCCGCTGAAAGACGCTCGCGACGCGACAACGGCGACTTTGAGTTTTTCAGCCCAGCCTTGAGCGACCCAGCGCGTGGCAATGACTGTCGAATCGGCTCCCGCCACGGTTTCTGAACCTTTACGGATCTGGAAATCCACTGCACGCATCTGGCCGTGGCGCGAAAGCCCAGGGGCGGCGAGCGTGGGGGCCGGTCGGGGAACGAGCTGCTTGATGAGGGCGATGAAAGCACGCGTTGAAGCTGGCGTTACTTTCTCCAGTTTCGCGTTGGTGCGAATCTCTGCACTCACCACACGCTCGAACGCTGCAGATGAAGCAGCCACGGATTTATTCCTGTTCCATTGCCCGAGCTGGCGCTCAAGGCTTCTCACTTCCGGATTGACGAATAGCGTGAACCCGGGATTGAGACGTTCGAACTCGACGCGCACCTTGTCAATCTCCATCTCAAGAAGGCGCTGTTCATCGGATCCCTCAAACGCCGCGATCTGGGTGTCGGTCCAACTCCAGTGGTCAGCCAGGGATTCGTCACGAAGGTAGGATCGCAGTGCTAGAAGCTGCGGACCTGTTCCATTAATCCGCCGAAGCGCGTCTTGCACGACAGGATCAAGCGTAGCTGCCGCTGCGGTAATGTAAGGAGCAACGGGCGGGGCGGGCGAGGCTGCAGAAATAGTGCTGACGCTAGCGGCCGTCATCACCAGTGTCATCCACCATGCAGGTTGCCACGAACAATTATTCGATTCAGAGCTTGTAGTTCGTGGCATCCGGCCTCCGGAAAATAAAAAAGCCCGAATCAGTCGCACGTCCGATTCGGGCTTTTCACTGGGACGAACCTTATTAGGGATTGGTCATCAGCTGGGAGAAAGCTTCGCATGATTCAGGCAGGACGTTATTCAGACTCCGCCGCAGCCGTCTGTAGGTCGATGCTTACACGCGAGGTCTGCAGCCCGCCACGATCAGCAGCTCATTCAACGCGTGGTAGTGGCTCGCGCGCAGTCCCGTCACGTCGGTGATTCTCTGGAAGCGGGCATAGATCGTATTGGAGTGAACGGACAGCCTGGCCGCGGCTTTCAGCACGTTCATGTCTGCATCGGCATAGGCCTGCAACGTTGCAGTCAATGCGCCCTGAGCGCCGTCGTCGGCCTGATAGAACGCATTCGCCCAGGAGGGCAGAACGCGCTGGAATTCCTCACGCGCCAGATGCAGCAACACGCGCTGCGTGGGAATGGCAGAGAACTGCTGGACACGTTCGGTGGCCTTGGCAAGTTCAAGCGCCGCATGGGCTTCGTGATACGCCGCGGGAATGTGCGCCGTTGAAGGCACGTCATTGCTGACGCCCACAAGCACTGCATTCCCCACTTGAGACAGCATCGCGGTGACGCGTTTCGCAAGCGACGTGGCGGGCGCGGTCCAGCCGGATGCACGACGCAGATCGGAAAAGATCATCGTCACCTTGTGACGGTGCAGATCGACCAGCAGCCGGGCAGACGACGACTGGCATACGTCCTCGACAGCTTCGATCATGCGACGCGCGCGGGGAGGATTCAGCATTTCAGCCGGATCCACCGAACGCGCCAGCGCTACACAGAACGACAGCCTCTGGTCCAGATAGCCGCCATCCCGCAGGAGCTGTGTCACCCGTCCATCCGATTCGTCGTACCCGCCAAGCAAGGTATTGAGCAGTTGCGCACGCTGATCGCCCGCGACATCGGCCAGCAATTGCGTATGTGAGGAATAAGCGCTTGCGGCCAGCGTACTGATCGCATCGGTGTATTCAATGGCGAAATCGGCAACTGCAGCGATGGCCTCGCGCGCTGCCTCGGCAGAAGGAGCAGCACTTTCCATCGACTGCCTGAGCCAGCGGGAGAACACCTTGTGACCACAACGATAGGCATGAAGCATTGCATCGAGGGGGAAACGCTGTTCCGCCCGTCGTCGCGCGTGGTCGCGGACAAACTCCAGCGTTCCGGGATTGCCTTCCTTCAGCAGCCGCAGGATTTCATCGCGATGGTCCAGAACGTGACGGGCGAGTTCAGGAAGGATCTCCGGGTTGCGAGAGGCAGTGAAGGCTGGAATTTCGCCCAGCACCCGCTCCCGCAAGTCAGTGTCGACAGCCGCGCCTTGTGTTTCCATTTCACGCAGGGCTGCCGGCAGGAAGGCGATGCCACCCAGGCGTCGTAGAACCTCGGTCAGCGCATTCGTGTGGTAGTCAGCCATATGTGCAACCTGCCCAATGCCAGGATCGAATATGGCATGACTTTACCTACTGTGCCTGCAATGTGCTGGTGATAGTGTCCAGTCTGTCTTCGAGGATCGGCATCAACACAGGAGATCGAGATGGCTAAGTATCTGTTTGTCTATCACGGCGGCGGGGCGCCGGCGACCAAGGAAGCCCAAGCCAAGGCCATGGACGACTGGGGCAAGTGGTTTGGCTCGATGGGCAAGGCGGTGATCGATGGCGGCCATCCGGTGGGCAAGTCCACAACCGTGCTCAACGATGGTTCAACGGTAAACAACGGTGGAGCCAATCCCACCAGTGGTTACAGCCTGATCGAGGCTTCGAGCCTGGAGGATGCCATTGCCAAAGCGAAGGCGTGCCCGATGCTGGGTGGTGGCGGCGGCTCCATCGAGCTCGCGGAAACCCTCGACATGTAATGCTCTTTCCGGTCGTGCTTGCGTGGATCACGGGACCTGTATATAACAACAGCTCCCGTGATCGCTTGAGGACTGCGCCATGTTTACCGATCCCGTCACCCTGATCGATCAGACGATCGACAACCTCGAATCCCTGGATGCGCTGTTCATCGACGAGGTGGATGAGCGCATTCGCAATCCGGCAAAGCTGACGCTTGAGGCGAGGCTGTGCCTGGACGCGCACGTTGCCATCAGCGCGTTGCTGCCCCGGCTGAAAGCAGCGAGGTCCATCCAGGAAGCCCCGCGATCACCCAGGCAGCCTCCTGTGTGCATCAATTGCGATTGAAGGCTTTCACTGAAAGCGGGCTGTCTTCCATTCAGCAGGGCTTGCGCGCAAGAATAGGTGCGATCAGGCTGGCAGAAAAACGGGAGCCCAGGCCGATGAAATACCTGCACACGATGGTACGGGTCCGCAATCTCGAGGCTTCACTCGCTTTCTACTGCAAAGCGCTGGGGCTTGCAGAAAGCAGACGCATCGACAATGAAAAGGGCCGCTTCACGCTCGTTTTCCTGAGCGCTCCGGGAGACGGCAAGGCGGAGGTCGAACTGACCTATAACTGGGACGCAGAGGAATATGGCGTCGGCCGCGCGTTTGGTCATCTTGCCTATGAAGTCGACGACATCTATGCGTCCTGCCAACGCCTGATGGACCATGGCGTTGCCATCAGCCGCCCGCCACGGGATGGACGGATGGCGTTTGTACGTTCGCCTGACGGGATCTCTGTCGAACTGCTGCAGAAAGGGGAGGCGCGGCCCCTCAAGGAGCCGTGGACGTCGATGCCGAACGTTGGCGTGTGGTAGGCCGGAATCTTCCGGCCCTTGATCATGCGAGCTATCAGGCCGTGATCAGGCCATTGCTCAGGCCATTGCTCAGGATTGATTGCCGGAATTGATCGCGCAGCGGTGACTGGCAGTAGACACCAGCGGCCTGTCGCCGGGAACGTCCGTAACGACAAAGGCATGAACCGCCGGCAGTGCCGCTCCAATCAGGATTGCAACAGGCACGAGTCCCCATATTGTTTCCTTGATCGCCCGCCGCACCCCAACCGATGCCTGTTCGCCTGTCGCTCGAAAAGTGCTGATGGAATACAGAAGCGTTCCGCAGACCAGGAGTGCAACGGCGGTTCCAATCCCCAGCGCCGCGAGATGGATGCCGTGCGTCTGGCGGGCGGTTCCTGCGACCTCCAGCAACGTGACCCCTCCGCAGGTCATCAGGGTGGGGAGGGTGGCGAGTACGCTGCCTGCAACCACCGCAGCCGCCATGAAACGGGTCAGCCTCGCTTTGGCGGGATGATCGAAGGTTTCCTGTGCAGCAATCATTGCGCGCATCCTCGGGCCAACACTATTTCGCTGCGTTGACCATGTAGTCGACGCCATTCAGCACCGACTGATCGGACAGATCCACACGGCCGCCCTTGGCAGGCATCACGCCTGCCGTCCCCTGGACGCCGGTGAGGGCATTCTTGTGTAACGTCTCGGTACCCTTCGCGACATGCGGTGCCCAAGCGACCTTGTCTGCAAACTTGGGCGCACCCGCTACGCCGGCTCCATGGCAGATGACGCAAGCCATCTGATAGACCTGTTCTCCTGAAAGCACTTCAGTTGAAACAGCCGGAGCTACTGCTGCGGCAGTCGCGGCCGGAATCACTTCGAACGCCGAGTTGTCCTTGCCGGCAATGGCGACCTTGCCGACGGGTGCAATGCGCTCCGCGACTTCCTGCTGGAACGCAGCATCGTCGCGCACCTGGCTCTCCTGCGTCCGGCCAGCGACATAGCTCGCCAGGAAATAGATGCCGAATGCGATGCCGGCGAGAATGCCCACCACCAGTGTGAACATGTCCGTGAACTTGCGATCGTGGGCTGCGCTCATGAATTTCTCCGCACCCGGTCAAGGTTTCACGAACGAGGCAAGCCGGTTGACGAAGGTGTAGTCGCCTTCGATCGCCATCAGTGCGATGAGAACCAGCAGGCAGAGCGGCGGCACGAGGATCGCAAGCTTGAGCGCGAGACGCTCCCAGGCCATGTGCATGAAGATGGCCACGATGAACCCCGCTTTCACCATCATGAAGATGAGGATCAGCGTCCAGCGGAGGATGCCCTGCAGTTCGAGGTAGTCGACCATGTAGGAGAACGCGCTGAACACGAACAGCAGCGCCCAGATCCACATGTAGATGCTGACGGGATGCTGCGGCACTTCCGCGTCATGGGATGAGCCCTTGTGTTCCATCGTTATCACCTACCAGAGATAGAAGAACGCGAAGATGAAGACCCACACGAGATCCACGAAATGCCAGTACAGGCCGGCGACTTCGACCGTCTCGTAACTGCCTTTGCGATCGTAGAAGCCGTTCCACACCCGCATGGCGACGACGATCAGGTAGATGACGCCCGCCGAGACGTGCAAGCCGTGGAAACCGGTGATCATGAAGAATGAAGACCCGAACTGGGCGGCGCCCATCGGGTTGCCCCACGGCCGGACACCTTCCTCGACGATCAGCTTCGTCCACTCGAATGCCTGCATGCCTACGAAGGTCGCGCCGCAGCCGGCCGTAATCAGCATCAGTGCGGTGGTGTAGGCGCGGTGGCGCCGGTAACCGAAGTTCACGGCCATGGCCATGGTGCCGCTGCTGGTGATCAGGAGCATCGTCATGATCGCGATCAATGCGAGCGGAATGTGGTGCCCACCGATGTTGAGGGCGAACACCTCACTGGGAACGGGCCACGGCACCGTCGTCGACATCCGCACGTTCATGTAGCCGGTGAGGAAGCAGCTGAAGATGAAGGTGTCGCTGAGCAGGAAAATCCACATCATCACCTTGCCCCAGGGCACCTGGAACGCATTCCGGTCTTCCGACCAGTCGGAAACGGCTTCCTGCATGCCTTTCAGGGAGGCAGCGGACTGTGCGACGACAGCATCTTGGGCCATGGGAGAGGATTCCTCAGGTCGACAGAAGTATGGCGAACACGGCCAGCCAGACGATCAGCAGGTAATGCCAGTAGACGGCACACAGGTCGATGCTGAGCTTCACATCGATCAGCTCGACGCCGGGACGCCACATGCGCACGACGGTTCTGCCCCACACATACAATCCGCAGATTAGGTGCAAACCATGCAGGGCAGTCAGTACGTAGAAGAACGCGATTGCCGGGTTGGCGGGTGTGAAGAATCCCGCGGATTCGAGTTGCACCCATGCGCTCCACTGTCCTATGAGGAAGGCTATGGTGAGGACGCCGGCTGCTGAAAGTGCAAACTTCGCGCGCTCCTTGGCACCTGTCGAGACAGCCGTCCGGGCCCATTGCATCGCGATGCTGCCGAACAGCAGCAAGGCGGTATTGAGCCACAGCACCGGTGGATCGTTGACCGCAATCCAGTCGGCATACGGAGCAACCGCCCCGTGTCCGTGCCCCATGCGCATGTAGTACGCGGTAATGAACAGACCAAACAAGGAAGTGACGACCGCGAGAAAGATCCAGAGGCCGATCCTGGCCGCAGGCGTTTCCGATTGACCGACCGTATCCGGCGCCTCAAGCGTGCCTGCATTCTCCCAGGACTTGACCGTCAGTCGCCTGACGATCAACCACCAGACGAGGATGCCGGTGAAGAGAGCGACGTAGGCGACTGTCAGGCTCATGAGCGATGCTCGGGACTCTCATGGCTCGGGTCCGCCGGTACGTTCTGCGGAATGAAATCCTCTTTGGCGCCCGGCACGCTGTAGTCGTACGCCCAGCGGTAGACGACGGGCAGGTTCTTGCCCCAGTTGCCATGATTGGGCGGCGTATCCGGCGTCTGCCATTCCAGCGAAGCGGACCGCCACGGATTGCTGCCCGCGGGTTTGCCGTGGAAAAGAGACCACACCAGATTGAAGAGGAAGATCATCTGCACCGCGGCCACGATGCAGGCAGCAATGGTGATCCAGGCATTCATGGTCTGGGCAGAAGGAGGAATGAACTCGATGGCGTTGCTGTAGGCGTAGTAGCGACGGGGTACACCGAGGATTCCGAGATAGTGCATCGGCAGGTAGATGCAGTACGTGCCGATGAACGTCATCCAGAAATGCACGCGGCCCAGCGTGTCGTCCAGCATCCTGCCGGTGATTTTCGGATACCAGTGATAGATCGCCCCGAAAACCACGAGGATCGGCGACACACCCATCACCATATGGAAATGCGCGACCACGAAGTAGGTCGCGGAGAGCGGGACGTCCACCGTGACGTTGCCGAGGAACAGCCCGGTCAGACCGCCATTGACGAAGGTGAAGATGAATCCGATCGCGAACAGCATCGGCACGGTGAAGTGGATATCGCCGCGCCACAGAGTCAGTACCCAGTTATAGACCTTGATGGCGGTGGGCACGGCAATGATCAGCGTGGTGGTCGCGAAGAAGAATCCGAAGTAGGGGTTCATGCCGCTGACGTACATGTGATGGGCCCACACGACGAAGCTCAGGCAGCCGATGGCCACGATCGCCCAGACCATCATGCGATAGCCGAAGATGTTTCTTCTGGCATGCGTACTCAGCAGGTCGGACACGATGCCGAAAGCGGGCAGGGCGACGATGTACACCTCGGGATGCCCGAAGAACCAGAACAGATGCTGGAACAGGAGCGGGCTGCCGCCGTTGTGCGTGGCGGGTTCGCCCATCGACGCGACCGCAGGCATGAAGAAGCTGGTGCCTATCAGGCTGTCCAGCGTCATCATGATCGCGGACACGAACAATGCCGGAAATGCCAGCAGACCCAGCACCGCGGCCATGAAGATGCCCCAGACGGACAGCGGCATGCGCATCAATGTCATGCCCCGGCATCGCGCCTGCAGAACCGTGGTGACGTAGTTCAGGCCGCCCATCGTGAATGCAACGATGAAGATGGCGAGCGAGAGCAGCATGCACAGGATGCCCCAGGTCGCTCCGGGCGTTCCCGCGGAAATGGCTTGCGGCGGATAGAGTGTCCAGCCAGCGCCGGTTGGGCCACCCGGCACGAAGAAGCCGACGACCAGGATCAATACCGCGACCAGGTAGAACCAGAAGCTGAGCATGTTGAGGTAGGGGAACACCATGTCCCGCGAGCCGCACATCAGCGGGATGAGGTAGTTGCCGAAACCGCCGAGGAACAACGCCGTGAGCAGGTAGATCACCATGATCATCCCGTGCATGGTGATGGCCTGGTAATAGTCGGTGGGCGCGATGAGCGAGAAGTAGTGCGGGAAGCCCAGCTGCAAGCGCATCACCACAGACAGCCCGAGAGCCACTAGACCGATGGCGATGGCGACGATCGAATACTGGATGGCAATGACCTTGTGGTCCTGGCTCCAGATGTACTTGCGGATGAACGTCTGCGGATCGTGAAGCTCATGCTCGTGGTCGGCATCAGCGATTGCAACATATGCCATCAGACACTCCTCCCCATCCACCCATGCCGGTGCGCCGAAATCACAGTGTTCTCAGGTAGACGAGTACGTCGTTAATCGCCTTGTCGTCGGACAGCACCAGTGCCATGGACGCCATCTGTGCGCCGTTGAAATCCTGCGGGTGCGTGCCGCGGATGCCGGTCCGGAAATTCTGCAGCTGCCTGGCGAGATACCAGTCGCTCATCTGCGCGAGCCTCGGGGCATTGGTCGCCCAGATGCCTTGCGCGGAAACACCGTGACATCCGGAACACGTGTTGAACAGCGAGCGACCCTTGTTCGCATCACCGGCGAGCGTTGCAGACGGCCGCTCTTCAGCGAGTGAAGTGATATAGGCAACCACGTTGCTGACCGCTGCGTCATCAACCAGGGTGTTGGCGAACGGAATCATCTGCTTCGCATAGATGTCCGCGTCATTGGTGCCGCGTACGCCATGCTTGAAATCATTCAGCTGGCTTGCGAGGTACCAGCCGGCCTGACCACTGAGTTTCGGCGCATTGAGTGCCTGGTTGCCTTCGGCGCGCGCGCCATGGCAAGCCGCGCAGACGGAATAAAGAGCCTGCCCCGCCACTGGATCGCCATCCACTTTCGCCCGCTCCTGCGCATAAGTGGGAAAGCCCGCCAGCCAGCTGTCGAACTCCTTTTCTTCATCCACGACCACCCGCCCGCGCATGGCGAAATGCGCCATCCCGCAGAGCTGCTCGCACAGTGCATCGAACGAGCCGGTGCGCGTGGGGGTGAGCCAGGCGTAGGTAGTTGTCCCGGGCACCATATCCATCTTGACGCGGAACTGCGGTACCGCGAATTGATGACTGACATCCTTGGCGCGCATCAGCAGCTTCACCGGCTTGTTGATGGGCAGGTGCAGCTCCTGACTCGAGATCAGGATGTCGTCTTGGCCTTTCGCATCTTCCGGCGCCATGCCGAAAGGGTTGTCGATGCTGATGAGGCCGGGGTCCGTCTCGCCCAGTGCACCGTCCGGGCCGGGAAAGCGATAGCTCCAGCTCCACTGCTGTCCCAGCACTTCAACGACGGATGCATCTTCGGGCACGGTCACGAACTTCGCCCAGACGGCCAGACCCGGAGCGAGAAGGGCGGCAATGCCTACCGAAGTAATGATGGTGAGCCACCATTCGAGCTTCTTGTTCTCGGGTTCGTAGTGCGCGGTGTGACCCTTGCGGTGCCGGTAACGGATGACAGCATAGGCCAGAAAGAAATTCACGGCGACGAAGACAGCGCCCGTCACCCAGAAGGTGAGATTGACGGTGTCGTCCATCTGCTGCCAGTTGGACGCGATGGGGGTAAACCACCAGGGACTGAAAAAATGGAACAGGACCGTGCCGATCACCAGCAAGATCACCGCAAATGCGATCGCCATTTGCTCGTCCTCTTGATAATTATTCTGTTTTCGGGTCGATCGATCAGGCGCGGGGCAGCGAGGTCTCGTTGAGTCGTTGCACGTTGGTGAACGGATTGATGAAGTGCCGGTCGACAGCCACGAGATCCGCTTCCGGATGTCTCTCGCGCATCATCGCGGCAACGGCCGGCTCCTTTTCCTTGCGGACATAAACCAGCACGAGGAATTTTCCGGCTTCGATGTCTGAATCGAAGCGCGCCAGCTTGTGGTTCTTGGTGCCGATGCCGACTAGACCGCCTTCCCACGTGCCGAGCAGCGTGGCGAGAATGCAGATGGCCACGTAGACGAAGGTGGGAACGTCGGTGTGGAAAGGCTGGAAGTACACCAGCAGGCCGACTCCGGCCAGACCGACCAGCAAACCGACTATTCCGCCGATGACGCCATCGCGTACCAGATCGAGCGTCTCGAGATAGTTGCTGGAATGGATGTGCTGCTTCTTGAGGCCCGCTTCATCCTTGGCGATGACGTGAAGATAGAAATCCCTGATGCCAACGGCATGCAGATCGTCGGAGATCTGCTGGGTGTTGGCCAGACTAGGCGCGAGGTAGTACATGCACTTCATTTCCGCCCCCGATTGTTTTCGGAATGCCGATGAGCACCAACTTGTTCGCAATTTCCCGAATCTGTTTGCGATCCGCGTCCGTCAGTAACTGACGTTGCGCCGGATCCTCAGTCTTCTCTCCCCCAGTACCATGCAAGAAAGCCGAAACCGAACAGGGTGATCGCAATGACTGCGAAAGGCAGTGCCGGCAACCAGATCGGCATTTCCTCGAAACTCAACGTGCGGAACACGAGCATGACCACTGCGCCGCAAACGACGCCGATGACGGCGCCCCCGGCAAGCTGCGGCCGCTTCCAGAACGCAAAGCCCCAGAGCACCAGGAGGCCCAGCAACAAGAGAAAGCCTGCAACGGAGAGAAAAGTCATCATGGCCGAACTGATAAGGCAGACCGTTTGAAAGAACGGTCGCACTCGAAACTGTCAGGGACGCAAATGAATTTTTCGTTATGCCAGCGTCTCATCAAAGTGCCCCGCTGTGTGTCCGACGGCGGCTATTCAACGCCCGCGTGGCGAAGATTGCAACACTTCAGATTTTCGAATCAGAGAATGGATGAGCAGCGACCATGATTCTGCATGCATGAATTTACCTTGCTGCGCCGCCGCAGTTACGCACATGCAACTCAATGCGTCATCGAGTAGACGACAGCGTTGGTACCGAGACGAAATGCATCGGTGGAAGGCTCGAGCGGCATGCCACCCTGCTCATACCACTCCCAGAAATTCGCGAGATCGTTGTTGTGTCCTGCGACGATCATCGCGCGCTCGCGATCGTCGAATAATCCGTAGTACGTGATTTCTCCACCCGGTACGTAAGGGGACATGCCTTCCAGGTCCGAGAGTACGAAGTGCTGGCGGAAGATGCCGTGCCCGAGACCGATCGGTACCAGGTTCCGTTCGGGAAACGAACGCAGTACCTGCGCCTTCATGTTGTTGAACTGGGCAGGGCCGTCGAAATCATCCATCAATACGAAACCTCCACGACCGATGAATTCGCGCAGGTTGGCGACTTCCTGCGGCGTCAATTCCATTTCGCCGGGCTCCGACACATACGCGAACGGATAGTCGAAGATCTCATCCGAACCCAGCTCGACAATCCTGTACGACTCCGGCTCCACGCTGATGCGCGTCGAACGGGTGATGTATTCGTTCAGATTGCGATCGGAGTTCGGATAGTTGTGGGACCAACCCATGTGGCCCATCCAGCCGTTCGTGCCGAAGTGCCAGCGGGCCGCGATGAATTCCGTTGCGGGCGGCGTGTTCTGATTGACAGTGCGTCTGCCGAACTGCGCGTAGACGGGCAGCGCAGCGAGCACGGCCACCAGCATGACGGCAGCGATCCGCGCGGTGGTAAAGGAAACGGGTGAAAGGGGCAAGGTGGACTCCGATGGGCTGGCCGCGCTCATGACGGGGCAGGGGGTAACTGGCGCCAGCTTTTCTTTTACTGTTACTTTGTCGAAAAGAACAGCAGGGGCGGGGAACATCCAGTGACAGGCAGCTTCACACCATCCGGGATCCTGACGCTGACGACCGATTTCGGTCATCAGGGTCCTTTTGTCGCGACCATGAAAGGCCGGATTCTCACGCGCTTTCCGGAGGCCCGGATCATTGACGTGACGCACGAGATTCTCGTGTACTGGCCAGCCGAAGCCGGCTTCTGGATCGAGCGCTCGTTCCGCTATTTTCCTGTCGGCACCGTGCATGTGGCAGTGGTTGATCCCGGCGTCGGGACCCAGCGCAGCATCATCGTGGCAGTGGTCGAAGGGCATCTCTTCCTGGCACCCGACAACGGACTGCTGGCTCCCCTTGTCGCACGCGGACTGGCCGCCGGGACCGCAGCCGTGTTCAGCCTCGATCCGCAGCGGCTCGGCCGCTTTGGCCTCGGTGTACCGAGCGCAACCTTCCACGGCAGGGACATCTTTGCGCCGCTGGCTGCGGAACTCGCGGCGGGCAAATGCGCTCCGGAGGAACTCGGCATTCCGGTCACCGACATCATTCCCTCCTGGGTCGATGAGCCCATCGACACCGGCCGGCAGGTAACCGGCGTGGTCATCGCCATCGACCACTTCGGCAACCTGATCACCAATATCGATGGCGACCGTGCACACCGGTTTCGCGCGCCCATCATCCGGACGGGAAATCACGAATTTCCGCTGCGCCGGACTTACGGGGATGCAAAACCGGGCGATTACCTGGCGCTCATCAATTCCTTCAACGTGATCGAGATTGCCCGGGCCGAACAGAGCGCTGCAGAAGGACTCGGTGTAGGGCGGGGGGCGCCGGTCTCCGTGGTTGAAACCATCTCAACCCGTTGAAATCCATGGCTGGGCCTCCGGCAGGTCTGTGAAGCCGGCAGGAGGGCGGGCCAGAAACAGGGCTCTTCCACGATCAATATGCGCACTGCCACAAAGGAACCATTGAAAAGTGCAGCGCATCGTATATAGTCGCCAAACTTTTCCCCGGGCTGCAAGCGCGATCTGTTTGATTTTTAGAGGATTTCTCGAGAATCGGCCATGATGGAGCGAGACGACGAACACTTCGACCTCGATGACGATTTTGTCCCCGAGACCGACGAAGAGCAGGATTTCGATCGGTTCATCGATCGCGACAAACGCTCCCGCGCGACAGCCGCGGCAGCGATAAAAAAAGGCAAGGCAGCCTGGAGCAAGCTCGAAGACGTGCTCGCGGAACGCCGCCTGAAGAAAGAACTGGAAGACTTCGAGGAAGATCTCTAGGGACTGGTTGCCTGTCCCGGCGGCTTGCGACGACGCAGGCGCTTTCCTGATTCCGCTGTTGATTCATTGCCCGCAACGTTGCTTCACAAACCTCAATCGCCTTGAGCGTTGAAGACGTGCTCTCCATGATCGCGACGCGTAACGTGCCGCACACTCGAGGGAAGCGCCAAACACGCTCTGGAGTTGCCAAATGACTTCGGCCGCATCGCGCGTTTCTCCCTCGACCGACTGGGTGGTTCTCAAGTTCGGTGGCACCAGCGTTTCGTCGGTTGCCAACTGGAAGAACATCGCGCTGGTACTCCGCAAGCGTCTCGCGCAGGGTCTGCGTCCCGTCGTCGTTCATTCTGCACTGTCGGGCATTACTGATCGCCTTGAACAATTGTTGGTGAAGGCGCTCGAGAGCGAAAACAGCGAGGCGTGGGAAGCGGTGATGGCGCAGATCGAAACGCGGCATCGGGATCTTGGGCGCGACCTCGGGATCACGATCACAACGGAACTGGAAGACCAGTTCAAGCGCCTCCGCCAGATTGCCGCGGGCATTGCGCTCGTGAAGGAAGTCAGCGAACGCCTGCGCGCGCGGGTCATGGCCCAGGGCGAGCTGCTCGCGACGCGATTGGGCGCTGCTTTTCTCGCGTCAGAAGGCTTCGATGTGCAGTGGGTGGATGCGCGCACTGTCCTCAAGTCCGAAACCCGCCGTAACGCTAGCGTGCGTGCGTCCGTGCTGTCCGCCACCTGCAACTACGAACCGGATGCAGCGCTGCAGGCCGCGTGGTCCAAGCCAGGCGCCGTGTGGATCACGCAAGGCTTCATCGCGAGTGACGAGAACGGCGATACCGTGCTGCTCGGACGAGGTGGATCGGATACTTCAGGCAGCTACTTTGCAGCGAAGCTCGCTGCGCAGCGTCTCGAGATCTGGACCGACGTGCCGGGCATGTTCAGTGCGAATCCGCGTGCCGTACCCGCTGCCCGCCTGTTGTGGTCGCTGCAGTACGACGAAGCCCAGGAAATCGCCAGCAGCGGCGCAAAGGTTCTGCATCCCCGCTGCATCATGCCTGTCCGGCAATACGGCATTCCGCTCTATGTGTTTGCGACGCAGACGCCGGAACTTGAAGGAACGGTGATCACCGCGCACGGCCAGAACGGCGACGCACAGGTCAAGGCAGTCACCATCAAGAAAGGCATCACGCTCATCTCGATGGAAACGGTTGGCATGTGGCACTCGGTCGGTTTTCTCGCCGATGCGTTCCAGGTCTTCAAGGAGCACGGGCTGTCCGTCGATCTGGTTTCCACTTCGGAAACCAACGTCACGGTCTCGCTCGATCCCGCAGCCAACACGCTCGATGACGCGACGACCAGCGCTCTCGTCAACGATCTCGAGCGGCTGTGTCGCGTCGAGGTGATCGGTCCGTGCGCGGCAGTGAGCCTCGTCGGCAGGAACATCCGCGCGATCCTGCACAAGCTGGGCGATGCACTCGAACTCTTCGAAGAGCACAAGGTGTACCTGCTCACCCAGGCCGCGAACGACCTCAACCTGACCTTCGTTGTCGATGAAGACCAGGGCGATCGACTGGTGACGCGCCTGCATGAAATCACGATCCGCAAGACGGCGCGCGACAAGGTCCTCGGCCCGACGTGGGAGCAGCTCTACGGACAGAAGCAGGGTGCAGCGACGTTCGCTTCCGAATGGTGGCAGGCACGCAGGCAGGAGCTCGTCGCGCTGGGCCAGAAGCACGGTTCCGCCTATGTCTACGATGGCGGAACGCTGCGTGCCCGCGCCCGCTCGCTCAAGGCGTTCGGCAGCGTGGACCGGGTCCACTTCGCAATGAAGGCCAATTCGCATCCCGGCATCCTGCAGCTGTTTCACGGTGAAGGCATTGCCATGGAATGCGTGTCTCAAGGTGAAGTGGAGCGGGTTTTCTCGCTCCTGCCGGAGCTCGATCGCAGCACGGTGCTTTTCACGCCGAATTTCGCTCCCCGCAGTGAATACGCGTGGGCTTTGCAGCAGGGCATCACGGTTACCCTCGACAATCTGCATCCTTTGCAGCACTGGCCTGAACTCTTCAAGGGCCGCAGCGTGTTCGTGCGCATCGACACCGGCCACGGCCGCGGCCATCACGACCACGTGCGGACCGCAGGCGTGCATTCCAAGTTCGGCATCCCGCTTTTCGAACTCGATGAACTCAAGCGGCTGGCCGCAAGCAGCGGCTGCAAGATCGTGGGCCTCCATGCGCACTCGGGCAGCGGCATTTTCAATGTCGCGAACTGGACCGAAATCGGCGAGTTGCTGGGCAATCTGGTAGCCCGTTTCCCCGACGTCCGCACGCTCAACCTCGGCGGCGGGCTCGGCGTGCCCGAAAAGCCGGGCCAGAACCCGATCGATCTCGCTGCACTCGGCAACGCGTACAGCGCCATCAAGGCTGCTCATCCACGGCTGCAGCTCTGGATCGAGCCCGGACGTTACCTCGTGGCCGAAGCCGGCGTGCTGCTCGCCCAGGTGACGCAGGTGAAAGGAAAAGGCGAGGTGAACTACATCGGCGTGGCCACCGGCATGAATTCCCTGATCCGCCCAGCCCTGTACGGCGCCTATCACGAGATCGTGAACCTGAGCCGCCTGGACGAGCCCGGCACGGTCGTTGCGAACGTCGTGGGCCCCATCTGCGAGTCTGGTGACCAGCTGGGCACCGATCGGCTGCTGCCTGTCGCGCAGGAAGGCGATGTCATGCTGATCGCCAATGCAGGTGCTTACGGGCGCGCGATGAGTTCCACCTACAACCTGCGTGAACCCGCGGCGGAATTCCTGATCTGACGCTGCCTGGAGCCGGTTGCTTCGCCCCGGGCAACGGCGTATGAACTGCTGAAGCAGGAGCTGGCGGGAAGGAGGGGGCCATTCGCGAGTTCGTGAACCGGTGCAGTGTTGCGGCTGCATTCGCGTCCCTGCTGTTCCTGGCGGGCCCACCCGTTCTTGCAGCCACCGAAACGACGCCTTGGGGACCCTTCGAGTTCCCATCCCCGGTTCGCAATCAGCGTGAAGCCCAGTTGATGTACAACGAGGCCAAGGCGCCAATCGTCGTGGCAATCCGCTTCCTCGCTCTCGCCGATACAACCAATACGCCGTGGATCAACCAGCTTCTGGCATGCGGGACGGGTAGTCCTGTCAGGAAGGACCTCGTGCTCGCCATGATCCGGGCCAGCACCCTCATGGCCCATCGTCTGGCAGAGGATCTGGAACAGGGCAGGATCGCTGCCGACGAATTGCGGGCGGGCCGTAACGTGAACCGATCCGTCCGCTACGCAGGCCCGATCGCTGTCGTCCTTGAGCCGGTGAGGATTTCCGCTGACGGTGAGCAAATCCCGCCTCCCGCAATCATCGAACCTCATCTGCGCGTTTTCGTGTCTGCTGCTGTTCCGCGCTGCGCTTCGGATGCCACCGGAGCCTACGGCCGGTTAGGTGAGTTTGCAGGCGGATTCATGATCACCGCATCCCCTGCGCTTGAGCTCGGCTGGCCGACTTACTCCACGACCGCCCTTGGGCAGCGAGTCGTGATGGCAACCGAGAACCTGCTGGCCGAGGGATTCTGCTGTGGCCAGGAATCCGCCTTTGGCCTCGAGTCGTTGGTCAACGTGTATGACTACAGGGACTACCAGACGAAGAGCAAGCTGCGCAACACGCTGCGCTCGCTGGGCAACGCGAAGCAGCGCGATATCACCTGGGTCAACAAGGTGCGCGATGCATTTGGCGTACCCGACCGGTTTCCGGAGACGTACGTGAAAGCACTGCGCTACGGTTCGGGCCGCATTGCAGGCGGGGAAATGGTGATCTGGCCTACGCGACCCGAACTGTTCGGTGAGGATGAAACTGCTGCGATCACCAATGTCCGTGCAACAACGCTTGCAGACTTCCTGCTCGCGCTTGCGTGGTATGCGCACATCCGGGCTGACCTCATTTCTCCCGCCATCCTCGAGTCCTACGATCCCGAGCGGAAATACAGCTTTGTCGGCTGGCCCGAGGAATTCCGGGCTGCACTCGGAAGCCCTGACGCAGAGGGAGAATCGCAATCAGCACCGGGAGGCAAGGTGCTTGAAGTATTCGGTACCGAACGCAAGTACAGCTTCGTGGGCCAGCCGGATGCCATTCAGGACAACATCGCGTTTGCATTCGCGGCCTGGAAAGCTGAAATCGAATTTGCACAATTGCGAGTGACCAGACCTTTCCTTGAACGCTACGCGCCGGACTCGGAGTGGCGACAGGCAACGCAGATCATTGCCCAGGGTGAGGCAGATGCGGTGAACCGCAGGCGGCCACAGACTTACCGGCCTCTGTTCGACGACACTGCAAAGGCTGCAGACACTCCGGCGCCCTACAGTGCAGCGGTGAGAACGCTGGATCGAAAGTTCGGACTGCCGGGTTACGCCACCCTGGACGGTGTGGAAAGAACCACTCAGCCTGCAGGCTCGCCCCATGAGCTCAGCTGGGCTGGCAGCTCGGCCGACATTTCTGCCGATAGTGTGGAAGAATTGCGCGCCCGGCTGGTGCGGCTTTACCGCGATACCTATCGCGAACAGCTTGGCGAACCCTTGCCTGACAACCCGTGAGACCGGCAGTCAGGCCAGCATGCGGGCGGGGATGTGGAGGTGTGACGTGAAGAAAATGATCGGTCTGCTGTTCAGCATTGCCCTGCCAATGGCCGCCTGGGGACAGTTCGGGCAGGGCAACCAGTCAACCTTCGAAGCCCTCGACGTCGACGGCAACCAGAAGATCGACAAGGAAGAGGCGCGTGAAGATCCCCGCCTGCGCCTCTCGTTCAGTACCTACGACAGCGATGGCGACGGGGTGATCAGCAAGCGGGAGTTCATCCGCTTTCTCGGCCCGCGACCGCCGCCGCGGTTTCCGCTGTAACGCAGGTCCAGGTAACTCCAGGCTATTTTCTGGCGGCGTGGCGCTGCTGCAGCTCCGTCACGACCTGCGCAAGAGACAGGTCGCGGCTCTTGAGCAGCAGTGTCAGGTGGAACAGCAGGTCCGCAGATTCGCCGATCAGGCGGTCATCTTCCTGCGTGACGGCTGCCAGTGCGACTTCAACGCCTTCCTCACCGACCTTCTGCGCAATGCGTGTTGGTCCCTGCGACCAGATGCGGGCCGTGTAGCTGCCTTCAGGCTGATCGGCAATACGCTGCGCAATGACCGCTTCGAGGTCGCCGAGAAAGGCCAGACGCGATGAGACGGGGCCCACTTCGTCGCCGAAGCAGCTCTGCGTTCCCAGATGACAGGTAGGCCCCACCGGCTCCGCCAGGATCAGCAACGAGTCGTTGTCGCAGTCCGCCGTCGCGCTGATGAATTTCAGGAAGTGACCTGAACCTTCACCCTTCGTCCACAGCCGCTGCTTGGTGCGACTGAAGAAGGTCACGCGACCAAGCGACAACGTGGTGCGCAGCGCTTCCTCATTCATGTAAGCCATCATCAGGATCTGGCCGCTGTTCGCGTGCTGGACGACCACTGGCAACATGCCGCCGCCTTTCTTCCAGTCGAGATGACGCAACTGTTCCGCTGTCATGGCCTGACCTCGATGTTTTCAGCCCGAAGGTAACGTTTCAGATCCGGGATCGCGATCGCGCCCGTGTGGAACACACTGGCCGCGAGAGCTCCATCCACTGCTGCGGAATTGAACACCGCGGCGAAATGTTCGGGGGTGCCGGCCCCGCCGGATGCGATCAACGGCACCGAACACACGGCGCGCACCGCAGCGAGCTGGGGCAGATCGTACCCATGCCTGACGCCATCGCTCGCCATGCAGTTCAGGACGATTTCACCTGCGCCTCGCTGCTGCACTTCCTGCACCCATTCCACTGTCCGCCGCGCAGTATTGCGCGTGCGGGTCGGGTCACCCGTGAATTGATAGACGAGAAAATCGCCGTCGGCAGTCTGGCTGTCGATGCCGACAACGACACACTGGGCGCCGAACCGCGCACTCAGGCGATTGATCAGGTCGGGATCGGCAAGGGCAGGGGAGTTCACCGAGATCTTCTCGGCACCTTCACCCAGGACCTGCTCGGCATCCGCGACACTGCGAATGCCGCCTGCGACGCAGAACGGAATATCGAGCAGCTTCGCAACGCGTCGCACCCAGCTGCGATCGACCGAGCGACCGTCGGGACTCGCGGTGATGTCATAGAACACGAGTTCGTCCGCCCCTTCCTCGCGATAGCGCGCGGCAAGCTCGAGGATATCGCCCACGACCCGATGGTCGCGGAAACGGACGCCCTTGACGACCTGCCCGTCCCTTACGTCGAGGCAGGGGATGATGCGTTTGGCAAGAATGGCTTGAGCTCCAGAGGACTGATGCGGTTTTCGAGAAGCGCCTTGCCGCTGATCGCCGCGGCTGCACCGCACGCACGCAATGCATGCAAGTCACCGGCGTTGGCAACACCGCCCGATGCTTGCCACTGCACTTGCGGAAAGCGGCGCACGGCGTCGCTGTACAGATCGGTATTCGGGCCGGTCAACGCGCCATCCCGCGAGATATCGGTGCACAGCACATGGCGCAATCCTGCCGGCAGGTATTGCTCGACGGCTGACCACAGCGATGTTTCCGACTGCTGCAACCAACCGTGAGTCGTCAGGCGCGGTGTGCCGCCGGCATCCATGCGGACATCGAACGCAAGCACGAGTTGATCCGGATCGACAAGCCTGAACCAGCGGATCACTTCGGCAGGTGTGGTTGCCGCAACGCTGCCGATCACGGCTCGATCGACGCCGGCATCCAGCAGTAGACGCACGCGTTCGTAGGTTCGCAGTCCGCCACCGACCTGCAGCTTCGCTACCTTGCGACGGGCCATTTTCAGGATGGCAGCACGATTCGCCTGCGCGCCATCACGGGCCCCATCGAGATCGACGATGTGAATCCGTGCCGCACCGAATGCGAGGTAGCGCTCCAGAATGACTTCCGGATCGTTTGCGTAAACGGTCTCTGCGGCGAAATCACCCTGGAACAGTCGCACGCAGCGGCCGTCCTTCAGGTCGATGGCGGGGATCAGTTCCACTTCATTCGTTCCCGGAGCATTGGGTGAGGGTCCTGCGCGTCAGAGCTTCAGGAAGTTGCCGAGGATCGTTGCCCCGGCGCGGGCACTGCGTTCCGGATGGAACTGCACGCCGAATACATTCTCGCGCTGGACGGCAGCGGAAAAGGCATGGCCATAGTCTGTCGTCGCCAGCGTGTCGTTGCCGATGGGTGCGGCATAGCTGTGGACGAAGTAGACGTAGTCGTCCGCGCCCAGCCCTTCGAGCAGTGGCGTAGGACGCGTTGCCTTGATCTGGTTCCAGCCCATGTGCGGAACAGGCAGACCTGGGCGATCCGGGAACCGCTGTACGCGACCCGGAAACATGCCGAGGCATGCGACGTTGCCTTCGTCAGACGCATCAAACAGCAACTGCATACCGACACAGATGCCGAGCAGCGGTTGGCGCAATGCCCTGATCGTATCGGCCAGTTGCAGCGACTCGAGTCGCGCCATGCAATCGGCGGCGGCACCGACTCCAGGCAGAATCACATGTGTCGCGGACATGAGGACCGCGGGATCAGTCGTCAGGCTGGCCTCGACTCCCAGGCGTTCGATCGCGAACTGCAGAGAGGCGATGTTCGCACCGCCGCTGTCGATGATAGCAAGACGATTCTTCACAGCACGCCCTTGCTGCTCGGCAACTCGGTGCCCTCGATGCGGACGGCCTGGCGCAATGCACGGCCCACACCCTTGAAGCACGCTTCCACCATGTGATGCGAGTTCTCGCCTGTCACCTTGATGTGAATCGCGGCTCCCAGGCTATCGGCCAGCGACCGGAAGAAATGCGGCACGAGTTCGGTCGGCAGCTGGCCTACCTGTTCGCGATTGAACTTGCCTTCAAAAACGAAGTACGCGCGACCGGACAGGTCGATGGCGATCTGCGCCTGGGTTTCATCCATGGGCAGCAGGAAGCCGAATCGACCAATGCCCCGTTTGTCACCAAGCGCCTGCCGTAACGCCGTTCCGAGGGCGAGTGCGCAGTCCTCGACGGTATGGTGTTCGTCGATCTCGAGATCGCCTTTGCAGGTGAGGTCGAGTGCGAAACCACCATGCCGCGCAATCTGCTCGATCATGTGGTCGAAGAACCCGAGACCCGTCGTGATGTGGATCGGGCTTTCCCGGTCGAGGTTGATGTCGACGACAATGTCTGTTTCCTTCGTCTTGCGAACAACATGTGCTGTCCGCACCGACGTCGCCAGTCTCGCTGCAATCGCTGCCCATGGTTCGCCCGCATCGCCCGCTGAATGGCCTTTGCCTGCGACACGAATGCCACCGAGCCCCAGATTCACCGCGAGTTGCAGATCGGTTTCCCGATCGCCGATGACGAAGCTCAAGGCCGGATCGATCACGTTGCTATTCAGCCAGGTATCGAGCAGCCCAGTCTTCGGCTTGCGGCAATCGCACCCATCCGTCGGGAAATGGGGACAGAAAAATTCGGCTTCAAACACGATGCCCTGCGAGGCGAGCAGCTCGCGCAGGAAATCCTGCGGCTCGCGGAAACTGGCTTCCGGAAACCGGTCGGTGCCTAGACCATCCTGGTTGCTGACGAGCACAAATGTATAACCCGCGTCCCGCAGGCGCAGCAACGCGGGGATCACTCCCGGCAACAAGCGCAGTTTCTGCAGGCTGTCGATCTGCTCATCCGGCGGTTCTTCGATGAGCGTGCCATCGCGATCGATGAAAAGAACGTGCTTCAGCGCCGTCATCGCGCAGCTCCTGCGGCAGCAATAGCCGCCAGCAGACGTTGATTTTGCTCCGGCGTCCCGACGGAAATCCTGAGGCAGTTCGGCAGCGATGCTTGTGCACGCTGATCCCGGATGATCAGGCGAACGGACTTGACCGCTTCGAGCACCCGATCCGCGTTTGTGCATTCAACGAGCAGGAAATTCGCATCGCTCGGCCAGACACGGGAGATCAGCGGCAGATCCTTGAGACCCGCCCGCAATTTTTCCCGCTCCAGCATCAGCGTTGCGATGTGCCCCGCTGCGTCCGAGCGACTGGCCGGGCTCGTGAGCCTGAGTACGGCTTCGACGGTGGGCGCCGGCAATGCATAGGGAGGAATGATCCTGTGCAACAGGCCCACGATTTCAGAGTGAGCAAGCAGGGCGCCACAGCGCGCACCGGCCAGAGCATAAGCCTTGGACAGCGTGCGGAAGATCACCAGATTCGGGTACCGGGACAGCAGCGGCGTCAAACCGTGCGTATCTGCAAATTCCACATACGCTTCATCGACCGCGATGAGCGCCTTGCCGTCAAGCTCGATGCAGAGGCGCTCGACTTCGCCGGCATCGAGAAGGTTGCCGGTAGGATTATTCGGCGAACAGAGAAAAATGATTTTTACGCTGCGATTCCACGCCGCCAGAACGCCCGCGAGATCGAGTGCGAAATCCTTCTCCTTCACCAACGGGACTTCGATGACGCCCGCGCCCTGGATTTTTGCAGCCACCTTGTACATGCCGAAGGTAGGCGGACACAGAATGACGCTGTCCTGCCCGGCGCGGCAGAAAGCCCGCACCAGGAGATCGATGGCTTCATCGCTGCCCCGGCCCGCGAGAACCTGCTGCCCGGTGACGCCGTACAGCTCTGCCAGGCGGGCGATCAGCTCCGGAGGTTGTGGCTCAGGATAGCGATTGAGGCCTGCCCGCGATTCATCGCCGGACGCGCGCCAGGGCATTTCGTTTGCGTGCAGGCGTTCCAGCGATGGCAACCACGGCGCATGCTGGTAGGGCTGCAGCGTCAGGATATCGGGACGGGCGAGATTCAGGACGCTGCTCATGCTGCATTTCCAGACCGGGACAGATAGTCGAGGCGGATGGTGACCGCGTTGGCATGCGCATCCAGGCCTTCAAGGCCTGCGATGCTGACGGCTGTCGGCCCCAGATCCTTGAGGCCCGCTGCACTCAGTTCCTGCACGGTGATCCGCTTCAGGAAATCATTCAGGGAGAGTCCGCTGTAGGCGCGCGCAAACCCGTATGTCGGCAGGACGTGGTTGGTGCCGCTGCAATAGTCACCCATGGTTTCGGGTGTCCATGAACCCAGGAAAACGGAGCCTGCATTGCGAATCCGTGGCAGCCAGCTGCGCGGTTCGCGCGTCTGCACGATCAGGTGTTCCGGTGCATAGCTGTTGCTGACTGCGAATGCCTCATCGAGCGTCGTGACCAGAATGATCCGGGTATTGTGGATGGCCTGATTCAGCGTGCTGATGCGGGACAACCGCGACATCTGCTTCCCGAGCTCGATGATCACCGCTTCAGCCAGTGTCCTGGATGTCGTCACCAGGACAACCTGCGCGTCGCCGCTGTGCTCCGCTTGCGCAAGCAGATCCGCCGCGACAAATTCGGGTCTCGCGGTGTCATCGGCGATGACGAGCACTTCCGAAGGTCCGGCCGGCAGATCGAGCGCTGCGCCAGCGGGATCGTTGCCGACCAGTTGCTTCGCGGCAGTCACCCACGCACTGCCGGGACCGAAGATCTTGTCGACCTTGGGAATGGATTCGGTCCCGTAGGCCATGGCTGCAATCGCCTGAGCACCACCGGCCTTGAACACTTGCTCCACACCGCATTGACGCGCCACGACCAGCACAGCCGGATCCGCCCGGCCATCGCGTTGCGGGGGAGTGCACAGCACCCGCACCGGGCAGCCAGCAATACGCGCAGGCACCGCAAGCATGATGGCGGCAGAGGGCAGGGGAGCAGTCCCTGCGGGGACATACAAACCTACCGCATCAATCGGGCGGGTATGCCTTTCGCATACGACACCTGGCGAAGTCTCGAGGCTGAGCGGCGGAGACACCTGTGCTTCGTGAAACTTCGTGACATTGCTGATGGCGCGATCGAGGGCCTCACGCTGCTCCTTCGACAACAGCTTTTCGGCCGCCGCGAACTCTGCCGCCGAGACAGCGAAGTGTTCGATCTCAGCGCCGTCCAGTTCGCGCGTGTAACGCCTGAGCACTGCGTCGCCACCGCTTCGCACTTCGTTGACGATAGTGCTCACTCGGCCCAGCAGCTCTTCGCTGCCCCGAAGGGTAGGCCGCTGGAGCGCAGTGCGGCGCTCAGCGACCGACAGGCTCGACCAGTTCAGAATGGGCAGATTCACTGTCCTTCGATCCTTCACACTTTGGCGGCAGTTCAGGCCAGCATCTTCTCGACAGGCAGCACGAGTACCGAACTCGCACCGGCTTTCTTGAGGCTTTCCAGCGTTTCCCAGAACACGTTTTCCCGGCAGACCGCGTGCACCGCGACCTTGTCACCAGGGCCATCAAGCGGAATGATCGTCGGGAACTCGCTGCCGGGTAGCAGCTTGCGGATGTCCGCAAGTTTCGAGCGCGGCGCATGCAGCATGATGTACTTGCTTTCCTTCACCTGCTGCACGCCATCGATGCGGACGGTCAGCCGATGGATCCAGTCCTGCTTCTCTTCGACAACCGGCACGGGAGTACGGATTACTGCTGCCTGGCTCAGGAGAATGGTTTCAGCTTCGCGAAGGTGGTTGGCCACCAGCGTTGCGCCGGTCGACACGAGGTCGCAGATGAAATCGGCGCGACCGAGGCGTGGTGCGATCTCGACGGCACCCGACAGTGTAACGATCTCGGCCTGGACGTCGTTGTCCTGAAGGTAACGACCCAGGATATTCGGATACGTGGTGGCGATCCGCTTGCCCTGCAGCGAGCGAACACCGTCGTAGTCGGTGCCGTCAGGGACAGCGATGGACAGTCGGCACTTGCCGTAGTCGAGCACCATCAGCTGCTCGAACAGCGGCTTGATGCCTCGGGCCTCGAACGCCAGGCGTTTTTCTTCGATGACATTGAGCCCGACTATGCCGAGGTCGCAGACATCCTGCTGCACGAGGTCCGGGATATCGTCGTCGCGCACCAGCAGCACGTCGAGCGGCATGTTCTCGCCGTAGCAGATCAGCTGGTCCTTGCCTCGGCTGTACTTGAGGCCGCACTTGACCATCAGGTCAAGCGAGTTGTCTGTCAGCCGGCCGGATTTCTGCACGGCGAGCTTCAGCCGCGGAGGCTTGTCGATGGCAACCTTATCCATGGCGGGGTTCCTCCAGTCGTTTGACAACCAGCGCATAACCGCCATTGCCTTGAGTGAGATAACGGGCAACGCGCCCGACGGTCGTGACGCTGACACCGGTTCTTTTCTGTATCTCGCGATAGGGAAGGCCTTCCTGCAGCAGGCCAACCACCTGCCAGCGATCCGCGAGCGCCTGCAACTCGGCCGGCGTGCACAGATCGCGCAGGAATGCCCGGCACTCATCGACTGTCGACAGTTTCAGGAGCGCATCGGCAAGCGAACGCTCGGCCAGGGCTTCCTGACGCGGCGTGACGGCGCGGTGATCTTTCATGGGAATACAGGAGGTTGTATTAGCGTGCTAGCACGTTAATACACGCAAGGCCCGGGCGTCAACCCGAAAATGCCTCTCCGCCAGATACTTTCTTGACGCCTTCACCGCACTGACCATAGACTTTTGGCCACTCATCGAGACCGGCTGAGGGAAAGGCCCTTTGAAGCCGGGGCAACCGTCGCAGCTAACCCCTGTGAAAAGGTGCCAACTCCTGCGGTATTGCCGCGCAAGGGATCGCCCCTGCGCCCAACCCACAGATGAGGTGCTGTGAAGCTTTAAAGCTTTTCCATGCGGCGCGGATGCGCCAAGCGGGAAAAGCAGGCTACAGCGACCTGCCGCTACGGCTCTCCGTAGGGGTTTCCGATGTGTGGAAACCGCCTTCCGTCATAGGAAGGATCCACCCCCCTGACAGACAGGGGGGCTAGCCCCGCACGTGGGGGACTATTGGAGAGCATTGGAAGTCATGACTACGCCCACAACCGGTACAGCCCGGAGTGCCACGGTAGGGAACGCCAGCGAAGGGATCCTCAAGATCCCCGGTGCGTTCCCCCTGCATTTTGGGGAAGTCCTTGAGGACGTAAGTGTTGCGTGGCGCCTGACGCGCGCAAGCATCCCCGACGCTCCCGTTGTTGCGGCACTAGGCGGCATCTCTGCCGGCCGCAAGGTATTTGCACAGAATTCCGGCGAGGCGGGCGGATGGTGGAACGGCGTCGTCGGACCAAAATACCCGGTCGATTCGAACCTGCATGCAATTCTCGGCTTCGACTTCCTGGGCGGCAGCGGCGAGACCACGGGCCCGAGGCCAGGCCAGAAATCCTTCCCGAGCATCAGCGCCTATGACCAGGCGGAGCTCCTGCACCGACTGATCGACCATCTGGGGATTCAGCCGCTGCACGCGATCGTCGGCGCTTCGTATGGCGGAATGGTCGCGCTGGCTTTCGCAGAGCGCTTTCCCGATGAAGTCGGGCATATCGTTGCGATCAGCGCGGCGGACCGCACTCATCCGATGGCAACTGCCTGGCGCAGCGTGCAGCGCGCGATCGTCCGGTATGCCGCCGCGAAGGGTGAGGGCGCTGAAGGACTGAAACTCGCGCGCGCCCTGGCCATGGCCACCTATCGAACACCTGCGGAATTTGCAGCCCGCTTCAGCGGCGAAGCCGAACGCTGCGCCTCCGGGTTCGCCTTCCCGGTTGAAGGCTATCTGTTCGCACGAGGAGACGCTTACGCACAACGGTATGTTCCCGAAGCGTTCGTGTGCCTTTCAGAATCCATCGACCTGCATCAGGTGAGGGCGGCGCAGATCCGGGTACCGACAACCTTGATCGGCGTGCTCGAAGACCAGCTCGTCCCGATCGCGGATCTCCAGGACCTCAAGAGTCGGCTCGCCGGACCGTGCCAGCTGGTGGAGCTGTCGTCGCTCTATGGCCATGATGCCTTCCTCAAGGAGATTGAAGCGTTGCGACCTGTTCTGGGTAAGGCCCTTGGCAGCAAGGAAGCTGCTTCCGGACCAGGCGATCTGCGCGGAGAACGATCATGAGCGATTTGCCTGAATGGGCCGGTCAGACAACGCGGACTGTCCGCGCCGGGCTTGAGAGCGACACGCAGCACGGGGCGGTCGTTGCGCCGCTGTACCTGACGTCCAATTTTGCTTTCTCGGCTTTCGGCCAGAAAGGTCGCTACGACTACAGCCGGTCGGGCAACCCGACACGGGATGCGTTGGGTGCCGCGCTGGCTGATCTTGAAGGTGGCGCCGGTGCGGTCGTGACAGCCTCGGGCATGTCGGCGGTCATGCTGATCACCCAGCTGATGGGTGCGAATGACCTGGTGGTCGCACCGCACGACTGCTATGGCGGCACCTATCGTCTGCTGGGAGGACTGGCTCGTCGGGGATCTTTGCGGGTGGAGTTCATCGATCAGACCGATCCTCAAGCCATTGCCCAGGCGATCGCGAAGCGGCCGAAGCTGGTCTGGATCGAGACGCCGAGCAATCCCCTGCTGAGAGTTGCTGATATCCGTTCCATTGCCGACGCTGCACATGCAACCGGCGCACTGGTCGTCGTGGACAACACTTTCCTGTCGCCGGTGTGGCAGCAGCCCATCGCGCTGGGTGCGGACTTCGTCGTGCATTCTACGACCAAGTACTTGAACGGCCACAGCGATGTCGTCGGGGGCGCCGTCATTGCTGCCTCTGCCGAGCTGCATCAGCAACTTGAATGGTGGGGCAATGCCACCGGCGTCACGGGTGCACCGTTCGACAGCTATCTCACGCTGCGTGGATTGCGCACGCTGCATGCGAGACTGAAGGCTCACGCCGCGAACGCGGAGCAGGTCGCAGGTGTGCTGACGAATCATCCCGCGGTCCGCGCCGTTTACTACCCCGGACTCAAGACCCATCCCCAGCATGAGCTGGCCCGACGACAGCAATCGGGTTTCGGCGCGATGGTGAGTTTCGAGCTGCACGGTGGCCTGGAGCAGGTCCGCTCCTTCTTCAATGGCTTGCAGTGTTTCTCACTGGCAGAGTCACTGGGTGGCGTCGAGAGCCTGGCGGCTCATCCCGCGACCATGACCCATGCAGCACTGGATGTGCAGGCAAGGGAGCGGGCGGGAATCTCGGAGGGTCTGATCCGGCTCTCGATCGGGATCGAAGAGGGCGGCGATCTGCTGCGCGATCTTGAAGCGGCACTCGAGCGGGCGCGCAAGGCAGGCTGATCGGCTTGCTGTAATGAATGGCCACAAAAAAAACAGGCCGGCTTTTTCGGGCCGGCCTGGATGTGGCAACGAAGATCACAGTCTCGTCGGGACGGAGTGAACCGCCGCGACATGGGGACTAACCCGACTCGAGTCCCGTTTCCACCAGAGAGTATTCGACCGTAAACGGCCGAAAAGAAAAGGGTGGTTGCCTAGAGGGCGAAGAAACCGCGAGACGGAGAATCCGGCGCGCTGACCGGATAATAACCAATCTCCGGCGGCCATTGGAGGGCAATTTTCGGGCGAAACAGCCTTTTGGCCGGGCGCTTGGGTCCCGACACGAATTCACTCAAAAATACAAACTATTATTTTTCAGTAACTTGGGCAGTTAACCTGAAATAATCTTCAATACCGCATCCCCGGCAACCCGGGTCGAGACCTGGGGTCCGCCCGCCGCTATGTCCGCCGTCCGGACCCCGGCGGTGACCGCTTCCGCTACCGCCGCCTCGACGGCTGCGGCCTCTGTTATCAAGCCGAGCGAGTGCTTCAAGAGCAACGCTGCGCTCAGGATGGTGCCGAAGGGATTCGCGATTCCACGGCCGGCAATGTCGGGCGCCGAGCCGTGAATGGGTTCGTAGAGACCCAGCGTTCCGGCACCCAGAGATGCAGAAGGCAGCAAGCCCATCGAACCCGCGAGCATCGAAGCCTCGTCGGTCAGGATGTCGCCGAACATGTTCTCCGTCACGATGACATCGAAGCTGGCAGGTTTGCGGATGAGGTGCATCGCCGCCGAGTCGACGAGCATGTGCTCGAAAGTGACCTCGGGAAATTCCGACTTCAGGATACGTTCGGCAACCTGACGCCAGAGGCGGGAGGTCTCGAGCACATTTGCCTTGTCGACGGACACAAGGTTCTTGCGCCGGCCCATCGCCAGACGGCCGGCTACGCGAATGACGCGCTCGACCTCGGCAACGGTATACGTGCAGAGATCGCTCGCACTGGTGGCGGTCCGGGTCTTCTCACCGAAGTAGATGCCGCCGGTCAATTCACGAACGACCATGATGTCGGTGCCTGCGAGGACCTCAGGCTTGATCGTGGAAGCATCGAGCAGGGCAGGATGCAAACTCACGGGCCGCAGATTCGCGAACAGCCCAAGCGCCTTGCGAATCGCGAGCAGACCCTGCTCGGGTCGCACCTTCGCGGCAGGATCCGACCATTTGGGACCACCCACTGCTCCCAGCAGGATGGCAGCCGCACCCTTGCACGCTGCGAGCGTCTGCTCGGGCAATGCGCTGCCAGTCGCGTCAATCGCGGCGCCACCGATCAGCTGCGTGTCGAAGGTGAATTCATGCTTGAAGCGGGTGGCGACAGCCTCCAGCACCCTGACGCCTTCAGCGGTGACTTCGGGGCCGATGCCATCCCCGGGGAGAACGACAATGCGCGCCTTCACGGATGGGCTCGCTCGTGACGGCTGATCGCATCGGACTGGTTCAGCAGGTAGCCGAGCTCATCGATGCCATTCAGCAGGCAGTATTTTGCGAACGCCTCGATCGGAAAACCGACCTTACGTCCGTCAGGCAACTTCAGGGTGGAAGAGGCCAGGTCAATCTCGACCTCCACGCCGGGATGCTCCAGCAACCAGGCATGCGTCGGTTCGTCGATCACGATGGGCAGCAGCCCGTTCTTGAGCGAATTGCTCCGGAAGATGTCGGCAATCTCGGTGCTGATGACAGCGTGAATTCCAAAGTCGAGCAGCGCCCACGGCGCGTGTTCACGCGACGAGCCACAACCGAAGTTACGCCCAGCCACGAGGATCGAACAACCCTGTGCTTCAGGCCTGTTGAGCACGAAGTCGGCCTTGGGAGTGCCGTTTGCGTCGTAGCGCCAATCCGAGAAGAGCTGCTTGCCCAGGCCTTCCTTCGTGGTCGTCCGCAGGAACCGCGCGGGGATGATCTGATCCGTGTCGATGTCCGGAGGCGACAGGACAACTGTCCGGGATTTGAGCGACTTGATGGGCTGCATCGGGGTGGATACTTGGTCAGCGAGTAAAGAATGAAACGAACGGAATGCCGCCAGCTGTCACATGTACTGACGCGGGTCTGTGATACGTCCGCGAATGGCTGCGGCGGCTGCGGTTGCCGGACTCGCGAGCAACGTGCGCGCTCCCTGTCCCTGCCGGCCTTCGAAATTGCGGTTGCTGGTGCTGACGACGTACTGGCCCTTGCCGGCGAGATCGCCATTCATGCCGATGCACATCGAACACCCCGATTCCCGCCATTCTGCACCGGCATCGAGGAAGACCTGATCGAGCCCGAGCGCTTCCGCTGCGAGCTTGATCTGTTGCGACCCCGGCACCACGAGCATGCGGACACCCGAGGCCACTTTGTGACCTTTGATGACCCGCGCCGCGAGTTCGAGATCGGACAGGCGCGAATTCGTGCAGCTACCGATGAAGACAATCTGTACCGACTTGTCGAGCATCCGCTCGCCTGCCTGCAAGCCCATGTACGCAAGCGCCTTGGCGAACACTGCGTCGTCGGGACGGGTGGGGACCGATCCCGAGATCGACGTGACCATGCCCGGGTTGGTGCCGTAGGTGATCATCGGTTCGAGGGTTGTCGCGTCGATATCCACTTCACTGTCGAAACGTGCACCGGGGTCGCTCTTGAGCTGTTTCCACTCTGCTACCGCACGATCCCAGTCCGCGCCTTGCGGAGCCTTCGGCCTGCCTTTCAGGTAAGCGAAAGTGGTTTCATCGGGTGCGATCATGCCGGCGCGGGCGCCGGCTTCGATCGACATGTTGCAGATGGTCATGCGTTCGTCCATCGAGAGCGCTTCGATGGCTTCACCGCGATACTCAATGACAAAGCCTGTGCCACCGGCCACGCCGATCCTGCCGATGATGGCGAGAATGAGATCCTTTGCTGTCACGCCGGGAGCGAGGCGGCCACGAACATTGATGGCCAGCGTCTTGGGACGGCGCTGCAGCAGGCACTGCGTTGCGAGGACGTGACCGACTTCCGTGGTGCCGATGCCGAAGGCGAGGGCACCGAACGCACCGTGCGTTGCCGTATGGCTATCACCACAGACGATGGTCTTGCCCGGCTGCGTCGCGCCGAGTTCCGGCCCGATGACGTGCACGATGCCGCGATGCTCGTGCGTCATGCCGAGGAGTTCGATGCCGAATTCGCGGCAGTTGTCTTCGAGCTTGTGGATCTGCTGCGCAGCGGATTCCATGCGGATCGGGATGCGCCCGAAGATCTCCTCCGAGGTGGTCGGCGTCGAATGATCCATCGTCGCGAGAATGAGATCCGGACGCCGTACCTTCAGCCCCTGTTCCCGCAGCAGCGAGAAAGCCTGGGGTGTCGTCACTTCGTGGATCAGGTGCAGATCGATGTAGAGCACCGCGGGCGTTTCGGCGGTCTCGGGAACGACTTCGTGCCGTTCCCACACTTTCTCGAACAATGTTTTTGCGGTCATTGTCTTTGCTTCAAGCCGGATCAGCCGGTCGCGGCCACTGCCTTGGGTTCATGACACAGCTCGAGCCAGCCCCACTTGTCGGGCGTCTTGCCGTTGAACAGCCCGAAGAAGGCGGTCTGCAGCGTTTCGGTGACGGGCCCACGGCGACCCGCGCCGACGGTGATCCGGTCCACTGAGCGAACGGGCGTGATTTCTGCTGCCGTGCCAGTCAGGAAGATTTCATCCGCGATGTACAGCATCTCACGCGGAATCGACTGCTCGCGAACTTCAATGCCATGCTCGCGAGCGAGATTGATGACCGAGTCACGGGTGATCCCCTGCAGGATCGAGCTCGCGACGCCCGGCGTATAGAGAATGCCATCGCGCACGAGGAACAGGTTTTCGCCAGCGCCTTCGCTCACGTTGCCATCCACACCAAGGCCGATGCCTTCGGCAAAACCGAGCCGCTTGGCTTCCATGCTTATCAGCTGGCTCGAAAGGTAATTGCCCGCTGCCTTGCCGAGGGCCGGAATGGTGTTTGGCGCAAGCCGCTGCCAGGACGAAACACACACATCGATGCCATTCTCGAGGCCATCTGCGCCGAGATAGGCCCCCCATTCGAAGCCGGCCACGATGGTTTCGATCGGTGGCGAGATTTTCGGCGCAACGCCGATCTCCCCATAGCCGCGAAACGCGAAGGGACGCAGGTAGGCGCCGCGAGTCAGGTCGTTCGCCGTGACGATCTGCTTGCACGCCGAGTTGATGTCGGCAACGCTGTAAGGGATGTCCATGCGATAGATCCGTGCTGAATCGAACAGCCGGCGCGTATGGTCCTGCAGACGGAAGATGACCGGGCCCTTTGGCGTCGCGTAGGAACGGACACCTTCGAATACGGTGGAGCCATAGTGCAGTGCATGCGTCAGGACGTGGACGGTGGCTTTTTCCCAGGGGATGAGCTTGCCGTTCTGCCAGATGAATTTCGATTCTGCTATGGGCATGGGAAGGACCTCTTCAGCTAAGCCTAAGGCATCGCGCCAACTTCGAATCAGATCGCCGACACGGCATCGCGATCGACCACACGCCGCTCCGCGCCAGTACGTTCGGCAGTCAGACGGGTCGATTCGATGCGATTCACTACTTCCAGGAATGCATGGGCAGCGGCTTCCACGATATCCGTGCTGACGCTCGTGCCGCGATAACCGCGGCCGTTCTGTTCAACCGTGATGACTGCCTCGCCCTGGGCGTCTTCGCCGCCCGAGACGCTGTGCAACTCGAATTTCTTCACCTGCACCGTGACGCCGGTAATCTGCTCGATACCCTTGATGGCTGCGTCGACGGGCCCGTCGCCGGTCGTGCGCTGCTCGAATACCTTGCCGTCGCGATTCCGGAGCCTGACAAAAGCGGAAGCAGCGGCGTTGCTGCGGGTAGTGACTTCGACAGCCTCGAGATTCCAGGGGCCCGGAGCGCCTGATTCCGCGTGCATCACCAGCGCTTCGATGTCGCCGTCGAACAATTCCTTCTTCTTGTCCGCGAGCGCCTTGAATTCCTCGAATACCCGGTTGAACTCCACATCGTCGAGTTCGAAGCCCAGCTCCTTGACCCGTTCCCGGAACGCATGGCGCCCACTGTGCTTGCCCAGCACGAGGCTCGTACGGGACAGACCAACGTCCTGGGGACGCATGATCTCGTAGGTCGAGGCGTGCCGGAGCATGCCGTGCTGGTGAATGCCCGACTCGTGGGCGAACGCGTTCTCGCCGATGATCGCCTTGTTGCGGGGCACAGGCATGCCGGTGATCTGCGAGACGATGCGGCTGGTGGGGTACAGGCGGTTCGTCTGCACGCCGGTGTGCAAACCGAAAAAGCTTTCGCGCGTTTTCAGCGCCATCACGATTTCTTCGAGCGAGCAGTTGCCCGCACGTTCGCCGATGCCGTTGATCGTGCACTCGACCTGGCGCGCACCGGCGCGCACGGCTGCAAGGCTGTTGGCAACGGCCATACCGAGATCGTCGTGACAGTGGACTGACAACACGATCTTGTCGATGCCGCGGACATTGCGCTTGAGATAGGCGAAGACCTCGTGGAATTCCTCGGGCACGGTGTAACCGACCGTATCGGGAACGTTCACGGTAGTGGCGCCTGCCGCAACGACAGCTTCGACCACTTCCGCGAGAAACTCGAGTTCCGTGCGCGAGGCGTCTTCGGGAGAAAACTCCACGTCATCGCACAGGTCGCGCGCCATCTTCACGCCATCGACAGCGAGGCGAATGATTTCTTCCTTCGCCATGTTCAGCTTGTACTGACGATGGATGGCGCTGGTCGCGAGAAAGACATGGAGGCGAGGGCGGTCCGCATCCTTGACGGCGCGCCATGCCGTTTCGATGTCGTCCTTGTTGCAGCGGGCGAGTCCGGCAATGGCCGGCCCGTGGATTTCACGGGCAATCGCGTTGACGGACTCCCAGTCGCCGCGGGATGCCACCGGGAACCCTGCCTCGATCACATCGACACCGAGCTCTGCAAGTGCGCGGGCCACTCGCAGCTTCTCGGGCTGCGTCATGCTGCAGCCCGGGGACTGCTCGCCGTCACGCAGCGTCGTGTCGAAGATCAGGACTTTGGCAGGGTCCGGTTGCGTCATGAAGTCGGGCCAGGCCTCAGCTGTTCAGCCAGGGCATGCGGGCCCGGAGCTGCGCGCCGACCTTCTCGATCGGGTGCTTCAGGTCCTTGTCCATCATCTTCTTGTACTTCTTCATGCCCGTCTTGCTCTCCTTGATCCACTGGCGGGCAAACTTGCCGTCCTGGATTTCCTTGAGAACCTTGCGCATTTCCTTCTTCGTAGCCGCATTGACGATGCGGGGACCGCGCGTCAGGTCGCCGTACTTCGCCGTATCGCTGATGAACTTGTGCATCTTGGCCAGACCGCCTTCATGCAGCAGGTCGACGATCAGCTTCAGTTCGTGCAGGACTTCGTAGTAGGCCACCTGGGGCTGGTAACCGGCTTCCACCAGCGTCTCGAAGCCCTTGAGCACGAGTTCGGTAGCGCCGCCGCAGAGCACAGCCTGCTCGCCGAACAGGTCCGTTTCCGTCTCTTCGGCAAACGTTGTCACGAGAACACCGCCACGGGTGCCGCCGATGCCGTGTGCATAGGCGAGGGCGTTGTCACGCGCGTTCTTCGTCGCGTCCTGGTAGACGGCAAGGAGGGCGGGCACGCCGCGACCCTGTTCGAACTGACGACGGACGAGGGCGCCCGGGCCCTTCGGTGCGATCAGCACGACGTCCAGATCCTTGCGCGGCTTGATCTGCTTGAAGTGGATGTTGAAACCGTGCGCGAAAAGGAGCGTGGCGCCCTTCGGAATGTTCGCGACGACATCCTTGTACAGATCTTTCTGGGCGAGATCGGGGACGAGCATGGCGATGAGGTGCGCGCCTTTCACGGCTTCGGCAGGCTCGGCTACTTTAAGGCCATCCTTCTTCGCCTTGGTCCAGCTATCGCCACCTTTGCGTACACCCACCACGACGTCGAACCCGCTGTCCTTGAGGTTGAGTGCGTGCGCGCGACCCTGGCTACCATAGCCCAGGATCACGATTCGCGCGCCCTTGAGCGCTTTCTTGTTGACGTCCTTCTGGGAATAAATCTGCATGAGCGAAACTCCTGAACGTTGTATCCATCTTGTCTATCTGGTGCCTGGCGGGCCATCCCGGGTGCAGGCTCTGAATCCGTCAATCGATGCAAGGCAAATTCGTGGCCGCTTTCGTGCCGTCACCAAAAGAGAACCCCGCCACGGTGCTGCCGGTGCGGGGTTCCTGTTTAACTCAAGTCTTGAATCGGCTTCGTTAACTCAGGTCCCGCGCCTCCGCCCAACCAGAGGTACCCCGACCAGCAGAACGCCGACAGGGAAGCAGGAAAATTGAAGCGCGAATCTTAACATAGGCTTATTCACGCATGGCATCACAGCGCTACCGGGCTGTCAACCCTAGAAGCATCCTGAAGTGCTTTGGCTGATATCCTTGAGGGAAGAGCCGCACCTTCAAATCGATCCCTGGCCGATCCCCATGTGTTGCCTTGGGTGTTGCCTTGGGTCTTGCCTTGCCATTCAGGTCTGCCTCATCGGTACCCGACATTCATGACCTCCATGTTCAATAGCAGTATCAACACGGGCTCCATGCCCATTCATGTTTTGTACGAGGACCAGTACGAGGCGTGGCGGAATGCCCAGCCCCCGGGGGTGCGTTCGTGGTTGCAGGCCAGCGGTTTCCGTGGCGAGCGCAGCAAGGTCCAGCTATTGCCAGGCAATGACGGGGTACCCATCGCCGCGGTCTGCGGGCTTGGCAAGCGCTCAGCCGGCGAAGAACTCTCTCTATGGCATGTGTCCGGGCTTGCAGAGCGTTTGCCCGAGGGCGACTACCATCTGGTGAGTGCGCTCGGAAAAAAAGCCGCTGAACAGTTTGCGCTGGGATGGGCTTACGGTCAGTACCGGTTTGACCGCTTCCGCCGCGACGCAGGTACGGTGCGATCGGTGCGGCTGACCCTTCCCGCTGGCGTCGATGGTGCCGAAGTTTCCCGGATCCACAACGCCTGCTCGCTGGCCCGCAACCTCATCAATACTCCGGCCAGTCATCTGTTGCCCGACCAGCTTGGGTCTGCGATCGCCGAGGTCGGCAATCGTTATGGCGCCGTCATTCGTGAATACATCGGCGATGAATTGCTCGCGGGATTTCCGGCGGTGCATGCGGTCGGCCGCGCGAGCACCGTGGCACCAAGGGTCGTTGAACTCCATTGGGGCAATCCCGACCATCCCCGTGTCTCACTCGTGGGCAAAGGGGTGTGTTTCGATTCCGGCGGCCTCGACCTCAAACCCGCGGCAGCAATGCTGTTGATGAAAAAGGACATGGGCGGGGCAGCCTGCGTTCTGGCGTTGGCACAGCTGGTCATGGATGCAAAGCTTCCAGTACGGCTCCACGTAGTCATCCCTGCGGTGGAAAATGCCGTCGGCGGCAATGCCTTTCGTCCCGGCGATGTTCTCGATACCCGCAAGGGCCTGCAGGTCGAAGTGGGCAATACCGATGCTGAAGGCCGCCTCGTGCTGGCCGATGGGCTGGCTTTGGCCGATGCCGAACGCCCGGACCTGCTGATCGATATGGCCACCCTGACCGGAGCCGCGCGTGTAGCGCTGGGACCGGAACTGCCAGCGCTGTTCGCCAGCGACGATGCGCTCGCAAGATCGGTGCTGGAGATTGCCGCGGCGGAATCCGATCCGTTGTGGCAGCTGCCGCTCTGGCCTGGTTACGACGACGAACTGGCCAGCAAGATTGCCGATCTCAACAACGTCTCGAGCTCGGGTTTTTCGGGCGCGATCATCGGCGGGCTGTTCCTGAAACGCTTTGTTGCCGAGGCCCGGCACTGGCTGCACATCGACCTTTACGGCTGGAATCCGCGGGAGCGTCCGGGACGACCGGTCGGGGCGGAAGCCCAAGGTGTGCGGGCGCTGTACGCCTACCTCAAGGCACGCTATCCCGCCTGAGGTGCTTTCCCCACGCGACCTGGGGCTGCTGATCCTCGTCACGGCGTGCTGGGGCTTCAATCTGATTGCCGCGAAGGTAGGTGTAGCCGAGCTGCCGCCTATCCTGTTTACCGCGCTGCGGTTCGGCCTGCTGAGTGTGGTGACGCTGCCGTTCCTGCGGCTTTTCCGCGGGCAGATGCAAACCCTCCTGCTGGCGGCGTTGCTCAGCGGTTCCCTGCAATTCGCGTTGCTGTTCACAGGGCTGTCGCTGGCCCACGATGTCTCGACGGTCGCCATCGCCACCCAGCTCGGCGTGCCGATCACGACTCTGCTATCGGTGTGGATGCTGGGCGAAACCATCCGTTGGCGGCGGATTCTCGGGATTGCGCTGGCCTTCGGCGGCGTGGCCCTGATCGCGTTCGATCCGGGTGTCGCCGAGTACTGGCAGGGTCTTGGTCTTGTCATCCTGTCCTGCGTGTTCGCCTCCCTCGGGCTCGTCTATATCAAGCGTCTCTCAGGAGTCGGCCCACTGCAGCTTCAGGCCTGGCTGGCCCTGACGAGCTGGCCGGTGCTCGCCTTGCTTTCGCTGATATTCGAGGACAATCAATGGACGGCAATTCAGCAAGCCGGCCTGCCGGGTTGGGGCGCGGTGCTGTTCACGGCGCTCATCAACAGCCTGCTGGCCCACAGCCTGATGTTCTATCTGATCCAGCGTTATCCGGTGACCAGCGTCGCCCCGCTGACCCTGTTGTCGCCGATCTTCAGCATTCTCTTTGGCGTGACGCTGCTCGATGACCAGCTCACCCCGCGAATGCTCGTGGGCGGGGCCATTACCCTGACTGGCGTCTTCATCGTCGCCCTGCGCGACAGACGGATGGTCGATACCGGTACCTGAGCAGTACAATCCCGGCCCCTTTTCGTTGATTCACTTCCCATGGCCACCCGCAAGAAAAAAACCGCTTCCTCCGCCAACGCTGGTCGTCGTTACTCGAGTGTCGTCGTGGATGGCCTCAAGCAGGCGCCAAGCCGGTCGATGCTCCGGGCCGTCGGCTACACCGACCGCGATTTCAAAAAGCCGTCGATCGGCATCGCCTCGACGTGGAGCAATCTCACGCCGTGCAACATGCATATCGACAAGCTGGCGAAGGCGGCGGCCGATGCGGTGGACAAGTCGGGCGGCAAGAGCACGACGTTCGGCACCATCACGGTGTCGGACGGCATATCGAACGGCACGCCGGGCATGCGCTATTCGCTGGTATCGCGCGAAATCATTGCCGACTCGATCGAGGCAGTCACGGGTGCTCAAGGGTTCGACGGCATCATCGCCATCGGCGGCTGCGACAAGAACATGCCGGGCTGCATGATGGCGCTGGCACGACTCGACCGGCCTGCGGTGTTCGTCTACGGCGGCAGCATCAAGACGGGCAAGAAACGCCGCGACATCATTTCGGTGTTCGAGGCCGTTGGTGCGCGGGCGGCGGGCACGATCTCCGAACGCGAAATGCTCGACGTCGAAAAGACGGCGATTCCAGGCCCCGGTAGCTGCGGCGGCATGTACACGGCGAACACCATGGCCTCGGCCATCGAGGCGCTCGGCATGAGCTTGCCCAACAGCTCGGCGCAGGAAGCGGTGTCACGCCACAAGCTGCAGGACTGTCGTGATGCCGCCAAAGCGGTGGTGAAACTGGCGAAAGCCGGCATCGTCCCTTCGCAGATCCTGACCCGCAAGGCGTTCGAGAATGCGATCACCGTGGCAATCGCTCTCGGGGGTTCAACCAACCTGGTCCTGCACCTGCTGGCCATCGCCCACGCGGCCAATGTGCCGCTCGAACTCGATGACTTCACGCGCATCGGCAAACGTGTGCCGGTCCTGGCTGACCTGCGTCCCAGCGGCCAATATTCGATGTCGGAACTGATCGCCATCGGCGGCATCCAGCCGCTCATGAAAACCCTACTGGACGCCGGCCTGTTGCATGGTGACTGCCTGACCGTGTCCGGCAAGACGCTTGCGCAGAACCTGAAGTCGGTGAAGCCTTATCCGCGTCACCAGGACATCGTTCATGCGCTCAGCGATCCGATCAAGGCCGAGAGCCACCTCGTGGTGCTTTACGGCAATCTCGCCGCCGAAGGCTCGGTCGCGAAGATCACCGGCAAGGAAGGCCTGACTTTCACCGGCACGGCGCGCGTATTCGACGGCGAAGAAAAGGCGCTGCAGTCGATCCTGGACGGGAAGGTCGTCGCGGGCGATGTCGTCGTCATACGCTATGAAGGCCCCCAGGGTGGGCCGGGCATGCGCGAAATGCTGAGCCCGACGAGTGCCATCGCTGGGCAAGGGCTGGCCGGCAAAGTGGCACTGATCACCGATGGCCGCTTTTCAGGCGGCAGCCGCGGCTTCGTCGTGGGCCATATCTCCCCGGAAGCTGCTGTCGGTGGCGTCATCGCGCTCGTACGGGACGGGGATCGCATCAGGATCGATGCGGTTGCGCGTACGATCGATCTCGACGTCAGCGGGAAAGAGCTGGAGAATCGTCGCGCCGGCTGGCAACGTCCAGCTCCCTACGCCACGCGCGGCGTTCTGGCCAAGTATGCACGGTCGGTCAGCAGTGCCTCCCTGGGCGCCGTGACCGATCAGGATTCATGACTTAAACAAGCCCGGGTTACAAGTTCGAAGGAGTCCGCGATGACGATCAAAGTTGGCGACCAGATGCCTGCAGGTACCCTCGGCTACATGTCGAAGGACGGTCCGCAGAAGATGACCACCGACCAGCTCTTCAAGGGCAAGACGGTCGTGCTGTTTTCGGTGCCCGGTGCGTTTACGCCCACGTGCGATGCCAAGCATCTGCCGGGCTTCGTGCAGAGTGCAGGGGATATCAAGGCGAAGGGCGTCGATACGATCGCCTGCATGGCCGTGAACGATGTGTTCGTCATGAATGCCTGGGGCAAGTCCTCCGGTGTCGGCGACAACGTGCTGATGCTGGCTGACGGCAATGGCGACTACGCCAAGGCGCTGGGGCTCGATCTCGACGCCACCGGCTTCGGCATGGGATTGCGCGGCAAACGTTTCTCCCTCGTCGTCAAGGACGGCGTAGTGAAGAACGTCAACGTCGAAGGTCCCGGCGAATTCAAGGTCTCGAGCGCCGAGCACGTCCTGACGCAGCTCTGATTCGATCGTCAGCTTTTTCTACAGGTCCGCCATCATGCCGCAGCGATCCATCCGTCCCAGTTCAGGACTTGGCAACGTCAAGTACGAAATCCGTGGAACGCTCAATCGTCGAGCCCAGCAGATGGAGCGGATGGGCCACGAGATCATCTCGCTGAACATCGGCAATCCTGGCGTGTTCGGTTTCCGCACGCCGGAGTCGATGCGTCTCGCGATGATCGAGAACATGCAGGCCAGCGAAGGCTACTGCCACCAGCAGGGCATTTTCCCGGCCCGTGAAGCAGTGGTGATGCAGCAGCAGAACCGCGGCATCAGGGGCGTCAGCGCCGACGAAGTGTTCATCGGCAATGGCGTCAGCGAGCTGATCGATCTCGTGCTGCGGGCGCTGCTGTCGGCGGACGATGAGGTGCTGGTGCCGAGCCCTGACTATCCGCTGTGGACTGCGGCGGTGAACCTGAATCGCGGCAAGGCTGTTCACTATCCCTGCCATCCGGAAAACGGCTTCGAGCCTGATCCTGCTGAAATCGAGTCACGCATCACGAGCCGTACGCGGGCAATCGTGGTCATCAACCCGAACAATCCGACCGGCGCGGTGTATTCCCGGCAGACGCTGGAGGCCATCGCACGGATTGCGGAGAAGCATCACCTGGTCGTGCTGGCTGATGAAATCTACGACCAGATGGTCTACGACGACGCCGAATTCATTCCCATGGCGACGCTCGTGCACGACACCTTGTGCGGCACGCTATCGGGTTTGTCGAAGGTCTATCGTGCCTGCGGCTATCGCGTGGGCTGGGCAGTCTTCTCCGGCGATCTCGAACATGCGCGGGACTACCTGAGCGCGCTTGAACTGCTGTCGTCGCTGCGCTTGTGCGCCAATGTGCCCGGACAATGGGCTGTACAGACTGCGCTTGGTGGTTACCAGAGCATTCGTGAACTGGTGCGGCCGGGCGGACGATTGTACGACTCGCGCCAGGCGATCATCGACGGCGTCGCCCGCAGCAAGTATCTCAACCTGCATGCACCGCGTGGCGCGTTGTATTCATTCATCGAAGTGCGCAAGGACCGCTTGCCGGAATTCGACGACCGGCAGTTCGCGATGGACCTGCTTGAGTACAAGCACGTGCTGGTGGCGCCCGGAGTCAGCTTCAATACGCCGTACAAGAACCACTTCCGCATCACGAACCTGCCGATGCACGAAACACTGGACGAAGTGTTCCGCCGCATGGAGGAACTGCTGGACAGTTACGCCGCGGGCCAGCGTCCGGCAGCGCGTTCTGCAGCGGACCTCAAGATCGTCGAACCGCAGAGGCGTTGAAGGCGGGCACGCATAGTTCGTCAACTTCTGGCCCGCAGCCAGGCAGCCGCGTGGATACGTTGCACGCCGGGCTCCTGGCTTCCATCGACGAACGCTTCACGATTCTTGCGCCCAACCGCCGCGCGGCGCATGCCCTGCGGTTGGCATACGGTGAGCATGTGGTCGCCCAGGGCCAGCTTGCCTGGCTGACTCCCGATGTCCTGACCCTGCGTGCGTGGATGGAGCGTACGTGGTTCGCCTGCGCCGCCCGGGATAGAACGTTGCGGCTGCTGTCATCGCAACAGGCGCTCGTCCTCTGGGATCGCATCGTCGCGGATTCCGATGCCGCACGTTCGCTGTTGAATCCCTCAAGCGCAGCGCGGGCAGCAGCGCGCTCGTGGGACCTGGCACAGGGCTATGGCCTGTCGCTCGCTGCCATCGCCGCCAGTGGCAGCGAAGAAGCGGAAGTCTTCGCGGGCTGGGCAAAACAGTTCGAGGCGTTGTGTGCGCAATACCGCTGGCTGCCTCCCGGCCGCCTTGCTCCTGCGCTCGTGCAATGCCAGTCATTGCCAGCCGCGCAATTGCATCTGGCATTGGCCGACGCACCCACACCCGCCGAAAGCGCCTTGCTCGCCCATCTCGAGCAGCGGGGCAGCACGATCCGTCGGGAAACAGCCTCGGGCGCGATGGGGACGGTGCACGTCCATGCCGCTGCCGATGCGGATCAGGAACTGATCCATGCGGCCGAGTGGGCCCGTAACCAGATCGAAGCGGGTCGGCAACCCGTCGCCATTGTGGTTCCCGACCTTGAGAACCAGCGCCACCGGGTAAGAAGGGTGCTGGAGGAAACATTCATTCCCGGCACCCGTCTTTCCGGGCAAGCGGCGAGCGGCGATGTTTTTGCCATCGCGGCAAGTGGAACGCTCGATGAGTTTCCCATCGTCCAGACCGCGCTCGACATGCTTTCGCTCGTGCAGGGCAAGGCTTCCAGCACACTCGTCGGAAGCCTCCTTCGCAGTCCATTCGTGGCGGGGCACGAGGTTGAAGCGTCAGCGCGCGCTCGTGCCGATGCACGCCTGCGCGAAGCATCTGCCGAACACTTTGCCGTTCCGGAACTTGAACGGCTGGCGGCAGCCAACGATTGCCCGGTGCTGGCCCAACTGCTCGGATCCTTGCGCCCGCTTTTACCGCGCACCGAGACGCTGCCTCCAAGCGAATGGGCAGAGCGTCTGCTGAAGCTGCTGCAGGGTTTCGGCTGGCCCGGTGATCGCACCCTGTCGAGCGATGAGCAGCAGACGCTGATCAAATTGAACACCGCCTTGAGCGAATTCGGCAGCCTCGAGGACCTGCTCGGCCGGCTCGACTTCGGCACAGCATTGAGTGAATTCCGGCAATGGGTCACCGCCACTCCCTTCGAGCCCCAGACGCTGCCTGCGCCGATCGTGGTGCTCGATCCGGATTCCGTTGCGGGCATGCGTTTCGCCGCACTGTGGACGATGGGCTGCGAAGCCTCTAACTGGCCACCCGCGCCGGATCCCGATCCTTTCCTGCCACTCGATCTCCAACAGAAGGCAGGGATCCCTCGCAGTACGGTGGCTGACACCCATGATCGCGCCCAGCGTGAGTTTGCCGCGTTGAGTGCGGCGGCAGAAACCGTCGTCTTCAGCTGGCCGCTGCGCGAAGGAGATGCCGAGCAGACTCCCAGTCCTTTGCTGGCGGGGTTGCCGGATGCCACGCTGCTGGCAGTTGGCTACCCGCGATTCCGCGAATCACTGTACCGACAGCGTCCGGCGTGTGAATTCATCAGCGACTCCGTCGCTCCACCTGTGGCTGCAGGCCCGGTGCCAGGCGGTTCCCGCATCGTTGAACTGCAGTCCTGGTGTCCGTTTCGGGCCCAGGCAGAACTGCGCCTCGCTGCGCGTCCGCTCAACCAGGTCGCGCCTGGCGTCGATGCGCGTGAACGCGGCACGCTGCTGCACCGTGCGCTTGAAACCATCTGGGGAGAGCTCCGCAGTCATCGCGGCCTTCAATCACACGACGCAGCGACGTTGCGCGAGCGTGTGCACGCCATCCTCGACCGCCTGAGCGTCCCTCTGCTCACCGGAGTCAGTGCTCATCGTGCACGCCTGATCCAGATCGAGGTCGGGATCGCGACCCGCAAGGTGTGCGAGCTGCTCGAGATCGAACGGCAACGCCAGCCCTTCGAGGTGCTGGAGCGGCCGGAGTTTTCCCAACGCTACGCAGCCGCCGGGCTGGTGCTCGATCTCAAGATCGATCGGATCGATCTCCTGGAAGGAGAGGGCGCTGGTGAGGTAGTGATCGACTACAAAACCGGCACTTCCGCTCATCCTTCCAAGTGGTGGGGCGCGCGGCCTGAGCAGCCGCAGTTGCCTCTCTATGCAGTAGCGCGTCGCACCGACCTCGCCGGCGTTGCTTTCGCTCTGCTTAACGCACGCGAATCCGGCTTTAAAGGCGTGGCGCGCGAAGAGGGCATTCTGCCGGGGCTCAAGGCCCATCCCGCCACGCGGTCGATCGCGGCTGAAGCGCCGGACTGGCAACAGATGCTCATCGGCTGGCAACACACCATCGACGACCTGATCGCAGGCTTCGCGCAGGGTGACGCACGCGTCGATCCATTGCCGCAGCTCTGCACGCACTGTCATCTCTCGAGTTTGTGCCGCATCCACGAGACGCGGCCTCAAACACTCGCGGATGGCGAACCCGCATGAACGTTCAGCAACCCGCCGATGCTGCGATACGCGAAAGGGCACTCGATCCTTCACGGTCGTTCATCGTGCAGGCACCTGCAGGTTCGGGAAAAACCGAACTCCTGACACGCCGCTACCTGCGCCTGCTCGCAGTCGTCGAGCGGCCGGAGGAAATTCTCGCGATCACGTTCACGCGCAAAGCGGCGGCGGAAATGCGTACCCGTGTCCTCAAGGCGCTGGATCTCGGAACACAGGCGGCGCCCCCAGAGCCGCACCGGATAGCGACGTGGGAACTTGCGCGGGCAGCACTCGCGGCGGATGCCGAAAAGGGCTGGCGACTGCAATCGCATCCTGCGCGCCTGAAGATCCAGACCATCGATGCGCTGAATCATTCGCTGGCGCGCAATCTGCCGATCCTTGCGGGCACGGGCGCCGCCATCCGGATTGCCGAAGACAGCGAACCGCTCTACGCAGAGGCCGTTCTGCGCGTTGTCGAACATATGGGTAGTCGCACGCAGGCGGCGGACGCCGTCGAACGACTGGTCAAGCATCTCGACAACCGGCTGGACAGTTTCACATCGCTGCTCACGAATCTGCTCAAGCGCCGCGACCACTGGCTGGATCTGGATCTGCTGCATGGAGATCGCGAGCAGTTGCGACAGCGGCTTGAGGAAGCACTCTCCGCGGCCGTTACGGAACGTCTCCGCCAGCTCGCTGCACTGTGGCCGCCGGATACGGAAGAAGGACTGACGACCCTGGCTGCCGAGGCTGCCGGGCGCCTGAGCATGGTGGCTCCCGATGAGCCTCTCGTTGCGTGTCAGTCACTGGCGCAATTCCCGCAGGGGAGTGTTTCGGATCTCGCGGTATGGCAGGGTTTCGCGAGTCTGTTGCTGACAGACAAAGGTTTATGGCGCAAAAGACTGACCAAGGACGAAGGCTTTCCACCCGAGCCGAAGAAGCAGAAGCAGGCAATGCTGGCACTCCTCGCATTCTTCACCGACGTGGACGCCGGTTGGGGCGGGGAGCTGTCGCGACGTTTGCACGAAGCCCGCCAGTTACCCGCCGCCCGCTATTCCTTCGAGCAATGGGCCGCTCTAGAGGCATTACTTGAGGTATTGAAGATTGCCGTGGCTGAACTCGAGCTCGTGTTCCGCGAGCGTGGCGTTGCCGACCACGTCGCGGCGGCGCTGGCAGGGCGCAGGGCACTGGGCTCTGCCGACAATCCCACGGACCTGGCGCTCAAGCTCGACTATCGACTGAAGCATCTGCTGATCGATGAGTTCCAGGACACTTCACGCAGCCAGATCCAGTTGCTGAAACTGCTGACGGCAGGCTGGTCACCCGATGACGGCCGCTCGCTGTTCCTGGTCGGCGATCCGATGCAATCGATCTACCGTTTCCGTGAAGCCGACGTGGGGTTGTTCCTCAAACTGAAGGAAGCGGGCCTGAATGATCTGCCACTTGAGTCGCTCACGCTCACTGTCAACTTCCGCTCGACGCAACCCGTCATTCGCTGGGTCAACGAGGCGTTCAGGCGCGTGTTGCCCATGCAGGACGATCCGGAGCGGGGCGCCGTCTGCTACACGGCGAGCGAAGCCAGGCCCGGCGCTGCTGAAACGGGCGGCATCATCGTGCATCCGCTCGTGGGTTCGAGAGACGCTACGCAGGAGGCCGAGGCACAGCAGATCGCGCAACTCGTACTCGAAAAGCAGGCGCGCGACCCGCAAGCCACGATCGCCATTCTCGTCGCCAGTCGTGCCCACCTCGCGCACATCCTGCCGGAGCTCGCTGCCCATCGCATTCCCTACCAGGCCGTCGAAATCGACCGCCTCCGGGACCGGCCCATCGTGCGGGATCTGCTGGCGCTGACGCGGGCGTTGGTCCATCTCGCAGACCGCACGGCATGGCTCGCGGTTCTGAGGGCACCGTGGTGTGGCCTCACGTTGTCTGACCTGCATGCGCTGGCGGCAGAAACGCCGCACAAATATCGGTCGCCCCCCACGATCTGGAGCCTGATGAACGAGCAGGCGATAGTCGATTCACTGACCGACGATGGCCGCCAGCGATTGCTGCATGCGCGGGAAGTCATTGGGCTGGCGCTCGCCGAGCGGGGTCGACAACCGCTGCGGGATTGGGTGGAACGCGCGTGGCATGCGCTGTACGGTCCTGCCACGGCAAGGACCGAATCCGAACTCGAGGATGCAGAAGCCTATCTCGCGCGACTCGACAGACTCGAGCGGGCCGGTGACCTGGAAGACGTCGCCCGGCTCGAATTGGAAATAGCGGACCTGTATGCGGCACCCGTGGCGGGCAGTGCGACGTCATCGGCAATTCCTCCCGTTGAAGTGATGACGTTGCACAAGGCGAAGGGACTCGAATTCGGCACGGTCATCCTGCCCGCACTCGAACGTACGCCACCGAGGGATGACGCCCGCCTGCTGAGATGGCTGGAGATTCCTCGCGCAGATGACGCACCGACGCTACTGGTTGCACCGCTCGCAGCGCGTGACGAAGATGCCGATCCGCTGCACGAATGGCTCAAGTCCATCGAACGGGAGCGGGCAAATTTCGAGCGCGGAAGACAGCTCTATGTCGGCGCTACGCGGGCCGTGCGTGAGCTGCACCTGTTCGGCGCCGTTATGCCTGAAGAGTCCGAGGACGCAGAGCTTCCCGTCAAGGCGCCTTCCACGCATTCGTTCCTCGGCCTGCTCTGGCCGATCGTGCAGGAGCAGTTCGCCACCGCCGCGCCTGTTGCCGAATCTCCTGGCGCGACACGAGAGACAAAAACTGCTTTGCGACGGCTGCCGCGGAGCTGGAAACCGGAGCTCGCGGAATTGCCGGGCCTTGATGCCGCAGTTGTTCCGGAGGTGATCGAAGGCTCGCTCACGCCCGAGTTCGACTGGGTGAGCGAGACGAGCCGGCAGGTCGGGACGCTCGTGCATCGCGAACTCGAACGGCTCGCGCGTAGCGGGCTGGACGGCACCTCCGTCCCGGACAAAGCCGCCGAATTGCACTACGAGCAGGAACTCGCAGGGCTGGGCGTCCCGGCGCTACACAGGAAATCAGCCGCAGCGCGCGTCGCGGCAGCGTTGACGAACCTGCTCACCGACGAACGCGGCCGCTGGGTTCTGGGCGGTGCGGAAGTTCACAAGGAAGCCACGTCTGAACTCGCGCTGTCGGGATTCATCGGCAAGGCGTTCGTGAATGGCGTGATTGACCGGACGTTCGTCGATGCAAACGGCACGCGCTGGATCGTCGACTTCAAGACGAGCGTGCACACCGGCGCAGGCCTCGATGAATTTTTCGCGAGCGAAGTGGAACGGTATCGACCGCAGATGGACCGGTACGCCGCATTGATGCGTGCGTGGCGGCCCGAAGAGCCCGTCCGCGCGGCGCTCTATTTCCCGCTGCTGAAAGCGTGGCGGGAAGTCGATGTCAGCAACTGACTAGAACGTGCCGGCGAGTGAGAACGGCCGGCGCCCTTGCCCATCAGGCTCGCCGAGATAACGGATGGCATCGACAATATTGGCAGGCGCGTCGGGACGGGTCGCTATCTGCCCGTCGATGACATAGCTGCGATCGGGGCTGATGCGGAGCGTTCCCATGACCTCGATCGGTCCCGATACGTCCTGCAAAGTACCGGCAACGCCGCCCGTCTCACTGGCTGCGGCGGGCGCAGGAAACGTCGCTCGATAGCTGCCCAGGCTGGCGGGGCGATTTGCGGGCCCGACCAGATCCACCATGTCGATCGTGCCCGTGATTGCCGTCGGTATCCCGTTCTGGAGCGCGAGCTCGTCAAGCTTCGCATTTGCCGTGCCCTTCCAGCCGGCGGGAACGCCAGCGCCCGACAGCGCAGCAAGCGGCCACGACGCAGTGAAATCACTGAAAAGGATGCGGCCACTCAAACTCGCGGCGACATCACCCTGCGCAAACCCATCGTTCTGTTTGAGCGTCACGCTCGCGCTGGCTCGGCCCGTCAACAACTTGAGAAGATGCAGATCCCAGGTGAGACGGCCAAGATCCGTCGTTCCTGCTCGCAGCGAAACTGCCTGACCATTCCAGAGGGAGCCTGACACGCCGCTGGCGCGGATACCGAAACGTTCCAGGCGTCCCAGCACGAGCTGCGCGGGCATCGTTACGATGAGCAGCAGCAGGAATGCGCCAACCCCGAGCGCAATGAGCAGGCGAGGGCGGCCCATCAGCCGCCTGCACGAATCAGCGTTAGCGTCGCATTGACGACGCCTGGGGCGCCCGCACGATCGATCGTCGCCGTTTCGATTTCGACGCCCTGTTGCTGCTGCAGCGTACCGAGCCACTGCACGACGGCATCGAACGGCGCCGACTCAAGCCGCACGCGAATGCCGGAATTCCCGGAAGGCGTCTGGCCCGTGAGGCTCGATCCCAGATTGGCTTCGCGGGCAGTGCGATCGATCAGGACCACCAGCGATTCCTCACTCGGGCCACCCTGGGGGCGCGATGCAGTCAGGGTCTGGACCTCGCTCAGCGACGCTTCCATCCAGGCGAGATCGGCCTGCTTGGTGGCGACCCTCTGGCTGCGTGCATTCACTGCGGAATAAAACGGAGCGAGCGCCAGCAGGTAGATGGCGGCACAGAGCACAACCACCGCGCCGCCAATCACGATCGCCCGTTCGCGGGGATTCAGAGTCTGGAACCGTGCCTGCAGTGCATTCATGCGTCAGGCTCCCGGACTCTTGAACTGCAGGCGGCCTTCCACCTTGGAATCGCGGGGCGTTGCCGACTGGATTTCGGCGCTCATGCCGCGTTCGCTCGCAGCGTGCTGGATACGATCGAGTGCATCGACGCTTGGCGCGAGTACGCGGAGGTCGAGAATGTTCGTGCGATACGACAGGGCTTCGACGCTGGTTTCGGGCGCCATCGCCATCGCTTCGCCGAGCATCCCGAGTCCCGTCATGAGCCCGCCCGCAACGCCGCTGCCGCGCAACTGGGCAAGCCGTGCCTCCATCTGGCCGCGTGCACGCTCTTCGCGTGTGCCGGGCAGCGCCTGCTCGAAGACCTGCGAGATCTCGGTATTGAGCTGCTGCTCTTCCGTGCCGAGTCGCCAGTACTGCAAGCCCTTCACGCCGAGGTGCACGACGACAAATGCGCCCGCGAGGATGGCGGCATACCGCCACGGCGCGAGCGATACATGAATGGAAGTGGCGACTGCATACGAGCCCTGCAGAAGATTCGTGGCAGGTTGGGCGACGATGGTGACCGCCAGCAACGCGAGGGGACCATCGGCGAGCAGCTTCACCTGCAGGCTGGCGGTGAATTCCCGCAGCTCCTCGATCATGTCCTTGTCGCGCTCGTAGTCGGGGGCATTCATGTAGATGGTGACGTTCTCGCGCGTTTCGGTGCCGGCGGCGAGAGCGAGCTGCAGCCCTTCGATCAGCGGTTCCGCTTCGACGACAGCGGGCGGCACATCAGGCCGGCGAACATGAATGCGTACGCCTTCGACGAGAAGACTGACGCCGTTAGGCGTGACGGGAACCGCAGCGGACTCCGAATACATCGCGCTGGCGGCAATGCCTGCCGTCTTGAGTGCAGCGAGCCACGCATCCATCGATTTACGCGAAGCCGCAGCGACGGGGGTGCCGGGACGCGATTCGCGACGCCCGACGGCGAAGTGCATGTCCTCGATATCGCTGGCGAGCTGTTCCTCGAGCGCGAAGGGAACGACCTGGGCAACACGTGCGCCGGCCTTCACGGGCAGTTCCGGTTCGGCGAGCAGCACATCCGTGCCCGGCACGAGGACGATGACCCTGCGTCCCGTGGCGAGGGCAGCCGCCTGATTCAAGGGGCCGGACTCGACGTTGCCGAGACGAGAGCCTGCGGTGTCGACGAGCAGCCACTCGCCGTGCGCGAGTTGCTCGCCTGAACCTTGCAATCGAATGACCAGCACTTCCGCCATGAGGCTCCTAACCGGTACCGAAACTTCTGAGGACAGGCCTGACCAAACCCGCTTCGGAGCGGTGCAAAAGACTGTACAGGGTGAACTGGGTAGTGCCAATAGTGACGAAAACCGTCGCTTCGAACCATGAACTCTGTTCACTAAGCCGATCTTTCATCGTCTCGAACTCGGCGGCCCCCATGGTGGCCTTGATGTCGTTGAGATTGGGAAAGCACTTCTCCGACCGCATTTCGGTCAGGTGCTCGGGATCCACGCTGAAGGACTTGTTGCCGGCATTCAGAGCATCGATGACGATCCCTGAAGCGGTGCAGACATTGAGGGGCGTGGACGCGGGAAGGGCGGAAATGTAGGGAGCCAGCGTCTGGTAACGCTCCAGCCCGAACTCAGGCAGCGCCAGCAGCTCACTCGTACGGGTAACAGGCATGTTCGGCGGACGATACGGGGGCGACTGGCCTGTGTAGACACCATCTTCCGCGCCTTCCGGAAATCCGGGATTGGTGTCGGTATCGATCCAGTCAGCTATGTAGTTCGCCCAGCGGGTCTCAAGGTCCAATGCCTCGAGGATGCGTTCGAACTGTTCCACTGCCGGCTTGTTCACCTTGCCGTCCGCGAGCAGCAGGCTGTTGATGTTGAAGCGCCCCTGCATGTCCTCAAGGCGACCTTCGAGTTCGCCCCCATCGATCGGCAGCGGCGGAATCGGGGTGGCCCAGATTTCCGCGTTGTGGTCGGTCTTCGATTCCTGCTTGTCTGTTTTCAGGATGTCGCCTGCCCAGGCTTCGGCGCCCAACGCCACTTCGTAGCCCTGATCGAGCGCGAAGATCGTCATGCTGCGGCGCTGCTGCAGATACCCCTGGAAGCCGACGTCGACCGCGAGAATGGTCGCGAGTGCCACCATCAGTACCGCGGTGATGAGCGCGACGCCGCGTTCCTTCGGATGGCGCATGATTGCATTCATCCCGCGACCTCGATGAGGCGCACGATCTTGCCCCAGTCCTGGAGATCGAGCGTGACCTCGACTGCGAGCGGTCTCGAGCGCTGTGCCAGCGGACCCGCGGCAGCGCCGGAACCCGGCCAGGCTTCGCGCCAGGCGCGATTCGTATCCATGAAACGCAAGCGCACTTCCGTCACGCGATCAAGCAACTGCGTGGTCAACGGTTCATTCGCCAGCGTGCGGTCCAGAACGGGCCATTGGTCACGATAGAGTTTGCCGTCGGAGAGACGATACGTAACCCGTTGCAAAGTCGAGCGCTGCAGGCCAGCCGAATTGCTCCAGCCGGAACGCGTCAGTGAGACGAGATCCAGCCCACGACCATCGGCAGCCAGAGCGGCTTGCGTCCCGTCGCCAACGGATTCACGTACCGGCCGGGGTTCGAGTTCCGCGAAGTCCTGTGAAATGCGCATGACGGCGGTCTGCACGGCCTGCACGCGAGTCATGTTGTCTTCCACGGTACGGCTTTGACCCGAGAGTTCGTTGAAGCCGCCCATCGCCATTGCGCCGACGACGGTAAAGATCGCGACTGCTACCAGTACCTCGAGTAGCGTAAAGCCTGCGACCTGACGCCCGGAATGCAGAAGCGTAGAACGCTTGTTCTGGGGCAGGCTCATTCGGCTGCCTTGGGCGCGGTCTGGTCAGCCGGGGTTGCGCCCGGTGTCCTTGTCGTGGTGTCTGTGACGACATCACGCGTGCGGCCCGTGGTATCGCCATCCTTGCCGGGCTCGACCGGATCCCAGTTCACCAGCATGGAGCCGGGCGGGGCGAGCGCAGAGCCGTAAAACCCCGTAACCATCGCGAGCGACGACCGATCGTCACCAGAGTCCGCGAGCGACACCCTGACATCCACGCGACGCATGCTTTCGAGCGGCGTTTGCGTCACCTCGGTGGTCCAGCGCCACCGACGACCGGCGTAGTCGATCTCGTCGGAACTCTCATCGACCGAGGGAGCGCTGGCGGCCAGACGAAGCTCGGTCAGGCGATTCATTGCAATCCAGTGGGCGAGCGTCTTGTCGCGCAGGTAGACGCTGTTGCTTGCTGTCTGGCTGACAGCCTGGATGACGCCCAGCATGCCGAGCGACACGATGATGAGTGCGGCGAGCACCTCGATGAGCGTGAAGCCGGAGGTGCGTTTCGGGTCAGGACGCATCGGCGGCCTTGACGACGAGCGTGTTATCGGGCTGCGAGGTCACGTTCCAGCGGGCATCGGTTCCATCACGCGCGATCTCAAGCTGGAAGGGAACGATCTCGCCGCTGGCGATCATCACGATCTGCGGCAGGCGTTTTTTCTGTTCGTCTGCCGTCGCCGCACGAGGCCGCTTGAGAACGACTTCGCGCGATTCGAGCCACAGCCGGATGCGGAGACCCGGTGGCAGTTCGCGACGCGTGAGGAGATTGTCGTCTTCGACGGCGATCCAGCCGGCACGCTTCGGATCGAACATCATGAACTCGTAGGAGGAGTCTTCGATGAAGAGCCCCAGATCGCGGCCCTGAAGCTCCGCTTCCTCGCGTCCCTGGGTCATGACGGCCCAGAGACGGCGCGCCTGGTCTTCCACTTCACGATCGCGGCCCAGGACACCCACTGCCACGGTGGCAATGGAAACGATCACGCCGATGATGACGATGACGACGAGGATCTCGAGCAGCGTGAAGCCGTCGGTTCGCCTCATCTGAATGCCTAGTCCTGATTCCAGTTGCCGACATCGCCGTTCAGGCCTTCGCCACCTTCCTGGCCGTCGGCACCGAGCGTGTAGAGGTCGTATTCCTTGCCCTTGGAGCCCGGGTTCACGTAGTGATACTCGTTGCCCCACGGATCCTTGCGCAGCCCGTCGATATATCCACCCGGCTTCCAGTTGCGGATACTCGGATCGCCAGGCTGCTGGACGAGCGACTGGAGGCCCTGGTCTGTCGTCGGATACTTGAAGTTGTCGAGGCGGAAGAGGTTCAGCGCCGTTTCGTACGCGCGGATATCCTGCTTGGCCTTGGCGATCTGCGCGTCGTCGATGCGGCGAATGACATTCGGTGCCACCAGCGCGGCGAGAATGCCGAGGATGACCACGACCACCATGATTTCGATGAGGGTGAAGCCCCGTGCCCTGGCCAGCACAGTCAGGCGGCGCGCGTCAGTCCGTTGCGGGTGGGATGTCATGCTGCCTCGGCGAAATCGGTGGATTGCAGTTGAATGTCGCGGACCGGGTTAAGCTGCCCGGACCGGCGCGGATCATAACAAAGGCTTATGTGCGAAATAGTGACACGCTTGGGGTACCGTGAGCGCTGACGGCGGAGCGCGACAAACCCCTGTCCGCTGGCTGCGACAGGGCGGATTCTGGGTGCTGCTGCTGGCCATCCTGCTCGTTGTCCTGTGGGCATCAGAAGAAAGATCCGTCCCCGCGTTGCGCTACGAGCGAGCGGGTCTGGCGGCTGGGGAGCTATGGCGTGTGATCACCGGCCACCTGGTGCATGCCAGCCTGCAGCACCTTCTGCTGAACCTGGCTGGCCTGGGGCTGGTCGTCCTGCTCTTCCCCAATGAGTATTCGCCGCGCGAATGGTTCCTCGTCGGGGTGGTCAGCTCTTTGACCATTGCAGCCGGGCTCTGGTGGCTCGACCCCGAAGTAGGCTGGTATGTCGGTCTGTCGGGGGTGCTCCATGGCGTTCTGGCCGCAGGTGCACTTGCGTGGTGGCGCAGCCAGACCCGTTTGCTTGCGGGGCTGTTGACGGCCGTTCTGGTGGTCAAACTCCTCTGGGAACACTGGCAAGGCCCTCTTGGCTGGTCAGGGGATTTGTCAGTGATCGTGAACGCACATCTTTACGGTGCCGTGGGGGGCGGATTGACCGCAGCCCTGTTGATCCTCCGGCGCCAGCGAATGCCATGAACCACCCGTCCCCAAGGACTATCCCGTACGTCGCGAGCCCTTATAATCCGCGCCCTTATCCAGCGTAGAGGTCGAGCTTATGGCAGTGGCATTCGTATTCCCGGGACAAGGCTCGCAATCGGTCGGCATGCTGGCAACGCTGGCTGCAGCCGAGCCGCTGGTGCGTAAAACCTTTGCAGAAGCCTCGGCGGTCCTGGGCTACGACCTCTGGCACCTGTGCCAGAGCGGTCCGGAAGAGGCGCTCGGCGTCACCGAAAAGACGCAGCCAGCGATGCTGGCGGCCGGAGTCGCCACTTGGCGGGTCTGGCGGAACAAAGGAGGTGCCGTCCCAAAAGCCATGGCCGGGCACAGCCTCGGCGAATACTCTGCATTGGTAGCCGCAGGCTGCCTCGACTTCCAGACCGCCATCGATCTGGTCCGTTTCAGGGGCGCGGCCATGCAAGCCGCCGTACCAGCCGGGCAGGGCGCAATGGCTGCGATCCTGGGTCTTGAGGATGCCGACGTCGAAGCCGCCTGCCGGGAAGCCGCACACGGCGACATCGTGGAAGCCGCAAACTTCAACTCGCCGGGTCAAGTGGTCATCGCCGGTGAAGCTGCCGCGGTCGACCGGGCCATCGAGATTGCGAAAGCCAAGGGTGCCAAGCGCGCCATCAAGCTCCCCGTTAGTGTTCCCTCGCACAGCTCATTGATGCAGCCGGCAGCCGAACAACTCGCGGAAAGGTTGAAGGAAACGGCTTTGCAGGCACCGCAGGGTATCGACATCTATTCCGTGGATCTGCGCAAACATGAAAGCGCGGACGGAATCCGCAAGGCGCTGGTCGAGCAGCTCGTCAAGCCCGTCCGCTGGGCTGACACCGTGCGAGCCTTGCTGGGCAGCGGCGTCCGTACTTTCGTTGAATGCGGACCCGGCAAGGTCCTGACGGGATTGAACCGGCGCATCGAACGCGACAAAACGTTGCAGATGATTGCAATGGAAGACCCCGCGGCGCTGCAGGAAGCCCTCGGCCTCACCGATCATTCATGAGCGGAATGAACAAGAGCAAAAATCATGACCAGCCTTCCCACTGAATCCCCAACGCCTGCCACCACTTCCGATCTCGCAGGAGAAATCGCCCTCGTGACCGGCGCCTCGCGCGGGATCGGCCGCGCGATTGCCCTCGAACTCGGTCGTCGTGGTGCAACCGTTGTCGGTACGGCCACCAGTGAGGAAGGCGCGGCAGGAATTACACAGCGTTTCGCCGAGCATGCTCTGAAGGGCCGCGGCATCGTGCTCGATGTAGCAGATGCAACTTCAGTTGAAGCAGCGTTCAAGACCGTGGAGGGCACGGAGGGAGCGCCGACCATTCTCGTGAACAACGCCGGCATTACCCGCGACAACCTGCTCATGCGCATGAAGGCGGAAGAGTGGGATGCCATCATCGACACCAACCTGTCTTCCGTGTTTCGCATGAGCAAGGGTGCCGTGCGCGGCATGATGAAAGCACGGCGCGGCCGCATCATCACCGTGGCATCGGTCGTCGGCGTCATGGGCAACGCCGGTCAGGCGAACTACGCGGCGGCCAAGGCAGGCATCATCGGGTTCTCGAAATCGCTGGCGCGGGAGATCGGTTCCCGCGGCATCACCGTGAACGTGGTGGCACCAGGCTTTATTGCCACCGACATGACAGCCCAGCTGTCTGGCGAGCAACAGGAGCAGCTGGCAAAACAGATTCCGCTCGGCCGGCTCGGCGCAGTCGAAGATATCGCCCACGCGGTTGCCTTCCTGGCGTCTCCGGCCGCGGGCTACATCACGGGGGAAACCCTGCACGTGAACGGCGGCATGTACATGATCTAGGCTGTTCCGGCCGCGTCGTTACGGGAATTTAACCTCCACGCTGCCAAGCCAGACCCCGCCAGTACTGTCAAGCCTTTTCGGATGCGTTTAAGCTTCTGATGCGTTGCAAGTTTGAAGTGGTTGGACGCGTCCGGCTCTTAACATAGAATACGCACCCCAAGCGGCGCCGGCCCGACCGACCGGCTGCCTTTTTTGCTGGGTCTTGAGGTCTCACAGAGGACTCGTACACCAATGAGCAGTATCGAACAGCAGGTTAAAGCGATCGTCGCCGAGCAGCTTGGCGTCAAGGAAGAAGAAGTCACCAACGACGCCTCCTTCGTCGACGACCTCGGCGCGGATTCACTGGACACCGTCGAGCTGGTGATGGCGCTCGAAGAGGAGTTCGAGACGGAGATCCCCGACGAAGACGCCGAGAAGATCACCACCGTGCAGCAGGCGATCGACTACATCACCGAACGTCGCAACCAGGCCTGAGCCTGAGAGCAATGCGCGGTCATTCCGGAGAGGCCACGGACGGCACCTCTGACGGCCGCATCCGTTCCTTCATCCTCCCGAGGTAGCCCGTTGTCCAGACGACGTGTCGTCATCACCGGCCTTGGCATCATCTCGCCGGTTGGCAGCACCATTGCGACCGCTTGGCAGAACGTGCTGGCCGGTCACAGTGGCATCGGGCCGATCACCCGGTTTGATGTCAGCAGCTTCCCGGTTCGCATCGGCGGGGCGGTTGCCGGCTTCAATGCCGAGGAATACCTGTCCCCGAAGGATCTGCGGAAGATGGATGCGTTCATGCACTACGGCTTTGCGGCCGCCGTGCAGTCATTCAAGGATGCGGGCCTGACCGTGACGCCGGAGAATGCAGCGCGTATCGGCGTCGCCATGGGCGCCGGCATCGGCGGCCTTGAAACCATCGAAGAAAATGCCGAGAAGTATCTGGAAGCGAAAAGCCCGAAGCGCATTTCTCCTTTCATGGTTCCCGGCAGCATCATCAACATGATCTCGGGCCACGTGTCGATCCAGCTCGGATTGACAGGCCCCAATATCGCGACTGTCACGGCGTGCACGACCTCGACGCATTCCATCGGCATTGCCGCGCGGCTCATCCAATACGGCGATGCGGACGTCATGATTGCCGGCGGTGGCGAGATGGCCACCACGCCACTCGGTCTCGGCAGCTTCAGCCAGGCCCGCGCGCTCTCCACCCGCAACGACGAACCGCAGAGGGCCAGTCGTCCCTGGGACAAGGATCGCGATGGATTCGTCCTTTCTGACGGCGCGGCAGCACTTGTACTCGAGGAGTACGAACATGCCAAAGCCCGCGGCGCGAAGATTTATGCGGAATTCGCTGGTTTTGGCATGAGTGGCGATGCTCACCACATCACCGCGCCGCCTGAAAACGGCGAGGGTGCCCGGCTCGCCATGGCGAATGCACTCAAGGATGCCCGGCTGAATCCCGATCAGATCCAGTATGTGAATGCGCATGCCACTTCGACGGAACTGGGTGACCGTGCCGAGACAATCGCTCTCAAGCGCTGCTTTGGCGATCATGCAGCGAAGCTCGCAGTGAGCTCGACAAAGTCCATGACCGGACATCTGCTGGGTGCAGCCGGAGCTATCGAGGCCATTTTCTCGATTCTCGCCATTCGCGACCAGGTGGCGCCGCCCACGATCAATCTCGACAATCCTGATCCCGCCTGCGACCTCGACTATGTGCCGCATGTCGCGCGCCCGATGCCGTTGCGTGCAGCGCTTTCCAATTCGTTCGGTTTCGGCGGCACGAACGGCAGCCTGATCTTCCGCGCTCTCGAATAATGAAGAGCCGTGCGGTGCGGGTCGAGGCAGCCACCCTGCTCGATCTGCATGCGGCCAATCCAGGCCGGTATCCCGTATTGTTCGAGAGCACCGCTCTCGGGGAACAACTTACCGGCTACGACCTCCTTCTAGCCTGCCCGGGTGAGCAGCTCATGCTCAAGGCCGGCCACCTCACCAGCAACGCGCCTCTCGACCTCAAAGGCAGCTTCCTCGAAGTACTGGATCGCTGGTGGGCAGAACACCGCTTGCCCGATAGCGAAAGTGCCTTGCCCTTCACGGGAGGCTGGTTTGTATTCCTGGGCTACGAGCTCGGCGCCGGGATCGAACCTTCGCTGCGACTGCCGAAACAGGATGCCGAAGCGGTCGCGAATGCAATACGGATTCCTGCGGCAATCATCCGTTCACATGCCAGCGGCGAAGCATGGCTCATCGCGGAAGAGGGGAGCGAAGAGTGCCTGAACCTCATGCAGGCCGATCTGGAAACGCAAAGCCCGCGTGCCGGACAATCAACAACCCTTCTCGGACCCTTGCTGCAGGAGCCGCTGCATGAGGATGAGCCGGAGCAGTTTCTGTCTGCAGTCGGTGCGGCACTCAAGCACATCGCCGCTGGCGATATCTACCAGGCCAATCTTTCACGCGCATGGCAATCGACTCTTGCCGCAGGCGTTGCACCTCACGAAGTCTATCGGCGTCTGCGTCGTGCCAACCCCGGCCCCTTTGCAGGACTCGCCGTTCTGGGTGAGCGCGCGATCGTGAGTTCCTCTCCCGAACGGCTGCTGGAAGTTCGCAATCGAGAAATCTCCACACGTCCCATCGCCGGCACGCGTCCCCGGGCTGCCAATACGCTGGCCGATCGCGGTCTTGCCCGTGACCTGCGCCAGCATCCGAAGGAAATCGCGGAACACGTGATGCTTCTCGACCTGGAACGCAACGATCTCGGCCGCGTCTGCGAACCCGGCAGCATCGAAGTGGACGAATACATGTCCCTCGAAACCTATGCCCACGTACATCACATCGTCTCGAACGTTCGGGGTCGCCTGCGCAGCGACGTCACGCCGGGCCAGGCCATCGCTGCCGTTTTTCCAGGTGGCACCATCACGGGTTGCCCCAAGATCCGGTGCATGCAGATCATCGGGGATCTCGAACGGACTCCACGCGGGGTGTATACCGGTTCAATGGGGTATCTGAATCGCGATGGCAGCATGGATCTGAACATCCTCATCCGCACGCTTGAAATCACGGGCAGGAGCATCTCGTTCCGCGCGGGTGCCGGCATCGTCGCGGACTCCGTCCCCGAGCGTGAACTGGATGAAACCCGTGCGAAGGCGCGTGGCATGGTGGAAGCACTGCAGCCTTCGGGTGCTGCATGAGCGTGCCACTGCTCATCAACGGCCGTCAGCCGGCAGATCGATCGCATGCGATCGCCCACGACGACCGGGGATTGCAGTACGGCGATGGCCTCTTCGAGACTGCACTGCTCGTCGGTGGCCGAGTGCGTTTTCTCGAAGATCACCTCGAAAGACTTGTGCGAGGCTGTGAACGCCTTGGCATTGTCTGTCCTGAGCGCGCCGTATTGCTCAAGGACATCGCCGTGCTTACCGCAGGGCGGGGCGAAGGAATACTGAAGATCATTGTTACCCGAGGTGTTGGTGGTCGCGGCTATCGCGCGAAGACACAGGACCCGACACGCATTGTCGCCGTTTATCCACCGCCAGAAACTTCGTCAGCCGCTGATCAGGGCATTGCGGTGCGCTGGTGCCAAACGCGCCTCGGTCGCAACCCTGCGCTTGCTGGAATCAAGCACCTCAATCGCCTGGAGCAGGTGCTTGCCCAATCGGAATGGGACCCGTCTGAAATTGAGGAAGGATTGATGCTCGATACGGAAGGCGAATTGGTCGCTGCTACTGCGGGCAATCTGTTTCTGGTGAGGGAAGGTATCCTCTGCACTTCGGATCTGCGCTATTGCGGCATTCGCGGCGTGATGCGTGGCCGGGTCATCGTTGCAGCACTGGAAGCCGGCATCCCTGTCGAGGAGCAGCCGCTGTGGCAATCCGATCTTGAGCTCGCCGAAGAAGTGTTCGTGACCAATGCGGTGCGAGGCATCAGGCCGGTCGCGATACTGGAGCAGCTGGGCTGGAACACCGGTCCTGTTACACGGCGGCTTGCGGCTTTCTTGAATCTCTGGTGAAAGATGCGCGTGAAGCGAATTCTCTGGACGGGACTGTTGCTCGCGGTGGTTGCCGGCGCCGTTGCGGCATTTGCCGTTACGCGGCTCACGCTGACGTGGCTGCACACACCGGTTGCAGCGCTGACCTCACCCGTCGCCTACGAAATTCCCCGTGGCATGACGCTTCCGGCACTAGCCCGTGATCTTGATAGCCGTGGCCTGATTGAATACCCCAGATTGCTTGTGGTATGGGCGCGCTTCACCGGGCAGTCGGCAGGCTTGAAGGCCGGCGAATACGAACTGCTGCCCGGCTCTTCGCCACAGATGCTGCTCGACCTGTTCGTGTCCGGCCGCGTCCTGCTGCATTCAATCACCTTCATTGAAGGCTCTACGTTCGACGATATCCGGCGGCAACTGGCCAGCAATCCCGACGTGCAGCAGGCACTCGGAGAAGTCACGGGAAAGGAAGTGATGCGGCGGCTCGGCGTCCCCGATGTCCATCCGGAAGGGCAGTTCTTTCCCGATACCTACCGGTTTCCGCGGCAAACGACGGATCTCGAACTGCTGCGCATGGCATATGAGCGGATGCAGCGCGAACTCGCAGCAGCATGGGCGGGACGTGCCGGGGACCTGCCTCTCTCGACGCCCTACGATGCCCTCATCCTGGCGTCGATCATCGAGAAGGAGACAGGCCTTGAGCGCGAGCGACCGCAGATCAGTGGCGTGTTTGTCGAACGACTGCGCAGGCAGATGCGACTGCAAACCGACCCTACTGTCATCTATGGCCTGGACGACAGTTACGACGGCAATCTGCGCCGCGCCGATCTGCAGCGGGATACGCCTTACAACACGTATACCCGCGCCGGCCTGCCGCCCACGCCCATCGCATTGCCGGGCCTCGGAGCCTTGCAGGCGGCTGTCCATCCGGAAGAAACGGGAGCGCTGTTTTTCGTCGCAACCGGTACCGGCGATGGCGGCCATTATTTTTCACGTACACTCGCCGAACACGAGGCTGCGGTACAGCGCTATCTCGTGCGATTGCGCCAGCAGCAGCCCTGATCAGGCCAGACAAGAAAACTTCATCTCATGAGTGGCAAGGGCAGATTCATCAGTGTCGAAGGCGGCGAAGGCGTGGGCAAGACCACGCAGCTCGCTGTCATCCAGAGTGCAATCGAAAGCGCAGGCTTTGGGGCGGTCATGACGCGCGAACCCGGTGGCACTCCCCGCGCGGAAAAAATCCGCGAGCTGCTACTCGCGCCCACAGCAGAACCCATGCCGCAGACTTGCGAACTTCTGCTCATGTTCGCAGCCCGCTGCACCCACCTGGAGAATGTCATCAAGCCCGCGCTTGAGCGCGGCTCCTGGGTGGTCTCCGACCGCTTTACCGATGCAACTTACGCCTACCAGGGCGGCGCACGCGGCATGTCGGAAACCGACATTGCATTGCTCGAGCAGCTTGTGCAGGGAACACTGCGGCCCGACCTCACGCTGCTGCTGGATGCACCTGTCGAACAAGCACTGGAGCGTGCCCGTCGCCGGAACGAGGGCCAGCAGACGGATCGGTTCGAACTCGAGCGCGCGACGTTTTTTGAAATGGTTCGCGCAACCTATCTCCAGCGAGCCGCGAGTGAGCCGCGCCGTTTTCGCGTGATAGATGCATCGCAGCCGCTTGAAGCGGTCACCGCTGCGGTGCGTTCGGCAATCCAGCAGTTCGCTGCGGAGACCGGCCGCAATGGCTGAACCGGTCGCGCTGCCCGCCGATCTGCCATTGCTGTTGCCTTGGCATCTGCCGCTGGTCAGGCAGATGGAAGGCGCGTGGAAGGCTGATCATCTGCCGCATGCGCTGCTGCTGCATGGACAGCCCGGCCTCGGCAAGTTCCGCTTCGCCACCTGGCTTGCACGCGCGGTGCTATGTGAATCGAGCGTTGCGAAGCTGGCGGCATGCGGCCACTGCAACGGGTGCCGCCTGACCCTGGCGGGCTCGCACCCGGATCTCACTGTGGTCGTACCGGAGGAGGGCAAGCAGCAGATCTCTGTCGATCAGGTCCGCGCGGTTTCCCAATGGCTGTCGATGACCAGTCATCAGCAGGGCTGGAAGATCGCAATTGTCGATCCTGCCCACCTGATGACTGTCGCGGCGGCAAACAGCCTGCTCAAGACGCTTGAAGAACCACCGTCCCGAAGCCTGCTGATCCTGGTTGCTTCCAGTCTCCGGGGTTTGCCGGCCACGTTGCGCAGTCGCTGCCAGCGGCTCGCGATACCCCGGCCCCAGGCGACCACTGCCCTGAAGTGGCTGCGAGAGGCGGGTGCACAGACGGTGACACCGCAGATACTCGAATTCAGCAGCGGGGCTCCGTTGCGCGCGTTCGAGATCCAGGCAGCTTTCGCGGCACTCGATGAGGAAATGCGGGGTTCGCTGGGCGATTTGCTGGCTGGGCGCACGGATGTGACGCGCGTTGCGCAGTTCTGGGCGAAAGATGCGATTCACGACCGGCTGAGGTGGCTCGATCTGTGGATGATGAGCCTCGCCCGCGGTGTACTTGCGGGAACTGCTGATTTCGTCACGTTCCCGGAGCAGCCCGTACCCTTGCCAAGCCCGGCCATTCCGTTGAACATAAGCCATCTGTACCGGCTATCGGATCGTATTCGTGAACTCAAGGCCCAATTGCTCCGCACTGCACTCAACCGCGAACTCGCCGTTGAGATGCTGCTGGTCGAACTGCTGACCGTGTTCGCGCGCAGACAACCCGAATAACCCTCCGCCGCCGCACGCACGAACGAACGAACGAGAAACGCATGGCAATGCGCCAGCCCAGCAGCAAGCCCGGACTCCTTACGCTCACCATCAAGGACAAGAGTGCGTTGTACCTTGCCTATATGCCGTTCGTGAAGAATGGCGGTCTGTTCATTCCGACCAACAGCAACTATCGCCTCGGCGATGAAGTTTTCATGCTGCTTAACCTGATGGGCGAGGAAGAGAAGCTGCCGGTCGCCGGCCGGGTGATCTGGATGACCCCGAAAGGCGCACAGGGCAAACGCACCGCAGGCATTGGCGTGCAGTTCAGCGAACAGGATCGCGGCAATACGCAGCGGAAGATCGAGAGTTATCTCGCGGGTGCACTGGGCGGAGACAAGCCCACGCACACGATGTAAGCGATCGCTTACTTCCGGACCAGATCCGTGGCGGCGAGCCCGCCTTTCAGTACCGAGGCCTGGAAGCCTCTCTCATTCAGAATGTACGCGCCCGCCGAACTGCGCCGGCCCGTATCGCAGCAGACGATGTACTGCACATCCTTGTCGAGGTTCTTGAGCTTCAGGCGCATGAAGTAGAGCGGGATATTGAGTGCGTCCGGCAGGTGATAGTTTTCGAACTCGCTGGGCAGGCGCACATCGAGCCACTTCGCGCCATCCGCTACGAGCCTCAGGGCTTCGTCATAGTCGGTCCATTCCAGCATCGGCTCGTTGAGCAGCGTGCGGAAATCATCCTTGCCGAGGCGCATCAGCGTGCCATCCGTTGACATCGTGACGCTGGCGTTGCGCTTGGCATCGGAAATCAGCGCTTCCTCGCCAAAGGTGTCGCCCATGTTGAGTTCGGCGAGCTTGATGCCTTCCTTGTTGAGCGGCGTCTCGCGATTGACGGTGCACTTGCCCTTCACGATGACGTAGAAGAAATCGCCTTCGTCGCCTTGCTTGATGACCACTTCGCCGGCCTTGAAGTCCACGCGCTGCATGCGCATGAAGATCGCCTGGATGTTGGCAGGTGGAATCTTGTGGAAAGCCTTCGTCTGGAGGAGCGTGGTCATCCAGTCATCGGAGGATTGCGGCTCATCCGAATCGCCGCGCAATTCGCTGACTTCATACGAACCGGTCTGGTCCCAGGTGAGCATGACATCGAGCAGGTCGCTGTCGAGGGTGAGGTATTCAATCCGCTCCGACGATACCCTGGCGCTGTAACGACGCGGCAGGGTAGGTGTCAGGGGGTTGCGTGCTTCAGGAGTTCCGCCACGGACGGTCGCGACGACGCGGTTGTCCTGCATCAGCTCCAGCGTGCCGCTGACGAGGTAGTACGTGCGCTTGTCGGCATCCCCTTCCTTGAAAAGCACGCGGCCTGCGGGCAGGTCGCGCAGCGTCGCCTTGCGGGCAAGCGCATGCAGGTTCTCCAGCTTGAGTCCGTCGAGCGGCGAAAAGGACCGCAGAAGGCTGGTCTCCAGGGACTTGCTCTCCATGATTATCCTAGGGAACCCCTGCACAGGTTTCACGGCCGCGACGGCGAGCCATTTCGTGCAGGGCCAGGCGCGACGACCGCTGTGTACTTAATGTACTCGAGGGAGGAGCAACGTCGCCATGCACGAAATGGATCCCGTCCCGATCAATGAATGAATTCAACATTTTATGGGTTGCGCCTCTAATCGCCAGCTGCGTTGTTATGAACCTTGTCCATATTCCCGATATGGCCTGCGGTCCATGCCTCGCATCAGGCGATTGGAGACGCAACGCGGTCGCGAAACCTGTGCAGAGGTTCCCTTGAGGAAGACGGGCAAAGCCGTCCTCCGGGGGCAGGCGGCATGTTAGCACAGCGCATCCCGACGAAAACCGAACACATTTAGCACGTTACGGCAGCGACTTATTGCATCGACTGCCAGCCCGCATCGGGTGTGTGATGTTTGCCGTGCGCCCGGGCGAGCGCTTCCAGCTGGTGCACAATCAGCGCCGGGCCACGCGCCTTGGCGTAATGCAGCGGTCCGCCACGAAAGGGAGCGAAGCCTGTCCCGAACACGACGCCCGCATCCAGCAGGTCCGCGTCGGCGACGATGCCTTCGCGTAGCACCGCAACAGACTCGTTCAACATGGGCAGGATCAGCCGGTCCTGCAGATCGGAAGGAGGTCTCGCGTCGCCTGCGGGTGGCTTGACGGGCTTGCCGTCCTGCCAGACGTAAAATCCCTGGCCCGATTTCTTGCCGAGCTTCTTCTGCTCGACGAGCGTCTGCACGATCTGCGGGCTTGGCTTGCCGAAGGCCTCGGCCAGGATCCGCCCGACATGCAGGGCAACATCGAGACCCACCACATCGGTCAGTTCGATCGGCCCCATCGGCATGCCGAAATCGGTCGCGGCCTTGTCGATGAGCGCCAGCGGCACGCCTTCCTCAGCCAGCAGCATCGCCTCGGTCATGTAGGGAATGAGGATGCGGTTGACGACGAATCCGGGAGCACTCAGGCACGGGAGCGGGAGCTTGTCGATCTGGCGTGTGAAATCGATGGCGGCCTGCAGGACTTCAGCCCGCGTTGCTTCACCATGGATGACCTCGACCAGCGGCATGCGGGCGACGGGATTGAAGAAGTGCAGTCCGACCAGGCGACCCGGATCATCGAGGCCGGTGGCCAGCGTCTCCAGCATGATGCTCGAGGTATTGCTGCCGAGAATGGCGCCGGGCTGCATCTTCGGTTCCAAACGCGCATACAACTCGCGCTTGGCATCCGCATTCTCGAAAATCGCTTCGATGATGACATCCGCCCTGGCCGCGCCATTGCCCTCGACATCAGGCTGGAGTCGAGCGATCACTTTGTCCTGTTCGGCCTTGTCGGGATAACGCTTTGCGAAGAACTCCTGCGCGCGGTCCAGCGCGGGCGTAATGAACTTCAGTTCCCGATCCTGCAACGTCACGTCGAGGCCACGTACAGCACACCAGCTCGCAATGTCACCGCCCATGACACCTGCTCCCACGACATGGACTCGTTCCGCCTTTTTCGTCGGGCGTCCACCGAGCGCTTTAAGACGGTCCTGCAACAGGAAGACGCGAACCAGGTTGCGCGAGGTCGGCGTCTGGAACATCTGGGCGATGGACCGCGCTTCCGGTTCATAACCGGTGCGAGGATTCGCGCCGTACTGCCGCCACAGGTCGATGAGTGCATACGGGGCAGGGTAGTGTTCACGCGGCGCCCGCTTCGCTACCTGCTTTTCCATCTGCGCCGCTATATACGGCCGGACCGGCGACAACCCCATCAGCCATGCCTTGAAGCCTGCAGTGCGTCGCGACGGCGGATTGAGCGCTAGCGCTTTGGCCGCAGCAGCAAGCTCTCCCGCCGGCGCCAGGCGATCGACCAGCCCCATATGCAGCGCCTTGTCCGCACGCACTGACTTGCCGGTCAACATGAGATCCATCGCCACTGCAGGACCCAGCAGCCTGACGAGGCGTACCGTGCCGCCGAATCCGGGATGGATACCGAGCTGCACTTCGGGCAGCGCCAGCGAAACTTTCGGATCATCGGCTGCTATGCGGTAGTGACACGCCAGCGCAAGCTCAAGGCCGCCACCCAGCGCGAAGCCGTTGATGGCGGCGACAGTGGGGCAGGGCAAGGCTTCCAGGCGATCCAGCACGCGTTGCCCGGAGCGCGTCAGGTCATACGCCTGTGCAACCGACGTCAGCGAAGTGAATTCCTTGATGTCAGCGCCCGCAATGAAGCCGCTTTTCTTGCCGGACTGCACAATGACTGCCTTGGGGCCAGCACGCTCGACCTCACCTAGGCGCGCATCCAGCTGCTGCATTGTTTCCCGTGAAAGGGTGTTCGTCGAGGCACCAGGCTTGTCGAAGGTCAACCACGCAATGCGGTCGTCATCGATGGTCAGCTGCCAGGACTGCCGGTCGGCGGTTGCGGTCTGCTCGGCGTTCATCGGCCCCTCCTGGATGCTGCCCGGCAATTGCAGACAACGCATCCGGCTTGTTTTATTGACTACTAGCTCGCTGCCCGCACGTGGAAATCGCAGACCAGCGGCAGATGATCGGAGAAGCGTACGTGGGGAATCTCGAAATGGGTAATTTTGATGGTGTTTGAATGGAGAATGAAATCGAGCTCTTTCCTTGGCGTCCGGCTCGGGTAGGAAGGCAGACCCTTGAGATTCGCGCTTTTGAGACCGGAGGCGGCCATGAACAGGTAGATCTCGTTGTCTCCCCAGAAAGTATTGAAATCGCCTGCGACGATCACGGGCTTGGTCGACTGCTTGATCAGCTCGTGCAGATTCCGCAGCTGATCGGCGCGATGCCGGAATTTCAGGGACAGATGCACCAGAAAAACACAGACCTCCGGCAGCTCGAGCTCGATGATCAGTCGCTTGATGCCGGAATCGAAATAGTGGAACCGCTCACCCGTGATCCCCGGTGCCGCGAGAAACGCATTGGCCTGCTTGCGTACGATCGGCACCAGATGATTTAGGGAGGCCGTACCGTACTTGCACTGATAGGTGGAGAAATGCCCCAAAGAATCGGCGATCACTTTCGCCTGGTTCACAAGGCCCGAGCGGATCGAGCCTGTATCGACCTCAATCAGGCCCACGATATCCGGCTCAAGCCCCTTGATGAATTGGGTGATGCCTTCGAGGACCCGACGATTGGTCCGGAGATACCCGGCGCCAGGCACGGGCAGATGAAATGCCGGACCGGTGCCGGTGGCGTACCGGATGTTGTAGAGGACAAGACGCATGTCGCAGGGATTATGGCGCTGCTGGAGGGAGATCGCAGCGCGTCATTGTATCGGGCCCGACCAAGGCGCGAAACCGGGAAATGTTGAGTAAACTGCGTTCGCAATTCTTACCGTGTACATCACGCAGAACCAAGGAGACGGGTGGGTGGGCAGTATTTCTCAAACAAATCCGGTGCGGTTGTTCGTAAGCCATGTATTCGAGGAAACCGACGACTACCTGCGAGTGTTCGAATACCTCGAAAGTTCACACAAGTTCTACTACCTGAATTGCAGCAACCCGGGGTCGAGGCCAGCCGGCGACCTGCCCACCCGGGAAGAATTGCGGCGCCAGATCGGCCTGGCCGAAGCGGTGATTATTCTTTCAAGCATGTATCGCACCGAACGGGAAATGATCGACTTCCAGCTCAACTGTGCCAAGGGTCTTGGCAAGCCGGTGATCGTTCTCGAGAATTTCGGCGTGAAGGAAAAACTGGCCGTGCAGATGGAAGCGCTGGCGGATGAAATCGTCGGCTGGGATGAACGTCTGCTGTGCGACGCCATCCGCCGGACGGCGCGTCACGAAGATACGACGCGGTGGGATACGATCGAATTCAAGCTTGATTGAATGTGCTTTTCAGCCGCGAACTTCAATCTTCTCCGGAAGCCACTGCACGAAGCATAGGCACACGCTGCTGTGATTGCAGACGCGCAATCGCACCGAAGAGTGTAACGATCTGCGCTGCATGGCGGCCCGCTTCGCCGTCTGACATCTTGCGCACGGTTGCCTGCACTGCAGTTTCACCACGCATCGGTCGTACTGCGGACAACGACTTTTCGAGTGCTACGTAATCGTCCCGCACCTCCTTGGGCAGATCGCTTTCTGCAACCTTCGCGAGGTGTCGTGCATACGCTTCCGTCAGGCGATTCTTGATGGGCCCGGCAGAGGCGAGGATGACTGTCGCCGAAAAAAATGTTTCCCAGGTGCTGCTCATGACCCAACCTCTTAAGAAATCCGCCCCGCGCGCAGCCTCTATCGGGTGGCTGCCAGGCGTGACGGCGAGCAAATGTTGAGAACTTACTTTAACTTCTTGAGGGACGTTTTTCTTCGCACTCTCAAGCGTCTAGCACCGGAATATACTCCGGCAAGTTCAGAACGCAACGGAGAATTTCTTAAATCCCGTTAACTTTCTTCCGCAGCTCTATTGACTTCGGGGTCGCTGGCTTTCGATGAAGCGTATAACGACGGTTGCGCAATTGATCCGATGGCCAGAGCGGAACTCGAATGTCGAAAAGCGCGAATCTCGGAGTTGGATCACTCGAAAACGGGGAATTTATCCGCTTATAAATCATGGGGTTAAAAACAGCATCTCATCTAAAAAGCAAACTTCTTAGGAGAGCGTAAATCCCTGCGCCCAGCAGCGTTGTTCCGATTCCACCCATCGATACCGTCAACGCCCAGAAACCGACAGGTGATGTCACCCGGCCGATTGCACTTCGATACGTCAGATGCCGGCCCGATCTCAAAGCCTGGACCGCCATGTATGCCAGCAAGCCTCCTACCGCCAGCAGATACCCGGCGCCAATGACCGCGGCCGCGGCGGTACGAGCCTCCGGCATGTAACGAAGCACCAGCCAGTTCAGCAAAACAAAGCATGCCCACCCGAAGAGCAGCAGCAGGCCCGCGGTATTGATGGTGATCTGCTTTGAATTGTTGGCCGCAATCTCTGACTCCATCTGAAGCTTTCCCCTGAGGTGACCTGCAAGTGTCGATATACCGATTGAAGGAGCTTTGTATCTGGCATCACTGCAGGAGGGCAATGCCCAGCAAAGGAATCGACAGCAGCAAACGGAGAGAGATCCCGGGATCATCGGGAAAACGGCCATTACCTTACTTCGCATAAGGTATAGAGGGGTTAACCGAAATCCCTGTTTTTCCCGACTCAAATGCCTGCACGTCCTTGTGATTCACGGCTGCAAATAGGGCAAGCGCAGTAACAATCGCAGCCGATATGCGCGGGCTTCGAACCCTCCAAAACTCCTTCTCGTCAGGGTCCTTCGCTCGCTCACACTCAACTATGGCCGCCACCTCTTTGGCATCCATACCCGTTATCTCGCTTGCACGCACGATGGCCTTAATCCCTAGGCCCTGCTTGCCCTGAAGGGCTTTTCGCAGGTTGCTTTGCTGCATGTGCAGTGCCTTCGCGAGAGCGTAGTCGCTGGCTTTCGGCAGATGCGTTCGCACCCTTTCTAACAGATTCACGATGTTGGACATAAAGCCTCCCGTAGTTCGCAAACTATGGTGCGACGAACATCTGCCCTTGCATAGGGGTTTGAAATACAGTATTTATTGCACCCGGTTGTACAAAGTACTATTCGGGAGACACTACTATGCGTGCAGGCACAAAGAATTCCTCAAGTCAAGTCATACCGTTTTCCCCGGTGCACCCCGCACCCGTAAAGCCTCCAGATCCTGCACGGTCTGGGGGCTTTTCGTTACCTGAGCTGCCTGTCAGTCGGCTCCAGAAAATCGAGTGGGTGTTGGCAGGGAAGCGGGCACACAGGGAAGTCCTCCAGACCCGGCTCGATCTGCTCGACGACGAAATTTGGTATCTGGAGAGGTGCCTCCGGGAACGCGTGCAACCGGACCTGTTCGCATGAGCCGCATGGACTGGCGCGACATCCGCAACTTGGCCTTCGAGTGCGTAGACACGTTTCTAACCGTGATCATCGCGGCTGCCGTGGGCGGGGCTGTGGGCGTCTGGACGGCCTTCCAGCTGGTGTTCTGATGCGAACCTCACGCGCACCATCACTCGAAGAAAAGATGCGCGTAGAGGACGCTGTACGCGTAGAGACGGTGGAGCAGATCACGGTTGGCGGATCTGCAAGCGGCGCGAAGCGCCGCGCAGCATCCGCTAATCTTGATACATCCACACATCTGCGGAACACAGGTCACGCGACGACCATTATCGATTTCGGTGATGGGGTCCTTGAGGCGCGATCAGTGTTCATCGAAGGTCGGAAGCGGTTGCGGTCTCCCAGAGACAAAACGATGCAAAAAAGGGAGCTGTCGGCGGAACAGCTCGCAGAAAAAGCAGCATGGAGTCGGGCACGTGCCCGTAGACAGCTTCGGTTTCGATGCCTTTGCCTGAAAGCGGATCACATGATCACGCTCACGAAACGGGGAAAGTTCGAGACGCCAGACGACGCGTATGCTGCATTCCGCCGATTCAACGACATCATTCGAAAATTCCCGTCGATGGAAATGCAGTACGTTGCGGTCCCTGAGCAACATGCGGACGGGATGTGGCATATCCACGTCGCGGTTGCTGGCCGCTACGATGTCACGCGCCTACGGACATTCTGGTATCGCGCACTGGGCGGGGTTGGGAACGAAAGGGGCGAGGACTCGCCGGGATCCATCAACATCCGCTATTTCTTCCAAAAACGGAAAGCCGCGTACGCGGTCGCCAGCTATATGTCGAAGTACATGGCGAAATCGATTGAAGCAATCGGACCGGGAAAAAGAGCGTTCTGGGCATCGCCCGGCCTTAAACCCGTGTCGGTCGAAAAAGTTTTCGAGCCAGTGGGTGACTGCTTAATCATTCGGCTGCTTGAAAGGCTCCGCGCATACGCCCCTCGTGCACGGTTCGGGATATTTGAGTGGCGTTACATCGGGCTGAGCGGCGTGATTGTCCGCTCGTGCACGTAGGAGAAAGTCATGCGAGTTGATGTTTTGAGTTCGGTCGAAAAGACCAAAACGGGGAAGCTCTTTCAGGTGCTGGGTGTGTTCTATCCGATGGCCAGATTGCCAGTCGAAGCACGCATGTGGTTGCAGCAAGACTCCGATCAGCTTCCCCCGGGCCAGTATATGGTCGAAGTCGAAAAGTGCATCGAGAACGACAAGCAGAGCAACAGGCCGACGATCTGGTTTCGTCCTGAGGCGCTTATCTCGACAGCTATCCGCGCTGCCGCTGCGGCTCCTACAAAGGCCGCGTGATGTTCGAGCGCTATCAGTCGTGGGGTGGGTTAGCACTGCTGCTGCTGGTAGCGCTCGCTGTCTTTGGTATGCAAACCGCTGGAGCTGACACGACGCTCGTCTGTAATTTGCCCGCCGCTGAAAATCGGTGGTTTAACGAGTGTCTCGGTGACTACACGTCCACAGATTTTGAAATGCTCGACGGTGCGGATCTCGTTGCGTCACGCGGAACGGCCGGAGATTCGTGCGCGGGAACTGCTGGCGATGAAAACTGGATACGTGCAAAAAACCTCGACGATCTGAGCTGTGTGTACAACGAAACTGCCGATGCATACGAAGTGATCGGCGACTCGTGGAGCGCTATTTTCGAAGCGCTGCACACGGGTGGCGGCGGTGGCGGGGACGGAGAAGGGGAATCGTTCGTTACTTTGGAAGCGCTAGGGATACCTAGCTTTACGCCGGAGCAATGGGGGGAAGTCGTGACAAGCCTGCTCGGCTTTCTCCTGACTATGGAAATCATCAGGCTATTTCGCAAAACACTCTGAGGTAATCGATATGAAGTTTCTCAACGCAATGCGCACCTTTCGCTCCAAGATCGTCGCCGGATCAGCTCTGCTGGTTGGCGGAACGACGGCTGCTCTGGCTGCTGATGAAAGCGGCATCACGACTACTGCGCTCGAGGCAGTGATCACCGACGGCAAGGCCAAGGGCCTCGTGCTGGCGCTCGCCGTGCTCGGCATGGTCGTAGCGTTCAAGATCGTCAAGCGCGTCTCCTCGACGGTCTGAGGAAGCAGGGGAGGGTGCAGCCTCCTCACTTACGCACATGTTGTGGCTACTCATTTTCGCGGTAATTGTGGGCGGTATATGGCGCGCTATCTCCGATTGATACTCGCTGCGCTGGGCTGCTGCTGTCCGCTGCTCGTGCATGCAGCGTGCTATCAATATTCTGCTGCTTCGTGGTCACCCGGAACAGGGTGGCTGGATTCACCTGATGCAGTGTGTGGCGCGCTGCGTGATCATGACGCGGGCAGTTGGACTACGCTCACGTTCGATGGCTTCACCCCCGGCAGCGGCTTTCCTGAGTCGGGTGGCGACTGTAAATTCACGGCAAATGGCTCTATCGAGTTGCACAACTTCGACATGGCGTGGCGCATCAATCCTGACGGATGTCCGCCGCCTGAGGATTGCGACAGCTACGAAAACCCCTTTGGCGTAGATACATTCGCGCTCTTCGCGCCCGATCATGGCCCTGATAATACCTGCCATGGCCCGTCCGGCTGCATGGCGACCAGAACCAAGTCGAGCTGCCTGCCCGGTGGCGGTGCTGATGCGTGCGTGAACTTCTACTCGTTCTCTAGCCGCATTCAGTGCGATACGTCGGAAGGGCAACAAGAGGAAGAATTTTTTGATGGCCAAAGCGAAGGCTGCGCTGCCGGTGATGCCGGCGAGTTCTGTCAGTCGAGTTCGCAGGGGGAAAATTGCGGCTATCTGAACGATCAGTTTATTTGTCTTGGAAAGACCGGAGACGACAATTGCAACGTGATGGCTGACGGCTCTCGGGTATGTGGAACAGCGGCACCGATGCCCCCCGTGCCTGATAACGGCACACCGGGCACGCCAGCCACGCCAGACGGGACAATCACGATCAACAACGGCTCGACGTTTAACTTTTTCAATACCACTACTGTGGCTGGCTCTAGTCGTCCACCGGGAACGACTGGGCAGAATCCGTATAACGGCAGCTCCCCGGGCGGTGTGGGGGACGGCGAGGGTGAGGGAGAGGAAGGGGATGAGGCGGTGTCAGGCGGGGCGAGTTGTGAGTCATTGCCCGTATGCGAAGGCGACGTGATTGATTGCGCGCTGCTTGAACAAGAGTGGCGACAGCGCTGTATCACGGACCAGCCCAGCGGCGACGCGCTGCTCGCTGCAATAGGACTACCGGGTGCCGGGGACGAATACGGATCCATTCCGACGACAGAAGTTGAGACTGGCTCATTCGATGGAACAGGCTTCTTCAGCGCAAGCGAATGCATCGCCGATTTCGAAGTGGATCTCGGCGACTATGGAACCATTGAAGTGCCCATGTCCGAGTTCTGCACGGCTCTACAGGGGCTCGGGTTCGTGTTGTTGGCGTTAGCGTACTTTCAAGCTGCACGCATCGTCATGGGGGTCTGATGCCGTTTCTAATAGCGTTATGGGCGGGATTCGTGGCCATTCTCCCTCAGCTAGCGATCAGGGCGGCCGTTGCGCTCGGGGTCGGCGCGGTTAGTTATGTAGGGTTTGGGGCCCTCGTTGACGTGGCGCTTGATCAGGTGCAGACGAATCTCGCCGCGTTGCCGGAACAGGCCATTCAATTGATGTCGGTCATGCAGATCGACAAGTGTATAACCGTCATTTTCAGCGCATTTACGATCAAGCTGACGATGATGGGACTTACGGCCGGGGGCGCGCTCAAGAAAATTTACTGGTCAGGGACAAACCCAATCGTTCTGAATTGACATGCTGTACTTCATCACCGGGAAGCCCGGCAACGGCAAAACGCTGTATCTAATCTCGAAGATAAAAAACTTCGCGCAGCCAGATCCCAAAGCAGAAAAGCGCAAGGTTTACTATCACGGGATCGAGCTGACAGAAAAAGGCAAAGATCAGCTCGGATGGATCCAGCTCGAAGATCCGCAAAAGTGGAATGAGTGCCCTGACGGCTCGATTGTGGTGATCGATGAGGTCCAGCAGCATTGGCCGAAGGATCGCCAGAAAAAAGGGCTCCCGGAAGCTGTCCAGCAGCTGGAGACGCATCGTCATCGGGGCTTCGACCTCTTCTACGCGACTCAGGATCCGCTGCTCGTCGACGTCAACATCCGGAAGCTCGTTTGGGAACACACCCATATTCAACGCACGTATGGCCTAGAGGCCGCGACGCTGTACCGCTGGAAACAAAAAACGGCCAGCGTAGATTCAAAGAGTGATCGTAAAGAATCGCTCGCTGAAAAATGGCTCTATCCGAAGGATTGCTACGGGCTGTACAAGTCGGCTGAGCTACACACTGCGACAAAGCAGCTTCCAATCCGGCAAGTCGCGGTCATCGGGTCGATTGGCGTCGCATTCCTTTGTGCCCTCTACTATGTGTTTACTGGCTGGGGAGATCCTGAGAAATCCTCGAGCGACACAGTTGCAACTGCAATTACCCCTAAAAACACCAGAAATTCAAGAAATGCTGGTGGGGATCCGTGGGACGTTTCTTTAAGGAAGCCACGGCTCGATGGCTACCAGCAAACCGCGCCGCTTTATGATCGGCTTCAGCGTATCGCGTCGCAGCCTAGCGCTGCCGGGTGTATGGAAATGAAACGCGGAAAGGTTGTCGAGTGCACATGCACAACGTCTCAGGGATCGAAATTGGAGATCCCGATACACGACTGTAGGAAGATGATCGCCGATGGCTGGTTTGATCCCTCAAAGCCTCATATCGACGTGAAGGCGGAAAATATTGCCTACTTAAACTCGATGACTAGGGGCTCGTCCGGGGGCATCCGTTCCCCTGGACAAACCAACGCAAGCTCAACAGGGGGCGAGGTCCCGCAATCCGCAGAAAGCTCGGAATAGAGCTACGCAGCCGCGCAAAACTCCCTTTCCCCGGCGCCTGCCGTACTTCGCATAAGGTATATTATGACAACTCTGGATGCTACTGAGCCCTCAAAGAAGAAGCCGCTGGCATTGCTGCCAACGGCTTTCATCGACTCAGCCTCGCCGGACCAACGCCCTCAGGCTGCTAACCGGGTCCTGACTTCTTCCATCCGACGACCCACGAACTGCCAGTTCACGAGCTTGTCGACGAATGACTTCAGGAACGCGGCACGCTCGTTCTGATAGTCGAGGTAGTAAGCGTGTTCCCACAGGTCGCATACCAGGAGCGGATTGCATGTGGCAAACGAGGGCACCTGGGCATTACTTGTGGTCACTATATGCAAGCCATCGCTCTTGGAAACCAGCCACACCCAGCCGCTGCCGAACTGCTTGGTACCGGCCTCGACGAATTGGGTCTTGAAGTTATCCACTGAACCGAACGCATGCTCGAGGCGCTTGCGGATCACGTCGGGGGGCGTTCCCCCACCATTCGGCGCCAGACAGTCCCAGAAGAATTCATGGTTCCAGGCCTGGGCCGCGTTGTTGAAAATGGTCTGACGCGGCTGATCAGGTTTGCCGTTCGAGTGATGAACAATGTCCTCGAGCGACATGTTTTCGAATTCGGTGCCCTTGATGAGCTTCGTCAGCGCTGCCACGTAGCCTGCATAGTGCTTGCCGTAGTGGTAGTTCATCGTCCGTGCCGAGATCGTGGGCTCAAGCGCGTCGAGCGCGTAATCGAGATGTTTGAGTGTGATGGTCATGTGCCCTCTCCTTCCAGCTTCGTTGAGGACATCGTGCTCCTTTGCCCGTGCTCGATGCACCGGACTGCCGGGACGATCGCTGTAGGATTTGGCCTACGGACTATTTTATAAGCCGCAGGAACGCGGCTTCATCAAGCACTGGCACTGCGAGTTCAGCGGCTTTCTGGGCCTTTGATCCGGGATCCGCACCCACAATCACACCCGATGTTTTTTTCGATACGCTGCCGGATACCTTGCCGCCTAAAGCGACAATACGATCCCGCGCTTCATCGCGGGACATCGCTGCCAGCGTTCCCGTGATGACGAAGGTCTTTCCGGTCAGCGGTCCTTCTGCGGGCCTGCGTGCGCCGTCCTGCTCCGGCCAGACCACTCCCTGGGCGACGAGTGCCGAAACCACATCGCGATTGCGCGACTCGTTGAAGAAGTTATGGACGTGCGCTGCAACGACGGGGCCGACGTCCGGTACTTCCTGTATCTCTTCCAGCGTCGCGGTTTCCAGTTTCTTTAGCTTGCCGAAATGCTGGGCCAGACCGCCGGCTGTCGCTTCTCCAACATCGCGGATGCCGAGAGCGAACAGGAAACGTCCCAATGTCGTGTTCTTGCTTTGCGCAAGCGCATCCACAATATTGCGGGCCGATTTTTCCGCCATGCGCTCGAGACCTGAAAGCTGCTCCAGCGTCAGTGCATACAGATCGGCAGGGCTGTGCACCAGATTCATGTCAACGAGCTGGTCAACGAGTTTGCTGCCCAGCCCTTCGATATCCATCGCACGACGCGAAGCGAAATGAAGCAGCGCTTCCTTGCGTTGGGCAGCACACACGAGTCCACCCGTGCACCTGGCAACGGCCTCGCCCTCCACTCTTTCAACATCTGAGCCGCACACCGGACACTGCTTCGGTAGTTTGACGATACGGGCATCTTTCGGCCTGTGCTCCAGAACGACCTTGACGATCTCCGGAATGACGTCGCCCGCCCGCCGGACGATGACGCGATCGCCGATACGCACATCCTTGCGCTGCAGTTCGTCCATGTTGTGCAGCGTGGCGTTGCTGACCGTTACGCCGCTGACCGTGACAGGTTCCAGCCTTGCAACCGGCGTCAACGCGCCCGTCCGGCCCACCTGGAACTCCACATCACGCACGGTCGTTGTTTCCTCATGCGCCGGAAACTTGTGTGCAAGAGCCCAACGCGGTGCGCGAGACACAAAGCCAAGCTCTCGCTGGAACGCGAGACGATTGACCTTGTAGACCACGCCATCGATTTCGTAGGCAAGCGAATTGCGCCTTTCACCCACACCGCGGTAATACTCCAGACATCCCTCGATGCCCTGGACTGCTTTGGCCTGCGGCGAAACCTTCAACCCCCACTCTCGGAACTGTGCGATGACATCGCTGTGCCGCTCCGGCAGCTTCCAGCCTTCGATGGCTCCCCAGCCGTAGCAGAACAGGTTCAATGGTCGCTCGGCCGTGATACGGGGGTCGAGCTGGCGGAGACTACCGGCGGCAGCGTTGCGTGGATTCGCGAAGATCTTTTCGCCCCGCTCCAGTGCTCGCGCATTCATCGCCCGAAATCCGGCCAGCGGCATGAAGACTTCACCTCGCACATCCAGTACGGGCGGTGCCTTGCCTTGCAGCTTGAGGGGAATCGCCTTGATCGTGCGGACGTTGTGGGTGACATCCTCGCCGGTGGAACCATCACCACGCGTCGCTGCCTGGACGAGCAGACCTTTCTCGTAGCGCAGGTTGATGGCGAGGCCGTCGAGCTTGGGCTCTGCGAAGTACTCGACCGGCTCCGTGCTTTCGAGCCGATCGCGGACCCGGGCATCGAACGCGTGCAGATCCTCTTCGGTAAAGGCGTTCTCCAGCGACAGCATGGGTACGGCATGGCTGACTTCGCCAAACTCCGCAACCGGCGCAGCGCCGACGCGTTGCGTAGGCGAATCCGGGGTCACCAGTTCCGGATGCTGCTCTTCGAGCGCTTTCAGCTCGCGCAGGAGGCGATCGTATTCCGCGTCGGAAACTTCAGGATCGTCGAGGACGTGATAGCGGTAGTTGTGATGATCGAGGTCGTTGCGCAGCTTGCGCACTCGTGCCTGAACCGAGGCCGGAACGCCCATGGTCGTTTCCCGTCAAGGGTCAGGCGACCGACCCGGAACCCAGCAGATGTTCGAAGTCGAGCACTTCATCACGCAGGCTGGCGACACGCTGGGTTGTCAGCGGCACTCCACGCTCGTCATGCAGCTCTCCACCCAGCGTTTTTTCGAGATAGCGCGCGCACTCGAGCAGCTGATCGCAGGCTTGAGCAGCCTTCACGGGTCCGGGGAGCAACGCGAAAACCGTTACACCCGCAAACTGCGTCTGGCCCATCGTCTCAAGATCGAACGCCCCGGGTTCAACCATGCTCGCCACACTCAGGATGCTGCCTGAATTGCCGTGCAGGCGATGGAAAATGCCGTACTTGCCATGCGTGAGACCGGCTGCTTCAAGGGCAGCACGCAGGCGATCACCGCTGAAGCGCTCCGTGGCAGGCGATGAAAGGCGAAGCGCGATGATCTTGCGCTTCTCGGCTTTCGGCTTGGGAGCAGGCTCTCGTACGGATTCGCGGGGCGGCATCTGTACAGCTTCGACAGGCGCCCGCGGCGAAATGCGGATTTCCTGCTCGCTATCGGCCTCTGCAGGGAAATTGTCTGCAGCAGGCAGGAGCATATCGTCGAGGCCGGGTTCGAGCGGATCATCGAAGGCATCTCCGGTTTCAAACCGGATCTCCGGCAGATCGGTAACGGTACTGCTCCATTCGTCATCCTGCCAGCGATTGGCTACCTGCTGGTCTGCATGTCCGCCGCCGGCCAAATGTGCTGAAGCAGCGGGTGCATGTTGCGTGAGCGGAGGGTCGATCCGTCCGTGCGTGTCGCTGTCGTCATCGTTGGCGGCCTGCCCCCGCGAACGGCGACCCCACAGAAAAATGCCGAACAACAGCGCGAATCCGCAACCGACAAGAATCCAGCGCAGCTCACCCATACCCGGAACCCCTACATGGCAGCCATGCGCACGGCCGCGTCGACATCGACCGCGACCAGGCGCGAGACGCCCGGCTCATGCATCGTCACGCCAATCAGCTGCGATGCCAGTTCCATGGTTGTCTTGTTGTGCGTGATGAAGATGAACTGCACCCGTGAAGACATTTCCTTCACGGTGTCGCAGAAACGCCCGACGTTGTTGTCGTCGAGCGGTGCATCCACTTCGTCCAGCAGGCAGAACGGTGCCGGGTTCAACTCGAAAATCGAGAACACCAGCGCCACCGCAGTCAGTGCCTTCTCGCCACCGGACAGCTGGTTGATGGTGCTGTTCCGCTTGCCGGGAGGTCTCGCCATGATCGATACACCGGCGCTCAGGACATCTTCGCCTGTCAGCTCGAGATATGCGTGGCCACCCCCGAACAGCCGGGGGAACCTGTCCTTGAGACCTGCGTTGACCTTGTCGAAAGTGTCCTGGAAGCGGGAACGCGTTTCACGATCTATCTTGCGGATCGCCGTCTCCAGAATTTCAAGCGCCTCGGTGAGATCCGCAAACTGCCGATCCAGGTATTCCTTGCGCTCGGACTGTTCCTTGAATTCGTCGATCGCCGCCAGATTGACCTGCCCCAGACGCTCGATCTTGCCGGACACTTCAGTCACGGCCTGCTCGAGTGAGGCAATTGTGGCCTCGGGCGCAATTTCCGCTGTCACCGCTTCGAGTTCGAATTGAGTGGAACGGAACTGCTCCAGCAACGACTCACGCCGAACTTTCAGTTCCTGGGCAGCCATGCGGATGTCTTCCAGCAACTGCCTTGCTTCCTCCACATGTCCTTCGGCTTCCATCCGCCGTTGATCGATCTCGCGCATGGCGGTTTCGGCAGCTTCGAGCGCTTCACGTGCCGCTGCGAGTTGCTGCTCAAGTTCGGCACGCTGCTGCAATCGTTCTTCCAGCTCCGCGGCAAGCTGCGCGAGGGGAGCTTCGCTCTGCGCGATCTGCCCGGACAACTGTTCCCGGCGAACCTGCAGTTGCGTCAGTTGCGATCGCATGCGATCAAGACCCGCCAGCACGGAGGCATGTGCAGACCGTCGTGATTCGGACCTGATGGCGATTTCCTGCGCGGAATCCCGGTCCGATTGCGCCTGAGTACGAGCGAGGACAAGGTTTTGCCGCAGATGATCCCGCTGGCTCTCGAGTTCAGTACGGCGGGATTCGAGACTTGCCATTTCCTCGGTGCCGTCCTGGAACCGTTCGCGGGCACTGGCGAGTTCCGCTTCGACCCGTGCGATTTCGTTTTCGACGTCTTCGCTTTCAGCACGAACCTTGTCGATGCGGCGCGCTGATTGTTCGGCCTGGGCCCGCAAAGCCTGCAACTGCGCAGTGGAATCGCTGTAACGGCGATGCAGGCGGTTGACCTCTCCCTGCAGGTCATCGCGCTGGCGCGCCAATTCTTCCAGCCGCGACCTGGCATCGGCAAGCTGGTCGTCTGCCGATGCGCGCCGCTGCTCGGTCGTTTCGACCAAGGTACGCAACCCGCGCATTTCCTGTTCGCGACCAATGACGCCGGCATGCACATCCTGATCGCGACTGACCCGCAACCAGTCGCGTCCAATCCAGATTCCATCGCGCGTGATGACCGATTCATTCACGCCGAGATGGGCACGACGGGCGAGCGCTGCCGAAAGGCTGTCGACCGCGCTGATCCCGGCGAGCAGTGAAGCGACGCCCGCAGGTCCACGGACCCGCTTCAACAGCAGATCAGGTTTGTCGAGACCTGCAGCTGACGCAGAATCGGCTGCAGAGAAGAATGTGATTCCACCTACATTGAGACTGCCGAGCAGGCCAGCGACGGAATCGATACCGTTGACGCAGACCGCTTCAAGGTAAGAGCCCAGCACCGTCTCGACAGCCCGCTCCCAACCCGACTCCACATTCAGTTGCTGCGCGAGCCGTGGGCGATCCTGCAACGAATTGGCGGAGAGCCATTCAGTCACTTTCCCCTGCACCCGGCCCAGCGCCGCCTGCTGCAAGGCTTCGAGCGAGACAAGCCTGCCCTGCGCTTCCTGCGTATCGCGCCGGCTGGTGTCCGCAAGGCTCAGGAGTTCGCGCTCGCGTTCACGCAGCTGCTGCAGCTCGCCCACGAGGCGGGCCAGCTTCGCAGCGGCCGCTTCACCTTCGCGACCGGCTTCGGCTTCCTGCTCGGCCAGCGCAGAGATCTTCTCCTGCACATCCGCGCCGGACAGCACATCGATTTCGATCACAAGGCGTTCTTTCTGGGCAACGAGGCGCGTGAGCTGGTGATCGAACTGCTCGATGCGAGCCCGTTCCACCTGGGTTCTCTCGCTGGCGGACCGCGCTTCGCGATTGAAATCCTCCCAGCTTTCCTGCCATGCCTGCATGCCCTCTTCGGCCTGGCTCAAGCCTTCTGCGGATGCGAGATCGCGCTCGCGGGCAATTTCAAGCTCTGGCCCCAGACGCTCGAGCTCCACTTTGAGTTCATCGATCTGGGCCTGGTCGCGCTCCAGATGCAGATTCACTTCCGTGAAACCCCGCTCGGCCTGGTCGAGCTCCTGCCTCTGCCGCTGGCGCAACTCGCGAGCGTGGTTCATGGATTGCTCGGTACGGGAAATCTCGGCGCCTGCCTGGTAGTACTTGCCCTGGACGACGTTGAGCTCGTCCGACTTCTCGGTGAATGTCTCGCGTGCCGCTTCGATTGCCGCCTCGACAGAGCGCAGTTCGGCAATGGCTCCCTGCAACGCTGTGTCACGCTCTCCAAGCAGCTGTGCACGGGCGGCTGCGTCCGTTTCAATGTCCTTGAGTTTCAGGGCGAGCAACTGGGCGGCCAGCATGCGTTCGTCCTGCTTCAGGGTCTGGTAGCGGCGTGCCGTCGCAGCCTGGCGCTGCAAATGCCTCAGCTGCTTCTCGACCTCTTCACGCAGATCGTTCAGGCGCTCCAGGTTTTCCTTGGTATGCGCAATGCGGTTTTCCGTTTCGCGGCGACGCTCCTTGTACTTCGATATGCCCGCCGCTTCCTCGATAAAGCCCCGCAGCTCCTCGGGCTTCGCGTCGATGATGCGCGAGATCATCCCCTGCTCGATGATCGCGTAACTGCGCGAACCGAGGCCTGTGCCCAGGAACAGCTGCGTGATGTCCTTGCGCCGGCAACGCGCGCCATTCAGGAAATAGGCAGAAGTGCCGTCACGCGAAACGACGCGTTTCAGCGACACTTCGGCAAAGCCGGCGTATTGACCCGCGAGCTGCCCGTCGCTGTTGTCGAATACCAGCTCCACCGATGCCGTGCCGACGGGCTTCCGCGAACTGGAACCGTTGAACACCACGTCTGCCATGGAGTCGCCGCGCAGATGCTTCGCGGAAATTTCGCCCATGACCCAGCGGACGGCATCGATGATGTTGGATTTGCCGCAGCCGTTCGGGCCGACGACACCGACGAGATTGCTGGGGAAATTGACGGCGGTCGGATCGACGAACGACTTGAATCCGGCCAGTTTGATCTTGTTGAGTCGCATCTGGATCCTGCGGGAAGAGGGCTTCTCTGGCGCGGTAGTGTAAGGGAAAGATTCGTCCGCCAGCATTCATTTTCCGCGCCGGTTTTCGCCTCCGGCGAGAGCCTTCCGGACGTTCGCGGCGCACTTCGATCGGCTGCAGAAAATGCAAGTCTTATTCAACAGGGATTCAATGGGAAATAAGCCGCCTCAAGGGCTTCAACAGGCTGTACGGGCCGCGTGCCGTCTGTATAATCCCGCGTTCGTAAATTCTGGGTCGATCGGCACCGGAGACTGTAATGCCCGCTAAGAAGCCCGCGGCGAAGTCGAAGAAAGCCAGTAAGCCTGTAAAGACCGTGGCAAGGAAGGTTGCTGCTGCGAAGAAGGTGGCGAAAGCCAAGCCTGCTTCCGTACGCGTGGCCGATAAGCGTGCGAGCGAAAAGTCTGTGGTGAAAAAGTCTCCCGCTGCCCCCAAGGCAATTCCTGTTCCTGCAAAGCCTGCTCCCAAGGCCGCTCCTGTCGCTGCGAAGGCTGCACCCAAGGCCAAGAGCGTAGCTCCAGCCCCAGCGCCCAAAGTCGCAGCAGTGAAGCCTGCCGCTAAACCAGCGCCTGCCAAGGCCCCGGTTGCCGCGAAACCCGTCGTGGAAGAGACAGTCGCGACCCGCCAGAGACATCTGGCTGCGGCAGCCGCTGCTGCCGACGCGGAAGAAGCCGATCAGGAGCCCGGCAAGAACCTGCTGGCCGGTCCTCGCAATGTCCAGCCGTACATCGTCAAGCGTGGCGAGCTGTACATGGGCAAGGAGCAGCTCGACCACTTCCGGCAGATCCTGTCCAACTGGAAACGGGATCTCATGGAAGAAGTCGATCGCACCGTCCTGCACATGAAGGATGAGGCGGCCAACTTCCCCGATCCCAACGATCGTGCCACCCAGGAATCCGAATTCAGTCTCGAGCTGCGTACCCGTGACCGCGAACGCAAGCTGATCCGCAAGATCGATGAAGCCCTGAAGCGTATCGAAGACGGCAGCTACGGCTACTGCAACGAAACCGGTGAGGAAATCGGCGTCAAGCGCCTTGAAGCGCGACCGGTTGCCACCCTCTCCGTCGAAGCCCAGGAACGTCGCGAGCGGCGTGAGAAGCAGTACGGGGACCGGGACGATCGCTACCGCTGACGCGGTTCCCTATCGCGGCCGGTTCGCCCCCTCGCCTACCGGGCCGCTCCACTTTGGCTCGTTGATCGCTGCCCTCGGCAGCTACCTTGAAGCACGCGCCCACGGCGGAACGTGGTCTTTGCGGATCGAGAATCTCGACCGCCCCCGTGAAGTGCCCGGCGCTGCCAGCCAGATCATGGCGACGCTTGAAGCCTTTGGCTTTCAATGGGACGGCCCGGTTGTTTTCCAGCAGGATCGCCTTGCAGCCTACCGGGCGGCGCTGGACGAATTGCAGGCTGCGGGACTCACTTACGGCTGCTCCTGCAGCCGGAGCGAAATTGAAGCAGGCATCACGGAAGATGGACTTGCAGGGGCGGAGATTCGGTATCCCGGCACCTGTCGCCTGGGTCCCCGACATCCGGACCGTCCTCTGGCAACGCGCTTTCGTGTCCCTCCCCGTGCCCTCTCCTTTACTGATGCCATCCAGGGGCTCGTCACCCTTGATGTGCAGGCCGCAGTCGGCGATTTCGTCGTTCGCCGTCGGGACGGCTACTTTGCCTACCAGCTGGCCGTGGTCGTTGACGATCATGAGCTCGACGTAACCGCAGTGGTCCGGGGCGCGGATCTGCTCGACAACACTCCTCGGCAGATCCTCCTTCAGGAAAGTCTGGGCTTCTCCTCCCCCACCTATGCCCATCTCCCACTGGCGGTCGATGCAGGCGGGAACAAGCTCTCGAAATCGACTCAATCGCTGGCGATCGACCCTTCGCGGTCAGGAAGCCTCCTCTGGCAGGCGCTGCAATTCCTCGAACAGTCTCCGCCCGAAGGCTTAAGGGGTGCACCTGCCCCTGAAATCTGGGCGTGGGCGCTCCCGAACTGGTCCGTGAGTCGACTCAAGGGCATTGAAAAACGACCCGCGCCTGCCCCTTGAGCGGTTTCGCGGACGTTGATTGGTCATAAGGCAGGCAATTAGCGGCTGAAAAACGTCGCCCCGGCCAAATGAACCCTTCCTGCCTATTGGGCATTGCGTCATGGATGGATTAGTATCGGGCTACAGCGGCCAAGAGCGCTGGTCCAGGGGGCAAATAACGGAGCGCCAATGAGCGAGTCCAGAAACAGCGAACCTAGGGTCATAAAAAAATATCCCAACCGTCGGTTGTACGACACGGTTGAGAGTCGCTATATCACCCTCGTCGACGTCCGCCGCCTGGTGATGGACAAGGTCGACTTTCTCGTCATCGACAAGAAAACCCAGGAAGACATCACGCGTTCGATCCTGCTGCAGGTCATCGCCGAGCAGGAACATACCGCTGAACCGCTGATGAGCCAGGACTTCCTGTCGCAGTGCATCCGCTCTTACGGGGGCACCATGCAGACCTTTGTCGGCAGCTACCTGGACCAGAGCATGAAGCTCTTCCTGAGCCAGCAGCAGCAGATGCGGGAAAGGCTCAAGAACACGACCGTGATGGATCCCTTGAGCGCCGTCGCCAACCTGACGCAGCAGAACTACGCGCGGTGGCGATCGATCCAGGAAGACATCCTGCGCAGCTTCAGCGGCGGACGCCCGCCCGAGGAAGAAGAACTGGCCGAAGAACGGCCGCGGGATCACTCCCCCGGCTGATCAACAGCTTCAGGCACAAAAAAAAAAGGCCGGGGTAACCCGGCCTTTTTTATTGCTGCATTGCTGCGCGGGCAGAAGCCCGCTGGCTCAGGCAGCGTCGACGCTGCGCATGCTGAGACGGATGCGTCCCTGGCGGTCCACTTCCAGCACCTTGACGCGAATCACGTCGCCTTCCTTCAGCTTGTCCGATACGCGCTCGACGCGCTCGTCGGAAATTTGCGAGATGTGCACGAGGCCGTCCTTGCCCGGCAGGATCGTGACGAATGCGCCGAAATCCATCAGGCGGGCGACGCGACCTTCGTAAATGCTGCCGACTTCGACTTCGGCAGTGATCAGGTCGATGCGACGCTTCGCTTCCTTGCCGGCCTTGCCGTCGACGGAGGCAATCTTGACCGTTCCATCGTTGTCGATGTCGATCGAGGTGCCGGTCTCTTCGGTGATTGCGCGGATGACTGCGCCACCCTTGCCGATGACTTCGCGGATCTTCTCCGGGTCGATCTTCATCGTGATGATCGTCGGTGCCCACTCTGACATGTTCTCGCGCGGCTTCGACAGGACCTTGTCCATCTCGCCGAGGATGTGCAGCCGGCCTTCGCGGGCCTGGCCGAGTGCGACATGCATGATCTCGCGCGTGATGCCGTTGATCTTGATGTCCATCTGCAGCGCGGTGACGCCCGTTCGGGTACCGGCCACCTTGAAATCCATATCGCCCAGGTGATCTTCATCACCGAGGATGTCCGTAAGGACTGCAAACTTGTCGTCTTCCTTCACGAGGCCCATCGCCACCCCGGCAACCGCTGCCTTGATCGGCACGCCGGCATCCATCAGCGCGAGGCTGGTGCCGCAGACGCTGGCCATCGAGCTTGAACCGTTCGATTCCAGGATTTCCGACACAACGCGCAGGACGTACGGGAACGCCGTCATGTCCGGCATCACGGCGGCAATGCCGCGACGTGCGAGGTTGCCGTGGCCGATTTCGCGGCGCTTGGGCGAACCCATCATGCCGGTCTCGCCAACGCTGAATGGAGGGAAGTTGTAGTGAAGCATGAACGGCTCTTTCCGTTCACCGGCCAGCGCGTCGATGATCTGCGCATCGCGGCCCGTGCCGAGCGTCGTCACGACGAGTGCCTGCGTCTCACCGCGGGTGAACAGTGCCGAACCGTGCGTGCGGGGCAGCACGCCCGTGCGGATGGTGATCGGTCGTACCGTCTTCGTGTCGCGGCCGTCGATACGCGGCTCCTGCTTGATGACGCGATGACGAACGAGGCGATATTCGAGATTGCCGAGTTCTTTCTTGACCAGGTCTGCAGTGAAGGCAGACCCTTCGGCAGTCAGTGCAGCGATAGCGGCCTGCTTGATCTCGCCGAGGCGCGTATAGCGGGCCTGCTTCTCGATGATGCGGTAAGCGTCGGCAAAGCCTGCTTCAGCCTGTTTCGCGACTGCCTGTTCGAGTGCGACGTTGGCGGGAGGAGCCTGCCAGTTCCAGTCGGGCTTGCCGGCTTCGGCCTTCATCTCGCCGATCGCGTTGATGGCGACCTGCATCTGTTCGTGACCGAACATCACTGCACCGAGCATCACGTCTTCGGACAGACAATCGGCTTCCGATTCAACCATCAGCACCGCCTGCGACGTGCCGGCGACCACGAGGTCGAGCTGCGAAGTCTTGAGCTGGGCGATCGTGGGATTGAGCACGTACTGGCCATCGATATAGCCAACCTTCGCGGCGCCGATCGGGCCCTGGAAAGGCACGCCGGAGAGCGCGAGCGCCGCCGATGCACCGAGCATCGCGGGAATGTCCGAATCGACTTCCGGGTTCAGCGATACAACCGTTGCGACCACCTGCACTTCGTTCAGGAAGCCTTCCGGAAAGAGCGGGCGAATCGGACGATCGATCAGGCGGGAAGTCAGCGTCTCTTTTTCAGTGGGGCGACCTTCGCGCTTGAAGAAGCCACCGGGAATGCGGCCAGCCGCGTAGGTCTTTTCGATGTAGTTGACGGTCAGCGGGAAGAAATCCTTCTTCGGATCGGCTTCCTTGCGGGCCACTGCGGTGACCAGCACCACCGTCTCGCCCATGGTGACGAGAACGGCGCCATCGGCCTGTCTCGCGAGCTCACCGGTCTCCAGGGTGACCTGGTGGCTGCCGAACTGGAAAGTTTTTTTACTGATGCTCATTGGATTAAGGCTCGCGATGCATCCTTGAAACGGATGCCGGATGGGAAGTCACGGGCGGGCGGCATATCCTCGAAGGGGGCAGCCCGAGATTCAAAACTTGTACGGAAGAGAGAAGGTCCGGCCTCTTGCGTTCAGCGACGCAGGCCGAGGCGGCCGATGATCTGCGTGTAGCGCTCGGGAGCGGAATTCTTGAGGTAGTCGAGGAGCCGGCGGCGCTGGTTGACCATCTTGAGCAGACCGCGGCGTGAACCGTGATCGCGCTTGTGTGCGGTGAAGTGCTCGCCCAGTTCGGTGATGCGTGCGGAGAGCAGCGCGATCTGGACTTCCGGTGAACCCGTATCGCTGGCACCGCGGCGATATTCGCTGACGATGACCTGCTTCTGCTCGCTCGACATTGACATGCTTGAAGACCCTCGAAACTTGACGCTTGGCAAACTTGCCCGATTGACTTGGCCTTAATCAGGCCGCGCATTCTACTTCCGGCACACGGCTAATCTCAAGCTGAGTATCGCAGCCGGTTCCCGATCAATTCTGGCAAGCAATTCTTGGCCTTAGAACGCATTCAGCCTGCGATCCCGGCTGCCCGGACAAAGAGCCGTGAAGGCTGCAAAGCCCCGTCGGCCTGCCGGTCCACGAGCCCCAGGAACCGGCCGCCCGGACCGTACACCCGGACTTTCGCCCCGGCAGGCGCATCCGGTGGAACAGACCCACCCGCCAGCGGCCAGGTACGGCGGCCATGGGTCAGGTGCCGCTCCCCCGCTTCGTCTACGGCTACTTGTGGCAGGTCCATGAAAACGTGGTCGACCGGAAGCAGGAATGCTGCCAGGCCGGTTTCATCTCCGCTCGCGGCAGCTTCCAGTTCGGCGAACGTAATCATGGCCTTGGCCCCGAAAGGGTCGACCCGGGTACGACGCAACGCCATGACATGGCCCACAGTGCCAAGCGCCTTGGCAACGTCTTCCACCAGGGTCCGTATGTAGGTGCCTTTGGAGCAAGCCACCTCCATCTCGATCTCTGCCGCCCCAAGGTTCAGCAAGTCGATTCCGTCGATGCGGATCCGACGCGCGGCGCGTTCCACCGACTCCCCTTTGCGAGCGAGTTCGTACAGCCGCTTGCCCTCGTGCTTGAGTGCGGAATACATGGGCGGGATCTGGGTCTGCTCTCCGAGAAAGCCGCCCAGTACGGTCCTGACCGCCTCGATTTCCAGCGCAGGCACCGGTTGCTCCTGAATCACCTGGCCTTCCGCATCGGCGGTGTCGGTCTGCATTCCGAGGCGCGCAGTCACCCGGTAGCTCTTGCTGGATTCCAGCAACTGGCCGCACACCTTGGTGGCCTGGCCGAAACAGACGGGCAGGAGGCCAGAAGCCAGAGGATCGAGGCTTCCGGCATGACCGGCCTTCAGGGCCCGGAACAGTACCCGGGCCTGTTGCAACGCTGCGTTCGAGGAAATCCCCGTTGGTTTGTCGAGCAGCAGGATGCCGTCCACCTCGCGGTCGAAGCGCCGCGGGCGGGCTGCGGAATCATTCATTTTCAGTGGCTCTCGGAAGGAGCTTCGTCCGGTGCGTCCGGATCGTCGACATGGCGCGCGACATCGTCTCTCACTGCGCCGGAAATCAGCGACGAAAGATGCGCGCCTTTTTCAATCAACTCATCGAGCACGAAGCGGATTTCCGGACTGTGCCGGAGGCCCAGCGATCGTCCGAGCGCGCCGCGCAGAAACCCGGCGGCGATATCGAGGATCTTCTGCGCGAGGGCGCTGTCGCCGCCTATCACCGAATAGAAGACGGTCGCGTACGACAGGTCCGGGGACATCTGCACTTCGGTCAGCGTCACCAGCCCCAGGCGCGGATCGCGGACCTCGCGGCGAATCAGCTCGCTCAAAGTCCGCTGGATCTGCTCGGCAACCCGGGTCTTGCGTGAAAACGACTTGGGCATTGCCGGTCTTGAGGCCTAGACCGTCCGCGCGACGGAAACGCGCGAGAAGCACTCGATCTGGTCGCCCACCTGGACGTCGTTGTAGTTCTGCACGGCAATACCGCATTCGGTGCCGGCACGGACTTCGTTGACGTCGTCCTTGAAGCGCCGGAGCGACTCGAGCTCGCCCTGGAAGATCACGACGTTGTTGCGCAGGACGCGGATCGGATTGTTCCGGCGGACATAGCCGTCCGCAACGATGCAGCCGGCGACCGTGCCGAACTTCGTCGAGCGGAACACATCGCGGACCTCGGCAAGACCGACGATCGTTTCCTTGACCTCGGGCGCCAGCAAGCCGGAAAGCGCTGCACGGATGTCGTCGATGGCCTCGTAGATGATGCTGTAGTAGCGGACATCGACGCCCATTTCCTTCATCGTGTTCTTGGCGGCGTTGTCCGCGCGCACGTTGAAACCGATGATGCGGGCATTCGACGCAGCAGCCAGCGTGACGTCCGATTCGGTGATGCCACCGACGCCGCTCGAAATCACCTTCACGGCGACTTCTTCGGTCGAGAGCTTGGTCAACGAATCGCGCAATGCCTCGGCACTGCCCTGTACGTCGGACTTGATGACCACCTGGATGGTCGCCGTCTTGGCATCGCCCATCTGCGACAGCATGTCTTCGAGTTTCGTCGCCGGGCCACCCTGCTTCGCGAGCTTGGTGTCGCGGAACTTGCCCTGACGATACAACGCCACTTCACGGGCCCTACGCTCGCTTTCGACCACCAGCAGGTCTTCACCTGAACCGGGAGGACCTGAGAGACCGAGTACGACGACGGGCAGTGAAGGTCCGGCCGATTCGACAGGACGCCCCGTTTCATCGAACAGCGCACGAACACGACCGAATTCAGTGCCGGCGATGATGTGATCGCCCGCCCTGAGCGTGCCGCGCTTGACGAGCACGGTTGCGACCGGGCCGCGACCTTTCTCGATGCTCGATTCGATGACGACACCACCCGCCAGACCGATGACGGGAGCCTTCAGCTCCAGCACGTCAGCTTGCAGAAGGATGGTATCCAGCAACTGGTCGATGCCGGCACCCGTACGCGCCGAAACGTTCACGAACAATGTGTCGCCGCCCCAGTCTTCCGGGATGACATTCTGCTTCACGAGATCGTTGCGCACGCGATCGATGTCCGCATCAGGCTTGTCGACCTTCGTGATCGCCACGACGATCGGGACTTCAGCCGCCTTTGCATGCTGGATCGCTTCGATGGTCTGCGGCATCACGCCATCGTCGGACGCCACGACCAGCACGACGATGTCCGTAATCTGCGCGCCGCGCGCACGCATTGCCGTGAAGGCAGCGTGGCCGGGAGTATCGAGGAACGTGACGATGCCTTTCGGCGTCTCGACGTGGTACGCGCCGATATGCTGCGTGATTCCGCCCGCCTCGCCCGCCGCGACTTTCGTGCGCCGGATGTAGTCGAGCAGCGAAGTCTTGCCGTGGTCGACGTGGCCCATGATCGTGACGACCGGCGGACGCGGCAGCACGGCATGGTCTTCATCAGCGCCCTGCACATCGTCATCGACTGCACTTTCCTTCACGATGACCGCGGTGTGACCCAGTTCTTCAACGACCAGCACGGCCGTGTCGCTGTCGATGGGCTGGTTGATGGTGGCCATGACGCCCATGTTCATCATCACCTTGATGACTTCATTGGCCTTGACGGCCATGCGCTGGGCGAGCTCGCCCACGGTGATCGTTTCCGGAATCTGTACTTCATGCTTGACCGGCGCCGCAGGGCGCTCGAAGCCATGCTGGGGAGCAACGTTGACCTGCGAGGAGCGCCGCATCCGCGACTGCTGCTTCTTCTTCTTGAAACGGGCGCTCGCGTCGCCCGAAACGTGCAGCTCCTGGCGCTGCGTGCGACCTGCGTCCCGTGCAGGTTCTTCGCGACGTACAGGCTCGGCACGACGCTTCTCGGCCTCGAGCCTTTCGCGTTCTGCCTGCTGTGTCTTCGCTTCTGCCTGCGCACGCGCCTCGGCCATGGTCCGCGCTTCGGCTTCCGCATAGGCACGAGACTGTTCGTCGAGTCGCTTGCGGGCGTCCTCCTCCTGCCTCTGGCGTTCCTTCAGCGCCGCATCGAGTGCCTCGGCGTCGTTCTGCTGCGGCACGTCGCCCACCGGAATCTCTTCGGGCTGCGGGGGAGCAACCGGGTGATCTTCCTGGTGATGACGCGCCTGCTCTTCGAGAACGCTGCGGTTGAGATAGGTCTTCTTCTGGCGGACCTCGATGTTGACCGTGCGGGCACGGCCCTGCGCGGTGGCCACCTTGATCTCGCCCTGCGACTTCCGGCGCAATGTGATCTTGCGCGGTGCCGTGGCATCTTCGGTACGACCGTGCGCACGCCGCAGGAACGTGAGCAGTTCCATCTTGGCTTCATCGCTGATGGCCGCGTCGGCGCCGGCAACCTTGATACCCGCTTCATCGAGCTGCACGAGCAGGCGATCGACAGGTACTTTCAGTACCTCGGCAAACTGACTTACAGTGACATCAGCCATTCAGTCGTCCTCCAGCCAGAACTCAAGCCTGCTGTTCCGGGGTTTCAAACCAGTGCTTGCGCGCCGTCATGATCAATGCGCCGGCACGCACCGCATCCATGCCTTCGATTTCCGTGAGGTCATCGACCGCCTGCTCCGCGAGATCTTCGCGCGTCACGATGCCGTGGCTCGCGAGCACCTGGGCGAGTTCCTCGTCCATGCCTTCGAGCTCAAGGAGATCGGCGGCCGGTTCTGCGGAATCGATTTCTTCCTCGCTCGCAATCGCCTGCGTGAGCAGGACGTCGCGGGCGCGGTTGCGCAGTTCCTTGATCATCTGCTCGTCGAACTCCTCGATCGAACTCAGCTCGGAAGCCGGCACATAGGCGACTTCCTCGATCGTGGAAAAGCCTTCCTGCACGAGGATGGCGGCGACTTCCGCGTCCACGTCGAGCTGCTTCATGAACGTCTCGACGAGGCCCTTGGATTCGCTTTCGCTCTTCTCCTCGGCAGCCTGCTCCGTCATCACGTTCAGTTCCCAGCCCGAGAGTTCGCTCGCCAGCCGGATGTTCTGGCCGCCACGGCCGATGGCCTGCGACAGCTTTTCTTCCGTCACCGCGACATCCATCGAATGCGATTCTTCGTCGACAACGATCGACACCACTTCGGCAGGCGCCATCGCATTGATCACGAACTGCGCGGGGTTGTCGTCGAACGGAATGATGTCGACGCGCTCGCCGGCGATTTCGTTTGAAACCGCCTGGACACGCGAACCCCGCATGCCGACGCAGGCGCCGACGGGATCGATGCGCGGGTCACTGCTGCGTACGGCGATCTTGGCGCGTACGCCTGGATCGCGGGCGGCGGCGAGGATCGTGATCAGGCCCTGCCCCACTTCCGGCACTTCGAGCTTGAACAGTTCGATCAGGAACTCGGGCGCCGTCCTGCTCAGGAACAGCTGCGGGCCACGCGGCTCGGAACGTACTTCCTTCAGGTAAGCCTTGATGCGGTCCTGCGAGCGGACGGGCTCACGGGGAATCATGGCCTCGCGGGGAATGAACCCTTCCGCATTGCCGCCCAGATCCACAAAAATGCCGTTGCGGTCGACGCGCTTCACGAGACCTGAAATCAGCGTACCGACGCGCGCTTGGTATTCATCGACGACCTGCGACCGCTCGGCTTCGCGCACCTTCTGCACGATGACCTGTTTCGCTGTCTGCGCCGCGATGCGGCCGAACGCCACGGATTCCATCGGCACTTCGACGAACCCGCCGATTTCCGCCGCCGCATTTACATCCACCGCGTCGTCCATCCGCAGTTCCTTGTCGGGAAACTCGAGCTCCGTCGAATCATCGGCAAAGACTTTCCAGCGGCGGAACGTATCGTAGTCGCCGGTCTTGCGATTGATGGCGACGCGCACGTCGATGCCTTCGCCGTGACGCTTGCGCGTGGCGGAAGCGAGTGCAGCTTCGAGCGCTTCGAAGATGATGTCCTTGTCGACGCTCTTCTCGTTGGAGACAGCGTCCACCACCATCAGGATCTCTTTGTTCATCGTTCCAGACTCCGCCTTCGGCACCTGATCAGAGGTCCGGCACCAGCCGGGCCTTGTGTATTCCTGCGACGGCAAGGGTGACTTCCCCGCCGTTCGCGTCCACATCGAGCAGGATTTCTCCCGCCTCCACCTTCAGCAATCGCCCCAGAAACCGCTTGCGCCCATTGACGGGCGCCTGCATTTCAACACGCACCCGTTCACCCGCATACCGCGCAAAATGAGCCGGCGTCCGCAGCACCCGGTCCATTCCCGGCGAGGACACCTCGAGCGTGTAATGACCTTCAACGGGATCTTCAGCGTCCATCACTTCGCTGACGGCGTGACTCACGCGGGCACAATCCTCGACCGTAATGCCGGCCTGTGCCTCCATCCCTGACCCCGCCTCCGGCCCGAAATCCACTTCCCCGGCTGGCCTGTCTATATAGATTCTCAGGAACGGCCCGTCCTGGCGGGTCGCGTACTCGAGCTCCCAGAGCTCGTAGCCAAGGGCCCTGACAACCGGTTCGAGCAGGACGTTGAGCTGGTTTCTCAGCACGTTCCTCCCTCCTTTGCCCGGTTCTGGACGGAATTCTTTCGGTAGAAATAAAAAATGGGCACAAGGCCCATTTCCGCAATCCTGAAACCCCTCAAGGGGCTTTGCCTCCGCTCCAGTCCTTTGCAGGTCAGGGAGCGTGCTCTCTCGGCCGGGGATAGTAAGGGGTGCAAGCGCCTATTTCAAGGCAAGTTTCACCCCGCATGCGACTTCAGGTCTGGACATTCAACTTGCCCGAGCTCGGTCCGATCTTGTCGAGCTCGATGTCATAGACCTCGGCCAGGTTCAGCAGCAGGTTGCAGGCCGAAGCGCCCTTGTTGGCAACGATATGTTTGTTGCCCATCCACTTCCCGTTGGCGCCGCCCACCGTCACGGTCGGGGGATCGAACTTCTGGTGGGCGTTGCCGTTGCCCATGCCGCTCCCGAACAGCAGCATCGAGTGATCGAGGAGCGAACCGTCGCCGTCCGGAGTGTCCTTCAGGTTCTGGACGAACCGGGCGAATTCCTGGGTGTGGAAAGTCACGATCTTCGTGTACTTCTCCTTGTTCTCGGGCTGGTCGCCATGATGCGAGCACACGTGGTGGGATTCGGGAACACCGATGAACGCATAACCACGGTTACTGGCCTCCACCCCCGTGAGGAAAGTGAATACGCGGCTGATGTCGCCCTGGAAAGCCAGGTGCATCAGGTCGTAGTTGAGCCGCATGTGTTCCTGGAACGACTCCGGAATACCGGTGGGCGCCGCAGGCACTTCGGTGGTACTCGATTCGCTTCTCGCCATGACGAGCTGGAGGCGACGTTCGACTTCGCGGATATTGTCCAGATAGTCGCCCAGCAACCGGCGATCACTCGCGCCGACCTGGCTGCTGAGGCTTCTCACTTCCTCAGTGATGGAGTCGAGCATGCTGCTCTTGTACTTCATCCTCGCCAGGCGCTGCTGCGTCGTGCCCGTCTCGCCGAACATGCGCTCGAACGTCACACGCGGATTGATCTCGACCGGCAGCGGCGACGAATCATCACGCCATGCCACGCTGCTGAAGTACACGCAGGAATAGCCGTCGCACGCACCGATGGCAGTGCCCATGTCCTCGGTGCCGATCTCGATCGAAGGCATGGGCGTGTCCTGACCGATCTTGTCCACGATGTATTGGTCAAGCGTCTTGCCTGACAGGATGGGATCGCCTTGCGCGCCCTTCGCGCCAACACCATTCAGCCAGCCGCAGCTTGCGCCGAGGTGAGGACCCGGTGTGCCCGAAGGCGTGAGACCGCTGACCGTCACCAGCTGGTCGCGAAAGGGCTCCAGCGACTTCATCGGCGACGTGAAGTTGAAATTCGCCCCAACCTCTTTCGGATGCCAGATTTCAGGCAGCGCACCGTTCGGGAAGTACACGCCGCCAAACCGGATCTGCGGCTTGGGCCCGGACTGTGCGAAAGCCGGCACCATGGCATCCAGCATGGGGAGAGACACAGTGACTCCCAGGCCGCGCAGGAACGTACGCCGGGACAGATGCTTTTTCGAAATAAACACGCGTTCTTCCTCAGTGCTGCCAGTCGGGCATCAATCATTTGCTGCAATGCGTGCAGCCGCGACGCTTCCTGCGGCCTGTATTTTCAAGACGCCCGAATGTCGGCAAACCTCAACGGGGATCAAAAATTCAGTCCCAGAATCAGGCCAAACGTGCGCGGGGGTGCGATCTGCGCATAGACGTTGTAGCCACGCTGGACGTTGTAATTCGCCTGCGAGAAATACACCTCATCGAGAAGATTATTGGCATACGCGGTCAGGTTCCAGCGCCCGCTGAACGGTGCGTACTTGAGCCCCAGGTCGAGGACGCTCGAGGCCTCCTGCCGGTAGGGCTGGTCTGCAGCATCGTAGCTACCCGCTGCTGAAATCCCCCTTTCCGAGCGGTATTGCGCATCGATGCTGAAGTCGAGCGTGCCGTCCCACCCGCGCCAGCTACGCGTATAGCCGACATTCATTGCCCAGGGCGGAGTATTCGACATGGGTCGGCCCGAATAATCGATGCCCCCGAAAGGCGTGAGGTCGAAGTTCCGGTAGCGCGCCCGCAGGTAATTCACCCTCGCCCTGAACCGGTCCTGCCGGCTGGCCAGCCAGTCGGCCTCGAAGTCCGCGCCACTGACGATGGCTCCACCCGTGTTGGTGACCGAGATCAGGAACAACGTGGTGCCCGGAATCGGCGTCGTGTAGGGCTGCTCCAGGCTCAGGTAGTCCGAGTAGTACAGATTCAGGTTGAGCTGCAACCGGTCGTCGAAGAACCGGTTCTTGGAGCCGATCTCATAGGACGTCACATCCTGCGGATCAACGCGCGGCGTGGGCCCGTACGCAAAGGTGCCGGACTTGTAGCCAGTGGAGATCGTCGCAAACACCAGATTGGTGGGCGCAACGTCATAACTCACGCTTGCCTTCCACGTCAGACGGGTCCAGTGGTCCGATTCGGGAGGCTGGTAGAACACCGTCGCGGGAGGCGCCAGCACGAGACTCGATGCCCGCTTGTGGTCGTAGTTGTAGCGCAGTCCCAGCGTGAGATGCAGCGGCTCAAGCGGCGAGTAGTTCACCTGCCCGAAAGCGGCGCCGGCATCAGTTTCCTGTCCGAGGATCCGGATCTGGAAAGGCTGTACCGAGCTCGACAGATCGGCGTAAGCGCCGGTGCCGCCGTGCTTGTCTTCATGAAAGTAATAGAGCCCGCCTACATATTCGAGCGCTCGGCCGGAAGGCGACGCCAGCCGCATCTCCGCCGTGTTCGAATAACCAAACTCGGTCGGGTTCGTGAGGTTCTGCGCGCCGTAAGCCTGGTCGATCTGGAAGACATCCCGATGCGACGCCTGGAACGTGAACGTTCCGCGTGCGATATCGCGATCGTATTGCACGGCTGCTCCCCTGAATTCCTGGTCCCGGGTCGCACGATCCGCATCACCATAGAGAATGCTGTTGTCCCGCAACGGCGGCACCGCCAGACCGTTGCCTGGATTGCCTGTTGCAATGAGGTTGTCGGAGCTTCCCTTGGCTCGATTCCGCGACCAGTCCGCAGTCGCCAGCCAGCGTGAACTCTCTCCCGACCGCCACGACACACCGAGACGCGCCGACTGCTGGTTCGCATCGTCAAGGCCGTTACGAAAGTATCCGTCGCGCGTGAGACTCTGCCCGGCGAGACGAATGTCAACCTCCTCGTTCAGGGGCAGATTGAGTGCAGCCGTCGCACGCAGCAGGTCGTCACTGCCGACTTCGAGCTCGCCACCTGCTTCAAAACGCGGCAACGGTTTGCGGGTGAGAATGTTGATCACGCCGGCTGCGGCATTCCGCCCGAACAACGTGCCCTGGGGACCCGCAAGAATCTCCACGCGCTCGAGATCGAAGAACATGCCGCTCAGGCTCACGGCCTGCGAAATGTAGTTGCCGTTGAGATGCACGGCGGCAGGCGATTCCGACGCAGCGCCGAAGGAATTGGCGCGAATGCCGCGGATCGCGATGATCGGTGCACCGGCGCCCTGCACCACCTGGATATTCGAAGCCACCTTGTTGATGTTCGCGAAGTCCTTGACCCCTGCGCGCTGCAATGCGTAGTCGGTCATCACCTGAACCATCACCGGCAGGCTCTGCAGGCTCTCTTCGCGCATCTGCGCGGTCACGATGATTTCCTCGATGACGCCGTTCGGCATCACGACAGTGACGCGGTCGCCGCGGATTTCAGGCTCGGGCTTCCGGGCGGGCTCAGTGGTGGCAACCACTGGCGGCAGGCTCTGGATATAGATGGAGCGGGCATCCGTCTGCCGCGCGATGAGTCCGCTGCCTGCCAGCAAGCGCTCGAAAGCCTGCGCCGCCGTCATTTCTCCTTGCAGGCTCGGTGATTCGCGGCCCGCGAGCAGCTCGCTCTCGAACAGCACGTTCACACCGATGGTGCGACTCAAGCGGATAATGGCGTCGGCGAGAGGTTGTGCTGCAAGGTCGAAGCGATAGGTCGCCCCCTGCGCCCAGGCGGACGTCACCAGGCACAACGCCATCACTGCAAGCAAAGCATGCCGCACGAAACCCGGCCTCATCCTGCCCCCGCGATTCCCTTACGTTCGAACGTTCGGGTTCTTGTCGGCCGAGCTTAGCAGCAGGCTTCAGGCTATGGGGCGGGAGAACCGCGAGTGATGGTTACTCCATACAGCGCGGTGATCGTGCTGATGAAGGAGTCGGTATCGCCGATCCGGAATACGCCACTGACGCTGCGGCCATCGAGGCGCGCATCGGTGATGATCATGGGAGATTCCGTGTAGCGGTTCATTTCCGCAACCGCTTCGACCAACGGCGTATCGTTGAAAACCACTTCCTGCCGCCGCCACTGCGTGGCGGTATCGAGCTGCAGCGAGGAAAGCTGCTCGACGGTCCGGCTCTTCATGCTCCAGTGCTGTCCGGGTTCGAGCACGACGATCCGGGGATTGTCCTGCACGTCCTCGCCCTCGTCCATGTGCGGACCCACGCTGACCTTGCCTTCGAAGAGCGTGACATCCAGGGAATCACTGCTCTTGTAGACCACGAACGAAGTCCCGAGCGCACGGATTTCGCGTTCATCGACATGGACGATGAAGGGCCGGCCTGCATCCTTCGCGACATCGAACAGCGCCTCGCCGTGCACCAGCGTCACTTCGCGCAGCCCGTTGCTGTAGTGCACGTTCACGCGGCTGTTGGTATTCAGCGTGAGATGCGAACCATCGTCGAGAATGGCAAAGCGCTGCTCGCCGACCTGCGTCTGGTAATACTCGCCAGGCTGGCCGGCGTTCCAGACATTGAAAACGATCCCGCAAAGCGCGAACACAAAGACGGCAGCGAGCGAAGCAGCGAGCCGCTGGCGCCTTGCTTTCCGGTACGACCGCGCAGCACCGTCCACGGCCTGCCAGATGTCGGTCACTTCACTGAACGCTTCCTGGTGCCCGGGAGTGGTATCGAGCCACTGGCGGAAAGTCTGCTCGGTACGCGCGTCGCGGGCCGGGGCCTGCAAACGAGCCATCCACGCAGCCGCTTCCGGCCGGATGGTCGCGGCAACATGAGATTGATCGGTTTGCATGCTATTCATCGCCCATCCACTCCGTCAGCAGCAGGATCGCCTTCGCAATCTGCTTTTCGACAGCACTGACCGTAATCCCTTCGGATTTCGCAATTTCCGCGTACGAAGCCCCATCGAGCCGGTGCGCCAGCAGGATCCGGCGGGTTCGGGGCTTTAACTCCCCTATTCCGGCACTCAGCTTCTTAAGACGATTGCCGGCCTGCAAAACCTCAGCAGGTCCCGGGGTGCGATCCGGAAAATGGGCCAGGTCTTCCGGGGGGACGCTGGCGATCCGGGACCTCCGCCGGCTCCGGTCGGCATCGATGGAGAGGTTGACGACCGTCCGCACCAGGAACCCTTCCGGTTCCCGGACCTCGTTTTGCGCCGCGTACTGCTCGAACCGCAGGAAGGCTTCCTGGATCAGGTCATCTGCCGCATCAGGCGTTTCACCGCGACGTAACAGCCGAGCCTTGAGATGCTTCCTGATTTCGGCGAACGAGGGCATGCACAGATGACGACTGCCGTTCCACATTCCGCCATCCTCGAGGCGGCTTACGGCGTTGACGCTGTGCGAGAATGCCGCCGCTCAACAGGAAACAGGCTGGTGGCATGATGAGTGAAACCAAGGGGAGACAGCGTGGCGGAACCGGATAGCACCTCGCACCTGTCGCAGGATCTGGCCGGAGGTCTGTTCCTGATCGTGCTGTCGGGGGTGGCGCTGTGGCAAGGCAGCGACCTCGATACCGGGACGCTGCGCGAGATCGGCCCCGGAATGCTGCCCAGATCGCTCGCCCTGATGACCGGCGGTTGCGGAGTACTCATCGCCACTCGCCGTTTCTGGTCGAAGGAAACCTCCGCAGCGGTCGGGGGCTGGCCTTTGCGCGGCTGCCTGTTCGTGCTCGGTGCCGCGCTCGCTTTCACCTTCGCCATCCGCCCTCTGGGCTTCGTCGTCGCCGGACCGGTGGCCATCGTGCTTGCAGCGCTCGCCAGCCGCGAAACGAAATTCACCGAGATCGCGATCTTCGCCCTAGTGATGACGGCGCTGTGCACCCTTCTCTTCCGTTACCTGCTCGGCCTGCCGATTCCCGTCGCGCCCTGGCTGCTGGACTACTGAAGCGATGGATACGCTGCTCGCCAACCTGTCGCTCGGTTTCTCGACGGCCCTGTCGTTGCAGAACATCGGCCTCTGCTTCGTCGGTTGCCTGGTCGGTACGCTCGTCGGCGTGCTGCCCGGCGTAGGTCCCATCGCCACGATTGCGATGCTGTTGCCGCTGACTTTCAACATCGATCCCACTGGCGCACTGATCATGCTGGCCGGCATCTACTACGGCGCCCAGTACGGCGGCTCGACGACAGCGATCCTGCTGAACGTGCCCGGTGAGGCTACGTCGGTCGTCTCGACCATCGATGGGCATCAGATGGCTCGCCAGGGCCGGGCCGGCATTGCTCTGGGACTCGCCGCGATCGGGTCGTTCATCGCTGGTTCGATTGCCACGGTGGTCATCGCTGCCCTCGCCGCGCCTCTCACGCGACTCGCCCTGCTGTTCGGTCCCGCCGAATATTTCTCGCTGATGGTGCTGGGCCTGACGTTTGCCATGGTGCTCGCCCGCGGTTCGGTGCTGAAGGCCGCGGCCATGATCATCACCGGCGTACTGCTCTCGACCATCGGTACCGATCTCGAAACCGGTGAGGAGAGACTGACGTTCGGCCTGTCGAGTCTGTCCGACGGCATCGACTTCACCGTGCTCGCGATGGGGCTCTTCGGGTTTGCGGAAATCCTGCGGAACCTCGAGAACCCGGAAGCCCGCGGCATCCTGTCGGGTTCGATTGGACGTTTGCTGCCCACGCGTGCGGATTTACGCAAGGCGATCGGTCCGATTCTGCGCGGCACGGGCGTCGGCGGTTTGCTCGGCATCCTGCCCGGCAACGGCGCGGTGCTCGGACCCTTTGCGTCCTATTCGCTCGAGAAGAAGATCGCCAAGGATCCATCGCGCTTCGGGCGTGGCGCACTCGAAGGGGTGGCAGGGCCGGAAGCCGCCAACAATGCGGGAGCACAGACGGCTTTCATTCCTCTCCTGACACTCGGCATTCCGCCCAACGCGGTGATGGCGCTGATGGTCGGCGCAATGACCATCCACGGGATCATCCCCGGCCCGCAGGTCATGACGCGCAATCCGGATCTCTTCTGGGGAATGATCGCGAGCATGTGGATCGGCAACCTGATGCTGCTCATCATCAACCTGCCGCTCGTCGGGATCTGGGTGAAACTGCTGCAGGTGCCCTACCGCCTGATGTTCCCGGCAATCCTGCTGTTCTGCTGCATCGGCATCTACTCGATCAACAACAGTCCGTTCGATGTGTTCCTCACTGCCGTGTTTGGCCTGTTCGGCTATGCGCTCCACAAGTTCGGTTACGAGCCCGCGCCCCTGCTGCTCGGCTTCGTGCTCGGCAAGCTGCTCGAAGAAAAACTGCGGCAGGCACTGGTCATTTCCCGCGGCAGCTTCACGACCTTCGTGGAACGGCCGGTCTCCGCTGGCCTGCTGGTCGTTGCTGCGTTTATCCTGATCGTCGCGGTGCTGCCCGCCATCCGCCGTGGACGCGAGCAGGCCTTCCAGGAAGAGTGATTGCGGACTCCGGAGTACTTCATGCGATTTGTAGTCATCGTCGCTGCCTTGGGCGCTTTCCTCGCGGGCACCGCCCACGCGCAGACGTATCCCGTGCGCCCCGTCACCATGATCGTGCCCTTTACTGCGGGCGGTCCGACGGACGTCATCGCGCGCATCGTTGCCGAACACATGTCGAGGACTCTCGGCCAGCAGATCATCATCGAGAACGTGGTCGGTGCAGGTGGCACGACAGGCAGCACGCGCGGTGCGCAGGCCAAGCCGGATGGCTACACCCTCACGATGGGACAGATGGGCACGCATGGCGCCGCCCCCGCGCTCTACCCGAAGCTGCGCTACAACCCGGTGACGGATTTCGAACCCGTGGGCATGGCAGCGGGGACGCCTATCCTGATCGTGGCTAAGAAGAATTTTCCGCCGAAGGATCTCCGGGAATTCGTGGCGTATCTGAAAGCGAACGCCGCCACCGTGAACGAGGCCCACGCGGGCGTCGGCTCGGTTTCCTTCACCTCCTGCACCCTGCTGAACTCCCAACTTGGTCTGAAGTTCACGCAGGTTGCCTATCGCGGCACCGGCCCGGCCCTCAACGATCTCGTCGGCGGCCAGGTCGATTTCATGTGCGACCAGATCGTGAATCTCGTCGAGCAGGTCAAATCCGGCAACATCAAGGCCTACGCCATCGCGACTCCCGAGCGCTCGCCTGCACTGCCCAACCTGCCCACGACGAAGGAAGCCGGCCTCCCCGACTACCAGGTCAGCGCGTGGAATGCGCTGTTTGCGCCGAAGGGAACGCCACAGGACATCGTGAGGAAGCTGAGCGCAGCGCTCGACAAGGCGCTCGACGACGCGAATGTACGCAAACGCCTGCTCGAACTCGGCGGCGTCATTCCGGCGAAAAACGAACGCTCGCCCGCTTGGCTGGGAACGTTCGTCAAAAGCGAGGTGGATCGCTGGACACCCATCCTGAAAGCCACTGGAGCAACCGGCAACTGAGTGGCTGGATGCCTACCCCTTACCGGGGCGGCGGTCGCCCGGGGCTTCACAAATCGCGCCCGGAATCTTTAACATTTGACATGTCTTTAGGACCCACCAGTTGCTACGATCCCGTCCGCTTCTGACGGCATACCCCATTTCAAACAGGCACGGCTCGCAAGTAATGGTCACTCCTGACAACAAGAACTCACGCGACCAGCTGACGTGCCTTGTCTGCGAAGACGACGCGCTGATCCGCATGAACACGGTGGAAATGCTCGAAGAGCTGGGCCACACCGCCATCGGTGCCCATGACGCCACCACAGCCCTTGCGATCCTGTCGGCACAGCCGATCGATGTCCTGCTCACCGATGTGAGCCTGCCCGACCTGTCGGGCGTTACCCTGGCCCAGCGTGTGAAGTCGCAGAACCCCGATCTGCCGATCATCTTCGCCACCGGTTACGGTCACGTCGGGATTCCCGCCGGTCCGACTGTTGGCCACCTACCCAAACCCTTCACCATCGAGTCGCTGGCGAACGCTATCATCGCGATCGTCAAACCTGCCTAGGCTCCCGGGCTGCCGGCCCGATGCCGGTGGCAGGTTCGCAATCAAAGGCAAAAAACGGGAAGGATGGCCGAACAGATGCTGAGCGGAACAGGACGAATACTGTCGACCCGGGCCCATATCCTCATCCTCGTCGGTCTGATCATCACCCCGGTCCTGATCTTCGCGGGAATTCTTCTCGTCAACATTGCTTCCACCGAACGCGCGCGCCTCGAAGCCGCGATGCAGGAGGAAGTGCGGGTGCTTGCCTCGTCTGTCGACCGCGAGCTGGCGGGATTGCAGTACACGGTGTTTGCGCTCGCGAATGCCCCGGTGCTGCAGTCGGGCAATCTCCCTGATTTTCAGGCGTACGTGCAGAAGGTGGCGCAGGCCAGGGACGCAGCCATCGTGCTCCGCGACTCCCGGAGCCGCGTGATCGTCAACAGCAGCATCCCGGACGGACAGCCGATCCCGCAGGCGACGTCCCTGAGCGATGCCGACGAAGAAGCGAGGCAGCAGGGAAAGGTCATCATTTCCAACCTGTTTTCGGGTCTCGTCGTGCAGCGGCCGAACATCGCCGTCGTGATGCCGGTTTTTTACGACAACACGCTGACTTACTTCCTGAGCCTGAGCGTCGGCGCGAACCAGATGGCGGAGGTGCTCTCGCGCGCCAATCTTCCGGAACATGAAACAGGCGTCATCGTCGATCGCAACAACGTCATCGTCGCGCGCTCTGTCGGGCAGGAAGAGTTCGTCGGCACGCGTGCCAGGATCAATGTCGTGAACGCGCTGGAGAAGGAAGGTCGCAACATCAGCGAGAACGTGGAAGGCGAGCGCATTCACACCTTCTATACGCACTCCGAGCTTTCCGGCTGGACGATCGCCATCTCGACGCCGGAGACGGCACTCGATGCACCCATGACGCGCTCGATGGGAGTGCTCTTCGGCCTAGGCACCGGCCTGATCGGCTTCTCGGTGCTGATCGCGCTCTTCCTGGCGCGCCGGCTGTCGCGACCGATCGAAGCGCTGTCGAGGGGTGCCACCGCACTCGGCAACAATCAGCCGTTGCCTCCCCTGCAGACTTCGGTCCGCGAAATCCGCGATGTGTGGGAAAACCTGCACCGTGTTGCCGATGACCTGCGGACCCGCACCCTTGAACGGGACGCTGCCGACGACGCGCTACGTTCGCTCAACAGCACGCTTGAAGCCCAGGTGATCGCGCGGACCACGGAGCTCACTACGACCAATGCGCTGCTGCTCTCCGAGATGGAGCGCCGCGAGGAATCGGAAAGCCAGCTCAGGCAGGTCCAGAAGCTGGAAGCCATCGGGCAACTGACAGGCGGTATCGCGCACGACTTCAACAACATGCTGGCCGCCATCCTGGGCGGTCTGCAATTGATCAAGCGGCGGCTCACGAACGTCGATCCGAGTGTGCAGGCCCTGATCGAAGGCGTCATCGACAGCACGAACCGCGCCGCGCAGCTGACACGCAGGCTGCTCGCGTTTGCACGCCAGCAAGCGCTGTCTCCCCAACCCATCGACTGCAACAAGCTCATTCTCGGCATGTCGGAACTGATCCGCCGCACGTTGCCCGAACTGGTCAGCATGGAGACCGTTCCGGCGGCCGGTTTGTGGCGGGTTCATGTCGACAGCAACCAGCTCGAGAATGCCATCCTCAACCTGGCAGTGAACGCGCGTGATGCGATGCCTGAGGGCGGCAAACTCACCATCGAAACTTCCAATGCCTATCTCGACGCCTCGTACGCCGAAGAACATCCGGAGGTCACTGCGGGGCAGTACGTGCTCGTCGGGATCAGCGATACCGGCCGCGGCATGTCCGCAGAAGTCGTGGCAAAGGCCTTTGATCCGTTCTTCACGACGAAGCAGGATGGCCACGGCACGGGCCTCGGCCTGAGCCAGGTCCACGGTTTCATGAAGCAGTCCGGCGGCCACGTCAAAATCTATTCGGAGCCCGGCGCAGGTACGACCGTCAAACTGTACCTGCCAAGATTCGTGGGCCCGGACAGCGTGGACGAAGGCACAAAGGGGACCTTTGAAGCCCGTACATCCACCGACGGTGAACTGATCCTCGTGGTGGAAGATGACGATCGGGTACGCAAGATGACGCTGGGGCTGCTCAGCGAACTCGGTTATCCAACGCTGGAAGCCAACAGCGCCGCAGTGGCGCTACGCCTTCTGGATGCGAACCCCGACATTCGCGTGCTCTTTACCGATGTCGTGATGCCCGGAATGAATGGACGCAAGCTTTCCGATGAAGCCTGCCAGCGCCGGCCCGGTCTCAAGGTTTTATTCACGACGGGCTACACGCGCAATGCGGTTGTCCACAACGGCATTCTCGATGCGGGAGTGCACATGCTCGGCAAGCCGTTCACGCTTGAGGAGCTCTCGCAAATGATGCGGGCCGTTCTGGACGGCGCGGGCTAGGCTTCAGACCGATTGCCTGCCCTTCCATTGCCGGCGGGCCGTTCTGGCGGCGAGCTTCAATCCGTCGAATGCGAGATCCGCCAGACCTGCGACGATGAGACCCGCCGCAATGCCGTGCGCTCCCATCCACATCGCGATACCACCGGCGACCAGCGCCAGCATGCCTGCCACACCCGCTTTTGCTTTCCCTGTCATCGCCACTCCATCCTGGTTGGACTGCAGACAGTCTGGGCAATCGCAACGACGATAGCTTGTGGCCGACTACTGCAAACGGCCTAGGACTTTCCCCCAACGCTCATCGATCCTCCGCTTGCCCTGAAGGCTTCCGCACCCGCAGCTCGATTGCCTGCTTTACCAGCGGCACCAGCTTTTCGATTGCCTTCTTGTCGATCGAAGCGTTCACGCCGGCGTTGCGTGCAATCGCGGCCTGGGCCGGCGTAACCCGTCCCGACAGGATGAAAAATGCGGAAGCGGGATGACGCTGTTTCGCGAGATGCAGCGCCCTGAGTGGCTTGATCCCGACCACCGAGCTATCGGAAATCACGACATCGACATGGTGACTGTCGAGCGCCCGGACAAAATCCTCCCTTGATGTCGCCCGTACGACATCTGCGTGGATGCCGTTCATGCCGAACATCACCTCAATCAATTCTGCTGCCGCGGGATCATCTTCCAGCACCACGGCGCACGGCATATGCGCAGACCGCCTGCGTGGAGCCGCAAGTTTCCGTCTCCGCGCGTGGAGTGCTTGAAGGATGCGATCCACGCGGCTTTCCGCCAGGCCGAGCTTGCGCGCAGCCGCAGCCCGCGAGTAGCCCTGCTCAATCACCAGCTTCCATGTGGCATTGATGATTTCGGATGAACGTTTCTCTTTCGACATGATTCCCTCCTGGAACTGTCGTTTCCGTCGATAGCAATCGACCCTGTTGCATCACGATAGTGGGATAAAGCCAGCCCGGTCAGTCTGCATAGGCGTGTCGTGCTGTAGGCATTGACTGACAGCAACGCAGGAAAGCCGGCGATTTCAGTCGCAATCGCGTTATGGAATGCTCTTTCCAGGAGGAAACATGAACCGACAGAACCAGAAACAGATTCGCAGGACGAGACAGGCGCAGGTGGGTCAGGACGATCAGATGAACCGCCAGGTCGGCGTGCCGGACAGTTCTGCGCGCCAGCAGAGCGCAGCCGCGCCGGCGCAGCAATCGCGGCCGGGAGAAGACATTGAAAGTGGACGCACGCAAACCGAGGATGCTTTCGACGTCGACAATCGCGGGCAACGCTGATGAAGCGTGGCCCAGGCCAAATCCCAAGCCAATAAACGTTCACCTCCCCTCTCGGAGGACCTATACACTTGCCGCCCCGACCTCAGCGAGCGCGTCAATCAATGCGATATGTTTCTGCCCTGTTCGCGCTCGCGTTCGCATTCGCCAGTCAGGCCGCCAGTGCAGATGATCTCCATTCCCTGCGCTTCTACTGGGCCAAGTCCTCGGAGACCGATCTCGCGACCGTTGTCATCGGTGACTTCGAAGGTTCGCCGGAATCGAATTATCTCGTGGGCGCAACGTGGGGCGCTCCCATCAGCGAGACCCTGTTCGGCCTGCCGTTTGCCGTGACTGGGCACCTCGGCGCCCAATACTTTAAAGAGCGCGGGTACCAGGATGACGGCGTTGGCGGGACAGCCTTCGTCAAGGCGAGCTACAGATGGGAGCTGCCATTCACCGACATGCACGTTGTGCTGGGCCTCGGCGAAGGCCTGAGTTACGTCTCGCGCATTCCCATGAGTGAAGTGCGGGACTTCGCGAAAAAGGATGCCGAGTCGGCGAAGCTCATGAACTATCTCGAGTGGACCACCGATGTGCCCTTGACCCAGTTCGAGACCTTCAAGCCGTTGCTGCGACATGGCATCAAGGAAATCTCCGTCGGGTTCATCGTCTGGCATCGCTCCAGCATATTCGGCGTTTTCAGCGAAACCAAAGGCGGCGTCAATTTCATGGGGTTCAGTATCGAAGCCCGATATTGAGATCGGCAGGCAGGCTTACATGGCCTTGGACAAAGATGGGGCGAGTGTGAAATAGAACGTCGCTCCCTTGTCCACTTCACCCACCGCCCATACACGCCCGCCGTGCCGCTTGATGATGCGGTCGACAATGGCCAGGCCAAGCCCGGTCCCTTCGAAATCTTTTTTGCCGTGAAGTCGCTGAAACGCACCAAACAGTCGATCCGCGTAGAGCATGTCGAAGCCCGCCCCGTTGTCGCGGATGAAGATGACGTTCCCCTCCTCGCGGGCCTCCGCGCCGATCTCGATCCTGCCAACCGCTTTTTTGCCCGTGTACTTGAATGCATTGCCGACCAGGTTATGCAAAACCTGGCGGAGCAGTACCGGATCTCCCATACAGGTCGGGAGAGCACCGATTTTGACTTCGACCTGCCTGTCCGGATGTTCCTCATGCAGTCCCCTGATGCATTCGTCCAGGATCGAGCGCAAATCGAGCGTTTGCCGTGACAGCTCGTGACGATCCATCTGCGCCAGACTGAGCAGGTCGTCGATCAGCGTCGCCATCCTCTTGGCGTTGGTATCGATGACGTCAAGATAGCGCCTGCCGGATTCCGGAAGATCTCGGGCCAGCGAGTGCTGGAAAAGCCTGACAAACCCCATGATTGCCGAAAGAGGCGAACGGAGATCATGCGCCACCGAATATGAGAAGGCCTCCAGCTCCCTGTTGGCAGCCTCGAGTTCCTGGGTGCGCAGTGCTACCCGCCGCTCCAGGTTTTCATTCATTTCATTGAGATGCTCGATTGCCAGGCCAAGCTCGGCGTTCTTGTGCTCGAGCTTGTTGACGAGCGCTTCGTTGTACTGTCGCAGCACTACCGCATCAGTAGGAGAACAAACAGCATCGGCTGCCGACCGGGGGCGGCGTCCCGCCTCTTGCAATGCCTCGAGAATTGTCGCGACAGGCGAAGGTTTTGTCAGGTATGCGTCTGCGCCAACAGTGCTTGCGAGCTCCCTGTCCGAGGGCGAATTGTACGTACTTGTATAGAGGATGAAAGGCAACCCAGACCATCGCGCACTGCGTCGGATCTCGAGACAGAGGCGGTAGCCGTCCATCTCCGGCATCAGGATGTCTGAAATGATTCCGTCGACGTTTTCCTGTTCTAGAGCCTTGAGTGCCGCGACACCATGGCCAGCCTCCACCACTTCGTGGCCTTCGCCTTCCAGCTGTGCACGCAGCAGCTTCCGGTTCAAAGCCAGATCGTCGACGACGAGAAATTTCATGTCCTGTCCGACTTGCTGTCGGGCAAGAGGAAACCGAGCACTGTACTCCCGAACTTCCGGGTATCCACTGGTTTGGTGATGTAACCGTCGCATCCTGCTTCGAACGCCCGCGTACTGTCGCCCTTCATTGCTGAAGCAGTGAGCGCCACGATGGGCACCTCCCTGAATCGATCGAGGGACTTGAGGTGACGGGTAAGCGTCAAGCCGTCCATACCCGGCATTGCAAGATCCATGAGGATGAGATCGGGAATCGCTGATTCGAGAATCTCGAGTGCGTGCGCCGCATCCATCGCCTGCAGGACGCTACACCCTTCGAATTCCAGCAGATTCACGGCAAGCTTCATGTTCACCGGGTTATCGTCGACGATGAGGATGCATGTACTCACCGCGGACCGCCTTCCGTTGGGGCGGGGATCGCCCGGGGCAGTCTTACGGTAAAGCGGCTGCCGGCACCGGGCGTGCTGTCAACCGCGATACTGCCGCCCTGAAATTCCACAATCCTCCGCGTAAGCGCTAGTCCCAGTCCAGTGCCCTCGTAACGACGCGAGGCCCCCGAATCAAGTTGCTGGAATTCCTGGAACAGCCTGCCCATGTCCTCTTTTCTGATACCGATTCCATTGTCGGCAACAGTAAGGTCGACCCATTCCGTGTCTATCACGTCCACCGTAATGCTGACGCGACCGCCATCATCCGTGAACTTGATCGCGTTCGATAGCAGGTTGTAGAGGACCTGCTTCAGCTTTTGTCGATCGAGTCTGAGCTGGACGGTCTCGTGAAGAACCTGTTGCGTCACGATGATTGTCTTCTTTCCGGCCGTCGGCGCCAGGGCCGTACGGACCTCCGTTACCACCTCCGAAAGGTCGAAGTCTTCCGGATGCAGTTCCATATGACCTGCTTCGACCTTTGAAAGATCCAGCACATCGTTGATGAGCTGCAGCAGGTGCCGACTGCTGGTCAGGACATCGCCCAGATATTCCTTCTGCTTCGCGTTGAGTGCCCCGACCTTCTCGTCATGAAGAAGTTCGGAGAATCCGATGATGCCATTCAGCGGAGTCCGCAGCTCGTGCGACATGCTGGCGAGGAACACGCTCTTCATGCGATTCGCATCCTGCAGCGTCTCCTCGTAACGCTTCCGGTCGGTCACATCGCGGATCGCGCTCGATACCAGGGTTCCTGCTTCAGTTTCGATCGGGCTGAGGCTGATCTCCACCGGAAATTCGGAACCGTCCCGGCGCAATCCGTACAGCTCGAGCCCTGCCCCCATCGCGCGGGTACGGGGCTGTGAAAAGAAGCCATCACGGTGTCCGCCATGTTTGCCGCGGAATCTCTCCGGCACGAGCATTTCAATCTGCTTGCCGAGCAGTTCATCCCGCTTCCAACCGAACAGCTGCAGCGCCTGCGAGTTCACCAGGACCATTTCACCCGACCGATTCACGATCACCATGGCGTCCGGGGCAGCTTCCAGGAGATCGCGGAACTTCTGGTCGGCGCGCTTGCGCGAAGTCAGGTCGCGAACCGCGGTCATCACCATCACCCCTTCCTCGGTGGCGATGGGGCTCAGGCTGATCTCGACGGGAAACTCCGACCCATCCCTGCGCAGTCCATAGAGCTCAAGACCGGCCCCCATGGTCCGTGTGCGCGGACGCTCGAAGTAGGATCCACGATGCCCGAGATGCACGGTGCGATAACGCTCGGGAAGCAGGACTTCGACAGGCTGCCCCACAAGTTCCGCGCGCGAATATCCAAACATCTCCCCTGCCTGCTCGTTCACAAGGACGATTCGTCCTGTGACGTTGGACACCATGAGGGCATCGGGTGTCGATTCGAGGAGATCCCTGAACTTTGCTTCGACAACTCGAGCGTCACGAGCCAGTTTCAGGTGCGTGATGTCCTTGTTGGTCGATACGAAATACTTCAGGTGTCCAGCCGAATCCAGAACTGCCTTTCGCGTGCCACTGATGTGCAGCAGGGATCCATCCTTCCGCCGACATACTGCCTCGAAGACGACAGGTCCCTGCGACAGCGCATCGGCACAGATCCGCTCGTCTTCTCCGACCTTGTCGGCGGGAACTATAAGGTCCGTCAGTCGCCGGCCGAGCGCTTCCAACCTCGAGTACCTGAAGAGATCCTCAGCCGCCCTGTTCCACTCGCGCACTTCGCCCGTAGGCGAAATAACGATCACCGAGTCCGGAATTTCGTCCACCGGAAAACCGTGGAATTCATCCATGAGAATCTCCCCGACGGACCGATTGCCGGATCTCTTTGCCGTGATTGGCCCGGTCCTTTCTTTGTGAATCTTAGGCTTCCTGAGTGCGGGTAGCTATCTCACTGCACCCGGCATCCACTCTGTCGACTTTCGGTTTTGTGATGCACTGCAATGAGTGGGTGTAGTGCTCCGTTGCATCACCATCCATCGTCACGAATTCATTTGAGTGCTTGCAGTCCGTCGTCCATGAAAGTTTGTATTGGATCGACAAAAGGGCTATATCCAATGGACCCTTCGATAAGACCACAACGCAGGGGGAATCGTGCTCGTCCCGGATGACGTGCCAGCCAAGACTTCGCACCGGCGCCTCGCGCGCTGTTTGATTTCGCTCATTTTCCTGCTTCGTCAATGCGACTGCGCGCCCGGCAGGGCGAGAGTGAGCAGGTGAAACTCCTGATCGTTGATGATCTCGCGGTCAATCGAAAGCTGTTGCGAGCGCAGCTCGAAGCCAAAGGACACGGGGTAACGGAAGCCGCTAACGGGGTAGAGGCGATTGCGCTTCTGAAATGGGAAACAATAGACGGCATTGTTTCCGACATTCTCATGCCGGAAATGGATGGCTTCCGCTTCTGCATGGAGTTACGCAGGACGCCTGAGCATGTGGCGCTGCCTTTCGTCCTTTACACGAGCACCTACAACTCGCCACAGGATCGCAAGCTCGCCGAAACGGTGGGCGCCGATGCCTACATCGTCAAGCCTTCGCCGATCGAAGAAGTTCTTGGCGCGCTGCGCGAAGCTGTAAGTGACAATCGCAGCAGGCGCGTCTCGCGTGAGCCCGAGAAAGAGGATGCATACGTCCTCAAACAGTACAACGCTGCGCTGGTCCGCAAACTCGAGGAAAGAAACATCGAGCTGGAACGCCTGAATCGTGTCTTTGACGTCCTCAGCAGCATCAGCTCACTTCTTCTCCGCTTCCGCAACCGCCAGGAACTCTTCGAAGAGGCCTGCCGGATCGCCACGGAACACGGCCAGTTCGGCATCGCGTGGATAGGCACTTACAACACCGAAACCATGGAGGTGACCCCGGCCGCGTGGTCGGGAATCGACATGGAACCCGTTGATTCACGCCTCAGTCTGGTCGGCAACGGCACCGACATTGCACCAGGGACCATGGCCCGTCTGTTTATCGAGCACCTGCCGGTCGTCTACAACGATATCGGCGCCAACTCCCATGCGGGAGGCAGCCGACGGGAGGAGGCCCTCCGCCGGGGCTATCGATCGCTGATCGTCCTGCCTTTGGTCGTTGACAGCAAAGTGGTCGCGAGCTTTTCGCTGTTCGCGCGGGAAGTGGGGTTTTTCAACGAAGACGAGATCCGTCTCCTCACCCAGCTGGCAGGCGACATCTCCTTCGCCCTGCAATACATCGCCAAGGAAGAGGCGGCTACCTACCTCGCTTACTACGACCCTTTGACGGGCCTACCCAATCGGACGCTGTTCCTGGAGCATCTGTCACATGCACTGGTTTCAGCACGGAACAGCCCCGGTCACCTGGTACTCGCTCTGGGCGACATCAAACGATTCCGGCACATCAACGACATGCTGGGTCGGCCGGCGGCAGACGAGATCCTGACGAAACTCTCCGCCAGACTGCTGCAGCTGTTCAGGAACCCCGAAAACATCGCGCGAATCTCAGGCAACTGTTTTGCTACCTTCCTGCCGGGCATCACGGATCTTTCGGAAGTGGCACTCCGGATCGAGCATTTGATGAAAGATGCCATCGACAGGCCCATCACTGTCGCCGACCAGGAGATCAACCTGGCTTTCTCGGTGGGCGTTGCAGTGCATCCCCACGACGGGTTGAATGCCGAAACCCTGTTCCGCAACGCCGAGGCAGCGCTGGCGAAAGCCAAGGCGGAAGGCGAGCGTTACGTCTTCTATGCACCCGAGATGAATTCCCGGGTAGCGGAAACACTTGCGCTTGAAACCAAACTGAGACGGGCTCTCGAAGCGGATCATTTCGTGCTCTTCTATCAGCCCAAAGTCGCGGTTGCCACGGGCAGGCTGACGGGCTTTGAAGCACTCATCCGCTGGCAGGATCCGGAACTGGGGCTTGTACCTCCCGCGAAGTTCATTCCGCTGATGGAGGAAACGGGCCTGATCCTGGACGTGGGAAAGTGGGCCCTCGGCAGGGCCGTTGCTGATTATCGGGCCTGGTCAGCGGCCGGACTGCAGCCACCTCGAATTGCCGTCAATGTCTCCTCGAAGCAGCTCCGGCAGAAGAATTTCATCGATATGATCGTGAACGCTGTGGACAATTTCGGGGAGCTGGATGTCGCTCTCGATCTGGAAGTCACCGAGAGCGTCCTGATCGAGGATATCCAGGAAGCCATCAAGAAGCTGCAGGTCGTGCGCGGGCTCGGGGTCGAGATCTCCATCGATGACTTCGGTACGGGTTACTCCTCCCTCGGCTACATCGCAAAGCTCCCGATCAACGCGCTGAAAATCGATCGTTCGTTCGTGATCGAGATGGCGAATAACGAATACTGCCGCAACATCGTGAAAATGATCGTCTCGCTGGCGCACACGCTCAATCTGAAGGTGATCGCAGAGGGTGTAGACGACGAGGAGCATGTCCGGATCCTCCGGGAACTGCGCTGTGACGAGATGCAAGGCTTCCTCATCAGCCGACCCATTCCGCCGGCAGAGATTGAAGTTCTCCTCCGGCAGGTAGCCACACGGACGAACAGGGCGCTCTACTGAGAGGCTCTCGGCTCGTGATTCGTGCGGCACAAATCACGCCGTTCATTTTGCACTGCAGTGAAATTGTCAAGACGATGTGAAATCACTTGGAATTGACCAGGTTCCCTAGTAGTTTTTGCCGTCCTTTTTCAGGTCCATCGACCAGCGTCGATTCAAGCAGTCAGTTTCAGGGGGAAAAGATGCGAACTATCCATGTCTATACGGGCCTGTTGGCCTGCCTCGGCGTCGCGGCTGTCGCGGCACCCAATCTTGCGGCCGCCCAGGAAGGTGTTATCACCAACGTGCGGATCATCGTCGGCAATGGCCAGATCATCGAGAACGGCACCATCATCGTGCGTGGCGGCAAGATCGAATCCGTCGCGGCCGGCAAGGGCAATGCCCGAGGGCTCGCGGTACTTGATGGCAAGGGCATGACCGCCATGCCAGGCTTCATCGATTCGCACAAGCACGTCAACAGCGGACCCGACGAGAAGGGCCAGATGCAGTCGCTGCTGGAAGCGGGCTACACCACGATTCTCTCGGGCGGTTCCCAGCCTGGCAGCGATGTCACGCTTCGCGACCACATCGAGTCCGGCATGATCAATGGCCCGCGCATCATTCCTTCGGAGCGCGTCAACCTTCGCCAGACTCCGGCTGAAGCACGTGCCGCCATCCAGGCGATGGCTGCCAAGGGCATCAAGCACACTGCTGAAATCGCCCTCACGCCAGAACCCGCTCCGCCGCAGGCCGAGATCGAAGTCCTGAAAGCCATCATCGACGAGGCCAAGAAAGTCGGCGTGCAGGTCAACGTGCATGCAGTGAGCACGCCCGCGATGGTTGCTGCAGTGGATGCGGGCGTCACCCGCCTCGTCCATCTGCCCAACAAGGACTGGACGGGCTACGACGATGCCGCGAAGGTCGCCGCCGCTGGCGCCATTGTAAGCGGATTGATCGCCTTCGGTGCACCGACCATTGATCGCGAGTCGCCAGCTCCGGCCCCTGTGCAGTATCCCCGTGACAACACCACTCGCTTCCGCGATGGCAAGCCCTGGCCCGAAGCGATTGCCGGTGCGAACCGTGACGCGAAGGGTCGTGCAACGGGTACGGAAGGTGGCTACACCATCATCAACGCCCGCCGGATCTGGGATGCCAGCCCAAACCACACCACGATGTCATATTCGACTGACCAGAATTTCGCTGACATCTCCGTGCTTGAGCACGAGCTGAAGTCCTTCAGCATCGTGTTCTCGCAGGCCGACATCTTCAAGATCATGGGCCCGAACTCGGCTGAGTTCGTCGGGATGGCGGACAAGATCGGGACGCTCGAAGCCGGCAAGCTCGCCGACATCATCCTGATCGACGGCAACCCCACGCTCAACATCTACGAGATGCTGAAGACGAAGGTCGTGTTCAAGGAAGGCAAGCTGGTCGTCGACAAGCGCAAGAAATAGGCGCGGGTATTCAGGCCGGCTGACCGGCTTGTTGAAAACAGAGGGGGCAGATGCAGATCTGCCCCCTTTTCTTTTGAGCGGTTCACCCGGGCACCCATGCAAGCCTCAGCGATCGATGTCGGCCATCATCCCTTCTGCATACCTTGGGCCCGCAATGGTTCCAAGTGGCAGGCACTGGTCAAGCTCAAGCACTTCTGCAGCACTCAAGCGGACGTTCACTGCCTCGAGATTTTCTTCCAGATACGCGCGACGCTTGGTCCCCGGAATGGGGACGATGTCATCGCCTTTGGCCAGCAGCCACGCCAATGAAATCTGGCCCGCGGTGATTCCCTTGCGAGCCGCCAGATCACGTACCCGCGCAGTGGCGCGCATGTTGATCTCGTAATTCTCGCCCTGCACCCGCGGCTCGAGGCTGCGACGATAGTCGCCTTTGGGATAGTCCTCCGCAGGCTTCGCCGTGCCGGTCAGGAAGCCGCGGCCCAACGGACTGAAAGGCACGAGGCCAATCCCGAGCTCCCGGAGCGCGGGGAGAACATCCGTTTCGAGATTGCGCTCCCACAGCGAGTATTCACTTTGCAGCACTGACACGGGTTGCACTGCATGCGCTTTGCGAATCGTCGCAACGCCCGCTTCGGAGAGTCCGAAATAACGCACCTTTCCCTGGCGGATCAGATCCCCGACAGCGCCGGCGACGTCTTCGATCGGTGTGTTGCGATCGACGCGATGCTGATACAGCAGATCGATATGGTCCGTCTGGAAGCGCTGGAGACAGCCTTCCACCGCACGAATGATGTGCGCGGGGCTGCTGTCGACACCGGCGCGGCGCCCTGCCTCGATGCGGAAACCAAACTTGGTGGCGATGATCGCTTGATCGCGGCGGCCCTTCAGCGCCCGCCCCAGTAGTTCCTCGTTGAGGAAGGGCCCATAGATCTCCGCCGTATCGAAGAAATTGCAGCCCAGCTCAAGCGCGCGATGAATCGTGGCGGTCGACTCTGCATCATCAGCCGCTCCATATGCCCAGCTCATGCCCATGCAGCCGAGACCCATCGCCGGCACTTCGAGACCCTGCTTTCCCAGTTTGCGCTGCTGCATTTTTATGCTTGTGTTTCTGGTGCGATCGCGGAGTTTTCGACAGCTGTAGCGTGAGTGCTGCGTAACAAGGTCGCTCCGAGTACTGCTGCGATCAACGCGCACACCGCGCCGGCCATGAAAGCAATCTGGTAGCCCTCGTTGATTGCCGCCATTGGCGCAGCGCCTTCGGCCAGCAGGCCACTGGTGCGCGACGCAGCCAGACTCGCGAGGATCGCGAGGCCCACAGCGCCACCCATCATGAAGGAGGTATTCACGACGCCGGAGGCCAGCCCTGAATCAGCGGGTGAAACATCGCTCATCGCTGCGAGCAGCATCGGATTGAAAGCCACCCCCGCACCGATGCCAAGCAGGAGCATGCCGGGCAACACATCGATGACAAACTCGCCCCCCACCGGGGCGCGTGCGAACAGCATGAGTCCGATGGCCGCAGCGAGGAGACCCGCCGCCAGTGGCAACCGGGTGCCGAAGCGCATCACAAGCTTCGCTGACAGCCACACCGAGAACACCGCCATGATGAGATTGGACGGCAGGAACGCGAGCCCGACCTCCATGGGCGTGTAACCGAGCACGATCTGGAGATACAGCGCCGACATGAAGAACCACGCGAACATCGCAGCAGCCCAGAGAATGCCCGCGATATTGGCAACGCTGACGTTTCGGGAACGGAACAGGCCGAGCGGCATCAGCGGTTCACGCACCCGGGCCTCTATCCACAGGAACAGCGCGAGCAGCAAAGCTGCCATTCCAAGCAAACCGAGCGTCGTTACGGAGGTCCAGCCGGCCTCGTTGCCGTTCACGATTGCGTAGACCGCAACCATCAGTGAACCCGTCACCGTAATCGCACCCCAGACATCGAGATGCCGGGAGCTGACGGTGCTCTGGTTCGGATGCAGCCGGACCATAGCGAGACCGGACACGACAATTCCGACGGGAATGTTGACGAGAAAGATCCAGTGCCAGCTGATCGTCGTCAGCAGACCTCCCAGCAGTACGCCGATACTTCCACCGCCGGCACAGACGAAGCCAAAGATGCCCATGGCTTTGGCCCGATCTGCCGGCGCACTGAAGAGATTCATGATCAACGAGAGAGCGACCGCGGACACCACTGCGGCACCCAGCCCCTGGATGCCACGCGCGACGAGGAGCATCGTCTGGCTGGTGGCAAGACCACATACCAGGGACGCAATCGTGAATACGGCAAGCCCTGCGAGGAACAACCTCCGCTGACCGTAGAGATCTCCCAGCCGTCCACCCAGCAACAGAAAACCGCCGTACGTCAGCATGTAGGCATTAACCACCCACGCCAGTGACGTTTCCGTGAACGCGAGATCGGTCCTGATGGAGGGCAACGCCACGTTCACGATCGTGGAATCCAGCACGATCATGAGTTCGCCGAGGCACAGCACCATCAGTGCGATCCAGCGATTCCTCGACGCTGCGCCCGCAGACTCAGGCAGAACATCATGAGTCTTGTTGTCAGCGTGATCGAGCATGAAATAGTTCCGGCGATGACCCGGGCCGGATGATCGCTAAATCCGGCGGAAGGTGCCAGCGCCAATCCAGGGGAGGTTCTCCTGCCGCTCGCGTCAGCATTGGCCTACAGCGAACCGGGGCGTTCTCCGGGTCCGTACGCGCAGGCGTCGTGCAATCATCTCCTCAAGCTGATGACCAATCCCTAATAAGGTTCGTCCCGGCGAAAAGCCCGAATCGGAAGCAGACTGATTCGGGCTTTTTTATTCGAGGAGAACCAGCCAACGGACCGGAAATGAGAAAACCAGATGTCAAACATGTCATGCGTGCCCGGGATCTGAATGTGACCTACACGATCGATGCCTATCGCCGGCTCACAAGGTCCGAATTGCTCGCCATCGTACGTGAGTACGGCAAGACCAAGTTCGACAGGCCCGCCGCAGGCAATATCACGATCAGCTCAATGATCGGCTATCGCGCATGATCCGGAACATGCCCTATGCCGACTGGCAGGAAGCACAGGAATCCGTCGATGTCATCCGGCAACGCCTGAGAATGGCAGACTTGCCGGACATTGAAAGACTGCTGGAAGCGGCCAACCGGTCGCTGGTCAGGGACCGAAGTCCCGCGCTGGCCGGAATTCAGCTTGAATACATCGCTGAACAGCTCAGGATCTATCCCCATTTACGCCTTCACGTCAGCAATCTGTCCGAGCTGCTGATGCAGTACACGACCATCGAGCCGCGACTGGGGGGCTGATATCTTGATATCGTACAACCCTGAACGGGAGGGAATCATGGCGACAGGATGGGCAGCTGATGGCGCGGTACAGGACCAGATAGACGCGACGGTGAAGGATGCGATTGAACGCGCACGGAGCCGGTTGCCCGAAGGTCCTGCCCTGACTCATTGTGCCGAATGCGGCAGCGAAATTCCTGAAGCGAGGAGAAATGCCATTCCGGGAGTCCGCCTGTGTATCAATTGCCAGGACGCCGTGGATCGCGAAGAGGCCCAGTTCAGCGGCTATAACCGCCGCGGCAGCAAGGACAGTCAGCTGCGTTGAGCGCGCCTATTCACGGGGTTGGGCGAGTACGTCGAGAGCTTCGCTCAATTCGAGTTCCTCACGCAGTTGCGCTTTCCAACGGGTTCGCGTTTTTGCAACTGCATCCTCGAATGATTTGTTGAACTCGCGACTGCCAAGTGCTGATTTTCGGCCCCGCTCACGACGGGTCATGCGGAAATCGGGTGCTGCGGAATGTTCCATGCGGTTCATGTCGAGTCCTTCTCAAGAAGCACGAGACATGACGTTACCGCCGTATTCACCGCAAAGGCGTCGGACAACTTCTGATCAGGATGTAGGAAGCTTGCGGCTACCCGGTAATTTTTGCCGGACCGCAGGTTCAGGAACCGCGATGGCGGCTATTTTTCCATCAATGGTTTCACTACAGGCATGACCTGCAGGGAATTCCGCTTGTGCGTCGTCCGCAGGCCGCCTTCCCATCGCACCAGGACATAATCCTTGTCGCGTTCGTCGACGATCAGGCCGACCGCGTGTACTGAAGACTCCGCGTAGCAGACAAAATCCCCGATCGATACCGCCGTGCAGTCCATGGCACATTTCCCGATGTTGGTGAGACTACATCCAGTATCGGCCCGCTCCCGCCGGCCGAGAGTCGGGAGATTCCCTTAAGGGAATGTCTGCCTGACCGTTTCATCCTGTTGAGCTGAAAGGATCGGCGCTGGCGCAGGGAAGTGTTGCCGTACACTTGCCAGAGATGGACCGGAATCTTCTTCGCATCCTGCTCGCGATTCTGGCGGGACTATTGATAGGCGTGCTTGCTTACGCCCTTCAATATTTTCTTGCTTCGGATACGGCTGATTTTCTGTTCGGCGAATAGCGCTACGGCACTCGCCTCTTGGGATCGCGCCGGAAGAGTTCCGAGCCGCAGGACTCGCGCAGATTCCTGGCGATCTTCCAGTGCAGGCCACCGGCAGTCACGCGAGCGCTCTGCTCGTCGCATTCGCGGATGGTCCTGCGCAGCTCCTCCTCCGTCATGTCGCGAAGCAGCTTTTTGCCGTGGGCAGATCTGTCTGTTTCGTTCATGAGGACGGCTGTTTGCGAATGGAAATAGCCCGCAATGCCAGGCAATGCAGGCCCAAATCCAGACAAAATCAAAGTGGTAGCGGGGGTAGGATTTGAACCTACGACCTTCGGGTTATGAGCCCGACGAGCTGCCAGACTGCTCCACCCCGCAACAGAGGTCGCGCATTCTACGAGGCGCATGCGGGCAATACAAGGCGGACGGCAGGAATATCTTTGGCCCTTGAATGTGGGGCGTCAGGTCTGGAACACCCTCCCCGACCGACCGTGAACCGGTCAGGGAGGAGCCCTCACCGGCCGGGGATCAGTCTTGGCCGAAGCGGTTTGAGCCGTGACGGTATCCGAAGCAGCGATCTTGGCCCGCATCTGGAACGGCCGGCTTTCGACGATGCCCATGATGATCGTCATGAACCGGTAGTCATCCTTGGCCGATTCGCGAACGATTTCCCGAACCACCTGCATGTCGTTGGGTTCGAGGCCGCGGCCGAGCGCATACGTCAGCATCTTTTCCGTCACTGTCCCCACGAATACATAGGGACGACGGGCCAGCGCTTCACGCAGCTCGGACGGGCTGTTCATGGCAGTGCCGTCGACCAGCACACCCGATGCGTCCACCGGACGGCCATCTTCGGTCTTTGAACGCCACTGGCCGGTCGCATCGAAGTTTTCAAGTGCAAAGCCGATGGGATCCATGCCGCGATGGCAGGATGAGCAGACCGCATCTGCACGGTGGGTCTCAAGACGTTCGCGAACCGACTTCGGAGCGACTGCGACGGTGTTCTCCGCCAGCGCCGGAACATTCGGCGGAGGCGGCAGCGGCGGCGTGTTGAGCAGGTTCGTCAGCACCCACTTGCCGCGGAATACCGGCGAAGTGCGGGTCGCCACGGATGTCAGCGCGAGAATGCTGCCCTGTCCGAGGATGCCGCGCCGATTCGGATCGGTCAGTTTTACGCGCCTGAAAGCCGGCCCGTAGATATCCGGAATGCCGTAATGACGTGCAACCCGCTCGTTGACGAAAGTGTAATCCGCGTTCAGCAGATCCATCGCGCTGCGGTTCTCACGCACAACGCTGTCGAAGAACAGCCGTGTTTCCTGCTGCAATGAATTGTTGAGCGTCAGGTCCCAGCTTGGAAACAGCAACAGATCCGGGACAACTAGCCCGAGATTGCGCAGCGCGAGCCACTGGTCCGGGAAATTGGTGGTGAGCGCCATGGCGCGATCGTCCGCCAACATCCTGCGCACCTGCTGCTCCAGCACGCCCTTTGAACGCAACTTGCCCTTGATGGCAAGGTTCAGCAGCTCATCGTCCGGGATGCTGCTCCATAAAAAGAAAGACAGGCGCGAAGCCAGCTCGATATCCGAGACGAGATGCGGAGCACCCACCGGCAGATTGTCGGGATCGCGCTCAGTGCGGAACAGGAACGCCGGGCTGGTCAGCAACCGCGGCAGCGCCGAACGGAGGCCGTCGTCAAAATTGCCGCCTTCCCTGCCCTGCGCGTAGAACTTCATGAGGGGCTGCAGATCCTGGTCGGTGACCGGACGCCGATACGCGCGTTTCGCCAGCGTCGAAAGGATTTCCTTCGCGCAGGCAGATTCATCAGCCTGCGATTTGGGACGGCAGACGTACAGCCGGTTGCGAACGCTGGAATCGCTGACACCGCTGGTGTTGAACGGCCCGACGATGACCGCATTGTTGAGCGTGGGCAGCCCGGCACCGACATGGATATCCTGCGAGCCGCGCAATGCAGGCTGGAAAATGTCCTGCGAACGCGCAGGACGATCGACGAAAGTGAACACGACCTCATGCGGACCGGCTTTCACGGGCGTCCGGACCTTCATGCGCTCGGCTGCCGATTCACGGGCAGCAGTCAGGTTCTTGCGTGACGCCGCATGATCCTCGGGACCACCGATCAGTCCCGAATGCACGATCACGCCGTCGATCAGGATCTGGAACTCGTCGGGCGAGCTGCGCCCTTCCATGCCTTTGTCGGCACTGTCCACCGGACGGTACAGCGCAGCCGACAGGACGTATTCCCCGTCCGCCGGGAAGTTGTAGGTCACGGCAGTGCCGCCCCGCGTACCGATCGGCAGGCCATCGATGTGCGAGCCCTGGTTGTAGTCGATGCGCAGCGGAAACTTGGCTTCCTGTGCTTCCGCCTGCGGATCGCCCACCACCACCGTGCTGATGCGCATCGATGCCGTCAGATAGCGATCGAGCAGCGCAGGCGTCACCTGCAATGCCGATGCAATATTGTCGAAGCCGAAATCGGCTGCGTCCGGCGGGAGCAAGCCGACCACGTCGACTTCAAGGCCGAAGAGATCGCGGATCGCGTTGGAATATTCCGTGCGATTCAGGCGATGGATCGTGAACTTGCCGGGATCGTTCTTTGCGAGCGCGATGCCGTCGAGCGAGTTCCCGAGCCAGGCGCGGAAACCTTCCATCTTGTCGATGCCCGGATGCGGCTTGTCCTGCGGCGGCATCGAGCCGACGTTGATCTTGCGAAGTACCTTTTCCCAGATCTCGAGATCGGCGCCGAGGTTGTCGAGACTCACTTCATCGAGATACAGGGGATGTCCCGCCGGCAGATTGTCGATGTTGTTGTGGCAGCTCACGCAGTACTTGTCGAGCAACTGTCCGTATTCGGCAGGCGCAGGAGGGCCGGCTGCAAATGCCAGTCCGCCCACGAGGCAGGCGGATACAACCGCCGTTGATTTCAGCATCGCTCTCATCCTGATTACTCCGCCCGTGCCTGCTGGCCGAGCACCGCAGTGACGGGCTTGGTCGCAGGCAAACCCATCAGTTGCTGCAACATCGCGATGGCCTCCGGTTTCGGGCCGCCGCGAGGGGGGCCGCCGAATCCGCCGCGAGGCTCAGGCGCACCCGGCGCCTTCTTGCCCATTGCGACATCGAGCGCAGTGAAACCCACCGCGTTCTTCGCATCGAGCTTCGCGCCACTGTCGGCGAGCAACTTGATGACGGAAACATCACCGCTCTGCGCCGCACGATGCAGGGGCGTATCGCCATTCTTCGCGGCGATATTCACGTCGGCACCGGCCTCCACCAGGAACTTCACTGCAGCCGCCGCACTTCTCTCGCCGGGAATGCGAAAGGGTGCGGGCGTTACCTGGCCGAAATTGAGGCGAATGCCACCGCCGGTGATAGCGGTCATCAGCGGCGTCACGCCATCCTTGTCCTTTGCATTCGGATCAACGGCTTTGGCCGCCACCATCGCGCGCAGCACATCGACATCCTGCGAACGGAGCGCGCTGGTATAGGCAGACTGATCCACCGGAGTCGGCAGCGGCAGGCTGTTGCCGTCGGAGTTGAGGGTGTAAGGCACGACGCGATCCGGATCTGCCCCGTGCTCCAGGAATTTCGCAACCAGCGCAACAGGCGTCAGCTCGTTGGACTGGGCAACGCGGGGTCGCGTAACGTCGCTGGCCGTCGCATCGGCCCGCAGATTGTGCAACTGGATGGTTTCATGCAGGGCCCCGTCGTTCGGGTCGGCGCCCTTGTCGAGCAGCATCGCCGCAAGATCGGTGTGATCGTTCAGCACCGCGAGAATCGTGGCCGTCACCTTGACCGGTGTCTTGAAGTCGAGATCGGCACCCGCTTCCGCCAACACCCTGGCGACTTCCAGATGGCCACCACGGGCTGCATACATCAGCGGCGTCAGCCCACCGCGGGAGTAGTCGACCCAGGCCCGGCCAGAATCGCGAGGACCCTCTTCCACCAGCAAGGCAGGCTTCGCATTCACGTTGGGATTCGCGCCAGCCGCCAGCAGTGCCTTCACAACCTCCAGATGACCTTCGGAGGCGGCCCACATGAGCGCGGTCTGGTCTTCCACCGTTTCCTTCGCATTGACGTCCGCGCCCTTCGCGATGAACAGCTTGACCGCTTCCAGGTTCCCGGCACCGGCGGCTGCCATCAATGGCGTCTCTCCCATGCGTTCGGCTTTCCCTGCATCTGCACCCGCCTTGAGCAGGGCCGCGATGATCTCCGCATTGCCCATCCGGCTCGCCTGCAACAGCGGGGTGATGCCATATTGATTGGCGACATTCACATTTGCCTTTGCCCCGATCAGCGCCCGGACCATGTCCGGGTTGGCCCGGTAGGTAGCCCACAACAGCGCTGACGAGCCGTCCGGACCCACGGCATTCACGTCGGCCCGCTGCTTGATGAGGGAGCGGACTTCAGCCACCTCCCCTTTCCTTGCCGCGTCGACCAGCGGAACCTGCCCGAAAACGGGTGCCGCAGCGCAATACAGTATTGCGACGTACGCGGGAGTTCGGAATTTCATCGGGGTTCTCGCCTTCATTCTCTTGTTTCGCCTTCAGCGCCCGTCAGATGCCTCGACGCTTGGGATACTGGCCCTGTATTTGACGTTTCAAACGGACCGATCCTCAGTAAACCTGAGGTTTCCGAGTGAAAAGGTTTGTTGGGAGTACGGGGCGCTGCCGGGTTGGCAAAGCGGGAATCGCCGGGACGATCAGCCCGGGGAAAGAGGGAGCGGCAGGAAAGGCGCCGCGAACCCACAGGACGTCCCGGGAACGTCCTGTGAGTCAGACGGGACGAATCAGGGCCAGAATTTCTTGCTGGCGATGGCAGCACCCTGGGCCAACGAGGCGAGCTTGGCCCAGACCACATCCGGGTCCACGCCACCGGAGCCCACGTGGATGCTGAAGCCGCAATCCACTGCGGCCATCACGTTGTCGCGACCGACAAGATTGGCGTACCGGCCGATGCGCTGCGCGACCAGGTCGGGATGTTCGATGTAGTTGGACTGGCATTCGATCACGCCAGGGACCAGCACCTTGCCTTCAGGCACCTTCACGTTCTCGAACACTGTCCATTCGTGGGCATGTCGCGGATTGGCAGCTTCGAACAGGATCGCATGGGGCTTGGCCTTCCAGATGATGTCGATGATGTCAGCCATCGGCACGTCGCAATGATGCGGGCCGGGATAGTTGCCCCAGCACAGATGCATGCGCACCTTGTTGGCGGGGATATTCACGAGCGCGCGGTTGATGGCTTCGACATGCAGTTCCAGGATGTCGCGGAACTGCTTGATGTCCAGATTCGCGAACTGGGTATGACGCCCCATCGCGAGATCAGGGCAGTCGATCTGCAGCATCATTCCGGAATTCACGATCGCCTCGTACTCGTGCCTCAGCGCCTCGGCGAGTGCAAACACGTACTTCTCGTGGCTGCCGTAGTAATCGTCCCGGAAGAAGAACGCGGTGACGCCAGGGGACGCCGAGCTCAGGAACATGCCGGTCGGCTCCTTGCCCTTGAGCGCTGCCTTGAGCCGGTCTGCATCCTTCTTCGGGGCTTCCATGTCCTTCACGGTGACGGGGCCATTGCACGCGGGTGTCTTGCGATGCTTGCGGCCGGGATCGGCGAACACGCGGGCCTTGGTATTCGGGAACGCCTCGATGTCCTGGAACATGAAGCTGTTGCCCGTGCCGCCGAAGCCATTGAAGCGATCCTTCACGTAGGTCGCGTAGCTCGGCTTCGACATCTCGCCGTCGTTGACGAAATCAACGCCAGCCTCAACCTGTTTGCCGGCCACGAACTTCACGGCCTCGGCGATCTTCTTTTCAAGAGCTCCCTGGTCGAGCGGAATACCGTCTTCCTGGGCAAACATGATCTGCATCAATTCTTCCTGACGGGGCAGGCTGCCGACATGGGTGGTCAGGAATCGATTGTGGGTGGTCATTCGTAGCCCTTTTTCCGGATTTGAATTGTAGATACGGCCCCCGCGACGGATGTCTGCTGGTTGCAGACCCCACGGTGCACAAGGGCGTTGGACGATACCAGTTTCGCGGACGGCCTAACAGGAACAGCAACTTGCACGGGGCAACTTGCACGGGGACGCCAAAGGCGTCAAGACAGTGGCCTGCCGGATTCGGGCTGTCTTTCTAAGGAGCGGGTTGGCCTGCGCTGGCGCGCGAACCTTTGAAACGCAGCCGGTATTCACGGGCCTCGCCAAGGCAGGGGTTGAGGGCTGCAATGGATCCGTGCTGCTGCTCGACGAGCGCGCGCACGATCGGGAGCTCGAAACCAAAGCCCGCTTTGTTTGAAGAGTTGCTGACCTTCGAGGCGGGCAGGAAATCAAATACCCGGGACAGCGACTCCGCTTCGAGGGCAGCCTCCGGGTAGCTCACGTTGATCTCGATCTCGTCTGCATCGAGGTGAGCGCTCACCCGCAAGGTGCCTTCGGCTTCCAGCGACCGGGCAGCATCGGACAGCAGCAAGGTAAAGATCTGTCGCAGGCGGACGCGGTCGCCCTTTACCTGGAACGGAACCGCTGGCAAGTCGACGGCAAGATGGCCCTTCTGTTGCTCGATCAACGGCCTTGCAGCGTCGATCCCGGCGGAGATGGATTCCAGCAGGTCCTGGGACTCTTCTTTCAGGCTGATCCTGCCGCTTGCAACGTGCGACGCCTCGGAAAGTCCACTGAGGAGATCCGCCAGTACGCCGACCTGCCTCTCCAGCGCCTCGCGGGCGGCAGCGGCAATCTCGGGGCGGTCGCCCGCCTTCGACAGCAGCCTTGACGCCGCTGCAAGCGATGCCAACGGATTGCGCAGTTCATGGACGAGCCGGGACAGGAACTCGCCGCTGCGTCTGTCCAGATCGTCGCGCGAAACATTTTCACTCACGAGAAATGCTCCGCCGCGCGTGCAGAGGGCTGCTGCTCCATGAAGTCCCGCAGCACCTGTTCGATGTGATCCGAATCGACGGGTTTGGTGAAATGCCGGTTGAACCCCGCCTCCTCCGCCTTCTGTTTGTCATTGTCCTGACCCCAACCGGTAGCCGCGATCAGGAGCATCTTTCTCCCCCAGGCTTCCGCGCGAATACGACGCGCGAGCTCGTAGCCGGTCATGTCCGGCATGCCGATATCCAGGATCGCCGCCTGTGGACGCTCCTTGATGGCTATTTCAAGTGCTTCCCCGGCGAGATGCGCGACCAGCACGCGATACCCGGACAGCCGCAACAACATGGCCAGCATCTCGGCGGCATCCCGGTTGTCATCCGCGACCAGAACGGTTGCACGGGATTCGGGAGATGCGTGATTGACTGCGATCTTCTCCTCGGCATCTGCTTGTCCGGCAACGACTGCACTGAGTGGCAAGCGGATGATGAACTCGCTGCCAGACCCAAGACCGGCACTCGCCACCTCCACGGTACCGCCATGCAACGTCACCAGCCCTTTGACGAGCGCGAGACCTATCCCCAGGCCCCCTTCCGCACGATCGATGACAGAGTCGACCTGCGAGAACATCTCGAACAGTCCGGGCATGGCCGCGGATTCGAGGCCGATACCGGTATCGAGGATCCGGAAGACGAGTGCGTCATCAAGACTGACCTTGAGATCGATGCGTCCGCCAGAGTCCGTATATTTCGCGGCATTGGTCAGCAGGTTGGACAGGGCCTGCGAAAGACGCAACGCATCCACATCCAGCACGATCTTCCTGTCCGGTAGTTCGACATCGAGCTGATGCCGCTTGGCATCGATCAGGGGCCGCGCCGTTTCGATGGCAGCACCCACCATCGCAGCAAGCTCGACATGCGATTTCTTGAGCTTCAACTGGCCCCGTGTGATTCTGGAGACATCGAGAAGATCGTCGAGCAGCAGCGACATTCTCTGCACCTGGCGGCCAATCACCTCCCGCCCCTGGCGCTGCTGGCTTTCGCTGGCATCCGGCTCCTCCAGCAGTTTTGCGGCGTGCCGGATCGGGGCGAGCGGATTGCGCAATTCGTGAGCCAGCGTCGCAAGGAATTCATCCTTGCGGCGATCCGCTTCGCGCAGCGCATCCTCCGTCAGCTTCAGGCGACTGATATCGAGATTGAAACCCGCCCAGCCCGTCAGTTCGCCCTGGTCATTCCTGATGGGAACACCCTGCGCCAGAACCCAGTGATAGAGACCATCCACCCCCAGGATGCGGTGCTCGCGATACCAGAAGCTCTTCGACCGGGCGCATTCCTGCCACGCGGATATCGTGGCGCTGGCGTCATCCGGGTGCAGCACTTTCTCCCATCCGAAATTCGAGCATTGTTCCTGCGTAATGCCTGCGAGCTGCAGGAATGAGTCACTCGCGTAGACGTTCCTGCCTTGCGAATCACACACCCACACGCCGTATTGCATCGATTCGCCGATCGCCCGATAGAGCTGCTCGCTCTCGCGGAGCGCCTTTTCGGCCTCCTGCCGTTCCGCTACTTCAGTCGTCAACGCCGTGTTCGCCTCTTCGAGCGCGTGTGTTCTGGACTGAACTTCCGCGAGCATGCTGTTGAATGCGTCGACCACCAGTCCTATTTCGTCATTGGAGATCTTCTCCGCGCGCAAGGAATAGTCGCGACGCTCGACGATCTGCCGGGCGACGCCGGACATCGCGATCAGGGGCGCAGTGATGATCTTCTGCAACAGGTTCGACAGGACCAGTGCGACCACCATGCTGAGGAGCGTCACCAGCGCGAAAATGCCGAGGTAGGCTGCAATGCGATCCGTAACGTCGTAGTGGGCTCGCAGCAGGATCGTGCCGAGAAATTCGCCGTTGCGAAGGACGGGCCGGGTGAGCTCCAGCCGTTCAGGTGATATCTGCGGGTTTTCGGACCCCGGTGCACGCGCAGGCGGCGGTGGTTCACCCGGGCGGACATAGCTTGCATACAGATCGCCATTCGCTCCATAGAGGCCGGCAACGAGAATGGACGAACGCACCTCAAGTGCGGCAAGACTGCGGGCAGCAGCCTCCTGGTCGTCGAAGGCCAGCGCCGGCGTGGTCAGCAATGCGACGATGCTGGCCTCGGTGGCCAGATCCGAAGCCCAGGATTTACGATACACCCCCAGGTCGTATGCCAGCATTGAAATGCCCGCGACCAGCAAGGCAATCGCAGTGGTGACGAGACCCATGCCGATCAGCTTCCCGCGCATGGACTGGTAGGGACGCATGCCCGGAAGAGGCGGCTGTACCATCGACTCGCGGGTCTTGGGGATATCCATCAGCGACTACTTAACCCGTTGCAACCGCAGCGCGACCGACAGCATGTCCGAGCCGACTTTGAGTTTCGCGGCTTCGGCGGCAGGGAGCGACACCTCGAACCTGATGCGCCGGTCGACGGTGAGAAAATTGATCGCGCTACCGCTGGCGAGTCCCCGTTCTTCATCCGTGATGACGAGGATCGGGCGCGAATCCAGGGCCATGATCGCTGCACGCGCATCGAGGGCACGGCCCGGTCCCACGTAGAGAAGGCGGGTCTCCCCCAGATTCTTCATCGTCGTGATCTTGCGCACTTCGACGGGGAGATTCTGGATGAAGCGGTCGGGCGGCAGCTTCTGCAATTCCGCGAGCATGTCATCGGCACCGAATACACCGATGACGAAAGCGGGCCCCTGCAGGCTTTCAGGCGGCCACTCCACGTAACCCGGGAAGCGATAGATGAAAGCCGCTTTGACGGCGTTCGCCGAGTACGGCTCGGACGCCTGGATGGACAAAGTCCACACAGCCACGAGGCCAAGCAGCAGCCTGCAACCCCAGGACCTGCATGACTGTCCCTGAGGTCGCATGAACTACCAGATCCAGTTGGCCTGGAGATAGGCGCTGCGCACGATGTATTCCGCACCTGCAGACGCCGATTCGCGATGTGCCGAATGCAGCAGGTTCTCACCGGTCACGGAAAGCTCGAGCGAGCGTGAAATCCGCCAGCCAAAGCGTGCGTTCAGTTCAAGGTAGTCATCCAGCGCCGGTTCGGGCAGCTCGCCGTTGTAGCGGAGAGAAGCATCGAGAGTCATCGTGCTGCCGATGTCCACGGACGATGCCAACAGCGCCTGCACCTCGGGATCATTGCCCGCTTGCCCCAACCCCAACAGGCCGCTCGCGCCTGGCTTGAACTCCAGATCCTTCTTCAGGGTCCGCACTCCGGGCGACAACCGCCACCAGGACGCCACCTGCCAGTTGGCCCAGGCTTCAATACCGTACGTATTGCCTTCCATCAGGTTGCCCCAGCGCAGGGGGAGAAATACCGGAGGGGAAGGCTCGATCGTGCGTAGCTCGTCGTACTGGTTATAGAACGCCGAGACAGAAAGCGAAAACCGCTCGGAGGGCTGGCCGCGATACCCCACTTCGTAGGCCACGACTTCCTCCGGCTGAAAATCCGCAAGGCCCGTGAGGAAATCGACGGCACCGATCCGCTCGACGACATCCACATCGAAGGGCGTCGGCGAACGAATGGCTCTCGATCCCGCTGCCCAGAGCATGGAGTTGCCGGTCACGTCCCATGAGATTCTCGCATCCGGAAGAAACTCCCAGCCCGAATACGGATCCTTCTCCAGCTTGACGCCGAAAGTCAGCTTCACCGGATCGAGTGACACGACATCCTGGGCAAACAGGTTGAGCAGTGTCAGGTCGCGTTCGGCCGGCAGGAACAGCAGCGACTGCGAATTGGTGATGCCGTAGCTGTTGATCCTGCCTCCCGCGCCCCAGATGATCCTGTTGTCAGCACCGGTCGCAACGCTCTGCTGGAACTCAAGATCGTACGTGTGCAGCACGAAGGCAACGCCACCCTGCGGCGCCGCCCGCTGGGTCTGGTCGACATAGGCCTGCAGGTGAAAGTCGGATTTCTCGCCGGTGCGCTGCCACTTCACCAGCGTATTGCCACCGAGGATGGTCTGGTCCTTGAGACCGAGCTGGTCCTGCGTACCGCGGTAGAGATCGCCCTGCACCGTCAACGCATCGGCCGCGCGTGCCCAGTCGGTGCGGAAGCCGCCCTGGATCTTGAACCAGCCATCCTCCGCACTCGAACCGTCGAGCAATTCCATGGCCCCGCGTTCGAATACCTTCCCGTAGAAACGATAGGCCATGCCACCGTCTGTTGTCCCGCCGTAACGCCCGGCCAGATTCTGTTCCTTGTTGCCGCCACTGGCGGAGACGAGTCCGCCAGCGGTGACGTACGCGGACCGCGTAATGATGTTGATCACGCCATTCATGGCATTGGCGCCCCACAACGTGGCACCGGGGCCGCTGATCACCTCGATCCGTTCGATGTCTTCCATCACCGTGTCTTGCACGTCCAGGTAGACACCGGAATAAAGCGGGCTGTAGACGCTGCGGCCATCGATGAGGATCAGCAGCTTGTTGGAAAAATTCTGCGCCTCGGGACTGCCGCCAAAACCGCGGGCAGTGACCACGTAGTTGCTGGACGACAACTGCGAGACCTGCAGGTTGGGGGCCAGCCGCAATGCTTCGGAAATGCTTTTGGCACCGGAGCGGCGAATATCATCGTGAGTGATGACGTAGATGGCGGCCGATGCCTGGCTCAACAGCTCTGCAGACTTCGACACCGACGTTACTGGTACGTCCGCCAGCTCAGCGAGACTCAGTCGCGAAAGTTCCTGCGCAGGTTCTGCAGCAAAAGCGCATTGCAGAACAGTAGCGATGCCCAAGGAGAGTGAAGCAGCCCCTCGTACGAGCGATCTGCGGCCCTGTCCGCCTGCTCCCAGCCGAGCGTAGTAACTCATGGACTCGCCCTTTGGTTTTATTTTCCGAGGACACAGGTGAACCCGGATAGGCTGCGCCTGATCACGGGATGCAGTTGGCTCCCGCACAGAATTCCATATTCGCGATCATGGAAATATTGCCCAGGGGCCGCACCTTTTTGTAGGCCGATACCTACAAAGGCTCGTGACCTCAGCTTGCGCGGCGACGTGAAGTCTTTTTCTTGTGCGTGGTGGGTGTACGAGCGCGCTTGCCCTTCCCTTCAATACTTTTCTTCAGCAGCGACATGAAGTCCACTACGTTCGTGGTCTCCGGCTCCGCGTCAACCGGTTCGGGCGCTTCCTTGACCTTCTTGCCACGCTTCTTCGCGACCTGGGTGTCGATTACCTTGCGTAGTTTCTGGCGGAAATCGTCCTTGTAGTCCTCCGGTTTCCAGTCGGTACTCATCGACTCCACCAGTGCCTGGCCCATCTGGATTTCCTTCGGGGAAATCCGGTATTTCGTCAGCGCTCCACCCGGAAGCTGGAACTCATCGGCCTCGATCAGCTCCTGCGGGAAGCGCATCAGGTTGAGGATCAGCGCGTCGTCCACCGGCATGACCGCTGCAAGGTACTGCCTTGTCCGGATCACCACCTTGGCAATTCCCACCCGCTCCGATTTCTTCAGGATCTCCCTGAGCAACACATACCCCTTCTCCGCCTTTTTGGCAGGAACGAGGTAATAAGGCTTCTCGAAATAGCGCGGGCTGATCGCCTCCCGCGGGACAAAGGCCTCGATCTCGACAGTCTCCGTGGATTCGGGATGCGCCTTGCGAATCGTCTCCTCGTCGATCACTACATAGCTGCCCTTCGAATACTCGTAGGCTTTCACGATCTCCTTCCACGGCACTTCCTCGCCCGTTTCGCTGTTCACCCTTTCATAGCGGATGGGACTCTCATCGCGGCTGTCCAGCATCCGCAACTGCAGATCCACCGACCGCTCGCCGGAGTACAGCTGTACCGGGACATTCAGCAGGCCAAAGGAGATGGTTCCATTCCAGATCGGTCTTGCCATGATCAATGCTCCTTGAAAATCAGCGCGAGACGGTGGCGGCATCCGCTCTTCTGGAGCGGCGCGAGCTACCCTTTTCCAGAAGCCGGATCGCAGACCTGAGCGATCGTTCGCTGTCGCAGTAATCGGGCCAGAAGCCTGCTTTGTTCAGCAACGAGGGAACAGTGGCGAGTGTGAATTTCGCGGGATCCAGTCCCTTGCGAACCTGTTGCCATTCGAGTGGCATGGAGACCGTTGCGCCGGGGCGGGCACGAGGCGAAAGCACCGCAGCGGCCGTGGCCAGACGCCCATTGCGCAGATAGTCGAGATAGATCCGTCCCTGACGGAGACTCTTCGTCATCTTCGCCACGTACTTGTCGGGACTGTCGGCTGCCATCTGCATCGACACAGTCGCTGCAAACGCCTTCGCGACTGTCCAGTCCACCGCCTGCTTCGCTCCGGTCGACAACGGCACGACCACGTGCAGTCCCTTGCCACCGCTAGTCTTGCAGAAAGCCACGAGCCCTAGCTTCTCAAGGCGCTCCCTGACCTCGTGAGCGGCGCTGACGATGGCGGCGAAAGGCACGTCGGGCCCCGGATCGAGATCGAAAACGAGACGCCCCGGCATTTCCGGGTGACCCGGCTCCGAGTTCCAGGGATGCAGCTCCACTGCAGCGGATTGAGCCAGCGCGATCAACCCCTCAATGCGACGGATCACGAGATACGGCTTGGCATCACCCCGGATCTTCACGACATCGAGAAGATTCGACGTACCGGCCATGGCATGACGCTGGAAGAAAGTCGATCCGGTGATGCCATCCGGCGCGCGAACAATCGAGCACGGCCGATCCTTGACATGCGGGAACAGCCATTCACCCACGCGTTCGAAATACCGCGCGAGATCGAGCTTCGTCATCGCCGGGTCGTCACCGACCTCGGGCCAAAGCACCTTGTCCGGTTTCGATATCGGCACGCTCATCACGCTTGAGGGATTGTCCGACTGCCGAAGCAACTTCCGACCACGCCTGTTCGGGCTCGCAGAATCTACGTCGCGTTTTTCCTCAAGGCCTTCCAGCGCCGTCACTTCCCGTGCCGGCTTGTCGGATCGCAATCCTTTGAAGGCGGCTTGCCGCAGATTGCCATCAGGCGTCCAGCCCGCAAACGCGATTTCCGCAACGAGCTTTGGCTTCGCCCAATGCAGGCCAGCATTGCTGCCGGTTCGGGCGGGCTTTGCGAACGGGCTTTTCGCGGCGGCTGCCTTGCGCAGTTGTGGCAAGACAGACTGACTCACATCACGACCGTAGCCTGTGCCCACCCTGCCGATGTAAACGAGCTCTCCCTCCCGGTAGATACCGGCGAGCAATGAGCGAAGTTGACCTGCCTGTTCGGTCCAGCCTGCGATCACGACTTCCTGTCCGGCGCGGCACTTCGCCTTGGTCCAGTCGCCTCCGCGGCCGGAACGATACGGGCTGTCGAGTCTCTTGGAAATGATGCCTTCGAGAGACATCTGGCACGCGGATTTCAGCACGGCCTCGCCCGCTGCTTCGAAGTGATCCACGAAGCGGATGATCGATTTTTCGCCCTTGATTCCCCGCAACATTCGCGCAAGTTCCTTCTTGCGGGTGCGAAGCGGTTCCTGGCGGAGATCGCTCTCGTCGCGAAAAAGCAGATCGAACGCGTAGAAGATCAGCGCCTTGGTTCCACCTTCCTTGAGTGCTGATTGAAGTGCGCCGAAATCAGGAGCCCCCGACGCGTTGAGCGCCACCACCTCGCCGTCGACGATGCAGTCCGGCAACCGTTTGGCAGCAGTGGCAATCCCGCCAAACTTCCGCGTCCAGTCGAGACCGGTCCGGGTACGCAATTGAGCCACACCTTTTTCAACGCGAAGCTGCATCCGGTAGCCATCGAACTTCACTTCGTGACCCCAACCCTCGCCCTCCGGAGCGCGGGCCACCAGTCTGCAGAGTTCGGGTGGTACGAATTCCGGCATGCGCCCTGCAGACTTTGCTCTGCGTGAACCCTTCTCCGTGCGCTTTGCAGAAGCGGATGCAGATCGGGCTGCGGACTTTTTTGAGCCACCTGCGGCGATTTCCTTCATGGACCGCGCCGAAGCCACCGAACTGTCTTCCTGCAGCAGCCGCTCGGCCGCTTTTGCCGAGCCGGCTGCGGCGTCCTTCTTCTTCAGCAGCAACCAGTTGTGCCGCGTCCCTTCCTTGCGCATACGGACCAATGCCCACTCCCCCCGTAAACGCTCACCTTGCAACGTGAACTTCAGGTTGCCGGTCTTGAGACCTTGCTCGGGATCGAAGCCTTCGAGCGGCTCCCAGTACCCGCCGTCCCAGAGCTGCACCGTTCCACCGCCATACTCTCCCTGCGGAATCGTGCCTTCGAAGTTTCCGTATTCGAGCGGATGATCTTCCACTTCAACAGCCAGGCGCTTGTCAGCGGGATTGATGGAGGGACCGCGGGTGACCGCCCAGGACTTGAAGACCCCATCGAACTCCAGGCGCAGATCGTAGTGAAGCCGACGAGCCGCGTGTTTCTGGATGATGAAACGAAGCTGTTTTGCCGAGCGCTCGACGGTCTTGCCCCGAGGCTCCGCAGTGCGGCTGAAGTTCCGTTTCCGGTGGTACTGCGACAACGAATTGGCCATCGCGCGAGCATTCTCGAACTGCAACCGGTTCTCCATCGGCAGCGGCATCGAATAAGCGTCAGTCGCGTCCTACAGTTCCTCACCTCATCGGTGGGGGTGGCGAGACAGAAATGCCAGGACGGCTAGCTCGGCGGATCGCAAGGTGGTTCGATCCTGCTTTCGTTTGCCCAACGAACCCGAGCGCCATGCGGTGAAGACTTGAGGGTTGATATACGACTTGCGGCACACGGCGGGAGTGTTCCGCAACTCCTCAGCCACCTGGCGTACCACCGTAGTGATTTCCTTCCTGCAGGCGCGCTCGCTCGCGGGTGCGGGTAGCGGGACAGCCGACAGCAACATGAAGGCACGCAGCGTCGCGTGCCAAGTCCGGAAATCCTTGGACGTGAAATCCTCACCCATGATCGCCTGGAGATACTCGTTGACGTCATTCGAAGTGACGGGGTGGCGCTGTCCATCGTCACCGACGAACTGGAACAATTGCTGGCCCGGAAGATCCTGGCAGTTCCGCACGATGGCGACGATTCGCCGATCAGTGACGACGACCTCGTGCTCCTTGCCACTCTTGCCCTTGAACTGGAAACGGGCGCGGCCGTCGCGAATGAAGCTGACGTGCCGGTTGCGCAGCGTCGTGAGTCCAAAGCTGTGATTGTCCCGGGCGTATTCGGCATTGCCGATGCGAATGCGCGTGGCGTCGAGCAGGCTGACGATCACCGCCAGGACTTTTTCGCGGGGCAATCCGTCCCTGGCGAGATCGCGCTTGAGATGCAGGCGAAGCGCAGGCAGCGCCTTGCCGAACTGGACCATGCGATCGAATTTGGTGACATCCCGTACCTGCCGCCACTGTTCGTGGTAGCGGTATTGCTTGCGTCCGCGATCGTCGCGGCCTGTGGCCTGGAGATGGCCAAGCTTCTCGGTGCAGATCCACACATCGCGATACGCGGGTGGAATGGCCAGGCTTGATATCCGCTTGAGCTCGGCCTTCGCCTTGACGGGTTTCGCGTCAGGCCTGAAATAGCGGAACCCTTTGCCGCTTTTTTCGCGCCGGATTCCCGGGTCGTTGTCTGAAACGTAGACGAGCCCGACCTTTCTGGCGGCACGCGCCGATTCCAGCGCGCTACCGGATTGCAGCGTCATCGCGCCTTGTCCTACTTGATGTCGTCGAGACCCCAGACCGCCATCCGGTACTGCTGGGCCTTCTCATCGGCAGGCAATCCTGCTGCCTCGACGATCCACCGTCGTACCGTCCTGGCGAGTTCATGACGATGAGCAAGATTGTCGGGATTGACGCCGAGCCGCACTGCCGCGGCGTTCCATGCACTTCTGACTTCAGCAAACGTTGCCATGCAGGCCTCTTGAATACCTTTGATTGGATTGTCATCGACTTCGGGCGGGATCAATCATCTCTTTCCAGCGTTCTGGCGATGCAGGCGGGACACGGCTTGTCCTATCGGCGGTGTCCTACATCGCGCGCCATCGGGCTGCGCTACAGTCTTCGCAACTGAAGGAGCTGAACATGAGCGATTCGCCCATCACTATCTTCCACAACCCCGCGTGCACGACATCGCGAAAGGTGCTGGCGCTCATCAAGGCAGCGGGTCATGAACCCAATGTCGTTGAGTACCTCACGACCGGCTGGACTCGACCGCAGCTGAAGGACCTGGTGCACGCGATGCATGCCAAGCCTGTCGACATCCTGCGAAAGAAGAACAGCCCGGCAGCGGAGCTGGTCGCAGACCTGGGGTTGCTGCACGCGGGGACAACGGATGAAGCCATCATCGACGCGATGATCGTCCACCCCATCCTCGTGGAACGCCCGATCGTAGTGACGTTGAAAGGGACGCGACTTGCCCGCCCGCCCGAGACGGTTCTGGAGCTGCTCTAAGCTCTTATGAATCAGTAGCTTAAGAGCGCCACTTCAAGTATCGGATCACTGCAGGACGCGGATGCACAGATCGAGCAGGACGCTGGGGAAGATGCCGAGTGCCAGTACCGCGAGTCCATTGGCACTCAGGACCAGTCGCATGGAGCCGCCCGCCTCGATCGCACCGAGATCCGTCGGTTCATCGAAGTACATGAGCTTGATGACGCGCAGGTAGTAGAACGCGCCGATCACCGAGAAGAACACCGCGACACCGGCGAGCCAGGTGTTGCCGATATCGACTACTGCGCCGATGACCGCGATCTTGGCCCAGAAGCCGACGAAGGGAGGCACCCCGGCCATGCTGAACATGATCATCAGCATGACGAATGCAAACCAGGGGCTCTTGCGGGCAAGACCCCTGACGTCCTCGAGACGATCGCTTTCGAAGCCATCGCGGGACAACAGCAGGATCATCCCGAAGCCGCCGAGAGACATGATCACGTAGGTCAGCGTGTAGTACATCGCTGCCTGGTAGCCGCCCTGCGTACCCGCCAGGATGCCGAGCAGGATAAAGCCGACATGCGAGATCGTCGAATACGCCAGCATGCGCTTGAGGTTCGTCTGGGAGATGGCAACGATGTTGCCGACCGCCATCGACAGCACGGAAAGGACGATGAGCATGTCCTGCCAGCCATCCGCCATGCCGCCCAGGCCCTCCGCCAGGACGCGAATGGCCAGTGCAAACGAAGCAATCTTGGGTGCGGCGCCGATGAACAGGGTCACGGGGGTCGGCGAGCCGTGGTACACGTCCGGCAGCCACATGTGGAACGGGACGGCGCCGAACTTGAAGCCGACACCGACCACGATGAACGCGAGGCCGAAGACCAGCCCGAGCTGCGACGGACCAACCTCGGCAACACCCACCGCCACTTCATCGAGCCTTAGCGAACCGGTAATTCCGTACACCATCGAGATACCGTAAAGCAGCGTGCCCGAGGCGATGGCGCCCAGGACGAAGTACTTGATCGCGGATTCCGCCGCCACACCCGAGTCGCGATCAAACGCCACCAGTGCGTACAGCGAGAGCGAGAGCAGCTCAACGCCGAGATAGATCGTGAGCAGGCTGCCCGCCGTGATCATCACCATGATGCCGAGCATCGCGAACAGTGACAGGACGTAGAACTCGCCCTTGGCGAGGCCGCGCCTCGTCAGGTAGTCCCGCGAGTAGATGAAGGAAACCGCGACCGCACCATATGTGAAGAGCTTGAGCACATCGCCCATCGGATCGGAGACGAACATGCCGCTGAAGGCCAGCTCGCGGGTTGTCGCACCGTGCATCAGCGTGACCGCAGCAGCGCCGGCCAGCGTCAGCAGCGACAGCGTGAACGTCAGCCAGCGCTGCTTCTCGCCAAAGAACACATCGGCCAGCAGGACCACGCAGGTGGCCGTGAGCACGAAGATCTCGGCCCAGGCGGGGGCAAGATCGGCGACGGAAGTGATGTCGGTTGGCATAGTCTTACAGCTTGCTCGCCATGATGTGCTGGACGAGATTCTCGACCGTCGGCCGCATGACTTCGAGCAAAGGCGCCGGCCAGATGCCCAGCGCCAGCACGGCCACAGCCAGAACGGCAAGCACGATGAATTCGCGGGCGTTGACGTCCTTGAGCTCGGCAACATGATGGTTCGCGACTGCCCCGAAGAGCACCCGCTTGACCAGCCACAGCGTATACGCCGCGCCGAGGATCAACGTCATCGCCGCCAGGAACGCGTACCAGAAGTCGGCGCGGAAGCTCGCGAGGATGACGAGGAACTCGCCGACGAAACCGGAAGTGCCCGGCAAGCCGGCATTGGCCATCGCAAAGAGCACCATGAATGCCGCAAAGATCGGCATCGTATTGACCACGCCACCGTAGGCGCTGATTTCGCGGCTGTGCACGCGGTCATACATCACGCCGACGCAGAGGAACATCGCTCCCGACACGAGACCGTGCGAAATCATCTGCACCATCGCGCCATCGATGCCCATCGCCGCACCGCGCAGGCCACCGGTTGACGCGGCGATATCGAACACGAGGAACGAACCCAGCGTGACGAAGCCCATGTGCGCGATCGAGGAGTACGCGATCAGCTTCTTCATGTCCTGCTGCACCAGCGCCACGAAGCCGATGTAGACCACCGCTACCAGCGACGCACCGATGATCAGCCACGACAGCTCATTGCTCGCATCCGGCGCGATCGGCAGGCTGAAGCGCAGGAAGCCGTACCCGCCCATCTTCAGCATGATCGCTGCCAGCACGACCGAGCCGCCCGTGGGCGCTTCCACGTGCGCATCCGGCAACCAGGTGTGCACCGGCCACATCGGCACCTTCACGGCGAAAGCCAGGGCGAAGGCGATGAAGATGTAGATCTGCTCGCGAATCCCGAGGGGTGTGTCCTGGAAGACCGCGATCTCGTAGCTGCCCGTCTTGAGGTACAGGTAGATCAGGGAGACCAGCATGAACACCGAGCCGAGGAACGTGTACAGGAAGAACTTGAGGGTGGCGTAGACCCGCCGCGGACCGCCCCAGATGCCGATGATGATGAACATCGGGATCAGCATTGCTTCCCAGAACACGTAGAACAGCAGCGCATCCAGTGCCGCAAATACGCCGATCATCAGGCCTTCGAGAATCAGGAAGGCTGCGAAGTACTGCGACGGCTTCTTCTCGATCACAGTCCAGCCGGCAATCACGATCAACGGCGTGATGAAGGTCGTCAGGACGACGAGCGGCATCGCGATGCCATCGACCCCGAGGTAGTACCAGGCGTTGAACGCAGGAATCCAGGAAGCGCGCTCTACGAACTGCATCTGCGCGGTCGTCGTATCGAAACCGGTATAGAGCTGGATCGAGAGCCCAAAGGTGATCACGGTGACCAGCAGCGAAATCCAGCGGCCGGCGGCCGGCACACGATCGCCCAACGCAAGCGCCGCCACACCGCCGAGGATGGGCAGCCAGACGAGGACACTCAGGATGGGCCAGTCAAACTGCATGACGATTCTTCTGCTTCTTGAACTTCAGGCGATCAACGCCACAGGACGAACCAGGCCAGGAATACCGCGAGGCCAATGATCATGGTGAACGCGTAGTGATACAGGTACCCGGACTGCGCGTGGCGAACCACGCCCGAGAACCAGCCAACGAGCCGCGCCGAACCATTCACCAGCAGGCCGTCGATGACTTTCTCGTCACCAATGCGCCACAGCAAGGTGCCGAGTGCGCGGCTGCCACCGGCGAAAACCTTCTGGTTGAATTCGTCGAAGTAGAACTTGTTCGCCAGCACCTTGTAGATCGCGCTGAACTTGCCGCTGATGATCGCAGGCAGATCGGGCCGTTTGATATACAGGAACCACGCGAGCGCGACGCCCGCGAAGGCGAGATACACCGGAATACCCTGGAATCCATGCAGGACGAACTGGCCCGGTCCATGGAACTCATGCGCGATCTCGCCCAGCACATCGTGATGTTCGAGCACGAAGATCGCGTCGCCAAAGTAGCCAGCGAACAGCACGGGGCCGATGGTGAACCAGCCGATGAAGATCGACGGGATCGCTAGCAGGATCAGCGGCAGTGTCACAACCCACGGACTCTCATGCGGTGGGCCGCTGTGATGGTCGTCATGCGCGTGATCATCATGTGCGGTGTGTGCATGATCATCGTGATGATCATGGCCAGCGGCAGCGTGAGCCTCATGCTTGTGATCAGCGTGGTCATCATGAGGGCCATGCGCCTCGGTCGCGAACCGCTCAGGCCCGTGGAAGGTCATGAACACCAGCCGGAAGCTGTAGAAAGCCGTCACGAATACGCCCAGCAGTACACACCAGTAGGCATACACGTGGCCCGGTGTGGTTGAGGCATGCACGGCTTCGATCAGGGCGTCCTTCGAGAAGAAGCCAGAGAACCCGGGGAAGCCGATCAGGGCAAGCGAACCAATCAGCGATGTCCAGTAAGTGATAGGCAGGTACTTCTTCAGCCCGCCCATCTTCCGCATGTCCTGCTCGTGGTGCATGGCGATGATCACCGAGCCCGCGGCCAGGAACAGCAGCGCCTTGAAGAACGCGTGCGTCATGAGATGGAAAATCGCCACGCCGTACGCCGATGCTCCGAGCGCCACAGTCATGTAACCGAGCTGGGACAGCGTCGAGTACGCAACCACCCGCTTGATGTCGTTGTTGACGAGGCCGAGCAGCCCCATGAAAAAGGCCGTGGTCGCGCCGATAATGAGCACGAACGACAAGGCTGTTTCGGACAGTTCGAACAGCGGCGACATGCGCGCCACCATGAAGATGCCCGCCGTGACCATGGTCGCGGCATGGATCAATGCCGAGATCGGGGTCGGGCCTTCCATCGAATCCGGCAACCAGACATGTAAGGGTACCTGCGCTGATTTGCCCATGGCACCGATGAAGAGGCAGATGCAAATGACGGTGATGGCCTGCCACTGAGTGCCCGGGATGATCTCGAATGTCTTGCTCGCGATGACCGTCGACTGCTCGAACACGGTGAAATAGTCGAGCGAGTTGGTGAGGTACGCGATGCCGGCGATGCCGAGGATGAAGCCGAAGTCACCCACGCGATTGACCAGGAAGGCCTTCATGTTCGCGAAAATGGCCGACGGACGCGTATACCAGAAGCCGATCAGCAGGTAAGACACCAGACCCACCGCTTCCCAGCCGAAGAAGAGCTGCAGGAAGTTGTTCGACATCACGAGCATGAGCATCGAGAAGGTGAACAGCGAGATGTAAGCGAAGAAGCGCTGGTAACCCGGATCGTCCTTCATGTAGCCGATCGTGTAGACGTGCACGCACAGCGACACGAACGTCACGACGCACATCATCAGCGCGGTGAGCTGGTCGACGAGGAACCCGACTTCCATGCGGATGCCGTCGCTGATCAGCCACGTGTATACCGACTCGTTGTAGACCGGCAGGCCATCCACCAGAAGCTGCTTCAGCACATACAGCGACAGGCCGCACGACAGCGCGACTCCCGCGATGGTGACGGTATGGGCCCCTGCCCGTCCGATCACGCGCCCGGCCAGGCCGGCAATGATCGACGCCAGCAGCGGCGCGAGGACGATGGTGAGTAATGTCTGTTGCACGGAGTCAGGGTCTCGCTATCGGCGCTCGGAGGTGCCAACCGCATACATGGTCTTGCGACCGGTGGCGAATTTTCGCTCGCACATGGAGTGATGTCGTGCCATGTTCCAGTTCTAACCTTTCATCGTATCGAGTTCTTCGACGTTGATGCTCCGGCGCTCGCGGAACAGGACGACGAGGATCGCGAGGCCAATGGCGGATTCCGCCGCGGCTACCGTGAGAATGAAGAACACGAATATCTGGCCGTCGATGTCACCGAGCTGACGCGCGAAGGCGATGAAATTGAAATTGACTGCCAGCAGCATGAGCTCGATGCACATGAGCAGCAGGATGACGTTCTTCCGGTTCAGGAAGATGCCGGCGACGCTCAGGGAAAAAAGGATGCCCGCGAGCACCAGGACACTCTGGAGGGTAATCATGGGTTCTTCGCCTCCGCATCCATCTTCACGATGCGTACCCGATCTTTGGCACGGACAGCCACCTGCGCCCCGATGTCCTGGGCCTTGAGACCCGGACGCTTGCGCATCGTCAGGATGATCGCGGCCACGATCGCCACCAGCAGGATCACTGCTGCGAGCTCAAACGGATAGACGTAGTCGGAATACAGCAGCTGTCCCAGTGCCTTGGTATTGCTGTAGCCCGCTGGCAGGGCCTGCACGGGATCGATGCTGTCGAAACCCATTTTCTTGACCCAGACCACGCTGCCGATCTCGCCGATGACCACCAGCGCCACAAGCACCCCGAGCGGCGCGTATTTCGTGAATCCCTCGCGCATCTGCGCGACGTTGATGTCCAGCATCATGACCACGAAGAGGAACAGCACCATCACGGCACCGACATAGACCAGCACCAGCACGATCGCCAGGAACTCGGCTTCGAGCAGCAACCAGATGACCGCGCTGTTGAAGAAGGCAAAGACGAGGAACAGCGCCGAATGCACGGGATTGCGCGACGTAATCACGCCGATGGCAGATCCGATCAGGATCGCCGAGAAGGCATAGAACAGCAGGTTGACGATGGTCATGTCAGCGATACCGCGCATCCGCTGCCTTGTCGGCAGCGATCATGGCCTCGTAGCGCTCGCCGACGGCCAGCAGCTTGTCCTTGGTCATGATGTTCTCGCCGCGGTTTTCCATGTGGTACTCATGGATGCGGGTTTCGACGATCGCATCGACGGGACAGGCTTCCTCGCAGAAACCGCAGTAGATGCATTTGAACAGGTCGATGTCGTATCGCGTGGTCCGGCGGGTGCCATCCGGACCGACGTCGGATTCGATCGTGATCGCGAGCGCAGGACACACCGCTTCGCAGAGCTTGCAGGCGATGCAGCGTTCCTGGCCATTGGCATAGCGGCGCTGCGCATGCAGGCCACGAAACCGGGGCGACTGCGGCGTCTTTTCTTCCGGGTAGTTGATCGTAATGCCGGGACGTGACCAGAACTGCCGCAGCGTGACCCACAGTCCGCCGAGCAACTCCCACAGAAACAATGTCTTGAAAAAACTACGCATGTTCGCCTCAGGTTACGGACCAGGGGCCGACCTTGAAATACACCATCGCGCCTTCGACGACGATCCAGACGATCGTGATAGGGATGAACACCTTCCAGCCGAGTCGCATGATCTGGTCATAGCGGTAGCGCGGGAACGTGGCGCGGAACCAGAGGAAACAGAACAGGAAGCAGGACATCTTGATGGCGAACCAGTGGAAGCCGGCTGCCTGCAGCCAAGCGGGCGCAAACGGATAGCCTTCGAGCGGCGACAGCCAGCCGCCGAAGAAAAACACCGACGTCAGCGCGGCCACCAGGATCATGTTTGCGTATTCGGCGAGGAAGAACAGCGCGAACGCCATGCCTGAGTACTCGACGTGGAAGCCAGCGACGATTTCCGATTCGCCTTCCGCCACGTCGAACGGCGCGCGGTTGGTTTCCGCGACGCCCGAGATGAAATACACGATGAACAGCGGGAACAGCCACAGCCAGAACCAGCTGCCCGGTCCGCCCCGCTGTGCTTCGATGATCTCGCCGAGGTTGAGGCTGCCGCCCGCCATCAGGACACCGACGAGCGCGAAGCCCATCGCGATTTCGTAAGCCACGATCTGCGCTGCAGACCGCATCGCCCCGAGGAACGCGTATTTCGAGTTGGTGGCCCAGCCTGCCAGGATGATGCCGTAGACGCCCGCCGAAGTGAGCGCGAGGACATACAACAATCCCGCATCGACGTTGGCCAGCGTGAAGCCCGGCCACAGCGGAATCACTGCCCACGTCGCGAACGCCGGCACCAGCGCGAGAATCGGAGCGACGACGAACAGGAACTGGCTGGACCGCGCGGGGACGACCACTTCCTTGATCAGCAGTTTCACCACGTCGGCGAACGGCTGGCCGAGTCCCTTGATGCCGAAAAGATTGACCCGGTTGGGGCCGACGCGAGCCTGCATGAGACCGATGACCTTGCGCTCGGCCAGCGTCAGCAGGGCAACCAGAATGATCAGCGGCACCAGGATCGCCACAATCTGCAGCAGCGTCACGATGAGGGTCCGCAATCCCTCAGGCAGCGTGGTCCAGAAATCCATGAAGGTAGTGATCATGCTGGTCTTCAGGGCTGGCTGGCAGCATGCGTCTGCTGCAACGCTGAAGAACGGCGCACGATGGCGTCGACCGCATAGATGCCGACATCGCGGGCAGCGCCCGCAGTCGAATCTTCCAGTGAACCGCTGACGTACGTGTTGTCAGGCGTGACCTCGCCGATCTGTCCCTTGAGCTCGTCGCGCACCTGTTCCGAAGTCAGGTAATCGAAGCCCGGCAGGTTGAGCAGGTTGCCAAGGACGCGGAGCACCTTCCAGCCTGGACGCGATTCACCCACGGGCTTCGCGGCTCCAGGAACGCTCTGCCAGCGGCCTTCGAGATTCACGTAAGTACCCGATGTTTCCGCAAACGTCCCGATGGGCAGGATCACATCCGCAAACTCTTTCGCGGTGTCGTAGGGCGACAGCGCCACTACGAACTCCGCAGCATCGAGTGCCTTGCGTGCGAGGCTGGACGCAATGTCCTGCTCCGGCTCTATGGCCCCGAACAGCACATATGCCTTGAGACTGGCTCCGAACATTTCCGCGGTGTTGAGGCCTGCAGCCCCAATCGCCTGACCACCAGCGGACCTGTGGGGCAACACGCCCGCAAGCGCCGCGCCCACTGCATTGCCGCCTTCCGGGATGTAGCCGAGCTGCGCACCGGTGAGATCCGCAATTGCCGCCGCGAGAGCGCGAATCTCGGCGAAGGCCGGATCACGCTGCGCAATCGCACCGAGCAACACGAGCTTGCGTTCACCTTGGGCGAGCTGCGCCGCGATGTTGGTATGGGAAGCCGTCGGCTGCGCACCCTTTACGCGATTCGCCAATGCGGCAGGCGCTGCACGACCGGAACTATGGGAAGCAGCAGAAAGGACGGCTGCGAGATGATCAAGCATGCCAAGACCGTTCGTCGTCAGGCTTTGCGCCACGGGGAACAGGTACGGATACGCGACCGGATTGATGAATGAAACCTTCGCCGCACGCTTCGTCGCTGCCTTGCGCACGCGATGCGCGAGCATCGGTGCTTCAGCACGCAGGTTGGCACCGACGAACAGCAGTGCATCGGACTGTTCGAGCAGAGCGATCTCTGTCCCGAGCCAGGGGAAGACCGGATCCTGCGCCTGATCGCGGAAATCACCGCGGCGTAAACGATGGTCGAGATTGCCGCTGCCAAGCGAACGAGTGATGCGTGCGAGCAGGTGCAGCTCTTCAAGCGTCGAGGTGGGCGATGCCAGCACACCCAGCTGCGCGCCCTGCCCCTTCATTGCCCCGAGACGTTCGGCGACATGCGTCAACGCAGTATCCCAATCGACAATGCGCCATGCATCACCCTCGCGGACCATCGGCTGCTCGACGCGATCGGTGCTGTAGATGCCCTGATAGCTGTACCGGTCGCGGTCCGCGATCCAGGTTTCATTGATGGCTTCGTTCGGCCGCGGCACGATGCGCATGACCTGGCCACGCAGCACATGCGCGAAGATGTTCGTGCCGACACTGTCATGCGGCGAGACGAGCGGCTGCTGGGTCATTTCCCAGGCGCGCGCGCGATAGCGATACGGCTTGTTGTTCAGGGCGCCGACGGGGCACAGATCGATGATGTTGGCCGACAGCTCGTGGTCGATGTTCTGCTCGATGAACGTGCCGATCTCGGTCGTTTCGCCACGGCCGATCGTCCCGAGTTCCTGGAAACCGGCGATCTCCTGCGTGAAACGAACACAGCGTGTGCAGTGAATGCACCGCGTCATGTCGGTCGAGATCAGGGGCCCGAGATTCTTGTCCTTCACCACGCGCTTGCGTTCGTTGTAGCGCGAGATGTCGCGACCGAAACCCATCGCCAGGTCCTGCAATTCGCATTCGCCCCCCTGGTCGCAGATCGGGCAGTCAAGCGGATGATTGATCAGCAGGAACTCCATCGTCGCCTTCTGCGCGGCAATGGCCTTCGGAGACTTCGTGAAGATCTTCATGCCTTCGGCCACCGGGGTGGCGCAGGCAGGCATCGGCTTTGGCGCCTTCTCGACTTCGACGAGGCACATGCGGCAATTCGCCGCCACGGACAGCTTGTCGTGGTAGCAGAAGCGCGGGACATAGACATCATGCTTGTCGGTCGCATGGATGATCATCTGACCCTTGCGCGCCTGCACCGGCACGCCGTTCACTTCGATGTTGACCAGGTCGTCACTCATTTCGCTAAGGTGTCTCTTGTTGCGCTCAGGCTGCGCGACGCTTTTCAGCGTCGACGAGACTGTGGCCGTGCTCGATGTAGTACTCGAACTCGTGCCGGAAATGCTTCATGAAACTCTGGATGGGCCAGGCCGACGCATCCCCGAACGCGCAGATCGTGTGACCTTCGATCTTGCCCGCGACATCCAGCAGCTTGTCGAGATCGCTGGACTGTCCCTGCCCTGCGAGCACGCGCTTGAGCAGGCGGTTCATCCAGCCCGTGCCTTCGCGGCAGGGCGTGCACTGGCCGCACGATTCGGCGTGATAGAAGCGCGAGATGCGCTCGAGCACCCGGACCATGCAGGTCGAGTCGTCCATGATGATCGCCGAGCCCGTACCGAGCGAAGAACCCGCTTTGCGCAGACCGTCGTAATCCATTGTTGCCTGCAGGATCGTGTCGCCGGGCACGACGGGCACGGAGACGCCGCCGGGAATCACTGCCTTCAGCTTGCGGCCTTCGCGCATACCGCCCGCGAGCTCGAGCAGATCCTTGAAGGGAATGCCGAGGGGCAGCTCGAAGTTGCCGGGTTTTTTCACATGGCCCGACATCGAGAAGATCATCGTGCCGCCGGAATTCGCGACACCGAGATCCGCAAACCACTTCGCTCCGTTGCGCAGGATGGTCGGGACCGATGCGTAACTCTGCGTGTTGTTGATCGTGGTCGGCTTGCCATACAGGCCGAAGTTCGCGGGGAACGGCGGCTTGAAGCGGGGCCGACCCTGCTTGCCCTCAAGGGACTCCAGCAACGCCGTCTCTTCACCACAGATATAGGCGCCAGCGCCGACATAGGTATAGAGATCGAAATCGACGCCCGACCCAAGCACGTTCTTCCCGAGCAGTCCTGCTGCATAAGCCTGCTTCAGCGCTTCTTCAAAACGGGGTACGGGCTCGGCGAGAAACTCGCCGCGAATGTAGTTGTAACCTACGGTCGCATTCATTGCGTAACCACCGATCGCCATGCCTTCGATTAGCGCATGCGGGTTGTAGCGCAGGATGTCGCGATCGTGGCAGGTGCCAGGCTCGCTCTCGTCGGAATTGCACACGACGTATTTCTGGATCGGCGACTGGCGGGGCATGAAGCTCCACTTCACGCCGGTCGGGAAGCCTGCGCCACCCCGGCCCCGCAGGCCGGATGCCTTCACTTCCTCGATGACGGCTTCGCGTGTCGTCTTCTCGCGCAGGATCTTTTCCCACGCCTGGTAACCACCGATCTTGCGGTACGTCTCGAGATCCCACGGACGCTCGAGCTTGAGCGGTTCGAAGATGCAGAGATTCTGCGGATACTTGTCGGTGCTCTCGGTCATTTGTGCTGGTCCAGGATCTCATCCACCCTGGCAGGCGTGAGATTCTCGTAGAACACGTGGTCGACCATCATCATCGGCGCGCCGGTGCAGGCGGCCAGGCATTCTTCTTCCTGCTTGAGGAAGAAGCGGCCATCGGGCGTGCTCTCCCCCACCTTGATGCCAAGTCGCTGCTCGACATGCGCGAGGATGTCCTCACCACCGCACAGCATGCACGAGATGTTCGTGCACACCGACACGTGATGCTTGCCGACCGGCTTCGTCTCGAACATCGAGTAGAACGTCGCGACTTCGTACACCTGGATCGGCGGCAGTCCGATGTACGCGGCAATGCCGTCCATCAATTCCTTCGTGAGGTAGCCGTTGTTCTCGTGCTGCGCAGCGCGCAACGCAGCGATCACGGCAGAACGCCGACGGTCCGCCGGGAATTTCGTCAGCCAGTGATTGATCTCTTCGATGATGTGGCCGGACAGGACTCCGTTGCCGCCATGCTGGCCATGTTGATTATCGGGGGGATGGCTCACCGGTCGATCTCTCCGAATACGATGTCCTGCGTGCCGATGACCGCCACGACGTCCGCGAGCATGTGTCCTGTCACCATTTCCTCAAGCGAAGCCAAGTGCGGGAAGCCCGGCGCGCGACACTTGAGCCGGTAAGGCTTGTTTGCCCCGTCGGACACGAGGTAAATGCCGAATTCACCCTTGGGGGCTTCGACCGCCGCATAGGCTTCGCCTGCAGGAACGCAATAGCCTTCGGTGAACAGCTTGAAGTGATGGATCAGCGATTCCATGTCGCCTTTCATTTCTTCGCGCGTCGGCGGCACGATCTTGTGATCGGCCAGCATCACAGGGCCGGGATTGCGCTTCAGCCAGTCGACGCACTGCCTGACGATGCGATTCGACTGCCGCATTTCCTCGATGCGCACGAGGTAGCGGTCATAGCAGTCGCCGTGGACACCTACGGGAATATCGAAGTCCATGCGGTCATACACTTCATAGGGCTGCTTCTTGCGCAGATCCCACGCGAGGCCTGACCCACGCAGCATCGGACCGGTGAAGCCGAGCTGCAGCGCGCGCTCCGGGGTCACCACACCGATGTTCACGGTGCGCTGTTTCCAGATGCGGTTGTCGGTCAGCAGGGTTTCGTATTCGTCGACGCAGGCCGGGAAGCGCTGCGTGAAGTCCTCGATGAAATCGAGCATCGTGCCCGACCGGCGCTCGTTGAAGCGGTCCGCATCCTTCTGCACGCGCCACTTCGACGTCTGGTATTTCGGCATGGAGTCCGGCAAATCGCGATACACGCCGCCCGGACGGTAGTACGTCGCATGCATGCGCGTGCCTGATACCGCTTCATAGCAGTCCATCAGGTCTTCGCGTTCGCGGAAGGCGTACAGGAAGACAGTCATCGCGCCGATGTCGAGACCATGTGCACCGAGCCACATGAGGTGGTTCAGGATGCGGGTGATCTCGTCGAACATCACGCGGATGTACTGGGCGCGCTCGGGCGCTTCGATGCCGAGCAGCTTCTCGATTGCTAGGACGTAAGCGTGCTCGTTGCACATCATCGACACGTAGTCGAGACGGTCCATGTAGCCGATCGACTGGTTGAACGGCTTCGATTCAGCCAGCTTTTCCGTGCCCCGGTGCAGCAGGCCAATATGCGGGTCGGCCTTCTGGATCACTTCGCCTTCCATCTCGAGCACGAGGCGCAATACGCCGTGTGCCGCCGGATGCTGCGGGCCGAAATTCATCGTGAAATTGCGGATCTCGCTCATGCTTGCCTCAAGCCTTGGGAGCGGGCGCCGGCGCCACGGGAGCCGAAGTCAGCTGTGCATTGTAGCGATTGTCATCGCGGATAACGCGCGGCACGAGCGTGCGGGGCTCGATGCTGACAGGCTGGTAAACGACACGACCCTTGGCGGCGTCATAGCGCACCTCGACGTTGCCGATCAGCGGGAAGTCCTTGCGGAACGGATGCCCGATGAAGCCGTAGTCCGTGAGAATGCGGCGCAGGTCAGGATGGCCATTGAAGAAGATTCCGAACAGGTCGAACGCTTCGCGTTCGTACCAGTTGGCCGATGCCCATACGTCGTTGACGGAATCGATGACCGGGGGCTCCCCTTCGAGACAGTAGCTGCGCACCCGTAAACGCCAGTTATGGGTCACCGACAGCAGGTGGTAGGCGACACCGAAACGACGCGGTTGCCCTGTCGTTTCAGGCAGATCGCGCTCGACGCTGCGGCTGAAGCCGGTGCCCGTGGATTCGAACGTGTTCCATTCGGTGCTGCCGAACGCGAGATAGTCGACGGGTGAAAGATCGACGAGTTGCTCGAACCTCAAGTCCGGATCGTCACGCAGGATCCTGCAGATCTCGACCAGCTTCCCTGCCGCGACTTCGTAGGTGAGTTCGCCACAGGACGACGCAATGCGCGTGACCTGCCCTTCGCAGCGCGACTCCACCTTCGAGGCCAGTGTCTCGATTCGCGACGTCATGAACCTGTCCTAGCGGGCGATCGTGTTCGTACGGCGGATCTTGTTCTGCAGCTGGATGATGCCGTAGAGCAAGGCTTCCGCCGTAGGCGGGCAACCGGGAACATAGACGTCCACCGGCACGATCCGGTCGCATCCGCGCACGACCGCATAGGAATAATGGTAGTAGCCGCCACCATTGGCGCAGGAGCCCATCGAGATGACCCAGCGTGGCTCCGGCATCTGGTCGTAGACCTTGCGCAGCGCAGGCGCCATCTTGTTCACGAGCGTACCGGCCACGATCATGACGTCGGACTGTCGTGGACTCGGACGGAAAACGACGCCAAAGCGGTCGAGGTCGTAGCGCGCAGCGCCGGCATGCATCATCTCGACGGCACAGCAGGCCAGACCGAAGGTCATCGGCCACATTGAACCCGTACGAGCCCAGTTGATGACATTGTCGAGGGTGGTGACAGCGAAGCCCCGCTGCGCCATCACGTCAGCCGTGGTTTCTTCCTGCGTGCGGGCGGCTAATCCCATTCAAGCGCCCCTTTCTTCCACTCGTAGATGAAGCCGACTACCAGGACGAGCAGGAAAATGCCCATCGCCGCGAGGCCGAGCCCGCCGATCGAATTAAGCGAGACCGCCCAGGGAAACAGGAACGCGATCTCGAGATCGAAAACGATGAAGAGGATGGCGACGAGGTAGTACCGCACGTCGAACTTCATCCGCGAATCCTCGAACGCCTCGAAGCCGCACTCGTAGGACGAGAGCTTGGCAGCGTCGGGACGGCGCGGCCCCAGCAGGAAGCCGAGCCCGAGCAGCACTACGCCGAGGACGCCGGCTACGCCGAGGAAAATCAGGATCGGAAGATAGTTTTCTAGCATCGCTGCCCGCGTGAGAGGCCCGCACCGAAGAACGGGGCGGGATTGTAGCAGGGAGGTTGCAGCGCAGTAACCCCGTTCCGGAGGAAAATTAATGGCATCCGAACGATACGTAACGAAGCGTCAAGGGTAAAAGACGTATTGATTTTTTTTCTTTCCAACCCGGGACTGGAACGGGTTGGTGTCGGGGAAGGAACCCGACTCTTTTGATCTACTTTTCTCTTGAACAACCTCAAGAGAAATGCCGGGTATGCATGGGCGAAAGCCCATATCTGCTTCTCTACTTCTCTCTTTTCCAATCAAAAGAGAGAAGTAGCAAGAGAGAAAGATTGGTGCGGATGAGAGGACTCGAACCTCCACGGATTGCTCCACTACCACCTCAAGGTAGCGTGTCTACCAGTTCCACCACATCCGCACCGTGACCTGTCATGTCCGGTGATGCCGTCAGCGCGGCCTGCTCCAAACGTAAACGATAATTCCTGATGATCCTTCGCGGATCAGGGCGCCGGCGCGGGTGCTTCGGGAGCCGGGCTCGCTCCTGCCTCAGCTGCCGGTGCTTCCACAGCCGGCGGTGCGCTGCTCTCGACTGGCGCCGTGGGCGCTGTCGGAAGGTCCAGACGGTCGATGACGCTGGCAGGCGCACCACCCTGGCGGCCGCCCATATAGGCCAGCGCAAGGCTCGTCACGAAAAAGAGCGCGGCGAGCGTAGCCGTCGAACGCGAAAGGAACGAGGCCGAGCCGCGTGCACCGAACACGGTTCCGGAAGCCCCCGAGCCGAAGCCGGCACCTGCATCCGCACCCTTGCCGCGCTGGAGCAGCACGAGCAGCACGATGCCGATCCCGATCAGCACGTGAAAGACGATAACGGCGGTATGTAACCAGGTCATTTCGATTCCAGTATCCCTAACCAGTAGCCCTAAGCTTGGGCCGCCTTGCAGATGTCGATGAACTCGCGCGCATTCAGCGACGCCCCGCCCACCAGTCCGCCGTCCACGTCCGCCATCGCGAACAGTTCGGCCGCATTGCCAGCCTTCACGCTCCCGCCATAAAGGAGGCGGATGCCGGCGGCGATTCTAGCATCGCGCGTTCCGAGTTCGGCGCGGATGTGTTGATGCACTTCCTGCGCCTGCTGGGGCGACGCGTTCTTGCCCGTGCCGATCGCCCAGACAGGCTCGTATGCGACCACCGCCTGCTCGAAAGCCGCGATGCCTGCGAGCCCCACCACTGCCGCGAGCTGCCGGTCGATCACGGCGATCGTCTGGTCGCGGTCGCGTTCCTCGAGGGTTTCCCCTACGCAGAGGACAGGAGTCAGTCCCTGCGACTGCGCGGCCACGAACTTGCGCGCCACCAGTTCGTCGCTTTCCTTGTATACAGCACGCCGTTCGGAATGCCCCACGATGACGAAGGTGCAGCCGACATCCTTCAACATCGCGGCAGCCACTTCACCCGTGAACGCGCCACCCGGCTCGGCACAGACCGACTGCGCCCCGAGCTGCACGTCCGACCCCTTGAGCAGCCGGCCCACTTCCCACAGGTAGATCGCAGGAGGGCACACCATCACTTCGGCTGTAGCGGGGGCAGGCAGATCGTTCAGCAACGCGGCGACCAGCTTCGCGTTTTCAGTCCGCGAGCCGTGCATTTTCCAGTTGCCCGCCACCAGGGGCCGGCGCTTGTGCTGTGTTCCTGACATTCCCTTCCCGACCGCAAAAAGGCGCGCAAGAGTAACGGCGGAACGCCGGGAAAGCAACGAAAGAACGGTCTGGCCCGGGTGAAACGAACCCTATGAACCGCAAGCCATTTCTCGAGCGCCGGAGGCCGGGCCGAGTTCAGGCGGCAGCCTTCTCCACCGAGGCAACCAGGTCGTTGACCAGCTGGAGAACCAGAGCGCCATCGCGCCCCTCCACCATCACGCGGATCACGGGTTCGGTGCCGGAAGCCCGCAGCACCACTCGGCCTTCCTGCCCCAACCGGGTTTCGGCCCGGCCCACGGCCTCCTGGATGGCGGGATTGCCCTTTACGTCGATCTTCCGGGCAGTGCGGACGTTCTTGAGGATCTGCGGGTACTTCGACATCGGCGCAGCCAGCTCGGCAAGACTCTTGCCGGTCTGCTGCATGATCGCGAGCACTTGCAGGGCGCTCACCAGCGCATCTCCAGTGGTGGTCCGGTCGAGGCACAGCAGATGGCCCGATGATTCCCCACCGAGGGTACCGCCGGTTTCGCGAAGCATTTCGAGCACATAGCGGTCGCCCACCTGGGCGCGGCGGAATTCGATGCCTTGCTTTTTGAGCGCATGCTCAAGCCCGAGGTTGCTCATCACGGTGCCCACTACCGGACCGCTCAGGGCCTTCTCGGCATGGCGCGCGGAAGCGATGACGTACAGGAGCTGGTCGCCATCGACGATGCGCCCGAAGTGATCGACCATCACGAGACGATCGCCGTCGCCATCCAGCGCAATCCCCACCTGGGCCCGCACACCCGGCACCGTTAGCTGCAGGAGTTCCGGATTGGTGGAGCCGCAGCCGAGGTTGATGTTGCGTCCGTTCGGGGAGCAGCCCACCGGCACTATCTCCGCGCCGAGATCCGCGAGGATCCGCGGGCCGACCTTGTAGCCGGCGCCGTTGGCGCAATCGATGACGATCTTGAAATTCGACAGGCTCATGCCTTCCGGAATCGTGGAAGCGCAGAACTCCTGGTACTTGGTGCGTGACCTGTCGACACGGGTCGCCCGGCCAAGCGCCTGGGAATCACGGGTAACAGGGGCGGCGTCAAGGCAGCGTTCGATCTCGGCTTCGACGTCGTCGGTGAGCTTGGAACCATTGCCATCAAAGAACTTGATGCCATTGTCTTCGTAGAGATTGTGCGAGGCGCTGATCACGACGCCGAACACACAGCCGAATTCCTGCGTGAGATACGCGATGCCGGGCGTCGGCAACGGCCCGATGAGCATGACGTCGACACCGGCTGCGACGAAGCCGGCTTCAAGCGCGGCCTCGAACATGTAACCCGACAGCCGGGTGTCCTTCCCGATCATCACCGTACCGCCCTTCGGCGCGAGAACCTGGGCTGCCGCGCTGGCGAGGCGCAAGGCAAAATCGACGGTCATGGGCGCCTGGCCCACCGTGCCCCTCACGCCATCAGTACCGAAGTATTTCCGGGTCATTGCATTGAGTCCTTTGTATTCCTGAAGCTCAGCCGGGCAGACCCGTCTGATAACCCGCTTGCCTGAGTCCCGCAGCCACGCGTACCGCGTCCACTGTCGCCGCCACGTCATGAGTCCGGATGATCCGCGCGCCCCCCAGGACTGCCGCTGACACCACCGCCAGTGCCCCTGCGAGTCGCTCGTCAACGGGCCGCCCCAGCAATGTCCCGAACATCGCCTTTCGCGACACGCCTATCAGCAGCGGCAGGCCGGGAATCCCGATTTTGGGCAGATGAGCGAGCAGGGCGAGATTGTGCTCCAGTCGCTTCCCGAAACCGATACCCGGATCCAGCACCAGCCGGTTACGCGCGACGCCGGCAGCATCGCAGGCCTGCACGCGGGCGACGAGGAACTGGTGCACTTCTGCCACGACATCGTCGTAACGGGGATCCGCCTGCATGGTTCCCGGTTCGCCCTGCATGTGCATGAGGCAGATGGCTGCACCGCTGCTGGCCGCCGCTTCGAGGGCACCGGGCGCCCTCAAGGCACTCACATCATTGATCAGCGAGGCACCCGCAGCCACCGCAGCGGTCATGACGGCAGGTTTGCGCGTGTCGATGGACACCGGCACCTGCGTCCGGGCAACGATTGCGGCGATCACCGGAAGAACCCGGTCCATCTCTTCCGCAAGTCCAACGGGAGGAGCGCCAGGCCGCGTGGATTCTCCCCCGACATCGATCAGGCCTGCGCCCTCGTCCACCATCCGGAGCGCGTGTCTGACGGCCGCCTCAACACCCATGAACTGCCCGCCATCGGAGAAAGAATCAGGAGTGACATTGAGGACGCCCATTACCACGGGCGTCGCGAGATCGAGTGTCTGGTGAGGCAGATGCAGCAACATGACTGGAATGATTTCAGCCGGCCAACATGTGAAAAGGGCGATGCAGGTTACCCCGCATCGCCCTCGTTGACTCTATCCGTCAGGACTCAGTGCTGGCTGGCGGGCCGCCCGATCGGCGCGTCGGTGACATCCCGCTCGCGGGCCTTGCCACCACCCGCAGGAGGGATGGAATCATCCCAATCCACCGGCGGACGCGGCTCACGGCCTTCCATGATGTCGCGGATCTGGTGTTCGTCGATCGTTTCGTACTTGATCAACGCACCGGCCATCTTGTGCAGGTTGTCGAGGTTGCCTTCGAGGATCTGCTTTGCATGCCGGAAGTTCGTATCGATCAGGCGGCGCACTTCCTCGTCGATTGTCCGCTCGGTGACATCTGACGTCTTCTTGTGCTGCGTGACCGATCGGCCAAGGAATACTTCGCCCTCTTCCTCGCTGTACGAAAGCGGTCCGAGCTTGTCGGACAGGCCCCACTTCGTGACCATGTTGCGGGCGATTTCGGTCGCACGTTCGATGTCGTTCGAAGCGCCCGTCGTGACGGAATCCGAACCGAAGATCAGCTCTTCCGCAACCCGGCCGCCGAATAGCGTTGCAATGCGGCTCTCAAGGCGCCGCTTGGTGGTGCTGTAGCGATCCGCTTCCGGCAGGAACATCGTGACGCCTAACGCGCGGCCACGAGGAATGATCGTGACCTTGTACACAGGGTCGTGCTCAGGCACCGACAGGCCGACGATGGCGTGACCCGCCTCGTGGTAAGCAGTGAGCTTCTTTTCCTGGTCGTCCATCACCATGGAACGCCGCTCGGCGCCCATCATGATCTTGTCCTTCGCCTTCTCGAACTCGTCCATCGTCACCGTACGGCGATTCGCGCGGGCAGCAAACAGCGCGGCCTCATTGACGAGGTTTGCGAGATCCGCACCCGAGAAACCCGGAGTACCACGCGCGATGACCATCGGCTTGACGTCTTCGGCAAGCGGGAGCTTCCGCATGTGAACCTTCAGGATCTGCTCACGGCCACGCACGTCGGGCAGCGGGACGACCACCTGGCGGTCGAAGCGACCCGGACGGAGCAATGCAGGATCGAGCACGTCGGGACGGTTGGTTGCCGCGATGACGATGACGCCTTCCGTACCTTCGAAGCCGTCCATTTCGACGAGCAACTGGTTCAACGTCTGCTCGCGCTCGTCATGACCGCCGCCGAGACCGGCACCGCGATGACGACCGACCGCGTCGATTTCGTCGATGAAGATGATGCACGGAGCATGCTTCTTGGCCTGCTCGAACATGTCACGCACGCGGGACGCGCCCACGCCGACAAACATTTCAACGAAGTCCGAGCCCGAGATCGTGAAGAAAGGCACCTTGGCTTCACCGGCGATGGCACGCGCCAGCAGCGTCTTGCCGGTACCGGGCGAACCCACCATCAGCACGCCGCGCGGAATCTTGCCGCCCAGCTTCTGGAACTTGCCGGGGTCTTTCAGGAACTCGACGATCTCGACGACTTCCTCCTTCGCTTCGTCCACGCCCGCGACATCCGCGAACGTCACCTGCACCTGGTCTTCATTCAGCAGTCGCGCGCGACTCTTGCCGAAGGACATGGCTCCGCGGCCACCTGCCCCGCCCTGCATCTGCCGCATGAAGTAGACCCACACCGCGATGAGCAGCAGGATCGGGAAAGAGGAAATGAAGAGCTGCATCAGGAACGACTGCCGCTCGGGAGCCGCGGCACTGAACGTGACGCCGTGCTTCTGCAGCGTGCCGATCAACGCCGAGTTGTCTGTTTCCGGGTTGTAGCTCAGGAACGCTTCGCCATTCGAACGCCTGCCGCTGATCTGGTCGCCCTTGAAGGTGACCTCCGAAACACTGCCTGCCTCGACCTGTGTCAGGAAGGTGGAATAGGGAAGTTCCGCGGGGCTGCCCGTGCGTGCACTGAAGTTGCTGACCACCGTGGCCAGCACGACCGCGATCACGATCCACAGGATGATGTTCTTGGTGAGGTCGTTCAAAGCTTGTTTTCCTCAAAAATCAACACTTGTGACCGATACTACATCCGAAAATTGCGCGCCAACAGATAAAGTTCGACGCTCCGTGACCTTGATGCTTTCGGCTTGCGTACTTTCACGGATTCAAACTTCTGCCTGAGGCGCTGCATCAGGGGCACGAACTCCCGGCCTTGAAAAACTTTCACCAGGAAGTCGCCGCCTCCAGGCAGCGTCTTCTCGGCAAAATCCACCGCCAAGTCAACGAGATGCATCGATCGGGCATGATCCACTTCGGCGATGCCTGTCATATTTGGGGCCATATCCGACATTACAAGTTGCGGCTTCTCCCCCTTGAGGTGATCGAACAGCTGGTTGAAGGCGCTTTCCTCGGAAAAATCGCCCTGGATGAATTCAACCCCGGGGAGGAAATCCATCGGCAGGATGTCGAGCGCCACGACCCTGCCCCGGCCCTTGAACATTCTCGCCACAAACTGGCTCCAGCCGCCGGGAGCCGCCCCGAGGTCCACCACCGTGGTCCCGGGCCGCAGGATATGGTCCGAGCGCTGGATCTCCTCCAGCTTGTAGACGGCACGCGACCGGAAACCCGCCTCTCGCGCAGCTTTGACGTAGGGGTCCGACTCGTGTTCCTTGAGCCAGGCGCTGCTTGATTTGGACCGTTTGGGCATGACGAAGAGAGCGAGCAGAAGTTAGCGGGTCACGGGTGGCAAGAACGGACTTAACCGCGTAGCCTCCGCTCCCGCATTCTGACCAACCCCCTTCCCCGAATCACTAGCCGCGTTCATATGGACCTGACCGAAAAACAGAAGAAGCACCTGCGTCGCCTTGCCCACCCCCTGAACCCGGTCGTCATGGTCGGCAAGGAAGGCGACTCCGCAGGCGTGACCAATGAGCTCGATATCGCGCTCGGAGCCCACGAGCTGGTCAAGGTCAGTGCCCGGGTCGGCGATCGTGATGAACGCAACCTGCTGCTCGACCGGCTGGCGGTTGCAACGACCAGCGCGCTCATCCAGCGAATCGGCAATGTCGGCGTCTACTACCGGCCCAAAAAAAATCCGCCCCGCATCATCCTGCCGGACGCGTAAGCCTCAAGACCAGGATCAGTGCACCCACGCACGCGATCCCGAACAACACCACCGAGCCCAGGTGCAGCATGCCGAACAGGGCCATGTTGCCGGCAGCGCGCGCCGCGCTCATGAGCGGAAGCAGCCCCAGCTCGTTCAACAGTGGCGGCAACGCGGTGATGCCAATCCAGAATCCGGTTTTCCGCTGGCCTGCGCCAATCAGCGTCACCAGGACGCTCAGCATCCCGCCCAGCGCAACGCCGATCCACGTCTGGATATGGAACAATTCGCCGGCGATATCGCCTGCCAGCCGCCGGTCATCCAGCGTCGCAAACAGTGCGGGAGCCACCACTCCGCAGATCGTCCACAGGCTGCCCATCCAGAAGATCGCAACCAGCGTGACGAGGCGCGGCAGCAACGCGGAACGGTTGCCGGCGCCGTTCACTCGTACTTGACCGCAACGATCTCGTAGGACTTCACCCCTGCAGGGGCCACTACGTCGACGACATCGCCCTCGGACTTGCCCACCAGTGCGCGAGCGATAGGCGATGTGATCGAAATGAGGCCGGCGCGAATATCCGCTTCCGCCTCGCCGACGATCTGGTACACGACCTTCGCGCCGTCGTCCTGGTCATCGAGATTCACGGTGGCGCCAAACACCACCTTCTTGCTTGCCGGCATGCTCGCGACATCGATGATCTCGGCGTTCGAGATGTGTCCGTCGATGTCCTTGATGCGACCTTCGATGAAGCTCTGCTGTTCGCGCGCCGCGTGATACTCGGCGTTCTCGCTCAGGTCGCCATGCGCACGCGCTTCCGCAATCGCCTGGATGACGCGAGGACGGTCAACGGTCTTGAGGCGCTTCAGTTCGCCCCGCAGACGCTCGCTCCCTTTCAGGGTCATAGGGCTGCGTTTCATGTGCCGACTTCCTTGTGCAGATCCTGCAGACGGTTCACCTCGACGGAATCCAGGTAGTCGAGCGCATCGCACGTGGCCCATGCAGCGGCCAGCGTCGTGTAGTACGTCACCTTGCGCATGACGGCCTCGCGGCGGATGGAACGCGATTCGAAGATGGCCTGCTTGCCTTCGGTCGTATTCACGATCAGCGAGATCTCGTCGTTCTTGATCATGTCTACTATATGCGGCCGGCCTTCCCGCACCTTGTTCGCACGACGGCAGGGAACACCGAGTGCGGCGATCACTGCAGCCGTTCCTTCTGTCGCCACGATTTCAAAACCACGAGCCACGAGCCGCTTCGCAAGCGCCGCTGCTCCTTCCTTGTCGCGTTCCTTCACGCTGATCAGGCAGACGCCGCGCGCAGGCAGCGTCACACCGGATGCAAACTGTGCCTTGGCGTACGCCTCACCGAAGCTGCGACCCGTACCCATCACCTCACCCGTCGACTTCATCTCGGGGCCCAGGATCGGGTCGGCATCGGGGAACTTGTTGAACGGGAAAACGGCTTCCTTGACAGAGAAGAAGTGCGGCTTGCGCTCTGCACCCACGCCGAGATCCGCCAGCTTCGCACCGGCCATCACGCGCGCTGCAATTTTCGCGAGCTGCACGCCAGTTGCCTTCGAAACGAAGGGCACTGTCCGCGAGGCACGCGGGTTCACTTCAAGGATGTAGATGATGCCGTTCTGGATTGCGAACTGGATGTTCATCAGACCGACGACGTTGAGCCCGTGCGCGAGCTTGCGCGTCTGCACCTTGAGCTCCGCCTGGATTTCCGCGCTCAGACTGTTGGGCGGCAACGAGCAGCCGGAATCACCCGAATGCACGCCAGCCTGCTCGATGTGCTCCATGATGCCGCCGATAAAGACGTCGGTGCCGTCGCAGATCGCATCGACATCCACCTCGATCGCGAGATCGAGGAAACGGTCGAGCAGCACGGGGCTGTCGTTGGAAACCTTTACCGCATCGGTCATGTACACACGCAGGTCGTCTTCGTTGAAGACGATTTCCATGGCGCGTCCACCCAGCACATACGAAGGACGCACGACGAGCGGGAAGCCGATGGCGCGGGCCATCACGACTGCCTGGTCTTCATTGCGAGCCGTGCAATTGGGCGGCTGCTTCAGGCCCAGCTTCTCGACCAGTTGCTGGAAACGCTCGCGATCTTCCGCGACGTCGATGGCATCCGGTGAAGTCCCGATGATAGGCGCACCCGCGGCTTCAAGCGCGCGGCACAGCTTCAGCGGCGTCTGGCCGCCGTACTGCACGATGACGCCCACCGGCTTTTCCTTGTCGATCACTTCCATCACGTCTTCGAACGTCAGCGGCTCGAAGTAAAGTCGATCGGACGTGTCGTAGTCGGTCGAGACCGTCTCGGGATTGCAGTTGAGCATGATCGTTTCGAAGCCGGCTTCGCGCAGCGCAAGTGCCGCGTGCACACAGCAGTAATCGAACTCGATGCCCTGCCCGATGCGGTTTGGCCCACCTCCCAGGATCAGGATCTTCTTGCGGTCGGTCGGATTCGCCTCGCACTCTTCTTCATAGGTCGAGTAGAGATAGGCGGTCGACGTCGCAAACTCGGCGGCACAGGTATCGACGCGCTTGAAGACGGGACGCAGCCCGAACGTGATGCGCCGACGGCGAACGCTGGCTTCATCCACTCCGACCAGCGAGGCGATGCGACTGTCTGCGAATCCCTTGCGCTTGAGATCCCTGAGGCGCGGACGTTCGAGCGCTTCTAGGCCGCCCTTCGCCATGGCCTGCTCCTCGATGATCAGGTCCTCGATCTGCGCGAGGAACCAGGGATCGATGTACGACAGCCGATGGACTTCTGCCTGACTCATCCCCGAACGGAATGCATCTGCGACATGGCGCAACCGGTTCGGCCCAGGCATGCGCAGTTCTTCGCGCAGACGGCTCTGCTCTTCCGTTCCGAGCGGCAACTTGTTGATGGGTGTCAGCCCGTCGATGCCGATCTCGAGACCGCGGAGCGCCTTCTGCAGCGATTCCTGGAAAGTGCGGCCAATCGCCATCACCTCGCCCACCGACTTCATCTGCGTCGTGAGCCGATCATTCGCGCCGGGGAATTTCTCGAACGTGAAGCGCGGAATCTTGGTGACGACGTAGTCGATGGTCGGTTCGAACGAAGCCGGCGTCGCACCGCCCGTGATGTCGTTCTTGAGCTCATCGAGCGTGTAACCCACCGCGAGTTTTGCAGCGACCTTGGCAATCGGGAAGCCGGTGGCCTTCGACGCGAGCGCGGACGAACGCGATACGCGTGGATTCATTTCAATGACGAGGATGCGGCCATCCTTGGGGCTGACGGCGAACTGCACATTCGAACCGCCGCATTCCACGCCGATCTTGCGCAGGACTGCGATCGATGCGTCGCGCATCAGCTGGTATTCCTTGTCCGTCAGCGTCTGCGCCGGTGCGACCGTGATCGAATCGCCCGTATGCACGCCCATCGGATCGAGGTTCTCGATCGAGCAGATGATGATGCAGTTGTCCTTGCGGTCCCGCACCACCTCCATCTCGAATTCCTTCCAGCCGAGCACCGCTTCCTCAAGCAGCACTTCGCTGGTCGGCGAGGCATCAAGGCCGCGCGCGACGATCTCCTCGAACTCTTCACGGTTGTAGGCGATGCCGCCGCCGGAACCACCGAGAGTGAATGACGGACGGATGACCGTGGGGAAACCGATTTCCGCCTGCACCGCGAGCGCTTCTTCCATGCTGTGCGCAATGCGTGATCGCGGAGTTTCGAGCCCGATCTCGCGCATCGCATTCCGGAACAGCTCCCGGTCTTCGGCCATGTCGATGGCATCGCGTGACGCTGCAATCAGCTCGACACCATATTTTTCGAGCACGCCTTCGCGCACCAGGTCGAGCGCGCAGTTGAGCGCTGTCTGGCCACCCATCGTCGGCAGCAACGCATCAGGACGTTCCTTCGCGATGATGCGTTCGACGGTCCGCCAGTGCACAGGTTCGATGTAGATCGAATCGGCGGTTTCAGGGTCCGTCATGATTGTCGCGGGATTGGAGTTCACCAGGATGACCCGGTACCCCTCTTCGCGCAGCGCCTTGCACGCCTGGGCGCCCGAGTAATCGAACTCGCACGCCTGGCCGATGATGATCGGGCCGGCGCCGATGATCAGGATGCTCTGGATGTCGGTACGCTTTGGCATGGAATCTCTGTCGTGATCGGGAGCGTCAGCCGCGAGTGCCGTTGCGGCCGCGGCTCATCGAGTTCACGCGCTGCTGCATCAGCTGGGTGAACCGCGTAAACAGGTTCTTCACGTCGCGCGGTCCGGGGCTCGCTTCCGGATGTCCCTGGAAGCTGAAGGCGGGCCGATCAGAACGGGCAATGCCCTGCAACGAACCATCGAACAGCGAACGGTGCGTGGTCCGCAGGTTGGGCCCCAGCGTGGACTCATCGACCGCAAAGCCGTGGTTCTGGCTCGTGATCAGCACGCGCCCCGTGTCGGTATCGAGCACCGGATGGTTCGCGCCGTGATGGCCGAACTTCATCTTGACCGTGCGGGCGCCGCTGGCGAGCCCGAGCAGCTGATGTCCGAGGCAGATGCCGAAAACCGGAATATCGGTTTCGAGGAAGCGCTTGATCGCATCGATGGCATACGTGCAGGGCTCGGGGTCGCCCGGTCCGTTCGACAGGAAGATGCCATCGGGATTCATGGCCAGCACGCGATCGGCATGCGTCTGGGCAGGCACTACCGTCATGCGGCAACCCTGGTCCGACAGCAACCGCAGGATGTCGCGCTTGATGCCGAAGTCATAGGCCACGACATGCAGTCGCTGACCTGCACGTGCAGGCCGGGGACCGGACTCCAGGGACCAGTTCGTCCCTTCGTTCCACTGGTACGTGCGCTTGGTGGAGACGACCTTCGCAAGATCCATCCCCTTGAGGCCAGGAAAGCGGCGCGCGGCATGCACGGCAGCGGCAGGATCGACGTCGTCGCCGGTCATGATGCAACCCGCGAGCGAACCCTTCTCGCGCAGGATGCGCGTGAGCTTGCGCGTGTCGATATCGGCAATGGCCACGATGCGGCCACGCTGCAGGAAGCTGGGCAACGACTCGGCAGCACGCCAGCTGGAATGCAGCAGCGGCAGATCGCGGATGATCAGGCCGGCAGCGTAAATGGCACCCGACTCGAGGTCTTCGGGATTGGCGCCGGTGTTGCCGATGTGGGGATAAGTGAGGGTAACGAGCTGCCGGCAGTAGGAAGGATCCGAAAGGATTTCCTGGTAACCGGTCATGGCGGTGTTGAACACCACCTCGCCCGTCGTATTGCCCTTGGCGCCGATTGAACGACCCTGGAAGACCGTTCCATCCTCGAGCGCCAGTACAGCGGGTGTGTTCATCGCGACTCCGGGCCGCTTTCGCGACCGCTTTCAGATTTAACGCGCGCATGCGAACGGCGGGAGCGGTCTGTAGACCCGTCCCGCGCATGCTTTTTACGCGCTTGCTGAGGGAAGGGAGCTTACGCGACGAAGGGCGGCAGGTCCATCGGCAATCGGCGTGATCGCGGAGGTTTTTTTCAGTCCGCCGGTCAGATCGAGTTGAAGCCGAGAACGTCCTGCATGGAATACAAACCTGGAGGCCGACCGACAACCCAGCGTGCCGCTTTCAGGGCGCCCCTTGCGAACCCGGAGCGATCATGGGCGCGATGGGCCAGTTCGATCCGTTCGCCCGGACCGGCAAACGTCAGCACGTGCTCACCGACGATGTCACCGCCCCGCAGCACGGAGAAACCAATCGTGCCCGGCTTGCGGGCTCCCGTTGTGCCGTGCCGGTTGAAATCGCCGGCTTCCTGCAGCGTGGTACCCCGTGCGGCGGCGACTACCTCACCGATCCTCAGTGCCGTCCCGGAGGGGGCGTCCTTCTTGTGCCGGTGATGCGCTTCAAAGATCTCGAGGTCGTAGTCGGTATCGAGTGCGCGAGCGGCAAGATCCGCAAGCTTCAGCAGCAGATTCACGCCGAGGCTCATGTTGGGGGCCAGCAATACCGCAATGCGGCTTGCGGCTGCATCAATCTGCGCTCGCGCTTCAACCGAGTGTCCCGTTGTGCCGATGACGATCGGACAAGCCGCGGCCACACAGGCCTTCAGGTTCGCAGGAGTGGCATCGGGCAAGGTGAAATCGACGGCAACGCTGGCGCCCCGCACTGCCGTGGCCGGATCGGCGGTCACGATGACGCCCCTTGAGGGGTGTCCGGACGCCTCACCCGCATCCTGGCCCTGCCAGCGGCTGGTCGCCGAGGCTGAAGCACCCGCGAGTTCAAGATCGGGAAACTGCGAGAGTTGGTCGAGCACCGCCTGCCCCATGCGGCCACTGATTCCAAGGACTGCAAGCCTGGTTGCCATTTCAGCGTTCCTATTGCGCGATGTTCTCGAAGAACCGCTTGACGCCATCCAGCCACGTCCGTTCACGAGGGCTGTGCGTCCGGCCGCTCTGCTGGACAGAGTCCTCGAAGGCCTTGAGCAGGTTGCGCTGCTCTTCGGTCAGGTTGACGGGTGTTTCCACGACGACCTTGCAGTACAGGTCCCCGGTTGCCCCGCCCCGCACGGGCTTCACGCCCTTGTCGCGCAGGCGGAAACTGCGGCCGGATTGCGTCTCGCCAGGAATCTTGAGGACGACATTGCCGTCGAGGGTGGGCACTTCGACGCTGCCACCGAGCGTTGCCGTCGCGAAACTGACCGGGACTTCGCACGACAGATGACTGCCCTCGCGCTGGAAGATCGGGTGTTCCTTCACGTGGATTTCGACGTACAGGTCGCCGGCAGGTCCACCGTTGCGTCCGGCTTCGCCTTCGGCTGACAGGCGAATACGATCGCCGTTGTCGACGCCGGCGGGAACCTTGACGTTCAGCGTGCGCTTGCGGCGAACGCGGCCTTGCCCGAGACAACTGTCGCAGGGCTCGGAAATAATCTGGCCCCGGCCGCGGCATCGCGGGCAAGCCTGCTGCATCGAGAGGATGCCTTGCCGCATCCGGACCTGGCCGGCGCCGTCGCAGGTTTCGCAGGTGGTCGTCTTGGAGTTCGGTCCGCCGCCGCTGCCTTTGCAGGTTTCGCATTCGGCGAGGCTCGCGAACTCGATATTGACCCCGTCGCCGAACACTGCCTGTTCGAGCGTGAGTTCCAGCTCGTAACGCAGGTCAGCACCGCGGAACACCTGGGAGCGAGACCGGCGACCCCCGCCGAAAATATCGCCGAACACATCCCCGAAGATGTCGCCGAATGCATCGCCGCCGCCGAACCCGGCCCCGCCACGCCCACCTTGCAGGCCTTCATGACCGAACTGGTCGTAGGTCGCCCGCTTCTGCGCGTCGGTCAGGACTTCGTAGGCTTCCTTCGCTTCCTTGAATTTCTCTTCCGCTTCCTTGTCGTCGGGATTGCGATCCGGATGCAGCTTCATCGCCAAGCGCCGGTAGGCCTTCTTGATGTCGGCTTCGGAAGCATTCCGCGGCACATCGAGGATCGTGTAGAAATCGCGCTTGGACATTTGAGACTTGGAAAAACACTGCCGGTTACATGCACAAAAACCGCCGCAGGCATTGCAGCCTGCGGCGGTCACTTATCGCTACTATGCCTGAAGCTTCAGGCAGCGAGGCCCGGGAAGAAGGTCAGTTGCCCTTCTTCTTGTCCTTGACCTCTTCGAACTCCGCATCGAGTACGTCTTCCTGGCCGTTGCCGCCGCTCGAAGCATTCCCCGCCGCGCCTTCAGTTGCCGCCTCGGGCTGCGCCTGCGCATAGGCCTGCTGGGCAATGGCTGTCGACGCTTCCGACAGCTCGCGCGCCTTGGTTTCGATCGCATCCTTGTCATCGCCAGCGAGAGCGGCCTTGAGGCCGGCGATCGCGTTGTCGACTTTCAGCTTCTCGGCAGCATCGACCTTGTCACCGAGATCCTTGAGCGACTTCTCGGTCGTGTGGACCAGTGCATCGGCCCGGTTGCGCGCCTCGACCAGCTCGCGGAATTTGCGGTCTTCCTCCGCATGGGCCTCGGCATCGGAGACCATCTTCTTGATCTCGGCCTCCGACAGGCCGCTCGAGGCCTTGATCACGATGCGCTGTTCCTTGCCCGTCGCCTTGTCCTTCGCGGACACGTGCAGGATGCCGTTCGCATCGATGTCGAACACGACTTCGATCTGCGGCATGCCGCGGGGCGCCGGAGGAATGCCCTCGAGGTTGAACTGGCCGAGCGACTTGTTGTCCGTCGCACGCTGCCGCTCGCCCTGGAGCACGTGAATCGTCACGGCACCCTGGTTGTCGTCAGCCGTCGAGAACACCTGGTTCGCCTTGGTCGGGATCGTGGTGTTCTTCTCGATGAGCTTGGTGAGCACACCGCCCATCGTCTCGATGCCGAGCGACAGCGGCGTGACATCGAGCAGCAACACGTCCTTCACTTCGCCGGACAGCACGCCCGCCTGGATCGCGGCGCCCACGGCCACCGCCTCGTCCGGGTTCACGTCACGACGCGGCTCCTTGCCGAAGAAATCCTTCACGACCTGCTGCACTAACGGCATGCGCGTCTGGCCGCCTACCAGAATGACTTCGGCGACTTCGCTGATCGACAGGCCTGCATCCTTCAATGCGACACGGCACGGCTCGATGGTTTTCTGCACCAGATCTTCCACCAGCGACTCAAGCTTGGCCCGCGTGAGCTTGATGTTGAGGTGCTTCGGACCCGACGCATCGGCCGTGATGTACGGCAGGTTGATGTCGGTCTGCTGGCTGGACGATAGCTCGATCTTCGCCTTCTCTGCAGCTTCCTTCAGGCGCTGCATGGCGAGCGGGTCCTTGCGGACATCGACGCCGCTTTCCTTCTTGAACTCATCGCCCAGGTAGTTGATGACCTTGAGGTCGAAGTCCTCGCCGCCGAGGAAGGTGTCGCCGTTGGTGGCCAGTACTTCGAACTGGCGCTCGCCGTCGACATCCGCCACTTCGATGATCGACACGTCGAACGTGCCGCCGCCGAGGTCGTACACCGCAATCTTGCGATCGCCGCCCTGCTTGTCCATGCCATAGGCAAGCGCTGCCGCCGTCGGCTCGTTGATGATGCGCTTGACGTTGAGACCGGCAATGCGGCCGGCATCCTTGGTCGCCTGGCGCTGCGAATCGTTGAAGTAGGCAGGCACGGTGATCACGGCTTCGGTCACCGGCTCGCCGAGATAATCCTCGGCGGTCTTCTTCATCTTCATGAGCACGCGAGCCGACACTTCCGGCGGGGCCATCTTCTTGCCTTGGGCCTCGACCCACGCATCGCCGTTGTCCGCCTTGACGATCTTGTACGACACCATGTGGGTGTCTTTCTGCACGACGTCATCCTGGAACCGCCGGCCGATGAGGCGCTTGACGGCAAACAAGGTGTTGTGCGGATTGGTGACCGCCTGACGCTTGGCCGACTGGCCCACCAGGACTTCATCGTCCTTGGTGAAGGCAACGACGGACGGTGTGGTCCGGTCGCCTTCGCTGTTCTCGATGACGCGGGGCTTGCCGCCCTCCATGACCGCTACGCACGAGTTAGTCGTGCCGAGGTCGATACCGATGATTTTCGCCATGGATCCTTATCTCCCGAACATTCCAGTCATTCGCCCCGCGTTGCAGGGCATACCTTGAAAGCAGCTCAATTCATGTGGGCGCGAGGTCGGCTTTCAAGCCGGACGCGCGAATACGGGTCCTAAGGAGCCCGGGCAACGATGACCCGCGCCGGGCGCAGCAACCTGCCATTCAGCAGATAGCCCTTCTGGATGACCTGCAGCACCGTGTTCGGCGGCTGGTCGGCGGAAGGCTGCGCCACCATCGCCTCATGGAATTCAGGGTTGAACACCTCCCCGGTCGGCACGACTTCGGTCACGCCTGCCTTCTCGAAAGCTGCCGAGAGCTGCTTCAGCGTCGCCTCGACTCCCGCCAGCATCGCACTACCTGCGGTGCCACCGCCTGCGGTCAGCGCCATCTCGAGGCTGTCCTTGACGCCCACGAGCTCCCCGGCAAAGCGCTCCAGCGCAAACTTGCGGGCCTGCTCCACGTCACGCAGCGACCGCTTGCGGAAGTTCTCGAGCTCGGCAAAGGCCCGGAGCTGCTGTTCCTTTGCCTGGTCGACCTGGGCACGGGCCTCCTCGAGTGCCGCTTCAAGGTCGGCGGTATCGGGTGTCTGCCCGGTCTCGAAGCCGGCATTCATATCGGCATTCGGCGGGGGTTGCTCATCCGGAAAGGTCATGGATTCGGATCTCCTGGGGCACCGGACAGTCGCCCGGGCCGCGCACAATAACGAAACAGACAAGGAAGCGCGATAACTGCCCGCGGCCTCAGGTAGCCCTGCGGGTGAGTGAACGGCGGAAGTGCGGGTTCAGGCCCTGGAATTCAAGGCGGAGCCGAGGAGTCTTGCGGTGATGTCGACGATGGGGATGATGCGCTCGTAGGCCATGCGGGTCGGGCCGATCACCCCGAGCACCCCCACCACTTCCTGGCCGATCGTGTACGGCGCAGTCACCACACTGCAATCGTCGAGAATGGTGTAGCCCGATTCCTGGCCGATGAAGATCTGCACGCCCTCCGCGCCCAGGCTCTGGTCCAGCAGGTGGAGGATGTCGCCCTGCTGCGTAAAGGCCTCGAACAACCGGCGCAGTTTCTCGACGTTCGACAGCTCGGAGAATTCCATCAGGTTGGTTTCGCCGGCCATGACGTATTCGGTACGCCCTCCCATGCCGCCGGCCGGGCCCACCGCCTGGCGCGCCAGCCGGATGGCGTCGAGCATCACCTGGTTCAGGTTCTCGCGGGTCTGCTGGAGCTGCTCGAGGAGATGTTCACGGACGGCCACGAGATCCTTGCCGGCAAATTCCTGGTTCAGGTAGTTCGACGCCCGGCGCAGTTCATCCGAGGTATAGCGACGGTCCATCTGCAGGATGCGGTTCTGCACCTCGCGGGCGTTCACGACGATGATCGCGAGCACGCGGTTGTCGGACAACGGCAGGAACTCAATCTGGCTCAAGGAGGCGTGGCTGGGTTTGGGGACAGTGACCACACCTGCCAGCCGCGTGACCGAAGACAGCATCTGCGAAGCGGCAGCGACCATGGTCTTCATGTCGTCGTTGTGGCGACCGAGGCCCTGCTGGATCGCCATGACCTCCGAGTCCTGGAGCGGCTTCACCTTGAGCAGCGTGTCGACGAAAAGCCGATAACCCTTGCCGGTGGGAATGCGACCAGCGGAAGTGTGCGGGGACGTGACGAAGCCGAACTGCTCGAGATCGGCCATCACATTGCGGATCGTGGCAGAACTGAGGTTGAGCCCGGAGTCCCGGGACAGGGTGCGCGAGCCCACGGGCTGGCCATCGCGGATGTACTGCTCGACCAGCACCTTGAGCAGCTGTTGTGCGCGATCACTCAGGACGTCTTCGTTCGTCTCGGCTGCCATGGCGGCTGACGCTAGCACGCGGCCTGAAGCTGTCAAGCATCAGCCTGCCGCCGCGTGAACTGGCCGCCGCAAACCCGCGCGTGCTACAAATCGGGTATGCCCCACACTACAAGAACGCAAACCACGGATTTCAGGACGATCGCCCTGCTTGGCAAGCACCTCGACCCCCGCGTCGGTGATTCCATGCTGGCCCTCGCGAGGCATCTCAAGGAGCGCGGGCGCCGGGTCCTCGTCGATACCGTCGTCGACCTCGCCTTCGGTGCAGACAGCGTCGAGCACGTTCCGGAGGACCGTTTCCCGAAAGAAGCCGACCTGATCATCGCGGTCGGTGGCGACGGCACCATGCTGTACGCCGCTCGCCTAGTCACGAATGCGCCGGTCCCGCTGCTGGGCGTCAATCGTGGCCGGCTGGGATTTCTCGCTGACGTCAGTCCGCAGGAAATGCGGGAGCGCCTCAACGACGTGCTGGCCGGACGCTATGAGCAGGAACAGCGCGCGCTGCTGCAGGCCCGCCTGATCCGCAAAGGCCATCCCGACGCTCACGCGCAGGCGCTCAACGACGTGGTGCTGCAGAAGTGGGAGACCGGCCGCATGCTCGATTTCGAGACCTGGATTGATGACCTGTACGTCAATACCCATGGCGGCGACGGCGTGATCGTAGCCACAGCCACCGGCTCCACGGCGTATGCGCTGTCGTGTGGCGGTCCGATCATTCACCCGCACCTGGCTGCACTTGTGCTCGTCCCGATCTGCCCGCACACGCTCTCGGACCGACCGATCGTCGTCGGGGGCGATGCAAAAGTTGAAATCCGCCTCATCGAACGTCCCGACACGAAGGCCCAGGTCACCTGCGACGGGATCCTGCTCGGCGAACTGGGCCCGGGCGACCGGTTGCTGGTCGAGCCCACCGACGCCCACGTCCGGCTGGTGCATCCGCCAGGCCACGACTATTACCGGACACTGCGTTCCAAACTCCACTGGGGCCGTGGCGCTCATCCGCGCGATCCGGATCGCGATCCTTCGCGCTCTTCGATCGACCTGGAAGATTGAGCACTCCTTGAAAGCATGCTGACCCATATCCAGATCCGGGATCTCGCCATCATCGACAGCATCGAGCTTGAACTCGGTGCGGGGATGACCGTGCTCACAGGCGAGACGGGAGCGGGCAAATCCATTCTCGTCGATGCGTTGGTCCTGGCGACTGGTGGGCGCGCCGGCGCCGAAGTCGTACGGGCCGGTGCTGAACGTACTGAAGTGTCGGCCACGTTCTCGCTTGAACGCGGCTCTGCAGTCGATGCGTGGTTCGCCGAACAGGCACTTGAGCACGACGGTGAATGCGTTCTTCGGCGACTCGTCGGCGCAGATGGCCGTTCGCGCGGCTACGTAAATGGCCAGGCGCTCTCCATCCAGACGATCCGGCAGCTCGGCGAGCTGCTCGTCGAAGTCCACGGCCAGATGGAATACCAGTCGCTCATGCGGCGATCGGCGCAGCGCGAGCTCCTCGATCGCCATGGCAGTCATATGGATCTCGCGGCACGGGTGAGCTCCCTCTGGCAGGACGTCAAGACGCGACGCGAAGAACTGCGGGAAGCAGAGGCGGCATCGAAGGATCGCAACGCGCGGCTTGAGATGCTGCGCTACCACGTCGACGAACTCACCGGACTGAATCTGCAACCGGGTGAAGCGGAAGAGCTCTTCGCTGAACGCAAACGTCTTGCCCAGGGCGGACGGCTGGCGGGAGGCGCTGCCGAAATTGCACGGCTGCTGTTCGAAGCGGATAGCGGCGCTGCCGAACCTTCGCTGGTTCGTGCATTGGGCACCACGCGCTCGCTGGCGGCACTCGATCCGCGGCTCGAACCGATCGCCGGGCTCATCGACGAATCGCTGATCGCGTTGCGAGAAGCGGCCGACGGAGTGAGGCGCTACCAGGCCGATCTCGATGCCGATCCAGCGAGGCAGGAATGGCTCGAACAGCGCCTTGCCGCGATGGAAGCGGTGGCGCGCAAACACCGCGTGGAGCCCGGGGCTTTGCCGGCATTGCAGACGCAGCTGCAGGAAGAACTCGAACGGCTGCTGACGCTCGAGACGACGCTTGACCGCCTGCAGACGCAGCTCGCCGATGCGGAAGCACGCTGGCGACACGAATGCGCACGATTGACCGCCGCACGGCAGACTGCGGCGCTCGGACTGCGGGAGAGGGTTTCAGCGCTGATGCAGGAACTCGGCATGCCGGGTGGGCGCCTCGCAATCGAGGTGAGTCCGCTCGCACCCGAAAACGCCGGCGAACACGGCGCCGATGACATTGAATTCCTCGTCGCCGCCAATCCGGGCCAACCCCCGAAACCATTGGCCAAGGTCGCTTCAGGTGGTGAGCTCTCGCGTATCAGCCTCGCGATCCAGGTTGCGGCTGTGGAATCGGCCCGCCTGCCCTGCCTCGTCTTTGATGAAGTGGATGCGGGCATCGGCGGTGGTGTCGCGGAAATCGTTGGCCGCCAGCTACGGTCGTTGAGTGACCGGGCGCAGGTGCTGTGCGTAACGCATCTGCCGCAGGTGGCGAGCCAGGCACAGAATCATGTACGGGTGGCCAAGCTGACCGATGGCAAGACGACCCGGACCACGCTGACACCGCTCGCGAGGATTGATCGGGTGGAGGAAATCGCCCGGATGCTGGGAGGCGTCGAGATTACCGACCGTGCCCGGGAACACGCGGCGGAGATGCTGAACGAAGGCTTGGGTCAGGCGCCGACCAAGAAGACCGGTCGACGTCGCTGAATAGGGCCGAAGTCCTAGCGGCGAATTCGGACGTGCTCGCGGGTCGTGGCCTTTTGCCGGCACGCCGCACAGCGGCCGTACAGGATCATGGAATGGTCCTGGATCTCGAAATCGTACTTCGCCGCAATGGCGATTTGCTGCTCTTCGATCCCGTCGTCCATGAACTCTTCGACCTTGCCGCACCCTAAGCAGACCATATGGTCGTGATGCGTCCCCTCGTTCAGCTCAAACATCGCCGTCACGCCGTCGAAATGGTGGCGCGCGACGAGCCCTGCGGCCTCGAACTGGGTCAGCACCCGGTAAACGGTAGCCAGGCCGATATCCTCATGGGATTCCAGCAGATGCTTGTAGATGTCTTCCGCGCTCATGTGCCGCGGCTTGGCGCTCCCCAGGATTTCGAGGATCTTTACCCTCGGGAGGGTGATCTTGAGGCCGGCCTTGCGGAGGTCGTTGCTTTCCACGGTTTCTCTCTTACGGGTGTCCGTGTGATGGGGGCGGCTCGCGGCGATGCAAGTTCCGCTATGATGCGCGGCATTATTACCCACCCGCTGCTACCACTCCAGACCACTCCCTGACCTTTCATGCATTCATTCAAGAATTTCAGCCGCCTGCCCCTTTATATCCTGATGGCCGCGCTTGGCGTAGCAATGACGGGGTGCGTGTATCGCATCGACATCCAGCAGGGGAATTTCCTGGAGAACAAGGAAATCGACCAAGTGACGGTGGGCATGACCCGCAGCCAGGTGCGCTACCTGCTGGGCACACCGATTGTCGGCAATGCCTTCCAGGACACCCGTTGGGACTACGTGTACTACCTGAAGCGGGGCCGGACGCATAAGGTCGAGCAGCGCCACTTCACGGTGTACTTCGAGGAAGACAAGGTCACGCGCATCGATCGCCCCGACATCGCGAAGGCGAGTTAATTTCGGGGCCGACCCATCGTTTTGCCGCGCGCCGCGAGCTGGCGCCGCGTTTCCTTCGGGTCGCGCACCAGTGGCCGCAGGATCTCCACCCGATCACCGGTCTTGAGCAAAGCCCCTGCCTGGATGAGCCGTCCGAAGATCGCAAGCTCAAGGGGCCGCGTCCCGATATCCGGGTAGCGTTCCAGCAACCCTGAGCGATTGACCGCATCGACCGCGGATGATCCCGCTGGAAGCTCAAGCGCAATCACTGATTGCTCTTCAGGCAGCGCATAGGCCACTGTCACCGCGATCCGGTCAGGTTGCGCCATACACGTCCTTGGCGCGACGCGTGAACGCATCGATCAGGGAAGCGAAGGTCGTCTCGAAGGTTCTGGAAAGCAGCAGCGCTGTCAGCGGATTCTTGAACTCGAAACGGATCGTCAGACCCACCCGGGTACCGCGGACGACGCCGGCCTCCATGATCGGGATGAACGTCCACTCGCCTTCCAGCGTGCGAAACGGACCGTCGACGAGCTTCATGCCGATGCGTTCCGGATGCGAAAGCGTATTACGCGTCGTGAATCGTTCCCGGATTCCGGCACGTTCCATCTCGAGCATGCCGACCAGTTCAGAGCTGCTCCGTTCGACCAGCTTTGCACCGACGACTCCGGGAAGAAATTCGGGATAGCGCTCCACGTCCTCGACCAGCGCGAACATCTGGGCAGGAGTCTGTGGCACGAGCGCACTGCGGATCACTTCACGCATGAGTCTTTGAACAAGCACCGGGATCGTCGGCTGCGAGAGGATACAATGCGGCCATCATGAGCCAGAAAAAAAATCCTAAGCCGAAGTCGTCGATCGCCGAGAACCGCAAGGCGCGGTATGAATATTCGATCGAGGAGACGTACGAGGCCGGCCTGGTCCTGCAAGGCTGGGAGGTCAAATGCCTCCGCGCCGGGCGGGCACAGCTCAAGGAATCCTATGTGTTCGTCAAGAACGGCGAAGCGTTCCTGTATGGCGCGCATTTCGCGCCTCTGCTCACGGCATCGACTCATATTCTCCCCGACCCGATCCGCACCCGGAAGCTGCTGCTGAACCGCTCCGAGCTGGATGGCCTGTCGAGCGCCGTCGACCGCAAGGGCTACACGCTGACACCCCTCGAACTCTACTGGAAGAAAGGTCGCGCCAAGCTGAAGGTCGGCCTCGCGAAGGGCAAGCAGGATCACGACAAGCGCGCCACCGAGAAGGACCGCGACTGGAAGCGTGAGAAGTCGAGGGTGTTGAAGGCAGGTCGGAGGTAACGGAGGCGGAATGAGCAGGCCTGCCGGCAAGTAGCCCCTGCGAGGCTAAAGGCCTACCGGCAGGAAGGCCGCTGGCAAGTGGGCCTCCCGGCAAGCCAGAACGGATGCCGGAAATCACATGCCCCGAACTGCGCCCCGGGGGCACGGATCTTGGCTATCAACTCGTTCGCCTGCTACCCGTATTCCATAAGGTGGCTCTGATCTATTCTGGCCTGCCGATAGGCCCACTTGCCGGCAGGCCTTTAGCCTCGCAGGGGCTACTTGCCGGAGGCCCCCTTGCCGGCAAAGTCGGCCGTTTCATCTCCCTTGCTATTCAGCGCCCCGTCCCTACACTACGTCCCGTGTCTGGGGGCGACCGGTTTCGACGTGGGTTACGAAACTCCAGGTGCATGCCGAGGTGTAAGGTTCCTCGTAAAACCGCTTACAAACTTATAGTTGCAAACGACGACAACTACGCTCTAGCGGCTTAATCCCGCTTAACCCTCGCCTGGTGTGTGCTTGTGCATCCAGAATCGGGGGACGCGCTCACAAGATCGCCTTTCAACGTGCTGAGGGTTGACTGGTTAAAACGCTCCTGAGCTGGCTTCGCGTCTTCCCTGCTCTTCGGGTAGCGCGCGGCGAGATACAAAGAATGAGCTAAGCATGTAGATCGTGTAGCGTAGGACTTACGGACGCGGGTTCGATTCCCGCCGCCTCCACCAATGTTCCTCCGGTCGCAAGGCCGGAGGAACTCCCTTCTAGCCTCTCCGTCTTTTCGCCGCTCCGCATCAGCGGAGGTTGCGCGCTGCAAGCACCTCGCTGCAATCGTCACTGTCTGGCAATCTCACTCGGCAAATGCATAATCGGCCGCGCTCGACGGCATAAAAAAACACGCGCATCGGCCTTCATGCATGCGCCGGGGGAAGCTACGTGAAATCGCACACAAGCCTGTGGCGGATCGGGATCAGTACGCTGGTCCTGGGTCTCATCTCGACAACTTCGATGGCTCAGGGATTCGGCTCCGGTTACGGGCCGCCGCTGAAAGTGGTTCCACCGCCGAAAGTCTTCGCCACCTCCGACGAGCACTACGCCTATCTTCTGAAAGAAGCGAATGGCGGCACGAAGCACACGCTCCAGTCGGTCCCTCGCTGGGATGGATTGTGGAACACGGCCGGCAACACGCATATGCAGACCTTCATCGATGGCGAAGGCTTCGCTGGAAAAGTACGCGAAGGTGTTCTTACGCCCGCGTATGAAACTGCCTACAAGGAACGCTGGCGCCAGCAGGTGGAGAACGGGCAGGTCGACTACGATCGCCTGACGCATTGCGAACCGCAGGGCTATCCACGCTGGCTGCTCGAGCCTTACACGCATGAGTTCGTCAACCTGCCGCAGGAGTCGTACCTCATCAACGACTTCGCCAACTCGATTCGCAGAGTATTCATCGGCCAGGAGCACAAGAACCTGTACGGCACGCATTCGTGGTACGGCGACACCGTCGGCTTCTGGGCCGGCAACAAGCTGGTCACCAGCACGAAGTTCCTGCTGCCCGCCGACTTCACACGCTGGTCACCGATGACGAGCAACCAGTTCGAAGCCGTTGAGGAGTGGGAACTGAAAACCTATCCAGGCGGGATCGAGCGGCTCGAAGTCCAGGTCACGTTCTATGACAGGTTCGCGTTCGTGAAGCCGGTAAACGCCGTCTACGCTTTCCGGCATGGCACCGAACTCGAGAAGGCGGGGCATCGTCCGCAGCACTGGGAATGCGAGCAATCGAGCAACTACTTCATGGACAAGGACGGCGTGACGAATTTCCGGCTGCCCGGCGAGGAAGGGTTCAAGGATTCGCGGGGATTCACCCTCTTCCCGGATCTGCCGGGCCAGTCGCGCGATCCGATCTACAACACCACGCTCACTCCGCAATAAGAACTCAGGGGACCGCAATGAAGCGACTGCTCAAACTGATCACGGCGACGTCGGTACCAGCTCTGCTCTGCATGACGGCCGTGCAGGCCCACCATTCGTTTGCCATGTTCGAACGCAACACGGAGACCGTCAAAACCGGCACGGTGGTGCGGTGGGCGTTCAACAATCCGCACTCGGCGCTCTATCTGAACGTCAAGAACGACGACGGTACATTGACCCTCTGGAGCTTCGAGGGCTCGGCACCTACGGCATTGATCCAGCGAGGCATCACCGGCAGCACTTTCGAACCGGGTGACGAGGTGACGCTGATGTTCTGCCCGCTGCGCGATGGCCGGACCGGCGGCGCCATCGGCTGGGCCAAACTCGAGAATGGGTCTTACATCAGTCCCGCAGATGGCGGCTGCAACGGCAGCGCCGCGAACATCACGCGCTGGGAAGATCTGCTGAAGCAGGGCATCACTTCGAGCAAGAGCGCTCCGAAGCCGTAACGACAGGCGCGCTCGCTGAACGCGGCGGCTCAAAGGCCGATTCTGCCGAGCGCGTTACTTCATCGCAATTGCCACGATGTCCTTCTCGATGCTCTCGGGCTTGTCGGTGGGCGCGTAGCGTTTGATCACCTTGCCTGTGCGATCGACGAGGAACTTCGTGAAGTTCCACTTGATGCTTTCGCTGCCCAGCACGCCCGTCGCTTCCTTCTTAAGAAACTTGTAAAGCGGGTGCGCGCCCTCCCCGTTCACCTCGACCTTGGCGAACATCGGGAACGTGACGTCGTAGGTGAGCGAACAGAAATTCCTGATCTCGGCTTCGTCCCCGGGCTCCTGGTGGCCGAACTGATCGCAGGGAAAGCCCAGCACTGCAAACCCTTGTGGCGCGAGTTTGCGCTGCAAGGCTTCAAGACCTTGATACTGGGGAGTGAAGCCGCATTTGCTGGCGACGTTGACGATGAGCAGCGCTTTTCCCGTGTAGCCCGAGAGCGGCTGCTCGGTGCCTTCGATTGTCCTGGCACTGAAATCGTAGACCGTCGTCACCGGAACTCCTCGAGACCGCAACCGGGCGAATGAATGGCCCGGACCGGACTATTTGCCGCCCGTGCCTTTGAAGACTTCCACGCCGAGCGAGAAGGTGCGCTCTTCACCCTTGTCGAGGGCGCCCACGCCGACGACCTTGCGGGCGATTTCCTCACCACGCTCGTTCCGGATGGAGACCACCACCGAATACTCCCAGGGAGCAGCACCATCCGGATGCCGGATGGTGCCTTCCACCTTGAGAGGAACGTCGGTTGCCTGCGCACGGCGTTCAGCCTGTGCCGCAGGGTCAAACCTGAGGTGATGCTGGCAGGACGGACAAATGCTGGCGCTGTCGAGGATCGTCGACTTGCAGTGCGGGCAGATCCGCGTCTTGCCCGCCGCCGCGAAGCGCCCCGTACTCATCATGTCGCCGACGAGCCTCCGGAGGCCACGGCCTTGACGGCCTTGTCATCCCATCCGAACGCCACCTGGCCGCGCATGCGCGAACCGGCTGCCACGGTGAGGGAACCCGCCTTGACGTCGCCTTCGACGATGCCCGTCTCCAGCAGCTCGACGCGCGAAGCCGCCTCGATATTGCCCTGCAGCGTACCCGCCACGACGACCGTGTTGGCGCGAACCTGGCCCGTGACCTTGGCACCCTGCTCGATTGTAAGATTGCCCTGCACATTCACGTCGCCCTTGAACGAACCGGCGATGCGGACATGGCCCGAGCCTTCGATCTTGCCTTCGATGGTCAGGTCGGCGGCGATGATGGATTCCTTGGCATCTGTGCGCGGGCTCATACGACGGGGTGACTCCTGCTGTGAGGCCGCCGCAGCAGCCACTTTTTCGGGTTCTTTGGGGAACAGTTCCTTGGACGGCGGTAGCGGCGTCACAGTGGACTGTGGGGCCGGCGCCTGGTCTTTCCACAATGCCATGAGTCAATCCTCCTGCACTCGTATTTCGTTGATCAGAGCTGTCGGTAAATACACAGCGCAGCGGAGGGTGTCAACGTGAGTCTGGAATTGTCGGCAGTCAGAGACATCAGCCTACAGCCCGCCCCTTGGCCATTTGCTTCACGACATCGTAATACTTCGTCTCGCTTTCATCGGGCGAACGCGAGGTGACACCCAGGTCACGGATGCGTCCATCGGACAGCCGGTAAGCCCAGCCATGCACGGCGATCTTCTGGCCTCGAGCCCATGCGTCCCCGACCACGGTGGTACGGCACACGTTACGCACCTGCTCGATCACGTTGAGCTCGCACAGGCGATCGGCACGCAGGTCCGGGGAAACAAGGACATCGAGCAGGCTGGCGTGATGCTCGCGCACATCCTGCACGTGACGCAGCCAGTTGTCGGCCAGCCCCAGGCGGACATCGTCCAGGGCAGCGCGCACACCACCGCAACCGTAGTGACCGCAGACGATGATGTGGGGCACCCGAAGCTGGTCCACCGCGAACTGCAGGACCGAGAGGCAGTTGAGGTCCGCATGCACCACGACATTGGCAATGTTGCGATGGACGAACACGGAGCCAGGTTGCAATCCGGTGATCTCGTTTGCCGGAACGCGACTGTCCGAACAACCGATCCACAGGTAGTCCGGCTTCTGGATGCCGGTCAGCTTGTTGAAGAAATCGGGATCCTGCTTCAGGCGATCGGCAGCCCACTGACGGTTGTTTTCAAACAGATGATCAAGGGTGTCGTCACTCATGCCTGATTATTGTTGAAACCGTGCGTCGGGTGAAAGGAAAATTCTTGCGGGAAACCGGGCGCACCGGGAGGTTCGGACGACGACCCGAACCTCCCGGCGACGATCAAACCACCGTCAGGCAGCAACCACTTCAATGCGGCGGGGCTGCGCTCTCGGCTGTTTCGGAATGACCACTTCCAGGACGCCATTGTTGCCCTGGGCACGAACGCTCGCTGCGTCCACGGTATCGGGCAAGGTAAAGCGCCGATGGAACCGCCCGTTCACCCGCTCAATGCGGCTGCGCTCCACATCCTTGGGTCTGGCGTCCTTCTCACGCTGACCACTGATAGACAACACGCCCTGGTCGAGCGTGATCTCGACCGCGCTCAAGACAACCCCGGGGACGTCCAGCTTGAGAACAAACCGGTCCGCGTACTCTTCGACATCCGCCGGCGGCATCCAGTCCGCCGTGGCTGCGGAGCTGCTCGCACCGTTGTCGATCTGGTTCTCGAAAATACGGCTGATCTGCCCCTGCAGCTGGTTCAGCACATCCCAGGGCTCATAACGTGTTACGGCCATGACGATTTTCCTCCTAGAGATAACATCCATACCATTCCAGGTCATCGGCAGCGTCGGCGAGGAATCCGATCGACGTCCTGCTCCCGCTTGCTGGGCGAAATAGGGACCGCCCCCGGAATTTCAAGTCGCCCGGCCGTCTGAAACTTCGGTGCCCTGTGGCTGATAGACTCGCTGCATGAAATGGGTCGGCGGAAAAACGGGTGTCTTGCTGGGCTATCTGGTCGCCGCTGTTGCACTTTGCCCCTCGCTTGCCCGCGCTGCTGCGCCTGTCCTTCACTACGACGTCGACTATGCCGTCGAGCTGCAACCGCAAACCGGCAAGGCGCACGTCACGATGACGTTCAAAGGCTCAACGCTACCCAGTCGCGTGACTTTTTCCATCGATCCGGACCGGCATCGGGACTTCAAGGGCGATGGCAAACTGGAGGTCGGCAAGGAGACCGTCACCTGGTATCCGCCCAATGACAGCGGCCGGTTGGATTTCGATTTTTTGGTCGATCATTCGCTGAAAAGCGGTGCTTACGATTCCCGCATGACTGCCGACTGGGCTGTCTTTCGTGGCGACCGGATGATTCCCAGCGCGCGGGTTCTGGCTGCCCGCAACCTGATTGCCAGAACGACGCTGACTTTCAGCCTGCCGACGGACTGGTCCGTCCTCACGCCCTACCCGGAACGTGGCAAGCATCACTTTGAAATCGAGGATCCCGAACGGCGCTTCGATCGACCCACCGGCTGGATCCTGGCGGGCAGGATCGGCTCGCGGCATGAAACCATTGCGGGGATCAGTACGCAGGTCGGTGCGCCTGCAGGCGATGCTGCCCGACGACAGGACACCCTTGCCTTCCTCAACTACAACCTGCCCCAGCTGGTGAAGACCTTCCCGGAATTCCCGAAACGCCTGCTCGTGGTGCGCGCCGGGGAGCCGATGTTTCGTGGCGGACTGTCGGGCCCAGCTTCGCTGTTCCTGCATTCGGACAGACCGCTCATCAGCGAGAACCGCACCAGCACGCTGCTTCACGAACTTGTCCACGTCGCTATGGGAATTCACGGCGATGGCGAAAGCGACTGGATCGTCGAAGGGTTTGCGGAGTACTACTCGCTGGAAGTGCTGCGTCGTTCGGGCGGTATCAGCGAACGCCGTTTCGAGGACGCGGCCAAACGCCAGGCCGACTGGGGCAAACGCGCCACCAATCTTTTCGTCGCCAACTCCTCAGGCGCCACCACCGCAAGGGCTGTCACGGTGCTGATGGCAGCCGATGCTGAAATCCGCGCAGCGACTGCGGGCAGAGCGTCTTTGGATGAAGTAGCACGATCGATGGCCGCGCAACGAGGCGAGGTTTCCCTCGCGCTCCTTCAATCCTCCGCGGCGAAGGTGGCTGGCAAACCTCTACGTTCTCTCGAACGTTCGCGCCTGCAGCCTCCGAAGTAAGCTCATTGGTCAGCCGCGCGGGTTGCCCGCCTGAACCAGCTTCGCGATCTCGATGGCCGTTTCGAGCGCCCGCAAACCATCCTCACCGCTGACGACCGGAGGACTGCCCTCGCGAATCGCCAGCAGGAATGCCTCGATCTCCGCCTTGAGGGCATCGCCCTGCTCGAAGGACTGCTCTTCGATGGCGACCTGCGCAGCCGACTCTACAGGTGTCGCCGCGTCCTTCTTGCGGATGACCGTCAGGACCTTCTGCTGGAGATCGACTGAGAAGTAGGCGTCGTCCTGGAAAATGCGCAACTTGCGCTCCTGCTTGACGCTGACGCGGCTGGCTGTCGTGTTGGCCACACAACCCCCCACAAAACGGATACGCGCGTTCGCGATATCCAGATCGCCAGAAAAGACAGACGCGCCGACGGCATCGATGCTTTCGATGGGGGCGCCCACCAGCGTCTGGATCAGGTCGATGTCATGAATCATCAGGTCAAGGACCACGCTGACATCCGTGCCGCGTTGTTTGAACGGCGCCAGGCGATGGGACTCGACGAAGCGCGGCGTGCCAAGCACTGCTACCGCCGCGAGAATGGCAGGATTGAAGCGCTCCAGGTGTCCGACCTGCAGGACACATTTTCTGGTCGCAGCCATTTCGATCAGGGCTGCCGCTTCTTCAACTGTGGTGGTGATGGGCTTCTCCACCAGAACGTGAACCCCGTTCTCGAGAAACTCTTTCGCGACAGCAAAGTGCAAGGGTGTCGGCACCGCAATACTCACCGCATCGACCTTGCCAATCAGCGCGCGGTAGTCGTCATACCCCGGGACGCCGAGCTCTTCCCCCACCTTGCGGGCCGTTTCCGGATGGGCGTCGGCGACCGCCACCAGCTGGCAATTGTCTGCCGCGGCATATTTCTGGGCATGAAAGCGACCTAGATAGCCGACACCGACGACGGCGGTGCGGAGTGTTTGAGAAGGCTGGAAACCATTCATTTCGAACACCTGCGGGACACGATTTCGTTCAGGGGCGCGGCTGGCGCGGGATCATAGCCGCGGCAAGAGACCTCTGCACTTGCGACGGCACAGCGCGACGGCGAAGATGCCGGCACTTGACCTGTGTGCAGGTTCAACCCAAGGACCCGTAATGGCCCGATCTGATCAGACCTCGGACTCTCCCACCCCTACCAGCCGTGTACGTTTCGAACTGCTGCTGGCGCTTGGGTTGCTGCTGTTCGGGTTGGTCGTCCTGCCCGCGCTGATCTATCTCGTGGGCACCGTCCTGCTCGGGTCCTATGGGGGTGGCGGACGCCTGGGGTCGTTTTACGGGGACCTCATCCGCGATCTGGCCAGAGGTTCAGGGCGGGCATGGATCCTGCTCGTTGGTCCTTTACTGCTCGTCCAGCTCGGCAGACTCATTTTTTTCCGCTTCGGCGCTGGCAACGACGAGACCGCCCCGCCCCGGAACGAACCGAAACAGAAGCCGCAGGCGAACGGCATCGCCTCTCCCCGACAGCAGGTGGATATCCGCGAACGCCGGGAACCGACCATCAAGTTTTAAGGCGTGATGTGCCTCACAGTTTGGGTTTTCCCTGCAGACTATTGTCGGTTCGGCTCTGTAATCTCATCACATGAAAGATGTGAGCGATCTTTTTGATTCCCGTCCTGTTTTTAACCACCTGTAGGGCTAAGGAAATGTTGTTCGCCAAGCTTTTTGGCGGGCGCCGGCAAGAAGAGCCGGACGACCCCCCATCATCCCCCCCTGTCCAGCCTAGAGTTGCGGCTCCCGCGCGTCCGAAGGCGGTGGTTGTTCCTACTGTCCCTGCTCCTGAGCCGAAATCAGCAGGCCCGAATCTTCAGGTACTGGATCCGCCTGCAGGTCCGGCGCCCGGCAAGGATCCCGCCCGCGGCTTTGATCCCTACAACAGCGGCGTCTTCAACAAGTCCCGCGCCTGGGAACGCATCAACCGTCGCTGAGCGGGCATCTTCGTGGTCAGCGGGGCTGAGGCCACAGTAAGAACCCCGTTCCGACCAGAACCAGGCACATGGCGCCAAACGCCAGCCACCTCCAGTGTAAAGTCTTGAGATTGGCGTACAGGCTGGCTCCCGAGGCAGCCAGTAACACCAGGAACAGCCCGCTGTTGAGCATCAAGGGTTTGAGCTCTCCGCCGAACTCAGGGTGGTTATCCTTCAGGATGAACAGAACGATCAGCGTCGCGACCAGTCCGAAGCTGATGGCAGCCGTCGATCCGAAAACGATGGCTATGAGAACGGCGAGTGGCCGCAATTGAGGCTCCTGTCCAAGAGGTTAATAACCTTAAAAGAGCCGCTGGCACTTGATCGGCACGACCGGTCTCTCTAGCCTAGGGTCAAGTTTGCTGGCTTTAAGTTCCTCCGGACCGGCCCGGCCGCTTCGGAAGATGGAGGGTTTGCAGTGTATCAGCCCGATTCCCGCAGCGACGCGCGCCCCACGGCCCCGCCGAAGCCCGGCCTCATTCAGCGGCTTTCGCGCCCATTGCTTGCGCTGACGGCCCTCGCCGTCCTAATTACGGCCTTCGTTGCGGGAACGGCCCCGGCGCCAGTGGCCTCGGCAGACGCTGCCGCTGTACCTACAGGACTCGAACCCACCGAGCGTCAGCGGCGGGTCAGCAAACTCGTCAGCAACGTGATGGAGCGGTCGCATTACCGCCAGTCCCCAGTCAACGATCCGGTGTCGTCCCTGGTTCTCGACCGGTACCTTGAGGCACTGGACGGCTCCCGCAGCTACTTCCTGGCGAGCGATATCGCCGAGTTCGAGCGCTTCCGCTACCAGCTCGACGATGCGCTGCTGGCCGGCAACATAGAACCCGCTTTTGCAATCTTCAATCGCTTCCAGACCCGCAACCGGGAACGCATGGAACACGCCATGGCGCTGCTCAACACCGAACCCGACTTCACCGTCGAGGAATCGTTCGAGTTCGACCGGACCAAGGCGCCCTGGGCCACCTCGAAGGATGAGCTGAACGAAATCTGGCGCAAGCGCATCAAGAACGACGCGTTGTCCCTTCTGCTGACAGACAAGACGTGGGCGGAAGCGCGGGAACTGCTCAAGACACGTTACGACCGCGTGCTGAAGCGTACGGACCAGGTCACGACCGACGACGCTTTCGAAGTATTCATGAACGCCTTCGTGCATGTCTTCGATCCCCATTCGAGCTACTTCTCGCCGCGCAACTCCGAGGAATACCGCATCCAGATGAGCCTCTCCTATGAGGGTATCGGTGCGTCCCTGCAGCTCGTGGACGACTACGTAACGGTTCTCAATGTTCTGCCCGGCGGCCCGGCAGCCGTGAGCGGCCAGCTGAATGCCAATGACCGGATCATCAGCGTCGGCGAAGGCAAGGACGGCAAGCTGGTCGATGTCATCGGCTGGCGTCTCGATGACGTAGTGCAGATCATCCGCGGAAAGATCAACACGCTGGTCCGCCTGCAGGTATTGCCGGCAGGTGCGGCACCCGGCTCCGGTGAAAAGATCATCGAGTTCACCCGCAACAAGGTCACGCTCGAAGCACAGGCCGCAAAGAAGGAAATCCGCAAGGTTCCGCGCGGCGATCGCGAGCTCAAGATCGGCGTCATCACCGTCCCGAGCTTCTATCAGGACTTCGACGCCCGCTCGGCTGGCGACAAGGACTACAAGAGCACCACCCGCGACGTCCGCAAGCTGATCGATGAACTGAAGACCGAAGGCATCGACGGACTCGTGGTCGATCTGCGCGGCAATGGTGGCGGTCATCTGTCGGAAGCTACCGGCCTCTCGGGACTCTTCATTCCTGCAGGGCCCGTCGTGCAGCTGCGCGAAACCGGCGGCCGCATCGAAGTCCTCGACGATCCCGAGCCGAACGTGGCGTGGGACGGCCCGATGGCGGTTCTCGTCGATCGCTTCAGTGCTTCGGCATCGGAGATTTTCGCTGCTGCGATCCAGGACTACGGTCGTGGTGTCGTGGTTGGTCAGCAGACCTACGGCAAAGGCACCGTGCAGAACCTCTATCCGCTCGACCGCTATGCGCTCGGTTCGGATCCCGGGTTCGGCCAGCTCACAGTCACGATCGGCAAGTTCTATCGGGTGACCGGCGAAAGCACGCAGCATCGTGGCGTGCAACCCGACATCCAGCTGCCGTCAGCCATCAGCACTGAAGATGTCGGCGAGAGCACGCGGGAAAGCGCGCTCCCCTGGGACCGCATCAGACCGGCCACCTTCGGCAAGGATGCAAACTTCAAACAGGCTTTCACGCAACTCGAAACCGAGCACGAGCAGCGCATCGCGAAGGATGCCGACTTCCAGTTTCTGGTCCATGAGATCGAGGCCTATGAACACGAACGGGCAGAAAAGTCCGTCTCGCTGAATCTCAAGGCCCGGATCGCGGAACGGGAAACGCTGCAGAAGGAACGTCTGGCTCGTGAAAATACACGTCGCGGAGCGCACGGCCAGACTCCGATTGCCACGCTTGACGCACTGCCTACGGAAGAAGCGCGGGATGCGTTGCTGATCGAGACCGCCCAGATCGTGGGCGATCTGCAGAGCATGGGTGGGCGCTACGTATCGAAGGTGGCGACGCCCGCCAAGTAAGCGCGCGAAGGATCTTTCAAGCCATCAGGGCTTTGTAGAGGTCCCAGTAGTCGTCGACCAGCACGTTGATGCCAGTCACGCCAGTGGCTTCGAGATCCGTGACCATTGCGGCCGACACCGGCAGCAGGCCGATGGAATCCGTCTGGGGCACCGTATCGGCATCGCTGCGGTACTTCACCGCAGCCCGCAGCGTGTCTGTCCGCGCCTTCAGTAATTTCAGGTCTTCCTGTTCAGTGGCAAGTGCAGCAAGCGCCGCCTTCACGAGAGCCATGAGGCTGACGCAGTTTTCTCGCGGGCCGTATTGCACGTCATAGACACGCTTGACCGTCGTCTCCTTCGCCAGCAGTGCGAGGCCTCCATCGGCCAGCTGTGCGACCAGTTCCTGTGCGTAGGCGATGACGGCGATATTGACCGTCCTGCGTCCTTCGCCGGAGATACCTCCAAATGCGGGGACAGGCTCGGATTCGACGACAGCCCGGTCATCCGATGCATCGGTGACTTCGGTTGCCGCAACGTCCCATTGCATGCGGACAGCATCGATTTCCTCGGCGAGCTTGCGGCGCTTGAAGTAGTGCCAGAATCCGCGCAGCGACGCGAGGCGGGCTTCGTGATGCTTCACCTGGGATTCGAGCGTATCCGCGGCCGACTGGAGTTCCAGCAACCGGCGATCTGCGTCCGCCAGTTTCCGCCGTCGCACCTGATCGAACTCGATGAGCTGGCGACGTCGCTCGCGTTCTTCCTGCTGTCGCTTGAGCTCATCGGCAAAGCGGGCGAGTTTTCCGGCGCAGACCTTCCACAGCCCCCTCAACTGGAAGAACGCGAGTGACTGGAAACCGACCTCGGGATTGCCGAGATGCACCTCCAGCTGCTCAAACTGCTCCTTCGCCCGCTGGGTAGCGCTTTCCTGCTTTTTCAGCCTTTCGAGCAGTTCATGCCGCTCGTCCTGGAGGCCCGAGAATTCCTTCTTGAGCTCGGCACGATTGCGGAACAACTGCAGCAGGCGCTCGTCTTCCGCAGGCGTGCGCGTCCCCGGCAACAAGTTGGTGAACTGGTCGGCGATACTCATTGGAAACGGTAACGGCCACCCGCGGCAATGACTTGAGGAAACCCGGCCAACCTCCCGCCAGGATAGGTAACGCTCAACCGGCAGGTCCGGCGAACCGGTGTCCCCGCTCGACGCAATAATCCAGCCATTTGTTCAACATCACGTTCCGCAGCCAGCGGTCGCCGAGCTGCCGGCCGAGATCGGAACGGATGGAACTCAAGGTCTCATGGCGGTGCCAGCGGGCGCAGCAACTGACCTCTGCAAGACGCGCGTCATGGTAGATGCGGACTTCAAGGTCCGGATCCGCGATCACGCCGGCAGGATCGTCGAACAGATACGTCAGTGACAGTGTCGTCGTGTACCGGCTACGTTCGGCGAGCCTGAGGCTCAAGGGACAATCACCCGGTACATTCGAGACCAGCGCGCCCTCGACAGCGGCGAAATCAGGCACGAGCCAGCCGAGCCTTACATAGTTGCTCTCGTAGAGCGTCATCAAACCCACGAAGCTGCCGGGCCTGGCGGTCCACGCGACGGGGCAGAGGCTGTCGGTGATCATGAATCGAATATATCAAACCACGCGCAGGAAATGCTGGCGGTAATGTTCGAGTTCGTGGATGGATTCCCGGATATCGTCGAGCGCGAGATGCGTGGATTTTTTCTGCACGCCGCCGAGTACATGCGGGTTCCAGCGACGTGCAAGCTCCTTGAGCGTGCTGACATCGAGGTTGCGATAGTGGAAGTAGCGTTCGAGGTCCGGCATCTCGCGTGCCAGGAAGCGCCGGTCCTGGCAGATACTGTTGCCGCACATCGGCGACGCTCCGGGTTCGACCCAGGCCTTCAGAAACTCGATCGTCTGCCGTTCAGCACTCGCCACGGTTACCTGGCTCGTGCGAACGCGGGATGCCAGCCCGGACGAACCATGTTGCCGGCGATTCCACTCATCCATGCGGTCGAGCACCTCGTCCGCCCGATGAATGGCCAGCACAGGTCCCTCCGCAAGAATGTGCAGATTCCTGTCTGTCACGACCGTCGCGATCTCGATGATGAAATCGGTGTCGGTCTTGAGGCCGGTCATCTCGAGGTCGATCCATATCAGATGGTCGGGATCGCGTCCGCTCATCTTGCCACTCCTGCTGTTGCGTTCATTGCGATTGTATTGTTGCCCTTGAAAGCGCGCATGTCCTGTGCAGAGATTACCAGCAGTTCCCCGGGGACTGACCGTTAAATCACGTCGCTGTCCGAACCTCTTGCTAGAATGAAGTGATGCAGGCTCTCACTCACGCATTCATTGCCCTCACATTGATTGGTGCAGTCCTGCGTCTTTGGCTGCTTGGCCGGCAGGCAGATGCTGTGCAAGCGCATCGCGAGAGCGTGCCTCTGCCCTTCGCCGCGTCAATTAGCCTGGACGACCATCGTCGCGCTGCCGATTTCACGCTCGCGCACGCACGACTCTCCTATATCGACATCATCCTTGGAACTGTCGTGCTGCTGGGCCTGACTGTCGGCGGTGGCATCTCTGCAATCGATCTCGCCTGGCAGAGCGCGGGATGGAAGATGCCCTGGCACGGGGCTGCGGTGATTGCGACCGTGTTCCTGCTGATGATGGTGATCGACCTGCCCCTTTCACTGTGGCGAACGTTTCGGGTTGAAGCCCGTTTCGGTTTCAACCGGACGACACCTGCACTGTTCATCGGCGATCTTGCGAAAAGCCTCTTCGTCGGTGTCCTGCTAGGCGGGCCTCTGCTGATCGCGGTGTTGCTGCTCATGGAAAACGCGGGGCGTTACTGGTGGCTGCTCGCCTATGGGGTATGGCTGCTGTTCATGCTCCTGGTCACCTGGGCCTGGCCCACCGTGATCGCACCGCTTTTCAACAAGTTCACTCCTCTGAGCGATGACGGACTGCGCACGCGCGTCGAGGCGTTGCTGGCTCGCTGCGGCTTCACGTCGAAAGGCGTGTTCGTGATGGATGGGTCACGGCGCTCTGCCCACGGCAACGCGTACTTCACAGGCCTCGGCCGCAACAAGCGCATCGTCTTCTTCGACACGCTCATCGACCGGCTGAAGCATGAAGAAATCGAGGCAGTGCTCGCTCACGAGCTCGGACACTTCAGCCTGCACCATGTCCGCAAACGCCTGGCGACCTCGATGCTGATGAGCTTCATCGGCTTAGGTCTGCTCGGCTGGCTCGCCGCAACGCCCGGCTTCTACCATGCACTGGGAGTGGCGGAACCTTCGAACCACGCTGCCCTGTTGCTGTTCATGCTGGCGGCGCCCGTGCTGACATTCTTCATCACCCCGGCAAGCGCGTGGTGGTCACGACAGCATGAATTCGAAGCAGACCAGTTTGCCAGTACGCAGGCGGCTCCTGCACAGCTCATTACTGCACTCGTCACGTTGTATCGCGACAATGCGACAACGCTGACACCAGACCCGCTCTACGCTGCGTTCTATTTCTCGCATCCCCCTGCACTCACGCGGATCGAACGTCTCCAGCAACTCGCCAGGGCACAGGCTTGAAGTCATTCGCGTGCCTGCCATGACCGCTGCCGACGCCAGATCCACACCGGAACTGTCCGCACGGGTCGTAGAGTCATTCGGTCGGCGCGCGATCGTCGAGACCGCCGCAGGCGAACGTCACGCGGCTGTCCTTTTCGGCAAGCGCCTGCAGGTGGTCTGCGGTGACGGCGTCCGGTTGGCCATGGGCTCTGCGAGCGACGAATGGCAGATCACCGCAGTGGAGCCCCGGCGCACGGTCATTGCCCGCACCGACAATCGGGGCCGCAATGAACCGCTGGCCGCCAATGTCACGCTGGTCGCCGTCATGCTTGCGCCGGAACCCGAACCCGATCTCTACATGATCGACAGGTATCTCGCGGGCGCAGCCTACGCAGGAGTGAAGGGTGCCGTGCTGGTCAACAAATCAGACATCACTGCAGCGAATGCCTTTTCAGAGGCCATTGCTGCCGAGTACCGGCAAGCGGGCTATCCCGTCGTTGGCGTCTCTGCGCTGGCCGGCAATGGCCTCGATCCGCTGCGCGACCTGTTCAAGGATGAAGTGACACTGCTGGTGGGACAGTCAGGAGTCGGCAAATCCACGCTGTGTAACCTGCTGGTGCCGGCGTCCATTCGCCCGACGCGCGCGCTTTCCCACTCGACAGGCGAAGGCACCCATACCACTGTATCCGCGGCGCTCCTGCCACTGCCGGACGGCGGCGAACTGGTCGATTCGCCTGGCGTGCGTGATTACGCTCCGCCGCCGGTGGCGGAAGCGATGATCCAGACAGGGTGGCCCGAGATCCAGGCCGCTTCAGCAGGCTGTCGCTTCAACAATTGTCTGCATCTGCGCGAACCGGGCTGTGCGGTCATCGCTGCCATCGAAGCCGATGTGATTTCGCCGCGACGCTACGAGGGCTACAAACGGCTGGTCAACCTGATGCGACAGTTGCTGCCTTCGCACGAGCGTCCTCGCTGATCCGATCAATCAGTCTGCTCGATCAGAGTGGGCCGTTCGTCAATACCTGACGACCCGCCAGCGCATGCGCCAGGGTTCCGCCATCCACATATTCGAGTTCACCGCCCACCGGCACGCCGTGGGCAATGCGTGTTGCACGAATGTGATTACGGGCGGCGATCTCTGCAACGTAGTGCGCAGTTGCATCACCTTCCACGGTAGGGTTGGTGGCCAGGATCACTTCCTTCACTTCCTGTTCGCGCAGCAGCGTCTCGAGCTGGGAAAGGCCAAGCTCTTCGGGACCAATGCCATCGAGTGGCGAGAGATGCCCCATCAGCACGTAGTAGCGCCCCCGATAGCTGCCTGACTGCTCGACCGCCGCTACATCTGCGGGCGACTCGACAACGCAGAGCAGCCCCGTATCACGGGTCGGGGACTCGCACACCGGGCACAGTTCGCGCTCGGCAAACATGCGGCAGCGCTTGCAGCTCCCAACGCCCTTGACCGCGGCCGTGAGTGCCGTCGCCAGCGAGCCCGCCCCTGCACGGTTCTGTTCGAGCAGATGGAAAGCCATCCGCTGCGCGGATTTCGGGCCGACGCCGGGAAGACAGCGCAGTGCGTCGATCAGCTGCAGCAGCGAAGGTGGATAGAGCTGCACGTGTGGTTCAGCTCACGAACCGAACGGCATCTTGAAGCCCGGCGGCAGGTTCATGCCAGCCATCAGGCCGCCCATTCTTTCCTGGGTCGTCCGCTCGATCTTGCGCACGGCGTCGTTCACCGCAGCGGCAATGAGATCCTCGAGCATGTCCTTGTCGTCGCCCAGCAGGCTGGGATCGATCACGACACGGCTGACCTCGTGCTTGCCGTTCATGGTCACCTTGACCATGCCACCGCCCGCCTCGCCTGCGATTTCCATGCTGGCGAGTTCAGCCTGGGCGCGCTGCATGTTCGCCTGCATCGCCTGGGCCTGCTTCATCAGATTCCCGATTCCACCTTTCATGGGTACTTCACTCCTTTCAACTCATTGAACCAGTGATGGATCATGGACGGCCGGCCGGCTTCACCGACTCTGGCTGCACGACCGCACCGAAAATATCCTGCATGGCGCGGACGTTGGGATCCGCCTCGATCGACTGCCGCGCGGCCTGCAACCGGTCATCGGCTTCGGCCTGCTTGCGACGTGCCGGCGTGTCGGCCACCACATGGGCGACTTCGAATTCAACCTTCACCGGCTCGCCAAAATGCGTGGACAACGCCTGCGCCAGTTTCTCTTCCCGCACGGGCCGGCGATGCAATTCGCCATCTGCGTCGAGCAACAAGCGGATGCGATTGCCCTGCCTGCCAAGCCAGGTGCAATGAGCTGCGAGCTGGCTCACTGGCCCATCGAGATTGAGCTGCGCAAGAAGACCGGACCAGTCCATTGCGCTGGCATCATTCGCTGACGCTGACTTCACAGGTGGCGCAGCGGCAGCAGCCGGCAAGGCGGTCGGCCCTGGCTTGCGAACCGCAACTCCATTGCCTTGCGCTGTCACAGCTGCACCCGCCGGGTGAAAGGCAAGCATGCGCAGCAGGACCATTTCGAAGCCGGCCCGCGGGTCCGGGGCAAGCTCGAGATCGCGACGTCCGTTGAGCGCGATCTGGTAGTTCAGCTGCGTATCCTCGGGCGTCAGCAAAGCCGAAAGCGCCCGCAGGACTTCGATATCTTCATCGTCACCAGCTTCCCACTCGGGGACTGCCTGGATGACCGCCAGCCGTTGCAGCAGCGCGGCGAGTTCACTCAATGCATCACGGTAGTCAGGCACATGCTCATCCATGTCCCGCACGATCTCGAGGATGCGCCTGCCATCGCGGGCAGCGAGCGCTTCGAGGAGCGCGACGATCTGCGATCGATCCACCGTGCCCAGCATGGCGCGGGTGTCCGCAGCGCTCAGGCGAGCCCCGCCAAACGCAATCACCTGGTCCAGCAGACTCAGTGCATCGCGCATGCTGCCTTCGGCGGACTTCGCGACCAGCCGGAGCGCCTCGGGCTCGGCCTCGATCTTCTCGGCGACCATGATGTCTGTCAGCCGCTTGTTGATCAGCGTGGGCGAGAGCCGCTTGAGATTGAACTGCAGGCAACGTGACAGCACCGTCACCGGCAGTTTCTGCGGATCGGTCGTCGCCAGCAGGAACTTGACGTGAGGCGGCGGCTCCTCGAGCGTCTTGAGCAGCGCATTGAACGAGTGCGTCGACAGCATGTGCACTTCGTCGATGAGGTAGACCTTGTACCGCCCGCGGGCCGGCAGGTACTGCACGTTGTCGAGAAGCTCGCGCGTGTCATCGACCTTGGTGCGCGACGCTGCGTCGACCTCGATCAGGTCCACGAACCGCCCTTCATCGATTTCCCGGCAGGCGCTGCACTGGCCGCAGGGTTTCGAGGTCAGCCCCGTCTCGCAATTGAGGGACTTCGCCAGGATGCGTGCAATCGTGGTCTTGCCCACACCGCGCGTCCCGGTGAACAGGAAGGCGTGATGCACGCGACCGGAATCCAGCGCGTTGACCAGCGCCCGGAGCACGTGTTCCTGGCCGACCAGTTCGCTGAAGGTACGCGGGCGCCATTTGCGGGCGAGGACGAGATAGCTCATAGGGGGTCATGCCGGACCGAGGGGTGCGGCGGCTGGGTTCTCTGGCCGAAGGATTTCGCTGCCAACTGTACCAGCGCCGGAAGTCCCGCGTCCCGCACCTTCCGCGTCAGGGAGGCGGCCCGTACCGGCACCCCTCCGGCGCCCGATATCACCGTTACCGTTGCTCCCTTCCGGGCCTGGCGGGGTTCACGGCTGATCGTCGCGGAGGAACCGGCACGAGCCACCATAAAAAGGGCCGCACCGAGGGCCGCGGACTATACCAGCTAGGGCCCGGCGGCGGCATTACAGGCTGCAGATCCTGGGGCTATCCCCTTCCCCGATACGCTGGAACGCCCTGGTCGGGGATCCAGACCCCGGCAGGCGGCTTGCCCGTCTGCCAGAAGACATCGATAGGAATTCCGCCACGCGGATACCAGTACCCGCCGATGCGCAGCCAGCGCGGGATGAGGAGTTTCACGATGCGATCCGCAATAGCGACCGTGCAGTCTTCATGGAAGGCACCGTGATTGCGGAACGACCCCAGATACAGCTTCAGCGATTTGCTCTCGACCAGCCACTTGCCTGGCACGTAGTCGATGACAAGGTGGGCAAAATCAGGTTGCCCGGTCATCGGACACAGGGACGTGAACTCAGGCGCCGTGAAGCGCGTGACGTAGCGCTTGTCGGGATGGGGGTTCGGGACGCGCTCGAGGACGGCTTCGTCGGGAGAGGATGGCAGGACAGTCTGGCGGCCGAGCTGGGTGAGAGCGGCGGGTTTGGAGGGTTTGCGGGTGGGCATGCGGGGATTGTAGCTGGAGGGTTGGGCTAGCCGAAGGGACCAAGAAAACTTGGGTATTGGCATTATGAAAGGTAGGGCCGCGGAGAGGGTGGGATTGTGCCTTGCCATCCCTGGCCGGCACGCGTTCGCGCCAGCGTCCGCTGTCCAAAACTGTTCCGTACAGTTTTGTGTGTCTTTGCCATCCATGGCCGACACCCACTGGGCAATCGCTAATCGGCGCGCAGCTTCCGATGATCGATGGTCAAAACTGTTCCCTACAGTTTTGTCGAACCCACTCTCACATGGGTTGGAACCCCACCCGGCCAAATAAAAAAGCCCGGGACTTGCCCGGGCTTTTTCATTTGGCGGAGAGGGTGGGATTCGAACCCACGTACACCCGTGAAGATGTAACTGAAATTCCAGTCCAGCGCCTTCGACCACTCGGCCACCTCTCCGAAACCTTTGCCTCGAGCCGCGCTGCCAGCTGCCTGAGGCGCGCGCAGGTTACACGCCTGCCAACCCCGAGGGCAAACCGCTCATGCGAAGGCGATACCTGCTGCACGGAGCGCCTCGAGCACCGGCGCCTTGAACTGGTCCGATAACTGAGTCATAGGCAGCCGCAAAGCGTCCTCGATGAATCCCATGCGCGCCAATGCCCACTTTGCAGGGATGGGGTTTGATTCTACAAACAAGTACTTATGCAAGCCTTTTAATGTCTCATCGATGTACCTGGCCTTTGCGCTCTCGCCCGCCAGCGCAGCCATGCACATGTCGTGCATTGCCTTGGGGGCGATATTGGCCGTGACCGAAATGACGCCCTTGAAGCCGGCCAGCACGGTTTCGCAGGCGATGTCGTCATCGCCACCGAGCAGCACGAAGCGGCTCCCGAACCGCGCGTTGAGTTCGCGGTTGCGCTCCAGCGAGCCGCTCGCCTCCTTGATGCCGATGATGTTGGGCACATCCACGAGGCGCCCTACGGTATCCGGCTTCATGTCGACGCCGGTCCGGCCCGGCACGTTGTAGAGAATCTGGGGGACGGGCACCGCGTCCGCGATAGCCTTGTAGTGCTGGTACAGGCCTTCCTGCGTCGGCTTGTTGTAGTACGGAGTCACGATCAGGCAGGCAGCGACGCCAGCCTGATGTGCCAATTCGGTCCACTCAATGGCCTCGCGAGTGGAATTTGCGCCAGTGCCGCCGATCACGGGCAACCGCCCGCCCGCCCGCGCCACAACACGCCTGATGACGGCCATGTGCTCATCCACGCTTAAAGTGGGAGATTCGCCTGTGGTGCCGACGGCCACGATTCCGTCCGTGCCACTCGCGGCATGAAACTCGACCAGCCGGTCAAGCGCCGCGAAATCCACTGCGCCATCCGCCCGCATGGGCGTGACGATTGCAACGATACTGCCGCCGATACTGCCGTTGAGCATGGAAATTCCGGGACATTCCTGAAGGGGACGGAATCGTACTGGCGCGCTTGGATCCCATGCAAGCAGAACCGGATATGAAGTTTTCACTCCCGGTCGATGCCTGTACACTCGATGAAGTCAAAAGATATCCCGCTTAATGAAACAACTCATCGTCATTTCAGCCATTGGCAGCGACCGAACTGGTCTCGTCTTCGATCTCACCCGGGTAGTGCTCGATTGCGGCGGCAACATCGTCGAGAGCCGCATGAGCGCGCTTGGCAACGAATTTGCCATGCTCCTGCTGGTGGCCGGCAACTGGCATACGCTGGCCCGGCTTGAAGCAGAGGTCGCCAAACTCGACGCCGCCGGGAACATGAGCGTCACGGTACGGCGTACGGAATCCAAGCCCGCGCGGACCGAGGTCATCACCTATACCGTCGATGTGGTCTGCCTCGACCAGCCCGGCATCGTGTTCCACCTGGCGGGCTTCTTCAGCTCCCGCGGCATCGACATCGCCGAAGTGAACACGCGCAGCTATGCCGCGGCCCACACCGGCGCCCCGATGTTTTCAGTACAGATGGTCGTCCATATTCCCAGCAAGCTGCATGTCGCCGCCCTGCGCGAGGAATTCATGGATTTCTGTGATCACCAGAATCTCGATGCGATCCTCGAACCGTTGAAGTCCTGAACCCGGACAATTCCTTCCCGACACCCAAGGACCATGGCAGCCAAAACCGTCGCGCTCGACAAACCCGTCCCGCCTTTCTCGCTGCCATCTACCGGCAGCGGCACCTGGGCGCTGAAAGAGGCGGCCGGCACCAAGGTCATCCTGTATTTCTATCCGCGTGACAATACGCCCGGCTGCACGCTCGAAGGCCAGGACTTCGCCGCGCAGGCAGCCGCCTTTCGCAAGGCCGGCGCTGTGATCTTCGGCATCTCGGGGGACAGTCTCGAATCGCACGAGAAGTTCAAGACGAAGATGAAGTTTCCCTTTGAACTGCTCGCCGACGCGGACCAGAAGGTCTGCAAGCTATTCGATGTGATCCAGGAAAAGAGCATGTATGGCCGGAAATTCCTCGGCATCGAGCGCAGTACTTTTCTCATCGACGCCAAGGGAGTCCTCCGCCAGGAATGGCGCAAGGTAAAAGTCGACGGCCACGTCGCCGCCGTTCTCGCGGCCACGAAGGCCTTGTAGTCATCTCCACACCGCCCAACAGCCCACCGGGAGTTCAACAGCGTTGACCAAGAAGACCCTCGCGGCAAAACGTCGCATTTTCGTGCTCGACACCAATGTGCTCATGCACGACCCGACGGCGATTTTCCGCTTCGAGGAACACGACATCTACATCCCGATGATCGTGCTCGAGGAACTGGATGCCGGGAAAAAGGGTGTTTCAGAGGCCGCGCGCAACGTCCGCCAGGTGAGCCGGTTTCTTGACGAGCTGATGGTCGGCGCAACCAAGACTGCCATCGACCAGGGCATCGAGCTGCCTACCGCCAAGATCGGCAACGGCAAGAAGAAAGCCGCCCACGGCCGCCTCTTCTTCCAGACGCGCAAGCTCGCATCGGTCCTGCCCGACACGCTGCCCGGGCACGGAGCCGATAACGAAATCCTTGCGCAGGCGCTCGCGCTGCAGAAGGAGTTTTCCACCGCTCGCGTCACGCTGGTGTCCAAGGACATCAACCTGCGCATCAAGGCCTCGATCATCGGCGTCCACACCGAGGACTACTACAGCGACAAGACCATTGAAGATGCCGATCTCCTCTACACGGGCATCCAGACACTGCCTGCGAACTTCTGGGAGAAGCATGGCAAAGGCATGCAGTCCTGGCAGGAGCACGCCCGCACCTTTTATCGGGTGAAGGGACCGATGACAGGGGACTGGCACGTCAACCAGTTCCTCTACCAGCAGGAAGCGAACGGCTTCGAGGCCGAGGTCCGCAAGCTCGACGACAACGAGGCGGTGCTCGAACTCGTGCGGGACTTCCGCAGCGAACGGCACAATGTGTGGGGCATCACCGCACGCAATCGCGAACAGAATTTCGCGCTCAACCTGCTCATGGATCCGGAGATCGACTTCGTGACGATCCTCGGCCCCGCCGGCACCGGCAAGACGCTGCTGACGCTTGCGGCCGGTCTGGCACAAACGCTCGAGAGCAACCGCTACACGGAAATCATCATGACGCGCGTGACGATTCCGCTCGGAGAAGACATCGGCTTCCTGCCCGGAACAGAGGAAGAAAAGATGGAGCCCTGGATGGGCGCGCTGATGGACAATCTCGAAGTGCTCACACAAAGCCAGGAAGGCGGCACCTGGGGACGCGCGGCCACCAACGACCTGCTGCGCAATCGCATCAAGATCCGCTCGCTCAACTTCATGCGGGGCCGCACGTTCCTGAACCGGTTCATCATCCTGGACGAAGCGCAGAACCTCACGCCCAAGCAGATGAAGGCCGTGATCACACGATCAGGTCCTGGCACGAAGCTCATCTGCCTCGGCAATATCGCGCAGATCGACACGCCTTATCTGACGGAGACCACTTCAGGCCTCACTTATGTCGTGAACCGGTTCCGTGGCTGGGAACATGGCGGGCACATCACGCTGCTGCGTGGGGAACGTTCACGGCTTGCGGATTTCGCGAACGAGACATTGTAACCAATTGCAACGTTTGCGCGGCAGCAGGCTTGTGCTTGCCGCGGGCGACCCGTGCGCCCAGAATCGAACCTCCCCGGAAAGGCAGGGTCGAACGGTGCTCCGGGTTCACAGACTCAGGCTGCGCATAGTGAAAACAACCTTAAGCTGGCTGATCGTCGCAACACTCGTCCTGAACCTGGGACCGGTGGGCGCGGTCCATGCGGCGGAACTGCCGGACATGGGCAGCCCTGCGCAGGCGATCATCACGCTCGAAGACGAATCCCGCATCGGCCGCATGATCGTGCGCGGACTGCGCGACAGTGACCAGATCCTCGAAGACCCGGAAGTGACGGAATACATAGAGGCGCTGGGGTCCAGGCTGTCGAGCCAGGCACAGGAAGGCCGCCAGAAGTTTGATTTCTTTGTCGTCCGTGACAACGAGATCAACGCCTTTGCGCTCCCCGGCGGTTTCGTCGGCGTCAACGCCGGACTGCTGCTCGAGACCCACAATGAAGGCGAACTGGCGAGCGTCCTCGCTCACGAGATTGCACACGTCTCGCAGCGTCACATAGCACGCAGCATTGCCGAACAGCAGCATTCCGGACTGATCTCCACGGCCGCGATGCTGGCTGCGATCCTGCTCGGCGCCGCGGCTGGCGGTGGCGACATGGCCATGGCGGGCATGGCTGCGGCACAGAGCCTGGCCATCCAGCAGCAGATCAGTTTCACGCGCGAGAACGAGTCGGAGGCAGATCGCGTGGGCATCAGCTTCCTCGCGCAATCCGGCTTCGACCCGAACGCCATGCCGGCTTTTTTCGAAACGATCGGCCGCCGCGCCGGCACGAGCGAGGGCATGATCCCGGAAATGCTTCGCACCCACCCGGTGAGCACGACCCGCATCTCCGAGTCACGCAGCCGCGCCGAGCAATACACGGGGCCGTTCGCCAGCGACAGTCTGGGCTACGCTCTGACTCGCGAGAGGTTGCGCGTGCTGTCGACGCCTGCAGGCAAGAATGCCATCGACTACTACAACGCCACGATCACGAACGAAGCCGATGCAACCCCGGCTGAGCGTTACGGGAAAGCACTTGCACTCATGGCATCGGGACGCGCAGAAGCCGCGGTCCCTACACTGCAGGCGCTGGTCCAGGGAGACCAGACCATCATTCAATACCGTACGGCGCTCGGCCAGGCGCAGCTGCAGGCAGGCGACCAACGAGGTGCTCTGGCAACGCTCGAGCAGGCGCGTGATCTGTTCCCGCGCAATATTCCGGTGACGATCCGTTACGCCGAAACGCTGATGCAGAAGGGCGATGCACGTCGTGCGCACCAGGTACTGCTCGATCTCTTCAACACAGTACCTCCTACGCCCGAACAGGCACGCCTTATCGCCCGGGCCGCCAACTCGGCCGGCGACGTCGCGGATTCGTACTACTACATGGCGGAATACCACCTCATGGGGGGTGACCTGCCGCTGGCCATCAACCAGCTCAAGATGGCGCTCGAAGTGCCTGACCTGACGCCGGTCCAGCGAGCCCGCTTCAGGGCCCGCATGGAAGAAATACAAGCCGTCCTTCCCAAGAGACAGCGCAGCAGGCAGATCGACTCCGCCGGCAACGAGCGACAGGACCGACGCGGCCCTGCGAGCTGATAGAATCCAGCCGGGCTGTTGTTCCGAAGGGAGTCGCAGCCCTGCCTGATTGGCCGCTGGATGGAACCCGATCCGCATGACCCCGATGCCGCGCCTTGCCGCGATTCTTTTCGCAACGTTGTTCCTGACTCTTGCCGGCTGCGCGACAGCCCCCGGCAGAACCTCGGCAGCCGATCCGTGGGAAGGTCTCAACCGCGGGATCTATCGCTTCAACGATGTGGCTGACCGGGCAACACTCAAGCCTGTCGCGAAGGCTTACGAAAAGGTCACCCCAGACTGGTTTCGCACAGGGGTAGGTAATTTTTTCACCAACCTCACCTACCCCACCACCATCGTGAACCAGCTGCTGCAGGGCAAACCCGCAATGGCTGGCAAGGACACGGGGCGATTCGTCATCAACAGCGTGCTCGGGCTCGGCGGCCTGTTCGATGTGGCCGTGCATGCCGGTTTGCCTGAGAACGATGAGGACTTCGGACAGACCCTGGCCGTATGGGGTGTGCCTTCAGGACCATTCCTCACCATTCCACTCTTCGGCCCGTCCACGTTGCGTGATGCGCCGTCCCGCATCGCGGACTATTTCTCGGGCGTCACGCGCTATATCGATGTGCACTGGCAGGAAGAATGGGCTGCGCGGGGCCTCGAAGTCGTCAACGATCGCGCCGAACTGCTGCCGCTCGAATCGCAGCTCGAGAACGTTTTCGATCGCTACGGGTTCATCAGGGATGCGTGGATACAGCGGCGCGAATACCAGATCTTCGACGGCAATCCGCCGGAGCCTGTTTTCGAAGACGAACCGGTGGATGCAGCGCCTGCTGCTCCGGCGCCGTAATCAGCTGCCGATAGGCAGCAGCTCGTCGACTTCGCTGATACGCGCCAAGGCGCGCAGCTGCTCCGGAATGCCCGTATAGCGAATGCTTTTGCCGGAGCGTTGCGCAAACCTCAGCCATTCGATCAGCAGTGCAAGCCCCGCACTGTCACCGTGGGTGACCCCTGCCAGGTCCACTTCTATCTGCCCGGCCGAGGCAAATTGTTCGCGACTGCTTGCAAGCAACGCCTTGACGGTCTCGAAGCCAAGATCGCCCGTTACGCGAAAGCGCCCTTCACCGACGCTTACCAGCTGGGCTTCGACCGACATCAGGCAGCCGGCTTCGCGCCCGGCGGCGCCTTCGCGGGTGTCCCCGATTCAAGCCGCTGGATGACGGCATCGAGACCCTTCTGGTTGATCTCGGCGCCTATGTCATTGCGGAAGGACACGATGTAGGAAATGCCTTCGATGGTGACGTCCCACGCTTTCCAGCCAGACGGCGTCTTCCGCAGCGAATAGTTCACCGGGATGGGCTTGCCATTGCCCGCGTGCACTTCAGTCTGCACCGTGGCCGTATCGGCTTTCGGATCGCCGCGGAAAGGCAGGATCACGAGCTGGTCGGGCGTGAACTCCACGAGCGCGTTGCCGTATGTCCCCAGCATGAACTTGTAGAACGCATCGATGAAGCGCTGCCGCTGTTCCGGCGTCGCCGTGCGCCAGTGGGTCGCGAGCACCCGCTGCGCAGCGGTCTGCGTGTCAAAATGCGGCAGCAAAGTCTGGTCGACCAGCTTGCGCAACGCTGCAGGATCCTTCTTGAACTCTTCACGACGCGCCTGCAGTTGTTTCAACAACTCCTGCGCAACGCTCTCGATGAGTTCGCGCGGACCGAGCGTGCTGGTGCTGGCGCCCGCTGCTGCCGGTTCTGCGGCCATGCTGACGAGTGGCGCAAACGCAAACACCGCGGCCAATAGACCTGCCCCCGCGAGCCGGGTCCGCCACGACATGGAATGTAAATCCTTCATCAGCCTTACTCCTTGGGCGCCGCTGCCGGTTCGCTCTCGCTCTTGGACGACGACATATTGACCAGCATGCGGTTGATCAAGTTCTCCAGAACGAGCGCATCCTGCACAAATTCGATCTTGCTGCCATCTTTCAGGTAGCCATCCGCACCCCCGGGAAGAATGCCGACGTACTGCCCGCCCAGCAGCCCGGACGTCAGGATGCTGGCGTTGCTGTCCTCGGGAATGCGGTCGTATGTATTGTCGAAACGCAACGTCACCTTCGCCTTGTACACGGTCTGGTCGAAGGTGATCGATTCAACGCGACCCACCGTGACACCGGACATCGAGACCGGTGCGCCGGCTTTGAGGCCGCCGATATTCTCGAACAAGGCTTCGACCCGGTAGGCCGAACTCCCCCCCAGCGAGAATTCGCGGCTCGTGATCTGGGTGACCATGAACAGCAACGCGGCGAAGCCGAGGAGCACGAACAACCCGGTGGAAATTTCTGTGGCGCTGGACTGACGCATGCGGTTACCTCAAGGCTGGCTTCACAACATGACTGCCGTGAGCATGAAATCGAGTATCAGGGTCAGGACGGCGGAAATCACTACCGTGCGGGTCGTCGCCCTGCCGACGCCTTCGGCTGTCGGGACGGCGGTATAGCCTTCATGCACAGCCACGAGGCTACAAGCAACACCGAAGACGCAACTTTTCAGGATGCCTTCGGTGATGTCGCCCGATTGCACGCTGGCGATCATCTGTGACCAGAACGCGCCTGCGTCCACGCCGAGCTGCTGCACGCCCACGAGGTGCACGCCGAAGATCCCGATGGCAATGAAGATGGCGTTCAGGAGCGGCATCGCAATGATGCCCCCGAGGAAACGCGGCGCCACTACACGTCGGATCGGATCCACTGCCATCATTTCCATGGCCGACAGCTGGTCGGTCGCACGCATGAGACCAATCTCCGACGCAAGCGCCGTTCCGGCGCGGCCCGCAAACAGCAGTGCGGTCACGACCGGCCCAAGTTCCTTGATCAACCCAAGTGCCGCGGCGGTCCCGAGCGAGTCCTCCGAGCCGAAGCGCGAGAGCAGATCGTAGCCCTGCAGGCCCAGCACGGCGCCGACGAACAGGCCGCAGGTCATGATGATGACGAGCGACAACGCACCGGCGTTATGGATCTGATCGATGATGAAGCGCGGCTTCAGCAACGCCCCGGGCACCTGACCAAGGATGCGGACAAAGAAGATGGCCGTCGCGCCAACCGACGCAACGAAGTTCTTCAGGGAAGCCAGCAGATCTGCCACGACGCCCACTTCAGGCTTCCCCTGCCAGCAGCTGTTCTCGATAGTCCGGCGCGGGGTAGTGAAACGCGACGGGACCATCAGGCAGGCCATTCATGAATTGCCGCACGAGTTCGGAATCGTTGGCCTTGAGCGCCTGCGGATTACCGGAAGCGACGACCTTGCCGGCCGAAAGGATGTAACTGAGATCCGCAATGGAAGCGATCTCCTCGACGTCGTGCGAAACCACGATGCTGGTGATGCCGAGCGCATCGTTCGTCTGCTTCACGAGCCGCAGGATGACACCCAGTGAAATAGGATCAAGGCCCGCAAAGGGTTCGTCATAGATCAGCAGTGCAGGATCCATCGCCATCGCACGTGCCAGCGCCACTCTTCGCGCCATGCCACCGGACAACTCCGAGGGGTGCAAGGCCCAGGCACCGCGCAAGCCGACCGCCTGGAGTTTGGTCAATACGATGTTGCGGATGATGCTTTCGGGCAGACGCGTGTGTTCCCTCAAGGGAAACGCCACGTTTTCGAACACGTCGATGTCGGTCAGCAGCGCGCCGTTCTGGAACAGCATGCCCATCCGCTGGCGCAGGCGATACAGCTCTGCCGTGGACAACTCGGCCACGTTCTGGCCGTCGACGATGATGCGACCGCGATCGGGTTTGATCTGGCCCGTCATGAGCCTGAGCAGCGTGGTCTTGCCGGTGCCGCTCGGCCCCATCACAGCCGTGATCTTGCCGCGGGGAATGGTGATATCGAGACCGGAGAAAATCGCGCGCCCGCCGACAGAATAGTGGACGTCCGAAATTTCAACGAGATTGTCTGCGGCGCCGGTCGACGCCCCTGGCAGATCGCTGGCGGACGCCGTCACCCGAACATCCTGTCAACGGTCATGCCTGAAATCACCATGTTGGGTTTCAGGATAGTGCCTTCGCGATGAACGCGGTGTGAATACAGGACATTGCAGAGCTCAATGCACTACCCATGGAATTCAAAAGGGCTGACAGGATAACAAATTGTTCCCACGCATCGGGCCCGCCGCCCTTTTGTCTGCAGGTTTGTCTTCGGGCGGTGACAGCAGTCAGTCATTCGGACTAGAATAGTCCCAATTCTTCAATCCCAGCCCATTGCCCCTGAATCCACCCCTTCGCGGAACCTCCAAGCCATGTTGCGCATCAGCAAACTGACCGACTACGGCACCGTGATCCTCGCGTATCTCGCTGCCCAGGCAGACACCATGCATACGGCCTCGGAAGTGGCGGAACGCACGCGGCTTGGCCTCGCCACGGTCAGCAAATTGCTCAAGAGCCTGCATCGCGCGGGCCTGGTCTCTTCCGTCCGCGGCAGCCACGGTGGTTACCAGCTTGCCCGGCCTGCCACGCAGATCACTGCAGCCGCCATCCTTGATGCGCTGGAAGGCCCCTTCGCATTGACGGAATGTAGCGGCAAGCACAGTGCCTGCGGTATCGAAACGACGTGCCAGGTCGGAAATGCCTGGCAGAAGGTCAACTCCGCGGTGCATCGCGCCCTGAGCGATGTCTCCCTTGCCCAGCTCGCCGGACTCGGGCCCGGAGCCCCGACTGAACTGATCGTCGGACTGCAGCCCGGCCTGCGATCCACCCGTGCGGCCAGGACGACCGGCGAATAGGCAACAGCATGTCAAGCACACCCAAAGAAATTGGCACCGATCTCGATGCCCTCGTCGCCCATAAGTACCGGCACGGCTTCATCACCGATATCGAATCCGATACGGTGCCGCCCGGACTCAACGAGGATGTCATCCGGGTCATCTCGCTCAAGAAGAACGAACCGCAGTTCCTGCTCGACTGGCGGCTGAAGGCGTACCGGCACTGGCTGACGATGCGCGAGCCGCATTGGGCGAAGCTGCGTGTCTCTCCGATCGACTACCAGGCGATCTCTTATTACTCCGCGCCCCGCTCGAAGACGGACGGGCCGAAGAGCCTCGATGAGGTGGACCCCAAGCTGCTCGAAACCTACGACAAGCTCGGCATTCCCCTGCATGAGCGCGCACGGCTGGCCGGCGTTGCGGTCGATGCGGTGTTCGACAGCGTGTCGGTCGCGACCACCTTCAAGGGACGTCTCGCTGATGCGGGCGTGATCTTCTGCTCGTTCTCCGAGGCTGTGCAGAAGCATCCCGAACTCATCGAGCAGTACCTCGGCTCGGTGGTGCCCTATACGGACAATTTCTTCGCGACGCTGAATTCGGCAGTTTTCACGGACGGTTCGTTCGTCTACGTCCCAAAGGGCGTGCGCTGCCCGATGGAGCTGTCGACCTACTTCCGCATCAATGCGGCGAAAACAGGCCAATTCGAACGCACGCTGATCATTGCCGACGCGGGTTCCCACGTAAGCTATCTTGAGGGCTGCACCGCGCCGATGCGTGATGAAAACCAGCTGCATGCGGCCGTGGTGGAACTGGTCGCGCTCGAAAAAGCACAGATCAAGTATTCGACGGTGCAGAACTGGTATCCGGGCGACGAAAAGGGCGTCGGGGGTATCTACAACTTCGTCACCAAGCGCGGCGAATGTCGGGGTGCCGATTCGAAGATCAGCTGGACCCAAGTGGAAACCGGTTCGGCCATTACCTGGAAATACCCGAGCTGCGTCCTGACCGGCGACAACTCAGTCGGTGAGTTCTATTCAGTGGCAGTGACCAATCACTACCAGCAGGCCGATACCGGCACGAAGATGATCCACATCGGCCGCAATACGCGCAGCACGATCGTCTCGAAGGGCATCTCCGCTGGCCACGGCCAGAACACGTATCGGGGCCTGGTGAAAGTACTGCCCAATGCAACGGGCGCGCGCAACTACACACAGTGCGATTCGTTGCTGATGGGCAGTGAATGCGGCGCGCACACTTTCCCCTACATGGAAATCCGCAATCCGACGGCCAGTGTCGAACACGAGGCCACGACTTCCAAGATCGGCGAGGACCAGCTGTTCTACTGCCTGAGCCGCGGCATCTCTGCCGAAGACGCCATCAACATGATCGTCAACGGTTTCTGCAAGGTAGTTTTCAAGGAATTGCCGATGGAATTCGCAGTGGAAGCGCAGAACCTGCTGGCTGTGAGCCTTGAAGGCTCCGTCGGCTGACACGCATATCGTTATCGAACAGGTCTGGCAGGAGTTATCGCAGTGCTGAGCATCCGCAATCTCAATGTGGCCGCCGGGGGCAAGCAGATCCTCAAGGGTCTCGATCTCGACATCCCTGCAGGTGAAGTCCACGCCATCATGGGTCCCAACGGTTCCGGCAAGAGCACGCTGACGCAGGTGCTCGCCGGGCGTGAAGGCTATGAAATCCTGTCCGGCACCGTGACCTATCAGGGTCGCGACCTGCTGGCGCTGGCGCCGGAAGAGCGGGCTCGCGAAGGTGTCTTCCTGGCTTTCCAGTATCCCGTGGAAATCGCCGGAGTGAACAACGTCTATCTGCTCAAGGCTGCACTCAACGCCATCCGCAAGCACCGGGGTGACGCGGAAGTCGACGCATTCGAGTTCCTGGCGCTCGTGCGGGAAAAAATGCAGCTAATGCAGATGAGCGAGAATTTCCTCAGCCGCGGCGTGAACGAAGGGTTCTCCGGTGGCGAGAAGAAGCGCAACGAGATCCTGCAGATGCTGATCCTCGAACCGAAGCTCGCGCTGCTCGATGAAACCGATTCAGGCCTCGACATCGACGCGCTCAAGATCGTTGCCCAGGGAGTGAACAGTCTCCGCAGTCCCGAGCGTGCCATGGTGCTTGTCACACACTACCAGCGCCTGCTCGACTACATCGAGCCGGATCGCGTCCATGTGCTTGCGGACGGCCGCATCATCAAGAGCGGCGATCGCGGACTCGCCCTCGAACTCGAGAAGCGCGGCTACGACTGGGTGAAGCAGGAAGCGGCTGCGGCATGAGCGCTGTTGCCCTCCCCTCGTTGTCGCCGGCACTCGAACGGGTGCGTGGGCTGTTCGAGGCTCGCCCCGTAAAGCCGGTTGAGATTGCAGCATTGCAGCGCTCGGCACTTGAGCGCTTCCTTGAGCTGGGCTTGCCGACGACACGTGATGAAGCCTGGAAGTACACGAATCTGCGGCGACTCGAAAGCCGTGCGTTCACTTTGCCCGAAGCTGTTGCAGCCGTGGATCCGGATCTTTCAACCCGGCTTCTCGATGCGGCCGCCTGGCAGCGTCTCGTGTTCGTCAATGGCAGCTTTGCACCGGCCCAGTCGACGCTCGCTTCGGAAACAGGCATTCGCATCCGCTCGTTGCAGGCAATTCTGCGCGAAACACCGGACGAAGGTGCTGCCCTCCTCGGCAATGCCGAGGCCACGACTTCCGCAAGGTTCGAGCTGCTCAATCGCGCATTCGTCGAGGATGGTCTGGTCATCGATATCGATGCAAGTGTGGTATTCGAGCGCCCTCTTTATATCGTCTTCCAGTCGACCGGCGCGGGGCGTCCGTGGATGATCAGCCCGCGGGTCATCGTGCGAGCCGGCAGCCATTCCCGCCTGACGCTGATCGAGCATCACGTCTCGGCCGAGCGCGCGGAGCATTTCGTGAACGTGGTGACCCATGTTTCACTGGCCGAAGGCGCAACGGTTGAACACTATCTCCTGCAGCAGGAAGGTGCGCAGGTCATCCATCTGGGCCATCTGCACGCCGAAATCGGTCGCAATGCCCGCTTCATCAGTCACACGCAATCGCTCGGCGGCAGCCTTGCGCGGCTGGATCTGTCCGCAAAGCTGCTGGGCGAAGGTGCGAATACCGAGCTCAACGGTGTTTTCCTGGCGAATGGAACTCAGCATCTCGACACGCACTCGTGCATCGAGCATATCAGTCCGCATACGCAGAGCACCGAAGACTATCGCGGTCTGGCGGATGGTCGCGGTCGCGGCGTGTTCAACGGCAAGGTGATCGTCCATCCCGACGCACAGAAAACCGATGCGCGGCAATCGAGCCGGAATCTTATTCTGTCTCCCTCGGCGGAAATCGATACCCGGCCTGAACTCGAGATTTACGCAGACGACGTCAAGTGCAGTCACGGCGCAACCACGGGGCAGATCGACCAAGCCGCACTCTTCTACCTGCGTTCCCGCGGCATCTCTGAAGAAGACGCACGCGGCCTGCTGATTCTCGCGTTCGTGGAAGCGGTCATCACACGCATGCCTCTCGAACCGGTACAAGCGCATCTGCGCCAGATCTTCCGGCAGCATTTTCTGCAATCGGCTGGAGTGCAGCCATGAACGCGGCGGTGGGCGGGCGATCAGTGGATGGCGCTTTCGACGTGGAAGCCATCCGTGCCGACTTTCCGATCCTGCACCAGAAGATCAACGGCAAGCCGCTGGTCTATCTCGACAATGCGGCGTCGAGCCAGCGCCCCCGCAGCGTCATCGATGCGATCTCCACGTATTACGAGCACGACCACGCGAACGTCCATCGCGGCGTGCACACATTGAGTCAGCGCGCCACCGATGCTTACGAAGGTGCGCGGGAAAGCGTTCGTCGCTTCATCAATGCCCGCTCGACAAAGGAGATCATCTTTGTCCGTGGTACGACAGAGGCCGTCAATCTCGTTGCGGCATCCTTCCTGCGTCCGCGCATCAAGGCGGGTGACGAAATCCTGATTTCGTGGCTCGAGCATCACGCGAACATCGTTCCCTGGCAGATGCTGGCCGAACAGACGGGCGCGATCCTGAAAGTGATCCCGATCTCCCAGAGCGGTGAAGTCGACTTCGCCGCATTCGAGACAATGATTGGCCCGCGTACGAAGCTGCTCGCGCTCGCCCACGTGTCGAACGCACTGGGAACGATCATCCCGGTCGAGAAATTCATCGCTGTCGCCAAACGGCATGGCGTGCCCGTGCTGCTCGATGGCGCGCAGGCAGTTCCGCATACCTCCATCGACGTGCAGAAACTTGATTGCGATTTCTACTGCTTCTCCGGTCACAAGATGTGCGGCCCCACGGGGATTGGCGTGCTCTACGGACGTGAAGCGCTGCTCGATGCTATGCCCCCCTGGCAAGGTGGCGGCGACATGATTTTGTCTGTCTCGTTCTCCGGTACGACTTACAACCAGTTGCCCTGGAAGTTCGAAGCGGGCACGCCGAATATTTCGGGCGTCGTGGGGCTGGGCGCAGCCATCCAGTACCTCGAAGCGTTGGGGATGGATCGCATTGCTGCCTATGAACACAGCCTGCTGGAGTATGCGACTGCACGTCTCACGACCGTGCCGGGCTTGAGAATCGTCGGCACTGCGCCTCACAAGGCCGCAGTGGTTTCCTTTGTGCTGGAAGGTATTCATCCCCATGACATCGGGACGATCCTGGATTCGGAAGGGGTCGCAATCCGCACCGGCCATCATTGCGCCATGCCAGTGATGGATTTCTTTTCGATTCCCGCGACGGCTCGTGCTTCGTTCGCGTTCTACAACACCACGCCCGAGATCGACAAACTCGTCGAGGCGCTGCTCAAGGCGCGCGAGTACCTGAGCTAGACGATGGACCTCAAAGACCTCTATCGCGATGTCATCGTGGACCACAACCGCAAGCCGCGGAATTTTGGTCCCATCGAGGCACCTGATGCGCGGGCTGAAGGCCATAACCCGCTATGCGGCGATCGCCTGACGATGTATGTCAGCCTCGACGGCGATCGCATCAGCGAAGCGCGCTTTGAAGGCAGTGGTTGCGCAATCTCGGTGGCCTCGGCATCGCTCCTGACCGAAGCGGTCAAGGGCAAGACCATCGCTGCCGTCGATCAGCTATACACGGAAGTCCACGACCTGCTCACGCGCCGTGATGCCGTGGCCGCTCCCGGTCTCGGCAAGCTTGCGGCACTCTCTGGTGTGCACGAGTTCCCCGCACGTGTGAAATGCGCGAGCCTGTGCTGGCACACGCTGAACGCTGCTTTGCACCCCCCGCAGGCGATAGTGCCTGCGCCCATTTCGACCGAATAACTACTTCACCGGAATACCGCTTTGCCCAGTCACGACAACGAAGCAGTCATCATCGGCAGGGATGTCGATGCCATCATGGTTCCCGCCGGGGTGCCGGTCACGCTGCGCGCCGGCAAGACGGGCTTCATCACGCAGGCGCTGGGCGGCAGCTTCACTGTCTATATCGAAGGCAACCTGTTCCGGGTAGCAGGATCCGATGCCGATGCGCTCGGCCAGGAGCCGATGCTTGCCCCCGAGCTGCCGCCGGACGCCACGGACGATGACGTGAAGAATCTCGTCTGGGAGCAGATGCGTACCTGCTACGACCCCGAGATCCCCGTGAACATCGTGGACCTGGGGCTCATCTACGAATGCGATCTCACGCGGGAAGAAGATGGGCAGCGCGTCGCTGCCATCAAGATGACACTAACCGCACCTGGCTGCGGCATGGGTGAAGTCCTCGTGCGCGATGTGAAGGAAAAAGTCGAATTCGTCCCCACCGTCAAACGCGCCGATGTCGAACTCGTGTTCGATCCGCCGTGGAACCAGACCATGATGTCGGAAGTCGCCCGCCTGCAGACCGGAATGTATTGAGACCCTCCAGTGACTTCCGCCCCAAGTTGCTTTCGGAAACGCCGTAAACCCCAGCTGCTTCGCTATCCTTGCTGCGCGGCTGGACCAGGGTGGCTATCCGTAGCCACCCGCGACGCGGGCGAAATATATTTCGCGAGAGGCATCCGCGCCGCCCTTGGGGGCTTCGACAAAAACGTCCGTGTTTTTGACGATTCCGAAAGCAACTTCCGACGTAAATCACTCACCGAACGTCCGGCAATGTGGAGCGCCCCATGAGCTGGACTCCGGTAGCTCCAGCTTCAAACATCCCGCCTGGTGATTACGCACAGGTTGAGGTCGATGGCGTGCCAATCGCGGTCTTCAACGTTGCGGGTGAGTTCTGCGCAGTCGAGGACGTCTGTACGCACGACGGCGGTGGTCTGGCCGGAGGAGCAGTGGAAGGCGATGTGGTGGTCTGCCCTCGGCATGGCGCCCGTTTCTGCTTGCGGACCGGAGCGGTGCTCGGGCCACCCGCTTATGAACCTATAAGAAGCTTCGCGACCCGGATTGCCGACGGCGTCGTCGAAGTGCAAGCTGCCGACTGAAAAGCCGGGGGGTTATAAAAATGATGAAACGACTCACGCTTGTTCGGCATGCCAAGTCCGACTGGAGTGTTGCCGGTCAGCCGGACTGGGACCGGCCGCTGAACGCACGTGGACTTAAGGATGCACCGGACATGGGCCGGCGTTTACGGGAACGCAAACTCAAACCCGATTTTCTCATTACAAGTCCCGCGGTCAGGGCTGCGAGTACCGCCAATCTCATCGCACGCGAGCTGGGCCTTTCGGCTGACAAGGTGCATCAGGATGAACGGCTGTATCACGCCGTGCCGAACATGATCCTCACCGTCATTCGCGAACTCGGAGCCACCGCGCGCCATGTGATGGTGATCGGGCACAACCCGGGCATGACGGAATTTGCGGACCAGGTGGCGGTCGACCGCCGCATCGATCACATGCCTACCTGCGCAGTCGTTACGGTCTCTCTCGACGTTCGTGAGTGGAGCGACCTCGACTGGAACTGCGGCAAGGAAGTCGAACTCGACTATCCCCGCAACATGGATGGACCCGGCTGACGTTGCGAGTGTGTTTTTTTGTCAAGAACCGCTGCATATCCAGTCGTTCCTGAAACTCTTTAGCATCCCCGGTGTTCTGACCCTTGGCAAAAATAATCCTTGAAAAGGACGGGGTCATGTTCGCACGCGTTTCTTCCGGCTCGCATCGGCTGATGGCAGTGGCCTGCCTGCTTGCAGGGCCGGCCATCGCCCAGATACCCGAACCCGAGACCAAGTCCATTCGTGTCGCCCGCACGACAGCGGCACCCACAATCGATGGCGTGCTGAACGAAAACGAATGGGCAGGCGCGACGGCCATCGAGGACTTCCACCAGATCGAGCCGATCGAATTCGCTACGCCGTCCGAGCGCACCCGCGTCTACGTCATGCTTGACGCAGAAAATCTCTATGTCGCGGCGAAGATGTGGGACAGCGAGCCGGATCGCGTTTCGGCGCAGGTATTGAGACAGGGCGAAGAGATCTGGGACGACGACCGGTTTGGCCTGGTGATCGATACCTTCAACGACCGGCGCAACGGATACTCGTTCGAGGTGAATGCCAACGGCGTACGACGCCAGGCGATCTTCCAGAACACGACCAGCCGCAACTTCGACTGGCGGGGCATCTGGAGGGCCATGGGCGCGCGTGATGGCGAAGGCTGGATCGCCGAGATGGCCATTCCCCTGAAGACGCTGTCGTTCGACCCCGCCAGCGATAGCTGGGGCATCGCTTTCGAACGCGCCATCGAACGGCGCGGAGAATCGATCGGCTGGACCTCTCGCAACCAGCAGGTGAATCCGGGAACGGCGGGTCTTGCCTCCGGATTCAGCGGACTCGACCAGGGCCTTGGCCTCGACGTCGTCCCTTCTTTGAGTTTCCGGCATGAACGGCAGTTCAACCCGGAAAGCGACGACCAGAACGTCGAGCCTTCGCTCGATGTGTTCTACAAGATCACCCCTGCCCTCACCGCTGCTCTCACGATCAACACTGACTTCTCCGCAACGGAAGTCGATGATCGCGAGGTCAACCTGACGCGCTTCAGCCTGTTCTTTCCCGAGAAACGCGCGTTCTTCCTGCAGGGTGCGGACATCTTCGAATTTGGCCGCCTGAGCAGCGCCGACAACGATACGGAGATCTCGGGCAGCTCGCTCGAGAACGGCCGGCCCTTCTTCTCGCGACGGATTGGCTTGAGTGGGACCGGCCAGCCGGTGGACCTCAAGGTCGGCGGCAAGCTGACCGGGCGAGTCGGGAACTGGAACGTAGGGCTGCTCGACGTGCAACAGGCTGCGTACGACACCGTTGATGCCCGCAACCTTCTGGTCGGCCGTGCCGTGGTCAACGTACTGGAAGAATCGAGTCTCGGACTGATCGTCACGAACGGCGATCCTCGCTCAAACGCAGGCAACTCCGTGGTGGGTGCGGACTTCCGCTACCAGAACACCCGTCTCCCCGGGGACAATGTGCTCGAAGCTGAAGTCTGGTATCAGAAGAGCCAAACGGAGGGCGTCAGCGGTGACGACGCCGCCTATGGATTGCGTATCGGCATGCCGAATCAAACCGGCTTCAGGGCCGGGCTCGGGATGAAGGAACTGCAGCAGAACTTCTATCCGGCACTGGGGTTCGTGAACAACCCCGGGATTCGCGACTACACGCTGGAGTCGCGCTATACGTGGCGGATGGATGGCTTCATCCAGGAATTCTTCGGAACCTTCGACGTACAGCGCATAGAGCTGCTTGACGGAGGTCTGCAGTCGCAGGTCACGACACTGCGTCCATTCGTGATGCAGACTTCGTCCGGCGAAGAACTGGAGCTCAACTACATTTCGAGCAAGGAAGTTTTATATGAGGACTTCGAAATCTCGGATGGAGTCGTCCTGGCGACCGGCGAGTATTCCTTCGACGAGTACAAGGTAGCGATTGAAACCGGCGGTCATCGCGCGGTCTCCGGGACGGTCCGCTACGCCACCGGCGACTTCTATGATGGCGAACGTGTCAACATCGAGGGCGAGATCGTCTGGCGGCCCTCACCGCACTTCGCCATGGCAGGAGCATACGAATACTTCGACGTGGAGCTGCCGGAGGGCAACTTCATTACGCGCTTGATTGAATTCCGCGCGGACATCGTCTTCTCCTCCACGCTCTCGTGGTCGAACCTGGTCCAGTACGACAACGAGTCGGAAGTGCTGGGGTTCGACAGCAGGGTACAGTGGATTCCGGAAATGGGACGCGAGACCTATTTCGTCGTCAATCACGCCCTGCAGGACTTCGATCGCGACAACCGTTTCCACTCGGAGAACGCGGAAGTCGTGCTGAAGGTGGGCCATACCTTCCGGTTCTGACCCACATGCAGCGGCCTGCTACTTGAACTCGTACACGAGATTCAACGTCGACAGCGTATCGGTTTTCTCGAAGCCATCCGGCGGATCGGTGTTGTGCCGAACCGCGTAGCCCACTGCCAGCGCCAGAACTTCCGTCATGCGCACTTGAAGTGACAGTTCATTCTGCAGGAACGTATTGTCGCTTCCCGATTCCACGATGAACTTGTTGAGGACTTTCGTCGTATCGGTGAGCTGATGCGAAAAGTCGACGCCTGCGGTGAAAATCAGCTCGCTGTCGCTCGCCGCGGGAATGAACGTGATGCCGTCATCGTCCAGCGACTCGCGGGTTTCGAAGAACTTGTAACCGGCACCGACCTGCGCGGTCAGCTTTGTTATTTCGGTATCAATGAAGTGATAACCCAAGCCGGCGCCCACGGTGGCCTGGTAGTTGAAGCCGCTGAACCGATCGTCTTCGTAGCGTGCAGACGCGAATGAGAAGGTATTGTCCCCGAAGCGGTACTCGGACTGTCCGCGGGCTTCCCAGCGCTGGCCGGTCGTCCCGATATCGTCAGCCGCATAGTTTCCCGTCAGCCCCAGCAGGTGCTTCCACTTGTCCAGCTCATTGACCATCTCCACTTTCGCATTGGCTGCTTTGGTCTCTGTATTTCCGCTCGCGACCGCCACCCCCACCTCGCCCTTTCCCGTCCAGTCTGCTGACGCCGTGCCGGCATAGAGCGCCGCGGCGACGCAAACGGAAAGAGCTAGTGAAAAACCTGAAGGCTGTCTCGACATGTCCACGATTCCTCAAGGGGATAGAAGCGCGAAGTATAGACAGGAGGAGATTGCGGGTGGAACTGCCAGGAGCACTTTGCAAATTATTCCGGATGGCGCCGGAGAAGGAGTTCGGTTTTCGATGCCGCTGCCGGGCAGGCCTGGTCAACGGGAGGCACATCGATCAACGCTCCCTCCCCGCTTCACTTTTTACTCTCTGCACGGGAGACAGCAGATATTCCATGACAGTTCTTTCTCCTTGCCGAATCTCTGCACTGACCTGCATGCCAGCGCCGAGACCAAGACCATCCATGCCAAGACGTTGCGTCTGAAGCGCTACCAGCGCCTTGAAGGCGAGAGGGCGACGCTTGCCTGGATCGTCCTTTTCGCTCTGATCCACGTTCTTCGCATCTGCACTTACGGTTTTTACGACGCCTTCGACCATCCCATATTTCTGGAATGGGTACGCAGCCAGCTTCAATCGGACAGGTTGCCCGACCTCCACAAACCCGATATCCGAATTCTCGATAGCCACTTCGGCCAAAAGGGGTTCGTCGATGGGCACGAGGCTCAGCAACACCGTCCCAGGCTGAATGACGGCGCCCAGTGTCGTGGTGGCGAGATCCTTCACGACACCGGCTTGCGGAGCTTTGAGCTCAAGGAGGCCTTCCCTGTACGTATTCTTCGCCACGTTCTGTTCGAGCTGACTGGTAGTGGACAGCGTTTGCAGGCGAAGGGTTGCGAGGTCACTGCGATAGGAACTTTCAATTTGAGCCAGTCGCTGCCTGTGCTCTTCTATCGCAGCCGTCATCGAGGCGACTGTTCCGCGCTGGGATTCCAGATCCCGCGCTTGCTCGAGCGCTTCTCTGCGCTTTTCTTCCGCCTGGAGTGTCCCCATCAACTTCTGGCCAGCGAGCTTCTCGAAGGCTTGAGCAGACCGTTCGTAACTCGGCAACGTGGATTCCAGTTTTTCCAGCGTTTCCCTCGCCGCACTGAGGTCGTGTTCCGCCCGGCGCGTGGCCATCTGCTCCGCGGCGACAGCATCAAGGAACGTCTGGCGGTGTGCTGACAATTGCGCCTTCACCTGCGCGAACAGGAGCGGATCGTCATCAGGCGCTTTCGTGAGCACTTGACCCTCAAGTTCGGCTTCGATGCGGCGCAACTGCAGGCGCTGCAATGCCAGCTCCCGCTCAAGAGCCCTGCCATCGGCGACGGTCATCGTGGGATCGAGCCGCACCAGCACTTGCCCTTCCTGGACGGAGCTCCCTTCCTGCACGAGGATCTCCCTCACGATGCCTGCCTCTGCGGGTTGCACGATCTTGACGTAGGTCTGTGGAACCAGCCTGCCTTCGGCTACCGCCACGATATCGAGCTTTGCGAACAAAGCCCAGATGAGCAGCAACCCGAACAGGACACAGACGGTCTTGAGGACGATGCGGCTGCCTCTGGAGGGGTCTGTCGTTTCGATTTCGAACAACGCGGATGCGACGCGGATGTTCAGGGGAAGCACAACAGTTGATTCAGCATTCATGAAGAACCCTCACCCCAGCCCTCTCCCAACGTCGGGAGAGGGAGTGGATCTCACCCCAGCCCTCTCGCCATGCCGGGAGAAGGAGTAGGACCCTCACCCCGCCCTCTCCCCATGCCGGGAGAGGGAGCAGAGGTCTGAGCCCGCTCGCCTTGTATCTCTGCCTGGCTCTCGCCAATCCGCACGACTTGATCGACGTGCAGACTCCTCGGCAAAGCGTGCGCGATGAACAGGATCGTCGCGCGCTGCTTAAGCCCGTTGATCGTCTTGGCTAATTGATTTGCAGTCGGCGGATCGAGGCTGGCGGTGGCCTCGTCGAAGATCAGAATCCGGGGTCCCTTGAGCAGAGCACGAGCGATTGCCAGTCGCTGTCGCTGCCCTCCCGAAAGCCCCACGCCTCGTTCGCCCAACTCAGTTTGGTAGCCATTGGGCAGGCTCTCGATGGCGCCATGCATCTCTGCCATCTTGCAGGCGGCCTCCACTTGTTCGAATGAGGCGAATGGCGCGGCGATCTTGAGATTGTCGAGGATGGTCCCGGAGAACAGCGTGGTTTCTTGAGGTACGACCCCGAAATGACTCCGCAGCTCGTTCACCGCCATATATCGAACGTCGACACCGTCCACGCGAATCGATCCGTCAGTAGGTATGTAGAAGCCCTGCAAGAGCTTGCTTAACGTGCTCTTGCCGGCGCCGGAAGGACCCATGATCGCGATGAGCTGGCCTGGAGCGACGTTGAGAGAAAAGGAATCAAACAGGAACGGCAGATTCTCGTCGTAGCGGAACGATAGCCCCTCGATGAGCACCGCCCCTGCGCCTGCACTCGTCCGTGCGCGCTCCAGCCGATACGGCTCAGCCGGGGCATTCATGACATCGCCCAATCGCTTCACCGACAACCGTGCTTGCTGAAACTGCTGCCAGAGCCCTACGAGTCGCAACATCGGCTGCGACACCCGGCCCGCAAACATCTGGAAGGCCACCAGCATGCCGATCGTCAGCGCCGTCGAGGTCATGACGATATAGGCACCTATTCCCAACACAGCCAGACTCATGATCTGCTCAAGGGTATTGGCGAAGGTGTTGTACGTATTGCCGAGCTGCCGGGTTCGAAACGAAGTTTCGAGGAATGCAGCCAGCATGTCGCGATAGCGTCGATTAAGCTGGGGTTCCAGCTGCAATGACTTCACGGTTTCCATGCCGGCCACGTATTCGGTCAGGAACGCCTGGTTGGCAGCACCCCTCAAGAACTGCTCGTTCAGTCGGGTTTGGAACAGCGGCGCGACCAAAAGGCTTGCCGCCACGATGACCGCCAAGATACCGAGCACGATCAACGTCAAAGTAGCGCTGTACCAAAACATGATGGCAACGAAAATCAGCAGGAAAGGCAGATCCAGGATCAGCGTGACGGCGGCCGAACTGATGAACTCCCGGATGGTCTCGATCCCCTGCATTCGAGCCGCAACAACGCCTGTGGGGCGATGGTGAAAATAGCGCAATGGCAGCTTGAAGAGATGATCGAAGACATGATTCCCGAGCACCGCATCCACCCGCCGTCCGGTATGGAGGATCAGGTATTGGCGGATCCACGTCAGGACAGCGGTGAACACCATGAACACCCCCATTCCGATGGACAGTGCAATCAACGTGCTTTGGGTGCGGTGAACAATGACCTTGTCGATGATGGTCTGGGTGAAGAGTGGCAATCCCAGCGCCAGGAGCTGCAACACCAGTGAAGCTCCCAGCACTTCCTTCCATATTCCGCCGTGCTTGAGCAGTTCCGGAAAGAACCAGCTGAAGCCGAACGAGGAACGGGGCTCGTCGGCACTGTCGGCAACGGCCGGAGCCATCACGCCCGGACGAATCAATATGATCCGGCCCGTCATCTGTTCGCGCATGACGTCGAGCGGCACGATCCTCGGCGCTTTTGAAGTCCGCGAGGCCAGCAGCGCTCCTGCCTCGTCAATCTGGAGGAGTATCTGCCAACCCGGCACATCCGAAGACAAGTCGTCTGCGCTGTCACGCAGCTGAATGGCTATCGGGAAAGGCTGCTGCAGCAACGCCGACCCGCGAATGTCAGTGAAGTCCGCGGACAGGCCTGTCGCCCTGGCAATACGCTCGAAATCCTCCATCTGCAGCGGCGGCAGACATTCACGGGCCACGAGCGCTGCATCGAAGTCGCGACGATGGAGCGCACAGAACACCGACAGCAACCAGAGTGCTTCGGCAGGGTCGAAAGTGATAGCCACGGAACTCATCCTTGAGTCGGGTTCGCTACCCTACACCCGTGACTGGCTGCGTCTCCCGACGCATATCGATGGTAAAGCTCTAGATATGCACGGATTGGCCTCAGCGGCCGCGCAGGTTCCTCAGCGCGCGTCGGTCATGCTTGTTGGGGCGCCCGTCGGGCGACGGCGGAGCCATCTTCAACTGTTCCCGTTTCTTTTCACGCGCGGCTTCGCTGGCAGGCGTCTCAACGTAGAACGATTGTGCCTCCGCAGCAGGGCCGCGACGTACCGGGATGCCGTGCACGACCACGTCGTAGCGCGTCTCTTCCCGCGTAATCGTGAGTTCGTCGCCGGGGTGCACGGGACGCGAAGGCTTGACACGATCGCCACCGACATGCACCCGGCCGCCGGCGACGGCATCAGTGGCTTCGGAGCGGTTCTTGAAAAACCGCGTGAACCACAGCCACTTGTCGATCCGCAGCCCTTCGCCCGGCAGCTCTTCCTTGAAATCCTGCCGCTGCCGGCTCATTCCATCGAGCACAGGCAGTAATAGTAGGTCCCGCGGGACTGCATCAGTCGCGACAGACGCGAAAGCTCGGCTTCGAACGGCGACAACACCTTGCGCATACGCGTGGCAATCGTGTCCTGCGGCGCGATGGCGCGAATCGCCCGGCCTGCAAGCACCCGGACTTCCTGTGCGAGCAGCTGCCGCCAGGACATCGGCGGCTCGATGTATTCGACGTGATAGTCATCACCGAGATCTGCACGCTTGGCAGCGGCATCGAGTGCATCGCGGAAGGAACCCAGTTCATCCACCAGCCCGACTCGCAGCGCGTCCTTGCCGGACCAAACGCGCCCCTGCGCCACGGCATCGATTTCATCAGCGGGCTTGCCGCGACCGGCTGCAACGCGTTCGACGAAGCTGCGGTATTCGTGATCGACGGTCATCTGCAGCAGTTGCTTCGGCTCTTCACCGAGCTTGCGGTCGAGACGGAATGCATCAGCAAGCTCGGTTGTGCCCACGCCATCGACGGAAACGCCTACTTTTGCGAGCGTCCGGTCGATGGTCGGGAAGACGGAGAACACACCGATGGAGCCCGTCAGAGTCGCGGGACTCGCCCAGATCTGGTCGGCATCCATGGCGATGTAGTAACCGCCCGAAGCTGCAACGCTGCTCATCGACGCCACGACGGGCTTGCCCGCGAGCTTGATGGCTTCCACTTCACGACGGATCACTTCCGAAGCGAACACGCTGCCACCGGGGCTGTCGATGCGCAACACCACAGCACGTACCCGATCATCAAAGCGGGCCTGGCGCAGCAGCTCTGCCGTCGAATCGCCGCCGATGGTGCCGGGAGGCTGCAGGCCGTCGAGGATCTCGCCGGAAGCGACAATGACTCCCACGCGATCGTGATCACCCGTTGTCAGCGCCCGTTGCGAGCGGATGGAATTCAGATAGTCAGTATGGTGAACGCCGCGGAAGCTGTGAGTGCTGTCGTCTTCACCGGTCAGTTGCACCAGCCGCTCTTCAACCTGCGTGCGCGTCTTCAGTTCCGTGACCAGCCCGCTGCTCAATGCGACGGCCGCCGTATCGCCTTTCGCCGCCGTCAGGCGCTCGACAGTCTGGTCTGCGTAGTCCTGCAATGCCGTGGCCGGCATGCCGCGCGCTTCCGTCACGGCTGATTGATAGCTGCCCCACAAAGAGCCGAGCCACGCGAGACTTTCCTCGCGCTCCTGGGCTGACATGTCGTTGCGGCTATACTGCTCCGTATACGACTTGAACTGGCCGGCACGGAAAATGTTGACGTCGACGGCGAGCTTGTCGATCGCGTCCTTCATGAACATGCGGTAGTACGCAAAACCGTCGATCAGCACCATGCCCTTCGGATCGAGATAGATCTCGTCGGCATTCGCAGCAACGTAGTACTGCGATTGATCGTAGGACTCGCCGAGTGCGATGACGGGCTTGCCGCTCGTACGGAAGTCTTTCACCGCGTTGCCAAACTCTTCGAGCTTCGCTACGCCGCCCCCTGACATCTGGCCAAGGTCCAGGACCAGCGCCTCGATACGGGTATCTGTCTTCGCTTCGCGAATGGCTTCAAGCACATCCCGCATCAGTGTTTCGGGATTGCCCTGCCCATAGGCTTCCGACAACGCCCGCTGGATCGGATCCCCGCTCAGCTGTTCGACCAGTGCGCCTTCAGGAGCGACCACCAGCGCAGCCTGACTCGGGACGATCGGGATGGACGGCGACACGGCGATCCACAGCACTCCAAAGATGAAGAGCAGCAGGATGACGTGGAGGACCTTGCGCACTCCGTCGAGGAGGCTCCACAGGAAGCGGAAAATACCCTTCAAGAAATTCATGGAACTCCTGGCTGACATCCGGCAGGTACGCGGCAAGTGTACCCGCGCCCGCCGAACAAGGGCTACAACGGCGCTTTTACGCTGGCAGCCGGAAAAAAGGGCTCAAAACGCAACAGGGGTGGTTGCCTGCGCAACCACCCCTGCCGTAAACATCGAATCTGCCCGCGAGGCTACAGGATCAGACCTTTTCCTCGATGCGTGCTGCCTTGCCGGTCAGGTCGCGCAGGAAGTACAGCTTGGCGCGACGGACGTTGCCGCGACGCTTGACCGTGATGTTGCCGAGCGCGGGGCTGTAGGTCTGGAACACGCGTTCCACGCCTTCGCCATGCGACACCTTGCGGACGGTGAACGAGGAGTTCATGCCGCGGTTGCGGCGGGCGATGACGACGCCTTCGTACGCCTGCACGCGCTCACGATCGCCTTCCTTCACCTTCACTTCGACGATGACCGTGTCGCCCGGGGAGAAATCGGGAACCGTGCGGCCCGTGGCTTCAGCTTCGATCGCGGCAATGATCTTGTTCATGTCTCATCCATCCAGTGCAAATAGTTCTCTTAACTTTCCGGCTACGGTGCAGGGGTCGCCTGCTCTGCCTTGAATTCTTCCAGCAACCTGCGTTCTTCCACGCTCAACACCCGCTGCGCGAGCAGCTCGGGCCGTACCTGCCAGGTTCGCCCCAGCGCCTGCTTCAACCGCCAGCGCGCTATCGCGGCGTGGTCGCCTCCGACCAACACCTGCGGCACGGCCAGCCCGTCACACACGTCAGGCCGCGTGTAATGCGGCCAGTCGAGCAGGCCCGCGCTGAACGAATCCTGCGCCGCCGACTCGGCATCGCCCAGCACGCCGGGCAACAACCGCAACACTGCATCGATCAGCACCAGCGCGGGCAACTCACCGCCCGACAGCACGTAGTCACCGATCGAGATCCGTTCGTCGATCTCCGTTGCCAGCAGGCGTTCATCCACGCCTTCGTACCGGCCCGCCAGCAGCAGCATCCCGGGCCTTGCTGCCAGCTCAACTGCCTTGGCCTGCGTAAACGGCACCCCGTCCGCGGCCAGATAGATACTCGGGCTCCCCTCGGGCAGCCTCGCCTTCGCCGCCCGCAACGCCGTGCGAGTCGGCTCGATCTTCAGCACCATTCCCGGACCGCCACCGTAAGGGCGATCGTCGACCGTGCCGTGCACGTCCTGCGCGAATTCGCGCGGGTTGGTCGTCTCCAGCGTCACCTGGCCACGCTCAATGGCCCGGCCCGTCACTCCCGTCCGGGACGCGCTTGCCACCAGGGCCGGAAACAACGTCACGACCTCGATATGCATGGCTACCAGTCAGGATCCCAATCCAGCGTCACCCGGCGAGCCTCAAGATCGACTGCCAGCAACCGCTGCTTCACGAGCGGGATCATGTGCTCGCGCTCGCCCTGGATCACGATCAGCGGATGCACCGCTGTTTCCCGGAAGTGGTCCACCTTGCCGAGCCACTTTCCGTCAGGGGAATAGGCATCGAGGCCAGTCAGATCTTCCCAGTAATACTCGCCTGCTTCGGGCGGCGGCAATTCGCTGCGCCATACACCGATTTCGGCTCCGACCAGCACTCGTGCCTGATCGGGGTCACCACAATTCTCCATCCGGGCGAGCACCCCACGATTCGTGAGACGCCCTTCCGCGGGCACCTGCGGCGTCCACGTGCCGCGAAGCCCTATCTGCCACACCTTGTAATCAAGCAGGTTGTCGGGAGGATTCGTGAAGGACTGGACCTTGACCCATCCCTTCACCCCGAAGACCCCGGCGATCCGGCCGAGAACGACGATCCGGTCCTTACCTTGCGTTTCCGTGGATGCTTCCATCGGTTCCCAGGAAGCGGTTGAGGATCAGCCGACCCAGTTCACCTGGCGGCCTCACCTCACGCGAGAATCTCAGGCCGCCTTCTGGCTGCGGGCAACGCCGACAAGCTGCGCGACGCGATCCGAGGGCTTGGCACCCTTGCTGACCCAGTAATCGACGCGCCCGAGGTCGAGCTCGAGCTTGCGTTCCTTGCCCTGCGCAACGGGATTGAAAAACCCGATCTGCTCGAGCGCCGTACCACCCTGACGCTTGCGGCTGTCAGTCACGACGACATGATAAAAAGGCGTTTTCTTCGTGCCGCGGCGGGTGAGGCGGATCGTAACCATAGTGCTGCTTCTTGGGGCCGGAAAAATGAGGCGCGAATACTAATGAAATTCTCGGGGAATTGAAATGCTTGGCACACGCCCGGGAACCCTCACCCGACCGCCCCGGCAAACCACCCCGCCCTCAGTAGGAATCAGCCGAACGGCCCGGGGGGCATCCGGCCGCCAAAAGACCGCATGAGCCGGGCCATTCCCCCGCCCTTCGACATCGTTTTCATCATTTTCTGCATCTGGAGGAAGTTCTTCATCAGGCGGTTCACGTCCGAGACCTGAACCCCTGCTCCCACCGCGATCCGGCGGCGCCGGGAGCCGTCGATGACCTTGGGGTAGCGGCGCTCCCCGGGCGTCATCGAGCGGATGATGGCCAGCTGGCGGGTGATCTCCCGGTCGTCCTGACGGGGGATCTGCCCGGCCTTCCCCAGCAGCTTTGCGGGCAGTTTGTCGACCAGGGCGCCCAATCCGCCCATTTTCTCCACCTGCCCGAGCTGGTCGTGAAGGTCGTTGAAATCGAAGTCTTTGCCCTTCTTGAGCTTGCCCGCGAGTTTTTCCGCCTGTGCCCGGTCTACCTGGCGGGTGACATCCTCGACCAGTGACAGCACATCGCCCATGCCGAGGATCCGGGAGGCCACCCGTTCGGCATGGAAGGGCTCGAGCGCGCCGACCTTTTCGCCGGTACCAATGAAAAGAATGGGCTTGCCGGTCACCTGGCGAACGGACAGGGCAGCACCGCCGCGGGCGTCGCCATCGGCCTTGGTCAGGATCACGCCCGTCAATGTGAGGGCTTCGCCGAAGGCGCGGGCCGCATTGACTGCGTCCTGGCCGGCCATGCTGTCGACGACGAAGAGCGTTTCAAGCGGATTCACCGCAGCGCTGATGTCGCGGACTTCCTGCATCATTTCCGCATCTATATGCAGTCGGCCGGCGGTGTCGACGATGAGTACGTCGTACAGCGAGCGGCGGGCTTCTTCCAGCGCTTCGCGCGCGAGCGTCACAGCAGGCTTGGTGGGATCAGACGGATAAAAGCCCACTTCGAGCTGCCCGGCCAAGCGCTCTAGTTGCAGGATGGCGGCAGGCCGATAGACGTCGGTGCTCGCCAGCAGCACCTTGCGGCGCTCATTTTCCTTCAGCCACTTCGCCAGCTTGCCGGCGGTGGTCGTCTTGCCGGCGCCCTGCAGGCCGGCGAGCAGGATCACGATAGGCGGCTGCGCGCGCAGGTTGAGCGGCCGGGTGCCCTCACCCATCAGCTTGATGAGCTCGTCGTGAATCGTCTTGATCAGCGCCTGCCCTGGGGTCAGGCTCTTTTCGATCTCGAGCCCGACGACACGGCCGCGGACACCTTCAATGAAGCTCTTGACGACCGGCAACGCCACGTCGGCTTCCAGCAACGCCATGCGCACCTGCCGGAGGGTGTCGCTGATGTTCTCTTCGGTCAGTCGGCCGCGCCCCTGGAGCGCGTCGAGCACGCCTCGCAGGCGGCCACTCAATTGATCAAACATGTACGCGGGCTCTCGAAGGTTCCAAAGGTCGGCGGATTATACGGGCTGGCTTCTAATGGCGGGGGGCGTGTGACATGATCCTGCCCGTCCTCAAGGCAACGTGTTGCCAGGTTCCCAAGTGCTTTCAATCGTCGTTCTCGCCTGCTATCTGGCTTCCGCCTTGTGGCTTGCGTCCAGTGTCCGCCGCTCCGAACCCGGTGCGGCCCGCGGGACGCATGTGGCCGGCATCGGCATGGGCCTGCTCGGCCTCGCCTTTCACGGCTCCAAACTCTGGAACGACCTCACCGCCCTGGATGAGTTCTCCCTCTCCGCCGGGGGCACGGCCTCCGTCATTGCGTGGATCATTGCCGCCATTGCGCTGGGAGCCGCCGTCCGCCGCCCCCGCTTTGCCGGTGCGAGTGCCATCCTCATCGCCCTCGCCGGCATCACCGCTGCGCTGGTCGACGACAGCGTTCGCGATGTCAGCGTCATGCGCCAGGGCTGGGAACTGACCGCCCATGTCGTCCTGTCCACGCTGGCCTATGCGTTGCTGACAGTCGGTGCAGTACTGGCGGTCGCATTGACGGTCCTGGACCGACGTTTGCGCCGTCGCAAACCCCTCGGCATGCTCGCGATGCTGCCGCCGATCGAGTCTCTTGAGTCAGGCATGTTCCAGGCGATCGCTGCCGGCTTCGCGGTGCTTTCGCTGGCACTGTTCAGCGGTTTCGTCTTCGTTGAGGACTTCTTCGCCCAGCACCTGATCCACAAAGCCGTGCTGTCCTGTCTCGCGTGGGCGGTTTTTGCCGTGCTGCTGGCCGGCCGCTGGTACCTGGGCTGGCGCGGACGCACCGCCCTCAAATGGACCCTCGGCGGATTCGTGCTGCTCGGCCTCGCCTACTTCGGCAGCAAACTGGTCCTGGAAGGAATCCTCGGCCGGCATTGGGGCTGAACGTGTTGCGCTGGTGGCGTATCCGGACTGCAACCCTGATCTCAAACGGGGTGTACCGCCTGTTTGGCGTTTCACCCGACACAACAGCCGCGAATTCGTTGAGTGCCGATGAGTTGAGGACGGTGGTCGCGGAGTCGGGCTCCGTCATTCCACAGAGCCACCAGCAGATGCTGATGAGCATCCTCGACCTCGAGAAAATCACGGTCGACGACATCATGATTCCCCGCACCGAGATTGGCGGCATCGATCTCGACGACGACTGGGATGACATCCTCGAGCAGCTGCGCTCGAATCCCCACACTCGCCTGCCGGTCTATGAGTCGAGCCTCGACAGCATTCTCGGCATCCTGCACATGAAGAAAATCGCGCAGGCGCTGGCGAGGGGTCACCTCACGCGCGAAGAGATCAGGCGGCTTGCGCAGGAACGTGAACCGCTGTTCGTGCCAGCGGGCACCACACTCAACACGCAGTTGCTTGCGTTCCAGCGGCAGCGTCGTCGCATCGCACTCGTCGTGAACGAGTACGGCGATGTCGAAGGCCTGGTGACCCTCGAAGACATCCTCGAGGAGATCGTCGGCGAATTCACTTCGGATCCCGCGACGCTGCACCGGGATATTCATCGGGACAAGGAAGGGGGCTACGTGGTCAGCGCCGGCGTGAATATCCGTACGCTGAATCGCAGGCTGTCATGGAACCTGCCCACCGAAGGACCGCGAACGCTCAACGGCCTGATCCTCGAATATCTCGAAACGATTCCGGAACCCGGGACCGCACTCAAGATTGCGGACTACACGGTCGAGATCCTGCAGACAGCCGGCAACGCGGTGAAAACCGCGCGCGTCGTGCCGCCGCTGGTCAACGCAACTCGCTGACGGCCGCCAGCACTGCGTCGAGTCGATCGACGCCGATGACTTCCAGCCCATCGATCGGCTTGCGCGGTACATTGGCACTGGGAACGATCGCACGCTCGAAACCCTGCTTCGCCGCTTCGCGCAGCCGCTCATCGCCATAGGGCACGGGCCGGATCTCGCCTGCCAGACCCAGTTCGCCGAAGCTGACCAGTCCCGTCGATAACGCCTGATCGCGAAAGCTCGAATACACCGCCAGCACTGCGGGCAGATCAGTGGCAGTTTCGTTGAGACGCACACCGCCGACCACATTGATGAATACATCGTAACCACTGGTCGCGACACCGCCATGCCGATGCAGAACCGCCAGCAGCAGGTTGAGACGGTTCTGTTCGATACCGACGGCGACGCGCCTTGGATTCATCGATTGCGTGGCATCGACGAGCGCCTGCACTTCGATCAGCATCGGCCGCGTGCCTTCGCGCGCCACCATGACAACGGAACCCGGCACAGGCGCCGGATGCCGCGACAGAAAGATGGCGGAAGGATTCTTCACTTCCTTGAGACCTTGTTCCGTCATAACGAACACGCCGATTTCGTTGACGGCCCCGAAGCGGTTCTTCACCGCACGCACGAGCCGGTAGCGACTGCCGGCATCGCTTTCGAAATAGAGCACCGTATCGACCATGTGTTCGAGGATGCGGGGACCCGCGATCACGCCCTCTTTCGTCACATGACCGATGATGAGGACTGCTGCGCCGGTGGTCTTTGCAAAACGAACCAGTTGCGCAGCCGATTCACGGACCTGCGAAGCGGAGCCGGGAGAGGACTCGATGCTCTCGACAAACATGGTCTGGATGGAATCGATGACCAGGATTTTCGCGTCGCGCGAACGCGCTTCCGCGAGCACCGTATCGACATTCGTTTCGGCGAACAGCTGCAAGGCTTCGCCCGACACTCCAAGCCGGTGGGCACGCAGGCTCACCTGACGCAGCGATTCCTCGCCAGTGACATACAACGTCGTCGCAGCGCGGCTCAACGCTTCACCGGCCTGCAGCAGCAGCGTCGATTTGCCGATGCCGGGGTCGCCGCCCAGCAGCGTGACCGATCCTTGAACAAGCCCGCCGCCGAGGACGCGATCGAGCTCGCCCAGGCCCGTCTGGATACGCGCCTCATCGGTCTTGAGCACATCGGACATCAGCCGGACCGGGGCACTGGAGGGGGCCAGACCGGTGCGGGCGGCTTGCCTCGCGATCGTGACGCTTTTGAAGGTGTCCACGGCCTTGCAAGCCGGGCACGTACCCAGCCATTGCAGGCTTTCATTGCCACAGGCGTCACAAACGTAGACCGCGCGCGATTTGGCCATCGATCCTCAAGGGGTCAGGGGGCTGCCGGGAACGGAGTTCACAGCCGGATTTCCAGATCCTACCGGAGGTTAAGGACCACCGTCAGCCTGTGACGGCTGCCGACAAATGGGGTTCCTGCCTTCGTCTATACTCGCGGCCGGTTTAACGTAACGGATAGCGCAGACGCGTGGTGGCAGCGGCTCTTCAACCCAACCGGTATGTCTGGCTCATGGCAGGAGCAGCGACCGCGCTCATCCTGCTGGCGGGCCGATTGGCCCTGCCCGGTGCAACCGACGGCCTCGAAACCCTCTTCCGCGATTGGGTGCTTTCGGGAGCGCCCTATACCCATCCCATGTGGGCGGTGTTCCTTGAAGCGATTGCAGCCTTCAGCGCAGTCGCCTTTGCCGGCGGCCTGTTGCCCCGCCTGAAACAGAAATCCGCCGTTTTCGCGACGATCGCCCTGGTTTGGGGGCTGGTCATCCTGGAAATCGTCCTTTTAAGCTGGATGGGGACATGGGCCAGGCTGCTGCTGCCCGTCCTCGCAATCCTGGGGGGCCTCGCAATCGCCCTCCTCTTTACCGGAGGCGATCCGGTTGCCGTTGCCGCGAAACCTGCCTCGGGCCGAAAGTTCTCCAACGTGTCGGGAGACAACCTGGCGCTGGTCGCCCGTAACCTGCAACGACAGGGACAACTGGACCTCGCCTTCGAGACTTATCAACGCTGCGCCGCGACCACGGACGTCCTCGATTCGGTCTATGGCCTCGGGCTTGAATTTGAACGTCAGAAGCAGGCGGACAAAGCCCAGGCCGTGTTCCGCTATCTGGCCAGCCACGACGCGAAGTACAAGGATCTCGCCAACCGCAAGCCTTCCACCAGTAACCTGCCTCCGCCTGCGACCCGGGCCCGACCCGCCACTGCCGGTATCGAAAAACCCGCTTATCTCGCAGAAGCTCCTCCTGCCCCGGTAAAAAAGAAGGAAACCCTCGGCCGGTACGAGATCGAGCGCGAGCTCGGCCAGGGTGCAATGGGCACCGTGTATCTCGGGCGCGATCCGAAGATCAATCGTGTGGTTGCAATCAAGGCCATTTCCCTGGCGCAGGAATTCGAAGACGAGGACCTCAATGAAGCGAAGGCCCGCTTCTTCCGTGAAGCCGAGATGGCCGGTCGCCTCAATCATCCCGGCATCGTCACGGTCTACGATGCGGGCGAAGACCACGGCCTTGCCTTCATCGCGATGGAATACCTGAAAGGCCGGCATTTGAGCCATTTCGCGGAAGGAGAAAATCTCCTGCCACCCGCGACGGTGATGAACCTCATTGCCCGGCTGGCAGATGCGCTCCACTACGCGCACCGGCAGAATGTAGTTCACCGGGACATCAAACCGGCTAATATCATGTACGATTCCGACACAGACGAACTCAAAATCACCGACTTTGGCATTGCCCGCCTGACCGACACGAGCAGAACGAAGACCGGCATCGTCCTCGGCACTCCCTCCTTCATGTCACCTGAACAACTCGAGGGACGCAGCCTCGACGGCCGCTCGGACCTCTTTGCGCTCGGCGTCAGTCTGTACCACCTGCTTGCGGGGCAACTGCCGTTTCGCGCCGGATCCATGACCCAGCTGATGCACAAGATTGCCAGCGAACCCCACGCACCGTTGCGCTCCATCCGGCCGGAATTGCCGGAATGCGTCGAGACCATCGTGAGCCGCACCTTGGCCAAGGAACCTGACGACCGCTACCAGACCGGCGCCGAACTCGCGGCGGCTTTGCGCAGTTGCGCACAGGCAGTGGCGCGTTGAGTGCGGGCACCATGAACCTGCGCGGCAAGATCCGCTCGGTCGGAGTGACTGACGTCGGTCGCGTTCGCGAGCACAACGAAGACACCATCGGTGTGGATGCTGACATCGGCCTGCTAGTGCTCGCGGATGGCATGGGCGGCTACAACGCCGGCGAAGTCGCCAGCGGCATCGCCGTCAAGACGGTCATGAGCCTCGTGAAGGAAGCCATCGAGCGTCAGGACCTGACGGCGGACGACAAGGAATCCGGCCTTTCACGCCCGAGCATCGTGCTGCGCGACTCGATCATGCGCGCCAACAAGATCATCTATCAGACGGCCAAGACCCAGCCCCAGTGCGAAGGGATGGGGACCACGATCGTGGCCTGCCTCTTTTTCGACAACAAGGTGGCCATCGCCCACGTCGGCGACTCCCGTCTGTATCGCCTCCGCACCAGTCGTTTCGAGCAGATGACGATGGACCACTCCCTCCTCCAGGAACTGGTTGACCGGGGGTTCTATTCGCAGGAAGAGGCTGCCCGGGCCAATAACAAAAACTACGTCACACGTGCACTCGGTGTCGAGCCTTCCGTAGAGGTCGACATCCACGAAGAGCCCGCCGTAAAGGGCGACTACTACGTGCTCTGCTCCGACGGTCTTTCGGACATGGTCGAAGACGAAGACATTCACTTAACTATCAGCACCTTTAGTGCTAGTCTTGAAACCATTGCTAAGCAATTGATCCAGCTATCTAACGACAACGGCGGTCGGGACAACGTATCGATAGTCCTCGCCCAGGTCGTGGATTCGTTCGCGGCCCGCAAAGGCGTGATGGACAAACTGCTCGGCTGGTTCGACTAGTTACGGACAAATCGATGTGGTCGCATAACGGAATCGAGGCAGACACATGGCACGGTTAATCCTGAGCCTGGATGGCCAAGTTCTGGCCGAGTACAACATGAACAAGGAGCGGTATACCGTCGGCCGCCTTCCTGACAACGATATCCGCATCGACAATCCTGCTGTCAGCGGCCATCACTCGCTCATCATCAACATCCTCAACGATTCGTTCCTCGAGGATCTGAACAGCACCAACGGCACGTACGTCAACGGCAAGCTCATCAAGAAGCATGCCTTGCAGCACGGCGATGTGATCACGGTCGGGCATCACCAGCTGCGGTTCGTGGACAGCCAGTCTGGCGAAACCGAACCGGATGAATTCGAGAAGACCATGGTCATCACTCCCGGATCCGCACTGGCGGCCCAGGCGGTGAAAGCTTCGGATGCAGCGGCCTCGACGAGACGTCCCGAAGCGGCACCCGCTGCTGCATCGGTGGCGGCAACGGGCGATGCTCCCACTGCCCTGATGAAGGCGAAACTGCAGGTATTGAGCGGCGCGTTTGCCGGTCGCGAACTGGAACTCAACAAGGCGCTGACGACTCTCGGTCGCCCCGGTGTGCAGGTCGCCGCGATTACACGTCGTGCCGATGGTTACTTCATCGTCCACGTGGATGGCGGCGCGGAGGGATCCTATCCGCTCGTCAACGGTGTGCCGATCGGACCGCAGGCAAGACGCCTGGAGGACAACGACGTCATCCAGCTTGCCGGTGTGAAGATGGGTTTCTTCGAAGCCTGATCCGGGAACTCAAGCGACAACGGAAAAGGGCCAGCATTGCTGGCCCTTTTCTTTTGCAGTATTCACAACGCGAGCCTAGCGGTATTCCACCTGCACACGCTGGCTGACTCCGCACACCAGTTCATACGGAATCGTATCGGCATGCAATGCGAGCTGCTCGGCAGGCAGTCCTTCGCCCCAAAGCACGACAGGGTCGCCGGTTGAAGCGCTGATTTCCGTCACGTCGACCGCGATCATGTCCATCGAGACACGGCCAGCGAGCGGCGCCTTGTGGCCATTGACCAGGACGGGTGAACCGCTCTTCATGTGACGGGGATAGCCATCGCCGTAACCGACAGCGGCAATGCCGATACGTGAACGTCTTGTCGCACGCCACGCAGCTCCATAACCCACGCCCTCGCCCGCCGCGACTTCGCCGACCGCGATCAGTTTCGTCGTCAGTGTCATGGCAGGCCGCAGGCCGAAATCGCTCGCGAGTTCGTGGCGGAACGGCGAAATGCCATAGAGCGATAAACCCGGCCGCACCCAATCTGCCCTTGCCTCGGGCCATGCCAGCAGTCCGGCAGAATTCGCGATGCTGCGCTCAGCCTTTGATGCTCCGGGAAGTGTCGCAACGGTCTGTTCGAAATCCCGGACCTGCAGCGTCGTCCTGCCATCGTTGCGTTCGTCAGCAACGGCAAGGTGGGTCATGAGACGCGGCGTCCCAAGAACGCGCTGAGTACGCAGCAGCCGCTCCCAGGCGGAGAGACTGAACTCCAGCCGGAAGCCCAGACGGTTCATGCCGGAATCGATCTTGAACCACACCGGGATCTGCGCCGAACCCTGCCATTGCTCAAGCAATGCGAGCTGCGCCTGCGAGTGAACCACGATCTCGCAGCCTCGTGCAGCGGCCTGAGCGAGATCCTCGGCGCTGAAGACACCTTCCAGCAGGACGATGGTCTGCGTGAGTCCGGCGTCGCGCAGGGCCAAGCCTTCTTCGAGACGCGCCACCCCGAAAGCATCTGCATCAGCAAGAGCCCGCGCAGCCGACACCAGACCATGACCGTAGGCATTGGCCTTGATGACCGCCATCACGCGCGCACCGGGAGCACGTTCACGCACCACGCCGAGGTTGTGGCGCAGCGCTGCGGCATCAATGATGGCTCGAGGACCTGAACTCATCGGCGGAGGCTCACCGATACGAGCCGTAGGCTTCCGGCGCGAAGTTCTCGAACTTGGTGAATTCGCCGAGGAAGGTCAGCTGCACGTCACCGATGGGACCGTTACGCTGCTTGGCGATGATGATGTCGGCGATGCCCTTGCGCGTGGTGTTCGCGTCGTACACCTCGTCACGATAGATCATCATGATGAGATCGGCGTCCTGCTCGATGGCGCCCGACTCGCGCAGGTCCGACATCACGGGCTTCTTGTCCTGCCGCTGCTCGACACTGCGATTGAGCTGGGACAACGCAATCACCGGCACCGAGAGTTCCTTGGCAAGCGCCTTTAGCGAGCGCGAGATCTCCGAAATTTCGGTCGCACGGTTTTCCTTGGTGCCGTGCACCTGCATCAACTGCAGGTAGTCGATGACAATCAGGCCGAGCCCATGCTCGCGCTTGAGGCGTCGTGCACGCGCACGGATTTCCGTAGGCGTGAGCGCACCGGTGTCATCGATGAAGATGGGTGCGTTCTTCATCAGGCTGATCGCGCTGTTGATGCAAGACCATTCCTGGTCGCCAAACATGCCGGTGCGCAGATGTGACTGATTCACGCGGCCGAGCGAAGAGATCATGCGCAGCGCGAGCTGTTCGCGTGACATTTCCATGCTGAATACGGCGACCTTGGTATTTCCCCCAATGGCCGCGTTCTCGGCGATGTTGATGGCCAGCGTCGTCTTGCCCATCGACGGACGGCCGGCGATGACGATGAGATCGCCCGGCTGAAGGCCGGCGGTCATCTTGTCGAGTTCCTTGAAGCCAGTGCTGACGCCGGTGAGTTCACCCTGGTTCTGGTGACGCTTGTCGAGGAGATCGATGGTGGGCCCGAGCACCTGCACCAGCGGAACGAAACCGGAGCCCGCCTTCTGGCCGCTCTCGGCAATTTCAAAGACGCGGCGCTCTGCGTCATCGACGAGTTCGCCTGCCGTGCGTCCTTCGGAATCATAGGCGCTGGCGGCAATTTCTCCGCCAACGCGGATGAGTCGTCGCAGCTGCGAGCGTTCCCGGACGATATCGGCATACGCCCGGATGTTTGCTGCACTCGGCGTTTCACGAACGAGCGTGGCAAGGTAGGCCAGGCCGCCGGTATCACCCTGCTTGCCTTGCCGGTCGAGATGTTCGGCCAGGGTGACGGCATCGCTCGGTTCGGCACGACCGGCGAGTTCGGCGATGGCGGCAAAGATCAGCTGGTGATCGCGCCGGTAGAAATCCTCGGCGTTGAGGCGGTCAGCAATGGCATCCCACGTGCTGTTGTCGAGCATGAGGCCGCCGAGGACGGCCTGCTCTGCTTCGACGGAGTGCGGCGGAACGCGAATCGCCTCCTCTGCGGAGACGGCCCGCGCGCGCCTTGCCGATGTGATCGCAGCCGCGGGTTCGATATCAGGCACTTTGCGCGCCTCGATACGGGGGCTGCGATCGCCGCTTATTCTTCGCCGACGATGGTGAGCTGCAGGTCCGCAAACACATCCGCATGCAATTGCAGCTGCACGACATGCTCGCCGGCCATGCGGATCGGGCCTTCCGGTAGACGCACTTCCGAGCGTTCGAGAGCGATACCCGCTTTCGTGGCGCCTTCGGCGATGTCCGATGTGCCGATGGAGCCGAACAGCTTGCCTTCGGCGCCGGCCTTGGCAGGAATCGACAGCTTGAAGCCGGCGAACTTGGCGGCACGAGCCTGGGCAGCAGCGAGTTCGTCATTGGCGGCCTTCTCGAGCTCGGCGCGGCGGGCTTCAAACTTCGCCTTGTTATCCTCGGTGGCCAGCGTGGCCTTGCCCTGGGGCAGGAGGAAATTGCGGCCGTAACCGGACTTGACCTTCACGAGGTCGCCGATGCTGCCGAGATTGGCGACTTTCTGCAGGAGTATGACTTCCATCGTGACACCTTCACCTATGCAAAACTAAAACACACGTAAGCCAAAGCCAGCCCAGCCCTGCCCGTCAGGCGCTTGCCGGTCCCTTGAGCTGCCGCCAGTTATCGGCGGCGCCCCAGGCGGCGAGCAGCGTCACCATGATGAACGCTGACAATGGCACAAGCAAAAACACGTAGATCGCCACCAGTGCGCCCTGGCCCATCTGGCTGGAAGCCTTGCGCCGATGCGCAGCTGCCAATCCCTGATAAGCAAGCGCACTCACCGCAACCCACGCCAGACAATCGATCACTTCCACATCGAGGAACGCCGCAGCTGCAACGATTCCCGTCGAAACAATGCCGAGTACGCGCCCGAGTTTCAGGCTTCGATACTCTTCGCCGAAACCGCCCGGCGACTCCAGCAACGACTGCCACCAACGCCCGAGAAACAGCGCGCTCAATGCTCCCAGCATCGCGAGCGCCGCATAAGCGCCCCACATCGTGCGCGCAAAACCCGGAATGAGTTCCTCCGGATTCTTGAGCACCATGCCGCTCTCGTTCAACTTGCGCACGGCCTCTCGCAACAATTCTTCCCAGACCGCACTCGGATCATCGAGTACGAGGTACACCGCGAGCATCAAACCGTACAACAGCAGCACGGCGAGCTGGAAGCTCAACGTCAGTGAGCCAAAGCGCCTGAGCAGGACCGCAAGACCGGCGGGCAGAAGAAACGTCAGCACCGCGAGTCCCGCCGCAATCGTCAGCGGCTGCCCGACAGACAGCAATATTCCCGTCGCGATCGCAAAACTGACCACTGCAATCGTGACACCGCGGGTCACAGTCCCGGGCGCATCCCCATACAGCGTCACGAGCACCGCCGCCGCAGCCGCGATGACCGCCAGAGGCGAAAAGCCCTCGGGCGACAGCGCCGCGAGACAGGCTCCTATGAAGAACGCCCGCCAGGGTTGGCCAACCAGCCAGGCCGCAAACCTGCGATGCATCGTACGCCACCGCTCCCGCCGGCTCCCGGTGACTTCACCGGAGAACCGAGTAAACATCAGAGCCTGCGGATCAGTGCTGATCCGTATAAGGCAACAACGCCAGGAAGCGCGCCCGCTTCACCGCGACAGCCAGCTGACGCTGGTAGTGCGACTTCGTGCCGGTGATGCGGCTCGGGACGATCTTGCCCGTCTCCGTAACGTAGTTCTTGAGGATGCCGAGATCCTTGTAGTCGATCTGGACAATGCCTTCAGCAGTGAACCGGCAGAAACGGCGCCGGCGGAAAAAACGTGCCATGGGTCAATCCTCGAAATTCGTGAGTGTCAGGCGTCGGCTCAGCGATCGGACGCGCCGGGACCGTCATCTTCACCATCATCGGCGAAGCGCTCGTTCCGTTCGGCGTCGTCACCCCGCAGCATCGGCGACGGCTCGGTCACTGCCTCATCCATCTTGATGACAAGGTGGCGCAGCACGGCGTCGCTGAAACGGAAGGAGCCCGTCAGCTCATCGAGAGTCTTCTTGTCTGCTTCGATGTTGAGCAGGACGTAATGGGCTTTGTGGACCTTGGCGATCGGGAAGGTGAGCTGGCGCCGGCCCCAGTCTTCGAGGCGATGGATCTGGCCACCGCCGGCCGTGATCATGCCCTTGTAGCGTTCCAGCATGGCCGGAACCTGTTCACTCTGGTCAGGGTGGACCAGAAACACGATTTCATAGTGTCTCAGCATCATCTGCTCCTTAAGGGTTTGTCTCCCGCAACATGCGGTGAGGCAAGGAGTTGTTGGCTCTTCCGGATTCCGCCTGGGGCCCGGAGAGGGGCGCGAATGGTAGCGGAGCCGCCCAGCGGGCGCAATGAGAGCGAAGGGCTAAATGCGCCTCTGGCGGGCGGCTTCAAACAGCATGACCCCCGTTGCGACCGAGACATTGAGGCTCTCGACCGCCCCGAGCATCGGGATGCGGACCAGAACGTCGCAGTGCTCGCGAGTCAGTCGGCGCAGCCCCTCGCCCTCCGAGCCCATGACGATGACGGAAGGACCTTTCAGATCAGCGGCATAGAGCTCTGCTTCGGCTTCGCCCGCCGCGCCGGTCACCCACAATCCCCGGTCCTTCAGATGCCTGAGGGTGCGCGCCAGATTGACCACCTGGATCAAGGGTGTGGTTTCGGCGGCACCCGAGGCCACCTTGCGAACCGCGGGCGACAAACCCGCTGCCCGATCACGAGGGACCACCACGGCATGCACGCCAGCAGCGTCCGCGGTGCGGAGACACGCGCCCAGGTTGTGCGGATCCTGGACTCCGTCGAGCACCAGGATCAGCGGCTGCGGACCAGCCCGATCGAGAATGTCATCCAGCGCTCCCTCGCCCTGCACGCCCGCAGCAGCAAGACGGGCAATCACTCCCTGGTGACGGGCATTGCCGGACAATTGGTCCAGCTCCCGGACTTCGTGACGCGCGACCGGAATTCCAGCGACGGTCGCAAGCTTCTCGATCGCCTCGATGCGCTGATCGCCACGGCCTTTCTGCAGCAGCAGACCGGTCACCCTGCCTGCCTGCTTCTCCAGCACGGCCTGCACGGCGTGCAGCCCGAAGACCAGTGCAGTCTCTCCCGTCACGATCGCTTCGGCCCCCGTCGTTGCGGGCGTCCACCCGGGCGACGCTCATTGGATTGCCCACTCGCCGCCGCTTTGGGCCGTTCAGCCAGTTCAAAGTCGATCTTGCGCTCGTCGATGATCACGTTGATCAGCCTTACGCGCAGGTGATCGCCCAACCGGAAAACCCGCTTGCTGCGTTCTCCCACCAGCCGGTAACCCGATTTGTCGCGGGTGAAATAGTCGGAGCCCAGCGCGCTCACGTGGATCAACCCGTCGATGTGCACGCCAGCCACCTGCACGAACAAACCGAAATCCACCACGCCGGTGACGATGGAGTCGAATTCCTCGCCGATCTTGTCCTGCATGTATTCGCACTTGAGCCACGACATGGCATCGCGCGTGGCGTCGTCGGCACGGCGTTCCTTGAAGGAACACTGCTGGCCCAATGTTTCCATGGCACTCAGCGCTGCCGGCAAGTCGTCCGCCGTACCGCCGCGCAAGACATGGCGAATGCCTCTATGGACAACCAGATCGGGATAGCGACGAATCGGTGAAGTGAAATGCGCGTATTCAGTCAGCGAGAGTCCGAAGTGACCAATGTTTGCCGGCTGATACACCGCTTGCGGCAGTGAACGTACGACGACCGTCTCGATCAACCTGCCTTCTTCCTTGCCGGCTGCCTGGGCCAGCACTGCGCTCAGGTCCAGCGGGGTCAGCGGCCGACCCGTTGGCAATTCGATGGCAAACCCCTTGAGGAATTCGCGCAACTGTTCGAGCCGCTCTTCCTCGGGTTGGCCGTGCACGCGGTACAGCGTCGGAATCTTGTGCTTCTTCAGGAAGCGCGCCGCCTGCACGTTGGCGGCGATCATGCATTCCTCGATCAACCGGTGCGCATCGTTGCGTGATTGTTCGACGAACGTGGCGATGCGTCCATTCTGGTCGAAGCGCGCCTTGATTTCGGGCGCATCGAAATCGAGCGCTCCCCGTTCCTGCCGCGCCTTGAACAGTGCATGGAAGACCGCGTAAAGATTCTTCAGCGGCTGCCCGAGTTCCTCGCCTTTCGGAAACGGCTTTGCCGTCTGCCCCGACTGCGCGAGAAACGCAGCCACTTCCGTATACGTGAGCCGCGCAGCCGAGCGCATGATGCCTTCGAAAAAGCGTGCGCGCGAAACCTTGCCGGTGTCGGCGACATGCATCTCGCAGGCCATGCACAGACGGTCCACGCCGGGATTGATCGAGCACAGGCCGTTCGACAGTGCTTCCGGCAACATCGGAATCACGCGATTCGGAAAATAGACGGAAGTACCCCGATTCAATGCTTCCTGATCGAGCTGCGAACCCGGATCAACGTAGTGACCGACGTCCGCAATGGCGACGATCAATCGCCAGCCGCTGCCCGAAGGTTCGCACCACACTGCATCGTCAAAGTCGCGCGCGTCTTCGCCGTCGATCGTGACCAGCAGCATTTCACGAAGGTCTTCGCGACTGCGCTTTGCGGCGGGGTTGACGGCATGACCGAACACTCCCGCTTCAGCGATGACCGCATCCGGAAACTCGAAAGGCAATCCGTGCGAATGGATGGCGATTTCCGTTTCCATGCCAGGCGCCGCATGTTCACCGAGCACGCGCGTGACATGCCCGACGGGCTGCGCAGTCCGGCTCGGTTGCTCGGCCACCTTGAGTAGCACAACTTGTCCAGGCTTTGCGTCTCCCACATTCTCCCGGGGCACGAGCACGCGATGACTGATGCGCGGATTGTCAGGCACCACGAAATAGATTCCCGACTCCGAATAGAGGCGCCCGACGATCTCAAGCGTGCCGCGTTCGAGCACTTCGACGATCACGCCTTCGGATCGTCCGCGATGATCTGTACCCGTTACCCTGGCCGTCACGCGATCGCCGTGCATGACCTGCTGCATCTGGCGATGGGCGAGATAAAGCGGCGCCTGGGTGCGATCGATGGGCTGGACGAAACCATAGCCATCCTTGTGCCCGCTGACGATTCCCACCGTGAGCCCGAGCTTCTCCCGCAGGCAGTACTGTCCACGGCGATTCCGGAGCAGCTTGCCCGCATGAATGAGCGACTCGAGCTGTGCAGACAACTGGTGAAGCCCGGTAGGCTTCGTCCCGAGCTGCGTTACCAGCTCTTCAAACGGCATGGGCTGCCCCGCAGCCTGCAGGGCGGCAAGGACCTCGTCATCGCTCAGCTGTGATGTCTGCGCAACGCGCGACCTGGGAGGGGAATTCGAATCGGGCTTCTTGGTGCGTTTCATTATAAGGAGCAGCTTGTATCACAAGGCGCATGCGCTTGGCCTTCCACCTGCTGTTCTTTGTTGACACTACAGAGGGTGCTGAGTACATTGGCGCGCCTTTCGCGGGCCGGCCCCGCATCCCCTCCTTGCCCAGGTGGCGGAATTGGTAGACGCACTAGTTTCAGGTACTAGCGGGTAACACCGTGGAGGTTCGAGTCCTCTCCTGGGCACCATTCACATTTTCTTTTATTTTCAACAATTTAGGGATCCCATTCGGGTCCCGGTTTCCTGGTATGGATCGAAGTTCCCCTGCATAGGTAAAGATCGCAGCGGCCTGATGCAAGCTGAGGTGCACTGCGACTGTCAGTCAAATTGAACTTCACTAACCAGCAGCCAATCCCGTTAGCGCCACAGAAGCGCCGAAATAACTCCAGTCTGCAACGACGTGTGCACCGAAAGACACCCAGATATTCTTCGTCTTCCAGTACGCCAGCGTCAAAACCAGGCGAGCGATTCCGATGATCCCGAGGGATTGGACAAAGTTCCAGCCATACGTCGGCAGATGGGCCGCACCAAAAACGAGTGCCGACACGATCCACGCGAGAACGATCGCATGCGTGCGAGCAAGGCCGAGTTTCGCATGACCGAATTGGAGCACGGCGAGAAACGGCAGTATGGTGAGCAGCTCCTCACCGAAGAGTTGCGGCAGCGTTCTGAGAAGGGTGAGTTCCATCGCGAGGTGCGAAAGATGCGACAGCCCGCTCACCACTGGATTGGGGGTAAAGTCGAATAGCCTCGACAACAGCCCCCCGATGGCCACGCTGACAATGATGTTCAGCACACCGAAACCGAGCATCCATAGCACGTCACGGCCACCCACTTTGCGTGTCAGCGCATTCCAATGGCGGGGTGCGACGATTCTGAGCCCTACTAGCGGCAGTCCGCAGAAGATCAGCGCGGGAAGAAAAGAAGCGATCCCTCCCTCTGTCAGAAACGGCCAGGGAGCGATCAGTGCTGCAAATCCAGCAGCGAGCAGTCCCAGCACAATTGCCCATTGGACAGCGGAGATGCGGACCGGAGAGCCATCGTAATACGGAAAGTCAGGCATGATTCTTTCTGAGAAAGCGAGCCCGGGTTTCGCGATCATCGCCCAACGATGGGGCAGTTCCGCTGCGAACATCATGCTGCAGCAAAAAACGATACCCCCAGACCTGTGTCCGGTCGGTCAAAGCGCGCCTTCGGAACCGGTGTAGCTGACGCTCGAGAGTCTTCCCCGCTTGTCAGTCATGCAGGCCCAAGGCGCATCTGCCCCGGGAACCTGCACCTTCACCACAATGCCGGCTTCAGCACTCAGAGTCTCAATCACCGAAAGCCTGATGACGCTGACGTTCGTCTTGCCGGCGACGGCGGCCAGGCACGCCTTCTCGGCGGCCGGATACGTCTCTCGAGCAGTACTGGCCGCAGCCATCTTTTTTTCGGCATCGCCAACACCCGCTACGGTGCAAACACCATTGGCACGGTTCTTACCTGTGTAGGTCACGATCGAAGAGCCATCCGGGTTCCTGCTGATGGAAATGACCACACCTGATTTCGCGTCCGTGGCTTCAAAGTAGTTGTCGTTGAAACGCTTGAGCCTGGATTCCCTGCCATTGACGAAGACGGGACCGCCTTCGTCAACGTGTATCTCCAGATCTCCTGGGCACATCGCGTTCAATCGGGATAGCTCGGCGTGCGCGCCACCTGCGAACAGCAAGGCCAGCAAGCTCAATGGGACCAGGAACGGTTTCATGCGGTTCTCTCCTGAGTGGGAAACACGCCTCATAAGCGTCCGGGAATTTTTAACGAAGCTTCCACGGCTGCATGCCCCATTCGAGTCAAGCAAGCTTGTCGACTGACGGACACCTCAGTTGCCAGCTGACTGGGGATCTGCGTTGATCACATCCAGAGTCGCACCGCTGGTCGAGGCGGACAAAGGCGCATCCGTCACGACGACGGTGGCGCCTGCATAAAGCTCACTGAAAACCTTTTGCAGGAAATCGGAGGGAATCTCTACACGTGACGAGGCTGCGAGGCTGGGCTCGGTGCCGGCTTCCTGCGCGTGACCTGGCGTGGACAGCAGCAACCAGTGCCATCGCGACGCATCGGGCACCAGGCGCGCGGGACCCTGTCCTGCACCTTCCTCCAGAATCAGCACGTGCGTACCTAACGGAGCGTCGCCCCTGAACGTGGCGCGCGAACGACCGATTTCAACACCGTTGCGGAAAACCAGCGCCCTGCCACTCTGGCGGCTCAGGACGATGCTGAGCGGTCCGGAAGTCGACAATTCAGGCTGCCAGCGTTCTTCCTCTCCCGGCAACAGCGGCGAGAGCGGCAATGCACGACCCTGCGCGTCCACCGGCGACAGCAGTCCCGGATGGACGACCGAACTCGGAGCGTTGTGCTCGTCGCCAATGACCACTGTCATGCCAGTGGTCGTCACCTTGTACAGCAGACGCGCAAACTCGCTGGGCAGATGCACGCACCCGTGCGACTCGGGGTAACCCGGAAGTCCGCCAGCGTGCAGGGCGACGCCGCCCCATGTGAGCCGCTCCATGAAAGGCATTGGTGCGCCATCGTAGATGGTCGAGCGGTGATCCTTGTCCTTTTGCAGGATGCTGAACACCCCCGTCGGGGTTTCGTGCCCCGGACGCCCTGTACTGACCGTCGTTGCCCCGATCAGCACGCCGTTGCGATAGACATAGGCGCGCTGTTCGGACAGGCTGACCACGATCAGCAAGGGGCCCGAATCGACAGCATCTCCCAGCCAGATGAACTCGCCCCGTTTCAGTATCGCGACTGGCGTATCAGCCGGCATCGACTGTTGTGCACCCCAGAAAGGCACGGTAGCCGCATTTGCGGCGGGCAAGCCAAGTGCAATACACACCATCAGCGCGCGACAAAATCCATGTCCTGATGTGCCTGGCAACATGACTTGGCGATACCAGTTTCAAAGATAACCAGCGAAGTTGAATCAGGCTAACGCACCGCCGCCGGCTTGACTAGACCCTCCGGTTGATCCACACGAACGGTGCCTGGGAACGGCACGGAGCGGACATCCAACGCCTTGCGCACTTGTGTAGACTTGCACGCAACGTCTCACTGCTGCACGCATCGTTCTGAAGGGATTCGTCTGCCGATTGCTGCTTAAGGGAATCATGCGACTGATTCAATCGGTATTCGTGAGCTTGCTGGTCGCAATCCTCGGCTGGGGACCGGCAGGCCCTGTTCTTGCCGGCGAGGCACCCAACCCGTCCCCTGCCACCGACACCGTAATTCCGCTTGCAGAAATGCCCTCGCGGGCGAATGCCGACGAACGGTTTGCCCGGCAGGCAATAACCCAGGTGGCATCGACCAATGAGGCTTTGCGATCCCTCGCACCGCAACTGGATGTGGTCGCAAAGCGGGTGGAACAGTTGCAAGGTCAATTCAACGCCGAGCAGCTTCGGCAGATTTCCGCGATGCGGCTGGAGAGCCTCGACCGACACTGGCGATTCGAGTCGCGGCGATTCGTCCGATGGAACGGACAACTGAACAGCGAGTTGCAGTCCCATGCACAAGGAATGGTTGAGCTGGCCCGACGGAGGTCCGAATGGGAAGCCAGCCTGGCGTCTGCGGCGCTGGCAGAGGCTCCGCAAATCATCGCGAGCCGCGCGAACGAGATTGTCGGTGAGCTGCGAGCGGCAGAGCAGGCGCTGGTCACACCCATGGAGAGCTTGCTGGCGCTCGGTCGCCGCGCCAACCAGATTGATGCCAGCCTGCAGGCGGGCGAAAACGCAGTCAAAGCGGCCATTGACTTCATCGACACGCGGCTGCTCTATCGCGATTCGCCACCGTTGTGGCAGCGGCAACGGAGTAATGCCAGCCAAACGGACGCCACAACATCCTTCCAGACAGGGCTTTCCATCGAAAGCGAATTTGCCCGGGAATACAGCGCAGATTCAGGCATCAATCAGCGCGCCCTGCAGTCATTCAGATTGCTCCTGCTGGTCGCATTGATCTGGCTTGCATGGAGATACCGGCGTTCCGGACCCTTGGCCCAGCCACAGCATTCCAATGCGGCTCAAGTGCTCGGACGTCCCGTTTCCTCATGGTTGCTGCTGGTCATGCTGGGATCCGTCGCATTCGAACCCGACGCGCCCCTGATGGTGCAGCAGCTGGCGATGCTCGTAGCTTTGATTCCGGTGCTGCGGCTGCTCCCGGCCGAAGCCAGCCATCTGCTCGGCTGGTGGCCTTACATGATCTCCGGCTTGTTCCTGCTGGAAAATCTGTCGTTCCTGGCCATGTTCAACACGACCGTCTATCGCATTTTCCAGTTTGCACTTACCTGTGTCGCATTGGCTGCAACCCTGTGGCAATTGTGGCACTCCCGCGCGAAGCGCCCCATGACAACCATCGGACGTTCAGTGCGACCCATCGCGTGCATCGCGACTGCCCTCCTGGTCGTTGCCCTGCTCGCCAATGTGGTCGGCAACTCCACCCTGGCCGAGATGCTCACCAGCGGCGTAGTCGACGGCGGGTACTTCGGACTTCTGCTCTACGTTGGCTTCATGGCCGTAGTAACTGTCCTGCACATGCTGTTTGATCCGCCCGCGGGCCCGGAAAAATCATCCCCGCCGCTTGTGCGCAACCTTGCGAGGATTCTGGCGCTCGCGTGTGGGATTGGCTGGACGCTCTACGCCCTGAACGTCTTCCGGCTCATGCGGCCTGTACTGGAAAAACTGAGATCGGTGCTCTCGTACGAGCTGTCTTACGGCAACGTCTCGATTTCATTGGGGCATGTGTTCGTGTTCCTGGGATGGATCGTCGCCGCGTTCTGGATCGCCCGCATCACCAGGCTCTTGTTACGAGACAGCATCCTGACGCGCTTGCCGCTACCGCGCGGGGTGGGCAACAGCGTTGCATCGCTGACTTACTACGCCCTGATCCTGATTGGCTTTCTGTTTGCGCTCTCTGCCGCCGGCTTCGCGTTGAGCCAGCTCACCCTGATCCTGAGTGCATTGGGCGTCGGTATCGGTTTCGGCCTGCAGAACGTGGTGAACAATTTCGTCTCAGGCCTGATCCTGATGTTCGAGCGCCCCGTCCAGCCGGGGGATGTAATCGAATTTGGCGGCACTTCTGGAAGGGTGCTCAGCATCGGCATGCGTGCCACGACGGTCGCCACGTTTGATGGTGCCGATGTTGTCGTCCCGAATGGCAATCTGCTTTCCGAAAAGGTGACCAACTGGACGCTTCAGGACCGCAGTCGACGAATCGAGGTAAAGGTCGGCGCAGCATACGGTTCGGATCCCGGACAGGTCTTCGAAGTATTGCGACGAACTGCCGAGAGCACACCCGGTGTGGCCGCATCGCCGCCGCCATCAGTACTGTTTACCGGGCTGGGCACGAGTTCCCTGGAATTTACGGTGGGTGCCTGGACCCACGACTTCGACCAGTGGAGCGCCATCCGCAGCGAACTCATCACCCGCATTCTTGAAGCGCTCGGTGAGGCTGGCATTTCGATCCCGTTCCCGCAGCAGGACGTTTATGTGCGGAACCTGCCAGAGGTGAGTGCTTCCGTCAACGGTATCGCGGCAGCACCAGTGAACCGAAAGTGAGATAGAAAGAATCGCGGCCGTCGAAGGTCCTCCCGTAGCCGAATTGCAGGGGGCCAAACGGCAAATTGATGCCGAGGAACACGCTGCCCGCGCCGATGAGGTCGTCCAGCGAGACATCCTTGCGCGAATCCCAGACGTTGCCGCCTTCGAGGCTGCCAGCAAGATACAGGGGAAGATCGAACAGCAGTCCCTGCCGGGTGAGGCGATGGTAGTAGACGGAACGCAACAGGAGCATCTGATTGCCGATCAGTTCGCGCTCGCCGAGACCAGACAGGAACGTCAACCCGCCGAGTGTGGACTGCATCTGGAACGCGCCGACACTATCGGCAGCTATCGATGCACGCCCCCCCAGCAGTAACGTATCGCGTCCGTAGCTGAAGGCCTTGTCGATGGCGACACGCCACAGGTCTCCGTCGTCTTCCGAGCCGAACTCTTCGTAAAACTGCGTATAGCTGATCTCCGCACGCATCCCGCTGCGCGGGAACCTGACGTTGTCGAGCGTATCCCACAGCATGGTGCCATTTATGCCGCCGACATTGTCCAGGAGCTTCTTCGGAAGAATGGGCAGGGCGATCTTCCGTGTCGCCTCATCCTGGCCGCGGACTACCGCGGCGGAAAGCCGGAGGTTGTTGCCGAGGTCCCTGCCGACGCGTAAGCCACCCGACCAGCTGGTGATGCGATATTGCGCAACGGTCTGGCCATCGAGGACCAGGGGCTGATTCAATGCCTGGTAACCCGCTTCGGGAGAGAAGAACCAGGCGCCGTTGCGGGTAAAAGGCAGGTACAGATCGGTTGCGAGCGTGGTCACGCGACCGAATCCCAGGAGGCTCCGCCATTCCGCCCCCTTCTCGCTCAGGCCGGTCACCCGGTTCTCAAGGTTGAGCTGGTAGTGATCCGTCCCCGAAAAGTCATCGCTGATCTGCAGGCCTGCCCGGAAGACGACGCGGCCGAGACTGCTGTCCACCGGAAAGATGCTGACGCCAGGCTGCCCCTCGGCATCGGTCGTCAGGCGGTAGGAAATCGATTCGTACGTTCCCCTGCCAAATGCACTGCTGATGTCGTGTTCGAGCGCTTTGGTATCGAGCGGCCGTGAAGTGTCCACGTCAATCCGGTCGCGGACGAACTCGGAAGTGATGCTTGCGGAGTCGTCCACCTTGACGTACGTGATCCGGGGCTGATGCGAAGCCGGCTGCCTCTGCCTTTCCCGCCACGCAAGGTACTCGCCCTCAGGCAGCGAGAAGGTCCGCAGTTTTTCCAGCACCGCCAAGGCGGCTTCTTCCCCGGAAGCAATGCCCTTCACCGCATTCGGAAAGTCGGCACTGGTGATTTCCTTGAGATCGGGCTTGAGCAGGACGTCGCGCTCGCTAAGCGTCGCCAGCATCGCGTCCGTACGGTCCTGCATCAAGCCACTGACCATCTGCAGGAGAACCTCGAAGCTGGTATCGATGGACTCTGCAGACGCCAGCCCCTGTCCGACATCCACCGCGATCACCCGATCCACGCCCATTGCACGAACCGCATCGACCGGGACATTGTCTACGATTCCTCCATCGACGAGGATCTTGCCATCGTGGCGGACAGGCGCGAAAGCACCCGGCACCGCCATGCTTGCACGCACCGCCAGGGCGAGATCTCCGGACTGGAATACGACGGGCTTCACCACGCCGATGTCGGTCGCCACGCTGCGAAACGGAATGGGCAGATCATCAAAGTTCTGGACTTCGCCCCGGCCCAGGAAAAGCCGCCTGAGAAGCAAGCCCAGTTTCTGGCCGCGCACGAGCGTCGTTGGAATGGTCAGGCGACCGTTCGCCAGTCCCACCTCGAAATTTGCCAGCACGCCAAGGTCGGTCTCCTTCTGGCGCATCGGCAGATCGACCCTCGCCGTGCTGTCGCGAAAGATATCGACCCAGTCGATGGAACCGATGATCTGTTCGATCTCCTCCGGCGAATAACCTGCCGAGTACAAACCGCCAACGATCGCGCCGATGCTGGTTCCGGCGATCGCGTGCACCGGAATACGCTCGCGCTCGAGTACCTTGAGTACTCCGATGTGGGCGGCACCACGGGCCCCTCCCCCTCCCAGTACCAGTCCAACGCGTTCCTGCGCAGGTTGGGCGACACAGCTCGCACTCAAGCCAATCATTCCGAGCATGCAAAGGGTCACGCGCCGGAGGGCGGAGCAATTCATGATCGGGTTCTCCCGCAGAACGTTTGGAATCGGGGCGCTCATCGCGCGAGGCTGGATGCGTCGTCGTTGCGATCGAAGCATGTGGCCAACTTGATTGGGCATCGGGACCTAGCTTGCAGACTAGCGCGGGAAACCGAACTTGATCAAGCACCGGGCTGCGTTGACAGGCGTCCTCGCACTGCGCGAGAGTAAAGGCCTTGCAGGTGCGTGGCACCTGTCCGTCTTCGATATAACCCTATATTCGATGTGCCGGTCCCGATGAAGCGAACAGGGAGAAACGCATGAACGCCAGATCGGTTTTCGGGTTCCGCATTGTAGTGCTGGCCTTCGCATTCGCAGCGGCCGGAGTCGCGCTTGCGGCTTCAGCGCCCAGGCCTTCAAACAAGTGGCGCATTGAGTGCAGCTCTCATGCGGAGACCACGGGAATCATCCAGTTCAGAGTAACTCCGTTGCAAGGCACGCCGATCGACGTCACTGCGACGATCGCGGCGCACACAGGGGAAAATGCCGTCGCCCGTGCAATCCGCGATGCATTCATCGCACAGCTGCCCACCGACCGGTTTTCGTCGGAAACCGACGATGGTGAGGATGTCCTGGTGAAGAAGCGGCATGGCCAGCCTGATTTCCTGCTGGAACTTGTGCAGTCCACTGTGACGGGACCTCGCTTTCACTTGCAGCGCGAGTGACGTGACAAGACTTTCCCCCAGGTGGCTCCGGACATTGGCTGCCGCAAGCGCATTGGCTTCCGCAAGTTGCGCAACCCTCGATACGGACGCTGCCAGGACCGCATCGGCGGCGATCCCGGTCATCGAAACTGTCTCGACTCCCCTTGGCACACTGGCCACGCCCCTGGCGACAGGGCGTGCCGAATCGTCTGCAGGATTTCACCTGCTGCGCAACGGCATCGAATCCCTGGGGCTGCGTCTCGATCTGGCTGCCAAGGCAGAGAAAACGATCGACGCGCAGTACTACATCATCGCGGGTGACAAGACCGGCGTCACGCTCATGGGCGCGCTCCTGGATGCCGCGGACAGGGGCGTGCGTGTGAGGGTGCTGGTCGACGACATCCAGACGTCCGGCTATGACCAGGCAATGGCAGCGCTCGACTCCCACCCGAACCTTGAAATCCGGGTGTTCAATCCTTTTACCTCCCGGGCCCATCGCCTGTTCGGCGAACTCCGCGACTTCCGCCGGTTGAACCACCGGATGCACAACAAGTCCTTCACCGCGGACAACCAGCTCACGATCGTCGGGGGACGGAACATCGCGGACGAATATTTCGGCGCGCATGTTCGTGCCGATTTCAGCGACTTCGACGTGCTCGGCATCGGCCCTGTGGTCAATGACGTGTCCGCGACGTTCGATCTCTACTGGAACCATCGCATGGCCATCCCGGTCCATGCCGTTACGAAGCCACTTGCGGATCCTCCTGCCTCCCTTGCGCAGCTCCGTGGAGAGATCGCCAGGCGCAATGCCGATTTCGGTGCAAGTCCCTATGGAACGGTACTGGCGACAACGCGGCAGGACATGACAGCGCGCGCACTCGGCGCCTTGACGTGGGCGCCCTATCGCCTCTATGCCGACTCGCCCGACAAGATAGACCCCGACTTTACAGGCGGCCCCGAATCCATCTTCGTTCCACTCTCTCGATCACTCGAACTGGCCGGGAAAGAAGTGCTGATAGTCTCACCCTACTTCGTGCCGCTGGACTATGGCATCCAACGTATACGGGAAGTCCGCGCGCGCAATATTGAAGTGCGTATCTTCACGAACTCGCTCGCCTCCGAGAACCATTTTGTGGTCCATGGTGGTTACGCTCCCGCACGCAAGCCCCTCTTGCAAGCGGGAGTACGTCTGTTCGAGACTCGCCCCGACGCCGAGGTCACGGAGATCCAGTACGCCCACCTGGACCCGGTAGTCTTCAACCTCCATACCAAGGCATTCGTAGTGGATCGCAGGGAACTGTTCATCGGCTCGTTCAACTTCGACCCCCGTTCCGCAAAGCTCAATACGGAGATGGGCCTGATCATCGACTCCGCCGAACTGGCGGGCACGTTTGCAAGTTACGTGGACGATGTGCTGACAGCCAAAAGCTACGAGCTTTTCCTGGACTCAGGCGAGCACCTGCGCTGGCGCGAGCAGCATGGAGGCCCGGAGGTGGTATACACCCACGAACCTCGTACGGGGGCATGGCTGCGGATCAAGGCGGGGTTTGCACGGTGGCTGCCGTTCCGGCAGCAGTTGTGATCGTTTGCGGGCTTGCTGCGTCGGGAAGGATCGCCTCGATGCGCCGGACCAGGTAGGGAAAGAACGGGTTGCTGCTGATACGCACCGTCAGCATATCAACTCCGTCAACCAGCAAGCCTCTCTCGCCACGCATTCCCAGCGTTCCCAGCTGGATGCCGAAATCGTCGGCCGGATCGGGAGTCATCCCGTACAGTCCATCGTGCATCGGAAACGGCAAGGCGACATGCGATAACGAGAATACTTCCGCCGGATAGGACAGGTTGATGGACTCGACGCTTTCGACGCGGCCACCCGCCGCCCTGCTTCGCGCCACCGCTTCCCTGCTCTGTGCGGAAGTATTGGTAATCACGGTGGTACCGAATGAATGCGGAAAATCGCCCAACATCATCGCCGGGTCGCTGATTGCACCGGCACGCATCACGAGGCCAAAGTCGAATTCGCGGTTGATGTCGAACAGCACGAGTTCACTGCCGTTGTCAGGCAAGTAGGCATAGAGCATTGCCAGGACCGCCGGCGTACTCACCGTTGCATCGGCCACCGACTGGAAAGTCAGGATGGGAGGTAAATCCGCAAGCTGCGAGCCACGTGCCATTCGTTCCAGCTGTCGATGCAATACATTCGTCAGCAGATAGGACTGCCGCGCTGCGTTGACCGGGAAAGAGTTGTACTTGAAGGGATTGAACTCCGGCAGGACGTCGAGCCACGCTGTCTTGGCGAACGCCGGCAATATCGCGGGCCACCCTGCCACGCCCGCATAGCGCGCATCGGAGGTGATTCCAATCATCGGCGACAGCAGAACGATGCGGTCCGGCCGCACCGTTGAATTTCCCTCGAGCGCTTCCAGGGTGTACTTGATGGCGAGTGCGCCCCCGGTTGAATAGCCGACGAGATGCACGGGCAGCTTGCCCTCCGACAAGCGGGCCGCTTCCCTCATCGCAAGCCGGACTGCTCCCAGCCAGTCCTGCCACCTGATGCGGATCAGTGCGCCCGGCACGGTGCCGTGTGCCGGCAAGCGGGGTGCAAGCGCAACAAAGCCGTGATTCCGGTACAGCTCGGCGAGGTGACGCATGCTGTAGGGCGAATCCGTGAGGCCATGCAGCAGCACCACCACGCCGGCGAGCGGTACCTCCGGTGTCATGACGAATGAGCGGTTCCAGTCAACTGCAAAGCTGCCGGGATACACGGAGCCGCCAGCATAGTAACGATTGCGGGGGACGCGATCCGCTTCGCCCACGCTGTCCTGCAATTCGCTCGCCAGTTCCGCGAACAGGCCGTCTTCCGCACGCAGATAAGCGTTCCAGTCTGCGCTATCAAGATCTGATGGCGCGATTTCGCTCGGCGCCAGCGTATGCCACGGTTGCAGGTCCGGCGTGCTCCGGACAATCCATATACGCATCCCGAAGGCGCCGACCAGCAGCGCCAACAGAATCAACACGGCGCGCGACAGAAAGGTTCGCAGCGACTGACTCAACTGTCTGCGCCGCGATGGCATGGATCCGGAGGGTTCATTGGTGTCGATCAAGCCGAGTTGCCTGCATGACCCGGACGGCTGAAGCCTTGATCGGACATTAAAATGAAAATGCATGCCCGCAGAATTTCTGTCAAGATCAGTGGCACAAACGCACGTACAGGGAACGGCGCGCATGACGATTCTTCCGGCCTGTCCGGCAACTTTTCCGGATCATTCCAGCCTTCCGGCATCGTCACGCCATTTCTCCCCCGCCTGCCTGCCGCAAGCGTTGCTCTTGCGAAGGCACGGAACGAGTGTCACTCCAGTGTCACCGTCATGCGCAAACCTTGCGTTTCAAGACCCCTGACAGCCAGACCATTTCCAGAAACAGAATCCGGGAGACCCCTACATGTCCGGCAAATTCCTGCATGCCTGCGGCGCAGCCATCGCGCTTTCACTGGCCAGTAGCGGCGCTTCGGCAGCAGAGGACCTGCTTGACGAGAAGTTCGCCTTCAGCCTGGGTTCGTATTTCATGACGTCGGATACCACCCTCCGCGCAGACAGCATCGATTCGGTCAACATCGGCACGAATATCGAGCTGGAGAACACCTTCGGGTTCGATGACGAAACCGTCTTCCGTGCTGAAGCCCTGTGGCGGTTCTTTCCACGCCACAAGCTGCGCCTGATGTATTTCAGCAGCAACCGGACGGCAACCGATTCCATTGACTCGGAGATCCGGTTCGAGGATGCGGTCTACCCCGTCAACGCGACGGTCTCGGCAAAGTTCGAATTCGATATCGCCGAACTCGCGTATGAATACGAATTCCTGCGCACCGACCGCTACGAACTGGGCGCATCCATCGGCATCCACAACGTCCTCTTCAAGGTCCGGCTCGACGGGGTGGTCTCTTCGGGCAACGTCGTGGTCGGGAGCACTACCACGGAGTCCTCCGAAGTGGATGCGCCCTTGCCCGTCATCGGGCTGCGGGGCCTGTACCGCCTGGGAGGCAACGTCTACCTCCAGGGCCACGCGCAGTATTTCAAGATCAAGATCGGGGGGCTCGACGGCAGCATCCAGGACTACCAGGCGGGAATACTGTGGCAATTCCAGGAACACTTCGGGGTTGGCGCAGCCTACAACCTCTTCGACACGCAGGTCGACTCGCCCGACGATGGCGACTTCCGGGGCAGCCTCGAATGGAAGTACAGCGGCGCACAGGTCTACGTTCGCGCATCGTTCTGACAGCCCACTGCAAGGCAAGGGGAATACGGATGAAGACTGGATCCCGTTGGTGCGCCCGCTTGATCATCGTGGCGTCCTTGCTGCTTTCCCATACGGTCCTGGCGGCTTCGATGGACGACATCCGCGCAAGAGGCACGGTGAGGATCGGTGTCTGCGAGTGCATTCCGTGGACGTTCACCAACCGCCGCGGCGACCTCGAAGGATCCGAGATCGATGCAGGCCGTATGCTCGCACGCGATCTCGGGCTGAAACCGGACTTCAAGCTGTACAGTCTCGAGACGATTTTCGGTGCGCTCGAACGCGGACAAATCGACCTGATCGCAGCGGGAATGGCAATTACACCCGCGCGGGCGCTTCTCGCCGACTTCTCGTCACCCTACTTTTCTTCCGGCACCACGGTGGTCACCCATCGCAGACTTGCTCCGGATGTACGGCGAATCGATGACCTGAACAAGGAAGGGTATGTCGTCGTGGTCGTCAACGAAACCTTCTCGGCCGGGGTCGCGGCACAGCTCTTTGATGTCGCGCGTATCATGACCGTCCCCGATGGAGTGGCAGCAGAGAAAGCGTTTCTCGAGGGCCGTGCACAGGGCTACCTGACCAACCTGCCGGACGCTCGCATCCTCGCCCGGCAGCAACCTGAAATCGCGGCTCTGCCGCTCGCCGAACCCGTCGTGGGGTCGGTAGCCGGGTTCGCGGTCCGCCACGGGAATCAGGCCTTGCTCAACTTTCTCAATGCGTGGATTGCTGCTCGTACTGCAGACAAGTCACTCCCGCAAGCCTACGACTACTGGTTCAGCAACTACGACTGGCTGGAACATGCCAGGCCCTAGCACCCGTACCGCTGCGTGCCTTTTGAATCTTCCAGGAGAGACCCCTTGAATATCCACTGCATGAGGATCAAGCCGGAACGCTGGACAGCGACCTTGCTGGCGGCCGGAATCGCCTTCTCGGGTCTCGCACACGGCCAGGATGCGGCCACCGACATCACCCTCATCTGCAACGGGACTGGTTCAGTGATGGCGACGCAGACGACCTTCGTCAATACATACGACCGCAAGAGCAAGAGCCACGAGTTCGGCACCGCCCAGACCACGGGCCGGGAACAGTTCTCGGGCTCCGGCAATGTGGAGATCTCCGGGAATTTCGGGCGCATCAAGTTGCCGAGCGCACTGATGCCTCCCATCCGCAGTGACAACGGCGGGTGGTTCAACATCCAGGACCTGTTCATGAACGATCGTGAAATCACCGGCGTGATCCGGATCAACGGCTTGAACAAACCCAAGCTGCGCATCGACCGGACGACCGGCAGCATTACCCTGTCGGGTGGCCTGGGCGATTTTTCCGGTCAATGCGATGCCGTCGACAAGGATGCCAAGCGCCGCTTCTGAGCTCGGTTTACCGATGCATTGCGTGAGACAGCTGGTTTGGCAGCCGTACAGTGCGATCAATCCTGTCCAAGCGTGGCCCGGAATGCCTGCAGCAATCCTCGCCCTGAATCCTGCGTGATCAATCCAAGCCGGGGAAACTCGAAGTCGAGAATTGCATACAGCCATAGGGAGACCACGGCGGCGAAAAGAATCATGTGCACGAGATCGGGGCGGACCAGTTCCGCCTGCCCGTTGCCGGCAATGAAAGCGGCAAGAATGGCCATCATGATCAACATCCCCACGACTTCCGGCTGGACATGAATCCGCATGGCGTACAACCGTGAAGCGGTCAAGTCGAACATGTCGTTGAGCGCAGGCAGAAGAACGGTGGGTACGTAGTTCTCGCCGCTTCGCGCGGCAGCGGTAACGCTCATCGACCAGATGGCCGCCTGCAGCCGGTTCATCTCTGCCTCCAGGGGTGCGAGCGATCCGGTATCCGCGGCGGGAAGAGAAGCCGCATAGACACCGTCGACGTAGTCGCGGAAGAGGCTGCGAACCGGACCCTGGTCTTCGGGGGGCAACAGGTCGAGTCGCATCCACGCAGTCCCCAGGGCATTGATGTGTTCAAGCGCGAGGTCACGGCGATGCTCGAAGCGGGTGCTGGCGCCGGAAAACGTGAACGCCACCAGCAGTCCTAGCAAACCGAAGACCGCCGCCTCGACTGACCGGGCACCGGAATTGGCCTTGTCTCCCTCGGTTGCGATTCGCTGCCTGCCGAGCCGATGCCCCGCGAGCTGGGCGCCAGTCATGGCTAAAAACAAGGCTGCTGATATAAAGACGGCCAGCGCGATCGGATTCATTGTCATTTCCCTTGGAGGATCCGAAACGTTCTCCCACTGCAAAATACATCACTGCAGCGCGTTCGGCATGCGACGATGACAATCCCGAGTCCTGCCTTGATTCTCACGCTCTACCGATGAATTTCCGGGCAATCGCCATGGGCAGTTATCGGGGTAAGCAAGCTTGGCTATCGTTTGACTCGCTATGCATATCAATGAGGTAAATTTCGACACCGCCTTGTAGCCCTGTCCTTTTGGACTCACCACCACTAGTCGAAACTCTCGATACAAGTCATCCAGGATAGACGCAAGTAGGTGCGCCAATTGACTCGTTCCTCACGCCTGACCAATTATCGACTTCTGAGCGCTGCCCCACGCCCCCGGCAAGAAGGTAATCGCAACATGAAGAAGCTACCGTGTCTGCACGTGTGTGCAGTCGTCGCGCTCGCGGTATTCCTCGCCCTTCCGGCGATAGCAACCGCGCAAGTCAAAGTCATCATGTCGGGCGGATTTGCAACTGCTTACAAACAGGTTCTACCAGAGTTCGAGCGGACCACGGGCATCAAGGTCACCACAGGCAGCGGCGCTTCTCAAGGCAGCGGGCCCGATACGATTGCCGGGCAGATTGGCCGGGGTGAACCCGTGGATGTCGTCATCATGTCCCGGGAGGGACTCGATCTATTGATCGCGGACGGCAAGATCAAAAAAGGGACGGATCGTGACCTCGCCGAAACGCCAATGGGAGTTGCGGTGCGGTCCGGGGAGCGCAGACCCGATATCGGCACCCTCGAATCATTCAAGCAAACACTTGTCAGTGCGAAGGCCGTCGCGTATCCGGGCAGCACCACCGGTATGTTCATGACGACGACGTTGTTTCCACGGCTCGGCATCGCCGAAGAAATTGCCGGAAAAGTCACGATCACGACGCGAGGAGCAGAAGCTGTTGCACTGGTCGCCAAGGGAGAGGCCGAGCTCGCATTACAGCCGGTCAGCGAACTGGTGCATCAGCCCGGCGTTGATTTCATAGGCCTGTTTCCCCCGGAGGCCCAATACATTTCAGTCTTCTCGGCTGCCATCGTAGCGAACTCCAGGGAGACTGAATCTTCCAGGCGCCTGATCGAGTTCCTGGCTTCGGCAAAAGCCACCGCGGCGATCAAGAACAGCGGCATGGATCTGCCAAAAGCGCGCTAGCCATTTTCAATCTCAGTCGCTTCCGGGAGAACCGGATGCCGGATTATTTGCTCGCAGCGATGGCCTTCGCCTGCATCGAGTCCGGAGTGAGTTCGAGCAGCTCCACGCGACCCATGTACGGATCCGTGATGTTTGCCAGGGTTGCCCCCGAATTGGCGCTTTTCACGGCGTCGGTCACTGTCGTACCGCGGGCTCTGAACGACGCAACCGCTGCAGCGGCGTTGTCGACGACAAGCCCATAGTGACTGACGCCAGCGGGCCGTTCCGCGGTGGCCTGCTGCAGCTCCAGAAACGTGTTCTTGCTGATGTACATGTAAACGAGCGTGGGAGCCCCATCCTTCCCCGTGATGCGAAATGCTTCGCGGTAGCCCATCTTGTCCGTGTAGTACCTGATCGCCTCAGGAATGTCCGGCACGTTGATGCCGACGTGATTCAGCACCGCGTCGGAGCTGTTGTTCTGCGCGACGCCGATGCTGACGGCAAGGCCCGTCATCAGTCCGGAGGCGAATAACACCGCACCACGCATAGGCACTCCTTGGGGTCAACTCAGAAGATGGGACAGGCTGTGCAATACGTCAGCGGCGATGATTACGGCTGGCGCGTGGCCGCAGCGACCTCTCCTGCTCTCTCCGGCGTGACGCAGAGATACTGCTGCGGCGTTTCGGTGCCCTGCGCGATCGTCTGCGCGACCAGCGGATACGCACATACCGTGCGCACGCCGAACGGCGGATCGAACACGACGCCGCCCGGCCGCTGCGCCGGGGGTGCATCGGGTGCAGGCGAGTGTTCGACGAGTACCACGTTGGGGGCGCGCCCGCGCTGGGCCCACTCCTCGAGCGCAGCCACCCAGTAGCCCTTGAAGGTATCGCCGGTCTGGCCATTGGGTGCCAGGAACAGCCGGTAGAAATCGCGCGTCTGTTCGACGCCACCGCTGCGTGCTGCGACAGCGTCATAGCCGCGGGTTGCAGTGTCGGTGGGAACCGCACGACCGGCCCCGCCGTGGTACTGGATGATCTTGCCGCCGCGGGCCGCGAACGCGGCGAGGTCGGGTGCCGTGGCGACCGCCGCAGGAGCGCCATCCTGTGCACCGAGAACCAGGCCATCAAAATCCGTCGGGTTTGCATTCACCGCCGCCAGCGCGGGTGCCACGTCGGCTGCGCGATTTTCCAGATACGAATAGCGTGGAGAGGCGCCATAGTAAGTGGCGATGACGGCCTTCGCGGCCAGCGCAGCGTCATGCAACGCGCTGCCAGCGTCTGCTGAAGCCACCACATAGCCCCGCGCAAGCGCTTCGCTGACCGACTTCGCGTCGGCAGGACCGCCGCCCAGCATCAGGAAATTCGCATTCCATTGAGTGTTCGGGAGCCATAGCTGCACGTTGTTGGCCCGGCCCGTACGGCGGATGGTGACTTCGCAGCGTGCGGGTACCGGCTCTTCACTCGCGCGCCGGTCGTAGGCGTTCGAAGCGGGCACGGAGAGCTTGCTGGCGGCTGCTTCCCTGGCTCCGGTGACGCGACCCTGCGCCAGTTTCGCCGTGGTGAGCTGTGTGCAGGCAATCGCCGGCAATTGATCGGGCCGCGCCATCTGGGCGGTAAGCGTACCGACCGGCACAGCAGCACTCGTGGTAGCGGGCGATGAAAAGAAGCGCGAAGCGCGCTTGTCGACCACGACCTTGCCGGCCTTGAGCACGACAGCGGTGTTGAGCAGGTCGTGGAAATCGTCGAACGGATTGCCTTGCACCAGCACGATGTCGGCGCGCTTGTTCGGCGCGATCGTGCCGATCTCGTTCTGCAACCCCAGGAACGTGGCAGTGTTGATCGTGAGGATGCGGACGATGTCCTGCATCGAGAACATCACCATCAGCGACTTGAGCTCGTGCTCGAGCACGTCACGCACCGGGTAGTTCTGGTCGCTGCCGTAACCCAGGCCTCTGCCGCCGGACGCGTCCCAGAGGCGGCGTGCGTTGATCAGGGTGTAAGCGCCTTCGGTACCGGTCGCGCGCCCCTGCGGATCGCGATTGGAACCGGCGATCGATTCGGGCCAGAGCAGCCCCGTACGGAAGCGCGGCAGGTTGTCCTTCTGGTACACGTCGATGATCGGCGCACCGAAGCTGATGAGGTCGAGCACGATGGTGCCGGTGCTGGCGATGTACGCAGCATCGTCGTAGCTCATGAAATCCTTGTTCGGCAGATGCACCTGGTGGCGGATGCCCGCACGGGTCGCGGCAACCATCGCGGGCGTGGAGACGGCATGCACCATGACCTTCACGCCGGCTTTCTGGCCCTCATCGAGCGCGGCCGTCAGGATTGCGATTTCCCGCTCGGTCGGGCCCGGTTCAGGGGTGGTCGCGTTCTCGCCGGTGAATTGAATACCTTGGGCGGCCATCGCCCGGATCCGTTCGCGGCCCTGTTCTGGCGTCTGGTTGAACCCGCCCAACGCGCCTGCAGGAATCACCTTGGGGCCGTTGATCAGGCCGGATTCGATGTGCTGAACGAGCGTGAGGTTGCCTTCTGCAGGACCTCCGCCTGAGAGAACGGTCGTAAAACCGTTCTCGATGAGGTCCGCCATCTGCTCCTTTTCATACCGGCCGGTGTTGATGTGCTTGTGGCCATCGACCAGGCCGGGCATCGCGGTCATTCCGCTGCCGTCGATGACGGTGCCGGATACCTGGGCAGGGCGGCCGGGTCCGACCGCGACAATGCGACCGTTCTGCACGACGATGTGACCGTTCTGAATCACGGGTCCATCGCCAATCGCGATGCGGACTCCGACGATGGTCGCATCCTGTGCCCAGCCGACCTGAGCCGCAGCCAGAGCCAGTCCTGCAAGCAGTATCTGTAATCGCTTCATATTAAAGACGCCCCAATTGATTCGGCGCTGTCGCCCTGTCACGTGACCTTGCTCTCGATCCAGCCCTTCAGCACGTCGAAGATTTCCTTGCGGTTCGTCTCCAGCATGGCGAAGTGGCTGTTGCCAGTGATGCCTTTCTCACGCAGGTTGAAGTATTCGGCCTTCGCCCCCGACGCATTCAAGGCCGCCAGCATATTCGCGCCATTCGTTCTGCCCGAATTCTCCGCCTCGAAATAAAGCACCGGAATTCCCTTGAGGCCCGGAAGTGTCCGGGGGGTTGCAGCGGTAGCATTGCCAGCCGGAGCACCTGGGGCCTGCGCACCCTGAGCAAGAAGTGGCGCCCCTCCGCCCTCAAAGCACACGATCGCCTTGACCAGTGCAGGCCGCTCGTCTGCAGTCAGCCAACCGAACGGTCCGCCGGCCGAATGCGTCTGCACGATGGCAGGGCCGATCCGGTCGAGCAACATCGCACCGCGACTGCGCCACAGCGACTGCGCCAGTGCGTTGTCCTGCAGCGGCGCATTGGCTCCGGCCATGAACTGGTCCAGCGCGGGATCGCCTGGCAGACCCGTGCCCTCCCAACGCCGTGGAGTACCCGTCGCGCCATCGCGAAACTCAGGTCGGTAATAAGGCAGGCTGCCGATCGAGCCAAGTGCATCGGGATGAAACGGCGAACGACCATGCCCGGGACGATCCACCAGATAAACCGGATAGCCGGCCTGCACGTAGTAGTGCGCCCAGCTCGCGTTGCCATCGACACCCATGTAGTCAGTACCCTGTCCGCCGCCGCCGTGGACGAGAACGATGGGATAGGCCGAGCGGACTTGCTGCGGGATCAGGTACTGGACGTACATCTGCCCCGTGACGATGGTGCCGTAGTCCATCTTCCTGGGTTCTGCCCCGACCCAGAAGTACCCGAAGTTCGCGAGCTTCATCGCGGTGGACTCCGAGCCACGACGCCGCGGGGGCGACGCAGGACCTGTCACGTTGCGATCGATCCAGGCGACGATCGGCTTCAGCACATCGCGGTTGTTCTTCTCCACCATCATCATGTGACTGTTGCCGCGCAGCTTGCCATCACGCTCGATCCGCAACTCCTCGGCCTGAACGCCCGCCTGTCTGAGGAATGCAACCTGGCCCGGATTGCCGGGCGCCGCGACTGAAGCAGGGGCCGTCACCGTCAGCACCTTGGTATTCGCGAGCTTCGGCAACTTGCGGGCAGGTTCCGCCTGCAGGAAGTAGCCATCGATATCCGGCTCCGGGTTCTCGACCCGGACCACCTTGATCTCGGCGGGATCCCTCACCGGCGGATCCCACGTTACCGGAATCGTAGAGAGACCCCAACGGTTGTTGCCGCCGAAACCCGTTCCGGCACCTTCGACGATCACCGTTGCCTTGACGAGATCGGGCCGCGCCTCGGCCACCAGAAGGCCGAACGGCCCGCCGGCTGAATGAGTCATGATGATGGCCGGGCCGATCTGATCCAGGAGATCGGCTCCCGCCTCACGCCATGTCATGTGGGCGAGATTGGGCGGACCTGCCGGCTGCTGATTTGCCGGGATGGCACTCGGCGCACCCGGACCACCCGGCGCTGCGCCCGGCTGCTGCACGTAGCTGCCGCCCTGGGAGGCGAGGAACACAGCCACGTCTTCACCACCAATCTTGCCCGGTCCTGGCCACTGCGTGTGGTTGCGGCGGAACTTGTCTGTATTTTCCGGAGCAGGCGGGATGAAGTTGCCCTGCAGCCCCTCCATCGTATTGGCTCGCGCAGGGAAGCCGCCGTGCAGCTCGGGATGCAACGGCGCACGGCCGTGGCCGGGACGATCTACTACGTACACGCGGAAGCCTTCCGCTGCGAGGTACTGGAACCAGCCCGGACGGCCATCCGGCGTGCCCATCCAGTCGAGACCCTGGCCACCGCCCCCATGCACCAACACGATCGGATACGGCTTCGTGACGCGCGCCGGGATCAGGTACTCCACATACATCTGCTGACCGCCGACAAAGCTGCCGCGAGCGGTATCGGCGCGCTTCACATTGACCCAGAGGTAGCTCCACTCTGCGATGTCGAGCGGCAGCGGATCGACGCCCGTGGCCTTCGCCGCGAGTTCGGCTGCCGAAGCAGGATTGGCGAGCAACGAGCCCGCCGCCGAGGCCGCCATGCCCGCGATGCCGAGTGCCGTGGCACGACGCATGAATTCCCTGCGTGTCAGTGCACCGGTGCTGAACGCTTCGTAGAGTCGACGTACCGAAGCCGGATCCGTACTGCTGCCCATGTGATCCCCTGTCGTTGTGATCAGATCATGACGATCTGGAAAGTGCGCACTTTGCGCCGGGACATCAGGGCATCGCAAGACGTCGGGGACGCGTGGAAGGCGAAGATTCGTCAAGACTGGACCCGACAATCAATTCCGATCGCGGCCGGGATCGGAAGCGGCGTGATCTCGGACTGATCAGCGACAGACGCACATTGTCGTGGGCGGCGAAGCGCAAGCCGATGGCTGCCTGTTCTTCGTGAAAGACAACGGCATAGGGTTCGACATGCGCTACGCAGACGGCCTGTTCGGCACATTCACGAGGCTCCCTTCCTCCCGCACCTACGAGGGCGGAATCGGTGAGGCAGCGCCACGCCGATGATCCGCGCAATCCAACTAGAGGTTTCTCAAGACGCGTTGTGGAACAGCGCGTGGATTTCGCCCGGCTGGTTCCCGAGGATCATGACGTGCATCTCATTACCCCGGGAGCGCAGCGGTTACGTTGCATCTCAAGACGCACTCACCTCGCGCTCGGCGCCGCAGACGTGAAGCTTGCGAATCCAGCACTGCATCGAAGGGCCTCGCCGAGTAAGTATTGCAAAGAAAACTGGTTTCCCTGGCCTTGCTGACACTGACCCAGGGAATACTTGCCGCAGAGGTGCCCTCTGCCGGCAGCGCGCTGCAGGAGATTCCTTCCGCTCCAGCGCCTGAGAATATCGCGCCACAGTTCAACATCGAGCTCGATAGCGCTCCCGCCTCGAGGCCGAGCGATGCTCCGAGGTTCGCGGTCAACAGTCTGAGTATCACCGGGGCGCAGGCCTTCTCCGCCCCGGAGCTGATCGCCGTCACGGGATTCAGGCCCGGGGCCGAACTCGACCTTAACGAGCTGCGTGGCTTTGCCGTAAGCATCGCCAACCACTATCGCTCCCACGGCTATTTCCTCGCGCAAGCCTACCTGCCCCCCCAGGAAATCGTGGACGGCGCGGTCACGATCACCGTCGCAGAAGGCCGTTATAGCCAGGTGCTCGTGCGCAACGAAAGCAATCTTTCCGATGAAGTCGCTCATCAACTGCTGGCGGGGTTGAATGAGGGCGACACGATCACAATTGCACCGCTCGAGAGCCGCTTGCTGCAACTCGCGGCCTTGCCCGGCGTGAACGTCAAATCCACGCTCGTGCCCGGCGCGTCGACGGGCGCCTCTGATCTCATCGTTGACGTCTCGCCCGGCCAGCGCATCAACGGCAGCCTCGACGCCGACAATCATGGCAGTCGTTACACCGGCGAGTACCGCACGGGCGCCACGCTGAATCTCAACAACGCTCTCGGCCATGCAGACGTGGCCACGCTGCGCGTCCTCACGTCGTGGGATGGATTGAACTATGGCCGCGCCGCGTTCCAGATGCAGGCGGGACGAGCCGATGTGGGCGTTGCCTACACCGCACTGAAGTACGACCTGGGCCGCGAGTTCGAAGGGCTGCAGGCGCACGGAACGGCGCGGATCACCAGCCTTTACGGTCGCTACCCGCTCATCAGGTCGCGCAGCGGCAATCTCTATGCGCAGCTCGGCGTCGACGCCAAACAATTCCAGGATGAGCTGGATGCCACGACGCCGGTCACTGTCACGGACAAGAAGACCCGGGTCGGCATGCTGAGTCTGTTGGGCGATCTGCGGGACGGATTCGGCGGTGGCGGACTCACCTCCTATTCATTCACCTGGACCACGGGCAGCCTCGATCTCCAAAGTCCTGACGCTTCCAGCGCGGATGCACTCTCTGCGCGAAGCAACGGACACTACGACAAGGCAGCCATCGGCCTCTCGCGACTTCAGCACGTGGCCGGATCACTCTCTCTTTACGGGGCCCTGCAAGGACAGCTTTCTTCACGGAACCTCGATGTCTCGGAGAAAACCGGGCTGGGCGGAGCGAATGCCGTTCGTGCCTATCCGGAAGGCGAAGCCTATGTGGATGAGGGCTACGTGGTGAACTTCGAGGCCCGCCTCGCGTTGCCAAAGCTGTTCTTCGGACTGCCAGGCAACTGGCAAGCCGTCGGCTTCCTCGACAGCGGCACCGGTAACGCGAGCAAGGATCCCTGGAATGTGGGTCGCAATCGCCGCACGTTGAGCGGCGGCGGAGTCGGCCTCAACTGGTTCGATGCTCGAGGTTTCAGGGTGAATGCGTATTACGCCCATACGATCGGAGCAGCAGAGGCGACGTCGGCCCCCCACAAGGACGGTCGTTTCTGGATCGGCGGCATCAAGTACTTCTGACCTCTCGGCACAGTCCCTGATGACTGAGGCCCCACCTTTTGCAATTGACGTTCGTCCGTTCCGGGATCGGGAAGCTACTCAATGAACCATATCTACTGTTCAGTCTGGAATGAGAGCACCGGCACGGTCACTGCCGTTTCGGAACATGCGAAGCGCGGTGGCAAGAAGCCCTCCAGCCGCAAGAACGCGGTCGTGCGACCTGGCTTCGTCCTGCAAACGCTCTCCACCGCCCTGGCGTTGACATGGGGAGCGGCTCCCCACGCCTCGCCTGCTGGCGGCACCGTGGTGTCAGGAAACGCCAGCATCACGACAGGCGATGGGACGACGACGATCCAGCAGACGAGCCAGAACGCGGCACTCAACTGGCAGGGTTTCGACATCGGTGCCACCGAAGCAGTTCGCTTCATCCAGCCAAATGCGAATTCGATTGCATTGAATCGAGTGCTGGGCGCGGATCCTTCCACAATCCTGGGTAGCCTGTCTGCCAACGGCAAGGTATTCCTGATCAATCCCAACGGCATCCTCTTCGGCACGGGTGCACAGGTGAACGTGGGTGGACTCATCGCGTCGACTCGCGATGTCGCCGACGCCGATTTCGCCGCGGGCCGCTACCTCTTCAATGGCGACAGCACCGGTGGCGTCGTCAATCTCGGATCGATCCGCGCTGATGGCGGGTATGTCGCCTTGCTCGGCGCCACCGTCAGCAACGAGGGAGTCATTGCCGCCAGGCTCGGCAGCGTCGCACTGGCCTCCGGCAACGTACTGACGCTCGACGTGGCCGGCGATGGGCTCCTCAACGTTACGGTGGATGCAGGCGCAGTCAATGCGCTGGTCCAGAACGGCGGGCTCATCCAGGCGGACGGTGGGCAGATCATGATGACTGCGCACAGCGCAAGCACGCTGCTGCAGAGTGCGGTCAACAACACGGGCGTCATCCAGGCACAGACCGTGGAGAATCGCGGCGGCACGATCAGGCTGCTCGGCGACATGCAAGGTGGCGACGTCAATGTCGCAGGCACCCTCGATGCGAGCGCACCGGCAGGCGGCGACGGCGGATTCATCGATACTTCAGCCGCGCACGTCAATATCGCCAACGATGTGAAGGTCACGACGGCCGCACAAGGCCTGACCGGTAGCTGGCTGATCGACCCGACCGACTACACCATCGCCGCCACGGCCGGCAACATCACCGGCGCGGCACTGTCGAGCAACCTCGCCAGCACGAACGTCACGATCCTGAGCAGTGCTGGCACCAGCGGTACAGCGGGTAACGTCAACGTGAATGACACCGTCACGTGGTCAGCGAATACGCTCACGCTCAATGCCCGGAACAACATCAACATCAACACGGTGATGAACGCATCGGGCACGGCGAATCTGGCTCTGGTCTACGGACAGGGTGCCGTCGCTGCGGGCAACACCAGCAAGATCAACGTCAATGCGCCGGTGAACCTGCCGGCAGGCAATCATTTCAGCACGCTGCTGGGGTCGAATGGATCAGTCGTCAACTACACCGTCATCACGAGTCTTGGCGCAGCGGGCAGCGTGACGGGTACGGATCTGCAGGGGATTGCCGGCAACCTGGCGGGCAGATATGTCCTGGGCAGCAACATCGATGCCGCAGTCACCAGCACCTGGAATGCAGGCGCAGGCTTCACGCCGATCGGCACCGACCCCTCCCGATTCACAGGGATCTTCGATGGACTCGGCCACACCGTGTCGGGTGTCTACATCAATCGGACAGGAAGCAATTTCACCGGCCTGTTCGGTTACACGGCCGCGGGCTCGATGATCCGCAACACGGGCCTGCTCGGCGGAAGTGTCACGAGCGACTCGTGGAGCACCGGCTCGCTGATCGGGGCGCTGAGCGGCACGGTGATGAACAGCTATGCCACCGGCACCGTTCGTGGCTACCAGACAGCAGGCGGCCTGGTCGGCGTCATCGACGGCGGCGCCGTCATCGGCAGTTACGCGACGGGTAATGTCGTTGCATATGGCACGGGCGGCTCGGGCGAGGCAGGTGGTCTCGTGGGCTTGAGCTGGGGTGCTGGCGGCGGAACCGTCGACAGCAGCTACGCCACCGGCAATGCGAGCAGCGATATGGGGAACGTCGGTGGGCTGATGGCCATCAACTGGGGCACGGTCACCAACAGCTACGCGACGGGCACGACGAGCGGCACGGACTACATCGGTGGACTGATCGGCAACAACAGCAATGGTTCGGTCAGCAACAGTTACGCCACCGGGACAGCGACCGGCAGAAACTATGTCGGCGGACTCGCGGGAAACAACTCGAACACGATCAGCAACAGTTACGCGACTGGGGCCGTGGACGGCCACGACTACGTCGGCGGCCTGGTGGGGTACAACTACGGCACACTGACCGGGAATCATGCAGGTGGTGTCGTACATGGCAACGACAATGTCGGCGGGCTGCTCGGCTACAACTATGCCGGTACCCTGACCGGCAACTTCGCCACGGGCGCGGTGTTCGGCCGCTATTCCATCGGTGGCCTGCTAGGCAGGAATTATGGCGGCAACTATGGCAACGGCACGCTCGGCGGCAACTACGCTTCCGGCAACGTATCCGGCGCCAGCTTCGTGGGCGGCCTGGTGGGAACCAACGAGGGCGACGTCATCGACAACCACGCCACCGGCACCGTGACAGGCGATGACCAGATTGGCGGCCTCGTCGGCGGCAATCAATCCGGCTCGATCGGCAACAGTTACGCGAGCGGAGCCGTTGTTGCGCACACCGGTGCGGCCGGCGGACTGGTCGGCTACTCCTCCGCTCCCATCAGCAACAGCCACGCGAGCGGCGCGGTCTCAGGGGTCTATCAAGTCGGAGGTCTGCTGGGCGCGATGAACGGCAGCAGCATCTCGAACAGCTATGCGACGGGTGCCGCTTCGGGAACGGGAAATGTCGGGGGGCTGGTAGGCAACAGCTCGTATGGAACGATCACCACCGCCTACTCCACCGGTGTCGTCACAGGCACAACGGACCGCGGCGGGCTGCTCGGTTCCAGGGTCGGCGCAACCGTCACCAGCAGCTACTGGGACACTACGACCTCAGGAATGGCAACGAGCGCCGGGGGTATCGGGCTCACCACTGCACAGATGCAGGATCCTGCGAGTTTCGCAGGCTTCCATTTCACTACGACACCTGGCGCGACGGGCAACAACTGGGTGATGGTGGGTTTCGATGGCTCGCTCAACGGCGGCGCCAATGCTACGCGCCCGCTGCTGGCTTCAGAATATTCCACCAGCATCGCCAACGCGCACCAGCTCCAACTCATGATCATGAATCTGGGGGCGAGCTATACCCTCGCACAGGACATCGATGCGTCGGCCACTGCTAATGCAAACGATGTGTGGTCAGGCAGCTCATTCGTTCCGGTCGGCAAGGAAAATGCCCGCTTCACGGGTTCATTGAACGGACTCGGCCACACGATCGACGCCCTGCACATCAACCTGCCGCCCTCGAGTTACTCCAACCTGGCGCTCGCATCCGATCAAGCCGGCCTGTTCGGCGACATCGGCAGCGCGGGCAGCGTGCAGAGCGTCGGGCTGACAAATATCAGTGTCACGGGTCGTGATTTCGCAGGGGCTCTCGCCGGGCAGAGCGCTGGCGCAGTTAGCAACAGCTATGCGACCGGCACGGTGCAAGGCCGGTCATTCGTGGGCGGACTCGTAGCCCACAACAACGGCGGTTCGGTGACCGGCAGTCATTCATCGGCGGCAGTGACAGCGAGCGGTGGAAGCGTCGGCGGCCTGGTCGGCTACAACCAGGGCGCATTTTCCAGCAACTACGCCACGGGCGCGGTTCAAGGAGCCGATCAGCGCATCGGCGGACTGGTGGGATTCACCGATCAGTCCATCAGCAACAGTTACGCCAGCGGCTCAGTCACGGGCGTGGGCGCGGGCAGCTATGTCGGCGGCCTCGTCGGCCGGGCCGAGGGCGACGTCAGCAACAGCTATGCGACCGGTGCCGTGCAAGGCCTGAGCTATGTGGGCGGACTCCTGGGCACCAATTACGGGACAGTCACCAACACCTACTCCACTGGCCTGGTCCAGGGCACCAACAGCGTCGGCGGATTGATCGGTCTCAACTACGGGTCGGTCAGCCGCAGCTTCTGGAGTACCGAGGCTTCCGGGCAGGTCTCTTCCGCTGGTGGCAGCGGCCTTACCTCGGCGCAGATGATGCAGTTGGCGAGCTACAGTAGCTGGAATACAGCGGCGCCCAACACCATTGCCAGCACCGGAAGCAGCGGCGCGTCGTGGCGTATCTATGAAGGTCAGACAGCGCCTCTCTTTACCAGGTATCTGACGCCCTTGACGCTGACCGACAATGTCGTCGTGACTTACAACGGCACCGTGCAGAGCGGGATGAATGTAGTACCGACCGGCGTGCTGGGAACCACCGCGACCAACGCAGGCGTCCACATCTTCTATTCAAATCAGCAAGGTTACGATCTCACAGGCGGAACCTTGACCATCAACAGGGCCAACCTGGTACTCGGCGGAACGCGCACCTACGATGGCACGACCGGGATGGCGGGCAGCTACCTCACCGCGGTCGGTGTTGCCGGCGAATCCTTCGCGCTGACCGGTTCCGGCGATGCGAGCAATCTCGCGAGCAGGAATGTGCAGACAAGCAGCCCGTTGGCGACTAGCACGGGCCTTGCTCTCGGTGCTGGCAGCAACGGTGGTGTGGCAACCAACTACAACGCGCTGAGCACGACAGGCAGTTCGGTCAGCATCACGGCGGCTGCGCTGATACTGAGCAGTGCGAATGTCATCAAGACGTACGACGGCACGTTGGCTGCAGCGGGAACAGCGACAGTTGTCAGCGGCACGCTCTTTGGCGCCGACGACATCAGCGGCGGAACCTTTGCCTTCACGGATGCGAATGCAGGCACCGGAGACAAGGTCGTGACTGCTGCGGGTATTAATGTCATCGATGGCAACGGCGGCGCGAACTACAGCGTCAGCTACGCCAGCAACACCAGCAGCACGATCGATCGAGCGCCACTGACTGTCGTCGGCCAGGTCGCCGAAGACAAGGAGTACGACGGCACGACGGCCGCGACCCTGCGCGGTGGCTCACTCGCGGGCCTGATCACCGGAGAAACGCTGCAACTGACTGAAGCCGGGACCTTCGCGACGGCTGAGGTCGGGACCGCGATTGCGATCACTGCAGCGAACAGTGTCGGTGGCACGGGAGCTGCCAACTACTTGCTTGTACAGCCTGCCGGACTGACAGCCAGCATCACGGCCGTCCCGATTGTCATTCCACCCGTGGTAGTGACGCCGCCTGGGCCGCCGGTGGTGGTAATTCCGCCGACGATCCTACCGGAAGTCCTGCCTCCCACCTCAGTGACGGGAACACCCCGCTACGTGGGTGCAGTAGGTCAGGCGGTGTCCAGCTCGCAGCTCGAGACACTTGCCGGCGTCAGCTCGCAGACGTCGGTCACCGCGGACCCGGATGCGGCGCCGGTGGAATCGCGTCCGGCCATCGCCGGTGCGGTGCGGCTCGAAGCATTTGACCTTGCCGGTTTGAACCTTGCTATCGTCGACTTCGGCATTCGCCAGCCCGCCGTGCAGCAGGACGATCCGGAAGAGGAGAACCCGTTGGAGCGTTCACGATGACTGCCCGCTTCATCGGTGTGACCGGCCTGCCGAGGGCGGGCTCGACGCTCCTCTGTCAGTTGCTGGCACAGCATCCGGACATCCACTGCGACGGGCAAAGCTCGCCCCTCTGCAACACCTTGCTCGGCATCCGCCGCATGGTCAGCGAGGACCAGTTCTTCCTGTCGCAGCTCGACTCCGGGTTCGACTCGAGCTACGCACACCTCAAGTCGGCCATGCAGGGCTTTCTGCGGGGCTGGCATCACGACTGCGCGAAGACCGCTCTCGTCGACAAGAACCGGGCATGGCTGCATGCCATCGAATTGCTGCTGCAGCTCGCGCCCGAAGCGAAGCTGGTGGTCTGCATTCGCGAGCTCGGCCAGATCTACGGCTCCATCGAAGCCCAGCATCAGCGCACCGTCCTGGTCGACTTCATCGACCACCTGGCCGACTTCGATCGCTTCGGCCGGGCAGACATGCTGTTCGCGAAGGACAAGGCGATTGGCGCTCCGTTGTTGTCGCTGAATGCCGTGCAGGACTTGCCGGAGGCAGTGAAACAGCGCCTCTACTTCCTGCGCTTTGAAGACCTGATGGCAAGGCCGGCGGCGTGCATGTCCCATCTCCACGCATGGCTTGGACTGCCGGCCTTCGATATCGATCCGCAACACCTCAAGATCGGCAGCCGGGAAAGCGACAGCCACTATCGGATGAAATATCTGCATCGGCAGTTTGCAGCGGTCACCGCACCTACCCCGCATGCGATACCGGCGCGCGTCCAGGCCCACATCGAAAAAGCCTGTGCCTGGTATTACGCCCTGTATTACCCGGAACTGGTCCAGCATTCATCCAGCGGATAGTCAAAAGGCACGCTGACCAGATCTGGGCAGAGCAAGCCGGATGAGGGAGCCAGTTTCTGTTTCAGGTTGCCCAACCAGCTGGAGACCTCGATCGAATCCGTGCACCCGGCGATTCAGGATGGGCCGATCAACCCCGCAGCCATTGGCTTCTGACTTGCTGGCGTCGGGTCTTCAACGCCAGACCCGATAGCCCGCCCAATCGAATGAGAGTCCATTTCTCAGGGAGCGGGAAGTGATGAGTCATGGCGAATCCATGGCACCAGTAAACGCAACCAGGCTGGACGCCAGGTCAGCAATAACGCGATCGCAATAGCGGCCCCGGTCAACGTCATGACCCAGACCAGGACAGCCATCGAGGCGTGATCGACGGCCATGCACAACGCAAAAGCCACAGCGAGTGCCACTGTGGCCATTCCGCGGAGCCATGCAGAGGAAGGATGTCGCGGCGTGTGGGCATTCACTTGCCGCCAGTGAGTGTCGAGCCCGAGCGCCAGCCATCCCATGCCCGCCACACTGCATATCAGTGCAGCCAGCAGCATCATCGCTTCAGGCATGAGCGCCTCTTGAGAGAGGCTCGGCGCCGATCACCCGGTTCGCTGCGGGCTTGCGCAATTTATATGCCGCCAGAATCGCGACCGCAGCACCCACCAGCAGCGAAAGGTCCATGCCCGCTACAGGCCAATAAGCGTTCATCAGGGTGCGCAACAGGTGATCGCCAGTGGTCATCCAGTTGAGCAGAACCGCTGCCACTGCCATGGCGGCGATCGCCCAGCATTGCTCGCGCCATGCAGGCGCCAGCTGCCCTTCTGCAGTGGGAGCGGTGCGCCAGAATGCGTGCGCCAGTGCAATGAGCCATGCCAACCAGAATGAGTACTGCTCGAGACTATCGCGACTGGGCCAGCCCGATGGCAGGGTTTCCGGAAGCAGGCGGTTCGCAATCAGGATGCCTAGAGCGGCAACCACCATGCCGGTGACCGTCGTGACCGCGAGTGCATCGACGATTCGCACTCCCTGACTTCCCTGGGCAGCGTGCTGCTTCTTGCGCTTCTCGACGAAGAAGATGAAACCGGTAGCGATGCAGACGCAGCCGAGCAGCCCGCCCAGGACGTAGAACCAGCGAAGCAGCCAGTGGCGGAAGTGTTGCAGGTGGAGACCTGTCAGGAACTCATTCACGCGGCCGACGGAAGTGACAGGCGGATCCTCTCGCAGCACTTCACCTGTCGAAGCCTTGAAATGGATACCGTCGCTGGTAAGTGCGACACGATCCGTTCCTGCCCTGTAGACAGAGACAACCCCGTTGGCATCACCGACGAAGCTCAGGAACAGCGACCCGACTTCACCACTCGTGCCACGGGCGGCCCACCGCCGCTGGGCCTCGCCGACCATCGCATCCACTGAAGCCAGCTCCGCGACTACACCTGCACGGCTGATCGGCAGCGACGTTTCCTCCGCTTCCATTTGCTCATGCAAGTCGTGAAGTGGCCTGAGCTGCGTGTGTGAAATCGGGAAATAGGTGCCCGCGAAAATGGCCAGCCCCGTGAAGGCGAAGAAGAAATGGAAAGGCAACGCGACCACACCGGTGAGGTTATGCAGATCGAGGACGCTGCGCTGTCCGCTCTTGCCCGCGCGAAAGGTGAAGAACTCGCGAAAAATCTTGCGATGGATGACCACACCACTGACCAGCGCCACGAGCATGACGAGGGCAGCCAGGCCCACTATCCAGTAACCGAGCTGCATCCAGTAGAGCGTCAGGCTGTAGTGCAAGGGATAGAAGAAATTGCTGCCGACCTTAAGCTGGTCTGATGGCAGTGGCTGCCCGTTGCGTGGATCAATCGTCAGATCGCCATACACAAGTTCTTCGGGATCCCTGGCATTGGGGACTTCGTAACCCGTGTAGATGCTCAGTACGGGATCCCTGTGAGTCGTGTACGCACCCCAGTAGCTGATGATGTCGAATCGTTCGGGCATGGCACCGTCGACCCGGCTGCGCATGTAATCAACGCTTTCGGCCGTGGGCTCCATGCCCTCGAACAGGGGGCGCAGCACCTTGTCGAACGATGGCATGGGCTGCGGTGCAAAGCGCGACTCGGGGATGGCCCAGCGGTCGATCTCGCGATCGAAAACAGAGAGTGCGCCGAAGAAAAAAGCGGCCATCAGCACGAAGCCCAGCACGAGACCGAACCAGGTGTGCACCCAGGCCATTGCGAGGCGGAAGCTACCAAACATCGGCGTGCCTCATAGTCGGCTGAGCAATTCTTGCTGGACGAGGGATGCTGCAGCGGCCATGAGCCCACCACCCCCTACCAGCACAATCCAAAGCTTCAACACGTTCAGACGTCGCGTGCCGAAGGTCCACAGGAACATGGTCAGAAACACCAGATATCCCACCAGGGAGGCGAGGCTCTCTGCGTCGTGAAAATCAAGGCCAGCGAAGAACAGTACACCGATCGCCAGGGAGATGAATCCCCACGTAAAGGCGTAGCCGCCGACGATCGCAGCTGCAACGTGATTGACGATCTGAAGCCGGGAGGCTCGGGGGACAGTCATGACCTGGGTCAGGCTCGGCTTGCCACGAATGGAACTGATGCCCCGCTCGTTTCGTTGCTCGAAAGATGCATCGTCAGAGCGTCCACTTGAATCCAAGCAGGACTTCCCGCGGTGTCTCGTAGATGCCGTGACCCCACGTCACGCCGCTGTAGTACTCGCTGTCAAAAATATTGTTGACGTTCAGGGATAGCGAAACCTTGTCCGAGAACCTGTACTTCGCCACTGCGTCCACTGCGACCTGCGCGTCCTGCTCGAAATCCTCGCCATTCGGTCCCGATTCATTCAGGTACGAATTGCCTTGCCACCGCAGGTTTCCACCGACCGTGAACGCCTGCAACGCCGCAGGCAGGCGATAGGTACCGAAGAACTTGAACGTTCGATTGGGCACCTCGGTGATGAGAGGGTTGTCGTCGGCGTCTTCGACCTTGAAGTACGCGTAGCCGCCTCCGACCTGCAAGCCGCTGAGCACCTCGCCCACGACCTCCAGCTCGAAACCCCGGGATGATGTTCCAGATTCGGCCGTGAACGGAGTGTTGCCGTTCGGGTTCGGCGGCGCATTGGGAATTTCCACTGCAAGGTTGTCCTGGTCGACCCTGAACAGCGCAAGGGTCGCGTTCACTCTTCCCTCCTGGAACTCACCCTTGAGACCGATCTCATAGTTGTTGCCGAGTAACGGATCCAGTCGATTGCCCTGAACGTCCTCGGCACCTTGCGGCTCGAAAATATCCGTGTAACTTGCGTACGCGGACAGGGACCGACTCAGATCGAAAACGATGCCGGCATACGGCGTGAAGACGCCGCTCTCGTCCGTCAGTGTCTTGCTTGATCGGGTTCCGGAATAGTCATCCCATTCCGTCTCCTTCCAGCTGCTGATCCGTGCGCCGCCGATCACGGATACCGATTCCGCAGGCCGCAAACGCAGCGCCGCGTAAACACCGTTCTGCTCGATGCGTCCACCGCTGTGATATCCGTTCGCACTCAGGTCGGGCGTCGCATAAGTGCCCGTACCCAGAAAGCGCCATGCATCGGAAAGGGACGCCCAATAGTCCGGCCCGCCATTCCACCAGCCGGAATACTCGTCGTTGTCATCCTTCGCGATATTGTGACTGGCGCCCAGCATCACTTGATGCTGATGACCCAGCCATGCAAACGACCCGGACGCGGTGAGACTGACGATGCGCTGGGTCAGGTCCCCGGCCCACCGCGCCGTACCGACACTGGAACCCGCGCCGGTAGCAGCATCGAAAGGACCATACATGTAGCTGAAAGCTTCGTCGTAATCCGGCTGCGACTCTTCGCCCTCCAGCCGTACCGACCAGCCATTGGCAAAAGAATGCTCCAGCGACGCAAAGAGTCGTGTGGTTTCACGGCTGAGGTTGTTCCCCTCAGCACCCGTATTGGTCGAGCGCGGCAGATCGGCATCGCTGCCGTCCGTGAAAAACACCGGCACGCCGCCGCGAGATGCTCCCGTGCTGCCGAAGTCCTGGTATTCAATCCCTGCGGAAAGCAACGTGCTGTCCGTGAGATCGAACTCCGCGATGCCGTAAAAAATCTTCTTCTTCGTATTGGTGCGATCAACGTAGGCATCGCTGTCTTCATACACGACTATCGCGCGTCCACGAAGCGCGCCGGATGACGACAATGCGCCGTTCAGATCCGCCTCCACGCGATTGTGGTCGAACGAACCGATCTGGCCGTTGAAAGAAACAGAGCCCTGGCCTGTTGGGCGCTTACGTACCAGGTTGACGGACGCTGAAGGAGATCCGGCACCGCTCATGAGTCCGGTGGCGCCGCGCACGATTTCAACGCGCTCATAGGACGCCATGTCCGTCGTGGTCTCCGAGAAGCCGTAGATGGCCGGAGGACGCGGCGTGCCATCGATCTGGAAATTCCTGATCTCGAATCCGCGTGAGTAGAAATAGACGCCGTCGCTGCCGAGCGGGCTGGTCGCGTTCACCGTCACCCCAACCGCCTGGTCGAGCACAGAACTGATGTCGTTGGTTGCCTGGTCGTCCATTCGGGCGCGCGTGATGACCGTGACGGCCTGGGGCGTTTCCCTGGCAGAAAGATCGAGACCGAGCGCAGTGCTCGATGAAGGCGCGACGTAGGTATCGAGCTCTTGCTCCGTGACCGAGATCGTCGGCAGTCGCTGAGTCGGCGTGCCCTGCCCCTGCTGCCCCGCGGCTGCCGGAGGAGATTCGGCGGCAATGATCATTGCCGGGGACGAAATGCCGGTCACCACTAATGCGCCCGCCAGGGCAAAAGGATGCCCCGGCCGAAAAGTCCTGCTACCCAAACGAATCTCCCGCGAATGCCAACGATTATGAGAATGATTCGCATCCTAATCGTGTTCATCGCGGGCCGCAATGGTCAACTTTGAGTCAGGAGCCGGTTGCCGCCCCGATCCGCCAGGGACGCTCGTTCAGAGACCAGAGAGCGACAACAGGAATCGTTTTGCCAGTTCTGCGGCCGGGAACTTGAGTAGCAGCAAGGGCAGCATCGGCAGGAGTGCGGCGGCTGCATACCCCAGCAACAGCCTGAGACTTATTGGGGCGAGGCGCATGCGCCGGACAATATTGGCGACACTGGTGAGATCCGAGAGGGACTGCACGTCCGGCGTACCGAGCAACTGGTCGGGTGGAGGTTTTACGCCCAGCCATTTCCGGTCGAAGCTTTGTGCGTACTGCGAAGCGAGCAGGGAATAGTCGGCGAGCCCCTTTTCCCTGCATCTCCAGAGCTGCGGGGCAAAGATATAAAGCGGACCGAGAAACAACACGACGAAACCGACCAGGACCAGGGTCAGCGCTGGGTAGATCGCTTCGAACACCATCGTTCCGGCGGCCACGCCTTCGGCGAAAGACGCCGACTCGATCGCCGAGATGGCCACGATCAGCACAATGAACTGCGCGTGCACGACCTCCAGGTAACCCAGACCCCCTGCCCCGTCGGCATGTGCAGGGAGCAGATTGAGTGGCAGTCTGGACAGGCGATAGAGCAACGACCACCAGAGCAGGAGTTGCCAGAGCCAGCGCAAAAGCAGGAAACGGAAGATGGTCATGCAGATGGACCAGTACCACCCTCCCGTCAGCATGAAGCCCGCTGCGGCCCGTTGCGCGTCGTAGGCTGCAGTCGCTCCGAAGGCATTCAGTCGGGTGCCGGCAATCGACATCAGGATCGCAACGCCCAGGCATATCGCCTCCGGTAACCAGGATTTTTTCCAACGCTCGATGCGTGCACTCGCGGCCTCCAGCCTCGTGAGCGAAGCGCCATGCACGATCCGCGACTGCACGAGCGTGCGCATGAACTCCTTTGCGCTCGGGAAGAAGACAGATTCACACAGGAAGAAAAGCGGGATCGCCACCAGCAGACGAACATGGCCGGCCAGCGAAGGTAACGAGAAGACTTCGCTGCCCACGCCTTCAAACAATGCCAATGCGGTGAGGACGATCCACAACGTGAGCCCCAGCGCGACACCCATCAGGACAGTATTCGTACCCTGCCTGACAAGACCAAGACGACACCCCAGGTGGTACAGCGGACCCCCGCGCGACAAGGGATCCAGCCCTTGCATGGCCGTATTCAAAAACCGCCGCCCCACCGGTACTGCCAGGCCGCACCGATCGCGTTGAACTCGCTCCCCGTGCGGGTCGTGGTTCCACCGCTCGCGTAGAGTTTCACCGAGTTGTTCCGGTTGACGGGCAATGACAGCGTCAGTCCTGCCCTGCTGTTCGACTGCAGGTTGTCTGCTTTGACGCCATTGGTCATCGTGCGATTGCCCTGGTACCAGGTGGCATCGGCCGCAATCCAGATGCCCGATCGAAAGGTGCGCACGAGATGCCACTGCAGCGCGTAGAGCGGGTCCTGCTCGAACGTCTTGCCCCGGTTGAAATCCGTATTGTCCGTATAGAAGGTGACGCTCGGCATCACTTCCACGATCCACGCACCCCACGCCTTGGAAAAGCCGAGCTCCGACTTGAAGGACCAGCGGTTGTTGCCGAGGTTGATGAGCTTGGTGTTGTCGTAGTCACCGAGCGGCGCCGTCACCTGCAGGCTCGCGCCGATGACGAGATCCTGACGGTAGCTGACGAATTCCTTCAGGGGCAGCGCCGGTGCGCCATACAGATTGATGGAGTAGTGGAACTTCGGATCGCTGAAACCTGACATCTCGCGGGTCCTTCGCTCACCCCCCACGAGCGCGTTCCCGGCAAACGACGAATAGGGTAACGCGACGCTGAACAGGCCGGACTTGCCTGCCAGCCCAAGCGTCCGCGCGTAAGCAACGGCTCCGCCCGTGGAGTGGAAATTCGCGTCGGTGATCGACGACGAAGGATCGAATGCCGTTGTCCCATCCGCGTAGCCCGCGCCGCCGATCAGGAAATTGATCCCGATGGGTGCGTTGGAATATGCCCTCGGCTCAAGTTCCTGCGCATGCACTGCCGCCCCGGGCACCACGATGATCAGCAACCGCGCGAGAGTGATTAGCGTACGCACTACAGGAGTCTCGCAACGATGCTGAGAAAGAGGAATGCTCCGGCGGCAAAAAGGATCAGCGCAATGACGAACGCCGGCCGCCTGATCGCCGGGTAGTGCCGCTGGTCCAGGTCAATCATCGTCTGCCTGTATTCGATAAGGCCGAGCAGCACCGACAGCGTCCCCAGGCCGACCAGGAACAGCCCTATCGATCGCGGAGTCACGGAGATGACTGACGTACCCGATTGCTGCAGCGTCTCGAGAAACTTGTAGATCGTGAAGCCGAAACTGATCATGGACAGTGCAGTGCGGACCCACGCCATCAGCGTGCGGTCTGCGGCCATGAAGTTCCGCTTGACCGCAAGCGCGGTAGTCAGTTCTCCCGATGACGCACCTGTTTCCTGCTGCAAGCGGCCTCCGGTATGCGCCCAGGTTCGGCTACTTAGGGAAAAGCAGCGTGAAGGAAAGCCTGAAGCCGAAACCCTCCGCCCCAGCCTCCGGGCTTTCGAGCCAGTACCGCAAACCACCGCCGATACTCACGAGCTGGCTGCCCAGCTTCGTCACCTTCGACACCGTGGCATTGAGTGGCAGGGACCATTGGCTGTTTTCCCAATCGTACGTGCTCTCGGTGTTCAACCCGAACGTCCACGCTGCGGGGGTGGCAAACGAAACAAAGGGCTGCATGAACGTGGCATTGATATCGGCGCGACGCGCATTTCCCCCGAATGACCAAAGATGGTTGGCGAGCACGCCATACGTCCACGGCCCCTGCTGCTTGAGCGCAACACCCGTGGGACCGGCGCCCCACTGGTCCGCAGTCAGGAGGGGATCGGAGCCGGTCGGCAGGAGCAGCACGGGACCTGCGCCCCAGATCCAGCCGCTGGCCGTTGGAGCCTTCGGCGAGAAGAAGACGCTTTGCACGATGTCGCCTATGCCGGATTGATCCTGATTTCCCGGATAGATGCCTTTCTGCGACACGAGCGGCAGGATGGTCCGCGAGATCAGGTTCCATTCCGCATCGAGCGAAATGGGTACGACCGGCTGGACGTTGAGCGACCAGCGCTCGCCTTCGTCAGCCGTCCCCAGGTTCTCGTCGTAGTTGAGCTGCAAAGGCACGCTGATGAGCGCCGCCACCGGATTCGAAAGCTTCTTCGCGAGTTCGGCGGCGTCATCCTCGGCGAAAGCGGGAGCCGCGGATATTGCGCAAGCCACCCCTGCAAAAACGATAGAACGTACCGGCCATCTGCCATGAATGTGTGTACGCATGCCGGGAAACCGTCCTGTCATTTCACTGGCTGCACTTCGATCGCCATGGCTTCGGTGTAGGTCGCAACTACGCGGTCCCCTTTCGCGAGCATCTTGAACTGCGCGGGATCATTCACCTTCAACGCCACCGTCTGCTTCGGTCCGCGAAGCGTTGCCATTTGTGTTGCCGCATCAAGTTCCGTGATTTCGGCCACGATCGTCAGCCGGCGACCCGCTACTGCACCGGGACGTTCGCCGGGCTTGGCAACTCCCGTGGTCCCATCCTCGACACGACTGACCGGAGCGGTGCTGCCTTTCTTGAGTTCCAGCGCCAGGGATTCGACGTACTTCACCTTGACCTGGTCACCTGTTTTCATCTGTGCGAAGTTCTTCACCTCGGGACCCGCAGTGACGGTGACCTCCCTGCCCTGCGGCCCCTTGAGTGTCACCGCACGGGTCGCGGCATCGATCGCGGTGACCGTAGCCGTGATCTCGACGGTCTGGGCACCGCCTGCAACACCGGGCCCCGTTCCGACTATTGCCGCCGCTCCCGACTGCGCCATGGCGGACGACGCCATGAGGCCAAGCGCTGCCAACATGAAACCCGCAATGTGCATCCGCATTTTCGCTCTCCTGAAAAATGAAGTGATCGCGATTTCCAGCGCGTCCCCACCTCCCTGGCAGAGGTGCGGAATACAGGCCCGCAGTATCGGCTGCAACGCGCTGTATTCGAGTAGGCCCTTTGGGCGATTTCCGGGGAGACCCGGGTGTGCCTAGAGTGGTGTATGAAACGGCAAACCGCCCGTCTGTTTGCAACTCACATCTCAGTCATCAATCAACTCTCGTGGGGACCATCATGTTGACCATCGCCCGTTCACGCCGCCTGACTGCCTTGCTCGCCTCGATGCTGCTGGCAACCACCGCCTTCAGTGCATCGAAGGCAGATCTTGAAGAAGCAATGAGCTATGACGGCCTGCAGAAGATCAGCGTCAAGGGCATCGACCTAGCCTATGCGCTACCCGGCGTCAATCTTTCCGGCTACACGAAGGTGATGATCGACCCGATCCAGGTGTCCTTCTCGAAGAACTGGGATCCGACCAAGACTGGGAGCGCATTCAAGCTGAGCGCCGAGGAGCGGGAGAACATCCGCTCCAGTGTCGCGAAGATCGTCTACGACGAGTTCGTGAAGGAGCTGCAGACCAAGAGCACCTACATGGTGGTCACGGCGGCTGCGCCGGATGTGCTGCGGGTCAAGGCAAACATCACGAATGTCTACATCAATGCACCGGATGTCCCGACTGCGGGCCGTTCACGGACATACACGATGTCGGCAGGGGAAATGACGCTGGTGGCGGAACTGCTCGACTCCGAGTCAGGCCTCGCCATTGCACGCGCCGTCGATCGTCGGGAAGCGCGCAGCTCCGGAATGGCGACGTTCAGCAACAGCGTCGTGAACGCATCCGAAGCGAAGATCATCGCGTCAAGCTGGGCGCGCATCCTCCGGGCCCGCCTCGACGACGCGCACGGCATCGGCAAGAAATAGTTCCAGGCGCCTGTCAGGAAACCAGCGGAGAGAATCGTGCGTAATTCAAGACCTTTGATTGTGGCGGCAGGCTCGGTTCTGCTCCTGGGCGCCGGCAGCGCCTCGGCAGCACAGTTCGGCAACAACGATCGGGCGGGCACGTGGGAGTACGGCTTCCACGTCCTGTATGTCGATTCCACGGACCTCGACTTCAAGGGCGGCTCGCGCCTCGATCTCGACGACCAGTACGGCCTCGCCATCGATTTCGGCTACCACGTCAACAATCATCTCGAACTGCAGTTCGCGTTCGACTGGCTGGACATCGACTACGCCGCGCGCATCGTTTCAGCCAGCACACCCCTGCTGGCAACGAACCTCCGTGGGTCAATGGAATCCTTCACGCCCCGCGGCACGGCCACGTGGTATTTCGGCGAAGCAGCCATCTCGCCTTACGTCACGGGCGGAATAGGCTGGGCGTTCATCGACACGAACATTCCCAACGGTCCTCCGGGGGTCGGCTGCTGGTTCGATCCATGGTGGGGAACGATCTGCACGCCCTACCAGACCACCAAGGGCATCGACGAATTCGTCTATGACGTGGGCGCAGGCATCCGCTGGGACATCTCGCGGTTCTATTCGCTGCGGTTTGGCTACGAGAAGCGTTGGCTCGATCTCGCCAATACGACCAGCGATGCCTCGTTCGACATGCTGTCAATCGGGATCAGGGCACGCTACTGAGCTGAAGAGCAAGCCTGCATATCAGTAGATCCACTGCAGGCGTGTAAGCAGGATCTTCGTGTCGCCTTCGAGACCGAAGCGATCGAGCGTCGCGTTGCCGTAGCCGATGCCGGCTTTCCAGCGCTTCGTGGCCCACCAGTTGACGCCGGCATACCATTTGTCGAGTGTGCCGCCGTGCACGCCAGCATCGTCGAGGTCGAGACGACCGTAGCGCACGACGTACTCGAGCGAGCCCCACGCCTGCGTCACAGGTACCCGACGCGAATAGGCCACGCGACGATCGTAAGGACGCGGCAGGCCATTCGGCACCCAGCTGGCCGTGACGTAGAAGCCTTTGAACTCCGGATCTCCCGCAGAAGGTGAACGCACCCATGCCTGCAGGTATTCGGCCAGCACGGAATAGTAGTGGTCGGCCCACAGCGCTTCGAGCCCCATCTGCCAGGCGTGGTCCGCAGCGATGTCGCCGGTGTCGACGAAGTTGTCTGCAACATTCGATTCCGGCTTGCCCTTGTAGCGCAGCTTGTCGTTGTCGCCACCGTAGTAACGGGTCGAGGCAGCGAGATGCAGGTAACGTGCGCCATCATCTTCCAGGACCGGCAAGGCGGTGAGGCGTGCGCTGAAGTCATTGCCGCTGTCCGAGAGCGAATCACCCGACGTCAGCACATCGTTGTACCAGCCCACTGACACCGAGGCGCGCTTGTCGAAGGCCGTGCGCGACCACGTCACGCCAATGTTCCGCGAAACAAAGAAAGGACTCATGAGGCGTTCCTGCTGCGGCAGGTTCGCGGCGTCGCCGACCATCTCGTAGGCGAACGTCTCCTTTTGCTTGCCAAAGGTGATCTTGCCCTGATCACCGTGGAGGTTGAGGGCGAACCACAGATCGGTCAGCTGCCAGGGATCCTTGTCGGGATCGCCGCCAAAGCCCTTGTACTCGCTGCTGACCTGGTAGCTCCAGGCACCGAACAGCTTGAGGTCGCCCCGCGCCATCAGTCGCGCCGACCGGACCTCGAACTTGTCCTCCTGTTCGCCGACCTGCGCGATGCTCGCGCTGTCCTGGTCGAAGAATGTCTGATCCAGAAGCAGCACCGCGCCGAACTTGACTGAAAACCGGTCGTCGTCGTAATCCGCCGCCTTGAGCGTGGAATCCTGCACATCGGGAATGACGAATTCCGGCGGCGGCGGCAGATGCGTCATCGTGTCGGCCGCGTCGGATTCTGGCGAATCCGCGTGTGCGCTGAATGCCAGCAAAGCGAACGGCAGCAACCATGGCATCCGATGCCATGTAGGCCGTTGCACACGAGGTTTGTTCATCTCAGATGAAACTCCCCGCCCTGCCCGGGCGGGGAGTCTTGAAGGTCGTCAGCCGCCGGACGCAGCCTGATCCATCTTCTCAAGCACCTGGTCGAGACTGAAGCTTGCTGCCTTCTGTCTCGGCGGAAATTCCTTGAAGGTGGACAGGAACTCCGCGACGCCCGCTTGTGCCGGCACCAGCAGGTAGATGTGCCGGAACATCCAGTCATAGAAGGTGTTCGACGTCTGTATCGCACGCTCGTACGGATCCATCCGCAGATTGAAAATATAGGGCGTACGCAACACGACAAACGGTTCCAGCCAGATCTTGAGCGTGGTCTCGACCCGTTGCTCCAGGAACATCAACTTCCAGTTGTCATAGCGCAAAGCTGCGACGTCGCCATCGTCCGTGAAGTAGATGAAGCCCTTGCGCGGACTCTTCGCTTCGTTGCCGGTAAGGTACGGAAGCAGGTTGAAGCCATCAAGATGCACCTTGAAGGTCTTGTCCCCGACTTTGTGGCCCTTCTTCAGTTTCGCGGCAATGTCGGCATCGCCGGCGATCGCCAGGAGGGTCGGGAACCAGTCGAGGTGACTGACGATCTCGTTGGATACCGAGCCCGCCTTGATGTGGCCGGGGAAGCGCACCATGCAGGGGATGCGATAGGCACCTTCCCAGCTGGTGTTCTTCTCGGAGCGGAACGGGGTCATGCCCGCATCCGGCCAGGTGTTCATGTGCGGGCCGTTGTCCGTGCTGTACTTGACGAACGTGTTGTCTGCAATGCCGAGCTTGTCGATGAAATCAAGCATCTCGCCAATGCACTTGTCGTGGTCGATCATCACGTCGTGGTACTCGGACTGCCAGCGGCCCGACTGGCCACGGCTTTCCGGCTTGACGTGCGTCCACGCATGCATGTGCGACGTGTTGAACCAGACGAAGAACGGCTCGTTGGCATCGTGGGCGGCCTGGATGAACTTCTTGGCGGCTGCGAGGAACTCGTCGTCGCAGGTCTCCATGCGCTTGATGGTCAGCGGGCCCGTGTTCTCAATTTTCTGCCCGCCCTTGCCGTCCGCCCAGCAGTGCAGCACGCCGCGGGGGCCGAACTTCTTCTTGAACTCGGGAAAATCCTTTGCGTTGGGATAGTCCACGTGCTCCGGCTCTTCTTCGGCATTCAGGTGGTAGAGGTTGCCGAAGAATTCGTCGAAGCCGTGCATCGTCGGCAAGTGCTCGTCACGATCGCCCAGGTGGTTCTTGCCGAACTGCCCGGTGCGGTAGCCGAGCGGCTTCAGCGCTTCTGCAATCGTGATGTCTTCGGCCTTGAGGCCGAGGTCCGCGCCGGGTAGGCCGACTTTCGTGAGGCCCGTACGCAAGCCACACTGTCCCGTGATGAACGATGCGCGGCCGGCGGTGCAGCTTTGCTCGGCGTAGGAATCCGTGAAAATCATGCCTTCATTTGCGACCCGGTCGATGTTGGGCGTCTTGTAGCCCATCACGCCCTTTGAATAACAGCTGAGGTTCGACTGACCGATGTCGTCGCCCCACATCACCAATATGTTCGGTTTCTTCGACGCCATTGCGCTCTCCTTATCCATCCGGTTTCGATACCTGACTCTTTACCAGCTCGCCCGCCAGGCAAGCCCGAGCAGGCGCTCAATATCCAAGGGCAGCGAATGCTCCGAAATGGGACTTTGGTCCATTCCAGACGCTCGCACTCATTCCTGCTTTTCGGGCTCAGGCTCCAGCTGCTCAAGCTTGGCTTCCATTTCCCTGTCCAGGAAAAAAGCCAGGAAAGTACGCACTGCGGCAATGGCGGCCAGATGCCCGACTTCATCCCACGTGGGGGCCAGCGAGGTGTTCACGACGTCGGCAGCCAGCTGGAAGGTCATGCCCGCTACCAGCCAGCGCGCGAACTTCATCCACAAGGCGCGCTGCGCCCGCGTCGCCGCATCGTCAGACCGCCAGCCCACGCGCACGATGCCAATGATCGCCTGGAGCGCACCGATGGCGATGACCACGATCGCCACGAACTCGATGGCCAGTGCGACGTATTCGGCCAGTTCATGCAGCATGGATTCCATAGGGCCTCCTGTTAACCGAACGGTCCCACGTTGAATTCCATGCTGACGATGGCCATGAGGCCGATCGCCAGCAGCAGAAAGGCGGTGATCAGCGTCAGCGACGTCGGGAAGTTGCTCTCTGCGTGAATCAGGCCTTCCGCCTTCATCATTTCCCGCTCCTTCCGCAGGCCGAACATGAAGGAGATGTGGTAGCCGATGCCCAGCACGAGCATCGCGATCCCGAGGCAGACGAGCGCCGCACCAAAGTTGCGCGGCGCCTGGTCGTTCTCCAGGAGCTTCATGTCACGGAACTGCTGGAACATCTTGAAGATCGTGAAGCCGAAGCCAATGAGCGACAGCGAGGTACGGATCACCGACATCAGTGTGCGGTCTGCACTCATCCGCGTCCGTTGGAACGACATCCCGGTCCGGCGGGACGACAGCTCATTCGAGATGTTATGCGGATCTATGCTCATGGGGCAGTTGCCTCCGAAGGTGTCACGCGCGTGATGCAGCGAAAGCCCAGATGGCAGGTGGAAGTATCGATGGGTTGCGGCATGCGTGCTGCCGGTCGATAGCGGCGGCAATAATTGGGAGCGCACAGATAGGAGCCGCCCTTCATCACCCTGCGCGGGATGCGCACTTGCGGCGTGCGTGGATCGTGACTCTGGTCGGGATCGCCCCCGCGTGGATTGTCGAGGGTGCAGCACGCCTTCTGGATTTTTCCATGCTCCTGGTACCAGTCCGTCGTCCACTCCCAGACATTCCCGGCCATGTCGTACAACCCGTAACCGTTCGGCGGGAACGATGCGACAGGCGCCGACCATTCATACCCATCGCCGAGCAGGTTCTGCCAGGGGAACTCGCCCTGCCACGTGTTCGCCATGTGCCGCCCTTCCGGCATGAATTCGCTCCCCCAGGCGTATTCCACATCTTCGAGGCCGCCGCGCGCTGCAAACTCCCACTCGGCTTCGGTGGGCAATTCCTTGCCCACCCATTTCGCAAAGGCCTCGGCGTCTTCAAACGCGACATGCACGACCGGATGTTTCCACAGACCCTGCAAGGAGCTGCCGGGTCCCCGCGGATGGCGCCAGTCCGCACCCGGCACATAGCCCCACCAATTGTGCGGATTGTTCAGATCGACCGGACGCGCCGCCTTCTGGAACACGACTGACGAAGGCACGAGCAACTCGGGCGCGGCGCCCGGATAGTCGGCGGCATTCGCCGGCCGCTCTGCGAGCGTGACGTACCCCGTCGCATCGACGAAGCGCTTGAATTCGGCGTTGGTCACCGTATGGCGGTCCATCCAGAAACTGTTCACGGCCACACGATGCGCTGGCGCCTCTTCCGGATAGTGGTCATTCGACCCCATCACGAACTTGCCGCCGGGAATCCACACCATGTTTTCGTGCGGTGCTTCGAGCGCCCGCTCTTGCGGTTTTTCCAGGGGAGCAGTCGCGTTCACATCAGGTCCTTGTGGAAGGGGCAAGCGAGGCGCGGGCAGCCAACAACTGACGCTTGCGCCAGGCAACGTAGGGAATGGCAACAATGGTCGCCACGAGCACATACAGCAGGATCGCCGCAAGCGCCGGCCGTGTTTCCACGCCACTGGCCACGGCAACGCCGAGCGCCACCGCCGGATGCCGTGCTGCCGTTGACAGTGCCAGCACCGTGCGGGTTTCTGCGTCAGGTCCACCGAGGACATGGCCGACGGCGAGTCCGATCACGGCCATGAGGGCAATGATCAACACGGTGCCGTTGCCGAAGAGCGCCTGGATCGCAGGCCACAGCGCGACCACCATGGGGAGCGCACTGACAACCAGCAACACAAGCCCAAGCAACGACACGGGGCGGGCAGCTTTTTCCGCCACTGCAGGAAACCATTGCTTGAACGTCACGCCAATGGCGACGGGCACCAGCACGGTTGCCAGGACTGTCTTCGCAACGGTCATGGGCGAAATCTGGCCAGCGCGATCAAATGCGCTGGTCAGGAGCGCAACCGCAAGCGGCACAACGACGATCGCCAGCAGTGCAATCGCAACGAACAGGCCGATCGCGTACGCCGCGCGTCCGCCCGCCTTCAGCTCCTTGCTGGGCAGCATGGGTGGCACGGGCGACACCGCCAGCGCGACCAGCGCCACTTCAACAGCGGGGGGAAGATCGAAGGCGACCACAAGACCCGCTGCCACCAGCGGCATGACCACGTTCATCGAGAACAGCGAACGGACCAGCAAACCGGGATGACGGAACAGATAGAGCGCATCGCTCCAGCTCGAGTTCAGCCCCAGGCCCAGCACCAGCAGCACGATGCTCACCTTGATCCCAAGGATAAGAAGAGCGGTCAGCTCCATGCATCACTCCAGGTGCTCATGGATAAACCCCTTTCCTGGTACTCACGGATAAATCTTCTTCCAGTCGTCCTTCATGTTGACGACAGTCCAGCCTTTGGCGGCAGCCTCATCGAGCCCTTTGTCCAGCCTGCCGATCGACGATTGCCGGTCGTACGCCCATTCGCGCGCAGCGTCGGTGTGATGGACGTAAAGGGCAAAGCGCGCACCGCTGCCGGCGGTAGTCCACTGCAGCATCTGCAGATCGCCGTCCGAGTTGCCGAAGGCGGCAATCGGCCGACGACCGATGTGGCGCTGGATGCCGACCGGTTTCCCTTCCTTGTCATCGATCAGCACCAGTTCGGGCAGCTTCACGATGACAGGCCGGCCATTTCGCATTTCGTATTTGAGCCCGCCACTGGAGCCAACGACTTGTTCCGGGGGAATGCCATATGTTTTCTCCGCCCACGGCCGCATGAAGTCGATGCCGCCGCCAGATACGATGAAGGTCTTGAAGCCATTCGCGCGCAGGTAGCCGAGCAGCTCGAGCATCGGCTGAAAGACCATTCCGGTGTACGGCTTCCCGCTCACGGGATGCCGGGCGGTCGCAATCCAGTCTCTGACAGTCCTGTCGAATTCTTCCGTAGTCATGCCCGCGTGGGTCTCCGCAAGCAATGCCCCGATACCTGCTTCACCTGCCGCGGCGAAACCCTGCATGTCACCCTTGAGCAGCGAGGCGAAGGGTTCCTTCGTTTTCCATTCCGGATGCAGCGGCGCGAGCGCCTTCACGCGATCCACGGCAAAGAAGAGCTGGAAATAGGCCGGCTGTTCGGACCAGAGCGTGCCGTCGTTGTCGAATACGGCGATGCGTTCCGGCACGGGAACGAAATCGGGGGACCCCTGGCGGGTCACCTTGTCGACGAACGCAACGATCGCCTGCCTCGCGGCGGTGTTGTTCCAGGAAGGCAACGGGTCAGTCTGGGCTGCCGCAAGCGGGCCCGTAGTGAAGACCAGGCACGCAACTGCACTGCAAAAAGAAGCTTTGATATTCATCGATCCGGTCATCGCTTCGGGCACTCATGGCGGGGCCGCAGCAGCTTGCTCCCCGGCAAAATCCCCGTCCATGAGCCCTTAGGGCCATGGCGCACCCGCCTCGTCTTCCAGATCAACCCGGGCCGAGGCCGGCCCGAAAGGAAAGCAGGAGCTCTCGCCCCGAATCCTGCGTGATCAACCCGAGGCGCGGGAATTCAAAGTCCAGGATGGCGTACAGCCAGAGCGAAACCACGGCGGCGAAGAGGAGCATGTGCACGAGATCGGGGCGTACCAGTTCCGCCTGTCCGTTGCCCGCAATGAAAGCGGCAAGAATGGCCATCATGATCAAGAGACCCACCACTTCCGGCTGCACGTGAATGCGCATGGCGTACAGCCGCGACGCGGTCAGGTCGAACATGTCGTTGAGCGCAGGCAGCAGGACGGTGGGCACGTAGTTCTCCCCGCTTCGCGCGGCGGCAGCAACGCTCATCGACCAGATGGCAGCCTGCAGCCGGTTCATCTCCGTCTCAAGCGGAGCGAGCGATCCGGTGTCCGCTGCGGGAAGAGAAGCCGCGTAGACGCCATCGACGTAATCGCGGAAGAGGCTGCGAATCGGACCTTGATCATCGGTGGGCAACAGGTCGAGCCGCATCCAGGCCGTACCCAATGCATTGATATGCTCAAGCGCCAAGTCGCGGCGATGCTCGAAGCGCGTGCTGGCGCCGGAGAACGTGAAGGCCACCAGCAGTCCCAGCAGGCCGAAGACAGCAGCCTCCACGGACCGCGCACCGGAATTGGCCTTGTCGCCATCCACCGCGATCCGTTGCCTGCCGAGGCGATGTCCCGCCAACTGCGCGCCCGTCATCGCCATGAACAAGGCTACCGAAATGAAGGCAGCCAGTACGATCGGATTCATGGTCCATTCCCTTGCAACATTCAGAAGGCCTCTCCTACGCCAAGATACAGCACCGAACCATCTTCTCCAGTAGCGACATCCAGGCGGAAGTTGAGTGGATTGTCATCGGCGATGCGGAACCGCAGCCCGACACCGCCCGCCGTTCGCCAGTTTGCGGACTCAAGTTCATCGAGCGCTGGCGCTACCTGCGCCGTCCCCGCGAAAGCCACCCAACCCCACCGGCCCTTCCAAGGACGCCGGTATTCCACCTGCGTCGCAAACAGATCGCGATCGCGATAGCGTCCGGCTTCATATCCCCGGATGTCATTGCCCTGCCCCAGGCTGGAGAGATCCCAGAACGGCACATCGCCGCGCGCAGACTTGACGGCCGCCCTCCATGCGAGCACCGCGCGGCCAAGCGGCTGGAAGTGATCGAGGGAAATCTGCACAAGTGAATAGTCGAAGTCGCTGCCGAATGCCGCGTCGAACACATCGACCTTGGTATTGAAGAAATAACCACGCCGGGGCTGGAACTGGTTGTCGCGTGTATCGCCCTGCACGGCAAGGCCAACAGCGATCGTCTGCGCCCTTCGTTCCGCATCCGGAATCACAAGGCCGGGCGCCAGTTGCTCGGCATCGAAGCGGACCTGCATGTCGATCGCGGATATCCGCCCTCCCACATACCAGCCTGCCGCAACTCGCCGGAGCAACTGGCTGACTACAGCGGTCGTGGTCTGTTCGAGCTCCAGCGGTTGTTCGCTCTGCAGTTCGCCGATCCCGAAATAGTCCACGTTGATCTTCGCCCACCCTCCGAGCAACGTCGGTCGCCAGCGATCGTCGACCAGGTGACCGACATAGGCTGCGACCGCGCCCATGCTCTCCTCCTGGGTATAGAACACGCCGCCCGCAACAATCGATGGCGGCGTCGAGGACAGCGCCCCGGCCGGATGAAAGATGTACTGCGCGATGAGCGACAGCGACGCACCCTGTGTGGGGCTGATGCTGGGTACTGGAGCCAGCACCCATTCACCCTTGCCGACCGGTGGTTGTGCAACGGGCTCATACGGGGAAGGCTGAGCGGGATCGAGCGACGTCGGCGTGCTGCTGCTCTGCGCATCTCCGGCAAGAGTGCTCGTGCTTGAAGCGGCAGGACGTTGCGACTGCGCGAATCCCGCTGGACAAACGGCAGCGAGGCCGAAGCAGAAAGCCACCGCACGTAGCAGGAAATATGGCATGGCGATCAGCGGACAGGTCCGTCCGGGCGGAAGTTGACCGTGATCAGCGCAAACCCCGTTCGGTCGAGTTTCGTTTCGAGCGGCTGGAAGTCGCCTCCGACGATGCTCAGTCCACGAATGCCTGAAATACCGGCTTCGAAGCCCAGCCAGAATCCTGCGGTCAAGCGCCGTTCCACTGCGAGCCCGAGATTCCACGCACTGAAATTCATCCTGGGGCGGACCACGCCCGGCTCGACCGACCACGAGGTACCGGAGGGCGCAACCCCGAGACGGAAGAACACATCCTTGCCGGGGGCATAGATGACGCTCGGCCAGGGCATGATGGCATTTAGCGTCCAGCGCTCATCGACGACGTAGGTCGCGCCCAGGTACGGTGTGTAGAAATCCTCGAGCGGTGCGACATCGAAATAGGCACCGAACACCCATGCCAGGCGATCGCTGGTGGTATGCCGTGCAAAAATTCCGCCGAGCGTTTCCCAATACCAGCCATCTTCGTGAGTAGTGTGGCCGAGCGGCGCAACGAATGCCGCGAGTTGCCAGGCGGGCGAAGACTGCCTGATCCACCCCACTGGAACAGACACGCTGAACACGTCGAGGTCTTTCGCACCCGATCCCTTGAGATCGAATCGCGTCTTGCTGGCCCACTCGCCGACGACAAATGCGTCGCGCTTGCCGGCCGGTAGCGGGAGAAAGAAGCCTTCCGCAATGGAAGACTGCTGGAACTTCGCTGTGGTCAGATTGCCGTCCGGCGCGGAGAACGCACCTTCTTCGTAGCCCGTCACCGTCGCCCAGGCAAGGGGGAAGAAGGGAGCGTTGCTCTGCGCCCGCAGGAATTCGAAATTGCTGTCCGCGAATCGACGCACGACGGCATCGACAACTCCATCGGCCCGTGCACTTCCCGCGGCAACCAGAATGACAGTGAGAGCGATCCTGGGGTAGCCCATCCCGTCAGCGCGGCGAATTGACAACAACATAGGTGGTCGATGATCCGGCTATCTGCGGCTGGTACCAGGTGTTGCCGCATTGCTGGTAGGCAAAGCCGTTGACCACCACCGTTGCGCAATCCGGAGGCAGGGAGTTCACGATGGAGCCAATCACCGCAGCGGTCAGTATTACTCCGGCAACCGCAGCTACGGGATGGGACTCGTGATAGCAGCAACCCCCGTAGTAGCCGCCACGATGGTTGACATCCACGTCGACGTTCACGTTGCGATTGGTGTTGACGTTGATGTTCCGGTTGCTGTTGTTGTTGACGTTGACGTTCCGGTTGGAATTGTTGTTCCTGTTCACGTTGGTGTTGCGGTTGGCGTTCTTGTTGCCGCTGACGGTACTGCGACCCTTGCTGCGGACATTGGCCGCATCCACCACAGACAACGATCCGGCCACGAACACTGCCGTGATGGCGAAAGCAACCGCGCTCTTGACACGGGTATTCATGTCACTTCCCCTGTGCCGGGCTGGCCGCTGCACCGGGCAACGCGACCCGCAATGCTCCGGCCGTTGGTTCGAAGGTAAACGCGGCGTCGTTGTAGGACGGCGCGAGGTTCCAGGTGAAGACCGCCGTGTGTTGCGGTCTGGCTTCGTCGGTCTTCGTCGTGATGACGAGCTTCCTTGGGAGCGGATAGTCGCCGAGCTGGATCCACACCTGCCAGTCGACGTCATCCTGGCGGAACGCGTAGTGCTCGCACGTCACTCCATCAACCACGCTCGGCCCGACCACGAGCGCAGCCTTGATGTCGGTGACCGGAACTGCGGCCGTGCCCCAGCGGAAGAGATCCTCGAGCGGCACCGAGAAGTCGTATTTCGCATCGAGAGAATCAGCGAGCTGCACGATGGTGGCCGGCGCCGGCACGGTTGCGTAATACCCCAGACGTTCCGCAAACAGCGTGAAGTTCCTGCCATCGAAGAGATACAGCCGCTCATGGCGATCGTCGGTCACTTCGACACGCAGCTTTCCGGGCATCTTCGCCAGAAGGCTCGTGGTGCCCGAATACTGGATCTTGGCGCCGTCGTCGAGGACATCTTCGTCGGTGGTCACCGCTTCCACCTGGAAGGCCGTGAGGGTACGCAGGTACGTTCCCATTTTCTGCAACGCCGCCATGGCCGCTGGATCGATGGCCGGATTCTCCGCAGCAGTCACCGGCAATATTCCGGCGAACATAGCTGCCAGTCCGATGATGAATCTGTTCGTTCGCCTCATTGCCGCTCCCCGAATGCAGGTAGAAGCCAGGAACCGTCCCTGGTCCCTGGCTTGTAGAATTGAATCATCCGGCGCGCGACTTGCGCATCATCGTCAATCCCATTCCGGCCGCACCCAGCACCATGCCGGCCAGCAACACCGCCGGCAGATGGGTTCCCGTCTTCGGCATGACGGCAGCGGTCGTGGCCGCAGGGGCCGGAGCCGGCTCCAAGACCAGCGCTACATAACGGATCTGCGTAGTGGGCTCGGCCGGAGCCAACGCAATCACCGGCTCATCGACTTTGAGGTAGGCCGTCAGGTCCTGGTCCACCGCAAGCTGGTCGAGCCGCGTCGGCTGGCCGTTTACCATGACGCGGAAATCCGGCGACACTTCGATCGTCTGGGGGTTGGTACGCGTACCGTCCGCATGCTCGAAGCGGACGACGGCCCGGTTGCCGAGCTGCGTGCGGACCAGCCGTGCCTTGACCTTCGCTACCGTGGCGCCGCTCTGCGTTTCAATCGCAAGGCAGGCTTTCCGGACATTCGGAAAGCGGGTCACGATCTGTTCGTTGAACACGGCATTTTCACAGGTCACACCCTGGCCTGAAGACGGCAGCGCATAGATTCCGGCAGTCATCGCCAGCCCCAACATGACAATTCTCTTGATCATGATCCATCTCCCTCTGGTTGGTTGATTCTTTAGACTCCACACGGCTCGATCTTCGACTACAAATAAGAGCTCTCGAAAGTTGCCTGCACGACATAGCGTTGCGGCGCATTGCCCTGGTAATAAAACGGGTAGCACGTGACCAGCGTGAGCGTCGGGTCGAAGGAATCGTGCAGCAGCGAATTGTCGTGCTCATCGACAACGGCCACTGCGGACACCCGGTAGCGATAGCTACGCTCCTTCATGCGCACGGCCACCACGTCCCCGACCTTGACGTCCTTCAGTGCGCGGAAGAAGCCATCGCGATGACCGGCAATGCCCAGGTTGCCGCCCTTGCCGGGCAACGCCATTCCGTCGATGACGCCCGCTCCACGATTGAGGTGGCTCTCGCTGCTATCCGCGTAAACCGGCACCTTGAGTTGCACGGAGTTCACTTCCAGCAACGCGATGGGTTCCTCCACCTGCCCTGCCTGGGTGAGCGCCGCATAAGCCTGCTTGCGCGCGTCTGACCAATTGGAAAAATCCGTCTGCACCTCACTCGCCAGCGGGTCATAAGCGGGCGGCGCGCCACGGTTCAGCGCGAGTTCAAAACTCGTGACGTCGGCACTCGAGGCGCTCTGCCCCGCGGCCCGCACGATGCAGTAGAAGAAAATGAGCAGGAGGCTGAGGACGTAGCACACGACCTCGGCACGCTTGCGCAACTGGTTGGGTTGAAGCGCCAGCATGGCTGCTGATCAACGACGCGAAGACCTGTGGAGCACAGACATGTTGCGTGCACCTGATGACGGGTACGGGAGAGTAGGTGCGGCAGCAGCCCGCTCTCCATTGGACCTTGGGGCCATGGAGAGCCCGCGTGCCCTCAAGCGGTCAGAACTTGTAGCCGAAGCCCGTCACGATGCCGTAGTCACTGCCGGCAGCGGTGGCGTCAGGCGGATCGCTGTCGTAGCTGTTGTAGTACGTCAGGTCCAGCGTGAAGTCATCGAACAGTTCCCGCGTCAGCACCAGGTTGAGTTCGCTGCGCCAGCGGCCGGACTCCGTGATGCTCGGGTAAACATTGATCGACGATGTCAGCGCCGTTTCAGGATCGCTGAACTTGAAGATGCGCCAGTCCGCACCCAGCACTCCTTCGACGCTCTGCTGGCCGCCTTCCTGTCCAGTGATCCACTCCTGGTTGAAGGACAGGCCGACGATGCCGGTGATTTCATAGATCGGCTTCTGCAGGAAATGACGGCCCACGGCTGCGCCGAGTTGCAGACGGCCCTCGATGCCGAGTTCTTCGTTGCGTTCGAGCGACGAGAGCGCGACCCAGTAGTTCTTGCCCGGCCGCAGGAAGCGCGTGGAGTTGGCGATCTGGTCGCGATCGGTGGTGCCACTGTCCGGTGATTTCGTGGAAAGCGTGCTGATGGTGAGCGACGATTCGATCTTCTCTGAACGGTATGACCCGTTGAAATTCACACTGCTGATCGAGATATCGCTCGACTTGGTGAAGTTGTACCCCACCGACAGCGTGCCGTTGATCCGCTCCCAGAAACCGGATTCGATCTGCGAGAGGCGCATGACGTCGAGCACTGCCATGTCGTCTGCACCGGCGTCATCCGCCTTGACGGTGAACCGGCCCTGGCCGTCGGCCACGATCTTGCCGTAGTAACGCGATCCACCGATCCGCTCGACGAAGAAATCGTACTGGCTTGCAACGGAGGCAATGGCGGGCCATTCGATCGACAGCGTTCCCATGTTCGAGGTCTTGACCCGCAGGATGCCGAATTCGAGCGACACGATTTCGCCGGTGATGTGGTCGCCATTGCGCATCACGACAACGTCGGTTTTCTCGCGGTCTGCCGCCACTGCATGGTTGCCCCAAAGCAGAAGCACCAGCAGCAGCAGCAACAGGGAGCCCGATGAAGAGGCGCCGAACCGCCCGCCGGACTGGGAGGGGCCTTCACGGCATAGTGGTGGTTGCATGGGAATTCCTTCCGCGGTCGGGACAGGCTGGCAAGATCAACCGCCCACCGCGCGACGACCATTGGGCCTTGGTCCAACGATAGGGAATGCAGTCGCGAGTGAGCCTGGTGTACCCTCCGCGGTCATACCCGTTCGCCGGAGACAGCCATGCGAGGACTATCCATGATCCGTTCAACCTTGATCTTCCTTTCCCTTGGCATCGTTGCCGGCTGCGCCTCGGGCCCTTCGATCCGCTCGGACTACGACCGCTCGGCCGACTTCTCGGCGTACAGGACTTATGGCTTTGCAACGGAACTCGGCACGGACAAGGCCGGTTATTCCACCCTGGTGACCGGGCACTTCAAGACCGCGATCAGCCGTGAGCTTGAAGCGCGAGGCTACCGCCTGGATGCCGCCAACCCCGACCTGATCGTCAATTTCAATACCACGGTCCGGCAGCAGACCGATGTCCGCAGTACGCCGACCACAACCGTTGGCGTCGGCGTGGGAATGGGTCGGGGCGGTTACTACGGCTATCGTGGCGGGCTCTATTCGAGCTGGCCTGCGTACACCAATGATGTATCGACGGTGCACTACCAGGTCGGAACGGCCAACGTCGATGTCGTCGATGCCAAGCGCAAGCAGATGGTGTGGGAAGGCGTCGCCGAGGGAAAACTGACGGACAAGGTCCTGGCCGACCCGAAGCCTGCCATTGATGCCGCCATCACCGAAATCTTCACCCGCTATCCCGCAAGTGCCGGCGCAGCGGCGACCGCCCCTGCCGGCTGAAGTTCATCCCTAGCGGCCCCGCCCCCGGGGCCGCGACACCGTCCTGCGCGTCGCCTCGCGACTGGCACCATGTCGTCGCGACTGCGAGGCAGTGTTCAGGCTTGAACGATCGGGCCGTGACTGCCCGGCATTCTGCACACGATCACGAGTTGCCGTATCGGGCTGCCACTGGCCGTTTTGCCGCGATGCCCATTGTCCGTTCGCGTTGTTCGGGCGCCGGGCCACGTTGCCATCGGCATCGGCAAAGACATTGTTGGCACGCGTGGTGGCAGGACGAGCCTGCTTGAGATTGCCGGTAGTCGCACGATCCGCATTGCGCGCCCGGTTCTCGTTGCGATTGTACAGATTGCCGCCCGTGCGATTGACGGCAAGATTGCCCCTGTCGATACGGTTGCCGATGTTGGTGCGGTTCCCGATGTTCACGGTATTGCCGATGTTGATGTTGCCGGTGTTGATGACCGTCGGGCCGCGATAGCCGCCGCCATACCAGCCTCCGCAGCAGGGCCGGTATGCCCCGCCCCACCCGCCCGTCCAGCCGATGCCCATCGAGAAGAAGCCATTGCTCCAGCTCACGCCGAAGTTCCAGCCCGTCCACGGGTTATAGCCGACATGCATGCCCCAGGTGGGCGGCCGCGGGTAGTAATACGAACCCCAGTACGGCGGGTAGTACCAGCCCGTGCCGTAGACAGGAACGCCGTAATAAGGGAATGACCACATATAGCCCGGCGTGTAGCCGACGTACACGACTTGTGGCGTCGACTGGTAGATGTGCACGTACGTCGTGTTGTAGACGGGCGAGCTGGGCGGAATCTTCTGAATTTCGGTCTCAGGGACCGAATCGGCTACGGCCCAGGGACCTTGCGCTGCGATTGCGGTAAACCACACGCCATTGTCGACCGCGTAGTACTTCTGGTTGATCAGCAATACCTGCGCGCCAGTGTTGACCGCGTATGACACGGCGGTGCCCGGAATCGGCTCGAATTTCGGCGCACCGTCGTACTCGACCTTCAGCGAAGCCTGGTCCCTGCGAATTGCGGCGGTCTGCGGAACCTGTGCGTCCAGTACCGCATCCTCGGCTTCTTCCGTGCCCGCTATGGAGGCGCGCAGTCCACCGATATCGGAATCCGGTGGAATGGCGCTGAAACTCTTCGGCAGTTCATCCGCCCGCACGAAGACCCAGGGCCCGGCTTCTGCGCGTGACCGGTACCAGCGTCCCGACAGCAGGACATACATGTTGTTTGTCGCGAGCTCCCGGAGCCAGGGCGTCTCCGTGTTCTTCACATAGAGCAGTGCCCCGCCGGGCAATGACTGCCACTCCGGTGCGCCCACGGTCACGATGAGTTCGGTGGGTTCCGTCGCCACCACGATCGCAGGCGCCGGACCCGCAGTGGTTTCCTGCCCTTCCGGTTTCGGGATCATCTTCACGAGATCGGCGGGCGGTGAATTTGTCAGGGCCCACGGTCCGAGTGGATTGCTCGCCTGGTACCAGAACGTTCCGCTGCTGAGATAGACGTTGCCCCCGGAACGCTGCCTGGCCACCGCGAACGGCGTGTTGAGCGCACGCTCATACGGGCTGTTCTCCACCGGCGAGAAACGCGGTTCTCCGTCGTAGAGCATCAGCACAGCGAGCTCGTTGCGAAATACCAGTTTCGGCGGATCCGTCTTGAGATCGGCGAGGCTTTTTTCTTCCACCGCCGCGGTCTTGAGGCTCGCGGACAACTGCTCGTGCGAGATCGTGAAGCCCGTGGCCGGGATGGCTCCCTCGACGATCGCGGTAAAGCGCTGCTCGTTGGCGTCCGTCGAATCCGGCCAGCGGACCTTGGTGACCTGCACATCACGAATGCGCGCCGTGCCCGAATCATTGTCCGTGTCGAGCTTCGCATCGAACCAGAAGGCTCCGAAGATCGGCTCCTTCTGCCCCTTGAGTTCCAGCGACATCGCGGCGCGGCCCGTCAGGACATTGCCGGTGAGCTTCTCGGGCTGCGGCTGGTAGACAACGATCGTCCCCTCGGGTGCATCGATCTCCTGCGGCCAGTCGATTGCAAGCGCAGCAAACGACCACAGCGAGAGCAGTCCAGTGACGATGAAGCGGCAGACCGTGCCGGGAGCGGAGCGTCCGATATCTACGGTCATGAGCGTGTCACCTTGGGCCTCCATTATCCGGTCATGTTCACCGCAACACGGATTCCGGAACATTGGACCAACGTCCGACCTCAGGACTGGCAACAAGCCGGTCTGTCAATCGAGACCGGAATGTCACCGTCCGTGAGAACCTGCTCGACAGGGCTGGCTTTAAGGCGTAAATCTATCGTTCGTTGAAAAATGTTCAGGACCTTCCGCAGTGCGCGGCAAGGCGAGGGAGCTGTGGGCGGATCGTCGTTCACGGCCGCAATATAGGGAGCAGGTGCCATCCACGGTGGCATTTGATGCGGCATGAACAGAAATCCGGACTCTGCGCAGAAGGCGCTCATAGCTGTCGTCGACGACGACATATCGATCCAGCGGAGCCTCGCCCGGCTATTGACCGCTTCCGGTTATGAGGCGAAGGCGTACGGATCCACCGAATCGCTTCTCGAAGCACTCGAATCCCTGTCTCCCGACTGCATCATCGCCGACCTTTCGATGCCCGGACAGGGCGGCCTCGACCTGCAGCGGCAGGTTCATGAAGGCGCCTTCGACTGTCCGATCGTGTTCCTGACCGGCTTCGGGGATATCCGGTCTTCAGTGCAGGCCATGCGCGCCGGCGCAATCGACTTTCTGGAAAAACCCATCGAGAAGACAGTGCTGCTCGATGCCATCACACGCGCCCTCGTCCGCCGTCGCGATGACCAGGAGACGACAGAAAAACTGGCGCAAGGAAAGTGCGGCCTCGCTTCGCTGACGGGCCGCGAGCGCGAGGTTTTTGAACTCGTCGTCAAGGGCCTCCTCAACAAGCAGATCGCGGCCAGCCTCCACATCGCCGAGAAAACCGTCAAGGTGCATCGCGCCCGCGTGATGCGGAAGATGTCGGTGCGCTCCGTTGCCGAACTGGCAAGGATTGCCGAGCGCATGTTCGGCATGACGCCCTCCCACTAGAAAAAGCGACCGCTCGGGAACAAAACTTCCCGGCAGTGCACGAAGGTCGCATTGGCAGCGGCGATCGGGTGGGTTCGAATGGCCCCCATGATCCGGAAACTGCCCCTGGTCGCCGTGGTGGATGATGAACCATCGATTTGCCGTGCGCTGCTGCGGCTGCTGCGCTCTGCGAATTTCGATGCGCATTCGTATGCGTCGGCCCTGGAATTCCTGGCGTCCCTGCAGCACCGGATGCCGGACTGCATCGTCGTCGACCTGCAGATGCCGGGGGTCAATGGTTTCGAGCTGCAACGCCGGCTCAAGGTATTCGAGCAACGACCGCCCGTCATCGTCATCACGGCATTCGATGAGCCGGGCGTGCGGGAGCAATGCCTTGAACTCGGCGCGATGTGCTATCTGCGCAAGCCGGTTGAAGGAGCCACCCTTCTCGATTTCGTGAGGCGCGCAGTCTCTGCGGATGTCCCGAGCTGAATCCTCAGGCAGCAGGCTGGGCGAAGACGGGGATCGAGACGAAGAATGCCGCCCCGTCAAGCGAACTGCGTTCTGCCCAGATGTCCCCATCGTGGGCGTGAACGATCGTGCGCGTGATCGCGAGACCCAACCCGAGCCCCTGTTCCTTCGTCGTGTAGAAAGGCTCGAAGATCTGGCAGATATCTGCCGGCGAAATTCCCTTCCCTGAATCCGCAACGCAGAGCGTCACCTTGCCGGCAGCCTGTGTCGAACTGAGGACGACCTGCCGTCGGTCAGCGGGCATGTCCGACAAGGCATCGAAAGCATTGAGGACAAAGTTCAGCAACACCTGCTGGAGATGAATGCGATCCCCTGCAATGGCTGGCAGTCCCTCACCCAGTTCCAGGCGGACAGCAACCTGGCGTGTCAGCGCTTCGACGCCAACGAGGTGCACGATTTCCTGGAGCAAGCCGTTGACCTCGATCGGCTGGCGAACGATCTCATGCCGTTTGGCGAACTGTCGCAGGCTGCGGATGATGTCGGCCGCGCGCCGGTTGTCTGCACGGATATCCGCGATGATTTCCCTGACGTCCGCGAGCGCCGGGGGATCCGCATTGATGAAAGCGTCCGCTGCGTCGGCGTTATGCAGGATCGCGCTCAGCGGCTGGTTCAATTCATGGGCAATGGACGACGTCAGCTCGCCCATGGCGGCCACGCGATTAAGTTGCGCAAGCTCCCTGCGAACCTGCTGGGCTTCCAGTTCACTCTTCTTGCCGTCCGAGACATCAACGCAGGAACCGATGAAGCCGAGAAACCGCCCGTCCGTCGTCAACCGTGGCACGGCCGTCATGAACGTCCAGCGAAATTCCCCATCCGCACGGCGCAACCTGCATTCGATCGAGAAGCCTGCATGACTGTTTGGCGAGTAGACGTCTGCAAAGCGGGGCAGATCGTCGTGATGCAGGAGGCTGGTCCAGTGATCGTCGGGAACATCATGAGGCTCCTGACCGGTGAAATCGTGCCATGTCTTGTTGGCGAAGATCAGTCGCCGGTCCTGGTCGCTGGTCCAGATCATGACCGGTGCAGAGTCCGCCATCGTGCGGAACCTCGCCTCGCTCTCGCGCAGTTCGGATTCCGCGCGCCGGAGGCGCGAGCGATGCACGAGCAGGCTGCCGATCACCAGTGCCTGCAGGGCAACAATCGCCATGAAAATCAGGATGTACGCCTTGTACTGCCCCCAGATCGTGCGCTCGCGGAACTGAACTACCGATCCCACCGGCAACTTCGATTCGTCGAGATCCCAGCGCCGGAGTTGCCGCCAGTCGACGATGTTCGCGCTCGGGATCCGCTCGATGGGTACGTTGTCGACGCTTTCACCCGCCAGGATCCGCAATGTCATGGCCCCGGCGTCCGCGCCGATCCTCTGGAAGTTGTCCACATTTCCGCCGACGGTGCCGGCGCCGATGTGGATTTCGTAGATTCCATACACCGGCACGCTCGCCGCAGCGGATATCCGTTGCAGCAACGGTATTGGAGGAATGAAACGCTGCCCCGCCCCGTCTTCCACCATGCTGAGATAGAGGACGATCGAGTCGGCGGGGAGCTGCCCCAGCTCCATCAGCAACTGGTTTACGGGCAGGCCCTCCAGGTATACGAATTCAACGCGATCGCCGTACGACGCGAGCCGTTTGCGTGCGAAGGCGTTCAGCAGCCTGTCCTCTGTCGCCACGCCCGTCACGATCGCCACGCGTCTGGTATTGGGTTGAAGCGCCAGCGCCAAGTCGAGCGTTCCCGCGATGTCGAATTGACTCAGGACGCCCGTCATGCCGGCAGACAGTCTCGCGCTATCGAAGGTTGAATCACGGATGCCGGCAAAGATGACCGGCACGCCTGCGAACAGCGATTCCCTGCGCGCCAGGAGAAAATTCAGCGGACCAGGACCTGCCGCCACCACGACGTCGATGGTGTGGTCGACATATTTCTCGCGTAGAAAGCGTTCGAACGCCGCTTCCTGGGCAGCGCCGGGAAAGCGGTTGACATCGAACACTTCCGTGTAGAAGTCGACCATATCCGGAGCACCCCGCAAGGCGCCAGCGAGGCTATCGTTGAAAGTCTCGGCAACGGGCCCGCCTGACGTCTGCAACAGCAGCAGAACCTCCTGCTGTGCTGCAGTCGCGGATCCCGCAAATGCGAACACGAGGATCGCAGAGGCGAACAAGGCAATGCGTCTGGGGAATGCTGTCACGAGTTCACAGAGGCTGGATGCAACACTCGATGCGAGGGAAGTATAGCGTCGACAACCCGGACTTATGCATCGCCGCCAGGGCGTAGCTTACAAGCGGGGCCTGATTACGGCGCTGCAGGAATCTCCCTGACAGAGATCGGTACGTTGCACAGCTCGACGAATCCCACCTGATACTGAAACCACTCGTCTTGGCGATAGCGCCGCGAATCGACCAGCGCGTTGAACGTCGGCGTATCCGTGCGAATCACTTCCAGCTTTGAACGCTCCGCTTCCGGAACATCCGCCGCGACCTTGATCGCCTTGATGGGAATTCTTTCTGCAGGTGTTTCGTAGAAACCGATCGGCCCGGTGCCGCGCGGCAACGTCGAGAACAACTCGATACCCTTCACCACCCGGCCGAACAGCGTGACGTTACGATCGAGGTGGCGTGGCGCGTGGCCGATGACGGCATAGAGTTCAGTACCCCCACCGCTGTCAGGCGCAGTATCGCGCCCCACGCCGACCATGCCATAACAATGCGCGAGCCAGGCAAGGCCGGTCGCAGGATCACGGCCTGCGGGGAAGCCGCTCGAGAAACCGACTTCAGGCGCATACCCATCGACACTTTCGAGTCGGGTGAACGGCAGCTCCGGCGTTATCGCAGTCGTGAACTCGCCGAGCAGGTTGCGGGCCGCCGCTTTGATCTCGCGCGTGGCATCGGCGTCGCCCCATTGCACGACATAGTTGTCCTGGGTGCGCATGATGGCGAGCCCGTCAAAATACCCTTCCCTCACCAGAGTCTTGATGTTCGCGACATGATTCGGCGCGAAGGCTGGCGCCATGTCGATCACAACCCTGCCCGAACCCAGCTCCATATAAAGAGTGTTCTCGGGATCGAGGGGACGCCAGTCGGCGGGCGCCGACTCGGACAGGACTGTCGCCGTGTCGCGAACCTGGGGGGGCGGCGTCTGCACGGCGGGAGCGGCAGATTCCTTTTTCGCGCAGGCGGACAGCAGGATGGCGGCGATCAGGATGCCAAGTCGCGCGGCAGTTGGGTTACGAACGGTCATCAGCAGGCCACTCCCTTATATGTATCGTCGCAGCAACGTACCCCAGCGACCCCAGGCGTTGCAATTTCTTCAGGCTGACCCATTCAGTGCTTGTCGATTCGCCCCGAAATCGGTACACCTTATACATGCCTCTCGCCAGCTTTCACCCCGCCGTTGCCACCTGGTTCAACGCCACTTTCCCGTCGGCCACCGAGCCGCAGCGGGCAGCGTGGCCGGCCATCCAGAACGGGCAGAACGTCCTCATCGCCGCGCCGACCGGATCGGGCAAGACCCTGTCCGCTTTCCTGGCCGCCATCAACGATCTGGTGCAACAGGGCGTCGCCGGAACATTGACCGACGCGACGCAGGTTGTGTACGTGTCGCCGCTCAAGGCGCTGTCGAACGATATCCATCGCAACCTTGAAGAACCGCTCGTCGGCATCCGCGCTGAACTCGAGAAACTGGGTGCTCCGGAATTCGAAATCCGCGCGATGGTTCGCACCGGCGACACCGCGCAGGCGGATCGCGTCGCCATGCGCAAGCGGGCGCCCCATATCCTCGTGACAACACCGGAATCCCTGTACCTGCTCCTGACGAGTGATTCGGGACGGCAGATGCTGTCGACCGTACGCTCCGTCATCGTCGACGAAATCCATGCGGTCGCCGGCACGAAGCGCGGCTCGCATCTGACGTTGTCCCTGGAAAGGCTTGCCGCCCTGACACAACGCCCCTTGCAGCGGATTGGGCTCTCCGCGACGCAGAAGCCCATCGAGGAAGTCGCGAGTTTCCTGAGCGGCATCCGCAGGCAGCAGGATTTCTCCGATGCCTGCGTCATCGTCAACAGTGGTCACGTGCGGGCGCGTGACCTGCAACTGGTTCTGCCGGACTCGCCGCTCGAACCGGTGATGTCGAATGACATCTGGCAGAACATCTACGACAAGCTGGCGCAACTCATCAGCGAGCATCACACGACGCTGATCTTCGTGAATACCAGACGCATGGTCGAGCGCGTGACGCGGCACTTGAGCGAACGGCTCGGTGAAGCGAATGTCGCTGCTCACCATGGCAGCCTCGCAAAGGAGCAGCGGCTCGACGCCGAACAGCGCCTCAAGAAAGGCGAACTGAAAGCGCTCGTCGCGACGGCGTCACTCGAACTCGGCATCGACATCGGCGATGTGGATCTCGCGTGCCAGCTCGGTAGTCCTCGGTCGATCTCGACTTTCCTGCAGCGAGTTGGCCGCGCCAACCACTCGGTCGGTGGATTGCCCAAAGGCCGGTTATTCCCGCTTACGCGCGACGAGCTGGTCGAATGTGCGGCCCTGCTGGAAGCCGTGAAGGCCGGCGAACTCGACCGGCTGATCATTCCGCCCCAACCTCTCGACGTCCTCGCTCAGCAGATGGTGGCTGAAGTGGCGTCGAAGGAATATGACGAGGACGAGCTGTTCACGCTGGTGACGGGCGCCTGGCCCTATCGCAACCTCAAACGCAGCGAGTTCGACGGCATCGTGCGGATGCTGTCTGATGGTTTCAGTACGCGTCGCGGCCGGCAGAGCAGCTACCTGCATCGCGATGCCGTGAACCGGAAATTGCGTCCACGCCGCGGTGCCCGCCTGACAGCAATCACGTGCGGTGGCGCCATTCCCGACAACGCGGATTACCAGGTCATCCTCGATCCCGCGGGCCTGTTCGTCGGCACGTTGAATGAGGACTTCGCCATCGAGAGCAGTGCAGGCGATGTCTTCCAGCTCGGCAACAGCTCCTATCGCGTCCTGCGCGTCGAAGCCGGCAAGGTCCGGGTGGAAGATGCGCATGGTTTGCCGCCCACCATTCCCTTCTGGCTCGGCGAAGCCCCGGCGCGCACTGCGGAACTGTCGATGGCGGTCTCCCGGTTGCGCGAAGAGATGGAAGCGGGCCTGTCCGTGACCGATCCCGCTCATATCAGCGCTGCGATCGAACGGTTGATCAGCCAAGACGGACTCGAACGCGCCGCCGCTGAACAGATCGTCGAATACCTGGCCTCCGCCAAGGCGATGCTGGGCGTGCTGCCCACGCAATCCACACTCGTGCTCGAACGCTTCTTCGATGAAGCCGGGGGCATGCAGCTCGTCATCCATTCACCCTTCGGTGGCCGGATCAACAAGGCATTCGGACTCGCCTTGCGCAAGCGCTTCTGCCGGACATTCAATTTCGAATTGCAGGCGGCGGCGACGGAAGACGCAATTGTCCTGTCACTCGGTGAGACCCACAGCTTTGCACTCGAAGACGTCGCGAAGTACCTGAACAGCAACAGCGTCGAAACCGTGCTGACACAGGCCGTGCTCGATGCGCCGCTCTTCACCACGCGCTGGCGCTGGAATGCCAGCATTTCGCTCGCTGTCCGTCGTTCACGCGCTGGCAAACGAACGCCTGCACCTCTGCAGCGAATGGCCGCTGAAGACCTGGTCGCCACCGTCTTCCCCGACCAGCTGGCGTGCGCAGAGAACATTGTCGGTGAACGCGAGATTCCCGATCACCCCCTCGTACAGCAGACATTGCAGGATTGCCTGCACGAAGCGATGGATGTCGACGGACTCATCACGCTGCTCAAAGCCATGGAATGCGGTGACGTGCGCATTGTGGCGCGTGATCTGCCGCATCCGTCGCCGCTGGCACAGGAAATCCTCAATGCCAAGCCCTACGCGTTCCTCGATGACGCTCCTCTGGAAGAGCGGCGCACGCAAGCGGTGTCGTCACGACGCTGGCTCGATGCATCGACGGCTGCGGAATTCGGGCAGCTTGATCCCGCCGCCATCCAGACCGTGCGCGATGAAGCGTGGCCAACTGTCGAGAGTCCCGACGAACTGCACGATGCGCTGATTCTTCTCGGCGTCATTCCCGCGCATGAAGGCGAGCGACATCAATGGCAGGACACCTTCGGGCAGCTTGTCGATAACCGGCGTGCGACGCGGCTGGCTACGGGAAGTCACGTGTTCTGGGTGGCAGCGGAACAGCTGCCGCTCGCACAGGCGATCTATCCGGACAGCTCGCTCGAACCCTCGATTCGCGTGCCGGCCGACTATGCGGCACGCCAATGGTCGACGGAAGAAGCGCTGGTGGAACTCGTTCGTGGCCGGCTGCAAGCCAGCGGACCGACGACAGCAGCAGAACTGTCTGGCCTTTATTCGGTTTCCGCCGGTCTGATCGACGCCGCTTTGCTCAAGCTCGAAAGCGAAGGCTTTGTCCTGCGCGGCCAGTTCACGGCGAAGAGTACCGAGCTTGAATGGTGCGAACGCCGCCTTCTCGCCCGCATCCATCGCTACACCATCAAGACGCTGCGTGCGGAGATCGAACCGGTCGCGCCGGCCGATTTCATGCGCTTCCTGCTCGATCACCAGGGCATCACACGTGAACCGCGCGTGCAGGGCCCGCAGTCCCTGGCACTCCTCATCGATCAACTGGAAGGTTTCGAAGTACCGGCAGCGGCATGGGAAGCGGATGTCCTGCCTGCGCGGATGGAAGAATACGACCCGAACTGGCTCGACAGCCTGTGTCTCTCCGGCCGGGCTATCTGGGTCCGCTTGACGCAGCCGAAAGCTGCCACCGCTGGGCCGGTGAGATCTACGCCGATGGCCCTGCTCACTCGCAAGAATTGGCCTTTATGGCAGGCCGTATCCAGCGGCGCGAACGAGCCGCCGCAATTATCAGCATCCGCGCTCGCACTGAAAGAAAGTCTCGAGAAAAGCGGCGCTTCGTTCTTCGATGAGCTGGCAAGTGCTGCCGGCCTGCTGCAATCACAGGCGGAAACAGGTCTGGGTGAACTCGTCGCGGCCGGACTGGTGAATGCCGACAGCTTCAGCGGCCTGCGCGCCTTGTTGCTGCCGCAGGAACGCAAACGCCGCATGGCAGCCCGGGGCCGACGGATCGCGTTGTTCGGACTTGAAGATGCCGGTCGCTGGAGCCTGACGCGCAAGCCGGCTCTGGCAACCGATGCGATGCAGATCGAACAGATCGCGACGACACTGCTCAAGCGCTACGGCGTCGTCTGCAAACGCCTGCTGACCCGCGAAGCCGAATGGCTGCCGCCCTGGTATGAACTGTTGAAGGTTTATCGCCGGATGGAAGCGCAAGGTCATCTGCGCGGGGGTCGTTTCATCGCCGGCCTGACCGGCGAACAATATGCCTTGCCTGAAGTCATCGCCCGGCTGCGCGCCATTCGCCGTGAAGCCGCTGATGGAAGACTGGTTTCACTGTCCGCCGCCGATCCGTTGAATCTCGTCGGCATTCTCACACCGGGTGCACGTGTGCCTGCGCTCGCCAGCAATCGCATCCTGTTACGCGATGGAATTCCGGTCGCCACTTACGCCGGCGGACAAACCCACTTCCTCGTCCCGATGGAAGCCGACGTCGAATGGACCTCGCGCAATGCCCTCCTCCACAAGCGCATTGCTGCAATGCCTGCCAGGGCCAGCTGATCCGACGCGGTCGATTCAGTCGAACGGATGCTGCTGGATGATTGTTTCCATGCGATCGGGGCCTGTGGAGATGATCGCGATAGGCGCGCCGACCAGTTCTTCAAGCCGCTTGAGATAGCTCTGCGCCGCCTTCGGCAGTTGTGCGAAGGACTTCACGCCTACCGTGCTGTCCTTCCAGCCGGGATGGTCCTCATACACCGGCTCACAGCTTTCCAGCGCCTCGGCACCGACGGGCAGGATGTCGCGCATCTTGCCGTTCACCTTGTAGCCGACAGCCACTCGCACGGTTTCGAGGCCGTCGAGCACATCGAGCTTGGTGAAGCAGATGCCGGAGACACCGCTCAACTGGACTGCACGCTTGAGGGCCGCTGCATCGAACCAGCCGCACCGCCGCGGACGACCTGTCACCGAACCGAATTCATTGCCCTTCACGCGCAAACGTTCGCCGATCTCGTCATCGAGTTCGGTCGGGAACGGACCCGCGCCCACCCGCGTCGCATAGGCTTTCGCCACGCCGAGTACGTAGTGCAGGGACTGCGGTCCTACACCGGCACCTGCAGAGGCCTGTCCTGCAACGCAGTTGCTGGAGGTGACATAGGGATAAGTGCCGTGATCGATATCGAGCAGAGCTGCCTGGGCCCCTTCGAACAGGATGCTCTTGCCCTCGCGCATCATCGCGTTGATCTCGCCAGAGACATCCGCAACCATGGGCTTGAGCGCATCTGCGAACGCGAGCGTCTCATCGAGCGTCGCCTGGAAATCAACTGTCGCGACCTTGAAGTAATGCTGCAGCACGAAGTTGTGGTATTCGAGCACTTCGGCGAGCTTTGCGGCGAAACGGTCGGGTGCGTAGAGGTCCTGGACACGGATGGCGCGTCGCGCGACCTTGTCCTCGTAAGCAGGCCCGATGCCCCGCCCGGTGGTACCGATCTTCGCCTCGCCCTTCGCGGTTTCGCGCGCCTGATCGAGTGCGACGTGGTACGGCAGGATCAGCGGACACGCTTCGGAAATGCGCAAACGGGATCGCACGTCGAGCCCGGCCTGTTCGAGTTCGCCGATTTCCTGGAGCAGCGCCTTGGGCGACAGAACGACTCCATTGCCGATGAAGCAGCGGACGTGCGGGTGCAGAGCGCCGGAAGGAATCAGCCGCAGGATGGTTTTCTTGCCGTTGATGACGAGCGTATGCCCGGCATTGTGGCCCCCCTGGAAACGCACGACGCCGCTCGCGCGGTCCGTCAGCAGGTCGACAATCTTGCCCTTGCCCTCGTCACCCCATTGGGCGCCGATGACTACCACGTTCTTGCTCATGGAATGAAATCCGGTAACGAAATGAAGACGGTCAGCCGCGCACGAAGTACAGCAGGACGAGGCCCGCGATCATGCTTGCGCCGCCGGCGAAACGCAGCTGCCGCTCGGGCAGGCTCACGAAGCGCAGCATCGCGCGCTTCATCGCCGTCGGATTCAGAAAAGGCATGATCCCCTCAAGCACGAGATAGAGGGCGAACGCCGCCAGCAGATCGGACCAGTTCATGGGCGGCGTCAGAAAGCCCCGGCATCACCGCCGGGGCTGGTTCAGGTACTTGAAGAAATCGCTGTCCGGGGAGAGCACGAGGACATCGCCGTCCTGGCCGATGGCATTACGGTAGGCCTCGAGGCTGCGATAGAACGAATAGAACTCCGCATTGCGACCGTAGGCCCGCGCGTAGATCTCGGCAGCCCGCGCATCGGCCTTGCCGCGCTCGATCTGCGACATCTGCGTGGCAGTAGCGACAATCTCCGTCCGCTCGCGATCTGCTTCAGCCCGCATCCGCACGTAAGCCTGCTGGCCTTCGGCTCGCAATTGCGCGGCCTGCTGCTTGAAGTTTTCCGTCATGCGGTTGAAGACCGATTCGCTGACTTCGCTCGGCAGGTCGATCTTCTTGACGCGGATGTCGACGAGCCCGATGCCCAGTTCCCGGCTGTTGTCGCTGACGATCTTGACGACATCACCCGTGAACTCGGCGCGATCGGCCACCACGACCTGCTGAATCGTGCGCTGGGCGATGACGCCCTTGAGTGCATCCTTGACGATGGCGCCGAGACGGTTCGACGCCGAATCCTCATCGCCCGCCGTCGCTTCGTAGTAGCGCGCCACATCGGTGATGCGCCACTTCACGTAGAAGTCGATCGCGAGGATCTTGCCCTCACTCGTGAGGAACTGCTCGGACGGATAGTTGCGGGTGACGATGCGCTTGTCGAACTTGCGGATGTTGTTCACGAAAGGCGTCATGAAATGCAACCCGGGCTCATAGTCCGCGCGTACGATTTCGCCGAAACGGAACTTCACCGCGAGTTCGGTCTGCCGGACCGTGAACGCAGACAGGAAGAGCGCCAGCGCCGCGATGGCAATCAGTACGACCAGGGCAATATTGCGACTGACCATCAGCGTGTCCCCCGCGCGCGACCCTGGTCTGCAGGATTCTGGTACGTGCTCTGTCCGGATGCTGGCCGCGTAGTCGTTGTTTCCGGCGTCACTTCACGCACCGTGACCCTTCCTTGCGGATCGGTCAGGCGGTCGAGTGGCAGATAGATCATGTTGCCGGTGCCCTTGGTATCCACGATCACTTTCTTGGAACTCCTGAGCACCAGCTCCAACGTTTCGAGATAAAGCCGCTCGCGGGTCACCACGGGTGCACGCTCGTATTCGGTGAGCAACTGCAGGAAGCGCTGAGAGCCGCCTTCGGCATCGGCCACTTTCTGCGCGAGGTACGCCTGGGCATCCTGTTCGAGGCGCGACGCTTCACCGCCCGCCCGCGGCAGCAGGTCGTTGGCGTACGTCTGGGCTTCGAGTGACGAACGTTCCTTGTCCTCGCGCGCCTTGATCGCATCCTGCTGCGCAGGCGATACCTGCTCTGGCACGCTGACGCCTTGCAGGTTCACGGTAGTGACTTCGATGCCAACTTCGTATGCATTCAACGTCCGCTGGATGAGGTCACGCGTGTTGGCGGCAATCTCCTGGCGTCCGGATTCGAGCACCAGGTTCAGGGTGCTGCGGCCGATCGTCTCGCGGATGGCGCTTTCGCTGACTTCCCGCAAGGTGGTTTCGGGATCGCGCACGTTGAACACGTACTGCAGGGGATCCGCCCGGCGGTACTGAACGTCGAGATTGATGTCCACCAGGTTTTCATCAGCCGTCAGCATGCGTGTCGACTCGCTGAAGCCTTCAATTGACGATACGTTGACAATCTGTCGCGATTCGATCGGCCACGGGACGTGCCAGTTGAGGCCGGGCTGCTTCGTGGAAACGTATTTGCCGAATCGCAGGACGACGGCGCGTTCAGCCGCATCGACCTGGTAGACACCACTCAGGGCCCAGATGAGCAGCAGGATGCCGCCGATCGTTGCGGCGCCCAGGCCCTTGGCCCCGGCGCTGCTGCCGCCGCCACCGCCGCCAGCGGACACAGGACCGCGGCCGCCACCGAGCAGCGACGAGATCTTGCGTTGCAGGTTGCGCAGCACTTCGTCGAGGTCGGGAGGACCCTTGCCCGGCCGGTTATTCCCCCAGGGATTCTTGTTGCCGCCGGGCGTGCCGCCAGATTCGTTCCAGGCCATGTCGGGTTCGATGCTTTTTATGAGGAAAAAGAAGGCAATCAGCCAGCCCGGCGGGCCGGAGGCTGGGATTGTAGGAATGCATCCGGGTGCGCACAAGCTTCCTGTGGCAACTCGTCAAAAGCCAGCCCTTCGCTGCGGCAGAGATGCTCGAACGCGGCCCGGGGCATGGAGATCTCGAGATCGCTCTCGCCGGACGCCAGGATCTGTTCCGCAATCACGGCGCCAGCGGCGAAAAAACGGGCACGAGCCCGTCCCGACGCCGATCCCAGCACGATGTGCCGGTGCAGGAGTTCAGGCCCGAGGAACATGCCGATCGCATCGATGAGCAACGCTGCACCCTCCCCGGTTGCCGCTGACAGCCAGACCCGTCTGACCGCCCCGCTCTCGTCGAGTTCGATATGCGGCGTCTCGCCGACCAGATCCACCTTGTTGAAGACCTCGATCTGTGGAATATCGGTCGCGCCGACTTCGGCAAGCACGGCGTTCACCTGCTCGATGCGTTCCGTGCGATTGGGATCGGCTGCGTCGATGACATGCAGCAGCAACACCGACTCGCGCGCTTCCTGCAGCGTCGAGCGGAAAGCCGCCACCAGTTCATGCGGCAGTTCCCGGACGAAACCCACCGTGTCGGCCAGCAGCGCATGCCGGGCATCGGGAAGTTCGATGCGCCTGACCGTCGGATCGAGCGTTGCGAACAGCTTGTCCGCCGAGTACGCATCCGCACCGGTCAGCCGGTTGAACAGGGTCGATTTGCCGGCGTTGGTGTAACCGACCAGCGCTACGGTGGGCACCGCTGCGCGCTTGCGCTCACGGCGCGTCGTCTCGCGCTGGGTCAGTACTTTGTCGAGGCGGGCATTCAGTGTCTTGATCCTCACACCCAGCAACCGGCGGTCGGTTTCGAGCTGTGTTTCGCCCGGCCCCCGCAGGCCGATGCCGCCCTTCTGCCGTTCAAGGTGCGTCCAGCCGCGGACCAGTCGCGTGGCGAGATGCCGAAGCTGGGCGAGCTCGACCTGCAGCTTGCCCTCGAAGGTCCGCGCGCGTTGCGCAAAGATATCGAGAATCAGCCCGGTGCGATCGAGCACCCTGCACTTGCAGAGAGCTTCGAGATTGCGTTCCTGGCTCGGGCTCAAGGAGTGGTCGAACAGGACGACATCGGCACGGAGCGCTTCGACCTGCGCGCGGATCTCTTCAGCCTTGCCGCTGCCAACATAAAGACGGGGATCGGGTTTGCGACGGGTGCCGGTGATGACTGCAAGAACCTGCGCACCGGCCGAACGGGCGAGCGCATTGAACTCACTCAACTCGTCGGGCAGGGGCTGCGAGCCAAAACCGAGCCGCACGAGGACTGCACGTTCACCGCCCTGGTGACGCTCAAACATTGCCGCGCCCTGACCCTGGAGCTTCCGATCCGGCAGGCGTGTGCCATCGATCCAAGACAGCGGTGTTCAATCGCTGCTCGGCTCTCCAGCGCCTTCTTCCTCGCTCATCGGCAACCGCACGGCACGAGCCGGCACCACGGTTGAAATGGCGTGCTTGTAGACCATCTGGCTGACGCTGTTCTTGAGCAGCACGACGAACTGGTCGAATGAATCAATCTGACCTTGCAGCTTGATGCCGTTGACCAGGTAAATGGACACGGGGACCCGCTCTTTGCGCAGGGTATTCAGGAAAGGGTCCTGCAGCGATTGCCCTCTAGCCATCATCTTATCTCCTTGTTCTATCTCAAAATTATTCTGTCTCGAGCGCCTACAGCTAGCCTCTTCCTTGCGGCTGCGGGACAGCGCGGCAGGTATTGATCCCATCGACCGACCGCCTGGATTCAGTCTATCAAGGATTTGCTCTGCAACACGACCTCACTTAAGCAAAAACCTGAGCCATGAAAGCCTTCATGCGGCTCGCTGCCGCGGAATCAAGGCTGTCTATCCATTCGCTGCCGGGTTCTTTTCGGAGCCAGATCAATTGCCGTCTTGCCAGGTGCCGCGTCGCGAGAATTCCCGCGGCGACGGCCTCATCGAAAGTGCTCTGCCCGGCCAGATGACTCCACAGCTGCCGATATCCGACCGAACGCAGCGCCGGCAGTTCCGGATCGAGGTCGGAACGTGCGCGCAAACGCCGTACTTCTTCGAGGAAACCGGCGGCGAGCATGCCGTGAAACCGCCGCTCGATCCGCTCATACAACAGGGCGCGATCGGCAGGCCCCCAGGCAATTCGGTGGTATTCCACTTCGGGTGCCGCGGGCTGCGTCATCGACTGCCAATGCGACAGGGGCTGGCCCGTGATCCGGAACACTTCCAAAGCCCGCTGTATCCGCTGCGCATCATTGGGAAGAATGCGCGAGGCCGCCTGCGGATCGATGACAGCGAGCTGTCCATGCAGCGTCGGCCAGCCCAGAACGGCTGCTTCCGCTTCAATGTGAGCGCGGATTTCCGGATCGGCTGACGGCAACTCCGCCATGCCCCGCGTGAGTGCCCGGAAATACAGCATCGTGCCGCCGACCAGCAGCGGGACTCGTCCACGACCGTGAATGTCCGCCATCAGTCGCACGGCATCCCGGACAAACTGGCCTGCCGAGTAAGGCTCGGCGGGATCGAGGATATCGACCAGGTGGTGAGGCACTTTTTCAAGCGTCGCCCGGTCGGGCTTGCCCGTCCCGATGTCGAGGCCGCGATACACGAGGGCCGAATCGACGCTGATGATTTCCACGGGGAAGGTCGCAGCCAGTTCGATGGCAAGGTCCGTCTTGCCGGCGCCGGTAGGCCCCATCAGCAGAATGGCGCGCGGCACAGGAAATTCCGGCTTACCGGCCGCGCAGGAACAGTCGATCGAGATCCGGCATGCTCACCGAGGTCCAGGTAGGCCGACCGTGGTTGCATTGATCCGCGCGGACCGTGCGCTCCATTTCCCGGAGCAGCGCATTCATCTCCTGCACGTCAAGATTGCGATTGGCACGAACCGCGGCGTGACACGCCATCGTGCCCAGCATTTCGTTGATAGCCGCATCGACCTTTCGCGTCGCGCCATGCTCGCGCAGATCGGCAATGAGCGCAGTGAGGAGGTCCGTTGCATCGAGGCGCGCCAGCGCCGCGGGAACAGCACGGATCAGCACGGCTTTCGGACCCGATCGCTCGACGTCGAATCCCGTGACCTTCAAGGGCCCCGCATGCTCTTCCACGAGATCCGCATCCGCTGACGTCAGCGCGCAGGCGATAGGCACCAGCAACGGCTGGCTGGGGACATTGCCCGCCGTCAGGGCTGTTTTCATCCGCTCATACAATGTCCGTTCATGAGCGGCATGCATGTCGACCAGGATCAATCCATCCGGTGCCTGCGCGAGGATGTACACACCGTGCAGCTGCGCAATCGCAAATCCGAGTGGCGGAATTTCCTGCGGCGCCTGTGGCTCATTGGCATGCGCGATCGAGTAATTCGCAGGCGCTCGCTCCAGCACCGGCAAGCTCAAGGCGGCCTGATGTCGATATTGCGTTCCGTTGCCGACCTGCGCAGGCCACATGCCTGCGTGGCCCGCAGCCCCGAGCAATGCATTGACGTTGGTCGGTGGCGGCAACGCATTCTCTGCACCCGGCCGCGTATCGCGCAGCACGCGTTCGATCGTGCGAAACACGAAATCGTGAACGAAGCGCCCGTCGCGGAAACGCACTTCCAGCTTGGCGGGATGTGCATTCACGTCGACCTGCCGCGGATCGAGTTCGAGGAACAGTACATACGCGGGATGCCGTCCACCGAAGAGCACATCCTGGTAGCCGAGGCGCACGGCGTTGCCGAGCAGACGATCACGCAACATGCGACCGTTCAGATAGAAATACTGCAGGTCCGCCTGGCCGCGTGCCGCCGTCGGCAAACAGATCCAGCCGGACAGCCGCATGTTCCCCGACGTGTGATCGATGAACAGCGCGCTGCCGAGAAAGTCCTCGCCCATGATGTCGGCGACGCGTCGCTGCCGCGGCTCAAGATCGAGGGCCCGTGGATAGTCCGCGATCTTGCGTCGTCCGCTCGTCAGCGAGAAGCCGACATCGAAACGGGACAACGCAAGGCGTTCCAACGTGCGTTCAAGGTGCTGCATCTCGGTTCGCTCGGCACGCAGGAATTTCCGGCGCGCAGGCACGTTGAAGAACAGGTCGCGTACTTCGACGGTGGTGCCGATCGGATGCGGAGCGGGCTCGGGATCCGTAAATGCGCCGTTGTCCGCCGAGATGGCGTAACCCATTGCACTTCCCGTCGGCCGGGAAGTCAGCCGCATCCGTGCAACGGACGCAATGCTGGGCAAGGCCTCGCCCCGGAACCCTAGCGTGCCCACCTGTTCGAGATCGTCGATCGTCGTGATCTTGCTGGTCGCATGCCTGGCCAGTGCGAGGTTCAGCTCGTCGCGTTCGATGCCGTGCCCGTTGTCGCGGATCCGGCAGAGGCGAACGCCACCCTCTTCCACATCGATATCGATCTGGGTGGCACCGGCGTCGAGGCTGTTTTCGACCAGCTCCTTCACGACGGAAGCGGGCCGCTCGACGACTTCGCCGGCGGCAATCTGGTGGATGAGCTGCTCTGGGAGAATGCGGATGGCCATGAAGCCCCGCAGGATAACAGACAGGTCTACTGCCTGACGCCGCCTGATGGAGCGGCGCCTGAATCCTGCGCCAGACGCTGACGCGTCCTCACCTTCGCCAGCAGGGTGCCGGGAGGCGGATTGGTGTCGAAATAGGAACGCACGCCCTGGTAGATGGCCTCTGCCAGACGTTGCTGGTGACGGGAATCCTTCAGCTTGGCCTCTTCATCGACATTGGAAATGAAGGCCGTCTCGACCAGCATCGAGGGAATATCCGGCGACTTCAGCACCACGAAGCCGGCATTCTGCACGGCGCGACGGCGAACGTTGCCAATGCGATCGAGCTGCTGCAATACATTTTCCGCGGCCTCGGTGCTCGCGCTCATGCTCGCGCCCTGCGACAGGTCGAGCAGCACCGACTTCAGAACGTCGTCCTTGCCGTCCAGCGAAATACCCCCGATGAGGTCGGCCGCGTTTTCCTGGTCGGCGAGCCACTTCGAAGCTTCGTTGGTAGCGCCGCGTGCAGAGAGCACATACACGGAAGACCCCGCCACGCTGCGGTCGCGCACGGCGTCCGCATGCACTGACACAAACATGTCCGCCTGCTGCTTGCGTGCGCGATTGATGCGTTCACGCAGCGCGATGAAGTAATCGCCATCGCGTGTGAGGACAGCCCGCATGCCCGGCTCGCGGTCGATCCGTTCCTTGAGGCGACGTGCGATTGCGAGCGTCACATCTTTCTCCCGCGTGCCGCGACGGCCGCTTGCGCCAGGATCCTCACCCCCATGACCCGCATCGATGGCAATCACGATGTCGCGATCCGCATCGACGGGCACGGTCTTGGTGACCTTCGGCGCAACCGGAACCGGAATGGCAGCTACTGCTGTGACAGGCGTGAGGTCGAGTACGACACGGTGTCCATAGGGACCGCTGGGAAGCGCAACAAAACTCTTGGGCTCCACAGGTGCGGAGACTTCAAGCACCACACGCATGACGCCTTTGTCACGCGGAGACGCACGCACGTTCTTCACCAAGCCTTGGCCTGCAGGCAGCGATTTGCTGGCGGCGGTGAACTGGGCGTTCGGCAGATCGATCACGACGCGATCAGGATTGGAGAGCGCGAAGACCGCGGGCTTAACCTGTGCGGAGACATCAAACACGATGCGGGTGCTGTCAGGCCCTGCCCACAGACGCACGTCCTTGATTAGCGCGGCTGCAGCGTTCGCTTGCGACGGAAGGAGCGGCGTGGCGCAAGCTATCAGCAGGGCAACTAATGCTGCCCAGCGAGACCCGATCAGAATAAGCGCCGACTTGCGAGCCATGGGCAGTACTGTACCGCGCATGGCTTCAAGTTTTCAATATAAATTATGGAGATACGTGGGAAACGTGAGGGTGAATATCTGGCTATTTCCTGACCAGCGCAGCGATGAGCCGATGCCCCGCTGAACTGCGCGCATCGACTTCAACTTCGCGGGAAGCGCCGCCATCCGATACACCGGTGTCGACGTAAGTGAATCGCAACGACAGATCCACAGGTGGCAAGGCAGCCCCGCCTCGCGCCGCCCATTCGATCAGCAATGTGCTGTCATTCGCATGCAGATCGCGCAACCCGAGCGGCTCAAGATCCTGCGGCCCCGTCAACCGATACAGATCCAGGTGGTAGACGAACCGCCCGCCGGCTTCATACGGCTCGATCAGCGTGTAAGTAGGACTGCGAACCGCTCCGGTCACGCCCATCCCCGCGAGCACGCCGGCAACGAAAGTTGTCTTGCCCGCCCCCAGATCGCCATTCAGGGCGATCACCTGCGGCACCGGGCCGGCATTGAGCAACTCCCGACCGAGCTGGCGGCCCAGTTCGCGCATGTCATCGGCAGTGGGAACGCTCACGATCATCGGACGGGATTCACGCAGGCGGCGAGGTGAACGAACAGATCGCTGGCTAGCAGGCCGCGTTCGCCTTTTTGAGCCGCCGCATCGCCGGCCAGCGCATGCGCCAGGACCCCTGCTCTTGCCGCGACCCATGGGTCTTTCGTCTGCGCGGCGAGCGCTGCAATCACCCCGGTCAGCACATCGCCCATTCCCGGCGCCGCCATGCCGGGATTGCCGCGGTCACATAGCGCCAGTGTGTCTCCGCTGCGAGCCACCAGAGTGCCCGCTCCTTTCAGCACCACTACGCCACCATAGCGATCTGCCAACACGGTCGCCGCCGAGAGCCGGTCGGACTGCACAGCGGCCGCACTCGTACCCAGCAAGCGACCTGCCTCACCTGGATGGGGAGTGAGAATCCAGTCATCCCGCCGCCGCGGCTGTAAAGCCAGCAGATTCAGCGCGTCCGCATCCACGACAAGGGGCTTGTCCGAGGCCATCGCCGCCTCGAAGACTGCCTGGGCCCACGCGTCCTTTCCCAGGCCGGGACCGATGGCAACGAGATCGACGGATCTGAAAAGCGAGCCCAGCTCCTCCTGGTTCTCGATCGCGCGCACCATCAATTCAGGCCGGCCCGCGACAATCGCCGTGACATTGGCAGCCCGCGTGGCAACCGTCACTTTCCCTGCGCCTGCACGCAGACAGGCTTCGCCCGCGAGACTGGCAGCTCCTGCCATGCCTTCACCACCAGCGATCAGCAGCACGTGCCCATAGTCACCCTTGTTGGCCGTTCTGCGACGCGGCGGCAGTGCGCTGGCGAGAAAAGCGGTATCGATTCGCGATGCAACCTGACCAGCCCCGGCAGCAAGTGCAGACGGAATCGCAAGATCATCGAAACAGATTGCACCGGAACAATCGGGACCGCTGCCGAGATATAGACCGGTCTTCAGCCCGACGAACACGAGGGTGCGTTCGGCACGAATCGCGGCGCCACGAATCAGTCCGGTATCCGCATCCAGGCCGCTGGGCACATCGAGTGAGAATATCGAGGGACCTGCTGCATTCAGTGCCTCGATCCGGCGACACCACTCTGCATCGAGGGTTCGTGAGAGCCCCGTGCCAAACAGCGCATCGACAATGACATCTGCAGGGGGCAGTGCATCGCTTTGGCTCCGCGTCTTGCCGCCCTGGTCCCGAAAATCGCGATATGCGGTCAGCGCATCCTCTGCCAGCTTTTCCGGCGCTCCATACGCGATCACTGTGACTTGCAGGTCCTGCGCCCGCGCAAGCCGCGCCAGCACATAGCCGTCGCCTGCGTTGTTCCCGACTCCGCACGCGACAAGAAGATGTTCCGCCGCAGGCCAGTATTTACGGATGGCAGCAAGCGCCGCTTCGCCCGCCCGCTGCATGAGCCCGTAACCCGGAATATGGAGCTGCTCGATCGCCTGCCGGTCGATGGCGCGAACCTGGGCGACGGAATGCACGGCGATGGGCAGGTCTTGCATGCGGATCATTATACTGACGACGCCATGACTTCCATGACTCCCACCTCCGATCCACACGCACGTGCGCGACTGGCGCTGCAGATCAAGGGCTGGGGCAAGGAGCTCGGCTTTCAGCAGATCGGGATCACGGGCATCACGCTGGCCGATGACGAACGCTATCTCGCCGCGTGGCTGGGGCAGAAACGCCATGGATCGATGGACTACATGGAACGGCATGGCCTCAAACGCGCCCGCCCTGCCGAGCTCATTCCCGGTACGGTGAGCGTGATCTCGGCCCGCATGGACTATCTGCCGCCGGATGCAGCGCCCGCCGAACAGGTGCTGGAAAATCCCTCACTGGGCTATGTTTCCCGCTACGCGCTCGGCCGCGACTATCACAAGGTTCTGCGCACACGACTCGCACGCCTGGCAGACCGCATCGCCACCGTGGCCGAATCCCAGGGCGGTCGAGCATTCGTCGACAGTGCGCCCGTGCTCGAAAAAGCGCTGGCGCGAAACGCCGGCCTGGGCTGGATCGGCAAACACACCAACCTGCTCAATCGTCACGCGGGCTCGTGGTTTTTTCTGGGCGAAATCCTTACGGACCTGTCGTTACCCGAGGACGCACCCGCAACCGCGCATTGCGGAACCTGTCACGCCTGCATCGACATCTGCCCAACGCAGGCCATCGTCGGTCCGTACGAACTCGACGCGACACGCTGCATTTCCTATCTCACCATCGAACTCAAGACCGCCATTCCCGTTGAATTCCGCAAGGCGCTCGGCAACCGCATCTATGGCTGCGATGACTGCCAGCTCGTCTGTCCGTGGAACAAATACGCAAAGGTTTCTGCGGAACCGGATTTCGTGCCGCGAAACGGTCTCGATGCACCCCAACTGGTTGAGCTCATGGCGTGGACGGAGAGCGAATTCCTCTCGCGCACGGAAGGCAGCGCCATTCGGCGGATCGGCTACGAGAGCTGGCTCAGGAATGTCGCGGTGGCTTTGGGCAACGCACCGCATTCGACGGCTGTGATTGCGGCGCTGGAGCAGCAGCGCAATCACGTATCACCGCTCGTGAAAGAACATGTGGAATGGGCGCTGGCGCAGCAAGCCCTGGGCGATATTCCTAAATCCTGACGTTATCGAGCAACCGGGCCCGGCCAAGCCACGCCGCTACCAGAATCACGCGCTCATGCGTCCGGGATACGGGCGGCAGCAGCGTGTACGCATCCCTGACAGCAAAATAGTCAGGGCGAAATCCATTCTTCAAAAGCGCAGCGGTTCCCCTGGCTTCGATGGCAGCGATGTCTTCAGCACCGGCCAGCACGGCAGCGCGCGCTTCGTCCAGCGTGGCGTGAAGAACAGGCGCAATCTGCCTTTGCTCCGGCGTGAGGTAGCGATTGCGTGAACTCATCGCAAGGCCGTCCGGTTCACGAATGGTCGGAATGCCGATGATCTCCGTCGGGATGCACAGGTCTTCAGCCATGCGCCGGATGATCGCGAGCTGCTGGAAATCTTTTTCGCCAAACAGCGCGCTGTCGGCCTGCACGAGATTGAAAAGTTTCGCGACGACCGTCGCCACGCCGATGAAATGCCCCGGGCGAAAATGGCCGCACAGAATGGTGGACAGATCGGGAACGTCGACCAGCGTGGACGATTCCTTGCCGCGCGGATACATGTCCAGCACTGACGGCGTGAACAGCAGATCAACGTTCAGGCTTTCGAGCAGCTTCTGGTCTGCTTCCGGTGTCCGCGGATACTTGTCGAAATCTTCCTTCGGCCCGAACTGCAGCGGATTGACGAAGATACTGACAGCGACACGATCCGCACGTTTGCCCGCTTCGCGCGCGAGGTGGCCATGCCCCGCGTGCAGATTGCCCATCGTGGGCACGAGCGCAATGCGCTCCCCTTTTGCACGCCACGTCCGCAGCAGCTCCCGCATGTCGTCCGGTCGGGATATGACTTCCATCGTCATCAGAAACAATGTTCCGCGGCAGGATATTCGCGCGTCTTGACCGCATTCACGTAGGCCTTGATGGCCTCCAGCGGACTGTTGGTTCCCGGGGCGAAATTCCGGGAAAACCGCGGCTTGCGTCCCACGGTGATATCGAGGATGTCGTACAGCACGAGAATCTGGCCGTTGGTTTCAGGGCCGGCGCCGATGCCGATGACGGGCACCTGCAACTCTTGCGTCAATTGCGTCCCCAGTTTTGCAGGAATGCATTCAAGCAGCACGATGTCTGCGCCCGCTCCTTCCAGAGCCTTGGCATCGCTGATCATCTGCTGCGCGGCAGCTTCATCGCGCCCCTGGACACGGAAGCCACCGACCTTGTGCACTGACTGCGGCTTGAGACCGAGATGGGCGCACACGGGAATATCGTGACCCGAGAGGAACTCGACGATTTCTATCTGCCCCGCTCCACCCTCGAGCTTGACCATTTTCGCGCCGCCTTCCTGCATCAGCCGCACCGCGTTGTCGAGAGCCTGTTCGCGCGAGGCATACGTCATGAAAGGCATGTCTGCCATCAGGAAAGGCCGATACAACCCGCGGCTCACGGCCTTGCAGTGATAGATGACGTCCTGCAGCGTGACCGGCACCGTCGTCCCGTGCCCCTGGATAACCATCCCGAGCGAGTCACCGACCAGCACCACGTCGATGCCCGCTTCGTCGACCAGTGCAGCGAAGCTCGCGTCGTAAGCGGTGATGCAGGCGATCTTCTCGCCTTCGGCGCGCATTTTCGCAAGCGTGCCGACGTTGACCGGAGGCCGCGTCGAATAACGCTCCTGCAGGTGGGAATACATGGTGGCCCCGCTTTATTGGTATCGGACAAGAATGACGGAGGGGATGCAAAACATCAACAACATCAAGCCTCGCAGCTCAATCCGCATCGGCCTTGAGCGGGTTGAAGAAATGCCGTCCGCGGCGGATCCGCCTGATCTGCTCAAGCAGCTGTTCATAGTCCTGGTCGTTGCCCACGAAATCGACGTTTGCCGCGTTGACGATGAGCAGTGGCGACGCGTCATAGTCGTGGAAGTAACGTGCATAGGCCGCCATCAGCCGTTCGAGATACGCGCGCTCGATGAGTGCCTCGTAGCGAATCCCCCGGCGTGCAATACGCTCCATGAGGACATCGACAGGCGCCTGCAGATACACCACCAGATCGGGACGCGGCGCGTCGATTGCAAGGCGGGCATGCACCTGGTCGTAGAGCGCATATTCCTCGTCGTCCAGCGTGAGCCTTGCGAACAGCCGGTCCTTGTCGAGCAGGTAGTCGGCCACCCGCACGGCGGAAAACAGATCCTGCTGCTTGAGATCCTCGAGCTGGCGCGCGCGCTGAAACAGGAAAAACAGCTGCGCCGGCAGCGCCCCGGCGCGGGGATTGCGATAGAACCGCTCAAGAAACGGGTTGTCCTCCGCCTCTTCGAGCACCGGATCGCTGCCGAAATCCTGCGCCAACCGACGTGCAAGGCTCGTCTTGCCTACACCGATCGGGCCTTCCACCACGATGAGCCGATGCGGCATATCGATAATGCGGGAATTTGAGGCAGGCACATTCATGACGCGCAGACCTGCAACGCTTCGATTCCCTCTGCACCCAGCCGATGTGCGAGTTGTGAGACATGGCCCTGGCCGGGAATCTGCAGCGTTGGCGCAATGTCATTCAAGGGATACAGCACCCAGTTCCGCAGCAGAAGTCCTGCATGGGGCAAAGTCAGCGAGGGGCTGGCCTGCGACACGTTGCCATACAGCAGCAGATCGAAGTCGATGACCCGGGGGCCCCAACGCCGTACCGGCAGTTCGCGGCCCAGCTCGATTTCCAGTTGCTTCAGTTTCTGCAGCAACGACTCAGGCTCGACACGCGTAAGCAGCCCGGCGACCGCATTGACGAAATCCGGCTGATCCTGCGGACCGAGCGGGCGTGAACGATACCGCTTTGACTTCGCCACCAGCAGCGTATCCGGCATACGGGCGAGTGCGGCAAAGCCGTTCTCGACCTGCGTGGCAGGATCTTCGAGGTTGCTGCCCAAGCCGACATAGGCAGGCGTCCAGCATTGCTCGCTCATCCGCAACGGCTTCAGGTAGCTGCGGGATGACGATGCCGCCGCCGGCGGCGGCGACGTTTCTTTGGCGCCGCATCCGGTTCATCCGTCGTGGCAACGGCTTCGACCTGCACAATGCGTTCTTCCGGAGGTACCGTCTGGATCTGCGTCCACCATTCAGCGAGCGAAGGATCGACTTCACCGGCCGCGGCGCGCAGCAGCAGAAAATCATACGCTGCACGGAAACGGGGATGCTCGAGCAACCTCAGCGCGCGCTTGCCATCGCGCTTTTCGAATCGCGGCTGTAAGCCCACGAGTTCGCGCATAGGCAAGGTGAAACGTTTCGGAATGGCGACGCGGCTCTGCTGCCGCAGCGTCACGGTATCGCAAGCGGCCTGCAGCGCCTGGATTTCAGTCATCGTCGCAGACTGCTGGTTGAGACGGGCCTGGATCGCAGGCCACATCAGCACCGCGAACAGGAAGGTGGGCGTGACCGGCTTGTCTGCAGAAATCCGCTGGTCTGTTCCCTCGAGCCCGAGACGCACGAGTTGCGCGGCGCTTTTGTTTTCTGGATCCGCGAGGACCGCCGCCAGTTCAGGGAACAGGTGCGCGAGCAGGCCATACGAGTCGAGCATGTCGAAGCTCTTGAGCGCACTGCCCGAGAAAAACATCTTGAGGACTTCATCGAACAGCCGGGCTGGTGGGACGCTGTCGAGCATCCTGGCAAGGCCAGCAATCGGCGCCGCGGTGGCGGGATGCAACGTGAAATCGAGTTTCGCTGCAAAACGCATGGCACGCAGCATGCGCACCGGATCCTCGCGATAACGCGTTTCAGGATCGCCGATCAGCCGGAGCACTCTCGCTTTCGCGTCGGCCACGCCGCCGACGTAGTCCCAGATCGAGAAGTCCTCGATGTTGTAGTAAAGACCATTCGCAGTGAAGTCGCGGCGCCAGACATCTTCTTCGATCGTGCCGTACAGGTTGTCACGCAGGATGCGGCCGCCCGCGTCGAGCACGCGATGCCCGGTCTCATCGACGCTGTTATCGTCATCGATCTGGGTATGCGCCGCCCGGAAAGTGGCGACCTCGACGATCTCCATGCCAAACCGCACATGGGCAAGATGAAAACGCCGGCCGATCAGCCGGCAGTTGCGAAAGAGCTGCTTGACCTGTTCGGGGTGCGCGTTCGTCGCAATGTCGAAGTCTTTGGGCGTGAGCCCCAGCAGCAGGTCGCGAACTGCTCCACCGACCAGGAAAGCCTGGTAGCCCGCGTCCTTGAGCCGGTAGAGGACCTTGAGGGAGCTGGGAGAAATCTGCGCCCGCGAAATCGGGTGGTCAGCACGCGGGACAATGACTGGCAAGTGCCTGTTGTCGCTGTTTGAGTCCTGAGGGAAGCCAGTCGATTTGTTCAAAAAGCCATTTCCGCTTGAGCCTGCAAAATCGGCCCGTATAATACCGCAGCTTCTCCGCAGGCGCGTCCGCGCCGGCATATTGCTTACGTGCTCCCATCGTCTAGAGGCCTAGGACGGAGCCCTCTCAAGGCTTAAACCCGGGTTCGAATCCCGGTGGGAGCGCCACCTAATCAACGGGTTAGGTGGCGCAAGCTGACAATCCAATGAGTGACATCAGCCTTCGCGGACTGGACCTCAACCTGCTGCTGACACTGCATGTTCTCATCGAGGAACGTCAGGTCAGCAACGCCGCTTTGCGGCTCGGGGTGACCCAGCCCGCAGTCAGTCACGCCCTTGGCCGGCTCCGTGAGCAGTTTGGCGACGCGCTGCTCGTCCGCCGCGGCAAGGACATGGTGCTCACACCCAGGGCACTGGAGATAGCCGGACCGTTGCTGCAAATCCTCGCCTCGATCCAGCAGATCACTGTTCCTGCGGGCTTCGATCCGCAGAAGGCCCGCGGCACGTTGCGCATCGCTACCACCGATTACGGACTCGCGATTGTCCTGCCGCATGTGCTGTCGGAGGTTTCCAAGGCGGCACCGAGACTCTCGATTGCCTACAGCGACCTGTCTGACAACATGTTCGAGAAGCTGAAAAGCGGTTTCCTCGATCTGGCGCTGACCGGACAGGCGTCCTATCAGGACATGCAGGCAGAGACCCTGTTCACCGAGCGCTTCGTAGTGGTGACACGCGCAGATCATCCTCTGGTGGGCAAACCACTCACCGTGGAAAGTTTCGTCGCATGGCCGCATGTGCTGATCGACATATTGCATTCGCGACTGCACGGAATCGACGAACGTCTGCAGCGGATGGGAATTCAGCGGCACATCGCGCTTCGCATGCCCCACTTTCTCGCCGCTGCGTTCTTCGCGCAGAAAAGCGATCTGATCGTCCCGGTACTGGAACGCGTCGCCCGCCTCCATGTCGACTCGCTGGGGCTCGTGATTCATCAACCTCCGCCCGAGCTGGATCTCGGCCGTTTCGACTACGTGCAGATGTGGCACGAACGGCGTAACAATGATCCGCTGCATCGCTGGTTGCGAAACCTGATCCGTACCGTCGGCGCGCGAATCCGGGAGGAGCCGGGACCTCTCGAAGCACCGCAACCTCCTCGCAAAACCGTTCGCCTTCGCAAAAAAGTCGCACGCGCCGTGAAGCGCTGAAACCTAGCTCAGCGGACGACTCACGCGTCGCGCAATGTCGGCGACGTGCATCCCCTGGAAGCGGGCGATCGCCAGTTCGTTTTCGCTGGGCTGACGGCTGCCATCGCCGCGCGTCAGAGTCGATGCACCGTAGGGACTACCGCCACTGATCTCATCCATGTTGAGCAGCTTCTGCTCGATGTAGGGCACGCCCACGATGATCATTCCATGGTGGATCAGGGTGTGGTGGAAACTGGTGATCGTCGTTTCCTGGCCGCCATGCTGAGTGGCGGTACTGGTGAAGACACTGCCAACCTTGCCTACCAGTCCGCCATTCATCCAGAGTGGGCCCGTCTGATCAAGGAAGTTGCGCATCTGCGAACACATGTTGCCGAAGCGGGTCGGTGTCCCGAAGATGATCGCATCGGCATTCGCGAGCTTCGCGGGTTCGGCCACCGGCACGTGGGCATATGCCTTGCGTGTCTCGCGCGCGCCGCTCAGCAGCAGCACATCCTGCGGGATGAGTTCAGGCACCTGCAGCAGCGTGACTTCCGTATCTTCGATTTCACTCGCTCCGGCCGCGATGGCCTCCGCCATTTTGTAGATGTGTCCATACATGCTGTAGAACACCACCTGGATTCGCGTAGTCACTGGTTTTCTCCTGTCACGTGTTTTCTCCTGTTACGGGCGGTCCAGAATCCGGCGGAGTGCGGTGGTCAGTTGCTCTGCCGCAGCGGCCGTATGGACCTGCATGCGCCAGCCCACGTAGCCATCGGGGCGCACCAGCACTGCACCCGAAGGCTTGATGCCGTAGGCCGCAGGAAAAGGCTGCGTGAACAGCGTTGCGACAGTGCGCCTGTGAGGCGGCAGATCGAGCAGGTGGCCCGTCGAACCGGGTTTGCAGACCCGATGCGCCTGCAGTTCGATACCCACAGCAGCGCCAGCCTGTTTTGCGGCAGCGAGCCAGGCCTCACCTTCGTCGCCCGCCATGAGCACGAAACCCTTGCAGTACAGATCCAGTGACGAAATCACTTTGCCGCCCTGGCGCAACTCGACATGGGGCGCTCGCGTCCCGGGACGCGCGAAGGACTTCCGCGGATCGATATCCAGCGCGCCGTCATCAGACTGGTCTGCATCCGGAACTACGGCAACCGAACGATAGCGATTGAATTCGACATGCATGTCCGGCACCTGCGGCAACATGCCCTCCGTGCCGAGATCCGGATCGGATCGGGTCACATACCGCTGATAGGCCTGCTCCATCGCGAGCATGCCCACTGGCTGACGCTCCTGGCTGTACGCATCCATCAAGGCGCGTCCGGCGACGCCGTGAGTTACGCACGCCAGCTTCCACGCGATGTTGTGCGCATCCTGGATGCCCGTATTGCCGTTGAATCCACCCGTCGGAGGCATGTGGTGCGCGGCATCGCCCGCGATGAATACGCGACCTTCCTGGTATCGCTCGGCGGCACGACACACTGCAACCCAGCTGGCAACGTCTTCTACCTTGACATCGAGATCAGGCTCGCCGACCGCATCACGCACCAGCTGCGCGGCCCTCTCGGCCGACATGTCACCGGCTGCGTTGCGAGCAGAAGGATGATGGATATCGCCGACGGTAAATACGACGAGAAATCCGCCGAGGCCGGTTTTCTCGAGGCGGAAGAAGCCGCGCACATGCGGATTGTTGACGTAGATGACACCCAGGTTGCGGCCGCGCAAAGCCCTGGAACAATCGGCGCGAAAATAGATGGTGATGCTGTGGGACATCACGGGATGACCCACCATCCGGATGCCGAGCTGCTCGCGTACGGGACTGCGGTTGCCATCACAGGCCACCATGAACTGCGCGCGGATACGCCGCTCTTCCAGCGAATCGACATTGCGGACTGTTGCGGTGACACCGGCATCGTCCTGTTCGAACGACACGAGTTCAGTGCTGTATTTGATGCGTGACCCGAGTTCAAGGGCGCGATCCTTGATCAGCGGCTCCAGAACCTGCTGCGGCATGAACAGGCGTCGCACCGGACTCACATCTTCGACACCCTGGTTGATGTCCGGAATGTAGTTGGCAATCTCGCGTCCAGCGAGGGTTTCCACCGCGTTCAGGCCGCCGTTGGGGTCGTAAAGCTCGTGTGCAGCCTTGACGACCTTGTGCTCGATACCCGCGGCTCGCATGAGTTCGAGGGTACGGAGCTGGAAATAGCCAGCCCGGGGATGGATCGCCGTTCCCCGATGCTTTTCAACAGAGAGGCAAGGGACACGATGCGTACCGAGAAACATGGAGGTGGCGAGGCCTACCAGACTGCCGCCGATAATCAGTACTGGCACTTCCTGTACGTCGGAAGGTAACGCTGCCTGGCTGGTTGCCATCTTCCTGCTCCTTGCGGGTAGGTTCCCGGTGATCGGTGCGGCAGGAGTCTAGGAAACGCGATCGCGAAAATGAAATGTATAAGACTCATGGCGATCATGAATGGAACTGATAGCCGCGGTGGCATGCCACGGAGAAAGATGGCGGGTAAAAAAAGAGCGGCCCGAAGGCCGCTCTTTCGCAATCGTCATTGCAGTCAAAGGTCAGCTTTTTGCCAGCTTCGCCGCGATCGTCGCTACGTGCCGGCCCTGGAACTTCGCCAGTTCAAGCTCGTTTGCGCTCGGCTGCCGGCTGCCATCGGAGCCCGCAATCGTGGACGCACCGTAGGGAGATCCCCCGGTGATTTCGTCGAAGCGCGACTGGCCTGCAGCCGAATAAGGCAGGCCCACGATCACGAAACCCTGGTGCAGGAGTGTCGTGTGGAAGGAAAGAATCGTGCTTTCCTGACCACCGTGCTGGGTATTGGACGACGCGAACACACTGCCGACCTTGCCGATCAGCGCGCCCTTCGCCCACAGTCCACCGGTCTGGTCGAGGAAGTTGCGCATCTGCCCGGCCATCATGCCGAAGCGTGTCGGGGTGCCGAAAATGATTGCATCGTAGTCGCCGAGTTCATCGGGCTTCGCGATGGGGGCCTTCTGGTCCAGCTTGAAACCGAATGCCTTGGTGACTTCTTCGGGCGCCGATTCGGGCACCCGCTTGATGGTCACTTCGGTACCGGCAACCTCTTTTGCACCGGCCGCCACGGCGCCTGCCATGGTCTCGATGTGGCCCCAGCTCGAGTAATAAAGAACCAGAATCTTCGCCATCAATCGTCTCCTGGAAATGGATGAGCGCGCCTGTCTTGAGGCACTGCGGCCATCATAACGTGCCGAGCGAGACGTCCTTCACAGATCCGCGTGCCGATTCTTGCTGCAGCGCGGTACCGCAGTGCACCATTCACCTGCACTGATTGGATACCTCTTCGCCCGCATTGAAGGATCAACCATGGAACTCGTATTTTTCGCCCTGTTCGGTACCTCAGCCATGCTCGCCATGATCATCCTGAAGCGTCAGTTCTAAGGGCTGCCGGCAAGACGCTTGCTCAAGCCTGGGTCTCGCCATACAGGATTACTGACAGAAAACGGATCGGCAGGCGCAACAGGCGCTCTGGTCCGTGGGGCACGTTGCCCGGAAACGTGAAGGAATCGCCCGGTTCAAGCAGGTACGTCTGCGAGCCATGGCGATATTCGATCCGCCCCTGCAGCATGTAGATGAATTCCGTTCCGGCGTGCTCGAACGTCGGAAACACTTCCGCGGCATCGTCCATCGAGATCAGGAACGGCTCGAAGCGCTTCTTCGGCCCCTGATCGTAGGCAAGCAGATGGTACGTATGCCCCTTGCTTGTTCCCCTGCGCACCACCTCCATCCCTTCTCCCTGTTTCACATGCAGGGCTTTGCCTTGCCGCATCCCGAAATTGCGAAACAGATGGCCGATCTCCACGCCTAGCGCGCGTGCAAGGCGGTTGAGGGAGTCGAGGCTGGGACTCACCTGACCGTTTTCGATTCGCGAGAGCATGCCGTCCGACATGCCTGCCAGCGTTGCAACGTCGGCAATCGTCAGACGGTTCTTGATCCGAAGCTCGCGAATCCCGGTGCCGACGTGACGATCGAGCGCCGCCGTATCGTTATTCCCGAGCTCATCGTTTCCCTTGCGTGCAGGCCTTTTTGCCTTGGGACGCTTCGGCAAGCGTGTCTTCACGGGCGCCTTGCCGGCCTTGTTGTCGGGCATTTCGCAATCCTCATCCCAAGGTGCAGGCATGGTGCACCCTTGTTGACTCATACGCAATAAACATGCATCTTACGAAACACGATTCCGCAGTCAATCCTTCAGGCAACTCTCCCGGCGTGACCCCCGAGCAGACCTACACACTCACCATCTCGTGCCCTGACCGGGTCGGGATCGTCGCTGCAGTGAGCGCGTATCTCGCCGAACGCGGCGGCTGGATTACCGAAGCCAATCACCATTCGGACCCGGCCACGGGACGCTTCTTCATGCGCAACGTAATGCTTGCGCGAACGCTCACCGGATCGCTCGACGACTTTCGCGAAGGCTTCGCGAAGATCGCGAAGCAATACGACATGCAATGGTCGATCAACGATTCTGCCCTCCGCAAACGCGTCGTGCTGCTGGTCTCGAAGTTCGATCACTGCCTGGTCGACCTGCTGTACCGGTGGAAATCGGGCGAGCTGGAATGCGATATCCCGTGCGTCATCTCCAACCATGACGATCTGCGTTCGTATGTCGAATGGCATGGCATCCCGTTTCACCATGTTCCGGTGCCGGCGACGCCCAAAGGCAAGCAGGCTGCTTTCGCGAAAATCGAAGAGCTGTTCGGCGCGAACCGCGGCGATGTGATGGTGCTGGCCCGCTACATGCAGATCCTGCCGGAGGATCTCTGCGCACGCTATCCGGGGCGCATCATCAACATCCATCACAGCTTCCTGCCGTCATTCATCGGTGCCCGCCCCTACCTGCAGGCATTCCAGCGAGGCGTGAAGCTCATCGGCGCAACCAGTCATTACGTGACCACCGATCTCGATGCGGGTCCGATCATCGAACAGGACGTGGTGCGGATCGACCATGGCGATGCTGAAGCGGACCTCGTGCGCTATGGCCGCGACATCGAGAAGTCCGTGCTGTCCCGGGCCCTCAAGTATCACCTCGAGGACCGTGTATTGCTGAATGGCAATCGCACGATTGTCTTCTATTGATGGCCTTCCACTGATGCCCTGGCGACTCCTGAAGTTTGCGCTGAACCGGAAACATCCCGAGCCGCGGATGTTCACGGCGCATTCGGAGCTGAAGGGCACCTATGACGCCGTGATCATCGGGGCCGGCGGGCACGGACTGGCTGCGGCCTATTATCTTGCGCGCGATCATGGCATCACCAACGTCGCAGTCATCGAGAAGGGCTATCTGGGCGGCGGCAACACCGCGCGCAACACCACGATCATTCGTTCGAACTATCTCACCGCGGAAGGCGTGAAGTTCTACGACGAAAGCGTGCGCTTGTGGCAGGACCTGAGCGCGGATTTCGACCTGAATCTCTTCTATTCCACTCGGGGCCATTACACGCTGGCTCATACCGACTCAGCCCTGCGCACCATGCGCTGGCGAGCCGAGGTCAACAAGCATTTCGGCATCGACAGCGAGCTCGTCGATGCAGATGCCGTCAAGCGAGCCTTGCCGATGATGGACATCACCTGCGCCGGGCATGCACCGGTCCTGGGCGCCCTCTTCCACGCACCGGGCGCCATCGCACGCCACGATGCGGTGGCTTGGGGCTATGGCCGCGGAGCAGATCGCCGTGGTGTCGAAATCCATCAGCAGACGGAAGTGCTGGCCATCGAGACCGAAGAGAGCGGCTCGGGCCCGCGCATCAGCGGTGTCGTCACGAATCGCGGCCGTATCTCGACACGCAAGGTGCTGTGCGCAGTTGCAGGCTCGACACCTCGAATGCTGTCGATGGTCGGGCTCAAATCGCCGATCTACATCCATCCGCTGCAGGCGATGGTCTCCGAACCCGTCAAGCCGTGGCTCGATCCCATCATCGTCTCGGGTTCCCTGCATGTGTACGTCAGCCAGACGGCACGCGGTGAACTCGTCATGGGCGCCTCCCTCGATCCGTACGAACTGCATTCGACTCGGCCGACGCTCGATTTCACGGAGTCATTGAGCGCCCACATGCTGGACATGTTCCCCTTCCTCTCCGACGTGAAGATCGTGCGGCAATGGGCGGGCATGGCGGACATGACGCCGGACTTCGCGCCGATCATGGGCAAGACACCGGTGGAAGGCTTCTATCTCGATGCAGGCTGGGGTACCTGGGGATTCAAGGCCACGCCCGTATCGGGCAAGACCATGAGCTTCACGCTCGCCAACGACTCCAATCATCCATTGATCGAGGGCTTCGGCTTCGATCGCTTTCGCCGCTACGAACTGACGGGCGAAAAAGGCGCGGCGTCGGTGGGCCACTGATGAAACTTCTCGCCTGCCCCATCAATGGCGTGCGTCCCATCAGCGAATTTGTGTATGGCGGCGAAGTGCGCCCGATGCCCGATCCGCAGACCTGCAGTGACGACACGTGGAGCGATTACGTTTTCAATCGCACGGGTGTTGCCGCCCTGAAACGCGAATGGTGGTGCCACAGTCCGAGCGGCGTGTGGTTCGTCGCGGAGCGCGACACCGCAACCGATATCGTGTTGCGCACCTGGCTCGCATCAACTGCCGAGCGCAGCCTGTGAAGCGCCTGGCGCCGCTGCCCGGAGAGTGGATCGACCGCAAGGTAGCGGTGAGCTTCACTTTTGAAGGCAAGGCGCGCACCGGCTACGCAGGAGACACCATTGCCTCGGCGCTCGCGGCCCAGAACCAGCGCATCGTTGGCCGCTCGTTCAAGTATCACCGGCCGCGTGGACTGTTGTCCGCCGCCAACCACGACGCGAACGCCATCGTCGATGTCCGCCATCTGGGGCGTGCGTTACCCAACGTTCGCGCAGACGTCACTCCACTCGCGGCGGGCATGGAGATCGCAGCGGTCAATACACGGGGCGGGCTGGCGAAGGACCGGCTGCGGATCCTCGATCGACTCTCCCGCTTTCTGCCGGTCGGCTTCTACTACAAGGCCTTTCATTCACGGCGCTTCTTTCCACGCTGGGAACGCCTGTTCCGCAACCTGACAGGCCTCAGTGAAATCGATCTCGCGACGACCCGGTGGCGCACACCGAAGCGCTATGACTTCACCGAGGTTCTCGTCATCGGCGCAGGCCCTTCGGGTCTTGCCGCAGCGCTTGCAGCGGCTGACGGTGGTGCAGAGGTGCTTCTGGTCGATGAAAACGCGTGGACAGGTGGCAGCGGTCTCTACGCGCGGGGCGGCCAGGAAGCCGATGCGCGACAGACGATTGCCCTGATGGACCGTGTTCGCAACAGTCCGCGCATCCGCACACTGCGTGACACGTTTGCCGCCGGCTACTACGCCGACAACTGGGTGGCGCTCGTCACGCCGACTGAACTGGTCAAGGTTCGTGCGAGTTCGGTTGTCATCGCCCAGGGCGCCTTCGAACAACCCGCCGTGTTCCGCAACAACGATCTGCCGGGCATCATGCTGGCGAGCGGTGCGCAACGATTGCTGTACCGGTATGCGGTCGCGCCATGCCAACGGCTGCTCGTGCTGACCGCGAACCCCCATGGGTATGTCGCTGCTCTCGATGCATTGGCGAACGGCATCAAGGTCGCGGCCGTGGTCGACATGCGAAGCAGCCCGGGACTGGCGTCCTCCGCACTCGCCCACCGGCTACAGGCACAGGGCATTCCGGTGCTGACCGGTTCGGCTGTTTATGAGGCCGGCACAGGGCCGGACGGATGTGTCGCCACCGCCAACGTGAAGTCCTGGATCAACGGCGAGACAGGGAATGAACGCGGCACCCGGTTCGAGATCGACGGGTTGTGGATGAGCGTCGGCTTCGCACCCGCCAGCTCGCTGCTGCTCCAGGCCGGCGTCCGCATGCGTTACGAAGCAGCCCTCGGCCAGTTCATTCCTGTCTCGTTGCCTGCAGGCGTATTCGCATGTGGCAAGGTCAGCGGTGTCTATGGATTCGCCAGCCGCTTGAGCGACGGTGTCCGCGCGGGCGAACAGGCCGCGGCTCATGCACTCGGCAGATCCTCCGCCCTGCGGACGGCGCCGAGCGCACTCGGTGAAATGGAATTGCCGACGCATCCCTATCCCGTCGTGTCGCATCCCGAGGGGAAGAACTTCGTCGACTTCGATGAAGACCTCCAGCTCAAGGATTTCGCTGCGGCTGCCCAGGAAGGTTTCGACAGCATCGAACTGCTCAAGCGCTATACGACCGTAGGCATGGGCCCGAGCCAGGGCAAGCATTCGAACCTGCATGCGATCCGCATTCTTGCGCGCCTGCGGGGCGAACCGCTCGATCATATCGGCGCAACGACGGCGCGGCCGATGTTCCACCCCGTCCCGATGTCGCATCTCGCCGGACGAAGCTTTTCGCCGGAACGCGAGACGCCGCTGGCACAGGCGCATCGCGAACTGGGCGCGATCTGGATGCTGGCAGGCCCATGGCGACGACCCGAGTACTACGCAATTCCGGATGTCGAAAGACGCACTGCGATCGAGCAGGAAGTACGCGCGGTACGCGAACGGGTCGGGCTCATCGACGTCGGCACGCTCGGCAAGATCGAAATCCACGGACCCGACGCCGCCGAATTCCTCGAACGTGTCTACACCGGCCGCTTCGCAACGCTCAAATCCGGCATGACGCGCTATGGCCTGATGCTGGACGAATCCGGCGTGATCATCGATGACGGCGTGATTGCCCGGCTGGGTGACCAGCGCTTCTATTTCACGACGACGACCGGCAATTCCGCCACGATCTATCGCGAGCTCGGGCGGCTGGCGACGCAGTGGAATCTGCGCGTAGGGCTGGTCAACGCAACCGGTCACTACGCTGCCTTCAATCTGGCCGGCCCGCTCGCCCGCCGCATACTTGCGAAACGCACTCCGCTTGATCTCTCCAGTGCGGCGTTTCCCTATCTCGGTTGCCGCGAAACGCAGGTCGCCGACGTTCCCGCCCGCCTGTTGCGCGTCGGTTTTGTCGGCGAACTCGGCTATGAAATCCATGTGCCGGCGGACAGCGCCGTGCATGTCTGGAATACCTTGATGGACGCGGGGAAAGCAGACGGCATCAAACCTTTCGGTGTCGAGGCGCAGCGCATCCTGCGTCTTGAAAAGGGCCATCTGATCGTGGGCCAGGACACCGACGGTCTCACCGATCCGCTGCAGGCAGACTGTGAGTGGGCAATCAAGATGGACAAGCCCTTCTTCATCGGCCAGCGCAGCCTCAAGGTTCTGGAAAAGAAAACGCGTCGTCAGCAACTCGTTGGCTTTCGAATCGATGCCGGCAGCCTGGGTCTGCCGAAGGAAGGCCATCTCGTCCTGCAGGGGACGGAGATGGCCGGTCGCATCACCAGCGTGACCCGCTCACCGACATTGAATGTCGTGATCGGTCTCGCGATGGTGAGTCCGGCGGTAGCAACTGCAGGCCGCTTCCGCATTCGCATCGAAGGCAAAAGCGAGCTCGATGCCGAGATCACGTCGTTGCCGTTCTACGATCCTGCCGGCGAACGGCAGCGCATGGCGGAAGCGTCATGAGTACCGCCGTCCGTCGTTCTCCGTTGTCAGACTGGCACGCGCTGCATGCCCGCGAATGGTGTGTCCGCGAATCAATGGCCATGCCGGCTTCCTATCACGAACAAGTTGCAGACGATGCGCCTTTACGTCTGCACGACGTGTCGTGGCGTCGACGCTTTGGCTGCAAGGGTCCAGAGGCAGGTCGATGGCTGAAGGCGAAAGGCCTGAGCATTCCAGAACCCGCCAATAGCTGGGCCGCCGACCCCAAAGGCAATCTCGTCGCACGTCTTGCAACCAGTGAATTTCTTGTCGAAGCGCTGGGCAATGAACAGCAGCGCATCGGGATGTTGAGCGGACTGCTCCCGGCCAACGACGTGTATCCCGTGATCCGCCAGGATGCGGCCTTCGTTCTGCAGGGCAAACGGGCACGCGACCTGCTGCTGCAGACCTGCAGCTTCAATTTCGACGCGCTCCCCGTGACCGAAGAGCGCAGCGGCACTGCGGTCATGACCTCGATGGTGGGCGTCGGCGTCACCGTCATCCCGCGCGTCGTCGGCATGGTGCGTGAATACAGGATCTGGTGTGACCCGAGTTTCGGCCTGTACCTGTGGTCGACACTCGTGGGGATAGCAAAAGAGATGGGCGGGGGCGCAATCGCGAACGGGCAGCAATCGACCACGGCTTCAAGGGGAGAATCGTAATGGTGACGCAGGCAGCGCGGGACTTCTTCGGCCAGTCCGCAATCAAGTATGTGTTGGCGCAGTTCGTGGATATCCACGGTGCGGCCAAGGCGAAGGCCGTTCCCGTCGAACACTACGACATGATCCTGAAGGACGGCGCGGGTTTTGCTGGCTTCGCGCTCTGGGGCTTTGGCATGGGCCCGCATGGCCCCGACTACATGGCCGTCGGTGATCCGGGCACCTTGACGTCCATTCCCTGGATGCCCGGCTTTGCGCGCGTGGTCTGCGATGGTCACGTCAAAGGCAAGCCCTACGCCTACTGCTCGCGCGTCGCACTGAAGACCCAGCTCGAAATCCTGAAAAAGCAAGGTCTCACGCTGTACACCGGCATTGAACCCGAGTTCATGCTTCTGAAGCGTGCTGCTGACGGCAAGCTTTCGCCCTTCGATGATACCGATCAGCTCGACAAGCCCTGCTACGACTACAAAGGGCTGTCGCGCGGAGCGGCGTATCTCGACAAGCTCACGACCCATCTGCGCCATGTCGGCATCGACGTGTACCAGATCGATCATGAGGATGCGAACGGCCAGTTCGAAGTGAACTTCACCTATGACGATGCACTGAAAACCGCCGACAACTTCACTTTCGTGAAGATGGCTGCCTCGGAAGTCGCGCGCGAATTCGGCGCCATTGCGACCTTCATGCCCAAGCCCTTCTCCAACCGCACGGGAACGGGCGCGCATTTCCATCTCTCGATCGGTGACGCCAAGGTCAAGAACCTGTTCCACGATGACAGCGACAAGCACGGTCTCGGGCTGTCCCAGATGGGCTACTGGTTCGTGGGCGGATTGCTGGCCCACGCCCGCGCGTTAACTGCGATCTGCGCTCCGACCATCAACTCCTACAAGCGACTCGTGGTGGGCCGCGCGCTGTCAGGCGCGACCTGGGCGCCGGCCTTCATCGCGTTCGGCGACAACAACCGGACGGCATGCGTCCGGATTCCTTACGGCCGCATCGAATTCCGTTTGCCGGACGGGGCAATGAACCCTTATCTCGCCACTGCCGCGCTGCTGGCGGCCGGCATGGATGGCGTCGCGCGCAAGCTCGATCCGGGCGCTCCTCTCAACGAGAACCTGTATGAACTTGGCACGGCCGAAATCGCAAGGCGCGGCATCGGCGTGCTGCCACAGAATCTCGGCGAAGCGGTCGATGCGCTGGAGAAGGACGAAGTCGTCAAGGCCGCCATCGGCCCGGATCTGGCTGGTGAATTTATCTCGCTCAAGCGAATGGAGTGGATCGAGTACTGCCGCCACGTGAGTACCTGGGAAACGGATCGCTACCTGGAAATGTTTTAGCCAAGGTCTGCTGGAGACTGATATGTGCGGAATCATCGGATTGCTGGTCAAGAAGCCCGAATGGCGCGATCGCCTCGGCGAATTGATGGTGCCCATGCTCATTGGCATGACCGAGCGCGGACCCGACTCGGCCGGCATGGCCGTTTATGGCGAGCCGGTGGGAGAACAGCGGCGCAAGCTCAATCTCTTCTGCGAGACCCTCTCCTTCGACTGGAAGCAGCTGGAAGGCGCAGCTTCAACGCTTTTCGCGGACGTGCGTGTGGATGTCAAAGCCAATCACGCCGTCCTCGCAAGCGACAGTCCACCGGACGCCATCAAGGCCTGGCTCCGTGCCGAGTATCCGCATGTCTATGTACTGTCGACTGGACGCGCGATGGATCTCTACAAGGACATCGGCACGCCTCAGGCCGTGGCGGACCGCTATGATTTCCGCAATCTCAAGGGCTCGCACGTCGTGGGCCATACGCGCATGGCGACTGAATCGGCAGTCACGCCAGCCAATGCCCACCCCTACACTGCAGGAGAAGACTGGTGCATCGTCCACAATGGCTCGCTGTCGAATCCGCACTCCTTGCGGCGGCGCCTTGAAAAAGTCGGCATCGCCTTCGACGGCGATTGCGACACCGAAGCGGCCAGCCGATACCTGGAATGGCGTCTGCGCGAAGGCGACGATCTCGAAGCCGCGATCGAGCGGAGTTTCTCCGAGTTCGATGGCTTCTATACCTTCCTGATGGGCACTCGCGACAAGCTCGCACTGGTGCGGGATCCCTTCGCGTGCAAGCCGGCCATCGTTGCCGAATGCGATGAGTACGTGGCGATCTCGTCCGAGTTCCGGTCGCTCGCGCACCTGCCCGGCGTGAAGAACGCGCACGTCTTCGAACCCGGCCCGGAGGAGATCTACTCATGGGCAGTCTAAATCGCACGGCCAATACAACCGCGCAGACGTTCGATGCAGCGGTCACGCCCGTGCGCGAGATCAACAAGTTCCTGCATGGCGATCTGGAAAGCGTTGCGCAGGTGACAATCGAGAATCCTGATGGCGCCCACAGTCTGGCCGTCGGTCTGAACGCGCCCGTCATGATCGACATCAACGGCCATGCGGGTTACTACGCCGCCGGCATGAACAAGGAAGCCACCGTCACCGTGCATGGCAATGCGGGCCCGGGCGTCGCCGAAAACATGATGTCCGGTCGCGTTCACGTCACAGGCTTTGCAAGCGTCGGTGCCGGCGCCTCGGCTCACGGTGGACTGCTGGTGATCGATGGTGATGCCGGCTTGCGCTGTGGCATCTCCCTCAAAGGCGCCGACATCGTGGTCGGTGGCAGTGTCGGCAACTTTTCCGCCTTCATGGCGCAGGCGGGACGACTGGTGGTCTGCGGCGATGCCGGTGACGGACTCGGCGATTCGCTGTACGAGGCCACCCTGTACGTTCGCGGCAAGATCAAGTCGCTCGGCGCCGATGCCCGCGTCGAACCCATGACCGACGCCGATATCGCAGCGGTCGATCAATTGCTGGCGACTGCCGGCTTCAAACATTCGGCTCGCGACTTCAAGCGCATCACGTCCGCCCGCACCCTCTATCACTGGAATGCAGACGCAGGCCAGGAGTACTGACATGGCATCGCAGCCCAATCTTCCGACTGACCTGCATTCGCTCGAGGAAAGCGCCTCGTTCGATCGCCAGATCATGCATTACATCCAGCACGCGGCGGCTACCGGCCTGTACGAAATCCGCGGTCTCGGTGCAAAACGCCGGCTGCCGCATTTCGATGATCTGTCATTTCTTGGTGCCTCCGTTTCCCGCTACCCGCTTGAGGGCTATCGCGAGAAATGCACGACGACCACCCTGCTCGGGACTCGCTACGCGACCAAGCCGGTGGAACTCGCCATTCCCATCACCATCGCGGGCATGAGCTTCGGCGCGCTGTCCGCCAACGTGAAGGAAGCACTGGGTCGGGCCGCTACGGAACTGGGCACATCGACCACCACGGGTGATGGCGGCATGACACAGGAAGAACGAGTCTCCTCGAAGACGCTTGTCTACCAGTGCCTGCCTTCCCGCTACGGCTTCAATCCCGATGATCTGCGCAAGGCAGATGCGATTGAAGTCGTCATTGGTCAGGGCGCCAAGCCGGGCGGCGGCGGCATGTTGCTGGGACAGAAGATAAGCCCGCGAGTCGCAAAGATGCGCACCTTGCCGGAAGGCATCGACCAGCGTTCTGCGTGCCGGCATCCCGACTGGACCGGTCCGGACGACCTGGCCATCAAGATCAAGGAACTGCGCGAAATCACCGATTGGGAGAAGCCAATCTATGTGAAGGTCGGCGCGACCCGTGTCTTTCACGATGTGAAACTTGCGGTGCATGCGGGCGCCGATGTCGTCGTTGTCGATGGCATGCAGGGCGGCACGGCCGCAACGCAATGGGCGTTCATAGAGCACGTTGGCATTCCGACGCTGGCAGCCGTGCGCCAGGCCGTCGATGCGCTCGAAGATCTCAACATGAAGGATCAGGTGCAACTGATCGTCTCTGGCGGTATTCGCACCGGTGCAGACGTAGCCAAGGCGCTCGCCATGGGCGCCGACGCGGTCTCCATCGGCCAGGGCGTTCTCTTCGCACTGGGGTGCAACTCGCAGACTTACGTGCAGAAGGGCCAGCACGTTTCAGCGGTCGCGGACTATCACAAGCTCGGAACCGCAGCGGGTGCCTGCCATCACTGCCACACCGGCCGCTGTCCCGTCGGCGTGACGACACAGGATGTGATCCTGGAACAGCGGCTGGAGCCGGAAGTTGGTGCACGTCGCGTGCGCAACTACCTCAAGACACTGAACATGGAATTGACGATGCTGGCGCGCGCGTGCGGCAAACAGAACGTGCATCATCTGGAAAAGGAAGACCTCGTCGCGCTGACGATCGAAGCGGCTGCCATGGCAGGTGTTCCACTGGCCGGAACCTCCTGGATCCCCGGAACCTGATCAGCGGCGGGAAGCTTCTGCTTGCAGGGAGCCCGCGGTCTCATGGCCCAGGTAGGCATGGATGCCGATGCGCACCACGTAGATGACCGGAATCATCAGGAATGCCATCGCGACCTTGTAGCCGTAGTTGACGGTGCCCACGGCCAGGAACTGCGAAGTCGGCCAGTGCTGCGGGCCGATGACGAACGCGATGTAAAGCACGACGAAGCTGTCGATGAGCTGTGAGACCACCGTCGACCCGGTCGCGCGCAGCCAGATCCATTTCTCGCCCGTGATCCGGCGGATGCGATGGAAAATCCCCACATCGATCAACTGCCCGAGCAGGAACGCGATGATGGAGCCCGCAATGGTCCACATCCCCTGACCGAAGATGTTGTTGAACGCCGCCTGCATGTCGGGCACGCCGCGTTCCGCGTTCACTGTCACCCACCAACCGGCCGGGGCCAGCGCGATCGTCGCGTAGGCCGCCAGGAAGGCGTACGAGATCAAACCGACCGCTAGCCACGAGATGAACCGGACACCCCGAGGCCCGTAGTACTCGTTGATGATGTCCGTCATCACGAACACGAAGGGCCACAGCAGCACACCCGACGTGAACGACAGCGACCCCGTCTGACCGAACAGGTTCCAGTTGAACGGCTGGACCCCCAGCGTCGTCTCGAGCGCGAAGATCTTGACGCCAACGAACTCGGCGATGAGCGCGTTGGCGACAAAGAACCCCGCCAGGATCACGAACAGTCGCGTGGAGCGGCTGCCGAACGATGGGTGAGGCGTTGATTCACTCATCGTTCCATTCTACACAGCTGGCACACCGCTACATCAGTCGCATCGAGCTGTCCTGCAGGCTGGCGAGCGACTGAAGGTTCTGTACCGTACTCCCGAAACCCGATGCACCCAGAATGCCGAGCGCCGGGTTGAAGGAAAGATCCGACAACGTCCCGGCCAGACCATAGCGGTACGCAAGATCGCCTCCCATCGCGGCCGTGTCGCTCCCGCCCCAGTGCTGCGCGGTCAGAGCGCTGTTCAGCGACCAACTGGTCAATGCCGGATTTGCAGCTCGCGCCTTGTCGAACGCGGCTACCAGCCCGTCGAAGTCGAAGTTCTCGATTCTCCGGTTGCGCAGGGCATTGGACGATCCGGGCAGATAGTCCGTGCTGCCTTCGATCACGATCTGCAACCGGTCGACACTGCGATTAGCAGTACTGCCGTAGTAATTGGTGAACGTGATCTGGTCGCTGCCTCCTGTTGCCAGGATCAGGTTGGTCCCGCTGCGCTTGAACAGCAGGTCGGCATAGGTGATGCCTCCTCCCAACGAAAGCGTGTTGTCCTGGGTCGTGTTTGCAGCGACCGTATCCTGGCCATCGCCCCGATTGAAGAGCAGGACATCCGCGCCGGCGCCCGTCGTGATCGTATCGTTCCCCTTGCCACCGATCAGCAGATCGTTGCCCGACGTTCCCTTCAGCGTGTCGGTGCCTGCGCCGCCGTTCAGGAGTGTTTTCCCCGATGCATCACTCAGCGTGTCATTACCGGCCCCGCCCTCCAGGATGTCGATGCCATTGCCACCTGCAAGCGAATTGTTCCCTGAGTTGCCGCGCAGAAGATTCGCCAGGGCGTTGCCCGTCCCGTTGGTAGCCGATGTACCGGTGAGGAACAACAGTTCGATGTTCGCACCCAAGGTGTGGGTCACTGTGGCATTCACGACATCGAAGCCTTCATTGGCGTTCTCCGTCGTCACATCACTTGACGAGTCGATGTAGTACACATCGTCACCCGCTCCGCCACGCAACGTATCCGCCCCAGTGCCGCCATCCAGCACATTTTTACCGCTGTTTCCGACCAGGATATTCGCGAGCGTATTGCCGGTCGCATTGAGCGATGCGGTTCCAAGCAACGTCAGGTTTTCGAGGTTGCTGCCCAGAGCCCAGCTCACCCAGCTCTGGACGGTATCGATTCCCTGGCTGGCACTTTCGGCGACGGAATCGCCTGACTGGTCGACGATGTAGGTGTCATTGCCGACTCCACCGCGCAGCGTATCAACTCCCGCGCCCCCGTCGAGGACATTGTCGCCGGAATTGCCGGTGATGGAATTGCCAAGACTATTGCCAGTGCCGTTGATTGCAGCCGTGCCTGTCAACACCAATGTCTCTATATTCGCGCCCAGTACGAAAGACACCGACGATTGAACGGTATCCGCTCCCTCGTTCACTAGTTCGGTTACGACGTCCCCGGTATCGTCAACGACGTAGGTGTCATCACCCAGGCCGCCGATCAGGGTGTCCACCCCTGCCCCGCCGTTCAACGTGTTGGCGGCGCTGTTGCCCGTGAGGCGATTGGCCGACGCATTGCCAGTGCCGCTGATACTGCCCGTACCGGTCAACACCAGGTTCTCCACGTTCGCGCTGAGTGTCCTGCTTGTGCTGGCCTGGATCGCGTCGATACCTTCGCCTGCCAGCTCACTCACCAGGTCATTGGCACTGTTGAGCACATAGATGTCATCGCCGCCTCTGCCAGCAAGCGTGCTTCCTCTCCCATTACCTGTCATCACATTGGCCTGGGCGTTGCCCGTGCCGGTCACGTTATACGAACCCGTCAGCGTCAGGTTTTCGAGGCCGGCTGCCAGTGCAAACGATACATTGGAGTAGACAGTGTCCAGGCCGGACGAGTCGACGATACGATCACCGACGTTGTCGATGACGTACGTATCGTTGCCCGATCCGCCATCGAGAAGGTCGGCATCTTCGTGACCATCAAGGACATCGTTACCAGCAGCGCCGATCAGCGTGTTGGCGAGCCCATTGCCCTGCAGCTCGTTGTCACCTGCGTTGCCCGTGCCGATCGTTCCATCCCCATTCAGGAGGTAGAGACGCTCGAGGTTGTCTCCCAGTGTGTAGTCGTGTTCACTGGCGACGCTATCGAAGCCCTCGTTGGCGTATTCGATGATGGAGTCGAGGCTGGACCGCAGGTAGTACGTGTCATCGCCGGGGCCGCCATACATCGCGCTGCCGCCGCCGAAAATGATCGCATCGGCAGTCACGACATTGCTTGTGCCATAGAGCGTATCGTCTCCAGCACCGCCGAACAGCACGTCCACGCCGGCTCCTCCCTGCAACACGTCATTGCCGTTGTCGCCGTAGACGAAGTCATTGCCGACATCCATCCACCCGCCATCGCCGCCCAGATTGTCATCGCCATCACCACCCACCACGACGTCGTCTCCGTCAGACCCCACGACCTGGTCGTTGCCGGGGCCTCCATCCAGCAGATCCGCACCGCCGCCGCCCCATAAAAAGTCGTCGCCTCCCAGACCGAAGATCTCGTCGCTCTGGTTGGGTACTTCCACGACGATCGAGTCCCGCACCGCTGTGCCCGTGTGAACAACAGGAACCACTACGTTCAGATCGAACGTGGCTCGCGCACTCAATCCGCCGCTGTCGGTGGCCGAAATGGCGATGGTTTGAATGCCTGCATCAAGCACTCCGGGCGTTCCGGAGAGCGTCCGGGTTGCAGGATTGAACGACAGCCAGGCCGGCAGTTCAACTCCCTGGGCGAGCGCAGCCGAATACGTACGAGCATCGCCGACATCTGCGTCTGCGAACAGCGATGCAGGCACCGTGAACGAGAAGACCTGACCGCGCTGCACCGTCCGGTCGTTGAGCTCCTGCATCACCCGCGGTGAATGATTCCCCGCGTTCAACGCATCGAGCGCTTCCCTGCCCAGCAGCGTACCGTCAGAGAAGGCCAATCCATCAAGTGAAGACCAACTGCCCTGGGCCCAGTCGAGCAGCAACACGCTGTCACCCGCTCCGAAATCGAGGCGCAATCCTTCGGGCCGTTCCGTCACGGCCAGGTTGGCGGGAGAAAGCCCTGCGCCGAGCCGCAACAGGTCCTGGCCACCGGTATCGATGATGATGTCATTGCCATCACCGCGATCGTAACGATAGGTATCGTTACCCAGGCCGCCTGCAAGAATGTCGTTGCCCCGACCGCCTTGCAAAGTGTCTTCCGCTTCACCGCTTTCAAGGACGTCGGATTTATCGGTGCCCGTAAAGGTCGCCGGTGCGATATCTGCAAGGCCCGAGAAGCCGAGATAGGAGCCTTCGGTCGTCCGCACGAAATTGAGATAGGTATCACGTGCCGCCAGATACCAGTTGTTCAGGACCAGCACTCGCGTCCCGGTGGGCAACTCATAGCGATCGCCATCCTGCACTGAAAATAGTGCATTGAGTTCGGCAAGGGCGTCGGTGTTGACCCAGTCGGATCGCGTCCCGGTGTAAGTCAGGAGCAGATCGTTGTTCCAGCGACGCCAGCCGATTTCGCCATGACCGATGCCTGCTCCCAACTGGATGTGGGTATACGTGGTCAGCACTTGTGGCTGGAAAAGCCCGGCCAGCTCTTCGTTTGAAAGCGCATCGCCATTTTCAAATTCGACCGCGAGCGATTCAAAAGTGGTCCTGTCCATGAATGCGTAGTCGTCCGCTGAATAGTCGATCAGGACGACACCATTGCTCATCGAGACCCTGAGGTCGGACCGGACTATACCCGGTCCGAACAGCAGACGATTCTGGCCCTGGATGTCCGTGATCTGGACCGCTCCTGCACCGCGACTCAATACAAAAGTATCGTCGCCCGCGTCGCCGAAGAGCAGGTCGCCGCCGCTGTCGGCCTCGAGACGATCATTGCCCTCGCCGCCCTGCAGGCGATCACGCCCCGCGCCACCGCGCAGAGTGTCGTTGCCTCCGTCTCCATAGAGACCGATGGAGGTGCCAGCGGAATAGTCATCCCCGTCACCGCCTTCCAGCAGATCGTTGCCTTCCCCACCGACAAGCGTGTCTGCGCCAGCGTCTCCATAGAGGCGATCGTCGCCGCCCATTCCGAACAGCGTGTCGTTATCGTCGCCACCACGCAATTCGTCAGCCCCTTGCGCACCCGTTGCATCGTCGCCGACCAGATAGTCCTTGCCTGCTCCGCCGCGAATGACATCCGCACCTGCACCACCGTAGAGGGTGTCCTCCCCTTCATCGCCAGAGAGCGAGTCATTGCCGCCACCACCGTACAAGGTGTCATTGCCCGCGCCGCCCGAGAGCTGGTCCGCACCCTGCAATGCTTCCGGCGTGATTCCGTGATTTGAAAAGAGCGCGCGCGTGCCGCCCGGTACGAAGACCGTGTCGCCCTGCATGAGGTCATCCCCCGCACCGCCCAGCAGAACGTCATCGCCCCCGCCGCCCAGCATCCGGTCGTTGCCATCGCCGCCATCGAGAAGATCGGCGCCAGGCGCAACGATGTCCTCGATCATCTGCCCGTTGAACGCCACGGTGAGATCGAAACCGGCCGGATAGGCATAACTCCAGAATGTCCGCGTGAAGCGGGAATCGCCGCTCAGGACGTCATCGCCAGCTCCGCCGATTAATACGTCGTTGTGGGCACCGCCGTAGAGTTCATCGTTGCCTGCGCCGCCATCGAGGTAGCCATCGCCCGCTGAAGCAGCGATCACGTCGTTGCCCGCCTCTCCATACAGGCGATCACTGTTGGTGTGCCCCGCCCCTTGCGTCCAGGCGACATCGCTGGTGAACGCATCGCCGGAATAACGCAGCGGAATGTCCATGAGAAGATCGTTGCCGTCACCGCCGTATGACTGGTCATCTCCGCCATGAGTTTCCAGCACATCATCGCCCGCGCCGCCGATGAGGATGTCATTTCCTGGAACGTCACCTGATGCCCAGAATCGTCCATTGCTGGGCGTAGCGTTGTAGTCGTCAACCAGCGAATCGCAATACGGACTGCCAACGATATAGCTGTTGCCGAGCCCGCCGACCGCTGCCAGCGATGAGAACCCGCCTTGCAACGGCGCAAGGGAAAGATCGATGCGTTCGGATTGGAAAGGCCCGTTTGTACCACCCGAGTAGTTGTACAAAGCGTTGGGGCTTACGTATTCCGGTGTGCCTGCAACATGCCGCAAGCGGGTATCGCCGGCCTGTCCATCCGGATTGGCAGGCGTCACGACAAAGGCAGTCAGGCCTGACGGCAGCGATGGACTGGCCGCCTGGGCAGCGGGCAACGTGATGCCGAGTGCACCATTGGAAAAACCGGTGATGACGACCGAACGGCCATCTGCAATGGAGACCCGCAGATCCTGACCAGAAAGCAGGTAGCGATTTCCTTCAGCGTCCTGCGCGAGACCTGCCTGGCCTGGAACCAGCTGCAATCCAGTCCCGAGGATGTAGGAAGAAGCATCGCCTCTTGCAATTGCTACGGTTCCCAGCCCATCTGCATCGGCAATGGTCGTGATCCGGCTGTCGCGATGAACGATGTAGATGTCGTTGCCCTGCCCGCCAACCAGTGTGTCGCTCGCTCCTCCGCCGCTGCGAAGGACATCATTGCCACGACCGCCTTCGAGATAGTCGCTGCCTCCCGCACCGTCGAGCTCGTCGTCGCCATCGCCTCCGAAGATACGATCGATCCCTTGAGCACCCGTCAGGTTCGCGATCGCATCCGCACCGGCAGTGCCGAAGATCACGCGCCCTTGCGTAGCGAGCTGCTGCGGAGTTCCCCCGACCGCGGCCAGCACGGTGCCGGACGCACGGTCAACGTACACGACATCAGTGTCGAGGCCGCTCGGGATCGTGACGTCGGCATCGTTGCGTCGAACCAGCCACTGTACGTATTCGGCGCGGGCCGCCAGATACTCGTTGGAGAAAAGACCGGGCGCATTGGCAGCAGCATCGATCAACGTTCCCGAGCCGACAATCGCAAACGGCAAAGCGTTGGCGAGCGCGAAGCGCAGAGCAGTACCCTCGTCGCCCACAGCACCAGCGCGCTGAACCAGATCGTCCACAGGGAGGCTGCCCAGGGAAAGCAGATGTCCTGCTTGCCGGGTTCCATCTTCGAACTGGGCGATCAGCCGGAAAAGGGTTGCATCGCCATCCACTTCCCCCGCCGTCTCGGGCATGCCGTAGAACCGGCGCAGCGAAGCCGCAAGGGATTCAAAACTCAAGGCTCCATTGTTGGTCACCCCACGCAGGACACCGTGTATCGCTGCATCATCCAACGTGGGATCTATCGACGACAGAAGGTAGGAGCTCGCGATACCGAACAGCAGGTTCTGCATGTCGTGACCGGGCAGCAGCGAGCTGTCAAAACCCGTCTCGATGAAAAAACGGTCGGAGCTGCCGTACCGATAGTTCAGATTCGGGATGACGTCGAGGTAGGAATGGCTGATGAAATGCGAGATCCGGTCGCGCGGAATCGAAAGGCGGTTGGCGTACGCGAGGCCGGGCGCGTTGAACGCAAACGTGTGGCCCAGTGCATCGGTGCGATCGTTCGCAAACCAGACAGCCAGGTGACCGCCCAGCGAATGGCCAGTGACATTGATCTCGCTGGACGCCAGTTGCTGCCGGAGCGTCGCACCGATGTCATATCCAGCAGCACCGCTCAGCAGGCCATCCCACTGTCGCAACATGTTCGCCCGCTGGTTCCATGCGGAGCCACTCGGCAGCAGCTGCAGGAAGTCGGCGGAAATGTCATCCCACGTATCGAGCTCCGTCCCGCGGATCGCGAGCGAGAAGCCACCCGTGGGGTCGTCGGCAGCAACGTCCCGGCGGCGGAAAAGCGTGCCGGAGTAGCCGGAGGATGTGTTGGGCTGGTGGTGGATGACGCCGAAGCGATCTGCTATGTAACCAGCGACGTAGGCAGACACTATTGGCTGATGACTGCTGTCGCCCTCTGATAAGCGACGCCGGAGAAGGTCGCGATCCGAAAAATCAACGCCCGACAAATTGGCATAGGCAGCCTGCGCCAGCAATGCCTCATCAAATACTTCTTTCAACGTCCTTGTTGAATTCAACATTGGAAATCCTCCGATGATATTAACTATTCAGGGATCAATATCCTTTTCAAATCCACCTCAATATGTCTCCCGTCATCCAGATCCGTAAACTGCCAACGCGGAATTCCCACAAATCGCCCCAGCCAACTCGTGAAATAGACTTGAACACTTTCTGCCAGCAGTTCGTCGTTAATTCTGTCACGCACCTGAAATTTGTTCAGTCGGATACGCCAAGGAGAATTTATGTCTTTGAAGTTGGTCGCTTCTGATCGGACTTCATACCTACTAACAGGTGTCGAACTAACCGTAGATATTACGCAACGCCTCCCGATGGCGTGATTCGAACGTAACAGGTCTGCATTTGGCAATTCATTAAAGGCTGCACAGCTCGATTCTTCCAAAGGATCGAGGCGGTACTCATAGAATCCAGGGTCAGGCTCAATAACAGACAAGGCTCCACCGCTGACAGTGCGTTCTACCTCCAAGTATTCGTAGGACGAGCCGTTCAACTGGCTCCAACAGCTATAGCAATCCGTCGCAGACCGATCCAGATACCCCTCCGCCTCCACTGTCTTGTAGATCCGCACCCCGCCGACTTCGCGAACGGCTTTCTGATACAGGATCCACCCTGGGATCACGTCCCAGAACGGCAGCCAGAGGACAACAATGGCGGTCGCTACCTGCACCCAGCGTTTGCGCGTCCCCTTGTAAGCAAGGAAGCCGCTGACCACCGCCACCAGCAACCAGCCGATCGCCAACAGCAGCAGCGTCAGCGCAAGCATCGAGAGTCACTTACCGGCGGGTCTGTCATTGCGAAGTGCAGCTCGGGATCGATGGCAGTAGGTCGAACATAACAGGCACCCGACAATTCTTCAGTGCGAGTTTCTGGCGTATTCGTACAGAAATGCAGCCTGAGTTCCGGCAAGTGCGGTCAACTGAAAACGCCATGAAAATAGCGGAAATTTAATGTTCCCAAGCTGGATTTTCATATCCAGAAGAGTACGATGCTGTATTAATAAACAGTACACGAGGAGACCCGCATGGACGGCTGCTTTCCCACTGTTCCGCGTTCGATCTCCGACCTCGAATCCGAGATCACGAAGCTGGCCGGTCACCTCAATGCCGGCACACATCGCTGGCTGGTCCTCATCGCCGAGTTCGATACCCGCAAAGGGTGGAACGGCGTGGGCGTCCAGTCGTGTGCGCATTGGCTCAACTTCAAATGCGGGATTGATCTCGGTGCCGCTCGCGAGAAGGTTCGTGTCGCACACGCCCTGGAGGCGCTGCCCAAGATCTCGGAAGCAATGGCTTTGGGTCAGTTGAGCTACGCCAAGGTCCGCGCCCTGACTCGGGTGGCCTGTGCAGGCACCGAACACTACCTACTGTCGATTGCCCTACACGGCACGGCGCACCATGTCGAAAATACCGTCCGTCATTTCCGCCGAGCCAAGGAAGCCGAGGAGCTTTCCCGAGAGACCGAACAGCAGATCAATCGTTGCTTGAGCTATTCGTTCGATGACGATGGCTCATTGATCCTGAAAGGACGATTACCTGCTGAAACTGGTGCAATGGTTCTAAAGGCGCTACAGGCTGCCATGGAAAGTCTGGATGACTCCCCATCTAATGAGCTGGATAAGTCTTCGGACAGTGAATCCGACGTTTCCGCAGAAACGTCAAGTTTTTCTGAACTGACTCCGCGGATGATGCGCGCCGACGCATTGGTGATGATGGCCGAAAGCTTCCTGGCGAATGGGCCAAAGGAACTGGGTGGCGGCGATCGCCACCAGGTGGTCATCCACATTGCCGCGGAAACGCTTCAGCACAAAGAGGCCGGCTGCTGCGAGATTGAAGACGGTCCTTCCATTGCTGCCGAGACTGCAAGACGCATCACCTGCGATGCCAGTCTGGTTCCCCTCATCGAGAACGAGGACGGCGAGCCGCTGGATATCGGCCGAAAGACGCGTTCCATCCCTCCCGCACTCAAGCGTGCTCTCAAAGCTCGGGACAAAGGCTGTCGTTTCCCCGGCTGCACGAATACCAAGTACGTCGATGCCCACCACATCCACCACTGGGCGGATGGCGGCGAGACCAAAGCGACCAACCTACTCAGTCTCTGCCGCTTCCATCATCGTCTGGTCCACGAAGGCGGCATCACCATCGAACGTCTCGACGATGGCGCAGTGCGATTCGTGAAGCCGGATGGGAAATGCTTCGACAGCGTAGCCCCCGGTCACACCAGCGACTGGGCGCAGCTACCCGCCAGCAACGAACAGCACGATATTTACATCGACAAGAAGACAGCAATCACCCGCTGGCGAGGCGAACGTATGGACTATGGTTTGGGGATTGAGGTGCTGTTGCAGAAGTGGAGGAAGGGGAAGAACGCTTCACCTAAAACATGTCCATAGAAGTCCGCCCCGATGATCTCTCCTCGGCTGAAGTGCAGGCGCTCATCGCCGAACACTTGGCAGGAATGCACGGCAACTCGCCGCCCGGCCATGTCCACGCCTTGGCCATCGAAGGACTACAACGACCGGAAATAACTTTCTGGAGTGCTTGGGAGGAAGATCGCCTTTGTGGCTGCGGAGGCCTGAAGGAGCTGGACAGGCATTCGGGCGAAATAAAATCCATGCGAACCCGTGCCCGATTCCTGAGACGCGGGGTGGGGCAAGCCATACTTGATGAGATATTCAGCACCGCACGTAGCCGCGGTTACCAGCGCCTCTATCTCGAGACCGGCACTGGAGATGCCTTTGAGCCATCCCATCGGCTGTATCTCAAGAACGGCTTTGATTGGTGCGGATCTTTCGGCGATTATCGGGCCACCGATTTCAATGTCTTCATGACTCGAGAAATGGTTGACTAGAATTAGCCATGGAACTCGTCTGCCCTTCAAGCTCTCACCTGCCGAGCTATGTCGCTGCGCTTGAACGCGATTGGTCGCCGGACAACACGCGGGACATCGCGGGACGCGAGGAACTGGCGCGAATCAAGGTCGATCCTTTGGCGTTCATCGACAGCACGGTGGACCGTGAAGCAAAAGGCCTGCCTATCACACTCGCTGACGGGTCCATCGTCCCGCGCATCCCGGGCTATCACCGCTGGATGTGGGACGGGGAGTTCTGCGGCACCATCGGATTTCGGTGGCAGCATGGAACCACAGCACTTCCCCCGCATTGCCTCGGTCACATTGGCTATTCGGTGGTTCCCTGGAAACAGGGGTTGGGCTATGCGACGAAGGCTCTCGGACTTCTACTCATCGAAGCCAGGACTGAAGGTCTGCCGTTCGTTGAGATCACCACCGACCCGGAGAACATTCCGTCCCAACGCGTCATCACTGCCAACGGTGGCGTTCTTTTCGAGCGCTTCACCAAGCCGGCACAGTACGGAAGTGTGCCTGGCCTCAGGTATCGCATTTACTTCACGTGAGGAACAGGTATTACCATTGACTACCGCTTCTGCCGAGAACCGCAGCGAATATTCGAAGCGCATGCATCGCGTGCTCGAGTATGTGGACAGCCATCTCGATCAAACGCTCGAGCTTGCCGACCTCGCGGAGGTTGCGCATTTCTCGGCGTTTCATTTCCACCGGCTGTTCGCTGCCTGGATGGGAGAGACGCTGGGTGAGTATTTGCGACGCCGTCGCCTGGAAGTCGCCGCCACGCGCTTGCTCGCACAGCCGGCGGTGCCTGTTCTGAATATCGCGCTGTCGGTGGGCTTCGGATCCACCGAAGCGTTCGCACGGGCGTTCAAGACGAGATTTGGCTGTACCGCCACGGAATGGCGTGAAAGGGAAGCGAAACGACGGGACAGCAATCCGGATCAGTTGGGGAGCAATCCTGGTCAGGCACAGAAACTACTGCAGGACGATGATGAGACCTCGCACCCGAAAGCAGAGGTCATCATGAAAGTGAAAATCATCGAACGTCAGCCCACCCGCGTCGCTTACATGCGGCATATTGGACCCTACGGCGCGCCAATCGCTGATTTCTGGAAGAACACCGTGTATCCGTGGATGTTCAGCAACAACCTGATCGGGCTCGCGCGTTACGGCGTCAGTCATGATGATCCCGATATAACGGCGCCGGAGAAGTGCCGCTATGACGCCTGCGTAGAGGTACCGCCGGACTTCAATCCGGGGAGCAACGTCTTCATGACGAGCCTTCCTGGCGGCAGGTATGCCGCTACCCGCTTTGTGGGGACCGCACACGAGGTGGTTGCCGTATGGTCTGCATTGCTGCGTGACTGGCTCCCGGCCAGCGGCTTCCAGCTCGATGCACGACCTTTCATCGAGTACTACCCGACTGACGGCAAGTTCGATCCGCAGACCGGCGCGTTCGAGTGCGATCTTCTGGTGCCTGTCATTCCTCTATGAGGTGGCACGAGTGATGCAGGAATGCGGTATCTCAACAGGGAGAATCATGCATGGCATTCCTGCAAACATCGATGGGCGAATTTTTCTGGTGGATTGTCGGCCTTGCCATCATCGCAGTGGTCTTGACGGTCTATATCTTCAGCCGTCGCCGCAACTTCGAACCGGGCCCTAAGAAAGGCGTGGCGCGCAATCCGGCAAAGGTTCGCCGCGAAAACCCTCCCGATGAGGACAATCGTTACTTCAAGTAGCTTCTACAACCAAGGTCCAGAAATTACCGCGGAAGGGTAAGTTTTCCACCACAAGGACGGCTCTGACGGGCATGTTACGATTCGCGCCGACGCGCAATCGTCCCTCTAATCATGGTGCCCAATGGAAGCGATGGAACTCCTGCTCACCCGCTCGTCCGGCGTGAAGCTCACTGACCCTGCCCCGTCCAGCGACGAATTCGAGATGATCCTCAAGGCCGCGGTGCGTGCGCCGGACCACGGCCGCTTACGCCCTTGGCGCTTCCTCTCGATTCGGAGTGCCGGTCGTGAAGCCTTGGGCGATCTGTTTGCGGAAGCCACCCGCCTCTCCAATCCGCAGGCGACACCCGAAGCATTGGGCCGCGAAAAGGAAAAGGCGCTGCGCGCGCCGCTGGTGGTGATCGCCATTGCGAAACTTTCCACACAACCCAACGTGAAAGTGCCGGAAATCGAACAGATGCTGTCTGCCGGTGCCGCTGCCCAGAACATCCTGCTGGCCGCCCATGCATTGGGATATGCCGCGGTCTGGAAGACAGGGGCTGCGGCCTATGACAGCTACGTCAAGGAGCGCCTGGGCCTGGCACCGAACGAGCACATCGTCGGAATTCTATATATAGGTACTCGTGCGGATGCGATGGGCGCCCGCCCCGGCCCGGAGACCGCTCCTTTTCACGCGATCTGGCCCTGAAAAACCGGTATTCTTTCGCCACACAAAACGTGCGCCCGGAAATTTCTTCACGGGACGCCAAAGGGAGCAAATCATGGCTGATGTCGTCATCGTCGCTGCCGGACGTACCGGTGTAGGCAGTTTCAACGGCGCGCTTGCAAAGATTCCGGCAGCGGAACTGGGCGCGCATGTCATCAAGGGCCTGCTCGCCAAAACCGGCGTGAAACCCGAAGACATTTCCGAAGTGATCCTCGGCCAGGTGCTGACGGGCGGCGCAGGCCAGAACCCAGCGCGGCAGGCCGTGATCAAGGCCGGGCTGCCCCACATGGTCCCGGGCATGACGATCAACAAGGTGTGCGGCTCCGGCCTCAAGGCGACCCATCTCGCTGCCCAGGCCATTGCCTGTGGCGACGCGCGGATCGTGATCGCCGGCGGCCAGGAAAACATGAGCATCTCGCCGCATTTCCTCCCCGGCTCCCGCGATGGCTTCCGCATGGGCGATACCAAGCTCGTGGACTCCATGATCCTCGACGGCCTCTGGGATGCCTTCAGCCAGTACCACATGGGCGTGACGGCGGAAAATGTCGCCAAGAAATACGGCATCAGCCGCGAAGACCAGGACGCCTTCGCTGCCGCGAGTCAGCAGAAAGCAGAAGCTGCGCAGAAGGCCGGCCGCTTCAAGGATGAGATCCTCCCGCTCGAAATTGCACAGAAGAAGGGTCCGGCTGTTGTGTTCGACGCGGACGAATATCCCAAGCACGGAACGACTGCAGAAAAGCTCGCGGGCCTGCGTCCCGCATTCGACAAGGCCGGCACTGTCACCGCAGGCAATGCCTCCGGCATCAACGACGGCGCCGCGGCAGTCATGATGATGTCTTCGGATACCGCCAAAGAGCTCGGCCTCACGCCGCTGGTCCGTATCAAGGCGTATTCGTCAGCGGGTCTCGATCCCACGATCATGGGCATGGGCCCCGTGCCCGCTTCTCAGCTGTGCCTCAAGAAGGCCGGCTGGACGAAGGACACTCCGGATCTCATGGAGATCAACGAAGCCTTCGCCGCCCAGGCCATCGCGGTCAATCGCGAAATGGGTTGGGATACAGCGAAGATCAACGTCAACGGTGGCGCAATTGCGATCGGCCATCCCATCGGCGCATCGGGTTGCCGCATCCTCGTGACACTCATCCACGAAATGATCCGGCGAGATGCGAAGAAGGGTCTCGCCAGCCTCTGCATCGGCGGCGGAATGGGCGTGGCGCTCGCAATCGAGCGCTAGCGCACCTGCATGGCGAGATGCGGGCGGCCCTTGCGCCCGTCACTCAACCACATATCCAACCACGGTCCGTTCGCATCGGACCGTTTCCAGTTGGTCACGGCGACTTCACCGGGTAGATACAACGGCAGCTTGAACTGCGTGTCGATCTGCATCGGACCTTGCGGCAACAGGTCAGCGACTTCACCCAGCGTCCGCGAGAGCGACCACATGCCGTGGGCCACTGTCTGCTTGAAGCCGAATCGCTTCGCGGTGAAATCCATCAGGTGGATGGGATTGAAGTCGCCACTCACCCAGGCGTAGCGGCGACCCGTATCAGCCGGGACTGAAAAAGGCCGCTTGCGTTCAATCGCGTCTGCATCTGTGGGCAACCGATCAATGGTCGGGCGTTTGCCGGGCGTATGGCGGCGCGCGAGCATGGCGCTGACCTCTTCCCAGACCACGGCACCCTGCATCGACACGCGGGTGACAATATCGAACTCCTGGCCGCTGTCCGTTTCACGGCAGGTGTCGAAGCTCGCCGTTACCTGCAGTTTTTCGCCCACCGGAATCTGGCGTTGCTGGCGGATGGTGTTGCGCAGATGCACGAGCCCCAGCACTTTCACGGGGAACAGTGCCGCCGTGAAGATCCGCATGTGCAACGGCATGGCCAGCACATGGGGATACGCAGGAGGCAGGAACGAAGCCTCGGGAACGCCACACGCACGACGGTAACGTGCCACGTGACTGCGTGGCGGCAGCACGTGATCCGCATGGACCACAATCGAAGGAGTTTCGAGTCCTACAGGCGCATGCAGCGGCTTGTCGCCGAACACCACCTTGGGGTAGGCGGCGAGAATCGACGGCAGCGTATTGAAATCGAGACGAACGCTCTGCGGCACTATGGATTCCTGCGGGGCGGCCTACGGCACGACGCGATCGATCACGATGGTGACCGATCCGCGGCCGGGTTGCACGACGTAGTCGGCTTCCCCGTAAAAATCGCCGCTCTGCGCCTGCGGACTGCCGCTCTGCGAGACCCGCGCCACGATCTGGACCTGCGGAACTGATCCGATGCCCCGTCCCGCGATCATCGCATCGCTGTCGCTCAGTTCAACGGTCAGCGGCAACTTGTCCGAAGTGAGGCGAACCACAGCCACCGGTGGACCGCCCGCCGCGGTGCGCGCGAGCACGAACAGGCTGAGCGGATTCTTGATCTTCGCGGCAATCTCCGCCGCGATGCTGACAGCCACGTTCACCGACGCAACGCTCGCCGCAGGCGGAGCTGTTTGGGCAGAAGGAGCCGGCGCACCCAGCTGCGAATTGATGTCGGTGATCTGGGTCTGCAGCAAACTGCGAACCTGCTCGGGCGGATTCTGTTCCAGCAGGAGCTGCATCCGGTCACGTGCGACCTCAAGCTTGCCCGCACTCAAGGCAGCGAGACTGCCGTACCACAAGGCTCGCGGCTCACGCGGCGATTTGACGAGTGCAGCTTCGATGAGCTCGCCTGCCCTGCCGCTGAGCGAAGCTTCGTCAGTCAGGATGAGCGCTTCCGCGAGACCGGTGACGGCCGAAATGTTTTCGCCCTTGGTCAAATCGTAGGCCTGCTGAAAGGCATCGACAGCGCGGGGATATCTACCCAGCATCACAAAGGAACGACCGAGCATCAGCCAGCCTTCGGAATCCTGCGGCTCTTTCTTCAGCCGCTCTTCCAGCTGCGTCACCATCACTTCGATCTGCGGTGCATTGGGATTGGCGGCCTGCGCTGCGCTCGCAGGCGGCTCATTCCACTTCCAGGTGGTGACACTCATATAGAGCCCGACGGCCAGGAGCGGCAGAAGGATCGCCGTGACGATCGCCGTGACCTTGCCGGGTTTGGCAGGAGGCGCCTTGGATTCGGCGGCAACCGGTGCGGCCTTCAACAAAGGACGCACGACCAGCACGATCGCCACGGCCGCCATGACGATGCAGAGAACAATGAAGAGTGTCACGCCGTGCCTGCCTCGGAATCTGCGGAATCATCCGGAATGACGGCACGTGACCGGCGCATGATCACCACGCCCGCGCTCGCCAGGCCGACGATGAGGAGCAACCCGGGCGCCGCCCACAGCAGCCACGTCTTCGCCTTCAAGGGCGGGTTGTAGAGAATGAAGTCGCCATAGCGCGCGGTCATGAAGCCGAGAATCTCGTCGTCCGTCTTGCCGGCAGCAATCTGCTCATGCAGTTCGCGGCGCAAGTCTGCGGAAATACCGACGGGCGAATCGGCAATCGTATTGTTCTGGCACATCGGGCAGCGCAGCTCATGACTGAGCTTTTCGTAGCGTGCCTGGAGGACTGGATCTTCGAACGCAACCTGCGTGTCGATCGCACCTGCCAGAGGTGAAAGGCAGACGGCGGCTAGCATGATCAGCAGCTTCGTAAACCTCATGTTCTGCTGCTGGCTTGGGCAGCCTGGATGCGGGGCAGGAATTCCTTCTGCCAGACTTCGGGAGTGATCGGCGAGATGTACTTGTAGATCACCTGGCCATTCGCATCCACGAGGAAAGTCTCCGGTGCGCCGTAGACACCCCAGTCCAGCCCTACGCGTCCTTCGGCATCGAAGGCCGACGCTTCATACGGATTGCCGAGCTGCGTGAGCCACTGCTGCGCGAGATTGAGTTCGTCCTTCCAGTTGAGGCCGACGAGCGGCACGACACCGCTGCGGGCGATCTCCAGCAGCGTTCCATGCTCCTGGCGACAGGCGACGCACCACGTGCCCCACACATTCAGCACGAACATGCGGCCCTTGTACTGTTCGAGCGCGACGGTCTGAGCGGGATTTTCCACAGCTGGCAACGAAAACGCGGGAGCAGGCTTGCCGATGAGGGGCGAAGGGATGTCGGTCGAGTCGCGATAAAGGCCGACAAAAAAGAAACCGACGATAACGAGGAAGACGCCGCCGGGAACGAGGTATCGCCACATCTTGATACCCTCAAGCCGCGGCAGTGCCGACGGGAACTTCAGCCGTCTGCGTTACGCGGACCCGGTAACGGCGATCCGTTGCGGCGATCAGCCCGCCGAAGGCCATGATGAAAGCGCCGCCCCAGATGAAACGGATCAGGGGCTTGAACTGCAGACGGAAGCTCCACGCGCTTTCACCCAGCGGTTCACCCAGCGCCGCGAAGAGGTCGCGATTCCAGCCCACATCGATGCCTGCTTCGGTCATGGGATTGGTCTGCACGCGATAGATGCGCTTCTGGGGATGCAGCACCGTCACGGGTTCGCCATCGCGGGTAATGGTGACTTCAGCTTCCACCGCATCGAAATTCGGGCCCTTGAAATCGCGGGTATCGCCAAACCGGAAATCGTAGCCCGCGACCGTCGTGCTTTCGCCAGGCTTGAGGGCGAGATCGCGTTCGATCTTGTACGACTGGACGCCCGTGACGCCGATGACGAAGAGGCCCAGACCAATATGCGCGATGCTCATACCGAGAATCGAAGCCGACAGGCTGTGTCCCGCACGCAGCCGCGAAATCGGGTCAATGAGCGCTGATGCAACCACCCAGAACCCTGCGACCATTCCGAAGACCGTCAGCACACCCGGCGTGCCGTAGGCAATCCAAGGTACTGCGATCCCCGCGACGACAGCAACCGCGAGACAGATCAGCAGCAGACGACTGACGCCTTCAAGGCGTGCGCGCTTCCAGCCTGCATGCATGCCCGGTGCAAGCAGGAACACGAGCGGCAGCATCGGGATGACAAACACGGCGGTGAAGTACGGCGGCCCCACCGAGATGCGACCCATGTCCAGCGCTTCGAGGAACAGCGGGTACAGCGTACCGATCAGCACGAGTCCGCAAGCGGCCACCAGCAGGACATTGTTCAGCAGGAGAAATGATTCACGCGAAACGATGGAGAACCCGGCGTCCGAACGGAACAGCGGCGCCCGCCATGCATACAGTGCCAGCGAACCGCCGATGCACAAGACGAGGATGCCGAGAATGAACAAGCCGCGATTCGGATCCGATGCAAACGCGTGGACGGAGACGAGTACGCCAGACCGCACGAGGAACCCGCCGAGCAACGCCAGCGAGAACGCAGAGATGGCGAGCAGCAGCGTCCAGCTCTTGAAGAGTCCACGCTTTTCGGTGACCGCGAGCGAGTGAATCAACGCTGTGCCGAGCAGCCAGGGCATGAAGGAAGCGTTTTCGGATGGATCCCAGAACCACCACCCGCCCCACCCGAGTTCGTAGTAAGCCCACCAGCTCCCGAGCGCGATGCCCACCGTGAGGAACGACCAGGTGGCCGTGGTCCATGGACGCACCCAGCGAGCCCACGTTACATCGAGCCGGCCTTCGATCAGCGCCGCCACGGCGAATGCGAACGGAATTGAGAACCCAAGCCAGCCGATATAAAGCATGGGCGGGTGAATGACGAGGCCGGGATCCTGCAGCAGCGGATTGAGATCGTGGCCGTCCATCGCCGCCGGGATCAGGCGCTCGAATGGATTCGAAGTGGCGAGCATGAAGATGACGAACGTGGCGCTGACGATGCCGAGCACACCAAAGACGCGACTGGAGAATGGCAGCGGCAGCTGTTTGCTGAATGCCGCGAGCGCGGTGGTCCAGACGGAGATCACCAGGATCCAGAGCAGCAGCGATCCCTCGTGCGCACCCCAGACCGCCGCAAACCGGTAGAACGTCGGCAACGCTGAATTCGAATTCGATGCGACGTACAGCACCGAGAAATCATTGATGTAGAACGAGTAAGCGAGGCAGCCAAACGACAACACCGTGAAGACGAACTGCCCTGCAATCGCCGGGCGGACCGCGAGCATCCATTGGACGCGTCCCGTCTGTGCACCCACCAGGCCGAAAACGATCTGCGCAATGCTGAGGCAGAACGCCAACCCGATCGCGAATTGTCCGAGTTCGGCAATCATGTTGAACCCTGCGTTGCTGCTGCCGTCTCGGCAAGCGGCGTGGTCTGCGGCTTCACGCCTTCGTGCTGTTTCTTCAGGCTGTCCGCGACTTCGGGCGGCATGTACTTCTCATCGTGCTTGGCGAGCACTTCCTCGGCGACGAACAACCCCTCGCCCGCCAGGTGGCCGCGCGCGACGATCCCCTGGCCCTCGCGGAACAGATCGGGCAGCACGCCGGAATAGCTGACGGTCACGTCCTTCGCATAGTCCGTGAGCACGAACCGCACCTCGAGGCTGCCCGGCTGCCGCTGCACGCTGCCTTGGGTGACCATGCCGCCGATCCGGAACGTCCGGTCCGGGGGCACCTTGCCGTCGATGACATCCGAGGTGCTGTAGAAATAAAGGAGGTTGTCCTGGAAGGCAGTCAGCGCAAAAGCCGTCGCTGCGCCGACACCCAGGACGACCAATCCGACCAGCACCATGCGACGTCGACGGGGGGTCATTGCGACTCTCTTCCGGCTTGGGTACGACGCCTTGCCTTGACGAGTTCCTGCGCCAACGAGCGGCGGGCGAGCCAGACGTTGGCGATCAGGACCACGGCCGTCAGGGCAAAGCAGGACCACACGTAGCCCGTGTACTTACCCATGCCAAGAATGTTCTCTAAGTTCATGATTTCACGTGACTTCAGAAAGCCATCCGGCTGTGCGTTCCCGCCTCAGGATCTCGGCCCGCAACCGGTCACAGAGTATCGCACCAAAGAACAGGGCAAAGCCCAGCATCATCACCAGCAGCGGCGCCACCATGGATCCATCGATGGCCGACTTGCCGAGCACGGACAGCGTCGGCCCCTGGTGCAGGCTGTTCCACCACTCGACCGAGTACTTGACGATGGGCACGTTGACGATGCCCACGATGGCGAGGATCCCGGACGCCCGATCCGCCCGCTGGATGTCGTCGTAAGAACTCCGCAGCGCCATGTAGCCGAGATAAAGGAACAGGAGGATCAGCTCGGACGTGAGGCGGGGGTCCCATGCCCACCAGGCTCCCCACATCGGCTTGCCCCAGACGGAGCCGGTGACGAGTGTGAGAACCGTGAACCATGCGCCGATCGCCGCGCAGCTTGCGGCCGCGGCGTGGGCCAGTTTGATACGCCAGATGATCCCGACGCCGGCTGCGATAGCCATCGCGCTATAGACCATGAGCGACATGGATGCGGCCGGAACGTGGACATAGATGATGCGAAACGCATCGCCCTGCTGGTAGTCCGAAGGAACGACGAACAGCCCCTGGTAAGCCGACCACAGGATGGCGACCAGCGCAGGCCAGAACAGCCACGGACGCAGCTTCGTCGCCAGCCGGTAGGCGTGCGGCGGAGACGCAAACTTGTTGACCCACAGCCACATGATTATTCGACACCTATGCGGATCGCTGCCGCCATTGCGAGTGGTCCGAGACTCACCGCCAGAATCAGTATTGCCGCCAGCAGATTCAGCGGCCCCCCGACTGCTTCGCCCGTCATTGCCAGGCTGACGGCGCGAGCGCCGAAAATCAGCACCGGCACCTCCAGCGGCAAAACGAGCAATGCCAATAAGACATTTCCGCGCCTGACGCCCACAGTCAGGGCCGCGCCAATCGCACCGAGCACGCTGAGCGCCGCTGTTCCGAGCGCCAGCGACACCACCATCACCGGCCAGGCCGAGGGCGGCACGCCAAGGCCTGTGCCCACGATCGGCGCCATGATCACCAGCGGCAATCCGGACACCAGCCAGTGCGCAAAGGTCTTGACCAGCAACAGCCAGGCCAGCGGCTGTTCAGACAGCACCCATTGTTCCATCGTTCCGTCTTCAACGTCCGGGCGGAACAGGGATTCCAGCGCCAGCAGGCAGGATAGCATCGCTGCCACCCACACCACGCCGGGCGCGATGCGCCGCAGTTCAACGAGGTCCGGGCTGGTGGCCAGCGGAAACAACGTCGTCACGATCACGAAGAAGAGCAGTGGCTGGGCAGCCTGGTCCCAATGCCGGACGGCCAGCGTCAGCTCTCGCCCCAGCACACGGCGGGCCAGCGTCAGTAGGCCGGGACTTTGGCGGACTTCGCTCATGCGGCCAGTGCCAGTTGACGCGACCGTGGATTCCCCGCCAGCAACCCGTGGTGGGCGGCCGTCAGAACACTGCCGCCCCGCTCGAGATGCGCCTCCAGCAATCCCTCGATGACTGTCATGCCATTCGCATCGAGATTCGTCGTGGGTTCATCGAGAATCCACACGGACGCGTGTGCCAGCAGGACCCTGGCAAACGCCACGCGACGTCGTTGTCCCGCGGACAGCACCCGACCGGGCAGATCCGCACAGTGCGCGACGCCAAGTTGTTCCAGAGCTGCACGACGTTCGGCGACGGTTGTATCCCTGCGCAGACCGACACCAGCTCGCAGATTCTCGTCCGCGGTCAGTTCCAGCTTTAGCGCGTTGAGATGGGCGAGATAGACGAGCTCGCGGTGAAAGCCTTCACGAGCGTCGCGGATGGAAGTGCCGCGCCACAAAATCTCGCCGGATTCGGCAGGGAGCAGGCCGCAGACCACGCGCAGGAGGCTCGTCTTCCCTGCCCCGTTCGGGCCGGTGATCTGCAGGAGTTCGCCGGGCTTGAGGGCAAAGGACACGTGCCGCAGGAGATGACGCTCGCCGCGCCACAGTTCGATCTCCCGGGCTTCCAGAAACGTATCGCCGGCAGGAGCGGCGGACGCTGACATCAAGCGCGACACGATGATTTACTACCGGAAGGCCCCCTGGAGATTGAGCGGGCGAAGTCTAGCAGAAGGCCCCAATGTCACCTGCAAGCTACAGCCCGACCCGACCGCGGGTGCTGAACCGAATGGAACTGACATACAATCGCCCCGCACTCGATGCCCGGGTGGCGAAATTGGTAGACGCAAGGGACTTAAATTGAAATTGAGCACCCGGGTCGGAAACGTCCGGGTGAATGGGGTCAAATTCGGAGAAACAGTAGCGCCCAAAAAGGTGCCTGCAACCCCGAGCTAAGCCGTTGATCTGCGCTTGCTTCGGTATGTCGGAGTCAGCGCGTGACAGTTGGGACAGAGCAGACGAAGGTTTTCCAGCCGGTTGTCTTTGTTGTTGCCGTTGACATGGTCGAGCTCCAGCGGGATGGGCATTCCGAGCCATTCCTGGAGGCCGCAGCCCGAACACTTAGCCACCAGCATCCCTGCTCGCAGGAGCCGGCGTTTGAGTTTGTAGGACTGGATGGGTTCGCCTTGGGACAGGTAGCTGTCCAAGGACTTCCGCGGAGGAAGAACCTGCGCACGACTCCATGCCCGGCCGGTGAAATGCGATGTATCGATATTCTGAAGCGCCAGCTTGCGCCGCAGGACATCGTAGTTGCCGCCATAGGGAGCAACGTCCAGTCGCATAAGCACCTGCCGCATCGACGTTGATGCCGCTACGGCGTCAATCAGTTGAACGGTAGAGTATCTGTGTCGAGTCACAAGCGGATCGATGGAAAGTGTAGAGACTTGACGGCCCCCGCCTAAACCGAGGTCTTCATGAATGAAGGCTGCGACAGGGTGAAGGTAAAGTCCAGACTCCAAATGAGCCAGAATCTGGCTCAGCAGTGAAAGCTGTAGTGAGTACGAAAATCCCTCGGGGGCAACTCCATGCCGGTTCGACCCCGGCTCCGGGCACCACTCCTCTCCACATGCCTCACAGAAGGCCAAGGAACCCATGAAGACCGTGATCGCAAGCGTTGGTAGCGTTACTACTCATCAAGACGGGACCTTGAGCATTGGCTACTCAAGCTCCAAAGAGACCCATACCCTCGAGATCAAGCCCCAGGCACTCGGGCAACTGTTCCAGCCCCTGCTGGCCAGCAAGTCCAACGATCTGAACGGACCGATGTCCCGCAAGATTCATGCGGGAGGAATAGCCAGGTTCCAGTTCGGGACTGAAGTGGGCATCTCGTTCCTGATCGCGCAAGACATAGCAATCCACATGGTCATGGATCGGTCTCTTGCCGCAGCGCTGCAGAAAGCCCTTGAGACATTCGACGACAAGTCCACCTGGAACAGGGCCGTGCCCTCCGGCAGCTAGCGCGCGTTGATGCAGGAACCGGAGGCGATTCCTATCTATGTTCCGGGTTATGGAGTAAGTCTGAAAACGACGTAAAGGAATTGCGTTCGTCATATACGCCGGATGAGGGAATCGCCATATCGCGTGACCCTTGAACGGGGAGAACCGCGATGGACCAGACTCAAGACAGAATCGCAGAGGGACGTGCGCAGACTGATGCCAGCCTTGGAGCCGAGCGTGCGACGTCGGATATCAACCGTCAGCTGGAGGCCAGGAACGCGCGGCAGGAGCTGGATGACCATATCGAGATAGATCGCCTGATTGCGGACTCCCGGCTACTGAAGTTCAGAAAAAAAGCCGACGGAGTACTCGCCAAGGAACGACATGATTTGCCCGCTCCTACCGCGGCGGTGCAAAACGAGCGATTACTTGCTGATCAAAACAAGAGCGCCGAGCGCAAGGTGGATGATGCGCTGCTGAAACAGGAGCGGCAGCGATCTGATGAGGCCGTTGAGATGGAACGACGGAAGCAAAATACAATCAGCACTACGCTGGACACGCGCCGTCACGCAACCGATGAACAATTGTCAATTGAACGGCAAAGCGCAGACACGAACGCCAACGAATTGACTGAATCGATGGACGCACTGGCGCACTCAGGAGTCGAGCAGGCACGCCGGGACGACATCATCGGAATCGTGATGCACGATCTTCGTAGTCCACTGAGCGTTATCTCGATGAACGCCTCGATCATCGCCGAATTCAGCCAGGAACCGTTGACGAAGGAAAGGGTACGGTGCATCAAGCGGGGCGCTGCACGGATGGAGCGGCTGCTGATGGACCTGCTGGACGTGGCGCGTATTCAGTCCGGAACATTGCGCATCGACAAGGAGCAGCACGATATCCGCGAACTGCTGCGTGAGGTGCTGAGCTCCTACAACGCGCTTTTCTCCGAGCGTGACATCGCCTTCAGCGTCAATGTACCCGCGACGGAACTCATGGGGTATTTTGATCATGACCGGATCGTTCAGGTGCTTTCCAATCTGCTTGGCAATGCATTGAAGTTTACGCAGAAGCACGGAAGCGTAGCTCTTTCCGTCGAGCAGAAATCCCGCGAGATCACCTTTACCTTGCAGGACGATGGTCCGGGAATTTCCCCCGACGCGTTACCGCATGTGTTCGAGCAATTCTGGCAGATTGACAATGGCGCCCGGCGAGGGCTCGGGCTGGGTCTGCACATTTGCGAGCAGATAGTGCAGGCGCACGGGGGACGGATATGGGTCGAAAGCGAACCGGGCAAGGGGGCGACGTTCCTCTTCACGTTACCCGGCGTCTGAAAAAAGCCCGAGGACGGCAACCCGTCTAGAGCTGCGACTTGATCGGCAGGAGAATTTTCTCCGTCAGCTTTTCGCGCAAGGGCCTCTTCATCCACAAATCATGGGTATAGGGCTTGGTGGGCTTCAGGTCGCTTTCGAATACCGCAGTCATCGCCTGGGCAAAATCGTGACTATAGATATTCAGGCTGGCCTCGTCGTTGAGCTCGATTGACCGCATGTCGAAATTCGTGGAGCCCACTGAAACCATCTCCGTATCCACGATGAGCATCTTGGTATGCATCATGGTTGGCTGGTATTCGTAGATCTCGACTCCGGCCGCGAGAAGCGGACCCCATTCCGCCTTCGATGCAACTCTCACGGTAGCTGAATCGAGATGGGGGCCGGGAAGCAGAACCCTGACCCGCACCCCGCGCTGACGAGCTGCGAGCAGCGCCTGGACCAGCAACTCATCCGGCACAAAGTAGGACGCGGCGAGGTCGATGGTTTGGGTGGATGCCGCAAGAGCCATGAGATACATGAGATGCATGCTCTCGCTGCCGCCGGCCGGCGAAGCGACAAAAAGATGTGCCTCCATGTCACCTACTTCGCGCTGCTCCGGGAAATAGGTTGCACCGTGCAGCACTTCTCCAGTCATTTTTATCCAGTTGTCATTGAACGCAGCCTGGACCTGGGCAACCGCTGGCCCTTCGATACGGAAATGGGCATCGCGCCAGTGTTCGGGATCTTCAGCATTGCCGGACCACTGGTCGGCGATGCCCACGCCGCCCGTGAACGCGATCCTGCCATCCACAACCAGCAGCTTGCGATGTGTACGGTTGTTCATGCGCCCGAGGTTGTACCAGTGCAGCGGACGGTACAGATGGATGCGGACGCCAGCGTCTTCCATCTCTTTCAGCATTGCCTCGTCCATCTTCTGGCTACCCACCCAGTCGATAGTCACATTGACAGGTACGCCGGAGCGCGCCCGCTCCGAAAGCGCGGTGGTGAATTCCCGGCCGATGGAACCTGACCAGTAGATGTAGGTTTCGAAGTCGATCGACGACACCGCGCTGTGAATGGCTTCAAGCATCGATGGAAAGATCTCGTTGCCGTTCTGCAGCGCAGTCACCTTGTTCCGCGAAAGGATCGGCGGTCCAAGCAGAACCGACATTTCGCGCCGAAACTGCGGATCCGATATCGAGTAGGTATGCCTGATCTCGCGCTGAATGCTTTTCTCAGGCGTCAGGAAATTCGTGACCACGGCAACCGCCAGGAGCGCAAACATCGCCCCGGCTATTGCGCTCCAGATTGTTCGGCGCCCACCCTGCGGCTTTCTTGTTCGCATTCTTCCACCGCCTGCAGTTTTTCAGCACCCGCAGGCTGCTTCAAAATGGTTCGGCCGGCTGTACGGAAAACACGCACTCCGCTGTAGGAAACGCCTCACAGGTCTTTCCATCACGACGCTTGGGCGCGTGAGCGCTGGCGATCGTTGTACCAGTTCATCAGCGGCGTCGCAGAGAGCCCATGAGCCAGGATGGAAACAGCGATCACACACACAGTCATATCCGCAAGAGTCGATGCGTCGCTCCCATCAACGCCATGCGAGAACGCATACGAAAGGTAGTACAGGCTGCCAATTCCCCGGATCCCGAACCAGCCGATCAGACCTCGTTGCAGCCAGGGAACAGAACTTCCGACGAAGCAGAGAGCCACGACCACGGGTCTGATGACAGCGATCAATACAACACCGAGTAGAATGCCCCTCCAGTCCCAATGGGTTGCCAGGCTGACGCCCACGATCACGACCAGCAGAACTTCGAGCACCCGCTCCATGGCATCGCCGAAGGAAAAAGTTTCCGCGACCATGACGCCAGCAGCCACCGCGGGCGTGCCGAGTTCGTTTGAAGTTACCGTGTTCGGCGAGACCAGGGTTTCGGCGGGCGGATGCGTTTCGGCAGGTTCAAGGTCTGTTTCGGGATGGGGAGTGGCAGTCACCACATCCAGCTCCGCGTGCCTGAAGCCAACGCCTGCTGCAAACGCGGAAAGAAATCCCCATGCGCCAACCGCTTCGGCAAGCGTATACGACAACGCGATCAACGCCAGCGCGAGCAGATAGTTGGGCGCCTGCATATCGCGATTGCGGGCGCGCAACGAAATCGCGAATCGACCCACCGACCGACCCATTGCAAACCCGACGAGCAGGCCAGCCGGGATGGCCCATAAAAGCCTGTGGGCTACCCACCCTGCAATCCCCGCGGAATCGAGGTCCGGCCCCAACAACAAGGCGAGCACCACAAACGGGAAAGCCGCGCCATCATTCAATCCAGCCTCGCCGGACAGTGCATAGCGCAGACGGTCGTGGTCTTGAGAGTGGTCTACCGTCACTGCGCCCGCGAGCACGGGGTCGGTCGGGGCAAGAATGGCGCCCAACAACAAGGCCAGTGCCGGGTCAAGTTTGAATACCAGATACGCGAACGCCGCGACGGCCGCGATACTTCCGAGCATCACCACACTGGCGAGGGAATAGGCAGCACGCCACATCGGGTGGAGCAGCGGCAAGCGCAGGCGCAATCCTCCAATGAACAGCGCCAGAATAACCGCCACCTCAGTGCAGCGTTCGAACCAGAGCGATGGATGTGCCAGGTTGACCCGGACCAGGTCGAGTCCCCAAGGGCTGATCCCACATCCCACAGCGAGGTAAATCACCGCTGTCGATATCGGCATCCGCTGAATCCAGGCCGACGACAGCGCCATCGCCATCAGAAGGACTCCCGCCATCGCCATCCAGCCATGGAAACTCATGCCGCGATCCTGACAGATGCCGCCGCCAGTGTCCGCTGTGCGAAACACCCAGCGCACGTGATGGCAATCAGAAAACGAAAATAGCGGAGACAGCCTTTGCCGGCGCAGACCCCGTGTTACGCACAATGACCCAAAGTGCCTGCTAAATCTCGCTTACAGCAATAAGAGGACCTTTCGGCGTGACCTCATCATCGGAGTCGCGTCTTTCCGTTCCTTTTCTGTCTTCGAATGGTTCTTGGCAGACGCTCGCCGACGCTTGAGGAGATAAACCCGGCGCCGGCGCGTCCACCAGGCCCGGCGTATTGGAGCCTTGGCCAGCGGGGATCAACGCACTGGTTCGATTCCGGGCAGCCTCATCATCCAGCTGCGGCCCTGTGGCTTCGCGCTCCGGCCGTCGCACCAAGGGCTCCGTCTGAGGATGCGGTACGTAGCTCATTTGTGGGACTCCTCCAAAGAAGATGGAAAGACAATGCGAATCAGGACAGGGTTAGCGCAGATTTCTGCGAGAAAAACAGGAAAAGAGCGGCGAGCAACAAGGCGGATTCGAGGCCTGCAATCGCAAGGGTCATTCCCTGGGCCTTGAAGACGATTACCGTGATCCACCGAAAGAGAACGATCGGCACATAGATCGCCAGCGACAGCATCAATCCAAATCGATGCAGTGACGGATTTTCCGCCAGCAGCCAGAAGACGATGGCCAGGCCCGCCTGCAAGCCGCCGTAAATCACCAGATATTCGGAGCGGCCGCTAGCATTCAAAGCTTCGTAACCCAGATTCCGGGCCGTCGAAGTCATCGATACGGTGCACCAGACGGCAAATAGCAGGTACAGCGCCGCGTTGACGTAGAGATAAGCGCTAGCCATGAGGTCCGACTCCTGCTTCGGTAAAAGACGAGCCCGGACGGAAGATCCTGACCGGGCTCTGTACGCTGCGGTACTCGGGGAGAGAAGCAACAGCGCAGCGCTACGATCTCAGAAGTGCGTCGTTTGAATACATCAGTGAATTGCCTGGACCGATGTCGGCGGCGGCTGACGTGGCGAATTTACCGATGTACCGGACTCATTTTGGTAGAGTCGAAGCCATGTGCGGCCGCTATGTCCTCATCATCGTCCAGAACAAGGAATACTGGGTTTACCAGGACGCCCGGACGACCGCACCCAAACTGATCGAAGAAGGCTTTGCGAGCTTCAACATTCCGCCATCGACTGCAGTGCCCGTCCTGCGCTACCTGGATGGCGAAAAGCAGTTGCACAAACTGCGCTGGGGCCTCGTCCCCTCTTGGGCAAAGGGCATCCCGGGCAAGTACAGCACCATCAACGCGAAAGCCGAGGAGCTTTCCAACAAGCCGAGCTGGCGAGGCCCCTGGAGGAAGGGACAGCGATGCCTGCTGCTCGCCAACGGATTCTTCGAGTGGCAAGACCGCCCTGCTGGAAGGCAACCGTTCTTCATCACCGTAAAGGACCAGGAGCTGTTTGGCTTCGCGGGTATATGGGACAAGTCGGTGAGTGAAGACGGCAACACCGTGATCGAGAGCTGCGCCATCATCACGATGCCCGCCAATCCGTTCATGGCGGAAATCCACAACGACAAAAAGCGCCAGCCAGTTGTGGTACGCGCAGAAGACCGGGACGCATGGCTGAAAGGGGACGTCAGGACTGCCGAAGAAATCCTCCAGCGCCCGGATGAAACCTGGCAAGCGTGGGAAGTCAGCAAGCGCGTCAATGTTCCCAGGAACAATGACCCGGAACTGATCGATCCGATCGACTGAACGCAATCTGAGCGGTGGAAGCAATGGACCAACGATGGCTGGCGATTTTGGGCTTATTGGTGATCGCAGCTGCGGTTTTGCTGGTGTTGGCGCGTGCCCGTAAGCCCGCCATCAACTGGCCACTGTACGCAAAACCCCTGTTAAGCGAGCCCGAACAGGTGCTTTATCACCGCTTGGTGAAAGCCTTGCCGGAGTTCGTCGTACTTGCACAGGTGCAGCTATCGCGGTTTCTAGTCATCAAGGGCACGAGCGGCGTCCAAGCCATCCGCAACCGCATCGATCGCAAAAGTGTCGATTACCTTATCTGCACTCGTGACTTTTCCATCCGCGCCGCAATCGAACTCGACGACAAGAGCCACGAACGCGCCAAGCAGAAGCAACGGGACGCCGACAAAGGCGCAGCGCTCGCCGCTGCCGGCATCGAGCTGATCCGCTACTCCGTCAAGCAGCTTCCATCCGAGCTGGACATCAAGGCACGGTTCGCAGCCGACCTACCCACGATTCGCGCTACGCGATAGCGGCTAAGAAGGATGCACTGGAGGGAATGTCGGTGAACTCCTCTCGTGCGAAGAGTCGCCTGTTCCACGCAGGCATCCTCCTTGCGTTGGCCGGCGCCACGCTGCTCGCGTGGAAGACGGGTGCTGTGCGCATCCCGGATCGCTGGAATCCGTGGGCTCCCCTCACTCTCGAAGACGGGCAAGGAATTCTGTTGCGCTGGAAACTCGATCGCTTGGGCAACGATCCGGCAGCCTGTGGTGCGTTCTTATCCGGCACTCCAGTTCATGCTCAACTTCTCGATGACAAGGTGACTGGACCCGATTGCGGATTCAGCAATGCCATCATGATCTCCGCGATTGATGGTGTCACAGCGAAACCATTTCCATTGACTTGCCGTGCCGCTGCATCGCTCGCCTTCTGGGAAAAGCATGTGCTGCAACCTGCCGCTGAAAGGCATTTCGGCACGTCGGTAGAGCAATTGGAGCATTTTGGCAGTTACGCATGTCGCGGCATCTACAACCGCGAAGGAGCGCGTCGCAGCCAGCACGCCACTGCAGATGCTCTGGATTTTGCGGGCGTCATTCTGAGTGACGGAACCCGCATCACCGTAGCTCGGGACTGGAACGATCCCGGAGCGAAAGGCACCTTCCTGAAGGAACTCCATGCAGGAGCATGCCCCTACTTCGATGCAGTCCTTGGGCCCGGCTACAACGCCGCACACCACGACCACTTTCATCTGGATCGCGGTCGCGCCCGAATCTGCCGGTAGCGCACGAAGGACTTTGGAAACTTCCGCTCTGCTGCCGGGTTCTCGCGGGAACGTCTTTTTATAACGTATGGGCTATTAATCGAGGTCCGGAAACTAAGCCCTTACGACCGACCACCCCGAACCGGCACCTACTTCCAGCAGCTTCAAGCAGCTTCAAGCAGCTTCAAGCAGCTTCAGGGCCGCGGAGACGCTCATATAGAAATTCCGGGGCCAGATCTGCTCCGTTGGGCCAGACCAGTGTCTTGAGTTCAGGATGCAGCACGACCCGAGCGAAGAACAAGGGATCTCGCAACGGTTCAAATATCGGCCCGGCAAGATCAGCTGCGAGGTCAACGATCCCTTCTGATCCGTCTGCGAAGCGGAGCCAGACAGCGAAACCCTGTACATATCGCGCGTCAGTGATTCGAGGCAGCATGTCATTTACTCCAGCGGCGCAATATTAGGCAACGGTTTCCGGGACTGCGCAAGCGCCCAAGCGGCAGAGAGCTCCCGCTGGTGCAACAGCCTCCATTCCTGAACATGATTCATGGCGCGTCCGGGCAAATAGCCATTCACGTCTCCCCCATCAATACCGATTGTGGCCTCATGCTCACCATAGATGGCGTGAAAATGTGGCGGAGCATGATCACGGTAGTACATGGTGATCACGATTCCGAGGAACCGACTGATTTCAGGCACGGCGCGCATCCTTGCATCACCTTTGGCCTGCCAGCAGAGCATCTTCACCGCTCCGTACGAAAGTCGGATAACTGGTGCGAATCGATGAATTTGCAGTCCCGGCTTCCCGGTCGGACACCCGACTCCGAATTAATTTGAGTGCGCTCTATCTCCCGCTCATACTGCCTTCCCCCTGCGGCAACCGCCATCACGCGGCATGAATTCACGGGAGCCTTACGATGCGAAAGTTTCATTTCCTGGGGTTAGCGCTATGCGGTTTGCTGGCAGCATTTGCGGTAACTGCACATCATTCGGTCAATGGCGAGTTCAATCTCGAGCAAGAAGTGAAGGTCACTGGCACGCTCAGCAAAGTGGAATGGATGAACCCGCACATCTGGTTCTATGTCGATGTGAAAAATCCGGATGGCACGGCAGTCACGTGGGGATTCGCAGGCGGCGCGCCCGGTCAGTTGATGCGCCGAGGCATAATGAAAAGCCAGCTCAAACTGGGCAGCACCGTTATCGTTGAAGGATTTCGCGCCCGCGATGGTTCAAACAACGGCTTTGGCCGCAGCGTGACCTACGCCGACGGTCAGCGCGTCTTCATGGCGCCCGCGACCGAGACACCTTGATCAGTTATCCGGGGCACATCATGCGCAACATTCAATTTCCTATCTTGCTGCTGGCCTTGGTTCTAGCCAGTCCACTACAGGCACAGCCAGATGCGGGCGCTACTGCTACTCCACGCACGGCAGCTGGCAAGCCGGACTTCACAGGCATCTATCAGTGGCCCATGTACCTGCCCGGCGCTGAACGCGGACGTTCCAACGCAACGGTGTTCGATCGCAAGAACTTCGCGCCACTCAAACCCGGCGGTGAAGCCTTTCTCGAACCCCGCACCGGCGATCCGCGCCATGACGAACCGCGTGACTTCTGCATGCCCGCTGGCTTTCCAGGCAGCCTGTTATCAGGCAATGCCATGCAGTTCTTCCAGACCGGGAATCACCTGGTGATGGTGCATGAGTTCCAGCGTAATACGCGCATCATTCCGCTGGATGGCAGGCCGCACCGCGAAGAGCTTGAACCCATGTTCGACGGTGATCCAGTGGGTCATTGGGAAGGCGATACGCTGGTGATCGAAACCACCAACTTCAAGCGGTGGGCGCTGGATGATTTCTACTACACCAATCCGCAGGAATATCGCATGCACAGCGATGCGCTGCGCACCGTTGAAAAGCTGCGCTGGAAGAGCAAGGGCACACTGTCATGGGAAATCACCATCGATGACCCAAAGATTTTCAGCAAGCCCTGGTCACAGGAGTTCGAGATTGTGGCCAAGCCGGAGTGGGACAAGGCTGGTTTGTATGAATACGTGTGCCAGGAAAACAATCGCTGCCCGGGTGGCAATTGCAGCAAGTGATTTCTGCCTGGCCCAGCCACTCCGCGATTCCTGGCGATTCGAAGGAGTTGAACAGTCCGACCGTATCCCGCGCGAGCGAGCAAGACCGCAAAGAACCGGACAACATCTTCGATCATGCAATGCTCACTTCATCGGCGTACTTCGTCCCACGCTCATGGTGCCGTCTCTTTCAGCAGCTGAATGTACGCCGGGTAACTGTAGGTGCGGTTTTTTTTCTGCCCTGTCATCTCGGTGACGATCCCCAAGTCTGCCAATGCCTTCACGGCGGCGTTGGCTGTCGGGAAAGTCGTATCCAGCTCCTTCCGTACACGCTCGATGTTGAAGCGCGGCATCATCGGCAGCAGTTCGAACAACCGAAAACTGGCGGAGCTGGCCTTGGCTGATCCAAACAGGCGGCGGCGGTCGCTCGTCACCAAAGTGGCGATGGAGATGACATTGCGCTCGGCTTCAGCGGCGGCGGCCCCCACAGCTTCAAGAAAAAACGTGACCCAGGATTCCCAGTCGCCGTCGGTACGGATCATCGACAGGCGCCGGTAGTATTCAGTTTGATATTGCTTGAGGTAACCGCTCACGTAGATGAGCGGCTCGGCCAGCAGCCCCCAATGCTCCAGAAGCGTCGCAATCAGCAGGCGGCCAATGCGGCCGTTGCCATCGAGGAAGGGATGGATGGTTTCGAACTGTGCATGCACCAGCGCGATTCTGACGAGCGGCGGCAGCGGATTGGCCACGGCATGAATGAACAACTCCAGTTCGGCGAGCAGGCCGGGTACGCGATCCGCTGGCGGCGGAACGAATACCGCGTTGCCGGGACGAGTGCCGCCGATCCAGTTTTGCGAGCGCCGGAGTTCACCAGGTTGCCTGGCCGAGCCCCTCGCGCCATCCAGTAAGACGCGGTGAGCGTCGCATAGCAATCGCACGCTGATCGGAATTCCCTTGGGATCGTGCAGGGTGTCGCGGACCAGGCGGAAGGCACTCAGATAGTTGGTGACCTCCTCCACGTCGTCGGTGTTACTGATGGCAAACCCTGCTTCCTCATCAAGGAGGTCGGTGAGCGTGGCCTGAGTGCCCTCGATCTGTGAGGTGAGCAGGGCCTCCTTGCGGATGGCGCTGTAGAGCAGCCAGTCGACTGAGGGCACCAGTCCCGAGACCCCGGAAAGGCGGGCAAGCGCCAATTCCGCTTGCCGGTTTTGGTCTACATATGACGCTGGTGCCAGAGCGGGATCAGCGGGGGGAAGCGTGTACGGTACGAAGGCCTGCACCGGTTCGCCCAAGGTCGTTGAAGTGGCGTAGCCACCTGTCGTCCGCTTCATGTTAAAGAAAGCTTTAATAGGAAAGGATGTTATTAAAGCATTCTTTAATAACCTTCGCCAGTAATAAAGAAGCCTTTATTTAATCTAACTTTTCCTTATAAATCAGAGTCTTAAATATTACTAATCAAAGCACGTTCTTGGGTTTGCTTGTCACCAAGCACAGGCGCGGAAGCCCCGATGATGTAAACCGCCACCAAGGCCTGGAAACGAGCTCCGAGAATTTGAGTGGCTTGGCCGCGCGACCTCAGTCGCTTCGCATGTAGTCGCGTTCCTGGCCTGGATGGTCATAAGAGTTTCCTGTCTTGCAGCGGTGAGCCTTCCACTCCAAAAGCTCGAACACTATTCGATGCCAAACACCCGAACACGTGCACCGGCACCCACGATACTGTCTACGTTCCCTCAACAACCGAAATAACCGCTACCCGGCACACTTCCCTCCAGCATCAATACCTTTGAACAGTCGTGTATTCCTGAAGCTCAGGATTGAATCAGATCAAACTTCGTTCCCGAATCACCCAGAATCTCGATGCCGCACTTACCTGTGTTTTCGGCGACGTGATATTCCAATTCAGGGTCGAAATCGAAAAATACATACTTTTTTTGACAGCGCAGTTTTATCTGCGCAACGTGCCCTTCCTGCACGCGTATGTGGAACCTGTTTTTGAACAGCCCAAGATTCCAGGACTTTGCACCGATCTCGCCTGCAACCGCATATGAACGGTCGTCTGTGCGCAGTGCATTCAATTTCTCTACCGCAGGCATCAGCGTGGAAAGAACCTTTTCGTTTCCTTTGCCCGCACTAAGGCTTTCCCAGGTTTCCAATGCTTCGGAAAAATGGTTGGCCTTTAGCTGCAGCGGAAAGAGATTTTGCAGGGCACTGTAGAACGCGGTTTCAGGTATGTACGAGGCGCTCTTCTCCTTGGCCACTGCCCGCTCCAGACAGTTCATCTGCTCTGCCTCATTGCCCCAGAGAGAGGCATAGATAAAACAGCCGAGCCCGTAGTACGCGTCCTCATAGAGATTCTGGACGTGTAGGCTGCTCATTGCCGCATCAGCGGCCGCTCTATCCCCGACCCCGAGTGCCTTGTTCAGCGCGGCATAATTTCTAACGAAACCTGGTTGCGCCCCTTGGGCGCGAGTCAGGCGAAAAATGACCTTGATCTCGTGTGACGCATCGACGGGCCGACCATTCAGCGAGGCAGGTTCAAAAGTCCAAGCAGTCGCGGCGCGAATCGCTGACTCCTCCAGCGCTTTGTTGCCGGTCGATTGAATTACAGCGATCTCATAGGTCTTGCCGTTCGGATCAACCATGAAATTGAGGTTTACCCAGCCCTCCGTGCCGTTCGATTGAACGTTCAACGGATACCCGGGCATAAATACATTCTTCGCTCTCGGCGCTGAATACACGTCGATCGCGGACGAGGGTGCTGATTCCTGCGCCGGCGCCGGCGCCGGCAACTGTGCTGAGGCAACTGAGGACAGCGCCAATGCCACTACGCACGAGGGAATTCGCACTATCAGCGCGTAAGGAATCGAAAGCCCGAGACAACGGACCTTTCGTCGTTTGAGGCTTGCAGCGTGAAACAGAGACCAGACGTGGATCCTGTTTGCAGCTGAAGCGCTCTGTGAATTCGGAGGCCATGGCATATGTGCTATGTAAATCCCTGATCAACGAGCCGGCAGCGAAGTCGTAGCACCTTTCACGGCGCCATCTGGGAACCTATGACGATAACCTGGGCGGGGTCCACCTGCGTTGGAACGGAGTTCACCAACGTGAGCTGGCCAGTAGTCTGGTCAATGCGGAAGGCGTGCAGCTGATCCTGTCCGAGATCGCTGGCGTACAGGTAGCGACCCGAACCGTCGATTTGGAGGTCCATCACTGATGCCGACAATCCGGGCGCTGCCATCGTGCCGAGCGATGCCCACGCACCCCCGGTCCCCCGCTGAATTGCTGCGACACCACCACCTGCTCCAGTCGCGGCCACCGCGAAATATGCCCGGGGACCGAAGGGATGAAGGCGGAACAGTTGCGCTCCGTTCTGACCGAGTGCAAAGGGTGCACCATTGTCCAGACTCGGCACCCCACTGCTATCCAGACTGAAAGTAGAGAGCGACGCAGGCCCGGAGAAATTATTCCCCGGAGTTTCCTGGGGCCTGGGCTTCCCGGGGTAGTAACCGGGGTTGCTTGCAAGCAGCGTTTGGCCGTCAGCGGAAAAAGTAACGCCCGTGAGCCAGCAGTCACTGCAGGCCAGATCCGGCGCGGTGCGCGAAGTTACGCCTCCTGTAACAGGATCCAAGTTCATGACGGCTACACTTGCAGTCGATGAAGTGATGTTACCGAGGTTAACGCTATTGATGTCGGTGGAAAAATAGCCTCCGGTCGCCGTCAGACGGCGACCATCAGGTGACAAGGCCAATCCCGTGTTTGCCAGGAACTGAGTGGACGTTGCAACACCTGGCTCAGGGGCCTGCACGGGCTGCCACCCAGCAGCAATGTAGGGAGCAACCCCTAGCGCTCCCTGACTGAAGGTCGCCAAGACGATACTCCTGCGGCCGAAGGTCAACAAAGAATAGACCGCAGAGTCATTCGGATTGAATGTGGGTGCGCCAACTGCCTGAGCAAGTGGTCCGGGACCAAACTGACCGCTCGCATAGGATGGAAGCGCGATCGAGCTGCTTCCAGGAACCATAGAAAGCGCGCCAGTCGAAGGATTGAGTTCGACGATGGAAAGAACCGGGTCGGCGATGTACGCGCCGCCGCGATTGACGGGCGCACTCAATATAGCCAGATAGCGGCCATTCGGATCCATGGTCACGCTGTATGCAGGTCGCATTCCCAGTGGGCCTGCGAGCGAGGAAACTTCAGTCAACGCGCCGGTTTCGGCATCAACTCTGTAACTGGTCAGAATTCCCCCAGTATCAGTAGCGGTACCCGCGCCGCCCATGGGATCGATGCCCAGATTCGATCGCGCTGCAAGCATATAACGTTCGTCGGGCGTCGGGAGAACGGAAAGAAGTTCGAGCACGTCTCCGAATGGCGAACCCACAAACACGGGCGCAGGCGGCGTAACGGGAAATCCCGGGAGCACGGTCAATCCACCTGCGGCAGCGTCGACCCGGTATCCAGTGATCTCCAAGGGCCCGATATCAAGCAGAGAGCCACGCGACACGGCATAGACGAACTTGCCGAGCAATGGACGACATTCGATAGCGATGTTCGCGACGTTGTTCGTCCCGACAGTACCGCGCCCCGAAACGACGCGACAGGCCTGACGTGGACTTGCAGTCGGCTGGGTCTGGATGCTCACACTGTAGGAAGCCCCGCTTGCAGCAACAGCTGCAATGGTCACGGCCCCATTGGCTGACACCGGAATCGGGCTGCCGTTGTTGTTCGCCAGAACAAGTCCCGTGCCGGTTAATCCATCGACCGTTGCCGTAATCGTGTACGTCGCCGGGGGTGGCGGAGCTGGCGGCGTCGGTGGCGCTGGACTATCCCCACCTCCACCGCCACCGCAAGCAGTCAGCGCCCCCGCTAATACAATCAGCCACGCCGACGCCGGTCGTTGGCCGCAAAATATATCGTCGAAGGAACGTGGCGCATAACGAGAACCCGCCGTACAGACACTCTTTTTGGCCATCATCCTGACGCCCCCATCTTCTAAGATCTTATTGTGGATTCAGAGCGCGGACTTATTCTTGAGAAACCACAGCGGAAAAATAGCATGAAAAGTTTCCGCGGAAACGTGCAATTAAATTGAACGTTCCGGCCGGAACGCCGAATGTCAAATAGCGACACCGAATCGACAATGCTTTTCTACTCTGCTTGCCTCAACGAGCAGGCCGGATGCAACTGCAATAACGAGCGCTGCAACAGCAAGTGCATTCCGCGCTTACATATTCAACGGACCGGTAGTATTTCGCTGCGCTACACGGCTGGTCTCCAGAATGAATAGAAGGCGTCGTCCTCGACTTACACAGGGTCGAGCGTTCTGCCGATGTCAGTTGCGATCGGGGTTTGGGATCTTCTGTCACCCGATGTTTACCTGTACTCATCACGAGACACACCCCATGAACGAGTTCAATCCAGCAAAACGGCCGGCCCAGGCCAACGGAATTCCCGCGCAGCGAGGCGACACGCCAAACGAAAAGGAGCATCAACGAAACCTGGACGAGATCGGCAGCGACGAGGATACGGAGGTCGAGCCGGTGGAAAGCGACGATAAGGAAGAAGCCGCCAGAACAGATGAGCGTTGATCGATTTAGCTCCCAGGATTTGCAGGATCAACTAATGGAAACGAAGACGTTCTGGACGATTTACCATGCTGCGGCACTCACTGACGGCTATGAGGCTGCGCCGCTACTGTTTTCTATCGGATCTTCGTTCGACGATCTGGAAGCCGCATTGACCAAGTGGGCCCAAGCCGATGGCGTGCTCGTTGAACAGGACCATGACGAAAGCGGGCTTTCGAATGCCCGAATCATCGGCCATTTAAATGAAGGGAAAGAAGCGCTACTGGCGAGCGTATCGAGGGCAGTACTTCCCCAGGGAGAATGGCAAACCCACCTGACGCCCATCGGATGAACTCCTAATGTCGCAGTTTCAAGAAGCAGAAGACCTGAGGACCTGGCTTGCAGCTGGAAACCACTAGAACGAAAGTCGTCATTTCGAATATCCACGAATCTTGACCGGCGCCGCTGGTTTCGCGCATTCGGCCGCTGAACGGAGGACAACATGCTCACGCTCTATGGCTTCGGAAGGATCTTCCCCGAGGGCATCGGCGAGACGAAAGACCTTCGAGCTCAATGGGCGCTTGAGGAGACCGCGCTTCCCTATCGCGTCCACGCGCTCGACCATACGGCCGGCGAACTCGACAGCGACGCCTATGTCCGTATGAATCCCTTCCGCCAGGTCCCGGTCATCGACGACGATGGCTTCGTCGTTACCGAATCTGCGGCGATCGTCCTTTACCTCGCCGAGAAGGCCGGCACGCTGATTCCCGGCGACGTCAAGGGTCGCACTCGCGTCGTCCAATGGTGCTTTGCCGCGGTCGGCACAGTCGAGCCAACCCTGACGTGTCTGGACCTGCTCGGAATCTTTGATAGTGGCAAAGCCGCGCCCAAACTCCATGAGGAAGTGCCCAAGCTGGCCCACCGCTGGCTCGGCGGCGTCGAACGCCGCCTCGATGGGCGCGAGTGGATCGCCTGCACCGATTTCACGGTTGCCGATATCATGATGGCCGGCGTTCTGCGCACCATCCGAAAGACCGACTTGATGAATCCCTTTCCGAGGATCAAGGCTTACTACGAGCGCTGTTTCTCCCGCCCCGCGTGGCAGCGCACGCTCGGCCTTTACGCCGATCGACTCAGCGTGAGAGTCGACCACATCCGCTAGCGAGGGCCTGGTCTTAGCGATCCAATTACGGAGAATCTTACGTCGTCGGGTGGCCTATCCCGGGGCGGAAATGAAAATTCAGAACCCGGCACTGATCCCCAGGGAGAGCGACTCGACGTCCTGCACCTTGATGCGATGCTGGTCGTAGCTTAGTTCCAACGCCCATCGATCGGTTAACTGCCATTCGAGCGCTACACCTAAGATGACTCCCACTTCGCTGTCTGGCGATGCGAGAGGGAATTCAAGAGGCGCAGCGAAATAGACAGCGGGATTCAGGACATTCAGGCTGACGCCTACGAAAGCCGGTGGCAATACAAGATCCGGCGACAACCGGGCCAGGGGAGGGAAAGCACCGAAGCCAAGCACGGCGGTGCGACCTGATGCGTCGAACTCAGCGTACGCAGCTCCGAGGCTGCCTTTCACATTGAACCTCCGCGAAATCGGCAGCCGATAGAAAGCCTCTGCGTACCATTCGGAAGCGCTGAGCTTGGCAGTCCGACCAAACACCAAGTTGGAATTCTCAAACTCACCCAAGTCCCAATATCCGACTTCCACCCCGGCTCGAGGAATGAATTCATACCGTACGAATATCTGCCCTGCCACATCGTTATCGTCAAACGGCAACCCATTGAGCGAAATTTCTGACGGCAGCTGCGGGAGCGTAAAAGATGGTGTTGGATCAGTGTCGGTGACTCCGTCCACGGCCGATCTGCCCCCTCCGATCCCCACCACAAATCGCCCGGCTGCCTGAACGGTCCCGACATTCACCACACAAATCAGGAGGGCAATCCCAAGTCCGGTTCTGTTGGCTCTATCTTCCATGATGAGGCTCGCTTCAATCGTTGTTCTGGTTGGAATCAGAGGTCCGAAGTTTTTGTTACCTCGTTAGCCTCAAAAAATATCACGAAAAGTTTCCGCGGAAACGTGCAATTTATTTGAACGTTCCGGCCGGAACGCCGAATGTTAAATAGCGCCACCGAATCGACAATACTTTTCCACTCTGCTTGCCTCAACGATCCGGCAGCGAACCCGTATCGCCTTCGGTCTTGATGAACGGTCGCAGGCTGGCGATCAATCCCGGTCCGATTCCCCTCACCCGCTTGAGATCATCGATTGACGGGTAAGGAGGGCTTTGCACGATGAGCTGCGCGAGTACTGGGCCGAGCTACGCACCCCTCGAAAAGCGGTGGCCATTGCACGCAATAATTTTTATTCGTGTGAGTTCGAATGCGGCATCTACGTTGGTGATATGAATTCCATCAACGTAGTTGGAAGTTACTGAACCAAACCCATCCTTTCGAAATCCTCGGCTACGCTTGCTCTTGCTGCTATAGCTGCCTCAATATCCTTAGCCGCTCCGTTCACATCTCCCATCTTCTTCTTGGCAATACCCCGTCCATAAAGTGAATAAGCCAACGTTGGCTCTGATCTCAACGCTGTATCGTACGATCCAATTGCCTCCGCATAGTTTTCCAAGCGCAATTCCGCAAGCCCCCGGCTATCATGAAAGGCAGCGCTGTTGGGCATTTTTGCTACGGCCTTTTCACACTGCGCAAGTGCAGTCTTGAGGGAAACATTGGCTCTCGCCAAGGCCCAGCAGATGTCATTCCATCGGTCAGGTGTCCCCGCTTTCTGACTGGAGGCGGCGAAATCCGACTCCGCTAGCTCAAGCATGCCGGACTTGGCATAGGCCATGCCTCTTTCCAGCAACAGCGACCAGGTTTCTCCTGTGATACTTGCCAAGCGTCCATAGGTCTTGATGGCTTCTGCATAGTCTTCTAAGTCTGTCTGAATTCTGGCCTGCATATTCAACGCCGGCTCGAAATTTGGGTTCAACTTCAGTGCAGCCTCGATGTCACCCTTTCTACCTGCGAAATCAGTGCGCAAGCGAGCGTTGGCTCGACCCAAGTACGCCCCTTCACTCGGCGCCATCTCAATCGCACGACCGAACGCTCTTTCGGCGTCCTCTCGCTTTTGCATCTGTAGATAAAGCTGCCCTGCTGAAACGTATGAGCGGGAATCCTTCGGATTCGCGAGTACAAGTGTTTCCACGGCCTTTACCGCCTCGTCAACCTTTTTTTGCTGATTCAAAACATAGCCGCGAAGATAGTGCATTTCTATCGATTTCGGGTTTTGCTGGACCGCCTCTCCGGCATCAGCCAGCGCTTGATCCAGCTTTCTCACCTGCATGTAGGCAGTGGCTCTCTTTTCCAGAGCGAAGCCATTTCGCGGTTCGAACTCGAGGGAAGTGGTGAGCGCTGCAATCGCACCTTCGAACTCTCTGTTCTCCATGGCCAGCAGGCCACGAGCGCGATAAGCGATTGCGTTACGAGGATTGATTTGCAGTGTGCGTTGAATGTCGAGAGACGCTTTCTCCTGATCTTTTAGCCAAACATAAGCCATGCCTCGATTGGCTATGGCGTATTCATGCTTGGGGTCCTTCTCGAGTGCCGATGAGAAATCCCTGACGGCAAGCTGATATTCTCGACGAGAAAAATGATGATAGCCCCTGTCAAAAAACTCTTTTGCCGTTTGTAACGGCTTATTTTCCTCCGCTGCCATCTCTTCCTTATTGAGTACATAGTCAGGGGCTCTTCTAATATAGACCTTGGTCTTTTGCATCTCGCCCAGAACACGCTGTGCCACTGCAATCTCTGAAGCTGGAAATTCGCGCGCAACGCTTCGCATCGACGTCTCTGCGATATGCGCCCCGGCTTCGCTGTCAATTCTTGTACTGCGCTTGTACTCGATCCCCGCTACGATCTGGTTGTATTGATCACCATATGTCGTAAATGATTCACCCTTATTCGGAAGAATAACCGTTTCGACATTCCTGCTGAAGACAGGAAACGGTACCGAATAAGGTGCATTGCCGTCCGCGCCCTCGGGTCTGCTGAAATCAGCGTCGTACCCTACATCCATGTTGTTAATCTCATACCACCAACCGTCTTTCCATTGGAGCTTCGCCACACCATCGACGGTGAATACCTGTTCGCCGCTTTCCTCCGCAAATGCCTGGGAAGCTTTGGTGATTTCGACAAAGCTGTACAACTCTGCCCACATTTCTTTCATTGCACGATCGCGATCGACAGGACTCATGTTGTCGTACTGCAATTTGAGCTGCCTTCCAAGATCGCCCTTGAACCTGCTTTCTGCGTGGAACGGCGCGGGCAGGTAAATGCCCGCACTGGCATCGATTTTTGCATTCAAGGTAACCGTGGGTTCCTCCAAAGGAGACGGCTCGATACTGACCAATGTGCTTCCCTTCGCGATCAGAGGCAGACCCCAGTAGAAGTTTGGGACCGGAAGGTCCGAGAGTTGCCTGTCGCCGATTCTTGTCCCGTCCATCCAGAACTGTTTTGAATCGATGGTCGCCCGAACCAGCACATGATCGAACCAGCCAATCATCGGTAGGCGAACATCCATCCCATCGCCGAACGTCGAGTTCACGAGTACCGGGTCAGCTTGAATTCCAAGCTCCTTGAGCAGTGCAAGCAGCAAAACCGTTTTGGCCTTGCAGTCGCCAAATCTGCGTGACCAAGTCAGATCAGGTTCGGCGGGTACCAATCCGCCATCGTTGATACCCAGAAAAACGTATCGGACCTGGTCCTGAACGAGCCTCAGCGCAGCGGCGGCCTGCCCTTCAGGAGACATCGCGCCGGCTTTAATCCGAGCGATCTCGGCGTGGAGCGGAGAATCCGGAGGGAGGGTTGAGGTTTTTTTATAGAGAGGTTCCAGGTGGGCCGCTACGTCTGCCCATGAATCGAACTCAGTGAAATCGATTCTGCGATCTGCGATGAATCGAATCGGTGCCCCTGTGGGTTGCGGAAGGGGCAAAACATTCTGCAAGGAAACTGACACTTCCTGCATGCCACCCACTCTTTTTTCCGTTACGCCCGACAGGTCTTTGGTCGCCTTCCAGCGAATTGAGGAGTTTGATGGCCAACGAGCGCGAATATGGACTTGGTCAATGGGAACGTTTGACATTGGCCGCGTAACAGCCTCCGATAAGCCCCTGAGAACGGGATCGACGCGCCGATATGAAAACGCGATATCAAGGGTGTCCCCGACTTGCAGCCCGCCTGGCTGTATGGCTGCTGTCAGTACTCCGTCCAATGTAGCGTATTCGAGCTTATTCTCGCGGCGGAGGATGGTGAATGACTGACCCGCTCCTAAGACATCGATGACTCGATCGTCTCGCAGGATGTGCAGCTTGTGCACGGTCAATGAATCTGTTTCGGGCTTCCAGGGGATGCTGACGGTGCCCATGGCTGCAAGACCTTGCGGCGTCTGGATCCGCACCACGTTCTCGAAATACGTCTCGTCATAGTCCGCAGCAAAGAAATACTGCTGATCTTGGAGGAGCACTTTGATTGCCGCCTCCGTGGGCGTTCCTGATGTTGGAATGACGACGGGCTGGACCCATTCTGGAGGGGCACCGAACAGCAATTTGTCGGATGCGCTGCCTGATCCAGTCCACGCAATACAGGCCATGGCGAAAATCACCCTACGCATCGGTTTCTCCATGTTTAGTCAATTTTGTCGCGCTGCCATGCGCTCCAACAATTCGTGTTATTCAGGAACGCAACGAGGGACTTTCTGCATCGTTATCTGCTTCTTCCGTGTCATGTACCTTCCGGAAGTGATGGCGCAATTGGTCTCTTCATTGCGGGGTCGACGAAGGTATCTGCAGCTTATTCTCCCACCACCGTCTCCCGAAATGTAACAACTACACGGAATTACGCAAAGATCCTGGCCCACTACAATATTGCGACGCAACATCTTTCGAACCTAGCGATGATCGCCAACGCAGTTGAAATCGGTTTTGGAGGGACTCGGGTACCGGGTTTGACTTATGTGACGTATGGGCCACGCCGTTTAATGGCGAACCGCGCCAATCGATCCATATGTCCGATAAGTCAAACCCGGTACCGAAAGTCCCTTTCAATGAGCAGGCATCGAACCCGTATCGCCTTCGGTCTTGATGAACGGTCGCAGGCTGGTGATCAATCCCGGTCCGATTCCCCTCACCCGCTTGAGATCATCGATTGACGGGTAAGGAGGGCTTTGCACGATGAGCTGCGCGAGCGCTGGACCGATGCCCGGAAGCGTTTCGAGTTCTTCGGTTGTCGCGGTATTGATGTTGACGACCAACGACCCTTCACCCGGCCCGAAGGAGGCGAACAGTCCGGCTGTATCCCGCGCGAGCCAGATGGCTCCGGATGAAACCGCAATCAAAAGCGCTGCGACATTCAGTGCATTCCGCATCTTGATCCGCCGCCACCAGGCTCTGGAAACGAGTTCCGGGAATTTGAGCGGCTTGCCCGGACGACCTCCGTCGCTTCGCATGTAGTCACGTTCCTGGATAGTCATCGGAATACCCTAAGCCTCTACGATCCAGAACCCGCGGCACATAACCGAATAACCAATATCCGGTAAAAATCTCCTGTCCTCTTCGTAAGCTACCAAAAGATTGCCATCAAATCTGATAGCGTCTTTATCGGCTTCCCGACGGCCCTTGCTACTCTCCCCACTTCCTTTAAGCGAATTACCGACTCCGCTTTCGAAAACGCTACTGCGGGCAATCGTATTAGGCTACCTGCGCTATCTTTAAGTGCTTGGGCAACATCTTCGAGCAACGTCGACAATTCTAAGTAAGCGTCGTCCGTTGTCCGTGCCTTCAGTTCGATTAATCGTGAGTCGGAGACCATGCCGTCGCTAACTTGAAAGAAGAGCAAGGCTGGCATCTTAAGATCAGCAATACCGAATATTTGATTTAGTACTCGTTGATGAGTTCGAGACAACTCATCAAGTCGACCGCTATAGTCCCGGAGCGCCTCGATGGAATCTTCTCGTAACACACCATCAAAAACCGCAAATACGGTGAGGGCGCGGCCGCTAATTGCATTTAGCGCTATCCAATACGCCTTATCTGCTAACGCCTTGCTGAATTGGGGACTTTTATGCCCATGGAGAATGACCGCGAATAAGCATGCACGATTCTCACGCCGATGATCTTCGCATATCGCAAGGAGATTTTGTTCGAACTGCGAAAGGCTTAGACCATTGGGGCCGCTTTCATCAAAAAGCAGAACTGGTATCACTGGCAATTCCCTCAGGCGCTGACCCACTCCGCCGACAGCAACTCCGCCTGCTGAAGTACGATCTTGACGGCTTCTTCCTGGAGGTCCGGCGGATAGCCGTACTTATTAAGAATACGTTTCACCATCACGCGGATCTTGGCGCGAGCGCTTTCGCGCAAGGTCCAGTCGATGGTTACGCTTTGGCGGACCTTGGTGACAAGCTCGGCGGCAATGACTTTCAGCTCGGGAACACCGAGTGCTTTGACGGCTGATTCATTGGCCGCAAGGGCGTCATAAAAGGCGATCTCGTCGTCAGTCAGGCCGAGGTCTTGACCGCGCTTGGTGGCGGCGTCCATCTCCTTGGCGAGGTTGATCAGCTCTTCCAGCACCTCCATCGTGGAGATGGCGCGGTTGTGGTAGGCGTTGAGCGACTTCTTCAGCTTTTCTGAAAAGAGCTGCGACAGGACCAGATTGTGCTTCGACCGAGACTTGAGTTCGTCCTTGAGCAGTTTCTCCAGCAGTTCGGCAGCGACGTTCTTGTGCTTGAGGCCACGAACTTCGGCCAGGAACTGATCGGAAAGGATGCTGATGTCTGGCTTGGGCAACCCAGCGGCGGTGAAGATGTCGATCACCTGGCCTTCGGTCGTGATCGCCCGGGAAACGAGTTGTCTTACAGCGGCATCGATCTGCTCAGGGGTCTTTCTGCTGTTGGGGCTCTGCTTGTTGAGGGCTGCCTGGATCGTCTGGAAGAAAGACACATCGTCCCGAATCTCTGTGGCTTCATCGCTTGCTGCACAGAGGGCGAATGCCCGGGAGAGATCCGTCACGACCTGTACGAAGCGCGGCTTCCCGTCATCCTGTTCGAGGATATGTTGCTGCCCGGCAGGGATCAGGGCGAGGCGCTCGGTCGGCTTGCCTGTCGTCCATTTGTCCCAGTTGAAGCCGTGGAGCATGTCGCTGGCTATGTTGTGCTTTTCGAGCATTACAGCGATCGCTTGCTTGGTGTCGTAGGTCGGATCTCCCTTGCCGCCGCTTTCCGTATACGTTGCCAAGGCGTGCTTGAGCTGATCGGCGAGCCCCAGGTAGTCCACGACAAGGCCGCCTGGCTTGTCCCGAAAGACACGATTCACGCGGGCGATCGCCTGCATCAAACCGTGTCCCTGCATCGGCTTGTCCGCATACATCGTGTGCAGGCACGGCGCATCGAAGCCGGTCAGCCACATGTCGCGGACGATCACGATGCGGAACGGATCCCTGCTGTCCTTGAAGCGGTTCGCCAGTCTGCGGCGCTTTTCCTTGTTCCGAATATGCGGCTGCCATGCAGGACCGTCGTCCGCGCTGCCGGTCATTACGACCTTCGCTACACAGTCACGGCCATCTTCTGCTTCGGCGTCGTCGTCTTTGGCGCTGGCCCAGCCCGGACGCAACTTGATGAGTGCCTCGTAGAGATCCACACATACCCTGCGGCTCATGCAGACGATCATGGCCTTGCCATCCATGGCCTCTAGTCGCTTCTCGAAATGCGCCACCAGATCGGCTGCAACGAGCGCGATGCGCTTCGGGTCGCCGACCAGCGCTTCCAGTGCGGCCCATTTGGTCTTGAGCTTTTCCTTCCTGGTCAGCTCTTCGCCTTCGGTGAGTTCCTCGAACTCCTCGTCGAGATTGGGGAGCGCCGCCTGGTTCAGACCCAATTTCGCGATACGGCTTTCGTAGTAGATCGGCACCGTCGCCTTGTCAGCCACGGCACGCTGGATGTCGTAGATAGAAATGTAGTCGCCGAAGATCGCGCGGGTGTTGGCGTCGGTCTTCTCGATCGGCGTTCCAGTGAATCCGATAAAGGACGCATTCGGCAGCGCATCCCGCATGTTCCGGGCGAGACCATCGATCAGGTCGTACTGACTGCGGTGCGCCTCATCGGCAATCACGATGATATTTCGCCGGTCGCTCAAGGCGGGCATCTTCTCGCCCTTGTCCGGCAGGAACTTCTGGATTGTCGTGAAGACCACCCCGCCACTCGCCACAGCCAGCAATTCACGCAACTTCTCCCGGCTAGCTGCCTGCACTGGCATCTGGCCGAGAATGTCGTGGCAACGCTGGAACTGGCCGAAGAGCTGATCATCTAGATCGTTACGATCCGTCAGCACCACCAGCGTCGGGTTCTGCATGGCTGGATGCCGGACCACGCGGGCGGCATAGAAGAGCATCGAAAAACTCTTGCCGCTGCCCTGGGTGTGCCAGACCACACCTGCCCGGCGATCGCCCGGCTTGCCGCCATGCATCTTGCCGGACCAATAGTGTCCTGCACCTTCAAGCAGATTCTTGGATTCGGCCATGCCGCTGGCACGGACGGTCTCTTCGACTGCTGCGTTCACTGCATGGAACTGGTGGTATCCGGCAATGATCTTGTGGAGCGCACCGCTGTCCGGGTCTTCCTCGAAGACAATGAAGTGCTGGAGCAGATCGAGGAAGCGGCTTCGGTTGAAGACGCCCCGGATCAGTACTTCAAGTTCAAGTGCGGTCTTGGGGGCATCACCCTCCCCGTCGATCGTGCGCCAGACCTTAAACCACTCCTGATTAGCGGTGAGTGAACCGACGCGAGCCTGCAAGCCGTCGCTGAGCACGAGCGCCGCGTTGTAGTTCAGCAGTGATGGAATCTCAGCCTTGTAGGTCTGCACCTGAGAATAGGCGCTCCATATGGTCGCCTCCTCATCCGCCGCATTCTTGAGCTCAATCAGCCCAAGGGGTAGGCCGTTGAGGAAGATCACGATGTCCGGCCGGCGATTGTGCTGACCATCGATCACCGTGAACTGATTGACCGCCAGCCAGTCGTTTGCATCCGCATTTCCGAAATGCACCAGCCGAACGTGGTCTCCTGCGATCGAGCCATCGGGGCGTGCGTATTCCACCTCTACCCCATCGCGCAGCATCCGGTGAAAAGCGCGATTCGTCTGCGAAAGCGATGGTGTTACCACCCGCAGCACCTTGCGAAGGGCTTCTTCGCGGGCCTCTTCGGGAATGGTCGGATTCAGCTGCCGGATCGCCGCACGTAGCCGGCCTACCAGCACCACCTCGCCGAATGAATTCCGCTCCGCAGCTGGTTCACCGGGCGCGATGTCGGGGCCGTGCCCGATTGCATAGCCCAGATTCCCGAACCATTCGAGGGTGGCGGCTTCGAGGATGGATTCGGTGAGGCTCATGGCCGCTCGGATTCCGCCGCACCATTGGCATTGGGCTGCGCGGCTCCTTGTCTATCGATATCCCGCTGAATCCGATTTGCAACCAGATTTCCGAAGACCCCCAATACAAATCCGAGTATCACCAGGGACCAAAGCCAGCCACGAAATCGAGTGACTTGCTTAAAGGGCCACAGTGCACTCATGGGCTCCTTGCGACCGATCGATAACTCAAGAGTCAAGTGAAAAAGGATGAAAACGACAACGCCGATGAGAGTGCGCGCAGCGTAAATTCCTATGACAGATGTTAGTTCTGGAACCCACCGGACGAGCCACCATGCAACGCTATTTGCGACGACAACAACACCAGCAAGAAGAACCACGTAAAGCCAGAGCGCACCCGACTTTGCTCTAGCTATCCCTCGTATTGTCTCCGTTTGAATGCGCTCCCTGTCTGCGTCCTCCATTGCCCGTAATCGACCCTCCATAGCTCCAAGCTCATCTTTCTGAGACGCAAGAGCCAGTCGTGCCGCGGCATCCGCTTCATCTTTGTCCTTTTTTGCTCGATTTATTTCCACCTCAGCGGTGCGTTTCTGCTCAGCGAGGATCGCGATGTCGAAATCACGCTTCTCTAGTTCTGCTTGAAGCGCAATTGCCTTGTTGGCCTCCGCCTCGGCCCGCAGCCTAATCTCCTCAACCAGCGCATCGCGAATTAACGCAACCTCACCCTCCTCAGATTGCTCCGCCTGAAGCCTAGTGCGCAAGCCATCATTGAGCATCACTTGTGTGATTGTTTCCTGTGAGAGGCCCTCGCTTCCTTCAAATCTGCCAATGCCCTTAAGGATTTTAAGGCTAGTCTTTTCCCCCTCTACATCGAAGTCCTGGAAGAGAAAAGGCAAGCGCAGACTTCCAAGCATCGCCTCCTCAAACTCCTTCGTCCTCGGAACCCAGAACTGCAGAAGCTGGATTAACGATGCGGGATGAATGCAAAGCGGCACTTTGGACTTTGATTGCTTTTGTTTGTGTTCATCAAATCCAATTAGCCGAAAATCGACGGTAAGAATCCAGTAAATCGCTTCAATTGGTGATTCGATGTATGCAGGCCGCTTATCATTCACAACGTGCCACAACACCATATCATGTGCGACTTTTGGATAAGACTTCCGTCGGTTTTCAGGGCGGCGCTCTTCGAGTTTTAGGACCAAGTGAATATCATCGACTACGTCCTGTCGCGTTGAGTAGCCGTCGAGCTTCTGATTGAATAGCTCCACGCCCTTGCCTCTCGCCATAGCAACAAAATTCTTTAGATACGGATCAAACCAGTCCTCTGCCGTTAGATTTCCGTTCCGCTTCACGCGTTCCGTGAGAAATCGAATGGTCATTCCCGAGAACCCACCCTGCAGAGCCGCCTCAGAGAAGTTCCGACCGGATGGAAAGCCCGAGAGCTGACCCTTGGTGGACGCAATCGCACTCTTGGCTTCGTCGATCGTTTCCGGTGTGATGACTAACTCGATTCGAGGATTTCCCTTCAGATGATCAATTAGTTCACGAAGTTCTTGGGCAGCTGAATTGGACGGATTTTCATGCAGATCGAGCAGTGAGAACAGAAAGTTCGTGTCTACAAACATTTGAAAACGAATTTTCTTTCCGACGCTGGCATTGAGTTTTTCCAACACGTCTTCTGCCAAACCGCTAGCCTCAACACAAAAACGCGCGTGAAGCATTCGACTGATATAGGCTCGGACTTCCGCATGCTTGGGATCGAGAAATGTCGTTACCAACTCGCGCAATTTGCTGTGCGTATTCGACGGAAAATGCTCAACAAACTGATTCACCAAGGCTTTGTCCATCTCCATTTTCTCGCCTGCCACCAAACGGTAGGCATTTGCGCCGACCAGCTTGATCAGGGGACCTAGAAAATCCTGCGTGAATGCATTCCATACTTCTTCTGGTTTCAATCCTTCGCCAATTGTGGAGACGTGTTTAAAGAATGAGCCCTTCGCTTCCCTTTCTGCTGCCTCCGATGCCGCGATCTCCTCTTCAAATATCACCCGTTGCTCATCTGGAATTCGGTATCTATCACCCGGGAGTCGCAACAACATGTTGCGCCCTTGCAAAGACGCTAGCGTTGAGCTTAGTTTTTTGGCGCTCACTGAAAGGCTGAACGTTGACTCCAGAATTCCCAGAACCGCGTTGGCATCTGGGGACTCGCCCGCTAGCCACACCGAGGCTAATACGAGTCTGTGGACTGTCTTGTCCCACCACCCTGCCTTATTCAGTTCGATGTGCTGTACCAGCGCAACTGCTTCTTTAGGAAGTAGAGAGTTATTTGTACTCACGATGAGTGTTGCTCAGGTGGGAGATAGACCTCTCCGCTAAGCAGCTTTGGCAGCAGCGCGTCGCGTATGGTCGCGAGGGTCTGGGCCTGGTGGAGGTTTGCAGTGATATGACTGTATAGCGGCGCAACTTTAGCGGTGAAGGCGCTCATGAGCTCCTTCGGCGGTAGCATGACGCGAATGGGCCGAAAATTTTGTTTGCTTATTTCCGCGAAGGTGGTGCCAGTGGTACGGTTTTCGATCTCTGCCATGTTTGTCTGGCACCAGTTCAGCATGAAAAAGTTTGAGGCCCGTTCGTTGCACTTCAGAGCGATAAAACCCTGATTGATGCCAACGGGTATTGCGGCGATCGCGAGATAACCAACGGGTGCACGGGAGGAGAGCAAGAGCGTCCCGGCGGGGAGCAGTCCGGAGGAAATCTTGGAGATACCGGCGTCGGTGAGCTTTCGGTCGGTGTCGAGGAGAACGGGTGCCTGAAGCGAGGAGAAGTCCTTCGGAGTCGTCCAATGGTGCGTGCCGCCTTCCCAATACTTCGGCTCTGCCGTGCTAGGCGTTCCGCCACCGACACAATCCACAACTTCTCCAACGGGCTGAATAGTCCAGCCGCTAGGAATGTGACCGGCCTCAGAAGCTTGAAAAGAGTCCGGAAAGAGTGCGGCAGTGTCTGAATCGATGCCCATAGGCTGCTGCCCATCGAGCTTCGCGCGAACCGGATCGAAATCCACGAACCAGCTCTGGAACAGCGCCCGCGATATTGCCTCCAGCGTCGCGTTCATTCGCCGGTTCAACTCGATCTTGTCGTCCAAGGCCCCAAGGATCGCCGCGATGGCTTTTTGCTCTGCGAGGGGTGGGAGCGAAAGCTGAAACTTCGAGCAATCTCCGACGCGGATGTGACTAATTGTAGAGCCGCTACCTTCGTGAGCGGCGAACTGGTTCTGAAGGTCCCTTGATAGGAATGAATAGAGGAGGAACCTAGGTTCGAGAAGCATTGGGTTCGCACGATATTGCATTAGGCGTTGCCCAAGGAAGACGGTGTCATCGAAATCCACGTAACCCACTTCTCCCATCGGAGCTTCGCGCGTCAGGATCACGTCCCCACGCCGAACGTCCGCTCTTCGGGTCCAGCGTTCGAAGGTGTCTTCCGATACTCGCCGGCAGTCTTCTCGGTTGATTCGACCGCCCTTAATATTGGTCGTGCGAAGCATCTTGTAAGGCGTGACCGCTTCAACGACTGGAGCCGTCTTGTTAACGCAATCGACAATCAGCTCGCAAACCTCAGAGACAGTCACGCGTCTCCAATCACCCGCCATAACCCAGCCCGCTTAAGTTGGTTTTAATGGCCTGCTCCAGTTTCGCGGATTCCGCGAACTGGGCTCGCAATTCGGCGACGAGACGCCGCATCTTTTCCTCGAAGGGCTCGCCGTCGTCTTCAATGTCCTCGGCGCCAACGTAGCGGCCGGGAGTGAGGACGTGGCCATGCGCGGCGATTTCTTCGGACGTTGCTGACTTACAGAACCCAGGAATATCGGAGTAGCCCTCACCCCCACCCTCTCCCAAACTGGGAGAGGGAGAAGAACCCGCACCCCCGCCCTCTCCCAGAACGGGAGAGGGGGCAGTCTTGTCTCCGCGCCACGCATGGTAAGTGGAGGCAATTTTCTGCAGATCGATATCGGTCAGTTCCCGATGGACACGATCGATCAGAGTTCCGAGCTTGCGGGCGTCGATGAACAGCGTCTGCTTGCGACGGTCAGTTCCACCCTCGCCCTGCCCTTTCCCTGAGGGAGAGGGGATGCGGCGCTTGTCGCGACGGAGGAACCAGAGGCACACGGGAATCTGGGTGCTATAGAAGAGCTGACCTGGCATCGCGACCATGCAATCCACCAGATCTGCTTCGATGATCGCTTTGCGGATCTCGCCTTCGCCGGACTGGTTGGAAGACATACTGCCATTCGCCAGAACGAATCCGGCCATGCCGTGCGGAGCAAGGTGATGAATGAAGTGCTGCACCCACGCAAAGTTGGCGTTGCCCTTGGGTGGCACACCGAACTGCCAACGCACATCGTCGTCCTTACGGAACCAGTCAGAGTCATTAAACGGTGGATTGGCAAGCACGAAGTCAGCGCGCAAATCCGGATGGAGGTCGCGTCGGAAGGTATCGGCATGCTCCGCTCCGAAGTCCGCTTCAATCCCACGCAGCGCAAGATTCATCACGGCGAGACGGCGGGTGGTGGCGTTGCTCTCCTGGCCGTAGATGCTGATGTCGCCCAGCTTGCCGCCGTGGCTCTCGACGAACTTTTCGGACTGCACAAACATACCGCCCGATCCGCAGGCGGGATCGTAGATACGACCCTTGTAAGGCGCGAGCATCTCGACGAGGCAGCGCACAACGCAGGACGGCGTATAGAACTGGCCACCGTTCTTGCCCTCGGCGCTGGCGAAGCGCGTGAGGAAATACTCGTACACGCGGCCAAGCAGATCGACTGAGCGATGGGTCTTTTCGCCCTCGCTGGCAGCAGTGAGTTCGATGGTTGCGATGACATCGATGAGCTCGCCGAGCCGCTGCTTGTCGAGGCCGGGACGGGCGTAGTCCTTGGGCAACACGCCTTTGAGCCGTGGATTGTCGCGCTCAATGGCAACCATCGCGTCATCAACAATCTTGCCGATGGTTGGCTGCTTGGCATTTGCCTGCAGATACGACCATCGACTTTCCTTTGGTACCCAGAAGACGTTCTCGGCTTTGTATTCGTCCTTGTCCTCGGGATTGGCACCGGCGTAGTCGCCCTTCCCCGCAATGAGCTTCGCGTGATGCTCGTCGAAGGTATCGGAGATGTACTTGAGAAAAATCAGACCGAGGACGACGTGCTTGTACTCCGCCGCGTCCATGTTGTTCCGCAGCTTGTCGGCAGTGAGCCAGAGCTTCGCCTCGAAACCCAAGTTCGCGCCGTTGCCGGTCGACGCGGTCTTTTCTGTCTTCTTTCGTGCCATGTATCTTCAGTCGCAACGCAATAGGGAGGAGCCAGCATCCACAAATTGCGTGGGGGCTGTCGAGATTCGAAAGATGGGATAAGCGGATAAGAAAGTGCGGGAAGACTGACTAAGTCTTGATGGCCGAAGCGCCTCCCTGCTCTCCTCCATTCCTCGCCCCATTTCTGATCTGATTTGTAAGAAATGCGCGGAGACTATAGCCGCGGAAGGCGCTCGCGACAATGGTGCGCGCGCCGAGGCGGCGGTCCGCAAGACAAGGACGGTCGACTCTGTCGACAAGTAGGCTGCCGCAGGTAGGGCTAGCGCCAGGTGGGGCTCCGCCAAGTCAGAGGTAGAGCGGAGGCGAGGACGGTCGACTCTGTCGACAGGTAGGCTGCCGCAGGTAGGGCGCTGCCAAGTAGGGCTACCGCCAGGTCAGAACGCATCGAAAAGACATCCCGACCTGACCCTTCTGGCCTGGCGACAGCCCTACTTGTCGAAGACCTACTTGCGGCAGCCTACTTGGGGACGAAGTCCCCCTTCTCTTGTTCCTGCCTCACCGTCCCTGCCCAACGCCTGTATTCGCCTCGACAGCGCCGCGACTTCTTCCCTCAACTCATTCGCCGTTTCCGGGTCCACATACCCGATGTCTTGCGCCGCATATAGCTGCGATCGCACCTCCCCCGCCGAGCCCTTGGCGATCCTCAGGAAATGGATGAATTCCTTTCGACCTCCGCGCTCGTAGCCCTCGGCGATGTTGGACATCACGGATATCGACGCGCGGCGGATTTGATCGCGGAGGCTCCAGTCCTGGGCGAAGGCGCCAGATCGAGTGATGGAGTAGATGCGGGATGTGAGGCGGCGTGCGTCGTGCCAGACGCGGAGGTGTTCGAATGTGGGTGGGGACATGGGTGTAGACGCGGCGCAGGCAGAGGGACCGGCCGGCTTCGCCGGCAAATGGCCTCACGGCATATGGCCCCGAAGACGTGGCAAACGGCCGGCTGGCGCCAGCAGGCCAGATTCCTTCTTTCCCAATCTGGCTTGCCCGTCTGGGCCATTTGCCGGGAAAGCCGGCCCTTTGCGGGACGCCATTTGCCAACAGAGTTGGCCTGTCTTATTCATCTCTTGCTGCCCTACTCCCACGGCTCAAACCCGATCAGGCGCTTCTTTGGTGGTGTGAGCGGAGTCATGAGTTCGCGGATGGCTGTGAAGACGATTCTGAATTCAGAGTCGTATTTCTTCTCGAACGCCGCAAGCTTTCGGGACAGTTCCGCATTCGACGCGAGCAAACGCCTCAAGCGGACGAACGTCCGCATGATTTCGATATTCACCAAGACAGCGCGCTTGCTGCGGAGGACGCTGGAGAGCATGGCGACACCTTGCTCGGTAAACGCGCGCGGCCGATATTTGAAGTTGCTGCCCGGCTTCGCTTCGGTCGACCTGTTCGTCCTGTCGGCAACAACTTCTGGTTGCCCTTGAACCAAGGTCACAGAATGTGACCTTGAAATGGCAGCTTCATCCCACGTCAACTGGAACATGAAGTCATCCGGAAACCGATCAATATTGCGTCGAACTGCCTGATTGAGCGCCTTGGTGGTAACGCCGTACAACTCCGCAAGATTCGCGTCGAGCAAGACCCGCTGCCCTCTTACGATCAGGATCTGCCGCTCAATCGAGCCGACGTCCACCGCTACTTGAACCCGTTTCGCCATGTCCGATTTCCTGCTCGAAGTCCTTGAGTCGAGGAACCATAGGCAGCGATTGAATGGACGGGAAGTGGAGAAACTGGCGGGTTTGGACAGATTAAGAGACGGGAAGACACGAAGCGACCGGCAGCCTTAGGCCGCAAATGGACTACCGTCAATGGGCCGATTCCGTCAGCAAATAGCCCGGACGGGCAAGTCAGACTCTGGCCTGCTGGCGTTAGCCGGCTATTTGCCGGCAATGGCCCGAGGACGGGCCACAAAAGCCGGCCATTTTTGACTTTGCGTCAGCTCAGATCCCTGATCGCTTCATCGACAATCTTTTTCGAGACACCCCGTTTCTTCAGTGCGTGCGACAGCCGTTCTATGACATTGGACGCATGGGTAGCTTCGTCGCGGCGCAGTCCTTCGCTGATATAAGACTTGAGCAGCGTCTGGTAGCCGCTGAATCCCTTGTGAGGAGCGATCGATTTCAGGCTGTCCACGACATCCACCGGAATACGCAGCGTGATACTGGTGGACGCCCGATCTTTTTTCAGCCGCTTTTTCAACGTTTCATTGAGCATAGAGAGCTTCCTCATGACGCTCGGCAGGCCGGGCCGAAATGATGCGGATGGATTCGCCAACTTCGATATGCACTACGTGCAGCAGACGACCCAGATTGTCAAAACCGATGACCGCCTCACGCGCTTCATCATTGCGACCGGCTTCGATCAGTACGAACAGGGGATCCATGAACACGGTCGCAGCCTCTTCGAAGCGGATGCCACGCTTTCGCCAAGTGGCATCGGCCTTCTCCCTGTTCCAAACAAAGTCGGTACCGCCAATCCGGTGGCGTACGTCCATGAGCCTGCACTCCGGTATTTACATTGTCAATACAGATGGTCAGCTTGACCGGCTCAATTGGACGGGCAGGCGGATGGAAATGCACGCGGGAAAAGCGCTGGCTGTGTAGAGAAATGGGAGGAGAAAAGAAGTGGCAAGGTCGGAGACGGAATGGCAGGCTAGCGGCCATGACACGTGAAGAAGCTGAAGAGTTGATGCGCGAATCCGTGGACAACGCGCTGGGGAAGCTCGACGACCCGAGGTTGAACTCGTTGCCTCGCGAGCTGCTGGTGACCTTTGCATCGATGGCGGCATCCGAGCAGGTGATGAACTTCATCGCTCGCCAGGTGGGCGACATGCTGGGAGCCGATCGAAAGGGAAAACAGTAAGGCCGTCAGGCCGACTCGGGCTCCACTGTTGTGTACTCCATCAGCCTGCTCGCCAACGCGGTGACAGGACCATGGAGCGCCGGATGCGCGCCGAGCTTCTCGGCGATGTATTCAAGCTGTATGCCGGCCAGGGCAGGACTGCGGTCCACCACCAGGCAGCGCCTGGCGGCCTCCGTCAGTGCATGGAGGTTGAGCAACCTTGCCATGTTCATTCTCTGGCGAATGACTTTGAGCTGAGCCTGCGCTCGATACCAGTCGGCAAGGGACATTTCTCGATTCAAGAGCGGGTTCCGCAGAGAGGATAGGCCCATGAGATCATTTCGGCGGCTTTGTTGCTGAGATGCAATCCGGATAAAACGCTCGCGACGATCTATTTCGCCGGATGTTGAACGATGTCCCCCGCGATGGTGGCGATCAAAACCTTGTCGTTTTCGTCGAGCCCTCCGGGTGCCTTTAGTGCGTCAAGAATCTCGCGGGCCGTAGTTGACGTATTCAGGATATACGTCGAATCCGGAAGGCCCGCCAGATTGCCAAGCAGGCTTTCAATGGGCCGCTCGGGCTCGAGCCGGCGGAGACGCTTGATCATCTCCGCATACTTCAGATTCGGGCCAGTCAGGTCATAGGCAATGAGGTAGGAGGTCATGCTGAGTCCGTTGGCCGTGCAAGCCTTACATAGTATGAGTTTTCATCGCTAAAGACCCCGCCTCGCGCGCCGCTAGTCATGGAACGAACGGCCGACGGAGGTCTTGCCATGGATTCGCTTAAGGACTGAGCGTTCCGCCGGCCGTTCGGTCTCAACCAAGTCCTTCACGAATCAGTGAACGCTTTCTCAGTGCGAACCGGCCGGGACTTGGTACGGTCTCGTCATGGATCAGAAGAAATACCCACCTCCCGGGGACGCAGCCGACGCCACGCGCCAGGTCGAGATGCTCATGCTCGGGATATCGATGGCTGACACGTTACGCGCCCAGCCGCAGGAATCGGAAGCGGCAGCTTCAAAGCGACGCACCCTGGATGACATGCGGCGCCTCTCCCAACACATCAAGAAGGTTCCGGTCTACACCCGCAAGTAGCCGTGTCGATGGGCCACGCGTAAACGGGCTCCCTACCCGTCTCTGAGAACCCGCTAAACTCCCGATCAGCCATCACCGCAGCTCACGTAGCGGAGATGGTCAGGCCGCGCTCGGTGCGGGCGCATCGAGTCGCGGCCGAACTTTCACCACAGCAAACCTCAGCGGTCCTCAGGACCGTGGCGGATCCACCTCCAGAAGCTGGCAGGTGCGCAAGGCCACTGCCACCAAAGTCTGGGCACAGGGCAGGCAGTTGCCGGCACAGCACCCGGGCCACTGCGTCACCGGCATCGAGAACAGCGGCAGGACCAGATCCTGGAAGTACGAGGCCAGGCCGAACTCATCGCTAGCCTGGTCGAACGCGGTGCGGAACTGCGGGTGATCTTCGATCATCCCGCAAGCTTAACCAAACTCGAAATTGAGTTCCGTGTTCTCTGGGATATCGAAGTTGTAGCCCTTGGTGAAGCCGATCCAGCGGCCGAGAAAAATCACGCTCGCCCAGACCAGGATGGACAACACCCCGGCGATGCGTGCGGCTTGCGGGGCCGGTACGTTCTTGTCCCACGCAGCGACATTCCGGAAGGTGACCCGCTGGAACACCGCCATGTTCAATCCCGCGCCCGCCAGTGCAACCAGCTTCCAGCGGAAGGATGCGTTGCCGAAATAGGTCACCGCATTGGCAGCAAACATCAACGCACCCGTGACAACCGCGATCCCGAAGGCAGACCACGTCCAGGGAAGAAGCTCATCGGAGATACGCGTGAACGACCTGCGCGTGTCGGGGATGCCAAGGAGTCGCAGATCAACGATCAGGATCGTCCCGAAAACCAGCGCCACTGCCATGACATGAATGGCTTCCACCACCGGCATTGCCTTCAAGGAACTGCGCATCCATTCGGCGGGTGCCGAGGCCTGGATGAGTTCGGTGATCTGCGCGGGATCCATGCGTTGGCCTTGCGTTGCTAGCGGCCCGCAGACAGCGACCACGAGCCCCACACTTCAACGTCGTAGGCGATGGCCCGGCCGAGAAAGATGATGGCGATCCAGAGCACCATGATGCCCACTGCGCCAGATCGGGCGGCACCGGAGAAACCGGCGTCAGGAACCGCGGACGCGGACGACTTGAGCAGCCGACTGAAGACAACGACACTCACGACTGCAATCAACAGCAGCGCCATCTTGAGCCAGAAGGAGAGGCTCGTGAATTCGCGAACGGGTTCGCCGATGACCAGGATCAAACCTGTCAGTAACATCACAACCAGCCCGCCCCACATCCACGGTGCAAACCGCAACCACACTTCCGCAAACGACTGGTCCATGCGCACGCGGCCGAGCACCCGCAAGGCGATCATCAGGATCGAGACGAACACGACACCTATGACGAGGATGTGGATCGACTGCAGTAGCGGGATGATCCACTTGACCGACTGGATCGTGATGCTTAAGGCAGTCGACTGCAGTCGTTCCGCCAGCTCAAGCATGCAGGCCTACCCCGCTCATTCGGCTCCTTTCGCGCCGAAGGTCTTGTGTCCCTCAACGGAGTCGCAGTGCTTGCCGACCGGTGGCGGCGTTTTGGCTGGACACTTGAACAGACCGGAATCATCGCGACTGCCTGCAGGTTCGCCACTGCGCAAAGGATGCAGCGTCACACTGAAAATCGTTCCGGGTGGAAAGCTGTTGACCGAAATGCCTTGCCTCGCGGATTGCGCCGAGCCAGCCATCTCGACAGCCCAGACAACCGGCTTGCCATCCGCGCCCCGCACCACGTTCTTGCGCTCATCGTTCATCGGCGCAAAGAAAATCTGCAGGTGATTCGCGTCCGGATTCACGCGGGTCACCACACCGGTGAAGACCTGCGTCTTCTCCATGTTGAAGATCGAGAACGAGTGGTGCGCGTCGGTGGGTACTGCAATGACGATTGAGATCACCGCGAATGCAGCGGAAATAATGCCTTTGGCTTGCGTGTTCAAGAATCGTCCCTCCACTTCGTGAATTGTCGTGGCTACTGAGCCGCTGGCGCCTGATCGAAATTGAAGAGGTCTTCCGCTTCCGGCTTTTCCATGCCCTGCTCAAAGTATTCCTCCCAGAGCTTGGCCCATGGACGGCCGTACATGTCGGGCACGCGGTATTCAATCTCGGTGCCCGGTGACACGGGTGTGGCCTTGCCCTTCAGCGGGAAAATCGTCTGAATGCAGTCGATGACGACGTAAGGATCGCCGCCCTCGAAGCCGCTCGTCTTCAGGTAGCTGCGGATGATGCGGATCGGTTCCACCAGCGCTTCCGGATCATAGAAAACGGCCTCGTGATTGAGACCGACAAACTTGCCGTCGGCATCGCGGTTGGGCGAGTAGATCTCGATCGACTGCATCTTGTTCGAATACTCGAAGGCGCCATGGACCTTCCAGCCCTGGATGTTGGAGGTCCAGGTAATCAGCGTGTCCTTGTCCCAGAAGCCGATGGTCTCGCCATACCAACGCGGCACGTCGGCACCAAGCCGGGGCACGGCACCGGTCATGTTGAACTCGCGCCCGATGTGGATGTTGGTGATGAAGTTGCGCGCCACGCCGGTGAGGATCTGCACCATCGACGGCGTCACCATGATGTGCTGCTCCCACACGGCGAATTCATGCCACCGCCGCATGAAGCCTTCGGGCCAGCAGTACTGCGACGGCCATTGCGTCGCATTGGTGTTTCCCTGGTGATAGGCCTCCTGCACCATCCGCGTCTGGTACTCCGGCGTTAGCAGCGACAGGATCGTCGGCATCTGGTTGTGCCGCATGCGATACCAGTAGGCATTGCCCGGCGTCCGGCCAGGATGCATGTAGCGACCGGTCCACTCGCCGGGGACAGTGGCGTACGTATGTTGAGTGGGGCCGCCGCGACCCCGTGTCTCGGCAAGCAGCGCTTCGTAATGGGCTTGTGCTGTCTTGAAGGCGTACGGACTGACGATAGCTTCGCGGGGGTAGTCGCGATCGCAGTTTCCCCACGCTGCAGAGGCTGGCGGATTGTCGCCCATGACCCCGGGGCCGTTGGCCCGCTGCTCTTCGATCCCCATGGAGCTGTTGCAACGGAAATAGCGCGGGTCGGTCCAGAGCGCGCGATCCTTGTAGAAATCCTTCGACGTGAACAGGTCGACCGGCAAAGGCGTGATTCCCGCAGGCGCCGCGCCATTGCGAGCCATGCCGACGAAATTCGCGGGATCACGACGCGGGCCGTTCGGCCCAGGCGTGAGGGGAATGAGCGGTCCGGTCGGCTGGAATTGCCTGAGATCCGCAGCGAGCGGCGCACCCCTGCCGACACTTTTGAAACCAGGATCAGCGACCTGTTGGGCGACGGCGAAGCCGCCTGCCAATGTGACTGCCGCCAGTACAGACCCGCCCCAGATGGTCTTCTTCATTCTTGGCCCCGCTTATTCTTGCGCTCGCCCGGACAGGATTCCCCTGCCGGATCATAGGCACGGCCAAGGCCCGCGATCCAGTCAGTTGGCGCGGAACAGGTCTTGGGGTATGCCGGCTGCGTCGAAGAGGTAGTCGCGCGAGGCCTCAAGCTCATGCCTGAGCCTGGAAAGATCGGCGTCCAGCAACTGCCCTTTCCACTTGCGGATCTTGCCCGCCACGATGACCGTTTCGACGTTGGAGCGCTCCATCAGCGAGACGACCGCACCCGGCACGTGATTGAGCGGCGCGACGTTCAGGGCAGTGGCATCCAGAATGAGGATGTCGGCTTCCTTGCCCGGGGTGAGCGAGCCGGTCTTGCGATCGAGCTTGAGGTCCTTTGCGCCCTGCAGGGTCGCCAGGCGCAGGACGTCACGCGTGGTGAGCAACTCCGGAAGACCCGCGGGGTTGCCTGTCTCCAGCGCCGTTTCGTTCACCAGCGCGCGCTGCAACGCCATCGTGGTGCGCATCTGGGTGAAGAAGTCCGCCGTGAGCGTGCACTCGACGTCCGTGCTGAGCGACGGCTGGATGCCCATTGCCAATGCTTTAAGCAACGGCGGCATCCCGTGGCGCATGTTCATCTCGATGGGAACCGAGAGTGACACGCCAGCGCCTGAATCCCTGGTCTTCTGCCAGCCGAGGTCGGACATGCCGGTCATGTGGATGAACAGGTTGTCCGGCCCGAATGCGCCGAGCTCCGCCAACCTGTCGAACTCCGCGCTCATGCCGAAACTGCCCACGATATGCGCAGCGACGGGGATGCCGAGTTCCCGGCCAATGGCCCATGCGGCTTCATGGCCAGGCAGGTAGATCTCCCCGCCCATGATCATGGTGACCAGCTGATCGTCGGAGGAGAAATGCTGCTTCCTGATGCGACGCGCGTCGTTCGGGTACGAGTCGCTACCGGCGCGGCCTTCGAAATAACCAAACGCGGCGCGGCGCCCGGACTCGACGATGCCCTGGAGCGCGGCATCGGAATGTTCGGGCGAATGATGGATCTGCGAGATGTCGTGCACGGTCGTGACGCCCGCGTCGAGCTGGCTGAGCGAGCCGAACAGTTCGCTGATGTAGACATCCTGCGGCCGGTACACCGGAGCGAATTTCGCGAGGATGTATTCGAAGTAGTTGATCGCGCCGTGCGGCTTGCCGTCATTGAACAGCAGGCCGTCCGCCAGAAAGCTGCGCAGTGCCGTTTCGAACTGGTGATGATGGGTATCGACGAAGCCCGGCATGACGATGCGGCCACGGGCATCGATTTCGATTGCATCGCCGGCATCCAGTTGAGGGCCGACCGCGACGATCTTCCGGCCTTCGACCAGTACATCCGCCTGGACGAAATCACCGACGCTTGCGTCCAACGACATCACGGCGCCGCCGCGAATCACGTAGCGCCGCTTTGCCACGCCTGTATCGGGCGGCAGGTCCTCAGCCAGTGTCATGGGTTGCGCCGCCTGCAAAGGGCGGCCTGCGGAGGGAGATCCGGTGGCCATCACGGCCGCTGCGCCGACTCTACACATGGCTGCTCCAACCCCGAAGATGGAGGCGTCGGCCGGAATCGAACCGGCGTTCACGGCTTTGCAGGCCGCTGCGTAACCACTCCGCCACGACGCCAGACGTCAGGCCCAGAAACACAAAACCCCGGGCTTTTGCTGCCCGGGGTTTGGCGCGAGATCTGGAGCGGGAAACGAGACTCGAACTCGCGACCTCAACCTTGGCAAGGTTGCGCTCTACCAACTGAGCTATTCCCGCAGGCCCGTGAAGGCGGCGATATTCTATGGCCTGACGATTCCCTGTCAAGGCAAAAATCCTTGAAATCTCAGGTCGGTATTCAGTTTCCGTTCAGTGGTTTCCCGACCGCATCAGGTCCGGCCAGGCGGCCTGGAGATAGGCAATCATCGACCACAAAGTGAGCACGGCCGCGGCTGCAGTGGCCGCAATCCCCAGCTCGTAGATCGGCAGGCCCAGCAGGTCCTCCCTGAACAACAGGAACGACAGGCCCACCATCTGCACGATGGTCTTGAGTTTGCCGAGCTTCGAGACCGCTACCTTGGCCCGCGCGCCGATTTCGGACATCCATTCCCGCAGGGCGGACACGGTGATTTCACGCCCGATGATGACGATCGCAGGCAAGACGATGAACCAGCGGGGATCGCCACTCGCGACCAGCACCAGGGCCACCGCCACCATGAGCTTGTCGGCCACGGGGTCCAGAAAGGCCCCAAGCGCGGTGATCTGCCCAAGGCGACGGGCCAGATAGCCATCAAGGGAATCGGTGATCGCCGCAAGTCCAAACAACAGGCCCGCAGCCGGGCCCGACCAGGGGGACGGCAGGTAGAAGAACACGACCACGAGCGGAATCATCAGGATTCGCGCGCCGGTCAGGACATTGGCAATCGGAAAACTCACGCTGGATTCTCAGGCGCCGGGATGCAGCGTTGCATAGAGCAGTTCGGCCAGCTGGACGCCGATCCCGCGCACCTTGGCGATATCTTCCACGCTCGCCCGCGAAACGCCCTGCAACCCGCCAAACTGGCGCAGCAGTTCGCGGCGCCTGGCCGGCCCGAGACCGGGAACGGATTCAAGGATGGATTCCGTACGTGCCTTGGCACGGCGCTGACGATGTCCGGTAATCGCAAAGCGATGCGCCTCGTCGCGAACACGCTGGATGAGTAGCAGGGCGGGCGAGTCAGGCGCCAGTATAGTGGGCACCTCCTGCCCCGCCAAGAAAAGCCTCTCCTGTCCCACGCGTCGATCTGCACCTTTTGCGACGCCGACCATCGCAACACCCGAGATCTCAAGCTCTGCAAGGATCTCCTGCGCCTCGCGCAACTGACCCGGCCCGCCATCGATCAGCAGCAGATCCGGTAGTGGCGCCTCTCCCCGCTTCAGGCGCGCGTACCGCCGCTGCAGGGCCTGGCGCATGGCTCCGTAGTCATCGCCCGGCGCCACGCCTTCGATGTTGAACCGTCGATAGTCGCTTTTCAGCGGGCCTTCGGGGCCGAACACGACGCAGGAAGCAACGGTGGCCTCCCCCATCGTGTGACTGATGTCGAAACATTCAATCCGGCGCGGCGGCGCGGGGAGCTCCAGCGCTACACCCATCGCCTCAAGCTGTTCAGTTACCGTCGCCGCATTGGCTTCCCGCATGCGCAGGCTCAAGTCGGCATTGGAGCGGGCCATCTCGAGCCAACGAGCCCGCACGCCGCGAACATTCGGCCGAATGCGAACCGCATGACCCGCGCGTTCACTGAAAGCCGCTTCAAGGACGTCCGCGTTCTCGACAGCCTCGCCCACGAGTACCTCGGCCGGCACGTCGCGAGTCAGGTAGTACTGGGTGAGAAAGGCTTCCAGCAGTTCACCCGCTTCAGCAATCCCTGCGCGGGGAAAATAACTGGTACTGCCAAGATTGCGACCACCCCGCAGGTACACCACGGCAATGCAATGCCTGCCGCCTGCCGACGCCAATGCGACTGCGTCGATGTCGTGCTCTGCCAAGCGCGTCATGGACTGGCTGGCCTGGATTTCCTTGATCGCGTGCACCTGGTCGCGCAGTCTCGCGGCTCGCTCGAATTCGAGCCTCGCCGCCGCTACGTCCATGCGCGCGGCAAGATCGTCACGCAGCTCGCGATCCCTGCCTTCGAGAACCGCAATCGCATCCGTTACATCCTGCTTGTAGGCTTCCTCTTCGATCAGGCCGACACAGGGCCCCGAGCACCGCTTGATCTGGTATTGCAGGCAAGGCCGCGTGCGATTCGCAAAGAAGGTGTCTTCGCACGTGCGCAGTTTGAAGAGCTTCTGCAGTAGTAGCTGCGTGTCCCGGGTAGCGCGTGCACTCGGATAGGGACCGAAGAACTTGCCCGGCACTTTGCGGCTGCCGCGATAGAAACTCAGCCGGGGGTATGGCTGCTGCGTGGAGAGATGCAGGTACGGAAAGCTTTTGTCGTCGCGAAGCGCTACGTTGTAACGCGGGCGATGGCGCTTGATCAGGTTGAACTCAAGCAGCAGCGCTTCGGTATCGGAAGCGGTGGCAGTCACTTCGATGCCCTCAATCTGCTCGACCATCGCCATCGTCTTGGCGTTGTGGCCTTTGCCGGAGAAGTAGCTGCTGACGCGGGCCTTCAGGTTGCGCGCCTTGCCGACGTACATGATCTCGCCCTTTTCGGAGAGCATGCGGTAGACGCCGGGACGCGTGGTCAGCGTGGCAAGAAAGGCCTTCGCATCGAACGCGGACATCAGTCCTTCGCCAGCAGTTCCACTGCTCTCGCAAACACGCCAGCAAACATGTCCTCGGTCAGGCGCCGGGTCTGCGTGTTGTAGCGGCTGCAGTGATAGGAATCGAGCAAGGTCATTGCACCAGGCAATGCATGCTCCGCTGCATGCGCAAAGCGATGGGCAGAGCGCTTGATCTGGAAAGCCCGCAGCACTGCATCGTGCGCAATGAGGCCGAGCGCGAGAATCACTGTGCCGGGCGCAAGCGTCGCCAATTCATTCTGCAGATACTGGTTGCACTGGGCGATCTCGGCCGGCAATGGCTTGTTCTGCGGCGGCACACATTTCACGGCATTCGAGATGCGGCAGTTGATCAGCTCGAGGCCGTCATCGGCCGCCAGGGACACGGGGCGAGTGGCGAAACCGAAACGATGCAGTGTCCGGTACAACAGCAATCCAGCGTGATCGCCGGTGAAGGGACGCCCGCTGGCATTGGCGCCATGGAAGCCCGGAGCGAGCCCCACAATGAGGAGTCGCGCATTGCCATCGCCAAAGGGAGCCACCGGCCCGCAATGATAAGCGGGATATTTGACCTTGCCCTGAGCGAGGAAGTCAGCGAGGCGCGGACACTGCCGGCAATCCGGATCGAACACTTCCCGATTGAAAATGACTGCCGCGGCTGACATCGTCTCTCTATGACTCTCGTTCTATTGAACAAACCGTTCCAGGTTCTCACCCGCTTCGTGACGGATGACGGACGCAGGACTCTACGCGATTTTCTCCACCTGCCGGGCTTCCATCCCGCGGGCCGCCTCGACTATGACAGCGAAGGCCTGCTCCTGTTGACGGACGACGGCCCGCTGCAGGCGCGGCTCAGTCATCCACGCTGGAAACTGCCCAAGACCTACTACGTGCAGGTGGAAAACATTCCCGATGACTCCGCACTCGCGAAGCTGCGCGGGGGCGTCGAACTCAATGACGGACTGACGCAGCCGGCCGAAGTGGAAGCGGTCATCGAACCCGGCTGGCTATGGGAACGGGATCCCCCCATTCGCAAGCGCGTAGCCATTCCGACAGCGTGGTTGAAGATCACGATCCGCGAAGGCCGCAATCGACAGGTGAGACGGATGACCGCAGCCGTCGGGCACCCCACCTTGCGGCTGATCCGCTGGTCCGTGGGGCCCTGGAGCATCGAAAGCCTGCCTCCGGGACAGACCCGGAACGCGCAGACCGCCGAAGTGGAGCGCCTCTTCGCCCGCTGATTCAGCGGGGATTCGCTCTCGCGTGAGGCGCCGCGGGATAGAGGCCTGCAAGCCGCATGGCGAGTTCCAGTGCCTGCTCGTAGTTGAGCCGCGGATCGACCTGCGACTTGTAGGCACGGGCCAGATCACCATCGGTTAATCCACGCGCACCGCCGGTGCACTCGGTCACGTCATCACCCGTCAACTCGAAATGCACGCCGCCGAGAATCGAACCCATCTCGCGATGGATGCGGAAGGCTGCCTCGAGTTCGAACAGGATATTTTCAAAGCGGCGGGTCTTGAGCCCTGACGTCGCGCTTTCCGTATTGCCGTGCATTGGATCGCAGATCCACAGCACCGGACTTCCCGTCTCGCGCACGGCCTGGATCAGTGCCGGCAGACGCTTGTCGATCTCCTTCGCACCCATGCGATGGATCAGCGTCAGGCGACCGGGTTCATTGTTCGGGTTGAGCTTGGCGATGAGGCCCTGAACCCACTCGGCACTCATGGCCGGACCGACCTTGATGCCCATCGGGTTGGCAATGCCACGGAAAAATTCAACATGCGCGCCATCGAGCGCGGCAGTACGCATGCCGATCCACGGCATATGCGTCGACAGGTTGTACCAGCGCTTCGAACGTTCGATGTACCGCGTCTGTGCCTGCTCATACAGCAGATGCAGGCCTTCATGACTCGCGTAGAAATCGATGCGGCTCGACTCGTGCATCGGGCTGCCGTTGGCGGCCTCGAAGAAATCGAGCGCGTCTGAAATCGACTTCACGATCTGCTCGTACGCCTGCCACTGCGGCGAGTGGCGGACGAAATCCAGGTTCCAGTATTCGGGATGATGCAGGTCTGCAAAACCGCCATCGATCAGCGACCGGACAAAATTGAGCGTGAGTGCCGCACGTTCGTAACCACGCAGCAGGAGCTGCGGATCCGGCTCGCGCTCGGCAAGCGTAAAGCCGGGCTTGTTGACGATGTCGCCACGGTAGCTCGGCAACGTCACGCCATCGCGCGTTTCAGTATCGGCTGAACGCGGCTTCGCGTACTGGCCAGCCATGCGACCAATGCGCACAACCGGCTTCTTGAGTCCATGCATCAGCACGAGGCTCATCTGCAGCAGGATCTTGAGCTTCTTGACGATGTCTTCGGACTGGCAGTCCTCGAACGACTCGGCACAATCGCCACCTTGCAGGACGAAGCGTTCGCCGCGCTGGGCTGATGCGATCTGGTCTTTCAGCGCTTCGATTTCCCACGAAACCACGAGCGGCGGAAGACGCGACAGTGACGCGACGGCCGCGGCCAGGGCCTGCGGATCGGAGTAAGTCGGTTGCTGGGAGGCCGGCCGGTCGTGCCAGCTGGCCGGGTGCCAGTCGAGAAGCTGAGGATTGCGTGTCATGGAACGAGCTTAACATCCTGCCGTCACTCGGCAAAATCACCCTGAAAAAAGCTTCAAATCTAGTGTCTCGCCGCTTCGAGGCGGGCCTTGGCCAGCTGGTCCGACATGCGCTTGGGCGATACGGAGATGGCCGTCCGCAGATCCTGGGCGAACAACGACACCCGGTATTCCTCGATCATCCAGCGCATTTCATCGAGTTCAGGCCGTTCTGCCCGAATGGGGTCGCCCGCGGCAGTCTTCAAGCGGCGCCACTCAATCACGAAGGGCTCGAGCGTCTTGAGCAGCTCTGTATCGCGAGTCACGCCCGCAGGCAGCCGGTCGAGTCGTCTCAAGAGCGCCTTCAGGTAGCGAGGGAAATGATTGAGATGCGAGGTGGCCGTTTGCGCCAGAAAGTCCTTCGGCAGGAGTGCTGCCAGTTGCTGCTCGATATCCCGGACAGCGGGCTGGCACGCAGGAGCTGCGAGGCCCGCCAGTTTCTGCCGGACGAGGCGCAGATCGCGCAGGATTTCGAGGACGCGCGTTTCGAGACGATCCACGACTTCCGCAAAACGTTCGCGCCCGCCCTGCACCAGCGCATCGAATTGCGTGCGAGTACGCGGCATCACCGTTCCTTCGGGCAGGAAGACATCGGCAAAGGTGCGCGCTGCAAGTCCATCTGCCAGCGGCGGATCGAAGGTCATACCGGCACCCAGCAGCATCAGATCGCGGTTGTCGGCAAACCGTTTGCGTGCGTACTTCACCTGCTGCGGCAACGCGAGCATGGCGAGACGCAGGACCCCTTTCCGCGTGACCTGTTCCGCTTCGTGCAGCGTGTCGAGTTCGACGTACTGCACTCCTTCGCCCCGATCTTCAATTGCCGGATGCGCAATGAAGCGCACACCTTTGTGCTCGACTTCGCGTTCGGGCAGCAGATCGCCGAAGTCCCACCCCTTGGCCAGCCCGGATTGTTTTGCGGCCTGCGTATTGGATGGCGATGGCGCCAGTCCACCGGTCACGGCGCGAAGTTGCCGGCGCAGCAGCGAAAGATCGCGTCCCATCGCGACGGCACGATCTTCCAGATCGACAATACGTAGGTTGAGACGCAGATAGTCCGGCAAGCCCAGAGCCGCCAGCTCTTCCTTCGACACGGCTTGGCCGGCATTGCGCGATATCCATCCCGACAGCGCTGCGTTGAAGTCGTCCCCGGTGGCCGAACCCATTTGCTTGAGCGCCTGCGCCGCATGCTCGGGGACAGGCACGAACTCCTTGCGAATCGCCTTCGGCAATGCCCGCAGCAGCGCCGTGACTTTTTCGAGCAGAAGACCCGGCACCAGCCAACCGAACTGTCCTGCATCCAGCTTAGGCAAAAGCGGCAGAGGAACCGTCAACGTCACTCCATCATCGGGGGCGCCGGGCTCGAATCGATAAATCAGTGGCAACTGGTTCCCTGCGACAGTGAGCGACGCCGGATAGAGCGACTCGGCCGCTTCGGGAACCTCGCGCTGCATGAGGTCCTTGAGCGACATGTCGAGCAGGCGCGGATTCTGCGATCCGACTTCACGCCACCAGCGATCGAAGGTCGCAAGCGAATTCACGCGATCCGGAATCCGCGCGGCGTAGAAATCGCATTGCGCCTGCTCATCGACGAGCACGTCACGCCGCCGGATGCGGGACTCCAGGTTTCCAACTACCGTCGTGAGCTGCTGGTTCGCCTCGAGAAATCCGGCCCGCAGCGATGAGTGTCCTTCGACCAGCGCCTCGCGGATGAAAATGTCGCGCGCCTCGCGAGGCGCCACGTTGCCGTAGTTCACACGGCGCTTTGACGCCAGGACAAGGCCATAAAGTGCGATGGATTCAAATGCCGCGACGAAGCCCCGGTCTTCTACCCAGTGCGGTTCCGCGTAGCTGCGCTTGAGCAGATGCGAGCCAGCGGATTCGATCCAGCCAGGCTCGATGGCCGCTACCATTCGAGCGTAGAGCTTAGTTGTCTCGACGAGGCTGCCGGCCACCACCCACTTCGGTGTCCGGGAACCGAGCGAGGTACCGGGTGCAATCACGAAGCGTGTGCTGCGAGCACCCAGGTATTCGCGCCGCTCCTCGAGCATTCCGATCGAGCCCAGGAAGCCGGTCAGCAAGGCCTGGTGCAGCTCGGCATACCCCGCGACAGCTACATTTACCTTTAGCTTCAGCTCTTCGATCGATGCCGACAGCTGGCCATGCAGCTCCTGCCATTCACGCAGACGCACGAACGACAGGAAATTCTCGCGACACCATTTTCGCAACTGGTTGCCGGAGAGCTCACGCAACTTTTCGTTGAACGTGTTCCATAGATTCAGCACGGTCACGAAGTCAGAGCGCGTATCGGCGAGCTTCGCGTGGCTTTCATCCGCCTTGGCTTGCGCATCCGCGGGGCGCTCACGGGGATCCTGACCCGAGAGGAACGCGGTGACGATCAACATCTCCGCGAGACAAGCGTGATGCGAAGCTGCAAGCAGCATGCGGGCAAGTCGCGGATCGAGCGGCAACGTCGCGATCTGGCGGCCCAGGCTCGTCACGCGACGCTCGTCATCGAAAGCCTTGAGCTCCTGCAGAAGGCGGTAACCATCGTTGACCAATCGCGTGTCAGGCGGATCCAGAAACGGGAACTGCTCGGGTTCGCCCAGTCCCAGCACGGACATCTGCAGGATGACGCTCGCGAGATTCGTTCGCTGGACTTCCGGCGGCGTAAAAGGCGCGCGCAACCCGTAGTCGGTTTCGGAATAGAGGCGGATGCAGATGCCTTCTGCTTCGCGGCCGCACCGCCCCAATCGCTGATCGGCACTCGCTTGCGAAACCGGCTCGATAGGCAGTCGCTGCACCTTCCCGCGGATGCTGTAACGACTGATGCGGGCCAGTCCCGAATCGACCACATAGCGCACACCGGGAACGGTCAGTGATGTTTCCGCGACGTTGGTGGACAGCACGACCCGACGCGTCGTGTGCCGCGCAAACACCCTCTCCTGATCCTGTGTCGAGAGTCGCGCATATAGTGGAAGTATCTCGGTGTTGCGCAGCTTCGCCTTCTCCAGTGCATCGGCTGCTTCGCGGATCTGCTTTTCGCCCGGCAGGAAAACGAGGATGTCGCCGGCTCGTCCGCGTGGATCGGCGTCGAGTTCTTCTACCGCCGCCACCACGCCTTCCGGCAATGACAGCACCGTGGATTCTTCATCATCCTCTTCGCCGGTCAGCGGTCGATAACGCGTTTCGACGGGATAGCTGCGACCGGAGACTTCAATGATCGGCGCACCACCGAAGAACTCCGAGAAGCGCGCGGGATCGATCGTTGCCGAGGTGATGATCAGCTTGAGATCAGGGCGCCTCGGCAGCAATCGCTTCAGGACACCGAGCAGGAAGTCGATGTTGAGGCTGCGTTCGTGTGCCTCGTCGATGATCAGCGTGTCGTACCGTCGCAGCTGCCGGTCACGCTCCAGTTCTTTGAGCAGGATGCCGTCCGTCATCACCTTGATGCGTGATTGGCGGCTCGTCCGGTCAGTGAAGCGGACCTGGTAGCCGACAACGCCGCCAACCGTGGTTCCAAGTTCTGCAGCCAGTCGTGCAGCAATGGCTCGCGCGGCAATGCGCCTTGGTTGCGTGTGGCCGATCAAGCCCTTCGTTCCACGCCCGAGCTGGAGACAGAGCTTTGGCAGTTGAGTGGTCTTGCCTGAACCCGTTGCACCACACAGAACGATGACCTGGTGCTGCTCCAGCGCCTTCGCGATCTCCTCGCGATGCGCGGTGATGGGCAGACTTTCGTCGTAATGGAACTTCAATTGCGGCGCGACCGGAACCGGCTTCCGTTCTCCGGATTCGCTCCCCACGTCGGTCACGGCGCGGGCAACTGCACGGCGACACGAGCGCCACCGAGCGACGAGGCATCGATTGAAACGCTGCCGCCACTGACTTCCGCCAGCTCCCGCACGACCGACAGCCCGATCCCCTGCCCACTCACTCGCTCATCGAGCCGGGCACCGCGCTCAAGCACGCGGGCACGATCCTCTGCGGCGATCCCCGGACCGTCATCCTCGACGGTGAGCAAGAGCCCGGCATGTCGCGCGCCCGGACGCAGCAACGGCGCAGCCGACAACTTCACCGTACGCCGTGCCCACTTGCAGGCGTTGTCCAGCAAGTTGCCCGCGATTTCGGTGAGATCGCCCTGGTCGCCAATGAAACGGCAGCCTGCTTCGACCTCGAGGCTGCAGTCGAGTCCGCGATCCGCATACACCTTGAGCAGCGCTCCACGTAGGGCCTCCAGCGTTTCGCGCACATCGACAGGCGCTTGACCCAGGCCTGTACCTCCAGAGGCTGCCGCGCGCTTCAACTGGTAGCGCACGATGTCATCCATGCGGCTCACCTGATCGTCGAGCTGCTTCGCGATGGGCACTCCGCGCAAGGTTTCTCCACCCAGCAGATTTCTCATGACGGCGAGCGGCGTCTTGAGGCTGTGCGCAAGATTGCCGAGCGTATTGCGATAGCGCGCCAACCGCTCACGCTCGCTGCGAAGCAAGGCATTCATGTTGGTGGTGACGCCCACGAGTTCGCGCGGATAACCGGATCCCAGTTCGGCGAGACGTCCCAGCTCGATATCCTCGATCTCGCGGGCGACACGTCGGATCGGAGACAACACGCGCCGGAACACAAACGCCAGCGCGGCAAGCAACAACAGCATCAAGCCCGTGAACCAGCCGAACATCTGGCCGCGCAACCGGTTCAACTGGGCGTAGTAAGGATCAAGGTTCTCGGCAACGCTGTAGACAAAGTTGCGACTGCCGCCTTTCGGAAACTCCCATGCAATGCCAAGACTCAAGGCCAGCACCTCCGATCCGTTGGCCAGGGGGAGAATGCCAAAGCGTCGCTGGCCAGGCGCGAGCACCGGACCGAAATCGAGCCCGGTGCCGACCATTGAATTCGAACGCCACGTGGCAGCATCGTCGGTGCGGCGAATTTCTCCGTAGAGGCCCGAACCCGGACTCGTGTAGCGCGATTCAGCGAGCTGGGGTGCGGGCTCGAGACCGCCGCGCATGCTCTCTTCCGACACCGACAGCAGCGCGAGCACCTGTACTTCAAGGCGATCGAGGATCGCGCGTTCGGAGATGTTGCGGAACACGAGATCGAGCGCCACGATCGTGAGCCCGAAGAAGACGACCAGCAGCACGCTGACGGAAGCCAGCAAACGGGTGCTGAGCGAACGAACCTGCATTGTCTTGGAGCGGCTCAGCCCTCGGCCGAGCGCTCGAGCTGCAGACGGTAGCCCCGGCCGCGAAGGGTTTCGATCGGCTTGAGGCTGTTGTCGGGATCCAGCTTGCGGCGCAGACGCCCGATGAAGACCTCGATCGTGTTGCTATCGCGGTCGAAATCCTGCGCATAGATGCGCTCAGTGAGTTCGGTCTTGGAGATCACCTCACCCGCTCGCATCATCAGGTGCTCGAGGATGCGATATTCGAAGCTCGTCAGCTCGACCGGCGCATCGTTGACGGTGACCGACTGCGTGCGCGGATCGAGTGCCACGGGTCCACAGCGAAGCACCGGTTGCGCCCAGCCGCCTGAACGCCGCAGAAGGGCCTGCACGCGGGCCAGCAATTCCTCGAAATGAAAAGGCTTGGCGACGTAGTCGTCCGCGCCGGCCTGCAGGCCTTCGACCTTGTCCTGCCAGCGGTCGCGGGCGGTCAGGATCAGGATCGGAAACTTCTTGTCCTGCGCGCGAAACTGGCGGATGAGATCAAGACCGGGGAGCTTCGGCAGCCCGAGATCGACGACGGCCACGTCAATCGCGTATTCGGAACCGCAGTAGAGGCCTTCCTCGCCATCGGCTGCGCTGTCCACCGTGAAACCTGCAGCGGTAAGCTCGGCGACGAGGGACTCGCGCAAAGGCTTCTCGTCCTCCACCACGAGCACGCGCATTACTGCATCCGTCCCGTTTCGGCGTCGACGCGAACGGTCCAGACGCGTCCTTCGGAATTCAGCAGACGGATGTAGTGGACGCGACGGCCGCGCTCATCGACGGTTTCGGCCTTGACGGCTTTGGCGCGGAAGCGGCTCTGCGCAAGCTCCACTGCATCATCCAGCGAGTAGCCACCCGGCTCGATGCGTTCTTCGTCCGGAGGCCGCCGATCGCGAAGTCCCTGGGCGGCAGCAGACGCATTGCCAAGCACGGCCACCCCACTCAGGAGCAGGGTAGCCAGCATGACGATGATGCGTTTCTGAACCATTGAAGCCATGACCGCCGGCGCACCGCGCTTGTGGGATGGGCTACCTGATGCCTGCATGGACCCTAGTCTACGTACATTGCCCGCAGAGCACACCCTCCCGGAACAGACTGTTACGCCATATGCGGGAGCCGGCGGGCTCAGTATTCCGCCGGCGAAACCGCCACTTTCACCCGAATGTGGTCACCCGGATCGTAAGGGAGCTGGGTCGTGTATTCGCGGCCCTGATACTCGTAGGTTACCCGGTAGCCGTCGACCCGTTCCTCGTACGTATCCTCGTAACGGGTCTGGCAACGCTCGACCGTATATTCCTCCGCCGGCCCTGCCGTGCGACGCGCTGCAGTGTCGCGACCGATCGAGGAGCCGATCAGGGTTCCGGCAATCGTGGCAGCATCCTGGCCGCGGCCATGACCGATCTGGCTGCCCAGCACGCCACCAATGATGCCGCCTACGATCGTGCCGCCAACGGTAGCCTGTCGAGCACCCCGCGGCGCTTCCGAACGAACCTCGTCCCAACATTCGCGGCGCGGCGTTTCAACGCGCACCCGGCGAACAATCGGATCGACTTCCACCACCCGCGCCTCGTCGTACTGACGGGCCGGCTGGTGACGTGCAGGTAGGGTACGTGCCTGCGCCCAGGGAGGAGGAGCCGCGATGGCCTGGGTCGACAGGACGACCAGTCCACCTACCAGGGCGGTTTTCACGGCGATCGAGACGGGGTTCTTCTTGCTGTTCATGGTTTCTCTCCGGGCCCGGACACCCGTCCGGGCATGGGAGCCACCTTAAGCTTCAGGCGATGAATCCTGGCTGAACATCCTTTTCCAGCCTTTTGGCCTCGTTCCAGAGGGCGTCCATTTCCTCGAGAGTAGCTGTCTGCGGGGTGCGGCCCGCCTCCTTGAGGCGCTGCTCGACGTACCGGAAACGACGCTCGAATTTCGCATTGGTCTGGCGGAGAGCCGTCTCCGGGTCGATGTGCAGATGCCGGCAGAGATTGGTGATGCTGAACAGCAGATCGCCGATTTCGCCACCCACCCTCTCGACTGCGGCCCGGGATTCGACTTCCACCCGCAGCTCGTCGAGTTCTTCCTGGATCTTGTCGAGGACACCGGCAATTTCCGGCCAGTCGAAACCCGCCTGGCTCGCGCGCTTCCCGAGCTTGGCGGCGCGCGTCAGGGCTGGCAGCTGGACGGGAACATCGTCAAGCACTCCGGCCGACGGTGCGCGTGCTGCCCGCTCCTTCTTCTTGTGGTCTTCCCAGGCTTGCGTCTGTGCCTCGGCATCTTCGATGTGCTCGCCGCCGAACACATGCGGGTGGCGGCGCTCCATCTTTTCACTGATGGCAGCGGCGACATCGTCGAAACCAAAGGCGCCCTGCTCTTTGGCAAGCTGCGAATGAAACACCACCTGGAAAAGCAGATCACCGAGCTCGTCGCGCAACGCCGGTAGATCCTGCTTCTCGATGGCATCGGCGACTTCATACGCTTCTTCGATTGTGTACGGCGCAATCGAGGCGAATGTCTGTTGCAGATCCCATGGACAGCCGCGATCCGGATCGCGCAGGCGAGCCATGATGTCGAGCAGGCGTTGCAGCTGGCTCATGTCGTGCGACATCAAAGAAGAGCGGACAACGCCACCAGCATCGCGGCCGTGGCGCCCCAGATCAGGTGCTCGCCGTAGTGAATTTCGGTCGTCGTGATCGTGACCTTGCCGAACTGCCGGTCGCGCTTCCCGTGATTCGCAGGATCGAGGACATGGGGCAACGGCACTTCGAACGCCTCCTCCACTTCGACAGGATCGAGGCGCAGATTGAAACCCGGGCGAATGAACCCGACTACAGGCACGACCCAGTAACCGGTGATGATGAGTTGGGGCCCCAGGTAACCCGCCACGGTCACATGGTCCCGCGGCAGGCCGATCTCTTCTTCCGTTTCACGCAGTGCTGCATTGAGCGGCCCGCCATCGAGTGCTTCCAGCCTCCCGCCCGGAAAACTGATCTGCCCTGCGTGACGCTTCAGCTGCGTTGCACGCCGCGTGAGCAGCAGGGAAAGCCCTTCCGGGCGATCGACGATCGGCATGAGCACTGCTGCGGGCGAGAGAGCCTGCGGCAATAGCTTTCGCAACTCGTCGAGATCTTGGGCAGACACTCCGGGAAAGCGTGCATCGTCCGGGCTCGAGGCGGGCTGCGTGCCGGCGAGGCGTGCTTCGATTCTTCGACGCAGATCGAAGTCCGGCTCGCCACTGCTAATGGTCGCCACTCCGCGTCAGGCTGGCGGGATCGAGCAGGCGATCGAGTTCCTCGCGGGACAGCTGCGTCATCTCTGCCGCCACGTCCTTGATGGGCCGGCCTTCCTTGTAGGCGCGCTTCACGATAGCGGCACCCTGGTCGTAACCGATCAGACGATTGAGTGCAGTGGCCAGGATGGGATTCCGTTCGAGGACTTGAGCCAGACGCTGCTCGTTGATCGTGAAGCCCGCGATGGCCTTTTCGGCGAGCAACCGCGCCGCGTTGCCGAGCAGCTCGATGCTCTGCAGAAGGTTGTAAGCGATGACGGGCAACATGACGTTGAGCTGGAAATTGCCAGACTGGCCCGCCACCGTGATCGTCGCGTCATTCCCGATGACCTGGGCCGACACCATGGCAACCGCTTCCGGGATCACGGGATTCACCTTGCCCGGCATGATGCTGCTGCCCGGCTGCAACGCCGGCAACGTGATTTCGCCAAGACCGGCCAGCGGGCCGCTGTTCATCCAGCGCAGGTCATTCGCTATCTTCATCAGGCTGACGGCGAGCGTCTTGAGCTGTCCGGACAATTCCACCGCCGCATCCTGCGACGCCAGCGATTCGAAATAGTTGGGACTCACCTCAAGTGCAAGACCGGTCTTCGCAGAAAGGTGCTGCACGAAGGCTTCAGCAAAACCTGCGGGCGCATTGAGACCCGTGCCGACGGCGGTGCCACCCTGGGCGAGTCGATGCAGGCGCGGCTGACAGGCAAGCACACGCGCGATGCCGTTGTCGACCTGCTGTTGCCAGCCACTCATCTCCTGCGCGAAGGACAGCGGCACGGCATCCATCAGATGCGTACGTCCGGTCTTGATGATGTTTTCGGTTCTGGCGATCCGTCGCTCCAGCATCTCGCGCAGTTCAGTCAGCGCGGGTACCAGATGCCCCACCACACCGAGTGCGGCACCGAGGTGAATCGCAGTGGGAATGACGTCATTCGAGCTCTGGCTCATGTTGACGTGATCGTTGGGATGGACGGGCTGTCCGGCACGCTGCGTCGCGAGGTTGGCAATCACCTCGTTCGCATTCATGTTCGTGCTGGTGCCGGAGCCGGTCTGGAAGATATCGACCGGAAAATGCGCATCGTGCTGGCCTGCTGCTACTTCAAGCGCGGCCTCACCGATGGCAGTGGCGAGCTTGCGGTCGAGTCCTGCGACCTCGGCGTTTGCCTCCGCAGCGGCCCACTTGATGAGGCCGAGCGCGCGGATGAAACCGCGCGGCAACGCCAGGCCGCTGACAGGAAAGTTGTTGAGGGCACGCTGCGTCTGCGCACCCCACAGGGCTGTGGCAGGCACTTCGAGGGCGCCCATGCTGTCGTGTTCGACGCGGACTTCCGCCACTGTCCTTGGTCCTCGCGAATGAAGGTATGATGCGGCATCCTAGCACTTCAGCCTCCTTCGCAAGATTGCCGCATGAACCCAAGCAGCCTGACCGCCATTTCGCCCATCGACGGACGTTACGCGGAAAAAAGTGCAGACCTCAGGCCGATCTTCAGCGAGTACGGCCTGATTCGCCAGCGGGTGAAGGTCGAGGCGCTCTGGCTCAAGGCGCTCGCGAATGAAAAGGGTATTCCAGAATTGCGCGCCCTGCCGGCCGATGCTCTCAAGGCCCTCGATACCGTCGCAACAGGATTTACCGAGGCAGACGCAGCAGCCGTCAAGACCATCGAACGGCAGACGAACCATGACGTCAAGGCTGTCGAATATTTCGTGAAGTCGAAGCTCGATGCGTTTCCGGCGTGGAAGCCGCATCGCGAGTTCGTCCACTTCGCCTGCACTTCGGAAGACATCAACAACCTGAGTTATGCGCTGATGCTGGAAGAAGCGCGCAAGCAGGTCCTGCTGCCCGAACTCGATACGTTGATCGGCACGCTGCGCAAGCTCGCGCATGCACACGCGGCGACACCGATGATGTCGCGCACTCACGGTCAACCCGCCACGCCGACCACGCTGGGCAAGGAAATCGCGAACGTAGTGCATCGGCTGGAGAGACAGCGGGCGTTGTTTGCAGCGGTTGCGATTGCCGGCAAGATCAATGGTGCCGTCGGCAACTTCAATGCGCACGCCGTGGCCTACCCGGAAGTCGACTGGCAACTGCTTGCACGCAATTTCGTCGAGTCGCTCGGCCTGTCCTTCAACGCCTACACGACACAGATCGAGCCGCACGACTGGATGGCGGAGTACTGCGACGCGCTCGCCCGCATCGATACCATCCTGATCGATCTGTGCCGCGATATCTGGGGCTACATCTCGATCGGCTATTTCCGCCAGCGCCTCGTTGCGGGTGAAACCGGTTCGTCGACCATGCCGCACAAGATCAACCCCATCGATTTCGAGAACGCGGAAGGCAATCTCGGCCTCGCCAACGCACTGCTGCGTTTCTTCGCGGAGAAGCTGCCTATCTCGCGCTGGCAGCGTGACCTCACCGACTCGACGGTTTTACGTAATATCGGTGTCGCGGTCAGTCACGCGGTTGTCGGCTGGCGCGCCATCGGCAAGGGCCTCAGCCGGATTGATGTCGACGCGGCGCGTCTCGCACAGGATCTGGCCGACAACCTGGAGCTGCTGGCCGAGCCGATCCAGACCGTCATGCGGCGCTATGGCGTAGAAAACGCTTATGAACAGCTGAAAACGCTGACACGGGGCCAACGTCTCGATGCCGCCACTTTGAGGCAGTTCATCAGTTCGCTCGCCTTGCCTGAAGAGGCGAAGCAGGCGTTGCTCGCACTGCAACCCTCGACCTATACGGGACTCGCGGGCCAACTCGCGCGCGATATTTAAAACCGCCACGCACGGCGGAACGTGACGTAGTTGGCACGGCGATCCGGGAGTCGCCAGTAACATCGATCGCCCCAACCCGAAGGCGATGCGATGTACGCGGCTTACCCCCTCCCCGTGACCGGCGGCCCCCTGAGCACCCTTGATGAGGTACGGGCTCACGTGACGGCGGCGACTGCCGGAGCCAAACGGACCCTGGCGATTTTCACGCAGGATCTCGAGCCGCTGCTCTACGATCACGAACCGTTTCTCGAGGCGATCAAGCGTCTGGTGCTGGCCCGCAGCCATGCGCGAGTGCGCGTGCTGATCGCCGATCCGATGCGCGCCATCCGCGACGGCAACCGCTTCGTCGCGATGGCACGGCGACTGACCAGCTACATCGACTTGAGGAACGTGCCAAAGGAAATGCGCAACAACGCGGCGGCCTTCCTCATCGCCGACAACAACGCTTCCGTGTACCGCGCCAACGCTTCCAACTGGGAAGGTCTTGCGACGATGAGCGACCTCGCCACCGCCGCGCGCCATCTTGCCTACTTCGACGCCATCTGGAATTCGGCCGATTCCGATCTCCAGTACCAGGCCCAGCTCCGTAGCTGAACGTGGGCCCGGGCTCCATGAAGGCGAGCCGCGGGCAACCGGCTATACTCGCGCCCATGATCTGGAAACCCGATGTGACCGTTGCGGCCGTCGTGGAACGCGAAGGACGCTTTCTGGTTGTCGAGGAGCGTGTCGACGCGCGCCTCGTCTTCAACCAGCCCGCCGGCCATCTCGAGCACGGCGAAAGCCTGCTCCAGGCGGTGATCCGCGAAACCCTCGAAGAGACAGGCTGGCATTTCGTGCCGGAAGCCGTGGTTGGCGTCTATCTGTGGCACCAGGCGCCGGGGCCGGATGGCCGGGCGCGAAGCTTTCTCCGGGTGGCTTTCCGCGGCGATGTCAGCCATCACGATGCGAACCGGCCGCTGGACACCGGGATCGAACGGGCCGTCTGGCTCACGCGCCAGCAACTCGCCGTCCAGGAATCCCGCCTCCGCAGCCCGCTGGTCCTGCGCTGTATCGATGACTACGTGGCCGGCCGACGCTACCCGCTCGACGTCCTTGCCCAGCTGGTGCCGGAAACGGAAGAAATCCGCGACGTTCTGAACAGCCAGTCGGGCTAGCCTCTCAAGGCAGGCCGCGATGCCGGCCGTATAATGCGGCCGCATGCTTCCCCCTCTCCCCGCCAACAGTCCTCGTCCCCTCGTCATCGCTTGCATGTCCGGCGGTGTTGACTCGTCGGTGGCTGCAGCGGTCCTGCTTGAGCAGGGTTACGCCGTCGAAGGCCTGTTCATGAGCAACTGGGAGGAAGACGAAGGAGGCTACTGCACGAGCGCCGCGGATTATCAGGATGCCCTGCGCGTTTGCCGGCAGCTCGGCATCCCGCTGCACAAGGTGAGCTTTGCGGTGGAATACCGCCAGCGGGTGTTCGATCACTTCCTGGAGGAGTACGCGCGGGGCCGCACCCCCAATCCTGACGTGCTCTGCAACCGCGAGATCAAGTTCGGCGCCTGCTTCGAACATGCCCTCCGGCTGGGCGCTGATTACGTCGCCACCGGCCACTACGCACGCGTCCGTACTGATGGTCCGACGGTCCAGCTGCTGAAGAGTGCGGATACCGCCAAGGACCAGAGCTACTTCCTGCACGCGGTCAAGGCCGGCGCACTGGCGAAAACGCTGTTTCCTGTCGGGCACTTGCAGAAGGACGAGGTCCGCCGGATCGCGCAGTCGCTCGCCCTGCCCGTCCATGACAAGAAGGACAGCACCGGCATCTGCTTCATCGGCGAGCGGCCTTTCGAGGAGTTTCTGGCGGGCTACCTGCCAGGCCAGCCGGGCGCCATCGAAACCCTGGAAGGTCGCGTGCTGGGAAGCCACCGCGGGCTCATGTTCTATACGCTGGGCCAGCGCCAGGGGCTGCTGATCGGTGGCCAGAGCGGCGGCACGCCCGACCCGTGGTACGTGGTGGCCAAGGATCTCAAGCGCAATGTCCTCACCGTCACTCAAGGCAGGGACCATCCGGCGCTGCTCAGCCAATCGCTCAAGGCGACAGATTTCACCTGGATTGCAGGCGCTGCTCCTGCGGCGCGCTTTCGGTGCATGGCCAAGACGCGGTATCGCCAGCCGGACCAGCCTTGCGAGGTGGAACTCACCGGCGATGGCACGGGGACCGTGAATTTCGATGGGCCGCAGCGCTCCGTTACACCAGGACAGTATGTCGTCCTCTACGCGGGTGATATTTGTCTGGGCGGCGGCGTCATCGATGAGATCGGTTCTCAGGTCGCGATGCCGATGGCCGCAAGTGCCTGAACTTTCCCGCGCCGTTACCGGTATAATTTCGCCGCTTTTTTCGGCTTTGACTCTGGAGGACGCATGAAGGATACGTTCAAGGCGCGCACGACTCTCGCGAGCGGCGGCAAGCAATTCGAGATTTTCAGCCTCGCCGCACTCAAGGATCATGACCTTGGCCGCCTGCCGTACTCTCTCAAGATCCTGCTCGAGAACCTGCTCCGCTACGAAGACGGCGTCAACGTGACGCGCGCGGACATCGAGGCATTGCTGAAGTGGGATGCCAAGGCAGCCCCCTCCTACGAGATTTCGTTCACCCCGAGCCGCGTGATCATGCAGGACTTCACCGGCGTGCCGGTCGTGGTCGATCTCGCCGCGATGCGCGAAGCGATGCTGAAACTCGGCGGCAACGCCGATGAGATCAACCCGCTGTCACCCGCCGAACTCGTCATCGATCACTCGGTTCAGGTCGACAACTACGGCACCGCGAGCTCACTGGCACAGAACACCGAAATCGAATTCAGCCGCAACACGGAACGTTATGCGTTCCTGCGCTGGGGGCAGACGGCCTTCCGCAATTTCAAGGTGGTCCCGCCGAACACCGGCATCGTCCACCAGGTCAACATCGAGCACCTCGCACGCGTAGTGTTCGATACCGAGAGAGACGGCGTTCATCACGCGTATCCGGACACCGTCGTCGGCACTGATTCGCACACGACCATGGTCAATGGCCTTGGCGTGCTGGGCTGGGGCGTCGGCGGCATCGAAGCCGAGGCAGCCATGCTCGGCCAACCGGTCACCATGCTGATTCCGCATGTCATCGGCTTCAAGCTCAAGGGCAACCTGAAGCCCGGCACGACGGCAACCGATCTCGTGCTCACCGTGACCGAGATGCTGCGCAAGAAAGGCGTGGTCGACAAATTCGTCGAGTTCTTCGGCGATGGCCTCGCGAACCTGCCGCTGGCCGACCGCGCAACGATCGCGAACATGGCACCGGAATTCGGCAGCACTTGCGGCATCTTCCCGATCGACGGCGAGACGCTCAAGTATCTCGAACTCACCGGGCGCGATCCCGCGCAGATCAAGCTGGTCGAGGACTATGCCCGGCACCAGGGTATGTGGCGCGAGAATGGCCAGCAGCAGGCTGACTACACGGACGTGCTCGAACTCGATCTCGATACCGTCGAATCGTCCATTGCAGGACCGAAGCGTCCGCAGGATCGCGTTCCGCTGCGCGTAGCGAAACAGACGTATCGCGACAGCGTGAAGAAGATGAACGAGGAGCGCACGAAGAAGAACCCGACCGCGACGGGCGTTGGCAGCGTGACACTGGACGGCAAATCCTTCGATGTGAAGGATGGCTCCGTCCTGATCGCCGCGATCACCAGCTGCACGAATACGTCAAATCCTGCCGTGCTCATTGCTGCCGGCTTGCTGGCGCGCAATGCACGTCGTCGCGGGCTGACGTCGAAGCCGTGGGTCAAGACGAGCCTCGCACCCGGTTCGCGCGTCGTCACTGATTACCTCACCAAGGCAGGGCTGCTCGACGATCTCGATGCAATGGGCTTCTATACCGTGGGCTACGGCTGCACGACCTGCATCGGCAATTCGGGCCCGCTGAAGCCTGAGATTTCCGATGCGGTGAAAGCAGGCGACGTGGTCGGCTGCTCGGTGCTGTCGGGCAACCGCAATTTCGAAGGCCGCGTGCATCCGGAAGTGAAGATGAACTTCCTGGCATCGCCTCCGCTCGTGGTGGCTTACGCCATCGCCGGCACGCTTGATCTCGATCTCGTCACCGAAGCACTCGGCACGGGCACTGACGGCAAGCCGGTCTATCTCAGCGACATCTGGCCGAGCCCGGCTGATGTCCAGGCGGCCATGGTTTCTTCCGTGACCTCGGCCATGTTCAAGAAGAGCTATTCGAGCGTGTACGCGGGTGATGCCAACTGGAACTCCGTCAAGGTTCCCACTGGCAAGATCTACACTTGGGATCTCGATTCCACGTACGTCAAGAACCCGCCCTACTTCGACGGCATGACCATGCAGCCGAATGCCATCTCCGACATTCGCGGCGCCCGGGCACTCGCACTGCTGGGTGACTCGGTCACCACCGACCACATTTCTCCCGCAGGCGACATCGCTAAGTCGGGGCCTGCAGCGAAGTACCTGGTCTCGCTCGGCGTGAAGCCGGTCGATTTCAACTCGTACGGCGCCCGTCGCGGCAATCACGAAGTGATGATGCGCGGCACGTTTGCCAACATCCGGTTGCGCAACCTGCTTGTTCCCGGCACCGAAGGCGGCGTCTCGCTGCATATTCCGAGCGGCGAAACGGCGAGCATCTTCGATACGTCGATGCGCTACCAGCAGGAAGGCACGCCGCTGATCGTGATCGCAGGCAAGGAATACGGCACGGGCTCGTCGCGCGACTGGGCGGCGAAAGGCACCATGCTGCTGGGCGTGAAGGCGGTCATCACCGAAAGCTTCGAGCGCATCCATCGCTCGAACCTGATCGGCATGGGCGTTCTCCCCCTGCAGTTCAAGGATGGCCAGACCGCGCAGTCGATCGGACTCACGGGCCTCGAGACCTACGAGATCATCGGCCTGAACGGCGGCGCCGCGAAGGTGGTAACGGTGGTCGCGAAGCCGGTCACCGGCCCTGAAATCCGTTTCGAGGCGCGCGTGCGCATCGACACGCCGAAGGAGCGCGACTACTTCCGGCACGGCGGCATCCTGCAGTACGTGTTGCGTCAGCTGGCAGCCGGCGCCAAGGCAGCCTGAAGACAAGGTTGCAGGAAGGCACTCTCCTTCCTGCAACGTGTAACAAACACCTGGGCCCCGACGAACTAAAGGGAAAGGCGGCAATCAGACTTTTTGGGAGCCTTGATCGACCGCAGGTCGGCTATGCTCGCTCGGGCAGATGACGTGTTTCGAAACCTTGAGTCGATTGTGAGGGTGCCATGCTGATCAAACGTCCCGAACATCTGGGCGGCATAAAGCCTTCGGAGATCACCTCCGAGTCGGTCTACGAGAACCGGCGTACTTTCCTCAAGGCCGCGATGGCGGCAGGCGTGATCGGCGCAGCCGGCGAGTCCTTCGCAGCGGAAGGACCGGTGCAGACCGACCTCAAGTACACGAAGAACAAAGATTTCGGGGCAGACCTGAAGCCCAACAAGTTCGAGGAAATCACCGGGTACAACAACTACTACGAGTTCGGCACCGACAAGGGTGATCCGGCACAAAACTCGGGCCGTTTCAAGCCACAGCCCTGGACCGTCAAGGTCTCGGGTGAAGCCGAAATGACGGGCAGCTTCAGCTACGAAGACATCATCAAGCCGCACGCGCTGGAAGAACGCATCTATCGCATGCGCTGTGTGGAGGCCTGGTCAATGGTGATCCCGTGGGTGGGCTTCCCGCTCGGGGACCTGATCAAGCGTTTCAAGCCTACGTCCAAGGCGAAGTATGTCGCCTTCACGACGGTCAATCGCCCGAGCGAAATGCCCGGCATGCGTTACCCGGTCCTGCAGTGGCCTTACATCGAAGGCTTGCGCATGGATGAAGCCATGAACCCGCTGGCGATTCTCGCCGTCGGCGTTTACGGAAAGACTCTCCCGAACCAGAATGGCGCCCCGATCCGCCTCGTCACGCCGTGGAAGTACGGCTTCAAGGGCATCAAGTCGATCGTCGAGATCAGCTTCACCGAAAAGCAGCCGGCCACTTCCTGGAACCGCTCGGCGGCGAGGGAATATGGCTTCTTCGCCAACGTGAATCCGGAAGTCGATCATCCCCGCTGGAGCCAGGCTCGTGAGCAGGTCATCGGCGGAGGACTGTTTGCCGCCCGGCAACCGACACTCATGTTCAATGGCTATGCGGACCAGGTTGCCAGCCTCTACAGCGGCATGGATTTACGCAAGTTCTACTGATCGACCACGATTGACGATGATGACCCGCCAGCAGCAGATCGAGCGCATCTACAAACCGCTCCTGTTCATTGTCTGCCTGCTGCCCTTCCTGTCGATCGTTGCGGGAGCGTTCGGCATTGCAGGGTTCAGTCTCGGCATCAACCCGATCGAAGATATCCTGCATTCGTTGGGGCTGTGGGGACTTCGGTTCCTCGTGCTGACGCTGATGGTGACCCCGGTGAGGGAGCTCATCGGCAAACCCTGGCTCGTGAGCTTCCGGCGGATGCTGGGCCTGTTCGCCTTTTTCTACGTGCTGATGCACTTCCTGACGTGGCTGATCCTGGACCAGGATCTCTACCTCGCGGGCATCGGCGAGGACATCGTCAAGCGGCCGTTCATCACGATTGGCTTTGCAGCGTTCCTCATGCTGATTCCCCTCGCTGTCACGTCGACAAACGGCATGATGCGCAAGCTCGGTGGTCGTTGGAAAAAGCTTCACCGGCTCGTCTACCCCATCGCGATCCTGGGCGTCTGGCACTTCTACTGGCTGGTGAAAGCGGACGTTCGTGAGCCGCTCATCTACACAGCCATAGTCGCGCTCCTGCTCGGCTGGCGAGTATGGAAAGCCCGTCAGAAGCGGGCCCGGGTTCCCTCGAACTGACCGCTCCCGGCCGCAGTTCTGTGAGCCAGCGCAAAGCGGGCCACCGGCTTTTTTTGTATTGCAAAATTTTCCTGTTGCCTCGCCTGCCTGCTCCCCGTATGGTCCTTTCCTCCGATTGGGCGTTTTTGGGGAGAAATCATCATGTTGTCAACGAATGTTCGTCAGGTTGTGCACCTCACCTTGGCTGCTGCTGCTCTCGCCACGCAAACGCCATCGGCCAAGGCTCAGGCCCAACCCGCCGCGACCGAACTCGAAAGCGTCATCGTCACGGGTTCGCGTCTACGCCGGCCTGAATTCGAAGGCCCCTCGCCCGTCACAGTGATCAGCTCGCAGCAGCTGGAGCGCGAAGGCTTCACGACTGTTTATGAAGCGATGAAGTCCCTGACGCAGGTCACCGGCGCTACCCAGGACGAGCAATACACCGCCGGGTTCACACCCAATGCCAGCGCAACCGACGTGCGGGGCCTCGGCCCCGGTCGCACGCTGATCCTGCTGGATGGCCGGCGCGTGACCGACTATCCGCTGCCCTACAACGGCGAAAGCAACTTCGTGAACCTCACCGCGATTCCGATGGCCGCCGTCGAACGCATCGAAGTGATGTCGGGCGGCGCCTCGGCGATCTATGGTTCCGATGCCATTGCGGGCGTCATCAACATCATCCTCAAGAAAGACATCCCGAATTCGCTTGATGTGAACGTCCGTGTCGGCGGGACACCAGAAGGCGGTGGCGAATCGCAACGCGTGCAGGCGGTGGGCGGTTTCAGTTCCGGCGCCTTCAACATCACCTTCGCGGGCGAATACCTGAAGCGCGATCCGATCTACGGCTACCAGCGCAGCTTCATGGATTCAGTCCAGGATAATCCCGTGGAAAGCCTGCGTATCAACACGCGTTCGATCCTGCAGCAGGATCTGGATGACGTGGACGGCGACGGCAACAGTTACGTCGACCCGGGCGCATCGACGTGCGCCCAATGGCCCGAGCTGGAGCGCTCGTTCCGACCCGGCCGTGGCTTCTACTGCGGCCGCGGTGATGCCGATGCGCAGCAGACGATCCGCAACGCGCGCGACCAGGTTTCGCTCTACACCCGAGCTGCATTCGACTTCGGCGGCGCCGAACTTTTTGGCTCACTGAACTACTTTGAATCGGACAGCAAGTACGACGCCAACTTCGACTACTGGTTTCCGGCCGACTACCAGTACATCTATGACGACACGACCGGGCTCTACGAAGTCCTGCAGCGATTCATCCTGCCTTCTGAAATCGGCGGCAGGGACCAGCGTTTCACCCGTTACCATGAAGAGGTCCTGGATTATTCAGTCGGGTTGCGCGGCAAGCTGTTCGGCTCCGGGTGGGATTACGAAGCTGCCTACAGTCACTCGCAATACGACGTCGACAGCAAAGCGCGGCTGCTGCTGAACGAAGCGTCGAACAACTACTTCCTCGGACCGCAACTCGGGGATGATGGCTTCGGCACACCGGTTTTCGCAGTGGATCTCGATCGCCTGTATTCACCGCTCACACCACAGATCTATCAGTCCCTTTCAGCCATCGATCACGATACTTCCGAGTCTTCCAACGACGTCGTGAACCTGGTGATCCGCGGCGACCTGTTCCAGACGCCTGCCGGACCGGTTTCGATGGCAGGGCTTCTCGAGTGGGGTTCGCAGGAATACCAGATCAATCTCGATCCGCGTGTTGTGGCAGGCGATTTCTGGGCATTCACGGGATCAGGCGGTGGCGGCAAGCGCGACCGGTATGCCGGTGGCATCGAATTCGGCGTGCCGCTCACCGAGAAACTGCGCGCCTCACTGGCGGGACGCTATGACAAGTACGACGACATCACCAACGTGGACGATGCGTTCAGCTACAACGTCGGCCTTGAATATCGCCCGATCAATACCGTGCTCGTCCGCGGATCGCTGGCAACCAGCTTCCGCGCGCCGGACATGCACTATGTGTTCGCCGATCCGAGCGGCTACTTCACTTCGGTGGATGACGAATACTGGTGTCGTGCCAACGAGCCCGGCACACCCCTTCCTGACTGCAGCCGGAACCCGGCCAATATCCGCGGCGAGTCCGAGGGCAATCCGGAACTCGAAGAGGAAAAGGGCAAGTCATATACATTCGGCGTGGTCTTCCAGCCGACGCCCAACGTCAACCTGTCCCTCGATTACTACCATATCGAGATCGAAGGACTGGTCACCGACTACCCGGCCACCAAGCTTCTCGAGATCGAAGCGGATTGCCGCCTCGGGCAGACGATCGGCGGCACGGCAGTCGACATCAATTCGGCGCAATGCCAGTCGACTCTTGCCCGCATTCAACGGACACCGGTCGACACTACGGAATTTTCCGAATACATCGACCTGATCCGTACCGGCCCGATCAACACGGCGGACTACCGCACGAGCGGCATCGATACGACGCTGAGCTTCAGGCAGGACATTGCTGCTCACGGCAGCCTGACTTACCAGCTCAATTACAGCCACGTGCTGAAATTCGACACGCGCGATTTCGCAGGCGATCCTTTCGAGAACACGCGTGACGATCTGCAGATATTCAACTTCCGCAGCAAGATGCGCGGCAGCGTGACGTGGGAGTACGCGGACTGGACGACGACAGTGTTCGGCCAGCGCCTGGGATCCATCCCGCGCTGGGATGAAACGGGCCGCATCGGTACGCAGGTCACCTGGAGCGGATCGGTCGGCTATACGTTCCTGGACGGCAAGGCGGAAGCGAGTCTCTTCGTCGACAACCTCTTCGACGAGCCGCCGGCCTTCGATCCGAGTTACGACGAGTACCCATACTTCTCGGACCAGAACTACGATCCCACGGGCCGGGAGTGGTTCCTGCAGCTGCGCTACAAGTTCGGTCTGTAATTCCCCAAATGCGATCCGGGCTGCCTACATGGCAGTCCGGATCGACCACAGCTCCGGAAAGAACTGCAGGTCCAGCAGCTTGTTGAGATAGGAAACGCCGCCGGTCCCGCCGGTGCCGCGTTTGTAGCCGATGATCCGCTCCACTGTCTTCACGTGGTTGTAGCGCCAGAGCTGGAACTTGTGATCCAGATCGAGCAGGCGCTCGGCCAGATCGTAGAGATCCCAGTGATCATCGACGCTGTGATACACCGCCAGCCAGGCAGCCGCCACCTGCTTGTTGGGCACATACGACTGCGTCCAGTCACGATCCAGCGATTCCGCCGGTATCTCGAAACCACGCCGACTGAGTAGCCGCAGAGCTTCGTCATAGATGCTCGGACTCGCGAGCGCCCTTTGCAGGGCTGCATAATTTTCGGGCTCCTTGCGGAATACCTCGATCATCGCGGCGTGCTTGTTGCCGATGACGAACTCAAGCAGACGGTACTGGCACGACTGGAAGCCCGAGGACTTGCCGAGATAATTGCGGAACGCCGAGTAGTCCGCAGGCGTCATGCTCGCCAGCACATCCCACGACTGCACGAGCTGCGCCTGAATGCGCGACACCCGCTCCAGCATCTTGAACACGGGCCCAAGGTCATCCTTCCGGATGTGTTCCCGTGCGGCATTGAGTTCGTGCAGGCAGAGCTTCATCCACAGCTCGCTCGCCTGGTGGATGATGATGAACAGCATCTCATCGTGCTGATATGACAGTGGATGCTGCGCGGCGAGCAGCCGGTCGAGATCGAGATACTGGCCATAGCTCAACGATTCGCCGAGGTCCCAGTGAACCTGTTCATCGCTCAGGTCCGGGCCGGATCTGACTATGTCCTGAGGCTTGGCGCCCGCGTCATCGGTCGGCTTCTTCATGCGTCGTTTATAGCAGAATCCAGGCGGGCACCTGCCGCCAGCCCTGGTTCAGGTCACGGTTGAGCTGCTTGTAGTCAGGCTCAAACCGCTCGACCAACGCCCAGAAGCGCTGCGAATGATTCATGTGGCGAGTGTGGCAAAGCTCGTGGACAAGCAGGTAACGCACGACAGCAGGTTCGAGAAACGCGAGGCAGACATTGAGACTCAAGGTGCCGCGGCTTGAACAGCTGCCCCAGCGTGTGCGCTGTCGTCGTACCCGGACGCGCTCGAAACTGAATCCTCCTGCTTCAGCAAGTTCACGCAGCTGCACCGTCATGGCTTCGACGACCACTCGCCTCAGCCAACGCTCAAGCGCCGCTGCAACCTGGCGCAGATTGTCGATCGCCCCCGTCACTTCCAGCAGGTCAGGCGTGATTTCGGGGCGGTGGCGGACGCGGGTTCCGCCGCTGCCCGCGCGGTATTCAACTCGGTAGGACAATCCGAGAGCGCGCAGCTCCAGCTGTTCCGGCCTCGTGGGCACGGGTGTCGCCTTGCTCCGCCATTCCTCGACACGTCGCTCGATCCACTGCCGGTGTTGGCCGATGAAGCGCTCCACCATGGGCGGACGCACGCGCGGCGGCACCACGATCTCGACCTTGCCGCCGGGATAGATGCGCACCGATAACCTTCGTGCGCGCTGGCTGACACGGACCTGCCAGGGGTCGGCGCGGTCTTGCGGTGAGAAGAGAGGTAACTGCAAGGACATGTAAGGGTGAAAGTTCGTTGCCGGGGTAAAAACTAGAGCCGCGCTGCGAGGCGGCTACCTTGATCGATGGCGCGCTTCGCGTCCAGCTCGACTGCAAGATCGGCACCGCCGATGCGATAAAGAGGCACTCCGGCCGCGATCAATTCCGGTTCGAGATCGCGCAACGGCTCCTGGCCCGCGCACAACACCACATGATCGACGTCGAGCACACGCTGTCCGTCGGCGGTCGAAATATGTAAACCGCGATCGTCGATCCGCTCGTAGGTGACGCCTGAGAGCATTTCGACTCCGTGACGCTTGAGCGACTTCCTGTGGATCCAGCCGGTCGTCTTGCCGAGGCCAGCGCCTGGCTTGGTCGCTTTACGTTGCAGCATCCAGATATGCCGCCGGGTTTCGTGAAGCTGCGCGACCCGGCCGTGGACGCCACCCCGTGCCTTGAGGGACATGTCGACGCCCCACTCGGCCATGAAGACATCGACGTCGATGCTGGCCGCATGATCTTCGCTCAGGTAAGTCGCAACGTCGAAGCCGATGCCGCCCGCGCCGATGATTGCGACGCGCTTGCCGACCGGCTTTTCGCGAGCGAGCACATCGATGTAGGACAGGACCTTCGGATGATCGATGCCAGGCAATGAAAGCTGCCTTGGGCGAACGCCTGTCGCCAGCACGATGCCGTCGAAGCGCTCGGCCACCAGCGCACTGGCCGTCACGCGCTCACCCAATCGCTGTCGCACGTCCAGCAATTCGAGCTGGCGACGGAAATACCGCAGCGTCGAATGGAATTCCTCCTTGCCGGGAATCCGCTTGGCCATGTTGAACTGCCCGCCAATCTCGGCGCTGGCGTCGAACAGCGTGACATCGTGGCCTCTCTGACGCGCGACCACCGCACAGGCCAGGCCCGCAGGGCCGGCCCCTACGATCGCGAGCCGCAACGGCCGCAGGGCTGGCGTGTAATTCAGTTCGGTTTCGTAGCAGGCGCGGGGATTCACCAGACAGGTTGCCCGCTTGCCTTCAAAGACGTGGTCAAGACAGGCCTGGTTGCAGGCAATGCACGTATTGATCTCATCGGCGCGCCCGCTCGCCGCCTTCACCACGAAGCCCGCGTCTGCCAGGAACGGACGCGCCATCGACACCATGTCGGCACGGCCCTCGCGGAGAATGGCATCAGCGACTGCGGGATCGTTGATGCGATTGGTCGTGATCAGCGGGACCTTCACCTTGCCCATGAGCTGCTCCGTCACCCACGCGAAGGCAGCCCGGGGGACGCGGGTGGCGATCGTCGGTATGCGCGCCTCATGCCAGCCGATTCCGGTATTGATGAGCGTCGCGCCCGCCGCCTCGACGGCCCGTGCCAGCTGAATCGTCTCCTCGAGCGTATTGCCTCCATCCACCAGGTCGAGCATCGACAGCCGATAGATCACGATGCAGTCAGGACCGATCGCCTCCCTCACCCGCCGCACGATCTCGACGGGAAAGCGGCAGCGCGAATCGAAGGTGCCACCCCACGCATCGGTACGCTGGTTCGTGTGCCGCGAGATGAACTGATTGATCAGGTAGCCTTCCGAGCCCATGATCTCGACGCCGTCATAACCGGCCTCGCGCGCAAGCACCGCTGTCCGCACGAACGCGCGAATCTGCGACTCGACACTGCGGGCGGATAACGCGCGTGGGGTGAACCGGCTGATCGGCGCGCGAATGGCTGACGGAGCGACGCTCAGGGGATGATGCGCATAGCGGCCCGCGTGCAGGATCTGCATGCAGATACGCCCTCCCTCCGCATGCACCGCCTGGGTGACAGGGCGATGCCGCGACACTTCCCACGGACGACTGAGCTTCGCGGCAAAAGGGGCCAGCCAGCCGGACACGCTGGGCGCAATGCCGCCGGTCACCATCAGGCCGACACCCCCGCGCGCACGCTCGGCGTAAAAGGCTGCCCAGCGCCTGGCATCGCGCCGGCTGTCCTCGAGACCCGTGTGCATCGACCCCATCAACACCCGGTTCGGCAGCACCGTGAACCCGAGATCGAGCGGGGCCAGCAGGTGCGGGAAAGGGTTCATGGCGTGCGTGACCCGGTTATCCCCTGCAGCTGCTGCTGCACCTCGCGGTAATCGCCCGCAACGATGAGCGCTCGCTCAAAGGCGTCCCGGGCTGCCGGCAGGTCGCGCAATTCCAGCTGGATGCGGCCGAGACAAGCCCACGCCTCCGCTGCCCCCCAGCTCATTGCATTCGCAAATGCATCGGTCGCCGGTGCGGTGGCAGCTAGATCGAATGCCGTGGTGGCAGCCATCAATTTTGTTCGCGCCGTGACGAGATCGCCTTGCGCTGCACGCGCCCGCTCGTACTCGTTGAGCCCGTCGATCAACAACACATGCGGATTTCGCGGGGCCAGTGCGAACGCACGCTCGAGGTTCTGTCGACTCCGGCCTGAACCCAGCGGATTTTTCACGCGCCCCTGCAGATCCGCCGCGAGTCGTTGGCAGACCGACAGCAACGCGAACAACCCTGCGCGCTTCGGCTCGGCTGCAACCGCCTTCTCCATCTCGGCGCTGCAGTTGCGGGCGGCTTCACCTGCGGCTGTCGCATCCGGGACTCGCAGCAATTCAGCCAGTTTCCAGGCACCGAATCCGGCGTAGGTGCTTTTCAGCGCGGCGACTCGAGCGGGCACCTCAAGTGCCGTCAGTGCAGCGAGGTCGCGACGCAAGGCTCCGGCGTCACCCGTATAGAAATCGAACTGGAGCCGCGTCCCGATATCGTCGAGCACGATCACGACGCTGTCATCCGCCGCGTCAGCAACGTGAGAAACGGATCCCCACGTGAGGCAGCAGACAGACAACGCTACGGCAGAAATTCGGGTGCGCATGGCTGCCCGAGTGTAGCCCGAACTGCGAGTCCGCGCCGACTGAGGTGCGCAACCCTCGGGAGACTTCGGGTACTCTCCACCGGTGAACTCCTTACCCTCATCCCTCGTCGATATTGGACTGAACCTGACTCACGACAGCTTCGACGCCGATCGCAACGCGGTGCTCGAACGGGCCGTGACCGCAGGCGTTACCCGCATGCTCATCACCGGCAGTTCGGTAGAGCACAGCCGCTCCGCGCTTGCTCTTGCCCGGCAGCACCCACAGCATTTGAGAGCGACGGCGGGCATCCATCCCCATCACGCCACCGAGTGCAACCCGGCGACGCGCGACGAGCTGCGTGCACTGCTCGAGCAGCCCGAAGTACTGGCGGTCGGAGAATGCGGCCTCGACTACTTCCGCAACTTCTCGCCGCCTGACACGCAGGAGCGCGCCTTCCGGCTACAGCTCGAACTTGCGGCAGAGGTACGCAAGCCGGTTTTCCTGCATCAACGCGATGCTCATGATGCGTTCGTTGCGATCCTGAAAGAGCATGCTGGTCATCTGTCAGGCGGCGTGGCGCACTGCTTCACGGCGGGTCCCGACGAAGCGAGAGCCTATCTCGACCTCGGCCTGCATATCGGCATTACGGGCTGGCTGTGCGACGAACGTCGTGGCCTGCATTTGCGGGAAGTGGTGCGGTTCGTACCCGAAGATCGCCTGCTGGTCGAAACCGACGCACCGTACCTGCTGCCACGCGATCTCAAGCCGAAGCCCAAAAGCCGGCGCAACGAACCCGCTTACCTGCCGCACGTCGTCGAGGTGCTGGCGGCTTGCCGCAATCAAGCGGTGGAAACGGTGGCTGCCTTCACGACGCGGAACGCGCTGAGGCTGTTTGGCTGGAGCTGACCAGAGTCAGCTAGACGGCCAGCGGATTGCGTTCCGAATTGCTCCGGATGTGCTGCCAGACGTCGGCAAACGCGGCAGCGGCACTCACGCGGGACTGATCGATCACGGTGAAATCGTCATCCAGCGCATCAATCCGGACGACATAGCGGGGCTTGCCCTTCGGGAATTCGCTGCGTAACGAAAAGACGATGCGGCCCTCAACCGGCACTTCACCCGCCAGTGACTGCACCGCTGCCATGCGATCGTAGAGCGCGTGCTGCGGATTCGCGAAGGTGTAGCGGCGCTTCTTGCCGATCGCCGTCCATTCGGTCATCTGGTCGCCCCCGAAAATCGCGCCTGGCGCATCCACGACATCGATGACCAGGAGCCCCCGCTCCGTCAGCAGCAGATAGTGGATGTGGATCTGGCCGCCCATGCCGTTCGGCACGAGCACGTTCTTGAGCATGTCGTACGCAATGGACGCAATGGTGGTTTCGGTCCTGCGCTGCGCTCGACGACGACGCGCGTAGCTGAAGATGGCAGTCCCGATCAGAACGAGCAGTGCAACCACCAGCCCCAAGGCTATCGCCAACTGCAGCTGGGGTGACACTTGTGAAGGCATTCAGCGGCCCTTCTGCAATTCGCTGCGCAAAGCGGCGAGCGTGGGTTCGAGGGACGTTTCCTGGCGCGTTAACGACAGCAGCGCAGCGAGCGCGGGAGGAACCGGGATCTCGTGGCCGATGAGCGGCTCGACGATGTCATTGAACTTCGCCGGATGCGCCGTGGAAACGATCACCCAATGCCTGTCTGACGAGGGCGTGCCGGACTGCGGCTGCAATTGCCGGTAGACGTGCGCAGCGGTGGCGGTATGCGGACACCACACCTGGCCAAGCTCGACGGCATCGCGCTTGATCGTGGTACGGATCTCGGCATCGGTGACACTGCAGGCCGTGACCTGTCCACGCACCTGATCGATCTCCGGATACAGGGAACGCAGACGTTCCATGTTGCTCGGATTGCCAACATCCATTGCCGACGCCAGCGTCGGAACGCTCTGCCGCGGCTTCCATTCCCCGGAACGCAGGTAGTCCGTCACGGTGAGATTGGCATTGGTCGCCAGCACGATATCGCCGATCGGCAAGCCGAGATGGCGCGCCCAGATACAGGCCACTGCATTGCCGAGATTGCCGGTGGGAATGATGAAGCCGGGCTTCGTACCGTTCCTGCGCCACAGCTCGAGGCTCGCACTCGCGTAGTAAACCATCTGTGGCAGGAGCCGGCCGATGTTGATGCTGTTGGCGGAAGACAGCTCATGCGAACGCGACAACGATTCGTCCTGGAAAGCTTCCTTCGCCATGCGCTGGCAATCGTCGAACGTGCCGGCGACGTTGAATGTCCGGACGTTGTCGCCCCAGCAGGCAAGCTGCTGTGCCTGCCGCTCGGAGACGAGGCCTTGCGGATAGAGCACGATGACTTCGATGCCGGGACGGCGGTGGAAGGCAGCAGCGACCGCACCTCCCGTATCGCCGGAAGTGGCTACCAGGATCGTCAGCGTGCGCCCCGCGCCACGGCGGATCCTCTGCATGCTCGCAGCGAGGAACCGTGCGCCAAAATCCTTGAAGGCCGACGTCGGCCCATGAAACAGCTCGAGGACACTCGCCGGTCCTGCAGCCTTCGGCAGCGGGACGAGCGGCGCGGGAAAATCGAAGGCATCGCGAACGATCGCCTTAAGCTCTCCAGCGAGCGGCTCGCCGCGCAGCAACGGTGCCAACAGACGTTCTGCCACTGCAGGAAGATCGCTCGCGCCGTCAAAGGCGGCTGGATCCAGGTGAGGAAATTCTTCGGGCACGTACAGGCCGCCATCCGGCGCAATCCCGCGAACGATGGCTTCGCTGACGGACGCCCCTTGCACGGAGCTGCGAGTGCTGACCAGTTTCATGCGGCTCTCACTCGGTGACGAGGCGGGCGCCTCTCGGATCGAGCGGCGAAATCCACGCGTCCGTCCCGAGTCCGTGGGCAGCAAAGGCAGCGACCATGCCATCGCGCACGACGACAGCGTCCTTCTCGTCACACCAGGCGAACACTGTCGGGCCGGCACCGGAGATCGAGCAGCCAAACGCTCCTCCATCGAGAGCAGCCTTTTTGACCGCCTTGAAGCCGGGGATCAGCACCTGCCGCTGCGGCTCAATGATGACGTCTTCCAGCGAAGCCCGGATCAGGCTGATGTCTCCCGTGAAGCAGCCCGTGAGAAAGCCGGCGAGATTCGCGGACTGCCAGATGACGTCCGACAGGTCGACGGTCTTCCTGAGGATCTCGCGGGCCTCACGTGTCGACAACATCATGTGCGGATGGGCCAGTACACAGCGCACCGAAGGCGGCACGGGGATCTGCTTGACGTTGGGATTGTCGATACCGACGGTGAGCACGAGCCCGCCGAAGAGGGATGGCGCAATGTTGTCGACATGCACCGAACCGCTGGCGACCGCTTCGCCATGCATCGCGAACTTGAGCATCTCAAGCTGTGTGAGCGGCTTGTCGAGCAATGCACTCGCTGCAACCACAGCCGCGACCGCAGATGCCGCAGACCCACCAAGACCTGAACCCAGCGGAATGCCCTTCTCGATCGCGAGCTCGATACCGAAAGGCAGATTGAGTGCCTTCACCATGCTGAGCACGGCCATGCCGGCCGTATTGCGTTCCGTCTCAAGCGGCAGGTCCTGCACGACGCCTGTGATCGCAGTGATCCTGACACCAGGCTGTGCGGAGCGGGTCGCGCGCACGCGGTCACCGATGGCCTGGACGCTATGACCCAGAACGTCAAAGCCTACTGCGACGTTGCCGACGCTGGCGGGGGCAAACGCGGTCGCATGCGCCAAGGATTTTTCTCCCGGGGGACTCATCAGAGTTTGGCTCCGAGATACGCGCAGATGCGCAGCAGATCAGCGAATACACCACCCGCCGTCACTTCGGGCCCTGCACCAGGACCCTGCACGATCAGGGGATTCTTGTTGTAGCGGCTCGTCATGAACCGCACCACGTTGTCCGTCAGCGCGATATTCGCAAACGCGTGCGAGCGATCGAGTTCCACGAGACCCACCGACGCAGTTCCCTTCGCGGCATCGAGCGCCCCGACGTAGCGAAGGACCTTGCCGCGGCCCTGGGCCGCCTGCAATCGCGCAAGCATCGGCGCATCGAATTCCGGAAGCCGGTTCAGGAACTCCTCCGCGCTGCAGCCTGCCAGCGCCGGAGGCACAAGCCCTTCGAGGGCGACATCGCCGAGTTCAAGCATGAGGCCCATTTCGCGACCGAGAATGATGAGCTTGCGCGCCACATCCGTTCCCGAGAGATCGTCGCGCGGATCGGGCTCCGTGTACCCCTTTGCCTTGGCGTCACGCACGATGGATGAGAAAGGCACGCTGCCATCCCAGGTATTGAACAGGTAAGCGAGCGTTCCGGAGAGGATGCCGTCGATCGCACGGATCTCGTCACCGGTTTCGCGCAGATCGCGCAGCGTCTGGATGATCGGCAACCCGGCGCCGACCGTCGCCTCGTACAGATAGTGCGCACCGCCCTGCCGGCGGGCTTCATGCAGGCGTGCGAAGTACTTCAGGTCTGCACTGTTCGCGCGTTTGTTCGGTGTCACGATGTGAATGCCGGCCGCCAGCCATTCAGGATAGTGCTCGGCCACCGCCGGACTTGCCGAGCAGTCGATGATGATGGCGTGCGGCAGGTGATCGGCCTTCACGTGAGCGGCAAAGCCCGCGAGATCCGCAGGCTTCGTGCCCGCTGCAAATGCATCGCGCCAGCGGCTTAAGGGAATCTCGGTTTCCTCGAGCAGCATCTGCTTCGAAGTCATGATGCCGCGCACGCGCAGGTCCAGCTTGAGATCGCGACCCAGCCTGCCCACTTGCGAGGCCAGCTGGTCGAGCAGCACGCCGCCCACCACGCCCGGACCGATCAGGCCGATCGAGACCGTGTGGGGCGAGAGATAGAAACTGGAATGGACGGCCCGCAGCGCACGCGCTGTCTGCTTGCCATCAATGACCACGGAGATATTGCGCTCCGACGCGCCCTGCGCAATCGCGCGCACGCTTACGCCAGCCGTGCCAAGGGCACCGAAGACTTTCGCCGCTACACCGTGGGATCCGGCCATCCCGTCGCCGACGACAGCGAGGATGCTGCAGCCCCGATCGACTTCGACGCTCTGGATCTGGCCCTGCCGCAGTTCGCTGTCGAACGCCTGGCGCACGACCGTTTCCGTCTGCTCGGCCTCGGCTTCCGGCACTGCGAAGCAGATCGAGTGCTCCGAGCTGCCCTGCGAAATCAGGATCACTGAAATGCCATGGTCACGCAGTGCGCCGAACAGTCGCTGCGCAGTGCCTGGAACGCCGATCATTCCCGCGCCTTCGACGTTCGCGAGCGCCACGCGGTCGATGCTCGTGATGCCCTTCACCGCTTGCGTGGATTCGGGCTTCTCGCAGATGAGCGTGCCGGCTTTCTCCGGCGCGAACGTGTTGCGGATCCAGATCGGAATGTTCTTCAGCACCGCCGGCGCCATCGTCTGCGGATGCAGCACTTTCGCGCCGAAATAGGCGAGCTCCATCGCCTCGTTGTACGAGAGCGAATCAATGACCGTGGCATCCGGCACCAGGCGCGGATCGGCGCTCAGTACGCCATCGACGTCGGTCCAGATATGGATTTCCTCGGCATCCAGCAGCGCCCCGAAGATCGAACCCGAGAAGTCGCTGCCGTTACGGCCGAGCGTCGTCTGCAAGCCCTTGGCATCACGAGCGATGAAGCCGGTGATGATGAGCGTGCCGGCATCGCGCGGAATCACCTTCGGGATGTTGGCGCGGGACTCTTCCCAGCGGACAGCGGGTCCGAGCGAACCCCAGTCGACGACCACGATGTCGCGGGCATCGATCCAGACGGTTTTGCCAGGCCGCTGACCGCGCTTCTGCAGGTAACGGACGAACAGTCGTGTGGACCAGATCTCACCATAGCCCGCTACCAGCTCCCGGACATTGCGGGATGCCGAACGGATCATGCGGACGGTTTCGAGGATGCCCGCGATGTTGCGGCAATCCTGTTCCAGCTCGGTCAGGTATTCGGTGCGGGCGGCGCCTTCCAGCAGCGTGTCGGCAATGACGACGTGCCGGGTGCGAACGGCGTCCAGTCGCTGCACGACAGCGGCGTCCTGGCGTTCGGCCAGAGCGACCAGCTCAAGCAATGCATCGGTGACGCCGCGACAGGCCGACAACACCACGCCGAGGCGCGGATGCGGATCCTTCTCCAGGATACGCGCGACGCGCTCCATGCAGACCGCATCGGCCACGCTGGAACCGCCGAACTTGTGAACCCGCCAATGCTCCACGTGCGTTCCATCTCTCAAAAGGTGTCAGGACTTTCGCCGCGCACGCTGAAGCCAGTCACCTTGATCCAAGGAACCACTGGCAATGTCAGGCTGCCGGGAATGCGGGCGACACTCTACTGGCAGCGCACCATAGCGGCAAGCCTAAGCTGGTACAAAACAAGAGGAAATCGGACCCGGACGCAGGCCCCGATGATCAGCCGCTCGGCGAGTCCGCGACTCGACCGAACGCGATGACGGTTCCCCCGGTGCCTTCGGCGGCGGCGCTGCCGGAGCGGACGAAGCAGCCCGTCTGCCCCGGATCGACACCTGCATAGACCTGGGTGGCAGCGGCATTCAGATACGTCACCCGGGCCGGCCCGACCTGGACGAGGTCGCGATTGCGCAGGACGTGCCGCATGACCCGCTTCGAATTGACCAGGACGCCGTTAGTGCTGCCGAGATCGATCAGGAGATCCTGCGTTTCCTCGCGGACGATGAGCGCGTGGTACCGGCTGACGAAAACGCTGTCGATGCGGACATCCGCCAGATCGCCCCGGCCGATCAGGATGCGGTTGCGCTTGAGCGGAATTTCCCGGTCCGGAACACCCTGCGAGGCGAGCAACAGGATGGCGGAAGTATTCGGTGTCGGGTCCGTTCCGCCCGTCGATTGCGGCGGATGGCTGCCGACCCGAGGCTCAAGCCCGAGCGTATCGATCGCTTCATCCAGCGCCTGCAAGGTCACGACGGAACTGCCCTTCACCGCTGCACAGGCCAGCGCCTGCGTGCAGAGGCTGTTGATCAGCTTGGGCGAACCGGAAGAGTACTGGTGGATCTTCGACATCAGCGTATAGGGCATGAGCTGGTCGGGATCAGGCGCGCCTGCCGCGCGGAGCCGATGCGCCACATAGGCAGCCACCTGGTCCTCCGTCAACGGCGACAGCGAGAAACGGGTCGCACCGGCGCGCATCAGCTGTCCCATTCGCGGTGAGTCCACGACATGGCTGAGCAGCGGCTGACCGACGAGCAGCAGCTTGAGCACGCGCGTCCCATCGACGGCAATGGTGGACAACGCCTTGATCTCGTCGAGCACCAGCGGCGGCATGGTCTGCGGGTTCTCGACCACGATCAGGCAGATGCGGCCGAGGTTGAGCTGGTGATTGAGAAACCGCTCGAGCAGGCGCTTGCGGTCAGTACGGTCTGTCTCGTCGAGCGTCACGCCAAACTGCTTGAGGACATCATCGAGAAATTCGCGGGCCGTCAGATCCTGGCGATGCACTTCCGCACACAACACGCGCTCATCGAGCGCTGCGAGGAAGCGACGGATCAGCAGCGACTTGCCAGAACCCTCCTCGCCCGTCACAACACCAACGTGAGTTCGCGTCCACAGCACTGCGCCCATGAATTCGAGAGCCCGCAGGTACTGCTCGCCGGGAAAGAAAAACGGATCGTCGTCGCGGCGGTCCGCGAACGGCGAAGCAACAAGACCGAAGGGAGTGGCAGGTGAAGCCGTCATATCTCGTCAGATGTTCTTTATCAAAGGCAGATCAAGCCTTTGCAGATAATTTCTAGCCGACTTTGTCATAACCTGACTTTATACCAATCAAGCAGTTACGCAAAACTCTATATCCTTGGGCATCCCATGTCTTCATCCACATTAATAAAAGCTTTTAACTATCTGATTAAAATGAATATTGAATGTCGATAAAAGGAGAAATGGTGGGCCGTGCAGGGCTCGAACCTGCGACCAATTCCTTAAAAGGGAACTGCTCTACCAACTGAGCTAACGGCCCGCGGAACCTGAATGTCTGGGCAGGCAGCGGCGATGGGGGATCGACACCAAGCCTCGCGGCAGCCACTCGAAACGGGGCGCGCATGATAACCGATCGACGCGGCTGGCCAAGAGCAAAACGCGTCAGCCGGGACGTCAAAGATAGCGCGTGGGATCTGCGAGGCCGGCAGTCCTGAATCCTTCACGCCGCAGGTCGCATGAATCGCACCGCCCGCACGCCCTGCCCTCTGCGTCGGCCTGGTAGCACGATACCGTCGTCGAAAAATCCACTCCGAGTGCTGTGCCCTGCCGGATGATGTCCGCCTTCGACAATTCGAGCAGCGGAGTCCGGATCCGGAACCGCGTCGTTCCTTCTATCCCGGCACGGGTGGCCACATTGGCAAGCGACTCGAACGCGGCAATGAAAGCGGGACGGCAATCCGGGTAACCGGAGTAGTCCACTGCGTTCACGCCTATGAAGATGTCGGCGGCCCCCAGGACCTCGGCCCAACCGAGTGCGAGGGCCAGAAAAAGAGTGTTACGGGCCGGCACGTACGTCACCGGAATGCCGTGAGTGGTATTCGCATCGGGGACTGCCAGGGCGAAGTCCGTCAGCGCCGAGCCACCGATGCCGCCCAGGTCGATGCGCATCGTGCGGTGCTCGACAGCTCCGAGCGTCTGCGCAACGCGATCCGCTGCAGCCAGCTCGGCACGGTGACGCTGGCCGTAGTCGAAACTCAAGGCGTGACAGGCATGGCCCTCGTGCCTTGCAATCGCGAGCACAGTCGCTGAATCGAGTCCGCCAGAGAGCAGCACGACGGCACGCGGCCGGTCACTAGCGACCACGGACATCGCCCCACAGGTACTTGTGCAACTGGACCTGCAGGCGGACGGGCAAGCGGTCCTCGAGCAGCCAGTCGGCAAGCTGGGCAGCCGGCAACGTCTCATGGCCCGGACTGAACAGGACCCCGCAACGTTCGTTCAGCGCATGCTCATGCACCTGTGAACGGGCCCATTCATAGTCTGCGCGATCACACACCACGAACTTGACCTGGTCCTGCGGGTTCAAGGAAGCCAGGTTCTCGAACCGGTTGCGGCTCATCTCGCCGCTGCCGGGTGTCTTGAGATCCATCACTTTCACGACGCGGGGATCGACCAGGCCGATGTCGAGCGCGCCGCTCGTTTCCAGCGACACGGCGAAGCCCGCATCACACAGCGCAGCCATGAGCGACAGCGACGCTTTCTGCGCCAGCGGTTCGCCGCCCGTGACACAGACCCGCCGCACACCGAAGGCGGAAACACGCCCCAGAACTTCTTCCATCGTTGCCCAGTCGCCGCCGTGAAAGGCATAGGCGGTATCGCAATACCCGCAGCGCAAAGGACAACCTGTCAGGCGCACGAACACCGTGGGCCAGCCTACGGAATCGGCCTCACCCTGGATGGAGAGGAACAGCTCGGTCAGCTTGAGGCGCAGGGCTCCCGGGCTGGGAGGCGGCGATCCGGCGGAAAGGGGCGAAGTGGCGCTCATTGAAAACAGGCGATTGGCGCCGTGGAGACGAGAGGCTGGCTTAAGCGCAGCTCAAGACGTCGCTCTCAACGGTTTTCGCTGTCCATTTTTGCAAGGCGCTGTTGCCCCAGGCGGGCAGCCGTGGTGTCCGGATACTGCTGGACGAGCTGGTTCAGCGCTGTCCGCGCCTCTTTCCAGTTCTGCAGCTCGTAGTCGCAGTAGCCGATCTTGAGCAGCGCGTCCGGGATCTTGCGCGATTCCGGATACTTGTCGAGAACCACCCGGAAGGCACGCAGCGCATCGTTGAAATTGCGTGTCACGTAGTGGCTCTCACCCAGCCAGTACTGCGTGTTGTCGGCCATCGAACTGTTCGGGAAACGCACCAGAAGCTGCTGGAAGCCGGCGGTCGCCTCGGCATACTTGCCATCACGAAGCAGGTCGAAGGCGGCTTGGTAATTGGCTCGGTCATCACCGCCCGGCACAGGCAGGCCGCTGTTCAACGCCGCGCCCTGCACGGGCGCCGGGACGCTGCTGGTTTCCAGCGCCTGCAACCGCTTGCTCAGGTCGTCATAAAGCTCACGCTGCTGCTCACCCGCACCCTGGTTGCGGAACTGCAGCTCTTCAATCTGTCCTCGAAGCGCACGGCCCTCAGCCTGTGCGGCTTCCAGCTTCTGCGAGAGATCGAGCAGACTCTGGTTCGACAGCACCCGCTCGAGGCGCAGGAGCCGGCCATCCAGCTCCGACAGCTTCTGCACGACAGGGTCCTGCTCCGGCGGCGTTGTCACGCACGCCGTTGCCAGCAGGCTCAGGCCCGCCACTGCAAAACCACGCAGGATCCGGCCTGTCATTGACCGTATCCGATCTCGACGCGGCGATTCTTGCCGTAGGCGGCTTCATCGCTGCCGGCAGCAGCGGGACGTTCCTCGCCATAGCTCACGGTAGTGATCTGGGCTTCACCGACACCCTGCAGCAGCAGCGCGCGACGCACGGCCTGGGCGCGACGTTCACCAAGACCGATGTTGTATTCGCGCGAACCGCGTTCGTCGGCATGGCCTTCGAGACGGACCTTGCGGGCCGTGTTGCCATTGAGGAAGCGGGCATGAGCAGCCACGACGCTGACGTATTCCGGCTTGATCTCGGCGCGGTCATAGTCGAAGTAGACGATCATCCCGAGACGCTCGAGCTCGCGCAGGGCTGCCTGTTCGGCAGTGAGCTGCTCGCCGGTCTGGACGCCACCGTTGCCGGCACCCGTTGTCGCCGCGCCCTGGTTGCCGGCGGCTGCGCCGGAGTCAGGCAGGGTTGTCGGACGCTTGGGACACCCGGCAAGGACTGCCACGCTCGCGAGAACCAGAACCAGCTGCGCAATTCGCATGCATCACTCCTCGAAAAAGAAACCGTTTTGAATCTTCAACCTGTATCGCTGCCGGCTCGTCGTCGACAGCCTGTAAAAATTTCGCGGGAATTGTGCCACAAGCTTCAGGATGCCACCACGATTCAAAGCAGCCGCGCGTTCACGCTCAACGGGCTGGAAACGGCGACCATACCGGCTCGCGGACATCGCCCGCCCTCGCTGCGAGTCTCTGTGTCACCCGTCCGTCGATCGAAACCGTCGCCAGCACGCCCCGGCCCCGGTCTTGCGTGGCATAGATGAGCGTCGCACCGTTTGGTGCGAAGCTCGGACTTTCGTCCTGCCTGCCCTGCGAGAGCACCCGGACCGCACGTGATGCAAGATCAACGACGGCGATACGGTAGTTGCCCGCATCGAGATGGACCACGGCCAGCTGCTTGCCATCCGGCGACAGGCGTGGCCGCGCGTTGTAGCTGCCCTCGAAAGTCACCCGCCGCGGTTTCGAGGAATCACCGATGTCGACTTCGTAGATCTGCGGACTACCCGAACGGTCCGAAGTGAAATAGAGCTTGCGGCCATCGAGCGACCAGACCGGCTCGGTATCGATCCCCGGATCGAAGGTCATCCGCGTGAGCACCTGGGTCGCCAGCGACAGCGTATAGACATCGAGATCGCCATCCCTGCGTGACAGCGTCAACGCCAGCGTCGAGCCATCAGGCGACCACGCCGGAGCGCCGTTGATGCCCGCACGAGCCGAGACGCGCGTCCGCTCGCCGCTGCGCAAAGCCTGCACGTAGATCGCCGCGTTGTGGGTTTCGAAAGAGACGTACGCGAGGCTCTGGCCATCCGGCGACCAGATGGGAGACATGAGCGGTTCGGCTGAATCCGCGATGACCTGCTGGTTCTCACCATCCGCGTCCGCCACGATCAGCTTGTAGCGTTGCTTGGGCGGCGTGCCCTCCATGTTCACGAACGCGATCCGTGTCGAGAAGGCGCCTGGAATTCCCGTGAGCTGTTCGAAGATCAGATCGGCAATGCGGTGTGAAGTCGCGCGCAGCCCCATTGTGCTCGACGGGATGCGTTGGCCCAGGAGGCGCTGGCCGTTGAGCACGTTGTAGAGCTCGAACTGCACCGCATGTTGGTCGGTCGCGGTCGGAGCGAGTTTGCCGACAGCGATGAAGTCGCTCTTGAGATAGCGCCAGTCCTGGAATTTGATCTGCTCGCCCGCCGTCGGGCGGTCGATCATGTCGCGGCGTTCGAGCGGCGCGAAACGACCGCTGCGGCCCAGGTCGGCTGCCACCACTTGGGCGACATCGAAAGGCGCAGTCCCCGTGCCTTCCCAGCCGAACGGGACGATGGCTATCGGAATGGCATCGGTCTGGCCACGCGTAATTTCTACAACCAGCTGCGCGTGTGCCGTTCCGCAGAGCGCTGCGATCATCCAGAGCCACCGGCTGAATTTCGGCATCGTGTGCTTCATCCTTCGCTTCTCGTCTGATTCATGAGGGCTATGTACGGGAAATCGCCGGATCAATCCAGCGGCTTGAAGATCAGCAGCACGTTCCGCTGAAACAACCGTGGATCGGGCGGCGGCGGTAGTGGCGACGAACGCAGGACCGCTGCTTCGATCGACTGCCTCACGGCAGCATCGCCATTGCACTGTCCCACCTCTACGGACAGGACCGTTCCCGCCGGAGCTTGCGTGACCCTGACCTGGCATTCGATCCCGGGACGCGCCGTCGCGGGCCGGTTCCAGTTGCGATAGACACGCTGTTCGATCAGCGCCGCGTACTGATTATTCAATCCGGCGTTCTCGGCCTGCATTCGTCCCGCCTCTTCCGCGAGTTGCTGCTTGAGTTCGGCTTCACGAGCTGACTGGGCTTTCAAGGCATCCGCGGCACGACGCTGGTCCGCCACTTCACGCTGGCGCTTCTCGATCTCGGCGGCACGTTGTTTATCTGCGGCTGCCTTTTTTTCCTTGTCAGCCTGCACCTGACGGGTCTTCTCCGCAGCTTGCCGCGTGGCATCCGCCTCCGCCTGGCGTTGCGCCTCAGCCTGCTTCTGCTGCTCGGCTTCGCGCTGTTGTTCCTGCCGTTGCACAACGGCAGCCTTCTCGGCTTCTGCCTCCTGCTCACGTCGCTGCTCTGCTGCCTGCCTGTCCCGCTCCTGCTGGGCAGCGCGTTCCTGCTGATCACGCTGGCGCTGCGCTTCCTGCTGCTTCCGCTGATCGACACGCCTGAGCGCAGATTCGCTGACGACTGTGGCCTGGATCGCCAGCTGCGGCGTCACGCGAACGGGCCGCGACGCGATCTGCACCGTGAGCGCAGCCGCGATCACCGCGTGGACCAACAACGCGGCGATCAGAAACTTCCAGTTTTCCTGCAGGTACTCGGACATGACTTTGTCGGTCGGCTCCTAGCGCGCACGCCGCTGCGGAGTTTCGAGGGGATCGGTGATGAAGCCCACCTTCTCGGCACCAGCCTGCTGCAGCAACACCATCCCGGTTACGACCTTGCCATACGGCACATTCGCATCTGCCTTGACCAGCACGGGCGTCATGGGTTCCCTGCGCAGGACCGCGCCGACCCTGTCGACCACAACGCTTTCCTCGATCGCCGACTCCTGATTCTCGCCAATGCTCAGGTAGTAGCGGCCATCGCGATCGACACTCAGGATCAGCGGATCGGTGTCGTCCTTAGGTAATGCTTCAGCCCCCGCCTTCGGCAGATCCACCTTGATGCCCTGTGTCAGCAGCGGCGCGGTGACCATGAAGATGATGAGCAGCACCAGCATCACGTCGATGTAGGGGACGACGTTGATCTCCGCGACCAGCCGGCCCTTGCCACGCTTGTTGGGGCTCATTGGGCGGCCTGCGCTGCCGGCCTCGTGCTGGCATGACGCTGGAGGATCGTCGACAGCTCTTCGACGAACGTGTCGTAACGCAGCTCGAGACGGCTCACCTGGTCGGCATAGCGGTTGTAGGCAATGACGGCCGGGATCGCGGCGAACAAGCCCATGGCCGTGGCAATGAGCGCTTCACTGATGCCGGGCGCAACCATGGCGAGCGTCGCCTGCTGGACATTCCCGAGGCCGTAGAACGCATTCATGATGCCCCACACCGTGCCGAAGAGGCCGACATAGGGACTGATCGATCCGACGGTCGCGAGCATCGCGAGACTCTTCTCGAGGCGGTCCGTTTCACGCAGCAACGCGACACGCATCGAGCGGCGCGAGCCTTCGATGAGCTGTGCGGCCGTGATGCCGCCCTGCTGGCGAAGGCGGCCAAACTCGCGGAAGCCCGACTGGAAAATACTCTCCATGCCGGTCAGCGGTTTCTTCGCGGCATCGATCGACCGGTACATCGCGGTGAGATCGCCGCCGGACCAGAAGCTCTCCTCGAACTTGTCCGAAGCGGAGCGCGCCCCGTTGATCTCGGATCGCTTGCGGAAGATCACCGCCCAGGACGAGATCGACGCGCCGAGCAGCAATGCGAGGACGATCTGCACGATGAGGCTGGCATTCAGGACCAGTGCGACGACAGACAGGTGGTCCGTCATTGTTCCATCTCCTTCAGAAGAAAATCGGGGATCGGCCGCGGCCGGAAAGTGGCGCCTTCGAGGCAGACTGCACGCACACTGCCATTGAAGAGCAGTTCGCCATCGGTGCGGTCACGATAAATATCCTGGGCAAACGTCACGCTGGTCCGGGTGTGTTCCGCGACGCGACAGGTGACCTGCAGCAGATCGCCATAGCGCGCGGGCCGCCGATAATCGGCCTCCACATGCACGATCGCGAACAGCAGCCCGTGTTCGCGCAGCAGTTCGCCCTGTTCCACTCCGATTGAACGCAACCATTCCGTGCGGGCCCGCTCCAGGTACTTGAGGTAATTGGCGTAGTACACCACACCACCGGCGTCGGTATCTTCCCAGTAAATGCGCGCAGGCCAGGCGAAGGGCAGATTCGAGGGCTCCATCTAGAACAGATCCCCGGTGGCCTGCACCCGTTCGGGCACTTTGAGCCCGAAATGCAGGTAAGCGTTCCGTGTCGCCATTCGGCCACGGGCAGTGCGCATGATGTAACCCTGCTGGATCAGGAACGGCTCGATGACATCCTCGATCGTGCCACGCTCCTCGCCCAGTGCCGCTGCAAGACTTTCAACCCCGACCGGCCCGCCGTCGAACTTCTCGATGATGGCCTGCATGAGCTTGCGATCCATCACGTCGAAGCCCTGGATATCGACATGCAGCAGATCGAGGGCGGCCTGCGCCACCGCATCGGTGATACGGCCCTGAGCCCGTACCTCCGCAAAATCCCGTACGCGGCGGAGCAACCGGTTGGCGATACGAGGGGTACCTCGTGAACGCCGGGCCACCTGCAGGGCGCCGCCGCCTTCCATGGCCACGCCGAGAATCCCGGCGGATCGCTGGACAATGCTTTCCAGTTCCGTGTGATCGTAGAACTCGAGCCGCTGGACGATGCCGAAGCGGTCGCGCAGCGGCGACGTCAGCAGTCCCGCCCGCGTCGTGGCACCGATCAGAGTGAACGGAGGCAGATCGAGCTTGATGGACCGCGCGCCGGGCCCCTCACCAATCATGATGTCGAGCTGGAAGTCTTCCATGGCGGGATAGAGGATTTCCTCGACCACGGGACTCAGGCGATGGATCTCGTCGACGAACAGCACGTCGTTCGGTTGCAGGTTCGTGAGCAGTGCCGCGAGATCGCCCGGCCGCTCGATCACGGGACCCGACGTCTGCCGCAAGCCCACGCCCAGTTCGTTGGCGATGATGTTCGCGAGCGTCGTCTTGCCGAGACCCGGCGGCCCGAAGATCAGTACGTGGTCGAGCGCTTCGCCGCGCTTGCGGGCGGCTTCGATGAAGATCTCCATCTGGGTCTTCACGGCGGACTGGCCAACGTAGTCCTTCAGCTGCTTCGGGCGCACGGTGCGATCGAAGACGTCATCTTCTCTCTGGGGGGCGGCGGTGGTGAGGCGATCCTGTTCGATCATGGTCATTGCCTTGCCGCCACCTGCAGCGCCCTGCGAATCAGGTCTTCGGTCGTGGTCGCACCGGCTTCCGCGAGTTTCAACAGGCGAATGACTTCAGGCGGCTTGTAACCGAGCGCCACCAGAGCGCCAAACGCTTCGGCCTGGATGCCGGGGACGTTGTCTCCCGCAGGCATTCCCGAAGGCACCGTATAGGTGGTGCCAAAGGCTTTCACCCGGTCGCGCATTTCCACGAGCAAACGCTCTGCCGTCTTGCGGCCGACGCCGGGAACGCGCACCAAGGCATCCGTATCCTCGGACTCCACGCACAGCAGGAAAGCGTCGACACTGATGCCGGACAGCAGCGCGAGCGCAATCTTGGGGCCGACATTCGAGACCTTGAGCAGTTCACGGAACAGGCGGCGCTCCCGCTCGGACGCAAAGGCATACAGGATGTGCGCGTCTTCGCGGATCACGAGGTGGGTGCACACCGTGACCTCGGCGCCTGTGGCAGGCAATACATAGAACGTGGACATGGGGGCTTCGAGGTCGTACCCCACGCCGCCCACGTCGATCGACAGATGCGGAGGCTGTTTCGTGATCAGGCGCCCACGTAAAGAACCGATCATGTCGCGGTCCTTGCGCGGGCAGAGCCTGCGGTGAGCAGCATCTGCAACCGACGGGTATGGGCATGACACAGCGCTATGGCCAGTGCATCGGCCGCATCGGCTCCAATCGAGCCGGAGAGACGCAGGAGCTGCTTCACCATCAGCTGGACCTGCTCCTTCTGCGCGGCACCCGTGCCGACCACCGCCAGCTTGATCTCACGCGGAGCGTATTCGTAGATGAGCGGCCGACCGGCGAAAGTGCCGCAGAGCGCCGCGCCGCGGGCCTGGCCCAGCTTGAGCGCACTGTCCGGATTGCGATGCATGAACACGCGCTCGATGGCCACTTCATCCGGCTGGAATTCGGCGACCAGCCGCGAAACGCTCGCGAAGATTTCCTGCAGGCGGTCGGTGAAGGACTCGCCTTCCGTGTGAATGGCGCCGCTGGCGAGATACGCTGAATCGGTCCCCGTGCATTCGATCAATGCATAGCCGGTAGCGCGCGAACCGGGATCCAGCCCCAGCACCCGCACCGACCTGGTCTTGGCAAAAGGAACGGGGCGAGCCGCCTCTGGCGACCGGCGAGTCAGCGCGGTCACGGGCGGTACGGTCAGCCGTCTTGAACTACGACGCGGCAACGGTTATCCCGGCCAGTCTGACTGGCCTCGCAATCTGCGGAGTCCGCTCTTCATGCTTCGCCATGAATCTAAAAATCCCCGTTGAAATCCTGAGGTTGTGAAGCCGCGTATGATACCGGCAACGCACACTCTTCGGCATCCCGTTTTCCTGAACCCGTGGCAGCAGACAGCACCCCAACGCGTCCTGGTACGCCCGCAGTAGCACAGGCCCGCGCTTTCCTCGCGGCCTTTCCAGTCTCCGACGACGCTCGCCGTCACGCGGTCGCGCGGGCGCAGGCCCTGTCCGGCATCGTCGAGGAACTGCAGGCCGGCGACGACATCGTCCTCGGAGCAACGCTTTATCCACTTCTGGACGCAGGTCTGGTTCCCGAAGCTGATGCTGTCAAAGTGTTTGGCGAGGCTGCCACCCGCATCGCGCACGAGATCGTGCGTCTCGGCCATTTCGGCATGCCTGCGCAATGGCAGCCGGGCCAGGCGCTGCCTGCGACCCAAGCCGAAGCACTGCGGAAAATGCTGCTCGCAGTGGTGACCGATGCCCGGCTCATCCTCATCCGGCTCGCGGACCAGCTCGAGCGGCTACGCCGGGCAAAGGATGCGTCGGAGGCAGAACGGCAAAGACTGGCTGTCGAAACCCGCGAGATCTATGCCCCCCTCGCGAATCGCCTTGGCATCTGGCAGCTCAAGTGGGAACTCGAAGACCTGAGCTTCCGGTATCTCGATGCCGACAACTACCGGCGCATCGCCGGCCTGCTCGCCGCGAAACGCGCCGAGCGCCAGCACTACATCGAGGACGTGATCCGGGAAATCCGCAGCGCCCTGGAAGCGGCAGGCATTCGTGCGATCGAAATCGCGGGCCGGCCGAAGCACCTCTACAGCATCTGGCGGAAAATGAAAGCCAAGCAGCTGTCGTTCGACGAGCTCTACGATCTGCGCGCCGTCCGCGTCCTGGTCGACACTGTGGCCGACTGCTACGCCGCCCTCGGCGTGGTCCACAGTCTGTGGCCGTATATCCCTGGCGAGTTCGACGACTACATCGCAACGCCGAAGGACAACCTCTATCGCTCTCTCCACACGGCGGTCATCGGACCCGGCAAACTGCCGCTAGAGATCCAGATCCGTACGCAGGAAATGCACGAGCATGCGGAACTCGGCGTGGCAGCCCACTGGCGTTACAAGGAAGGCGGCAAGGCCAATCCCGCGTATGAGCAGAAGATCAACTGGCTCAGGCAGATTCTGGAACCGGCTGCGGACAACGGTGCGGCCGGCAAGCCGGAAGCGGAGCAGGATCTGCTCGACCAGGTGCGGTCGGAGATCTTCGAGGACCGCGTTTACGCGCTATCGCCCCGGGGCGAGGTGATCGATCTGCCGAAGGGCGCGACGCCGCTCGACTTCGCGTATCACGTTCACACTGATCTCGGCCACCGGTGCCGCGGAGCGAAAGTGAATGGCCGCATGGTGCCGCTGAATCATCCTCTCGCCAACGGCGACCAGGTCGAGATCATCACGGGCAAGCAATTGAGTCCGAGCCGCGACTGGCTGGTGCCGTCCCTCGGCTACCTGGTCTCGCAACGGAACCGGGGCAAGGTCAGGGCCTGGTTCCGCAAACAGGATGAAGGCCAGAATCTGATCCAGGGCAAGCAGATGCTGGAGCGCGAGCTGCACCACCTCGCCATCCATTCGGTGACGCTGGCGGATCTGCTGGTTGATTTCGAGATGCCGAACGCCGACGCGTTGTACCTCGCACTGGGTGAAGGTGAAGTCACGATCGCCCAGGTCACCGGAGCGATCCAGCGTCGCGCAAAGCCCCAGGAACTGCCGACAGCGGCGCCTCGCAAGCCCATTCGCGAGACCAGCACGACAGGCATTACTGTCGATGGAGTGGGTGACCTGCTCTCGAACTTCGCCCGCTGCTGCCGGCCCGTGCCACCGGAAGCCATCACGGGTTACATCACGCTCGGACGCGGGGTCAGCATTCACCGCGAGAATTGCCCGAATGCGCTACGCATGGGGACACGGCATCCCGAGCGGGTCATCGTGGTGGAATGGGGCCAGGAGAGTGGCCAGATGTTCGCCGTCGACGTGAACATCCGCGCTTACGATCGCCGGGGACTGGTCCGCGATGTCACCGCGGTGCTGGCGGACAGCAAGATCAACATTCATTCGATGTCGACCGACACGCATGAACAGGACGGGATTGCCGACATGACGATCCGGATCTCGATCCACGGCCTTGCGGATCTCTCCCGCGCCCTCGCCCGCATCCAGGGGCTGCCGAACGTGATCAGCGCGAGAAGGAAGGCCTAGGCGATCGCTGCGGCCAGCGGCACCCGCATCTCACGACGGAAGACCGGCGCTTCCGGCTGCTCGATCACGTCTTTCGCCTGCATCATGAAGTCGACAAAGCTCTTCACCTTCGCGGACACGAGTTGCCGATGGGGATACAGCATCACCAGGTTGACGGGCAGTGGCGGGTAATCGGCAAGCACGGGCTCAAGCGCGCCGGACCGCAGGTGTGCGGCCACTTCCCAGTACGGCTTCATGACGATGCCCGTGCCCTGCAGCGCCCACTCCGTCAGCACATCGCCATCGTCGGCGTCGAAGCTGCCGCTGACGGGCAGCACGATGGGTTCGTCGCGACCCGTCAGTTGCCAGCGGAACTGCTTGCTCCCGGGGAAGCGCAGCAGCAGGCAATTGTGTTGCAGCAGGTCTTCAGGCTCCGTCGGCCTGCCATGGCGGCGAAGATATTCAGGTGCCGCGCAGAGAATGCGGGGGCAATCCGCGAGCTTGCGGACGATGAAGCTGCTGTCACTGGGCACGGCCATGCGGATGGCGATATCCACCGCTTCGGACAACAGGTCGATCAGGTGATCTGAAAGCCGCAGGCGGACCTGGACCTTGGGAAAACGGGCATTGAACTCCGCGACGAGAGGCGCCAGCACGCGCCGCCCGAATCCCAGCGGAGCCGTGACCCGCAACGCGCCCGTGGGCGAGCCGCTGGTCGAGGCCATGCGGCTTTCCGCACGTTCGACGGCCGCGAGCACCTCGACGGCATGCTCATAGAAAATATTGCCTTCCTCGGTCGGCTGCAGGCTGCGGGTCGTGCGGTTCAACAATCGTGCGCCCACGCGATTCTCGAGCTGGAGGATGCGGTGGCTGGCCGCGGCGGGCGATAACCGGAGACTGCGCGCAGCCGCCGAGATGCTGCGCAGGTCGACTGCACGCATGAAGATTTTCAGTTCGTCGATCATTGGCTGAAGCTCCACGCGCCGCGAACATTCTTCGCGCCAGACTGCGCTGCAACACGCATGCCATTCCGGAAGGCCCGCGGAGTGCGGTTCGCCTCGGGGTGTCCGGCATCGATTGCCCTCGAAGTGTGCGAACCGGATGACGGCCGCAACAATCTGGAGCAGGAACGTCGATGGACAGCCGGCTGCTGGCGTTTCCCTAGGGGTCTTTCAAACGAGATCGAAGAATCCCCCGTCGTGGCGGGTGCAAGACTACGTCATGGAAATCAATACGCCCGCTGTCGTTGCAGAGGTGAGTGCGGCCTTCGCTGCCTACGAGACTGCTCTGATGAGCAACGACATCGAATCGCTGGTGGCTCTGTTCTGGGATTCCGCCGCGACAGTGCGCTACGGCACAGGCGAGAACCTGCATGGCCACGCACAGATCGTCCGCTTCCGGCAGCAGCGTGCGGGAGGCTCCCCGCAGCGATCGCTCAGTCGCACGGTGATCTCGACTTTTGGCAGGGATTTCGCAACGGCCAACACCGAATTCGTTCGCGACGGCTCAAGTCTCGCGGGCCGGCAAAGCCACACGTGGGTCCGGTTGCCGGCGGGATGGCGGATCGTCGCCGCCCACGTTTCATTCATGTCCAACCAGTCATAGGAAAGCCATGGCGCACTCGCTGCAGCCTGCTGGCTCCCGGCTCCGGGGAATCAGTGTCGACGAGACCGAGGCATTCGCGTTTGCCGCGCGCTACGGTCATCTCTTCGAACACTCGCCTTGGGTCGTCGAGCGCACGTGGCAACGCCGCCCGTTCGCGGACCGCCAGGCATTGCATGACACGTTGCTGGCAACCGTCGCCGAGGCGTCGCCCGCGGAGCAGCTTGCGCTCGTGCGTGCCCACCCCGAACTCGCAGGCAGGCTGGCCCCCGGCCTTCTCACGCACAGTTCGCAAGCCGAACAATCCGGTGCGGGACTGCGGGACCTCAACCACGAGGAACTGCAATTGTTCCAGCAACTGAACAAGGACTACCGGGACAGGTTTGGTTTCCCGTTCGTCATCTGCGTCCGGCTGACTGACAAGGCAGGCATCCTGGCCGCGATGCAGCGGCGACTGCAATCGGACCCCGCGCTCGAACTGCGCGAGGCGCTCAGGCAGATCGGCTATATCAGCGCCCTGCGACTGGCGGATATCGATGCTCCTCCTGCCACACCGGAGCCGCCGACGAAACTCGCACAGCTCGCGCAGATGATCGAACGTGATCTCGAGGCGCTCGGCGTGCCCGCCAGCAGCTGGCTGACACCACACACTGCTGCAGGCAACAAGGAAATCAAAGACGTCGTCATCGTGGGCGGCGGCCAAAGCGGTCTCGGCGCCGCGTTCGGGCTGTTTCGGGAGGGCGTGCAGAACATCGTGGTCCTGGACGAGAACCCGGCGGGCCTCGAGGGCCCGTGGATCAGCTATGCGCGCATGCTGACGCTCCGGACGCCGAAGCATCTCACCGGCATCGATCTCGGTGTGCCTTCCCTCACCTACCGCGCGTGGCACGAGGCGCGCTACGGGCGCGCCCACTGGGATGCCCTCGGCAAGATTGCCCGCAGTGACTGGATGGAGTACCTGGGCTGGTACCGGCAAGTCCTGAAACTTCCCGTCGTCAACCAGGTACGCGTCACGGCCATCAAGCCTGCAGGTCCAGGCCGGTTCACTCTGGAGCTCACTGGCCCCGGTGCCACAGCCTCCACGTTACTGACGCGCAAGGTGGTCCTTGCAACGGGCATCCAGGGCGGAGGCGAGTGGCATGTGCCCGACCGGATTCGTACCAGTCTGCCTGCGGATCGTTACTCGCACTCCTCGCAACCCATCGATTTCGGACCCTTGAAGGGCAAGCGCATCGGCATCCTCGGCGGCGGCGCGTCAGCATTCGACAACGCCCATCACGCACTCACGCATGGCGTTGCCGAAGCGCACGTCTTCGTGCGGCGCCCTGCGCTGCAGAGGGTCAATCCCATCCGGCACATGGAGAAATCCGGCATCAGCCGCTACTTCGGCCTGCTGGATGATGCGCGCCGTTATGCCGCCACCGCACACTTCATGAATCATTCGCAGCCACCCACCAACGACACCTTCAACCGTGCTTCCGCGCTTGCAGGGTTCCGGCTGCACCTCGGTGCACCTTGGCAACGGGTAGCGGCGACCGCCACCGGCGTGGCGATAGACACCGGCACGGAAACGTTTGAATTCGATTACCTGATCATCAGTACGGGCCTGCGCAACGACCTCGCGCTGCGCCCCGAGCTCAACGCGCTTGCCGATGACATCCTGTTGTGGAAGGACCATTACAGCGCGCCGGAGCCGGTCAGGAATGCAGCCGTGGACGACCATCCCTATCTCGGCGCGAACTTCGAATACCTGGGGCGAACGCCCGCGGGTGCTACACGCCTGCACGGACTCTTCGCATTCAACTATTCCGCGCTCGCGAGCATCGGCCTGTCTGCAGCGTCGCTGTCGGGACTCGCCGTGGCGATCCCGAAACTCGTGTCGGGCATTGCCGGCCAGCTGTTCCTCGATGACCAGGAGCAGATCCTCGACGACTTCTTCAGCTATTCCGAACCGGAGTTCCTGGGCTGATGGCAGGCCGGCTGACCACTCACGCGCTCGATACCGTTCTCGGCCGCGGCGCGTCAGGCCTTGCAGTCAGGCTTGTGCGCGTGCAACCCGATCCTTCTGCGTTGACTGAAGTCACGTTGAATGCAGAAGGCAGGGCTGTCGTGCTGGAGGAAGAAATCCCGGCAGGCGTTTACCAGCTTGAATTTGCGGTCGCTGCCTATCATCGCGCGACCGGCACGCCCATCGCCGATCCGCCCTTTCTCGATACCGTCGTGGTGCGCTTCACCCTTGCTGCCACGATGGGCCACTGCCACGTTCCGCTTCTCTTCAGCCCTTACGCGTACAGCACGTATCTCGGGACGTGACCACCTCCACGGAGATTCCCTTGAAACGACTTCAGCCTGAGTTGCCGACAACGGGCACCCGCGACGCGGAGAACGCTGTCGACGCGGTGCCTCCGCCAGGCAGGCTCGCGCTGCTCGGTTTGCAGCATGTGCTCGTAATGTACGCGGGTGCGGTGGCAGTGCCGCTGATCGTGGGACGCGCCCTGATGCTGTCGCCCGCCGAAACCGGCCTGCTGATCAGCGCGGACCTCTTCGCCTGTGGCATCGCGACCCTGCTGCAGACACTCGGCGTCCCGGGCATCGGCATCCGGCTGCCGATCATGATGGGCGTGACGTTCGCGTCCGTCGCACCGATGCTCGCCATCATCGAGGCAGGCCAGCAGGCCGGACAGCCCGGCAATGAAACGCTCGCATTCATCTACGGCGCGGTGATCGTTGCGGGCATCTGCGGCTTCGTCCTCGCTCCCTTCATCAGCCGGCTGGCGCGCCTGTTTCCGCCGGTCGTGACAGGTACCGTCATCCTGGTGATCGGCATTTCGCTGGTGCGGATCGGCATCGACTGGGCGGCCGGCGGACGCGCCACGGCGCCGGACTACGGAGCTCCGGTGCACCTTGCCGTCGCAGGCCTCGTGCTCGTCGCGATTCTTGCCCTGATGAAATACACGCGGGGGCTCGTCCGCAGCAGCGCGATCCTCATCGGCGTCGCCATCGGCTGCCTGGTGGCCGCAGCACTAGGGCTGACCGACTTCGGGGCGGTCGGGACCGCTCCCTGGCTGCGCGTCGTGCTGCCGCTGCAGTTTGGCCCACCGCGCTTCGATGCCGCCGCGGCCGTCAGCATGTGTCTCGTGATGATCGTCGTGATGATCGAATCCTTCGGCATGTTCCTCGCGGTGGGCACGATCGTCGAGCGGCCAGCCTCCCGCGCCGACCTGACAAGGGGTTTGCGGGCGGACGCCGTGGGCACACTCATTGGCGGCTTCTTCAATACCTTCCCTTACACCTCCTTCTCGCAGAACGTCGGACTGATCAGCGTGACGGGAATTCGCTCGCGTCATGTGTGCGCAGCGGGTGGAATCATCATGCTGCTGCTCGGCCTCAGCCCTAAGCTCGCGGCAACGATGGCTTCGGTGCCGGCGTTCGTGCTGGGCGGAGCGGGACTCGTGATGTTCGGCATGATCGCCGCCACCGGCATCCGCATCCTCGCGGGCGTTGACTACGTCCGCAATCGCGACAACCAGCTCGTGGTGGCGGTCTCGCTCGGCGTAGGCATGATTCCGCTGGTGTCGGAGAAGTTCTTCCAGTTCGCCCCCGCGGTCCTCTCGCCGCTCCTGCATTCAGGCATCCTGCTGGCCACAGTCAGCGCCGTGGGCCTCAACGTCTTCCTCAACGGGCTGCATCCCCGGGCGCCAGACGGGCATAGCGACGTGCCAGCAGCGCACATACGAACAGCTGCACCTGGTGATAGATCATCAGAGGCAGCATGATCATGCCGAATCCCGGGTGCGCGCCGAACAGGATCCGCGCGATCGGCGCGCCGTTGGCCAGGCTCTTCTTCGATCCGCAGAAAATCGCGGTGATCTCTTCCTCGCGGACCAGACCCATTGCACGGGCGCTGAAGTGGGTGATGGCAAGCATCACGGCCAGGAGCAGCGCTGACAGACCGCCGGTCAGCAGCAGCTGGCCAACGCCGAACTGGTGCCACACGCCGGAGGCGGTCGACTCGCAGAAGGAGCTGTAGACGATCAGCACGATGACGGCGCGGTCGATCTTCGAGACTACCGGTTTCCACGCGAGCACCCGCTTCAGCAGCAGCGGCCGCAGCAACTGACCCGCCGCGAAGGGCAATGCGAGTGTCACGAGAATGCCCCCGATCGCATTGCCGAGGGGCAGGACACCCTGCTCCCCGTGGACGACAAGTTGCATGAGCAGGGGCGTCGCCAGCATTCCGATCAGGCCCGAAACGCTCGCGTTGAAAACGGCCGACGCCACGTCGCCCTTCGCCATGGTCGTCATGGCCACCGATGACGAGATCGTCGAGGACATCGCGCACAGCAGGAAAAAGCCGATCCGCAGCTCGTCGGGCAACACGCCCTCCGTGAGCCAGTACAGCAGCCCGCCCAGCACGGGGAAGATCACGAAGGTACTGGTCTGGATGAAGAGGTGCAGCTGCCATTTCGTGGCGCCCCGGCGGATGGCCTCCGGCGCGAGCAGCACCCCGTGCAGGAAGAACACCACCGCGATGCCGACCGCCGTCACCGTCCCGAGATGCAGCGGCCCTGCAGCGGCTCCCACTTCCGGCCATTTGAGCGCGAGCAGAACCGCAACAATCATCGCGACCAGGAATCCGTCGAATTTCATCGTGCCGTCCGCCTGTTGATCAGGGACGCCATGATGACGGCCGGGCACGGAAGGCGCCAATGCCGCGTGTGCCGCCCCGTGAGGAACACTTTCAAAGAAGATCGGAAGCCGGGTCAGTGGCCGCAATGCCACTATCCATGCACATACATCCATGGGCATAAGGGGGCCAGTTTGACCGCAACAATGCCGGCTTTTGCGCTTGAGACCGCCGGGACCCGGGCCGTTGCACGCTGTGACCTGCTGGGTGCGCCTCCGTACAGCGAAAGCGCCGCGTCCCTGACCCGGCGTTACCTGACCCCGGCGCATCGGGCCACACTCGAATCCCTCAAAGGCTGGATGCAGCTTGCGGGCATGACCGTGCGTCGCGACGCCATGGGTAACCTGATCGGCCGTTACGCCGGCACCCGCGCAGATGCGCCGGCGCTGGTGATCGGCTCGCACATCGATACGGTCGCCGATGCCGGCCGCTATGACGGCGCCCTCGGGATCATGATCGGGATCGAAGTCGTGGCGGCATTGTCGAGCCGACGTGAACACCTGCCCTTCGCGATCGAGGTGATCGCCTTCGGTGACGAGGAAGGCTCGCGGTTTCCGAGCTCCATGCTGTGCAGCCGGGCGATTGCCGGTGCGCTGCCCGAGGATGCGCTCAACCTCCTCGATCAGGACGGCGTGTCTCTTGCGGAAGCACTGCAGGACTTCGGGCTCGATCCCCTGCGCATCGCAGACGCCGCGCGCGCTCGCAGCGATGTCCTCGGTTACATCGAAGCCCACATCGAACAGGGTCCGGTTCTCGAGAACGAGCGCCTGCCAGTGGGCGTAGTCACTTCCATTGCCGCCCAGGTGCGTTTCCGTGCCGTCTTCGCTGGCCTCGCCGGACATGCCGGCACCAGTCCCATGCACCTGCGTCGCGATGCACTGGCTGCGGCGGCGGCCGGCATCCTCGCAGTGGAACGCCTGTGCTCGGGACAAGCCGAGAGTGTGGTCGGCACCGTCGGTTTCGTGGGCACCACCACCCGCGCTTTCAATGTTATCGTCGGTGAGGCAGAACTCTATGTGGACGTACGCGCAGGTACGACGGCTGCCCGCGATGCCGCTGCCGCCCGCATCCGCGATGAGCTGCAACGGATCGCCGCGGCGCGCGGCGTGGAGGTTTCCATCTCGACGGTGCAGGAACTGCCTGCAGTCCCCTGCAATGCCAAGATGACCGCGATGCTGGCCGCAGCGATGGTCGAAGCCGGTCACAGGCCCTTCCACATGATGAGCGGTGCGGGTCATGACGCCATGGTGATTGCCCCGCTGACCGCGGTGGCCATGCTTTTCATCCGGTGTGCCGCCGGCATCAGCCACAATCGCCAGGAGAGCGTCACCGCTGCCGATGTGGATGTGGCGATCCGGACTCTGCTTGGTTTCATCCGACACCTGGGAACGGCCCACTCATGAGTTTCGATCTGTCCGCCGTCCGCGAACTCGATCCGCCGCAGCGCCTGCTGATGGGTCCCGGCCCCGCGAACGCCCACCCTCGCGTCCTGCGTGCGCTTTCCGTGCCGCTGCTCGGCCAGTTCGATCCCGAATTCACCGCCTTCATGACCGAGACCATGGCGCTGTACCGTTGCGTGTTCGAAACCCGCAATCAATGGACGTTCCTGGTCGACGGCACGGCCCGGGCAGCGATCGAGGCAGCGCTCGTGTCCAGCATCACTCCCGGTGACAGGGTGCTGATCGCCAGCATCGGCCGTTTTGGCGGGCTGCTGACGGAAATCGCGGAACGTTGTGGCGCAGACGTCACCGTCGTTGCGGCGGAATGGGGCAGCGTGCTGCCTGTCGAAAAACTGGCAGACGCGATCGTGAAGACGCGGCCACGCGTCGTGGCATGCGTGCATGGCGATACCTCGACGACGATGACGCAGCCACTCGCCGGAATTGGCGCGCTGTGCCACGAACACGATGCCCTGTTGTATGTCGATGCGACCGCCACGCTCGGTGGGATGCAGGTGCCAGTCGACGAGTGGGAAGCGGACATGGTGACCGCAGGCCTGCAGAAATGCCTCGGTGGCCCGCCCGGTGCTGCGCCGATCACGTTGTCGGAACGCGCTGCCCGGCACATCCAGACGCGTCGGCATACGGAGCGCGGACTCAGGGGCAGCGATACCGCGCAGGGTCCCGGCGCCCGGATCGCATCGAACTACCTCGACCTCGCGATGATCATGGACTACTGGTCCGAGAAGCGGCTGAACCACCATACCGAAGCGACAAGCATGCTGTACGCCGCGCGTGAATGCGCACGCATCGCGCTCGAGGAAGGCATCGGGCCACGGATTGTCCGGCATCGGCGGGCGGGCAATGCGCTGGCTCGCGGCATCACCGCGATGAACCTCGAACTCTACGGCGATGTCCGCCACCGGATGGCGAACGTCACGGGCATCGTGATTCCCGCAGGCATCGATGGCGAACGGGTCCGCAAGCGCATGCGCGAGGAATTCGCGATCGAGATCGGCAGTTCGTTCGGCCCCCTGCACGGGCGGATCTGGCGCATCGGCACGATGGGCTGGAACTGCACGCAGGCGAACGTGCTGCTCGTCCTCGGAGCACTGGAAGCGGTACTGCGCAACGAAGGCCACAAGCTCGAATCCGGCGCTGCGGTCGATACCGCCCTCAAGGTTTTCGCACAATGACGGGCGCGGGTTATCCCCGTGACATGGTGGGCTACGGCCCGCAGCCGCCTCTTCCGCACTGGCCAGGCAACGCGCGCATCGCGGTGCAGTTCGTCCTGAACTATGAGGAAGGCGGCGAGAACAATGTCCTGCATGGCGACCCTGCAGCGGAATCCTTTCTGTCGGAGATTATAGGTGCAGCGCCCGTCCCGGGCATGCGGCACATGTCGATGGAAAGCCACTACGAATACGGCTCGCGCGCAGGCTTCTGGCGGCTGCACAGGCTGCTGGTCGGGCAGGAAATCCCGGTCACGGTGTTCGGCGTCGCGAGCGCCATGGCACGCAATCCGGCAGCGGTGGACGCCATGCTGGCCGCAAATTGGGAGGTCGCATCGCACGGGTATCGCTGGATCAACTACCAGCATGTACCCATCGAAATCGAGCGTGAACACATCGCACAGGCGATCGAAATCCATCGCAGCCTGACGGGCCATCGACCGCTCGGCTGGTACCAGGGCCGCACCAGCCCGAACACGGCTGCGCTCGTGGCCGCAGAAGGCGGCTTCGTCTACGACTCCGATTCCTATGCCGATGACTTGCCCTACTACGACACGCGCCATGGCAAGCCGCAGCTCATCGTTCCGTACTCGCTTGAAACGAATGACATGCGCTTCGTGGCGGCGCAGGGCTTCAATACGGGCGACCAGTTTCTCGCTTACCTGAAGGACAGCTTCGACACGCTGTACGCGGAAGGCGCCGTCACGCCAAGGATGATGTCGATCGGTCTGCACGCCCGCATCGTCGGCCGACCAGGCCGCGCAGGTGCGCTCGCCGGATTCATCGAACACATCCGCAAACATCCGCAGGTCTGGATCGCCCGGCGCATCGACCTCGCCCGACACTGGCTGGCCACCCACCCGCTGGTGGCAAGTGAGTGATGACGACTCCATTGCTGGCGACGCAGGCATCCTGGTCGATGTACTGTCCCGCGTGCTCGATCTGGACCTGACCCCGGCTTCACGCGAGGAAGTCATCAGGAATCTGCTGGTGCTCAACGAGCGCGCTGCCACGTTCTGCAATGTGCCGCTCGATGAGTCGCTGGAGCCGGCGCCCGTCTTTCGCTTGTGACTGAACCACTCCCCAGCGCGGCGGAGATCGCCGCTCACGTCAGAAGCGGTGGCAGCGCCGTGGCCATCGCGGAACAGGCCCTGTCGCTGATCGCATCCCGAAACCCATCGCTCAACTGCTTCACTCTGGTGACCGGGTCAAGAGCGCTGGCGAAAGCACGTCAGGTCGATGACATTGTCTCCGCCGGCGGTGATCCCGGCCCGCTGGCAGGTGTCCCCTACGCCGTGAAGAACCTGTTTGACGTCGAGGATGAAATCACGCTCGCCGGCTCCCGCCTGCGTGCAGCGAGTCCTCCTGCAACGAAAGATGCGTTTGCCGTGTCGCGCATGGAAGCCGCCGGTGCAGTGCTGGTCGGCATGCTGAACATGGATGAATTCGCGTACGGTTTCACGACCGAGAACTCCCACTACGGCCCGACGCGGAATCCTCATGACCCTGCACGCATCGCGGGCGGCTCTTCCGGTGGTTCTGCGGCCGCGGTCGCAGGGGGAATGGTGCCGCTCAGCCTGGGATCGGATACCAACGGTTCGATCAGGGTGCCCGCGGCGCTCTGCGGCATCTTCGGCCTGAAACCGACTTATGGACGGCTCGGTCGCAGTGGCACGCTGCCTTTCGTGCACAGCCTCGATCACATCGGTCCCTTCGCGGCGACGGTCCAGGATCTGGCGCTCGCCTACGACGCATTGCAAGGCCATGACGCGGGTGATGCCGCGTATGCCCGGCATGAATGCGAACCTGCCAGTGCAGAACTTCATACGGCATCCGGATCGTCCCGCGCTGGCGTTCTGGGCGGCTGGTTCGGCACACACGCGACATTGCCAGTCATGGATGCGGTGGAGAAAGTCGCGACGGCCCTCGCCGCCACCACTGTCACGCTCCCGAATGCGGAAGCGGCTCGCGCAGCTGCGTTCTGCCTCACTGCTGCGGAAGGCGGCAGCCTGCATCTTGAGGAACTGCGCCGGTCACCCGGGAGTTTCGATCCGGCAACGCGCGATCGCCTGATCGCAGGTGCCATGCAACCTGCACACGTAGTCGTCCGGGCACAGCGACTGCGGCGCCTGTTCCTCGAGGATGCGCTACAGCTGCTCACCCGCTTTGATGTCCTCATTGCGGCAGCCACGCCGTTCCAGGCAACTCCCATCGGGCAGGCGCAGATACAGCTCGGGGAGTCGCTGGTATCCGTCCGCGCAAACCTCGGGCTCTACGCGCAGCCGTTGAGTTTCATCGGGTTGCCTGTACTGACGGTGCCGGTCTGCGTGCCCGGCGAACTGCCCGTCGGTGTCCAGCTCGTGGCAGCACCGTGGCAGGAAGCGCGGTTGTTCTCGATCGCCACTGCCTTGCATGCAGCAGGCATCGTGGGCGCGCGGCCGCTTTATTGAACTCCATTCAGGATGCGGCGACCGCTCCGTCACTGCGCGGATCGCTGGCACCTTCAAGCGTACCGTCGGGATGTTGCACGATGGCACCGGCATGCCCCATGACGCTGCTGAACGGCGCCACGCTCTCGACGATGTGTCCCGCTGCCCGCAGCTGTTGCAGCAGAGGCTCGGGAAAGCGGCTTTCCATCTTGAGGCCCGTCGTCGCATCGCCCCACGTCTTGCCGAGCAGCCAGCGCGGCGCACTCACTGCTTCCTGCAACGCCTGCCCGAACAGCGCATAGCGCGAGAAGATCGCGGCCTGCGTCTGCGGCTGGCCCTCGCCTCCCATCGTCCCATAGGTCATCCAGCGCCCGTCACCGAGCCTGGCCATCGCTGGATTGAGTGTGTGGAACGGCTTGCGTCCCGGGCGCAAGGCATTCCATCCGTCATCGGCCAACCGGAAGCTCGCGCCGCGGTTCTGCCATGTGATGCCCGTTTCCGGCAATACCACCCCGGAGCCGAACTCGAAGTAGGTGCTCTGGATCATGCTTACGGCACAGCCTGATGCATCGGCGACTCCGAGCCACACAGTGTCGGCCGGTGGGCCCGATTGCGGCCAGGGCAATGCCCGGGACCGGTCGATGCCGGCAGCGATGCGATCCAGCGCCGCAGCGTCATCGAGCATTCCCTGCACATCCTCGGACATGTACGCGGGGTCACCCACAGCGGCATCGCGAAAGCGGAACGCGCGCTTCGTGCATTCGATCAGGCCATGCAGATGGGCGAACCCCTCTGCGCTCGTGACGTCGAGCCGATCGAAGAGCGCGAGGATCAGCAGCGACGCCACGCCCTGGGTGGGGGGCGGAAGGTTGTAGAGCCGTGCAGTTTTCAATTGTGCGTGCAGCGGTGTCGAGATCGTCGCCCGGTGCTGCTCCAGGTCCGCAAGACTGACCGGCGAACCGGCCGCATCGAGATCGCGGGCGATGGAGTCGGCAAGGTCACCTCGATAGAAGCTCGCAAGGCCATCTGCAGCGAGTGCACGCAGCGCGTCCGCGAGCCGCGGCTGGCGCAGCGTTGCACCCGCCTGCAACACTTCACCTCGCGGCAGGAAAGCGCCCGCGAATCCCGGTTGCCGTTCGAGCTCTGCACGCTTGCCGGTCAACGTTTCCGTGAAACCCGGAGTAACGGCGAAACCCGCCGAGGCGTATTCGATCGCATCCCGGAACAAGCGGGTCAGTGGCAAACCCTTCTGCCTCGCATGACTGATCGTCAGCGCCGCTTCCCAACCTGAAATCGTACCCGCCACCGTGTTGGCTGCGAGCGGACCACGCACGGGTACGGTCGCATGCCCTGCATCGCGATAGCGGCCGACGGTTGCAGTCGTTGCCGCACGTCCGCATGCATCGATGGCAATGGGCGTCCCGCCCGGCAGCCGGATCAGCCAGAAGCCATCACCGCCAAGGCTGTTCATGTGGGGATAGCACACGGCGATCGTGGCAGCTGCAGCGACTGCAGCCTCGATTGCGGTACCCCCCTCTTCAAGAATGGCAAGCCCCGCCTGGCTGGCGAGAAAGTGAGGGGCAGTCACCATGCCCCGTCGGCAGGCAGTCCGGGTCATGCCGGATCAGGCGCTGAAACCGATCCACCGGCCAGCGACGATTGCACCGGCCCAGAAGACGAGCGATGCGGTACCCGCGAGACGCCACGAGGCCGGAGTGCGGGTGCCCTGCACGCGCTGCAGGTTCTCGCGCGCCCTGACGTGAAAGACCGCCATGTTGACGCCCGCGAGCAGCAGGAAGAGCAGCTTCGTCAGGAACGGCAGGTTCGTTGCATACGTGACCGCCGAGGAGATGAACATCAAACCGCCGCTCACGACCGCCAGCACGAAGCTGACCCAGGTATACGGCAACACTTCCCTGATCAGCCGCGTGACGTCCTGGTCCCTGGAGGCAAGGCCCATGATCCGCAGGTCCACGACCGCGATCGTGCCGACGACGAGCACGATCGCAAGTACATGCAACGTCTCCAGCGTCGGAAACAGCCAGGTGGAGCTGCGGATGGCCTCGGCCAGCGCGGTTACCTCGAGCTGCCGCATGTATTCGATGAATGAGTGAGTCATGTCCTGCCCCTAGCCGATATAGGCGATCCAGCGCCCTGCCCCGATGATGCCGACCCACAACAGCAGCGACGAAACGGCAATGGTGCGACCCGCGATCTTGCGCAACGCGCTGCCATCCCAGGCATCCGCCCGCACGCGCAGTTCATGATGCAGCAGCCACGCCAGCGCCAGCACCACCAGCACGAGTGCCATCTTGGTGAGGAACAGGACATTGAGCAGCTCGCGTGCAGGCTCTCCGATCACCAGCACAGTTCCGCTCAGGAGCAGCCCGAGCGCCGATGCCCAGAGCCACGGACCATAGCGGCGCTCTGCACGCGCAATCGTGAGATCCGTTCCGAGGAGCCCGAGGAGCCGCATGTTCAACATGAGCGCCGCCCCCATGACGCAGCAGATGCTGAGGATGTGGATGCTCTGGACTGCAGGCGTGATCCACAGGTGCCCGGAGACAAACTCGCTTGCAGCGGTCGCCGACAACCAATTACTGAATGTTTCCAGCATGAATGGTTTCCGTGTGCGTGAAGGATCGTTTTCCGGGAGCGCGTGTGCGTGCGCGCTCCCGGTGTCCGGTCAGAAGCGCACGTCCAGCGACACACCCACGGTCCGTTGTGCTTCCGGATTCAGGACGTTGACGAGGCCGCCCGTATCGAAAATACCCGTCTCGATGGCGGAGATGTAGTACTCGTCGAACAGGTTGCGTGCGTAGACTCCCACCCGCCATGAGCCTTCCTGCGAACCGAGACCCACGTTGAGGTTGACGATGCCATAGCCCGGGATGCGGGTATTGGGATCAGCGCCGTTCGTATAGAACTCCGTGCGATAGAGATAGTTCAGTGCCGCATCGGCCTGCCAGCTGCCGCCTACTGTCCAGTTGTAGGACGCGTTGGCAGTTGTATTCCATTCACTCGCGTTGGGAATGGGCGAGCCCTTCGCCTGGGTGTAGCTCGTCGTCGTCCCCGGAATCCTGTAGCACGCGCCCACAGCCGCCGGATCCGTTGTCGTCGGCATCGGCACGGGCTCGAAGTTCGAGTAGCACGACGTCAGGAAATCCGTGAATGTCGCATCCTGGTAAGCCACATTCACGCCCAGCGACAACCGCTCGATCGGTCGTACCGCGACCTCCAGCTCCACGCCCTGGCTCTTGAGGCCACCCGCGTTTCCCAGCACGAAACCAGGAGGCACGAGCGAGGTATCGAGCACACTGGTCTGGAAATCCTTGAACTTCTCGTGGAACAGCGCGACGTTCACGAGAAGGCTGTCTCCCAGCCACGAACTCTTGAGTCCGACCTCATAGGCGTTGACCGTTTCCTCCTTGACCACACGCGCTCCGGATCCTGCAACGGCAATGGCGAGCGGCCCTTTGTAACCGCGCGCGAATGTCGCGTACGCCATCATGTCCGCGTTGAGTTTGTACTTGAGGCCTGCGCGATACGAGAAATCGGTGTTGTCCACCTGTGATGCTCCGGGGCCATTGGCGTTCGGCCCGAGCGGATACACGTTGGGGACAGGCACCGTGTAGAGTCCGGCTGACGCATCATCGTAGGTGTAACGACCGCCTACCAGCAGCGACAGCTTGTCGGTGAGGCTGACACTGCCGTCCGCGAAGGCCGCGATGCTTTCCACCGAATAGTTGCTGTGATCCTCGCCACCACTGAAAGCAATCTTCGCGCCGGGTCCATGCAGCAGTTCCGCAAGGCCGCCGAAAGGACCTGCAAGCAGTCCTGTCTGCCGTGAAGCACGGCGATAGTAGTAGAGACCCGCCACGTACTCGGCACGCTCTCCGGCGGGCGACGTGATGCGCAGTTCCTGCGAGAACTGATCCGCAAATCCCCGGGAAGGACCCTCGACGTAGACGATCGGCGTGCCACCCAGGGTTGCATACGCCTCCTGTTCGCGATGGCGATAAGCCGTCAGCGAGGTCAGCGTGTAATCGCCGAGGTGGTAGTTGACCTCCAGCGATGCACCCTCCTGCTCGGTATCCCTGAAGCTGTTGCTGGAAATGCCGGTCTGCGTATTCTCCGGACCCGGGACAATGCCGTAGTCGAGAATCCCGAATCCAGGCGGGACCAGCCCCGCGCCGATACCGAGGCTGCGGTACGTGGACAGGAAGTTCGGACTGATGTGCGAATCGCGGTAGTCCGCGATGAAGTACGCGCTGACCTTGTCGCTCGGCTCCCACAGCAGTTTTGCCTTGGCGCCGATCTGGTCGGAGTCGCCTTCATCCTTGCCCTTCACCGGGTTGTACGCCCAGCCATCGCGATTCTGGTAGCTGACGGACAGGCTGCCGGCGAGCGTATCGGCAATGGGAATGTTGGTACGGATACTGGCATTGGTGTCGTTGTAGTCACCGTATGCGACGTGCACGACCGGGGCGAACTCCCGCATGTTCGGCCGTTCCGTCGTGACGTTGATGACACCCGCGGAGGCATTCTTGCCGAACTGCGTGCCCTGGGGTCCGCGCAACACTTCGATGCGCGTGACATCGGTGAGGTCGCCGCCGATGTCGTCGACGAATCCCGAAACCACACCATCCACCACCATGCCTACCGTCTGCTCGGTGGCAGCATTGAAGCTGTTCGTGCCGACACCGCGTACGTTGAAGCCGATGCCACCACTCGCGCTCACCTGCACGCTTGGCGCCATGTATTGCAGGTCGGTGGGATTCTTGTAGGCCGATCGCGCGAACTGCTCGGCTGAAATCGTCGTCACGGCAATCGGCACTTCCTGCAGCGGCGCTGCACGACGCGTTGCCGTGACCATCACCTCCTCGAGCGGCACGACTTCAGCGGTTTGCGCATGCGGCGCCGAGGTCATCGCACCGAGACTTGCCGTCGCAAACCATCCGGCTACCCTGGAACTGTTCATCTCGAAACTCCTTAGCGAGCTGCTGGCCGTTGAGGACAAGTGGTCCTCGTGCGTTGCAGTAAAGCGGAAGAGTCGCGAGTTGACTTTCCAATTTCATTTGAAAGTCCCGGACAGCGCGACGGATTGTGCGTGCGCCTGAGGGGCCTACACTGAATGTCACCGGCGGCAGGCATCGATGCAGGCCGCATTGCTCTCCGGAAGCCTTGTTTTAAAGGCTTTCCGCAATCCAGATGGAGGAACACCGCGTGCCACAGTCGATTCCCTTCTTTGCCGCTCACGAGACATCAGGCACTGCAATCGCGCGTCAGCGCGCGCGACCGCACCAACTCCGTGCGATAGGCGTGCTGTTTGTCATTGCAGGTTTTCTGTCCATCCCGTCTGTCATGGCCGCCACGCCGGACATCACCGGGATGTGGATCTATCGATTCGCCGACTCGTCGGAAGCGCTGTCGGCGGATGGGCTAACGCCACTGGGACAACGCTATGTCGAAGGCCAGAAGCGCGCGCTGGCCGCGGATCACGTACGTAACGTCGCCAACATGAAATGCCTGCCCACGGGCTTTCCCGCGCTGATGACGTGGCGGTCGCCCATCCAGATCATGGAAGGTTTCGGACGCCTGTCCATCACCACCGAGCATGACCCCGGCAACGACGAACCCAGAACGATCTACCTGGCAGTACCGCAGGCCGAAGATCCCGATCCGTCATGGAATGGCCATTCCGTAGGCTACTGGGAAGGCAACACGCTGGTCGTCGACACCATCAGGCTGAATGGCCGCGGCCGCTTCCACAATTTCCCGGTCACGACGACGATGCATGCCGTCGAACGCATCCGTCTGGAAAACAACGGGGCCCTGCTGGTGGACGAGATCACGTTTGAGGATCCCGCCATCTTCGTCCGGCCTTTCAAGCTGACATTGCGTTACGACCGCATGGCGAATGCCACCGAACGCATGGAGGCCGTATGCGAACCGGACCTGCTTGCCCTTGGCGAAGTGGATCTCGAGGCAATCAGGGAATTCGACTCGGAAGCCGCACGGATGCTTGATCCGGACCAGCAGTACAACAAGAGCGAAGCCGAATCGCTGCGCGCATCGCCGCTCTCCCGCTAAATCCATCATGAGGACATTCACGGCCATGAACAGTAAAAGCCCGTTTTTTGCCGCGCTGCTCGCGACACTCCTCGGCACGCCCGCGCTTGCGCATCATTCCTTCACCATGTTCGACAGTACCCAGACGGTCACCGTCGAGGGAAAAGTTTCGGAATACAAGTGGTCGATGCCGCATGTGTGGATCTATGTACAGATTGCCGGCAAGTCCGGCCCCGAGGAATGGGGCATGGAAGCCCACAGTCCCAATATCGCCGCCCGCAAAGGCTGGTCGAGCAAGACCGTGAAACCGGGAGACACGATCAAGGTGACGATGCACCCGCGCCGCGACGGCACTCCGTCAGGGAGCGTTGTATCCATCACCCTGAGCGACGGCACGATCCTCTGGAATGCCGAAAGCAAGGAACGCACATGACCACACATCCATCTTTCATTCATGCCGGCTTGTGCCGGCGCTTCCGGAGGCATCCATGAGCGGACATCGATTCGACCGACGCGCAACCTGCTGGGCACTGATGCTCGGTAGCGTGTGTTCCCTGGGCATAACCACGGCCTCCGCGGCGGGGACACAGCCCCCGCTCACCGGCATGTGGGTGCTCACGCAATCGGACTACGACGACACGAGCGCACTGCCGCCCTACACGGATGAAGCGCGCAAAATCGCCGATGCCCGGAAGAAGGCGGTCGAGGTCGATCTCGAGGTGATCAGCGAATCCGGAAAGAAATGCCTGCCGATGGGCATGCCTGCCTTCATGCACAACGAATTCGCGCTCGAGATCCTCGAAAGCCCCGGGCGCATCACCATGCTCAACGAGGCGAGCCCCGTTCCGCGCACGATCTACCTCAATCGCAGCGGTCCGAGCGAGGGACTTGAGCCGATGTGGAATGGTTACTCGACCGGCCGGCGCGAAGGCAGCACGCTGGTGATCCGCACCACGAACCTCAATGAGGTCGATTCGCCCATAGCGTTCGGCGGCGGCATCCATGCCCCGTCGACGACCATCACTGAACGGCTGCATATGGAAGATGACGGCGCCTCGCTCATCAACGAAATCACGTTCGAGGATGCCCGTTACCTGCAGAAGCCCTGGACCAAGGTGGCCCATTACACCCGGTTGGCGGAGGACGCCGAACTCTGGGAGTACGTCTGCGAGATCGGCGCCGCAGGATGGTCGGAACGCTATGCAGGCGAGAACAAGGAAAAGGCTGCGCAGAAATAACGCACTCGACCAGCACGACAACCCAGGATACCCGCAAATGAAACATGCAATTCTCGCCGCCTCCGCCATGGGGCTCGCATCCGTCTGCCTCACCGCCTCCGCCCACCACGCCTTCAACATGTACGACAACGCAAAGTACGTGGAGCTGGACGGCACGGTGCAGAGCTACTCGTGGAAGAACCCCCACGTGATGATCGAATACGTCGTGAAGAAGCCGGGGGGTGGATCGGAAGTCTGGAGCATCGAATGCTCGAGCCCGAACATCATCGGCCGCAGAGGCTGGTCGCCCACTTCCATCAAGGTGGGCGACAAGATTCCCTTCGTTGTGCACCCGATGAAGGACGGACGCCCGATCGCCCTGACCGTCAGCGCGACGCTCGCCGACGGAACGGTGCTCAAGGACAAGCAGTAGGGGGGAGAGCGGCCGCTCCGTGGCGGAGCGGCCGGAATTCGGGAGAGCGAGGGCTAGCGGTTGGGGAAATCAATCGCCCGGTTGTCGGCAGCCAGCGCCGCTTCATGCAACGCTTCTGAAAGCGTCGGATGAGCGTGCATCGTGCGCTGCAGGTCTTCGGCGCTGGCGGAATATTCCATCGCGAGTACTGCTTCGGCGAGCAGCTCACCGGCATACGGACCGATGATGTGCACGCCGAGAATGCGATCGTCATCTTTCGCTGCGATCAGCTTGCAGAAACCCGCACCCGCTTCCATGGCACGAGCGCGACCGCTCGCCATGAACGGGAAGGAACCGACCTTGTACTCACGGCCACTGGCCTTCACCTGCTCTTCCGTCTGCCCGACCCACGCGATTTCCGGCGCGGTATAGATCACCGACGGCACGAGATCGTAGTTCACCTCACCGTGCAGGCCGGCGATGAGATCGGCGACGACCACGCCTTCTTCCTTGCCTTTGTGCGCAAGCATCGGGCCACGGACGAGATCGCCGATGGCCCAGACATTGGGAGCATTCGTGCGGCATTCATGATCGACCTTGACGAAGCCACGCTCGTCGACTTCGACACCCGTGCCTTCTGCCAGCAGATTCTTCGTGAAAGGCCGGCGACCGATCGCCACGACGACCTTGTCGACGGTGACCGTCTGTTCGCCCTTCGCATCGGTGTACTTGAGCACGACGCCATCTTTGCCCTTGTCCGCGCCGGACACCTTCGCGCCGAGGCGGATGTCGAGACCCTGCTTCTTCAAGTGCTTGAGCGCCTCGTTCGCCACGGCCTTGTCGGCCATCGGCAGGAAGACATCCATGGCTTCAAGAACGACGACTTCCGCACCGAGGCGACGCCATACGCTGCCGAGTTCCAGACCGATGACGCCAGCGCCGATCACGCCGAGACGCTTCGGCACCGCATCGAACTCGAGGGCGCCCCACGAATCGACGATATCCTTGCCATCGAAAGGCAGGCTTTTCAGTTCGGTGGGGATGGATCCGGCAGCAAGCACGACGTGCTTCGACTCAAGCTCTTGCTTCTTGCCATCCTTGTCCGTGAATTCAACCTTGTTGCCGGGCAGCAGCTTGCCGTGACCGACCAGCGCCGTGACGCCTGCGCCCTTCAGCAACGAAGCGATACCGGCAGTCGACTGCTTGACGATCTGCGACTTGCGCTTCTGCATGGCCGCGACATCAAAGCTGACGCCTGTCACCTTGATGCCGTGGGCGGCGAATTCCGTGTGGGCACGATGGTAGAGCTCAGAGGACTCAAGCAACGCTTTCGAGGGAATGCAGCCCGCGTTCAGGCAGGTGCCACCGAATGCATAACTGCCATCATGATTCTGCCATTCGTCGATGCAGGCCACTTTCAGCTTGTTCTGCCCCGCGCGGATGGCGCTGGGATAACCGGCCGGGCCGGCGCCGATGACGATAACGTCGTACTGCTCAGACATGGTGATTCCTGGTGAGGCGGTGCATGGTCAGTAATGGGGTGCCATGACGCAGAAATAAAGAGGCTGCAGACCGCAGGCTCTTGAGAGCCCGAGGCTGCAGCCTTGCCCTGTTCAGAGCTGCAGCAGCAGCCGGGCGGGATCTTCCAGAGCTTCCTTGATCGCGACCAGGAACTGAACGGATTCGCGGCCATCCACGATGCGGTGATCGTAGGTCAGCGCCAGGTACATCATCGGGCGGATCACGATCTGGCCGTTCACGACGACAGGACGTTCCTGGATCTTGTGCATGCCGAGAATCGCCACCTGCGGCATGTTCAGGATGGGCGTCGAGATCAGCGATCCGAAAACGCCACCATTCGTGATGGTGAACGTGCCTCCGGTCAGTTCCTCGATCGTGATCGATCCGTCGCGTGCCCGCTGTGCGTAGGCACCGACCGACGATTCGATTTCGGCGAAGTTCATGTTCTCGGCGTTGCGGATCACAGGCACCATCAGGCCGCGATCCGTCGAGACCGCAACACCGATGTCGTAGAACTCGTGATAGACGATGTCATTGCCATCGATGGAAGCATTCACGGACGGGAACCGGCGCAGCCCCTCGATCGCGGCCTTGATGAAGAATGACGAGAAGCCAAGCTTGACGCCGTGCGTCTTCTCGAACTTGTCCTTGTAGCGGGTCCGCAGTTCGTTGACGGCCGTCAGGTCGACTTCGTTGAACGTCGTCAGCATCGCAGCACTGGACTGGGCCTGGATCAGGCGTTCGGCAATGCGCGCACGCAGGCGGGTCATCGGCACGCGCTGTTCCGAGCGCGCTCCAGCGGGCGCAAGCGCCACTGCAGCGGGAGCCTTTGCAGGCGCAGCGGCAGGCTTCGCTAGATGCTGGACGACATCGCCCTTGGTGACGCGACCATCCTTGCCAGTGGCCGCAATCTGCGCGGCATCGAGTTTGTTTTCTTCGATCAGGCGACGCGCCGCCGGGCCGGACTTGTCTGCACCACCGGAAGGTGCCGCAGGTGCCGCCTTCGTGGCGGGTGCCGTCGCAGCAGATGCAGTGGCGGCAGCAGGCGCTGCAGTCGCAGTCGCGCCTTCTTCGAGGATCGCGAGGACCTGGCCGCTGGTTACAGTGGTTCCGTTCACGATCCTGATTTCGCGCAGCACCCCGGAAACAGGCGCTGGTACTTCCAGCACGACCTTGTCGGTTTCGAGGTCGACCAGGTTCTCATCGCGGGTCACTGCTTCGCCCGGCTTCTTGCGCCAGGCGACGAGCGTCGCGTCGGCGACCGATTCGGGCAATTGCGGAACTTTGACTTCAATACTCATGAACTTTGGCCCTGATTCCTTTTCTTGATGCCCGGCCTGGCCGGGCTGATTCGAATGATGGTTGAACGACAAGCCGCAACTATTTGCGGATGGGCGCCTTGAGACGCGTGGTCTCGCGCATTGATTCTTCGGTCACGGTGGAGCGCAGGGCCGCATCCACCAGTGCCTGCTGCTGCTGGACATGCAGTTTGAAAATGCCGGTGGCGGGTGCCGCTGCGGGCGCACGGCCCGCATACAGCAACACATCCTTGGAGCCGAGCGGACGCTGCAGCCGGTGCCTGATGTTGTACCAGGCGCCCTGGTTCTGCGGTTCTTCCTGGCACCAGATGATGTCGTGGGCGTTCGGATACTTCTGCAGGATCGCTGCGTACTCTTCGGCCGGAAACGGATACAGCTGTTCGATGCGGACGATCGCGACATCGCGGATGCCGTCTGCACGACGTGAATCGAGCAGATCGAAATACACCTTGCCCGAGCAGAAGACGAGGCGTTTCACCTTGGCAGGCTGGACCTCGTCGACTTCGTCGATCACGTTCTGGAACTTGCCGCGCGACAGGTCTTCGAGCGCGGAGACCGACAGTTTGTGGCGAAGCAGGCTCTTCGGCGTCATCACGATGAGCGGCTTGCGCAGATCGCGCACCATCTGCCGCCGCAGCATGTGGAACATCTGTGCCGGCGTCGACGGCACGCAGACCTGCATGTTGTTTTCGGCGGAGAGCTGCAGGAAGCGTTCGAGGCGTGCGGATGAATGCTCGGGTCCCTGGCCTTCATAGCCGTGCGGGAGCAACAGCACGAGACCGCAGAGGCGGCCCCACTTCGCTTCACCCGAACTGATGAACTGGTCGATGATGACCTGGGCACCGTTCGCGAAGTCGCCAAACTGGCCTTCCCAGATCGTCAGGCAATTCGGTTCCGTGGTCGAGAAGCCGTATTCGAAGCCCATCACGGCCTCTTCCGACAGCAGCGAGTCGATGACCGTGAAACGTGGCTGGCTGGGATTCAGGTTCTTGAGCGGCACATAGGATTGACCGGCCGTCTGGTCGTGCCACACGGCATGACGATGGAAGAACGTACCGCGGCCGGCATCCTGGCCGGTAAGACGTATCTCGAATCCTTCCGTGAGCAGCGTTGCGTAGGCCAGCGTTTCCGCGTAACCCCAATCCGCCGGCAACTGACCCGCCGTCATCTTCTCGCGGTCCTGGACGATCTTCGCCACCTGGCGATGCAGCGTCATGTTCGCAGGGAGCTGCGTCAGCTTCGTTGCGAGGTCGCGCAGCGTTTCAATCTTGACGCCCGTGGTGACCGACTCGCGCCAGTCAGCCTGTGTGTACTTGCTCCAGTCGACGGTGTGCTTGTTGCCGATGAGGCCCAGTGCCTGCTTGGCCTGCGACTTGCCCTCATCGAGCTCCTGGCGATATTGCTCGGCGAACCCGTCCGCTTCCTTCAGCTCCAGCACTTTCTGCTGGGCGAGATATTCAGCATAGAGCTGGCGGGTGGTGGGCTTCTGCCGGATGACCTGGTACATCACCGGCTGGGTGGCCGCCGGTTCGTCGGCTTCGTTGTGACCGAGGCGCCGGTAGCACACGAGATCGATCACGACGTCCTTGTGGAACTTCATGCGGTAGTCGAGTGCGAGACGCGTGACGAAAATCACGGCCTCGGGATCGTCGCCATTCACGTGGAAGATCGGCGCTTCGATCATCTTCGCGACGTCGCTGCAGTACTGCGTCGAACGCGCGTCCTGCGGATTCGAAATCGTGAAGCCAACCTGGTTGTTGATGATGACGTGCAGCGTGCCGCCGGTGTAGAAGCCACGGGCCTGCGAGAACTGCAGCGTTTCCGTTACTACGCCCTGCCCCGCAAACGCGGCATCGCCATGGATCAGCACCGGAATCACCTTGGCACCCACAGCGTCGTTGCGGCGCTGCTGGCGGGCGCGGACCGAACCTTCGACCACCGGATTCACGACTTCGAGATGTGAAGGATTGAATGCGAGGGCCAGGTGGACGTTGCCGCCTGGCGTCCGCACGTCGACCGAGAAACCCTTGTGATACTTGACGTCGCCCGAACCCTGCATGTGGTTGACGTCGTACAGGCCGTCGAATTCCGAGAACAGGGCCTGTGGCGACTTGCCCATCACGTTGACGAGCACGTTCAGCCGGCCGCGATGCGCCATGCCGAAGATCATTTCCTCCACGCCGTTTGCGCCGCCCTGCTGGACGATGTCGTCGAGCAGCGGGATGAGGCTGTCGCCGCCTTCAAGCGAAAAGCGCTTTTGTGCGGGATAGCGGGTGGCGAGATAGCGCTCAAGGCCTTCCGCTGCAGTCAGGTGACGCAGCAGGGTCTTGCGTTCTTCCGTGGACAGACGGAACTCGGCACGACCCTTCTGGAAGCGGTCCTGCAACCAGAGACGTTCTTCCGTCGTGGAAACGTGGGCAAACTCGGCACCGATCTTGCCGCAGTAAGTGTGCTGGAGCTGGGCAATGATATCGCGCAGCTTTTGCTTGCGGGTCACGGTGCCATCGCTGCGGCCCGCATAAAATTCGGTATCGAGATCTGCACTCGTCAGTCCGTAGTATTCGAGCTTGAGCACTTCCGGAACGGGACGCTTCTGCATTCCCAGTGGATCGATGTCGGCGCAAAGGTGACCGCGGTTCGCGTACACCTGGACGAGACGTGCAACCGCTGCCTGCTTGGCAGAAGCGTCGGCAGTCGCCGCCCCTGCAGCGGGCGCGGCGGCAACCCGCACTTCGCGCGCACGTTTTGCAAGCGCATCGCGGACCGGGCCGTGTGCGGTCTCCGTTGTCCCGTCGCTTTTCAGCCCGCGAAAATAATCTCGCCAGCGCTCGCCGACCGAGTTCGGGTCAGACAGATACTGTTCGTAGAGGGATTCGAGGTAGGGGGCATTGCCTTCCCCCAAGGGCGTAGACTCGAGCAAAGCTCGCAATGAGTCGCTCATTCGCGCGTAAGTTCCTGTGACTACAGAGGAAGGTTCGCCACAGCCCCAAGCTTTGGCGGGCGCGTAGTGTAGCCGATCATCCCTGAAAATGAAAAAAGCCCCTAAGGCAGAAGGGACTGATTCTGCGAAGCGGTTCCGTAACGGCGCCTTGTCTTCAGGAAGTCCTGTTCGCCGCCCTCAACCGCCGCACTGCAAAAGCCGCTATCGACGCCAGGGTTGAAGCACCAGCAGCATGCCGGCGATCACCAGCACCACCCCGAAGATTCGCCCGGCGTTTACCGGCTGGGCAGCATGCAGGACGCCGTAGTGGTCCACGATGAGCGATCCGATCATCTGCCCAAGCACGACCAGAGCAACGAAACCCGCCGCCCCGATCCGCGGAACTCCCAGAATCGCCAGGACCACATAAGCAACCCCGACTACGCCACCCACCCACATCCATCCCGGGAGACGGACAAGCTGCTCGACCGGGGGCCAAGCGGGCCGCTGGAATACGAGGACGATGGCCAGAACCACCAGGCCCGTGAGCAGCGACAACGTGGCGGCAAAGATGGGTCCTGCAGTCACGTTGCCGAGCCGCGCATTGACCAGAGCCTGCAAAGGCAAAGCCGCGCCGACCAGCACGGAAAAGATGATGAACAGCCAGAGCATCTTGGAACCTCAACTAATCCGTTGCGGCTGGAGCGGGCGATGGAGCTGCAGAATTTTCCGGCACCAGGATGATGGCCAGGGGTGCAGTGAGATCGACAGGGGGCGCTTCTGCGGCTGGCGCCGGCTCATTGCCATTCCCCTTCGCATACACCTCGGTGAATTTCTGGAAGGCCGTCAGGCCGCCATCCACCACCTTGAATATGGCGGCGACGATGATCACGGCAACGACTGCAGAAAGAACCCACTGGGCACGCGTGATTTCCGGCAGCCAGTGACCGCGCTTTTCCGCAGCGCGGGCCCGCTCGAGTACCGCCAGCTGCAACGGGTTGACGTTCTCGAGGTCGAGACTGCCACCCAGCGGCTGGGGCGGAGGAGCGGGAGGAACCGTCTTGATACGGCGTGGAGCGGGTTCGTTCATGACAGGGCCAGCAAAGGATTCGTTGAGCATACAGGTCGCGATGCAGACCGCGTGCCCGTGGCGCCCCGAACAGGAGTTGAACCTGTGACCTCGCCCTTAGGAGGGGCGCGCTCTATCCAACTGAGCTACCGGGGCCGAGGAACGGGAAATGTGGAGCTGAGCGGAATCGAACCGCTGACCTTCTCATTGCGAACGAGACGCTCTACCAACTGAGCTACAGCCCCGCAAAACAAGGCGCGCGGATTGTAGCATTGGCCAAAGGCCAGGCAAGCCGCGCGAACAGCGAAGAAAGCGCCGGAATCCGGCTAATAGTGGAGTTTGACGACCCGGGCATGCGCGAGCTGCGGCAGGAAGACGATGAACATGGCGTCATATTCGTCGTCCTTGACCGTGACGGTCTCACCTGCAAGCGCTTCGACGAGCTGCGGTATCGTCGAGGAACTGCCCACGACCACGACATTTTCCCCGTGATGCTGGCGACGAATGCGGGCCGGCAGGCCACTCCAGGTATCCGCGGGCACGACGTTCACAGGCAGGGCGGACGTTTCGGCCAGTGGCGTTGCCGTCTGCTGGGTCCGGCGCAGTTCCGAGGCATAGATCGCGTCGATGCCCCGCACAGGCTTCGCCTCATGGAGCAGCCGCACCAGATGTGCCGCGCGTTCACGCCCCGCAACGCTCAACGGCGGATCACCATCCGTCGACTCTTCTGTCTCGGCATGGCGGATGACAACAACGATGGTCGTTGCGCGCGCATCCACGAACCAGGCAACCACCCCGGCCAGGATGATGAATCCCAGCACTGGCAGGAACAGCGGCAGGAAGAAGGGCCGGCGTTTGAGTTGGTTAAGCTTGTCCACCATGGCGGCATCATAAGCCATGACCCGCCGGTCCGGACTGGTGGCAACGCGCAAACCTGTGCTGTACTCCGTTCTTATGAACGCAGCGTTGCGCCCCGCCTCCCCCGCACTGCAAAGTGGCCAGCCCCTTTCGGGCGGCCTGCGTGCCCTCTTCGTTTTTTTCCGTGAACATCAACGCGATGCGTCGCCGCTGGTCCTCGCCACCGTAGTCGCCACCCACGGCACCACGTATCGCAAGCGTGGCGCGCAGATGCTGATCCGCAACGACAACCACTGGCATGGCCTGCTGAGCGGAGGCTGCCTCGAAGGCGATCTCGCTGCTCACGCCAGCGAAGTGTTTGCCAGCGGCTCACCCAGGATCGTCGAATACGAGCTTGCCGCGATGACCGATGCGGTCTGGGGATTTGGCCTCGGCTGCGATGGCAGTGTCCGCATCCTGTTGCAGCGTCTCGATGCAGCGAACGCCTGGGAGCCGTTCGCAAGCGCTATGCGCGCAGTGGAGCACGGCGACCAAGGGCGCCTGATCCTGCTATGCGAATCCACGGACAAAAGCTCCCACATCGGTGCCTGGTCGCTGGAGATCGCAGGTCAACCCGCATTGGGACAGCTGGCTCTTCCCGGTCAGTTGCCGGCCGGATTTTCCACGCGGATGGCAGAACAGACGGAGCTCAACTCCGACGGCCACTCCTATGTATGTGTCGGTGTCCCGCTTCCCCGCCTGCATCGGCTTGTGATTCTGGGAGGCGGTCCCGACGCCCTGCCGCTCGTCCAGTTTGCTGCGCAGCTCGGCTGGCACGTCGCGGTGGTGGATCATCGTGCGGGCTTTGCGGACCCTGAAGGGTTTCCTGCTGCTGACCGGGTGATCCATGCACCCGAACAGAACCTGCCCGACGATTTCGACCTGTCCGCAAGCGATGCGATTGTCATCATGAGTCACAATCTCAGCGCGGATGAACGCTACCTCGCACAGGCCGTTCGTTCCCGCGCACGCTACATCGGCTTGCTCGGCCCTGCTGCACGCAAACACAAACTGCTCGCGAGCCTCGATGACGCCACAAATCTTGCAGGTCGAGTGCACGGACCCGTAGGTCTCGATCTTGGGGGCGAAGGTCCGGAAGCCATCGCGCTATCGATCGTGGCGGAGATCCAGGCGATGCTTCACGGCAAGGCTGCCGTGGAACGGAAGAAGTAAATCAGGAACGGAAGAGCCGCGAGTACTGCGTCTCATGCTGCGCGCTCGCGAAGCCCTGGAAAGGAGATCCGATCGCGATCTCTTCATCGCCCAAGGTCCTGGCCCGCTCCACGATTTCCGGAATCGCAGCTCCGAGCCGATCAAGCAGACGCTGCCCGGCTGATTGCCCGAGTGGAATGAGCTTCACGGCGCCCAGCACCTGGTTCTCCGCCCAGGCCCACAGAAATCCGCACGCCGCATCGTCGACCGGAATGTGCCAGCGCTGGCTCGCGAGTGCGAACAGCGTTGCAAATGTCGCCTGGCCGTTCTGTTTCCACGGCTCGGCTTCCGTCAACCCCGCTTGCGTGAGGATCTTGGCCAGCGCCGACCCCATGTGTCGTTCTTCAGCACGCAGCTCGGCACTTTCGCGTTGGGCGAGCAGGAGAGCATTCCAGCGTTGCACGGCATCGATGTCATTGCTGTCCCACGCTGCATACAGGCGAAACAGGATAGGCACATCGAGCGTTCCCACGCTTCGGCCGGCGAGTCCACGGATCCATTCGAGCGCGGCTGCTTCGTCGGTAACCCAACCCGCTTCGACGGCGTACTCGAGACCTTGCGAGAAGTTGAAGGCCCCGACAGGCAACGCGGGACTCACGAGCTGCAACAGGCGCAGCAGCGCCGTCGCCGACTGACGGTCAGCGGATCTAGTGGCCATGCCCATGCGGATGCAAATGCCCTGCCCCGGCTACGTAGTGGAAAGCGCCTTGCCCGTAAGCCCCGGCTTCGGGTTCGAAGGGAGCGGTTTCGAGCAGCGTGCTCAATCCCAGGCCCCGCACCATCTCGTCCAGCACGTGATCGTGGGGATAGCGGAGCCACCCCGTTCCGAGCTGCAGCGAAACGTGACGATTGCCGAGGTGATACGCGGCACGTGCCAGTTGCCACGGATCCTGCGCACTGACAGTCGTGACGGCTTCCGGAGCGGCCACCACTTCAATGACCCGGCCGTCATCAGCCTGCAGGCGATCGCCCCCGCGCAGTACGCCGCCTCTGTCGAGAACGACACCGACTTCCTCACCCGTGCTGAGCCGGGCACGAAAGCGGCTTTTCTGCCGCAACTCGAAAGGCAGGATGAGCTGCGCAAGCGCAGGTTCGGACCCGGCGAGGCGTTTTGTCAGGTTAAGCATCAGAAAAGAAAATATCTTTGCGCGAGCGGCAACACGCTTGCCGGCTCGCAGATGAGCAGTTCACCGTCCGCACGCACTTCGTAAGTCTGTGGATCGACTTCGATCTTCGGCCGGTAGTCATTGAGCAGCAGATCGGCTTTGCCGATGGTGCGCGTGTTCTTGACGGCTACCAGCCGCTTCGCCAGCGACAGTCGCGTCGCCATGCCGCTTTCGAGTCCGGCCTGTGAAACAAAACTGACCGATGTTGCCGAGCGCGCACCGCCCAAGGCACCGAACATCGGCCGATAGTGCACTGGCTGCGGGGTGGGGATCGAAGCATTCGGATCCCCCATCGGCGCCGCCACGATCATGCCGCCCTTGATGATCATCGCAGGCTTCGCGCCGAAAAACGCCGGCTTCCACAGCACGATGTCCGCGAGCTTGCCCACTTCGATCGATCCGACTTCATGCGCGATGCCATGAGTCACCGCGGGATTGATCGTGTACTTGGCTACATAACGACGGGCACGGAAATTGTCGTGTCGCGCGTTGTCCTGCGGCAGCGAGCCGCGCTGGACTTTCATCTTGTGCGCTGTCTGCCAGGTCCGCGTAATGACCTCGCCGATCCGCCCCATCGCCTGGGAGTCAGACGAGATCATCGAGAATGCGCCGAGGTCGTGCAGGATGTCTTCTGCTGCAATGGTCTCGCGCCGGATGCGCGATTCGGCAAACGCAACGTCTTCGGGAATACCCGGATCGAGGTGGTGACACACCATCAGCATGTCGAGATGCTCATCGACCGTGTTGACGGTGTACGGCCGCGTCGGATTCGTGGACGACGGCAGCACGTTGGCTTCACCACACGCACGAATGATGTCGGGGGCGTGACCGCCGCCCGCGCCCTCGGTGTGATACGTGTGAATCGCGCGACCCTTGAAGGCGGCGAACGTGTCTTCCACGAAACCGGATTCGTTGAGCGTATCCGTATGGATCGCCACCTGGATGTCGTAGGTGTCCGCAACGTTCAGGCAATTGTCGATGGAAGCCGGCGTCGTGCCCCAGTCCTCGTGCAGCTTCAGGCCCATCACGCCTGCCTGCACCTGTTCGACGAGAGCCGCTGGCAGGCTCGCGTTGCCTTTGCCGAGCAGGCCGAAATTGATCGGCAATTCTTCAAGCGCCTGGTACATGCGCGAGATATGCCAAGGTCCTGGCGTGCAAGTGGTCGCACTCGTGCCAGCCGCGGGTCCCGTGCCCCCGCCGATCATGGTGGTGACGCCGGACATCACCGCATCCTCGACCTGTTGCGGACAGATGAAATGAATGTGCGCGTCAATGGCGCCCGCAGTAGCGATAAGGCCCTCGCCGGCGATGACTTCAGTACCGGGACCGATGACAATGGTGACGCCGGATTGCACATCCGGATTGCCGGCCTTGCCGATGGCAGCGATGCGGCCTTCCTTCAAGCCGATGTCTGCTTTCACGACACCCCAGTGATCGAGGATCAGCGCGTTCGTGATGACCGTATCGACGGTTTCCGCCGATACACGCTGGCTCTGGCCCATGCCATCGCGAATGACCTTGCCGCCGCCGAACTTCACTTCCTCGCCGTAGACAGTGAAGTCCTTTTCGACTTCAAGCCACAGCTCGGTATCGCCGAGGCGAACACGGTCGCCCGTCGTCGGGCCGTACATGTCGGCATAGGCTCGCCGGGTGATGCGCGTCATGGTTTTGCTCCATCATCCAGCGGGCCCATGATCTCGCCGCGAAACCCATAGATCTTCCGGTCGCCACCGTAAGCCACGAGCTCGATCTCGCGTTCCTGTCCCGGCTCGAAGCGCACGGCAGTTCCCGCAGCGATACTGAGACGGCAACCGCGCGCCAATGCCCGGTCGAATTTCAGCGCAGGATTCGTCTCTGCGAAATGGTAGTGCGAGCCCACCTGGATGGGACGATCACCGGTGTTTGCAACCTTGAGACGGAAGGTTTTCTGTCCCGCGTTGAGTTCTATGTCGCCGTCAGCGGTGATGACTTCGCCTGGAATCATTTCAATAACCTCACGGGATCGGCTGGTGCACGGTGACGAGCTTCGTGCCGTCGGGGAATGTCGCTTCGACCTGCACCTCAGGAATCATTTCCGGGATGCCCTCCATCACGTCAGCGCGCGTGAGGATAGTCGCACCGAAACCCATGAGCTCAGCCACGGTGCGTCCGTCCCTCGCACCTTCCAGGATCGCGGCGGAAATCAGCGCGATCGCTTCCGGATAGTTGAGCTTGAGTCCGCGCGCCTTGCGTCGCTCGGCGAGCAGGGCGGCGGTAAAGAGCAGGAGCTTGTCTTTTTCTCGTGGCGAAAGTTCCAAGGGATCACTCCATCAGGCTTGAAATCAGGTGGCCCAGATTCTGGGGCTGACCGCAGGACGCCCGAGCAGCCGCGGTCGCAACACGCTCCAGATCAGCGTCAAGGCGCGCCGGACATGCTCGCCCTGCGATCCGAAACATCGCGCCGCCAGCACATCATCCACAAGCGTAGTACTGACCAGCCGGTCGGCGTCTTCGGTCTGTTCAAGCGCCGAACGTACTTCAGCGAGATCATCGGCGTCGGCCCGAAAGGCGAGGAACGTGCCGAGCACCGTATAGCCGCTCAAACCCCATCGCGCACGCATCATCCGTTCCTGCCCTTCGACACGCAGGCGATCGACAAACAGCGGAGTCTCGCCCTGCCACACTTCAAAAGTCTGGAACACTTCGCCCTGCTCGAAGATCTCTCCACTCGCGGGCCGGCCGAAACAGCCAATGTCCCAGCCCATGAAGCGCGAACCCGCATCGAGTTGCACACGTGTACGCACTCTGGCCAGTGCATTGGCGAAATAAATCGTTTCCTGGGGCAACCATTCGCACGCGGCATTCTTGAGAACGATCTCCTGGGTCTGCTGCGCCACCCTGCCGGCGCTGCGATAGAACTTGGTGGCGGCCGGCGTTGTGATCACCGCGTGCGCGCCCTGCTCCGCTTCGATCCTGCACAGCAATCTGTCTCCACCCACGATGCCACCCGGAGGATGAAGCAGGTAGACGTGGCACACGCCGCCTTCGGGATAGAACGGCCGTTGCACGACCAGCGGACCCACGTGGCTGCGATTCGCGAGGATCGTCCGCTCCCCTTGCCCCACGAACCTGAGATTGAGCTCCGCATGCCAGTCGCGACCGGCAGTCGCCACCGCTGGAGGAAAATCGAGACGGACAACAGGGGGACGGTGAGTCATCGTCGGTAAAAGTAGCACGGCCAATGGAGTTCACTGCAACTCTCCGGCCCGGCCAGACTGCCAGCCGCAACTCACACGGTCAGATGGTGTTTGACCAGGTCGTCTGTCAGGTCCGCGATTCCGCCGCTGACGACCAGCCGCCCCTTGTCGAGGATGCGCAGCTGGCTCGCGACCCGCCGTGCGAAGGGCAACTTCTGCTCGACCAGCAGCACGGTGAGATTGGCTTCGCGATTGAGCCGCATGATGATGTCGCCGATCTCGGCCACGATGTTGGGCTGAATGCCTTCGGCCGGCTCATCCAGGATCAGGAGCTTGGGCTCGATGACGAGCGCCCGGCCAATGGCAAGCTGCTGCTGCTGGCCACCGGAGAGATCGCCACCACGCCGGCGCAACATCTTCTTGAGCACGGGGAACAAGGCGAAGATCTGTTCAGGGATTTCCTTCGCACGATCCTTGCGGACCGACAGGCCGATCCGCAGGTTTTCCTCGACCGTGAGCTGGGAGAAAATCTCGCGACCCTGCGGCACATATCCGATACCGAGATGCGCACGCCGATCCGCGGCGACTTTCCGCAGGTCGATATCGCCGAACAGGATCGAGCCCGATGCGGCTGCCTGCAATCCCATGATGGTTTTCAGGAGCGTCGTCTTGCCCATGCCGTTGCGGCCCATGAGCACCGTGCAGGAGCCTTCGGGCACGGACATGTCGACATCCCACAAGGTGTGGCTGCCGCCGTAGAACTGGTTCAGGCCCTTGATTTCAAGCATCTCTATTCGCCCAGGTAGACTTCAATGACCTGGCGGTTGTTCTGGACTTCGTCCATGGAGCCTTCCGCGAGCACGCTGCCTTCATGCAACACGGTCACTTTCTTCGCGATCGAGCGGACAAAATTCATGTCGTGCTCGACAACCACCACCGAATGCTTGCCGGCGAGCGATAAAAGCAACTCGGCGGTGCGTTCGGTTTCCTGCGGCGTCATGCCCGCGACCGGTTCATCGACAAGCAGCAACTGCGGATCCTGCATCAGGAGCATGCCGATCTCGAGCCACTGCTTCTGGCCGTGCGAGAGTGCCCCTGCGAGATAGTCGCGGCGATCCTGCAGGCCCACGATCTCGAGGACGGTGTCGATGCGCTCGCGAATGGCGGGCGTCATCTTTGCGAACAGCGTGGTCCAGACCCGTTTGTCGCCGGCCATGGCCAGTTCGAGATTCTGGAATACGGTGTGATGCTCGAAAACCGTTGGTTTCTGGAACTTGCGGCCGATCCCCGCCTCCGCGATTTCCGGTTCGTTGAAGCTCAGCAGATCCACTGTCTGGCCGAACCAGGCAGAACCCGTGTCCGGCCGTGTCTTGCCCGTGATGACATCCATCATCGTCGTCTTGCCCGCACCGTTCGGACCGATGACGCAGCGAAGCTCGCCGACTTCAATATACAGCGTGAGTGCGTTCAGGGCCCTGAAGCCGTCGAAGCTGACCGTGATGTCCTCGAGGTAGAGAATGATGCCGCGCGAGGAATCCGGCCCTCCTGCGGTTCCGTCGGTCAGGACATCGCCCTGCCGCGGCGGTCGCACGCTGCGGGAACGGCCGGCCAGCTTGTCCATCGCCTGCCGCATGCTGAAACCCTTCTTCAGCGGGACGTTCATGCCGTGCGCCCCTTCCACTGGCCGATGATCCCGACCAACCCTTTCGGGAGAAATACGGTGACGAGAACGAACAACGCACCGAGGGCGTAGAGCCAGACTTCAGGCAAGGCGGCAGTGAAATAGGTCTTGGCGTAGTTGACGATGAATGCACCGGCCACCGCGCCATAGAGCGTGCCGCGTCCACCCACCGCCACCCAGATCACGAGCTCGATGGAATTGAGGGGCGAGAACTCGCCGGGATTGATGATGCCGACCTGCGGCACATACAGGGCTCCGGCGACGCCCGCGAGAACGGCCGAGAAGACAAAGACCCAGAGCTTGAACGATTCCACGCGATAACCGATGAAACGCGTGCGACTCTCCGCATCGCGTACTGCCTGGATCACGCGTCCGGCGCGCGATGCCGCGATGTACCGGCACATGATGTACCCCAGGCCCAGCGCGACGGCCGATGCGACGAACAGGCTGATCCGGGTTGCATCCGCCTGGATGTTGAACCCGAGGATGTCCTTGAAGTCGGTCAACCCGTTGTTGCCGCCGAGACCCATGTCGTTCCGGAAGAAGCCGAGCATCAGCGCGTAGGTCAGGGCCTGCGTGATGATGGAGAGATAGACACCCGTGACCCGCGAGCGGAAGGCAAGCCACCCGAATACCATCGCCAGCACGCCAGGCACCACGATCACCATCAGCATCGCGAACCAGAACATGTCGAACCCATGCCAGAACCAGGGCAGCTTCTCGTAGTTGAGGAAGACCATGAAGTCCGGGAGCAGCGGATTGCCGTATACGCCGCGCGCACCGATCTGCCGCATGAGATACATGCCCATCGCATAGCCGCCGAGCGCAAAGAACGCCGCGTGGCCGAGGCTCAGGATGCCGCAATACCCCCACACGAGGTCAACGGCGATGGCGAGCAGCGCATAGGTGAGGTACTTGCCGAGCAGCGTGACGGTATAGGTCGAAAGATGGAGCCCCGAGGATTCGGGCACCAGCAGGTTGAGCACGGGCACCAGCGCCGTCACGAGCAGCAGTGCGCCGAGGAAGTACTGGCCTCCCCGGTCGTCGCGCAGGGCCTTGAGAAGAATGCTGTGGTCGGTCATCGGAGTGCCCAAGGGAATCCTAGTTTTCCGCCGACCGGCCCTTCTGCGGGAACAGGCCTCGGGGTTTGCGCTGGATGAAGAGGATCAGGAAGATCAGCACCAGGATCTTCGCAAGGACCGCGCCGGCCCAGGGTTCAAGGAACTTGTTCGCCGCCCCCAGCGACATGCCGCTGATCAGCGTGCCCCACAGGTTGCCGACACCTCCGAATACCACCACCATGAATGAATCGATGATGTAGCTCTGGCCGAGATTGGGACCGACATTCGTCAGCTGGCTCAAGGCGACCCCGGCCACACCCGCCACGCCAGACCCGAGGCCGAACGTCATCGCGTCGATCCACTCGGTGCGCACGCCCATCGCCTTGGCCATGGCCCGGTTCTGCGCGACTGCCCGAACCTTGAGACCGAGTGAAGTCTTGCGCAGCACGAGCTGCAGGAGCGCGAAGACGATCAAGGTGAAAATGACGATGTAGAGACGGTTGTACGTGATCGAGAACGCGTCATTGATGGTCAGCGAACCGCTCAGCCACTGCGGCGTCTCGACTGCGCGATTGTTCGGCGAAAAAATGGAACGGACGAGCTGTTGCAGGATCAGGCTGATGCCGAATGTCGCCAGCAGCGTCTCGAGCGGCCGGCCGTACAGGAAGCGCACCACCCCGCGTTCGATGGCGATGCCGGCGAGCGCACCGACGATGAAGGCCGCGGGAATCGCCACGATGATCGAAGCGCCGATGTGGTCAGGCATCAACAACTGGATCACGTAGGTCGTGTAGGCGCCCAGCATCATGACTTCGCCATGGGCCATGTTGATGACACCCATGACGCCGAAGGTGATGGCCAGCCCGATGGCAGCGAGCACCAGCACCGACCCGAGGCTCAGGCCGAAGAACAGGTTTTCAAGGACGCCGTAGACGCTGCGGCTCGATTCGATGCGCCGGACTGCCTCAGCCGCAGCGAGGCGCACTTCCTGGTCGGGCTCGGCGTAGGTCCCGTCTGCGCCCGCTTCGGACAGCGTCTTCAGGCGGTTGTAGATATCCGGATGCAGTTCGCCCGCGAGAGTGGCGACAGCAGCGAGACGCACCGGGGCTTCCGGACTGTCGAGGTCTGCCATCGCCAGCGCGACGTTGATCTGCTGCTGCACATCGGCGTCGGTTTCCACCATCAGGCGCGCCCGCAGCAGCGCAACGCCTTCATCGTCGAGCGCGCGTTGCATCTCCTTGATGGCTGCGATGCGAATGTCCGCGTCGGGACTGGACAGCGAGAACTGCGCGATGGCTATCCGCAGCGCGCGACGCAGGCCGTTGTTCGTGGTGATCCGCTCGTAGCCACTGCGGGCCTGGGTACCGAGTGAATCGAGAGTCAGGGGATCGATCAGCGCGACATTCTCCAGCGCTTCATCCTGGCCGGGAGCCGTCATCACGACCTTCACGGCGGCCCCGTCGGTGCCAGCCGGCGTGGCGTAGAGGCGATCTTCAAGGAAAGCAGTCAGCACTTCGCGCGTGCCTGGAGCGCCAAGCTGCACGATCTGCTGGACGAGTTCGACCTTGCGCGAAAAACCGGCGGCGGGAAGTTCGGCCAGCGCTGCCGCCAGATCGGCGGGAGGCGGAGGTGTCTGCTCCTGGGCTCGCGCACTGCACGCGAGGATCAGCAGCACAAGCAGGGATATGGCGGAAAAAACCGACCTTGATGGCCTCAGGCGCGTCCGTCCGGTCATTGCTTGCGTAAATACCATCAGTTACCAGTTGAGGCTTTGGTCGGCTGGCCAGCCCCGGAGTTGCCTCCGGGGCTGGTCCTGCGTTACTTCGGCTGTCTAGGGTAGTCAGCCAAGGCGGGTTTTCAGTACACCGTTCCGGAGCACTTCTTCGTCACCTTGTTGTAGTTGCCGCACTTGAGCGTCACCCAGTCGGCTTCGAGGTCCTTGCTGCCCGGCAGGTAGTCGGACCATGCATCGCCAGGGACCAGGCCTGTGCGGAACACGGTGTCGAACTGGCCGTCAGCCCGCACTTCGCCGATCAGGACCGGCTTGGTGAGGTGATGGTTCGGAAGCATCTTCGCCATGCCGCCCGTGAGGTTCGGCACTTCGATGCCGATGATGGCATCCGACACCTTGGCAACATCGGTGGTCTTGGCCTTCTCGACGGCCTTTACCCACATTTCAAAGCCGATGACGGTCGCTTCCATCGGGTCGTTGAACGTGCGCTTCGGGTTCTTCGTGTAAGCCTTCCAGGTGTTGATCCACTTGGTGTTCTCGGGCGACTTTTCGCTCATGAAGTAATTCCATGCCGCGAGGTGGCCGACGAGAGGCTTGGTGTCGAGGCCCGAGAGCTCTTCTTCACCGACCGAGAACGCGACGACGGGAATGTCTTCAGCCGAGATCTTCTGGTTGCCGAGTTCCTTGTAGAAGGGAACGTTGGCATCGCCGTTGATCGTCGAGACCACAGCCGTCTTCTTGCCTGCAGAGCCGAACTTCTTGATGTCAGCCACGATGTTCTGCCAGTCGGAATGACCGAACGGCGTGTAGTTGATCATGATGTCGGCAGGCGCAACGCCCTTCGACTGCAGGTAGGCTTCGAGGATCTTGTTGGTCGTACGGGGATACACGTAGTCCGTGCCCGCCAGGACCCAGCGCTTCACGCCTTCCTTCATCAGGTAGTCAACGGCAGGAATGGCCTGCTGGTTGGGGGCCGCGCCCGTGTAGAACACGTTCTTCGAGGACTCTTCACCTTCATACTGCACGGGGTAGAACAACAGGCCGTTCAGTTCTTCGAACACCGGCAGCACCGACTTGCGCGATACCGAAGTCCAGCAGCCGAACACGACATCGACCTTGTCCTTCGCCAGGAGCTCGCGCGCCTTTTCGGCGAAGAGCGGCCAGTTGGAAGCAGGATCCACGACAACGGCCTCAAGCATGCGGCCATTGATGCCGCCCTTCTTGTTCTGCTCGGCGATCATCATCAATACGGTGTCCTTCAGCGTGGTTTCGCTGATGGCCATGGTGCCCGACAGGGAGTGGAGTACGCCCACCTTGATGGGTGGGGCTGCGGCGCCGAATGCCGACGCGGCCGCGAGGCCCAGCGTCAATGGCAGTGCGCGGGTCAGGGAATGCAACAGTTTCATCGTTTCGTGCCTCGCTATGGTGGAGAGTTGGAAATGGAGAGTTAAGAAAAATCACTACATCCGGAGCTGCAGTCCAGGACCACAAGTCCTGCAATCGCTGACTACGGGGCTCTCGAAAGTCTTGTCGAGGTAGAACTGGCAGGCCCGGGCGCTGAAAGCCTTCATGGGGAATCAAGCTACGTGAGCACTGCAACACCGGGTACGCGTCATTTGACGTAGGCGAGGCGCGCCGCCACTGAATCTGCGAAACCGGTCAGCGCACGAGCCATTGCGGTGCAGCCCTGCGAATACGCGCACTTGAATGCAGCACGGTGAGTCAATGCAGCGTGAAAGTGCGTCGCGCCGGCCCCGCTGTGCACTCTTGGCACATCGCTTGCTTATAGGGAGAAGGAAAGTTCGCCGCGACCATCGGCGCGCGCAACGGTGGCGCATGAATCCGGAAGATCCGCCCCGCACCGTATCGATCTGACATGAATCCAAGACAACGGATCGTTCGCGAACGACGACAGTACAACCAGTGGGTGGCCAGCGAGACGCTGGAAGACTACGCGTTGCGCTATACGGCCGATCGGGCGCGCAAGTCGTCGTTTCGTGTCGGCAGCACGGCGCTCGGCCCCATTGCCTTCCTTGCCTGCGAGGCGATTGGCGGCGCCATCACCATTGCGTACGGCTTTCCGAACGCTGCATGGGCAATCGCGGCGTTCTCGCTGCTGATGTTCCTGATCGGTTTGCCCATCGCCTACTACGCCGCCAAATACGGCGTGGACCTCGATCTCCTGACGCGTGGCGCAGGCTTCGGCTACATGGGCTCGACGATCACCTCGCTGATCTACGCATCGTTCACCTTCCTGCTCTTCGCCATCGAAGCCAGCATCATGTCCATGGCTTTGCGGATGCTGTTCGACCTGCCGCTGGCCATCGCCCACCTGATCAGTTCCCTGGTCGTCATTCCGATCGCGATCTACGGCATCAGCCTCATCAGCCGCATGCAGATCGCCACGCAGCCGATCTGGCTGATCCTGCAGTTCCTGCCGATCGCGTACATCGCGTTCAGCAGTCCTTCCGAGCTGGCGGCCTGGACGGACTACAGCGGCAAGCAGGGCAATCCCGACGGCTCCATCGACTGGCTGTTGCTGGGGACCGCTGCATCCGTCCTGCTGTCGCTCCTGCCACAGATCGGCGAACAGGTGGATTACCTGCGATTCCTGCCACTTCGCACAAAGGAGAACCGGATCGGCTGGTGGACGGCCGTGATCGGCACCGGTCCCGGCTGGGTGCTGCTCGGCGGCTTCAAGCTGCTGGCCGGCTCGTTCCTCGCCTACTACGCGTTGAGCCATGGCGTGCTCATCGAGCAGGCGGACGAACCCACTGAAATGTATTTCCTGGCTTTCACCGAGACCCTGGGCTCGCCGAAGGTCGCGCTCGTCGTGACCGGGGTGTTCGTGATCGTCTGCCAGATCAAGATCAACGTGACCAATGCCTACGCCGGCTCCATCGCCTGGTCCAACTTCTTCTCGCGATTGACGCACAGCCACCCGGGTCGCGTGGTCTGGCTGGTCTTCAACGTCCTGCTCGCGCTGCTGCTGATGGAGATCGGCATCTTCCAGGCGATCGAGAGCATCCTCGTCATCTACGCGAACTTCGCGGCCGGCTGGATCGGCGCACTCACCGCGGATCTCGTGATCAACAAGCCGCTCGGCTTCAGTCCGCCGTACATCGAGTTCAAGCGCGCCCATCTTTACGACGTCAATCCCGTCGGCGTGGGTGCACTGCTCATTTCCATCGTGGCCTCGAGCTTCGCGTTCCTCGGCGTATTCGGCACCGGGGCCCAGATCCTGTCGCCGTTTGTCGCGCTGTTCGTGGCGTTTGCGGCCGCCCCTCTCATCGCATGGGGAACGAAGGGGCGCTACTACCTCGCGCGGCCACCCACCGGCTTGCCCGAAGGCAAGAAGGAAATCCGTTGCACGATCTGCGAGAACGCCTTCGACCGCGCGGACATGGCGATGTGTCCGGCGTATTCCGGGCCAATCTGCTCACTATGCTGCACGCTGGAAGCGCGCTGTCGCGACATGTGCAAGACGAACAGTCGCTTTACCGAGCAGCTGCGCGATGCGCTTGCGGTAGTGCTGCCGGGGAAGATTGCCGTTGCGCTGAACACGCGGGCCGGCCACTTCTTCGGCCTGCTCACCGTCTTCAACCTGGCGATCGGCCTGCTGCTGGCGCTGATCCATCATCAGTACAGCCGCGTGGTGCCAGGCCAGAGTGCTGCCATCGAGACCACCTTGTGGCTGGTGTTTTTCTGCCTGATGGTGCTGTCAGGCGTGGCGGCATGGCTGATCGTGCTGGCCCATGAAAGCCGGAAGGCGGCGGAAGGCGAATCCTCGCGCCAGACCACCATGCTCATGGACGAGATCGAGGCGCACCAGCGCACCGACGCCGCCCTGCAGAAAGCCAAGGAAGTAGCCGAGGCCGCCAACGTGGCCAAGACCCGGTACATCGTGGGCATCAGCCACGAGATCCGCACGCCGCTCAACTCGATCTTCGGCTATGCGCAGCTGCTCGAAAGAGGGGCAGCGATTCCTTCCGACAATGCGATCCGCGTGATCCGCCGCAGCGCCGAACACCTTGCAAACCTGATCGACGGCCTTCTCGACATCTCGAAAATCGAGAACGGGCTCCTGAAGCTCAACCGCGACAAGGTGCAGCTGGTCGATTTCCTGGATCAGCTCGTCGACATGTTCCGCCTGCAGGCTGCCGCGAAAGGCATCGAGTTCCGGTACCAGCGACCCGACCACCTGCCCGCCTACGTTCATACCGATTCGAAACGCCTCAGGCAGATCCTCATCAACCTGCTCTCGAACGCCATCAAGTACACGGCGCGCGGCCACGCGGGCCTCGTGGTGCGCTATCGCAACCAGGTTGCGGAATTCGAGATCTCGGACAGCGGTATCGGCATTCCGGAGACCGACCTCGAACGCGTGTTCGAGCCTTTCGAGCGTGGCAGTGCAGCCAGCGTGCGGACGATTCCCGGCACCGGACTTGGCCTCACCATCACGAAGTTGCTGGCTCAGATCATGGGCGGCGAGATCATTGCGAGGAGCACGCTGGATGAAGGCACCACATTTGTCGTACGCCTGCTGCTCTCGGAGGCCATGCACACCGCGCAGGAAAACGCGGTTCAGCGCCGCATGAGCGACTATGCAGGCCCGCGCATCAGCATCCTGCTCATCGATGACGATCCGGCCCACCTCGATATCGTGCGGAACCTGCTTGAGCCCCTGAACTTCACTGTCCTGACCGCGCCCAACGGACAGGCCGGGCTCGTGCTTGCGAGCCTGCATGCACCCAGCCTGCTGATGATCGATATCTCCATGCCCGACATGACGGGCTGGGAGGTGGCCAAACAGATCCGCGAAACGGAAGCGCTCAGGCATTCGAAGATCATCATGGTATCCGCGAACGCGCACGAGTACAGTCCGGGCGGCGGCGAGTATCTGCATGACGCATTCGTGATGAAACCCGTCGATGTCCAGCTGCTGGTGGAAAGCGTCGGCACTCTCCTGGGACTCGACTGGGTTTACGAAGCGGCAACAGTCCAGGCAGGGAGCCATGAGTCCGTCGGCGCACTGCCCAGTCATTCCCGCCATCACATCGATGATCTATACCAGCTCGGACGCATCGGGCATGTACGCGGCATCCACGCCAAGCTGCGCGAGATCGAAGCGGCGGACCCTGCCAACCGGCCCGTCGCCGTCCATCTCAGGACCCTGGTCGCAAACTTCAACCTGAAACGCTACATGAACGTACTCGAAGCGATGCGCAAAAATGAATGACCAGACCACGCGTCGGGACACCCTGCTTGTCGTCGATGACACCCCCGAGACCCTCGGGTTCCTCACCGACACGCTGGATCACGCCGGCTTCACGGTTCTCATTGCCACCGACGGCGACAGCGCGCTCGACCTCGTGGACCAGATCACTCCGGACCTCGTGCTGATGGATGCCGTCATGCCTGGCATGAACGGGTTTGAAACCTGCCGCAAGCTGAAGCGCGAGAAACTGCTGTCGCATCTGCCGGTGATCTTCATGACCGGCCTGAGCGAGACGGAACACGTGGTCGAGGGGCTCGCAGCCGGGGGCGTCGACTACGTCACCAAACCCATCGTGGTGGATGAACTGCTCGCGCGGATCCGGGTTCATCTCGCCAATGCACGCATCGCCCATGGCTCACGCATTGCGCTCGATGCGACTGGTCGTTTCCTGCTCGCCACGGATCGCACGGGCAAGCTGCTCTGGTGCACGCCCAAGGCGAAGCAACTTCTCGCCGAGCTCTTCCCTGCAGCCGGCGAGCAGGATGCCAGCCTTCCCCCTGCCGTCTTGGAACAGGTACTGCAACTGAGACTTGACGGCTATCGAACGCAGGCCAGTTCGCTGGCTGCAGCAGGCGGAAGACGCATGGAAATTTCGATGCTGAGCCCGATCGGGCCGGACGAACTGCTGTTCCGTCTCGCCGAAATCAGCGCCGGAGGCGACGAGCAGCTTCTCCAGCAGACCCTGTCACTCACGTCCCGCGAAGCCGAAGTGCTGCTCTGGATCAGCCGCGGCAAGGCCAATCGCGAGATCGGCGAGATCCTCACCATCAGTCCACGCACCGTCAACAAACATCTCGAACAGATTTTCGTGAAGCTGGGCGTCGAGAACCGCGCGTCGGCCGCGGCGAGGGCTGTCAGGGCGCTCGCGCGTTAGCGCTTACGCAGCCTTGGGCGTGAGCATCCCCTGCGAGATGATGAAGTCGATCACCTGGTCGAGGCCCTGCCCTGTCTTGAGATTGGTGAACTGGAAGGGCCGTTCGCCGCGCATCTTGCGGGCATCGCGATCCATGACTTCGAGTGACGCACCGACATGGGGCGCCAAATCGATCTTGTTGATGATCAGGAGATCCGACCGGGTGATGCCGGGACCGCCCTTGCGCGGGATCTTGTCGCCTGCCGCGACATCAATTACGTAGAGAGTCAGGTCGGACAGCTCCGGACTGAACGTGGCCGCCAGGTTGTCGCCGCCGCTTTCGACGATGATCATGTCGAGCTTCGTGAATTCCTTCATGAGCCCGTCAATCGCGGCAAGGTTCATCGACGCATCCTCGCGGATCGCGGTATGCGGACAACCGCCGGTTTCCACGCCCCGGATCCGGTCTGCCGTCAGCGCCTGGCTGCGGATCAGGAATTCCGCATCCTCGCGGGTGTAGATGTCATTGGTGACGACCGCAATCTCGAAACGGTCCCGCATCCGCTTGCACAGGCTGTCGACGAGCGCCGTCTTCCCCGACCCGACCGGCCCGCCCACTCCAACCCTCAACACATCCGCGTGCATCGACATCGCAAGAACCCCCTTTAGGCGTATTGCCGTCATCAGTACCAGCCTTGGCTGCGCGAGTCCATACGCCGGACAGCAACATCACATCTCGTGTTGCCCATGTTGCATTCGAGTGCAACGCGTGGGCACGGCCGCACTGAAATCGGTCGTGCAATGAATTCACCCGCAAATTCCGGATCGTTGCCACTCGTCTACGTCAAATGACGAGTATCCGATGTTGCACTGCTCCCTTAGCGTACGGCCAACGATCATTTCTGAACAAATCTTAATTTGCGAAATGTCTTGTCTCATCAACCAGGGAGTATTCACCAGTGAAACTGTCGAAAAAAATCATCGCTAGCGCGGTTGCCGCCATGGCTGTCGGCGCCGTCCCGGCCGCACATGCCGATATCGAACTCGGCAGCGGCATGAGCGTTGCCGGCTTTCTTGACATGTCGTACTTCAACTTCGACGGAGACGACAACGCGAGCGACTTCGATACCGCGGGGATCGATCAGTTCGAAATGGACTTCATGTACAGCGGTTCGGGTGGCGTCTCCGCCCGGGTTGACATCGAGTACGGCGAAAACTTCGAGGGCAGCGGCGATGACACCTTCGTCGAACAGGCCTACATCACCAAGGCATTCAACGACGAGTTCAGCCTGAAAGTCGGCCGCTTCCTGAGCTACACCGGTTGGGAAGCTGAAGAGCCGACCGGGCTCTTCCAGTACAGCGGCACCGGCTACGCCCAATACTTCTACGGCTACTACCAGAACGGCATTTCGGCCGCCTACAAGGGCGGAGTGGTCGGCTTCACTGCGTCCGTCGTCACGAGCGCTTTCGATCCGACCGACCGCGATCCCGATGACCTGGGATACGAACTGGGCGTGTCCCTGACGCCCGTGGAAGGACTGACCGCGAAGCTGTTCTACACCGCGGACGATGACAGCGATTCGGACATCATCAATTTCTGGGCTTCGTACGCGGTAGCGGGCTTCACCTTCGCGGCCGAATACAACACGGTGGATTACGGCGCCGATGCCTTCCTGCCCGACGGTGATGGTGATGGCTACCTGCTGATGGCCAACTATGCCACCGGACCCTTTGGCATCACCCTCCGTTACCACGACTTCAAGATCGAAGCCGCCAACGGTGCGACCTATACCGAGGATAGCGCCATCACCCTGTCTCCCAGCTACAAGGTCGGCGACAACCTGTTGCTCGTGGCCGAGTACAGACTGGATGATTACGGCGACAGCGACGATGGCACTTCGTTCGCCGTGGAAGCACTGTTCTCGTTCTGATCCGTATCGGGAAATCTTCCCGACTGCCATCAGTACCCACTGTGCCAGCCGTCAAAGGCTGGCACAGTTCGTTTTGCTCCCAGCCCGTCTTCCTGTGACATGATGCGCTCCGCGTAGAACAACACGCCGGGGCTCACCTTTGTACAACCTTGAAGACACCGGCCGCGCCAGCGGCTGGGCTCCGCGCATGAAGATCCGTCCACGATCCCCGAAACTCCTGCGCCGAGTGCTGGTGGTCGCCATGGTCGCGGCCGTAGCGGGCCTGTCACCGGTATCTGGTCAAGAGCGTTCACGTGTGCGGGAGGGCGCCGCGCCGGAAGCCGAATTTCACATGGCGCGACTCATCTACATCGTCGCCGGTGATCCGGGCCGGGGTTTCCGCTTCGGCCCTGGCCGCCCTTGGTGGGGCATCGACTACCCGGAAGCCGAGAACCATTTCATTCACGGCTTGAGACGCCTGACTCGCGTCAGCAGTTCCGACGACAGCCGGCACCTCACCCTGCTGGACGATTCGATTTTCGATTATCCGTGGCTGTTCGCGCAGCAGGTCGGGCGCTGGGAACTGTCGGATGCGGAAACCAGCCTATTGCGCGAATACCTGCTGCGAGGCGGCTTCCTCGTGGTGGATGATTTTCACGGCGCGTATGAATGGGAAGTCTTCAACAGCGTCATGCGTCGCGTCTTTCCCGATCGCGCAGTAGTCGAGATCGCTCCCGACGAAACGCTCCTGCACGTTCTTTATGACCTCGACCAGCGCACTCAGATCCCCGGCCGCCGGCATCTACGTCGCGCACCCGGTGGCCAGATCGTTGCAGAAATGCCCGGCGGACCGCCTCGCTGGCGGGGCGTCTACGATGACGCGGGACGGCTGCTGGTCGCCATCAATTTCAACATGGACTTGGGCGATGCGTGGCAACACGCAGACGATCCCGTCTATCCCGAACCCATGACTGCGCTGGCTTACCGCTTTGGCATCAACTACATCCTCTATGCCATGACGCATTGAAGAGGAGCACCGGGAGCAGAGAACGTATCGCATCGCCGCAATAAAAATAGCTGCCTGGATGGCCTGCTTCCCATAGAGACGCCGCAACCAGTCGGCTAAGCTCCGGCAGCCGGACTGCTCATAAAAACATCCTTGGTTCCGGTTTCAGGAGGAGATTTCAATGACGGCAAGAACTGTCCTGGTCTCGGTGGTGTCCGGCCTTGGCGCGCTCGGCTTCCTGGTCATGCAGGGTGTGAACGCTGCGACGCCAGCTCCAGCACCCGCGCCACCCGATTTCAGCAAGGTCGAGATCATCACAACACGGCTCGCCGACAATGCCTACGCGCTGGATGGGCAGGGTGGACGCATCACCATCCTCACTGGGCCTGAGGGCGTGTTCATGGTGGATTCGCAGTTCGCTCCCCTCACCGACAAGATCGTCGCGGCTATCGGCAAGGTTTCCGACCAACCCATCCGCTTTCTCGTGAACACCCATGTCCATGGCGACCACACCGGTGGCAATGCAAATTTCGCCAAGCTCGGCACGGTCATTATTTCGCAGGATAAACTGCGGAACAGGCTCGCTTCGCCGGCACCCGCTCCGGCCGGCGCCGCACCTGCGGTCCCTGCACCGCCCGCAGCACTGCCGCTTCTGACTTACGACACGCGTCTGACTTTGCACATGAATGGCGAGGAAGTGGAAATCCGCGCGTTGCCGCCAGCCCATACCGATGGCGATACGTTCGTAAGATTGCCGAAAGCCGATGCACTGATGACCGGCGATGTCTTCCGCTCGGTGGGCTACCCGAACATCGATCGTGCGAACGGCGGCACCCTGGTCGGCATGGTGGCCGCGCTCAACATGATGATCGACTCCGCGGGCCCGGCAACGAAGATCGTTCCTGGCCATGGTCCGATCACTGATCGTGCGGCGCTCGTGGCCCATCGCGACATGGCGGTCACCATCCGTGATCGCGTGTCGAAGCTGATGAAGGAAGGCAAGACGGTGGAGCAGATCGTGGCGACAAAGCCGACTGCCGATTACGACGAACGGACGGGCAACGCGGCGGCGAGTGCCGACCGCTTCGTGCAGCAGCTCTATGCAGAGCTGGGCACCGCGTCGCGGTAGGAATTGTTGCGGAGGCTGGCCGCTTTCAGGCGGCCAGTCTTTCCGCGCGTCGCCGGGCGAAGGCGAGCAGCATGTATTCAACGCGCTCGGGAGTGGTATGGAGCTGATCCGCGACGGACGCGATCGGCAAGCCCTGGTGCATCACCATTTTCCACGCAGCCATTGCCGCCGGGGCACGCAAAGGTCGGTAAACAGCACTGGCCATGGAAAACTCCTCAAGTCCCGGCGTCACATCTGGCAGGCATTCTGATTTCCCGGCTGGCGGAGCGCAGTCGGACGGGTTCGCCAACCCTCGTGAGGCGTACCCTTAAATGAAGCCTCTCCTGCAAGTTATGCAAAACGGCTGGCCTGACGACTGAACGGCGCGACGCGCGCAACCACCGGACTACGGGTTTACCGTAGGACAACTGGAGGCTATGCCAGAGGGCGCAAGGTCAGGGAGCCCGGCAGAATCACACAATCAACGCTGCCCGCACGAATACCGGCCATGACCCCAACCACCACCATCGCTTTCCCCTTCCATCTCCCGACCGCCCAGGTGGCATGGGATCTGGTGATCTGTCACCAGTACCCGATGGAAAACGTCGCGACCCAGCTCCACGTCTCGCGCGAAGAGCTGCAGTACATGCTGCTGGTGCTGGCGATGCCGTGGGAAAAGAGCCAGATCAACTGACACGGGAAAATGGCGGAGGGGGTGGGATTCGAACCCACGGAGGAATTGCTTCCTCGGCAGTTTTCAAGTTTGCCCCTACCGCTGTTGATGGAAGTTTACCGCTGTTTGCGCGTGTCTGTTTCCGTTTACGAACAGATACTTACGTGTATTGCGATGTTGGCGAAGGTTGCCCTACGTTTACCCCTGTTGCTTACACAGCGCTTACAACAGGGGACGACGAGTGCCAAAGCTCACCAAACGTATCGTTGATGACTTTCAATTTCCAAGGGACAAGGTTGACCGTCGAGGTGAACCCATAAAGGTCGCGTTCGCTTGGGACAGTGAGACGCGCGGCTTCGGCGCTCGCTTCACCCGCGACGGAAAATGCACCTTCGTTGTCCAAGGCCGGGTCAACGGGACAGAACGCCGTATCACCATCGGCCCACATGGGGTATTCACCGTTGAGCAAGCGCGCGACGCTGCGCGGGAGCATCTGCGGAGCATGCACCTCGGCATTGACTCCCGACCGAAGGTCCAGCGGGACGACAGCGCCAACGTCACATTGCGCCAAGTCGCGGACGCCTATGTGGACCGCCCCGGCAAGCTGAAGGACAGCAGCAAAGAACAGATCGAGCGGGTAGTGACCACAAACTTCAAGGACCACGAGCACAAGCCCATCGCGTCCATCACAGAAGCCTACTGCCGAAAGGGCTATCGCGACATGCTCACGGGCGGGCTACACGGCGACCGCGAAGGCGGGTCACCGGGACAGGCCAATCAAGCGTTCGCCATCCTTCGCGCGCTCATCAACTACGCTGCGCGCAACTACAAGAAGGCGGATGGGACACCCGTGGTCGTGTCCAACCCGGTGTCTGCGCTACGAGACCAGTGGATCACCCTGCAGGAACGCGATACCTACGTCCCGGCGAACCGCATCGGCGCCGTGTGGAACCTGCTCTCCGACCTGCGTGACGTGACCTATGTGACGCCTACCCTCTCCACCATCGACCTGACGATGTTCCAATTTCTCACCGGCAGCAGACTTGGAGAGCCTCAGAAACTGTTGTGGGAGAACGTCCACCTTGAGGATGATGAGAAGAATTGCTTCTGGCATCTTCCGGACCCGAAGAATCGCAGGCCCATTTATCTACCGCTGTCCAAGCAGGCCGTGACGCTGCTCAACGAGCGGTCGCGCGTGAAAGGCAACCCCTATGTCTTTCCGGGTAAGAACCCGAAGCAGCATGTCAGCAGCCCTGCGTGGCTCTGGGAGCGCATATCCAAAATTGCTGGCATTGAACTTTCCAGTCACGACGCGCGCCGATCGTTCACGTGTTACGGGGTAATGGAATTGAACCTCGACCTATATCGCATCGAGCTTTTGACATCGCACAAACCTTCGACGGTGACAACGAAACATTACCTTGAGACGAAGCGACTCCAGTACATGTATCCAGAGGTGCAAAAGATCGCCGATTGGATCGAGATGAAAGCCAACGTCGCGCGGTCTCAGGCAAACGGATCCAATGTTGTCCCACTGCGCGCGTAGACAGCAGCGCAATGTCCGCTTACTGGGCGACATATTTTGCTTGCGCATACACGCACAGCGCTTTATAAAAACGCCGTAACAACTTCGCCTGTATTGCTCTAAGCCGGTTATCCAACCCGGACACAGCAACTATCGAAAAGCTTGCCATGGGTAAGCGGCGGGGAATTGGAACTCGATAACACGAGCGCCGATTGCACCCCGAGAACCGCTCACATGGAAAAGCCCGAGAAACTCAACACGATTCAGGCGGCCGACATACTCGGCATTAAACCCTCGACCTTGCGCATCTGGCGCACCCAAGGCAAAGGCCCGACCTACGAGAAGATCGGCGCACTGGTCTACTACTACCCTGCGACCCTTCGAAGCTGGATGGCAGCGCAGGTTCGCACCAGCACCAGTCAGAAAGCACCTTGCGCCGCGAGCGCCTGAATCCACCAAACATAGAATTTGGTGGATGCGGGGTACTGCATCCAATGAACTTGCACGCTTACGCGCGTCGCCCGCGCGCACGTAAGCCCATAGCAAGTTGCCGCTCAAGAAAAGGGCGGCGTGGGATGCCCGCCCCGACGCCGCCCAAGGTATCAAACATGACTCAACGCAAAGACAGCGTAGGACCACAGCCCGACTCATCGCAACAGCCCAGTGGCATTGCCCTTCCCGGCTTCGATCATTTGCTGGCAGCACACAGAAAGAACCTGAAACCCGGTCAAGGTATCTGGTGGAACGATGACCCGCCCGTGGCAAGACCACGCGCTCAGCTAACCGCGTTCGAACTTGCAGATCAGGAGGCGCAGCGCGCAGCAGCGTTCGTAATGCCTGACCGCATTGACACCGAGGAATGGCACGCCGCTCATGCCAGCCCTTACTGCATCGTAGACAACTGGTTCTTCGAGGACGTCGGCGTATTCATTGCACCGGGCGGAACCGGCAAGACGACGCTGGTACTGTTCGAGGCAATTCACATAGTGCTTCGCCGTCCGCTATTCGGTCATCAGATTATCAACGATGGCCCCGTGCTATTCCTCACGGCAGAGGACAGCCGCGAGATGCTGGTGGCGCGGTTGAAGCTCATCGCGCGACAGATGAACTTGGGCGAGGTGGAGCTGCAGAGAATCAGGGACAACGTGTTTATCGCCGACCTATCAGGCAGCGGCTTTCGTTTGACCACAGTCAAGAAGGACGTAGTGATTCCGCACGCTGCGGTCGATAACTTGATTCGGGCAGCCGCAGACCTGCATCCAGCAATCATCTTCATCGATCCGGCGGTGTCTTTCGGCGTTGGCGAGAGCCGCGTCAATGACGCTGAGCAAGGACTCATAGAAGCCGGTCGCAAGATCCGCAACGCGCTGAAGTGCGGCGTCATCTACATCCACCACACAGGAAAGCAGGCTGCGCGAAGTTCGTCCACCGATCAATATGCGGGGCGCGGCGGTAGCGCATTCGCGGACGGAAGCCGCATGGTCCACGTTCTGCAGTCGCTCGAGCCGGACAAGTGGCTGGACGCTACTGGCGACGAACTCAAACCCGGCGACGTTGGCTTGATTCTCGCTCGTCCCAAGGTCAGTCACGCGCCCCCGCAACCGGACTTGTTCATAAAGCGGCGCGGCTACTTGTTCGAACGCTATGACCACATGGAAGGCCACAACGCCGTACTCCTCGCGAACGCCCACAAGATTTGGACGCTGCTCCGCGAGCAGGTCAAAGAGGGGTACTTCCCGACCGGTCGCTCCATAGAGCCTATCGCTCGGGAGCAAGGCATGAACCAGAAAGCAATCCGCGATGCGGTCGAGTGGCTGAAGTCCACGCAACAGGTAATGGAATCGCCAATGACCACAGGTTCGCAAGGCGGCGCGCGCAAGTATCTTCGCCCCATTGACCCGCCAGTGACTACGCCATGATGTTTTGCTGCGTTGGGGCGTTTTGGGGCGTTTTTGCTGCGTTAACGCCACCAGGAGCAAGGGAGCTAGCAGCAACGCTTTGGTGCGTTGCTGCGTTAGCCCCTATAGGGCAACGCACCAAGATCGGGGTATTTCATCCAACGCCCCAAAACGGGTCCGATGGTCTTGCTGCGTTACCGTGGTCAGTGCATCACTTCGGGCGGCAAATACGCCAACTGCCTAGCGCCGCATGCAGGCGGCTGTGTTCCTTGGGCATGTGGTCAGTGATGTTTGCGCCGGTAAGCCCCTTGCTAGCCGCAACCGAATGTTTCAAACCGACGGAGGTATGAGCGATGACAAGTCTCGTAATGGAAAAGGCTGTGCGCGATCTGGTTGAGGCAGAGCGCGAGCTAGTGCGCCGGCAAGCAGAGGGCAAGCCGTGGATGATCCGGTACGGTGAGGAACGGGTCGCTGCTGCCAAGAAGAAGATCGCTCACTTCCAGTTCTTGCAGACTGAGATTGAAGTAGACGCATTGAAGTACGCCAAGGCGCATCCCGCGGACCCTCCCCGGTACACGGAACCCCCTGCGCGGGAAATGACGGATGAGGAAGCGATAGCCGCCTACGTACCCGACCCAGAGCTGGTGAGGGAATGCGTGGCGGACTACAAGGCGCATCTCTTTGGCGTGCCCAAGAGCGAAGGCACAGGCGGCGCGGGTGACGAGCCGCCCCTACCGTAGCAGCGGCAGCGGGATCGCCGCTGCTGTCGCCCCTGCGCGAGCGCTATACCTTGGCAATGCGCCTGCCGGTGCCCGGCCGCAACTCCAACGCGTAGTAGCTGCCAGCACCGCGACGCTCGAGCTTTTGGACCCCGAGGGCAACAAGAGCCATCGCGAACGACTTCGAACCTGAAGCCGCTTGCTTGCCTCCCTTGCACCATGCCAGGTAGTCGTCGAACAGAATCTTGAACTGCGACTTTCCGCCACGGCTTGCACATGCCGCAATCCACGCCTCTACGTTGCTATCCAAATCGAGTTCGCCGACCAACTTGAGAAGCGCGGCTCGGTCAAAACGATTTACAACAACTAGATCGACTTTGGGATTTGGCTTTAAGGCGGTCACTTTCACCCCACGGCTGCTGATCTTCACGTTGTAATCGCGCTCGCTCGATCTTCCTGTGCAGGACTTCCAAACGTCGCGCAGGTCCTTCTTGCTTGGCTTCAAATGTTCCATACTCACGTAGTCAGGCATCCATGCCTTCGGTGGTGCCCGACCACTGTGTACCAGTGGCACCCGCACTCCTGCCGGTACTTCGGACCAAATTATGCCGGGGAACTCTCGGGCGTTAAATTTCAAATAGCCCTCACGATAAAGTTTAGTGAGGGGAAGGCGCTGCATGGCACGGAGCGCGGATGCATCCCCGCTAAGCAGTCGCTCGGCGAAAATGGCGGACACCAGCACGCCCTTCCCGTCGACAGCATGTAACCATTCTTGCGCCATGCTGAAGTGTACCTTGTGTACCTTCTGCTCGGAAACATCAGCTCGGGTGCTCGGCCCGCAAAGTTACACAACCTACACCCCGTTTCCGCTCACGAAAGCGCCCCTCGCGGGCAGGGGCGCTTACCTGAACTGACTAGGCTTTGGCTTGGGGGTGATTGAACTTGCGGTGCTGGTAGAACTCGCAGGCGACGTTGTTCTCGTTGAACCCGTTCTGTGACGCGGCGGCCTTGGCCTCTTTCACTGTCACGCCCGGATTTGAATCGAGCCAATCCCAAACGGCAGCACACGCGCCACCCGGTGACGGACGCTTGATGCCGTTGCGGGTCTCGCGCTGAACTGTGGTTACAGCCGGTGCCGCAGTCTTCGCCTTTGCTGTGACCACGGGTGCAGCAGTCGCTGGCGCAGTTGCGGCCGGTACGCTTGCAGCGGGTGCAACCTTCGCCGCTGCTTTCGCCTTAGCGGGAGTTACAGTCTGCGTCTGGTCTGCTTGCTTGAACCCGAAACGCACGTCGCCTTTGTTCTTGTGAACGGTGATCTCCACCTGCTCGACGGGAATACCAGCCTGCACACCAGCACGGCGCGCATTGGAACGATTCGTAAACGTCTTGCTCTCCATCGTCGTTCTCCTGTGTTGATGACAGGGGCAACGTAGGACAGGTCTCCGGCGGCGGTCTACGACCTTCGTATCGAGGAAGGACCTTGATGACGATTGCGGCAAACACTTTAGCTGTCGGGTTCGATACGCAAGCGATTGTGAACGTTGTGACTTTTTGCGGCGCTGTCCTACCGTGTACGCGCACTGCAAGCCCGCACCACAATTCGCAGGAGTATCAACATGGCAACACCCGAGACAGAAGTACAAGCTGAGATGATTCCGCAGCAGAGCGTCCTCGATACCGCGTTTGAGAGGCGATCAACGCTCAAGGGTCCGGGCAAGCCCGAGCACGGGAAGAAGATACCGAACGCAACGGTAGGCGAAGCACCGTTTCACCCCAGTCCAAGCTTGGACCCCGGAGTAGTTCGCCACGCAGCGGGCGAGCATTGGGAGGAGCTTCGTGGGTATCTCGCTCCGGCGGAGCAGGCATTCAGCCTTGCGACTGAGACGCTGAAGATGATCGACAACGCGCGTATTCAAGTAGCGAAGGACCCTTCAAAGAATCCGCATGCGGTACTTCTCATCGTCGCCGAGGCAGCGGGTAAGAAGATGGATCAGGTCTCGCGTGCCTTTGATCGCGCGCGGGCTGACATGACGGCGTCCGCCGACGCGCTGGAGCGCAGCTTGAGCGCGCCGCTGGAAGCCAAGTCCAGCACGCCTATCAGCGCAGAACTGCGCGGACTGGTGCGTGCAATGACCCACGAGGACCTACGCAAGTTCATCATGGAAGCCCTACAGGAAGGCGACATGGACGTGCTGACCAGCGTGCTCGGGGTTAACCACAAGCTCACTGGACTCAGCAAGGAAGAGCGAGCGCACTTCACGCGCATCTACAGGGACGCGGTGGACCCCGCTGCCAGTCGCAGGCTTGCCGCTACCCGCAAAGGCATAGAGCTTCTGGAACAGCGCGGCGGGATATTCATCACCGGCGTTGAAAAGGCGATGGGGTCGACGTGGGCGACAGTTCAGAAGTTGCGCAAAGCATCGAGCGAGGCAGAGCGCGCACTACTCATGGAACGTGCAAGCGCCTGACGTTTGATGACAGATAGCTGAGATCAATCCTAGATGGCGAACCCCAACTGGAAACCCGGAATGCCCTCGCCGCATCCAGAAGGCAGGCCAGTCGGGATCGTAGATAGGCGCACACGACTGTCGCGCGCGATTGAGGATAGTGCGGAGGCAGTGGCGCAGGCAGCGGTGGACTCAGCGCTGGCCGGTGACTCTATGGCCCAGGCTTTGGTTCTTGCTCGGGTATACCCGACGCTCAAAGCATCCAGTCCCCTAGTTCAGTTCGCCTTTGACGCGAAGGCCAGCTTCGCCACGCAGATTGAAGCCGTTCTACAAGCCATCGCCGATGGTCAACTGCCCGTGGACACAGGCAACCAGATTATCGCGTCGATCAACGTCCTAGCAGGTGTTCGCAACGTCGAGGAGTTCGGCGACCAGATGCGCAAGGCGGGTCAATCACAGAAACGCATTCCCGGAGGAGTAGTTCATGCAGCGCCTATCCCTAGTGCGGACTGACATTGAAGGCCAGTGGCACCTGTTCCAGAACAACCACTATCCCAACTGCGACAGCTACAGCGTCGAGCTGTACCCCGGTCAGTCGCTGTACCTGCGCGGTCCTAACCCGGACATGCTGTGGCGCGAGGTACTGGCGTCCATCGCAAGATTGCAGCGGCGCCCGTCGATCCACACCGCGCGCCCTTATCGCCATTTTGCCTTTATCACGATGGTGGATAGCACCCGCGACTTGGGCATGCAGAACCTCGCCATCCTGCAGATGATTGCGGAGATGCATCCGTCGCACGACGAACGGGTCGATGCGCTGTGTCGCGCTGCTGACCTGCTGGAATCCGCACTGGCCTGACCACATGCGCCTCCGTGTCACTGCCACAATGGAAAGGCAGCTCAGGGAGCTGCGCGAAGCCAAGAGCAATAAGCGGCGCGGTGGCGTGATGGTCGTCCCGCCCATGATGAACGCCGACGAGTGGGAGCAGCTTGCTGGCCCATACGAGGACTGGTTGATCGGCTCTGCGACGGAAGACCGGCGCAAGAACACGGACCCGCCACCGCAGCACATCGAAGACCCCAACATCGAACACAACCGCTGGAACCGCGCGCAATGGGAGCACACCCGGCGTGGCGCCACGGACTACCTAGAGGCGAAGCAGGCTGCCGTGAAGCATGCAACTCGCAAGACGGTGGTGCGATGATTGAACGCTTAGGTGATCGCCGAAGCCGTGGATAGGCACGACCGTCCCACGTAAATCGAACGGGGTGCAGCAGCGGAGCGGAGACTCCTCTCGTGGGACGCTGTAGCAAGCCCCGTCACCGGGGCTTGTTCTTGAGCGACAGTTCTAGGGTTTGTCCCGCTGCGCGCGGAAGCGACTGTTTCCTCTCCTGACCACAGTCAGACATCCAAGGCCTGCAAGCCCACAGTAAGCAGCGCCGCTGAATCGCGGGCGCTGGTGCCGGGTAACGCACCCCGTAACCTTGCCCGCTGGGAAAAGCTGGGGCAGCTGGGGTCGCGATCGGCATGCGCCGCAGGTATTACAGCGGGTATGCTTCTAAGCGATTGATTTAGCTGATAGCCTAGCCCCCTTCAACTTAGGGGGAACGCAGCGCATGTCGAACGAGTTTCCTTTGGTGGAAGTGTTCGGATATGCGTGGGACGCAAACACACCTGAATCCGCCAAGGCTTCGCAGGAACACTGGTGTCCATTCACGAATGGGCTGTGCGAAAAGTTTCGTCAGTACCGGTTTGGATACTGCTCGGTGACCTACGCCGCTGTGGATGACGGGCGCGTCCGACAAAACTATGCTGTCTGTGATCACAGGCTTGATGGCGCTCCTTTGCAGCACGTCGTGAACGACTACTTCAAAGGAAGGTCAGCGAAGCTGGTTCCCGAAATCGTACTTACTAAGCCGCGCACGTCCTTTGACTACGTCGCCTACGCCAGCGATGACCCTTCGGACGCCATTGCCATCGAAACACAAGCCATCGATATTCGAGGCGGAGGTGTGGGACCCGCGTGGCAAGCATGGAAGGACGGCAAGCCTTCAGAATGGCGCCAATACTTCACGGATGAAGCAATTCGCAAGGGACGAAAGGATACCGTTGCTTACGGCGTAAACATGGCAAACATCTACAAACGCCTCGGATTGCAGGTAGCGGTAAAAGGAACGTATCTCAAGGGGATCAAAGTCCCGTTCTATGTTCTCATGCAGGACAGGCCATTCGAGTACTTACGCAATCGAATTCGGTTCGATGAAGCGACGAAAGATTGGGACATTTCTTTCGTTACGTTCGACTACACGGGTAAGCGCTTGCCAAATGGAATGCTGGAGTTCTCGCACAAGCGAACAATTCGCGCGACCGTTGAAAGCTACGTTGCCGCAATGTCCTCGGACAATCGAATGAGCTCTGCAGCTCGCGAAGACTTCCTAGCTCGCGTCAAGCGAAAGGCTGGCTTGTAACAGCGATGGGCGTCGAGAGAACTGATTTTCCATTTGATAGGTCGCACTCCCCTGCAAGCACGCTCTAACTTCCTGCGCGATCGCCGCAGCTAGTAATGGCGGCACTGCATTCCCGACTTGATCGTATTGCTCAGAATACCCGCCGCAGAACTCGAATCTGTCAGGGAACGATTGGATTCGTGCCGCTTCACGTATGGAAATCGTCCTAGTCTGCTCCGGATGCATGTACTCGCCGCTCTTGGGATCTCTGAAACGAGTAATGATGGAGCGAGGCACGCCTTCCCACGTCATTCGACTGTACCGACGAGTGTGATCCTTGCGCTTTGCGCGACGCATACCCTCTGGCAATAGCTCAAGCGGCAAGTCGCGCCAATCCTGCCCCGGTTCAAGAGCCTCTATTCGCGCGACGTTCTGCGGGGATAGTTTCGGGGCATAGTGATTAAACAATTGATTCGTCGCACCCTGACGCATCAGCTTCTGATATTTAAGCTTTGGCGCACTGTCATATGTCTGCCGCTCTTCCCCTGCGGCCGTGGGAGGAAGATCGCCTATTGCATCGCGAGTCGTGACAAACCCCCGCATGTCCTCCGGAGAGATTGCGCAGTTAGGCACCAGCTCACCAATGCGCGTTCGGCCGTGTGTTGGTTTCGGAAAACCCATACGGAAAGAAACTTTCTGATCTGCGCGCCAAGCTACGAAGACCATTCGCCAACGCATCTGGGGGACGCCATATTGCGCCGCAAGCAGTTCGGCGAAGTTCACCTGATAGCCTGCCTCGCGAAACTCGTCGAGTATGTGCTGCAACACTCGACCGCCAGCCAACGTCGCCAGTCCTGGGACGTTCTCCATCACGAGGCAACGAGGGCGCAGTTCTTTGGCCACACGTAGAAAGTGTCGAAAGAGATCGTTTCTTGGGTCAAAGACCAATCGGGATCCGAGGATTGAGAACCCCTGACACGGTGGTCCACCGACGAGAACGTCTAGCTCGCCCGCGGCGATATCCGTAGCTCTCAGAAAGTCGCCACCAACCAAATCCCGAATATCGCCTTGGACGAATCGATGCTCAGGGAAGTTGTGTTCGTAGGTGCGGCCAAATGTCGCAATGGAGTCGCTAGCCCCAAGCACCTTGAAATCTGCATGAGTGAAGCCAAGTGAAATTCCACCGGCTCCTGAGAAGAGATCAATCGCAGTAAATTGCTTGGATGACACTGCGACGGATTTCCTCATTCCAGACCTTAGACCTTATTTGGCTCTTCGCCTTACTGACAATGTTAACGCACGTAGCCGAAGCTGCTTGCGGCATAGCTGGTGTATATCCGCGCTTATCCCTGTTGCTTACAACGTGCTTACTTTGGCGGCCTACACCATTACCGGATAGCGCCACCGACAATGCTAAAAACTGCGCGGCCTTGATGCTAGAAACTACTTTAAGTCGTAGCTGTATATGGCGGAAAGGGTGGGATTCGAACCCACGAACCCCGTAAAGGGTCTCCGGTTTTCAAGACCGGTGCATTCAACCGCTCTGCCACCTTTCCACAGCACCAATTAGGCAGTTTTCAAGACTGCTCCATTCAACCACTCTGGCACCCCTCCGCGGCCGGCGGCATTGTCCAAAGCCGAGGCCCGGCTGTCCAGCTTTAATCCCGTGATGCCTCTCACGCCCTCCGCGTCATCAGCGAAATCAATTCGCGCACGTTCCGTAGATCCTCGAGCGCATTCACGCGCTCAATGATCGCGTTGGCCTGTCTGGCGCCGAGCACCGGCTCGATGAGTCCACGGGCCTTGTCGTTGACACTCGCGTCGTCGAGCGGGTTCTCCTTCGTGCCTGGCGCGTGCTTTGTGAAATGACTCACCGTGCGGCCGTCCTTGAGGGTGACTTCCACGAGACCACTTCGCGGCGCCGCAGGATCCATCAGCGACCGGTCTCCCACTAGTTCCACAAGCGTCTTGACGGCCAATACCTGTGGATCAGTCATGCGTTCACGCGAGTGGCTCACTTCGAACGAGATCGTGCCATCGATGAGCGCGACGGCGATGAGGTGCTGGCAGTTCACGTCGGGCATCGCGCTGTTGTTCACGATGCGGGCGCCGTCTTCTGGAAGACGGACAACGATGCGAGCAACGTTGTCAGGGCGCAAGCCATGCTCTCGACGCAGCGTCAGGAGAGCATCGAGCGGTGCCTGGATCGGATAGCCGACCGAGAACACCTTGATGGCGGTCTCCGACACGAAGAAACGCGACCCTAGCTCGGCAACCATCTCCTCGGGCCGTGGCTCCGTAGACAACGCCACGAGCATGTTGTGCTCGCCATCCAGCACATCCCATACCCCCGTAAATCCCGCCTCCACCATCGTCGCCGCGGTTACGCCATTCCTCGCGCCCATACCGGAAAAATCAAAGGCCTTCTCGATATGGTCTTCGTCGCGCGTCCAGCTCCATAGCCCCGACACCTGCTGGGCCGCGTATGACACGGCGTGCCGCATGCCTTTTTCGTCGAGGCGCGCCAGTGCAGCAGCTGCGCCGACAGCGCCGAATGTCGCACTCGTACCCTCGGCACTCCGATGCGTCGCACGCACATGATCGGGACCGAGCGCCATCAGCAAACGGCAGCACAGGTCGTAGCCAAGCACCACGGCTCGCAACAGTTCGGCCCCTGACCGCCCTTCCTTTTCCGCCATCGCGAGCGCCGCGGGAACAACAGCACTCCCTGGATGAGCCTTGGTCACCGGTTCGAAATCGTCGGTTTCATCGGCGTGCGCGCACATCCCGTTGGCAAGCGCTGCGTTGACCGCGGATGTACGGATGTCGCTTGCCAGGACCGACGCCTCGGGCGTACCGCCTTGCGCACGTGCGTAGCGGGCAGCCAGTACGCCCGGCGGAAGGGTGGCTCCGGAAATCATCGCGCCCAGCGTATCGAGGATGCGGTGCCTGGCATCGCGCATTACCTGCGGGGGCAAGCTCCGGTGGCGTGCCTCGACCATGTAGCGCGCCAGCCGGCCGGTGATATCTGCTCCGGCGCGAGCGGGTGCGGTGCCGGAAGGAACGGGCGACTGCGGAAGCCCTTGTGCAACGGCGACGACCGGCAGTGCCGCAACCATCAACCCGCCTGCACCCTGGAGCATCCGGCGTCGGGTGAGGTGCAAAGGTTTGCGGGTGCGATCTTTCACGGTTCCCCCTGTCGAAAAAGGCTGTTCTGGTTTGCGACCGATCTTGCCATACCTGCCCCCAGCGTGAGCGAGACGCGCCACGCCAGTGACACGCCCGGCTGGCTCGCGGCCTGCTGCTATAGTGAGTCATGGAATCCAAAGGCCTCAGCATGGCGGGCTTTCTCGCGGGACTGCTGCTCGCCTGTTACGGCGTCATGCAGACGAGCATCACCGCTGCCGTCGTCGGTTGCATCGTGTGCTGGGTCTCGGGCGGCTTTTATCGTTCCTGACCCACTTGGTCAAACGCCGCGCCATGCCTCCAAAAGCCTGAGCGGAATCAGCTTTCCCGAAAGTTCCGGGAGTTGTTTTTGTCAATGTTCCGTGAACGCAAGCCCTTGATATTTCTTTACCCGGCGGAACGTAGAGGCGACGGGTTTGTCTATTAAAGCGTCTGGTATAGTCCGGACGGCTTTTTGAATTCAGGTGGTTTGGAGGAAATCTCGATGGCCCAGCTTCCGGCTCAGGTAATCAGCACGACAGGCGTATCCGCGCTGTCGACCAACAAGGTCCTGCGCAACACCTACTTGCTGCTCGGTGCAACGCTGGCTTTCAGCGCGCTGACGGCGGGCGTTGCGATGGCCCTCAACCTTCCGCATCCCGGCTTCCTCATCACCATGGTGGGCTACTTCGGCCTGCTGTTCGCGACGACCAAGACGCAGAACAGCGCCTGGGGTCTTTTCTGGGTCTTCGCCCTGACAGGCTTCATGGGACTGACACTCGGCCCCATCGTCAGCGCGTACCTCAAGTTCCTGCCGAACGGCCACGAGGTCGTGACGACAGCACTGGGTGTGACAGCCGTGACGTTCGTCGGCCTGTCGGCCTATGCGGTCAAGAGCGGACGAGACTTCAGTTTCCTGGGTGGATTCCTGACGGTCGGCATCCTGGGCGCCTTCCTGCTCGGGCTGGTCGCTTTCTTCTTCCACCTGCCGACGCTGTCGCTGGCGGTCTCAGGAATGTTTGTCCTGGCGATGGGCGGGCTGATCCTGTTCGAGACAGGAAACATCATTCACGGTGGACAGACGAACTACATCTCCGCAACCGTGACGCTGTATGTCGCGATCTACAACCTCTTCCTCAGCCTGCTGAATCTGCTGGGCGGTTCATCGAGGAACTGACGGACTGACGCTGCAAGCGTCAGCGTTCGAGACGACAAGGCCGCGAGTGGCGACACTCGCGGCCTTTTTTCTTTTCCGTCCCCGGGGCTGCGTCTAGGCAGTGAGGACTTCCGTCCCGCCCATGTAACCGCGGAGCACCTCAGGCACGACGATGCTGCCATCGGCCTGCTGGTAATTTTCCATCACGGCCACCAGTGCTCGCCCCGCCGCTACACCTGAACCGTTGAGGGTATGCACTGGTTCTGGCTTGCCCGTTTCGGGATTGCGCCACCGTGCCTGCATGCGTCGCGCCTGGAAGGCCTCGAAGTTGGAACAGGAAGAAATCTCGCGATACTTCTGCTGCCCCGGCAGCCAGACCTCGAGGTCATAAGTCTTCGCCGACCCGAAACCCACATCCCCGGCGCACAACTGCATCACGCGATACGGCAACTCCAGCGCTTCGAGTACCTTCGCCGCGTTGGCCGTCAGCTCCTCGTGCGCCGCTTGCGAATCCTGCGGCCGCACGATGTGCACCAGCTCCACCTTCTCGAACTGATGCTGGCGGATCATGCCGCGCGTGTCCTTTCCGTAAGAGCCTGCTTCCGAACGGAAGCAAGGGGTATGAGCCGTGTACTTCCGCGGCAGATCACTCGCTTCGAGAATGGAATCGCGCACCAGATTCGTGACCGGTACTTCCGCTGTGGGAATAAGGTACAAGCCGGATTCGCCCTTCACTGCAAACAGGTCTTCCTCGAACTTGGGCAATTGCCCCGTTCCCGTCAGCGCATCCGCGTTAACGAGATAAGGGACATACATCTCCCGATAGCCATGCTCACGCGTGTGCAGGTTCAGCATGAACTGGATCAGCGCCCGCTGCAGACTTGCAAGCCCTCCGCCGAGCACGGCAAAGCGGGCGCCGGAAATTTTTCCCGCGGCGGCAAAATCGAGCTGGCCGAGTTTTTCGCCCAGCTCGACGTGATCTTTCGGAACAAACGAAAACTGCTTTGGTGTACCCCAGCGTCGCACTTCGACATTGGCACTTTCGTCGCGGCCGTCGGGCACGGACTCATGCAGGAGGTTGGGCAGCCCAAGCACGAACTGGTCGAGTTCCAGCTGGACGGCATTCAACTCCGTCTCCACGTTCGCGAGATCTGCACCCAGGGTCTCGACCTGTTTCAACAAGGGCGCGATGTCCTGTCCCTGCGCCTTGGCTTTACCCACCGACTTCGCATGGGTATTGCGCTCGCTGCGCAATTCGTCGGCGCGGATCTGCCAGTTCTTGCGGCTATCCTCGAGCGCCTGGAACCGGGCGACATCCAGGACAAAACCCCGTCGCGCAAGGTTGCCGGCAACAGCGTGCGGATCAGTACGAAGCAGTTTGGGATCGATCATGGGCTGGTCTGGATACTGGGGAAGAAGTCGCGGCACGATGCCGACACCCGGCTACGCCGCGCATTCTCACAAACGGCACACGCAAAAGGAACCGGCGGGTGTCCGCTAGTCTTTTTTCTTCAGGCGGGCGAGCGCTTCAGCGATCCTGATCTCCAGTCCCCGGGCAACAGGACGGTAGTACTGGCGTGGTTCCAGTTCGTCGGGAAAGTACTTCTCGCCCGCTGCATAGGCATCCGGTTCGTCGTGCGCGTAGCGATACCCCTGCCCTGCACCCAGTTCCTTCATCAGTTTCGTGGGCGCGTTCCGGATCTTCAGCGGCACATCCAGCGATCCGGAATTCCGGGCATCCGCCATGGCCTCATTGAAGGCCACATAGACGGCATTGCTCTTGGCGGCACACGCCAGAAAGATGACTGCCTGCGCGAGGGCCAGCTCGCCTTCAGGACTGCCGAGACGCTCATAGGTTTCGCACGCTTCGAGTGCCAATGTCAGCGCCCGCGGATCGGCGTTGCCGATATCTTCCGATGCCATCCTGAGCACCCGTCGCGCGATGTACCGTGGATCGCATCCGCCATCGAGCATCCGGCACAGCCAGTAGAGCGCGGCATCCGGATCCGTTCCCCTGACCGATTTATGCAACGCCGAGATCTGGTCGTAGAACGCATCGCCCTGCTTGTCGAAGCGCCGCACTCCACCGCTCGTGACTTCAGCCGCAATCGATTCCGACAGCCGCGGGGGATTCGCTGCTGCCGCGAGATCGAGCGCCAGTTCCAGCATGTTGAGTGCACGCCGTGCATCGCCATCGGCTGCCGCGGCAATCGCGTCCAGCGCACCCGAGTCAACGGCCGGCGTAGCTGCTTCCTCAACCTTGAGTGCCCGCTCCAGCACCGCGCGGATATGTCCCGCATTCAATGCACGCAGTACGTATACACGGGCCCTGGACAACAAGGCGTTATTGAGTTCGAACGAAGGATTTTCCGTGGTGGCGCCGATGAAGACCAGCGTGCCGTCTTCCACCCAGGGCAGGAAAGCATCCTGCTGGGCCTTGTTGAAGCGATGTACTTCATCGAGAAAGAGCACGGTGCGACGTCCGGTCGCAGCGCGAACGGACTGTGCCTGTTCCACCGCTGCGCGGATGTCCTTGACGCCTGCCATCACAGCTGACAATGCGATGAATTCAGCATCGCAGGTGCGGGCCACCATGTGCGCGAGCGTCGTCTTGCCGGTACCGGGCGGCCCCCAGAGAATCATCGAGTGCAGGTTGCGGCCTTCCAGCATGTGCCGCAAGGTCTTGCCCGGCGCCAGCAGGTGTTCCTGCCCGACGAAGTCATCGAGCGTACCGGGACGCATGCGATCAGCGAGCGGCCGTAGCCGGTTTTTTTCCGGTCCCTCTGCGCGCGTTACGAGCACCTCAGGAAGCAAGAGTCTGGCGCACTCGCGCTTCTACCCACTGTGCCCAGCCGCCGGACCAGTGCCAGGCCAGCAAGAGACCGATTCCGATCCCGGTTGTATTCGCGACCAGATCGCGGAAATCGCTTTGCCTTCCCAAGGGCATGGCACCTTGAAGGATTTCGATCATCGCTCCCAGCATGAACAAGCCACCCGCTATCAACGGATAACGTGATCGGGGGTACAGGCCGGTGAACCAGAGAGTCAGTCCTGCGTACGCCAAGGCGTGCGTCACCTTGTCATTCCCCAGCATGAGGCTTTCAACGTCATCGGAAGGCGCAAGACTGCCGCTGATGATCACCACGACCATCACTATTCCGACGGCAAGCCAAAAACGGGGATAAGAAAGAGGCAACATGATTCTCACAGGACCGATTTCGAGCGCTAGTTTGCGGCCTCGCCGATGACGTCCGTGCCGGGAGGTGGTGTAAACGTGAACTGATCGGCGCTTGCACCTGGATTGCGCTTGAGGCCGATGAACTCCAGGACCGTGGTCTGGTTCAGTTTGTCCTCAAGCTCCATGAAGGCCAAGGCATCCCCCCGGAAACCGAGGCGGAGACGCCGGAAATCGGTATCCGGCCGTTTGGGACTCAAGACCACCCAGAACACGTCACTGGCCTGCTCCACACGCTCGACGTTGAAACTGGCACGCAGGTCGCCCGAGCCCGAAAGCAACATGGCCGGCGTACCTGCCAGCGTCTGGTCGAGACGACGCACTGTCACCTGTTCGAGATCGGGGTCATATAGCCAGAGGCGCTTTCCATCCGAAACGATCTGCTGGGCATGGGGCGCCGCATAGTCCCAGCGAAAGCGATCTGGACGCAGGATCATCAGTTTGCCGGAAGACTGTTCTGCAGTCTGGCCGCGGCTGTCACGCAGCACCTGCTTGAAGGTTGCCTCCAGGCCGGTGAGACCTTGCATGAAGCGGTCGATCCGCTGATATCCCGCATCGACACTCGCGATCGCACCCGAAGTCGGAGCCGCGGCAACAACGTCTGAAATGGGGACGACAATTGCCAGCCCGCAAACCGTGGCAACGATCGCGGCAAACCGGAACGCAGCAAATGTGTTCATCACCACCGCTATTCTTCCGGCGGTGGCGCGACAAGCACTTCGCGCGCACCGTTCGACTGCAACGGCCCGACGAGCCCCGCCGCTTCCATGGTTTCGATCATGCGGGCCGCGCGGTTGTAGCCGATCTTCAGCCGTCGCTGGACACCGGAAATCGAAGCCTTGCGACTCTCGACGACGATGCGGACCGCCTGGTCATATAGTGCATCCTGTTCACCGTCCACGGCTCCACCCTCACTCCCTTCCTCGCCTTCACCTGGGAAGCCGGGAATGAAACCGGTGGGGCCGGAAAGAATCTCGTCGATATACCTGGGCGGCGCCGCGCTCTTGAGTTCGCCCACCACGCGGTGGACTTCCTGGTCCGAAACGAAGGCGCCATGCACACGGATCGGCAATGAGGTCCCCGGCTGCAGGAAGAGCATATCGCCGTGACCGAGCAACTGCTCCGCACCGCTCTGATCGAGAATCGTGCGGGAATCCACCTTTGCCGATACCTGGAAGGCAATGCGTGTTGGAATGTTGGCCTTGATGAGGCCGGTGATGACATCCACCGAGGGGCGTTGCGTGGCGAGAATCAGGTGAATGCCGGAAGCACGCGCCTTCTGCGCAAGCCGCGCGATCAGCTCTTCGACCTTCTTGCCGACGATCATCATCATGTCGGCGAGCTCGTCGATGATCACCACGATGAACGGCAGCGATTCGAGCATCGGCACGTCTTCCTGCCGCCCTTCGGGCCCCAACAACTTCAGCAGCAGCGGATCGCGGATCGGCGTTCCGGCATCGCTCGCTTCCTTCACCTTGCGGTTGAAACCCGCCAGGTTGCGCACGCCCAGGGCAGCCATGAGCTGGTAGCGGCGCTCCATCTCGGCCACACACCACCTGAGCGAATTGGCCGCCTGTTTCATGTCAGTGACGACCGGCGCCAGCAGGTGTGGAATGCCTTCGTAAACCGAAAGCTCCAGCATCTTGGGATCGATCATGATCATCCGGACCTGCTCGGCCGTACTCTTGTACAGCAGCGACAGGATCATTGCGTTGACTGCGGTGGACTTGCCCGATCCGGTTGTGCCACCTACCAGCAGATGCGGCATGCGCGCGAGATCGGCCACCATGGGCGCGCCGCTGATGTCCTTGCCCAGCACCAGGGCAAGCGGCGACACCATTTCGTCGTAAGCGCGCGATTTGATGATCTCGCCTAGCGTCACCATCTCCCGCTTCTCGTTCGGGATCTCAAGGCCCATCGTCGACTTGCCGGGAATGATCTCGACCACGCGCACGCTGATCGCAGACAGGGCACGTGCGAGGTCCTTGGCGAGATTGCTGATCTGGCTGACCTTGACGCCAGCAGCAGGCCTCAGCTCGAAACGCGTGATCACCGGACCAGGATGCACCTCCACGACTTCAGCCTCGACGCCGAAGTCACGCAGCTTGAGCTCCACCAGCCGCGACATGGCTTCGAGCGCTTCAGGTGAATAGCCCGCCTGCTGTGCGACTGGATCATCGAGCAACGCCAGCTGGGGCAGCTCTTTCGAGGCCGGCCGCTCGAACAACGGAACCTGCTTCTCGCGCTCCACCCGCTCGCTGGTCTCGACCTTCTGGACGACAGGCTCGATCTTCGGCGGTGGACGTTTCGCGACGCGCTTCTGTTCCTCGCGAACTATTTCCGCCCGGGCCTCTTTCACTTCGCGGCCGGCCTTCAGCTCCCTGGAATTCGTGAACCTCGCGCGGATCCACTCATACGCCCGCAAGGTGCCTCGCCCCGTGCGATCCATGATCTCGATCCACGAGATGCCGGCAAACAGGGAAACACCTGCCAGCCACAATGCAAGCAACAAAAGAGTCGCGCCAAGGAAACTCAAGGCCGATTCAAAGCCGCGTCCGACCAGCGAACCGAGTACGCCACCCGCTGAATTGGGATAACTCGCGCTGGTGAAATGCAGGGTAGCGAGGCCGCAGCTGGTGAGAAGCGTGACGAGAAAACCGAGCCCCCGGAACGCCATCGTCGCCCGGTTCTGCTGTTCTGCCCCGTTCCGGCCGGCATAGAGCAACCAGCCCGCCACCGCGATCATGACCGGCAGGAGGAATGCGGGACGTCCGAAAAGCATCGTCAGGAAACCGGCAAGATGGGCGCCCACGGGTCCTATGAGATTGGCGACCGGCCCTGGAACCCCGGTAGTCGAGAACGAAGGATCGTTGCGATCGTAACTGGCCAGCGCCACCAGCAGGATCAGCGCCACGGCGCCAAACACCCACAGGGCACTCTCGCGCAGCGAACGCACGACCGTCGACCCCAGACGGCCCGCGTCTTTGGAGCTGCTGCGTGCTTCGGTAGTGACAGCCAACTAGTTTCTCACTTCACAAAAGCGGATTAACGTCATGATTTCCGGCCATGAATTTCAGAAATATAGCATGTTGCGCCGGCTTGATCCGGATGGTTCCGGACCCCATCAATGCAGCAACGGGCTGTAAATCTGTTGGGAAAAGGTCGCGGACTGAAGGCAAACTGTCCGGCGGCATCGACCTGTGAATGAAGAATTGAAGGCAAAGCATACATGAGCACATCCCGGCACTCCCGGCTGTTGATCCTCGGCTCCGGCCCCGCGGGCTACGCTGCCGCCGTTTATGCGGCGCGCGCCAACCGCAAGCCGTTGCTCATCACGGGACTGGAGGAAGGCGGTCAATTGATGACCACGACCGAAGTCGACAACTGGCCCGGCGACGTCCATGGCCTGACCGGCCCCGGACTCATGAAGCGCATGCGCGAGCACGCGGAGCGGTTCAGCACCGACATCGTCAATGATCACATCAACAAGGTGGATCTCTCGCGGCGCCCTTTCCGGCTGGAAGGCGACCGGGGCGAGTACACCTGCGATGCACTGATCATTGCAACGGGCGCGACCGCCCGCTATCTCGGCCTGCCCTCGGAACAGGAATTCCGCGGCAAAGGCGTGTCCGCGTGCGCGACCTGCGACGGCTTCTTTTTCCGCAACCAGAAAGTGGCTGTCGTGGGCGGTGGGAATACCGCTGTCGAAGAGGCCTTGTACCTCGCCAACATCGCAAGCCACGTGACGCTGGTGCACCGTCGCGACAAGTTGCGGGCGGAAAAAATCCTGCAGGACCATCTCTTCGAACGTGAACGCGAAGGCAAGGTCCGCGTCGTCTGGAATCACGTCGTCGACGAAGTGCTGGGCGACGACAGCGGCGTCAATGGACTCAAGGTGTCCGCCGCAGCGGGCGGCAAACACGAGAATCTCGACGTGACAGGAGTCTTCATCGCGGTAGGTCACGTCCCCAACACCGAACTGTTCGCCGGACAGCTTGAAATGGGCAGCAATGGCTATCTCGTCGTGCGCTCAGGGATCCAGGGCAACGCGACGGCCACCAGTGTTCCCGGGGTTTTTGCTGCAGGAGATGTGGCCGACCACGTCTATCGCCAGGCCGTGACTTCAGCAGGCAGTGGCTGCATGGCGGCGCTGGATGCGGACAAATACCTGGATCAGCTCGACGCTGCCAGCAAGCACTGACCGGCCCCTGTCAGGAAAAAACAGGTGCACGTTCGCAGACTCGAGTCCCTCGATGCGATCGATGCAGCGCGCTGGAATGCGCTCGACCTGCGCGGCAATCCCTTTGTCAGGCATGAATTTCTTGCGCTTCTGGAGCGCGAGCACTGCGCTCATGCGGAGACCGGATGGGTTCCACAGCACCTCGTCATCGAAGACGATGCAGGCGAGCTGCTGGGGGCGATGCCGCTGTATCTCAAGCCGCATTCCTGGGGCGAATTCGTTTTCGACTGGGGCTGGGCCAATGCCTATATGCGAGCCGGTGTTGACTATTATCCGAAACTGGTCAGCGCCATTCCGTTCACTCCGGCGACCGGTCCGCGTTTGCTCTGTTCGCCGCTAGCGGACGCAACCGTTATCCGACAAGCGCTTGTAGCAGCCGCTCTGGAACTCGCGCGGGCGTCTTCCGTTTCCTCGCTGCATGTCCTGTTTCCCGATGTGGAGGACCAGGCCGCGCTTGTCCCGCAAGGATTCATCCCCCGGCGCGACTGTCAGTTCCACTGGCACAATCGCGACTACCGGACCTTCACGGATTTCCTCGGCAGCTTCCGCGCCGACAAACGCAAGAAGGCCAATCGCGAACGCCGCAGGATCACGGAAGCCGGCATCGAATTCCGGACGCTCGGTGGCGCAGAGATCGACGCTGCGCTGTGGGAAGTGATCCACGAATTTTCGTTGAACACGTTCCGGCGCCATGGTCATGACCACTATCTGACCGCAGCGTTCTTCAGGCACCTGTCGCAAGCCTTGCCGGACACGGTGATGGTCAAACTGGCCTGTTACCGCTCAAGGCCCGTGGCAGCCGCCATTTTTTTTGTGGGACTCGATACGCTCTACGGACGGTACTGGGGGTCTGCGGCCGACTTTCACAGCCTGCATTTCGAAACCTGCTATTACCAGGGCATCGAATACTGCATAGAAAAGGGCCTCGCCCGCTTCGAACCCGGCACCCAGGGAGAACACAAGGTCCCACGGGGGTTCGAACCTTCGGCAACGCAGTCGGCCCACTGGATTGCAGATCCCCGTTTCGCCCAGGCGATCGGCGCCCATCTGCGCCAGGAAGGCGCGGCAGTGGATGAGTACATGTCGGGAATCGGCGAACACCTCCCCTTCCACCGGAATGAAACCATCGAACCCGAACCTGCTCCGGCGACGGAACCGGATCGATGACTTCCATCATCTGGCTTACTGCCGACGATCCTCCGGATTGTTTCCCGCCGGTGGAACGGGCCTTGCGCGAACCGGACGGGCTGCTGGCTGCGGGGGGCGATCTGTCGGTTGAGCGGCTGCTCGCTGCCTATCGTCGCGGCATCTTCCCGTGGTACTCGCAGGGGCAGCCCATTCTCTGGTGGTCACCCGATCCGCGCGCGGTGCTGGATCCCCATGACTTCAGGAAGTCCCGGAGCCTGGATAAAAGCATCCGCAACCGGGGGTTCGAAATCCGGTTCGACAGCGCCTTCCGCGCAGTGCTGCAAGCCTGTGGCAGCGAGGAACTCCGGCCGCAAGGCACGTGGATCTCCCCTGAAATGGTTGCCGCCTACGGCCAACTCTTCGAGGCCGGATATGCCCATTCCGTGGAAACCTGGCGTGAAGGCCGGCTGGTCGGAGGCCTGTATGGAGTCGCCTTCGGCAAGGTGTTCTGTGGCGAATCGATGTTCAGCCTGGAGCGCGACGCCTCCAAGGTCGCTTTGCAGCGGCTGTGCGAGGAACTGATTGCCCGCGGCTATGCCCTCATCGATTGCCAGATGACGACTCCGCACCTTTTGAGCCTCGGCGCCAAGGCCATCCCGCGGCGGGAGTATCTGGAGCGGCTGGCGGCCGCCAGCGCCCCTCCGGACGAGGTGCAGTCGTGGTCATTGGCCGCCCGGACCTGAGCACGCGGGGGGCAGCGGACCCTCCCGGACCACTTTCATTGCATTGGCACCGCCCTTTATGCACAATTCGCGCGCTTTTACCCTAAGGGAACCTCTCAGGTATTCATGTCGAAAGAAGATGCCATTCAGATGGAAGGCCGTGTCGTCGACACGCTGCCCAACACCACGTTCAAGGTCCAGCTGACGAATGGACATACGGTGATCGCGCATATCTCCGGCAAGATGCGCAAGAACTACATCCGTATCCTGACCGGCGACCAGGTGACAGTCGAACTCACCCCGTATGACCTGACGAAGGGACGCATCGTCTATCGCGGCCGGTAAGGCCCGCGAGGCCGGGCAAAGCCGGCCAGCACTTTGACTGCGAAAACAAAAAGGCCGGCAATGCCGGCCTTTTGTTTTGCACGCGCCCACCTCACCCGTCAGGTTTCACTGGCATCCTCGAGCAACGCCGGCTCCTTGATCGAACGCGTCTCGACCTTCAACGCGCCATCCGGTCCGACGGTGACGTAGGCATGCCCGCCGCCCGCGAGACTGCCAAAGAGCAGCTCCTCGGCCAGCGGTCTCTTGATTGCATCCTGGATGACCCGCGCCATCGGGCGCGCGCCCATCTTGGGATCGTAGCCCTTCTTCCCGAGCCAGGCTTTCGCTGCGTCATCGACATGCAGCTGGACGCCTTTCTGCTCGAGTTGCGACTCGACCTCGACCAGCAACTTGTCGACCACCCGTTCGATCGTGCGCGGATCAAGCGGTGCGAACTGGATGACGGCATCCAGACGGTTGCGGAACTCGGGCGAAAACAGCCGCCGGATGGCTTCCATGCTGTCGGTGGCGGATTCCTGCTGGGTAAAGCCGATGGACGGGCGATTCATCTCGAACGCACCGGCATTCGTCGTCATGACGATGATGACGTGCCGGAAATCCGCCTTGCGCCCGTTGTTGTCCGTCAGCGTTCCGTGATCCATGACCTGCAGCAACAGGTTGAACACATCCGGATGCGCCTTCTCGATTTCATCCAGCAGCAGGACACAATGCGGATGCTTGGTGATCTGCTCCGTGAGCAAGCCACCCTGATCGAAGCCAACGTATCCGGGAGGTGCGCCGATGAGCCGCGAAACGGTATGGCGCTCCATGTACTCGGACATGTCGAAGCGTACGAATTCGACGCCGAGGGCGAGTGCGAGCTGGCGGGTAACTTCCGTCTTGCCAACACCTGTAGGGCCGGCAAACAGGAAGGAACCGACTGGCTTGCGCTGGTCGCCGAGGCCTGACCGCGACATCTTGATGGCGGATCCCAGCGTCGAGATGGCGGGATCCTGGCCGAAGATGACGAGCTTGAGATTGCGCTCGAGATTCCTGAGCACATCACGATCGGACGTCGACACGTTCTTCGGAGGAATACGTGCAATGCGGGCCACGACCTCTTCGATCATGGAGACGGTCACTTCAGTGCTGCGCTCGGCGGGCGGTTTGAGGCGCAGCCGCGCACCGGCCTCGTCGATCACGTCGATGGCCTTGTCGGGCAACTGCCGGTCGTTGATATGGCGAGCCGCGAGTTCAGCGGCCGTCTGGAGTGCGTCATCGGTGTAGCGAACCCCATGATGCTCCTCGAAACGCGACCGCAGACCCTTGAGTATCTCGATGGTCTCCGGCACCGAAGGCTCGACCACGTCGATCTTCTGGAAGCGACGCGCGAGCGCGTGATCCTTCTCGAAGATGCCCCGATACTCGGCATAGGTTGTGGACCCGAGGCAGCGCAGTTCGCCGTTGGCAAGCGCAGGCTTGATCAGGTTCGACGCATCCATGACGCCACCGGAAGCGGCGCCTGCGCCGATTACCGTGTGGATTTCGTCGATGAAGAGAATGGAGCCCGGGTTCTTCTTGATTTCGCTGATGACGGCCTTCAAACGCTTCTCGAAATCTCCGCGATACTTCGTGCCCGCGATCAACGCGCCCATGTCGAGCGAGTAGACAGTGCAGTCGAGCAGCAGGTCCGGCACCTTGCGCTCGACGATCAGGCGCGCCAGCCCCTCGACCAGGGCGGTCTTGCCGACACCGGCCTCACCCACGTACAGGGGGTTGTTCTTGCGGCGCCGGCAAAGGATTTCGACCGTGCGCTCGATCTCGAGCTGCCGACCAATCAGGGGATCGATACGTCCTTCCATCGCCAGGCGGTTCAGGTTGGTGGCGTACTTCTCGAGCGCAGTACCTCCCTCGGCTTCACGTTCCCCATCCTGGCTTGCGCCAGACTCTTCCTTGTCGGGCCGGTCTTCGGAGACTTTCGACAGGCCATGCGAGAGGTAATTGACGACATCGAGCCTGGCCACGTCCTGCATCGACAGCAGATACGCGGCGTGCGAATGCTTTTCACTGAAGATGGCGACCAGCACATGGGCAGCGGTCACTTCCTTCTTTCCGCTCGCCTGCACGTGCAATACCGCTCGTTGCAGCACCCGCTGGAAACCCAGGGTCTGCTGGACCTCACGGTCGTCGCTCTGCTTGAGGCGGGGGGTCATCTGCTCGATGTAGTCGTTGAGATCGCTGCGCAGACGCGCGACGTCAGCACCACAGGCACGGAGAATATCGCGTACCCGCGGGGTATCGACGATGGCCAGCAGCAGATGCTCGACCGTCACGAATTCGTGGCGGGCTTCGCGTGCGGTCTGGAACGCTTCAGTCAGACAGATATCGAGTTCGCTGCTTAACACTCAGGCCTCTTCCATCGTGCAGAGGAGTGGATGCTGATGCTGCCGGGCATAGATCATGACCTGTGCCACCTTGGTCTCTGCGATCTCATAAGTAAAGACTCCACAGACACCCTTGCCACGAGTATGGACTTCCAGCATGACACGCGTAGAGGTCTGCCGGTCCAGTCCGAACACCTGCTGCAGTACATCGACGACAAACTCCATGGGGGTATAGTCATCGTTCAGCAGGATCACCTGGTAGAGGGGTGGACGCTTGAGGCGGGGTGCAGCCTCCTCCAGAACCAGCCCTCGTTCGTTCCCCGTGCGCTCTTCGCTCATGGCCTCGGCAAATGCTTCATTGCGACTCTTTATAGGGGTGATCGCGACGCAATACAAGGCAGCGCGGACCCGCGGCCAAGAGTCTTTTCCAGGCACACTGATTCTGCATTTCCTGCCAGATCGATAGCGAGGCGGAAGTGTCGGCAGGTAGCGCCAGGTTGCCGAAGCAGCGACGTCTCATTCATATAACTGCAGGAATGACCCCTGACAATGACTGGCTGCCTCCTCCGGGAGGCGACTTCCCGCACGAAGCGGATGCACTTCGGTCTGAACCAGCGTGACCGGCCTCACACTGCCCGCCGAGCCCGGTAATTTCACTAACGGGAACAATCCCTTGAGGCTTACTATCTCCACTCCGTATCATGATTGGCACTATGGCTGAATTCGCCACCACCATCCGTACCCTGCGCGAGCAAACTCCCCAGCAATGGCTGGAGACGGGTTTGCGTCTTGCGCCTGTGCTTCTCGCGGGCGTCCTGGTGGTTGCCCTCGCATGGCAGCTGGTCCAGCTGACCTGGGTATTCCTGGGGGCCGGCGGAACGAGTGGCCCGGTCGCAAGCACTGCGTCTTCCGGCGCCAGGACGGGAGGAGCGCCCGTCATCGACCTGAAGCGCATTGTCGACGCCCATCTGTTCGGCATCGCCTCGAGCGAACCGGATCAATCGGCAGTCGACACCGCTCCGCAAACCCAGATGAACCTTGTCCTCACGGGCACGATGGCCAGCCAAGATCCGGAGAAAGGCTTTGCCATCGTCGGTGAAAGTGCTGCCACCGCCAAAACCTATCCGACAGGTGCAACGCTGCGTCCCGGGACGAAACTTCATTCCGTGTTCACGGACCGGGTCATTCTGGACAGCAACGGCAGACTGGAGACATTGGTGCTGCCGAGACAGAGTGCCGCCGGTGGCGTCGTGATGGCCCGCCCGGCTCCTCCGCCTGCAGCAGGAGGCAGCGTGGGTGACGACCTGCGCCGTATAGCTGAGACCAATCCCGCCGCATTTTCGGCAGTTGTCCGCCCTCAACCTGTTTTCGCCAACGGCGTGCAGAAGGGATACCGGGTCTATCCGGGCAAGGATCGCCGCCAGTTTTCGCGCCTGGGGCTGCAACCCGGGGATCTGGTGACCTCGATCAACGGCACTCCCCTGGATGATCCTTCGCGAGGGATGGAAATATTCAACTCGCTCAACAGCGCGAGCCAAGTCAACGTTACGGTGGAACGTAACGGGCAGACTCAGTCGCTTTCGCTCAACACTGCGCAGCTTTCAATGCCCGAACCGGCGCAACCCGTGGAAGCTCCCCCCGCTGGCGAAGCGGCTCCGGGCGAATCGCCCACTTTTGAATCGGCACCTGCCGCACAGTAAACAGGCTCGTCCATGAAATCTGCATACCTCAACAGAACGACCGGACGAGCCGCGGGCGGTTTCATCGCCGCCATGCTCGCCGTCTTCCTGGCAACTCCGCTGGTCTCCGCCCAGCAGGCCACGATCACGCCCAATTACAAGGACGCGGACCTCGCGCAGATCGTCGATGCGGTCAGCGCGATCACCGGCAAGAACTTCATCATCGATCCGCGGGTGCGGGCACAGGTGACGATGCTGTCATCGACGCCGATGTCGCCCGATGCCTTCTACCAGGCGTTCCTGTCCATCCTTCAGGTCCATGGCTTTACCGCGGTGGAAACAGGCAACATCGTCCGGGTCATCCCGCTGGCCAATGCCCGCACGTCACCGTCGGTGGACCTGCCCGATCGCGTAAGCGCGACGTCCGATGAGATCGTGACCCAGGTCATTACGGTCAGGAACATCAGCGCGGTGCAGCTGGTCCCCATCCTGCGCCCGCTCATCCCGCAGGAAGGCCACCTCGTCGCCTCTCCTTCTTCGAACGTCCTGATCATTTCGGACCGCGCCAACAACGTGAACCGGATCATGCGCATCATCGCGCGCATCGACCAGGCGGGCGACGGTGATATCGACATCATCCAGCTCCAGAATGCGAGCGCTGGTGAAATCGTCAGGGTCGTCAACACTCTCTATACCGCCGGGGCACAAGCCGAGGGCGGCGGTGGCGCGATGCAGGTCAAGGTAGTGGCGGACGACCGCAGCAACAGCGTGCTGGTCACGGGCGAAGCATCGCAGCGCCTCCGGATCAAGACCCTGATCACGCATCTCGATACGCCGCTCGAAAGTGGCGGCGATACGCAGGTCCGCTACCTCCACTATGCCGATGCGGAAAGCATTGCCACCAAACTGAAAGAACAGGTTCAGGGTGCTGCACAGGCGGCGCCGGGCGGTGCTGCTGCCGCAGGCGGTCCCGCTGCCGCTGATCGCAACGTCACGCTGTGGGCAGATGTAGGCACGAATGCACTCGTGATTACCGCTCCCCCGAAGATGATGCGCCAGGTCAACTCGATCATCGACAAGCTCGACATTCGCAAGGCACAGGTGCAGGTCGAAGCGATCCTCGTAGAAATCAGTTCCGACAAGGCCTCTGAACTGGGCCTCAATTGGGCTGTCGCAGGCACCGATTCCTCCGGCAATTCGATTCCACTCGGCGTATTCAACCAGTCAGTAGGCGGCGTGAGCCTGCTCGATATCCTGCGGGGCGTCGACGATCCTTCCACCCTCACCACCGCTCCAACGGGACTCACGCTTGGCGGCGGCCGCTTCAACGATACCGGTACCAACTTCGGGGTGATCCTCCGCGCGCTGAGGGGCGACGCAAACACCAACATCATTTCCACACCTTCCATCATGACGATGGACAACGAGGAAGCGGAAATCAAGATCGCCCAGGAGGTGCCGTTCATCACTGGCCAGTACACGAACACCAGCGGCAGCACCGGCGGCAACACTGGCACCGTCAATCCTTTCCAGACCATCCAGCGGCAGGAAGTGGGCAATATCCTGAAGATCACGCCGCAGATCAATGACAGTGGCTCGGTCATCATGAAGATCTCCCAGGAAGCATCGAGCCTTGCCCAGGGCACTTCTGGTGCAGTCGACCTGATCACCAACAAGCGCACGATCAATACCCGTGTGCTGGTGGATGATGGCGGCATCATCGTGATCGGCGGGCTGATTGAGGACAACCTGCGGGAAGGAGAAAACCGTGTGCCGTTCCTGGGGGCGATTCCGCTGATTGGCGAGCTGTTCAAGACGCGCAGCGTCAAGAAGGTCAAGACCAATCTTATGGTCTTCATCCGCCCCACAATCATCCGCGATGGCGTCGAAGCCGCGTTTGAAACCAACAGCAAGTACAACCTGATGCGTGGCCAGCAACTTGAGCGGGGCAGCGGCAAGGTCACGTTGCTGCCGGGCGATCGCCAGCCAACATTGCCCCCCGTCGGCGAGCTCTCCAAGTTTGCAGATCCGACTGCGGGCACCGCGTCGCCGGACAGCGATACGAAGACCGCCGAGGAAACTGACAAGGAGATTGCGGAGCCTGCAATAGTGACGCCGCTTGAACCTCCCGCGTCCACGCAACCCCCGCTGCCCAGAGCCGGCCCGAGATGAGCGCGGATCCCACAGCCGCGGCGAAAGAAGCACCGCCTGCGTCGGTGAGTTCCGCAGCGCCGGTACTGTCGTTTGCTTTCGCCAAGCGCCATGGCATTTTCGTTCAGCAGGTTGCCGACGGCGTTGCTGATACGGTTTATCGTGCCGGCGCCACTCCCGCGAGCATTGCCGAGGTGCGCCGCTTTCTGGGCGTGCCGCTGAAGCTGCGTCGTGTGGAATCCGAATCATTCGATCAACTGCTGCGCGAGCGCTACGAAGGCGGCACCAGCACTGCCATGCAGATGGCAGGCGGCTTCGAGGATGACACCGACCTCACCCACCTCGTCCAGGATCTGCCGGAGCCTTCGGACCTGCTCGAGAGCGACGATCACGCACCGATCATCAAGCTCATCAATGCGATCTTGACGCAGGCGGTGCGCGACAACGCGTCGGACATCCACATCGAACCCTTTGAGAACCGCCTTGTGATCCGCTTCCGCATCGACGGTGTGCTGCGTGAAGTCCTGCAGTCACGGCGCGCCGTGGCCCCGCTGGTTGTGTCGCGCGTCAAGGTCATGTCCAAGCTCGATATCGCCGAGAAGCGCCTGCCGCAGGACGGTCGCATTAGTCTGCGTATTGCAGGACGGGCGGTGGATGTTCGTGTATCCACCATTCCGGCAGGTCACGGAGAACGGGTCGTATTGCGTCTGCTGGACAAGCAGGCTGGCAGGCTCGAACTCAATTCCCTCGGCATGGAATCGCATACACAGACATTGATGGATGAGCTGGTGCATAAACCGCACGGCATCATTTTGGTCACGGGACCTACCGGTTCAGGCAAGACGACCACGCTTTACGCAGCGCTCGAGCGCATCAACGACAACACCCGCAACATCATGACGGTCGAAGACCCGATCGAGTATTACATCGACGGGATCGGGCAGACGCAGGTCAACACGAAAGTGGAAATGACTTTCGCGCGTGGTTTACGTGCGATTCTCCGGCAAGACCCGGACGTCGTGATGGTCGGCGAAATCCGCGATCTGGAAACGGCCCATATCGCCGTACAGGCATCGTTGACCGGCCATCTCGTGCTGTCGACGTTGCACACGAATACTGCAGTCGGCGCAGTCACGCGCCTTCGCGACATGGGCGTGGAACCCTTCCTGCTCTCCTCCAGTCTCCTGGGTGTAATCGCTCAGCGCCTGGTTCGTGTGCTCAGCCCCGAAACGAAGCAGCCCTATGAGGCCGGGGAGTATGAACGGCGGCTGCTCAATATTCCTGAAGGCGCGGCATCCCCGACTTTGTTTCGCGCCGGCAGCGACAGCACGCACGGCTTCAAGGGCCGGACGGGCATCTACGAACTGGCACTGGTCGACGATACGATGCGGACGATGATTCACGACGGTGCTGGCGAGCACGAACTGGAAAGGCATGCCCGGACGATGACGCCCAGCATTCGCGATGACGGGCGCATGAAGATCCTGGCAGGCGCCACAACGATCGAAGAAGTACTGCGGGTCACGCGGGAAGACTAGGCCGTTGGGCGCATTCGAATACACAGCCGTCGATGCGGGTGGCCGCGAAAAGACCGGAGTTCTCGAAGGCGATACCGCGCGTCAGGTACGCCAGCTGCTGCGGGAGCGCAACCTGCTGCCGGTCACGGTGGCGGAAGTCGCCCAACGCGAGGCCAGAAGAGAAGGCAACCGTTTTTCGTTGACCCGCGGCCTGACCGCAAGCGACCTTGCACTGCTCACTCGTCAGCTTGCGACGCTCGTCCGCTCGGGCCTGCCACTGGAAGAAGCGTTGCTCGCCGTTTCCGAACAATCGGAAAGGCCGAGGACCCGCAGCGTGCTGCTGGGCGTTCGCTCCAAGGTCATGCAGGGCCATTCCCTTGCAGATGGCCTCGGCGACTTTCCGCGCGCCTTCCCGGAAATCTATCGGGCAACGGTGGCAGCCGGCGAGCAGTCCGGACACCTCGATACCGTCCTGGAGCGCCTCGCCGACTACACGGAAAGCCGCGAGCAGCTCCGCAGTCGCACGCTCAATGCGATGCTCTATCCCATCATGCTGTTCGTAGTATGTGCAGCGATCGTGACGCTGCTACTGGCCTTTGTCGTTCCGAAAATCGTCCGGCAATTCGAGAACTCCAAGGCCGAGCTCCCGCTGCTCACCAAGATCCTGATCGGTTTTTCCGATTTCATGCGGAACTGGGGGTGGCTGGTGGCACTGGTCCTCATCGCCGCCGTCTTTCTTTTCCGTCGCTGGGTGAAGGAGCCGGCTGCCAAACGGCGTTTCCATCGCTTCGTTCTCCAGATGCCCCTCATCGGCAAAGTGGTCCGGGGCACCAATACGGCCCGTTTTGCCCGCACCTTCTCGACCCTGACTTCGAGTTCGGTCCCCGTGCTTGAAGCACTCAGGATTGCAGGCGAAGTCGTCACCAACCTGCCCATGCGGGACGCGGTGGAGGATGCGGCGGCCCGGGTACGCGAAGGAGCTGCCATCGCCAAGTCGCTCGGCGCTTCACATCTCTTCCCGCCCATGATGATTCACCTGATCGCCAGCGGAGAAACCAGCGGCGACCTTGAAACCATGCTCGACCGGGCGGCCAGCAACCAGGAACGCGAGATGGATGCCGTGCTAGGCACAGTCGTCGGACTGCTGGGGCCGCTCATGATCCTGGTGATGGGCGGCTTCGTTCTCCTCATCGTCCTGGCGATGCTGCTGCCGATCTTCCAGTTGAATGAATTGATTGCCTGAGCGGCGAGTTCGGCGAAAACGCGAGTCACTTCGACAAAAGGGTCTTGCGAGACCCGCCGATTCCCACTATATATCGGCCGCAACTGCACAGCCCGAGGTGTATGAGGCAGTCGATGAGCGAGAAGACGCAATCGGAAGAATTCGACGAGGAAGACGAGGCCGGGGAATCGGTCGGGACCGGTGACGAGCTCGATATCGAGAATCTCATCCAGGACCTCGACAAGCGCAAGCGTGGCGGACCCAAGCCGGGTGAGCCTGCCTGGCGACGGCTGGAACGTCTCCGTGAAGAAAAGCGAACGGCCGAGCTGGTCTCCGATTTCGATGACTACGAAATAGGCGCGGAGACGGAAGACGGCGCCAGCCCCAAACGGGGCCGCAAGCGCAAATAGATACACCGCTGGTCAATGAAAGTCGCGGGAAGCAATACTCAGCCTTCCCAGCCACCGACTGCGATTCACGAGCTGTTCGGCCACCACGTGAATCACTCCCTCCTGACGCTGCAATATTCCGCTGGCCAGCATCAATCCAGGCCCGAGGAGTGCCTTGCGCTGTTGCTCTGCCACTCTGGCCCAGACAATCAGATTCACCTGCCCTGTCTCGTCTTCCAGTGTCACGAAAATCGTGTTGCCTTCCCCGGGCCGCTGCCTGCCGATGACGAGCCCACCCACACGCACGGTTTTTCCTGGCGCCAGCGTCTTGAGTTCCTCAGCCGTCACCACCTGTTCCCTGAGCAATCGTTTGCGCAATAACGCCACCGGATGCCGGCCCAGCGTGAATTCGAGACTGCGATAGTCCGCGACTATATTCTCGGCCTCAGTGGGTTTCCGCAGCAGTGGAATTCCTTCGGAAATGCGGGCGCCCGCCAGCAATGGAAGTGGTCTTTCGGTCCCGGCAACCTGCCAGAGGGATTGATGGCGATTGCCAGCCAGATTCGTGAGCGCCCCAGCCTCCGCCAGCGCTTCGAGTTCCCGCCGTTCCAGTCTGGAGCGATCCATGAGGTCCTGCACACTGGCAAAACTTCCCTGCCCTCTTGCGGCAACGAGTCTCTGCATGGCGCCTTCTCCAACGCCCTTCACCAGTTGCAGTCCCAGACGCAGGGCTGGCTCTCCATCCTCCCGTCGTTCCAGAGTCGACTGCCAGCTGCTTGACAGCACATCGACAGCTCGAACTTCCACGCCGTGCTCTCTTGCATCACGGATGAGTTGGGCAGGCGCATAGAAGCCCATTGGCTGGCTATTGAGCAGAGCCGCCGTGAAAGCAGCAGGCTCGTAATGCTTCAGCCAGGCTGAAACGTAGACGAGCAGGGCGAAGCTGGCGGCGTGGGATTCAGGAAAACCATAGTCGCCGAAACCCTTGATCTGCTCGAAGATGCGCAGCGCAAATTCTTCCTTGTAGCCCCGCTCGCGCATGCCATCAAGCAGTCTCTGCCTGAATGGCTCAAGCCCTCCCTTGCGTTTCCATGCTGCCATCGCCCTGCGCAGTTCATCTGCCTCACCCACGGTGAAATCAGCAGCCACCATGGCTATCTGCATGACTTGTTCCTGGAAGATCGGCACCCCCAGAGTACGTTCGAGCACCTTTTTTACAGCATCACTGGGGTAATCGATGGGCTCTTCACGATTGCGCCGTCGCAGGTAGGGATGCACCATGCCGCCTTGAATGGGGCCGGGGCGCACGATGGCCACTTCAATCACGAGATCGTAAAAGGTAGCGGGCTTCAGGCGTGGCAGCATCGACATCTGCGCACGCGACTCGATCTGGAAAACACCGATCGTGTCGGCCCGGGTAATCATTTCATATACCGCAGGATCTTCTTCAGGAACGCTCGCCAGGGTGTGCTCATGACCACGGAATCCCTTGATCATCGCAAAACTCTTGCGGATGGCCGTCAACATCCCGAGCGCCAGCACATCCACCTTCAGTAAACCCAGGGATTCAAGATCCTCCTTGTCCCACTGGATGATCGTGCGATCCTGCATGGCGGCATTTTCCACCGGAACCAGCAGATCGAGAGAATCCCTGGCGATGACGAAGCCACCGACATGCTGCGAGAGGTGACGCGGGAATCCCTTGAGACTGACAACCAGCGAAAGCATGCGCTGCACCAGTGGGCTGGAAGGATCCAGGCCTGCCTCCTGGAAGCGCGCCGGTTCGGGCTGATCCCACCATTGCATGGCCCGCGCGAGACGATCCAGCTGGAAAAGATCGAGCCCCAATGCCTTGCCGACATCCCTGATGGCACTGCGAGGACGATACGTAATCAGGGTGGCCGCCAAAGCAGCCCGGTGCCGGCCGTATTTCTCGTAGATATGCTGGATGACTTCCTCACGTCGCTCATGTTCAAAGTCAACGTCGATATCAGGCGGTTCGTTGCGTTCCACCGAGAGAAACCTGCCAAAAACCAGGTTGATCTTGTCCTTCGTTGGATTGACGGCGGTGATGCCGAGGCAGAAGCACACCACTGAATTGGCGGCTGAACCACGTCCCTGGCAAAGGATTTTTTCCTTTCTTGCATAGCTCACCACTTCATGGACAGTCAGGAAGAAAGCCTCATAGCGAAGCTCCGCGATCAAAGTGAGCTCTTTTTCCACTTGCCCGCGAATTTCGGCAGGCTCACCCAGCGGCCATTTTTCCCGCAGCCCTGCTTCAGTAAGGTTCCTGAGATGGCTCGCCGGAGTTTCTCCCTCCGGAACAAGCTCTTCCGGATATTCATATTTCAACTCTCCGAGCGAGAAGTTGCAGCGTGCGGCGATATCCAGCGTCGCCGCCAGCAATCCGGGTGGATAGAGTTTTTCAAGACGGTGCAATGAGCGGAGATGACGTTCGCCATTGGGATGGAGATGCTGACCGGCTGCGCTCAAGGGCACGCGCTGGCGGATGGCCGTCACGACATCCTGCAGGGCTCGACGACTGCGCACATGCATATGAACGTCGCCACTCGCAACCAGGGGCAGTCCCAACTGGTGCCCCAGCGCGGTGAGCAACTTGAGACGTGCCCGATCGAAACCCGTGCTCAGCAGTTCGACCGCAATCCAGCAGCGATCCGGGAAAGCTTTCGACAGCCACTCCCCTTCATTGCTTGCAGGCTCGCTACCGGGCAACCAGAGGGCCAGGCAATCCCCCAGAAAAGAAACCGTGGCTGCGGCTGCGTCATCTGCAGATGCGAAGAAGTCCCCTCGCTCAAGTTGATAACTCCCCTTCTTCGCTTCCTTCCTTGCCTTGGTGATCAAACGACACAGCTGTCCATAACCTTTACGGTTGGTGGCCAGCAGCACCAGCTTCATTCCATCGACCAGCCTGAACTCGCTGCCGATGATGAGCCTGGATTTTTCCTTCTTTGCAGCCTCATGTGCCCGGACAACTCCAGCCAGGGAACACTCGTCCGTAATAGCCAGGGCGGCATAACCCAGCTTTGCAGCCCGTTCCACCAGCTCACCGGGATGCGAAGCTCCACGGAGAAAAGTGAAATTGCTGATGCAATGGAGTTCCGCGTACACGCAGGCGGCCTAGCCGAAGAAGCCGTGCAGGAACCAGCCATGGGGAGCGCGGCGATCCCGATAGATCCACACACGAACGCCTGCACTGGTACGCGCCCTGTAATAGTCGCGCGTCAGGTCTTCTCCATCCCACCAACCGCTTTCGATCCGCTCGGGACCGCCTTCGATGGCCAGCGCTCCCTCATGCCAGGGCCAACCCTGTTGCTCTTCCAGGGATCGCGGTGCATCCAGCAGCCAGAGAGGCCGTGCACCGGTGGTGATGCCCGCAGCGGCGCTGCTTTTCTGCCTGGAAAAATCCCGGGATTTTCCTGCTGCCTTCTCAGGGCGATGGTCGGCAAGCAGTTCAAGGCGGTACAGCGCCGACTCGCCCAGCCGGACACGCACTCTTTCCAGCAGGCGCACCATTTCTTCAGCCCCGCGCTCGCGGAACTCCCCGGCGCCCGCAAATTCAATCCGCCCTGTCTCGGCCTCGATATCCAGCAACTGGCTTGATCGAAGGCGCGCACTGCGTACAGGAGCAGGAAGAAGCGTTCGCAGGAGATGTTCCCTGATGACTGCGGCAATCTGCTCGTACTGATTCACCGGCGTTACAAAACGGAGGATGGTCCGCGTTGGCGCACGATCGCGGTGATGCAGCGACAGTTCAAAGGCCTGGATACCTCGCTGCCTTGAACACAGGAAAGCAGCGAGCCGGCCACACATGGCTTCAAGCTGCTGGAGGAGAAGCGTGCAATCCTCGATCTCCTCTTCAAACTGCACCGCAAGCCTGAAACGCACACGTTCCAGGAAATCCCGCCGTACCTCCAGCACTTTTCCCGTGGCCTGGTCAAGTTCAAGGAGATATCCGGGCCCGAGACGACGAGCCAGTCCCTCCCGGGGTAACCGCAGGCAATCGCCCACTGAACGAACACCGACCGCTTCAAGCAACCGGACAGACGGTTTTGCCCAGCGCGTGGCAGCAAGAGGCAAAGCCGCGAGAGCATTCCTCAATTCTGAAAGCCGGCTGATCCTCACGGCGCTGCCAGACTGGGCAAGCCAGATAGCGGCGCGTGGCATCGGCGCCATTGTCAGTACGCAGGTGATTTCCAGGTTCTGCACTTCCTCGTGCAGAAGCGCACAGAGCGACTCAATTCCACCGAACAATTCAAGGCTGCCCCGGACTTCGAGGAGCAGACCATCCGGCGGTTCTACACTCACCCGTGAAGTGAATCGCCCTGCCCAGGTCGCAAGCCTTTCAAGAAAGGCACGCTCCTTACCCACATCGCGCTCATGAACCTGCAAGCGGTTCACCTGTGCGCGAGCGGCATTGAGGCTCAGACCCGGAGTGATTCCTGCATCTGTACCCGCACGATTGCAGGCGATGATCCGCTGCTGTCGATCAAACGTTTCCACGACGACCAGCGGCTCACAGAAGGGGTCGACCAGCGACTGTCGGACGAAGCCCAGCGCTTCAAGCGCGAAACGAGGGAAATGCAGCGCGATCCAGAGTTGTCGCGCACTCGCACCTGCGGACTGTAGCCGGGGGCCGGGATCACGGGGCCCACCGTGACTGCGCAGCGTCCTGGCTCGAGGTGAAGCGGAGTCAGCACGCTCTCGCTCTTCAGGAGCCTGTTCTGCAAACAGATCAAGGGTTTTACCGTGGCCAGTCATGACTGAATTCGCAACTCGCTCCTGATGCTTTTGCTTCCCTGTGCCTCCTGCCTTCCTCAAGTCACTCGATTATCGACAATCACGCTTCCAGATCGTCCCCCCTGGCATTTGAGTATTTCCAGCGACAATCGGCCTGCGTGCGGCAGCAAAGCCAGACGTAATCTCGCGGGAGAGGGAAATCTGCCTGCGGAAAGAGGCCTGCAGAGGATGCACAAGGCACCATTCGCAATAGCTGCGAATTGAAGTCTCAGCAGGGCATGCAGGGGTATCGACCGCTGCCCGCCGATCCAGCCAAGAACGACTCGACAGGTACCGGAGCGCAACATCTGCTCCATCGTCCACAAACTTTCTGCGGTCCTGACGATCAGCAGACGTGAGAGATCCAGACCCCCGGCTGCCAGTGCCGGTGCGTAGGGCTCATGAGGAGGACCGACCAGCACCAGCCAGCTTTTCGCAGTTCGTGCGTGGAGTTCTGCCAGAGCCGGTAAAAGCAACCCGAGTTCAGAAACCCCGGGCTGATCCATCAGCAACTCGATCAGGCCTTGTGCAGGCCAGCCTCCACCAGGGAGCTTCTCATCGAGCTCACTCAGCCCGGTGGGAATGGCGGCGACCGAACCCCGGGCTCTCCCGATCCGCCAGATTCCTGGATGCCGCAGCAATGCATCGAGACCGGCATCCATGAGAGAAACAACCCTTCATTCCTGCGGATTAAAAGTGACAGGCAGCCAGCGGTCAGCAACTGGAGCTCAACTTGGACTACTACTGCAACAGTGCACGAATGAGTGGGTCGTGGGACTGTCTGCTGACCGCCGGCTGCCTGTCGCTTCTACTGCAGGGCTCCCTTGCCTCCTTTACCCTGCCGCAACACCCCCACCACGATGCCTTCGATGATGAGCGACTGTTCTTTCATGTCCACACGGATCGGCTCGAAGTCTTCATTGGCGGGCATGAGCCATACGATCGCACCGTCCTGCTTGTAGCGTTTCACGGTAACCTCGTTCTCGAGGCGTGCCACGACGATCTGGCGGCTGCGCACTTCCGGCGTACGATGCACCGCCACGAGATCACCATCGAGAATGCCTGCATCCTTCATGCTCATGCCCTTCACCTTGAGCAGGTAATGCGGGCGCGGAGTGAAGAGCTGCGGATCGATCTGATACCGCGATTCAATGTTCTCTTCGGCGAGAATGGGACTGCCCGCCGCCACCCGACCGATGAGCGGCAAACCCATCTGTTCGCGCAGCGAGTCCTTGAGCTGGATACCGCGGGAAGCCCCGGGCGACAGTTCCAGGATGCCCTTGCGCTGCAAGGCACGGAGATGTTCCTCGGCAGCATTGGGCGATTTGAAACCGAAGGCAGCAGCAATTTCCGCACGGGTCGGCGGCCTCCCCGTTTCAACAAGCTGCTGCTGAATCATCTCTACGATCTGTCTTTGTCGCGGAGTAAGTTCATTCATGACTGTCACCTGCTCATCGTCTGTACGAACACACAGTAGCTGTTATTTTATACAGACCTCAGAGCCGGAAAACAAGACCCGTCAGGGAGTGCGACTTTTTATGGAAGAGACTGGCCACGGGCGCCACTGCCGCGCATCTTTGAGCCCCGACTTGACAGAAACCCGAGCCAACCACCGTTCATCCGTCCTTTTCCACCACTGATCGGAAACCAGATGCCGCCCCATTGCCAGATCAATAGAGTCGCCTCCATGCGTACAACCGCCCACATTCCTGCCCGGCCCTGGTCCACGGCACCCCTAGCAAGGAACAGGGGCTTCACCCTCCTTGAGCTGATGGTGGTCATCACGGTAGCCGCCGTGATTCTTGGCCTTGGCATCCCGAACATGACCCAGTTCGTCCGCAACAACCGGATGACTTCGGCGGCCAATGACATGCTGGCAGCCATCCACACTGCGCGGACCGAAGCGGTGAAGCGACGTACAAACATCAGCATGTGCTTCAGCGACAACCCCACGGTTGCGGCACCCACCTGTACCAACGCCGGACGAGGCTGGGTCGTATTTGTCGATACAAATTTCAACTACGCCGTGGATAGCGGCGATACGGTGCTGCTCCAGCATGACACGCTGCCTGCTACGGTTTTCTCCTCAATGAAGAAGACAACTTCTGCCGGTGCCGCCGACACCACCAACAAGGGCCTGACTTTCGCCGCCTCAGGATTTGTCAAAGTCTCGAACGCTCCCGTGAGAAACATCGTTCTGTGCGATTCGCGCGGCAACACGGCGGTGTACGGAGCACAGAATTCTGCAGCCCGCGCCGTATTGATTTCTGCAACGGGTCGGCCGCAGGTCACCCGGGTTGTGAGCGCAATCACCACTGCCGGCGGATGCTAGTGGAAGATCGAAAATGCATTCATCAAAAATGAAAATCCAGCGTTCCTCAGCCCGATTCAGAGGCTTCACTCTTGTTGAAGCGCTCGTCGCACTGGTCGTCCTGTCAATCGGCATGCTCGGCATTGCCGCACTTTACGTAGACAGCCTGCGTACCGGTCGCGACGCAGTCACCCGCTCCAATGCAGTCATACTTGCGGGCGACATGGCGGACCGGATCAGGGCAAATCGCCAAGGTGGCGCCAACTACGTCAAGGCCATCACGGATGTGGGCGCACTGAATTCCAATTGCCAGCAGGGCGGCACCAGTGGCAGCTGCACTTCGGCTGTCATGGCCTCCAATGATATTTCCCAATGGAGTACCGCGTTGGCGACAGCTCTGCCTTCGGGCACAGGGAGTATCGCGTTTGTTGCTGCCACCCCCACCGCTGCCGCCGTCTACACGATTACGGTCAACTGGATCGACTCCGGACAGACATTGCCTGTCAGCTATGTTCTGCGGGTGCGGGCATGAAAAAAGCTCATCCACAACAGCAAGGCGTAAGCCTCATCGAGCTGATGGTGTCGCTGCTCATCGGGTCGCTGATGATCGTGGGCGCAGTCACGGTCTTCATGCAGAGTCGCAATACTTATCGCACGAACGATAGCGCCGCCCGACTCCAGGAAATCGGGCGCTATGCAATGGATGTCATTGAACCGGACGTGCGTCTTGCCGGCTATTGGGGTCTGACGAACAAGCCGGACTTCATCGAGAATCGCGGCACTGCCACCGATGCGGTTCAGCAAGCCGCTGACACAGGACTCGCCGTCAATTGTGAAAAGAACTGGACCGTCAATGTAGTCCGTTACCTTGATGGCCGGGACAACGGTGCCTACGGACTCAACTGCACGGCCACCAGCCAGGCCACCTGGGCGGATGTATTGATCGTCCGCCGGGCAAGCTCCACGACGACTGCCCTGACCAACAACCGCATGCAGATACAGAGCAACCGTATCCGCGGTGCGATTTTCAAGAACGGTACCCTCCCCGGGGGTTATGGCGTGGCGCCAGCTTCGGAAACGCATGATCTGTTCGTCAACGCCTACTACATCAGCAATCCTGCGAGCGGTCCGGTTCTGATGCGTCAAACCCTTGTAGACGGTCCGACAGTCGACAATCAGACGATCATTCCGGGCGTCGAGGATCTCCAGGTCCAGTTCGGCATCGACAGCAATGCGGACGGCAATGCCGACCAGTACGTGAATCCCGGCAACGTTCCTGCGACAGCGCAGGTTGTATCGGCACGGATTTGGCTGCTGGTCCGCGCCGAGGATATCGAAGTTGGTTTTGTAAACAACCAGACGTTCTATAGCTACGCCAATCAGACCCGCACCTTCAGCGACAACTACAGGCGACTGCTGGTAACCAAGACGATCCAGGTCAGGAACGCGACACTATGAACCGCTTACGCAACTCCTCAAGCCAGGCAAGCCAGCGCGGCGCCGCACTTGTCATCGGATTGATACTGCTGATGGTGCTGACCCTGCTGGCAGTGTCGAGCATGAATACCTCTTCGCTCGAACTGCAGATGGCCGGCAACACGCAGTTCTCGCAGAACGCATTCCAGGCTGCTGAAACAGGCATTGAGACCGCCATGCGCTCAGGCGTCTACAACACGAACGTGGTCAACAACGTCCCGGCCACACTCGTTCCGAGCACGACGACCGATCGCTATCAAACGAGGACGGCATTTGACGCCAATACGGGTGTAACACCTGTCCCCAGCGGTGGTTTCAGCCTTGGAACCGGCACCGGTTTTCAGGCCTATCACTTTGACATCCAGAGCACTGGCACATCTTCGCGCCAGGCCAGTGCAGTCAACAACCAGAGTTTTTACGTTGTCGGGCCCAGCGGGAACTGACAGGACTTGGAGCTTCACATGTTGCTACGAACAATCATCCTGACACTCATCACTCTGCCCGCCCTCGCACAGAAATCGGATGGGCCGATTTTCGAGACAGTCGAGCAGGCGATCGAAACGTCCTCCGCAGCGACCCGCATTACAGCTAGCGTGCCCAGCACTCTTTTGACGAAGCAGTGCGACACCTGTGCAGCACAGTCGCTGCAGATCACTCGCACCACCCAGTTTTTTATCGGCACCGTCAGCGTGACGCAGCCCGTATTCGTCAACAGCTACGCGAAGCAGTCGAACCCGGCCAGCTTTGTCATCTTTTTCGACCCGAAATCGCAGGCCGTTACGCGTGTAGTAGCCTCACCCGGCACCGTGCAGGTGCCGGTGCAGCCGTCGCGTAACTAACCCAGACGATAGCCTGAGGAAACTTTTATGCTGCCCCGCTTCAATCCCGCGAAACTCGTGCTGACGGCCGCTTTGACGGCGTCACTTGTCGGCCCACTGGCCATGGCGGATGACACGGAGATTTTCGTCGCCGAACCTCCAGCCGGAAGCCTGGTTGCCGCCAATATCCTGTTCATTCTGGATACCTCTGGCAGCATGGACACCAAGGTGAACACTCAGGAGGACTGGAATCCGAATACGACTTTCACCGGCACCTGTGACAGGAATCGGGTCTACTGGATCACAGGCAATGCCGCTGCGCCGGCCTGCAGCACCGGCCAGTGGGTAGATAAGAGTAATTTTGAATGCAAGACGGCGACAGACAAGATAGATGTCGATGGCGCGATCACTCTGAGCAATGCTGCTCAGTGGGACAATACCGCTAGTCGAAGCCGGGATTACGCGTGGAAGGATCTGGTCAGCGGTCGCCGCACACAGGTGGAGTGCAAAGCCGATACTGCATTGACACCTTCCCATGGTGAAAACGTTGGAGACGGCACGTATCCCCTCGATGGCCGCGATGGTCCCTGGGGGACATCGAAGCCCTCCGACGGCTGGTGGACGAGCAACAACCGCAACAGGAGCTATACGTTCTATTCTGGAAATTACCTCAACTGGCTGAAGTCAGGCGGCACGGTCCAGAAAACCCGTATTCAGATCGTGAAGGATGTGACCAAAACGACCCTGGATCGTCTCGAGAACGTCAACGTAGGCCTCATGGTCTACAACAAGAACCAGCGTGGCGATGGTACGGATAATGGCGGCAAGGTGATCTATCCCGTCAGCCGGATCGATACAGGAACTACGCGGACTGATCTCAAGAAACTAATTGATGACATCGTGGCGGACGGCAATACCCCCTTGTCTGAAACCATGCTCGAAGCCTATAACTACTGGAAGGGCAATGCGCCTCGATACAGCGGCAGCGATGCAAGTACAATCGTAGGAGGCAGCTTCAACAGTCCCCTAGGCGTCGAAGCGTGCGCCAAAAACTATATCGTTTACCTGACTGACGGAGAGGCCACATCTGACGTCGAAGGCAATAGTTTCGTTCCTACGCTCACAGGATTTTCTCCTGCGTACGACTCTCTTTTTCCGGCCAGCACAAATCCCTACCCTTCCAATAAGTGCTCGGACGACAGTACTGGAGGCGAAAACGGCCGGTGCCTTAGCGATATCGCAAAGATTTTGGCCGAGCAGGATCTCTATAGTGCAAATGGCTCGACTAAAGACACCGTCATCACACATACGGTTGGATTTGGTGACGACGTCAAGGGCTCTTCTACTCTGGAAGCCACCGCACATTTCGGAAAGGGCACTGCTTATGAGGCTGGAGATACAGCATCTTTGAGCGACGTGTTTGAAACGATCATCCGCGAGATTGTCAAACAAAACGTTTCATTCACTGCACCGGCGGTATCGGTCAACGCCTTTAACCGTACGCAGAACCTCAATGATCTGTTCATCTCGGTGTTCGCACCGGCCGAAACCCTGCATTGGCCTGGCAATCTCAAGAAGTATCGCCTCACGGCGGCTGGCAAGATTGTCGATCAGAACGGCATAGACGCCGTCGATCCCAACACCGGCTTCTTTAGCCAGACATCTCAGAGTTATTGGTCAGCGGTGGTGGATAAGGATGTCGTACCGCTCGGTGGCGCGGCGAACAAGTTGCCTTTGCCAGGAGACATGCTTCTCGGCCTTCTCGGAGAACGGAACGTCTATTCAAACCTGACAACGACCAAGGACCTCACGGCCAACGGGAACCTCGTTGTGGCATCCAACGCTGCCAATATGCCCAACACCGCTATTGGACTTCCCACCTTCTCGGTACTGCCATTGGTTGAGGCCCTCGATCCTGCCCGTCTTTCCCTGGTGCAATGGATTCGCGGTGGCAACGTGGATGGCGGGGCAGTGGCTGCCCTCACTCAGCGTTACCAGATGGGCGACCCTCTGCACGCCCGCCCGGTATCCGTCATTTACGGCGGCAGCCCGGGTTCGCCCAACCTGAATGATGCGGTCGTATACTTCGCAACGAACGATGGGTACCTGCATGCCATTCACCCGAACGGCGTCAGTCCCTCCGTTGCGGCTGGGCAAGAACTCTGGACATTCATTCCGAAGGAGCTTCTCGCCAGGATGAAGACGCTGTATGACAACGATGACAGCACGACCAAGGGCTACGGTCTGGACGGCAATCTCGTCGTGTACAAGCTGGACCTCAACAGTGACGGTATTGTCGATAGCGGCGCCGGCGACAAGGTCTACCTGTTCTTCGGGATGGGCCGAGGTGGCGACAGTTACTACGCGATCGATGTTACGGACAAGAACACTCCGAAGTTCATGTGGGAACAAGGCAGAGACAAGGACATGATTGGCCTTGGGCAGAGCTGGTCCACACCTGTCATCACGAAGATAAACATCGGCAGTTCGAGCCAGGATGCGAGCAAGCTCGTGATGGTGGTCGGCGGCGGATATGACCAGTCTCAGGATTCCATACCGTTCAACGTCGACAACATAGGCAACAGGATTTTCTTCATCGATGCGATAACCGGAAACGTGCTGTGGCATGCCGGCCCGACAAATGTCACCGGCCTCGGCTATGACGCCACCGCAAACTTCACCAGTGCGAAATTGACACACTCTGTACCGGCAGATATCCGCGTCCTGGATCTCACGAACGACGGGTTCGCAGACCGGATGTACATGGCGGATACGGGTGGACAGATATGGCGCTTCGATATCCGTAATGGCAACGTCGCAGGAACCTCAGCCGCGCCGGAAAGCGGTCTCGTAGTAGGCGGGGTATTTGCAACCCTTGGTAATGCCGCCGCCGGATCGGGACCAAATACATCGAACAGGCGGTTCTATAACGCACCCGACCTGGCCTTGCTGCGAGTGGACGGACAGATGGTCCTGAATCTCGCGATTGGCAGCGGCTATCGCGGTCATCCCATCAACGCGGAGACACAGGACAAGTTCTACAGTCTGCGGGACTACCTGCCGTTTGCCTCATTAAGCCAAGCAAACTACACGGCCACGGCTGCAATCGTGGATACCGATCTGTTCGATGTCACCACAGATATCAACCCCGCCATTCCTGTGGGCTCGAAAGGCTGGAAGATGTCCCTCAACCAGCCTTCATGGCAAGGTGAAAAGGTGCTTGCAGAAGCCAGAACCTTCGGTGGATCCATTCTGTTCACAAGCTTCACCCCTGTACCAGCCGCAAATGCTGCTGCCGCCTGTACGGTCAGCGGCGTCAAGAACTCCCTGTACGTGGTGAATGCCCTGGATGCGCGTCCGGTGGTAAATAGGGACGGCCCGGCCGGAAGCGCTCCTGACTCCGCAGCCGATCGTCGGGCGGATCTGCAACAGGATGGCATTGCTCCTGCGGCGGTGATCCTGTTCCCCAGCCCGGATGATCCGGCCAATTGCGCTGCGACCAACACCTGCTCACCCCCGCCGGTATGTCTGGTTGGCGTCGAACAGTGCGGAGTGAACTTCACCAATACTCCGGTGCGCACATTCTGGACACAGCAGGACATCGATACGCACTAACCCTGCCTCCGGCCGCGACATCCAGCGGCCGGATACTTTCTCAGCAACGGACTATTGCCATGCGCTCAACAATACCGGTTCGAATGGATTTTTCAGCTTCCGCCAGGATGAAGGGTGTAACGCTGATCGAACTGATGACGGTGGTGGTGATCGTCGGCATCCTCGCTGCTGTAGCGGTGCCGAGCTACCGGAACTACGTAATGCGAGCGCAGCGGGTGGATGCTACGGCAGCTTTGCTGCGAATAGCGGCTGCACAGGAAAAGTTTTATCTGCAGAACAATGCATATGCCCAAACAGTCGCCGCGCTAGGCATTCCAACTACCACGGAACGCGGCTGGTACGATTTGACGATGGGAGCCGGACCAGCAGCATCGTGGGCCGTCGACTATGTGGCCACAGCCACTGCCCCGTCTGCGAGCGCTCAGTTCAAAGATACATCGTGCCGCTCTTTCACGATTTCCAATTCCGGCGCTCGTGACGCATTCAATTCCGGCAGCACATCAAACAGAGATACCTGCTGGAAGTAGGGGTAGGACAGCCACCCGTACGCTTGTCAGCGGATTCCTAGGCGCATAACGACAAGAAATCGCCCGGGTTTTTCTGTCGCCGTATGACGACGACTCATAACATAAGCTTTATTGCACCGCTCCAATCTTGTATTCTTCGCATCGACTCATGCCTTGAGACAGTTGTTCGGCAGCTGCCTGGGCGATTCGTGGAATGGATTTTGTCCACGGCGAGTTAAGAAGAAGCTTTTTAGTTATCCCAAGTCTGACCCAGTAAGAGGGGAACGAAGATGAAAAACACTGTTGCCAACACCCTGAAGGTGGGCGTCGCTGCCCTCTTCCTCGTCACCGCATCCGGTTGCGTCACCAGCAAGCAGCTGGCTGAAGTAAAAGCGGTTGCTGACAAAGGCGTGCAGGACGCTGCTGCTGCGAAGGCTGCTGCCGACGCTGCTTCGAGCGCTGCTGCCGCTGCCCGGACCGCTGCGGATGGTGCGCAGAATGCCGCCAACCGCGCGTTGACGGCTGCTCAGGCCAGCCAGGCTTGCTGCGATGCCACCAACGAGAAGATCGACCGCATGTTCCAGCAGTCGCAGTCGAAGTAATTCGACTCGATCGCGGGTTCGATCAAGCGCCGCGGGTATCCCCCGCGGCGTTTTCGTTTCAGATCCGAAGATGGAGCGGAGGGCGGGCCCCGCGTTCATCACCGTGGACTAACCCCAGTAGGTAAAGGACAGCTCCGAGCCGCAGGACCCGCGGGCGAAGTGTACCAGCGAGCAGGAAAAACGCTGCGAATGATCGGGGGCGAAAGGATTCGATGGAGACCGCAGGGCGCGGCTACCGGAAAGAGAAATCAGAGCGGGGACGACTCTTCAGTCTTGGCGATTGCCGACGGAGCATGTGACAGGGCTTCGGGCACTCCCGAGGCTTTGAGGAAAACCTGCTCGGCATTTCTCCAGTCGAGCTCCACCGACCGGTCCTGGGTCGCAGCCACCAGCGCCCGCGTCAGATAAGTAAGGCTCTGCAGCTCGGGATCTTCCTGCCCTTTCAATGCGCCATGTACCTCAAGGTACAGAGTGTCGCCCAGCCAACCCATCTTGCTGGGCTGGTGGAGGATGCGCACCTGGGTCTGCACTGGCACCTGCTGGAAAACGGTCTCGATATCTTCCGGGAACATACGTATGCAGCCATGGGTGACCTGCATGCCAACGCCCGAAGGCTTGTTGGTGCCGTGAATCAGGTAGGCCCCGCCAGGAATGCCGAGGCGCATCGCGTATTCGCCGAGCGGATTGTCCGGCCCGGGGGGAACCGCTTTGGCAAGGAACCGACCCTGCGCCGCGTGTTCAGCACGAACGGATTCGGGGGGATACCAAGTCGGACGAGCGCGTTTGTCGACGACGCGGGTAGTACCGAGCGGTGTCTTCCAGTCCATTTTCCCGACGCTGACGGGGTAGGTCTGCACGACCGCGGGTTCATCCGCCTTTACCTTGGGATAGTAATAAAGCCGGTGTTCGGGAAGATTGACGACAATGCCTTCACGCGGCGCATCGGGAAGAATGAAACGGGAGGGAATCGTCACTCGAGTACCGGCACCCGGCACCCAGGGATCTATGCCCGGATTTGCGGTCACCATTTCCTCATAGCCAATGCCAAAACGCCGGCCGATCTCGAGAAGGGTGTCCTCGTAACGGGTCTCGACATACTGGATTTCGCCAATGACCGAGTCAGTGGCTGGCGGCAACGGATAGGTTGCGGCAAATACAGGCAGGGCAACCAGGAGTGCGAACACGCCTGCAACCGTCTTCACGGGCCGGGAAGTCATCGCTTTCATCGGCTTGAGCGGAATCATGAGACGGAGTCTAGCAGGAAAAATGCGTGCCGCCGTCACCAGTCGATCACAAAATGACCAGCGAAGTGCAGCCGATATCCCTCAAAAACGGATGAGCGCCGATCCCCATGTGAACCCGCCCCCGAAAGCCTCGAGCAGAAGCAGCTCTCCCCGCTTGATGCGGCAATCGCGCACGCCGGTGTCCAGCGCCAGCGGTACCGAGGCGGCCGAGGTATTGCCCTGATCCTGGACCGTGAGAATTACCCGCTCCATCGGCATATCAAGCTTCTTTGCCGTCGCCTGGATGATGCGCAGATTGGCCTGGTGTGGCACCAGCCAGTCAATCGCCGACTTCTCGAGGTTGTTGGCTTGCAGCGTCTCATCGACAATCCGCCCGAGCGTATTCACTGCGACCTTGAAGACTTCACTGCCTTTCATGATGACGCAGTGCTGGTTCGCTACCGTCGGATCCGACTTCTTCGATACACCCGTCGGTACATACAGCAGGTTTGCGTAAGCCCCGTCGGCATGAATATGAGTGGAAATGATCCCGGGTGTGTCGGATGCCTTGAGCACGACAGCGCCAGCGCCATCGGCAAACAGCACGCAGGTCGTCCGGTCGGTCCAGTCGACAATCCTGGTCAGCATGTCAGCGCCGATCACCAATGCGCACTTCGCCCCACCTGTCTGGATGAAGCGATCGGCGACACTCAGGCCATAGATAAAGCCCGAGCAAGCGGCCTCAAGCTGAATCGCGGGGGGACCATGGATCCCGAGCCGCGCCTGCAACAGGCAGGCCGTATTGGGAAACACGAGATCGGGAGTAGTGGTACCCAGCACGATCAGGTCGATGTCTTCCGGCCCTACGCCGGCAGACTCCATCGCCCGGCGCGCAGCCTGCTCGGCCATGTCGCACGTGGTCTGCTCGGGCGCCGCCACGTGCCGCCGCTCGATACCCGTGCGCGAGCGTATCCATTCGTCCGTTGTATCGACGATCTTCTCGAGATCGAAGTTCGTCAGGACCTTCTCGGGAAGATAGCTGCCGGTGCCTGCAATTCTGGAATGCATTCAGTGTGTCTTCTGCGTGGGTTGGATTGCGAGTAGCTGACTGATCTCAGTGGGGACACCCTTGCGGGCTTCAACCAGACCGACGCGGATGGCATTGGCAAAAGCCACCTCGTCCGCTCCGCCATGACTCTTGATCACCACACCCGTCAGGCCAACCATGCTGGCGCCATTCAGCCCACGGGTATCGAAACGCTGCCGGACAGCCTTGAGCACCGGCCATGACACCAGGGCTGCCAGGCGCCGGATCGGGTTACGAGTGTATTCGGCGCGCAAGGCGCCTACCAGCATGGCAGCAACCCCCTCCATCGTCTTGAGTGCGATATTGCCCGTGAAGCCATCGGTCACGACGACATCCACGTCGCCGGTGAAGATATCGTTCCCTTCGACAAAGCCGATGTAGTTGAGCGAGCTCTGCCCCAGCAGCGCCGAAGCCTGCTGCACGATTTCATTGCCCTTGACCTCTTCCTCACCGATGTTGAGCAGTCCTACCCGCGGCCTTTCTATGCCATGCATATCTGCCGCCACCACAGAACCCATCACGGCAAACTGCAGCAACTGCTCCGCCGTGCAGTCGGCATTTGCCCCGAGATCCAGCATGTGAGTGTGGCCGGTGCGGGAAGGGATCCGCGCAAGGATCGCGGGGCGGTCGATTCCGGGAACAGTCTTGAGTACAAACCGGGCGGTTGCCATCAATGCCCCGGTATTGCCGGCGCTGACGCAGGCATCTGCAGTGCCTGCCTTCACGAGGTCGATGGCGACCCGCATCGAAGAATCCTTTTTCTTGCGCAGGGCATCCCGTGGATGCTCATCCATCGTAACGACCTGGGATGCGTCCTGAAGGGCAAGCCTCTCACCGAAAGTGGCCTGCGCCGATCCAAGCAAGGGCTCGATGCTTTCGCGACGGCCAACCAGAACTATCTGCAGTCCGGGCTCGGCTCGCAGGACATCAAGGGCGGCGGGAACGGTGACGGAGGGGCCATGATCACCCCCCATGGCGTCGATCGCGATGGTGACAGGCCTAGCCACGGTCCGAACGGCGAGGGGTTGCGGGTGCCGGGGACTCAAAGACCACAGCACCCGTGCGAGGGCTATTCCTTGTCTTCCTCGACGCGGCCTTCGATCACCTTCTTCCCGCGGTAGAAACCATCGGGGGTGATGCGATGACGCAGGTGCGTCTCGCCGGATGTCGGATCGACAGACAGGGCTGGCCGCGCAAGGCCGTCATGCGAACGGTGCATGCCGCGCTTGGAGGGAGTCTTTCTGCTTTTCTGAACTGGCATGGTCTTTACTCTGCGTTTACGTAAAAAGGCGGTGTCAGTGCTTGTTCAGCAGATCCCGCAGGTTCTTGAAAGGCAGCTGGCGTTCCTCTTCCGGAGGTTCATCAGCCACTTCATCGTCTACAACTACATCGCCCTCTGCAGTACAGGCCGCATCATGCATCGGCACAAGCGGCAGCGCGAGGAGCATTTCCTCTTCCGCGAGCCAGGCAAGATCCAGATGACCCGCCTCGCTCACCACAGGCTCGCGCCCTTCAGGTAGCTGCTCGGCTTCAGCATCGGAGCTGACCAGCACCAGCGCACTTTCCGCCTCAACGGGCAATTCGACCGGTTTGAGACAACGCTGGCAGGTCAGTACGACCTTGCCCGCAAGGGACGTATCGACCCCGATACCCCCTTCAACTTTGCTGAACCGGAAACGGACCGCGGCCTCGCTTCCAGTCCCGCCTCCTGCTGCCTGCACGCGTGGCAACTCAGCCAGTGCGTATGCCCGATGCACTTCTGCACCGCGGCTGGCCAGCACGATTGCGTCGACAGGATCGTCCGGGGTGTCCGGCATGGGGCGCGTATGATAGGCATCGCCTCAAGGCATGTCAAAGATTTCTGCCGCTTAAATCCCTGTTTTTTCATCAAGATAGAGCCCCGGATCTGAACCGCAATGAGCCCCCATTCGCCACGACCCGCCCTGCCCCTGGTCCTCGCATCCACCTCCCGCTATCGCCGCTCCCTGCTTGAGCGCTTCGGTATTCCCTTCATGACCTGCGGATCGCAGGTCGAGGAAACCCGCCGGCCAGACGAGGATGCCCTGACGCTGGCCCAGCGTTTATCCCGCGAGAAGGCCCATGCCGTGGCGGCGCGGTATCCAAACAGCCTGATCATCGGCTCCGACCAGGTCGCCATACGGGGCCGGGTGGTCCTGGGCAAACCGGGAACCCGTGAGCGGTGCATCGAGCAGCTGCGGGACGCAAGTGGCCAGCGGGTCATCTTTCACACCGGCGTCCATGTCCTCGACACCCGGCAAGGGCGCCAGGAAAGCCACGTCGACACGACGACGGTTACCTTCCGCGTGCTGAGCGATGCCGAAATCAACCGCTATGTGGATGCCGACCAGCCCTTCGATTGCGCGGGCGGTTTCAAATGCGAAGCGCTGGGCATCTCGCTCTTCGAACGAATTGATTCCCAGGATCCGACAGCGCTGATGGGCTTGCCCCTGATCTGGCTCAGCGGCGCCCTCAGAAAGGCGGGAATGGAATTGCCGTAAAAAGCAGCTAGCCCTTGTGCTGCTGCTCCAGGCGGTTGAGCACGGCCTTCAACTCGTCGTCTAGCGGAGCGCTGATGGAGAAAGGCTCGGCGGTTCCGGGCTTCGCAAAACCCAGAGAATGCGCGTGCAGGAACATCCGTTTGAGGCCAAAAGCCTTCAACGCGTTGTTGCCATCCCGATCGCCATACTTTTCATCGCCCGCTATCGGGTGACCCGCCGCGGTGGCATGGACGCGAATCTGGTGCGTGCGCCCCGTTCCGATCGCCACTTCCATCAAGGTGGCAACCTTGCCGAAGAACTGCACCGGCTTGAACTTGCTGAGGGCGACCTGCCCTTCCGGATCCACGCGCACCATGCGCTCCCCTCCCTGCCGCAGGTTGGTCTTGAGCGCGAGATCGATCTTCTTGGGCCCGAGCGTCCAGCGCCCGACCACCAGTGCCAGATATTTCTTGTCCATTTCACGTTCACGCAAGCGCGCATGGAGTTCCCGCAGGGCCGCTCGGCGCTTGGCCAGGAGCAGACAGCCACTCGTGTCCCGATCCAGTCGATGGACAAGCTCCAGTTCCTTGAGCTCCGGGCGCGCTGTTCGCAGCGCCTCGATGACACCAAAGGACTGCCCGCTTCCACCGTGAACCGCGATCCCGGGAGGTTTGTTGACGATGAGAATGTCGCGATCCTCAAAGATCACCGCCGCCTGCAGGATTTCCTGTAGGGATCGCGACGGCTTCTGGGGTGTTGCCTCGACCTCCATCCGGAACGGAGGCAACCGCACCCGATCCCCTTCCACAAGCCGGTATTCGGGCTTGGCGCGCTTGCCATTGACGCGGACTTCGCCCTTGCGAAGCACCCGGTAAACACGGCTTTTCGGAATCTGCTTCAGGACCCGGATCAGGAAATTGTCGATCCGCTGACCCGCATCGCCCTCGGTCGCTTCCACATACGAAACACGGGCCCGCGGCCCCTCTGGAGAAGGCTCGGGCAGATCAGCCTCGGCCGCAGGCTCCGTCACGCGTCCGCCCCCTTGATCAAACTGTCGACTCGGCACACGTAAGCCATTGATTGAAGGGAGACTGTCCTGATATAGTCCGGCTCGAAACACATCGCGCTGCGGAAGATTCGACTTCGCAACGCGATCAACCCGCGGTGGCTTTCGAGCGCGTTAATCGCTGAAAGCGCCGCATCTTAGTTGGTTCTGAACAGTCAGACCATCGCTCGGCCGCAGACGGATCGACGCCGGACCCGCAACTCGGGATTCGGGTGGACCTGGACGCTCCGGGCGGGATGCCAGAGACCCGGCAGGATCTGTAACACGCGATGGCTTTGCCGTCGCCTAAGACAATCGGATGACACCACTCCCCGATCAATCCTTGCCTAATAAGCTGGCGCCGTCCGTGCGCGGTATTGCGGCCTCATACCCACGAATAGAAGGGGCCCATGAAACGAATGCTTGTCAATGCAACTCAGGAAGAAGAGTTGCGAGTAGCGCTGGTTGATGGCCAGCGCATTTACGATCTCGATGTAGAACTACCTTCACGCGAACAGAAAAAAGCCAACATATATAAAGGACGGATCACGCGGGTCGAGCCCAGTCTCGAAGCCTGTTTCGTCGAGTACGGCGCTGATCGCCACGGTTTCCTGCCCCTCAAGGAAGTCTCGAAGGAGTACTTCAAGACGCAGGCCGCCGCGAGCGGCAAGCTCAACATCCGTGAGCTGCTGAACGAAGGCCAGGACATCATCGTCCAGGTCGAGAAGGAAGAACGCGGCACCAAGGGTGCAGCCCTCACCACGTTCGTCAGCCTTGCCGGCCGGTTCCTCGTGCTGATGCCGAACAACCCGCGCGCCGGGGGTGTCTCCCGCCGTATTGAAGGAGAAGACCGCGACCAGCTGCGCGAAGCGCTGGAAGCCGTGGACATCCCGGAAAACATGGGCGCTATCGTCCGTACCGCCGGCGTTGGCCGCTCTACCGAAGAACTGCAGTGGGACCTCGCCAACCTGCAGGAAGTCTGGAAAGCCATCGAGGAAGCAGCCCAGGGTCGCCCTGCACCCTTCCTGATCTACCAGGAATCGAAGGCGATCATCCGGGCGCTGCGCGACTACCTGAACGACGACATCGGCGAAATCCTGGTCGACAGCAAGGAAATCTTTGCCGAAGCGCAGGAGTACATGCAGCGCTTCATGCCTGCCAGCTTGCGGAAGCTGAAGCTGTACGAAGAAGACGTGCCGTTGTTCACGCGCTTCCAGATCGAAAACCAGATCGAGTCTGCGCACTCCCACAAGGTCCACCTGCCCTCGGGCGGTTCGATCGTCATCGATCCCACAGAAGCCCTGGTCTCCATCGACATCAACTCGGCACGCGCTACCCGCGGCGGGGATATCGAAACCACGGCGTTCAACACCAATCTCGAGGCCGCGGACGAAATCGCACGTCAGCTGCGGCTGCGCGACCTGGGCGGTCTCATCGTCATCGACTTCATCGACATGCTGTCGCAGAAGAACCAGCGTGCGGTGGAAGACCGGCTGCGTGATTCGGTCAAGCAGGACCGTGCCCGTATCCAGATCGGACGCCTGTCGCGCTTCGGCCTGCTCGAAATGTCGCGCCAGCGACTGCGTCCTTCCATCAGCGACGCGACACACATCGCCTGCCCGCGCTGCTCCGGCATGGGCAGCATCCGCAGCGTGGAATCGCTTGCGCTGGCACTTTTACGTCTGATCGGCGAGGAAGCCCGCAAGGACCGCACCTCCAAGGTCATCGCGCAGCTGCCTGTCGACGTTGCGACCTATCTCATGAACGAGAAGCGCGAATGGCTGCATAACATCCAGGCCAAGGGCGGTGTCGAGATCATCCTCGTACCGAACAAGTACATCGAAACACCGATGTACGACATCCGCCGTGTACGTGATGACGAAACACTGCTCACGGAAAACGTCATCGTCAGTCACCAGCTCGCCCTGCAGCCGACTGTCGATGTCGATGGCATCGCGAACCGCAATGAAGTGAAAGTGACAGCAGCTGCTCCGGTAGTAACCAGCGCCGTCGCCAGTCTGCCGCCGCCTGCCAGCATCGCGCAGGAAGTCATCGCCCCTCCTGTTGCGCCCGTTGAACAGATCGGGATCCTTGTGCGGTTGTGGCGGTTCTTCTTCGGTGGTGCAGGCCAGCCTGCCGTCGAAGAGAAGAAGCCGGAGCCGGAACGTCGTCCTGAGCGCGGCCGCGATTCACGGCACGATCGCCAAGGTCGCGATCGGGACAATCGTCATCGGGAAGGAAGTCGTGACGGCAATCGTGACGACGCACATCGCGGCGATCGCGACCGCGGCCCGCGGGGTGGCGGTGGCGGTGAACGCCGTCCGGATGCACGCCGTGACAGACCTCGTGAGGAGCGCCGGCCACAGGAGCAGGGCAATCGCGATCAGCGGCCACGGCAGCCTGCTCCTCCCGTTACTGCTGTCGAAGCAACGACACAGGCAGCTCCCGCGGTACAAGCACCCAAGCCTGCACAACCGCAGAACCAGCCCCGTCCTGATCGGCCTGAAGGCCAGGCGGGCGATGCCAATCGCGAGGGACGTGGCGATCGCCCGGGCCGCTCACGTCGTGGCGGTCGCAGACGTCGTGGGCGTGGCGGCCGTGGTGATGAAGCGCCAGGCACACAGGGACCTCAAGGTGGGGAAGAGTCGCAAGGCGAATCGCAGGAGCGTTCTTTTGAGCCGTCCCACGATGCCGCTGCTCCCTCACAGGCTGCCGAGTCATCGAGCGCAGAAAGGAGTTCTTCTGCTCCACCCGCCGAGTCGCAACGCAGTTTTGAACTGGCCCCGCCACCGGTAGCGCGTGAGGAATCGCGGCCGAGTGAATCGGGCCAGGGCGAGTCATCGGGTGGCGGTGGCAGCGACAAGACCTACACAGTCTGGTCGAGCACTCCGAATCCCGGCAGCACGAGTTTTGGCGCGGACAAGGAAGCGTCCTCGCGCGACGAGTAACAGCAGTCCATGACGAGAGCCGGCGATCCCGGCTCTCGTTCACTGCTCAGCGTGTCTTTCTGCCGGCAATCCCCGGCAATGCGTCGATGAGGCCGACCGACGCTTCCTCAAGCAGGTCGAGCACCGTTTCAAAGCCGTTGGCTCCCCCGTAGTACGGATCGGGAACTTCGGTTGCATACGCCTCCGGGGCGTATTCCATCATCAGCCGGATATGTTCCTGATGATCGGCAGGCGCACGAGTCTTGAGCAACGCGAGGTTCTCGCTGTCCATCGCCAGAATCAGATCGAAGCGTGCGAAATCCTCATCCTCAACGAGACGCGCACGCAGCCCCGAGATGTCGATCCCGCGTCTCCGGGCAGCAGCAATGGAGCGCCGGTCGGGAGCGTGGCCGATGTGATAGGCATGTGTGCCCGCGGAATCGATCTCGATCTGCAATTCCGGACGACGTTCTGCCACCAGTTTCCGGAAGACACCTTCAGCGCTGGGTGACCTGCAGATATTGCCCATGCAGACGAAGAGGATGCGCATGCGACCGCTGCTCCACAATCCCGAAACCGGACGGGAATGTTAGCAGCGGCCGTTGCTCTCAGCCGAAAGGATTCAGCGGTGCGACGTACTTTTCGACTACCGGGGGATCAGTGCGGCAGGGCTGCGGATTCCACTTGGAACCATCGGGCTCCTTCTTGAAGTGCGTCGCGATCACGAACGGCTGCCTCAGATACACGGGATCGGTGACAACGGTCGTCACGACGAGCCACTCCGTTCCATCGGGCTGCTGCAGCCGATCGAAGTATTCGCGTAGCTGCGCGTTTTCGCTGTAGGGGACGCCGTTCTTGCGCAGGTAACCGGCCTTGAGATTGGTCGTATTGACGGTGAGGCTGCCGCCGGGAGCAACTTCTCCAGGGGGCGCGAAAGGCACGAAACCGCGGCGCTGGGCCTGGCGGTACCAGTTCGCCGTCGAGAAACCCTGCCACGTCCGCTCGCCCGTCGCCATCAGCGGCGGTGTATTCGGTGCACTGAACTTCAGCAATCGCGTCTGTTCACCCGCATCGAATTCGAGCTTCAGCGTCATGTCATCCTGCCAGCTGATTCGCAGCCGGCCGGGCACGCGCATGATCGCGGGCGCACCAAACGGCTTGCATTGTTCACCCGCGGCATTGTCCTTCGCGAGGTCCCAGCTGTCGGCGACCTGACGACCATTGGGGTTCAAGGGCACGCTTGAGTAGTCGCCCTTCGGCGGGGTAATCATCCGCCAACGCCAGTCCTGGCTGATGACCGGCACCCAGTTTCCCGTGAGATCAATCATCGCTCCGGGTTTGCCTTGAGGAGGCGGTGCAAACGGATTCGGGGCTCCACCGCCTGCGCGGGGTGCTCCGGCCGGAGGTGCGCCGGCGTGACCGACGGAGAATGCGAGGGCCAGCAGCGCTGTCAGCCCGACACGCTTCATTGTGTTGTGCGTATTCATGATTACTTCGCCCCCGCCGTCGGCGACTGCTTGAGATTGTTGTAGACGACCGCGACAAATTGCGGAGTCGTCCAGAAACCCGAGGTCGCGCCATAGATGCCGTCGTAATCCAGTGTTGGCCTTGCCGCCTGCACCTGCTCCAGCGTCATGCCCTTCTTGACCATGTCCTCGATACGGTCGCGGATGATCGTGATTGCATCCCGGTACACGAGCAGGTCGTATTCATCGCCGATACGGCCATGACCCGACACGATCATCGTTCCGCCTTCTTCGTTTGCGTCCGGAATCGCGATGTCGATGATGTGGTTCAGCGCGTCGATGTAGCCGTTGATGTTGCCGCCCGCGGCCGTGTCGATGTACGGATACATCGTCGTATTGAACAGGTCACCGGTGGCGATCACGTCCGAACGGCGGAAGAAGACGACGCTGTCGCCGTCCGTATGCGCATTCGGCATGTGGATCATCTGGATCGGTTCGCCGTTGAAGAACAGCTCCTGGCTCGCCGTGAAGTACGTTTCAATCGGCCAGCCCTGTGGAGGGATCAGCGGCTCCTTGCCGCTATCCGTCGTCGTGCTCACTCGCGTCAGCACGTTTTCATGCGCCCAGATCGCGGCGCGTGGAGCAACACCGATGCCGACGCCGCCGACATATTGCCCCGTCGGCGCGATGATCGCGTTGCCGCCCGTGTGATCAGGGTGATAGTGCGTGTTGACGATATAGTCGATCTTCTTGTCCGACAGCTTGCGGATCTCGGCCAGCAACGCCTGGGCGTTCTGCGCGAATCCGGAATCCACGATCAGGACACCCTCGTCTCCGATCTGCACGGTCACGTTGCCGCCGTCGCCACCGATCATGTAGATGTTGCCGCGGACGTGCTCGACCACGAGCTTGAGGGGGGGAGCCGCCGCGGGCGCTGGGGCCTGGCGACCTCGGGCAGGCTGTGCGGAGTCCGCTGCGATGCTGAACGCACCGAGCACCACCGCCACGGCCAGCGCCACACCGCGTCTACCGATCATATGCATTCTGGTTTCCACTTTAGACACTCCTCGAGAACTGCAGTCACCGATCGTTCGCAGCGATTACTTCGCTGCCTTGATCATGTCGCGCAGTTTCTGTTCGTATTCGGGATACAGCGATTCGGCACCGCCCTGGGCCGCCTGGATGGGCACGCCCAGGTTCTTGCGGAATTCCGCCAGCAACGGATTTGTTCCCGGCAGGAAGTGCGCCACATAGCCCTGCGGCCGTTCGATCTCGACACGGGCCGAACACGGATACGGACCATGCTGGTAACCCGGGTCGAGCTGCCAGTTCATGCTGCGCACGACCGGCTCCGTCAGATAGACGGGGTCTTCCGTGATGCTGGTGATGGTCAGCGTGTTGTCGTGGCGCATCCAGTATTCGGTGAGCTTGCCCTTCTCGCTGCGTGACGGGCCGTTGCGACGCGTCCAGCCTTCCTTGATATGGGTCGTGTTCACGACCAGCATGTCGCCGATCCACTTGCCGGTGTTGAACCCCATCCACGTGTGCGGGGCGTACTCGGAGGGATGCGGGCGTCCATCGAGATAGATGACACGATGCGTGATCATCCACTGGAATGTCTGGTGCAGCGCTGTCATCTGCTGCGTCGGTGCATCGACATCGCTCCAGACGCGCATGCCGGCCGGGCCCCAGGGGGCATAGTCGATCGGATGCGGTTCGCACTGATGCTCGGGAACCGTCCACTTGGCATCGCTCCACGTTTCCGCACGCAGCAGTCCCGCTGCGCTCAGCGGCAATCCCGTGTAGTCACCGTAATCCGGACCCGCGCCTCGATCAGGCGCGTCGGAATGCATCAGCTGGCCCCACATGCCAGTCAGGTCAACCTGGGCAAACACCGGACCACTCAGCAGCACAGTCGCTGCCGCGGCGAAACGCAAAATTCTGGTGCAACTCATATCCACCTCTCGACCAAAAAACCAAACCCGGGACGCTCCCGATGCCGCCAACCGCGGGGCGGATCTGCGTACCAACCCAAGCACTACGTTCGCCGATACATCAAACGACCTGACTTCCGGATTTTGGGCCCAACCTGCCGAAGTCCAAAGCGAATTCTTTTCCAGGACCGCCACGACTCTGGCTCAGGCTTGCATCGCTCGGGACGCAGAAAAAATGGACCGGGCAACATCGACCGACTCCATCTCCGGCTCAACTACAACCGGACGTTGAAGCTCAATGCGAACTCATGAGGCCGGCCAGGAGACCCAGTCGTCACACCGTCCTGCGCTCAACGGAGCGATCCCGTGATAGCGCTTCACGTAACGCACACCGACGACCCGAATGTCGTTCTCTTCCTCTCAACGAAAGACCGGATGAGAAAGAAAAGCGGCTACCTGAAAATGAAGAAATGTGCCCGGATTTTGCGACGCAACAATGTCACGCGAGTCGACTTGCACGGAGCCGCAGACCCATCCGGGGTTATTCGAAGGCGAAACTGAAAGTGACGCCCCACTCGCGGGGCCGGCCCACAGTGCCGTTGTCCATCTGGTCAAAAGGAATGAAGAACCCGTTGATGCGGTAGTACTCGTTCGAGAGGTTGGAGCCGAACACCGCGACATCCCAGCGGCCCGCGGGAGGTTTGTAGGCAATACGTGCGCTCGCGAGGCCATAGGCAGGAATCACCGAACCGGTATTGAAGTCGAGCGTCGCGATCACTTCATCCTGCCAGCCATAGTCACCACGCAGGGTGATCTGGCCTCCCTCATCCGTTCTCCATGTGTACTGCGCGCCCAGCGCGTAGGAATAGCGGGGTGAATAGGCGAAGGGCGAATCGAGACGGATGTTCTTCACCTGCCCGAGATCCGTGTAAGCCGTATCGAGCCAGCCGAAACCATAGTTGAGCGCGAAGGCGGCCGAAGGTGACCATATGCCTTCGACTTCGATGCCGTGGATCTCGGCCTCGCCCGCGTTGCTCGTGGTCGGGAAACGCGGAATGACTTCTTCCATCACCTGGATGTCGTCGTACTGCCCGTAGAACGCGGACAAGTTGAAACGCAAGCGGCCAGCGAACAGATCCGAACGCAGCCCGATTTCGTAGTTCTTCAGCAATTCAGGGCCGTAACTGCTGAAACCGCCGTTCGGTACATCGGGAATGTTGCCGCCGGAAAAGCCGCCGGCACCAAACCCTTCCGAGTAGGTGAAATACGTCATCACCTGCGGCGTCCACTGGTATTGCAGCGAAACGCGGGGCGAGAGTTCCGTGAAGGTCGCCGAGCCCGACTGGTTCGCAATAGCCGGTCCACCCGCGTCGACATTGAAACTGGGCACACAGCAGCGGACATCAAGACTGTCGACCGTTGGGTACGCTGCCGTCGTGATCCGGTCGTGGTTGTAGCGCGCACCTGCAGTAATGGTGAATCGCGCTGTCACATCGAACATCCATTCGGCGAAGATCGCCCAGCCTTCGCTCGTGTTGTAACTCAGCCCATCGAAGACAAACGCCGATGCATTTCCGGGCGTGCCGAAATCGGGGAAGTAAGCCAGCGCGGCTGCGTTCAATGCAGGGTTGACTTGCGGATGCAGTTCATTGGCCGGCCAGTTCATGCGCCGACCGCGAGTGCGATCGTCGTAGTAGTAGAGTCCCGTCGTGCCGCGCAGGCGTTCGCCCGCGTATAGCGCCTGCAGTTCGGCGCTCTTCTCGCGCCGCTCGTTGTAGTTCTGGCCGTCGAACAGCTTGTAGGGCGTGCCGTCGAAATCCGCATACCCCGTGGAATCGACCGCACGATAACCCGCAATGCCTTTGAGCGCCCACGTCTGCGTCAGACGCAGATTCGCCTCCGACTTTGCGCCTTTGGCTGTCGTGAAGAGATCGGGACCCCGATAGTCGCTTGCGGTCTTTCGTTCGTCACGGGCGCCGTACACCCATTCCTGCGGAATCGGCAGCCCGACGGCTTCGTAGATGCAGGGATTGTTGGGGACCGCGCCAAGATAGTTGGCAGGCAACTGCTCACCGGCGCACACCGGGTTGAGTGACCACACCGTGGAGGGATTGCCATTCGTCCGCTGCTCGCTGTATTCGCCAATGAACAGCAGGCTCAAAGCATCCTGTGGACGCCATGCGAGCACCAGGCGGCCGACGGAATCGTCCTGGCTGCCGAACTCCTGCTGCACGGTCGTGCTCGGCAGGTAACCCTCCCGCGACAGCCTGGCCGCAGTCAGTTTGGTCAGCAGGGTCTCGCCGAGCGGTACGTCGACATTCGCCGTGAGATCGGCACGTCCATAACTGCCGACGCTTGCCTTCACGCGCGCGCCGAAGTCCTCTCGCGGCTTCTGCGAAATGTACTGGATGGCACCACCCACGGCGTTCTTGCCGAACAGCGTGCCTTGCGGGCCGCGCATGACCTCGATGCGCTCTACTTCGACGACATTCTGCAGCGCGCCCGCGGAACCTCCATGCACCACTCCATCGACATACACCGCGACACCCGGAATCCCGCGCATGCGGAACACACCGGACTGGCGGCCAAAAAAATTCGCGCCGGCCACCGAAACGTTCGTGAGCTGGCGATTGAGTGTCTCGGTGTTGTCGATGCTCCTCGCTTCCAGCTGCTCCGCAGCCAGAGCCGTCACGGAGATGGGCACCTGCTGCAGGTTTTCCTCGCGACGCCGCGCCGTGACCATGACCTCTTCAAGCACTGTGCGGACTTCGGTTTTCGGCGGCGGCTCACGCGTCGGATTCACGGTGGTCGCCACGAGTGGAGCCGCATCGCGGACTGTTCCGACGTCATCCGGCTGGCGACCCGGTTCGATGACCACCGTGCGCTCATCGAGCAATGCGAACGCGAGTCCGGAGCCCGCGAGCAGCCGGGACAGGGCATCGTCAATCGTGAAGTCGCCCTTCAGTGCGGGGCTTCTCTGCCTGTCTGTGAGTTCCGAGTAGTAGACGAGCTGCAGGCCCGACTGGCGGGCGAAGCTGGCCAGCGCGGAGCTCAAGGATTGCGGTTCGATGTCAAAACGCCAGGCAGCCGCGCTCCATGCGGGCAGCGACAGGCAAACCGCTACGCTGCAGAGTCCAAGTCGAACTCCTGACAAGCCGGGCATTCCCCCTCACTCTCTGTCGTCAGGCCGGAACAGACCCTTGCAGGGCTGCCGTCCATTTTTTTGTCTGCCTGCATCCGTTGCGATCGCTGGCGCGGCCGCACGGTGATTCTGCACTCAACGACGGCCGTCTTCACCCTCTTCCGCAGCGCTTGCAAGGATCCACGCGCCCTCCGGCGTTTCGGTCACGCCGACGCCTTCGGAGCGCGTGAGGAAGCGTACGATCACTTCCGGATCGTGGACATTGAATACACCGCTGATGCGGCGTGAAGCAAGTTCGCCATCGTGCACGATCAGCTGCCGTGCGTTGTAGCGATTGATCTCGGCCACCACGTTGACCAGGGGCTCGTCCGCGAAGATGAGCTCGCGGGTCCGCCAGGCCAGAGCCCGGTTCATGGCTCCGGCATCGGCAGTGATGATTTCCCGATCACGCGACACCACTGCGTGATCGCCCACGCCGAGCTGGAAGGGAGCGGCTACCGCGTTGCCTGCGCGACCGGAATCTTCCGCGGCTCGCTGCACCTGCACCCGACCTTCGAGGACAGTCACCGCCGTCTGGTCGTTCTGCCGATAGACGTTGAACTGTGTGCCCACGGCCGTGACCTCAACGCCGTTGCTGTACACGCGAAAGGGTCGGGAGGGGTCTTTCTTCACGGTGAAAAAAGCCTCGCCTCCCAGGATGCGCACATTCCGTTCACCGGCAGAGAACCGCACCTCGACATCGGAAGCCGTATTGAGCTCCATCACCGAGCCGTCTTCGAGCACGATGGTCCGCTGCTCGCCGAGCGCGGTCATGAAACTTTCCGTGGCTCCGAAACCGCCGCCAAGATAGACGAGGGGAACCGCAATCGCCGCGATCAGGATGGCCGCTGCGATGCTCCACCAGCGGGTGCGCGCCCCGCTGATTTCAGCCGCCGCACCTGCGGAAACCTGTGGATCGACACTCGCAACCGAAGGTGTGAAGGAGAGGATTTTTCCGCCCTGCTGCAGCAGCGCGTCGACATCGATCCGGCGGCCGGCATCGATACCTTCGAGCGCGAGCCAGGCAGCTTCCGCACGAAGATATTCGCGGATATGGACCGGCGAAGCGCGCAGCCAGCCGACGAACGCCAGCGTTTCTGCATGCGACACCCCGCTGTCCTGGAGAGTGATCGCCCAGTCTGCCGCCTGTTCCCGTATGCCTTGCGTCGCCTTATCCACCGCTGCCTTCATCTGTACTCAAATGCTGCTGACAAACCGCGAGGCCCTGCGTCAGGTGCTTCTTGACCATGCCCACCGAAATTCCGAGCTGGTGCGCGATTTCTTCGCGCGTCAGCTTGTCGCGCCGGTGCAGCAGGATCACAGCCCGGCACCTGGGCGACAGCAGGTTCAGCGCCTCTTCCAGCCGCTGCATCTGCTGATCGAGCGCCACCGTCTCGAAGGGCTGGTCGTCGGCAACCAGATCATCGAGGTCGTCACTGGAATGCGGCCGCCGGTTGCGCGCGAGCATCCGCCACTCATAGGCGATGTTGGCTGCCACCCGCAGCGCGAACGCCCTCGGCTCACGGATGATGCCGTCGTCCTGCATGCGCAGCAGCCGCAGGTAGACCTCCTGCGCAAGGTCATCCGCCTGCTGCGGATCGATGAGCCGCCCGGAAATCATCCGGAGCAGACGTCGGCCACCGTCGCCGGTGAGCTCCGCCAGCCAGCGTGGTTGACGCTCGCTCAAGCGCACATCCCGGACATGACTGCTCCTGTCCCGTAAAGATAGACCGGGTATCGCAGCCGGATGGCTACTGCCCGTTGCCAATGTTGTGGATCAGATCTGGACATAACACCGCTTGACCCTACCTGCCCGGCCGCTCAACGGGGCCAGCCTCCGCAGATTCCTGCCGCAATTCCAGTTGCATGAAGCATAAGACGTTCCCCTAGCTGCAAGCCCTGATAGCGCGGCGTGTCCATGGCCCGTACCTTGCCGGCCATGTACCACAACTACGGGAATGCCCTGCAGCCGATGAATGTACCGTTGCCGCCGCCATTCGCAACAGGCGACCGGGTCGTCGCCCTCAGGCGGCCAGGCTTTCCCGCAGGCACGGTATTGAAGCTGCTCGACATCGGTTTCGTGCTGGTGCGCTGGGACGGCAATGCACTGGAAACCGCCCATGCCACCGAACTCGCGATCGTCCCGCAGGAAACGGACTGATCAGGCGCCCAGGAATTCGCAGAGATAGGCTGCGGGCCCACCCACCGCCTGGACATCGAAACCGCTGCTGGCCTTGATTTCAAAAGCGGTTCCGGCGGGATAGTTCTGCCACTGGCCTTCCGCGAGGCGCGCCCGCAATTCGCCGCTGACGACGGTCATCCGCTCGGCGGCTCCGGTATTGAAGTGATATTCGCCTGGGGCAATCACGCCCACCGTCGCGCGCTGACCGTTGCGTTCAAAACCGACGCTCTGAACGCCTCCGTCGAAATAGGTGTTGTGCTTCAGCATGATGGATGGACGCCCCGAACTCGCGAAAGATGACAAAGGGTGGCAAGTATAGCGGGAACGCCGGCTATATCGGCTGGGCCAGCGCCTTGAGGGACTGCTCGACCAGTTCGGTCTGCGATTCGACCGGTGCGCCCGTTCGCTCGCGGCGGCCGATTTCGAGCGAGTTCTCGACTACGAGCCGGCATCGTTCATAGCGGCGCGCCATCGTTGCCTTGAAAGCATCGGCAACAGAGCTGGCGCGCTCCAGTTCCAGCCCGAGAACCAGGGCATCCTCTACAGCCATACCGGCCCCCGAGGCCAGCTGTGGTGTGGTCGGATGCGCCGCATCGCCGATCAACAGCACCCTGCCCTCGTACCACGGACTCGGCAGCAGGAATCCTTCCAGCGGCCTGACGATGATATTTGAATTCTCATCCAGTCCTTCCCGCACCGCCTGGATGGCTCCGCCATATCCCGCCAGCAGCCGCTTGAGCTCGCCGGGTAACGCGGCATCCGCGAGCTTCGGCTTGCGTGGTGCACTTTCGAGAACGAACATGTACATCTGCTCGCGCGACACGGGATTGAGGCCGACCTTCACCGGTCCGCCGAGAAAAAAATGCCGCCGGTCGATGGCGGGTGGCCGCGGGATCGACACACGCCAGATGTACTGGCCCAGATACTGCGGAACGGGTGCATCGGGAAAAAGAAGCTTGCGCGTCTGCGAGAACAAGCCATCGGCGCCGATGACAAGGTCATAGGTGCGCAGCGAGCCGTCCGTGAACGTGACGTCCACGCTGTCTGCCGACTGTTCCATCGAGGTGACGCTCAGCCCCAGCCTGACCTGCGTTCCAGCCTTGAGCGTCGCATCCGCCAGGATCCGGTGCAGCAACGGCCGCATGATGCCGCCGCTGCCCGGCACGTCCACGTCGACAGGCACCGGCGTTGCAAGCTCACGCAACAGATCGCCCGCCGCGTTGCACACGCGGATGCCGTTGCCCACGTAGGCCTCGGCCATCACCGAGTCATAGATCCCGAGGAGCTTGAAGGCACGCAGCGTCGGGCCGGTGATCGTGATGCCGGCACCATAGACCCGCCACTGCGGATCGATATCAATGAGATCGACCTTGTGGCCGAGACGCTGCAGCACGATGGCCGACGACATGCCGCCAATTCCGCCACCGACAACCAGCGCTCGCTGCGGAGAAACCACGATTACTTCCGCATGTCGAAGGCGTTCAGCGTCTGCGCAGTCAGCGTGTAGTAGCCGATGACGCCGACGATCTCGACCAGCGTGCGCTCTCCGAACTCCACGAGGGCTCGAGCGAACACCGGGTCCTCGATGCGATGCGTGGCCAACAATTGGATCGCGACATCATGCAGCAGCTGCAATCGTTCGTTCGGCAATACCGCGCGCTCGCCATCACGCAGCGTCGCGATGATCGCATCGCTCAACCCCGCAGACCGGGCAACCGGTTCATGGATCTGCTGCTCGCCGACGCAGCGGGTCTGCCCTGCTACACACAGGATCAGCAACTCGGATTCCAGCAAGGGCAGACCGGTGCGATAGCGACAGAAAGCCCCGAGCTGCTGGGCGAGATCAGCGAGCTCCGGACTGTGGAGCCATGCACGAAAGGGCCCGTCCAGATTACGTCTCGACTCCAGGATGGCAGCGCTCACCCGCTGCTGCTCGGGAGTCAGGTGCGGCTCGTCAGGCAGCGTGATCCGCGCCTTCATCTTCGTGATCTCCTTGGGCTACGCAGCCGCTTTCGCTGGCGGCGTGAACGTGTAGGCACCAAGTCTGCTGAAGACAAGGGCCGAAAGCACCAGGATGATGCCGAACGAGTACAGGCCCGGGGTGTAGCTGCCGAAATAGCCACGGCTGATGGGCAATGCCGCCGCACCGATGCCTGCGCCGAACTGGAAGATGGCGAAGATCACGCCGTAGAGCCGGCCGTAGGCAATCATGCCGAAGTAGCGCTTGATCATGAACGCCAGCACGTCGAACTCCGCACCCACCACGAGGCCGATCAGGCACGCACACACGTAGACCATTCCACCTGACACGCCCACCCCATACATCGCGCATGCAGCCGCAGCTCCCAACGCAACAACGATCATGACTCGCGGCGCAAAAATGCGATCGATGATGTAGCCCGTCCCGAGTCGGCCCACCATCATGGCGATGCCGAAAATCGACTGCACGAAAGCAGCCGCTTGTGGGGTTATCCCTGAATCGATCAGCATCGGAATCTGCTGCGTGATCAGTGCCGTGTTGATGACACCCAGGAAAAAGTACGCGCCACCGAGCAGCCAGAATGTTCGCGTGCGGGCAGCTTCCTTGAACGTGACCCCGAAAGCGGGCGCCGCTGCCGCATTCGCTGTTGTGGCCGTGGCGCTTGCCGGCTGCTCACGCAGAAACAGCCACGCCATCGGCCAGGTGACGACGAGGGCGATGATGGCGAGCCCGAGGTATCCCGAACGCCAGCCATAGGCTGCAATCAGACTGCCGGCGATCAGCGGCACCAGCGCGCTGCCGATGCCTATGCCCGCATTGGCGATCCCGATGGCAAGACCCAGCCGCCGGTCGAACCAGGTGCTGACGGCCCTGAGATAGGCGAGAGGCCAGAGCCCGATCGCGAGCACGGGAATGATCACCCACATTAGATAGAACACGGCCAGGTTGTCGGGCAGCAGGTAAAGCGCCGCAATACCCGCTGCAAACGCCGGAATCGAAGCCAGCACGACGGGGCGCGCTCCGAAGCGATCGATGAGGATGCCCTGCAAGGGCGACACGAGCACGATCATCCACGAAATGATGACCGAGGCGAGCGACACCTGGGTTCGCGTCCAGCCGAACTCCGCTTCCAGAGGCCGGACAAACACGCCGAATCCCAACACCGCGATGGCGCTGGGGCCAAAGGCGAGACCGGCCACGGAGGCCAGGGTAGTCCAGGCGCCCGCACAGATACCCCGACGGCCCTCGGGCTCGAGCGCGACTTCCTCTGCCTTTATCCCTCGCTGTGACATGAATGCATTGCTCCCAAGTAGCAGGCTCCGGACAACTCCGAAGCCCGCGCATGGCATCACAGGCCGGTACCCGCAGCTTGTTCAGGTTTGCAGAAGAGTTTGCTCCGTAATGCACCGCCGCGTTCCTTCCCTCGACCGGGCGTGGCATGATCAGGCAAGTTTCGCCGGCTCATCAGATCAGCAAGCCAGAAGATCGATCCAGAAGATAAATAGTGCACCCGCTCCGGAATTTGCCCATGGCCTGATGGCCCGGCGATCGGAGACAAGGGTTCAGGGGGTTCCGCCATGCGACTCGAGACTTTCTCGACCCAGGACATCCCGGTTGCCAAGCGCACCCGTGTCTACCAGGACACGATGAACCAGTTGTTCTCGCTCGGCCTGCAGATCAATCCCGACGAGCAGGAACCCTTCGACATGCGGATGACGGCGTACTCCTCGCCGCTGCTGCGCTTCGCCGCTTTCCGTTTCTCTCCGCATTCCACGACACGGCGTGTGGTTGCCGACAGCAATACGCAAACGTACTTCCTGCTCGGCCTGCAGAAGGAAGGGAATACGACCGTCGCGCAGGATGGACGCGAAGCCGCCGTCGAGCCCGGTGACCTGTTCATGGTCGATACCGGTCGGCCGTTCCACCTCAAGACCGGTGCGATCCAGACCAACTCCATCTACATTCCGGCGAACCAGTTGCGCGAAGTCTTTGCCCAGGCCGATGCGCTGACCGCCGTTCGCATTCGAGGCGATACGGGCGCAGGCGCCATGTTGCGTGGCATGGTGGACGAACTGTTCGAGCTGGCCCCGGGCCTCGACGATGCAACGGCCAGCCGTATTTCGACAGCCACGCCACACGTACTGGCCATGGCGCTGACCTCGCTCGCGCGTACTGCAGAAGTCATCCCGCCGCGTCTCGAGCGCTATCACAAGGACCGCATCCGCCGATTCGTGCGCACGAACCTGCACGATCCGAACCTGACCGCTGAAATGATCGCCCGCGGAGTCGATCTTTCGCCGCGCCATGTCTATGAACTGTTCTCGGGCGAACCCGTCACGCTGATGAAAAGCATCTGGGCCGAACGGCTGGAGCGTTGCCGCGAGGAACTGTCATTGCCGGTGCTGCGCAATCGCACCATCAGCGAAATCGCCTACTCATGGGGTTTCCGCGATCTCGCCCACTTCAGCCGCTCGTTCCGCAATCGCTACCGGATGACGCCGCGTGAATTCCGCCGCCACAGCCTCGGCGCGGTGGACGCAGCACGGCCGGACGGAGGACCGGCAGCGGAACGCGCCAGCCTCTCGTGATCCAGGGAAAGGTCTATCCCGACGCACGCGCGGCGCTCGCGGACCTGCTGCGCGATGATCTCACGCTGATGTCAGGAGGCTTTGGCGTCAGCGGCCTCCCGGAAAACCTGATCCTCGCGTTGCGCGACTCCGGCGTTCGCGGCCTCACCGTCATTTCAAACAATGCAGGCGTGGATGGCTTCGGCCTGGGGCTGCTCCTGGAACGCAAGCAGATCCGCAAGATGGTCTCGTCGTATGTAGGCGAGAACAAATTGTTTGAAAAGCAGTATCTCTCCGGCGAACTCGAAGTCGAATTCAATCCGCAAGGGACGCTCGCAGAACGCATTCGCGCTGGCGGCGCGGGTATCTACGGATTCTTTACGCGCACAGGCGCCGGAACGCTCGTTGCCGAAGGCAAGGAGCAGCGGATCGTCGACGGCCAGACCTACGTTTTTGAAAAAGGATTGACCGCGGACATCGCGTTGGTCAAAGCCTGGAAAGGCGACACGGAAGGCAATCTCGTCTATCGCAAGACCGCCCGCAATTTCAATCCGGACATGGCGACGGCGGGCCGCATCACCATCGCCGAGGTCGAACAGCTCGTACAACCCGGCGAACTCGACCCCGACCTGATCCACACGCCCGGCATTTACGTACAGCGGATCCTCGAGGGCAGGAACTACGAGAAGCGCATCGAGAATCTCACGGTCCGGGAGCATTGATGGCCTGGACGCGTGAACAGATGGCGGAGCGTGCGGCGCGCGAACTCAAATCGGGTTACTACGTGAACCTCGGCATCGGCATTCCCACGCTGGTCGCCAATTACATTCCCGCCGACATGCGAGTGGTGCTGCAGTCGGAGAACGGCATGCTGGGGATGGGCCCTTTCCCCTTGCGTGGCCAGGAAGATCCGGACCTCATCAATGCCGGCAAGCAGACCATCACCGAACTGCCGTTCTCGTCCTATTTTTCGTCCGCCGACAGTTTCGCGATGATCCGCGGGGGTCATATCGACCTGTCGATCCTGGGGGCGATGGAGATTTCCGCTGGTGGCGACATCGCCAACTGGATGATCCCGGGGAAGATGGTCAAGGGCATGGGCGGTGCCATGGACCTGGTGGCGGGGGTCAAGCGCGTGGTTGTCGTTATGGAACATACGAGCAAAGGCACTCCCAAGTTCAAGCCGCGCTGCGAACTGCCCCTGACCGGGGTCAATGTCGTGGACCTCCTTGTTACCGATCTGGCCGTCTTTTCCAGGCCCGACAGGCAGTCCGGGTTTGAATTGGTCGAACTCGCACCGGCCGTAACCCTCGGGGAAGTGCGTTCCCTCACTTCCGCCTCATTTACAACCCGGCTGCAATAGTCAGGTACACTTCCGGCCCGAAATTACTCCAACGGGACGCGGGTGCCATCCCCCGTCCCCAAACAATCGCAGGGGAGAGCGTCATGGGCGACGCCGTTGCTACATTCATCAACTGGGTGGTCCAGACCCCCCTGAGCCTGTTCATCCAGTCCCACCTGTGGGTGATCCCCACGCTGCAGACGATCCACATCCTCTGCGTGGCGATTGTCTTCTCCGCCGCGGCCATGCTGGACTTCAAGCTGCTGGGATTCATCTCCCGGGAACAGCCCCTGACGACGCTGGTGCAGCGTTACCTGCCCGCCGCCTGGGTGTGCGTGGTCATCCTTGCCATCACGGGCTCCCTGCTCATCATTGCCGAACCCGCACGCTCCATCCTCGCGGTGCCCTTCCAGGTGAAGATGCTGATGCTGCTCGCGGTGATCATCATCACCGTAGTCTTCCAGCGCGTGGTGGCCACCAATGCCGTCCGGTGGGAAACCGCCGCCACCCGGTCCCCGGCCGCCACCTTCACCGCCATCGCGTCGCTTGCGCTCTGGATCGGCATCATCGTTGCCGGACGCTGGATCGCCTACGCCGAAGTCACCTGACCTTCCCTCGCATACAACAAAGATCATGACAATTCTGGAAATCTGCGACTGGATCGAACACACCGCCCTGGCGACTTCCATCCGGGAATCCGCCATGCTTTTCCCTCTCATCGAGTCGATTCACGTCATCGCCCTGACCTTCGTCGTGGGATCGATCTTCATCGTCGACCTGAGGCTGCTCGGCGTCGCGTCGCGCAATCGCCCTGTCACGAAACTCACGAATGAAATCCTGCCCTGGACCTGGGGCGGCTTTGCGCTCGCTGCGATCACCGGCCTGCTGCTCTTCTCGTCCATCGCGACGCGTTACTACGACAACTTTCCTTTCCGGGTGAAGATCGTGCTGCTGATCCTCGCCGGACTCAACATGCTGCTGTTCCATTCGACCACGTATCGCAGCGTCGCAACCTGGGACACCGCGAACCCGCCGATGGCTGCGCGAGTCGCGGGCGGCGTGTCGATCGCTTTCTGGGTCGCCATCGTCGGCTTCGGTCGCTGGATCGGCTTTACCTGATTCGCCTTCCCTCGACGATGGTGCAGGGCGAGGCAACATCCACCGCGCCCCCATCAAAACGCTTGCCGGGCAAGCAGCGACAATAGCTGCACGAACAGAAGCACGGCGTACTGCGACGGGAGATCCTGCCGCAGGAACAAGGCGGACACATGGGCGAGCCCGGCAATTCGACAGAACGTCCACGAACACTCGCCGAAGCAAAACGGTGGATGCAGGACAAGCTCGCTGCCCGCGCGCATCCGCTATCACTTCTGGATCCGGCAGAGACAGCCCCCCTGATCGAACAGCTCAAGGGACTCGACGGCGACAGCTGGGTTGATGTCTGGGGCCCCGCGGGTGACCGCACTGCCACTCTCGCTCACGCCGCGGAACTTCGCGGCGATAGGGAGGCAGCCGCTGCACTGTACATGCGGGCGCATGGGTACTACTTCCTCGGCCGCTTTCCCTGCCCGAACCACCCGCGCAAACTCGACTGCGCCCGTCGCGAACGCGAGACCTATCTCGACGCCAGCAGGTTTTTCAAAATAGCCATCGAACGTGTCGAAGTCCCTTTCAACGGCCGACCGGATGAAGGCAAGTCGGTGCCGTTCCTGTTTCGAAAACCACCGGGAGTGACGAAGCCTCCCGTCGTGGTTATGTGGGGCGGTGTCGATGCCTGGAAGGAACAGATGACGGAAGCGAGCAATGCCCTGCTCGCCGCCGGAGTGGCTACCGTTGCAATGGACAACGCCGGCACGGGCGAATCTCCTGTCGTCGGTTCGGTGGATGGCGAACGGCAGTTCCTGCCGGTGTTCGACTGGATCGCCGCACGACCCGATCTCGACGGTGCAAAAGTGGGTTGCCTCGGGCGTTCATTCGGCGGCTACTGGGCAACCAAGTTGGCGCATCTCTATCCCGAACGCATCGCGGGCGCTGTCAGCTGGGGCGGCGGCGCACACCACATGTTCCAGAAGGAATGGGTCGAAGCTTCCCGGTACCCGGACAGCTATCTCATGGAACTCGTCGAAACGCGCAGCCGAATGCTCGGCGCGATGAACGATGCCGAATACATCGGCTTTTTCCAGAAGCTGTCGCTGGTGGATCAGGGCATCCTCGATCGGCCCTGCGCACCGCTGCTGCTCGTGAATGGCAAATTCGACAAGCAATGCCCGGTGGAAGACATCTTCCTGCTGCTCGACTACGGCAGTCCGAAGTCGGTCCGGCTCTTTCCCGGCGGTCACATGGGCCATACGCCTCGCACCGTGCCCACCATCGTGGAATGGCTCGTGGAGCGGGTTCGCGCGCGATGAATTCCGCCAGCAAAACGGCGCCGGCGCGAAACTGGCAATCAGGCATGCCCGACGCGGTGGCTTATCTCGTCGACCGCATCCTGTTCGACGTCCAGCACAAGCGCCCTGACTACGATCGCTTCGTCGCGGACCGAACGGCCTACATGGCGGATATCCCGCTGCCAGCGGCCATCAAGCAAGCCTTGCACGACAACGACTTCGGCCAGATGTACCTTGCGGGCGCCAATCCGTACCTGATCCGCGCGCACTGCCTGGCATTGAAAGTATCCGAAGCGGATTTCCTCGGCTCACTGCGCGCAGTCGGCGGGGGGAACGAACATGGCTGAGATCACCGGGATCTTCGGGGCGAGCCACACTCCGGTCATGCTGAATTTTCCCGATGCGATCGATGCCCGCGACCGGGAAGACGTCTACGCGAACTTCCGCGAAATCGGCAAACGCATCGTGGCAGCGAAGCCGCAGGCGATTGTCATCATCGCGGACGATCATCTGCACAATTTCTTTCTCGACAACCTGCCGGCCTTCTGCATCGGTGCCGCGGACAGCTACGAGACCCCAATCGAACCCTGGCTCAAGGCAGCGAAGCGCCGTTTGCCCGGGGACTCCGCACTCGGTGCACATCTCATCGGCGAAGCGCTTGAAGCCGGCTTCGATCCCGCGCTGTCGATGGAGCTTGTTCTCGATCACGGCATGCTGACCCCGCTCGAACTCGCGGGTGTGCCGGGCGATATTCCTGTCGTTCCCGTGCTGGTGAATTGCGTCCAGCCGCCCCTGCCGACCATGAAGCGCTCGCTGCAATGGGGACAGTTGCTGGGCAATGCCCTCAGAAGCTACAAAGGCGTGGACAGGGTGTGCGTGCTGGGGACTGGAGGCTTGAGCCACGACGTAGGCACCCCGCGCATGGGCATGGTGAACGAAGCGTTCGATCGTGAATTTTTGCGACTGATGACAAGCGGCAACGATGAAGCGCTGGTCCGCTTTGCAACGGATCACGTCAACGAAGCGGGCAACGGGACCGAGGAAATCCGTGCGTGGCTGATGGCACGCGGCGCGGCGGGTGCAAATGCCGCCTTCGATCTCGTCTACTACAAGGCGTTGCAGAACTGGTACACCGGCATCGCTCTCGCCGAGTGGCGCCCAAAGTCGGCCTGATCGCTGGCTTCGGGCTACTTCGCGCCCGGGAAACGCAGTCCATAACCGATCGGGTACAGAGGATGCCGCGTATCGTGGGGAACATCGCTCGCCTGCGCTTCGACTTCGCTCATCGATGACGGCAACTCGAACGGCAGCCGCCCCAACGCACGCGTTTTTCCCGTCAGCACATCGAAGAGCGCTGCATCGCTCACGCCGAAATTGCCGATCAATGCGGCAACGTCCGTGCGGATGTTCGTGAGAATCGCAGGCCGATCCAGGTAGACGGTCAGGATGGTCGGTAGCCGCGGTGCCAGGCGGTGGATGAGTTCATAACTGGAATTGCCCGGCTTGAACTCGAGAGTGCCTTCGTGCTGGCGTGATCCGAAGGGGAAAGTGGGATGCAGGATTTCGAAGGGGGCAGTGGCGCGGACGATCGCGAGATCCGCACCTTCAGGAGTTTCCATGACGATGAACCCCTGATCCCGTGCGACAGCGGCGCTGATCCCGCTCAAGTAGACCTTCCGCCCCCGCTTGATCGGCAATAGAGACTTCCGGTTCTCAAGAAGCACCAGCGCGCGCTTCTGCGCCTCCAGACCTTCGGCCTTGAATGCAGCGCTGCCCACCACACGAGTGGCTTTCTGCGGATCGACGTAAGGGTTCTCGAAGAGTCCCTGCCGGAATTTCTGTTCGAGGATCCGCCGCACCGACTCGTCAAGCCGCGCTTCCTTTACTTTGCCGTCCTGCACGGCAGCAACGAGATAGACGGCTTCTTCAGTGCCGCCAAACTGATCGAGTCCAGCCTGGACGCCTTTCGCGAACCGCTCGGGCTTCGACAGATGCTCGACGCCCCAGGCTGTCGAGATGCCGGGAATGACAGGTGGAACGCCGGGCGGAAAACCTTCAAGACAGCGTTCACCGCAGTCGTTGGTGATGGCCCAGTCGGAAAGAATCACTCCGTCAAACCCGTACTGCTTGCGCAGCAGATCATCGAGGAGCCAATGATTGTATCCGGCACCCACCTGCTCGGGATTTTTACCCGCTCCCACCAGGATTGAATACGTCGGCATCACCCCGCCCACGCGTGATGCAAACGCCCCCTCGAAGGGAACGAGATGAGTCGCAAACGCTCCACCGGGAAACACGGCGAAACGACCGTAGTGGTTGTGGCTGTCGAAGCCGTCCTTAGCCGCGCCGTAACCGGCCCAGTGTTTGACCACCGCAACGACGCTGTTCTTCTGGATTCCGTTGATGCCGGCCTGGAATCCCGCGACGTACGCAGCCACCATGCGTTTCGCGAGCTGCGGATCTTCGCCAAAAGTGCCGTTGATTCGTGGCCAGCGAGGCTCCGTGGCGAGGTCCGCCTGCGGCGACAACGCTTCGTGGATCCCGACAGCGCGATACTCGGCTCTCGCCACCTCGCCGAAGCGGCGCATCAGCCTGTCATCGCCGATCGCTGCAAAGCCCAATGCTTCGGGCCACTGTGAAAACCCGATTCCCTGTTCGCTTGCGCCGGGAACATACTGGAAATGGTGCCGGGGATCGGTGCTGATCGTGAGCGGAATGCCCAGCCGGGTGTTCTCCGCAATGGCCTGCAGGGCATTCGCCTGTTCAGCGAATGATTGCGGATCCGCCTGCAATCTCGTGATGAGGCTGTTGACACCCGTGGTGGCGATCAGCGTAGTCGCACGCGCGAGGTCGTAGCGACCCGCAGTGCCCTCGTCCATCGGCAACGTTCCATGCATCATGACGCCGGCTTTTTCTGCCAGCGTCATGCGTCCCGTCAGGTCCCGGGCTCTTGTCGCTGCGTCCAGCCGCCAGTCCTCGAAGGCCTCAAGCTGGCCACTGCGATTCAGATCCCTGAACTGCAAGCCTGCCTCGGTGAGTACGGTGACGCTGCGTGTGCCAAGGACAGGCTGCGATATCGGAGTCGCCGCAACGGCAGGCAGCGCCAATGCACATGTCGCTACGAACCAGAGTCCGCGTGCCACCGTGAAACTGCGCATGATTCAACTCCCCGATCAATGCGTCACGGCCGGGTTGCAGGAACGACGTAAGTCGTCACCGTGGAACGCCGCGTACTCCATTCCTGAATGGTTTTCTCGAGCTCCGCATAAGGCTGGATCTGCTGTCCGTGCAACGGCAGAACGCGCTCGATGGCGAGCCCACGCCGGGCGATATCCTCCGCGAGACTGCGGATGTGCGGCTGGATCTGCGCGCCGGGATTCCACACGTCAGGCTCCGCATACACGCGCTCACGGGGAAAGTACGCCACGATGATGCCATCGCCATGCGTACTGTCGACCAGGTGGTAAAGCGTCATCTCCATCGTGGCGTCCTTGAGTGCGTATGAATCATCAATGCTGATGAGCTTCAGGCGCCTGGGGGATTTCGTCAGCGCATCCGGATTGAGGGAATGCCTGCGGCCAACAGCCTCTCGAAACCAGGTTTCATTGACGCGATGACTGATGATTGTCAGGCCTTCAGCAACCGCCGCGCGCAAACCGCCGGTGTGATCGAAATGATGGTGGCTCAGCACGAGCTGGGTCACAGGCTTGCCGGGGACGAGCTCCCTCGCCTTGGCCAGCACCGCCTGAAAACGTGCCTCGGTGCCCGCCTCCATGAGCGTGACATGGTCCGCGAACTCCACGACGACACTCGGAATACCCCCGCCGGTCAGGAACCAGATGCCTTTCGCGACTTCGTTGACGACGATGTTCGTCTGCGGATTGATTCCGGACGGCAGCGCCGCATTCCTCGTCTCGACAGGAGCTGCAATGGATGAGAGATCCGCATCGAGCGTGTTCTTCATGACGCCGATGTCGTATTCCACCCAGCGATCGAGCGTCGTGATGAGACGCTTCGGCAATCGCACACCATCCAGATTTTCGTAAGCGCCAAAGACCGTTGCCCTGCGCGTATCGCCCAGATTCGGGTGATAGACCGCCATGCTGACGGAGAGAGGTCGATTGAGGCTGTCGACGGTCAGCGTAAAGGCATCACCGGCGGCAGTCACTACATCGACACTTCGCTGGCCCTTGCTCTCCTTCAGGCTCGACAATCGCGCCTGCGGATCCAGCGCCGCACGAACGGCAGTCAAGGGATGCAGCAGCGCATCCTGGCGACGATCTCTCGCAAGCGCATCCGATAGCCGCGCCAGCACTGTTGGGGGAGGCACAGCAGTAGCACCGAAGCCGCCACCGAGATTGAAAGCCACCTCGCCATCGAGCCGGGCGTTCTGCTTTGCATTGTCGAAAACAGCCGGAAACGCGGGGCGTCGCGTGAATTCAAGCGCCGTGCGTCCATTGACCAGATCGATACTCCGCTTGTAGTCCGGCAGCATCCAGAGCAGCGGCTCTGCTTCCGGCGTCATGGCCTGGCCGATGTTCGGATTGGTGCCGTAGCCTTCGATGGTCAAGGTCTTCACTGCGAGAATTCGTTCACGTCCACCCAGCGCTTCGGCTGCAGCGTCGATCATCTGTCGTTCGCGTGAATCCTGCGCCTGCACAAGACCAGGCAACGCCAAGACGCAAAGCGCCAGCAGGATCGTGCTCGTCGAGCGCAGACATCTCATCTGACAGCCCCGGGCAAACGGCACTCAAAACTGGACGCCTTCTTCATGTCACCAACGCCGCGATACATCGGTACTTGCGGATAGGCGCAGGCGAGGACTTCACGTTCCTGCACGCCATTGGTCTGTACGCGCGCGACGATGGGGTCGGGTGCGTTGCCCTCTTCCCGCCAACCCTTGAGGATCGAGAGCGGATTGAAGTCGTAAACGGGAGGACCAAAGCCTCCGGGACAATGCCCCATCCCCGGCACCATCACGAGTTTCACCGAGTCGGCGGCACTCGCGCCCATCTTCGCGACCACACTCCTGTAATAGTCGGTGTTGGCAGCCGGTGGAATGGCGACATCGCTCCAGCCACCGTAGATCAGGAGCTTCCCGCCCCGGCGCACGAAACTCGACAGGTCCGGATCCAGCGGATTGAGTGTGCCATCGACCTGTTCCGCACGCGCCACGTCGCTGTCGTAGTTGAGTGGCTGCTTGAGGACATCCCACGCCGGATCCTTGAAAACAAGGTACTTGAAGAAGTCCAGCGCATAACCCGACGGCAAGGGCCCGGTCACGGTTCCCACCCAACTGCGCTCGCTGCCCGGCATGAGCGGCCCGAAGATCTTCTGCCCCGTGCGCGGATTCGCCACCGTTGCATACACTTTGCGGGCCGTCGTGACCTGCGCAGGCGTCAGGCACTGATCGTTCTCCGCGCCTCGGCATTGCATCACCGCCGGATCGAACGCACAGCGCTCGGGGTTGCCGATCAACTGGTCCTTCGCACCATCGAGTGCGTCGCAGGCATTGACGGCTGCTGCATGCAGCGCAGGCAATTTGGCGGGTGGCAGAAAGCTGGCTTCCCCTTCATGCGCTGCCTGCCACACCCATACCTGCGCGAAAGCGAAGTGACTGGTGTCATGTGCCAATCCACCTACGGCGATGCCATCAAAGTCCTCGGGATAGCGTTGCGCTGCCGCGAGTCCTTGTCGGCCCTCGCCACCACAGCCTTCGAAATAGGAGAGTTCAGCCGGTCGGCTGTAGTACGCAGTGATCAGCGCCTTCGCTTTCACCACGGTTCCATGGAGCGCACGGTCGCCCACATCCCGCAACTTCTCAGGATTGTTGAGCAGGAAGCTGGCGCCCCGCACACCGCCACCCCCACCATCCGTGGTCGCCGAGGCATATCCGCCTTGCAGCGCTTCGGCCATCAACACCGGATCCATGTTGCCGCCATAGAAGCTGTAGCCATTGGCGATGAATTGTCTGTTCCAGCCACTGACAGGCAGCCAGACATCGAGAGCAACCGATGATGAAGGACTCGTCGTGATCTGGCCCGTGACCCGGCAGAACGCAGGCAGGCTGCGGAAGAGCTCAGCACGCGACGCGGCCTGCGCCATCTGTTGGGGAGTGGGATTCGCGGGAGCTGTGGCCACCGGAGGTGAGAACTGGCCCGCTGCAATGAGCGTCGCTGCCTGCAAGCGTGTATCGGGGAGAGAGATCCTGGCCAGTGCCTCGCAGGAATCAGCCGGCGTTGCAGCCCAGGCGGCCTGCGGCCCTGCCACCCCGCAAAGCAGGCTGATCGGCAGCGCCAGCGCCACAATCACGGGATTGCGCCCGCGTGCCCGGAACATTCTCATTGTTGGTCCCCCGCGGCCGTAGTGGCCGCTGCTCTTCTGCGAGCAGTCTGGCCCACGTAGTGGCGGTCATGCAAACCCGTCCCGCAGGGTTACCGCGCCTTGATCATCTCGCGCAGCTTCTGCTCGTACTCGGGATACATCACCTCGGCTCCACCCCTGATGGCGGGCAGCGGCAGCGCAAGCTTGGCCCGGAACTCCTCGAGGAGCGGATTCTGTCCCGGCAACCAATGCCCGACGAAGCCCTGCGGGCGATCGATCTCCACCCTGGCGGAACACGGATAAGGCCCATGCTGGTAACCGGGGTCCTGTTCGTAGTTCATGGTGCGTATGAAGGGTTCTTCGAGGTAGACGGGATCGGTCACGATGCTCACGATGGTGATGAGATTGTCGTGCCTCATCCAGTATTCCATGAGCGTTCCCTTCTCACTCCGCGGCGCTCCGTTCCGGCGCAGCCAGCCTTCCTTCAGATGCGTCGTCGTCACCACGAGCATGTCCCCGACCCACTTGCCCGTATTGAAGCCCATCCAGGTGTAGGGCGCGTATTGCGAAGGATGCGGGCGACCATCGAGGTAGATGATCCGCTCGGGAATCATCCACTGCAGCGTCTGATGCAAGGCCGTCATCTGCTGCGTCGGTGCATCAACGTCGCTCCATACCCGCATCGCAGCCGGACCGAAGATGGCGTAGTCGATGGGATGGGGTTCGCACTGGTGCTCCGGCACCGTCCACTTCTGGTCGCTCCACGTCTCTGCCCGCAGCAAGCCAGCCTTGTTGAGTGGCAAAGCCGTGTAGTCGCCGTATTCAGCTTCACCGATCGGCTCATCCATGTGGATCCGCTGGGTCCACATTCCCGTCAGATCAACCTGTGCCTGCGCAGCAGTACACAGCATCAACCCCAGGCAGACTTTCACTAGCGCGCGCATGACTCGATCTCCCCTTCCGAATTCAAACAACTTCATCCGCTCACTATGCAGACTGGCCTCAGGACCATTCCGGCCACCCGCGGTGAAAAATGAACCCATGAAGCTTACGCCTCGAGCTCCGGATCTCCTCCCATGCGACCGCCCGGAGCGTCGAGACGGCCGATCGCTGCCAGATCACCCGGCTCCAGTGCGAAGTCGAACACCGCAAGATTTTCCTTGAGCCTGGCCGGGTGCCTTGATTTGGGGATTACCATGAAGCCCTGCTCCAGATGCCAGCGCAGGATGATCTGCGCCGGCGCGCGGCCATGCTTCGCGGCAATTGACTGTATGACCGCATTCCCGAGCAAGATCCCCTGACCAAGGGGACTCCACGATTCCGTGACGATCCCGCGACGGGCATTGAAGCCCTGCACTGCTTTCTGCTGGAAGTGCGGGTGCAGCTCTATCTGGTTGACCGCGGGTACGACACCCGTGACTTCGATGAGCTCCTGCAGATGACGGGGATTGAAGTTGGAAACGCCAACCGAACGTGCACGTCCTTCCGTACGCAACCTGAGCATGGCGGTCCAGCTGTCGATGTAGAGGTTCCGCGAAGGTACCGGCCAGTGCATGAGGTAGAGATCGACATGGTCGAGACCCAGCCTCGCGAGACTCTGGTCGAAAGCCTTCAAGGTGTTGTCGTAGCCGTGGCTGTCGTTCCATAGCTTGGTAGTCACGAAGATGTCGTCGCGCGCGATTCCGGACGAGCGGATGCCCTCTCCTACCCCGCGCTCGTTCGCATAGATGGTGGCGGTATCGATGGAGCGATACCCGAATCCGATGGCCTCCTCGACGACACCAGCGACTTCAGTGTCCGGAATCTGCCATACACCGAGGCCAAGCTGCGGCAGGGACCTGCCGTCGTTGAGACGGAGCTTTGGAACGGGATTCATCAACGGCAGCGCTCAGATCTCGAGCGCCCGCAGATACCGATAGGCATCCTTGAACGCATCCATCGAGCCTTCGACGGGCCTGACCTGCATCTCCACGATGTAGCTCTGGACACGGGCCTGTCTTGCGCCTCGCAGGACGGCCTTCCAGTCGATGACCCCTTGTCCCGGCACCAGTGCAGGCAGGTACGCACCCGCCTCCCTGGGCTTCACGCCGTCACGAAGATGCAGCCAGTAAAAACGGCCGGGATTGCGAGTGAGGTACTCACCGGCATCGATGTCGTGTTCAATGACGCCCGCAAGATCAAGCTGCTGCAGGCAATTCTCATCGGGCACATTACGCAGCATCTCGTCCATCGCGAGCTTGCCGTCGTAGCGGGTCCAGACCGCCGCATCCGTGTGGAAGCCCAGCCGCATGCCAGCGCGCCGCACACGCTCACCGACGCGGTTCATCCAGTCGAACTGTCGCTGCCATTCAGCCGCCGTTTTCGCCGCCGGCAAACCTGTTGCGATCATGTACTTGAGCTTGAGCCCCTGCGCCCACTCGGCAGCCGCGCCAAAGCCGGCTTCCTCGAACTCCTGCGCCATGAAGTGGCTACTCTCGCAGGTGATGCCCGCGTCATCGATGACCTTGCGGATGTCGCGCGGTGGCATGTCGGTGAGCGGACCATAGTCGCCCCGGCGGTCGCCCTTGAAGCCATGGAACGATGTGATCTCCATGCCCGTGTAACCGACATCGCGCAACTCTTTCAGCGTTCCTGAAAAATCCCTGATGAACCAGTCACGCAGCGAATGCGACTGGAACAGCAAGGGCGTGTCGACTGCGAAAGCCTCCGGTGCATACGACCCGCCAAGGAGGGCACCCGCGGCGAGTGTGCGGGCCAGAAATTGCCTGCGCGAAACGGTCATTCGATTCTCCCGGCAGGTATTGGCCCCACTGATCAATGCTGATCGCTTCACCCGGAGTCGGAGTTGCCGCGTAGCAGCATGACTTCGGGACGCGCTGGTTTTGATCCGGAGCTTCCCCGCTAACGACAACGCTGTCAATATCGACGCCCGCAGGCTTCTGGTTGCGAACCAGAGGACGCGTTCCAGATATCACGGAGACAGAAAAACATGAAGCATCCGATCCTGCCTCTGGTGGCCAGCGCTTTTCTGCTGTTATCTACTAACGCAGCAATGTCAGCCAGCCCGGCAGAACTTGAGAGGAACAAGGCGCTCGTCAAACAGTTCTTCCATGCGGTCGAAACCCGCAACAAGGACCTTGTAGTGAAAATCGTGCGCGACGATTACATCCAGCACATGCCGGGTATCCCCACCGGCCGCGCTGCCATCCTGAATTACATCGACATGGTGGCTCCCCAAGGCATGGGCAAGGAGCCGGAATTCAGGCGGGTCATCGCCGAAGGCGACCTGGTCGTTGTCCAGTTCCGGCGTGAGGACGCCAATGGCCCCGTCGCGGTCGTGGAAACCTTCCGCGTCCAGGGCAACCAGATCGCCGAGCATTGGGCGGTGACTGAAGCCATCCCGCCCGAAGACAAGACCCGCAACCCCAACGGCATGCTGTAGCCGATTTGTCTCGATAACCCGTCTTCCATTTCGACAGCCAGAAGAATGACCAGAAGAATGGAGGATCAGGGGATGAACGGCTTGCTGATGAAAATTGCTGCACTCGCAGCATTTGGTTCCCTGTTTGCAACGGCTGCCAATGCGCAGGCCCCGGCTACGGAGCGGGCAGCAGTGACAGCCGCCGCTGAAGCGCTGGGCGGGACGAACCGTATCAAGGCGATCCGGAACATCACGCTGCAAGGCTACGGTCAGTACGTGTACATGTTCGGAGGTGGCAACATCACGGGTGATCCGGATGCGCCGATGAAGTACCAGGCGGCCAATGATCTCAAGCGGGTCTATGACCTCGAGAACGGCCGTTTCCAGCAGCTTGAACGTCGCAACTTCCTGTTTCCGTTTGCAGGCGTTGGTGGTCATGCCTACACGCCGGTCAACCTGATTCTCGATGGCGACCTGGCCTATGACGTGCAGCCCGACGGCATGATGCGTCGCGTCCGCCGCTCCACTCCGAGCATCCTGCAGAACGATGGCGTGCACATGCGCCGCATGTGGATGATGAACAATCCGGTGGTGCTGATCCGCGCAACGCTTGATCCAGCGACGCGCCTCAGCAACCGGCGCGTGGAAGGCGGCCTCACGCTCATCGATGTGCAGCTCAAGGAAGGCGACAAGCTCACGCTCGCGCTCTCGGCACAATCGAACCTGCCAGCCTGGGTCCGCTGGGCTGATCCGCACAACGATCTGGGCCAGGTGGCGTTCACCACCCACTTCACCGGTTACGTGCCCTACGGTGGGGTGTTATTGCCGCTCGGCCTCTCGACGAAACTGGACTGGCGGAACATCGACTACCTCAAGATCTATGTCGACAACTACACCGTAGACACGAGCATTGCTGATCTCGGTGCACCTGCAGCCGTTCGCAGTGCTCCCGAACCGCAGGCACCGCCGATCAATGTTGTCGCGACACCGGTCGCCAAAGGCATCTGGCGTCTGACGCCCGGTGGCACCACGGTATTTGAATTCGCCGATCACCTGACCTTGTTCGAACTGAATGGAGGTCCCGAGCAGGCGAAGGCCGTCATCGCACACGCACGTTCGCTCGCGCCCGGCAAACCCGTGACGCAGGTGATTACTTCACATGGCCACTTCGATCACGTCGCGGGACTGCGCCAAGGGATTGCGGAAGGCCTGACGGTCATCGCCCGCCGCGGCAATGAAGGCCTCTTCCGCGAAATGGCAACGCATCCTGCGCCAGATTTTCCGGACGACCAGGAAAGGAACAAGACGCCCTTCAAGTTCATGCCGGTGGACGAACATCTGCGGCTGTCGGATGCGCAGATGACGGTCGATGTGTACTGGGCTCGTGACAACATCCACATGGCCGACGCGGTGTTTGCCCATGTTCCCGCCACGAAGGTGCTCGTGGAAGGCGATATCGCCACCGCCGCACTCGATTACCAGTTCTGGGGCGACAACTACTTCGACAACATCGAGCACTACAAGCTCGACGTCGAGATCCTCTCGCCCGTCCACATGCAGCTCATGAAGCAATCGGAAGTGGCAGACATGGTCCGTGGTGGTGTGCAACGCGCTCGTGAGCGCTGCGCATCGGAGCTCGCCAAGGGCAACTACTTCCCTGGCTGCCCGATCCAGAGCAAACGTTTCTGACAGGTTGAGACGATCACGCCGGAAGGATGGCTGTCATCCTTCCGGTTTTGAGACAAAGGAACGAGAGCCTCGGTATGAACATCAGGCGCAGTTACATCCTGCTCGCAGCCGCAGTCCTTGGCGGAACGCCTTCCTACGGCGCAGCTCCCGCCCTCGCTGCCGGCGTGAGAGAAGCCGGTCCGGTCGTATCGACCGCGTACGGACGCGTCTCCGGCGTGCTTGAAGGCGACAGCCGTGCCTACCTCGGCCTGCCTTTCGCAAAACCGCCGGTGGGCGACCTCCGCTGGCGCGCGCCTGCGAAGGCAGAAAGCTGGACGGGAGTCCGGGATGGCTCCAGGTTCCCTGCGAATTGCTATCAAGCCGAGGCGAAGCGCTTCGGTCCCTATACGCCCGAGTTCATGATCGACAACAGCCCGGTCAGTGAGGATTGTCTCTACCTCAATGTGTGGGCGCCCATGCGCGGAGGCAATGCGCTGCCGGTACTCGTGTGGATACATGGCGGCGGTTTCGGCGGCGGATCAGGATCAATTCCGATCTACAACGGCGCGCGACTGGCGGCGAAAGGCGCTGTGGTTGTGACGGTGAACTACCGCGTCGGCGCGTTCGGTTTCCTCGCGCTTCCTGAGCTGAGTGCCGAGTCGAAAGATCGGACCTCCGGCAACTTCGGTCTGCTCGACAATGTTGCTGCTCTACAGTGGGTGCAGGGCAATATCGCGCAGTTCGGCGGAGATCCCGCGCGCGTGACAGTGGCCGGACAATCAGCCGGTGCGATGGCCATCAACGCCTTGTTGATGTCTCCGCAGGCGAAGGGGCTGTTCAGCCGGGCGATCACCGAAAGTGGTACAGCGGCAGGCACCCTGCTGCTCGACCTGAAGAACGCAGAGCGTGAGGGCGAAAAACTCATGTCTTTGGTCGGCACCCGGACACTGGCTGAACTGAGAAAGGCGCCCGCTGCGCTCATCCTGGAGAAGTCGGGTTCCGGCCCGCCCCAGCCCGGTGTACCGCCTGGGCCACGCCTCGCACCCACCATAGACGGCAAGGTCATCCTTCATGACCCGAACGATCCGCAAGCTGCAGTCGTCGTCAGCGTGCCGCAACTGAGTGGCTACAACCGGGATGAAGGCCGCGGCGTATCGCTCGGTCGGGCAAGCACGCCGGACGCCTTTGCAAAATCGGTGCGCGACGATTTTGGCAGCTTTGCGGACGGGATCCTGGCGGTCTATCCCCACGCGACGCAGAACGAAGCGATGCAGTCTGCCTACCTCTTGCCTCGGGACGCCGCGACGATCACGCATGCCATCTTTGGTCAGGTGCGCGCGCAATCGACGGGGCAGCCCTTCTATGCGTATCTCTTCGACCACCCGCATCCGGGGCCGGAGTCCGCCCTCTACGGCGCCTTCCATACCTCAGAAGTCCCTTACGTCTTCGGCGTACTGGATCAGCAGGGACGCCCGTTTACTGCGGACGACCGCCGCATCGCCGAAGAAATCCAGGGGTACTGGCTCAATTTCATGCGCACTGGAAATCCCAACGGCAATGGCCTTCCGAACTGGCCCGCCAGTCGAAGTGACACCCTGGAGGTGATGGGACTCGGAGACAAGCCAGGCGCTCGCCCTGCCGTTTCACGTTCCGATCGTGCCGATGTGTTGCGTGAGTACGTTAAGGCTTCAGGCTACAGGGCATTTCGCTAGGGAGATGATCTGATGCAATGGTCAATCCGCTTTTTCGGTCTGGCGCTGCTTGCAGCGACATTCCACGTGCATGCCGCAGCTCCCGCCCCTGCTGCCGCCACCAAGGAAGTCGCCCCGGGCGTCTACATCTTCCAGTACCGCGGCTACCAATCGATGTTTGTCGTGGATACCGAGGGCGTGGTGATCACTGACCCGATCAGCACCACGACGGCACCGGTGTACCTCGCAGAGGTCCGCAAACTCACGCAGGCGCCGATCAGGTACGTCGTCTACAGCCACCATCACTACGACCACATCGAAGGCGGAGCGGTCTTCAAGGAAAAGGGCACGGAATTCGTTGCCCAGCGCAATGCGGGCATCCAGCTCGAGCACCTGAAAAACCCGGATATTCCGTTACCCACGAAACTGGTCAACGAGAAGATGACGCTGAAGGTCGGCAAGACGCGTGTCGATCTGCACTACCTCGGCCGCAATCACTCCGACAACAGCCTCGTGATTTCAGTGCCCGCACAGAAAGTCATCTACGCCGCCGATTGGCTGCCCGTGCGCGAGATCTTCTGGCGCAACATGTTCGACTCGTATGTCGACGAATGGCTGGTGGGCATCGATCGCGTGCTCGAACTCGACTGGGAAAAGCTCGTCGTCAGCCACACGCGCGCCAACAACCCCAAGGGCTGGGGCGACAAGGACGACATCAGGGCGCTCAAGGGTTACTTCCTGGACCTGAAGGAAGCGGTTCGCGTGGCGCATTCGCAGGGCAAGTGTCCCGACGTCGCGACGAAGGAAATCAAGTTGCCCAAGTACGAAACGTGGGTGACGTACGAGGAATACCTGCCCCTCAATATCGATCGGCTCTGCCTCTACTGGCGCAATGGCTGGCAGTAACCGCACGTGGAGACAATTGGTACCTCAGAGGCAGACTGCCTTTACTTTGACAGCGTTGTCGCCATTGCAAAAGATGACGCTAGGATTTTTATAACACCGCGGGACTCGTTTTTGATTCGCGGAAATCATCGCTACAGGGAGACCCCCATGCCGACTCAGCCTTCTTCAAACACGCTCCTTGCAGGGGCCATCGCAATTGCCTTGACCACAGCCGCATTCGCGGCGAGCGCGGCTGAAGGGCCGGTCCTTGAGGAAATCATCGTCACGGCGCAGTTGCGCGCCCAGGACGTCCAGGACGTGCCGATCGCGATCGACGTGATCTCGCCCGAGCAGCTGGCCACCGCCGGCTTCAAGGACGCCAACGACCTGGGCAAGATCGCACCGGTCGCGCAGATCACGCAGGGCCAGGGCACCGTCAGCGTCACGATCCGCGGCATCGGCGACGTCACGACGGGTGCCGACACGTCGGTCACCTCCAACATCGACGGCGAATACCTCAATGGCGGACGGGCGTTGGCGACGGCGCTGTTCGATCTTGAACGCGTTGAAGTGTTGCGTGGCCCGCAGGGCACGCTCTATGGCCGCAACTCGACTGCCGGCGCCGTGAACTACATCGCGCGCAAGCCTGGCAGCGAAATTGGCGGCAACGGCTCCATCAGCTACGGCAACTACAATTCGGTCCGCGCCGATGGCGGCGTGGATCTCCCGCTCACGGACAGCGTCGCTGCACGCGTCGCCGGCTTCTACGAAGACCGCGACGGCTATGTGGATCATCCGGCATTTGCCGGCGGCAATGTCGGCGGCCTGAACTTCCCGGCCTACGGCGCCTTCAAGTCCGACGACAACAACGCCTGGGGCGGCCGCGTTGCCCTCCAGGGCAATGACCTCGGCAACTTCAGCTTCTACGTGGCCGGTGAATACTCCGAGCGCGAATTCACGCCGCAGATCAATGCGGGCGTGGATACGCACGGTGCGGCCTACGCGCCGAATGCAACCTGCTCGAATCTCGGTTGGGTGCGGGGCGCACCGCTGATCACGGACAACGTGCTCTGCGTTCCGCAAAACACCAAATTCCTGGACGGCGTCAATCGCGAGGAATATGCCGCTCCAGCCAATGGCGACGGCGTGCTGAAATACAGCACCTATGCGTTCCGCACGCGGTTGGACTATGAGTTCAGCTCAGCGGCTACCTTAAGCTATCTCGGCGGCTTCCGGAATTTCGAGCAGGACGGCGACAGCCAGAACTCGCTTCCAGTCGTTTACGTCCAGCTTCTCGACCACGACAAGACGGACACGCAAAGCCACGAACTACGTCTTGCCGGCGGGGTGAACAACATCATCTACCAGGCCGGTCTGTTCTACTTCAAGCAGTCGACGGACACGCTGAACGGCTTCTACAACGGCGACGCCACCCCGGGCACGGCCAACGCTGGCCGGTTCATCAACACGTTCTCCCGCAAGAACGACAACGAGAGCAAATCGGTGTTCGGCCAGGTCGAATTGCCGTTCAGCGATACGCTCACGGGCGTGGTGGGCGGACGTTATACGAAGAACGACAACAGCGGCGACTGGGCGGACAAGAACAACAATGCCGGCTGGAACGCGGTCAATCGTCCGGTCGTCCAGAACCCGGCGGCCAGCCCCGTGCTGTTCAATTTCTCCAAGCCGGGCAGCTCCGAGAACAAGACGACGTGGTTGGCTGGCCTGAACTACAAGCCGGACGGTGACACGCTGTACTACGGCAAGGTGTCCACCGGCTTCAAGGGCGGCGGCTTTGATGCCCTGGGCGCGTACGGCCCGGAAACCAACACCGCATTCGAAGTGGGCATGAAGAAGGAGTATGGCTCGAACGGCCAGCACCTTTTCAATGCCTCGGCGTTCTATTACGACTACGAGGGTCTGCAGGTCAACGTGCTGATCGACTCGGCGGTGGGCGGACAGACGTTCAACGCCGGTTCGGCCACAATCTGGGGCCTGGAAGCGGACACCTTGTTCGAGCTGACGGAAAACGATCACGTGAGCCTTTCGGTCAACTACCTGCAGAACGAGATTGACGAACTGCGTGCGAGCTTCGGCGTCTACTGCGTGCGCACTGCGCCGAACTTCGCGCCGGTCGGAGCAGGATCATGCGGCTCGTCCGCCTCGTTCCTGCCGGACATCACCTCGGTGGGCGATGTCGATCCGGTCACGCCAGGCATCCAGAACCCGAACTTCGCGGGCAACGACCTGGCTTACGCGCCTGACGTGATCATCCGCCTGGCCTACGACCACGTATTCCAGCTCAGCAGCGCCAACACGTTGACCTTCCGTGCGAGCTCGACCTACAAGAGCTCGTACTTCACGACGTTCTACAACTACGCCGACAGCGAGCAGCCGTCGTACACGTCGTCGGACGTCAGCTTGGATTACGGGAACGGCAATGGATTGACGATCTCGGCCTACGTCCGCAACCTCGAGGACAAGCGTACGTTGACGAACGGTACGTTCACCACGGCCGGTCCGGACGACATCTGGAACTACCAGTTCGGCAGCCCGCGTCTCTACGGCCTGCGCCTCAGCATGGACTGGTAGGAAGCACCAGGCGAAGGGTAACCAGCCGGCGCCTTGCCGGCTGGTTACCGACAGTCAGTTCGGTGGAAGCAGCAGTGGCCTGCAGCCACGACACCCGATGGTGCGTGAGGCTAGCGATGATGAAGTTCATTTATGCGCTGCTGTCGCTTGGAATCGCATCGATTGGCGCGGGTGCGGAACTACCGCAAGCTACGCAGACCCCCGTATCTACCCTGACGTCTCAGGGAGATCAGCTTTATCAGCAACTCTGCGGCGCTTGCCATGGCGGCAATGGAACCGGTGGCCCGGGCGGAGCGGCCAACCTCACACAATCTCCGCTTGCGATGGCACCGGATGGGGGACGGACTCTGCTGGCATTCCTCCAGGTTGGGCGCCCCGACAAGGGCATGCCGCCGATGCCGGTGTCGGAGGCTCAAAGCGCAATCCTTTCGACCACATTGTTGTCATTCAAGTCTGCCCTCGCCGCAAACAGCTCATCGCCATTGCAGGATCCGGTTCTGGTCGGTGATGCCGCGGTCGGCAAGGCTTTCTTCAACGGGCCGATCGGCAAGTGCAACAAGTGTCACGCGGTCGAGCGCGATCAACCGGGCTCTGCCTTCAATCTTTTCCAGATCGGCAGCAAGTACCCGGATGCGAAACGATTGCAGAACAATATGCTTCTGAATCGAAGTTTCTTCTGGAATCCGTCGCTGGGGCAGGACGTAACAGCCGTAGTGACCTACCGGGATGGCAGGAGCCTGAGCGGATTCCTGAGTAGCGTGTCCGATTTCAAGGTCATCATCCGTGACGCGGCTGGTCAGGAAACCACGCTGGTACGCAGCAAAGGCGAGCCGTCTGTCGTTCTTGTGGATCGTCTGCAGCATCATCTCGATCTGCTCGAGGTGTACCGGGATGCTGATATCCACAATCTCACTGCGTATCTCGCCACGCTCAAATGAATACCCTGGCACGTGCCACGATCTGCATGTTCAGTACGCTGACTTGCGCGCCTGCCGCCTATTCCCAAACCCCTCCACTGGAAATACCCAAGGTAGATGTCGCGCCGACGGGACCAATGCCCAACCACCGGGTAGTAGTGCCGCTGCTGACCCAGACGGACCTGCTGAAGCCTGCAGGCCAGCAATGGGTCAGCTATCACGGTGACTACAGCGGGCAAAGACATGCGTATGTTGACCAGATCAATCGCAGGAATGTGACCGAGCTGCGACGCGCCTGGGCCAGCGAGACCAATCCGCCTGTCACGACGGCCCGCGGCGGACCCGCGGCGCAATTCGCAGGCAAATTATCCGTAGGCCCCGGACGGACGAGTTCGAATTCGAGCCTGCAGGGACTGGGTGGCGTACGCTCGTCACCGCTGTACCACGCGGGCACTCTTTTCTACACGATCGGCATGAACGCTTACGCCGTAGATGCGCGTAACGGCAAGCAGATCTGGCACTACATCGGCAATACCACAGGCGGTATCAGCAATCGCGGCCTGGGATTGCATGGTGACACCCTCTTCATGATGGCCAATGGTGGATTGACGGCGATCGACTCCAAGACAGGCGTCGAGAAGTGGCGCAAACATCTGGGTGGCACGGTGGTCCCCTATGCGCCTATCGTGGTTCGGGATCATGTCTTCGTGAACAGCGGCAGCGGGCGCGGCACCACTCGCGCCTGGCTCGAATCACGCAACGCGCAGAGCGGCGAACGCGAGTGGATCTGGAACGTCGTTCCCGATCCCGGTGAGCCGGGCGCGGAAACCTGGCCGAGCGTCGAGACCCTGCGCCAGGGAGGTGGATCGCCGTGGCAACCGTTGACCTATGACCCTGCACTGAATCTCATCTACTTCGGCACCGGGAATCCCGATCCGATGAAAGACGGCGTCGGTCGACCGGGCGACAATCTGTACACGTCGACGATCGTTGCTATCGACGCCGATTCCGGCCGCATGAAGTGGCACTTCCAGCCAACACCCCACGACGATCACGACTATGACGCCACGCAGGTCACGATGCTCTTCGACCGCCGCGTCAATGGCAGGGCGCGGAAGCTGCTGGCGCTGGCCGGGCGCAACGGATTCCTGATCGTGCTCGACCGGGTGACGGGTGAAAACCTCTTGAGCCAGAAGATCTTCCCGGAAGTGAACTGGTCCGATCACAACCGGCCTGACGGTACCCCGCAACCAAGTCTGGCCAAATCGCCTCAACCAGGTGGAGTCCTCCTGTTTCCGAGCTCCGAGGGCGTAACCAACTGGCCTTCCCCAAGCTTCAGCCCGCAAACGGGTCTCATCTATTTCAATGCGGTGAAGTCGCGAAGCCTGTTCTACGACAAAGGCAATGAATACTTCCTCGGCAGCTTCCGCAATTCGCTGCGCGCCATGGACCCTTTGACCGGCAAGACCGTGTGGACCCATGAATACCAGGAACCGTACGGCATCAACGCGCGTTACCCTGGCGTCATGAGTACGGCCGGCGGACTGGTATTCACAGGCGATGTCTCAGGCAACGTCATCGCGTTCGACGCCGAGTCAGGTGAGATCCTCTGGCACGATGAGCTGCCGATTTTCGCGGTGACGAACGGCCCCATTTCCTATGTCCTCGATGGCAAGCAGTACATCGTCGTGGGATCCGGGGACCAGCTTGTCGCCTACGCATTGCCGTAGACCCATCGCTGGTGAGCGGAGCAGGAACTGATGATGAAGCGCATCTTGCTTTCCCTGTCTGCCGCAGTGCTTGGCTTAGCACAGGCGCAGGCGCAGATTCCCGAAGGCACGACGCCGTTGCTGAAACCCGACCTGAGCGGCTGGCACTGGAGTCTCACGACTCACCATGGTTCCACCGGCAAGGCCGTTTACGAAAATGGTGCGCTCTACCTGTCTCAGGAACCCTACGGCCAGGGTGGCCTGTTCATGACCGACAAACGCTACAAGAACTTCGAGCTCTACCTCGAGACTGACATTTCGTGGGGTCTCAACAGCGGTATTTTCCTTCGATCGACCGAGTCCGGCGGCGCCTATCAGGTGGAACTCGTGGCCCTCGCCCCGGATTCGCCGGCGATGACCGCAGTGGGTGCGTTGATCGGGGAAGGCGTGGCAGTCGCAACGATGCAACCTTCCGACATGAGGGCGATCTGGAAGGAAGGCTGGAATTCGTTTCGCATCCGCATGACCGGCGATGCACCCAAGGTCACGATCTGGGTGAATGGTCATCAAGTTCTGGAGAGCCAGCAGCCACGCAACACGAAAATCGCCGGCGAAACCGATGGCACGATCGGCCTGCAACTTCACTGGAACGCGACCTACGAGCCGCAAATCGCCCAAGCCAGTGAGGGCCGCTCATGGAAGCCAGGCGCCCGGATCGGCTTCCGCAACATCGCCATCAGAGAGCTGCCGTGAATAAGGTGCTGATCAGTCTCGCGGTGCTTGGAGCCGCAGGTGCGGCCTCGATGGCGCAAGCCGCCGCACCGCAGACGACGAACACCATCGGCATGGAGTTCGTACTCATCCAGCCCGGCTCGATGCAGGTTGCAGTGTTTATGCCGGGTTGTCCGGTGCAACCGCCGGCAGGAGAGCCGCCGCCCCGACCGACGCCGCCGCCCGGCATCACACCCCCACCACCGCCGCCCCGTGATCCCCGGAGCGAGTGGTCTCCCGCGGATTACGAGGCTTGCGCACGCATGGTCGAGCGCGCCTCGAGCCAAGGCTTTCGGGTCGAGATTCCCCGTACCTTCTACATCGGCAAGTTCGAGGTCACGCAGGCCCAGTGGCAACAGGTGATGGGCAAGAATCCCTCGACCTTCCAGGGAAAACTGGTTGAAGGCAACACATCGGACTTCCCGGTTGAGTCGATCACCTGGGACGACGCCCAAGCCTTCATTGCCGCCCTGAACCGTCTCGAACGTACGCGGTCGTACCGACTACCGACAGAATTTGAATGGGAATACGCCTGCCGAGCTGGCGGACCTGGACAGCAGTCCTGGGCTGACATCCGCAATACGGCCGTCGAAGGAGGAACGAGTTTTGGCCGTTTCGGAGGCGCACGGATAACGCCTGAAACGCCAGGACCCACAACACGTGCAGTCGGTACGAAACCAGCAAATGCCTGGGGTCTGCAAGACATGCTCGGCAGCGTCTGGGAGTGGGTGCAGGACCCTCACAACGGCAAGGTGTTTCCCGACCCTGATCCACTGCTCAGTGGAAAAGTACGCGTCCTCAAAGGTGGCAGCTTCACGTCCGATGTGAAGAATGCCATCTGCGCCACACATGGCGGCGGACCCGGCAACGGCTGGGATGTTGGCCTGCGGGTCGTCAAGGACGCGTCTTGATTGCCCGCCGCGATCGACGCGCAGCCCGCCGCCACAACAACAGATCCTGCTGCATCGGGTTCGATGGACGCTGATCTGCCTGATCAAAGAACTGCGACGCACCGCATCCACAATTAAAAAGGCCGGCTGTCAAAGAAGACTCCGACAGCCGGTCTTCTGCCCTAGTAGCGCTTGCTGAAGATCGGGCAGCTCACGTTGTAGATGCCCTTGGCCTTCCAGTCCTCGCAGTTCTGGCGCGCACGCTCGACGCCACCCTTGATCAGTTCATCGACCTGCTCGATGGTCAGCACGCCTGGATGCTCCGGCCACGGGGCATGCACGGGCGAGTCCAGCTTCACATCAAGCTTGTAGTAGTCGATGACGTCGCGGAAGTTGTCACCCCAGTTGTTCCATACGAACGCTGCAGTGGCGACGTCACCCTCCATGATCACCTTCTGCTTCGGCGCGTAGGCGACGACCGAGTCGATCATGTGGATGTTGTTGCGGGTCCACAGCACCCACACTTCCATCATCGAATCGGATAGCACCAGCTTCTCGTCGACCCCGATGAAGCGCAGGGGTTGCGGCGAACGTGCCAGGTCGTCCGGATAATTGGGCGCCGGATGTTCGATCATGTCCTGGAACAGCTCGCCGTTGGGACGACGCGAAATCACTTCCAGTCCCATGGCTACGGCCTGGCGAAGGCCCACCACATGATCCAGGTGTTCGTGCGAGGCGATTACCTGCGTGGCTTTCTTGCCAGGCACCAGCGTGTTGGCGAATTCGATCACCGCCTTCGCCTGTGCCGGTGGCGCATCGATCTCGAACAGCGTGAGATGGTCTTTGAACTCGATCACCGTCGTACCGCTGGGCGTCAGCCGCCACAGATGGTCGGCAACCTTCTCGGCAGTAACCGGCCGTACCAGAGCGTCGGGTGGGACCGGCAGGGCCTTGACTGCTGCGGGCGCCGAAAGATCCTCGATGGCCGTGTTCACGTCGTAGTGGTCCACGTACAGGCGGTACCAATCATTGTCGTGGTAGTCCACATGCGTGTCATACGCGAATGGAAGTAGCAGCCCGTCGACACTCCCATAGCCGGTCAGCCAGGTCGTGAAGATGCTCTCGCCGAAATTCGGGTTGGGCATGGTCCAGCGCACGAAGCCCGGCAGGTAGGCACAGGTCGCCTGGCAGTACTGCGAGGGATTCGAGAATCCCACCGCGATCCGGTCACCTTCCTTGAGGGTGACGTCGGTGACGATGTACTTGCCCTCGATGCGCGGCGTGGAGACGCTGGCCCTCGGATCCATCATCGCGCGCACCAGCTGCACCGGATTGGTGTGCAACCACATGCGGCGGACGTGCACGCTATCCGGGAACAGTGCGGCGCCGTTCTCGGAGATCCGGCGCGGCTCCGTGTTGGTGTTGACCTTCACGCCCTGCACCACGGGGTACGAAACGTCGAAGGCGATGTCACCGTCGAGCCGGCGATCGACCAGCGAGAAGGTATAGGAATTGGCGGCAAGGAACGGGAACAGCTGCCAACCGCGTTCACGCGCCTGGTAACGGTCGTGTTCGATGTCGTAAACACGGGTCAGGTCGTTGAGGGCCTGATACTTGAGCGGCGCGTGTGGCGAGCCACTGATTTCCTCACCGCCCAGGTTCCAGGCCATCTGGCCGTACCCGGTCAGCTTGACGTTACGGATCTCACGAACGCGCGCTGCCCCGCCCAGCGCCTCCGCCGCGCGCGTTACAAGCGCTGTCGCCGTGGTCGGCATGACTGCGGACTGTGCCCATGCACTTGTCGACGCGCTACCAAGGCAAGCGATCGCGACATGGAACAGCACTTTCGAAGCACCGCCCAGTGCACCTTCACTGCTTCTGTATCTCTTCATGTGATTCTCCAGAAATCTAGCGCAGGAAGCCCGGGCAGCCCGTGAAGTAGTTGCCTGCCTTTTCGTGCTCGGCGCACCACTTCTTCACATTGTCTATGCCGGGCTGGACGAAATCGATCGTCTGCTTGTACGTCCAGATGCCCTTGCCACCGTTGTCGTGGATCGGCAGGTTCAACTCGACATCGAGGTTGCGGTACTTGATGTTGTCGACCCAGCTGTCACCCCACCACTGCAGGTCTGCGGCGGCCGAGGCGATGTCTGCCTCGATCATCATCTTGTGCTTCGGCAGGTATCCGAAGATGTTGTCCGCGGTGTGGTTGTTGTTGATGGTGTGGTAGAGCTCCAGGCGGGTCATGCTGTCCTCGAGCACCATCGAGTCATCCACCGGGACGCAGTCGAGCTTCTTCCCGTTGCGCTCAAGATCATCAGGAAAGTGAGGCGCTTTTCTCGACGTCATCTCTTCATAAATGAGGCAGTTGTTGCGACGCGAAATGATCGTCAGTCCTTCCGCCACGGCCTGCCGCAGCCCTGCAGTGTGGTCGAAGTGATGGTGGGACTGGACCAGGCGGGTGGCTTTCTTGCCCGGCACGATCGTATTGGCGAGAGCAACCATCTCGCGGACGCGATCAGGACCGCCGCCCGCTTCGAACAGAGTCAGGTGATCCGCAAATTCGATGACCGCAGTGCCGCCGATACGCCACACCCCGGGTCGCAATTCACGCACAACCGCAGGAACCGGAGCAGGCACATCCGCCAGCTGCGCAGGCGCGGACAGATTCTGGATGTTCGTATCGATGTAGTAGCCGTCGATCCACAGCTTGAGTAGCTCGACGTTCCGCCAGTCTTCCTTCGTGTTGTAACCCAGCGGCAGCAGGACACCATCGAACGGGATGTAGCCGGTGAAATAGGTAGTCAGCACGGCTTCACCGATGTTCACGCTGGGCGTTATCCACCGGACAAATGCGGGCTCGTTGAACGGGGGCCGGATCGCGATCGTCAACTGCTCTCCCTCCGGCACCGTGACGTCCACCAGCGTCAACCCGCCCTCTTCGCGGCGGTTCTCCACCTTGCTGGCCGGATCCTTCGCGGCGCGCAAGGCAACAACCGGGTTGGTGTACATCCACATGCGCAGGTCACGAGCGTCGCGCAGGCGATTGCCCTCGTTCTTCTCGTTCAGGTTGTACGCCACGTCTCCATCGAGGATTTGACGGCGCAGCGCGAAGTCGTGGCCACCATAACCCGCGAAAGGAAACAGGTCGTTGCGGCGTTCCTGCTGATAGTAGCGCTTGTTCTCGAGATCGTAGATCCGGCGCAGATCGTTGGCCGCGATGTACTTCTGCGGTGCATTCGGCAACGGCGTGATGTTGCCGCCGCCTTGCTGATACGCGTGGTGACCGTAGCCGACCATCGTGATATTGCGGATTGCGTTGATGCGCTCTGCACCACCCAACGCGACGATTGCGGCATCGATGGCTTCACTGGCCGTCGTGCCCGGCACAGTACCGCTGGCAGCAGGATCCCGCGGCGTCTCCACAGCAGAAGTGGCCACTTCCGCAGTAGGAATTGCCTGCTGTGCACAGGCACCCAGCAACAACATCAATACCAAAGCCGATCCCTGTTTAACGCAACGCATCGATCGCCCTCCAATGATTCAACTGTTCTATTTTTTTCTTCAATGTCAAAGGCCAGACGTCGGCGCGTGCCACCGTCTGGCCTTTTTTTCGCTCAAGGAACGGTCATTCGAACCGGACGTTGAAGTTCAACGCCCATTCACGTGGGCGACCCACGCTTCCGCCCTGATACTGACCGCCCGGCGGTGCAAAAATCGAGGTCCAGTAGAACTCGTTGGTCAGGTTCGTCCCGGAAAGTGACAGGTCCCAGTTCCCCTGCGCAGGCTGATACTTGAGGCGACTACTAACCATTGCGAATGCCGGAATGGGTCCCTGATTGAAGCGATCGACGACGTTCACCGTATCGTCCTGGGCGGTGTAGTCACCTCGCAGCGAAACCCGGGAACCGCTTGTCAGCGGCCATGTGTACTCGGCGCCGACATCGACGCTGTACTTCGGGGCAAAGGAAAACGGGGTACCGGTCTCCAGCAGAACGGTGGTGCCCAATGCCGTGTATTCCGAATCAAGGTAACCGTAGCCATAGTTGATGGTGAATTCGGGCGTAACGGCCCAGATGCCTTCCAGCTCGATGCCCTGGATCCGTCCTTCCGCATTGTTGGTCACGCCAATGCCGGGATAGATTTCCTCGCTGACCTGGATGTTCTGGAAGTCGTCATAGAACACGGAAGCATTGAACCTGAGCTGGCCGTTGAACAGGTCGGAGCGGATACCGAACTCATAGTTCTTCACCACCTGCGGCTCGAATGGATAGGGCTGCAGACCCGTCAACGCCAGCGGTGGATTATTGAAGCCCCCCGTGGTCGCCCCCTTCGAGTACGTGAGGTACGTCATGAAGTCAGGCGTCCACTGGTACTGGACCGAAGCCCGGGGAGTGTACTGTTCGAATTCGGTCGTCAACTCCCTCGGTGTTCCCGTCACAGCCAGATAGTCGACGCTTGCATCCAGATGGCAGCATGGCGGCTGGGCGTTCCGCACTTGAGCTGCGCTGTAAGACGTTGTGACCCGTTCCTGCTTGGTGTAACGGATGCCGGCGGTGAGACGAAGCTTGTCGGTGGCATTCAAAGTCCACTCGGCGAAGGCAGCACGTTGCGTGGATTCGGCCGAGTTGGACACCGCAGTGGCATTTCCCAGCAGCGTCGGCCGTGCAGTGAGATTCAGTTGCGACACGGGATAGCCGAGCCACGCTTCAACCGGCGCCTGAATGCCGGGTCTGAGTAATTCGGTGTTAAGCCATGGGAACGAACGGGAGAGTCGGCCGGGGATGCGCTCGTAGAAAATCCCCGAGGTGCCGGACCAGCGATCACCGCTGTACTGCAGCTGAAGTTCGGAGGTGCGTGTGTCGTTGTAAGTGACGTTGTCCGCCGGACGATACGCAAACTCGATTCCGGTGCCGTCGAGACTGCTCGGACCCGTCCCTTCACCCCACCGTCGTGAGCTTATGGAGCGGACCGTCCAGGTATCAGTCAGCTCGTAGCTGAGGTCCAGCTTGACGTCATCGGTCTTCTGCCACCACGCGTAGAGCGATGCATCGTCGACCGTGTTCCTGTACTGCTCCAGCGCGCCATAAGTCTGGAACTCTTTGGCGTTGGTACCCGGTACCTTCGAATAGTCGATCGGGGCGTTCTGCAGGATGCAGATGACGTTGGGAGCCGAGAACACAGGCCGTCCATCGCGCGTGAGGTATTGAGGGGGAGGCGGATCTCCCGCGCACACAGCGTCGAACTTGAAGGTGACATACGGGCTGCCGTTGCTGGAATTACTGGTGCGTGTGTACTGCAGCCGGGCTTCCAGCCGGTCGATTGGCTGCCACAGGAAGTCCGCGCGAATCAGATCGTCGCCCTGGCTGCCAAACTCGGTGTTGACCTTGGTGCTGCGAACGAAGCCATCCCGATTCAGGCTTGACCCGGTCAGCTTCGCAAAGAAGTTGTCGGTGACCGGAAAATTGACGGTGCCGGTCACGTCCACGCGGCCATAACTGCCAAAGGTGGTGTCAACACTCCCGCCGAACTCGCTATTCGGCTTTTTTGTAACTATCTGAATGGCACCGCCAATCGCGTTGCGGCCGAACAATGTACCTTGTGGCCCGCGGAGCACTTCCACGCGCTCGACATCCACCACATGGGGCAGCGCGCCTCCGGCTGCGGTCAGCGAAACACCGTCCTGATACACCTCCACACCCGGGATACCGCGCATGCGGTAGGTTCCACCTGAATTTCCGCCGAAGGCAGAGCCACCGATCTTGACGTTCGGCACGATGCCGCTCAGGTCCTGGAGGTTGTTGATATCTCTGCGGTCCAGCGCGTCGGCACTGAGAGAACTGATGGCAATAGGCACTTCCTGGAGGTTTTCCTCGCGACGTCGTGCGGTCACCAGCACTTCCTGGATGCCCGCCTGCACCGTCGCAGGCGCTTCCTGGGCGGGTGAGACAAAGGGCAGAAATGCCGTCAATCCCAGAACAATGCAGCCGTGCATCAACGCAGGGCTTGTGCGGACAACGTCGGAGCGAGTTTGTGGCGTGAAGCCACGCTTGGGTAATGGCATCTGATCCCCCTGACTATTTGTTTCCGGCCTGCCGGCCGTGCATTCATCAGCGCGGTTTCGCACCGTGCTACTGACGAATACGCACCATCGCGGGGATCGCGTACTTTTTTTTACGACCTGCCCGGATGCGATCCCCGGATGCAGGGTCATCGGGTCTGCCAGGAGAACGTGAGCGCGAATTCGCGCGGTCGTGCCAGGCTGGCACCCGAGTACTGGTCACCGGGAGGCGCAAAGACGCTGGTCCAGTAATAGTCGTTGGTCAGGTTGGTCGCCGACAATGACGCGGTCCACCGCGCCCCTGCAGGAGCGAACGTCACGTTACTTCCCAGCAGGTGATATGCCGGTATCTCAGCCTGATTCAGGCGGTCGACGACATTCACCGTGCTGCGTTCAGTGGTGTAGTCGAGACGTGCGGATAGTGTGGCGCGACTCCCCAGCAACCATTGCCTTTCTATCCCCAGATTCATGGTGAAAGTCGGAGCCAACGGAAACGGCGTATCTGCCAGCAACAACTGGGTGTTGCCGAGGTCGGTGTATTCCGAATTCAGCCAGCCAAGGGCGAAACTGAGCGACAGACGATCCATTGGCAGCCAGGCTCCCTCGATCTCCAGGCCGCCAACCCTGCCCTGCGCGCGGTTGATGACGCCAATGCCGGGATAGATCTCCTCGCTCACCTGCACATTCTCGTAGTCGTCATGGAAGGCTGTCGCGTTGAGGCGCAACCTGCCGCTCAACAGATCGGAACGCAGCCCAATCTCGTAGTTGCGGACGATTTGCGGGTAGTACGGATAAGGATCCAGACCGGTCAAGGCCTTCGAAGGGGTATTCACTCCCCCGGCAATGGCCCCTTTGGAATAGGAAACGTAGGCCATGACGTCGTCTGACCACTGATACTGGACCGATGCGCGAGGCGTCCATTGCGTGAAGCGTGAGTCATAGATCCTTGGCTCGCCGGACACGGCGAGGTAGTCGATTCCGGGGTCAAGATGACAGCACCCTGGCACCTGGTTGATCGATTGCTCAGGACGATAGGTCGTCCGGCGTGAATCCTGGCGCGTATAGCGCAATCCGCCCGTGACACGCAGATTTCCGCCAGGATTCAAAGTCCATTCAGCGAAAGCCGCCGACTGCACGGATTCAGTCGAATTCATCACGCCCAGCATGTTGCCCAGATTCACCGGCCTGCTGGTCAGATGCAGTTCGGTCAACGGATAGCCGAGCCAGGCTTCTGCAGCCTCCCGGATGCCAGGTCGGAGAAGCTCCGAATGCAGCCATGGGACGCGCTTGTCCAGAAACCCCGGATTGCGCTCGAAATACAGGCCGGTCGTCCCCTCAAGCCATTTTCCCGAGAATTGAAGTTGCAATTCCGAGGTCGTCGCATCGTTTTCAAGTTCCAGTTCATTGCTGCGATAAGCAAGTTCAAGACCTGTCCCGTCCAGGCTGGAAGGATTGACGCTGCTTCCCCACCGCCTGGATGAAATCGATCTGGCCGACCACTTCTCGTTCAGCTGCAACCGGAGGTCGAGTTTGATGTCCTGCGTTTTTTGCCACCATGACGACAGCGATGCATCGTCCACGGTATTCACGTACTGCCGCCGCGCCCCATATGACTGGAACTCGAGCGCGTTGGTCCCTTCCACACTGCCGTAGTCGATCGGCGCATTCTGGAGAATGCAGATTGCATTGGGCGCCTGGTGGATGGCGCGCCCATCGCGAGCTACGTATTGCGAGGGTTGCGCATCTCCGGGGCATACGGAATGAAAACTCAGGTTGACGTGTGGCGTCCCATTGCTTGATCGACGCGTCGATCCAAGCTGCAGCCGTGCGGAGAAGCGTTCGACCGGTCGCCACAGTACATCGACCGACCGCGCCAGATCATGCTGGCTGCCAAAATCCGCGTTGATCTTCGTGCTGTGCACGAAACCGTCGCGATTGAGCGCCGAAGTGCTGAACCGTGTGAGCAGCCTGTCCGACAACGGCAGATCGAGTGCGGCAACAAGGTCCTGCCGGCCATTGCTGCCCGCTGTCGCCACAACCCGGCCTCCGGCTTTTTCCTCCGGCAGCCTCGTGATGATCTGGATGGCCCCGCCGACGGCATTCTTTCCGAACAGGGTCCCCTGCGGACCGCGCAGGATCTCGACGCGCTCGACGTCCGCGAGCAACGGCAAGGCTCCCCCGGAGGAGCTTGTGGACACACCGTCCTGATAGACCTCAACCCCTGCAATGCCTCGCATGCGGTAGGAAGTGCCGGCGTTTCCATTGTAGGGACCGCCACCGATCTTCACGTTGGGCAGCACCCCGCTCAGGTCACCCATGTTGTTCAGGCCGCGAACGACGAGTTCGTCGCTCTCCAGGGCGCTGATGGCAATCGGGACTTGCTGGAGATTTTCTTCCCGCTTTCGCGCGGTTACGACAATCTGGTCGAGCATCGAGGCAGGCGCTGGTCTTGCTTCCTTGTTTTTGCCGGCTGCCGAAGAAATATCCCGCAACCCGGAGGATGCGTCGTTGGCGCCGGCGCCCGAACGCAAACCCTCCCGACTGGCGACGTGCGCCGGCTGCTCCCGGATAAGCACGGTGGCGTAAGGAATAATCTCGAAGGTCAGGCTGGTATCCGCGAGCAGGTGCTTCAATGCGCCCTCAACCGAAAGCGTGGCATTGAGGGAAGGCGCCACGTTGTCCTCCACCAGCTCGGACATCATCAATATCTGGAGATGCGCACGAATTGCGACAGACTGCAGCGCGGAACCCAGGTTCTGCGCAGGGATATCGAAGTCATAAACCGCATCCACGCCGGGATTGGCGCGAACGGAATGGAAGCAGCACAGCATGGCAATTACTATGCAATGCCATGCCGCTCGCTGGAGACCCAACCCCCTCATCGGCGCGATGCTCCCCTTCTCCAGAACTCTTGCCCGCTCTCCGCTCCTTGTGTATCAGCGGGGCCCTTTATTCATCTTCTGATTTTACGATCGGACGTCCGAAGCTTAGGCTTGTCCGCCTGCGCCTTAGTTTGAGGCAGTCATTTTTTTCGCAGAACTATTTTTCCGGCTGTCGAATAGTCCGCCACTACCGGGAAATATGCTTCGGCGGCATTGGCAAACGCGCGCGTGTTCCCCACCTCGAACACACCGGTGACTTCCAGCCTTGCAAGATCGGCGTTGTCCATTTCAAGCTGTATCCGGGAGTAGCGATTGAGCCGGGCGATCGCCGCTCCCAGGGGTTCATGCGTGAGGACCACCTTCCCCTGCCGCCAGGCTACTGCAGCATCCACATCCGCTTTCTCGTTGACCACCATCCGACCTGCCGCATCGATGACGAGATCCTGTCCCGCACTGAGCTCCGTCAAATGGAGAGGCAGGACAGCCGTATCTTCGGCGCCTGCGGCTTCATCGAGACGCGTAACCGCTACCCGTCCTTCGATCACCGCGACATGCAACGCCCGATCCACGAACTCCACGTTGAATGAAGTGCCGATGGCAACAACTGCATGGCCGCCTGCCTGGACACGAAAAGGCCGCGTGGGATCCTTCGCAACATTGAACTGAGCCTGCCCCTCACGCAGGTAAACCACCCGCGAGTTGCGGGACATGTCGACAGTCAGGTACGTGACTGCGTCCAGCGCGATACGCGAGCTGTCCGCGAGCTCAACCATGTGTTGCGAGCCAATGCCGGTCTGGAACGATGGAAGGCGGTCATTTAAGGCGGTGAAGCCACCCCATGCCAGGACGGCACACGCCGCAATGCTGGCCGCCGCCAGCATCGTACGCCGCCACGAAGACCGGAAATCCCATTCGCGTCCTCGTTCATTGCTCGTCGCCTGATAACGCGACAACGCATGCGCACGCATCTGGATCAATCGCGGATGGCTGGCGTGACCCGCGATCCCGTCCCAGACTTTTTCAAGATGCCGGCGAGTACCGGAATCCCCATTGCCTGCATCGATTGCGCCCGCTTGCTGAGCCGCCCCGCCTTCAAGCTTGTCGCGCAGAAAATCTCCGGCAGCTTCCAGCTCCTGCGCAGACAGGGACGGCTTGTGTGAATCGGTGGACATGCTCATTCCAGGCTCTTCGCAAGCCACGCCATGGCACGCGCCAGGTGCTTGTCTACCGCGCTGACAGAAATACCCATCGCCGCTGCGGCATCGGCCTTGCGAACTCCCTCGAACCTGCAAAGGAGAAAAATATCGCGCGTGCGCTCGCCCAGTTCATCCAGCGCATCAAGGACGCGGTCAAGCTCATCCTCGCTGATCACCAGGCGCTCGGGTGAGCTGTCTTCGCGGACAGCCGTGTGATCTTCAGTCCACGCGCTGCGAACAAGCGACCGGCGGCCACGATCGCGCCAGCAGTTCTCGGCGATCCGGAACAGATACGCCCTGCCATGTTCCGCTGATGCCCAGTGATCGTGATTCAATGCCCTGACAATGACATCGTGCGCCAGATCTTCTGCTTCCGCGGAATTGCCGCAGCGGCGGCGGAAGAAGCTGACCAGAGAAGGCCGTAGTTCCGCCGCCAGCGTGGCCCCGCTCCACTCGACCTCTACCGGATTTTCTTCTGCGGCCATTGAGCGGTTGACGACTTCTGGTGGATCCACGAATACCTTGCAGGATGTGCGGCTTCGGGAGCGAGCGCAACAAGGCACAATTTTTTTATTTGCCTGGGTGTGCGTTTGCTTTTGCCATGCGTATTAGCAGGAAAAAAAGCGCCCACCCGGAATGCAGTGGGCGCGCAGGGGGCCGGAAGCGACAGGTCCCCTACCGTTGTCTGGCGAGCGGCGGCTTGTCAGTCAGCGGCGGACGCGTCTCACACGGGCGCGGAGACCACTCGACAGGTTCCTTCTCCTTCCTGAAGTGCGTACTCAGCAGGTAAGGCTGCGCGAGATATTTCGGATCCTCGATGATCGTGGTGACAATCAGCCAGGGTGTGCCGTCCGGAAAGGAGACGACATCGAAATACTCCGTCATCTTCGCGCTCTCGCTGTAGGGCACCCCGTTTTTCAGCAGGTAACCCGGGCGCAGATTCGTGGTGACGACCTCGAGTGTGCCGCCCTGACCCGGACGCGTAGGACCCACGAAGGGAAACTGCCCGCCACCACCCATTCCCAAGGATTGCCGCTGCTTCTGCCATGCGGCGGTAGACAGACCTTGCCAACTCGGAGCTGCCGGCTCGTTCGGCTTGAAACTGAAAAGCCGGGTCTGGGTTCCCGCCTCGATGTCCATCTTGATCGTCTGATCATCGATCCACGTGACATGCAGGCGGCCGGGTTGGCGCATGACGCCGGCGGCGCCGAACGCGCGGCAGGCTTCACCCGCCGCGTTGTCTTTCTCAATGTCCCATTCGCCGGCTACACGCCGCGCCTCGGGATTGACGGGTACACCGCTGGTGATGTCGCCCTTTGCCGGCGTCAACATGCGATAGACCCAGTCCTCGCTGACCACCGAGATCCAATAACCCGTCATGTCGAAAGGTGCGGCCGCCTTCGGTACCAGCGGTGGCACAGGGGGGGCGCCTGCATAAGCATTGCATGCCAACAGGCCGAAGGCGGCCAGCACTTTGGGCAACGTATTCTTACGCATGATCACTTGCCTTCCCCGGCTTGTGCCGGTGTCGATTTCAAGCTGCGATAGATTGCCGTCACGAACTGGTCGGCCGTCCAGGAGGGAGTGGCGTAGCGCCCGTCATAGTCGCGCGTCGGTTTTGCTGCGATGACTTGTGAGAGCGTCATCTCTTTCTTGATCATGTCTGCGACACGATCGCGAAAGACCGTGACCATGTCACGGTAAACAACCAGGTCGTATTCATCAGTGGGCCGTCCGTCGCCCGACACGATCATCGTGCCGCCCTCCTGATTCTCCTCTGGTACTGCGATATCGATCATCCTGTTCAGCGCGTCGATGACCCCATTGATGTTGCCGCCCTTCTCCAGCTCTATCCTTGGATAAGAGCTGATGAGGAACAGATCGCCGGCCACGATGACATCGGACTTGCGGAAGTGAACGAACGCATCGCCATCCGTCAGGGCGGCAGGCGCGTGATACATCACGATGGGTTCCTTGTTGAAGTAGTGTTCGATCGTGTCTGTGTAAAACACGTCGGTGGGCCATGCAACTTCGGGTGCAGCCGGTGCCTGGCCCTGCGAAGCGCTCATTCGATTCAGCACTGCTTCGTGTGCGGAAATCTGTGAATGATTGAGTTCCCCACGGTCTCCGACATAACGGCCCGCAGCATAGAGAGCCTCGTTGCCTCCCGTGTTGCGAGGATCTGCATTCGTATTGAGGATCAGGCGCAGCGGTCGGTCCGTAATCTGCCGCAGCGCCGCGAGTACGGCTTCACTGGCCTCCTGGCTGCCGGTATTGACGATCAAAATACCAGCGTCTCCCACCTGGGCCGTGATATTCCCGCCTGCACCGAGTAGCACATAGAGGTGGTCGGCAACCTTCACGGTACGGATCGCCACAGGAGCTGGCGAGCTCACCTGGCCGCGAACTTCACGCGTGCGTGATGGCTGGGCTGCTTGTGCAGCCGCATTGACCGCAAGCACAAGCGGCAGACACAGAGCGATTCGAATGACCATCTTCAGATTCATTGGGATTTCCTGCCCGCTCAGCGCGTAGTCTTCGGTTCGAGTTTTTCGAGCGTGGACAAATAGGCTGGATATAGCGTCTCAGCACCCCCTGAAGCCACCTCCTTCGGCAGCCCGTACTTGTCCGGAAACTCGTTCAGCATCGGATTGTTGCCGGGCAGCCAGTGCGCGACGTAGCCCTTGGGTCGATCAATCTCGACACGCGGATAGCAGGTATAGGGCGCCGTCATGTAGCCCAGGTTGATGACCCAATTCCAGGTGCGCACGTAAGGCTCTGTGAGATAGACAGGGTCCTCCACGACGTTCACGAGCGTCAGGTAGTTGCCGTGACGGATCCAGAACTCCGTCAGCTTCCCTTTGTCACTGCGCGGAATGCCATTGCGGCGGATCCATCCTTCCTTCAGATGAGTTGTTTCCACCAGCAAGGTGTCGCCCACCCACTTGCCGGAGGAGAAGCCTTGCCATGTATAAGGATGATCCTCAGAGGGTCGCGGCCGCCCATCCATCCAGATGGTGCGCTTCTGGGTCATCCACGACACCGTCACGTGCCATGCGTTGATCTTGAGACTGTAAGGATCCAGCTCACGTTCGATCAGGAAATTCGCCGGACCGTGCGGACCGTAGTCAGCGGGATGGGGCTCGCACTGGTGTTCGGGGATGGACCATTTCTGCGAGTCCCAGGTCTCCGCCCTGAATCGCGCGGCGTCGTTGATGGGCAGACCGGTGTAATCGCCGAAATCGGGACCCGCCCCGCGGTCGGGCTGGTCTTCGTGCTGACGCTGAGCCCAGGTGCCGGACAGATCCACCTGCGCAAGGACGCAGCTGGATGCCAGTGCCAAAAAAACCCCAAACGTGCTCTTTGCGATACTCATCGATTCTTCCTCAGCGAACGCCCGCGGATAACCCTGTCCTCTGCCCGGATCGGCCTCGACTCCTGCGGTCAGTACCTCAGCGTCTGAACGGGACATCCAGGGAAGTAATTTCCCTTCGCCAGCTCGGCAGAACAGCGTTCGCGTGCGCGCTTGACTCCGCCCTTGATCAGGTCGATCACTTCGGCTTGCTTCATGACGTCCATGTGTACGGGAGAGAGGGTCTCGACATCGAGACCGTAATGCTCGATGGCGTCCATGTACGCATCCGGCCACCACTGGTAATCGAATGCCGCGGTGGCGATGTCGCCCTCGGCCATGATCTTCGCTTGCGGCGCATACGCGAAAATCGAGTCCGCCATGTGGTTGTTGGTCCGGCCCCAGTACAGATCCACGGTCATCGCGGCATCCTGGAGACGCAAGTGTTCGCCCATGGGGCGGAACTTGAGCGGCTTGCGGTTCTTCTCGAGGATATCCGGGAAGTCTGGTGCCCGGTGCTCGGCCATCTCCCGCATGATTCCTTCGTTCGCGGGCAGGCTGATGACCGTAAGGCCCTCGGCAACAGCTGCGCGGAAGCCGGACGTGTGATCAAAATGGGTGTGTGACACCACGAGTTCGGTGGCGCGCTTGCCTGGCACCAGCGTATTCGCAAAGTCGATGACCGCCTTCCCGCGCGCGGGACTGCCTCCGAGTTCATACAGCAGCAAATGGTCAGCAAACTCGAACACCGTCGTGCCACCAGGCGTCAGGCGCCAGATTCCTTTCGCCAGCTCGCGAGCCTGGATGCGGGGTTCCGGTGGCCGGCTGTCGTCCACGCTGCGGACCTTTTCGGGCGCCGACAGGTCTGCAATCTGGCTGTCCACCTGGTATGTGTCCACGTAGATCTTGAAGTACTCGACGTTGCGGAAATCGAGTACCGTCTTGTAGCCCAGTGGCAGCAGCAAGCCGCCGAAAGGCGTGAAGCCGCTGAAATGGGTGGTGAACGTCACTTCGCCCAGATTGTTGTGCGGGTTCGACCAGCGCACCCAGGTCGGCAACCTGGTCGAGTCCGAGATCGCCATGCTGAGCTTGTCGCCTTCCTTCAGAACGAGATCGAGCACCGTCGCCCCGCCTTCCTTGCGGGAGGAAGTCACAGTCGTTGCAGGATCGAGGGCGGCACGCACCAGCGCGACCGGGTTGTTGAGCATCCACATACGACGCATGTGCACGCCGTCCTGGAAATGGAAACCCTCTACCCAGCGGGGAGAACGAATCACCTCACCATCGCGGCGCGTCTCGAAGGCAATATCGCCGTCGAGCACCAGATTCTGCAGCGCGTAGTCATGGCCACCCGCGCCTGCGAACGGAAAAAGCATGTTGCGGCGTTCAAGCTGCGCGAAGCGGCCATGCTCGAGGTCGTACACACGACGGAGGTCGTTTTCCGCGATGTACTTCTGCGGAGCATCCGCACCCCCCGTGATATTGCCGCCCCCGAATCCATAGGCTGACATGCCATAGCCGAACAGCGTGATGTTCCTGACGGCATTTACCCTGACCACTCCACCCAGGGCGTTGGCTGCCTCGACAACAATCGCCCTGTCCACCGGAACGTTCTGGGCGTGGGCCATCGTGGTGATGCCGAGCGTGCACACGAGGTACGCCAGGATCCGGATTGCGGGTTCTGAATGCATGGGAACTCTCCGATCTGATCATCCACAACAGGCGTTCGTATCAGCTGAACATCGCCCCGGCTGACAGAAAACAACGGGAGACACGGGTCTCCCGTCGTTATGCCTGAGCGCCCTTCAGCGGCAGCGTCAGCCTGATCCGCTTATTCGAACCGGACGTTGAAGTTCAGTGCGAATTCACGAGGACGGCCAGGAGACCCTGTTGTCACACCACCCTGCGGTTGACGGAACGATCCCGTGATGTAGTACAGGTCTGTCAGGTTTGTCCCCGACAGCGCCACATCCCAGTTGCCTTCTGCAGGTCGATATCCCAGCCGTGCGCTCAACAGCCCGTAGTCCGGAGTTTCCGTCGCCGTGATGCGATCGACGTTGCTCAGCATCTTGTCCTGCCAGTTGTAGTCACCGCGCAGGGAGATGCCGGCCCCACCGTCCAGCTGCCAGTCATAGTTGGCACCGACGTTGTAGCTGTACTCCGGTGTATTCGGGAACGGCTGTCCGGGTACCAGATTGAAGCTGGTTCCCTTGGTGGTGTACTTCGCGTCAATCCAGCCGAAACCGTAGTTCACGGTGAACGCATCGGACACCAGCCACGTCCCTTCGATTTCAAGGCCCTTGATTTCCGCATCCGCGTTGGCGGCCAGCGGTACGCCCGGATTGACCTCTTCCGACAGGGCTGCATTCTTGTAGTCACTGTAGAAGATCGACGTGTTGAACCGCAGGTTCCGGTCGAAGAGATCGCTGCGCAACCCCAGCTCGTAGTTCTTCACGTTCGAGCCGAGCGGAAAGTACGGAGGCCGTCCGGTCTGGGCGGGCGGATTCACCTGGGAGCCACCACTGGTCTTGCCGATCGAGTAGGTGAAGTAGGTCATGATCTCCGGATTCCACTGGTACTGCACGGATGCACGTGGCGTCCAGACCTCGAAGGGAAGCCCGGGCGTCGTCGCAGGCGTTCCGGTGCCCTGGAAGTAGACTTCACCCGGCAGCGGCAATACGCAGCAGATGGGCGGGAGGGACGCAGCCGCCTGCCCCACCGTATAGCCAACGCGAGTGTTCTCCTCCTCGGTGTAGCGAACACCCAACGTAATCCGCAGGGCGTCAGTCGCTGCGTAGGTCCACTCGGTAAACGCAGCGCGCTGTTCGAAATCGGTTTTCGCGATCGCGAACGTGTTGCCCAGTAGGAAGGGCGCACTCGCGGGATTCGTGAATACGTTCGGATACGCGGCGAGCGCCTGCGCCCTGAGGTAGTCATTGATCCCGGCAGTCAGCTCATTGTTCAACCAGTTGATGCGACGGTTGAAGAAGCCCGGGCGCTCTTCCCAGTAGATACCGGTGGTGCCCGAGAATCGTGAACCGTTGTAGAGGAACTGCAACTCGGCAGTTCGGGTATCAAACTGGCCGACAAACGCGTTGAGGTCATTGACGAAAATATTGTAGCCGGTGCCGTCCAGATCATCGGACGACGCTTCGCTGCCCCAACGGCGGGAACCGAGCGCGCGGAAAGTCATGGCATCGCTGAGCGCCCAGCTCACATCCAGCCGGACATCATCGATCTTTTCCCAGTTGTTCGTATCCTCGATGGCGATCGTGTTCTTGTACTCTTCCCGCAAGCCGTAGTTCTGGAACTCGGTCACCAGTGGCTGGACGCCGGCTACGGCGGCATTGGAATCGACCGTCGTATAGATGCACCATGAATTGGGGGCATTGAAGAGCCGTACGCCGTCAGCATTGAACCAGTACGCCGGTGCCTGTGCGTTGTTGCAGACCGCATCGGTGCCGAGGTTCACATAGGGAGTGCCGTTGTTCTTGCTGGTCGAGCGGGCGTATTGCACGCGAGCCTCGATCGACTCAATGGGCTTCCACAAGAGGTCGACGCGGGCCAGCTTGTCGTCCTGGTTGCCGAAGTCGGTGTCGACGCGCGTGCTGGTCACGTAGCCATCGCGGGTCAGGCTGGAGCCGGTGAGCTTCGCGTAGAACGTGTCGGTCACGGGAATGTTGATGTTCGCCGTCAGGTCAAGGCGCTCATCGGTGCCGAATGCCGTGCGGACTTCTGCTCCGAACGTCTCATAGGGCTTGCGTGTCACGAGCTGGATGGCCCCGCCCAGCGAGGCCCGACCGAACAGCGTGCCCTGCGGGCCACGCAGGATTTCAACGCGCTCGATATCGGTGAATTGAGGCAGGGAGCCGCCCTGCAATACCGCGCCGTCCTGGTACACGACCACGCCCGGGGCACCGCGCATGCGGAACTGGCCGGAATTGCCACCGAACTGGCGCGTCTGGATGACGACGTTGGGCACGGTACCGTTGATCTGGCGCAGATCGGTGACATTGCGCTCTTGGAGGTCTTCGGTCCCGAGCGCCGCGATGGACAGGGGCACTTCCTGGAGGCTTTCTTCGCGTCGGCGAGCCGTCACCAGCACTTCCTCGATGCCGCCGCCACCGGACGCTGCCGGCTCGGCCGCAAAGACCGCTGCACTTCCCATGGGCGCGGCAAGAATGGTTGCGATGGACAGCCTCAGAATGAAGGCGTCGTTCCTGGCTCTATTCATTTCTCTTCCCCTGATTGCGGATTGACAGGCAACAGAAAACCGCGTCCGCGTTGCAACACGGTTTTATCTTCAGGCGGGATTACACGTTGGGATCGGTCGGTCTATTGGCCGCCTTCACCACAGTGTTTTATGTCCCCCTCCCTCTACGAGGGGGGCAGCATGCAAAACGGCCACCTCGCCGCTCGCCTGATCGCTGCGTGTTACTGGAATCGCATGCTCAACGTGAGGGCCCACTCCCTGGGGCGACCCATCGTGCCAACGAAGGACTGATCGGCAGGCAGGAGAAAACCATTGGTGATGTAGAACTCGTTGCCCAGGTTGGTGCCGGAGAGCGCGAGTTTCCAAAGTCCATCGACCGGTGCGATCTCCAATCGGGTACTGAGCAAACCCCTCGACGGAACGGGCTCCGCCAGAATCGGATCCGCGGAAGTCACTGTGCTTCCTTGCCACGTGTGATCGAGCTGCGCAGACAATTCATAGCGTCCGACATTTCGACGGTATACACCGCCGATCGAAAGATTCAGCTCAGGTGCATAAGCGAAGGGGGAACTCTTGAGCAGATTGGAGGTGGTGCCCACATCCGTGTACTCGGCAGTCAGCCAGCCCAGCCCGTAGTTCAACTCCCAGCGCGCGAATCTCTGGCTACCCTCCACTTCCAGACCATAGATTCTTGCTTGAGCATTGCCCGTCATGAGCGTGCCCGGGAATATTTCCTCGGTAATCTGGACGTCATCGAAATTCGTATAGAACGCCGCGAGACGAAGATCGGTCTGCCCCGAATCCGTTTGCGTCCTGAGACCGCCTTCAACGCTGCGGATGGTCTGCGGCCGGTAGCTGCGATTGGGAGTACCCGGAGGCGCGTTCACGTCGAGTCCTCCGGCGCTGCCACCCTCTGCGTAGCTCAAGTAAGTCATCAGGCCGGCGTTCCAGCTGTATTGCATGGAAAATCGCGGCGTCCATTGCGTATACACGGGAAGCTTGATGGATTCTGCTGGTCCTGCCGGAGCAAGGTAGTCCACGCCCTGCTCAAGATTACAGCACCGCACGGGTGGCATCCGGGCCGCGCCCTGCGCGCCGGGCAGGTAGCGAACGCGCCGGTCTGACTGGCGGGTAAAGCGGATACCTGCATTGAGTTTCAGCGCCGCGGAAACGGCATAGCTCCACTCGGAGAATGCGGCCCACTGCTCGCTGGAAGTCTTCGAGATCCGGAAGAATTCCGCCGTATTGAAAGGCGCGCTTTCGGGATGATCGCGGAAGCTGGTGCTCCCCGGATACGCATTCTCGGCTGCGGCCTGCAACCGGGGAATTGTCAGTTCGTTATGCAACCAGCTCAGTCGTTTCTGGAATGCTCCGGGGGAGTACTCCCAGTAGAGGCCGGTGATGCCCGAGAATCGCCGGCTCTCGTATACAAGCTGCAGTTCCGCCGTCCTGACGTCTGACTTCTCCTGGAATTCGTTGAGGCTGTTCTGGAAGATGTCGAGTCCGGTGCCGTCCAGGTCCTCAGTGGAATTCTCTGTCCCCCACCTGCGGGAAAACAGCGCGCGACCCGTGACACGCTCCGAAAGCCGGGTCTTGAGATCCAGCTTGACGTCGTGAATATCCTGCCACCACGCCATGTCTGTCGACTTGATCGTGTTCCGGTACGCCTCCTGCTGCCCGTAAGACTGGAACTCGCCTGCATAGGGTTGCGAACCCGGTGTCGCGCCATCGAGGTCAAGGCCGCTCAGAATGCAGTAAGCGTTGGGCGCACTGAAAACCTGCCGTCCGCTCCGGGCAAAGTATCCCTGCGGTACCGGATCTCCAGGACAGACCGATTCGAGACGGAAATTGACATAGGCCTGACCGTTGCTCTTGTTGCGTAGCTGCGCGTACTGGAGCCGGACTTCGGTATCAGGGTCCGGACTCCAGAGCCCGTCCAGGCGGACAAAGCGATCTTCCTGGCTTCCGAATCGGTCGCCGGTTGCCGTGCTTGTCACGAAGGCATCGCGATTGAGGGAAGCAGCGGTGATGCTCGCGGCAATCTCCGAATTCAGAGGCACATTCACCTTGCCACGCACATCTGCACGACCCAGGCTTCCACCGGCAACCTCCACCACGCTGAACAGTGTCTGCTCAGGCTTCTGTGTCACCGTCTGGATTGCTCCGCCAATCGCATTACGACCAAAAAGAGTGCCTTGCGGCCCTTGCATCACCTCGACCCGTTCAATGTCGATCATTGCGGGCAATGCACCGAACTTTACGGGTACCCCATCCTGATACAGGACGGCGCCAGCGACTCCCCGCATGCTGATCTGGACCCCGGCAGCGCCATTGAAGGGGTCGGTCCGGATAGACACATTGTTGAACTGCCCATTGGCGAGCAGGAGATTCTCGATGTTTTTGCCTTCAAGGTCGTTGCGTGTCAACACGTCGATCGAGGCAGGCACCTCCATGACACTTTCTTCACGTCGTCGCGCCGTCACGATGACGGTCTCGGGCGCAGGAACCGTTGCTGCACGGCGATTCGCTGCAGCCGCCTGACGACGGCTGCCTGATGTGGCAGGAGCATTCCTGTCCGCGATCTCGATGAAGACGGTCGCGTCGTCCACAATCACGAACTTGAGGCCCGTCTTGTCCAGCAGGGTCGAGAGTGCCTGCTGCACCGTGTAGGCCCCGATGAGCGCCGGGGCGACCAGATCGTCAGCGATTTCCGAAAAGTAGATGATCTGCACGCCGCTTTGACGTGCCAACTCGTTCAACGCCGTTGCAAGCGATTGTGCGGGAACTTCGAGGCGATGGGAGGATGCAGCGGCGGCGGCACTGACGCACGCGACGGCGCATGCAAAGGCCAGCGCAGACTTCGCAATCATCCCCCTGGATTTGCTCATATCCCTTCGGCTATGTTTCGTGCAGCGGCGAAATGTTTTCTTCTCGTTGCCTTGACATCACGTTCCTTATCTTTATCGGTATACGCTGATGCGGGCCTCAGCGGGGCACTCTTCCCTCCGAGAGCAGCCATGAACCGTCGGAAGACTCCTCTACTGCCACGCCCGCCGAGCGCTCGAGGAATCTGACAATCAGCTCGGGATTGTGCACCCCGAAAACCCCGCTGATGCGCCGGGCGGAGAGTTGTGCATCCTTGACGATGAGCTTGCGCTCGTTGTATCGATTGATCTCGGCAACAACATTCCGCAGTGGCTCTCCGACACATACCAGGCGGCTCTGCCGCCACGCGAGGGCCTTCTCGGCAAGCTCGGGCCCCGATGCCAGCACGGCACGTCCGCCGGAAACCGTTGCCTGCTGACCGGCCTCGACGCGCACGGGCCTGGCACGGTCGGCGGTACTCACAAGATCCACGATTCCCTCGGACACGGTAACCACCAGGGCCTCTGGCTGGCGATAGACATTGAACGCAGTGCCGACCGCAGTGACTTCATACCCATCCACAACCACGACGAAGGGGCGCGCTTCATTCTTCTGGACGCTGAAGAACGCTTCTCCAGCCACTACCTCGACGCGACGCTGTTCCTGCGAATACCGGACCCGCAAGTCGGACCGGGTATTGAGCTGGACCACCGAACCGTCATCCAGCCGTGAAGTATGTTGCTCACCCACTCCCGTTTCGAATCGGGAAACCGGGTCATGCAAAGCCCATCCCAGAATTCCCCCTGACACGACGACCAGAAAGCCCGCTGCCGCAAGCCAGCGCTGGCGCGATCGTGACCCGGTCTCCGCATCGACAGTAGCGCTGCGCTCCCTCTGCATCTCTGGCCGCAGCGGCACCACATTGCTGGTGACGGCAGAGCGAAGTAGCGCGTCGATATCCACTTTCCGGCTGGCATCGACCTGCCGCAAAGCGAGCCATACGGATTCCGCCTTGAAGTAGGCGCCTACATGCATCGGAGAGTTCTGCAACCACGTGCGGAATTCCTGCAGCTCCTCCAGCGTGACGTCATCGCCCTGCAGCGCGACTACCCAGTCTGCGGCTTCCTTGCGGATGACTCTGCTCGAATTGTTCACGGCTGCCACGCAGAATCCAGTTTCACGGCCCTGCCGCATCCACATCATGATAGTCAGGATCGTTGAAGTAGCGCTCGCATACTTCGACCCCGTGGCTCAGATACTTCTTGACCATGCCGACGGAAATACCCATCCGCTGCGCCACCTCTTCCCTTGAAAGGTCGTCGCGACGGATGAGCAGAACGACGGCACGACACTTCGGCGACAACGTTGATAGCGCCTCTTCAAGCCGCTTCATGCGCTGTTGCGAAAAGACCCTGCCAAGATTGTCATCCTGCTCCGGAAATTCCTCAAGATCATCGTTCGTATGCTTGTAGCGGTTTCGGGCGAGGGAATGCCATTCCTTGAGCACGTTGGAGGCAACGCGGAAGGCGAAGGCCCGGGTTTCGCGAATGGAGGTCTGATCCTTCATGCGCAACAGGCGCAAAAAGACCTCCTGCGCCAGATCATCGGCGTCCTGTGACCGCCCCATCCAGCGCGCGACGTTGGCGATGAGCCGCTTGCCTTCGGCCCCCGACAACTCATCGACCCACGCCGGCTGCTGCTTCTTCACGCAAGGCATATGCTGGCTGACCCCATAAGAAGCTAAGAGGGGGTCGGACGCCAAAACGGCCACCCCTCTTCTTCAAATGCGAGCCATGAACCCGACTTTGAGCTGCCCGGGGCACTAGAAGCCCCATCCGCAGCCGAAAGTGGAAGGTCCGCTCCGTGGAAACAGAGCAGGACCGCAGCGCAAGAAATGCATCCTCACCGTTGCAGGAAACCCGCCGGCAAAGCGAGTGGCCTGCTTCAGTGGTAGAGCTCAGTAGTACTTGCTCTGAATGGGGCAACCCGGATGACGGTTGTTGTTGGCAATTTCAGCGGCACAATGCTGCCGGGCGCGTTCGGTGCCACCCTTCAACAGTTCCTCGGCCTGTGCGTGAGTCAGCGTGGCAGAACCCTCGGCAAGTCCCACGGGATGCACGGGTGAAATCCGTTCCACGTTGATGTTGAACTTCGCGATGATGTCGCGGAAGCCATCGGGCCAATGCTGCCAGTCAAAGGCAGCCGTGACGAGATCGCCTTCCATCATCAGCTTTTCCGAGGGTACATACGCAACGAGTGCGTCAGCCATGTGGCCGTTGTTCTGTGCCCAGTAGATATCGACCGTCTGGGTCTCGTCCGACAGGCGCAGGTGGTCATCGACAGCGATGAACTTCAATGGCTTCGGTGACCGCGCGAGATCGTCCGGATAATCCGGCGCCTTGTGGGCAACCATGTCCCGGAACTGCGATTCACTGCCTTTGCGCTGGATGACGGTCAAGCCTTCAGCCACGGCCTGGCGCAGACCTGCGGTATGGTCAAAGTGATTGTGGCTCGCGATGACCTGGGTGACCGGCTTGCCCGGTGCAAGGGTGCGGGCATGCGCGATGACCGCCTTCATCACGGACACGTTGACCGGTGCCTCATACAGCGTGATGTGGTCCTTGAACTCGATGACTGTCGTGCCGCCCTGGTCGACGCGCCAGAGCCCCTTGCCCACCGGCTTCGAGGTAATGACAGGCACCGGGTACGACGGTGGTTCAGGCATCGCACGCACCGCTGCGGGAGCTGCGAGATCCGGAATCGTTGCATTGATCTTGTAACCGTCGACATACATCTTGAAGTAATCGACGTTCCGGAAACTGAGCCGCGTCTGGTAGGCCAGCGGGAGCTTGAGCCCGCTGCCACCCGTTGCATCCGACCAGCCTGTAAACGTCGTCGTGAAATCCATCTGCCCGGTATCGGTGTGCCGGCTCGACCAGCGCACCCACTTCGGCAAGCCATCCGCCGTGAAACCAGCGGTCATCTTGTCGCCGTACTTGAGCACGAGGTCGACGGCCGTATCACCCCCTTCGCGGCGCAGGGTCATCTTCGTGGCCGGATCCATCATCGTGCGCACGAGCACGATGGGATTCGTCATCATGAGCATGCGGCGGACATGCACGCCGTCGACCATCAGCGGGTTGTCGCTCATGGAGGCCGTGCGAACCGTGTTCGCGCCGTTGACGTCGTACGCGAAGTCACCATCGAGGACCTGGTTCACCAGGCCCCATCCGTGACCGAACGGCGCCAGGAACGGGAACAGCATGTTGCGTCGTTCGATCATTCGGAAACGATCGTGCTCCAGGTCGTACACCCGCTCGAGTTCATTGGCTGCAGAGTATTTTTCCGGCGCATCAGGCTCGCCCGTGATGCGCCCGCCACCAAACATGTAGGCGTACTGTCCGTACCCCGAGGCCGTGATGTTGCGGACGGATCTCAATTTTTCGGGGCCACCCAGCGCCTGCGCGGCTGCCGCGACGACAGCGGTGGGCGATGAAGGCGTGGCGGCAACCGCCATGAAGGACAACAGGCAGACGGAAAGACCAGTCAGGATGCGGGACAGCACGGATTCACCTATTGATATGTATGTGGGCCAACCGGATTCGCGGCACGCCGCTGCGGTGGAAGATACAGCAGATCGAACCGGGACAGAGTCCTCAACTGTCTAGCGTAGTTCTACGGCAACCGTCGGCAGTAGGACAGAACTGCCGGCAAACTTGCTCGCCAGTGTTTTTGCTTTGCTCGCACAGGTAATCAGCGCGGGCCCTCGTCTACCGCAATCAATGAGACGGGCCCCAGCAGCCCGGAAGGTCGCAGTGCAGCGGTGGGCTGATAGGCGTTTCCTGTAATGAAAGCGATTTTCGTTGCTCCTGGCTGCACATCGCCGATCAGACGGTTTGCCCACACATTGGTCACCTTGATCTCGATGCGATTGTCGCCAGCCCGCAGCGCCCGCGTCACATCGACCCGATAGGGAGGCCGCCAGACCACACCCAGCACCTGGCCGTTGACAGTAACTTCGGCGAGATCGCGGACTTCCCCGAGGTCGAGGACGAGTTGCTTCTGACCGCGGAGCCACTCGCGCCGGGCTGTGAAATTGCGTGTGTAGGTTGCAGTCCCGGAGAAATACTTGACGCCCGGGTCGACATGCTCTGTCCACGAGGACAAGCGTTCCAGACGGATGGCTCCCGGTGCGCCGCGGCCAGACTGGAAGCCGACTTGCCATTCGCCCTCGACACGAGCGAGCACCTGCTCCTCGGGCTCGACGACCGCCTGGGTAGCGACGTTCGCAGGTGTACGGAACACGATGAAGACCGCATCGTGTGCCGCAAGCTGCAAGGGCACGATCGTGCCGTTGCCCTCGATGCGATACGAAGCGGGTCCAGTTGCACCCGTGTCGGCGCGCCACAGCTCTGCGACCCGACCGCGAACCCGGAAAGTGGCGTCCGTGGCTACCGGCCTGTCACGCCGATTGACGATGAAGTACAGGTCGCCTTCGGGCAGCATCCTGTGCAGGAACATCAGATCGGCGTCACTGTCCGTGGAGGAGAACCGGAAATCGGGTGTCACCTCGATGTCCGCGAGCGCCTGGTCGGCGGTCCGGCCCGCAATCACCCTGCCACGGCCATGCAGCGCACCCCCTCGCGCGTCGGCACCGCTCCACAAGCGCGAAGCGAGGGCTTCAAACGCGGCAGCATCATCAGCGAGACTGGGAGACGAGACCGGACGTTCGCCGACGACCGTTGCCCCCTGCTCGACGAGTTCGGCTATGCGCCGTAGCACCGGCAACGTCATTCCACTGCGACTGCTACCCCCGAGATAGAGGATGGAGTAGCGCATGCCACTTGGCGTGGTGAGCTGGCCCCGATCGACACGGAACACATTCAGGATCGCGTCCGCATTGACGAAGTCATACCCGTGATTTCGCGGTGCGTCCGCGACAGGTCCGCGCCCGTACAACGCGGTGATGGGTGCTTCCTCGCCAATGAAGAACGCGACATCCGCCACGTATCGACCCTGCTGCAGCAGATATGACGTGCGCGACAGGTACGACACCCACGGGCCGGCAATATCGGCCCAGGTCTCGTTGCGATTGAAGTACTGGCCGAGCGTGGGTGCAAGCGCCAGTCCCGGCTTGCGGTCGTCTGTCAGTGGCTGGTGAATCGACGTGTGAACCACGATGCGATTGATGCCGAGCGCGAATTCGAGATCGGCGACAGGCTTGAGGTCTCGCGGCGCAAATGCCCACGGTGCATTCGATGCAGTCATCGACTCGGCGGCCGCCAGGTTCTGGCCATAGACGTGGGCGACGGAGGCGGCGCCTTTGGCATCGGCCACCAGAGTGGGATCCGGCGGGAAGTCCGCCGCAAAAGTCCACATTGCCGCCATCGGGACGTCGGCAAGCCGGCGCATCTCGATGTCGTCGCCGAGCTGCGGGCGATTGTCCTCGAGGGCCTCCCCATAAAGCACAAGACCACGCGCCTTCGCACTCTCCGCAATCGCACCGTAATGCCCCTCCACGAAGAGTTGGGCAATCGTGCGGCGGAAGTCCCATAGAAAGCGATCGCTCGACGCAGCGCTTCCAATGATGCGACCTGTGAGCGTCGGGAGCCACGGCCGCGGATCGTATCCTCGCAGGCGCTCGAATTGCTGAACCATGTCATCGGTCCAGTTCTGCGATCCGGATTCGATGCTGTCCGTCAGCAAGGCATTCAATCCACGTCGTCCCATCAGTTCCGTGCCGATCCCATCTGCATACATGCCGAGATACCTATCCATGTAGGACTTTCCATGGACACGGTTGAGCTTGTCGACCTCGAGTCCGGTCGCTTCCGGTGAAGCCGGGCCATTCGTTTCACCCGTGAGCGAGTACCCGAGACGCAGTACTACCCACTCCCCTCGCGGCGCCGTCCAGTCGAGTGTGCCGTCGACGCGCAAGTAGCGCGTGAGGTCAATCACCTGCCCGCTCGGGATGGCTGCAGCAGAGTTCTCGGGCGTACCCGGTGTCGCGATCGAGTAGTAGTCGGGAGCCGTACCGAAGCCGGCCTTTTCCTCGAAGCGATGAACGCGTCCGGTCCGATGCAGCTGCAGCTCGGAGAGTTCGAATCGCGATTCGGCAGCCTGTACGTTCGCAAGGCTCGCGGCACCTGGCAGACCGCGCCGCGCCGGAGGGCGAGCCACGCCGGGTGTCATGATCAGCCGGAAGCTGCGCGCCCGAACCGGTGGAAAAGTGGCCGTGCGCTGCAACGTGTAGATTCGTGGCAGATCGACGACCGGCTGAAAGGTCGTCCCGTCGATGCTCGCTTCCAGCCTTGCGTTGTCCGGCGGTGGCGCACCAAAGCCGCGGCGGCCGCCAATCGCAGCAGTGACGGATTGCACGGTCTGCGGCTCATCAAAGTCATAGCGGATCCACGCTTCGCGCAGTTCACCATAGGGCAGCAGCACCATCTCGCCGAGCCGGCCGTCGTGAAGTTTTGCCCCGTCGATGGCTCCGGAGCTGGAACTGACGCGGGGCACTGGTTGCGCGACGGCCTCTGCTGCGGGAAGCGGATACGCGAGCACCAACGCATCACGGTAGAACTCCGGATGGGGTCCGGAGCCTGAAACCTCTTCCGACAGATCCTGGAACGGTCCTGTATTGCGAGGTGGCATGGGGAGAGGATCCCGCAGGCGCCTCCCCCCGCGGAGCCGTGTTTCGCTCCACACCAGCTTCTTCATGGCCTGCTCGGGCTTCACCCAAGGCCCCCCGGTCTGGCTCCAGCCCGGGGAAGTGGCAATCGCGAATTCCATTCCCAGCCGATCGGCGGTACTCACTGCGAAGCGAAATGCGTCCTTCCATTCCGGGGACATGAACACGAGGCGCTTCTCGACCACCTGCGGCGTCGCAAGGTTCGCATCGAAATTCTGGACACCGGCGATACCGACCCGATGCATCCACTCAAGATCGAGCGTGATTCCTTCCTTCGAGATGTTGCCGTTCATCCAGTGCCACCAGACACGGGGACGAGCCGAGTCCGGCGGACTGCGGAATCCTTCCTCGAGCGATGTGCCCGTCTCAGCGGGCCTCTGCGGCAGCGCCGGGCCGGCAAGGCTCAAGGAAAGCAGGACCGCGCCCCACTTCACCGTCCCTGTACGCATGCCATTCTCCTTTCCAGTCTTGATCACGCTTCGATTGTGCGAGACCGGCGAAGCACCGACGCATCGACCTTGCGCACGTCGGTGCACCCGGTCATGGCCATGGTCACTTCAAGTTCCCTGCGCAGGATGTCGAGCGCCTGCAAGACACCGGCCTCGCCGCCCGCCGCGAGCGCATACAGGAAGGCCTTGCCGATGAGGCAGCCACGCGCACCGAGCGCAATGGCCTTGAGCACGTCCTGGCCAGTCTGTACGCCACCGTCGAACAGCACTTCGCAGCGGCCGGCCACTGCCTCGACGATTTCGGGCAACACTGAAATCGACGAGGGAGCGCCATCAAGTTGACGGCCACCGTGGTTGGACACCACCAGCGCATCGACTCCACTGGCCGCCGCCAGTCGTGCATCCTCGGCATCGAGCACGCCTTTCACGATCAGCTTGCCGGGCCAGCGCGCGCGCACCCATTCGATTTCCTTCCACGTGATCGAAACGTCGAACTGGCTTGCAATCCATTGCGACAACGTGAGCAGGCCGCCAGTGTTCTTCATGCGCGCTTCGAGATTGCCAAAGGTGCGCCGTTTGCCGAACAGCACTCCCATGGCCCACGAAGGCTTCGTCGCGATATCCAGCGCGTTCTTCAACGTCAGGCGCGGCGGAATGCTGAGACCATTCTTGATGTCGCGTCGCCTGACTCCCTGCACGGTCAGATCGAGCGTGAGCATCAACGCGCTGCATTTCGCGGCCACCGCGCGGGCGATCAGCTCTTCCGTGAAGCTGCGGTCCCGCATCATGTAGAGCTGGAACCAGATGGGTCTGCTCACCGCGGTGCTCACGTCCTCCAGTGAACAGATCGACATCGTGCTCAACGTGAACGGGACACCGAATTTCTCCGCTGCCCGCGCTCCATGAATCTCGCCGTTGCCGTAGAAAAGACCGGTCAGGCCGGTCGGTGCGATGGCGACCGGAAAAGTCCACGGCTCGCCGAGCACCGTGGTGGCAACCGAAAGCTTCGACAGATCAATCATCACCCGCTGGCGGAATTCCAGCGCTTCGAGGTCGGAACGATTGCGGCGGATCGTGATCTCGTCGTAGGAGCCGCGATCGGCGTAGTCGAAAATGGCCCGGGGTATGCGCTTGCGCGCCAGCGCTCTGAGATCCGCAATACTCGTAATCACCATGCTCGAGCGTCCCCCTGTCCGGCCTGTTGTTCTGGTGGCCGGACAATACCACTCGACGGAGGCGGCAAGATCAAGACAGGTGAGGCTGGCTCATCCTGTCAGGCGCCCGTACCCCAACCAACGCCGTGCAGGTATCGATAGCCTTTCGTCACTTCAGTCACCGCATCGCCGCCTTGCGGCAAGTTGATCTCGAGATAGAAGAGCGGATCTTTGACCTTCGCCGCTACCTGGTAAATGGCGGCAAAGTCGAGGATGCCATCACCCGGAGTTGCCTGGACGTTCTTGCGGTCGATGTCCTTGAGATGAAAGCTCACCACGCGATCGGGATGTCTGTTCACTACATCGACTGCATCGCCACCGCCTGCCTTCACGTAACAGACATCGAGCTCAAAGCGGATGCGTGGATCGGTATTCGCCACCAGAACCTCGAAAGGCACCTGCCCCGCGATGGGCGTGAAATCGAGGGCATGGTTGTGGTACGAAAGCTTGAGGCCCATCTGCCGCGCGATCTCATCGCTTTTATTCAACGCATCCGCCATGCGGTGAACAGCATCGAGGGAAGTGAAGCTGCTCGCCCCTGACGCGGCGATCATGCCCCACTAGCAACCGAGGTCACGCGCCAGCGGCAGATTGACACGAGCCACCTGCACCATGCCGAGTGGCGTGTAGGTCGCATCCTGCGCATCACCGATGCTGCCACCCGGTGCGCGAAAAGCCCGCACCTGATCGTTGCCCATGTGCATCGACCGCATCGCGAGCCCCAGCTCTTCCGCACGCTTGCGGATACGTTCAGGCGCGTGCCCCATCAACCCTGCGAGTTGCAATCCATCGAAACCGATCTTGCGTGCAGTGGCCATGGCACCGGAGAACCTGTCCCAGTCGAGTGCACCTCCGCCGCTGAATGCGAAGAACTGCACTCCGAGTGGATAGCGAGGAGTAGCGCCGAACGCTTTACCGTTCCACGCGGCGAACACAGCGGTCGCCTGCGCGGCTGCAATAAATTCCCGTCTGTTCATGACCCGCGCTCCAGAAGATGAATCGTTGTCTTGAAAAAGACTGGGAGCCTCAGGAGGACTCGAGGCTCCCAGTTAAGGGGGCAGGTAAGGTTGTCTGCAAGAATAGGAGCCGCATGACAACGCTGTCAATGCATCGCAAAGCATCAAAGTGGTGGAGATGACAGGGCGACGCAAAACTCTTTGCTCACCCTGTTGAAGAATGTGCTCAGGCAAAGAGCCGGATGTCCACCCTGCGGAAACGGATCTCTGCGCCCTCGAGCTCCAGTGCAATGCGCCCCTTCGTGAGTGGCCGATAGACGCTGCGGTCGCGTACCTCCTGTCCCACCAGTTCGTAGAGAGAATTCACGATCCGGCCGTTCACGAGCTGGGCCGACTTGTCGCCGATGGCGATCAGCTCGGCGGTGTTCCAGCCACCGAGATTCTCGAAATTGCCGTTCTTGATGACACGCTGCCGCTCGATGGGAGGTCGCGGCTCGGTTACGACAAACGTAGGCCTCTGCGCGAACCCCGCCTGGCTTGGCCAGGCCGGCGTGCCACCCTGGTCAGCGCCCGGAAAGCAGCGCGTATTGATGCAAATGGCATCGCCCGCATCGCTTTCCTCGAGCTGGAACTCGATCGAATTCGGCCACACCCGGTCGCGCTCGGGGAACATGTGATAGAGCACTCCGGAATTCCGCTTGGCCAGCAGCCGGGGTTCGAAGCGCTTCTCGCCGAACTGATACTCCACCTTGAGATGGTAGTTGCCGTATTCGCGCCGGGTGGCGAGGTGACCGAAGCCCGGCGCGTCGCCGCCTTTGTGCTCCGGCCCCAGCATGTGGATCATGCCGTCATGCACGGTGATGGCATTCGTGGTGTCTCGTGTGCCGACCCCTTCCTGGAAGTAATCCCAACCGTCGAGGTCATTGCCGTTGAACAGCGGAATCCACGGGCCTGCACCGCCTGGCATGCTCTGCCCCAGTGAACCTGAAGAGTACGCGCTCCCTGCCGCCGCGACGGCACAGACCAGACGCACGAATTGCCTGCGATCCATGATTGACTCCCGTGTGTCGAACATCCGATCCATTTTCCTGCCGCCGCAACAGCGTGCGGAAGCCTGCATTGCCCGCTCCGATAGCGGACGGGACTACTGCGCGTTGGCGATGAGGGATTCAAAGAGTTCCTGTCTTCCGGAACGCGGAGCCGGATTGATCTGACGCTCCATCGCATGGTCAGCCAGCGTCGCAAGAGTGTATGCACCTGAATCAATCTGCCGACCCAGATCACCAGACCAACCCGAGTAGCGCTCCTGGCGCAGCGCTGCGAACCGGCCCTCCTGCACAATCGCTGCCGCTGCCTGCAGCGCCCTGGCGAGGGTATCGATGCCGGCGATATGCGCGAGGTACAGGTCGGCCGGATCCACCGACTGGCGTCGCAGCTTCGCGTCGAACATGAACCCGCCGGTGGTGAAGCCGCCACGAGCCACCAGCTGCAGCATCGCTGGAGTCAGTTCCTGTGCATTGTTTGGGAACTGGTCTGTATCCCAGCCATTGCGCGGATCACCGCGGTTGATGTCGATTGAACCGAAAATGCCATATGAGTTGGCCGCCGCCACTTCATGCTCGAAATCGAGGCCGGCGAGCGTCGCATGATTGACCTCGATATTGACCGCGACTTCCTTGTGGAGGTCGTAGCGCTGCAGGAAGGCGTAGACGGTCGCGACATCGCGGTCGTATTGATGCTTGGTCGGCTCGAACGGCTTCGGCTCGACGAGGATCGTCCCCTTGAACCCGATCTTGTGCTTGTGCTCGACCACCATCGAGAGGAACCGGCCGTACTGGTCGAGCTCGCGCGTCAAATCCGTGTTGAGCAGCGAGTCATAGCCTTCGCGCCCGCCCCACAACACGTAATTCTCGCCGCCGAGGCGATGTGTGGTCTCGAGCATCATGCGGACCTGCGCGGCCGCCCATGCAAACACCTGAGGGTCTGCACTGGTGGCTGCACCGCCGGCATAACGCGGATGGCTGAAGAGGTTCGCCGTTCCCCACAGCAACCGCTTGCCGGTTTCCTGCATCTTGCGCGCAATCAGTGCCTCGATGCGCCGCAGGCTGGCATCGTGATCCTTGAGCGAGTGGGCCGTCGCCATTGCATCCACGTCGTGAAACGAAAAAAACGGCACACCCAGGCGTTCAATGAATTCGAAGGCCGCTGCGGTCTTCTCGTTGGCCATCTCCTGCGTGATGAGTGGTCCGATCCACGGACGGTTCAGCGTGCCCGCACCGAAGATGTCCGCACCGGGCCAGCTGAAGGAATGCCAGTAGCACACTGCCGGACGCAGCCAGTCCTCCATGGTCTTGCCAAGCACGACGCGATTCGCGTCATACACGCGATAGGCGAGATCGTTGCGCGTATCAGGTCCCTCGAAGCGGATGGGGGCGACGCTTGCGAAAATGCTCATGACACTGACTCCCTGAACACGGGTTGCAACTGGCGATAAAGATGACGGAAGGTCGGGCGCCGCGCCTGCAACAACGACGCGAGCGACGCATCGGGCTCGACCAGCGTGTCGACCGGGGGTTGCGTGCAAACGACTTCGACCGCTTCACCGGTGACTGCGATGCGGCCGAGCCGTGCGGCACCGAGCGCAGCACCGAACTGGCTGCCAGGACGACGGGCGAGTGGCCGCTCAAGAGCCGACGCAAGCATCGTCGCCCAGAAATCGAGACGCGCGGCACCACCCATCACCGTCAGCGGTCCGTCGATCGTGACGCCCGCTTCGATAAGCGCATCCTGGCCGTCGGCAAAGCCGAACGACACGCCTTCCAGTACGGCCGCCACCAGGTCGGCGCTGGTGGTATCGGCCGTCAGGCCAAAGAACACGCCGCGCGCGGACGCATCGTTGTGAGGCGTGCGCTCACCGGACAGGTAGGGAAGAAAGAACGGAGTGGCCGCTTGCAGACCGCGAACGTGGGCAGCCGCCACTGCCGCGAATACGTCCTTGAATCCCGTCAGCGCCACTACCCAGTCAAGCGCGCTCGCGGCATTCAACATCACCGACATCTGGTGCCAGCGACCCGGCAACGCATGGCAGAACGCATGTGTCGCACGCGCCGTGTTGGGCAGGAAGCGATCCGTCGCCGCGAAAATCACGCCCGAAGTACCGAGCGACAGAAAGGCTTGTCCCGGTGCAATCACGCCCGCACCGACTGCACTGGCGGCGTTGTCGCCTCCGCCGCCTGCAACGGCAACCTGCGGCAAGCCCAGCGCGTGTGCCGCTGCTGCCATCAAACGACCCGCGACCTGCGTGCCTTCGACAAGTGCGGGCATGTGCTCGCGAGTCAGGGACGTTGCCGCGAGCATCGTATCGGACCAGTCACGCCGGCCCACGTCGAGCCACAGCGTACCGGACGCATCCGACATGTCGCTGCAGTATTCACCCGTCAACCTGAGGCGCAGGAAATCCTTCGGCAACAGGACCCGCGCAATACGCGCGAAAACGTCGGGTTCGTGCCTGGCAACCCACAGCAACTTGGGAGCCGTGAAGCCGGGCATCGCGAGATTGCCAGCAATAGCCCGCGACTGCGGTTCAAGTGTTTCGAGCTCCGCACATTCCGCCGAACTACGGCCGTCATTCCACAGGATGGCAGGACGCAGCGGACGATCTTCGCGATCAAGCAGCACCGCGCCGTGCATCTGCCCGCTCAAGCCGATGCCGCGGATCGCCGCACGCAGGTTGGCAGGCAAAGCGGTGACGGCCTCCACGGTCGCGCGCCACCACTCCTCCGGATTCTGCTCAGACCAGAGTGGCCGCGGGCGCTGCACGGTCAAGGAAGCCGAAGCGCTGCCAACGATCTGGTCGCGCTCGTCGACAATCGCGACCTTGACCGCAGAGGTTCCGAGATCGATGCCGAGGAACACGCGCTGCTACCTCCGGGTCAACCTAATCGCAACACGGCGTTCACTGCGGCAACGCGTACGCGTACAACGTATCGTCCGCGGCGAACAGGAAATACTGTGCACCCCCCATCATGTAGGTGATCGGTGTATTCGACACCCGCGCCGGCAATGTCGCGTGCCACAACTGTCGACCATTTTCCGGGTTGTACGCCACCATGAATCCACCCGGACCACCCGCGGGCGCGCCCGCGAAGACAAGCTCGCCGGCCGTCGCAAGCAGAGAGCCCACCAACTGTGGTCGTGGCGGATTCCATTCACTGCCTGCGTAACGATGGATCCAGCGGGCCTTGCCGGTCTTGATGTCGATCGCGCGGAGGGACATGTCATACCCGCCAACGGCCTGTGCCTGATGGCCGCGTTCGCCCGTCACGGGGTCCGGCGTACCGAAGGTGTAGTGGATATCGAAACCCTGCATCGCGTTGAGGTACAACAACCCGGTCTCGGGCAGATACGCAGGGGCCACCCAGTTCTGGACTCCGCCGTTGCTCGGGGAAATCAGCGCGCCGCCATTCTGGTCGAGCTTCGCCGGATTGCGGATCGGCTGCCCCTTGGCATTGAACCCCAGGGACCAGTTGACGGACTCGGCGTACTGAGAGGACACGATGTGCTCGCCGGTCACCCGATCGAGCAGGAAGTACATGCCATTGCGCGTTGCCTGCGCGACGACCTTGCGTGGCCTGCCTTCGATGGTCGTATCGATCAGTACCGGCACCTGGTTCGCATCGAAGTCCCACGCTTCATTGGGCGACGTCTGGTAGTACCAGACCATCTTGCCGGTATCCGGATTGATCGCGACGATCGAGCAGGAATACAGGTTGTCGCCCTTGCGCATCTCGGGGACATACACCGGATTCGGATTGCCGGTCGGCAGGTAGATCAGGTTCAACTCCGGATCGTACGTGACGGGCTGCCAGGTCATTCCGCCGCCATGCTCCCGTGCGTAGTCGCTCGGCCAGGTATTCGCACCCGGCTCGCCCTTGCCCGGAGTCGTGAACCATTTCCAGATCACCTCGCCGGTCTCGGGATTGCGTGCCTCGATCCAGCCCGGCACGTCGAGAGCATCGCCCGCCACGCCCACCAGCAACTTGTCCTTCACCACGACGGGTGCAGGCGAGGCGAAGTAGTTGAGACGCACATCGCCGACCTGCTTGTGCCACCGCTCCTTGCCTGTCTTCGCATCGAGCGATATGAGGTAACCGTCGGGGGTGCCGAAATACAGCCAGTCGCCGTACATGGCCATGCCGCGATTGCCGATGTATTCGCCGCCCGAGGTCTTCCAGTAGTAATGCCAGATCTCGCGGCCGGTGCGGGCATCCACGGCCCAGGCATGATCGGGAATGGAGAAGTACAGGGTTTCATTGACGTACAGCGGCGTCGCCTTCATCTGTCCGCCATTGATCGCACCGCCGCCCAGTTGCACGGCGATCGGCGTGTCCACCGTGCCGCCCACGATCGCGCCGCGCGGCGCTGTATTGAGTCGATACGCCCACACCTGCTGCAGGTTCTTCACATTCCGCTGGTTGATCTGCTGCAACGTGCTGTAGTGCTGGCCGGAGTAGTCGCCGTGGAAAGTGGGCCAGGTGTCCACCGGCGGTTTGCCGATGAGGCGGGTGTCGAGTTGTGCATGCGCCTGGATGGCCAACAGACCCGCGAGGCATCCAGTCAACAGGGCTGTCTTGTTCATTTCAGGCTCACCAGATAAGCAGTGATGTTCCACAGGTCTGTGTCGGTCCAGCGCAGCATCTGCTGTCGATGCGCCTCAAGAGGATCAACGACGTCGACCTTCGGTTTCTCGTTGTCGCGCGGGAAGGTGCGGCGAACGCCGGTTGAGTCGATGAGCGTGACGAAGAAGTCGTTCACCTGCACGAGCTCACCGCTCACAGTGCGCCCGCGTTCGAGCGTCACGGTGACCTTGGCCGCGGGCAACGGCTTTGCGGTGGCGCCCGGACCCGGACCCACCGCACGGGGATTGATGGCACGACCCTGGATGACGAGCGGCGAATAGCGGGAGCCGATGCCCTTGAGATCAGCCGTGGCCGAATGGCATGTACTGCACTGGCCTGCACCGTTGAAGAAACGCTCCCCAGCGGCGGCATCACCCACGACGATGGAGGCGGGATCGAACGCGACGCGCGGCTCGAGGCCCTTGGAGCGCAGGAACGCAGAGATCCCCGCCAGCTCATCGGCCGTGACGTTCGGGAACGGCGGCATTCCGGTGTCAGGCTTGCCGGTCTTGAGGAATGCACCCATCGCCTTGCCGTCGCTGTCCGCATGAACGAGCAGCGACTGCGTCAAGGCCGGACCCTGTGCACCGCGGCCCTCTGCACCATGGCAGAACCCGCACGAGGAGCGAAAGAACACGCCACCCCGCTCCGCGGCTTCACGCTCGGTTGCGGGATTGAAGCGTGCTCCGGGTCCGACGCCATCGCCAGCACCGGGACGGATGACGGCCTGCGCGGAGGCCAATCCCGGAAGTACGAGCAACGCACCTGTCACTGCAAGAAGGGCCACGACGATTCTGCGATTCCAACGCATGAGTCTTCTCCAGTCTGTCAGACGCCGAACGCTCAACCGCCGCCCAGTGCGGCCTTCACCGCCTTCAATGATTGGGTCGTCGAGGTGGCCGGCTTGTACTCGAGGCCGATGGGCCCCTTGTAACCAAGTTCGCCAAGCAATCGCATCTGAGCGGCCCAGTCGATGTGGCCGGTGCCCGGCTCGTGACGCCCCGGCGCGTCCGCTACCTGGACGTGGCCAATGCGTTGCATGCGGCCGGACAGAACGATGCGCGCGTCCTCGCCCATCATGGCGGAGTGGTAGAAATCGTAGAGCACCTGCATGTTCGGCAAACCGACTTCGTCTGCGATGTCGAGGGCCTCGGTGGTCGACGTGAGAAAGAACCCTGGATGATCGACGACACTGTTCAATGCCTCGACGAACACGAGCTTGCCCGCATCGCGGGCCATGCGGGCGGCCTGCGAGAAGGCTGCGACGACGGATGCACGTTGTTCGCTTCTCGGGCGATCGCTCGGCGCCGGACCGATGGTCACGAGCACTGCCCGCGAACCCAGTCGCTCGGCCACCTTCAAGGCTTCCGCGAAGTCCGCGTGGAATTCCGCATGCGTTTCCCGCTTCGTCAGGTGGCGGCGCGGATCATTGACGAAGGCCACGAGCTCGATACCGGTTTCATCGAGCGCCGCACGGATGGCGCCGAGATCCTTGTCCCGCCACAGATGAAACTCGACAGCCTCGATACCGTGCTTGTGGCAGGCGCGAATGCGATCCGCGAAGTCAGCAACCTCATCGGCAAACAACCATTCAATGCAAGCGGACAACTTCATGGCCAAGCCCCCTGGAATCCTGATCGAAACTGTTTACCCGACAGCGGTCTTCACTTCAGCCGGCAAGAGCGCTGCCCGTATGTTCACTGCCAGCAACGCCAGGGCTACGCCGGCGCATGCGTACCCGATGACGCCGATGCTCGCCAGAAAGCCGTCGGTATATTTCCCGATGACGCCGATGACCAACCCGCTGACGAACGCCCCGACATAAAAGCTGCCGCTCCACACGCCCACTCCCCGGCCGCGGTACTCCTGCGGGAAGCGACTCAACGCCCATGCGAGCACGGCCGGATAGCACATGCCGCCGGCGAACTGCCCTACTGCATCAAGGACCGTGCCGAGGATCAATGGCGGCTTGAAGGACAGCGAGATGAAGCTCACTGCGAACAGCCCGAACACGAGCACGAGGCTCTGCTCGATGCGGCGCGCCGGCAGGATGCGGAACATATAGGCACCGAGGACCGTGCCGACACTTGCAATCGTGGCGTAGAGGCTGATGTCGAACGACGAGGTGAGACCGAGTCCGGCGAAGATCCGGCCATGCTGGATGTTCTGCGAGAAGAACGGCATCGCCGCGATCAGCGTGCCGATGGCCACGAGGGCGGCCGTCCCCCACGGGAACCGACGGTCTGCAGGCACAACCTGTGCGGCATCACGCCGCTTGCGCGGCGGTTCCCACAGCAGCAGTACCGCACCGACCAGCACGATCAATCCGATGCCGTACAGCAGGAACGGACCGCGCCACCAGATTGTGCCCAGGTAACCGCCGGTGACCAGCACGACCGAACCGATGATGGGCCCGAGGATGGTCTCGTAGCTCAGCCACTTCCGGCGTGTCTCTCCGGAGAAATAGTCGCCCATCAGTGCGTTGCCTGCCGTCAGCGTACAGGCCTCGGCAATGCCCAGCCCCGCGCGGGCCAGCAGGATCCAGTGCAGCTGTTCGAACAGCAGCGGCGCCATGCCGCAGATCACGAAGAACGAGACAGCGATCAGGATCAGCTTGCGCCTTCCCCACCGGTCGGCAAGCATCCCTGCAAACGCAGAGAAGAGGCCGATGCACAGCGTCGGCAACGTGATGATCATCGGCACCCAGAAGACTGCGCCCGGCACGCCGGCAAAGTGCTTGAAGAAGTTGGGCAGGCTTGGGACCAACGACGCGTTAGCGAGGATCGGCATCGCATTGAGGCCGATCAGCACGAGCGCCTGTGCAGCTCCGGGGGACCGTCCGTTCGGACCCACGGGAGGCGATTCGCCTGGCGGCGGCGCCGAACCTGCGTCGTGCATCTGACGTCCTCCCCCGATTCATTCTCTGCAGTTACATTCGATGTGTCAGCGTGCGAGCTCTGAAAGCTTGTGCTTGAAATACCACCCATTCAGCATCGCACTCGTCGCGGGATACGGACTCTGGTCGCTCTCTGCCACGATCCAGCCCTGGTAGCCGGCGCCCTGCATCGCCGCGAGCAACGCGGGAAAGTCGACCAGGCCACCCGGCGTACCCATTTCCCAGAACCAGCGAACAACGGCCCTTGCGCCGCCGCCCGACAGGAAATGATGTTCGGCATTCTTTTGCGTCGCCTCGCCCAGGTCGTCGCGCAACACGACGTCCTTGAACTGCACATGATTCACACGGGCAGCGAACCGCTTGTAGACCGCAACGGCATCCAGTCCGGCCAGCGTCAGTTCCGCAGTATCGAGCGCGAGGCCCACGTTCTGCGGATTCGTGGCCGCAAGCATCCGCGCCATCGACTCTTCCGTTCGCAAGCTCGACAGACAATCGACGTGCAACGCAACCTGCACGCCTTGCTTCGCCGCGAGCGCGCCGACTTCGTTCCAGAGCTGCGCAAGATTCGCGAGCAGCGGATCCGGCAAGCCGCCCGTCCGCCAGAACGCAGGGGCAGGCTTGACGACTAATCGATCGCCGCCCAACGCCGCGAGCAATGTCACGTACTCGCCGGCCAGCGCGACGATGGCCGCGGTATCCGCGGGATTACCCGGCGCGAACGGCACCCCTGCCGTTGAGATGAACGCACCGGGGTCGAAGAAGTAGCTCGAGACCGAGTCAATGGCGCAGGAGCGCAGGAACTCGGCGAAGCCCGCGACCGAGCCATGGTTGACCTCCATCATCTCGCGGTTGCCCATCGGCTCCCACCGGCCGGCGCCCGCAGAGAGTTCCACTGCGCGAAACCCGGATACCGAAACCGTCTTGAGCGCCCTGGCGTGGTGCTCGGGGCGCACAAAGGTGTCGTATGTGGGGCGCCATGCATTGAGCGCGCAGGAGAGCTTGATTGCTGCCATGAACGCGCCCTCAGGTATAGATCTGCGACAGGATATTGTCGGCATACCACTTGCCGACCGCGGTGGCTTCGGCGTAGTTGCTGCCGCCGATGTCCGCCTTGTCGTGTTCGAGCGCGACCCAGCCCTTGTAACCGTGCTTCTTCATCGCGCGCATCAGCGCGGGAAAGTCGCAGAGTCCCTCGGGCGTACCCATTTCCCAGAACCAGCGCTCGACCGTGGGCGAAAGCAGTTCCGCGTCCGGCGGCCGGCGGTAGTCCTCCGTCATGTCGACATGGTGGGTGTCCTTGAAATGGAATCCTGAGCAGCGGGCGTGATACTTCTCGTAGACCGCCACGGGATCGACGCCGGCAATGACGTGCTGCGCGGTATCGCAGAAGAAGTACACCAGATCGGGATCGGTCAGTTCGTAGAAGCGGTCGATCTGTTCCATCGTGCGGATACCGCACCAGAACTCGTGGTGGATGCTGGTCTTCGCGCCGTAGCGTCGCGTGACTTCGCCGACGCGATTCCACAGTTCGGCGATCGCGGCGATCCTGTCGTCGGTGACCGGCTCCATCTGCCAGTACGTGTTCGTCGGCATCACAATCAGCCCCTCGATGGAGAGGTCGCGGCACTTCTCCATGATCTTCTCGCAGGTGCTGACGATGTTGTCGTGGTCACTGCGTTCGTGGAACGCGTAACCGGGCGTGGCATTCGGCTTGGCGAAGAACACGTTGACGATCTTCTGCAGGCCTCGCTCCCGCATGAAGTCCTCGAAGGCGGGCAGCGAGCCGAACATCGCCTCGAACTGCGGCAGGCTGAAGAAGAACGTGTCTATGCCTTCGAACCCGAGGACGGCCAGCTGCTTGATGAACCGGTCCATGCTGCGAACGGACGCGTATTGCGTCACGAGGCCGCGCGGTGACGGCTCGCGCCAGTGATCCATGTAAGACCAGCGGATGTTCTGCACTGAATCCTCCCCTTCAAGACATGCAGCCGTGTATCCCGGCCGTTTGTCCTCCTGGCTCGCAGCGAATCCGGAGCTCGCGAAGAGGACGATGTTAACGCTACCATTGCCCCGCCCTCCCGTGCAATGGGCTGACGGTTCTCCGCATTGCAGCGTGGCGCGCAACCCGCTTACGCTTGCCACCCCGAAGCCGAGGCATGACAGATCGAGGATGAAGAACAGGCGAAGACAGCGACGTTCCGGCGGAGGCGTGACGATCAAGGACGTGGCGGCCCGGGCGGACGTGTCCTCCATGACCGTCTCGCGGGTACTCAACAGCCCGCACTCGGTCAGTCGGGTTGCGCGTGATCGCGTCAATGCCGCCATCCGTGAACTGAAATACGCCCCGAATGGAGCTGCACAACGGCTGGCGGCTGCGCGCAGCCTCAGGATTGGCCTGCTCTACGACAATCCATCCGCAGGATTCATGAGCGAGTTCCTGTTGGGTGCGCTGGACGAGAGCAATCGCAACGGCAGCCAGCTGCTGCTCCTGAAGCACGGGCCGGATGACGATGCATCGGCCCTCGTCGATGCCGTGGTGGCATCGGGCGCCGACGGCGTGGTCCTGCCGCCACCGTTGTCCGATTCCAGCGAGACGGCTGAACAACTCTCACTGCGCGGTATTGCTGTCGTCGGCCTCGCACCAGGCCGTCCAAACGCCTGGCACTCAACGGTGCGCATCGACAACGAGCGCGCGGCGCGTGACGTCGCCGATCACCTGCTTGCCTTCGGACACCGCGCATTCGGCTGCATTGCGGGCCACCCGAACCAGTCCGTCAGCGAGCAGCGGCGCTGGGGATTTGTCGACCAGCTCGGCAAAGCAGGCATCCCGCCTGCGCAGATCGTGCACCAGCAGGGCTACTTCACTTACAAGTCAGGACTCGAAGCAGCAGGGAAACTGTTGCGTCGCGCGACCCGGCCTTCGGCGATCTTCGCCTGCAACGACGAGATGGCCTCGGCCACGCTGGCGGTCGCGCACCGCCTCGGCCTCGAGGTTCCGCGCGACCTGTCGGTCGTGGGCTTCGACGACACCGGCATTGCAGCGGAGATTTCCCCGAGCCTCACGACGGTCAGGCAGCCCGTTGCCGCCATGGCGCGCACTGCCCTGTCGTTGTTGACTGGCCAATTGAAGTCCCGCCGCAGCGGCCGGAACGAGCACACCCAGGTACTAAGTCCGCATACGCTGATAGCTCGCGAATCAACGGGTCGCGTTCAACCCGCGAAGCGCCGCAAAAAACCCGTTACCTCGAAGCGCTAGAGATCAACCCACTGCGCGCCACGGCGCGAGCTCTCGATGGCCCGTGTCAGGAAGCGCAGCCCACGGACGCCGTCGGCCGCGGTGGGATAGTCCTTCGCGAGCGGCAAGCCGCTGCGATGCCGCCAGATGTCGCGGATGATGTGGCGATACAGGGTCGCGAACGCTTCGATGTAGCCTTCGGGATGACCGGACGGCAATCGCGTGACACCTTTCGCATTCGCTCCCATGTATCCGTTGCCGACTTCGAGCCGTTGATGCGGCAGGCCCTTCGGCTTGGAAACAAGGATGTTCGGATCCTGCTGGTTCCATTCGAGTCCGCCGGCCGAACCGTAAATGCGGATGCTGAGTCCGTTCGACTCTCCACACGCCACTTGCGAGCAGGTCAGTACACCTGTCGCACCGTTGTTCATGCGTAGCAGGATGTTCGCGTCGTCGTCGAGCAGCCTGCCCGGCACGAAGATCCTGAAGTCCGCACATAGCGACTTGATTTCAAGACCGGTGATGAACTCCAGCAGGTTCTCGCAATGCGTGCCGATATCGGCGACGCAACCGCTCTCGCCGGACTTCTTCGGATCCGTGCGCCACGAGGCCTGCTTCTGGCCGGTGGACTCAAGCGGATCCATCAACCAGTCCTGCAGGTATTCGACAAGCACCTTGCGTACCTCACCCACCTGCCCTGCGCGCACGCGCTCACGCGCTTCGATCACTGCGGGATAGCCGGTGTATGTATGCGTCAGGCCGAACACCAGCGAGCGTTGCCTGGCGAGCACTTCAAGCGCTGTCGCTTCATCGATTGTCAGCGCGATCGGCTTGTCGCAGACGACATGGATGCCGGCATCGAGGAATGCCTTTGCCACCGGGAAATGCAGGTGATTGGGCGTTGCGATGATGACGAAGTCGATGCCGTCGGTACGCTTCGCCTCCTCGGTGGCCATCGTTGCGTAGGAGTCGTAGGCGCGGTCGAGAAACCATTCCGCCGCACTCGCGCGATTGCGCGCAGGGTCGGACGACAGCGCCCCGGCGACGATGCGCGCCGAACCATCGAGCTGCACGGCCATCCGGTGTACGCTGCCGATGAACGCCCCCTGCCCGCCACCCACGATGCCGGCACGCAGCGGCCTGTCCGGCTTCACTTCCGCATTCATCATTGCCCCTTCCGCTTCGAGTTGTTCGTCTTGTCTCGTTCAGGAGCGATAGGGCTCGCGACCGATTCCCTGCACCGCGATCCCCTGGCCTGCCAGCACTTCAGTCTGCAGCGCATGCATTGCCGCAGCGGCCTCGTCGATCGCCTTGATGAAGGCCATCGAGCCCTTGAGGATCGGTGCGAGCTTCTGCCGGTCATCGACGCGTGCCGGCGGATACTCGTGTTCGACAACGAGGTACGTCTGTGCAGCATCGATGGACAGTAGCTCGCGTGCCGCAAGCTGGTGATCGAGCCAGTCCACGCTGCGATTCTGCAGATAGGCCAGCGGATCATGGCGGGCCGTGCCGGGAAGCTCGTGTTCGGCGATCACGACCTGCTTCTTCCATGCGTTTCTCTGCAGCGACGGATCGCTCGCCGGCTTGCCATCGACCCAGTCGCCCCGCTGCATCGTCTGTCCGCCGTAGCCCCACGCGGAGACGCCACGCGAATCGATGACCTGGCCCTTCACATGGAAACCGTCGATCAGGAAGGCATAGCCTTCGTCCTTGAGATACTGGAACAGCGATCGTGTGTCCTGCCCCATGAGAATCGCGTGCGACGGATCGTAGTGGATGCGGAACTGGTCACCGACGCCGTGCTTTTCGCAGATCCGGTGCAACGCAATCCACGGGCCCGGCGCGTAGGCAATGTTGTTGTGCCACTTGTCCGTGACATTCCAGCCCGGCATCGGACACTGCTCGACGCGGTACACGAGCCCGCGCGCCCTGGCTTCGCGCAGGAGCGGCACGAACACTTCCTCGAACATCACGAGGTTCTGATCCATTTCAAGCGCGGGATTGCGGCCGACAAAACCGCACACCGCGTTGACTCCCATTGCCACAGCCGCGTCGAACACGCGGATCATCAGCTCGTGCCGCAGGTGGCGGGCAGCGGGATCGGCAACCAGCATGTTGTCGAAGTACGCGAAATCGGACAACCCGGTTCCGGTCGAGCGCATGGCCGTTTCGATGCGGGCAACGCGTACACGGTCGAGCGGCTTGCGCAGGTCCAGGGTATTGGCGACGGGGTCGAGCATCGCCTCGGCGGGGATGTCGCTTTCATCCGGGTGCAGGGCACACGACAGCTGGATGTTCGGCGAGCCGACTTCGCGGGCGAAATCAAGCCAGGCTTCTACCTCTAGATCCGGATCGGCTTCGCGCCTCGCCGCCGGCACGAGTCCGCGCAAGGCAGCGGTCAGCACGCTGAGCTTCATGGCTCGAGGCTTGAAAGGCTGGATCATGGTCGATTCTCGCAAGAGATGTGATGGCAAGCCGGAGTGCGGCACCGGAGCGCCTCCTCCTTCACGCGTGCGCCAATCGCGAAACAGCTTGCAGCGCGACTGACACCGCTGTCAAACGTCCTTGCCATTGCGGGGCACACCGCGCATCCGCAACAATGGGTCCCCGTTGAGACCCGCCAAAAAAATGAAGCGCCGAACCCGCACGAAGTCGAGCCAGACGCCCACGATTCGCGACGTCGCCCGCATCGCGAAGGTATCGGTGGCCACCGTCTCCCGAGCGCTGGCGTCCCCCGACACTGTCCGTGCCGCCACCCGCGAGAAGGTCGAGAGCGCCATCCGCAAGTCCGGGTACCGCCCCAATGCGCTCGCCAGCAGGCTGCGGCGACAGAAGAGCGACAGCATCGTCGTCGTGGTGCCTTCCATCCACAACCCGTTCTTCTCGAACGTCATCCGGGGCATCGAGAACCTCGCACACCTGAGTGGCTACAAGGTGCTTCTGGGCGAAAGCCAAGGTAACCAGGAACGGCTCGACAGCTATGCCAGCATGCTGGCCCGCAAGGAAGCAGACGGTCTCATCCTGCTCGGCGCGTTGTTGCCCTCGATTCTCAAGGAAGCGGAAAGCCATCTGTCGCAATCGATCCCGGTCGTCTCGGCTTGCGAATATTTTGAACATATTAACCTGCCCAACGTGCGCATCGACAATGTCGCCGCAGCCGCCATGGCTACCGAACACCTGCTCCGGCTCGGGCACGCGCGTATCGCGAAGATCACCGGCCCGATGCACAACCCCTTGAGCAAGGACCGCCTGACGGGATTCAGGCAAGCCATGGCACAGGCAAAAACGAGGGTGGACGAAGCCCTCGTGGTCAACGGGGACTTCTCGGCTCCCTCCGGCTACGCCGCGATGAAAACGCTGCTCGCCCGTACCGACAGGCCCACCGGCGTCTTCTGTTCGAACGATGAAATGGCGATCGGCGCCGTACGCGCCATCAAGGAAACCCGTCTGCGGATTCCTCGCGACATTTCCATCATCGGGTTCGACGACATCCGCTTCTCGGGTTACTGCGATCCGCCGCTCACCACCATCTACCAGCCACAGGCGGCGATCGGCGAAATGGCCATGCAGCTGATGATAGAAATGCTGCAGGACGAAGCCGATCTCTCGGCCGAGACCGCACGAACCATCATCCTGCCGCATTCGCTGATCGTACGGGCCTCGACGGGACGCGTCGACAGCCGCTGAGGCAGCCAGCTGCATGCGTCGCGCCTTATCGCGCCGCAGCGAGAAAGATCAGGGATTGCTCCGTCCACACTGGTTGCGCTAGATTGCGATCCGCGCGCCGGTGTAATCGTTTCCATTCCGGTCGCACGATTGCGTGATGGAAGCTTTACGGAGAATCCGCAATGCCAGTCAGCCCCTCGTCCCTCCCCGCAAGGCGTGCAGCGCAACGTGCGCACGGCTCGGGTCATGAACCGCGACTGATGACGCTGTTGGCTGTCGTTGTGATCGGTACCCTGTGGCAAACCGGATCGGCGATGGCGGCACAAACGGCCGCCGGTATTCCGGATATGACCGGCGCCTGGGTACGCGTCGATGTGACGGGCTCCGGGAGCTTCGACAACCTCACTGCGGGTATTCCGCAAGCTTCCCTGACTCCTGCCTATGCGGCTCGGCGGGAGAGCGAAAAGAAGGCAGGCCCGAGGACGGGTGCCTGGGATCCGAACAGGAAGTACCAGAATGGCGAAGCCTATGTAGTGACTGCCGGCACATGCGGCTTCCCTGGCGGCATCGAACCGAATTCAGCCGCGTTCCACATCGTGCAGGACCGCGACGAGGTCGTGATCGTGCGGGAAAACCCGGGGCTGGGACGGAATGTGTACATGGATGGCCGACCGCATCCCGACCTCAAGCGGTTTGTGCCCACCGCCACCGGCCATTCGGTCGGGCACTATGAAAATGGCGCGCTCGTGTTCGAGACCATCGGCCTGACGGCGGGCGGTGTCCCGGCCGGCGGTTACCGCACGCCTGAGACAGTGCTGGTCGAACGCTACAGCCTGTCGCCCGATGGCAATCGACTCACGATGCGTTATACGTTCACTGATCCGAAGATCTACACGAAGCCCCACAGCTTCGAGATCGTTGCCGAACGCGGCCTGCCGAGGCAGATCGCTTTCGAGTGGTACTGCGATGCGGCGGATCCCAAGCAGTCACAGGGCGTGGCTCCGCCCAAGCAGGAGTAACGATGCCTACGGCACTCGCTATCAGGAATCTTGTTTGCGGCTCGCTGCAGGCAGCAGGCATCGCGACTGCGCTGTTCGTGATGCTTCCCGTGCACGCCGCAGCGCCGAATGCGTCGTTTGATCCGCACAACATCAGCGGTTTCTGGGAACTGTCCTACGACAGCCGCAACATTCCGCCTGCGAACCTGCAACCGTCGGTCACACCGGCCGTCATTGCCGATCAGGCGGCGAAAGATGCCAATGCCCGGCGCTGGTGCTACTTCATCGGCGTGCCTGCCGCCATGGACTCGCCTCGCCCGATCGACATCCGCCAGTCCGCGCACGAAGTGCTGATCAACTTCGAGTGGCGCGCCACGCCGCGGCACATCTATCTTGACCGCAAGGAGAACATGGTCCTCGACGACTATGACCTGACGTCCACCGGTGACTCGGTCGGCCGCTGGGAGGGCAATACCTTTGTTGTCACGACGGTGGGCATCGATGGCACCAAGGGCCAGACACTGCTTCCCGGAGGCGGCTTCCGCACAACCGACTCCAAGCTTACCGAGCGCTACCAGTTGGTGAAAAACGGCGACGTGCTGATCGTCACGTTCACCTGGGAAGACCCCAAGGTGTTCAGGACGCCCCACACGTATGCATACCGCTACATGCGCGCGCCGAAGTTCTACGAAGTACAGACACCTCTCGATTGCGATCCGCTCGACAAGGAACGCGCCGAGTTCTTTACCAACCCCCTGTCTGCGAAATGACCCCGCCGCGGATCATCCGGCCATTGACGGAGAAACTGCAATGAGATCCTACATTTCCCGATGGCTCGCTTCAGTCGCGCTGGTTGGCGTGCTGACCGCGCCTGCTCTCGCCCATCATTCATTCGCCATGTTCGAGATGGACAAGAGCGTCGCCGTGAAAGGCACGGTACTTGAATACAGGTGGATGAACCCGCACGTGCACGTGACCGTCAAGGTCGAGGCGGCCCCTGGCGTTGATGCGGCACTGGTCGGCCTGTGGGATTTCGAATGCGGCGGCGGCACGGTCATCATGAGCCGGCAGGGCTGGACGAAGTCGACGCTCAAGGCAGGGGATCCAATCGATGCCGTGTTCCATCCACTGCGGGATGGCAACAAGGGCGGCGCCCTCTTCTACATCACGAAGCCCGACGGCTCGCGCATGTACACGGATATCGCTCGACCCAAGGAAGGATAGGGAACCTCTGATTAACCTATACGCACTCGCGTTGCGCCTCCAATCGCCTGATGCGAGGCGCAGTCCGCAGGCCATATGCCGATATGGGCAAGGGCTGTAACGACGCAGCGGGCGATTGGAGGCGCAACCCATCTACTGATTATTTATTCGTCTATCGGGACGGGATTCATTTCGTTCATGGCAGCGTTGCTTCTCCCTTGAGTACACCGGGTACACAGCGGTCGGCGCGCCTCACCCTGAACGAAATGACTCGCCGTCGCGAGTGCGTATAGGTTAATCAGAGGTTCCCTAGACCTCAAAAGGATGCCGCGACGCCAGGGGCATCGCGGCATCCGGACTCACCCGGGAAGTCATCTCACCACTTGTAGCTCACCCGGCCTCCATACGTGCGCGGGGGCTGGTAGGTGTAGGCGTACACGTGTCCCCGGTCATTCGGGCCCGCGTTCGAGAACACCGTCTCGTCACTCAGGTTGTTCACGTACAACTGGATCTGCCACGAGCTGCCGTTGGGCACATAGGTCCCCAGGAAGTTGACCGTCGCATACGATTCCTGCGTGTCGTCCGGGCGATTGAAGAACGTGTAGAACTGCTCGGTCTGGTACTTCGTCTGCACTCGTGTGGTCAGCGCGCCATCGAGGAAATTGGCGAAGGTATGCTGAACCGCAGCACTGACCGTCCACTCCGGCGCCTGCTGCGGCCGATTGCCGGCAAGGTTCACGTTGACGGTGGGCAGGTTGATCCATGCCGTGCCGTTGAAATTCGGGGCTCCATATGCGAGGTCGAATTTGGTGAACTCCGCATCGAGATAAGCGACGTTGAACTCAAGCTGCCCGAGGTCGGACGAAGCAATGAGGTCAGCCTCTACGCCTTGTATTTTTGTCTCGCCGGCGTTCTCGATCCTCAGGCCACCGCCGCCGGTCACAATCTGCTGCACCTGCTGGCCCTCATAGTCGCTGCGATAAATGGCAAGGTTCAATTGCAGACTGTCGTCGAGAAAGCGATTCTTGGTGCCGATCTCGTACGTCTTCACCTCTTCCGGACCGTACTGCGCAATATCGGTGAATCCGCCCGCCTTGTAACCGGTATCGTATTTGGCATACACCAGCGAAGCCGGAGAGAGCTGCCAGTCGAGGCCGCCGTGATAGGTGTTCTTGTTGACGTCACTCTTCGGACTGATGATCAGGGGTTGCGTCGGAGGCAGGTTCTGGAAGGCGCCGATGTATCCCTGCCGCGTCTTCTCATCCTGGTTGTGCCGGAAACCCGCCGTGATCTTGAAGTCGTCGGTTACCTTGAAGGCAACCTGCGCCATTTCCGCCAGCGATTTGAGCTCAACGTCATAGATGAAGTGAATCACCGGAATGGGGGCATTGGTCCCGTTCGGCCGCTGATTGAAGGAGTCCAGGTGATTCTCGTTGTCGAAATAGAATGCACCCGCCTGCCATGTAAATCGGGCGTCCGGGTCCGCTGAGGCGAAACGCAGTTCGTGGTTGGTGGTCGTTGGTTTCTCGGTCTGGTTGTACACGCTCGCAAAAAAGTTCGGATTCGCTACGTTGCTGGGCGTGTTGTAGTTGAATGCCGGATTCCAGGAATCCCACTTCAGTTTGTCATAGCCGCCAAGGTAGGTGACTGTCACAAACGAACCCCTGTACACCGCGTCCCAACGGAACACCGTGTCGTCCAGATTGAGCTGCGAATACGCAGGCTTCACGAAGTTCTGCGAATCACCAAGGTTCGGAATGGTGCTGTGAACGACGAAGCCCCCTGCATCGACCACATATGGAACCTGGTTCGAGGAATTGCCGAGCGCCGTCTGCTCTGTCAACTGACCGGTCACCCGGAACTCGAGCGAGTCAGTGGGCTGCCAGGCAAACTGCAGCCGTCCTGAGCGGGAATTGGCGTCATCCATCTTGCCGAAAAATCCGCCGTTTCGATAACCTTCGTGATACTGCGTCCCGAATGAAGCACGCATCTGCACCGTGTCCGAGAAGGGAACGTTGACGGCGCCTTCGCTGTTGACGGCACCGTAGTTGCCCATGTCCAGTTGCAGGTAGCCGCCAGCATCGCCCGGGCGGACAGTAAACATGTTGATCGCTCCACCCGTGGCGTTGCGGCCGTACAGAGTTCCCTGCGGCCCGCGCAGGACTTCTATCCGCTCAAGATCGTATTGCGCGAGGCCCAAAGCGTAGGAGCGGTCCTGGTAGAAGCCGTCGACGCTGACGACCACCGCAGGATCGCCGATTTCGGTCGTGTCACGACTCGAGATGCCCCGCATCGTCACCACCGTACCGCCACCATAACCGGTGACATTCACGCTCGGACTGACGAGAGCGAGTTCCGTAACATTGTTGATGCCCTGGTCCTTGAGGGCATCGCTATCGAGAACGTCCATGGCAATGGGTGTGCGCTGGGCGTTCGACTCGACGCGCAAGGCCGTCACCACCACTTCTTCAAGGGCCTGTGCGAGTACTGTGGAAGTGGCGGTCAGCGCGCCAAGGCCGAGACACAGGCGCGTGAGATGGGTGCGATAGATCCCGGGTCTTTGACGATTCATGATTCAAATCTCCCCTGGCTGTTTGATTTTCGACTTCTTGCAGAAACTCGCGTACGTCCTTCTCTTTATCGGGCAACTTCTTCCATCAGCCGCGCGTCAGGCAAGCGCCTGCCTGATGTAGTCCATGCACTTGACCACCTCGACGAGCGGCGACTGTTCGCCCTTGTATTCGTATTCGATGAGGCACGGAATCGGATAGCGCTCCCTCTTGACGAGCTGCAGCACTTCCTTGATCGGTGTATCACCTTGTCCCCACGGGAGGTTGGCGCCGTTGTCGCGCTTGCGATCCTTGAGATGCAGGTAGCTGACGCGGTCGTGGTACTTGCGGATGAAGGCCACGGGATCGAGGTTCGCACCGACGAAGTGACCAATGTCGAGGTTGATCTGGTAGTTCTTCGACATCGCCAGTACGGTTTCCATGCTTTCGATGGAGGCCACTTCATTGTCGTGGGTGACATTGGAATGATTGTGGAAGCAGAGCCGCACACCGTGCTTCTCCGCCCAGGGCACCACCCGCTTGCCCATGGCCACACGCGTCTGGTTGGTGCCGATATCGGTGATTCCCATCGTGCGCACAGCGAGCAGGGTCTTGTCGATTTCATCGTCCGTGAAATCGTCCGCCAGCGTCAGCGAATAGCCGACTAGTTCAATGCCTGCCGCGTCAAAGCGCCGCCGGATGCCCTGCCAGTACGCAGCGGGCGTTTCAATGCGCCAGCGCCGGATGTCTTCACGCGCCTTGACCATCGCGGCGTTCGCAGGATCGACTTCATATTGGCCGTTGCGTGCCAGCAGCGGCTGTTCGGGCTGGACCATGGTGGCCCAGAGCTCGGCCACGCCGATGCCAGCGCTCGTGCAGCCGCGAAGGCCGGTCTCGAGATAGTCCTGCCCTTCGATCCGCGGCATTTCGCGAAAGCTGTAGGTGATCGCACCTACTTTCACGCCACCGATGGTGGCGTTGAGTTTAGTCGCCGCTCCGGCACGGCCGAGAGCCAGCGCGCCGAGTGCACCGAACGTAAAATCGCGTCGGCTGATTGCGTCCATGGTCATTCAATCCTGTGTGGGGGAACGATCGCTAACGAATGAATGCGTCAGGGCTGCTTCGCGGGGAGTCAGCGCTGTCATTCTGGTAATGTCATTTCGGGAATGGGGATGACAAGCACGGCGTTCCACGTCGCTATCCGCGGACCAATCCGCAGCTCGCGAATGACAGCCAGCGAGTCATGATCTTTGTCATGATTCCGAAGAACCCCCTGCCTTATCTTCAATTTGTAATCGATTACTAATATGCCCCGTTACAGAATGCTTGTCCATGCGAGATCAGCAGCAGAATATGCCGCTATGCAGCAGCGCGACACGCGGTGACTGCTTTCGACACCAACAGCATTTATGTTTTGAATAGCGCCTTGGGATGAAGGGTGGCTGTCTTCTTGCAAACAGGCGTTCGACCATTCGCAATCGATTCTGTAAGCTCCGGAACGAAGTTGGTTCCCGCTTTGTCAGCGCTGTCACCCTCTGGCGAAACAAGGCACGAATCCGATTTTTTCCCGGACCGGCGTTGAACTCACGGATCGACCCGGGACAACGACAGCGCCGCAGTGAAACGTCATACAGAGGCACTCCCTTGCGTAACCCGACCAGCTTGCAAACTTTCAGACGGTGCGTTGCTGTCAGTGTGCTGTTGGCCGCGTGGGGGAATGCCGCTGCCCAGCAGACGCTGAGGGAATGCGAGGCGGAAGTGCCCGTGCCCCGCGTCGAGGCCTATCCGGCGCGCACCACGGACCCGGCGGCGGTCGACCGCGGTGCTGCACTCTATGCATTGAATGGCTGCGCTTTCTGCCACGGCAAAGACACTCGCGGCGGCGACGGCGGTCCGAGCCTGCTGCGCTCACAACTCGTACTGCGTGACCAGAAAGGGGAGTTGATCTCCGAGGTCGTGCTGAAGGGCGTACCCAATACCGCGATGGCGGCCTTTTCACTTTCCACGCCGCAGCTCTCCGATATCGCCGAATTCCTGCACAGCTTCTCCATCAGCAGCCGCGACCCCGCGCGCATCCGTCCTCCGGAATTCGTTACGGGCAAAGCCGGCGCGGGCAAGCGTTTCTTCGGCGCGAACTGCGCCGGCTGTCATTCGGTGACCGGCGATCTCAAGGGCATCGGTGCGAAATTCGACGAAGCGCGGCAGCTGCAGCAGCGCTGGCTCATGCCGGCAACGGGAACCTGCTCCAGGGCCCGCGTCGATTCAGGCGGCAGCAATGCCGAGGGTGAGCTGATGCGGATCGACGAGTTCCTCGTCACGATCCGCCTGAACGATGGCACGCAGCGCACGTTCCCGAGACAGGGTGACCTTCCGAAGGTCGAGGTCCTCGATCCGCTGGCCGGACACAAGGCACTGATGCGGAAATACACGGACAGCGACATCCACGATGTCACCGCCTACCTCGTTACGATCAAATGACACGGTCAACCAGAATGCAGACCCTCACCCACACCCTGCTTCGCGGGTTCCTGGTGTTTGCCGTTGCAGCGGGCACATCGCTTCATGCAGCGGAACCCGCAGAAGGACTGCATCCCTCTCGCATCCTGAATCCCTTGCCCGACTCCTGGCCAACCTATTCAGGCGACTACAGCGGCAAGCGCTACAGCCGCCTGGACCAGATCAACCAGTCCAACGTGAAACAGCTGACGCTCGCGTGGACCACCAGAGTCACGGCCGGCGCAAGCGACCGCGGGCCCTATCCGGTCAACATCGGGGGAGTCGGCGAAGGCAAGTTGTTTGCATCGCTCGTCGCCAATATCCGTGCGTCCATTCTGCAGGTGAATGGCGTTCTCTATTTTTCGACTCCCGACAATGCCTGGGCCGTGGATGCCCGCAGCGGTAAGACCCTCTGGCACTACCACTGGAAGACCCGCGGCGGCACGCATATCGGCAACCGTGGCCTCGGCATGTGGGGCAACTATCTCTTCATGGAAACACCGGACAACTACCTCGTATCGCTGGACGCGACCACAGGCAAGGAACGCTGGCATGTCGAAATCGCGAGCTTCGAGGAGCAGTACTTCTCCACGCCGGCACCCGTCGTCGTCGGCAACCATGTGCTCGTCGGTGCAGGCAACGATCTCGATGCGCCCGGCTTCCTGCAATCGTTCGATCCCGAAACGGGGCAATTGCAGTGGAAGTGGTACGCCGTGCCCATGAACGCCGGTGACCCCGGCCTTGAAACGTGGAAGGACCTGTACGCGGCAAGACACGGTGGTGGCAATCCTTGGGTCCCCGGATCCTACGACCCCGAGACGAATCTCTACATCATCGGCACCGGCAATCCGTCGCCCTCCTACTTTCCGGATGCCCGGGGCAACAAGGATGCCCTCTATACCTGTTCGCTGGTCGCCATCAACGTCGAGACTGGCAAGATGGAGTGGTACTACCAGACCTCGCCCAACGACACGCACGACTGGGATTCGGCGCAGACACCCGTGCTGGCGGATATCGAGATGGGTGGCCGGACGCGCAAGGTCGCGATGACGGCAGCGCGCAACGGCTATTTCTTCGTCGTCGACCGGACGAACGGCGAACACCTCGTCACGGGCAAGTTCTCGAGCACCGCGAACTGGGCCGAGCCGGAACTGAACGCGAAAGGACAACCGGTCCGCCTTCCCGCCAAGGACAGTCATGTGTCCGGCGCACTGGTTTCAAGCGCCAACCAGGGGGCTGCGAACTGGCCGCCACCGAGCTACAACCCGGACTATGGCCTCTTCTACGTCCCGGTCGCCGAATCGTGGGCCATGTACTACAAGGCCGAGACGGATCCGCGCGGCGCGATGGGACTCGGAGGCAAGGAAGAACTCAGCGTCACCGCAGAGTCCTACCTGAAGGCCATCGATCCGAAGACGGGCCAGGTAGCGTGGACTGTCCGCTATCCGTCTGCCGGTAGGCTTGCCAACGGCATCCTGACGACGGCAGGCCGGCTGCTCTTCTCGGGTGACACGGCGGGCAATCTGGTTGCAAGGGACCCGGCCAATGGCAAGCCGCTTTGGCATACGCAACTCGGCAACGTCTCGAACGCGCCGCAGACTTACACGCTGGATGACAAGCAGTACATCCTCGTCGCGAGCGGGGACACGCTGAACGCGTTCTATCTGTACTGATCAGGACCGTCGCAGGACAGGTTTTACCGGGACGGTTTTTTCACTGCAGGTAGACGACTCCCCATGGACTGTCTCCCACCTTGATACGCCTTTCGATGGTCCATTTCTCGAGGTCCACGATCGAGATATCGCCGGACGGGCCATTCGCAGTGAAGGCCCTGCGCCCGTCGGTACTGAGCGCGAGTCCCCAGGGTCGCTGACCTATTCCATCCATCGCACGCCGGACACTTCGGCTGCCGGTATCTACCTGGAGCAGCGAGCCGCCGCGACCGGTGGTCACGAAGATCGAGCGACCATCCGTCGAAGTGGCGATGCCCATGGGCCTGATGAGTGCATTGCCAGGTGCAGCCAGCGAGATGGTCTCGACGACAGCGTGCGTCTTCGTGTCGAACACCGTGAGCGCAACCCCCACTTCATCGGTACTGATGCCCCTGCTGCCATCCTGCGAAAACGCGATGGCTCGCGGTCGCGCCCGGGTGGGAATGGTGGCAAGCGGCTGCAACGTCGCTGCATCCAGTGCGTGCACCGTGCCATCGCCTTCGCAGGTGACGTAGACGACCTTGCCGTCGGGGCGGATCGAAACGCCTTCGGGCTCGACACCCACAGTGGCGGACTGGCGGATCTTGCCCGACGCAACATCCACGGCAGACAGCCTCCCCGTGTCCTCGTTCGATACGTACAGCGTCCTGCCATCGGGCGAGACCGCAAACGTCTCGGGATCCGGCCCACTCTCCAGCGTCGCCGTGAGCCGGCCGGTTGCGATATCGATCACTCCGATGCCGTCCGCACGCCGGTCGGGCGGCGGCAGCTTCGATTCGTCCACACCGGGACCGCCGATCGCCGACCCCGAGAGCGCTACATAGAGCTTCTTCCCGTCAGGCGAAAGACTGAGGCCTCGAGGGCGTTTGCCAACAGCAATGCGCGAGACGATCGCGCCGCTTCCGACATCGACCACCACGACCGTACCGCCGCGTTCATCCGAAACATAAAGCCTTCCTCCGGCAGAGGATGATTCAGCGGCCTGAATGCCCGACATCCCGAGAGTCAGCGCGACAAACGCGAATGCCCGCAAGAATGGAGTGACGTGCTTGCGCGTATCCATTATGTGGCCAGCGCGCGGCGACAGAACTCAAGGCATTTCCGGACTTCCTTGACTGCATCGGAACCTGCCGGAATGTCGTACTCCAGTTCAATGGTCGCGGGGAAGCGGTACTTCTGGTCACGCATCAGTTGCAGTGCCGCTGTCAGCGGCGTGTCGCCCGTTCCCCATGGCAGGTTTGCCTGGCCGTTGGCTTTGTTCTTCCTGTCCTTAAGATGCATGCTCGTGATGCGGTCCTGATGGGCCCGCATGAAGGCAATGCCATCGTCACTGCCCGCAGCCGTGAAATGCCCCAGATCGAGGTTAATGCCGTTGCCCTTCGACAGCACCAGCGCGGGATCCCACAACGTGGGCGTTGCCTGCAGATGCTGGTGATAGCCGACCATCAACCCGTGCTTCAACGCCGCCTCCCCCAGCCGCGTCATCTGCGCAGGATCAGTGGGCAGTTCGACTGTGACATGCGACGCACCCAGTGCCTTGGCAGCCCGCATGCCATAGTCGACCTCGGCAGCCGTGCTTGAAGTCTCGAACGCCGACGGCTTGAAACCGTAGATGCTGACGCCCGCGTCGTTGTACATCTTCCGCAGCTGCGTGAATTTCTCCATCGACACGCTGGCGCGCCATGCCGCCACCTTTTTCTCGTGGACGGCCTGCCCGGCCATGACTCCAGTGCGTTCCTTTTCCTCGGCGGCAGTCAATGGCGGGGGATTCGCCATGAAATTCCGCGCACGAAACTTTCGATAGCGCTCTGCATCGGGATTGGCAGGTACTCCGGCAAAGACTTCCGCCGGATCGCCCATCAGCTCGATCGCGCTGATGCCACACTCGAGACAGTAGCGCAGCAAGGCTTGAGCACTCTGGTCCGGCATGCTCCTGAAGGAATACGTGATGACGCCGATCTGCACACCATTGATCACGGAATCTGGCTTGCGCCCGCCCTGCGCATAAAGCGGGCCCAGCGCGAGTTGCGATGCCGCGAGTGCAAGACCACCCACGAAATCCCTGCGGGACATCGAGCCTCTGCGAACCGTCCGGATCTTCATGGGTTGTCTCCGATGCGTTGATTGCAGTACACCTTGCAAACCCTCTCCAGAACCGTGCCCTCGGCAATCAGTCACTCACGGCCTGGGCTGCACCCACGAGCGCTGCGTCTGCGGAGACCAGCAGCCACGTGGGAATCGCGCGCTGATAGGCAACAAATCGCCCCTTGTCTTCGAAGCGACGGCGGAAATCCGAGGCTTCGATCAGGTCGGCCATTTTTTCCGCCACGCCACCTGCGATGCAGACGCCTCCGCGCGCTCCGAACGACAACGCGGCGTCCCCTGCAACCGATCCGAGGATGCCGCAGAAGCGTTTTGCCGTTCGCAGACAGTGTTCATCTCCCGCGCGGGCACGACGAGTGATCTCCGCTGGGTCGAGCGGTTCCTGCATGCGCCCGTCAATCACCGCCAATGCCTGGTGCAGGCTCGACAGCCCTGGTCCGGAAAGCAGCCGCTCTACCGACACACGCGTGAATTGACGCTTGAGGACACGAAGGACTTCCATCTCCTCTTCATCATCCGGTGCGAAGGCCACGTGCCCGCCTTCGGTGGTGGCCACCATCTGCTGCCGCCCGTCGCGAACTAGCGCCGCAACACCGAAACCGGTGCCGGGGCCAAGGACCACGATCGTGGCGTCGGAAGCGCTCCGCGGACCGCCGAGCCATTTCAGATCGCGCAAGTCGATGTGCGGAATGGCCAGCGCGAGTGCCGCAAAGTCATTGATCAGTCGTGCTCGCGCGAACCCTGCCCCAAGCAGTTCACTTTCCGAGATTCGCCAGCCGTTGTTGGTGAAGGCGATACTGCCATCGATGACCGGGCCGGCGACCGCGAGCGACACCCGCTCCGGCCTGGGTGCCTTGATCTCTGCGAGATAAGCATCGATCGCCAGATGAGCGTGTGGAAAGTCTGAACACAGATAGATCCGGCGAAGCTCGGGTGCACCGGTACCTACTACCGCAAAGCGCGCGTGCGTGCCGCCGATGTCGCCCACCAGTGTCCGGCGCTCCGGTGCCGAGGCTTCGATGGCTGCGGTTTGCATACTGTCAGGAGCGGGCAGCGACGGCGTGAGCGGCGTCGGTCACCGCAGCATCCTTGCGGAACAACAGGGCGAAGAGAATCACGACCACACCGGCCATTGCTGCCGGCACCATCCAGATCGCGGTCCAATCGTGGCCCACGATAGCGGCCCCATCCCTGATTTCGTAGGCCGCCACAACGCGGCCGGAAATTTCCGCGCCGATCAGCATGCCAACGCCATAGGTGATGAGTGTAATGAAACCCTGCGCTGCGGCCCTGACTGCCCGGGGTGCGGCGTTGTCGACGTAAATCTGACCGGTCACGAAGAAGAAGTCATAGCAGATGCCGTGGAGCAGGATGCCCGCGTAGTACATGAAGACGAGTTCGGTGGGATTGCCCAGCGCGAACAAGGCGTAGCGCGCCACCCATGCCAGCATGCCCGCCAGCAACATCCATTTGACGCCAAGGCGAACGAAGAAGAACGGCATGACGAGCATGAAGAACAGCTCCGACATCTGGCCGAGCGTCATCTTTCCTGCAGCATTCACTACCCCCATCTCATTGAGGAAAAGATTGGCGAAGTTGTAGTAGAACGCGAGGGGAATGCAGATCAGCAGGGAGCCCGCGACAAATACGGCGAAAGAACGCTGCTTGAGCAAGGCCAGTGCTTCAAAGCCGAGCACATCGCCTACCGACACCTTGCGCCCCAGCGACTTCGGCGGCGTATGCGGCAGGAAGAAAGAGAAGATGCCAAGCACCGCGGAAACCCCAGCCGCAATCCTGAGTGGAGTGGCGGTCGCCTCAAGTGCGAGAAACCCAACGACCAGTCCCGCGACGATCCAGCCGAAAGTCCCGAAGACCCGTACAAACGGGAATTGCTTTTCAGGACTGTTCATCTGGTTGAACGAGATGGCGTTGACGAGCGCCAGCGTCGGGTTGTAGCAGAGCGCGTAGGCCAGCAGGACCCAGAACAATCCTGATGGATCCTGTACGGATGCTGCCCACCAGAGCAAGGCAGCGCCGGCGAGATGCATCACTGCGAGCACACGCTCCGCGGCAAAGAAGCGGTCTGCGACCAGGCCGACCACAAAAGGCGCAACGATGGCACCCCAGGGCATGGTGGAATAGGCACGTCCGATATCAGTGCCGGAGAAATTCAGCGTCTGGCCGAGATACGTGGACAGCGTGACCGCCCAGGCGCCCCAGATGAAGAACTGCAGGAACATCATCGCCGCGAGCCGGGCGCGGATGGAAAGCGGCATTTGCGGCGCTGCATTCATATAATGACTCCCCTCACTTCTTCTGTTTATAAGCAATCATTTCAATGACAGAGACAAGCTCACACCTGCCTCTTCACGTCGCACTCGTCGGCTACGGCTATGCGGGCAAGACGTTTCACGCGCCGCTGCTCGAGTGTACGCCCGGCCTCGACCTGTCCGTTATCGTCTCGGGCGACGCGGCGAAAGTGGCGCGCGACTATCCCGCCTGCCAGGTTCTGGCCTTTGCCGAAATGCTGGATCGGGATATCGACCTCGTTGTGATCGCCACGCCGAATTCCACTCACTTCGATCTTGCGCGCAAGGCGTTGCTGGCAGGCAAGCATGTCGTCGTCGACAAACCGTTCACGCTCGATGTCGCGCAAGCCGAGGAACTGCAAGCCGTCGCCACGCGGATGAACCTCATGCTGACTGTCTTCCACAATCGCCGGTGGGATGGTGATTTCCTCACGCTGCGGGAGCTCGTCATGAAAGGCGAGCTCGGCCGTATCGCTGTTTTCGAATCGCGCTTCGACCGCTACCGCCTCGAAGTGCGGGACCGCTGGCGTGAACGCCCCGAACCGGGTGCCGGCACGTGGTTCGATCTCGGCCCGCATCTCGTCGATCAGGCACTGCTGCTCTTCGGCATGCCACTCGGCGTCAGCGCGGATCTTGCGATCCAGCGCGACCACGGACTCGCCACCGATTTCTTCCACGTGGTGCTGCGCTATCCCACTCTGCGCGTGATCCTGTCGAGCAGCTATCTCGCGGCGTCTCCTGGCCCCCGCTTCCGCGTGTTTGGGACCGGTGGCAGCTACGTCAAACATGGATTCGATGTGCAGGAAACCGACTTGCTTGCGGGCCTGCGACCTCTCGATCACGCCGCATGGGGCGAAGACCCGGTCAGTGGCACTCTGACCCGAATGCAGGACGGTAACGCGATGCCCGTCGAAATCACCACGACGCCCGGCAACTATCCGGCGTTTTACGCCCAGGTCCGCGATGCGCTTTCCGGCAACGCTCCACCCCCTGTCAGCACGGCGGAAATCCTTTCCGTCATGCGGATCATCGAACTGGCTGGTGCGAGCGCGCAAGGCCGCCACGAAATTCTCGTCTCCTGAAATCCGCAGGCTATTTCGCGTTGGTTTTCGGCGTGTTCTCGGGGGTCACTTCGCGATTGACGTCGTGATACAGAACCTTGCCATCAGTCGTGACTGCATACTTCAGCGACCCGGCCTTGCTGCCATCACGCATCGGGTTGCCGACCACCTTGATCTTGTCACCCGGCTTGAGAATGGACTTGTTCCAGCCCTGCCGCGTGGCGATGTTGGGGCTTGAACTCTCGAAGTCCCAGCGCCCGACGATGCCGGGATCCTTCGCCGACTTGGGTACATCGACAATGATGTGGCTGTGCGGCTGCCGCCACTGGAAATCGACCACCGTTCCTTCCCACGTCCAGACCTTCTGCTGGTCGAACATCGCAAAGGAATGATGTGCCGAAGCCGAGCCCACCGCTACCAGCAACGCAACGCCACCTGCACGCACCAGATTTCGGATTTTCATATCAACCCCCGGGCCAGAGCCCTGCACTGAACTCGATTACCGTCATTCAACCTGCCGATCCCAAGATTTACTGTTGGGCCGGTTCCTCTGCAGTCTTCGGTCGCAGCGGATCGCTTGCATCGCAGAAATACTCGAGCGCGTACGTTTCAGGTGGCGCCCGGTAGTACAGGAAATCGTAAGTGTGCGGCTGCGTGAACACCGCTGGATCTTCCCAGGTGAATGTGACGGCGAGCTGCTGGCCGTTGTCTTGTAGCTGGTAGCGCTCGGTCAGCTTCGAAGTCGGACCGCGCACCCCACCACCGGGGATGCTTGGATTGCCGAGGCTGTTAAAGCCCTGGCTTTCGACGACGAGCGTGTCGCCTTCCCACTTGCCGATGGAAAAACCGTTCGTGGTCGGATCGAAGACATCGGGATCGGGAGCACTGCGACCATCCAGGTAGATGTGCCGCGCGGCCGACTGCACTTCCGCGATGATGCCGATCTCGTTCTTCGTCTGAAGGATGTTGAGCGGGGCAGAATCGCCCATGATGAAGGGCATGCCGAGATGCTGGCACCAGCGCGAAGCGAAGGTGAGGATGTCACCGGTCTCGACCTTGGGTCGCAGTGCTGCTGCAGCCGCCTTGCCTTCGTCGGTGACGGAGGCAGGATTGACATGTTTACTGCCGTCCCGCAGCTCCCAGTAACCGGACAGATCCGGAATAGCCGCCACAGGCTCGGCGACGACGGCCTGCTCCGGTGCAGGCGCGCAGGCGGCAAGTCCCAACAGACCCAGCACGAGACTGCCCTGATGCATATAACGCTTCGCCTTCATTCCCGTCCCCCGATCAGTTTTGTCGCGATTCCTGCAGGATCATCTGACGTCGACCCGCCCCGTCAGCTTGATATCCGCCGACGATGCACCGACGTACACCGGTCGAACACCGGTCGCGAGCTGCCATTGATGGCCATCAACTGCCCAATAAGACAACTGGCGCGGCGCGATATGCACCGTGAACGTCCTGCTTGCCCCGGGCGCAAGCTCTACTCGCCCAAATCCCGCCAGTGCCTTCGGTGCCATCGGTACCGCTGTTCGCGCGGGCCTGCCCACATAGACTTGTGCAACTTCAGAACCGGCTACCGTTCCGGTGTTCCGGACAGTGAAGGTCACGTCGAAACCGTCACCCACCGGCTTCACGCTGAGCCCTGAATAGGCAAACGTCGTGTAGGAGAGCCCGTACCCGAACGGATACAGCGGCTTGATGCGGTTCTGCTCGTAGTGGCGATAACCGGTGAAGATGCCCTCCGAATAGAACACCCGCGTCTCATCGCCGTTGTACCGCTCCGGATGAGCTTCACTGTACGCGGGCACATCAGCCGGCCGTCGGGGGAACGTCATGGGCAGCTTGCCGCCCGGGTTGACCTTACCGAGCAGTACATCGGCCGTGGCGCCGCCGCCTTCCTGGCCCGGGAACCACATATAAAGAATGCCCTTCACCTTGTCGCGCCACGGCATGTCGTGGGGACTCGCGCTGTTCAGCACGACGATCGTATTCGGATTGGCAGCGGCAACCGCTTCGATCAACGCATCCTGATCATTGGGCAGCCGCAAGGCCGCGTCCGGATCATCAAACTCACCGCTGCGTGCCCAGGCAAACAGCAACACCTTGCCGGCCGATTTCGCAGCTTCGACAGCGGCCGCCATCGTGGCTTTGCGCATCTCGGGCGTCACCCAGCCGAGGCGCACCTGCAACGGCATTTCCGGTTCAGCCTGGGTTTCGACTTCGATCGCGTACGCTTTGTTGGCCTCGAGCTTCAGCGTGACCTGCGCATTGTCGAGTCCATCGCGCGTTGGTACCACACTTGAACTGTTGCGGGGAATGCCGTGACCAAATCGGACGTACGCGGAGAAAGAGCGAGGCTGGCCATCTACTTTAAGAATTCCTGACCCGCCCCAGCTTTGCATCTGCAGCGCGTATTCACCTGCAACGGGCACCTTGAGAGAACCTTTCCAGGTGTAGCCGCGCCCGATGGGCAACGCGCGATTGCCGGTGAAGTCGATGGTGGCATCGACACTGGACGGCGAGCCATCGACGCTCCGACGCGTAAGGCCCGCACCGCTGCCCGACTCTGGCGTCAGTACGTTGGCAGGAATCGCAACGCCGGTCAGATCATCGCCCACCGCATAGGCAATGCGCGCATCGGACCCTGCCGCCGCCTTCAGCGCATCGAGAGGCGAAACGAAACGCTCGTGAAAACCGGAAACGCCAGAGCCCACTGCAAGCTGGCCGGCTGTCGGCCCGATCAGCAGCAGGTTGCCCAAGTCAGCAGTCTTGAGCGGCAATGCACCGCCCGCATTCTTCAGCAACACCGCGCCTTCAGCCGCTATCTGGCGAGCGAACACGGCATGCCCTTCAATATCGATCTTGTCCGGCCCGGGAATCCGGGTGCCATCCAGCATGCCGAAGCGATCCATCTGTTGCAGCACCCGGCCGGCAGCGCGATCTACCGCCGCTTCCGGAATCTGTTTGCTCTCGATCGAGGATTTCAGCTTCGGACCCCACTTGGGGCCTTCACGACCCAGCAACGTGATCGGACCGAAAGCCGGCATTTCCATGTCGAGCCCCGCAACGATCGAGGGCGTGCTGCGATTCGCGTGCCAGTCGGAAACGACAAACCCGTTCCAGCCCAGTTCGTCACGCAGGATGCCGGTGAGGTTGGCCTTGTTCTCGGCGTTCCAGTAACCATTCGTCTTGTTGTACGCCGCCATCACCGAACTCGCGCCCGCCTTGAAGGACGCTTCGAATCCCGGCAGATAGATTTCGTGCAGCGTGCGCTCGTCGACTTCGAAGCTCTTGCCGTCGGCGCCGAAGAATCCACCGCCCTGGTGCAGCGACTGGTTGTTCGCGATGAAATGTTTCACCGTGGCGAGCGTACCGGTGGACTGCACGCCTTCGATGGTCGCGGCTGCCATCTGCCCGATGACGAAGGGATCCTCGCCATAGCTGGTCGAGTTCCGGCCCCAGTTCGGCACGCGCATGATGTTGACCATGGGGCCCAGAAAGACGTCGTTGCGCGTGGCGCGGGATTCGCGGCCGAGGAGCTCGCCATACCGCTTTGCGAAATCCGTGCTGAAGGTGGATGCCAGCGCGATGGGCTGTGGCAATGCCGTCGTTTCGTAACGCAGATAGACGCCGGCAGGTCCATCGGCCATGCGCAGCGGCGGCACGCCGAGACGGGGCACGCCAGCGATGTAGCCCGCCTCGCCGGCATACGCCGGATCACGAGTACCAGCGATCATCGTCAGTTTCTCGTCCAGGGTCATCTGCTGCAGCAATCCCTGGACACGCGGCGAGAATTGCTCGGCCGCGTGGCCTGCACTCAGTGCACCGATGGCTGCCAGCAAGACGCCGGCCAGACTTCCCCTGAAACCCATTGCGCTTTTCTCCGTGCCTTAGATTCCGGCCGCCCGCAAAGCAGCCACGGGCTTCCGGTCAACGAGACCAAAGCGCGTCAGCAATCCATATGCGGCAATCCACAGATAGCAGGCTGCAGGTACAAGCAGCGCGGTAGCGAGGCTCGTGTGATCCGCAACGTAACCGGTGACAACAGGAATGATTGCCCCGCCCACGATCGCGAGGCACAGCATTGCCGACCCCTGCGGTGTCTTCGGGCCGAGCTTCTCGATCGCCAGCGTGAAGATCGTCGGGAACATGATCGAGTTGCATAACCCGACAGCGATGATCGTGACGGCCGCCACCATTCCGGAACTGATGGAGGATGTCGATGCGAGTATGACGGCGCCTGCCGCGCAGGCAGCCAGCACGAAACCGGCCGGCACACGGCGCAACACTGCGGAACCGACAAACCGTCCTACCATCGCGCCACCCCAGTACAGACTCACGAGGGTGCCGGCTTTGGCTGGCGCGAGACCCAGGGTGGAATCCTGCATCAGGTAATTGGTCAGCAGGCTGCCGATGGAAACTTCGGCGCCCACGTACATGAAGATCGACAGTGCACCGAGGGCAAGCCTTGGATCGCGCAGGACATCGAGGCCGATACCGCTGGTGACGGGTTGCACTTCGAGTGCCTTGCCCGTGAGGCGCCGGAACTGCCAGAAAATGATCACGAGGAGGACGAGCCCGGCAGCGATGCCCAGGAAGGGACCCTGGACCATCTGGGCTTCGGCATGGCGATAGGAGGCAAGCGCTTCTGTCGTCAGAGTTGTGATATCAACGGCAGGAGCGTTGCCTCCGAGGATGAAGACGGCCCCGACGAAAGGACCGATGAAAGTCCCCAGCGAATTGAACGCCTGCGCGAGATTCAGCCGGCTGTGCGAACTATCCGGCGAGCCGAGCACCGCGATCAGCGGATTGGCTGCGACCTGCAGCATCGTGATACCCGCGGCCATGACGAACAACGCGACGAGAAAGCCGCCGAACAATCCGAAATTCACGGCCGGGATGAACAGCACGCAACCGATGGCCATGACGAGCAGGCCGCCGACGATGGCGCGGATGTAGCCGATGCGGGCGAGGATCCAGCCGGCCGGAATGGAGCAGAGAAAATAGGCGAGGAAGAAGCTGAACTGGGTCAGCATGACTTCCGTATAGCTCAAGGTGAACAGCGCCTTGAGCTTCGGGATCAGGCTGTCGATCAGGACGGTCGCGAAACCCCAGGCAAAGAACAGGACGACGACCAGCGGCGCAATACGCGCCGCTGCATCACCCGGTTTTTGGGCATGATCATTCATCGGCTCCCCCTGAGCATATTTTCACGAGCATGAGCGGTGATGACAACGCTGTCAACACTATAGTAGGCCACCGGGAACCGCAGATTTACCGCATTCCATGCCTCCATCCATGCAAAAACAGAAACTGAAAAACCGCGCCGTGACAATTGAAGAGGTAGCGAGCCGGGCCGGTGTCTCGATCAAGACGGTATCCCGCGTTCTCAATCGGGAAGCTGCAGTGCGGGATACGACCCGCCAACGGGTCCTGGCCGCTGCCAAGGAATTGAACTACCGGCCCAACGCAGCCGCCCGCAGTCTGGCTTCGAGCCGGTCCTATTTCGTCGCCATGGTCTATGACAACCCGAGCGCCAGCTACCTGCTGGATCTGCAGGCCGGTGCACTCGAAGCCTGCCGCGAACGGGGCTACAGCCTGTTGCTGCAGCCGTGCGATTACCAGAGTCCGCAGCTCATCGAGGAACTCGTAACGCTGATCACCGAGCGGGGTCATCCGGGACTGGTACTGACTCCACCGATCTGCGATGTGCAGGCAGTCATCGAACAGCTCGACCAGATGGGTGTGAAATACGTGCGGGTCGCGCCGGTGGATCGGGCACATCCCGCTCCTTATGTCTCCGTGGACGACCGAAGCGCTGCGTACGATCTCACGCGATACCTGATCGACATGGGTCACCGCCGCATAGGTTTCATCAAGGGCCATCCGGACCATGGGGCGAGCCAGCCGCGGTTCGAAGGCTTTCGCAGTGCATTGCGCGACCGGGGCATCGCGCTCGACAAGAATCTCGTGGCGCAGGGCTTCTTCTCGTTCGACTCAGGCGAGCAATGCGGACGCGCCCTGCTCGGCCGCAAGGACCGGCCCACCGCCATTTTTGCCAGCAATGACGAAATGGCCGCGGGTGTGCTGCATGTCGCTCACGATCTCGGGCTCGAAGTGCCGCGCAAACTTTCGGTTGCCGGTTTCGACGACACGCCTGTCTCGCGCTATACGTGGCCGAGCCTCACGACGATTCGCCAGCCGGTCGAGGCCATGGCCAAGGCCATCGTCGGTACCCTGATCGCAGACATGCGCGACGAACGGAAACGCGATGAAAGCTCCGGCGCGGTCTTTCCGTATGAACTCGTGATCCGGGGGTCGACGGGGCCCGTTGCGCGTTAGCCTCGAGCTTCAGGCAGGCCAGGGCCCCGCACGCAGGCGTTCGATGTCTTCGCGGGTATCGACACCGATGGCCGGCACGCGGCTCGCGATGCCGACTGCGATGCGCATTCCCGCTTCCAGTGCACGCAGCTGCTCGAGCTTCTCGCAGGCTTCGAGGCGACTCACGGGCAGTGACGTCATGCGCAGAAGGGCCTCGACGCGATACGCATAGATTCCAAGATGCCGATACGCGCCGGCGAACGAACACGGATCTCCATCCCGCACATGAGGAATCGGCGCCCGACTGAAATAGAGCGCAGCACCGTCCGCTGCACGGACTACCTTGACCACATTGGGATTCAGGAATTCCTCACGGTTACCTATCGGAGTGCACAGCGTCGCGAGATCCGCCTTCCTGTCCGTCTCCAGCAGACCCGCCACCTGGTCGATCAGTTCCGGTGGCAACTGCGGTTCGTCACCCTGCACGTTGACGACCAGCGTACCGCCACTCCAGCCGCGGATCTTCGCAACCTCAGCGATGCGGTCGGTTCCGGAAGGGTGTTCGGCCCGCGTCATCACCGCGAGCGAGTGGTTTCCGCCGCGCGGATCGGTGACAGCAGCCGCGATGCGCTCATCATCAGTGGCCACGACGATTTCCGCGGCACCGCTGCGGCACGCAGCCTCCACGACCCACTGGATCATCGGCTTGCCCGCAATCTCCAGCAACGGCTTGGCTGGCAGGCGGGTGGAACCGTAGCGTGCGGGAATGACGACGTTAAAAGACAAGGAGGACGCTCCAGGCTTCAGTTCAATGCAGCCGGCTATTCGCGCAGCAACGGGTCGTCGGAGTTCAGGGAACGCGCTTCCTCTTCCAGCATGACGGGAATGCCGTCGCGCACCGGAAATGCGAGACGGTCGGCACGGCAGATGAGTTCCTGCCGGGCCTTCAGATAGCGGAGCGGCCCCTTGCACAAAGGACACACGAGAATATCGAGCAGTCTTGAATCCATAACTCAGGGCACCGGTTGGACAAGGGCAAGACGCGTTTCGACAATCGACAGCAAGCGCGCGGCATCGGCTGCATTCATGACAGCTTCGGCATCCACGACCCAGAGCCGCGGATTGTCGTAGCCACGGCACTTCACCGCATCCTTCGCCGTCATCAGCACGGCAGCCGCATCCCCAAACTCGAGATCGGCCGCGGCAATCGCGGCATGATCGGGCAGCGCGTGTGCCGTCACGATCATGCCTGCTTCGCGGAGCGAAGCAAAGAACGCCTCCGGATTGCCGATGCCGGCGACGGCGTGCACCGGTTGATTCCGGAATGAATCCAGCGGCCGTTGCTCTCCCGAAGACAGTGAAGTGACTGTCGTTGCGCGAATGGAAAATGGAATCCCTGCAGCCGCGCCGGATACAACCGGCTTTTGCAGCGGCTTGCCGCTCCCCTGCTTGAGCAGCAGCGCGTCCACATAGGCAAGACGCCCTTCCGGTTCACGCAAGGGCCCCGCAGGCAACATGTTGCCGTTGCCTGCACCGCGGTCGGCATCGGTGACGGCGAGTTCGCAATCGCGCGCCAGACGGTAGTGCTGCAGGCCGTCGTCGGACACGATGACATCCGCGCCAAGTTCAATCGCCCGCCGGGCCGCAGCCACCCGATCCGGCCCCGTGACGACGATTCCCTGCGAAAGCTTCGCCAGCAGCACAGCCTCATCACCCACTTCGACCGGATCGGCATTCGCCGTCACATCGCACGGCCAGGTGGCGGAACGGCCGCCATAGCCCCGATTGATGATGCCGACGATACGGCCCCGTGCGCGCAACTGCCCCGCCAGCCACAGCACCACCGGCGTCTTGCCTGTGCCACCGACGGTGATGTTGCCGACGACAATGACGGGTTTTGGCAATCGCACACTGGTCGCCAGCCCTGTCCGAAAGCTCCAGCGACGGACTGCGACGACGATACGAAAAAGCCACGACAGAGGGATGAGCACCAGCAACGCAAGGTGCCACGACCTTCCGTACCAGATCCGCTGCAGGAAGGAATCCGCACTCATGCGTGCGAACGTATCACTCGCTGAACTGCAGGCGATGCAGGGAGGCGTACTGCTTTTCCAGCGCGATCAGCTCCGCGTGACTGCCGCTTTCCACCACGCGCCCGCCTTCCATGACGGCGATGCGATCGGCATTCTCGATGGTGGACAGCCGGTGGGCGATGACCAGTGTCGTGCGTCCATGCATCAGGCCCTCAAGCGCTGCCTGGATGACGCGTTCCGATTCCGTATCGAGTGCGGAGGTCGCCTCGTCGAGGATCAGGATCGGGGAATTCTTGAGCAGCGCCCGCGCGATGGCGATGCGCTGCCGCTGGCCGCCTGAGAGCAGCACGCCGCGATCGCCGACCATCGTGTCGAGGCCTTCCGGATACTCGCGCGTGAACTCGAGCACATGGGCAGCACTTGCGGCCCGCTCGATCTCCGCATTCGAGACATCACTGCCAAAGGCAATGTTCGCGCGGATGGTGTCGTTGAACAGCACGACATCCTGGCTGACGAGACTCACCTGCCTGCGCAGGCTCTGAAGCTCGTACTCACGGATGTCGCGACCATCGACCAGCACCATTCCACTGCTCACGTCATGGAAGCGTGGCAGCAGGCTGGCGAGCGTCGACTTGCCACTGCCCGAGCGACCCACGATGGCGAGCGTTTCCCCGGCCGGCACCTTGAGTGAAACGTCACTGAGCGCAACGCCCTTGCCCGCCTCGTAGGTGAACCCGACATTGCGGAACTCGACTTCGCCGCGCGCCCGATCCAGCTTTTCCGTGCCGCCTCCGGGTTCCAGCGGTTCGTCCAGCAATTCGAAAATGCTTTGCCCGGCGGCAATGCCCTGCTGCAGCGGGCCCGCGACATTCACGATCCGGCGCAGCGGCGCGGTCAGCATGACCAGCCCGCCAATGAACGCAGTGAACTCACCGACCGTCAGTTCACCGCGGATGGCCGAGCGGGTGGCGACAGAAAGGACGGAAGCGAGGCCTATGGCGGTCAGCACCTGCACGACGGGATTCGAGAGCCCGCGCGTCAGCAAGAGCTTCATGTTCGAACTGCGGTTGTGCTCGTTCACGCTCTCGAACTGGGCGTTCTCGTAGGCTTGCGCGTTGAACACCTTGATGACACGCGGTGCCTCGATCGCTTCCTTCGCGATGCGGGTCACATCGCCCATCGAGTTCTGGATGCGCTGGCTGTAACGGCGGAACTGGCGATTGATGACCGTGATCAGCCAGGCGAGTATTGGTGCGGTGATCAACGCCAGCGCCGTCAGCTTCGCATCGAGATAGAAAAGATAGCCGAGCAGCAGGATGATCGTCAGGGAATCGCGGATGAAGATGGTGACGGAATCCGTGGTCGCCTGCGCCACCTGCTCGGTGTTGAACGTGAGCCGCGACAGCAGCATCCCGGAAGCATTGCGATCGAAATAGGCGATTGGCAGGTTCAGGTAGTGATCGAAGATCTGCGCCCGCAGTTTCTTCACGATGTGGCGACCCACGTAGCCAGGCGCGTAGACCTGGATGAAATCGCCGATCCCCCGCAGGATGAAGAGGCCAATGAGTGCGGCCGGCACGAAGGTCAGCATGCGCTGATCCTTGTTGACGAAGGTGCCATCGAGAAAGTACTTGATGAACCACGCCCACGCGGCTTCGGTTGCGGCAAACATCGCCATGCCGAAGACGCCGAACAGGAACATGCCCATGTGCGGCTTCAGGTACTTCAGCAGGCGCAGGTAAACCTGCATCGCGTCCTGCGACAAGGGCAGCTTGCGGCTCACGGCGCTGCTCCCTGCGCGGTCTCCGCAGTTTCATTGACAGTCGCGATATTGATGGTGCGAAAGCCGAGGCGGCCGACCACATCCATCGCGGTCACCACGGCCTGGTGCGTGGTCTGTCCATCGGCCCGGATGGTGATCGGGATATCGCGCGCTTCGGCGGCAGTCTGGACGACGGCGGCCGACAATGTCTGCGCACTGCTGTTGATGAGGTTGCGGCCATTCACGCTGTAGCTGCCCTGGCGCGTGATGGTGATCTCGATCGCATCCCTGGGTACCGCTTCAACTTCGGCGCTCGACTGGGGCAGCTGCACCTTCAGCCTGGACTCGTCCACGAAGGTCGTCGAGATCATGAAGAAGATCAGCAGCAACAGCAGGACGTCGATGAACGAAACGACCGTGATCTCGGGATCGTCGTTGCGGCCACTCAGCCTGCGCAGGTTCACGGCTAGGCCTGCTCTTCCACAGCGGCCGCATCGTCATCGATGGCATTCAGCAACTTGACCGCCTCCACTTCCATGTCGATGACGAGGCCGTCGACGCGGCCCCGCAGGTAGCGGTAACCGATCAGCGCGGGAATGGCGACGGAAAGGCCGGCCGCCGTCGTGATGAGCGCTTCCGAGATGCCGCCTGCGAGCGGAGCTGGATTGCCTACGCCCAGGCTGCTGACGGCATTGAACGTCCGGATCATGCCGAAGACGGTGCCCAGGAGGCCGAGGAGCGGCGAAATCGAGGCGATGGTCGAAAGCCCGCCGAGGTATCGCTCGAGCTCATGCAGTACGTGGCGGCCGGTGTCCTCGATCGCTTCCTTCATGACATCCCGCGCGCGGTGGCGATTGGCCAGCCCCGCCGCCAGGATCTTGCCGAGCGGTGAATTCTGCCGCAATGCGAGGATGTGCTTGTCCTGCAGCTGCCGGGTTTCCACCCAGCGCCAGACTTTCTCTGCCAGTTCCGGCGGCACCACGCGCGCCTTCTGGAGGGTCCAGAGGCGCTCGAGGATGATCGCCGCGGCAATGATCGAGCAGAGGATGATCGGCACCATCATGATGCCGCCGGACTTCACGATTTCGAACATGATCTGGAGTTTTATTTACCGGACGTTGGGGCGATCCTGACCGGGGCGCATAGTAGCAGGAAGACCACGCCAAGGAGGACGCCACGACCCGCCACAGGCCGGTCGTCAATCGTTCTCGTCCACGACGTCGGTATGCCAGTACCGGCGGTAGTGCTCGCGATAAGCGCGCGGCACCTCGATCGAGGCGGCCTGGACCACGACTTCGATGGCTCCCGAAGCAGCAGTCGTGTAGGTGACTGCACCCGCCTCTCTCCAGCGCTCGAGCACCTCGGGCCGCGGAAATCCCCTTCGGTTGCGGTAACCCGTGCCGAACAAGACGTACCGGGCCTGCACTCCCTCGACCAGAGGTGCAGTCGACGAAGTGCGGCTGCCATGGTGAGCAGCCACCACGATTGAGGTTGGCGCGAGGCCCGCCTCAACCAGTTCCTGCTCTCCTGCGCGTTCGATGTCGCCCAGCAGCAAGGCGCTGCCGCCCCGCCCCTCGATGCGCAGCACGCACGAGGCGTTGTTGTCGCTCTGTGGACCGTCACCCTCCGCCGGATGCAACAGGGCGAACTCCACGCCATCCCATTGCCAGTGCATTCCTTTCAGGCAGGGAACGGGCCTGAAGTCCTTGAGGTGTACGGAAGGACTCGCGAGTACGCGGTCGACTCTCATCCCTGCCAGCACCGAAGCCATGCCGCCCACATGATCGAGGTCGCCATGACTCACGATGGCCGTATCGATGCGCCTGACACCCAAGGCGTGAACGAACGGCAGGACGACCATCTCCCCGGTGTCGCGACCACTCTGGAACGCCGGCCCCGCGTAATATAACAAGGTGTGGGTACGGGTCTGGACCACGACCGCAAGGCCCTGTCCGACATCCAGCAGGGTCAGCCGGAATGCACTTTCGCCCACGGGATCCGGGCGCCACAGCAGCGCGGGCAGGCAGAGCAGCATCCCCGCCACGCGCGTCGCCAGGAATCCTGGAGCAATGATCACGCAGGCACCGACGAGCAGCAGCATCGAAGCCCAGGCCGGGGCCTGGGGCAGATGCCAGACGGAATGCTCGAAAGAGGCGCTGAAGGCGAACCACGGCCACACGGCTTCCAGCAATCCGGCGGTCCACGACAGCAGCAACCCTCCCAACGGCGCCCACAGCAGCATCGCGGCAGTTCCCAGCAGCACGGCAGGGACGATCAGCAGCGTGAAGAAAGGAATCGCCACAAGATTGACCAAGGGCGACACCAGCGACACCGCACCGAAGGACAGCAACAGAAGCGGGAACAATCCGATCGTGACGGCCCACTGTACCTTGAGAAATTCCAGCAAGCGCTGGCGCAGGTTCGAGCGCCTGCCCGCATGAAGCCTGCCGGCGAGTAGCCAGAGAATGGCGCCGACTGCACCGAACGAAAGCCAGGCGCCGATCGAGAGGGGCGCGAACGGATCAAGAAGCAGGACGGCAAACAGGGACAGCGCAAGGCCCTGGGTCACCTTCAGTTCCCGTCTCAACAATCGCGCACCGCAGTAGATGCACAGCATGACCAGCGTCCGCTGCGCCGGCACCCCGAAGCCCGCCAGCGCTGTGTAGACAACAGCGCCGAGGATGCAGCCGACCGCCCGGCCATCGCTGGCGGTGAACCTTCGTTGCTGCATGCGCGGCAAACGGATCGCGAGGCCCCCGAGCGCTGCACTCAGTGCAGCCACCATCGCAATGTGCAGCCCCGAGATCGCCAGCAGATGACTGGTGCCGGTCGCCGCGAAGACGCGCCACTGTTCAGGTGTCATCTGCTGCTGCTCGCCGACTGCGAGCCCCTGCACGATCCCGAGCATCGGACTGTCCGGCAACGCCTGCTCAAGCCGCTGAGCGAGGAAGCCGCGTAGCCTCAGTACGGGATAACGGAAGCCGGGCGCGGACAACCTGCGGTTTTCTCCCGCCTCACGAATGTAGCCAGTGGCGCCAATGCCCTCCCTGAAGAGTTGCGCCTCGTAGTCGTAACCCCCCGGATTGGCGAATCCCCGGCGACGACGCAGTCGCACGGTGAACTTCCAGAGTTCTCCCGCTGCAGGTTGAGCCGTGGCGTCGTACCAGGTGAGTTCCAGGCGCCGCGGCAAGGGATCGGCAACATTTACGCGTTGAGGCAGCAGGTCGAGGAGGAAACGCGACCCGCGCGGGATGGACTCCGGCAGCGATGCGACGAAGCCCCTGACCTCAAGGTCCTTGCCTTCAAGTGCGGACGGCAGATCCCGGGCCAGCAGGAGCGCCGCATGACTCCAGGCCCACGCAAAACCCGCGAGTCCCCAGACAGCGACAGGCCAGCGGATGAGCGCACTGATGACGAGCAGCCCACCCACCACGAAGCTCCAGGGCCACAGCGACGGCAGCGCAGGCAGCAACTGGACAAGGCAATCACCGGCAAGAAAGCTGAGTGCACTGGCAAACATTCGGCGTCCCTGCGCTATCGAGATCGTCCAGCGGATACAATCCAGCCGATGCCCCGCCGCCTATTCAAGCGCCTCAACCGACGCCGTCAAAGCCTGCGCGAAAGCCGTTTCCTCAAACCCTTCCGTGCGCTGCTTGAAGATCCGAGTTACTGGAGCCTGAACCGCAAGAGCGTCACCCGCTCCTTCGCCATCGGGCTCTTCATCTGCTGTTCACCGCTGCCTTTGCACCCGATCATCGCTGCGTGCGTCGCGCTTGCCTTGAGGACCAACGTGCCGGTGGCGATGGCAACGGTCTTCATCAACAACCCCGTGACCATGGTGCCCATCTACTTCATGGCCTACTGGCTCGGTTGCCAGCTGCTGGGTGAGTCGATGCAGCCGTTCACCTTCCAGATGTCGCAGGAGTGGTTCGTGCATCACCTGCTACCCGTGTGGAAACCCTTTGTTCTCGGCTGTTTCGTGATGGGACTGGTGCTCTCCGTGGTCGGCTACATCGTTCTCGGGGTGCTGTGGCACCTGAGCCTGGTGCTCAAATATCGCAAGCGCAGGAGCCAGGAATGAAGCGACATATGTGTTGCAAGCGTGCAGAAATGCATCGTGCTACGGCGCAGCGGGCCGGCTGAGAAATGTCCTGCACTCTTGTCATCGCTGACTGGGAAACGGCGCGCGAGCATGCGCGTGCGATCCGCTGGACCGTGTTCGTGGAAGAACAGGGCGTGCCCGTGGAACTGGAATGGGACGACTACGACGCTGTCAGCTGGCACGCGGTCGCCTACGACACCGAGGGCTATCCGGTCGCAACCGGTCGTCTGCTGCCTGACGGCCACATCGGTCGCATGGCGGTCATCAAACCAGCGCGCGGTGAAGGTATCGGCGGGACGATCCTTGAAGCACTCATGGCGAAGGGGTCTGAACTGGGCTACGAGGCCTTCATTCTCAATGCGCAGACGGTTGCCGTGCCGTTCTACGAACGGTTCGGCTTTGCCGCCGAAGGAGCCGAGTTTCTGGAGGCCGGCATTCCCCACCGGGTGATGCGCAAACGCGCCGGACCCGCCCTCAACGCCTGAGGAGCAACTTCCCGCCTTCGATGCCGTAGACCTTCTGCATGCGTGCCGCAAGCTCGGTTGCGTGCGTCACGATGACGAGTGCGGTACCCGATTCGCGATTCAGTTCGAGCATGAGGTCGAACACCTGCGTGGCGTTGGCGCCGTCGAGATTGCCGGTGGGCTCATCGGCCAGCACGACTTTCGGTTTGGTGACCAGAGCCCGCGCAACGGCTGCACGCTGCCGCTCGCCTCCCGACAACTGTCCGGGACGATGATCGAGCCGCGCTCCAAGACCCACGCGCTCCAGCAATCGGCGCGCCTCCGCAGTAGCGTCGCGCACGGACACCCGTCGAATCAGCAGCGGCATCGCAACGTTTTCCACCGCACTGAATTCCGGCAACAGATGATGGAACTGATAGACGAATCCCAATGCGTGATTGCGCAGCGTCCCGCGTGCTGCATCGGAAAGCGCACTGACTTTCTGTCCGGCAATCATGACTTCGCCCGCGGTCGGCAGATCGAGGCCACCGAGTAGCTGCAACAGCGTCGTCTTGCCGGAACCGGAAGCCCCGACGATGGCCACACGCTCCCCTGCCGTCACGGAAAACTCAACCCCTTGCAGCACATCTACGCGGGCGTCTCCCTGCAGGAAGGATTTTGCCAGAGCGTGGCAAGCCAGAACCACGTCAGTCATGACGACCTGCCACGCGATACAGGCCAAAGATGTGCTGCATTGTCATCGACTGGAATGGATACATCGGGAATCCCGTTGTCTGGACCTTGACCGTTGTCGCGCTCAATCATGCCGCAACGCCTGCGCCGGCTGGATGCGGGCCGCGCGCCACGCAGGATAAAGCGTCGACAGGCAGCAAAGACCAAACGCGGTGATGCAGATCTTCGTGACGTCGGCCCACTCGACCCGCGCCGGCAGATCGCTCATGAGATACAGCTTCGCATCGAGGAACTGCGTGCTGAGCAGACGCTCGAGTCCATGCACGAGCATCTCGAGGTTGGTGGCGATCAGCACGCCGAGCGCGAGGCCCGCGAGTGTACCGATCAAGCCGATGGCGGTGCCCTGCGTCATGAAGATCGCAAGGATACTGCGCGGCTCGGAGCCCATGGTGCGAAGGATGGCGATGTCGGCGCGCTTGTCCTTAACGACCATAACCAGCGTCGAAACGATATTGAACGCGGCCACGGCCACGACGAGCAGCAGGATCACGAACATCACCGACTTGGTGATCTGGATGGAACGGAAAAAATTCGCGTGCCGCCGTGTCCAGTCATCGACGTAGTAACCGCCACCCATCGAAGCGGCCAGCTCGCGCACGATGAGCGGCGCCTGGAACAGATCAACCAGCTTCAGTCGCAGACCCGACACGGCGTCACCCATCCGGTAGAGACGGGCGGCGTCCTCCATCCGGACATACGCCAGGTTGCGGTCGTATTCGTACATGCCCGAGGCAAAAATGCCCACGACTTCAAAGCGTCGCATCCTCGGCACCACCCCCGCTGGAGTGACCGACCCCTGCGCGATCACCATGACGACCCTGTCGCCCACCTTCACCTGCAAAGCCTCTGCCAGATCTTTCCCCAGTGCGACGCCGAAAGCGCCGGGAACGAGCTTGTCGAGAGACCCTGCCGTCATCCGTTCACCGACAGCCGATACGCCGCTCTCTTCATCAGGCACGATGCCGCGAATCATGACGCCACTCGTGTGACCGCCGTTCACGGCCATGGCCTGCTCTTCGATGTAGGGAGCCACGGCCACCACCTGAGGACTGGCGACGGCGAGTTTTTCAGCCGCATGCCAATCGGCGAGATCGCCATTGAAGCCCGTAATGGTGGCATGCGAGGTCATGCTGAGGATGCGACCCCGCAATTCCGTTTCGAACCCATTCATCACGGAGAGCACGACGATCAGCACTGCAACGCCAATGGCCACGCCCGCCATCGAAATGATCGATATGAAGGAAACAAACCGGTTGCCGCGTGACGATCGCAGATAGCGCTGGCCGACCAGCAGCTCGTACAGGCTACTCATACCGGAGTGCCTCAGCGGGTTCCGTGCGTGAAGCCCGCAGCGACGGATAGATCGTCGACAGGATCGACAGCGCCAGCGCAACGGTGGCAATGGCGATCACCTGGCCCGACTGTACATCGGAAGGCAGTTTGCTGATCGCGAAGACTTCGGGATCAAGCGCCTGCCGGCCGACAAGCTGCTCAAGAAACGGCACGATGGTGTCGATGTTGAGCGAGAGCACGAGACCGAGTGCAACGCCGAACAGCGCACCGGCCCAACCGATGATGACACCCTGCGTCATGAAGATGCCGACCACACTTCGCGGCGACAAGCCCAGCGTCAGTAGGATCGCGATGTCGTTGCGTTTCTCGTTCACCACCATCACGAGCGCGGCAACGATATTGAAGGCGGCGACCGCCACGATCAGCATGAGGATCAGCGTCATCATCGTTTTCTCGATGCGGACGGCACGGAAGTAGCTGGCGTTTTCCTTCGACCAGTCGCTGATCTCGAATCCACCGCCCAGCGCTTCCGCCACGCGCGGTGCTCCCGTCGGCGCGGCGAAGATATCGGCAAACTTGAGCCGCAGCCCGGTGGGCGAACCCGCGGTGCCGGCGAGCTGCGCGGCGTCATCCATATGGATCAATGCAACAGCCGCGTCGGCGTCCTGCAGACCAGTATCGAAGATGCCGCTGACAGTGAAGCTCTGGATACGCGGCCGCAATTCGAATATCGAGGCGCTCGAGCCCGCTTCCTGCGTCAACACCTGCGGGATGAGCACAGTGAGTTCGTCACCTACCTGGGCTCCGAGCGTCCACGCCAGTCCCATGCCGAGCAGCATGTGGCGCTCGCCCGGCACCAGATCGTCCAGTGAGCCACTCACAAGAAAATCGCCGATGCTGGAGACGTTGCGTTCCATTTCGGGGATGACGCCCCGCACCGTCGCGCCACTCAGATCGAGCCCTCTCCCGACCATGGCCTGCATGCCTACATACGGGGCGACCCCGACGACTCCGGGTTGCGCGCCTGCTTGCCTGACGAGGGCCGGCCAGTCCCGCAGCTTGTCCGGACTCGCTCCGAGACTCGCATGGGCGGTCATGCTCAGGAGACGGTCGCGGACTTCGCCTTCAAAACCATTCATCACCGACAGCACCGTGATCAGCGCAGCGACACCGACGCAGATGCCGAGCATCGACACCCAGCTGATGAAGGAGACGAAGAATCCCTGGGTGCGCCTGAGGACGTAGCGGAGGCCGATGAAAAGGGCGAGGGGCTGGAACATTCCGGGAATTTGATCTGACGCACGGTTTTCTGTGGGAGCCTGATGCTACATGGCCGCGGTGCTGGCAGTGTTATATTCGATCCATCGATCGATCAACCAGCGAGTCAAAAGTACTTTGCCATTGAGGAGTTGCCATGCGTCCATCCATCATCATCGCGGCCGGCATGCTGCTCGGCGCTGGCGCCACCCAGGCGCAGGCCCCGGCCGCTGGTGCAACCGCTGAACATCCTGGCCGCGGCATGACCATGGCCCGCGTGGAGTCTGCTTTCGGCGCGCCCAGCAATCGTCTCGCCGCGGTCGGCCAGCCGCCCATCACCCGCTGGGAATACCCGGGATTCGTCGTGTACTTCGAGCATGACCACGTCATTCATACCGTGACTGCCCGGTAAACAGCAGCCACCTCAAGTCACCCCTAAAATCGCCAAGGGCCGGTCTCGCCGGCCCTTTTCTTTTGGGCCGGCGTCACCCTCCTACCTTAAATTTCTGACTCTCGGCCTGCACTTTTCCCTGCTACGCTTCCCGCGCTCATCGGAGACGTCGCTCGACGCCAGTCCGAGTTGAAGCATTTGCCATGGCGCCTTCAGGTATTCATAAGTAACTGATTTCGTGAAAGAAGATATCCTGCTTCCCTCTCCATCTGGTCCCCGCGTGCAATGGGGACAGCTGTACGGATCCGCCCCCGCACTGCGCCTGGTCCAGGCAGCCCTCGAGCTTGCCGCGCCCCTGAGCGTGGTCGCCGCCAATGCGCGTGCGGCCAGCCAGCTCGCGGACGAGATGCGGTTCTTCGCGCCGCCGGATCTCACCATCGCGGTGTTCCCGGACTGGGAAACCCTGCCGTACGACCTGTTCTCCCCTCATCCCGACATCGTCTCGAAACGACTGCAGTTGCTTGCCGAACTGTCCGGGTGGAAACGCGGCATCCTCATCGTCGACCTCGAAACGTTGTTGCAGCGGATCGCACCCGCTGCCTACATCAACGGCCATGCGTTCGACATCCGCGTCGGCACGCGCCTGAACCTCGAGAAGCTGCGGGAACGCCTGGCAGGCGCAGGCTATGCCAGCACGTCGCAAGTGATGGCGCCGGGCGAATTCGCGGTGCGCGGCTCGTTGCTCGATCTGTACGCGATGGGCAGCAGCAGCCCTTACCGCATCGACCTCTTCGATGACGAAGTCGAAAGCATCCGCGTCTTCGAGCCGGAGACGCAACGCTCCGGCGAAAAGATCGAAGCCATACGCCTGCTGCCCGCGAGGGAATTTCCGCTGACACCGGAAGGCATCCAGGGTTTCCGGCGGCGCTATCGCACGCGCTTCGAAGGCGACCTCACGCAGATGCACGTCTATCGCGACGTAAGCGAAGGCATTGCCTCGGCGGGCATCGAGTACTACCTGCCGCTGTTCTTCGACAAGACCTCATCCTTGCTCGACTATCTGCCGCCAACAACGGTCATCGCGATCGACACGGATCTCTCCGCCTTGCTGACGAATGCGTGGGCCGAGATCGGCGCTCGTTACGACCAGCGCGGACATGACACGCATCGCCCCATCCTCGCGCCCCACGAGATCTTTCTGCCGCCCGAGGAACTGGAAGCACGGATCGCGGACTTCAGGCGCATTGAAATCTCGAAAATGGAACTCGATCCGCTGGGGCGTTCGGTGCCGCACCGGAATTTCCATACGCAACGCCCTCCCGCGCTCAAGATCGACGCACGTGCAGAAGAGCCGGCTCGCGAGCTGCTCGCCTTTCTCGATCGCTTCGCGGGGCGCGTATTGCTGGCCGCGGAATCGGCCGGCCGTCGCGAGATGCTGTTTGATCTCCTGCGCAAACGCAGGGTTGAAGTGCAGGCCGTCGAGTCGTGGCCCGCTTTCCTCGAAGGGTCATCGCGAGTCGCTGTCACGGTTTCGCCGATCAGCATCGGGCTGGTGCTCGACTCACCCCACGTCGCACTGATCGCGGAAGAACAACTGTTCGGCGAACGGGCGCGGCAGGAACGCCGTCGGCGACGTCCCGACCGCGATCCGGAAAAAATCGTTCGCGAACTCACCGATCTGCATCCGGGCTCACCGGTCGTTCACGAGGAATACGGGGTTGGCCGCTACCTTGGACTGAAGACGATGGATGTGGGCGGCATGCCGGGTGAATTCCTGGTCCTCGAATACGCAGACAACGACAAGCTGTATGTCCCCGTGCAGTCACTGGCCCTGGTCAGCCGTTACACCGGCGCGCCTGCAGAAACTGCTCCGCTTCATAAGCTCGGCAGCGATGCGTGGCAGAAGGCACGCAAGAAAGCGGCACAGCGCATCCGCGATACGGCGGCAGAACTTCTGGACCTGTATTCACGGCGTGCAGCGCGCAGTGGCCAGAAGATTTCCACCGGCGAAGCGGAACTCCGGGCGTTCTCCGCCACGTTCCAGTTCGAGGAAACGCCCGATCAGGCGCAGGCAATCACGAGCGTCATCGAAGATCTTGCAAGCGAAAAAGCGATGGACCGTGTCATCTGCGGCGATGTCGGCTTCGGCAAGACCGAAGTCGCGTTGCGTGCAGCGTTCGTGACCGTGCAAGCCGGGAAGCAAGTTGCCGTACTCGTCCCGACCACTTTGCTGGCGCAGCAGCACTACCAGACTTTCGCCGACCGCTTTGCCGACTGGCCCGTCCGTGTCGAATCGCTTTCACGCTTTCGCAGCGCTGCGCAGGTCCAGGAAGTTCTCAAGGGACTCGGCACCGGCCAGGTCGATGTGGTGATCGGCACGCACCGGTTACTGCAGTCGGGCCTCGAGTTCAAGAACCTCGGGTTGCTCATCATCGATGAAGAGCACCGGTTCGGCGTCAAGGACAAGGAGAAACTGAAGGCGCTGCGGGCGGATGTGGATGTGCTGACCCTCACAGCCACACCGATACCTCGTACCCTCAACATGGCGATGGGCGGCCTGCGCGATCTGTCGCTGATCACGACCCCGCCACCGTCGCGACTCTCCATCAAGACCTTCGTGGCGCGCTGGGACGAGGCGCTGGTACGTGAAGCCTGCCTGCGCGAAATCCGTCGTGGCGGGCAGATCTACTACGTCCACAACAGCGTGGAGACCATCGAAAAAACCGCACAGGCACTTTCCGAACTGCTGCCCGAAGCACGCATCGCCGTGGGCCACGGACAGATGCGCGAGCGCGAACTCGAACAGATCATGCTCGACTTCTACCACCAGCGCTGCAACCTGCTGCTGTGTACAACCATCGTCGAGAGCGGCATCGACGTTCCCGCTGCGAACACCATCATCATCGACCGCGCCGACAAGCTGGGTCTCGCCCAGCTCCACCAGCTGCGGGGTCGCGTCGGCCGGTCGCATCACCAGGCCTATGCCTACCTGCTCACACCGGAACGCACGGCCATGACAGCAGATGCGGTCAAGCGACTGGAAGCGATCGAGTCTCTCGAAGATCTCGGCGCCGGCTTCACCCTGGCAACGCATGATCTGGAAATCCGCGGGGCCGGTGAGCTGCTCGGCGACGAACAGAGCGGCCAGATCCAGGAGATCGGCTTTGCGCTGTATCTCGAAATGCTGGAGCGGGCGGTCGCGGCACTGAAGGCGGGCGAGATTCCGGATCTCGATGAACCCATGCATCGCGGACCGGAAGTCGACCTGCACGTGCCGGCCTTGCTGCCTGAAAGCTATATGCCGGATGTGCACCTGAGGCTCGTGCTCTACAAGCGCATCGCAGGCGCTGCGGATCCCGAAGCCTTGCGTGAACTGCAGGTGGAAATGATCGACCGGTTTGGATTACTGCCTGAGCCGGCCAAGAGTCTGTTCCGCATTGCCGAGCTCAAACTGCGGGCAGCCGCCTTGGGTGTCCGCAAACTGGATGTCGGTCCTGGGGGTGGTGCACTGACCTTCGGCCCCGTGACTTCGGCCGACCCGGCCGTCGTGATCCGCCATGTCCAGCAGCATGCGAAAACGCACCGCTTCGACGGGCCACAGAAAATCCGGTTCGTGCAGAAACTCGAACAGGACGAACAGCGATTCGATGCCGCCGACCGGTTGCTGACTGCGCTGAGCCAGCCTGCCAAGGGCAAGCAGGCAGCGGCCCGCTGAACCCGTCCGCAACTTACTCAAGACCCGGTGACAGGCGTATATTCCTGCGCTGACCCGCCGGGGCGATTTTTCAAGGGGAGATTCTCATGGCCACTCTGGACATCAACGGAAAAAGCGTCGAAGTCGATGTAGAGCCGGATACCCCCCTGCTGTGGACGTTGCGGGATCACCTCTCGATGACGGGCACGAAATTCGGCTGCGGCATGGCGCTTTGCGGCGCCTGCACCGTGCATATCGACGGTCAGCCGACCCGCAGCTGCATTACTCCGGTTTCGGCAGTCGCGGGCAAGAAGATCACCACCATCGAGAACATCGGTGCGTCCCCCGTCGGACAGGCGGTGCAGGAAGCCTGGATTGCGGAAAACGTCGCCCAGTGCGGCTACTGCCAGTCGGGCCAGATCATGAGCGCCACGGGCCTTCTCAGCCAGAACAAGTCTCCCACTGACGCGGACATCGATGCCGCCATGTCCGGGAACATCTGCCGCTGTGCCACGTATCCCCGCATCCGCGCCGCCATCAAGCGGGCCGCGGCGTCGCTGGCATAAGGAGTCGTCATGAACACGAAACACATCGTCAATACGAGCCTGACCGACTCTCTCGGGCGCCGTGACTTCCTCAAAGTGGGCGCGGCGCTGACACTCGCCATCTACCTGCCGGGTTGCACGCCGGACGACTCGGCCACAGGCGCGGCCGGCGCGAATGTCGCTCCCTTCGCACCGAACGCATTCGTGCGCATTGGCGCGGACAACAAGGTCGTCGTGATCTCGAAGCACATTGAAATGGGCCAGGGCACTTACACCGGCCTTGCCACGCTGGTTGCAGAGGAACTGGATGCCGACTGGTCGCAGATCACCGTCGAAGGTGCGCCTGCCGATACCGCCAAGTACACCAACCTCGCTTTCGGCTTGCAGGGCACGGGCGGCAGCACGGCCATCGCCAATTCCTATGAGCAGTATCGCCAGGCCGGTGCAGCTGCGCGGTCCATGCTGGTTTCCGCTGCGGCGGCACGCTGGAAAGTCGGCGCCAATGACATCACCGTGTCCGGCGGCAAGGTCACGCACGCCGGGTCGAATCGCAGCGCTGCGTTCGGCGAGCTGGTTGCGGATGCCTCGCAGCTTGCGGTCCCCACGGACATCAAGCTCAAGGAAGCAAAGGACTTCGTTTATATCGGCAAGCCTGTGGCGCGTGTCGATGCCCACGCGAAGTCGACCGGCACGGCCATGTACACGCAGGATTTCAAGCTGCCGGACATGCTCACCGCTGTCGTCGCCCATCCCCCGCGCTTCGGCTCGAAGGTGAAGAGCTTCGACGCAACGAAAGCGAAAGAAGTGAAGGGCGTGGTCAACGTCGTGTCGTTCGAAACGCCCGTCACGACCGGAGTCGCGGTCATCGCGACCGATTTCTGGTCGGCCAAGAAGGGCCGCGATGCCCTGACAGTCGAATGGGACGAGACCAACGCGTTCAAACAGGGCTCTCCCGAAATCCTCGCGGACTATCGCAAGCTCGCCGCGACACCCGGACCCGTCGCGCGGAACGATGGCGATGTGGAAGCAGCGTTCAAGACGGCGGCCCGCGTCATCGAAGCGACGTATGAAGTTCCCTTCCTGGCACATGCCTCGATGGAGCCGCTCAACTGCGTTGCGCAGGTCGGTGACAACTCGTGCGAGATCTGGAACGGCGAACAGTTCCAGACGCTCGACCAGGCTGCCGTGGCAAAGCTGCTCGGCATTCCGCCGGAAAACGTGAAGCTCAACATGCTGTTCGCAGGCGGCAGCTTCGGCCGGCGCGCCAATCCGCTCGCGGATTACGTCATGGAATCCGCAGCGATCGCCAAGGCGTCCGGCAGCAAGGCACCGATCAAGATGGTGTGGACGCGGGAAGACGATACGCAAGGCGGCTTCTATCGCCCGCTCTATGTGCATTCGCTGAAGGCAGGCCTCGACAAGGACGGCAACATCATCGCCTGGCGGCAGCGCATCGTTGGCCAGTCGATCATGGGGGGCGGTCCCATGGCAGCCATGGTCGGCAAGGATGGCATCGATCCGACATCGGTCGAAGGCGCGTCGACCTTGCCGTACACGATCCCGAACCTGCGCGTTGAACTGCATACGACGAACATCGGCGTGCCGATCCAGTGGTGGCGGTCGGTCGGCTCCTCGCATACGGGTTATGTGACGGAGTGTTTCCTCGATGAACTGGCTCGCGCTGGCGGCAAGAATCCGTTCGAGCTGCGTCGCAGCCTGCTCTCGAAGCATCCACGGCATCTGGCCGTTCTGGAACTCGCAGCGGCCAAGGCTGACTGGAACACGCCTCTGGCCGCAGGCCGTGCGCGCGGCATCGCGGTTCATGAGTCGTTCGGCACCGTCGTCGCGCAGGTGGCGGAAGTCACGAAGACCGGCCAGAGCTTCAAGCTCGACCGCGTGATATGCGCTGTCGACTGCGGCGTCGCCGTCAATCCGAACATCATCGCCATGCAGATGGAATCCGGGATTGGCTATGGCCTGTCCGCAGCATTGAACGGAGCCATTACGCTGAAGGATGGCATCGTCGAACAGACGAACTTCCACCAGTACCCGGTGCTCAGGATGAACCAGGCGCCACCGATCGAGGTGCACATCGTTCCGTCGACGGAGAAGCCGACTGGAGTTGGCGAGCCAGGCACACCGGTCATCGCTCCCGCGCTGATCAATGCCTTGATGGTACTGACGGGCAAGCCTGTCCGTGCGCTGCCGCTCTCGACCCAGGGAATCCAGATGGCATGAAGAGGCTGAGCGCTGCCATCGGGATCAGACCGGCGATCGGTGTACTCCTGGCGCTTGTCTTTGCGACCGGCATTCCGGCGCAGGAGAACGCACCAATCGTCTACGACGTGGAGCTCGTCGTGTTCCGCAACCTGGACACCAGCAGCACGCCGGAAGACTGGGCGCTGGAAGATCGCCTGTCACCGGGCCCGGGTGCATTGCCGGCAGCCGCTGCGGACGAGGAAGTTTCGCAGATCGTTTCGGCGGACTCCCTGGGCGGAATGCCGATTGAAGGACGACCGGCATTGCCCCGCGAGAAGTTCAAGCTCGGTGGTATCGCGGCTTCACTGCAGCGGAGCCGCACCTACAGGACAATCGCGCATTTCGGCTGGAGCCAGGTGGGCTCACCGTTGAATGGTGCCGTCTCCATGCCGCTCGATGGCCTGCTGCCCGCGGGCTCATTGAAAGGCTCGGCAGCGTTGGCGCGAGGTCGATATCTGCACCTGACGCTGGACCTCGATTATCAGCCCGACGGAACGGGACAGCACTACTACATCCGGCAGACGCGTCGCATGCGCAGCAACGAGCGGCACTACATCGATCATCCGCAGTTTGGTGTTGTCGCGCTGATCACACCGCAAACGGCGGCAACGGCGCGCTGAGATCAGGGCGGTGGAACGCCAAGCCGGATGACGTCGTCGGCAATCTCTGCGCGAACCGGAAACGCCTCCTCAAGAAGATGAATGAAGGCTTCCTGATTGCCGAGCCGCACCACTCCACCAATCTGCATGTCGGAGAGTGACGGATCGACGATCACGATCTGGCGCTGGTTGTAGCGGTTCAACTCGGCGATTGCCTCTTTCAGTGGTACGTCTGCAAGAGTCAGGAGACCCTTGCGCCAGCTGAGTATTTTGTCGATGTCCGTCTGCGACCTGCGCTCGACCTGCATTTTTCCGCTACGGATATGCAGCATGGAGCCAGCTGGAAAACCTCCGGTATCCCGACCCTGCTCGCCGGCAACCTCTGTCCGGACTGTTCCTTCGGCAACAAGCGCCTCGAGATCCGCGCCTTCACGTCGCACGGAAAAGGCAGTCCCCACGGCAATGATCCGCTGGTCTCCGGCTTCCACGATGAAAGGCCGCTTCGCATCCTTCGCAACCTCGAAGAACGCCTCGCCACGTTCGAGGCGCACACGACGTTCGCGTCGAAGCAGCGAAACTTCAACGGCAGTACCTGTGTTCAGCGTGATGACTGACCCGTCCGCAATCCGCACGACGCGCAGACCCCCTACCCCGGTCGAAAACGTTTCGTCTGCGAACGCGATGAACAGGAGCGTACCCAGCGCGATCATCGCCACTCCTGCAGCGATGGCGATTCGCCGAACCTCCGTACCGGACCGACGGCTGCTCCTGCCTGCGGCCTGTGCGTCCGGTCGACCCAACGCCCGCAGTTTCGCGGCGTCCTGCCAGGCAGAATTCAACCTGAAATAGGCTGCACGATTGCTGGCGGACGATTCAAGCCAGGCATGAAACGCTTCTGCTTCAGCGCCCGTCCAGTCGTCTCCGTCCCGTCTCGCAATCCACGCCGAAGCTGCCTCTTCCGCCCTGATTCGATCATTCATTGAGTATCAATCCAGGCTGTCCTGCTGGTCTGGCCGCAATGGTATCGGCACGCTCTTCGCTCTGGTAGAGAGCATTCGCCAGCAGGCTGATGCCGCGTATCAGGTGCTTCTCCACCGTCGATTCCGAGATCCCGAGCCGGCGTGCGATTTCCTTCTGCGGCAAGTCCTCCACTCGTCTCATCCAGACAATCTCCCTGCATCGGGCGGGGAGCCGGTCGAACAGCCCTGACAGTTGTTGCAGCTGCTGGTGCCCCGTCAGATTCCTCTCGGGGCATATCTCGTCGATCAGGACATGGAGATCATCCATGTCGCCCAGCAGGTCGATTGAAACGATGCGGGCGCGACGCGTGCGATCGACCAGGACATTGCGTGCGATGGCGAACAGAAAACTCCGGGGCGAAACCGGAAGGCTCGTCTCCGCTGCTTCAAGGATGCGAATGTAGATGTCATGACGGATGTCGTCGACATCTGCGGGCGATGAGCTCTTCCTGCCCAGGAATCTCACGAGTGCAGGTTCGTACGGGAGGATTTCCCGACGAAACCAGACTTCCAGCGCGGATTCCATCGCTCGAACATAGCGTAGATTCCAGTGTCGTCAACATTCCTGACCAGGCAGATCTCCACTGCATTCGGGGAATGCAGGTACGGGATATTTTCTGCATTCAACGGATAGCTTCGCCGGGCCGGTCTTGTTAGTAAAAGGATGCAGGTCCGGTTGCAGATCAAGGCTATCCGGCGAAGCGCAGCTCTGCGCACATCCAAAACGTCGCGGAACGCGGCTGACGCGTTACCGTTGAGCAGCGACCAGAAAAAAACAGACTTCCGAACCCGCCTCGCGACCGCACTCTACCAGTGCAGCGTCGTGCACTTCACAGCCTGTATCGACGTGATTTTCCCTGCCGGACGACGTATCCGCTGACGGGATGACGTCATGCGTCGACTGTACACAACACACGGCTGGCCAAGCATTTCATTGCAGGCGTGCGCGTGCAGTTCTTCCGGTTTGATTCATGAAAACACGGTCACGCCCCAATTTCGCGCTGCCAATAGAGCCGTTTGCTCCGATTTAGTGTGGCGTGAAAATCGTTGCATGAATTCCTTTAAATCTGAAGATTGTTATGGAGGAAAACAAATTCCCAATCGACTTCATTGATAGGCCCCGCGTAATCCCACGCCCGGCTGAAGCGAAGCGAGGATCAATCATGTCTGCGTCCATGAAACTGAGATCGGTGATTGCCTCCCTCGTCTGCGCCGCTTCACTCGCTGCGCATGCAGCGGAAGTGTCGCGTCCGCAAGTCGTCGAGGTTCAACCGGGCGAGTTGACCAGGGCACTGGAGCTGCTCGCGAAGCAGTTCAATGTGGAAGTCATCTATCCGAGCAAACAGCTGCAGGGTGTCAGGACCCAGGGTGTATCCGGAGTACTCGATTCGACGGCTGCCTTCCAGAAGCTCATCGAGGGCACCGCGCTGGTGGTGAGGGAGTATCAAGGTGCTTACGTCGTGATGTTGCCGGTGGCCACGGCTGCAACCGGGCCCGAGCTGCTCAAGGTCAATCTGGTCTCCGGCGTTTCCGCGGCAACACCGCGTTACGCCGCCGAGGGCGCAGGCGGGAGTGTTCCTGCAGAGGAAGCCGGCGCGAGAATCGAGGAAGTGACGGTGACCGCGCGGCGACGCGAGGAAACCCTGATGGAGACGCCGATTGCCATCACCGCTTATTCCGGTGAAGAACTGAAGTTGCGGCAGATCGACCGGACAGACCAGCTTGCACAATCGACCCCCAACCTCGTTTTCCGGACTTCGATGGAAGGCTTGAGCGACGCGGCGATCGTGTTCATCCGCGGCATCGGACAGGGAGATTTTGTCCCGACAGTGCAGGCAGGTGTCGGTACGTATGTGGATGGGGTCTATATCTCCAGCGTTTCCGGTGCACTCATGGATACCGCGGGAGTCTCGTCAATCGAGGTACTGCGGGGCCCACAAGGGACGCTCTTTGGTCGCAACACGATCGGTGGAGCGATCCTGGTCAACTCGGTGAAACCGGATGAGGCTTTCGGCGGACAAGGCGAACTCACCGTTGGCGATTTCGATCGCCGCGAGGTCAAGGGGAGCATCAATGTTCCCTTCACCGACACTTTCTACGGCCGGCTGTCCATCCTGGCACGGGATGTCGACGGCTATGTCGATACGCCCAATATCGCCGGCGACAAGGGCCTGGGAGCCGATGAAACGCGCGCAGCCCGTCTCGCATTGCGCTGGGTGCCGACCGATTCGCTCACGATCGATCTCGCGGGTGACTACACGAGCCGTGAAAGCAGTGCGCCTCCACGCGTCCTCGCAGCCGTCGCGGAAACCCGTCCCGCAACTCCACTGGCTGCATACAACTCGCTGGTTGCTCCCTACTACGGGCTCGCACCCATGACCAGCGGTTCGGTGCTGCCAGGCGAGAGCTACACCAGCCTGTCGTCGTTTGGTCCGCCGGGTGAAGCGGACATCTACGGCGCCAACCTCACGGTCGAGTGGGACCTGGGCGCGGTAACGCTTAAGTCGATCACCAGCTACCGCAACCAGGACAACTACGCGGCGATTGACGGCGATACCACGCCGTCAGCCGTTACCCATCGCGAAGACTGGCTGGAGGGCGACCAGTTCACGCAGGAATTGCAGGTACTGGGAACTGCTTTCGATGACCGCCTGAACTATGTCGGTGGCATCTACTACTTCAAGGAGGACATGGTCAACCGCAACCAGGTGCTGTTCCCGACCTTCCTGATCATGTCCGGCAGCATCGTGGACAACTACAGTTCGGCAGTTTTCGGTCAGCTCTCCTACGACCTGACGGACCGCTGGAGCATCACCGCGGGATACCGGTATTCGGAAGACAATCTCGACTCGATTGTCGACGACCGGATCCAGTACATCATCCGGGTTTTCGAACCGACCGCACCGGGCGGGCAGATTTCATTCCCGCTGCCGCCGGATCCTGCTGCCTTCCGCCTCGTGACACCCGGCACGCGGGAATCCGATTTCAGCGGTGGCGTCCCGTACCTGAACATCGCACATCAGTGGGATACCGTGATGGTGTACGGATCGTATTCCGAAGGCTACAAGGGAGGCGGTTTCTCCCAGCGTATCCAGCCGGGCAATACCATCACCCCGTTCGGGCCGGAAGAAGCGGCGGTCTACGAGCTGGGCTTCAAGTGGACAGGTTTCGATGACCGGCTGCGATTGAATGGTGCCGTCTTCAAGACGGACTACTCCGACCTGCAGGTTTCCGTGGTGAGCTGCCCGACCGGCTGCGTCGGCAATGCCATCCTCAACGCCAGCGATGCGGAGATCAAGGGCGCTGAACTTGAACTCCAGGCGGCACTGACTTCCCGGCTGTCACTGTCGGCTGGCCTCGGGTACCTGGAAGGCGAGTACAAGCGGGTCGAATCCTACGTTTCGTTCCCCGCGACGAACGATCTGCCGAGCATTCCCGAATGGGGGCGCAATGCGTCGCTGACGTATCGCTGGCCGCTCGCCTGGGGACAGCTTGTCATGCGTGGTGACTACAGCTTCTCCGACAGCTATTTCACCGATGCGGACAACATCGCTGAAGTCCCGTCGGTCAGCCTCTACAACGCAGGCATCACGTTCATCGCTCCCACCGACAACTGGGAGATCGGTGTGCAGGTCCGCAACCTGACTGACGAGTACTACTACGTGGGAGGCGGTGCCGAACGGGTTGCCCTCCTCGGGCAGGACGGCTTCGGTACGCTGACACTCGCACCGCCGAGGACTGTGTCGGCGCGCTTCTCGTATCGATTCTGATCGTTGTCTGGCACAGGCATCCGTGGTCAACCGGTACATCCCGTGAAGCGCGCCCTCCTTGCCCAGGCGCTGGTGGCAATGTTTGTTTGCCACCATGTGTCGCAGGCTGCGGCGGATTCGCTGGAGGAACTTACGATCACGGGTGCGGTGATCCACGACGAAGCGGTCGTGCAGGCGATTCCGCGGGTGACTGTGACCGCGGACCATGTCGATGCCCTGCAGCCCGCCACGACCGTGGATCTCCTGCGCGCGATACCGGGAGTCAACGTCACGCAACAGGGTGGGCCCGGAGGCTCTGCCATGGTGTCGTTGCGTGGCGGCGATCCGAATTTCACCGTGGTGATGATCGATGGCGTGCAGGTCGACGACCCGACGAACTCGATGGGTGGAGGTTTCGATTTCGTCGGCCTAGATCCACTGCTGATCGAACGCGTCGACGTGTACTTCGGCAGCTTCTCCGCAGTACAAGGCTCGGGTGCCCTCGGCGGAACCATCAGCATCACGACCCGTTCGCCCACCGCCGAGGCCGGGGCATCCGTCAATCTTGAAGGCGGGACGGAACAACAGCGCGCAGGTGCCTTGCAGGTGCACGGCGCCCTGGGTGACTCGATCGAAGGAAGTGTTACCGCAGTCGCGCGCAACGGCGGCGACATGGTCGAGGGAGATGCGCTCGATCGGCGCCAGCTGTCCGTCAGGCTACGCAGCGCCCCTTCCGCAGGCGCGCGCTTCGACTGGGGACTCAACGGCTTCGCTTCGAGCGGCACGGCGGAGTACTTCCCCATTGCCAGTGGCGGCCCGCTGCTTGCTGCTTCAAGGGATACGGAAAAGAAGGATTTCGAGCAGCTCAATCTCGGTGCCCGGCTGGACTTCCTGCCTGCAGAGTACTGGCAGACCCGCCTCACCGTCGGCGCGTCCCGGTACGAGTCCGGGATCGACAGTCCGGCGATTGCGCCAGGCGTGCTTTCCGGCGTACCTCAGATCGTGACCAACAGCGAGTTCCGGCGTGAAAGCGTGGTCCTGTCGAATACGCTCATCCTGCCAAAATTGCCATTGCTGGGCTTCGGAGTGGAAGTTGCGCGCGAGCAGGGACGCATCGACAGCGTCATCGATTTCGGCTTTCCGCTACCTGCCAGCTTTGACGAAACGCGTGACATCCTGGCCTTTTTTGCAGAGGCCGGCGTTTCGCTGGGAGAGATCACCAAAGTCGTCGCGACGGTGCGCCACGATGATGTCGAGGAAATCACTTCCACCAACGGTCGCATTGCACTCAGCACCGATTGGGTCGCCACCGGAACGTCCACCTCTTTTTCCTACGCGCAGGGCTTCAAGCTGCCGAGCCTTTTCGCTCTGGGACATCCGCTGACCGGCAATCCCGGCCTCAAGCCCGAAACGAGTGAGAGTTTCGATCTGACGCTCCGGCAGCGTTTACCCGGCAACACAACGCTTGCACTCACTTTCTATCGCAACAAATTCACGGACCTCATCGATTTCGATGCGGAGACCTTCAGCCACGTCAACCGCGCAGACGCGACAGCAACCGGCGTGACCCTTGAGGCGTCGGCTGACCTCGGCAGCTGCCTCAGTGCCTCCACCAGCGTGGGTTACATGGAGACGAAACTGTCGGATGGCGCCCATCTGGAAGGCAGGCCGGAATGGAAAGCCGGGTTGCGGGTAGCCTGCACGGTCGCCGTGAACTGGCTGGTTGCACTGGACGGCGACTTCAACGGCAGTTTCTACGACGTCTCCGTGCCGACCGGCGAAATCCAGCTCGATGGATATACGCGATTCAATCTGAGTGTCCGGCGTTCCCTCGGCTCCAACGCCGTGGTGCAGCTACTGGTCGACGACGTCTTCGATGAACGCTACGAAGAAGCCGTCGGATTCCTGAATGCGGGGCGCCAGTTTCGCCTCTCCCTGACAACACATTGGTGAGCCCACGTGATCGAGAACCGAGGTCAGAAAATGAAATCCATCCAGACTGCGCGTGGCGCAGCCCGCATCCTGTGTCGCCTGGCGCTTGTGCCACTGCTCCTGGGATCCCAGATGCTTTCTGCCCAGCAGAAGGGCCCCGGCGCGTCCAATCTGGCGGCGCGCACGCTGGTGAAAACCTATTGCACGGCCTGCCACATCGAACCCCAGCCGGCGGACTTGCCGCGCGAGGAATGGCCCATCGTCGTGTACTGGATGGCTCACTACGTGGGACTGAAGGGCGATGAGTTCCCGGATCTCAAGGTGGAGTCGATCACCACCGGCAGGAACGGTGACGACTACTCGGACTACTACCGCGTAACGGATCCTGATGGCCGGACCAACGTGCAGCAGATCTTCCGCGACTTCAATCGCAAGACCGACACGCCGCCGCTGACGAACGAGCAGTGGAACCTCATCCGCTCCTACTTCGTCTCCAATGCACGGCCTCGCGCGATGATGCGGATCGAACGCCCCAAGAATCCCGTCCTGCCGAACTTCACTGCCAGCGTTCCGAACCTGGGCCTCGCTCCCAACGGACTCGTCTTCTCCGTGCTGGTGGATGAACCCCGCAACATCCTCTACGTGGGCAGGGGAATCGAGACCCGAGGCGAGACCGATCCCGGCGGCTCTCTCTATGCGTTCGATCTGAAGACGAGCAAGCAGCTGGCCACGATGACGCTGGTGACCGATCCGCAGGACATGCAACTGACCCCGACAGGCGTCCGCGTCAGCCTGCACGGTACGCAGCCGGTGCTGATGACCGACCCGGGCGGCAAGATCATCGACTGGAGCATCGATGGCCGCGGTTACAAGGCCCGCATGCTCGCGAACAAGTTTGCACGCGTCACTGAAACCCACACGGTCGACATGGATGCCGATGGACGGGAAGATATCGTCGTCACCAATTTTGCAGACGGCATCCTGAGCGGCGGTGGCGGACGCGGCGCATTGACCGTGCTGTGGGAAACACCGGAGTTCGCCAAGGTGTGGCGCAATGCGAAGAAGGAAATCCCGCAAGGCCTGCTTGAGGGCGCATTCACCGAGACCGTGCTGCTCCAGCGCGCCGGGATGATCGGATCCGCGGTGGGCGACTTCAACAATGACGGCAAGCCGGATATCGCGTTGCTGACAGCCCAGGCTCAGCAGCAGATCCTGCTCTTCGTGAATAAAGGCAATCGTGAGTTCGAGATGCACACCATCGTCGAACGCACGCCATCATTCGGTCACATCAGCATCAAGGCCGGTGACTTCAACAACGACGGCAAGCTCGATCTCATCGTGCTCAACGGCAACAACGTGGAGCTGGTCACACCGCGACCCCAGCATGGCATTCGCGTCTTCGAAAACAACGGCGACCTGACGTTCACGGAACGCTTTGAATACCCCATGCACGGTGCATCGCGTGCCGCATTGGCGGATTTCGACGGCGATGGCGATCTGGATGTCGCGGCCATTTCCATCTGGCCGGACTGGGAACTCGCCGAACCGGAAACCTTCGTGTACCTCGAGAACACGGGCAATTGGAATTTCAAGCCCTACTCCATGGAGAGTGGCGACTGGGGCGTGTGGATGGATGTCGAGACGGGTGACGTCAACGCCGACGGCAAGCCGGATATCGTTCTCGGGCTCAGCAATTTTCGCGGCCTCGGCCCGCCCGAGGACTGGCTGCGGAGAGACATCATGAAGGACCGTGACGGCAAGGCACCGACCATCGCATTTCTACTCAACAGGAAATGAACATGAACCGCATTTCAGCTGCAGGTCTCCGCTCCCGCTTCGCTCTTGTTTTATTGGGCCTGGGGTTGGCTGCCTGCTCCGGCCCTGCTCCTGCTCCGCCGGCTACAGCCGCGCAGATCGAGGACCTGGCCCGCGCCTACTACGCGAGCCTTGCCGATTATGACTTCGCAGCAATGAATGCAACGACGACGCCGGAGTTCGAGGCGACGGAGCACAGCGGCACGTTCAGCAAGCGCTTCGATCGCTCGACTTTCGAAGAGCGGATCAAAGGCGCGCAGCAAGCGGGCGCGGTCCTGAAGTTCGAGCTGTCCGACTTCAACACCCGGGTGGCCGAAGGCGCTGCCTATACAAGCTACATGGAGACCGGCACGAACGGAGCAAAGTACTACGCCGGCATGGCGTTCGTGCTGGTCGATGAAACCTGGCTGGCGGATCGTCTGTACACGCTGCCGGTTCTCGAGCCTGCGGCAGGGTCGCCGGTTGAACCGGCGCCTGCTGCCAATTGAACGGCCCGCAGCGACTCATGACAGCGAGGAACAGATCGTTCGTTGCAATGGGGATGGTTGCGTGCGTATTGGCGCTGCCGTGCTCAGCCGTGCGGTCCGCCGATACAGCCACGCCTTCCACAGTCACTGACACGATGCTGGTCACCCCTGCTCCGGGTGACTGGCTAAGCTGGCGTCGCACGTTCGATGGCTGGGGATACAGCCCGCTCAAGGAAATGAATCGGAGGAATGTGGGCAGGTTGCGTCTGGTGTGGACACGCGGCCTGGCGCCGGGCATCCAGGAAGGAACGCCGCTGGTGCACGATGGCACGCTCTATTTTCCGAATCCCGGCGATATTACCCAGGCGTTCAACGCTGCCACCGGCGAACTGAAGTGGGAACACCGCCGCGCAGTGCCTGATGATGCCGCGAAGTTCTTTCCCGTGGTGGTGACCAACCGGAATCTTGCAATCTACCGGAACCTGATCATCGATCTGGGTGCCGACAATTTTGTGTATGCGATCGACGCCGCATCAGGCGAGCCCGTTTGGGAAACCAGCGTCAACGACTACCGGAAAGGCGGCCTGAACAGTTCGGGCGCCCTCGTTGCCGACGGCAAGGTGCTTTCCGGTCGCGGCTGCCAGCCCGCCAGCGGACCGGATGCGTGCGTGGTCACGGCACACGATGCCTTGACCGGTCGCGAACTCTGGCGCACGCGAATGATCCCTCGCCCGGGCGAATCTGGCAGCGAAAGCTGGGGCAACATTCCGGACGCCGAACGCTGGCATGTTGGATCGTGGCTCGTCCCCAGCTACGATCCTGAATTGCGGCTTGTCTATTTCGGCACCTCGGTGACGTCGCCGGCACCCAAGTTCATGCTGGCCGGCAACGATCTCGATTACCTCTATCACAACTCCACGCTGGCGCTGGACGTCGATACCGGCAAGATCGTGTGGCATTACCAGCATCTGGTGGATCACTGGGATCTTGACCACACCTTCGAGCGCATCCTGGTGGACACGGCAGTGGCACCGGATCCACGCGATGTGGCCTGGATCAATCCTCGCGTCAAAACGGGCGAGACCCGGAAGGTGCTGACAGGCATCCCTGGAAAAACCGGCATCGTCTATACGCTTGACCGGAAAACAGGAGAATTCCTGTGGGCGCGGCCGACCATTCACCAGACTGTCGTGAAGTCGATCGACGGCGCCACCGGCAAGGTGACAGTGAATCCGGAGATGCTGTTCACCGCTGCCGGGCAGAGTCATCTCATCTGCCCTTCTTCCAATGGAGGCAAGAACTGGCAGGCCGGGGCTTACAGCCCACTGACCAACGCCATGTATTTCCCGCTCCAGAACACCTGCGCAACGGTGACCGCGGTGGCTGACAAGCCCAGTCTCGATTCCCTGTACTCGATCGCCGTGCGCAACTCGATTGCACCCGGAACAGACAAGGTAGGTTCGCTCCAGGCGGTTTCAGCGGCAACGGGAAAAATCCTCTGGAAGTACGAGCAACGTGCCGTAATGATGTCGCTGGTCTCGACCGGCGGCGGACTCATTTTCGGTGGTGATGCAGCCGGCTGGTTCCGCGCATTCGACCAGAAAACGGGTGAGATCCTGTGGGAAGTGAACCTGGGCTCGGCCGTCACCGGGTATCCCGTCACCTACGGCGTGAACGGCAAACAGTATGTCGCCGTCAGCACCGGCGCATCTGTCGCAACCGGAGGCAATGCAAGCTTGACCCCGGAGATCCGCGTGGGGTCCAGCAACAACCTGTTTGTATTTTCCCTGCCTTGACGAGCCGGCAAGAGGTCATTTTTTCTGGCCTGCCAGCAGGCCCACTTGTCGACAGACCGACTTGCGAAGCCTACTTGCGAGCAGAGTTCGCCGACCCTGGACCCGCTCCGATCAGACGCTGACGACGCGGTTCCGGCCTTCGTCCCTCGCCTTCTGCAGCGCATCCTGCGCGGCGGCGATGAGTTTTTCGTTGTCGATATCGCGGGAAGGCGTCAGCGTAATCACGCCGCTGCTCATCGTCATGAACCGGGACACTGCTGAACGCGGATGGTGAATGGCGAGATCGCGGATGCGCGCAAGTACTGTATCGGCGTACTTCGCTGCCTGGTCCGCCTCCATGCCGGTGCACAACGCCGCCACCCTCGTGTCATCGAAGCGCGCACACAGGTCGCTCGCACGGCGGAAGCACGCGCCGATCGTGCGCCCGATGCGACGCAACGACTGATCCGCGCCCGGCCGGCCAAAGAGTTCGCGATAGGGCTCGAAGAAATCGGGATCGAACAGGAACAGCGAGAGCGTCCGTGATTCGCGCTGAGCAATGCCAAGGTCGCGCTTCAGGAGTTCGTCGAAGTAGCCACGACGCAGCAATCCGGTGAGCTTGTCATCACGCAGGTAAGCCAGCATGGTCTGTGTATTGAGAGCCGGATCGCGAGGTTCACTGCGTTGCTCGGCTCGTGCATCGGGCTTGAGGCGCTCGCCGGCTTCGCGATGGAAGCTGGCGAAGTGGGCGACCTGTCCGGCGGCATTGCGGATGGGCACGAGCCTGAGTTCGTTCCAGAAGAGCGTGCCGTCCTTGCGGTAGTTGCGCAGGATGGTCTGGGCCGCGACGCCTTCCCTGAGCGCAAGCCGGATACGGGAGAGGCCTTCCTGGTCGCGATCCTCGCCATGAAGGAAGCGCATGTTGCGCCCGATCAGCTCCGAGGCCCGATAGCCGCTCAGCTGCTCAAAGGCCCGATTGACATAGACGACCGGTGAGTCGTTGCCGCGGACGTCGCAGATCACCACCCCGTCCGGGCTGGCGTCCAGCAGGTTGCCGAACAATGCGGAATCGGCCGGCAGGTTCGAGCCTGTCGCCGGTTGGGCAGCATCCGCTTGTGTCGCGACATCGACCATGGGGTTCAGGCAATCATTGTCTTTATTCAGGCATCGAGCTTGAGGACGGGAGGCGCCTTGCACTGTTCCACCGCCCGGACACACTCCTGCCACTGACTCGACCGGGCCAGCTCTTCCGTGGAGGGCCCCGGCAAGCCATGCAGGCGAACCAGGCGGATCTGTCCGAGAGGATCGCCCCAATCGTGAAGCGCATCGACGACTTCGATCACACCCTGCCGATTATTGCAGATCGGGAGGACATCGCAGCCTGCTTCCAGTGCGGTCCGCGCCCTTACCGCCATCGTGCCGGCAACACTTGCCCCCTGCATGGTCAGGTCGTCGGTGAAGATCGCCCCGGCAAACTGCAGGCGATCCCTGAGTTCGACCTGCAGCCAGTGGCACGAAAAGCCGGCCGCTTGGGGGTCGACCGCAGCATAGACCACATGGGAAACCATGACTGCAGGCAGGCCATTGTCGATCAGCCGGCGGTACGGATGGAGGTCATCGGCCATGTCCTCATAGGGACGCCGGTCTACTGGCAGTGCAACATGCGAGTCCGCAACGACGGCTCCGTGGCCGGGAAAATGCTTCGCGCAGGCCGCCATCCCCGCTTCCCGCATCCCGCCCATGAAGGCAATGGCCAGATCGGCAACCACCGCCGGATCCCGGTGAAATGACCGGTCGCCAATGACTTCACTGACGCCGTAGTCGAGGTCCACGACGGGTGCAAAGCTCATGTCGATGCCAACTGCGCGCAACTCCGCCGCCATCAGCCAGCCGGACTGCCGCGAGAGCCTGAGGCCCACCGCCTTGTCCATGTCGTACTGGTGCCCGATCAGACGCATCGGAGGGAGCACCGTGAATTCCTTGCGGAACCGCTGCACCCGCCCGCCTTCGTGATCCACGGTTACAAGCAGCGGCGGACTGCGGATCGCGTGGATCTCGGTTACCAGCGCCTCAAGCTGATCTCGCGTGGCGAAATTGCGCGTGAAGAGAATCACGCCGCCGACGAGCGGATTGGCCAGCAGTTCCCGGTCCTCCGCGTCGAGGTGGGTGCCCTGCACATCGATCATGAGCGGACCTAGTGTCATTTTTCGAAGAGTGCGATGGATTCCACGTGGGCCGTGTGCGCAAACATGTCCATTACGCCTGCCGCCTTGAGCGTGTAACCGTGCTCGCGCACCAGGAGCCCTGCATCCCGCGCGAGACTCGCAGGATGGCAGGAAATATACACGAGGCGCGTTGCACCGCTGCGCGCGATCATCGGCAGTACTTCGATGGCCCCTGCCCGAGGAGGATCGAGTAGTACCTTGTGATATCGGCTCTCGGCCCAAGGCTGACCGTCCGGCTTTTCGGCAAGATTGGCTGCAAAGAACGTGGTGTTGGCAATGCCGTTGCGGCGGGCGTTTTCCCGGGCACGCTCGATGAGTCCCGCTTCACCATCAACCCCAACGACCTGACCTGCATGGCGCGCCAACGGCAGGGAGAAATTACCGAGGCCGCAGAAGAGATCAACCACGTGATCGCTGGGTTCGGGCGCCAGCAAATCCACCGCGAATTCGACCATGCGCCGGTTGAGGTCGCCGTTCACCTGGATGAAATCGGCCGGCAGGAATTCGATTTCCACATCAAAACGGGGCAACCGGTACGTCAGCGGCTGCGCACCCGCATCGAGAGGTACGACGGTGGAATAGTTGCCGGGTTGCAGATAGATCTGCACTGCATGGCGAGTCGCAAAACCCCGCAGCTTCTCCAGATCATCGACGGTCAAGTCTCCGAGCGTCCGGAAGACCAGCGCCGTCGTCCTGTCGGCCACCGCGACTTCGATCTGGGGAATGCGGTCCTTGAGGCTCAATGTTCCGATGATTTCGGCGAGCGGCACGAGCATATGGTCCAGCGGCGATTGCAGGACGGCGCACGAACCCAATTCAGCAAGATACGGCGTCCCGCGCTCGCGAAAGCCGACCAGCATCTTGTTCTTCTTGATGACCCACTTCGCACCGAGGCGTGCACGGCGACGATACCGCCAGACATCCCCCTGCAAAGGCGACAACACCGAATCAGGCGTCACTTTCCCGATGCGCTCGAACGCTTCGAAAAGCTGGTGCTGCTTGAACTCGAGCTGCTTCGCAGGAGCCAGGTGCTGCAAAGCGCAGCCACCGCACAGCCCGAAGTGAACGCACTGGGGCGCCACGCGGTCAGCGGAAGGCGTGAGCACATACTCGAGACGAGCTTCGTCGAACGTCGCATGAAAGCTGTTGCGTACAAGCCGCACCGTCTCGCCGGGCAAGGCATCCGCGACGAACACGGTCTTGCCATCGATGCGCGTCACCCCGCGACCGTCATGCGCGAGATCGTTGATCAGGGCTTCTTCGGGAGCACGAACCTGTGCATGCCGGACGGCCGCCTTCCTCCGGCTCAATTCACGGGCTCCGGCCAGGCTGCGAGGAACTCCTGGAAATGGGGTTTCGACTGCGCCTGCAACGTATCGCGGACCCGCTTGCATTCGATCGAGTACTGATCGGGCGTCATGCGTCCGCGCATGAGTTCGAAGCGCAGGAAGACGAGGTACGTGTTGATCACGTCTGTTTCGCAGTAATTGCGGATCCCTTCGATCTGTCCGTCGAGATACGCGTCCCAGACCTTGTCGCCGCTCATTCCGAGCTTGCCGGGAAGCCCGAGCAGCATAGCGATATCCTCAAGACTCGCCCGCCCGCGCGCCTGGAACCCGGAGAGCACGTCCATCACATCGAGATGCCGCCAGTGGAAACGGCTCAGATAATTGTTCCAGCGGAACGACGCATCCTCATCCCCGGTTTCCCAGTAGCGCGGCGCCTGGATGCCGTGCTTCAGCGCGCGGTAGTGCAGGACCGGCAGATCGAAGCCGCTGCCGTTCCACGAAACAAGGTCGGGCGAATACTTGTCGATGCCATCGAAGAAGCGCTGGATGATCTCCGCTTCCGGGGCATTGGGTTCGCCAAGACTCCAGACCTTGAACGAATCCCGCGAACGCCATGCAATCGAGATCGCGACGACACGATGCTGCTCCAGCGACAGGAATTCGTGACCTGCCTCTTCACGGCGCTTGGTCTGCATGACATAGCCGATCTGCTTGTCGGTCAGGCCTTCGAGGTCGTAGATCCGGCGCCCGAGTTCAATGTCGGGAATGGTTTCGATGTCGAATACGAAAACGTTCATGTCTTTTTCATCAGCACTGCCACCGCCACGATCAAACCCGCTTCATCCGTCAGGGTAATGTGCCCCTCGCCAATCCCCATTTTCTCGCTCAATGCCCGTCCACGGTCCGACCAGATGATATCCGGCCTGCCCCACTGGTTCGGCACAAAACCTGAATCCCGGATCCACATTCCGTGCGCGAAACCGGTCCCCATCGCTTTCACGATGGCTTCCTTCGCCGCAAACCGCATCGCCAGGAATCTCGCCGGCCGTTTCGTCTTCCGGAACAGCTCTTCCTCAGCAGGCAGCAACAGACGCCGCACAAGGTGCTCGCCATGACGCTCATACGCAGCTTCGATGCGAGACATCTGCACAACGTCAGTTCCGATTCCGAAGATCACAACCGGGCACCGGTGCTTCGAATCTGCTTTTGAGTGAGCTTGGGGTGAGGAAGCATTTTCGAGACCGTGTGAGGCAGGAAGCCGAACCCGGAGCCTACAAGGACGTACTCGCGGCGTTCTTGAAAATGCTTCCTCATCACGAGCTCACCTCCTAACCCCGTCCTTCGATCATAAGACGCTTCATCTCACGAACGGCCGTCGGCAAACCATCAAACACTGCCCTCGCGATGATCGCGTGACCGATGTTGAGTTCGACGATCTCGCGGATGGCCGCAATGGGCTGGACGTTGTGATAGTGCAGACCATGACCTGCATGCACTGTCAGGCCGATTGCTGCCGCATGCCGGGCGGCGGTGACCAGGCGATTGAGTTCGATGGCTTGCTTGCCACCGGTGGCTTCGGCGTAAGCGCCTGTGTGCAATTCAACGACGGGGGCGCCCGCTTGAGCCGCTGCATCGAGTTGCCGCGGTTCGGGATCAATGAACAGGGAAACGCGAATTCCCGCCGCTTTCAGTCGTGCACAAGCTTCCTTGAGTTCGGCTGCCTGGCCCACGACATCGAGGCCGCCTTCGGTTGTCACCTCGTTGCGCTTTTCCGGAACGAGGCAGCAGTCCGCAGGCTTGACCGCCACGGCCAGCGCCAGCATTTCTTCCGTGGCAGCCATCTCGAGATTCATGTGGGTCTGCAATGCGTCCCTGAAGATCCGGACATCGCGATCCTGGATGTGGCGGCGATCTTCCCGCAGGTGCAGCGTGATGCTGTCGGCGCCCGATTGCTCGGCCAGCAACGCCGCCAGGAGCGGATCAGGATAAGTCGTGCCCCGCACCTGACGGAGCGTAGCCACATGATCGATGTTTATACCCAGATTGATTGACATGGATGCGAGTGGCAATTCAGAGGATGAGGGTTCCAATCGGGATGATAGTGACGCTGAAATTATTCTGAATTCATGAATTCCGGAGCTTCCTAAACGCCGTCGCCACTTCCCGGCTGTTGAGCGCGCGGCCATCGAGGCACTCGTCGAGCGCTGCCCGCAGCAGGCGACGGGCATCCGATCGCGACACGGCATCGTCCAGGACTTCGCGGGCCAGCGACAGGAGCGACGCGCCGGAAAATATCAGGCTGCCTTCTGCGACGCCATCCACACGGGCGAGGCCATGGTCGATGCGGAAACGATAGGCACAGGCGGGATCCACTTCGCGACCACTGCCGGCTTCGCGGTCCAGTGACAGCCCATAGCCAATCGCCTCAAGCAGACGCTTCTCGAAGATTCTCAAGGTGCGGCCTTCGTCCGCCGACGACTTGAGCTCCGTCAGCGTCTGTTCGTACTGGTCGAAGATGTCGGCGTTCACGTCATGCCGGACAAGGAGCCTGATCAACAGCTCGTTGAGATAGAAACCGCTCAGCAGCCGCGAACCCGGCAACGCAGCGACGGCCCCATCGAACTCGGCATGCATGAAGGTTCCCGCCTCACCGTGGGCGCTCCACGATGCGAGCAACCGGTTGAAGGGCTGCAATACCGGCAGGAAAGGCGAACCCGCGCGACGGACTCCACGGGCAAACACGGTGATCCGTCCATGATCCCGCGCGAACAGTTCGAGAATGCGCCCGGAGTCCCGATACGGCCTCTGGTGCAGAAGATAGGCAGGCTGCAGCAGTACCCGGCGGTGATTTTCCCTAGGAAGCGTCATAGCCGAACTGGCGGAGGGCCGATTCGCTGTCGGACCAGTTCTCCTTCACCTTGACCCACAGTTCGAGGTGCACGCGGCGGCCAAGGAGCTGCGTCAGCTCGAGGCGCGCGCGGGTTCCCACGTCCTTGAGACCTTCCCCGCCCTGGCCGATGACAATGGCTTTCTGGCCGGTGCGTTCAACCCAGATCACGGCGCCGATGAGCAGCCGGTTGTCTTCCTCTTCCTGGAAGCGCTCGATCTCCACGGTGAGCCCGTACGGCAATTCCTGGCGCAGCCGCCAGGTGAGTTTCTCGCGGATGATCTCGGCCGTCTGGAAACGCTCGCTGCGATCGGTGATCTGTTCCGCGGGAAAATGCGGCGGAGATTCCGGCAGATGCGCGGCCACCACCTCCGGCAACTTGTCGAGATTGCTGCGCTTCAGTCCGGACAGCGGAATGATGGCCGCAAAGTCGGCACGGCGCGTCACTTCCTCCAGGTACGGGAACAGGCGCTCGCGAGGGGTCACCACGTCCACCTTGTTGACGAGCAGGATGATCGGGCGATTGCTCCGCTTCAGGTCGTCCAGCACACGCTGGTCGTCTTCATCCCAGCGCAACGCTTCGACGACAAACAGGTTGATGTCGGCATCGCTCAAGGAAGCCAGCGCAGACCGGTTCATGTAGCGGTTCATCATCCGCCGCTCGTCGGTGTGCAGTCCCGGCGTATCGACGAATACGATCTGCGCCATGGGAGCATTCAGGATGCCGAGAATGCGGTGCCGCGTCGTCTGCGGCTTCGGGCTCACGATGCTGATCTTGCGGCCCAGCAGCGCATTCAGCAGCGTGGATTTGCCGACATTCGGGCGGCCGACGATCGCCGCAAAACCGCAGCGATAGCCGGGAGGATGCGTGACAGCCTCGGGTAGCAGCCCGGCGTCTGCGTCATCAGAAGTGGACTCCGGGGGTTCCGGAGTCTCTTCCGGTGTCTCAGGCAGGATCATGCTCGTCTCTCTCCCTCTCTCGCGGCTGCAGCACGGGGTTCGCCCAGCTGCTCAAGGATTTTCTGGGCGGCTTCCTGTTCGGCGCGCCGCCGACCCGGCCCCTCGCCTTCCGCCTTGAGTCCCAGCGATTCGACGCGACAGGATACGCGGAAAAGCTGATTGTGCGCCTCTCCCGCAATCGACTCGATGGCATACAAGGGCAGCGCGACGCCCCGTGCCTGCAAGGCTTCCTGCAGCCGCGTCTTCGGATCCTTGAGTTCGGCGGCCGTCGGCAACCGGTCGAGGCGCGGGAGGAAAAGCGTTTCAATGACCCGGGCAGCGGCGTCGAAACTGCCATCGAGATAGATCGCCCCGAGCAGCGCCTCGAACCCGTCCGCCAGCATGGATTTGCGGCGGAAGCCGCCGGATTTCAGTTCGCCCGAACCCATTTTCAGGCGATCGCCCAATCCGAGTTCGGCAGCGATCACCGCCAGCGATTCGCCGCTGACCAGGCTGGCCCGGAATCTCGACAGCTCGCCTTCCGGAGCGGTGGCGAATTCACGGAAGACGAGTTGGGCAACGACGCAATTCAGGACTGCATCGCCCAGGAATTCGAGCCTTTCGTTGTTCGGTCCGCCGGCGCTGCGGTGGGTCAGTGCGGCTGCCAGCAGGTCAGGGTCCTGGAAGGTGTACCCCAGCGCGCACTCCAGCCATTCGCCGGAGGTCTTCAAATGGCGTTGCCCGCCGGAACAATCATTGGGGGATGTCGACCGTCTTGTCGAAATCCACCACCAGGGACACGTTGGAGACGAATGGCGCTTCAGCCCGGTAGTAGGCACGCATGATGAAGGCACTGCCTTCCTTGTGGATGTCCATGTCTTCCGGAGTGATGGTGGTGATGTCCTCGATCGCCCAGCGGCGATTCAGCGCAGTCCGCAATGCCGGTGCGTTGGTGGGGTCATTGGTGAACTCGGTACGGACCTGTTCCATCGCTCGCGAGACCTTCATGTATTCGAGGTACAGCGGCGTCAGGCGGATACCGGCATAGAGCGCGAGCCCGAGGATGGCAAGGATCGTGAGCATGCCGAGAAAGGTCGCCCCGCGCTGGTACTTGAGCCCACGCCGACCCTGGTTGTTCAGCTGCATATCGTCTCCCGTTCTGTCACGCAGTCCCGTTCCATTCATGCATCAATCAGGTCAGCCCGATGGCGTCACTTGATGGCGTCGCCGATCCGGCTCCAGAGGACCGGCCCCGAAGGCAGCTTGACGTTCAGCCAGATCCTGACCGCCTTGCCGACCAGGTTGCCCTCAGGCACAAACCCCACTTCCGGGAAGCGGCTGTCGCGGCTGTTATCGCGGTTGTCGCCCATGAAGAAATAATGCCCCGCCGGCACCACGTCCTCGAAATCGGCAGCTTCCCGCCCCGGAATGTACATCACGCTGTGATTGGCCGTGCCCAGTTGCTCGGCCCCGAGCTGTGCACCGAGATAATCCTCACCCTGGTACAGCCCGTTGAACTCGACCGCTATGCGCTCGTCGTTGATGTAGAGCTGGTCGCTGCGCACGCTGATCCGATCGCCCGGCATGCCCACGAGGCGCTTGATGTAGTTGACCTTGGGATCGGACGGCAGGCGGAACACGACGACATCACCCCGCTTGGGATCGCCGATCGGGACGATGCGGGTATTGAGCACCGGCAGCTTGAGACCGTATGCGTACTTGCTCACAAAGATGAAATCGCCGTCCAGCAGCGTCGGCATCATCGAATCGGACGGAATCCGGAAGGGCTCGAACAGGAACGAGCGCACGACCAGCACGATCACGATGATCGGGAAGAAGGAACGCGCGTATTCCACGACGACCGGCTCGCGGACCGGTTCGGCGACGCCGCCCCCCGCAAGCGCCTGCCGTGGCTTGGCGAACACCGCATACCCGCCCCAGATCAGACCGGTCAGCAGGGTGGCTGCCACCAGAACAAACGAGAAATCGATGATCATGAGTCAGGGTGCCTTGAGGCCTTGCAGGCAATTGAATTGTCGACAGTATTGGGTATTTCGCGGGCAGTGAACAGAGGCGTCTTCAGTCCTTGCCGATTTTGAGGACCGCCAGGAACGCTTCCTGCGGAATTTCGACCGACCCGACCTGCTTCATGCGCTTCTTGCCTTCCTTCTGCTTCTCGAGGAGCTTGCGCTTGCGGCTGATATCGCCGCCGTAGCACTTGGCGAGCACGTTCTTGCGCAACGCCTTCACTGACGCCCGCGCGACGACGTTGCTGCCGATGGCAGCCTGGATGGCCACTTCGAACATCTGGCGCGGAATCAGTTCCTGCATCTTGTCGACGAGTTCCCGGCCGCGGGTGTAGGCATGGTCGCGGTGGATGATGATGGACAGTGCATCCACCCGGTCGTTGTTGATCAGCACGTCGAGCTTCACAAGCGGCGCCGACGCGAAGTGGCTGAACTCGTAATCGAACGAAGCGTAGCCGCGGCTCCCCGACTTCAGCCGGTCGAAGAAGTCGAGCACGACGTCCGCCATGGGCAACTCGTACTGCAGCGACACCTGGTTGCCGAGGTACTGCATCTTCTTCTGCTTGCCGCGCTTGTCGGTGCACAGCTTGAGCACGGCGCCGATGTACTCCGGCGGCACGAGGATGTTCGCGATGATGATCGGCTCGCGCAGGTCCGCGATCTCGTTGGAGGGCGGCAGCTTCGATGGATTGTCGACGTAGATGACGTCGCCGTCCGTTCTCTCGATCTCATAGACGACGGTTGGCGCGCTGGTGATCAGGTCGAGGTTGTATTCGCGCTCCAGTCGCTCCTGCACGATGTCCATGTGCAGCAGCCCGAGAAAGCCGCAGCGGAATCCGAAACCCAGTGCTGTTGAAACTTCAGGCTCGTAGTGCAGCGCCGAATCATTGAGCTTGAGCTTCGACAGCGCATCCCTGAACGACTCGTAATCATCCGTGCTGACGGGAAACAAGCCTGCGAACACTCGCGGCTGAATTTGCTTGAAACCCGCCAGAGGCGCTTCGCATGGACGGTTGTCGAGCGTGATCGTGTCACCCACCGGCGCGCCGTCGATCTCCTTGATGCCGGCGATGACGAAGCCGACTTCGCCCGTGGCCAGCGATTCCGAGGGACGCGACTTCGGGGTGAACCGGCCGAGCTTGTCGATGGTGTGCGCGCGACCCGTGGTCCAGACGCGGATCTTCTGTCCCATCTTGAGCGAGCCGTTCATCACCCTGACGAGCGAGACGACACCGACATAGTTGTCGAACCACGAATCGATGATCAGCGCCTGCAGCGGCCCATCGGGATCACCCTTGGGAGCGGGGATGCGACGGACCAGTTCCTCGAGGAGATCAGGTACGCCCTCGCCGGTCTTGGCGCTCACGCGTACGGCGTCGGTGGCCTCGATGCCGATGATTTCCTCGATCTGCGTGATGACCTTGTCGGGCTCGGCCGAGGGCAGGTCGATCTTGTTCAGGACCGGCACCACCTCGAGACCTTGCTCGAGTGCGGTGTAGCAGTTGGCCACGCTTTGAGCTTCGACGCCCTGGGCGGCATCGACGACGAGCAGCGCGCCCTCGCAGGCCGCAAGCGAGCGCGAGACTTCATACGAGAAATCGACGTGCCCGGGGGTGTCGATCATGTTCAGCTGGTAGGTGATGCCGTCACGGGCCTTGTATCCCAGGCTGACGCTCTGTGCCTTGATCGTGATGCCCCGTTCGCGCTCCAGGGCCATGGAGTCCAGCACCTGGCTTTCCATCTCCCTCGCTTCCAGGCCGCCGCAGAGCTGGATGAACCGGTCGGCCAGCGTGGATTTGCCGTGATCGACGTGCGCGATGATGGAGAAGTTGCGTATGTGCTGCATCAGGGAACTTGGGGAGGCGGGACGACCCCCTGCAGGGGCTGGAACGGGCGCGGATTATATAGGTTTCCTCAGCGTCCAGCGTTCTCCGGGAGGTAGGGCCGGAGGCGCTCCGTATCCAGCCGGTAGGCGCAGACAAACTCGCCCTCCACCGTCAGCACCGGAATTCGCTGGCCATAGCGGTGTTCGAGTTCGGGATCGCTCCCCACATCCACGACCTGCACGGCCTCCGCCCGCGGCCCGAGCAGCAGGGCAAGCTCTGCGCACATTGCCTCGCACAGGCTGCACCCGTCACGCGAATAGACGATCCAGCCGGACAGGCCAGAGTGAGTCATGGGCGTCGGGAAGTTAAGGAGAAAAGGTTCAGGGCGCGGCCGGCGCCGGTGACCGGGAAGACTGCGCGGCCGCCTCGGGGGTGCGGACTTCCACGGAGCCGGCGATGACCTTCACCGTTGCCGCGGGCACTTCACCCACCGCCGTCACCTGGTGGCCGCTGACCTCGGTCGAGAACGCGAAGGCCGAACCCATCTTCGCAAGGCCCAGCAAAGGCACCGCGCTGCGAGGCCTGGGCTCGATGAAAACCGACACCGACGCCAGACCGTCCGAAAACACCAGGTGCTGGACAGCGGCGCTGGAACCCGCCACGGATTGAACCCTGCGCGTCGTCAGCTTGAAACCGGAAGGCAGCTTGAGAACGCGCCACAGTTCCGGACCGCTTGGAGTGGCAGGCAGAACCGCCTGACGGAACCACCTGAAACCCTCTGCGGGCGTTTCCGGTTTCAGCGCCGCAGCAGGAATCTGCTCGGGCAGATCGAGCTGGGCAAACAGGATCTCCTCGATCACCTGGCCATCCCGGTCACACAGCTGCGACTTGAGCGGCATCGCCGTCTCGTAGTCGAGCCAGAGCTTGTAGCCATACCGGAATTCATCCCGCGGCTGCACTGAAATCATCTGCGTCTTGCGACCCAGGACCTTCGCCGTCTTGCCGGTTTCGATGTCGTAGTGATCATCAAGCCCCACGCTGTAACTCGGCAACGCGCCGAACAGGGGTTCGTCGCTGGTCCGCTTTTCAACGAGGACCAGCCGCCGGTCAGGCAGGTAGCAGACCACTTCCGCCTCGTTGCGGATGATTTCCCGGCCACTGCCATCGAGCGCCAGCAGCCGCTCGGAAATGCTGTTGCCATCGACGCGATGAATGATGCGCAGGGACTCCGATTCGGAATTCCTGATGTGGAAGAACTTGCCGTCGTAGTTGCGGGTCGCCAGCGCCTCGGACATGCGTTCGAGCCACATCCGTGCCTCTGCATCCTCTGCCGCCAGCACTGGCCCAAGCCCCGTGCAGCAGGCGACGAGAACAAGCGCGCGGGTTGCGGCTCCCAGCATCATGGCTGTTCCAGGCGCGCCGGTTCGTCGGAGGGTACGAAGCCCGTCGGCACGATCTCGTCGGCTGGCATCGTCGTCTCGTCCGCCAGCATGCCGCTGAGTACATTGCGCCGGCCGAGGGGCGACGAATATTCGCTGTGTGCCATCACGTAGTTGGTAAGCCGTGCCGCGGGCAGCAATGGGCCTGTCACGGTGATTTCCGGAACGACATAGCTCGCCTCGATTGCGCTGCCTTCTGCTGCCTCGGGAGCCGTCATGGAAGTCGCTGCGACGGTCGCAACCTGCGCCGGCTCCTGCACGTTGAGGATACCGACCGCGAGAGCCGCCACGCCAGCGGCAATCGACAGGCCGGCCGCAGGCTTGAACCAGCGGGACGCCACTATCCCGCCCCGCTTCACCTCGGCAACGACCGGAGCCGCAGGCGCTTCCGCTGCAATGGCCTGCTGTACACGCGAGGCAAAATCCTTCGCCGCCAGCAACGTCCCGGCGCCTGCCGGCGTCCGCATGACCTCGCCGATCAGCGCGTAGCGCGAAAACTGCTGCTGCAGCTGCCCATCGCGCTCAAGGCGGCGGATGAGGAATTCGGCCTCGCCCGTCGGCAGTTCGCCATCGAGGAAAGCCGAGATCTGGCTGTCCAGGGGATTCGTTGTTGACTCGTCACGCATGGTTCGTTTCCGGTAGCAGGATCTTGAACTTAAGCTTCAGTCTCATCGAGCAATGGCAGCAACTTGCGGTCGATGGCTTCGCGGGCCCGGAAGATGCGCGAACGCACCGTTCCGACCGGACATTCCATCGCTGCCGCAATTTCCTCATACGACAGCCCTTCGAGCTCACGCAGCACGATGGCGGTGCGCAGGTCCTCCGGGAGATGGGCAATGGCCTCTTCGACGGCCTTGCGGATTTCCTCGGTGAGGGCGAGGCCCTCCGGCGTATCACCCTCGTGCAGCTGGGGATGGCGTTCAAACTGTTCGGCATCCTGCGTATCGAGGTCGAATTCGGCCGGGCGCCGGCGATTGGAAACGACCGCGTTCTTGGCCGTATTGATCGCGATGCGGTACAGCCAGGTGTAGAACTGGCTGTCGCCACGGAATGCGGGCAAGGCCCGATACGCCTTGATGAAGGCCTCCTGCGCAATATCCTCGGCTTCAGAAATGTCGCTCACGAAGCGCCCCACCAGCTTGACCACCTTGTGCTGATACTTGAGAACCAGCAGGTCGAAGGCTGCCTTGTCGCCCTGCTGCACCCGTTCGACCAGCATCTGATCACTGATTTCCGCGTTCATCGCCGCTCACTGCCCTTCAAGGCCGGGAGCAGCCGGTTCACGGACACCGGGATAGACTTGGGATGCGGGCGAAAGTTCTCCATCCGCACGAGCCGGATGCCGGGAACGCCACTGCAATGGAACGGGTTCACAGCGGGGAATCGTCGGGGCCCGGCACGGCAACCCCCTGCAGGCGCAGCCTGACGCCAAGGCGCCGGACGACATCGGACTGCAAGCCCCGCCGTGCCAGAAATGCCTGCCGTCGGCCGGCCGGACTGTCCCACCGCAACCAGAGGCAATGGGCAAAAACGCGGCTGTCAGCCAGCAGCCTGGCCTCAAAAGCCGCCCCACGTCCGTCGATCAACCACCACCTACCGTCCGACGACCAGGTCGCCCTGTGGATCGCCCGCGGGCCGCCGAGCCAGCCGTTGGCTGCAGAAACGACCAGGGCGAGCGCAATACCCGCCAACAGGAGCATCCAGATCAAGGGGCTCCGGTCTACCAGCAATGACAGGAGCGCTGCAACGCAGACTCCCAGCACAACGGCCATCCGTGCTGCGAGTGGCGGCCGGCAGTCAAACCCGATAGTGGGTGAGGATACTGAGGACATGCGTCATATCCGGATCGATCGGCGGACCGTCCCGTCCGATCAGCAACGAGTAGAGATCCGGATCCTGAAGCTCCAGGAGTGCTTCGAAGGCCCGGCGTTCTGCCTGGGTACCCGCAGGATAGTCGCGTTCGAGATAGCGGGCGAGAACCACGTCGAGTTCCCGCATGCCACGCCGGCAATGCCAGCGCAGCCGGGAGAGATTCGGCTCTCCCTCGAGGCTCAATGCTGGCGTTCCGCGATCATCTTCTTGATGTCGGCAATGGCGCGCGCCGGGTTCAGGTCCTTCGGGCAGGCTTCCGCGCAGTTCATGATCGTGTGGCAGCGATACAGCCGGAACGGGTCTTCCAGCTCATCCAGCCGCTCGCCGGTCGCCTCATCGCGCGTATCGATGATCCAGCGATAGGCCGCTAGCAATGCCGCCGGACCCAGGTAGCGATCGCTGTTCCACCAGTAACTCGGGCAGCTCGTCGAGCAGCACGCACACAGGATGCAGGCGGACGGACGGTCGATCTTCTCCTGGTCTTCCTTCGACTGCAGGCGCTCGCTGTCGGGCGGCGGCGGCGTGCGTGTCTGCAGCCACGGCTTCACCGAAGCATATTGTGCGTAGAAATTTGTCAGGTCCGGCACGAGGTCCTTGATGACGGGCATGTGCGGGAGCGGATAGACCTTCACGTCACCCTTCACGTCACCGCAGGCACGCGTGCAGGCAAGTGTATTGAGACCGTCGATGTTCATGGCGCACGAACCGCAGATGCCCTCGCGGCAGGAACGGCGGAACGTCAGCGTGGGATCAATCTCGTTCTTGATCTTGATCAGTGCGTCCAGAACCATGGGACCGCACGTCGCCATGTCGACTTCGTAGGTATCCACGCTCGGGGTAGCGCCTGACTCGGGATCGAAGCGATATATGCGGAACGTCCGCACGTCCTTCGCACCGGGCGCGGCCTTGTAGGCCTTGCCGGGGCGGATCTTCGAGTTTTCAGGGAGACGGAATTGGGCCATGTAGATAGTCCTGGCGGAGCAAGCGATCAGTACACTCGTGCCTTGGGCGGCACGACTTCGACATCGTCGGTGAGCGTATGGAGATGCACCGGGCGATAGTCGATATGCACCTTGCCCTCACCGTTCACCCACGACAACGTGTGCTTCATCCAGTTCACGTCGTCGCGATTCGAGAAATCCTCGCGCGCATGCGCGCCACGGCTTTCCTCGCGGTTCTCCGCGGAGTACATCGTGGCGACCGCCTGGCCAAGCAGGTTGTCGAGTTCGAGCGTCTCGATGAGGTCCGTGTTCCAGACCATGTTGCGATCGCTGACGCTGACGTCGGCGAACGAAGCGAACACGGCGTCGAGCTTCTTCACGCCTTCCTGCAACGATTCGCCGGTGCGGAACACGGCGGCATGATTCTGCATCACGCGCTGCATGTTGAGCCGGATATCCGCCGTCTTCATGGAACCTTTGGCGTTGCGCAGCTTGTCGATGCGGGCAACGGCAAAGTCACCTGCATCTTTCGGCAATGCGCGATGCTTGGTGCCTGTCTTGACCGTGTCCTCGCAATGTCGTGCCGCTTCGCGGCCGAACACCACGAGGTCGAGCAGCGAATTCGAACCGAGGCGGTTCGCACCGTGGACCGACACGCATGCGGCTTCGCCCGCGGCCATCAGGCCGGGCACGACCGTATCAGGCACGCCATTCTTGATCGTGACGACTTCGCCATGGATGTTGGCCGGGATGCCGCCCATGTTGTAGTGCACGGTGGGGAGCACCGGAATCGGCTGGCGCGTGACATCCACCCCGGCAAAAATCTTGGCGGTTTCCGAAATGCCGGGTAGACGTTCGGCAAGCGTGGCAGCACCGAGATGCTCGAGGTGCAGGAAGATGTGATCCTTGTGTTCGCCCACACCGCGGCCTTCGCGGATCTCGATGGTCATCGCACGGCTGACGACATCGCGCGATGCCAGGTTCTTGGCGGAGGGTGCATACCGTTCCATGAACGCTTCGCCCAGCGAATTGCGCAGGATGCCGCCTTCGCCTCGCGCACCTTCCGTAATGAGGCAGCCTGCGCCGTAAATGCCTGTGGGATGGAACTGCACGAACTCCATGTCCTGCAGCGGCAGACCCGCACGCAGCACCATGCCACCACCGTCACCCGTGCACGTATGCGCCGAGGTGCAGGAGAAATACGCACGGCCGTAACCCCCGGTCGCGAGGATGACCTTGTGCGCACGGAAGCGATGGATCGTCCCTTCCGCCATGTCGATGGCGACGACGCCACGACATTCACCGTCTTCCATGATCAGGTCGACGGCAAAGTATTCGATGAAGAACTGCGCTTCATGCCGCAATGCCTGCTGGTACAGCGTGTGGAGCATCGCATGACCGGTACGGTCAGCCGCCGCACAGGTGCGCTGCGCCGTGCCCTTGCCGTAATGCGTGGTCATGCCACCGAAGGGACGCTGGTAGATGCGGCCTTCTTCGGTGCGCGAGAACGGCACTCCGTAGTGTTCGAGTTCAATGATGGCCGCAGGCGCCTCCTTGCACATGAACTCGATCGCGTCCTGGTCGCCGAGCCAGTCCGAACCCTTGACGGTGTCGTACATGTGCCAGCGCCAGTCGTCTTCGCCCATGTTGCCGAGGGCAGCGCTGATGCCACCCTGTGCCGCCACGGTGTGGCTGCGTGTCGGGAACACCTTGGTGATGCAGGCCGTCGACAGGCCGGAATGCGCGAGACCGAAGGTGGCCCGCAACCCTGCGCCGCCCGCTCCAACGACAACGACGTCGAACGTGTGATCGATGAACTGATAGGCGCTCATGCTGCGCCTCCGAAAGCCACGCGCAGGACCGAGAAGACACCGAGCGCCCCGACCAGCACGTGCACGAAGTTGACGATGAGCATCGTGAAAATTTTCACACCTTTGTGAGCGACGTAGTCCTCGATCACCACCTGCAACCCGAGCTGCGAGTGGTAGACGAGCGTGATGATGAGCACCGAGAGCAACACGGCGCTCAGCGGCGACTGCACCCATGCGAAGACGGCTGCATAGCCGAAGTCAGGCAGCCTGAGAACCGACACGACAAACCAGGCAGTAAGCAGAACGAGCGCAGATGCGCTGACGCGCTGCGCCCACCAGTGGGAGGCGCCTTCCTTCGCGGAACCGCGCCCGAGGACCTTGCCGAGAGGGCTGCGCAGGCTCATGCCACACTCCCGAGGCGCATCGCGATCAGCGCCCAGAACACCGCCGTGAAGACCAGGGCAGCGACGAACACGGTCCAGCCGCTGGTCCGCGCCGTCTTCAGGTCAAAGCCATAGCCTGCATCCCAGAACAGATGCCGGATTCCGTTGAGGAAGTGATAGAAAAAACTCAAGGACCACGCGATGAGCGCAAGTTGCGCGATCGGCGACGTCAACAGCGTGACGGCGGATGCGTAGCTGGCAGGACCGGCGGCCAGTTCGGCCAGCCAGTACACGAGAGCAACAAGACCGATCGAGAGGAACACGCCGGTAATACGATGCAATATCGACAGGGCCATCGTGTATTGCCAGCGATAACTCATGAACGGAGACAGCGGCCGTTCGCGTTTTGCCATGCCAGGGAACCTCGCAACCCATCCGAAATTCTTGTATTACCCGCACGCTGTCCGGACCAGCTGCAACGCAGGCTTCACCCGTTAAACCCCAGGCACCTGGCCGAGGCACGCCCTCCCCCGAATCACTCCGATTCGCAGGGCGCCTAGAAGTCGATGCAGCGTCCCGCTTTTTCCCAGTCTCCGTAGCGGGTTGGCTCAGGACCTTCCCGGCCGCCGATTTCAGGGGCCGGGTCAGGCACTGTCGTCGCAACTGCTGCAGGTCCCGTTTCCGTCACCGGGCCCAAAGGCCCGTTCTGCGCCATTTCGGGCGCCGATCCGGACAGGGAACCTGGAGGAGAGGACCGGGAGGAATCACCTTGCGACATCGCCGCGCAGTTTGCCAGAAAGCGTCTCCGTTGAAAATGCAGGACTTTGCCTCAAGACTGCACTCCCGCGCGGTTACCATGCCTGCCATCCATGCCTGATACACATTCGCCCCGGCTCTTCCCCCAGTTATCCCCGCTGGCATGTCTGACACCGATTCTCATTGGGGGCGCGGATGCGAAGACTTTCCTGCAAGGGCAGCTGAGCAACGATCTTGCGAAGCTCGAGGGTGGAATCCAGCTCGCGAGCTGCAATTCGCCGCAAGGCCGGGTGCAGGCCGTCCTGACGCTGGTGCCTCGAACCAACGGGATTCTTGTGCTCGTCCCTGCGGCACTGGCTGCCAATACGCTGGCGCGCCTGCGCAAGTACGTCATGCGCTCGAAGGTGACGCTCGACGATCTGGGCGGACACCTGCAGGTACTGACCGGTGATCGCCTCGCCCTCGAAAGTGCAGGGCTGCCCTGTCCTGATGCGCCCCGCCGGTATCTGGAGCAGAACGGTATCGGGGTCTTGCGCTGGCATGAGACAGGCGGTGAAAGCGAGGAAAGATATCTGGTGCTGAACGACCATCCCGCAACCGGTGGCAGCAGCGCGGCGGACACCCAATGGCTGCTCGATGACATTCGCGCCGGGCTGCCACAGGTGATGCCAGAGACCTTTGAAAGCTTCGTCGCCCAGATGTTGAACCTGGATCTGGTCGGCGGCATCAGTTTCGACAAGGGCTGCTACACCGGCCAGGAAATCATCGCCCGCACCCAGTATCGCGGCGCCATCAAGCGTCGCATGTTCCGGTTCAGCAGTGACGTTCCGCCCCCCGCCTCAGGTACGCGCATCCTGCAGGCAGGGAATCATGCCGGTGATGTCGTCATCGCAGCCGGCACCGGCGAAGGTTGCGAGCTGCTCGCCGTGATCAACCTGACCTTGAAGGACGCGCCGCTGGAACTGGCATCGCCCGCCGGTGCAAAACTCGAATTGCTGCCGCTGCCCTACGCGATCGAGACAGCTGCCAAGTAACTATTCGTGGCGCAGATGCGGGAACAGCAGCACATCGCGAATCGACGGTGAATTCGTCAGCAGCATCACCAGCCGGTCGATGCCGATGCCCAATCCCGCGGTCGGTGGCAACCCGTATTCCAGCGCACGGATGTAGTCGGCGTCGTAGAACATCGCTTCTTCATCGCCTGCCGTCTTGCGCGCCGCCTGTTCCTTGAAACGCGCTGCCTGGTCTTCCGAATCGTTGAGCTCGGAGAACCCGTTGGCAATCTCGCGGCCGCCTACGAAGAATTCAAAACGGTCGGTGATGAACGGATCGGAATCGTTGCGGCGTGCGAGCGGCGACACTTCGGCCGGATAGCTGTACACGAACGTCGGCTGAATCAACCGGTGCTCGGCCGTCTTCTCGAAGACCTCGATCTGCAGCTTGCCGGGACCGTCGCCTTCCTTCCACGGAATCTCGAGCCGCGTGCACAGATCACGCAGGTAGGGCACCTCGCGCAGCCGTTCGCGTTCAACGCCCGGATTGAAATGCACCACCAGGTCCTCAACGGTCACGCGCCGGAACGGCTGGCCGAATTCGAACACCTGGTCGCCATACTTCACCTGGCGAGTGCCGAGCAGCGTATCGCAGAGTCCGTGGAACAGACGCTCGACGAGCTCCATCAGGTCGCGGAAGTCTGCATGGGCCTGGTACAGCTCCAGCATCGTGAATTCGGGGTTGTGCCGGGTGGATAAACCTTCATTGCGGAAATTGCGGTTGATCTCGTACACGCGCTCGAAGCCGCCTACCACGAGCCGCTTGAGATACAGCTCCGGCGAGATGCGCAGGAACATGTCCATATCCAGTGCGTTGTGATGCGTCGTGAAAGGCCGTGCCGCCGCACCACCCGGAATGCTCTGGAGCATCGGCGTCTCGACTTCGAGATAGTCCATGGCGTCGAGGAAGTCGCGTAAATATTTGACGATGCGCGTGCGGCTCCTGAACACCTCACGGCTCTCGGGATTGATGATCAGGTCGACATAGCGCTGCCGGTAGCGGATTTCCTGGTCGCCGAGCCCATGCCACTTGTCAGGCAACGGACGCAAACTCTTCACGAGCAGCTTGATCTTGTCGGCACGCACCGAAAGCTCGCCCGTCTTCGTCTTGAAGAGCGCGCCTTCGGCCGCGATGATGTCACCGACATCCCAGGTCTTGAAGTCGTCATAAGCTGACCCAAGCGGTTCCTGCTGAAGGAACAGCTGGATCTGGCCCGAACGGTCCATGATCTTGACGAAGCTCGCCTTGCCCATGATCCGCTTGACCATGATGCGACCGCCGACGCGGGCGGGAATCACGTTCTTGTCGAACCATTCCGTCGGCCGTTCGCCGTAGGCAACGAGCAGCTGCTCAGCGAGCGCGTCGCGGCGGAAGTCGTTCGGATACGCCTGGCCGCGTTCGCGCAAGCGATCCAGCTTCGCGCGACGCTCGGCGATCAACTTGTTCTCGTCAACAGGAGGCGTTGTCTCGGTCATGGCTGTGCTCTTGAGTCTAGAGACCCTGCTTGAGGCTCGCTTCGAGAAACTGGTCCAGGTCGCCGTCGAGCACGGCGGTGGTGTTGCCGACTTCGACGTTGGTGCGCAGATCCTTGATGCGCGACTGGTCGAGCACGTACGAACGGATCTGGTTGCCCCAGCTCACGTCCGACTTCGTGTCTTCCAGTACTTTTGCCGCTGCGTTGCGCTTGTTCACTTCCAGCTCGTAAAGCTTGGCCTTCAGCATCTTCATCGCGAAGTCGCGGTTCTTGTGCTGGCTGCGCTCGTTCTGGCACGCCGCCACGATGCCGGTGGGAATGTGGGTGATACGCACCGCGGACTCGGTCTTGTTGACGTGCTGGCCACCGGCGCCGCTGGAACGGTATACGTCGGTCTTGAGGTCCGCGGGATTGATCTCGATATTGATGTCGTCATCGACTTCCGGCGAGACGAACACCGAAGCGAATGAAGTATGCCGGCGTGCGTTCGAATCGAACGGCGATTTACGCACGAGCCGATGGACACCGGTCTCGGTTCGCAACCAACCGTACGCATAGTCGCCCTGGAAGTTCACGGTTGCACCCTTGATGCCCGCGACTTCGCCATTGCTGATGTCGACAACTTCGGTCTTGAAACCATGCGCATCGCCCCAGCGGAGATACATCCGGAGCAGCATCTGGGCCCAATCCTGCGCTTCGGTACCTCCCGCCCCTGACTGGATGTCGAGGAACGCGCTGTGCGGGTCCATTTCACCCGGGAACATGCGACGGAATTCGAGCTGCTTGAGGTCGGTCTCGACGCGCGCGAGATCGGCACTTACGCCCTGCGCAGTCGATTCGTCATTTTCCTCGACTGCCATCTCCAGCAGTTCCCGCCCGTCATTGAGCGCGGCCTGGATGCGATCGAGCATGGCCACCACCTGTTCGAGGCGTGCCCTTTCCTTGCCCAGTTCCTGCGCCTTGTCCGGCGTATTCCAGATGCCCGGATCCTCGAGTTCCCGGGTTACCTCGGCGAGTCGCTCGCTCTTGGTGTCGTACTCAAAGAAACCTCCTGAGCAGCTCGTAGCGCTCCGAGAGGTCATCGAGGGTACGGCGGATGAGATTGACTTCCATGAGCGGATTCAGCGGCTGGCGGGGGCGCGATGGTAACACGCAAGACCCAATGCAACGAAGGGACGTCCTTACGTCCCTACGACCTCCAGATGTTCAACCAGCAGCTGGAGTCTTTCCGTTCCAGCATATTCGTTCACGTCCATCCGGAAGGCGATCTCGATCTGCTGTTCGGGGCGCACGCTGGCAGCCTCGGCATGATCGAAATACCGGAACGCGATGGCCTCGCAGACGGGACCCGTCAGACTGCCCCCACTCCACGCACGGATCTTGAGCTTCAGGTGCCGCTCACCCAGCACGCGGCTTTCCACCACGCCGAACCGGCCATCGAACGTGGGTTCGGGAAAAGCCTGCCCCCATGGCCCGGCTTCGCGCATCACTCGCGCTGTTTCCAGCGAGAAATCATCCGCTGCCAGTGCACCGTCGGAATGAATGACGCCATGCGCATCGTCCAGCGTCATCCAGCGCCGGACTTCCGCGTCAAAGGCTTCGCGGAACGAGTCCAGACGATCCGCAGCCAGAGTCAGCCCGGCCGCCATCGCATGTCCGCCAAAACGATGGATGAGGTCCGGTTGCCGCGTCGCTATCGCATCGAGCACATCGCGGATGTGGACACCCGACACCGATCGCGCGGACCCCTTGAGCATGGCTGCATCTGCCCGCGCAAACGCGATCACGGGCCGGTGAGTGCGTTCCTTCACGCGCGAGGCGACAAGGCCGACGACGCCCTGGTGCCAATCCTCTTCGAAGAGACAGAGACCCAGCGGCAGGGAGGGATCGTCGATACGCATGTCTGCCAGCGTGCCGAGCGCGTCCTGCTGCATGCGGGTTTCCAGCTCCTTGCGATCCTGGTTGAGTTGCGCGAGTCGGCCCGCCAGCAGGCGCGCAGTTGCCAGATCATCGGTCAGCAGGCATTGGATGCCGATGGTCATGTCATCAAGCCGGCCCGCCGCGTTGAGGCGCGGCCCGACCTGGAACCCGAGATCGGCAGCGACCATTTTCTCGACGCGCTTGCCCGCTACTTCGAGCAATGCGCGTACACCCGGCGTGCAACGCCCGGCGCGGATACGCCGCAATCCCTGGTGAACAAGGATGCGATTGTTGTGATCGAGCGGCACAAGATCCGCCACGGTTCCGAGCGCCACGAGATCAAGCAGATCACTGACGGGGACAGGTGTCGTTGACAGCCCCTGCTCCTGCATCGCCCGCGTGAGGGCCGCCATGACATAGAAGGCGACCCCGACACCCGCCAGCGCCTTGCTGGAAAAGGCCTCGCCATGCGAATTGGGATTCACGATGACGGCGGCAGCCGGCAAAGTCGCCGCGGGCAGATGATGGTCGGTGATCAGTGTTTCTATTCCAGCGAGGCTCGCGGCTTCAACCCCTGCATGGCTCGAGATGCCGTTGTCGACAGTGATGATCAACGCCGGCTTCTGTTGCGCGGCGAGCGCAACGATTTCAGGCGTGAGCCCGTAGCCATACTCGAACCGGTTCGGCACGAGGAAATCCACATCGGGAAAACCGAGTCGCCGCAGCTGCCGCACCATCAATGCCGTACTCGTTGCGCCGTCTGCATCGAAATCGCCGATGACGGTAATACGCGTGCCCTTCCGGAAATGAACGAGCAGCAGTTCGACTGCGGCGTCGATATTCCCGAGCTCGCGGATCGGGATCAGGCGATCGAGCCCGAGTTCGAGGTCGCCCGGATCCTGCACTCCCCGGCCCGCATAGATGCGCCGGAGCAGCGGATGGAGTGTCTCCGGGATACGCGCATCGACCGATTGAGAGCGACGCTGGATTCTTGCGCTCATTGCAACAGCCCGGAGAGTGGGCGGCCACGCTGCCAGAAACGCCGCAAAGCTGGCCGGTCGATACTGATCCGCCAACGATCCAGGTGCAGTTCCACGCCTGACAACTGGCGGGCGGAAACTGCCGCGGCCAGTGGTGCAAACCAGTCCTTCTCAAGCGCATGCAAGTCCGCAGCCGGGTCCGCTGTTTCATTGACCGGGACTACAGCCACGCCAGACTCCACGCTGCTCAACAGCTCAAGGGCCGTACGGGGCAACGGCAGGCATCGCGCCTCATGCAGCCGGCACAGTCCTCGCACAAAGGGCTCGTCGCTCCAGACGCGCGGCAAGGCCAACGGCTGCAACGATTCGAAATCACCGAGGCCGGACAACCAGATCGCATTTACCGTGCGCAAGCCGGAACGTTCGCGTTGCGCATTGACGGGATGGTCATGCAGAAGCATCTGCACTTCGGTCAGCAGGCGTCGCAGCTCGGCGCCATTTTTTCCCTGCGGCAGGAGTTGCTGGATATCCACGTCCATTTCGAAATCCGGCTCCTTGCAAATGGCTTCGAGTGTCCGGTCGCTGTGCAGGAAGAAACGGGTCGGTGATACGGCAGAGACACGGGCCGTGACGCCCGAACCCTGCAGGTGACCCGCCAGCAAGCTCACCAGTGCAGCGGCGGTAGATGAGTCGAGAGCCTCGATGCGGTGCAAGCGCGCGCTGCGGGATCCCATTTCCAGATGCACGAACTCGGAGCCGAGCCAGGATCCCTGTCCCGGCTCGCCTTCCCGTCCCAGCCATTCGAGCGGTGCGCTTGCATGCAGGCGATCTGGTTGCAGATCGAGAAGGGCCAGTAAGTCGAGGTGCCATGACTTCCAGCCGGGCAGGCTGTGGACGATTGCAGTGACATTCCCGCGGGCCACGAGTTTTTCCAGCACGGGAAGACGCGGCACCGGCGCGGCTGCCCGCAACCGCGACACGAAACCAGGCACGATCAGTCGCAGCAAGCCCGATGGCGAAGAAACTGGAATGGGAGCGGCCAACGTTTTTTGAGGAGCAGCCAACGGCAAGGGTGTAAGAGGAGACACATGGCCGGAGGCCGGCGCCGATGATATCGTTCCCGCAGCGACAATCGGGACAATCGATGAAAATCACTTTGCAGACCGGCCCTGGCGTCAATCTTATACGCGGCTTCAGCCCCGGCGAATTGCGGATCGGTGAACAGGTCATTCGTTCAAGCTGCCTCGTAACGGCCGACAGCATCGTCGCAGATTGGCCGCCGCAGACGCTGCAGGAACTGCGGCTCGAACATTTCGAGAGTCTCCTGGCCCAGCAGCCCGAGATCATCCTGCTCGGCTCCGGCACGAAACAGCGTTTCCCGGATCGAAGCATCATGGCCGCGATGCTGTCGCGGCGGATCGGGTTCGAAGTGATGGATACCGCCGCTGCCTGCAGGACATTCAATATCCTGGTGTCCGAAGACCGGCGCGTCGTCGCAGCGTTGCTGCTGAAAGACTAGATCCAGGCGATACGGCTCACCACTGGAAAAAGAAACGGACGATGCAGGTTGCATCGTCGATTGAAGTTTTTTTAGTTTGCTTACCCGGATCGGGGCGACCGGGGGAAGACGCAGAAACTGAAGTTCGTTCGACCAACCCGTCATTGCTGCACGGATCTTGTGGATCCGGCGCGACGGCGTTTTTTCTTGTTGTTTTCGGTTCTTTTACTTCTTGGCGCTGTTACCTCGAATCCCCCCTCGCCCCTGCGTCTTCTCCCGGTCGTCCCGGGCTGCCGTTGCCTTCGTTATAGTCGTTGGCCAGCGACAGTGGGCCGCATGTTAGACATACCGACATGCGAAGTGCAAGAGCACTTGGCTTTAATAGAATGGGTCTACCCCGCGCGCTCGAAGAACCATCGTAAAAACCATCTGCGACTGCAAAAAAACAGGGGGCGCTGGCCATCAACCCGATCGGCGCGGCAAAAACCCGAGCGGATCGACAGGCTTCCCGTTCACGCGGATCTCGAAATACAGCATCGGCTGCTGACCCGGCCCCTCGCCCATCGTTGCGATCGGCTGTCCCGCCCGCGCCGTCTCGCCCTCGCGCACGAGCACCGTCTGCGTATGGGCATATGCACTCAGGTAGGTGTCGTTATGTTTGATGATCACGAGCTGCCCGTAACCCAGCAATCCCGAACCCACATAGACAACGCTGCCCTCCGCGGCTGCATGGATCTCCTGACCAAGGCGCCCCGTCAGCGTGAGGCCCTGGCCATAGTTGGGCCGTTCAGTCAGCTTGACGCCCACATTGTCGGCAGGCCACTGCCATCTCACCGCTGCGGATGCAGGCGGCACGGCGGGCGGCGGAGTCCGCGGAGACTGTGATGAACGCGCAGCAGATTGCGCAGGTGCCCTGTTCGACGGAACGAGATAAAGCACCTGTCCGGGATAGATCACGTAGTCGCGGCCAATGCGATTGCGGCGGGCGACCTCGCGATAGTCGAGGCCATAGCGAAACGAAATCGAATACAGCGTATCGCCACGCTTGACGGTATACGTCCCCGGCGCACGCGTCGGCGCGCTGCTGCATCCCGCCAGCAACACACCCCCCACCACCATCAACACGATGACGAGTCCGCGGAGCTTCAAAGCACGCACACCCTTTCCATCCACGGAGCATAGCCGAGCAGACGAGGCTCAAGTGAGCTAAGAGACCTGAGGAGGATCGGGTGTCAGAAGACGTTTTCAGAACCGTGTGAGGCAGGACGCCGAACCCGGAGACTACAGGGATGTACTTGCGGCGTTTTTGAAAACGTCTTCTGACATCCGATCCGACGAAAGTCTTATCCCAATCCCTTCAACAACGGCACGAAGCTGACAAGCCCCAGCATCTCCTGGGTGAAGTCATCGCCGCGCCGAACGATACGCCGGAGTTCCTGGCGTCCATCCGGGCCGATGGGCGCGATCAACCGGCCGCCCGGCGCGAGCTGCTTGAGCAATGCTTCGGGAATCTTCTCGGGCGCAGCCGCAACGAGGATCGCATCGTAAGGCGCGTGCCCAACCCAGCCCTTGAAGCCGTCGCCATGACGGAACTGGACGTTGCGGATATTGAGTTCGCGCAACCGCACGCGGGTTTTGGTCAGCAATTCGCCGATGCGTTCGATGCTGTAGATCGTCGAGACCAGCGGTGCGAGCACCGCGGTCTGGTAACCGCATCCCGTGCCGACCTCGAGGATCTTGCGGGGTGGAGTGCCTTCGATCAGGGCTTCCGTCATGCGCGCGACCACATACGGCTGCGAGATGGTCTGGCCGAGGCCAATGGGCAAGGCAGTGTCTTCGTAGGCCCGGGTTGCCAGCGCTTCATCCACGAACATGTGTCGCGGAACGTTGCGGATCTGGTCCAGGACTGCCGGGTTCCTGATGCCCTGCTCTTTCAGGCGCTGGATCAACCGCTCCCGCGTCCGCGCGGAGGTCATCCCGATGCCATTGATCCTCGCGTCGATCATCCTTCGCGACCGCCCAGCCAGTCGCGTATGTCGTCAAGGGCGGTATGGCGGGTGAGATCGATCTGGAGCGGCGTCACTGATACATAGCCATTGGCGACCGCATGGAAATCGGTACCGGCACCTGCGTCCTCACCTGCACCCGCGGCTCCGATCCAGTAGACGGGCCGGCCTCGAGGATCGCGGGCCGGAATCACAGCCTCGGACCGGTGGCGTGCGCCGAGCCGGGTGGACTGGTAACCCTTGATCGCCTCAAAGGGCAAGTCCGGCACATTGACGTTCAGGATGGTCGCGCGATGCAAAGGCGAACGCTGCACTCGCATGAGGAGCTCGGCGGCAACCCGGGCTGCTGCGGCGAAGTGATGCCCGCCTTCAGGCAGCGCCGGGTCAAACACCAGGGATACCGCAATGGCTGGCAGGCCCAGGAACCTCCCCTCCACTGCTGCGGCGACCGTTCCCGAATAGAGGACATCATCACCAAGATTGGCGCCGTCGTTGATCCCCGAAATCACCATGTCGTGTTCGTAGTCAAACAGGCCGGAGATAGCGAGATGGACGCAATCCGTGGGCGTACCGTTCACGTAGTACATCCCATCGCCATACGGAAAGACCCGGAGCGGAACATCGAGCGTGAGCGAGTTGCTCGCACCACTGCGGTTGCGATCCGGTGCGACCACGGTGATGTCGGCCAGCGGCTTCATGGCTTCCACGAGGAAGCGCAGGCCTTCGGCGCGATAGCCGTCGTCGTTGCTGATGAGGAGTTTCACAAGGAGAAAAGTTCTGGCCGGCGGGCGGCGCAACTATACTGCAAAGCAACGCTATCCTGATAGATTGACGCACGGGTAGCGAGACCTTCATGAGCAAGAACCGCGAAGACGACCTGTTCCGCGAAGCAGTGCGCGATGTGCGCAAGCTGCGCGATACGGCTGCCCGTCCCGCGAAACCCAAACCCGCCCCCAAAGCCCGGTTCACTCGCGCCGACGAACAGTCGGTGCTCAAGGAAAGTCTGCTGCCGGTAGGCGATCCCGCGCTGCTCGAAACGGGAGACGAGCTGTCATTCCGCCGCCCCGGCGTTCCAGAAACCATCCTGCGAAAATTGCGCCGCGGTGAATACGTCGTCGAGGCCGAGATCGACCTGCACGGCCTGACTGCCGTGGAAAGCCGGGCTGCGCTGAGGGAATTCATCATCGCTGCACTCAACCGGAATCTGAACTGCGTACGCATCATCCACGGCAAGGGCAAACGTTCGGGTCCGCGCGGCCCGGTGCTCAAGAACGTCGTCAATCAATGGCTGCGGCAGATTGATCCGGTGACCGCCTTTGGATCCGCGCGCGGCGTGGACGGCGGCAGCGGCGCGGTTTACGTCCTGCTCAGGAAGTGATCCCCCTCTCCCGTGCGCGGGAGAGGGATGGGGTGAGGGAGACTTCAGGCATCCTCACCCTCATCCAATGCCGTGTCGTTCGAAGCCAGAAACTCGGCAAGCACTGCCGTCGCAAATGCTCCGCGACCGAGCCGGAAAGACAGCTCGAGATCCGTGCCCGACAAAGTCCACTCCAGGTTCTGCACATTGAGCCGCAAGGCACGGCGCTCATTCTCGAGTCCTGCGGATTCCAAGCCTCTTGCCCAATGAGCCCACGGCTCAAGGCATGCCTGTTCCAGATTCGCGATGGCCTCACCGGCGCGGGATTCACCGCGACCCCAGAGCGGTCCCGAAGGATGGATATCAAGGCGTTCGCAACGTTCAATCAGCACGTCATCCAGGACCGGAACGGTGAACACGCTGCCGCTACCATCGAGGTTCGCTACATCTCCCGCCTGCAGACGATCCCAGCTTCCGTCACCGATCCGGGCAGCCAGAACGGCATTGAACAAAGCCGAACGCGCGGCAGACAGTGCGAACCCTCGTTGCGCGCGATCGTACGGGGCGTCTCCTCCTGAAAACCATCGGTCCGCTACCAGCAGGTTGCGTCCTTCGCGACCGAAGCGCTGGGGGCCAAAGTAGTTCGGTACACCGCGCCGGCCGATCAGGGCGAGCCGTTCGGCCAGCGCGTCGCCGTCAGACACCAGATCGCGAATCACGATGCGGAAGTCGTTGCCTTTGTGCGCACCGCGCTTGAGCTTGCGTCGCTGCCTTGAGGCCTTGATGACTTCGAAACCTTCTCCGCTGAAACCCAGCCATTCTTCCGGCGCGGTCTTTTGAGCTGGCACGGTAAAGGCCTGCTCGGTCACGGCATCCCGATCCTTCAGCCCCGCAAACCCGACCTCGCGGGGATGCACGCCCGCACGCTGGGCCAGCTCGCGCGCCACCCAATGGGTATTTGCTCCGCGCTTGCGCACTTCCAGCAGCAGGTGAGGCCCGTCGCCATCGGGTTCAAAACCCCGCCATTCACGCACGATGAAGTCTTCCGGTTGAACACGGATGCGTCCGGTGGCAATCGCCGCCCCATGTGCACGAGGCAGCGAAGCGAAATCAGGAAGTGTCGACACGCTACTTGCCGACCTTCTGGATCAGCGCGATCGCCTGGCAGGCGAGGCCTTCTTTACGACCGATATAGCCAAGGCCTTCACTGGTGGTCGCTTTGACGTTCGCGCACGAAACATCGATGCCGAGATCCTCCGCGAGATTCTTGCGCATCATTTCGCGGTAAGTCCCGAGCCTTGGCGCATCAGCGAGGACAGTGACATCCACGTTGACGACTTCATAGTCGCGCTCGACGAGCAGTCCATGGACATGCCTGAGGAAGACCCGGCTGTCTGCACCCTTCCAGCGAGCGTCGCTGTCTGGAAAATGCATGCCGATATCGCCGAGTCCCGCCGCCCCGAGCAGCGCATCGCATAGCGAATGGATGATCACATCGCCGTCGGAATGCGCTTTCACGCCCTGGCTGTAAGGAATACGGACTCCGCCCAGGATCACGTGATCGCCCGGGCCGAAGGCGTGGACGTCGAAGCCCTGGCCAATCCGAAGCGATGGATCATGTGGTGGTGTCAAGCGAGCGTTCCTTGCAGGGGTCTCGTGCGTGAGGGATTCGTGTCAGAGGACATTTTGGAAACTGTGTGAGACAGGAGTCGAACCCAGAGCCTACAGGGATGTACTTGCGGCGTTTTGCAAAATGTCCTCTGACATGAAGCCTGAACGCTGAGCGGAAGCGGTTTACTTCTCATCGCGGGTTGAAAAAAAATCTTGTTGCGAGCATGAGATCTTCCGGCGTCGTGATCTTGATGTTGTCGCCACGGCCGGGCACGAGCAGAGGCTTGAGGCCGAGACTTTCAACACCGGACGCTTCATCGGTGATGGCAGCGCCGCCGGCAACACTCTGTTCGAGTGCCTGACGCAGAACCCCGTACCGGAACATCTGCGGAGTAAGGGCGCGCCAGAGATTGGCTCGTGAAACTGTTGCCTCTACCCGCTGATCGGCGCCGGCTCGCTTCAATGTATCGGGAACGGGAGCTGCAAGCAGTCCACCCACAGGATCGTCCGCCAGTGTCTTGATCAGACGATCGAGATCGGCAGGATCAAGACACGGCCGGGCAGCATCGTGCACCAGAACCCAGTCCTGGGCTTTCGCGTGCTCGGCAATGACCTCAACGCCCGCGCGAACTGAATCGGCACGGTTGGCACCGCCCACCACAGTGATCAAGTGTTTATTGGTTGCAATGGGCAATGCCGCCCAACGGGAATCACCGGCAGCCACCACAACCACAATCGAGGGAAATTCGGTGCGCTCCAGAAACGGTGTGAGCGACCACTCCAGAACCGTGCGCCCGGCGAGCGGCAGATATTGCTTGGGAATATCACCCGCCATCCGTTGGCCACTACCGGCGGCGGGAATGACAACCCAGAATTTTGGAGGCTCATGCAACATTGGCGAATGGTACCGGGTCACCCGGGCGATCCCTAGCTGATCCTTTGTTCAAGAGCGCACTGGCTACGAGCGGCACTGCGAGAAACTGCACGGATGCAGCAGATTCGCGACTGGTAGCTTCGTGCGATTGTCGCCGATACTTGCAACGTAGATCGAGCTCTTGCGCCCTCGCGGAGAGAGTCCTAGGCTGCCATTCACCAGTCCGGCCAGGTGCCTCTCATGTCCAGCAAGTCGCTCCCGCAGGCTTCCTTCAAGAAACAGGCTCACGATCTCGTCGAGCAATTGCCCGACGATGCCGGCTGGAAGGATTTGATCTATCGGGCCGCAGTGCGTCAGGACATTGAAAACGGGGTTCAGGACAGCGAATCGGGAAGGGTCAGGGAATTGGCAGAAGTGGTGAAGGAATTCGGGCTCAAGGATGAATGAAGATCTACTGGACGGACACCGCTCGGGAACGGCTGCACGGAATTGAGCAGACGATCTCCCGGGAGTCGCCACTGGTTGCGCCCAGGGTCATTCGACGCATCCTTCTGCATTCCCGCAGAATCGGGCAACTGCCGTTTTCAGGGCGATCAGTTCCTGAATTCGAGCGAGACAATGTGCGGGAAATTCTCCTGCGGCCCTATCGGATCATCTACCTGATAGGCCGGGAGCGGATTGACGTTCTCACGATCCGCCACTACCGCGAATTGCTGCCCGGCGATATTGCCGGACTGTAGGGAGATCGTTATTCCTGCCTGCCAGCTGGTGCAGCGTCCGGCTGCACGACCTGGAAAAAGGTCTCTCGCGGGCCGACCATGCCGAGATCGGTGCGGGCGCGTTCTTCGACGGCGATCTTGCCCTTCTTGAGATCCTGGACTTCGGCGATGAGCGTGCGGTTGCGCCCCACCAGCTTGTCGTTCTCTTCCTTCTGCACACCCACTTCGGCGCGCAGATGCCAGACCTCGCGCATGCCGCCGTCGTACAGCCACAGCCGGTACTGCAAGAGCACCAGCAGGACGAACAAGGTGGCGGCAATGATTTTCAAGGTCTTGCGATCAGCAGGCAGCGCCCGGCAGGGCTACGGGATAGGCCTCGGCACCAGCGTATTTCGCTTCGCGACCGAGTTCAGCCTCGATCCGCAGGAGCTGGTTGTACTTGGCGATGCGGTCCGAGCGCGACATCGAGCCGGTCTTGATCTGCGTCGCCCGCGTGGCGACTGCAATATCGGCAATCGTCGAATCTTCGGTCTCACCCGAACGATGTGACACGACCGACGCATAGCCCGCGTCGGCCGCCATGTCGATGGCTGCCAGCGTTTCGGTCAGCGTGCCGATCTGGTTCGGCTTGATGAGGATCGCGTTGGCGATGCCTTTATCGATGCCTTCCTTGAGGATCTTCGTGTTCGTGACGAACAGGTCGTCGCCGACGAGCTGCACACGCTTGCCCATCCGCTTGGAGAGCTGCGCCCAGCCGTCCCAGTCACCTTCGCTCATGCCGTCTTCGATGGTGATGATGGGATAACGCCCCACCAACCCATCGAGATAATCGACGAACTGCGCGGCTGTGAAGCGGCGATTCTCGGATTCAAGGGTGTAGATGCCGTCCGCAAAGAATTCCGTGCTCGCCACATCGAGGCCGAGATAGATGTCGCGCCCCGCCTTGTAACCCGCACGATCGATCGCTTCGAGGATGATTTCGAGCGCCGCTTCGTTGGATGGCAGATCTGGAGCAAAGCCGCCTTCATCACCGACCGCGGTGTTGAGCTTGCGATCGTGAAGCACTTTCTTGAGCGTATGAAACACTTCCGCGCCATAGCGCAGCGCTTCGGAAAGCGAGGGCGTACCGACGGGAAGGATCATGAATTCCTGGATGTCGACGCTGTTGTCCGCGTGCGCGCCGCCGTTGATGATGTTCATCATCGGCACGGGCAGCGTCTTGGGGCCTGCACCGCCGAGATAGCGGAACAGCGATTTCTTCTGTTCGTTCGCGCCCGCATGTGCGGCAGCCAGCGAGACAGCAAGCAAGGCATTCGCGCCGAGACGTGCCTTGGTCTCGGTGCCGTCGAGTTCGATCATGCGTCGATCGAGTTCAACCTGTTTCGTGACATCGCTGCCGAGCAATGCGTTCTTGATTTCACCGTTGACGTTCGCAACAGCCTTCGTCACGCCCTTGCCGAGATAGCGCTTCTTGTCGCCATCGCGAAGTTCGACCGCTTCCCGCGAACCCGTGGATGCGCCCGACGGAACTGCGGCGCGACCGACAATTCCGGAGTCGAGAACGACATCGGCCTCCACGGTGGGATTGCCACGCGAGTCGATGATCTCGCGGCCGCGGACGTCGACAATTAGGCTCATATCAGGTCTTCCTCATAAGGCTTTGATTTTACAGTTCTATCCAAATCGCGCAAGGTCTCGAGCAAAGAGGCCATCCGGTTGAGCGGCCAGGCATTCGGTCCGTCGGAGAGCGCCTTGTCCGGATCGGGATGCGTTTCCATGAAAACGCCGGCCACACCCGCTGCGATTGCCGCGCGAGCGAGGACAGGCACGAACTCACGCTGCCCGCCGGAAACATTGCCCTTGCCGCCCGGCAATTGCACCGAATGCGTCGCATCGAACACGACGGGGCAGCCGGTGGCGCGCATTACCGAAAGTGACCGCATGTCGGACACCAGGTTGTTGTAGCCGAACGAGAAGCCGCGCTCGCACACCATGATCTGTTCGTTGCCGGTGGAACGCGCCTTGTCGACCACGTTCTGCATTTCCCAGGGCGACAGGAACTGGCCCTTCTTGATGTTCACGGGCCGGCCATGCGAGCAGACGTTCAGGATGAAATTCGTCTGCCGGCAGAGGAATGCAGGCGTCTGCAGGACATCGACCACCGAGGCGACCTCGGCCATCGGCGTGTCTTCATGCACATCGGTGAGGATGGGCAAGCCGAGCTGCCGCTTCACTTCGGAAAGGATCCGCAAGCCCTCTTCCATGCCGGGACCGCGGAAGCTTTTGGCTGACGAGCGGTTCGCCTTGTCGAAGGACGCTTTGAAGATGAAGGGAATGCCGAGGCGCGTGGTCAGCTCCTTGAGCGTTCCCGCGGTATCGAGCACCAGTCCTTCGCTTTCGACGACGCAGGGACCGGCGATCAGGAAGAACGGCTGATCCGGACCGACGGAAAAGTTGAGAAGTTTCACGCGCTCGCAACCGCCGGCAACTGCGCCTGCCTGTAACCTCTTGCTGCCTTGATGAAGCCGGTGAACAGGGGATGCCCGTCACGCGGCGTCGAGCGGAATTCCGGGTGGAACTGGCACGCCATGAAGAACGGATGATTCGGCAGCTCAATGAGCTCGACGAGTCCGTCACGCGAGAAGCCGGAGAACCGGAGGCCCGCGTTCATCAGCTTCTGCAGGTAGTGATTGTTGAACTCGTAGCGGTGGCGATGCCGCTCCATAACGACATCCGTACCGTAGATCTGGTGGGCCCGCGAGCCGTGCGAGATGCGGCACTCCTGGGCGCCGAGGCGCATGGTGCCACCGAGATTTGATTGCCCGTCGCGCTGCTCGACCGTGCCCTTCTGGTCCTGCCATTCGGCAATCAGCGCGATCACCGGATGCGGCGTGCCGCGATTGAATTCGGTGGAATGGGCATCGCCCAGCGATGCAACGTTCCGTGCGTACTCGACGATCGCGAGCTGCATGCCAAGACAGATGCCGAGATACGGGATCTGGTTTTCGCGCGCGTAACGAACCGCCTGGATCTTGCCTTCGATGCCCCGCTCGCCGAATCCGCCGGGGACCAGAATCGCGTCCATCCCAAACAGACGGTCCGTGCCGTGCTTCTCGACGTCGGTCGCCTCAACGAACTGGACGTTGACGCGGGTTCGTGTCCGCACGCCCGCATGCGTAAGCGCTTCGGACAGCGAGATATAGGCATCCCGCAGGTTGACGTACTTGCCGACCATCGCGATGTTGACGGTCGTTTCCGGATTGCTCTTGGCGGAGACCACGTGGCGCCATTCGCTCAGGTCCGCAGGCGGGACGTCGAGCCGCAGCTTGTGGACCACGATATCGTCGAGACCCTGCTCGTGCAGGAGCATCGGGATCTTGTAGATGTCATCCGCATCGACACCGGAAATGACCGCCCGCTCCTCGACATTGGTGAAGAGCGCGATCTTGCGACGCTGCTCCGCGGGTACGGGATCCGTACAACGACACAGCAGCACGTCGGGCTGGATGCCGATCGAGCGCAGCTCCTTCACCGAGTGCTGGGTCGGCTTGGTCTTGATCTCGCCGGAGCTCGGAATGTAGGGCACCAGCGTCAGGTGCATGTACAGCACGTTGTCCCGACCCAACTCGACACCGAGCTGACGAATGGCTTCCAGGAACGGCAGCGATTCGATGTCGCCGACCGTACCGCCGATCTCGACCATGCAGACGTCGGCATCGCCCGCGCCCATGCGGATGCAGTGCTTGATCTCGTCGGTGATGTGCGGAATGACCTGCACCGTGGCGCCTAGATAGTCACCGCGGCGTTCCTTGGCGATCACACGCTCGTAGATGCGCCCGGTGGTGAAATTGCTGTTGCGCGAAGTCGTCGTGCGGACGAACCGTTCGTAGTGACCGAGATCGAGATCGGTCTCGGTGCCGTCCGTCGTGACGAACACTTCGCCGTGCTGGAACGGACTCATGGTGCCGGGATCCACGTTGATGTACGGGTCCAGCTTCACCATGCTGATCTTGAGACCGCGGGCCTCGAGAATGGCGCCGAGCGAGGCGGCAGCAATGCCTTTGCCAAGCGAGGAAACGACGCCGCCGGTCACACAGATATAACGAGTCATGGGGGCACCGTCGATGGAGGGAGGGATGGAATGCGGGAGGTCAGGACCATCCTCGCGACGGGTCGTCAGTCTACTGGAACAGGGAAACTGAAGGAAGGCGCGAAGGGGTTGCCGGACGAAAGAAATCCGGCTCGAGCCGATCATTCCGCGAGCGACGCACTCGCGTAGAGCAACCCGCGTCGGCGACGCACTTCCGCACCCTGCCAGGTCACCACCGGGTGCCGGTCTTCCCGGGCGACCAGCATGTCGTGCTCAAGGCTCGCGAGTTTGCGGGTGGAAGGAATCGACAGGCCCTGCTCGCGAAGCCAGAACCGCAGCAGATTCCTGCGTCGGGGCGAAGGCAACGTACCCAAGGCGGCCACCTGCAGGCATTCCCCGGCGCCGACGGCTTCGAGATCCAGACGCGCGAGGTCGTCGAGCAGATCCGCAGCCTCGGCCAGATGCCGGGCCGAGCGCGAGGCAACAGTGGCTGCCTGTGGCCAGCGTTCGCGAAGTGCGGGCGTCACCGCATGCCGTAAAACACTGCGGCTGTAGCGACCTTCGCTGTTCGCGGGATCGGAAATCCACGTGAGGCCGCGCTCCCTGCCCCAGGTTTCGAGGTCCGCGCGGGTGAAATCGAGCAACGGGCGCTGGTGCCAGCCGGATCCACAAGGCGTACTCGCCGGCATGCCCGATAAACCCCGCACTCCCGAGCCCCGCATCAGGGCCAGCAGGACGGTTTCGAGCTGATCGTCCGCATGGTGGGCCGTCAGCAGGATTTCACCAGGCTTGAGATGACCATGCAGGGCTTCGTAACGGACAGTGCGAGCTGCGGCCTCGATGCCTTGACCCGAACCGTCCACAGCGACCCGTTCCGACCGGTAGGCGATTCCGAGCGACGCAGCGACCCCGGCACATTGAAGTTGCCATTGCGCGGAGTCGGGATGAAGCTGGTGATCGACGTGCGAGGCCCGCACTTGCCCGGAGTAACCCGCGGCCTTGAGATCGGCCAAAGCGGTCAGCAGCACGGTTGAGTCGACGCCGCCGCTGAAGGCCACGCAGAGGTCGCCGGTGGCCCCTTCGGGCCGGAGCACATCGAGCACGGATTGCAGGGCAGGCGGTGAAAAGCCGGTCATGCCGGGCAGGCTACCTCAATGGGTCAGCGGCCGCCGTAAACCCCGAAACCACGGATGCGGTCATGCCGGACCTGCTGCAGCTTCTCGGGGCCCAGCGCCGTCAATTCATCCAGGTGGCGAAGGATCGAAGTCTTCAGGGCATCGGCCATCATCTGCGGGTCGCGATGGGCACCCCCGAGCGGCTCACGCAACACCTCGTCGATCAGGCCGAGCTTGTTCAACCGGTCAGCGGTCATCCCCATCGCTTCGGCGGCGAGTTCCTTCTTGTCGGCGCTTTTCCAGAGAATCGAAGCGCAGCCTTCAGGAGTGATCACGGAGTAGACGCTGTACTGGAGCATCACCAGCCGGTCGCAGACACCAATCGCCAGTGCACCGCCCGAACCGCCTTCGCCGATGACAACGCTGACGATGGGTGTGTTCAGCGTCGCCATCACGAACAGATTGCGGGCGATCGCTTCACTCTGGCCGCGTTCTTCGGAACCGACGCCCGGATAGGCGCCCGGGGTGTCAATCAGCGTCACGATGGGCAAACGGAAACGTTCCGCCATTTCCATGAGGCGGCGCGCCTTGCGATAGCCCTCGGGCTTCGGCATGCCGTAGTTCCGCCGCACCCGCTCCTTCGTATCCCGGCCCTTCTGCTGGCCGATCACCATGACCGGACGGCCCTCGATGCGCGCCGGACCACCGATGATGGCCCAGTCGTCGGCATACATGCGGTCGCCGTGCAATTCCTGGAATTCGGTGCAGATCGTCGAGATGTAGTCGAGCGTGTACGGCCGCTGCGGATGACGGGCGAGTTGCGTGATCTGCCAGGGGGTCAGGTTCGCAAAGATGCTGGTCGTCAGCACCCGGCTCTTGGCGCGGAGCCTGGCGATTTCCTCGCCGATGTTGACCTCGGCGTCGTTGGAGACGAACTTCAGCTCGTCTATTTTGGCTTCGAGCTCCGCGATCGGTTGCTCGAAATCCAGAAAACTCATGGGCATAGTGTGGGTAAGTCCAGAAAAACTGCGGCGACAATAGCGGCATCGGCTGCCCGCCACAAGCCCGCAAATCCTGCCCGTCAAAACCACCAAACCCTCGCACCCTGTCCGGCTGCACCTTCCTTACACGCCCGGATCAACCCCTATCGCGCGAGAGGCTTGCCTTCAGTGTTCAGGAGCGCAGAATCCGGAGCACCATCACCGAAGGAGAGCGAGATGCCTCATCGACATTCATGGAAAGTGGCGCAGGTAGTGAGCGCTACCCTGATGGCTGCAATGTTGCCGCCCGCCCTTCACGCACAGGCTCCAGGCCCGGTGCTGGAAGAGGTCGATGTCATCATCGTCACGGGCACGCGGCGCTCGGATCGCACGGTCGCGGACTCGCCGGTGCCGATCGACGTGGTGGATTCGGCAATGCTGGAAAACCAGGGCTACGCCGAACCGAACAAGATCCTGAACACGCTGATTCCCAGCTTCAACTTTCCACAGCCTTCGATTACGGACGGCACCGATGTCATCCGTCCGGCGACCCTGCGGGGCCTCGGCCCTGACCAGACACTGGTACTGATCAATGGCAAGCGCCGCCACCCGACGGCCTTGCTCAACATCAACGGCTCCGTCGGCCGCGGCACCGCGGCTGTCGACATGAACATGATTCCTGCGGCCGCGATCGAACGCATCGAAGTGCTGCGCGACGGTGCTGCTGCCCAATACGGCTCCGACGCCATCGCCGGCGTCATCAACATCGTCCTGAAGTCCTCTGCGGAAGGAGGCTCGGTCAGCACTTCATTCGGTGAATACATCACGAAGGCCGATGGCGTTCCCAATGTCACCGGGATCCAGACGACGGGCGCGGGCACTCCGGTGCTTGCTTCCGACGGCACTTACGCAACCCTGAAGGACGGGGACCGGAGCATCACGGACGGAGAGACGTGGTCGGTCTCGGGCAACTGGGGCTTGCCGCTCGGCAGCGCGGGCTTCATCAACCTGACCGCGGAATATCGCGACCGCAGTGCGACCGACCGATCGGGCGCGGACCCACGGCAACAGTATGCAGCCTCGATTGCGACGCCCACTACACCGGCTGCCGGCGAGCTGGGATTTGACCGCATCAATCACCGCTTCGGCGATGCGGAAACGCAGGACCTGACTGCTTTCGTCAACGCGGGCTATAACCTCTCGGACAGGATGGAACTGTACGGATTCGCAACCTATACGCAGCGTGACGGCGAAAGCGGCGGCTTCTTCCGGCGTTCGGGCGATGCACGCAACCGCAACTTCAGCGCGAGCACGACGACCTTCGTGCCTTACTACCCCGACGGCTTTCTGCCGCTGATCGTCACGGATCTCAAGGACTACTCGCTGGCCGCCGGACTCAAGGGCGAAGCCGGCGCGTGGAACTGGGATGTGTCGCTCGTGCACGGGTCGGACGCTTTTGATTTCGGCGTCGAGAACAGCTTCAACACGTCCTATGGCAGCGCGAGCCAGCAAACCTTCGATTCGGGCGGGCTGCGCTTCAACCAGGACACCTTCACATCGACTTCCAGAGACTGCTTGATGTCACCTTCGTGCAGTCTCTGTCCTTCGCCGTCGGTGCGGAATACCGGCAGGAGAATTTCAGGATCAAGCCGGGCGACCTGCAATCGTATGCGGGCGGTCCTTTCGTGGCGAACGGCGCTCCCGCAGGTGCGCAGGTATTCCCCGGCTTCCGCGCCAACATTGATGAGGACCGGGACAGCCAGTCGCTGTACGTGGACTTCGATGCCGATGTCACGGATCGCTGGAACGTGGATCTTGCAGCCCGCTTCGAGGACTACAGCGACTTCGGTTCGGATCTGAATGGCAAGCTGGCCATGCGCTTCCAGGTCAACGACGTGGTTTCGTTGCGTGGCGCGGTATCGACAGGCTTCCGTGCACCGTCGCTCCACCAGATGTTCTACGAGACTTCATCGACGAACAACGTGGGCGGCGTGCTGCTCGAGATCGGTACGTTCCCGGTCGACAGTCCGGTGGCACGGGCGCTCGGGGCCAAGGACCTGGAACCCGAAACCTCGCTCAACTACTCCGCGGGCATCGTGCTGAACCCGGCGCCAAGGCTGAACATCACGCTCGACTACTACAGCATCAAGGTCGATGACCGCATCGTCGTCAGCGAAAACCTGACGGGTGCCCAGGTCGCGGCCCTGCTCTCGGCAGCCGGTTTTGGCAGCGTGACTTCGGCGCGGTTCTTCGTGAATGGCATCGACACCAAGACTGATGGCATCGATCTCGTCGGCACGTATCGCTGGGACCTGCCGGTGGGCACGCTTGCCCTCACGGCGGCCTACAACCACAACACGACGGACATCGAGAAGGTGCTCGCGGCACCCGGGCCGCTGGCTGCCATCCCGAACCTCGTGCTGTTCGGACGGACGGAGCGGTTGCGTCTGGAGGAGTCCCAGCCGAAGGACAAGATAATCCTGTCCGGCGACTGGACCTACGACACATTCGGCGCAACCTTGCGCACCACGCGCTTCGGCGAGGCATTGAGTCCTGGAACGGTGGATAGCGGCGCTGACGATGTGCAGCTCGGCGCGAAATGGCTGGTGGATCTCGAGTTCCGGTACTTGCCCGGCGATCACTGGCAGTTCGCACTGGGCGCGAACAACGTGCTGGACGAGTATCCGGATCCGAATCCGGTCGGCTCACGGCCCGCACCCTTCACGGGCACCTATCCGACCACCAACTACTTCCAGGACTATTCCTCGGCCTCGCCTTTCGGCTTCAACGGACGTTATCTCTATGGCCGCGTGAATTTCCGCTGGTAAACGGTTTGCCGGTGCGTCTGCTACGCGCAGATGCACCGGCGATCCTTCAGCGCGGGTGCAGAAGCTCCAGGAGTGCAGTCACTTCAGCGCGGACCGCGCCCTTCAATGTCGGCTCGAGTTCAGGCGCCCATTCCGGTGAATGCGGGGACGGTAGGGGAATACCTGTCCGACGCGCATTGGCGAGCTTCGCTGCATCGACGGCTCCGATATGCAGCAGCACCGCCGGAATTCCTGCGAGCCCGTATTCGGCAAAGTCTTCCGATGTCATCTTCTGCGGCATCTCGACGACTTTTCCTTCCCCCAGATTCTTCTTCAGCGCCCCAGCCAGTCGTAGCGTAAGCGTGGGGTCGTTGTACACCGGCGGATTGCCTTTGGCAGGCGCATCGACCTGCGGCGGCCGGGGCGCTCCAGCAGCCGTGGCCTCGCCCGCTGTAACACGACGAATGGCAGCAAGCGTCCGTGTACGCACTTCGTCTGTATAGGTGCGAACAGACAACTGCAGCTTCACCTCGTCGGGAATCACATTGCCTTGTGTTCCGCCCTGGATCGATCCCACGGTGATGACGACGGGATCCACCGGATTGTTCTCCCGCGACACGATCGTCTGCAGTCCCAGGACGATTCGCGCTGCGAGCACTACCGGGTCGATGGTGTTGTGAGGCATGGCCGCATGACCGCCGCGCCCATAGACAGTGATCGTGACCGCATCCGACATCGCGCGGAAAAAGCCCGGGTGATAGCCGATCGTGCCCGCCGGCATCGTATCGTCGTCATGCAACGAGAGCGCGAAGTCGGGTCGTGGAAAGCGGGTGAACAGGCCGTCGTCCAGCATGGCAATTGCTCCGCCCAGACTTTCCTCGGCAGGCTGCCCGACCAGCACGAGCGTGCCTCTCCAGCGATCACGATGTTCGGCCATGAGGCGCGCGGTACCCATCCACGCAGACATATGCAGATCGTGTCCGCAGGCGTGCATCACGGGAACAGTTTGCCCACTCGCATTCTTCCCCATCACCTGGCTGGCAAAAGGCAGCCCCGTTTTTTCCGCGACCGGAAGCGCGTCAATCTCCGTACGCAACATGACCGTGGGTCCGGACCCGTTCCTCATCACTGCAACGAGTCCCGTTCGCCCCACCCCGGTAGTGACCTCGTAGCCCAGCGCTTTCGCCCGCTCCGCCAGCTTTGCTCCCGTCTGCACCTCCTGAAAAGCAAGCTCGGGATTGCGGTGCAGATCGATATAGAGGGCTTTGAGATCCGCGTAGACGGAATCGATTTCACTCGCGGAAGGCGTAGTCCATTTAGCCGCAGCGCAGTGGGCCTCGGCGGAAACCGCCAGGGAAATCACGGCTGCAAACAGAAATCCGGTCCTCATGCCTTCTCCTGAATCCTACTGATACCGCCGACCTGCCACTTCCAGCCAGCCCGCGACGTGCTGGCCGGCAGGGTCGCGATGCGTCCAGTGGATGACGCCGCCTTGGCTGTTCCATTCGTATTCGCCGGCAAAGGAGATGCTGTCGCCCGCCTTGATCGCCTCCACTCGCGGGGCAAGATCGATGTTGTGCGCGATGAGCACGGTCTGCTGCGGAGAGACACGGACGATGATTCGCTGATGTCTTGAGCCGTCGTTGTCATCAGCAAGGACTCGCGACACGATGCCCGTCGCTTCGACCTGGAGATTGCTGCGTCGTTGCTCGAATGCTTTCGTCAGGACGCTGCTGTCACCGGGTCGGCTCGAGGCCGGCGCTGATGTGTCCGCGCCAGAAGGGATTGCTCGTGGGACCGTCCGGTTGCCGAACTGGTTCTGGCCTCCCAGCAGCCAGAAGCCCGCGAGCACGGCGATCACGAGAGGGAAAATTTTCTTCATGATCGCAAGCCGCGCTCAGTAGTGCGGAGGCCGCTCCTGCTCCGTGGAGTACGGCTCTGATTCGGATTTCAGGCCCTCAACGCGTGATGCGAGCGAAGCAACCTGCAAGCGCAGTGTTTCAAGCTCCTGCTGCTGGCGATAGACCACATCGCTGAGTTCGATATTCGCCCGCTCGAGATAGGCGATCTTGAGCTCAAGTCGTTCGGCTGTTTCGTCGTTCATGCCATGTCGCGAGGCGGATAGATGAGCCGGACGCCCTCTTCTCCCGCCAGGATTTTGAGTTTCTCGATCATTTCGCGCGTCGGACGCACCGTCCAGCTATCCGGAAAGGAAAGCGCGGCGCGGGCATCATCGCCCTGGTAATGCACCGTTATCCCACACGCACCTGGCCGGCAGGGCTTCAGGATCTGTTCGAGTGCCATGACGAAATTGCGGCCACTGGCTGCCGCCCGGCTTTCAGCCGGCCACCGGATGATGAGACGCCGTGCAAGCTGCTCGCGTGCCTGGTTGATATCGACGATCCGTTTCGGATTGAGCCGCCAGTCATCGCTGAACTCGTCGAACCGCAGCTTGCCTTCGACGATGAGCACCGCGCCCTTTTCCAGGATCGCGCGGTATTGCTGGAACGCCTCTTCGAAGAGCGACACCTCGATGCGCCCCGTGGAGTCATCGAGCACGAAGATGGTCCGGTTACCTCGCTTGCGCAGATCGATCATGAGGCCCGAAAGGGTGGCCGGTTTGCCCTGGAAGCGGAATTCCTCGCTCGGCATGACCGTCGGACGCTCGCCTGCAATGTCGGCAATCCAGCCGCTGGTCAGGCTCTTGAGTTCCGACTCGTATTCCTGGATGGGATGCCCCGTCAGATAGAGTCCGAGCGTATCGCGCTCGCCGTCCAGCCGCACACGACGGCTCCACTCCGGTCGCACTTCGAATTGTCGTTCGACACTGGCCGCCATGGGAGTCGCGAGGCCGAACATGTCGTTCTGCCCGACCGCATGCGCGCGCAGGCTCTGGTCCGCGAGCTGCAAGGCTGCAGGCAGTTCATGCATCAAGGTCGCCCGGTTCGGCCCCAGCGAATCGAGGGCGCCGGAACGGATGAGCGCTTCGAACACACGGCGATTGAGCTTCGTCAGATCGCTGCGGCGACAGAAATCACCGAGGCTCGTGAAGACGCCATGCGCCTCGCGCTCCGCAATTAGTGCCTCGACGACTCCTTCACCGACTCCCTTGATCGCGCCCAGTCCGTATCGGATGCTGCGCTCGCCGGAGACGGCGAACTTGTAGCGCGACGCATTGACATCGGGTGGCTCGACTTTGAGGCCCATCTTGTCGCACTCATGCTTGAGCGTGACGACCTTGTCGGTCTTGTCCATGTCGGACGAGAGCACGGCCGCCATGAAGGCCGCCGGATAACGTGTCTTCAGCCACGCCGTCTGGTACGACAGCACGGCATAGGCGGCAGAGTGCGACTTGTTGAAGCCGTACCCCGCGAACTTTTCCATCAGGTCGAAGATGTAAGCGGCGTTGGCTTCATCGACACCACGCCCCGTGGCACCCGACACGAAGATCGAGCGCTGCTTGGCCATCTCTTCGGCCTTCTTCTTGCCCATCGCGCGCCGCAGAAGATCGGCACCACCGAGCGTGTAGCCCGCGAGCACCTGCGCGATCTGCATCACCTGTTCCTGGTACAGGATGACGCCGTAGGTCGACGCGAGTACAGGCTTCAGCTCCGGATGCAGGTAGTCGATGATGCCGGCGCCCGGAGCACCGCGATCCGCCTTCTTGCGGGCGATGAAGTCGTCGACCATGCCGGACTGCAACGGGCCCGGCCGGAACAGCGCCACGAGCGCGACGATGTCTTCAAAGCAGTCCGGCTGCAGACGGCGAATGAGGTCCTTCATGCCACGCGATTCCAGCTGGAACACGGCAGTGGTATCGCCACGCTGCAGGAGCTGGTAAGTCGCGGGGTCATCCATCGGCAGGATCGCCATGTCGAGCGGCGGCTCGCCCAGCAGCGTGCGCTCGCGATTGATGGTCTTGAGTGCCCAGTCGATGATGGTCAGCGTACGCAGACCCAGGAAGTCGAACTTCACGAGGCCGGCCGCTTCCACGTCGTCCTTGTCGAACTGCGTGACCAGGCTGCCGCCGTTCTCGTCGCAATAGAGCGGCGCGAAGTCGGTGATCTTCGAAGGCGCGATGACGACACCGCCCGCGTGCATGCCGGCGTTGCGGACCAGCCCTTCGAGCGCCAGCGCGAGATCGATCACCTCACGCGTGTCGTCCTCGTTTTCATAGCGTCGCTTGAGTTCCGGCTCTTTTTCCAGCGCGCCCTGCAGCGTGATGCCGAGCTCGAAGGGAATCAGCTTCGCAATCGAATCGGCAAAGCCGTAGCTCATGCCCATGACCCGGGCGACGTCGCGCACGACAGCCTTGGCCGCCATGCTGCCGTACGTGATGATCTGCGAAACCCGTTCACGTCCGTAGCGCTGCGCCACGTATTCGATCACGCGATCGCGTCCGTCCATGCAGAAGTCGATGTCGAAGTCCGGCATCGAGACGCGTTCGGGATTGAGGAACCGCTCGAACAGCAGGTCGTACTGCAGTGGATCGAGATCGGTGATGCCAAGCGAATACGCCACGAGCGAACCGGCTCCCGAACCGCGTCCCGGGCCCACCGGCACATCGTTGTCGCGCGACCAGCGGATGAAATCGGCAACGATCAGGAAGTAGCCCGCAAACCCCATCTGGCAGATGACGTCGAGCTCAAGTGCGAGCCGCTGGTGATACTCTGGTTCGGGGATGACGCGCACCCCGGCCACCGGATGCGCAGCGAATCGGGCGAGACGCTTCGCGAGGCCAGTGGCAGCTTCCTGCCGCAGGAAATCCTCCGTCGTGAGACCGACCGGAACGGGATACGCAGGCAGCACCGACTTGCCGAGCTTGAGATCGAGGCTGCAGCGCCGCGCAATTTCGACCGAGTTCTCGATGGCCTCCGGGACGTCGGCGAACAAGGCGATCATCTCGGCCGGACTGCGTAAATATTGCTGGTCCGTATACCGCCGCTGCCGGGTCGGATCGTCCAGCAGCGCGCCGTCCTGGATGCAGACCCGTGCTTCATGCGCTGCGAAATCCTCAGGCACCAGGAAACGGACGTCGTTGGTGGCGACGACCGGAACACCGAGTTCCGCGGCCAGTTCCAGTGCGCCCGTGATGTGCTCTTCTTCGTTGTCGCGTCCGGTGCGTTGCAGCTCCAGGTAGTAGCGATCGCCGAGCAGCGCCACCCATGACTTGAGCAGCGCCTGCGCATCGGCCTTGCGGCCACCCACGATGGCCTTGCCCACGTCACCCTCGCTGCCACCCGACAACGCGATGAGTCCGGCGAGCGCTCCGGATTCGAGCCAGCTGCGATCGACCGTAGCGCGACCCTTGTGCTGCCCTTCGAGATACGAGCGGCTGACGAGCTGCGTCAGGTTGCGGTAACCGAGACTGTTCTGGCACAGCAGGGTGAGCCGCATGGGTTCACTACGATCCGCCGTGACATCGCGCACCCACAGATCGACACCAATGAGCGGCTTGAGCCCGCGCGACTGCGCCGCGCGATAGAACTTCACCATGCCGAAGAGATTCGACTGGTCGGTCAGCGCGACCGCGGGCATGCCTGCCTCCGCGACGGCATCGATCACGCCGGTGACGCCCCGCTTGCCGTCCTCGCCATACTCGCTGCTGATGCGGAGCACGCTGTCGACCAGCGAGTACTCGGTGTGCAGACGGAGGTGGACGAAGGTGGGCATGAATGGACGGTTCGTGGCGCGGATCGCAGGCGGAAAAGGAGAGCGGAGGATAAGCGGAACGCGCGGGAAATTGGAGCCGAAAATTTTCCGTTGACGCGGGACGAAAAGCCGGGAACAGCTCTGTGAAAACTCCACACCGGTAGGCTGCTCGGCGGCCTGATTCGTGCAGAACACGAAGCACGATCCGCAACCTGCTGGTTTCTATCCTCTCTGCAGGACCGCCCTCACCGGCCCGAACGACCTGCGATGAATCGGGCTCGCGCCATGTTCACCCAAAGCCGCCAGATGCCTGGCCGTCGGATAGCCTTTGTGGACGGCGAATCCGTACTGCGGGTAGTGCCCGTCGAGTTCGCACATCACTGCATCGCGCGCGACCTTGGCCAGAATCGAGGCTGCCCCGATCTCCAGCACCGAATCGTCGCCGCGGATGATCGCTTCGATCGTGCATGCGAGGCCCAGCCCTTCGAGAGACGGACACAGGTTCCCGTCGATCTGCACATGGGCTGGTGGCAGATGCAGCCCGGCGAGAGCGCGTCGCATGGCGAGATGCGTGGCACGCAGGATATTGAGCGTATCGATTTCATCGACATCCGCGCTGGCGATGGACCATGACAATGCACTGATCCGGATTTCGGCTGCGACAGCTTCCCGCTGGACCGCGTTGAGTTTCTTCGAATCGCGAATCCCGCTGATCGGCCGCGCTGGATCCAGAATGACGGCTGCGGCATAGACCGGCCCCGCGAGCGGCCCTCGACCCGCCTCATCCACGCCGGCCAGGAGCCGCAATGAAGATTTGTATTCCACCCGGCTATCCAGAATGCTTTTCGTCGATGAGTTCCACCACTGCCTCGGCAGCCTGGATGCTCGCATCGCGGCGGAGAATCCTGTGAATATCGGTGAAAGCCGCTGTGAGCGCTGCCCGATCCGGACGGTCGATCTGCTGAAGCAAGGCCGGACCCAGGTTGGTGGCGGTCACCTCGCTATTGAAGAACTCCGGGACCAGCGCACGGTTGGCCAGCAGATTGGGTTGCGCGAAGAACGTGGACTTCACGAGCCCTGGAATCCTTAATATCAGTGTCGTGAGTACCCCAAGCCGATAGGCCACCACCATCGGCCGCTTCACTAGCGTCGCCTCGAGGGTAGCCGTTCCTGAAGCGAGCAGGACAGCGTCGCTCGCTGCCATCGCGGTGTGCGCGTGCCCGTCGAGGACCAGCACCTTGTCCCGGACCCCGGCGGCCACCAGAAAGCCTTCGAAGAGCGCCTTCATCCGGGCATTCACCATAGGCGCGACAAAGCGCATGGCAGGTCGCTCGCGGGCCACCCACGCAATGGTCTGCGCGAAATCCGGCCCCAGCCGGGTCACCTCACCGTGGCGGCTGCCAGGGAGAATGGCGATGCATTGCCCAGCGGCGGGCAGCTGGAGGATGGAACGCGCAGCGCCGCGATCAAGCTCGAAAGGAATCTCGTCGGCGAGAGGATGACCGACAAAGACGGCCTTGACCGCATGCTCGTCGTAAAACTGTTTCTCGAACGGCAGCAGGCACAGCACGCGATCGAAAGCCGCTGCAATCTTGTGCACCCGCCCCTGCCGCCAGGCCCAGATCTGCGGACTCACGTACTGCACGGTGGGAATGCCGGCTGCATGCAACCGGGCACCGAGGCCTAAATTGAATTCCTGGTAGTCGATACCGACAAAGACGGCGGGCGGCTCCGCAAGAATCCGGGTGATGAGCTGTTTGCGGATACGGAAAAGTCGCGGCAGGTGTTTCAGCACCTCGAACAGTCCCATGACGCTGAGATTTTCCGAGCGCTCCCAAGCTTCGCACCCGGCGGCAATCATCTTGGGGCCGGCAACGCCTGCAAACCGGGCACCCGGAATACGCTGCTTCAATGCGTCGATCAGGTGCTTGCCCAGCGTGTCTCCGGACGATTCGCCGGCAACCAGGACGATCAGGGGAGCGCCGCCCCTCATCTCACGATGCTTCGCTCGCTGACGTTCAGGAACTCCGCAAACGGTTTCACTTCGGGATGCTCCGCAGCCAGGGCATTCAACTGCTCGGTGGCTTCGGCCAGCTTGAGCTTGGAGCGATACAGGATGCGGAAAGCCGCCTTGATGTTGCTGATGTTCTCCGGCGTGAAGCCGCGCCGCTTCAGGCCTTCGGTATTGACGCTGTGCGGTTCCGCAGGCCGGCCTACTGCCATCACGTAAGGCGGCACATCGCGCGTTACGGCCGTGTTGTTGGCGATGAATGCGTGCGCACCGATCTTGCAGAACTGGTGTACGCCCGCGAAGCCGCCCATGTGCACCCAGTCACCCAGCACCACGTGCCCGCCGAGCGTCGAGTAGTTTGCAAAGACGCAATGGGAACCGATGACGCTGTCATGCCCGACATGCGCACCCGCCATGAACAGGTTGTCGCTGCCGATGCGCGTCACGAGCTGGTCTTTCGTCGTGCCGCGGTTGATTGTCGTGTTCTCGCGGAACGTATTGCGATCGCCGATCTCGAGGCTCGTCGGCTCACCCTTGTACTTGAGGTCCTGGGGCGCGGCGCCAATCGAGGCAAACTGGAAGATGCGGTTGTCCCGCCCGATGGTTGTCGGCCCTTCGATCACCGCGTGCGGACCGACCCAGCAGCCAGCGCCAATCGTGACGCCCGGGCCGACGACGGTGTAGGGACCGATGTCGACATCAGCAGCGATGACCGCATCGGGAGCAACCAGCGCCGTGGGATGGATGGCCATCGCTTCGCCCTGAATGAGGTTAGACCGGACCGCCAGCGGGCGTGTAGGCACTCAGATCGCCGGGAGCGATCATGATGTCGGCACAGGCCGCTTCCTTGCCGTCGACTTCTGCCGACGTCGTGAATTTCCAGATGCCGCGCATGACGCGGGTGAGTTCCGCTTTCAGGATCAGCTGGTCGCCCGGCTCTACCGGCCGGCGAAAACGCACGCCGTCGATGCCGGCGAAATACAGCTGTGCACGCTCGCTCGGATAGACGTTGGCAGTGAGGAAGGCGAGCAGACCGCACGTCTGCGCCAGCGCCTCCAGCATGAGGACGCCGGGCATCACGGGCCGGTGCGGAAAATGCCCCGTGAAAAACGGCTCGTTGAACGTGACGTTCTTGAGCGCGCGAATCGACTTGTTCGATTCAAACTCGAGCACGCGATCCACCAGCAGGAACGGATAACGGTGCGGCAGCCGGCGCAGCACTTCGTTGATGTCGAGCGGCTTCGCAACCGGCGCGCTGGCCGTCGCAGCGACTGTTGTTGTTTCTTGGTCTGTCATCGTGCTCGGCATCTTCGCAGAAAATCGCGCGGGCGGGCCAGGTTTCAGCCGTCTTCGCCCGCGTCGTCCGGCGTTGCATCTTTTCCCTCAAGCTGCTGCACCCGCTTGAAAAGCGCATCGAGCTGCCTGAAGCGGGCGGCGTTGCGGCGGAAGGTCGAATTCTCTTCGGACGACAGGCTGCCGGAGTAGAGACCGGGTTTCAGGATCGAGCCCGCCACCATCGTCTTGCCGGTGATGATGACGTTGTCGCAGATGCTGAGATGGCCGGCGATTCCGACCTGCCCTGCGATCAGGCAGTGCTTGCCGATCGTGGTGCTGCCGGAAATGCCCGTGCAGCCGGCAATCGCGGTATGCGCCCCGATGCGCACGTTGTGGCCGATCTGGATCTGGTTGTCGAGCTTGACGCCCTCTTCCAGCACCGTGTCTTCGATGGCGCCGCGGTCGATCGTGGTATTCGCGCCGATCTCCGCATCATTGCCGATGCGCACTGCGCCGGTCTGCGGCACCTTGACCCATTGGCCGTCTTCGGGCGCGAGACCAAACCCGTCGGCACCGATCACGACGCCGGGATGAATGATGCACCGTTCGCCAATCACGACTCCCGCGCAGAGCGTGACGCTGGCGGTGCAGCGGGTATCGGCGCCGACTTCTACGCCCCGCAGCAGGACGCAACCGGGACCGATGAATACGCGCGGACCGATTACAACACCCGCTTCGAGAACCGCATTCGCCCCGACCGACGCGGTTGGATCGATCCGCGCAGCAGGATCGATCACGGCAGAGGGGTGACAGCCGGGAACCAGTGCAGGAGGCGGGTGCAATTCAGCCGCAATCCGCGCGTACGTCGCATAAGGATTCGGGCTCAGCAGTGCGGGAACCGGACAGTCCCTGGCATGGCGGGGCTCGAGCACGACCGCGCCGGCGCGGGTCGTGGCGAGATGCCGCAGATACTTGGCGTTGGCGAGAAAGGTCAGTGAATCCGGATCCGCGTTCTGCAGGGTCGCCACCCTGGATACGCGGACGGCGGGATCGCCTTGCAGCACGCAGCCGAAACGAACGGCGAGTTCGGCAAGCGTGGTGCCCATGTCAGCGGGTGCTTGATACCCGCGTGGCTCAGGGCTTGGGTGCGGCCGCCGGCGCTGCGCGAGGTCCGCGAGCCTGCAAGGCTGCAAGTACCTGCGGAGTCACGTCGAGCGTGTCCTTGGCGAACAGCACGCCGTCACCGACGATGAGATCGAAATTCTGCGCCTTGGCGAAGCTCTGCACTTCCTGCAACAGGGAGTTCTGCAGCTTGCCGAGCTCTTCGTTGCGGCGGACGTTGAGGTCCTCCACATACTCGCTCTGCTTGCGCGCGAGATCCCGCTCGCCTTCCCGCACTTCACGTTCGACATTCCGTCGTTCGGCTTCGGCCATGACAGCGCCATCCCGGTTCAGGCGGTCCTGACGCGTCTTGAGCGTGGTCTGCTGTTGCACGATGTCGCGCTGGCGGGGTGCAAATTCGTCCTGCAGCGCCTGCATCGAGACTTTTGCCTGGGGCGAATCCTGGAGCAGCTTCTGCACGTTCACGACGCCGAGTTTCATCTGCGCCTGCGCAGCTCCCACGGGAGCCATGGCAGCACCCGCAACGATCAGCACCCCAAGCGCCCGACTCGCAATTCCGGCCAGACTGTATTTATGCATTGCTCAAACCTCAAACCTTTGAAAAAACGTTGGAAATCATCGATCTGCGAAGCTAGAACGCCTGGCCGACCGAGAACTGGAACCCTTCCCGCTCATCTTCGAACGTATTGGCGGTCGCAGGATTGGCATTGAGGGCCACGCCGTAACTGAACCGGAACACGCCAAGAGGCGCAAGCCACTGCACGGCCACGCCGACCGATTGCTTCAACTTATCATAGCTGAAGGTGTAATCGGCTGGCGTCGTGCCGTCAGGACCAAGGAAAACAACATCTTCCGTGGAAAAGACATTGCCGATATCGAAGAACAGGCTGGCGCGCGCGCTGTTGCGGAATTTCTCAGGCACAGGCAGCAGCAGCTCGATCTGCCCTGACACCTTGAGGTTGCCACCATAAGGATTGCCGAAACTGTCCTTCGGCCCCAGGCGATTCTCGCGGTAGCCGCGGACGGATTCAGGGCCGCCCGCGAAGTAGAGACGATAAGGAGGGTAGGAAGTCGTGTCGCCCAGACCCTGCCCGTAGTTGACCTCGCCGTTGAACATCAACGTGAAACTGCGCCACAACGGCACGAACGTCACCGAATCGAGGCGCGCGGTCCAGAACTCCACATCGCTGCCCGGCATGGCATAGGACAGGTTCAACCGGTGACGGGCACCCCGGTCGGCGAAGATGGCCCGGTTGCGCGAGTCGTAACCCCAGCCGAGGTTCAGCTCGAACGTATCGAACTTCGTGCCGTAGAACGTCGTGGAAGTGCCATCGCCGTTGTCGTACTGCGTCGTATACGGATTGCCGTTCTTCTGTACCCAGTCGACCGATTCGGGAGAGCCGTAAGGCGCAAAGAGATCGGCCCGCTGGAAGCCGACGCCGGCGCGAATGCTCTGGTACTCCGTCAGCGGATACGAGTAATCGACCCCGGCGCTGAGCGTCTCGGTCGAGAAGTCCGAGGAGGCCGAGGTGTACTGGGTGACGTCGCGATACCCGAGCGAAATCGTCCGCGACACGCCGTCGATGGTGGTGTACGGATCCGTGTGCGAGAACGAGAAATTCTTCTGGTAGCGGCCGCGGTTCACGTCCAGCGAAATGCGGTTGCCCGTGCCCATGAAGTTCGTGTGCGTGAACCCGCCATTCAGGATCAGTGACTGCGACTCCGAATAGCCGACGCCGGCAGTGAACTGCCCAGGCAGGCCTTCCTTGATCTCGAAATCGACGTCGACGAGGTCCGGTGAACCCGCGACAGGATGCGTCTCGACATCGACCTTCTCGATGAACGGCAGGCGCTGGATACGTTCCTTCGAACGGTCCACGGCGGCATTCGACAGATACCCGCCTTCGAGCTGGCGCATTTCGCGGCGGAACACTTCGTCGTTCACGCTCGAGGTGCCATTGAAATTGATGCGCCGGACGTACACGCGGTTGCCCGGCTCGACGAGGAACGTCAGGGAAATCTCGTGCGTCTCCGGATTGGCCTGCGGCACGGCATCGACCTTCGAGAAAGCGTAGCCGTCCGCGCCGAGACGCAGGTTCATCGCTTCCGTCGTCGCGGTAATCATGCGGCGGGAATAGGTTTCGCCCGGCTTGATGAAGATGAGCTGCTTCAGGTCCGCTTCGGGCACCACCATGTTGCCGGCCAGCTTGACGTCGGACACCTTGAAGAGTTCGCCTTCCGTCACATTGACCGTGACGAACATGTCGTCCTTCTCGGGCGCGATGGCCACCTGGGTCGAATCGATGCGGAAATTCGCGTAGCCGCGGTCCATGTAGAACGAGCGCAGTGTCTCGAGATCGCCAGTCAGCGCCTCACGCGCGTAGCGGTCGTCCTGCTTGTAGAACGACAGCAGGTTGGGCGTCTTGAGCTTGAAGGCGTCGAGCAGATCGTCATCGGGATAGCTCGTGTTGCCCACCACGTTGATCTGCCGGATACGCGCCCGCGCGCCTTCCTTGATGTCGATCGCGATCTTGACGCGATTGCCGGGCACGTCGTCGACCTTCGCGTCGATCTTGACCGCGTACTTGCCGCGGGAGAAATACTGCTCCGTCATGAAGCGCTCGACTTCATCGAGCACGGACTGGTCGAAAGTCTTGCCCGGCGAGAGGCCGACATTGTTGAGCGACTTCTGCAGGTCTTCCGTCTTGATGTCCTTGTTGCCCTTGATGTCGAAGCTTTCGATCGAGGGCCTCTCCTGCACCACGATCACCAGCGTGCCGCCATCGCGTCGCAACTGGACATCACGGAAGAAACCGGTGGCGTAGATCGCTTTCAGGGCTTCATCGAGGCGGCGGCGGTCGAGCCTGTCGCCGATGTTCACCGGCAGGTAGTTGTAGACCGTGCCTTCCGAAATGCGCTGCAGGCCTTCGACGCGGATGTTGCCGACGGTGAATTCGCTGCCGGCAGGCGTCGCGGCAGGCAAGCCCTGCGCGAGAACCGCACCGCCCGTGGCGAGCGCGAGCGTCGTATGAACCATGAAGCGAAGGAGCATTAAATGGGAGCCTCTGATTGACCTATACATGCCCGCGACGGCGAGCCATTTCGTGCAGGGCTAGGCGCGACGACCGCTGTGTACTCAATGTACTCAAGGGAGGACGCAACACCGCCATGCACGAAATGGATCCCGTCCCGATCAATGAATGAATTCAACATTTTATGGGTTGCGCCTCTAATCGCCTGCCGCGTTGTTATGAACCTTGTCCATATTCCCGATATGGCCTGCGGTCCATGCCTAGCTGCAGGCGATTGGAGACGCAACGCGGGCATGTATAGGTCAATCAGAGGCTCCCTTATCTCAACCGAAATGGCGGGCGATGTCGTTATAGAAGGCGAGGCCCATGAGCAGGATCAGGAGCGCAATGCCCACCTGCTGGCCGAAAATCTGTGCACGCTCTGAGACCGGGCGGCCCTTGACCAGTTCCGCGAGCTGGTAAACGACCTGCCCCCCGTCGAGGAGCGGGATGGGCAGCAGGTTCATCACGCCGAGCGAGATGCTGATCAGCGCGAGCATGTTCAGGAAGGACAGCACACCCTGGCGCGCCGCGATGCCTGAAAACTCCGCGATGGTAATCGGTCCCGACAGCGTCTTCACCGAAACATTGCCGGCGACCATGTTCCAGATCATCTTCAGCGTGAAGGCAGTGGTTTCCCAAGTCTTGCCGGCTCCCTTCGCAAAAGCCTCCGCTGGCCCGTATTTCTGCAGGGCGATCATTTCGGGCGGATAGCCGCCAGCGGTCTGCTGAATGCCCATCCGGCCAACCCGTCGTCCGTCCACAGTATCGCCGCCGATCCTGACGGGGACCTGAATGATCGTCGCGACCCCGTCCTGGGTACGGCGGACCTCGAGGACAGCTTCCATATCGAAACGAGGCTCGACCAGGGCGACGAGTGCCTTGAAGCTGTTTACCTTCGTTCCGTCGAGCGCAAGGATCTCGTCCCCCGGCTGCAGTCCTGCAAGCTTGGCAGCACTGCCTTCGACCACTGCTCCGATGGTGGCAGGTACGGGCGGCGACCAGAACTCGAAACCCAGCCCCGAAAACAGCACGTCAGGTTGCGCGAGCTCAGCGCGGCGATCACCCGCTTCCAGATGCAACTGGCGGTCACCGTTGGCACCCGACACGGACATGTCGACGACGCCATCTTCGACCAGATCCTCGAAGATGCCGAGCAGCGCTGCTTCACGCGTGGCAACTGGCTTGCCGCCAATCTCGCGGATCTCATCGTCGGCACGCAACCCGGCGCGGGCAGCAATGGATTCAGGCGTCACTTCGCCGATCACGGGCTTCAGGCTCGGCACGCCGGCCATCAGCAGGGCCCAGTAGGCAAGGATGGCGAAGATGAAGTTGAAGCCGGCCCCGGCCACCAGCACGGCGATCCGCTTCCAGATGGGCGCACGCGTGAACGCGTGGGGGAGATCCTGCGGCGACACTTCTCCTTCACGCTCATCGAGCAGCTTGACGTAGCCGCCCAGCGGAATCGCCGCAATCACGTATTCAACGCCATCACGCGCCGTCCGCTTCCAGAGCGGCCGGCCAAACCCGATGGAAAACTTGAGCACCTTGATGCCCAGCCGTCGCGCCACCCAGAAATGGCCGAATTCGTGCACCGCCACCAGAATGGCGATGGCCGCGATGAACGCGAGGACTGTCGTTACCAGGGTTGTCAGCGTCGTCATGCATGCACTCCTGCGGCAGGCGTCAGGGCAGCCGCCGCAAAATCCCGCGCCCAGGCATCCGCTGCGAGGACGTCGCCCAACGCTTTGACAGGGCTGTTCAGGTGAGCGTTCATGACCTGGTCGATCACGGCCGGAATCCTCATGAAGGCAAGCCGGCGCCCCAGGAACGCCGCCACCGCGATCTCGTTCGCGGCATTGAGGGCGGCGGGCGCTGTCCCACCGGCTTCGGCGGCGGCCCGGGCCAGCTTCAGGCAGGGAAACCGCTCAAGGTCCGGCGCTTCGAAATCGAGTCTGCCCGCCTTGACGATGTCGAGGGATTCTACACCGGACGACAACCGCTCTGGCCAGCCGAGGGCATGGGCAATCGGGGTGCGCATGTCAGGGTTGCCGAGCTGGGCCAATACCGAACCGTCGAGGTATTCGACCATCGAGTGGACGATGCTCTGGGGGTGAACGACGATTTCCACCAGCGCCGGAGGGACGCCGAACAGCAGGCAGGCTTCGATGAGCTCGAGGCCCTTGTTCATCAGGGTGGCTGAATCGACTGAAATCTTGCGGCCCATGACCCACCGCGGATGGGCACAGGCCTGGTCGGGCGTCACAGCCTCCAGCGCGCTGGCTGGCGTGCGCAGGAAAGGCCCTCCTGAAGCGGTGAGCAGAATGCGCCTGACACCCCTCCCTCCGGGCATGTCGGAAGTCGCGGGAGGCAGGCATTGGAAAATCGCGTTGTGTTCGCTGTCGATCGGGATAAGCGTCGCGCCACCTGCCGTCACCGCATCCATGAGTAGCGGGCCGGACATCACCAGCGCTTCCTTGTTGGCAAGCAGTAGCCGTTTGCCATGCCGGGCAGCCGCGAGGGTCGACGAGAGGCCCGCGGCACCGACGATGGCCGCCATGACGTAATCAACGTCGGCGTGCGCAGCAACCTCGTCCAGTGCGCTGTCGCCAGCCAGAACGCGCGTGGACGAACCCTGCGCACGCAATTCAGCCTCGAGTTTGCCGGCAGCCGTGACATCCGTGAGGACCGCGAACTGGGGCTCGTGCACCAGGCATTGTTCGCGCAGGCGCTGAAGATTGTCCCTTGCACCCAGCGCCACGACACGGAAACGGTCGGGATGCCGGGCGAGAACATCCAGCGTGCTGACACCGATGCTACCCGTGGAGCCGAGGACAGCCACGCCGATGCGCGCCGTCACGACAGGACTCCGAGCCCGTACAGGCCCAGCAGGAAGAGCGGCGCGGCTGCCGTAATGCTGTCCATCCGGTCGAGCACACCGCCGTGACCGGGAAACAGCGTGCCACTGTCCTTGAGGCCGGCGAAACGCTTGAACATGCTTTCGGTCAGGTCGCCCACGATTGAAATGAGCGTCACGGCGGCGCACAGCGCGATGAACGGACCGGCTGGCACGGCAAACCACCAGACCCCTGCGCACGCAACGATCATCGCGAAGAAGACGCCACCGAACATTCCTTCCCAGGTTTTTCCGGGGCTCACGCGTGGCGCGAGCTTGAGACGACCAAACCGGCGGCCGGCGAAAAATGCCCCGACATCGGCGAGCGACACCAGCACGATGAGAAAGATCACCCACTGTGGACCGGCCGGATCCGAGAGATGCAGGCGGCCAAGCGCCACCCAGGCAGGAATCAGCACGCAGAGACCGGCAATCGCCGTCGCAGGAGCAACCACCCGTCCGGGAAAGGCACTCAGCCACACGAACGCGACAAGCCACCAGCCAAGCGCCGCCACGAGCAGGATCCTCAAAGTCGGCGCGTCCAGCCCGACGATCCAGCCGAGAGCCATGAGGACCGCAGCCACCGCCACATACGCCAGCCGGACTGCACGACTGTCGGTCCGTAAAAACCCCGACCATTCCCAGGCGCCGACCAGCATCATCACGGCAAGCACGCCTACCGCCGCCTGCCGCGGCAGCACGAGCAGGACCACCAGTAGCACCGCAACCAGGACCAGAGCGGTGAGCAGTCGTTGCCTGAGCACCGCTACTCCGCCTTCCTGGCAAGCTGGTCCGGAGTCAGGCCAAACCGGCGTTCCCGCTGCGCGAACTGCGCGAGCGCTTCAGCGAGCTCGGCGTCCCCGAATTCCGGCCAGAGGGCATCGCAGAAATAGAGTTCCGTATACGCAAGATTCCACAGCAGGAAATTGCTGATGCGCTGGTCGCCGCCCGTCCGGATGAAAAGATCAGGATCAGGCATGCCCCTGAGCGACAGTTCACCGCCCAGCCGCGTCTCGTTGATCTCTTCCGGTTTCAACGTGCCTTCCACACACTGGCGCGCCAGTGAAGTCGCGGCCTGCGCGATATCCCAGCGACCTCCATAAGCCATCGCGATCACGAGCGTCAGTCGCTGGTTGCCGGCGGTGCGCTGTTCGGCGGTCTGCATGCGCGCCTGCAACGCGGGCGACAGCTGCGTCAGGTCGCCTACGAAACGCACGCGGATCTGGTTCTTGTGCAGGTCGTTGATCTCGCGATCCAGCGCTTCGAGAAACAGGGCCATCAGCAGGCTGACTTCGTCGCGGGGCCGGCGCCAGTTTTCGCTCGAGAAGGCAAATAGCGTCAGGACTTCCACGCCCGCCTTGGCGCAGGACTCGACGGTCGCGCGCACGGCCTTGAGACCCGCCCGATGACCTGCGTGACGCGGCAGCGAGCGCGCGGCCGCCCACCGCCCGTTACCATCCATGATGATGGCGACGTGGCGCGGAACGGTGTCGGACGGGGCGGAGGCCATGGCAGGCTGCTGAAGGCCGGTCAGACCTGCAGGAGTTCTTTTTCCTTCTCGACCAGGACCGTTTCGATTTCCGCGACGAACCGGTCGGTGAGCTTCTGGATTTCGTCCTGCGCGCGACGATCGTCGTCCTGCGACACCAGCTTCTCCTTGAGCAGCTCCTTGAGATCCTGCATCACGTCGCGGCGCACGTTGCGCACGGCCACGCGGGCATTCTCGGCTTCGTGGCGCACGACTTTCGTCATTTCGCGGCGGCGCTCTTCCGTCAGGGCCGGCATGGGAATGCGGATCACCGTACCCGCCGTGTTCGGCATGAGCCCGAGATCCGACTTCATGATGGCTTTCTCGATCGCGGAGACCATGCTCTTGTCCCATGGCGTCACCATGAGCGTGCGGGAGTCCTCGACCACGACGTTTGCCACCTGCGACAGGGGTGATTCGGACCCGTAGTAATCCACGCGGATGTGGTCGAGCAGGCTGGAATGGGCGCGTCCCGTTCGCAGCTTCTTGAGATCGTGGCGGAGGGCGGCCACGCACTTCTGCATGCGGTCCACAGCGTCTTTCTTGATGTCATCGATCATTGCACTGACTCCGAAAATCCGAAACCCGTCGCGCGCGGGATCAAGCGTTGGTCACCAGCGTCCCGACATCCTCGCCGCGCACGATGCGCAGGAGCTCGCCAGGCGCGTTCAGATCGAAGACCCGCAGCGGCAGGTCGTTGTCACGGCACATGACGATCGCCGTCGCATCCATGACATTGAGCCGGTCCGAGAGAACCTTGTCGAAAGTCAGCCGTTCGTAGCGGGTCGCGGCCGGATTCTTGATCGGATCATCCGAGTAGATGCCGTTCACCTTGGTGGCCTTGAGCAGCAGATCGGCCTCCACTTCAATCGCCCGCAGGCTGGCAGCGGTATCGGTGGTGAAGAACGGGTTGCCGGTGCCCGCGGCAAAGATGACCACCCGCCCCTTTTCAAGGTGGCGAACGGCGCGCCTGCGGATGTATTCCTCGCAGACTTCGTTGATGCGGATGGCGGACATCACGCGCGCGTAGGTCCCGAAGGACTCGAGGGCGTCCTGCAGGGCGAGGGAATTAAGGACGGTGGCCAGCATACCCATGTGGTCGCCGGTCACGCGATCCATGCCGGCGCGAGCCAGTCCGGCGCCGCGGAAGATATTCCCCCCGCCGATGACGATGGCGACCTGCAGCCCGAGGTCGTGCACCTCGCGGATCTCCGACGCAATCCGCTTGATCATCAGCGGATCGATGCCGTAATCCTCGTTGCCCATGAGGGCTTCGCCGGAAAGCTTGAGCAGGATGCGCTTGAGGTCCGCATCGCCCCTGCGCGGAGTGGATGGACCTTCGGGATTGACCATCGTTACGTTCGCCTCGCCGTTGACCGGCGCCGATTATAAAGAACCCCGCACGAGGCGGGGTTCCTATTCGGCTTCACGACCGGGCCCAAGGGCGCCTGGAAGCGACTTTATTTCAATGCAGCCGGGGTAACCGGCCCGGAGGCTCAGCTCAGTCCGGCCTGCTTCATCACTTCGGCCGCAAAGTCTTCCTGCTTCTTCTCGATGCCGGCACCGACTTCGAAGCGGATGAAGGCAGCGACTTCGCCACCGGCTTGCTCGAGATACTGCGCCACCGACTGCTTGTCGTCCTTGACGAACGGCTGGCCGAGCAGCGTGACTTCATTCAGCCACTTGGAGATCCGGCCTTCGATGATCTTGCCGAGAATGGCGTCGGGCTTGCCCTTGTTCTTCGGGTCGCTTTTCGCCTGCTCGAGCTGGATTTCACGTTCCTTGGCGACTTCCTCGGCTGGCACTTCCGAGCTCGACAGCCGCGCGGGATTGATGGCCGCGACGTGCATGGCAACGTCTTTCGCCAGTGCCTCGTCCCCGGATTTCATTGCCACCAGGGCGCCGATACGGGTGCCATGGAGATAAGTCCCCACCAGCTTGGGCGCCTCGAGGACGGCGAACCGGCGGATGCTGATGTTTTCGCCGATCTTGGCGATCAGTACCCGGCGGAGTTCGTCGATCGTGGTGCCCGAATCACTCTTGAGGGCCAGGAGCGCCTCGGGGTCCGCAGGCCGGTGCTGGAGCACCAGCTTGCCGACCAGGGTGGCAAATGCCTGGAAATCGGCTTCACGCGCCACGAAATCCGTTTCGCAATTGATTTCGACCACGGCAGCGCGCTTGCCATCAGCACTGCGCTCGACCACGACGACGCCTTCGGCGGCGACCCGGCTGGCCTTCTTGTCAGCCTTGGCCAGACCTGACTTCCGCATGAGCTCGGCAGCCGCCTCGAGGTCGCCACCGACCTCGACCAGCGCCTTCTTGCATTCCATCATGCCGGCGCCGGTGCGCTCGCGCAGCACCTTCACCGCTTCAGCAGTCACAGCCATGGGTTACTCCGCTTCCAGTTCGCCATCGGCACGGCGTCTGCCGGTCGGACGCGTAGCAGTGAACTGCAGGATATCGGCTTCGCTTTCGACGTCTTCGGCAACCGCGCCGGCGACAACAGGGTCTGCCACGACAGCCGCCTCGACAGCGCCCTCGACAACGCCTTCGGCCACTTCAGGCAGCTTGCGTGCAACAGGCTTCTTCTTGACCGCAGCGGTCCTGCCACGGCGCGCCGGAGCTACCGAACCGGGCTTCGGCCGTGGCTTGCCTTCTTCATCAAGCTCGACGAATTCGTCCTCGCCCACCGGCACGTCAGGGGAAGCCGCACGGCCTTCGATCACGATGTCCGCAACACCCGAGGTGTAGAGCTGGATGGCGCGCATCGCGTCATCGTTGCCGGGAATCACGTAATCAACCCCTTCCGGGGAGCAGTTGGTGTCGACGACCGCAACCACCGGAATGCCGAGCTTGCGGGCTTCCTGGAGGGCAATCTTTTCGTGGCCGACGTCGATCACGAACACGACATCGGGCAGCGCATCCATTTCCTTGATGCCGCCGAGGCTGTGCTCGAGCTTTTCGCGTTCGCGACGCAGACCCTGCGCTTCGCGCTTGTTGTGCTGTTCGAGCGTGCCGTTCGCTGCCATTTCATCGAGATCGGTCAGGCGACGGATCGACTGGCGCACGGTCTTGAAATTGGTGAGCATGCCGCCGAGCCAGCGATGGCTGACATAGGGCATACCGCAACGTGCGGCTTCCTTCTTGACTGCATCGCGCGCCGAACGCTTGGTGCCGACGAACAGCACTCGTCCGCCATCGGCGACGATCTGCCTGATGAAACCCGCCGCCTCGTTATAGAGAGGCAGGGTCTTCTCAAGGTTGATGATGTGGATACGGTTGCGTTCGCCGAAAATGAACGCAGCCATCTTGGGGTTCCAGAAGCGGGTCTGATGTCCGAAGTGAACACCCGCTTCCAGCATCTGTCGCATGGACATGCTGGCCATAATGCAAAATCTCCTGTTGGGGTTGGGCCGCCACGATCCCCTTGCGACGACCCCGGCTTCAGCCCTTCAAGGCTGATTCCAGAGCACCCCGCCGCAAGTGACGAACCGTGTGTGGTTTTAATTGCGAAAAAAGCGCGCGCTTTATACCATAAACCGACTGCTTATCCAACGGCGCTGAAAGGTGCGCGCGGGATTGTCCGGAGGCCTTGAATAGCCTGGACTTGCCAAGCACCTTGCCTGCACCAATACCTGTAGCTTGACCATTCACCGAGATCTGGCCTGTCCCCTCGCCAGCCACCGAGAGGCCCATGCCGGCTGACCTTCCCATGCACGTGACTTTCAAGACACCGGAAGAACAGGAAGGCATGCGCGTCGCGGGCCGCCTGGCTGCCGAAGTGCTCGACATGATAGGGCCACACGTGCTGCCCGGGGTCACTACCGACGAGCTGAATGACCGCTGCCAGCGGTATATCGAGGATGTGCAGCACGCGATCCCGGCCCCTCTCAACTACCGGGGATTTCCGAAATCCATCTGCACATCGGTTAATCATGTCGTCTGCCACGGCATTCCCGGCGACAAGCGCCTGAAACAGGGCGACATCGTCAATGTTGATGTCACCGTCATCAAGGATGGCTGGCACGGCGACACGAGCCGCATGTATGGAGTGGGCAAGATTGCTCCTGCCGCCCAGCGCCTGGTGGATCTCACGAAAGAAGCGATGTGGATCGGCATCCGCAGCGTCCGCCCCGGCCTGAAGCTGGGCGACCTGGGCGCTTCGATCCAGCAGTTCGTCGAAGCCAATCATTTTTCAGTGGTCCGCGAATACTGCGGCCACGGCATCGGGCGCATTTTTCATGAAGACCCCCAGGTCCTCCACTATGGTGAGCCGGGGACAGGATTCGAACTGGCCCCAGGCATGACCTTCACCGTCGAGCCCATGGTCAATGCCGGCAAGCGTCATGTGCGCCTGCTGCCCGACGGCTGGACAGTCATTACCCGCGACCATTCGTTGTCGGCGCAATGGGAACATACGGTCCTCGTGACGGAAACCGGCTACGAAGTGCTGACCTTAGGCCAGGCCGAGCGAACCAATTAAAAAGAAAATGCCTACCGTTACCACGCAGGACATGGAAGATCTGGTCATTCACGCGAATGATCCGCCGTGGGATTACCTGTCAGGAGTCGACAAGACGCTCGCGGAAGGCCGACATTCGGTCGGCGCATTCCGCACGGCGCTCCTCGATGGCGATACGCGTCTGCGCCAGCGCTTCCTTGAGGATGAACCCGTCGAGTGGCTCGTCCGCGACCGCGCACGGCTCGTCGATCTGCTGCTGCGTTCTGCGTGGAAGCTGCATGTCGGCGTGCATGCCGATGAAATCGCGTTGCTCGCCGTCGGCGGTTACGGTCGCGGTGAACTTACGCCCTGTTCCGATATCGACGTCATGGTGCTGCTGCCGAAGAGCGAGCAGACACCCTGGCAGCCGCAGCTCGAAAGCTTTCTCACGTTCATGTGGGACATCGGCCTCGAAGTGGGACACAGCGTCCGCACCATCGATGACTGCCAGCAGGAAAGTGCCGCTGATGTGAGCGTCGCCACCACGCTGATCGAATCGCGGCTGCTGGCAGGCCCTGAACAGTTGCTGGAGGCCATGCGTCGTGCGCTGGCGCCAGAACGCGTGTGGCCAACGAAGGAATTCTTCGAAGCCAAAGTCGCTGAACAGACCGCGCGTCACCACCGTTACCACGACACCGCGTACAACCTCGAACCCAACGTCAAGGCGAGCCCGGGCGGACTGCGCGACATCCAGACGATCGGCTGGGTCGCCAAGCGGCATTTCGGTGCGGACTCGCTCGACGAACTCGTGGATCACGGCTTCCTCACCCGCAGCGAGCTCAGGAAGCTCAAGACGGCACAGGCTTTCCTGTGGAAGGTGCGCTTCGCATTGCATGTCCTGACGGGACGGCGCGAAGACCGCCTGCTGTTCGATCACCAGATCAAGCTCGCGAAGATGTTCGGCTACGAGGACGCCACGTACACGCTGGCCGTCGAACAGTTCATGCAGCGTTACTACCGCACTGCCATGGATATCGCGCTGCTGAACGAACTGCTGCTCCAGCTGTTCCGCGAAGCGATCCTGTCCGACCAGAGCATCCCGCCGGTGCCGGTGAACGCCCGCTTCCAGATCCGGAACGAATACCTCGAGATCACGAACGACGAGATCTTCGACCGCTTTCCTTCGGCGCTTCTCGAACTGTTTGTCGTGCTCGAGCAGAACTCGCAGATTCGCGGCGTCCGGGCGGAAACGATCCGGCAGGTCACGCGGCATCTGTGGCTGATCGACGAGGAATTCCGGCAGCATCCGCGCAATCACCGGCTGTTCTTCGAAATCCTGAGTGCGCCTGTCGGCGTTACTCACGAACTCAGGCGAATGAACCTGTACGGAATTCTTGGCCGCTACATCCCCGCCTTCGGTCGCATCGTTGGCCGCATGCAGTACGACCTGTTCCATGCCTACACGGTCGATGCCCACACGCTGTTCGTCGTGAGCAATCTCCGCCGTCTGGCGATGCCGAAATACAACGACGAATTCCCGGCGCTGTCGCGCATCATGCAGGCCCTGCCAAAGCAGGAACTCGCCTACATGGCCGCCATCTTCCACGACATCGCCAAAGGTCGAGGCGGCGATCACTCGGAACTCGGCGCGATCGATGCCGAGGCCTTCTGCCTCGAACAGGGTCTGTCACGTTACGACGCACGGCTCGTGGCCTGGCTCGTCAAGAGTCACCTGATCCTCTCCGTAACGGCGCAGAAGAAAGACATCAGCGACCCCAAGGTCATCTACGACTTCGCCCTGCTGGTCGGCGACCAGACGCACCTTGATTATCTGTACGTGCTGACCGTAGCCGATGTCAGGGGCACGAATCCGAAGCTATGGAACAACTGGAAAGCGTCGCTCTTCGCGGAGTTCTACGAACGGACCAAGCAGGCGCTGCGCCGCGGGCTTGAAACCCCGATCGACAAGGACGAGCTGATCGCGGAGAACCAGACCCAGGCACGCGCACTGCTCAACGAGGCGGGATTCGCACCCGAGCGAATTGCCGCAATCTGGGATCGCCTTACTGAAGCCCACTTCCTGCGCTTTGCACCGGATGAAATCGCGTGGCACACGCAGTTGCTTGCCGAGCGCAAGGCAGGCGATAAATCACCGCTCGTAGCGGTGCGTCGCCAGACCGGCCGTGGGGGCACGGAAGTGCTGACATACACGCCGCACACGCAGAACAGCTTCGCGCGGACCACGGCTTTCCTCGACCAGATGGGACTCACCATCGTCGATGCCCGCATCATGCCGATGGAAGGGGATTTCAGTCTCGACAGCTATCACGTCCTCGAGGACACGGGCAGTGAACTGACGGACAGCACCCGGCTCTACGATCTCGAGAAGAAGCTGCGCGAGACATTGGGCACCACGAGCCACGTGGCGGTCACAGTCACCCGTCGGGCACCGCGCCAGGTGCGCATGTTCTCGACGGCCACGCAGATCAACTTCAGCGAAGACGGCATCAATCACCGGACGATTCTCGAACTCGTCGCGGGCGACCGGCCCGGCCTGCTGTCTGAAATCGGCAAGGTGTTCATGACCGAGCAGGTGGACATCCACACGTCCAAGATCATGACGATCGGCGAACGCGCGGAAGACGTCTTCTACATTACCGACTACAAGGGTCGCCCGCTCGACGCACACGCACGCGAACGGCTGCAGCAGGGACTGGTCGAGGCACTGGACCGGAGAGAGTGACCGGTGCGGACGTCATGAATCCCCGGCTCGCCTCGCTGCTCCCCTATCCTTTCGAGCGACTCCGCACGTTGCTGGCAGGCGCACGGCCGCCAACCGGTGTTCCGCATGTCTCTATGTCGATCGGCGAGCCCAGACATGCGCCGCCCGCCTTCATCATCAAGGCGATCGAGGATGCGTTGCCAGCCATTGGCAGCTACCCATCGACGCTCGGTATTCCCGAATTGCGTCGCGCTGCTGCGGGCGCGCTGACACGGCGTTATGGCCTTCCCGCCGGCGCGCTCGATCCTGAAACGATGGTGCTGCCCGTCAACGGCACACGGGAAGCGTTGTTTGCCTTTGCGCAGACAGTCATCGATGGCACGGGTGGCCAGGGACATCCGGCGGTGGTCATGCCGAATCCCTTCTATCAGATCTACGAAGGGGCGGCGTTGCTGGCCGGTGCCGAGCCGGTCTTCGTCGATGCAACTGCTGCGAACCACTATCTTCCCGATCTGCAGGCGGTTCCCGAGAAAATCTGGCGTCGCTGCCAGTTGCTGTTTCTCTGCAATCCCGGCAATCCCACGGGCGCGGTGATGAGTCTCGACTATCTGCGCGAGGCGCTGGCTCTCGCCGACCGCTACGGCTTCGTCATCGCAGCGGATGAGTGCTACGCCGATATCTATCCCGATGACGCGAATCCGCCGCCGGGGTTATTGCAGGCTGCATTGGCTGCAGGACGCCGGAATTTTGAAAGCTGCGTTGTCTTCCACAGCCTTTCGAAGCGTTCGAGCGTACCCGGGCTGCGGTCCGGAATAGTCGCCGGTGATCCGCGATTGCTGAAGGCTTTTCTTCTGTACCGCACGTACCATGGCGGAGCCATGCCTCCCCCGACTCAACTTGCCAGCGTTCCCGCGTGGAATGACGACAGCCACGTTGCTGCCAATCGCGCGCTCTACCGGCAGAAGTTTCGCGAGATCATTCCGATCCTCGCCGACCTGATCGATGTTGTGGAGCCTGCAGGCGGTTTCTATTTCTGGCCGCAGGTCGGCGATGACGAGAAATTCACCCGAGCGCTTTTTGAACAGCAGCACATCACCGTCCTGCCCGGCAGCTATCTCGCCCGCAGTACTGCTCAAGGCAACCCCGGGGCGGGCCGGGTGCGGATCTCGCTGGTGGCAGGCGTCGACGAATGCGTCACGGCGGCGAGGCGTATCCGTGAATTCCTGCTTGCGCGACCGCGCTCCTGACAGACCCCCTCCAGATCAAATCCAGACGAGCCATCCCATGTCCAATACCGCTCTCGCCGCCCTGATCGATTCAGCGTTTGAACGACGCACTGAATTTTCCGCGAAGAATGCACCGGGCGAAGTCCGCGATGCCGTCGAGAAGGCGCTCATGCTGCTCGACAACGGCGCCGCGAGAGTCGCGGAGAAGATCGATGGCCAGTGGCGCGTGAACGAATGGCTGAAGAAGGCAGTACTGCTCTCCTTCCGCCTCTATGACAATCATGTCATCGATGCCGGGTACACGCAGTTCTTCGACAAGGTGCAGCTCAAGTACTCGGATTACGACGAGGCCCGTTTCCGTGCCGAAGGCGTGCGTGTCGTTCCGTCCGCAATCGTGCGGCGTGGCGCCTACGTCGCTCCGAATGCGATCCTCATGCCCTCCTACGTCAATCTCGGTGCATACGTTGGCGAGGGCACGATGGTCGACACCTGGGTGACAGTGGGTTCATGCGCGCAGGTTGGAAAGAATGTCCACCTGTCAGGCGGTGTGGGTCTCGGTGGCGTGCTTGAACCTCTGCAGGCCAATCCCACGATCATCGAGGACAACTGCTTCATCGGCGCACGCTCGGAAATCGTGGAAGGCGTCATCGTCGAGGAAGGTGCCGTGATCTCGATGGGCGTCTTCATCGGGCAGAGCACGCGGATCTACGATCGTGAAAGCGATGAAGTCCTGTACGGTCGGGTTCCGGCTGGCGCTGTCGTTGTGCCTGGAACTTTACCGGCGGCGAACGGCAAGTACGGACTGTATTGCGCCGTGATCGTCAAACGCGTGGATGCGAAGACCCGGGCCAAAGTCGGGATCAACGAACTCCTGCGCGAAGCGACAATCGGACACAACTCCCGCGCATAGTTCGTCGCAAGCAGGCGCCCTCCTAGGGAGCCGGGCCCGAAGCCTTGCCCTGGTGGCGTACATCTTCGCCACTCAGCATGAAGAGCACCTGCTCGGCGACGTTCTTGGCGTGGTCGCCGATACGCTCGAGTCCCTTGAGCGCGAGGACAGTGTCGATGGTGGCCTTGAGATACCGCTGGTCTTCCATGATGAGCGTCAGGATCTGCCTCAATGCAGCCTGGAATTCACCATCCAGTTCTTCGTCGCGGACTTCCACACGCGCAGCCATCTCGGCATCGGACTCATCCAGCGCGCGAACCGCGCTACGCAGCATGCTGGCCGAGAGATCGGCCATGTGACGGAGATACCGCGCCACGGCCACGACAGGCCCCTGTGGCTCCCCTTCGCCGAGACGCAGCGCAAAGCGGGCGATCTTCTTGGCTTCGTCACCCGCGCGCTCGAACTCGACTGTTGCCCGGGAAATCGCACGGGCCATGCGGAGGTCGCCCGCAACCGGCTGGTGGAGCGCAATGAGCTGGAAAGCTTCGTGATCGACACGCTGCTCGAACTTGTTCACCCGCTCCTCACGGCCCAGCACGAGCCTGGCAGCGTCCATGTCATTGTCGAGAAGCGCCCTGGCAGCACTGGCGACCTGGTCCACCACGAGCCCACCCATCGCGACGACGTTGAGTCGCAGCTCGGCAAGCGCCTGGTCGAAGGCGCGGGATGTGTGGCCTTCAGTCGGATCGGTCTGCAGGGAAATTGGCATGCTGCCCCTGGTTGAGGCGTGGGTTTCGCGCTTCGCCTTACCCGTATCGTCCGGTGATGTAGTCTTCGGTCGCCTTCTTGCCCGGGTTCGTGAAGATCTTGGCGGCCTCGTCGAATTCGATGATCTCGCCGAGATACATGAATGCCGTGTAGTCGGATACGCGTGCGGCCTGCTGCATGTTGTGCGTGACGATCAGCACAGTGACCTGGTCGCGCAAGGTCGAGATCAGTTCCTCGATGCGAGCGGTTGCGATCGGATCAAGGGCGGACGTCGGTTCGTCGAACAGCAGGATTTCAGGCCGGGTTGCCAGTGCACGCGCGATGCACAGACGCTGCATCTGCCCACCTGAGAGTGCGAGTGCGGAATCCTGCAAACGGTCCTTGACTTCGTCCCAGATGGCGGCGTTTCGCAACGCCTTTTCGACTTCTTCGGCGAGCAGCGCCCGGTTGCGGATGCCGCGCAGTCGGAGGCCATACGCGACGTTCTCGAACACCGACTTCGGAAAGGGATTCGGCTTCTGGAACACCATGCCGATGCGCATGCGGACCTCGATCGGATCGACGTGCTTGTCGATGAGATTGAGATTGTCCGGATGCAACGTGATGCTGCCTTCATAACGGGTATCGGGCTGCAGGTCGTGCATGCGGTTGAAGCAACGCAGGAACGTGCTCTTGCCACAACCTGAAGGCCCGATCAGCGCGGTGACCTGCTTGTCCGCAATGAGCATCGACAGGTTCTTGAGCGCCTGGTTCTGGCCATAGAAGAAATTGAGGCCTTCCACTGCCGCCTTGACGTCGATCCGCCGCGCCCTGCGCGTGTCGTCCATGGCGATCCCCAAACGCCCCTTGGCAGGTTTGTCGGTCGCCGGAGCAGCACGGACTGTATTCGTCGAATCCATCGTGTTCACCAGTTGATCTTCTTGCGGAAACGGTAACGGATCCAGATGGCGACGCCATTCATGAGCAGCGTCATGCCGAGCAGGATCGCGCCGGCAGCAGCGGCATTCGCCTGAAAGGCCACATCCGGACGGGAGACCCAGTTGAACATCTGGATGGGCATTGCAGTGAACGGGTCCTGCAGCCACTGGAACGAAACGAACGGCGGCTCGGACGATACCGGCGGAGTGGGCAGGAACGCGATGAAACTCAGCGCACCGATCGTGATCAGCGGCGCTGTTTCACCGATCGCCCGCGAGAGCCCGAGGATCATGCCGGTCAGCACACCACCGGTCGAGTACGGCAGCACATGGTCCTTGGTGACTTCCCAGCGGGTCGCGCCAAGACCGTACGCCGCCTCGCGGATCGACTTGGGTACCGAACGGATCGCTTCACGCGTCGACACGATGACCACCGGCAGGATGAGCAGCGCGAGCGTCAGACCTGCGGCGAGGATGCTCTGTCCGAGATCGAGCTGGTACACGAAGAGACCGAGCGCCAGGAGGCCATAGACGATCGAAGGCACACCCGCGAGATTCGTCACGTTGATCTCGATGATCGCGGTGAACCAGTTCTTCCGTGCGTATTCCTCAAGATAGATCGCCGCAGCCACTCCGACAGGAACTGCACAGAACGCCGTCACCAGCATGATCAGCGAGGTGCCTACCCAGGCAGACAGGATGCCGGCCTGCTCGGCCTTGCGCGACGGGAAGGAGGTCAGGAAGTCCATGGTAAAGCGCGGCCAGCCATCGCGGACGAGCTGGATGAAGAGGACGGCCAGGATGACAAGACAGGCGAGCATCACCGTCAGTCCGACGATGACGAACACGCGGTCGAGCAGTTTGCGCCGCGACAGCCCTTCACGCAGGGCTTCAAGCGAGACGTGTGCCTGCGTCGCAGCCATCAGTAGGCCTCCCTGAATTTACGCGTCAGGAAAAACCCGATGACGTTGAAGATGAGCGTGATGAACATCAGCACCAGGCCCGCTGCAAAAATGCTCTGGTAGCCGATGCTGCCGTGAGGCAGATCGCCAAGGCTGACCTGCACGATGAAAGCAGTGATCGTGGCAGCAGGCTCGCGCGGATCGAACGTCAGGTTCGGCTGCATGCCAGCCGCAATTGCCACCACCATTGTCTCGCCGACAGCCCGCGAGATGCCGAGAATGAAAGCCGCTGCAAGCCCGGAAAACGCGCCAGGCACCACGACGCGCAATGCGGTCTGCAGACGCGTCGCCCCCATCGCGAACGAGCCTTCACGCATATAGCGCGGGACCGCCCGCATGGCGTCTTCGCTGACCGAACTCACGTAAGGCACGATCATCAATCCGATCACAAGACCCGCGCTCAGCATGTTGAATCCAGGCAGGTCGGGAATGATCATCTGCAGCAGTGGCGTCACGAACTGCAGGGCGAAGTAACCATAGACCACCGTGGGCACGGCGCCCAGCAGCTCAAGAATGGGCTTGACGATTTCGCGCACCTGGTTGGGAGCGAATTCGCTCAGGTAGATCGCGATGGTGGTCCCGAGAGGTACGGCCACGGCGAGCGCGACAAACGTCGTCGTCAGCGTGCCCGCCACCAGCGGCATGATGCCGTAGTGCGCATCGGCAAACAGCGGCGTCCAGAGAGTGTCCGTGAAAAATTCATGAAGGGTAACGTGCTCGAAGAACGCACTGGATTCATAGAGCAGGATCGCGACGATCGCGAGTGTCGTCAGCACGGCCACCATGCCGGCGGCCATCAACAGGGCCTCGACGATACGATCGCGGATCTTGCGGTAGCGCGTCTGGGTGACGAAGCCACCCCCGCTGACGGACACGGTCGTATTCATTTACACATGGCCTTGTCGGTATCCGCTGCCGGACATCAGCCCGGTGCCGCCGGGGACGGAGAAGCATACTCCACCCGGGTCAACGAAAAACTTCACTGCGAACGACTGCAGGAGAGGGGCGGAAGCCGGTGTCGCCTTTCCGCCACGATCCTTCGGATCAGAGCTTGCCTTCGCGGGCAAGCAGGCTCTCGATCGTCACGCCCACTTCCGGTATGCCACCGAATACCGTGCCCAGCTTCTGGGTCTTGAAGTGCTCGAGGGTGAGCTTGTACGACTCAGGCGGCAGCGGCACGTAGCCCACTTCCTTCACGAGGTCGGCGCCCTTCGTCAGGTAGAACTCGATGAACTCTTTCACTTCCGGACGTGTGGCAGCCGTGTCACGTACGTAGATGAACAGCGGACGCGACAGCGGCTGATACGTCCCGTTGTTCACGTTGTCGATGCTGGGGCCCACCGCCTGCCCTTTCGGGTTGACGATTTCGACCGCACGCATCTGGTCCTTGTGGGCGATGTAGTACGCAAAGCCGAAATAGGCGAGCGCATTCTTGTTGTTCTCGACGCCCTGCACCAGCACGTTGTCGTCTTCGCTCGCGGTGTAGTCACCACGGCTCGCCTTCGCGCGGCCGTTCACGGCCTCGGTGAAGTAATCGAAGGTTCCCGAGTCGGCACCGGCGCCGAACAGCATCAGGGGTTCATTCGGCCATTCGGCACGAACCTGCTTCCAGGTCGTGATCCGCTGCTGGGCGCCCGGCTCCCACATCTTCTTGAGATCGGCAATCGTCAGCGTCTTCACCCAGGTGTTCTTCGGGTTGACGACGACCGTCAGCGCATCGAAAGCGACCGGCAATTCGAGATACTTGATGCCAGCCGCCTTGCAGGCATCCATTTCTTCCTTGAGGATCGGACGCGATGCGTTCGAGATATCCGTCTCGCCACGGCAGAAGCGCTTGAAGCCGCCGCCCGTGCCGGCGATACCCACCGTCACGCGGACCTTGCCGCGCTTGGCGATCTGGAATTCTTCCGCCACTGCTTCCGCGATCGGGAAGACGGTGCTCGAACCGTCCATCTTGATGGTGCCCTGAGCGGAAGCCGCCTGCGGGACCGCCACTGCCGCCAGCCCCGTCAAAACGGCCGACGCGCTCAACTTTTGCCACAACTTCATGGTATTGGACCTCATTGGACTGTCCGGCCCGCCGCGGACTGGATGAAATTCACAGGTCGGCAGTCTGCGGGCCTACGATGACAGTCATGTTACAGACCGACACTCTTTTCGCCCCGCCCATGTCCCCCGCCCCGCGGGACGCACGGGTAATATTTCTGTCAGATAAGCGTCCGACCCCCTGCGCGGCAGAGAGGAGGAATTCTTTCGCTTGCCGCCATCGCGGGGCTTCGCTATAAAACCGGCCCCTGCCACCAATGCCCTCGGGACCCCCATGTCCGCTGCCCTGGAACTGACGACTGAACTGCTGCGCCGCCCGTCCGTAAGCCCCGAAGATGCCGGTTGCCTCGACCTCATCGGGGGGCGCCTTGAAGGCGCAGGTTTCAGGGTGGAACGCCTGAAGTACGGTCCAGTCGAGAACCTCTGGGCGCGTCATGGAACCGGCAGTCCGGTGCTGTGCTTCGCCGGCCACACCGATGTCGTTCCCACCGGCCCGCGGGAAGAGTGGCAGACAGACCCCTTCGAACCGGTAGTGAAGGACGGGCTCCTGTACGGCCGCGGCGCCGCTGACATGAAGAGCGGACTCGCGGCAATGGTCACTGCTTTCGAACGCTTTACAGCCCGACACCCCGATCACAAGGGAACCATTGCCGTGCTCTACACGAGCGACGAGGAAGGCCCGTCGGTGGAAGGCACGCGCAAGGTCGTCGAAACCCTCATTGCCCGGAACGAAAAGATCGACTGGTGCATCGTGGGAGAACCCACCAGCGGCGAGGTACTGGGCGACACCCTGAAGATTGGCCGGCGCGGTTCACTCTCGGGAAAACTCACGGTCCATGGCGTCCAGGGGCACGTCGGGTATCCGCATCTTGCAGACAATCCGGTGCACGCACTCGCTCCCGCGCTCGGCGAATTGACCGGCCGCACTTGGGACAAGGGCAATGAATTCTTCCAGCCGACCACTTTCCAGGTTTCGAACATCAACGCGGGAACGGGTGCACCCAACGTGATTCCGGGCGAGCTCAAGGCCCGCTTCAACATCCGCTTCTCGACGGAACAATCGGTCGATCAGCTGCAGAAGACCATCACGGACATCCTGGACCGGCACAAGGTGAATTACACGCTGGAGTGGTTTGTCTCCGGCCTGCCCTTCCTGACACGGCCGGGTGTCCTGTCGGATGCGGTGCAGAAGGCCGTGAAGGAAATCACCGGACGGACGCCGGAACTCTCGACCACCGGCGGAACTTCGGATGGGCGCTTCATCGCCACGATGGGTGCCCAGGTCGTTGAACTCGGCGTGATCAACGCCACGATTCACAAGGTCAACGAATGCGTGCGGATCGCGGACATCGAGCCGCTGTCGAATATGTACGAACGGGTGATGGAGCTGTTGCTGGCCAGATAGGACCAGTCTGGATCGCTAGCGCTTGGCGACCCGATAGAAGAGGTTGACGGCAACAGCCCAGGCGCCCAATGCAGCGAGGGCCAGCAGCACCCACGCCGGCATGGCCAAGCCCAGGAATTTCCAGTTGATCGTGCCGCATTCGCCGGAACCGGTCAGCACGGTGGCGATTACCTGCCGAAGCGGCAGGATATCCATCATGTAGTCGAGACCGGCGCCGCAGGCAGCGACCGTTCCCGGAGGCTGCGCCTGGATCCACACGTGCCGGATCGCGATGCCCATTCCGGTCATTGCAGCGACTGCAATCAGCACGCCGTAGACGCGGGCGCCGTTCTTCGAGGGATTGTGAACGGCTGCAAGCAGGAAGAGCACGCCAACCGCAATCACCGCAACGCGCTGAAAAATGCACAGCGGACAGGGTTCGAGGCCAAGCATGTGTTCCGCATAGAGCGCATAGGCCATCAATGCGGCACACACCAGGAAGCCGAACAGATTGGCGTTGCGCCGACTGACGATCGCTGTACTCAAGCGGATCCCCTAAACCTACGGATGCAGAGGTCGCCGCAACGGATTGCAGCGCTGTGCCCGATTCTAATCGGATTCAGCCGCCCTGGGCCACTTCGGGGGCGCGTCCTGCCCGCTGCTGCAGATGCTTTTCCACATCCTCAAGCGCAACGTGGCGAACGTCCTTGCCGTACACCATGTAGATCACGTACTCGCAGATGTTCTTGGCGTGGTCGCCGATGCGCTCGAGCGCACGGGCGACCCAGATCACGTCGAGCGCGCGGCGGATCTGTCTTGGATCTTCCATCATGAACGTGATGCATTGCCGCTGGATGGCATCGAATTCCTCGTCGACCAGACGGTCCTTCTTGGCAATGCCAAGCGCAGCCTCGGCATCCAGGCGCGCGAAGGCATCGAGAGCGCCATGCACGAGATCGGCGACCAGCCGGCCGAGATGCTTGATCTCCCGGTAACGGTCCGCAGGTCTCTCCATCGTTGCAAGACGGGAACCGATGTACCCGATCTTCTCCGCCTCGTCACCAATACGCTCGAGATCGGTGATGGTCTTGATGACGGCGACGATCAGGCGCAGGTCTGACGCTGCCGGGCTGCGGGTCGCCAGGATGCGGCTGCAGTCATCGTCGATCGCGACTTCCATTGCGTTGACCTTGTGGTCGCCGTGGGCAACCATCTCGCCGATGCGGCTGTCCCCCTGCACCAACGCCTCGACAGCCTGCTTCAGCTGCTCTTCGACCAGCCCGCCCATCTGCAGCACGTTCGTGCGAACGCGCTCGAGGTCTTCGTTGTAGCGGCTGAGGATGTGATGCGAGAGATCCGACTTTTCCATGATGCATTCTCCAGAATGCCGGGAGGTATACCCGGCCAAAGCGCCGTCTGCAAGCGACGCGACCCCGGCAGCGAAGGAATGGCAGCAAACAACAAGGGGCGAGAGCGATTCACGCTCCCGCCCCTTGGCCTTCAGGACTGCTTTGCTCAGAACCTCATGTTCATGTCGACCTGCAGACGGTTGTAGTCCGCCTTGGTTCCCACATCGACATTGCGCTCGTTGATGAAGTACGTCGCATTGAAGATCCAGTTCCGGATGGGTGCGTAGCCTGCCCGCAGGATGAATCCCTGCGAGTCGGTCGCACCACCACCGAAGTCGGAATCGACCAGCTGCCCGAAGAGAGCATCCTTCTCGACCACCTGGTAGGTGGCGGATGCTTCCCAGGTCCTGTAGTTGGCGGCAGCACCGTACATCACGCCAACGTTCCATGCCGTGTCGAGATCATCGGGATCCTGGTTCTGCGCGTATTCCCCCCACATCTGGAGTGGCAACCCTCCCAGCGTCGTGTTGAATTGCGCGGCCAGATTGATGACGTTGAAATCGTAAGTGAGCACACCGAGGCCCGCCGCGCCCGTCGTGGTATTGCCGTTGGCGCAGCTGTTGGACGTGGCAGTGCAGTTGTAGAAGCCTCGCCGACCCTGGCCCGCAGCGAGATCGTAGTAGTGTGCCGCCAGCATCAGCGTGGAAGTCCCGACAGGCATGCGGACACCGACTTGTGCTCCGTTCAGCAGGGTATCAGAGGTGTTTGCCGACTCCGGGCCGCTGACCTCGTCGATCCACGTGCCGTAGACGCTGCCGAACCAGATGCCGCGGTTGAACTGCAGCGCCAGCCCCTCAGGACTGAGGTCGTTGTCGATGAAATAGACACTTTGCCCGGGACGAACGTAGGGCTGACGCATCTTGCCACCGAGCAGATTTCCCCAGCTCGTGAACTTCCAGTCGAAATACGCCTGGTCGACAGTCAGTTCCTTGCGTGCGTACGTTCCATCAAGCGTCTGGTTGGGAGAGCGCGGATCTCCGAGTTCTGCCGTGGAGAACTGCACGGTCGCCATGATGTTGTCGGTCGGCCGCGCATCGAAGCCTGCGCGCAGGCGGATGCGATCGCGGACACGATCTGCAGTGGCGAGAGTGCCATTCGCAGTCCGCGTGTCGTCCCAGATTTCCTCGTGCCGGTAACGCAGGTCACCCTTGAACGTGATGCGCTGCGCCCACTCGGCACCGCGCAAGCCACTCAGCGTGACGTTTGCCGCAGCGGATTCTTTCCGCAGATCCTGCGTCTGTGATTTCAGGTATTCGCGCTCGGCATCGCCCTCGTCGCTGGCAGCCTTGAGTTCGGCGTTTTCCGTCGCCAGGGTGGCGTTCTGCTGCTCAAGCCTGTCAACGCGCTGTAACAATACTTCGAGTTGCTGGCGAATGAGCGAAATCTCGCTCGCTGGCGCGCCAGTTTGCGCAACAGCAGACGCTGATGTCAGTACCGATGCCACTGCAACTGCTGTCAGGAGGTTCTTCACAATGCATCTCCAAGGTTCATGAGTTCTGCCTGTGACAGATACCTGTATGGCAGAAATGTGACGACACACACCGCTTCGCGCGGAAGGATGTCAGCCGCCATCTGTCGCGCGTTGTTATACGCACGCATTGTTACAAAGAGGTTGCAAAGGCCGGTTCGTGATTTCGATGATCACGAACCGGTGGCTACACGAGTGTGGTGGAAGGACCGGAAGCCGGCCGCAGCTCAGAAGCTTGCGGTTACAGACGCCGAAAAGCTCGTACCGATGTCGTAGCGGTTGTAATACACGCGGTTGCCGGCGCGCTCCTGGAACTCGCTGTATCCATGCCCCGTGAGGTTACGCCCTTCGAACTTCAGTTCCAGCTCCTGGCCGAAGAGGCTGATGCCTTCTCGAATCACGAGGTCGACCGTTAGGCCCGGCGACTCATATATATCCGGCAAACCCGCCGCACCCCGGCTGGTCACGCGATCGCTCGCGTACGACAGCAGGAGCGTCTGCTGCGAAAGGCGACCGGAACTTTCAAGGCCCATCTGCAGATTCACCAGATGATCGGACTGGCCAGTCAGTGGTGTACCGTCGCTGAAGAAGTTACTGGCCGGCTGTGTCGTCGTACCGAATACATCCACCGTGTCGGAGGAATCCACCTTGATCCTTGAGCGGGTGTAGGTGTAATTGGCGACTACCACGGCCTGCCGCGAGGCCAGAACGCCGACGCTAGTCAACTGATCCAGCGCGAAGTACTTCTGCACTTCAGTCTCGATTCCATACAGCGTGGCCTGCGGTGCGTTGGCAAAACTGGTCACGGGACTGTTGTCGTTGAAACCCGTGAACGCCTCGATGGGACGATCGATCTGTTTGTAGAATCCGGCTGCCGAGAAGCGCTGCTCGGGAGCGAAGTACCACTCATAGCGCGCTTCGGCGTTGACGAACTCGCTGTCGACCAGCAATGGATTGCCCCTGTACGACCGGTTGGTCTCCGGATCGAAGTAGGTCTGGAACATGAGCTCGCGGAACTGTGGCCGCGCGATCGTCTTCGATGCGTTGACGCGTACCTGCGAATCGTTCGCGAATTTGTAGGTAAGGGTGACCGCCGGCAGGACGTAGTCATTTTCAAGCGCAGTGGAAGCCCCGGAACCGGTGTTGGTCGTGAACACCTGCGTTGGCTGGACATCCTGCTCGCCACGCTCGAAGCGCACACCCACGCTGGCTTCGAAGCCATCGACGATTTCGGACTGTACCTGCGCGTACCCCGCACTGGTTCGCAACCTGGCCTCGAACGCCGGGTCGGACTCGGTCGTCTCGATCAGTCCGATATCGTAGGTATCGATCACGTTGGTGCTGAGCAGATGATCCGGACGGAGCATGGCAACAGCGTTCGGAAAACTGGACGGTGCGACGATCTGGAACTCGCGGCGGGCGGAATTCCGCTCCGTGCTCGAGAAGTCGGCACCTGCCGTCAATACCGTATGCGAAAGGATTTCAGCCGACACGTCGGTCCCGGCGGACCAGAGCTTCTCATCGAGATCGGAAAACGACATGCGTGCAAAGCCCGTCTGCCCGTTATCCAGCCGGTTCAGGAAATACGCTCCGTAGGGACTGGCTTCCTGGTTGGAACGGGCATAGCCGATGGTCAGTTCGTACGGCGCCTCGCGCTTCGACTCGGCGTATGACGCGCGCACGTCAATCTTCACGGGATCAAGCTGGAGGGCCGCGTTGAGCTGCGTATTCAGGAGTTGCCGCTCGTAGAAAGCCGTGCCCTGCTCCATGAAATCCTGCCCGGTCCGCTGGCTGTTCTGCTTGCCTTCCGCGAGGCTGGCACGCTTGAGCGTGTCGTGGATGTAGAGATTCGTCCAGCGCAGGCTGCTGCCCTCGCCGAACTCGTAGGCGAGACCGAGCAGCGCGTTGTTCACGATGCGGTTCTCGCTCACCACGGTGCGATAGTCCTTGTCCACTACAGAGAGGTCGAAGCTGCCCGGCGTCTGTTGCGTATTGTCGCGCGTACGCCATTTGTTGTCGGTACCGGCAGTGGCGATGAGCCCCAGCTGCGATTCACCGATCATCCATGAGGTGCCCCCGGTAAACGAACCGGAGAAGTTCGCAGGCATGTTGTCGACCTTCTGTACCAGGCCATTGTTGGCATTCACGAATTCCCGGGCGATGGCGCCGGAATCAACATCCCCTGCGCTCAGTCGCTGACCACTGTCGAGGAAGGTCTGGAGCGCCGGCGGCGTGTTGCGTGTGCCATTGTCGTAACCCGTCCAGTCGGTCTTGCTGCCGTAGTACTCATAGCCCAACTGGCCCGCGGTTTCCGTGTCGCCGCTGACGCCAAGGCTTAAGGTCAGGAACGGCGACTGCGGTACTGCAAGCGTCGTCAGGTTGATGACGCCACCACCGAATTCACCCGGAAAATTCGCGGAGTAGGTCTTCTGCACGAGTGAAGAGGCGATGACATCCGTCGGGAACAGGTCAAGCGGCACGGCACGGCGCAGCGGCTCCGGGCTCGGCAACGGCAAACCGTTGAGCAAGGCCTGGGAATAGCGGTCTCCGAGCCCGCGCACATACACGAACCCACCGCCCACGACGCTCAAGCCCGTCACGCGACCCAGGGCACCTGCGATATCGCCTTCGCCTGTCCTGGCGATATCCTCGTTGGACAGTACCGAGATGACCTGTGTGGTGGCCTGCTGGATATTCCGGTCCCGCCGACCCAGCACGACGATCTCACCGCCCGGAGCGGCAACATCAACTGCTTCCGTAGCGTCCGTGGCGTCGGCCTGCGCCGCAGCACCCTCAGGCTTCACATCCTCATCCCTCGCAGCCTGCTGTGCCTGCGAAACCGGCCCCCACAGCGTGGCTGCCAGCAGCAGTACGCTTCCGCCATTCAATGACCTACGCATCAATGATCCTCAATGGGTCGGAATCGACCCGGTGTGGCGGATCGCGGCGATCTTGCCGCGATCCGCGGGAACATCACAGCGCTGGCAGCGAAGTGCACGCGGTGCCGGTAGTACCGAAATCAGCCGTTGCCGAGTTGCAGGTCCACCCCGCAAACCAGGTGTCATTGGCATCCTTGACCGCACCGATGTAGCTCGTCGTATCGAACAGCGTATCCACTGTCTTCGGATCGATGGCCGCGCGAGCTGCTTCGCTGGCGCCATTGACATACGTTCCCGCCAGGCTCGCCGTGAACGCAGAGCTATTGTTGGTGCCGGCATTGAATACATCGGCAACCTGCTGCGCAGTAACGCCGCCACTACCTACGAACGTCGCGCCACCACACTGCATCGCCACCGAGTGGAACACGGGTGGGCCGAGCTTTTCGATGGCCGGGTCGGCCGTGAGGATGTTCGTGCCGTTGAGCCGCAGGCAAGGCATCGAGCTGGTCACCACGCCATTCAGCAACGTCGCGTCCGCGGCGCCACGGAACAGCATGGCTGCCTGGTTACCCGAAGTCGCATTGCGATGAATGAACGTGAAATTTGCCAGCTTGAGGTTGGTGCGCGGCGTCTGGGACTCGAGCGCATTGGCGGAATCGAGTTCGATCATGGAGTCGGGATTGCCACTGGTTTTCTGCACGCCGATCACATACTGCAGGGTCCCCTGCCAGCCCGTATCGAGGTCGATGTTGTCGTCGTCGGCGCCTGTAAGCACCAGGTAGCGCATGCTGACGCGGCCGCCGAAGTTCTCGAAAGCGTCATCCGAACTGTTGTGCGAATGAATGTGATCGATCGTTGTTCCACTGCCAACGCCGCCGAGCGTCAGCGACTGCAGCTCGCTGTCGCCAGACAGGACGTAGCCCGAATAGCGGATCTGCACATACTTCATCGTGCCGCTGTTGTCCGTGGGCGTAGCGCCGCCGAAATACGCGGGATCCGCCGCACCTTCGGTCTGGCGTTCACAGTTGACCGAACCCGGCGTCGCAGCCGGCGCGACCGTGCAATCCGTGATCGGAGCGCGGCCGAGCAGCACCACACCACCCCACTGTCCCTGCGAATTGTCGGTGGCCAGGCCCAGCACGTTATCGCGGCTGGTGAAGACGATCGGCTGCGTAGCCGTCCCGACGGCATTGATGCGGTTACCGCGATTGACGGCGAGCCACGACACACCTGTCGACGCGTATACGATTACTCCGGGCTGGATCGTCAGCACTACCGCTGCATCTGCCGTAGGCGCCGCGCCGCGATCGAGGCCGACATCAACGCGCCCGCCCAGCGAATACAGCAGGCCAGGTACGCGCGTCAGTGTCGAGCTGCGCGTAAAACGCGTCGGCAGCTCGCAGATGCGGTAAGTGCCCGTCGTTCCGGTGATGGTGCCTCGGTCAGTGAGGCCCGCTGAATCCTCGATTGTCGGACAGCCCGTGGCAGCAACCACCAGCGTTGGACCGGTGGGCACAACCGGTACAGGCGTTGGTACCGTCGCGGGAGGATTGTTGATCGTGACGCTGCCAGCACTGGCGGGCGATGCAATCTCTTCTGCTCCACCGCCGCATGCGGCAAGTGCCGCGCAGGCACTCAACAATGGAATCATTCGTGCGATCTGTGGCCGGACCATGAGTTCTCCGTTCCGGCAACGCCGGACTCTGTTGAATTTGAAGTGCACCGCAGAGGCCTCGTTGGCCTGTTGCTGCACCGTAGGAGAATCGTAGTTCGCGAATGTGACGAGAGCGTGACGAGTCGCGAAGAGTTCAGAGTGAATTGCGGCAGACAGCAGGGCTGCGGCAGCGTGACAGTCAGGGCAACAGGTTGCCTGACGGAAGAGTCATGAAATCCTGAAGATCAGGTTACAGAACAGCGCGGGGTTCAGGCCGCAACAGTCGGTCTGCAGGAAAATGACAAGTGAAAGTACTGCCCTTTCCTTCCTTGCTCTCGATCGTGAGCGTTGCTCCATGCCGCTGCAGGGCATGCTTGACGATGGCCAGACCGAGCCCGGAACCGCCGATTTTCCTGGACCGGCCCGCATCGACCCGATAGAAGCGCTCTGTCAATCGCGGAATATGTTCCGGAGCAAAACCAATACCCGTATCGCGTACCGCAACGTGACCACCCGCGTCATCAGTCCACCAGCGGATCTCGATCTCTCCTTCCACTGGCGTGTACTTGACTGCGTTGGACAGGAGATTCGAGAACACGGAATGCAGCTCGCTTTCGGACCCGCGCAGATGCACGTTGCTTTCTGCTTTCAGCGTAATGGTCCGTGGACGGTGTTCCTGCGAGAGCAGATCCCGACGCAGCATTGCAAGCATGCCCCCTACATCGACTTCCTGGTCATCCGGCGCGATTCCGCTGCCTTCGAGCCGCGACAGTTCAAGCAGGTCGTTGATGATCCCGCGCATGCGATCTGCCTGGCGACGCATCTCCTGGACGGGCTCATGCCACAGCGCGCCGAGCTGCGGTTCCTCGGCCAGCGCGTCGAGGTAGCCGGAAATGACGGTCAGCGGCGAGCGCATCTCATGGGACGCATTGGCGACGAAATCCCGGCGCATGGATTCCATCCGTACTTCGCGCGTGACGTCGCGAATGATCACGAGCTTCTGCTCCGATGCCGATGTCGTCACCACGTGCAGATCCAGCCATCGATCGCTGTCTACCGGCTCATGTATGGTGACCGAGGCAGTTGTATCCGGATCGTTCAGATACTGGATGAAGTGCGGATCGCGCAGCAGGTTCTCGATCCGGATCCCGAGATCGAGCTTGCGGCGCAACCCCAGCCAGCGGGCGGCATTGGCATTGAACCAGATGATTTCATTGTCCGGCCCCAGAAGAATGACACCGTCCGGCATCGCGGCGGTGAGGCGACGGAATTCCCGCAACAGCCTCACCACGCGCAGCTTGTGGAACTGCTTGCGACGATAGATGCGGCTGACAGTCGCGATGACCTCGCCCCACGGGCCGCTGATATCGGGTGGAGGCTCCCTGCGACGCCGCCGCAACCAGCCATCAAGGCGCAAGAGGTTTACGATCTGCACGCCAAGATAGATGGCGAGCACGGCGATCAGGATGATCGTGAAATGTCCGAAAACAAGTCCTGCCAGGACTGCAGCGACGAGCGCGAATGCGAGCCTGATGAATGCTTGCCCCGCCGTGCCGGAAAGGGCCCGCCCGAAAAGCATCAGGCCACTCTGGTGGAGAAACGGTAACCGGAGCCGCGCACCGTCTGGACGAACCGGTCGTAGCCGAAGATCTCGAGTGCCTTGCGCAACCTGCGAATGTGAACGTCTACAGTTCGTTCCTCGACGTACACATTGCCACCCCAGACCCTGTCGAGCAGTTGCGCACGGCTGTAGACACGTTCCGGATGCGTCATGAAGAACGACAGGAGACGGTATTCCGTGGGACCCAGCTGGACAGTGCCCTCGCCTGCCATCACCCGATGGCTCGCCGCGTCGAGCACCAGGCCCTCGGCATCGATGACTTCTTCGCCATTCGCCTGTGAAGACCTGCGCAAGACCGCGTTGATCCTCGCCAGCAGCTCGCGCGGCGAAAACGGTTTCGTCACATAGTCGTCTGCCCCGCCCTCGAGGCCCATCACCTTGTCCTGCTCGTCGGCTCGAGCAGTGAGCATGATCACCGGGACTTCCTGGGTTTCCTTGTCGCGCTTCAAGGCACGCGTCAGTTCGAGGCCGCTCATGTCGGGCAACATCCAGTCGATGAGCACGAGGTCGGGACGGTGGTCTGCAATGCTCGCGCGCGCTGCGCTGACATCCTCGACTTCGCGCACTTCGAAACCGCTGCGCCGCAGCCCGAACGCAATCATTTCGCGGATGGGCCGTTCGTCCTCGACGATCAATATCTGCTTGGCGCCCATATCTCTTTGACTTCAATTGCTTGGAAATGAATAGTTGCGGAGATATTACAGCAGGGAATTGTGACACTTGGGTGACTGGGGCGCGTGGCGACTACGCAGATTTGACCCAGGCCACCTGGTCGCGCAGGTAGACAGGCATGGCTTCGGCTGCGGGACGGCCTTCGCCAGCAAGCAGCGCCGCCTCACCCAGCAGAGCAATCCCGGTGGCCCTGGGTAACACACTGTCATCGATTCGCAATGTGGAAAACCGTTGCCTCAGTTCCGGATACGCGCGAAAACCGGTGCCCGCTCCCATCGCAATCGTCTGCCCGGACACAGTGACGGCAGCGGGTCCACTTACCTGCTCTGCGCCGACAGGAATGACGATACCCGCGCTGCACCGGAACATGCCCCAGTAGACTTCATTCATCCTGGCGTCCATGCAGACCAGAACATCCTCGCCGGGTGTTGCGACCTGCTGGGCGACAGCGGCCAGATTGGAAATGCCTACGACGGGTAAACCTGCGCCCAGACTCAAGCCCTGGATGACGCCCACCGCGATGCGGACGCCGGTGAACGCCCCCGGTCCGCGCCCGAAAGCCAGACCGTCAAGATCGGTGAGTCGCAGTCCGGCCACGTTGAGCATCTCTTCGACCATCGGCAGGAGCAACTCTGCGTGGCTGCGCGCAGTGAGCACCGCTTTTTCGAACACGACTCCATCGACGCGCACGGCCACGGAACACTGCTCGGTCGCGGTGTCGATCGCAAGCACCCTCATGGCACGACCTTCGCGGCAGGGAGGTCGGCAAACGGAACCGGCTCGATGCCAGCATCGTGCAGGCGCTCCCGCAAGAACCGGGACACCTCTTTCAGGTCGTTCGTACGTCGCATGTCGGGCAGGCTTGCCAGAAAGATTCTTCCATACGGACGGGTCGTCAGGCGTTGGTCGCAGAGCATTGCCACGCCGAAGTCCAGCGAGTCACGAATCAGGCGCCCGACGCCCTGCTTGAGAGAAATCACTGCTTGCGGAATCTGCTCATCGAAGAACGGATTGCCACCCTGCTTTTCGATGGCATGGAGGCGCGCCTTCAATACCGGATCGTCGGGGACAGAAAATGGCAACTTGTCGATGACGACCAGGGCAAGTGCTGTCCCTTTGACGTCCACGCCTTCCCAGAAACTTCCGGTTCCCAGCAAAACGGCATTGCCGTACTGCCGGAAGCGCTGCAGAAGAAGGTCACGCGGTGCGTCTCCTTGCACCAGTATGGGGAAGGGTGTTCTGCCCTGCATGAGGCCAGCAAGGACTTCGGCAGCTTCGCGCAATGCACGATGGCTGGTGAACAGCAGGAACGCGCGTCCACCGCTGGCTTCGAGCACGGGCCACGCAGCTTCGATGACCTGGCGAGTATGTCGACGTGATGCCGGCGCATCGAGTCCGGGAGGCAGATAGAGCAATGCCTGGTTCTGGTAGTCGAAGGGACTGCCGAATCGGACGCTTTCCGCGTGCTCGACACCCAGTCGGCGCTTGAAGTGCGTGAAATCATCGCCGACCGCAAGCGTTGCCGAAGTGTAGATCCACGAACACGGACTGGCAGCGACCAGCGCGCCGAGCTGCCTGGCTGCATCTACGGGAACATAGTGCGCAGTAAATCCGTACTGTCCGCTCTGCACCCAGCGAATGCCCTCAACGACTTGCTCATCGTCGGTCGCCAGCAGGACGGCGAAACGATCCATGATTTCTGCGGCTCGTCGCTTGATTGCTGCAATGGCCGGGCTGTCCGCCGCGACAGGATCGAGGATCCTGATCAGAACCGCGAGATCCGCGTTCAGCATCTCAAGTGATTCGACGAACGCCGCGGGCCACACTGCTGCATCTACCCGCTCACCCGCTCCACGAACAGCCCCCTCCGCGTCCGCTACGCGTCGCTCGAACGTTTGCGCCCAGGTTCCCGCCGTGCTGTCGATGGAACTCAGCAGCATGAGTTCCGCAACAAGATCGCGCGCAAGCGATTGCAACTGACGCGTGCTGACTGAGAAACCGAGGAAGTGGGTCGCCACGTCAGGCAGCTGGTGCGCCTCATCGATCACGATCGCATCTGCGCCGGGCAGCAGCTCGCCGAAACCTTCTTCCTTCAGCACCAGATCAGCCATCAGAAGATGATGGTTCACGATCACGATGTCGGCAGCTTGCGCCTGCCGGCGTGCTGCGGCGACGTGACAACGCTGGAACTCCGGACATTCCGCACTGAGACAGTTGTCGCGGGTCGACGTGACCCATGGCCAGACCGGATGCTGCTCGCCCAGCATCCCGAGTTCTGCGATATCACCGCCACGCGTACTGAAAGACCAGCGACGGACCTGGTCAAGACCGATAGCGACTTCACGCTTGACGCCGCGTGCCGCTGCCTGCTGCTCGGCGAGCGAGAGCCTGTGAAGGCAAAGATAGTTGGCTCTGCCTTTAAGCAGGGCTACCTGCACGGGACGACCCAGGGCTCGCGTAATGGTGGGCAGGTCGCGATGAAACAACTGGTCCTGCAAAGCGCGCGTACCGGTCGAAATGATGACCCGCTTCGCCGAAAATAACGCGGGCACGAGATACGCGAAAGTCTTGCCGATTCCCGTGCCGGCTTCGATCAGCAACTGCTGCGGTGAACGCAACGCGTTGGCGACATGTTCCGCCATCGCGACCTGCTCGTGACGCTCGGCAAAACCGTCAATGACGCTGGCCAAGGGACCAGTCCGGCTGAAAAGATCGGCGACTGCAGTCATAGTGGCAGGAGTGGCGCGAAATTAGCGGAAGACGGCCCGGAACCGGGCGTAGGCAACCGCTCCGGGCGCGAGCGGATAGCGCATCTGCCAGCGAATGTGAGTGTACCGTTCCGGTGGCGCCGGCCGGAGCAACCCCCGCTCATCCTTGAGGACCAGTTGGCGTGCCGAAGCGAACGTAATCCCGCCGTCGACCGAAAAGGACAACAACGCACCGGGGGCCGCTGCGGAATCGGCAACATAACGGGTGTTGGCCGGGACCGGCTTCGTCACGACGACATTGTGTGCGGCACGCTGGCTCGGGTTCCTGATCTTCAAGGTGTAATACACCACCTGCCCTTCGCGAATTTCAGCCGCGGGCAACAGTTCCTTCAGTTGACTGCCATCGGGAAGGTCGTGACTTTCCATGACAGCGGCGAAGGTTTCCACATCGATGGGAATCGTGGTGTTCGACCCAGCGGGTGGGGACTCGGAACCCAATGCCCTTCCCTCGCCCAAAACCAGAAGGACAAGGACCTTGAGGAGGCTGAAACGGACAATTTCGCGTGACAAGGTGGGCATCGCAGCACTGTAAGGGGTGGGAGCACTTCGGGAAACGCGCTGGACCTGAAAATTTTTCTTGAGAGCCGTTGACACACCCCCTATCCAGCCCATATGCTGCGACGCATCAATGTTGCAGCGCGGTAGCATTGAATCGCCAAGACGATGACCTGCCGCGCTCTGTTACCGATCCCCCTGTTGCGCCCACCTTGAGTGGGCGCTTTTTTTTGGCGATCCCGTCGCGATGACAGCCTCCCGTCCATCGGTATAATCCCCTCCTCCCATGAAATGGCCAACCGGCCTAGGCTTGAGCTGTAAAGATTGCGGTTTTCCGCGGACGGCAGACACCGTTCCGGCGCGAACCCTCTCCAGAATAGCCAGTGGTACTAGCCAACCCGCAGGCCCCTTGAGGCCGCGGGGAAGCTGCAGTTTTTTTGGTTCAGGAGGCATGATTCGAAATGAGCACGTCCAACGCGGCGCTGAAACTGAGTTCATCCAATAATACGGCGCTGAACGCCTGGGTCGAGGAAGTTGCGCTTCTGACGCAGCCGGACCGCATCCACTGGTGCACCGGATCCGAGACCGAGAATGCCTCCCTGATCAGTCAGATGCTTGGCTCGGGAGACCTGATCAAGCTGAACGAACAAACCCATCCGAACTGCTATCTGCACCGCTCCAGCCCGACTGACGTTGCACGCGTCGAGCACCTCACCTTCGTCTGCACCACCAACAAGGAAGATGCAGGCCCGAACAATCTCTGGATGGAGCCGGCAGAAGCTCACGCGAAGATGGACGAGCTGTTCCGCGGCACGATGAAAGGCCGCACGATGTACGTGATTCCGTACTGCATGGGCCCGCTGGCGTCGCCGTTCTCCCGCTGCGGTGTGGAGATCACGGACAGCCCATACGTAGTCGCCAACATGCGCATCATGACCAACATGGGTGATGGCGCCCTCAAGCGCATTGAACGCGAAGGTACCTTCGTCAAGGGACTGCATTCGACCGGCGACCTCGACCCGAAGAAACGCTTCATCATGCATTTCCCCGAGGAAATAACGATCAAGAGCGTCGGCTCAGGCTATGGCGGCAATGCGCTCCTCGGCAAGAAGTGCCATGCGCTGCGCATCGCAAGCTGGCAGGCCCGTACCGAAGGATGGCTGGCCGAGCACATGCTCATCATGGGTGTACAGAATCCCCAAGGCCAGACTCACTATATTGCAGCCGCTTTCCCGTCAGCCTGCGGCAAGACCAATCTTGCGATGATGGTGCCGCCCGCTTCGATGCCGGGCTGGAAGATATGGACGGTAGGCGACGATATCTGCTGGCTGCAGGTTGGCAGCGACGGCCGTCTGCGTGCGATCAATCCCGAAACCGGTTACTTCGGTGTCGTTCCCGGCACCAACATGAAGACGAACCCGAACGCTTACCAGATGATCCAGCGCGACACGATTTTCACGAACGTCGCCGTGACTGCAGACAACCAGCCGTGGTGGGAAGGCCTCGATGGCACGCCTGCTCTCGACTGGCAGGGCAAGCCTTACACCGGCAAGGGTCCTGCTGCTCATCCGAACGCACGCTTCACCGTGGCCGCGAAGCAGAATCCTGCCTATTCTACGATGGCCGAAGATCCGCAGGGCGTGCCGATCTCGGCAATCCTGTTCGGCGGCCGCCGCCGCGAAGTACCGCCGCTCGTCTATCAGGCGCGTGACTGGGCGCATGGCGTGCTCGTCGGCGCTGGCATGGCATCTGAAACAACGGCTGCTGCAGTAGGAGAAGTCGGCGTCGTCCGTCGCGATCCGATGGCGATGAAACCGTTCTGCGGTTACAACTTCGGTGACTACTGGCAGCACTGGTTCTCCTTCGAGAAGCGCGCGAGCAACCTGCCCAAGGTGTTCCACGTCAACTGGTTCCGTCAGGACAAGAATGGCAAGTTCATGTGGCCGGGCTTCGGCGACAACCTGCGCGTCCTCAAGTGGATCTTCGATCGTTGTGAAGGCAAGGTGGGCGCACAGGATTCCGCCATCGGTTACCTGCCGCACACCCAGGATCTCGATGTCTCCGGTCTCAACATGGATGTCGCGGCACTCGAGCAGTTGCTGGCGATCGACACCGATGCGTGGCGTCACGAGATGACGGACATCGGCAAATACCTGCACGACTTCGGCCAGCGCACGCCTGCACGCCTGCGTGAGGAACACGCCGACGTAGTGAAGCGGCTCGGCTAGCGCGTTCCCCTCACCCGCACTTCGTGCGACCTCTCCCGACGGGAGAGGTCAGTACCCCCTCAGGGAGGAGAGGGAAACGGAGTGGGTGAGGATTATTCCTCGCACACGTACTTAAGCGTCAGGGCAGAGCCTGACTCGGGTACACGGCCGAAACCAATAAGCCCTTCGCCCTTCAGCAGCATGCTGTCACGCCGGACAAAGGCCTCCTCGCCTTCTCGCGTCGTTACGAAGGTGCCGTTCGTGCTCTGATCGACGAGAGTGAACTTGTTGCGGCTGAACTCGATGCGCGCATGCAGCCGGGAAATCAGGTTGCCCTTGATGACGACGTCGTTCTCTTCGGCACGGCCGATTGCGATATTGGTGCGGCTGTCATCCACCACGATTTCCTGCCCCTGAAACCGCAAGCGGAGTCGTCGCAGTCGCTTGTCGCGGTGGTTCGCAGCAACGTTGAGTGCCAAGGCCGGAAGCATGCTCGTGGCATCTTCCTTCTGCCAGAGCACTTCAAAGAGTTCGTCTTCGCTTGTCTTGCCACGCAAGGTAGCAACATCGATCTGCCGCACCGCGGACCGCCATTCGGGAGGCAATCCTTCCACCATCGCGCTCGTGATCATGATCTGCCCGGCCTTGGCCTGGCTGGTCATCCGGTTTGCGGTATGTACGGCCGCCCCGAAGATATCGCGATTCTCGACGACTACCGGCCCGTAATGGCAACCGATCCGTATCGCTACAGGCTGGCTGTCCACCTTGAGATCGGCGTGGGTGACGATGTCGTGCTGCATCTGGCTGGCCGCGTTCACGGCATCGTTGGCGGTGGGAAACGTCGCCATGATCTCATCGCCAATCGTCTTGATCACCGAGCCATGGTTCTGCTCGGTGGCACTGCGCATGATCTCGACGCAGGTCAGGACCATGTCCCGGGCGCGCTGGTCGCCCATGATCTCGTAAATCCGTGTACTGCCGACAACGTCGGCAAACAGGATTGCTACTTCAATGTCCTTCCCCATGCCCTAATGCCCTGTGTCCATGCGCTGGGGATTATATACATAAAGCAGGAAAATCCTGCTTATGTAAGCAGGCGTTCAATGCATGTGGCAGCAGGTTCAGGCCGCGGCCTGGACAATACGAAGCGAATCGAGCAGCAGATCGGGACCTGCGGACGCTTCTGCAACCTGTTCGCTCAGGAAGCGGCGCCATGAACGCGCGCGTGGCAGACCGGCATAAAGTCCCAGCACGTGACGAGTCATCGCACGCAAAGGATGGCCCTCTGCAACGCGTTCGCGCACATACCTTGCGTATTCCTCTATCACCCATTCCCGCGCAGGAGGTGACCATGCGGGATCACAGACAGTCCTGTGCAACTCCGTCAATACGTATGGATTCTCGCAGACCTCTCTCCCCAGCATCACGCCATCGAAAGTTTCGAGATGACGCTGCACATCGGCGATGCTGCGAATGCCACCGTTCAGAATGAAACTGCAGGCCGGAAATTCCTCTTTCAGCGAGCGAACCACCTCGTACTGCAAAGGGGGAATTTCGCGATTTTCCTTGGGACTTAGACCCCCCAGCAATGCCTTACGCGCATGCACGACGAATACTGAACACCCGGCGTCAGCGACTTCGCGAACGAAGGTTGAAAGAAATACACGATCTTCCTCGCCATCTGCGGCCCGAGGCTCGATGCCTATCCGGCATTTGACCGTCACAGGCACAGTGACCGCATCACGCATTGCACGCACAGAGTCGGCAACCCGATGGGGCTCGGCCATGAGGCATGCACCGAACCGTCCGTTCTGGACACGGTCGCTCGGACACCCGCAATTAAGATTGATTTCGTCATAGCCAAATTGCTCACCGAGTCGCGCGGCGTTGGCCAGATCCTGTGGATCGCTGCCCCCCAGCTGCAGGACGACCGGGTGTTCCTGGGAACTGAATTCCAGCCACCGCGCGGGATCGGCGTGTTTGAGCGCCTGCGCCGTGATCATCTCCGTGTAAAGCAGCGCCGACGGGCTCAGGAGGCGAAGAAAATAACGGAAATGCCGGTCCGTGTACGCCATCATGGGCGCCACAGAAATCGGAATTACGTTGGGTTTCAACTGGTTGTTGGTGGCTTGCATGAGCCGCGTTTCGCCGGTGCTGGGTCGAGGCCCGCGACTATGCCCGATTTCCCCCCGACCTAGAACCCCGGACAGCCGCGACAGCCGGCAATCAGGCGCTTTGCGCCAACGTGATGGTGGTCGACGACCGGGTGATGCGGCTCAATGACTCCACGGACTCCGGACGCGCCAGATACCAGCCCTGCGCATAGTCGATCCCGATTTCCTCGAGACAGGCCAGGATCTCGGCAGTCTCGACCCTTTCGGCGATGGTCTTGAGCCCCATCGCCTTGCCAATCTGGCTGATCGCCACGACCATTGCGCGATCGACATGATCGGTCGTCATGTTCTGGATGAACTGGCCATCGATCTTGAGATAGTCGACCGGCAGGTTCTTGAGGTACATGAAGGACGACAGACCGCTGCCGAAATCGTCGAGCGAGAACTGGCAGCCGCGTTCCCGCAGTTCGCGCATGAAGTGAACGACATTCGCGAGATTCGCGATGGCGGCCGTTTCCGTGATCTCGAAACACACCGCGCCGGGACTGAGGTCGTAGGACTGCAGTTCGCTGATCATGAACTCGAGGAAGCGATCATCGTTGAGTGAAGTCCCCGACAGGTTGATGGAAAGCGTATAGCCGCTTTCCGCCGGACCATCACTGCGGTAGTGAGCCAGCGTTCCGAGCGCATGCCGCACTACCCAACGATCGATGGCGGGCATCAGGTTGTAACGCTCGGCGGCAGGAATGAATTCCGCCGGACTGACCAGCGCTCCGTTCTCGCCACGCATCCGCAGAAGCAGCTCGTAGTGACCACGATGATCAGCGTTCCTGCCGATCGCAACGATGGGCTGGTAGTACAGCTCCAGACGATTTTCCTCGCACGCACGCGTCAGTCTCGACACCCACTGCATCTCGCGATGCCGTTCAGGTGCCGCACCATGCTCGTACATGTGGATGCGATTGCGGCCGGAGTCCTTGGCGGCATAACACGCGACGTCGGACGCACTCATGATATTGGCGATGCTTTCGCTCTCGCTGTTGATCTCGACGATCCCGACGCTGACACCAACGTTCAAGGCACCGTCCTGCCAGACAAAGCGGAAATCGCGAATGGCTTGCCGCAGGCTGTCTGCAACCTTCGCTGCCCAGTCCGCGGTGCAGTCCTGCAGCAGGATTCCGAATTCATCACCGCCCAACCGGGCGATCGTATCGGTCGTGCGCACCCGGGTCTGGAGCAGCCCCGTAATCTGCTTCAGCAGCAGATCGCCAGCCTGGTGGCCGCAGGTATCGTTGATCACCTTGAACTGGTCGAGATCTAGATACAGCATGACATGCGACACGTCGCCGTCAGCGCGCGCCATCATCAATGATTCATGCAGACGACGTTCAAACTCACGGCGATTGATGAGGCCCGTCAACGCGTCATGGGTAGCCTGGTAAGTCAAAGCGCGCTGCAACCGGCGCTCCTTGCTGACGTCATGGAATACCATGACAGCGCCAATGACCTTGCCGGAGCGATCGCGGATGGGGGCTGCCGAATCCTGGATGGCGATTTCCTGGCCTTTGCGATTCACCAGCACGGCCTGCTCGACAGGCTTGATTACCTGGGCTTCACGCAAGCATCGCAGCACGGGATGTTCGAGCGGCTCGCGGCTGGCTTCGTTGAGGAGGCTAAAAACGTCGGTCAGCGGCCTGCCTTGTGCTTCCGCCAACGGCCAGCCCGTCAGGGTCTCTGCAATCGCGTTCAGATAGTCGACCCGGCCTTCTGCATCCGTCGTGATGACTGCATCACCGATCGATTGCAGCGTCGTCTGGGCCTTCTCTTTTTCCTCGAATACCTGCGTTTCGGCGCGCTTGCGCTCCGTGATATCCGAGATCGTGCCTTCGTAGGCGATGATCCCGCCGTCGAATCCTCGTACTGCACGGGTATTCTCGACTACTGTCAGCGTTGTTCCGTCGAGGCGTTGCAAGCGAAATTCCGCGTTGCGGATTTCGCCATCGCGTTCAATCGTCGCCAGAATGTCCGCACGAATTTCCGGGTCGGCGTAAATTGCCGTGGTCGGCATCGCCAGCAATTCGGCCGGGTTCTCGCAGCCCACCATGCGCACGAGCGCGGGATTGACCGATACAAACACTCCCTCACAGGTTGAGCTGTAGACGCCTTCCATGACATTGTCGAACAGGCCGCGATACTGGGCTTCGCTCGCACGCAAAGCCTCTTCGGCCCGACGTCGCTCGATGGCAATGCCGGCGAGCTGTGTCATTCGGGACATGAGCTCGGAATCGCGTCCCGAAGGATTGCGAGGCGATCGGAAATAGAGCGCCAGCGTGCCAACGATGCTGCCATCGGAAGCCCGGATCGGAGTGGACCAGCATGCCTTGAGGCCGGCGGCGAGCGCGCCGTTGCGGCGATTTTCCCAGAGGGCATCGCGCGCAATGTCGGCAACAATCACCTGACGCTCCAGGTACACAGCCGCTGCGCATGAGCCATTGCGAACCGCAACCGGCACAGTCTGCATCGTCTCGATGTATTCGGGGGACAGCTTCGGACCAATACAGAAAGTCAGTGTTGAGCGATCGGCTTCCAGCAGATGGATCGCACAGATGGAATCCGTGGCCACGCGTTCAACGGCTTCGATGAGCGACTGCAGCGTCATGCGGAGATCGACATTGGCAGCCATGCGCTCGAACACGCGCTTCTCACCGCCCACCAGCAACTCGGCACGCTTGCGTTCAGTGATATCAGTGATGCTGCCGCGAATCAGGCGACGATTGGAAGAAGGCAGACGCACAAGCCGCACTTCACAGGGAATATCGTTCCCGAAAGCATCGCGATAGACCCATTCAAAAACCGGCGCTTCCCCTGACAGCGTGCGTTCGATGTAGCCGCGAGTCATTTCCTCTGACGAGTTCCCATCAGGCTGCGTGAGAGGCGACACGCCTTCAGGGCCCATCGCGAACAATGCCTCGCGTTTCATCTTGAAGAAGCGGACGGCGTTGTCGTTGGCCTCGACAAACCTTCCCAGATCCATATCGAGAACGACGATGCATTCCGGAGCGTGCTGCACCAGGGTTCTATAGCGTGCTTCGCTCTCGCGCAGCGCAGCCTCCGCATTCTTGCGTTCGGTGGTATCCCGCAGACAGACGATATAGACAGTCTGCCGGCTAACCCTTGCCTTGCTGACGGCGAGCTCTGCAGTGAATCGCGTGCCATTCGCATGCAGGGCAATGGTTTCCTGGGGAGCGAGGTCCGCCTGCGTATCATCGAGTCGGGCTGCGAGGGGATCGAGGCCTCCGGCGAGAGCGCCGCCCGCAGCGAGCTCGGGTAACAGGAATTCGATATTGCGGCCCACGAGATCCGCCTCGCCATAGCCGAAAACGCGCTCGCCGGTCCCGTTCACGGTGGCGATATGGCCCGACTCACTGACGGTGATGATGGCGTCCTTGACGTGATCAAGGATGGCCTGCAACTGGGCCGCGGTGCTTTCCTTGATCTCGCGGGTCAGCGCTGTCGCCTCCTCCGACATCAGCTGCATGGAGCGCACGATTCCGCGCCGCTCCTCGTCCATGTTCACATACGTCTCACCGACAAGGCCCAGCAGGCGATCAGGATCGAGCCGCCCGTCGTGGGCAGTGGCCTCCTGAATCTGCTTCTTGAGCTGGCGATGCATGAACGCGATGGACTCCCGGTCCCTTCGTGCAGGTCGGTATGGACCTTGAGGATCGTAGGAGTTTCGCGGTCGGGAGCGGTGTGAACAGGCTCCCGATTTATGTGAAAGAGATGCGGTTTTCCCTTAAAAGCCCTTCGGGCTTATGTTGAATGACGGCCGCCGGACGGCCGCCTCTCCGCGATCAGTCCGCCTGGCCGGAACGCCCCGTCCGCTTGCGCTCATGCTCTTTCAGGAACTTCTTGCGCAGGCGGATGAAAGAAGGCGTCAGCTCCACCAGTTCATCGTCATTGATGAACTCCAGCGCCTGCTCCAGGGAGAACCGGCGGGGCGGAGTCAGGATGATGTTCTCATCCGTACCCGAAGCACGCATGTTGGTGAGCTTCTTGCCCTTGAGCACATTGACGACGAGATCATTGTCGCGCGCATGCACACCCACGATCTGTCCTTCGTAAACCTCGTCGCCCGGTGAGGAGGTCATTGCACCGCGCTCCTGCAGGTTGTACAGCGCGAAACCGACGACCTTGCCCTGCTCGTTGCTGATCAGGACGCCGTTGTAGCGCTGTCCCACGTGACGATCCTCGCCTGCAGGACCGAAGTGATCGAAATTGTGGAACAGCAGACCGCTGCCGCGCGTCATGTTGATGAAATCAGTGCGGAAGCCGATCAAACCGCGCGAGGAAATGGTGTATTCCAGTCGCACACGGCCCTTGCCGTCCGGAACCATGTTGACCATCTTGCCACCACGCTCGGCCAGGCCCTGGATGACGCTGCCCTGATCGGTATCCTCTACGTCGGCCACCAGTACCTCGAACGGTTCATGGGTCACGCCATCGATTACTTTGGTAATGACTTGCGGCCGCGCGACGGCAACCTCGTAGCCTTCACGCCTCATGTTTTCCAGCAACACGGACAGGTGCAACAGACCTCTGCCCGAGACCTTGAACTGGTCACCGCCGCTGCTGGAGTTTTCCACACGCAGGGCGACGTTCGTCTTCAATTCCCGCTGCAGGCGCTCGCCTATCTGCCTCGAAGTAATGAACTTCCCATCCTTGCCGGCGAAAGGTGACTTGTTCACCTCGAAGATCATGGTCATGGTGGGCTCGTCCACCTGCAGCGTGGCCAGCCCTTCGGGATTTTTCGGATCGCAAAGCGTTTCGGAGATGCCGAGTTCCTCGATGCCGGTGATGGCGATGATGTCGCCCGCCTGCGCCTCGGGGGCTTCCATCTTCTCCAGGCCCATGAAAGCCAGGACCTGCAGCACGCGTCCATTGCGCACACTGCCGTCGCGCCCGATGACGGCGACCTGCATGTTGGGACGTACTTTGCCGCGCTTGATGCGACCGGTGCCGATGACACCCACATAGCTGCTGTAAGCAAGCGAGGTGATCTGCATCTGGAACGGACCATCGGCGTCGACTTGCGGCGGCGGAACCGTGTCCACGATCGTCTGGAACAGGTAGTCCATGTTGCCTTCGCGGATGTCCGGATTGTCGCCCGCGTAACCACCCAGCGCGCTTGCATAAACGGCATGGAAGTCCAGCTGGCTGTCCGTTGCACCCAGGCGATCGAACAGGTCGAACACCTGGTCGAGCACCCAATGCGCCCGCGCGCCGGGCCGATCAATCTTGTTGATGACAACGATGGGCTTGAGCCCCATGTTGAATGCCTTCTGCGTTACGAAACGCGTCTGCGGCATGGGGCCGTCCTGCGCGTCCACCAGAAGGCACACCGAGTCCACCATGGAGAGCACTCGCTCCACCTCGCCACCAAAGTCGGCGTGCCCCGGCGTGTCGACGATATTGAGGCGATACTCAATGTTCGTCCGCTTGTCGAGCCAGCGAAGCGCCGTGTTCTTGGCCAGGATCGTGATGCCACGCTCCCGCTCCAGGTCGTTGGAATCCATGATGCGCTCGCCGAGATTCTCCCGGACGTCCAGGGTCTGGGACTGGCGCAGAAGTTTGTCGACGAGGGTGGTCTTGCCATGATCGACGTGCGCGATGATGGCGATATTCCGAAGATTCGAGGTGGTCACTAAAGAATCCGGGGCGGGGGCAAAGGCCGCGGATTATACGGGGGCAGGATGTAATAGCGAGCGGTTAAAGCCTGAGCCTCCTCCACCGCCTTACCTGGACCCCCAAAACCAGCGCAATCGAGGGGTTAGCGACCGGTTTCAGTGGCCGGCATCGACTCTACGGCTTGCCCGGTGGCGTCCTTCGGGGGCTCGACAGTCGCCTTCTGGGAGACCTGGACTTCGCCCAGCAGCAGCGGGATAGAGAAGGTACGAGCCTGGGTCGTTCCCGCGAGCTGGGTGGTAACTGCCACGCTGACGTAATACACCCCGATCTGGTCCGCCAACACCGTGAATTTATGGGAATTCACCTGTCCGGCTTTGATTTCGGTCAGGGGCGGAACCGCGGCATTGGTCACGGTGATACCGGGCATCCCCCCGATCGCCACCGCCATGGTCTCGGCATCGGCAGTCGCGACTAGCGCGATCTCGATCTCGAAGGGCACTCCGACTGCTGGTTTGGCCTGGATTTCATATTTGAGGTCCACGCCCGCGCCAGCTTTGTCGGCACTGACAGCCTTGGCCATGCGGGCGACTGGGTCGGTCGACTGAGAGGAAGAAGGTTTAGATGTCGTCGCCTCAGGCGCAGCCTCATCCGAGCCGCAGCCTCCGAGGAGGAAGCCAGCCGAAAAAATTGCGGTCAGGATTCGAGTTTTCATTTGATGCCGCCTCCGCTCCCCAACGTACTACTTGGATTGACCCGCAAGTGACAGCTGGCCAATACCGCGATAGTACAGATACTCATGATCCTGTCGCCGTAACTGTCATGCAAGTCGTGCCCCTTGGCGCCGGGATACTGGATGCACTGTTCAAACAGTATGCATTGTCGAAAGCATGACTACATTCATAAACAGCAATCACATACGTCCCCGCCGTCAAACTCTGGTTAACGGATTCAGTGGGGGAGGTACTTAGCCCGGAACCAACTACTTCCCCGGCTCGCCAGATTTCAATGTCGGGATCTGCCGTTCTCGTCTCAGCATCGGGAACTATCGAGACAGTTACATTCACTAGCGCTTGCTGTGCCAGATCGAGCTTCAGCAACCGCCTATTCGACAACTTGTTGAGCGTACCAAAGGTAGTAATCCCACAGACTTGCACCGCCGGGCCATTCAAAGTAATTGGCGCGTAAACCGGGAGTACGTTGGCACTCCCAGCTGCATTTGTTTCCGTACTTCCGAAATCGTCGATACCTGCGCCGACTATTAATTGCTCTGTAAGGAGCGCGTTAATACCAGCCTGATTTGCTGGATTGGCTGCCTTCAACGCCCGGGAAAAACTAAATATGCTTGTTAAGGCCGTCGTGGAAGGTTGTTGCGCAGTCATCGCGTTGTAGATAGGGGTGAATCCAAGTGCAACGGTATCTGCAGCCTCATTGGCGTTGGCTGGGTCGAAGAAATCCCAGAGAAGGTGGCTTATCGCAAGCTCCGAATACCAACCCGGGTTCTGTACTGCCCCTGACTCCAAGTTGATTGAAAAATCAGAAGCACCGCCGCCGGAAGAATCCCTGTAAACGGGGTCATTGAGAGCCATAGCTCCGAACGCATTACCCCACCCTTCGCCAAAGGCTACTCGAAGATCGAGTCGATTCCCAAACGAATGGCTGCCACCAATGCTGTCCGAACGTGAAAACTTGTCTTCGAAATAGTGCCCCGCTTCGTGCGCGATGACGTGCTGATCGAATTCGTCGGTATCACCGATCTGGAAATTCCCCAGAACATAAATGCCGCTGACACCGGGTGTGGGCGTGCTGCAGTCATCTGTTTCATTTGTACCGAACGAGATATATAGAGAACTGATCACGTCTCCGGTATCCGGGCACAACGTCGCGGAGGGGCGATTCTGTGTACTCCAGAACAAGTTGAGAGCCGGAAACGCGGCATCGCCCTTCGCAGTCAGGATAAGACTCTTTACTTGATAGATCGTATCCAGGATGGCAAATGGAGCTGCTGCCCTAGTATCTGTATAGCTGGTTCCACCCCAACCCGATGTCGCACGGAGATTCCGCGTTACATTGCCATTGGTAGTGAATGCCGTGCCATCGAGTGTGTATAGCGCATCACCATTGGTGTTATTGAGAACCCGGAAATTCCAGGTGGGTGCCGTACCTGTCTTCAGCATCTGCGCTTTCGCGCGGACGATGACACTTCTACCGGCGGGAACCTGTAGAGAGTAAAGACCCGAAGTATCCGTCGTCGTGGACGCCAGGATGCTGCTGTTGGAGGCATCCAGCGCTTCGACCACTACGTGTCGTGCGGGTGCCTCGATGACATTTGCAAAGTCTAGACCTTGACCTAACGTCGTCTTGAACGGCACACGATCAAATGTGATCGCACCACTGATCGTTACATTCCCGGTGGGCGTTCCATTGTCGTCCCCGCCCCCGCCACACGCAGCCAGGGTGCATGCAAAGACCGCCAGCAATGTACTTTTTATCAGGTGCTTCATTGGACAGGCGGCTGATGACAACTAAGTAGAAAAGTTCTTTAAGTCATTCGCGCTGAACCCCGCATGAACGCCGTTCAGCTCGCGCGAAGAAAAGCTATCACAGCGAATACGCAGATGTAACGTCTTTGCCACGCTGAAGGGATCGGACTACGACAACGCCAGTGGCCCCTCCTCGACCGCCGCAATCTGTTCGCGCAGCGCGAGAACATGCCGCTCCCAGTAACTGGGCTCTGCAAACCAGGGGAAGGCACGCGGGAATGCCGGATCTTCCCAGCGGGCAGCCAGCCAGCCCGCGTAGTGGATCATGCGCAGACTGCGCAGGCTTTCCACGAGCATGAGTTCGCGATGATCGAATTGCGCGAACTGGACGTAGCCTTCGACAATCTGGGACAGCTGCTCCGCCATCTCGCGGCGATTGCCGGAGATCAGCATCCATAAATCCTGGATCGGCGGCCCTGTCAGGCAATCATCGAGATCGACGAAGTGCGGGCCGGTGTCGGTCCATAGAACATTGCCGGGATGGCAATCGCCGTGGAGCCGGATGGATGCCACATCGCCCGCCTGCTGGACACAATCGTGGACGCGCTCGAGCAGATCGTCCGTCACGGATTCGTAGGCCGCTTTCAAGTGCGCAGGAATCCAGCCAGCTTCCAGGAGAAATTCGCGCGGTAGATCGCCAAAACGCTCGATGGACAATTCGGGTCGATGCATGAATGGTTTACGCCGACCGATGCCGTGGATACGCCCCAGGAACCGGCCCATCCATTCGCGATCCTGCCTTGTCCCGAGTTCAGGCCAGTGCCCGCCGCGCCTTTCAAACACGGCGTAGCGAAAACCTTCGTATTCGAACAGGGTTTGCTGATTGTGACGCTTTGGCGGAACCACCGGAATCTCGGCGTCTACCAGCTCCCAAGAAAATTCGTGCTCCTCGAGAATGGCAGGTGTCGACCAGCGGTCGGGCCGGTAGAACTTGGCCACCACCGGAGTCGTTTCCTCGAGGCCGATCTGGTAGACCCGGTTTTCATAGCTGTTGAGGGCCAGGGTCCGGCCGTCACAGCGCAGGCCCAGCTGCTCGACGGCCGCAATGACCACGTCAGGCGTTAGGCGGTCGTAGGGGTGCTCGCTGGGGCTATCCATCCGGATAGCATGACAGACAAGCCTCCCCTCACCCGCACTGCGTGCGACCTCTTCCAGAGGGAGAGGCCCCCTCACCCCCCAGCCCTCTCCCAATGGGAGAGGGAGTCGATTGCCCTCTCCGGGTGGAGAGGAAAACGGAGTAGGGGAGGCTCCCACCCGCACTATGCGCGAGCTCTCCCGACGGGACAGGGAGTCGATCCCCTCTCCTGAAGGAGAGGGAGACGGAGTGGGTGAGGCACCGGATTGCGAGGCAAATCAAAGATCGGCAAGCTCGACCCTGCAACAATCCATCTTTCCCACCTCCAGGCATCCCTCCCCTATGACCATTCTCGTTACCGGCGGCGCCGGCTACATCGGCAGCCATGTCCTTCGCCAGCTGGGAGAACAGGGCGAATCAGTCGTGGTGCTCGACAACCTGTCGACCGGCTTTCGCAGCGCCATCCTCCACGGCAAGCTGGTGATCGGCAATACGGGAGACAGCGAGCTGGTCGGCCGGGTGCTGCGCGAACATGACATCGATACCGTCATGCATTTTGCCGCGAACACGATCGTGCCCGAATCGGTCTCGAATCCACTCAAGTACTACGGCAACAACACGTGCTCGACGCGCAGCCTGTTGCAGTCCTGCCAGGAAGCGGGGGTCAAGCACTTTGTCTTCTCATCGACGGCAGCGGTGTATGGCACTCCAGAAGGCGGAGTCGCCGCAGAGGAAACGGTGACGGCTCCCATCAACCCGTACGGCACTTCAAAGCTGATGAGCGAATGGATGCTGCGCGATCTGGCGGCGGCATCGAGCCTGCGATATGTGGTGCTGCGTTACTTCAACGTGGCGGGCTGCGATCCGGGTGGACGCATCGGGCAATCGACATTGAAAGCGACCTTGCTCACGAAGGTGGCTTGCGAGGCCGCGGTTGGCAAGCGCAAGCATGTTTCCATTTTCGGCACCGATTATCCGACACCCGACGGCACCGGCGTGCGCGACTACATCCATGTGGAAGACCTTGCGAGTGCGCATGTGAAAGCACTCGGGTATCTGCGGCAGGCAGGTGCTTCAACCACGTTGAATTGCGGTTACGGCCACGGTTACAGCGTGCGCGATGTCCTGTCGACGGTGGAACGCGTCAATGGCAAGCCCCTCGTCAAGATCGAGGAACCGCGCCGCGCCGGGGATCCGCCGAGCCTGATTGCGAAAGCAGACCGGGTCCGCAGCGAACTGGGATGGAAGCCCGCATTCGACAATCTGGAAATCATCGCGCGCTCGCAGCTGCAATGGGAACAGAGGCTGCTCAAGCAGCCAGAGCTGCAGACCAACTGATCCTCACCCACTCCGTCTCCCTCTCCACCAGGAGAGGGGATCGACTCCCTCTCCCATTGGGAGAGGGTTGGGGTGAGGGTTTCCGTTACTTCCCGTACTCCGTTAGCATGACTGAATCGCCGTCGGAGAAGCGCACGACGCCGGGGCCGCGCACTTCCCTCAGCGCACGAGGCAACTGCTGTTCCCAGTCGTATACGGTGCGTCCGCGGGTGACGTACCAGATTTTCTGGCTAGAGCGCGCAGCGGCACGAACCCGATCAAGCGTTGCTTCATCGATCTTGACGCGAACAAAAAAGCCATCGGGATAGCCTGATTTGCCGAGCGGAAGCGGATACGCGTCCGGCAACGGCAGCCATCGCGCGGAAGAACGCTCGGGGACGCGGTAGTAGAGCATCGGCACCTGCGCGTACGCCGTGTCTGCAATGATCAGATCATCAGGCCCCGCCTCCTCGACAATCGTCCGGGCCACATCCCGCCACGGCTCCTTGACGTTGCGTCCCCAACCCGACACCACCACGACAGCAAGAAAGCCCACGGCAATCGCGGCAATACTTCGTCGCAGGAATACCGATGGAAGCCAAAGCAGATTCGCGGCTATCAGCACCAGGGCCGGAATCTCGATCCACAGCAGCACGCGAGTCATGAAAATGGGCGTGATGATGTAACTGGCCAGCACACAGAGGGCGAAAGGCATAAACACGGCACTGGCGAGCAGGACCGCCGCTTGTCTGCTCCCTCGACGCCAGAGTGCAGCGGTTCCGAGCCCGACCAGAAGAAGAGTGAGCGCGGTGAGTCCTATCTTCCAGCTAATATGCTCGGCGATATTCATCGAGCCCAGCAGCTCATCGCTGACGTACATCACATCCCACCATCGCGGACGCTGCAGCCAGAAACCGGCCGTCACTTCCGTCATGCCGCTCACCAGCCAGCGAATGTTCGGTGCCCAGAGCAGCAGGATCGCGATGCCAATCAGAAAGAAATTCCGCGCCAGCTGCCAGGAAAAGCTGATCTTGCTGAAGACCAGAAGCGCCGCGACCAGCAGCAGCGGCCCTGCCAGGATGAGTGCGGTGTTATGCAGCCAGAATGATGATGCCGTAGCGAAAACGACTCCGGACACTGCGGCACGCGCACCACTGGAACTGTCACGGAAAATGGCCCGCAGCGGCCTGGTGAGCGTTTCCGGATGCGCGATGAGCCATAGCAAGGACACCAGCAACACCGAAACGGCGAGGGTCAATAACGCGTAGGCCCTGGCTTCCTGGGCGTATTGGATCTGAGCTGGATACAGGGCCACCAGCGCCGCACCGAGTAATCCGATCCAGACTCCTTTCTTGCCTCCAAGCGTCAGGCGTCCCATTCCATAGGCCACGGGCACGATGAGCACGCTGGCGAACGCTGACAAGCCGCGCAGCGCGGCCTCGCCTTCACCGAACAGTCGAGACCACAGCCATAGCAGACCGTAGTAGAGAGGAGGATGGGGCTCGTAGAACGGAATCTGGCCCCATTGCTCGGCGAGCGGGCGCGACGAAAACCACCAACTGGCGCTTTCGTCGAGCCAGAAGGAGTCAAGCCCGATCCGATAAAGGCGCACGCAGATGGCCAGGATCACGATTGCGCCAAGGGCCAGCCATTCGCGCTGCGCCCGGGGCCACATCAGGCCTTCGTCATGCGCGCTTGGGCTGGTTCCACGTATAGACAAACGTCACCGCGTAGTTCCAGACAGCTCCCACCAGAATGCCGGCAACCGCTGCGGCCACCCATTGATACTGACGCGCGAAGAGCCACGCCGCGATGCCGACATTGGCGAAAGCGCCGATGCTGCAACCGATGACGAAACTGATCCAGCCCTTGATCCACCGCCACCCTTTCAGTCTTCGGTCGCGATAGGTGAGTGCGTTGTTGACCGCGTAGTTGAATGTCATCGCAATGCCGGTGGCAACGATCTGGCCGGTCACGAATTCGACACCCATCAAGCGGTAGGCAATCGTCAGGATCAGCAGGTGCAGAAGCATTCCGAAGCCGCCGACAATCGAGAACGCCATGAAGCGCACCGGCACATAGCGCCCGACCATCTTGTCGAGCAGGAGCATTCCGTATTCCCAGGCGACCTGGCTGTCGAGCTTGCTTTCGCCTGCGTGCCTGGCGCGAAATTCATAAGGCAGCTCGCGAAAACGCAAAGGCCTTTTGGAGGACGCGAAGATATCCAGCAGGATCTTGAAACCCACGCCGGAGAGTTCGCGCGCCACCTCAGGGACTACTTCGCGGCGGAGCATGAAGAAGCCGCTCATGGGATCCGTCAGTGTCTCGGGCACGAATCGCCGGCCGAGACGTGTTGCAAACCGGCTGATGCGGAGACGCGAGGGGTCGAGGCCTCCCGCGCGTCCACCCGCCACGTACCGGCTGCCAACGACGATATCGAGGGCCTCGTGGCGAAGGGCATCCAGCATGGGCACCAGCAGGCGTTCGTCATGCTGCAAGTCGCCGTCGATGACGGCCAAGTACGGGGCAGAGGAGGCCAGCATGCCCTCGATACAGGCGGAGGAAAGCCCCCGCCTACCCAGTCTTTGAAGGCACCTTACCCGGGAATCCTTCTGGGCACCCTCCCGGACGGCATCGGCCGTGTGGTCCGGGGAATCGTCATCCACGAAGATGACCTCCCAGGGAATATCCGCCAGCGCGAGGTCCAGGCGCCGGATCAGCTCCTGAACGTTGTCCCGCTCATTGAAGGTGGGAACGATGACGGAAAGGATGGGACCCTCCGCCGCCACCCGGCCCGGACTCCCTGGTTCGTTGGTCGCGAGGTTACCCATGGAATTCGTGTTCTGCCGCATTCTTCAAGGCCGGTACCCCTGCTCTAATCCCTTTAGTGGTGCTTAAGTGAACAGTTTGACGCCGTGAACGCAAGTTCCGTTCGCCTGCCCCCCTTGTAGGACTGCTAGTATTTGGCCATGCGCTTCCCGCGACCCCGCTCACTGACCGGATTGATGCTGATCGGCTTTGCGCTGGTGGCCATTCCGTTGCTGTTCGCGGTGTTCAACTCGGCCGCCAAGGTTCGGGACCTGTCCAATGACAGTGCCGTTCTGGTCCGGACGGGGGTCGAAACGACCCACTATACCCAGCAGTTGTTCCAGCAGATCGCCTCCATGGAACGCAGCGTCCGGCTCTACCAGGTGCTGAACGACCCCGGCCTGCTCAGCGTCTATACCGACTCCCAGGAACGCTTTACCGAGAACCTGGCGGCTCTTGAGAAACTGGCGGGCGACCCGACCCGGGACAGCCACCTGGCAACGCTGCGCAGCAACCATGAGCGGATCGACAAGGCGCTGCTCGCGCTGCCTCCCGATCCCGAAGCGCTTACGACGGCGCTGAGTGCTTTCGGGCGCATGTCCACCGCCGCCGCAGATCTCTCCTCCTATACCAGCAACCAGATCGAGACCGGCCTCTCGAAGCTCCAGACCGCCACCCTGGAAACGCAGAACTATCTTTTCTGGCAATCGGCCGGACTCCTGCTGATCACCGCGCTACTGGTATCGCTGTTCACTTCCCTGCTGATGCGCCCGATCCGCCAGATCGACCAGGCCATCAACCAGCTCGGCAAAGGCACGTTCTCGAAAGTCATCAACGTCCGCGGCCCGTCCGACATGGTGTCGCTGGGACAGCAGCTGGAATGGCTGCGGGTGCGATTGCTCGAACTTGCACAGGAACGCAACCGGTTTTTGCGGCACATGTCCCATGAACTCAAGACGCCGCTCGCGAACATACGGGAAGGGACGGAACTGTTGATGGACGGCGCGGTCGGTGAACTGGACAGCAATCAACGCGAAGTAACCACCATTCTCAGAGACAACAGCATCAAGCTGCAGCACCTGATCGAAAACCTGCTCTCCTTCAGCGCATGGCAGGCGCGTCATACGGGTCTCGAGATCAGCGAGTTCCGTTTGCGGCCCATCATCAAGTCGACGCTCGAGACTCACCAGCTCACTTTACTTGCGCAGCGCGTGCATCTCGATCTCAAGGTCGAGGACATCGAACTGCGGGCGGACCGCGCCAAGCTCAAGCTGATCCTGGACAACCTGCTGTCCAACGCATTGAAGTACAGCCCCCGCGGGGGAACGATTTACATCCACGCGCACGTCGAGCGGCAGAAGCTTGTACTGGATATGGGTGATACCGGCGCCGGCATTCCCAAGCAGGAACGCGATGCGATCTTCGAAGCCTTCTACTCGGGGCGCGCGCCGCAGTCAGGCCATCTCAAAGGCACGGGCATTGGCCTCTCTGTAGTCAACGAATTCGTGCAGGCCCACGGCGGCAGTATCGAAATCGTCGACGGTGTTTTTCCGGGCGCTCACTTCCGGGTTCGCCTCCCGCTCATCGCCGCCACCGAAACCGAAATCGCGTAACGCCTCATGCCTGCGACGAGAATACGAAAAACAGTAATCGGTGTCCTGCTTGCGACGTCGCTTTGCGGATGCGTTCTGCCCACCGCGGAAAATCCCGTGGCGCCGGCTCCCATCGTGACGCCGGGTGCAGATGTAAATCCCTATCTGGACCTGATGCAGAGACTGGGCATCAGTGACCCCGCACAGCAGGCCGATCTTTTTCACGAAGTCGAACGCACCTACACGGCAGCACCAACCACCGCGAATTCACTGCGGTATGCCGTCGCACTTGTCATGCCAGGGCATCCGGCCAGCAATGCGGCAGAAGGCAAGAAGGTCCTTGAAACGCTGCTGGCGAGCCCCGAGAAACTCCTCATGAACGAGCGCCTGCTTGCTTCCGTGGTTCTGCAGGAAACAACAGCGAGACTCAAAGTTGAAGCCGATGCTCGTCGCCTGCTTGCGACAGTCGACGAACGTACACGCTCACAGGCAAACTCCGACCGTCGCGCGCAAACGCAAGCTGATGAAAATGCACGGCTGAAAAAGGCGCTAGAGGAAGCACAGGCAAAACTCGACGCGATCAGAGACATCGAGAGGTCTATCATTGAGCGCAATCCTTCGCCCCCTGGTGCCGCTGGGTCCCGTAGTGAATCCTCAGTCGAAGCGCAAAGCCCGCCTGCTGGTCGTTGACGACGACCCCGGATTACTCCGGCTGCTGACTATCCGTCTGCGGGCGGAAAACTACGAAGTCGAAGCCGTTGAAAGCGCATTGGCTGCGCTTGCTGCCCTGGCGCGAGTTCGACCCGATCTCGTCATCACCGACCTGCGCATGGACCAGATGGATGGCATCGGCCTCCTGAAAGAGATCCAGACGCGCGCTCCCGGCCTCAGGGTCATCATCCTGACGGCGCATGGCACGATTCCCGATGCAGTGCAGGCGACGCAGAGCGGCGCCTTCGCCTTCCTCACCAAGCCCGTCGAAAAACAGGAACTGCTGGACCAGGTGCAGAAGGCACTGCGAGTCTCCGGCTTTGCCGACACCACGGAAGACTGGCGTTCGGAAATCATCACCCGCAGCTCGATCATGGAGGAACGCCTGGCACAGGCGCACATGGTCGCCGGCACTGATGCGCGCGTGATGATTACGGGAGAAAGCGGTACCGGCAAGGAACTGCTCGCCCGCTCCATCCACAAAGCCAGCCCGCGCCGCAATCGCCCGTTCGTGACGATCAACTGCAGCGCGATGGCCGAGAACCTGCTCGAGAGCGAACTCTTCGGACATGCCAAAGGCGCCTTTGCCGGTGCCACGCGCGATCACGCAGGCATGTTCCAGGCAGCCGATGGCGGGACGCTGCTGCTGGATGAGATCGGTGACATGCCGATGCGCCTGCAGATCAAACTGCTGCGTGTGCTCCAGGAAAACCAGGTGCGGCCCGTCGGCAGCACCGATGCGGTATCAGTGAACGTGCGGATTGTTTCGGCCACTCACCGCGATCTGAAGCAACTCATCATGGGCGGGCATTTCCGCGAAGATCTGTTCTATCGCCTGAATGTCGTCCAGATCGAGATGCCGCCGCTTGCCAAGCGCCGCGAAGACATCCCGCTCCTGATCTCCCACTTCCTGGAAAGGATCTCCCAGGAAACGGGTCATGCCCGACACATTTACGCGCCTGAAGCCGTGGAGATGCTGGTCAGCACGGACTGGCCCGGCAACGTGCGCCAGCTTGAGAACGTCGTCCGCCAGAACGTGGCACTCACGACCAGCCCGATCATCAGTGCGGAAATCGTGCAGAGTTCATTGGGTTCGGGCAGCCCTGCCCGGTTGCCTTCGTTCGATGAGGCTCGCGACGACTTCACCCGCACCTATCTCTCGCAGATCCTCCAGATCACCGGCGGCAACGTCAGCCAGGCCGCGCGCCTGGCGAAGCGCAATCGCACGGACTTCTACAAGCTTCTGGGGCGGCATCAGCTGACTCCCGAAGACTTCAAGCAGCGCAGCTGAATCTGCGAACCGGGCACACGCAAGTGGAGCCCGGCTAGTCATAATATTAGTGCCAGGTCATGACCTGGCACACTTCCATCGATCCCCTGGATACTGACGGCGGCTCTCCGGGCCGGCCTGTACCCGTTGTGCTGACGATCGCACTTGGGGTCCTGGCTGTCCTCGCGGTTGGCGCGCTCATCTACCCTGTCCTGAGCCTGCCTCACTACGTCATTCACGACTGGAACGAAGGCTGGAACGCCTATTGGTCAGACGTCGCGATAGAAGGAGGCGCGCTATATCCACCTGGCGATGCACTGGTCAGCAATAACTACCCCCCATTGTCTTTCTACGTCGTGGGGCTGGCAGGAAAATTGACCGGCGACACGATCGCCGCAGGGCGTGCCATAGCCTTGCTCAGTCTTCTGGTTGTAGCAGTCAACATCGGTGTCTGGCTCAAGCTCGCAGGAGCCTCACGCGGCTCGACCTGGTTTGCTTCCCTCCTCTTCCTCTGCACGGCCGCCATTGCCGCGCCCCACTATCTGGCCATGAACGACCCGCAATGGCTGGGCCACGCGCTCATGACAACGGGGATGGTCGCCATGTGGCGCTCACCCGGGCAGGCGGTCGCACTCGCTGCAGGTTCACTGTTGATGCTTGCAGGCGGCTGGGTGAAGCATCTGCTGATTCCACTGCCGGTGGTGGCGGGCATCTGGCTCCTATGCAGATCGAAGCGTACGGGGATCGCGTGGATCGTCGGTTCAGTGCTGATGGCGACTGCCCTGTTCGTCGGCGCATGGTTGCTCTACGGCAACGCCTTTTTCGAAAACCTGTTCAACACACCGCGCGATTTCTCTCTGCGGCGGCTGTGGCGACAGGCGGACCACCTCTTGTTGCTGCTGCCTGTTTTATGCGCCGCAGTCCTTGCAGGCCGACGGCTGATCGGCGACGTCCCCTCGCGATTCGCTCTCGCGTATCTATGTGTGTCGCTGCTTCTTGGGTTCCTCACATCCGGCGGAGCCGGTATCGACATGAACCGCTATTTCGACGCGGTGATCGCAGGCAGCATGATTGCAGGGCTCCTGCTTGATCACGCAACAGGCAGCACGGTTCGTCTGGGCACCTGGCATGTTGACAAGGCAAGTATCTACGCAACATTGCTCACAGCCATCACCGCTGCCCAGCTGCTTCTGCCCCTGACTGCGGACGTCCAGAAGACCGCCTCGCTCATCGAACGGGAGCAGACCATGCTCACCGACGTTGCCACTCTCAGGACCTACGGAGTGTCGAAGGCCGTTTGCGATACTCCAGCCATCTGCTACTGGGCAGGAGCGCCGTTCCTTGTCGACATGTTCAATTTCGGCCAGAAGCAGCGGGCCACGGGCACCGCAGGGACGACCTGCAGTAGCTTGATGGATAGTGGTGTGTATTCGGTCATTGTGCTCGACCGGAATCACTCCACCGGCTCGCACCGCATGACGCCGGCCTGCCTAGAGGCGATCCATCGACGCTACCAGGTGGCAATGACAACCGCATCAAGCGAATTCCTCGTCATCAAAGACCTGCCACCACCCTGAAGGCAGCTGCAGGTTTTGCGACAGGCATCCTGTCCCGTCCAACTTGGGACGGGGAACATTGTGCTGTAATAGCCGTACCCCCTCATGACTCGCATGCCCGAAACCGGCAAGCCGATACGCGGATCGTCCAAATAATGTGTGGAATAGCCGGAATACTCCCCGACAGACCGACAGACCCCGCTCTGCTTGAGCAGTGGGTACGCCACATGACTGACAGGATTGTCCACAGGGGGCCTGATGACGAAGGCTTCCTGGTCCTGCCCGACGTGGCACTAGGCATGCGCAGGCTGGCGATCATCGATGTGGCGCATGGGCAGCAGCCGATGCACAGCGCGGATGGAAGGTATTCGATCGTCTTCAACGGCGAGATATACAACTACCGGACCGTCAAGGCAGAGATCGAGGGGCGTGGCCACCGGTTCGATACCACATGCGATACCGAGGTTGTGCTTGCCGTATTCGAAGCGTGGGGCCTCGACGGCCTCAAACGGCTCGAAGGCATGTTCTCGATCGCAGTCTGGGACAAGCTGGAGAAGCGGCTCACGCTGGTGCGGGACTGGATGGGCCAGAAATCGCTGTACTGGACCCGGTGCCAGTTCGGCATCGCATTCGCTTCGGAGATCAAGGCCCTTCTGGACTTGCCGGGCGTCGAGAGGAAGCCGGACCTGGCGGCGATGTCCCACTACATGAGCCTGCGTTACCTGCCCGCCGAAAAAACATTCTTCGCAGGCATTTCGAAACTCCCGGCAGCGCACGCAATGATCCTGCACGCTGGCCAGGTCGGGTTCACGCGCTTGTGGACGCCTGCGTACGAACCCAAGCTGCAACGCCCGGAAAACGAATTGCTCGATGAGCTGGACGGCATCATGAAGACCGTCGTGGGCGAGCACTTGATGAGCGAAGTCCCGCTTGGAACGTTCCTTTCCGGCGGCATCGATTCAAGCCTCGTCACGGCGTATGCGGCTCAGGCGTCAAGTTCCCAGTTGAGTACGTTCAGTATCGGCGTGGATGAGGCTTCGCAAAGCGAGCTCCCCTGGGCCAGGCAGGTTGCTGCCACCTACCGTACCAGACACACTGAAAAGATCGTGGATACTGATCTCGCAACGCTGGGCGCAAGGATGGCCTTCGCGATGGAGGAACCCGTTGATCCGCTCGCTGCGGGCGTATACGTGGTTTCGGGGGTCGCGAGACAGCAGGTCACGGTCGCGCTGGGCGGAGACGGAGGAGACGAGCTGTTCGCAGGCTATGACCGTTACAAGGGCCAGGAGCTGGCTGAGCTGTATTCCCACATTCCGCGAGTCCTCCGGCACGGCGTATTGCGCCATCTCTTCAAGGCTGTCCCTGACAGCTTCGGGTACAACACGTTTGCCAGCAAGCTCCGCTGGCTGGACCAGATCGCCGACCATTCGGGATTCGAGCGCTACGCGGAAAGCGCTGCAATCCTGCGATTCCCCCATGGCAGAAAGACCTCGCTCTTCACGGCTGATACGTGGCAGGTCATCGGCAAGGCCCGCAGCGAAAATCTTCTCGAGCAGTATTTTTCGGATGGTGCCGCCACCGCCTTCATCGACCGCATGCTGCACACGGACTGCATGACCAGGCTCGCCGACCACCAGCTCGTGATTGCCGACAAGATGTCGATGGCACATAGCCTGGAGCTGCGGAATCCGTTCCTCGACCGCCGGGTGGCGACATTCGCTGCGAGGATCCCGGCGCCCCTCAAACTGAAGAAAAGGCGGCTGAAGTATTTCATCCGCAAACTCGGCGAACGTTATCTGCCTCACGAACTGCTGTACCGGCGCAAACAGGGCTTCAGTTTCCCGATAGCAATCTGGCTGCGGAACGAGCTGCGTCCGTTGCTGCAGAACGTGATCGACAACAGCCGTCTCGTAGAGGCGGGAATCTTCCGACGCGAGGCGATGCAGGATCTTGCAGAAGAACATTGGGAAGGCAAGGCCGACCACAACTACCGGCTCTGGATGCTGTTCAATCTCGAGGTTTTCTGGCGACTGTACTTCGACCGGCTGTCCGTTGCCGATGTCGAAGACTGGATTCGCAGCGCGCGAAGTCCCCGGGCCGCGCAGGCGTGAAGTCCGCTGCCGTGAGATCCCTTTTCACACCATGGCTTGCAGACGCTACCAAGCTCCATCCCGGATCCTGACTTGAAGATCTCGTCCAATGCAGCGTGGCTTGTCGCTTGCCGGCTGGCTGCAAACCTGGTCAATCTTGTCTTGTTCGTCGCGGTTTCCCGCTATTTCGGGCCAGCGGGCATTGGCACCTATTCTTACGCGTTCGCGATTGCGGGCTTCGTCTACGTCATAGGCAGCCTCGGTCTGGATGAATATGGCATCCGCGAGTATTCCCGGCTGCCGCAGGAGGGCCGCAAGCGCTTCATGGAAGGTCTCATCGGCGCCCAGTGCTGCATGCTCGTGGTCGCTGCAGTGAGCGTCGGACTCTACCTCGCCATCACGCGCACCTCCTGGGCCATCACCGGAATAGTGGTCTCACTCGCTGTCTACCAACTCGGTTATTCACTGGCTCGCAGCCTGTTCATCCCGGCGATCGCAGAACAGCGGATGGCCGGGCCTGCTCTGGCCGAACTGTTCTGCCGGGGAGGTGCTTTCATTGTTGCCGCGGTTGCCGTACGGATGGGAGCGTCACTGCTGCTTGCAATGACTGCGTTCTCCGCCTTCGGCTTCGTCCTGATCCATTCCGGGTTGAAATCCGCGCGACAACGCCTTGGCCACATGAAAGTCGTCGTGTCATTGACAGACGTGAAGGCAAAGGTCGCAGCAGTATGGTCATTTGCCGCCGCGGAAATCTGTGGCCAGGTGTTCATCCGCATATCGCTGATTGCCCTGACACTCACGTTCGGTGAAGAGGTCGCCGGCACGTATGCAACGGGCCTGAAGTTCGTTGAAGTGGCCTGCATGCCCCTGACCTTCCTAGGCGTCGCCGCCTATCCGCGGCTGAGTCAGCTTGCGGTATCAGACGAGAAAGCTTTCGCCGGAGTCGCGGAGAGTTTCTGGATGATCGCCGTTCTCATGTCCGGCCTTGTGGTCTGGGGCCTGTATTTTGTGGTGCCTTATTTCCTGGTGCCTATGCTGGGCGCCAAGTTCGCGGGATCGGAACCCGTCCTGCAGCACATCACGGTACTGGCGTTCATGCAGCTGCTCGAGATCGTCCTGGTACGGCTATCGCTGGCCGCCGACCTTAATGTCGCGCGCTTCAAGATCCTGGCCGCAGGAACCTGCTGCAGCGTGTTGCTCAATCTCTGGCTCGTCCCGCGTTTTGAAATCGGCGGAGCAATCATGGCCGGCACGGCTTCGTTGGCCATTATCAACATCATGTATGCGGTGAGCCTGCGCTCACGCCTGGCGGGAGCATTGCCGATCAAGCCACTGCTGCTGATGATCGGCGGCTTGGGGGCAGCGGCAGGCACGACCTGGCTCTTGCATGGTTCGGAACCCAGATTCGTGACGGGAGTCATGTTCCTCGGCGCTTTCATGCTGGCCGCCCTGCCTTTTCTGCTCAAGCAGGTCGGGCAGATGTGGCGAGCCAATTCCATCTGACCGGAACCTCGGAAGCACGGGTTATCGGGAAATCGGCACCCGTACTTTGCGCGTGCCCGGGAACTTTGCTATCAAGGCTTAACCTGGCGAATCCCACTTTGAATCATGGCTTTTCATCGAGAAATTTCCTTTGTTTCGCGCCAGTTCGCGCCTGCACATCTGCATGATGACGCAATGATCGAAGCCTGCGCCGGCCCCGTTGTGGTTCCGGGGACCATCCGATGATCCCGACTGAGAGCAATGCAGTGCTACGCTTTGGAATTCTTGTTTCCGAGTCGGGTGTGCAATCGTGGCAGCTGCGTTGCCTCGAGTTCCTTGAAATGGAGACCGGAACGGCGGCCACGGCAGTGATCGTCGCGAATGGCGCCACTGAACGCTCGGGCTCGACGCGGCCCAGCCCCCTGTTCTACCGGAGCATTGTCCAGCAGCGCCGGGATCCCCTGACGGCAAGATCGCCATTGCCGATTCAATTCTCGAAACTCCCCACGGTTCTTTTGTCGCCAGTGTCCTCGCCTTCTCCGGGTGTGGAGGCGAAAGACTGCAGCGAGATCGCTGACCTTGCGCTCGACTTCGTCATCAATTTCGGGGCTCGAAAAGATGCACTGCAGATCTCGAGGTCCGTTCGTCTGGGTGTCTGGGAATACCAGTTCGGACAAGAGGGAGAGCGAGAAGATAGCATCGGCTTTTGGGAGGTCCATGATGACGCGCCTCTGTCTTCAGGACGACTGGTCAGGATAGGGAGCGACGCTGGAAGGGTGGCTGTTCTTCGCGAGGGTCACTTGAGAACCAGGCGAACCTCGATAAACGCCAACCGGGCTCAATTGCTGGACAGATTCCTGAGGTGGCCTGCATTCGTTTGTCGCGACATACGCAATGGGGTCACTGCGTACCCGACACAGCCATCACAAGGCGGCGCGGCTCGCAAGCGTGCCCCGCCATCGAACTTTGCGATGTCCGCACTCTTCATGCGACTGGCATGGCGCTCGATGATGCGTGTCGTGCTGAAGATATGCAGGCACGACCAGTGGAATGTCGGAGTCATTCACCAGCCCATTTCGAGCCTGCTCGCAGGCGATAAGCATGACGTCGAGTGGCTGCCGGGGCCTCCCAAGGGTGAGTTCATTGCCGATCCATTCGGCATCATTGAAAACGGGCGTCTCACGATTGTCTGTGAACATCTCAGGTACTCATTCGTGAAAGGCACGATTGCCGCGGCGCAGCCTGCCATTGCGGAATACAGGCAAATGCAGATCGGACCCGTTCCCGCGGTGCATATGTCCTATCCGTTCCTCGTTGAGGAAAAGGGCCAGCTCTTTTGCATCCCGGAAACCCATGAAGCGGGCGAGATCGCGCTTTACGCAGCCAGCGTTTTCCCGGCCAGCTGGCGTCGCGTTCGCGCGCTGGTGACGAAAACGGATACGGTGGATGCGACTCCATTTCAGCATGAGGGCCGGTGGTGGCTGGCCGGCTCTGAGCCGGCCATCGATGGCGCCAGTGCAGAGCTTCGCCTCTGGTATGCCGACAATCTTGAAGGACCGTGGATCGAACATGCCACAAATCCGGTCAAGATCGATGTGCGGTCATCCAGGCCTGCAGGGACACCCTTCGTGCATGAAGGGGTGCTCTATCGACCGGCACAGGATTGCTCGCATTCGTATGGCGGCAGAACCGTCATCAACAAGGTAACCACACTGACTCCGAGCTCGTATGCCGAGGAAACGGTTGCATTCGTCAATCCCGATCCAGGAGGACTGTTCCCGACAGGTCTGCACACTGTCTCGGCAGTTGGCAATTTCACTCTCATCGATGGGCGTCGCTGGATATTCAGTCCTGACGAAGCCTTGCGCTGCCTGACTGGTGCCTTCACGAGACGGAAGGATCGCAATCGGGCGTCCAGGACTGCCAGGCCATGAATGAAAGCCCACTCAGGATCTGGTGGATCACTGAAACATTTTTTCCACCGATCGTTGGCGGCCAGGAACTTCTCGCTCACGCTCTCACTCAGGGTCTTGCCCGGAAGGGCGCTTCTGTGGCCGTGATAACACGCCAGACCGTTCCTCCCTCCGCGGAGGCAGAATGGTTGAACGACGTCCACGTGCAACGTATATCACCCGCGGGATTCCTGAAAGGCAGGGGATGGAAGGCCCTCTTTCCTTTGCTGCACTATCTCGCGAAGCTCGGATGGCTGCTGGCAAGGCAACATCGCTCATACGACGTTGTCATCATCTCGAGCGTCAAGCTCATGCCACTCGTGGTGGTTCCCATCTGCAGGATTTTGGGCAAGACCTGCATCCTGCGCGCGGAATCCATTTTCGAACTGAGCGAAGCCATTTCGACCGAGAGCATGCAGACGATGGGCAAGTCCGGCGGGAACCTGCTGCTCTCCATCCTGACGCGGCTGCGTACTTTTGCGCTACGCAGGGCGAGCACAGTCGTGGCCATTTCGAGTGAAATCCGCCGAAAACTGGTTTCCCTGGGTGTGCGCGGGGATCACATAGCAGATATCTCCAACGCCGTTGACCTTGCAAGATTCCGACCGTCGACAACGGTCGAGAAGTCCCTTCTCAAGCAGACCCTGGGGCTGCCGCCCGACAGAATCCACTCGGTATACGTAGGACGGTTATCGCGGGCGAAAGGTTTGCCAATGCTGATCGAAGCGTGGCCCACGATCAGAGCAGCGCATCCCGACTTATGTCTTCTGTTGGTGGGATCCGGAAATGCGTCATTCGACAATTGCGAACCGTTCCTGAGAGAGTTTGTCCGGGATCACGGCCTCGAAAACGATGTCCTGTTTCTGGGCGAGAAGAGCCAGGTGGAGGACTATCTCAGAGCGGCCGATCTCTTCATTTTTCCGAGCGAATACGAAGGATTCAGCCTGGTGCTCGTTGAAGCGATGGCATGCGGACTTCCTGGTGTCGTGACCAGGGTGGGGGCCGCTCCCGACCTCATTGAGCATGGCGAGAGCGGCTATCTTTTTCCGCCGAAGGATGCGCAAGCACTCAAGAGCGCAGTGGCGTTTGCGATGGCCAGAAGCGCGGACTGGAATGCCGTCGGAGCTCGCGCACACTCAATCGCGTCCCGGTACGACTTACCGGTCATTACCGACCGCTACCTGGAGTTGTGCGAGCGGCTGACAGGACGATCCGCAAGTTGAGGAATGCGGAAACGTAGGCTATTGTCTGTCGCTGTCAGTAGACTGCGGTCGCCAGTGACTGCAGTGTACAAAATACAAGTTTGCCGCGTGATCGCCGGGAAGCCGATTGGCCACAATGACATCGTCCGATATCGGGGGCCTTACCCTCCGCCAGTCGCTGATCAAGCGGCTGATGCTGCTTCGTGAGACGGAAATCGATTTCGATATCGAAAAGGGCGCCGATTTCAGGGAGCTTTTCAACCATCCCGACTACCTCGACATGTCGGCGGATGCGCAATCACAGATCGTTCAGCGCTGGACAGCCGCACTTTACGAGCAGGAAAGAAAGCGTCCTCTTTTCGAAGAATATTTCCCGGGCCTGGATCTGTCCTCGTTCTTCCGCAATTCGCGGATGCTGGACATTGGCTGCTATATCGGCGGCAAGACAGTCGCGTGGGGTGAACGCTATGGCGCCACCGTCCACGGCATCGATATCGAACAGAAATTCATAGATGCTGCCAGCCAGTTCGCCCTCGCCAGGCAGGCGCGTGCGACGTTCAGTGTCACCTACGCAGATGCCCTGCCATTTCCGGACAGAACCTTCAATGTCATCGTCAGCGAGAACACGTTCGAGCATGTGCCGGACGTCGCCAAGGTGCTCGATGAGTGTGCGCGAGTGTTGACCGACGATGGCGTTCTGGTCGTGATCTTTCCGCCCCTCTTTTCTCCCTTCAAGGGCCATCATCTGGACCTGGTATCCCGGACACCCGCGCTCCAATGGTTTTTCAAGTATCCGGACATCCTCAAGGCATATTTTTCGATCCTCGATGATCGTGGCTCGAAGGCGGATTGGTATCGGCGTCGGGAGGAGCAATCGCTTCCGTTCGAGAAGGGTTATTCCGTGAATGGCACCAGCGCCCGGGAATTCAGGCAGCTGATCAAACCTGCATGGACGATCGCTGCCGATGGCTTCGAGTATCGTCGCGCAGGCAACGGACTGAAAAGAAAACTCGTCGGCATGGCCAAGTCACTTCCCCTTGACCTGGTGCGCGAGATGTTTCCGATCGCGTATGTCTTGCGGAAGCTGCAACGCTAGTGGCACCCGGATCTCATCGGCGGTCTGGTCGTTGCCATCGGGCCGTGCCTCATGTGCACGTCGACTTGCAGGCCGGTAGCCGACCCATCGGCCTTTACGTGTGAACATCGTCACCAGGTGCCGGAAAAAGCTCGTACGGGCGTTGCGAGTAACGGCGCTCAACGCCGGCATTCTGGAGGGCAACTTCTTTCTGCTTCCCGCAGGCGCGAACCAATGGGCTGTCAAGCCGAAGAAAGCCCTGCCGGGTGGTTCGCCGGAGTGGAACCGCATCAGGTTGCGTCCGGGCACTGCCGATATTGGAACATTCGTGCAGGTATTCATCAGGGAGGACTATAACCTGCGACGCCTGGGCAGATATCCGGAGATCGAAGCGGAATACCGTGACATCCTGCAGCGTGGTCGTCGACCCCTGATCGTGGATTGCGGGGCAAACATCGGCCTGGCGTCGCTTTATCTTTCGTTGTGCTTTCCGCAAGCACTCGTGGTGGGCATTGAGCCCGAACCCGGAAACTTCCGGTTCGCGGCGCATCACGGGCGTCCCAATATTTCGCTGCATCAAGCTGCCGTCTCGAACGTGGATGGGATACTCACCATCTCCAACCCGGATGCCGCCGCTGATGCTTTCCGTGTTGAGCAGTCGCACGGTCCTGAAGCGAATTCAGTGCCGGGTTACTCGATGAACTCGATCATTGCTCTTGCCAGCAAGGAACACCCGAACCTCGAGCCGCTTCTCGCCAAGATCGATATAGAAGGGTTCGAGGAAACGGTCTTCTCTGCCAATACGGAATGGATACGCCGCTTCAAACTGCTGGCCATTGAACTGCACGACTGGATGTTGCCCGGGCAAGGCTCTTCCCGAACCTTCCTTGAGGCCGTCTCGCGGGAGCCGCGCGACTTCCTCTATTCCGGTGACATCGCGTTCAGTATCCGTAACGGACCGTCCTGACGCCCGCCAGGCGGGTGAACACCGAAAAATGCGAAATGCGACGCCGTGGCGGCGCTTTGGGCAGTGCTACGCTTTGCCTCATGACCCCCCCGGCAGCTCTCAGGAATCGCCGCAGGTTCCTCGCCATGGCGGGCGGCACATTCACAGTCGCGGCTTCGATCGCGGCCTTCCCGGGACGCTTGCGTGCAGGCAAGCCACCGTTTCCCCGGGAGGTTGCAGGAGCAGTCTCACCGGCACTGACAAGCGAGGTCGGGACCGTTGTGGATTTTCTCGGTGCGCTGTTCGGCCGCACCCTGACGCTGTTGGATCGCCAGGAACTGAATGACAGGCTCTCTTTCGCTGCCACCGTAGAAGAGGACTTGGGCAAGCAATTCTCTGTCCTCGCTGCCTATCTTGACTCTTGCGCGGGCGCAGCAGGCGCCAGTTCCTTCAGGCTGGGCAGGCCCGAACAACGGTTCACCATCATCGATGACTTGATGAACATCGACACGGCGGCACTGGCTTCCCGGATTCTCTGGCGCATCTCCCCATCCGAAAGAGCCCTGCGACGCATGCGGGACGTCACCATCCCGAGATTGGCCCTTCTCTATCGTTCATCAGGGGTTCCGTGGCGTGCGCGCGGGTACGTTCGCTGGCCTGGCATGCCGGGGGCGTGGGACGAGTACACCCGGGCTGGAGCGCCCTACCCGCGTGGCTGATGCAAACTACGATATCTGTGTGGTGGGCGCCGGGATTGCTGGCGCGCTCATAGCCGCCGAAGCAACTGGCCGGGGGCAGCGCGTAGTCGTGATCGAGGCGGGTCGACGCTACGAGCTTGCAGACCGCAGCAATCGCCTTCATCGGTACCAGACTCTTCGCGAACCGCGTTGGCCATGGATCAACGACAAGCGCGACTGCTTCGTGGATTCATCGCAGCACTCCATCGGGACTGCATATCCGCTGAACCGCCATCGCCTGAAGGGACTGGGTGGTTCGACGCTGCATTGGGAGGGGCGAATCAACAGGCTGATGCCGACGGACTTCCGCGCTTTTTCTGCATACGGCCACGGATACGACTGGCCCATCACTTACGATGAACTCGAGCCTTATTACTCGAGAGCTGACTGGGAGATCGGCGTATCCGGCGCGCCAAGCCCTCATCTGCCATGGCGCAGTCGCGGTTACCCGATGCCCGGATTCCCGCTTGCCCACGAAGATAATTTCTGGATGCCTGTCGCAGACCGCCTGGGATTTTCCGTCTATGCAGCGTCCCATGCCATCAATTCGGTGGCTCGCGACGGCCGTTCGCAATGCATGGCCTACGCGGCTTGTGAGCTTTGCCCAAGCGGTGCACGTTACAGCGCAGATTTCCACATGCAGAAAGCGGAAGCCTCCGGACTCTGCGATGTGCTCATTGAAACATCGGCCCGGCGTATTGACCTGGATTCCGGTGGCCGCGTCAGAGCCATTCACTGCACGACGCTCGACGGCCGGGACCGTGAGATCAGGGCGAAGCAGTATGTGATTGCAGCCCACGCAGTGGAGTCGGCGCGCCTACTCCTGCTGTCCGATTGCGGAAACCAGTCTGACCAGGTCGGGCGCAATTTCATGGAGCATATCTATACGTCGGCCGGTGGCTACATGGAGCAATCGCGCAACCACCCGCAACGTATTGGCTTCAGTCGCATGGAATCGATGCACTTTTATGACGGCGCGGAGCGCCGGCACAGAAACGCGATCAAGCTTGAATTCTCCTATCACCGCGACCCGTTGATGGATATGGAGCCGCTCAAGCTATGGGGACCCGCCCTGGCGAGTCATGACCGCGAATATTTCGGCAAATGGGTAATGATTCAAGCGGAAACAGAAATGCACCCGCACGCCGATAGCCGGGTAACGCTTCACCCGACGCAAACTGATGTCTTTGGTGACCCGGCTCCCGACATCCGCCTAGCCTTCAGCGATATCGATCGCCAAACCCAGCACGCCGCACGGGATATCATGAAAACGTTGCTCGATGCAGCCAGCCTGCGCCAGATCCGGCAGCTCGAGATGTCATTCGGTTCGCATCATATGGGAACCTGCAGGATGAGCGATGACCCCGACCTGGGAGTCGTAGACCGGAACTGCCGCGTGCACGGCACAACCAATCTCTATGTCACAGGAAGCAGCGTTTTCCCTACGAGTGGCGCCGTTCAACCAACGCTGACTATCGCCGCTCTGAGCCTGCGTCTGGCGGAGCATCTTGCAACGAGATCACTCCAATAGATCCCATGCGGACCGCCAGGATCCGGTTTCCTATTCCAGCAACCGGGAAAATTCGCTCTGTCCCACGATACGCACCACCTCATCATAGTTGGTAATCATCGCCCGAAGATTGTCCGGATTCATCTTGATGAGGCGCGATGACATGGGCTGGCGGGAAACGCCAAGAAAATCGCAGAGCTGATCGGCGATCGGCACGCTCAACGTTCCATTCTCGATCATGTCCTCGTAGGTCAGTACTACTTTCGGATGCCCGGCGAACAGCTTTTCGTAGTGATCGAACAAATCCTGTGCACGCCTCATGTACGCGAGGGCCGCCTGCGGCGAAACGTAGGTACTGACCACGGGGACCGGAGCAGTAGCGTGCGGTTGCCATTTCTTGAGTCTTTTCTTCGACAGCAGCAGCTTCGACACATACATCTTCAGGAGATTGCGTCGCCTCAGGTGAATCACCCGGATTTCAGGGTCGCTGCGGAGATAGCCGAGAGTACCCGGGAAAGAGAGGTGGTTGTACATTGCCTTGAACACCTTGACCGGCTTGTCGTCGCGCGAGAAAAAGCGTTCCATGAGATTGGAAGGATACCAGGCACCCCCTGCCATGAAGCGATACAGCTTGGCAGCTTGCCGCCAGTTCATGAGCACTTGCGGCGCACGCATGTTGATGCCATTGATCAAGAGCTCACCAACGGAGAATATCTCCGGGTGGGATTCAAGACAGTCCTCGAGCAGGGTCGAGCCTGTCCTCTGGGTCGTCAGGATGATCGCCCGAGTCACGATGACCGGTGCTCCGGAGAACGATCCGGGGACTGTGACCCCAAAGATTCAATCAACGACAGGGTATTGCGCGCACTTTTTTCCCAACTGAAATCCTTCACCCGCTCGCGCCCTTTCTCCACCAGCGAACGGGCATAGACGCCGTCCACCAGAACCCTTTCAAGCCCGCGGGCGATGTCCGCAGCATCCTTCGGATCAACCAGCTCCGCGGCTCCCAGCGTAACCTCGGGACAGGATCCCGCCGACGATGCAACGATAGGACAATCCGTCGCCATTGCCTCCAGGAGCGGGATGCCGAATCCTTCGTACAGCGAAGGCAGGATGAATGCATCCGCAAGACTGTAGATCGCAGGGAGATCAGAGTCTTCGACGAAACCGGTCAGGTTAACCCTGTCGGCCATCCCATGCTTCTCGATGCCCGCGAGGTCGGCTTCCGTCTTGTAGTACTTGATCCCGGAGATCACTAGGTTCTGCGGGATGCGATTTCGCAGCAATGCGAATGCTTCAATGAGACCACGCACATTCTTCATCGGATAGATTCGTCCGACATACAACACGAATTTGTCCGGCAATCCGTATTTGGCCCTGACCCTGGCGAGTTGCGCCTTGTCGCTGACGGGCCTGAACTCGGTCCGACACCCATGGTAAATGACCGACATTTTTTCAGGCGACAAACGCAAGCGACGCGCCGCAAGGCCGGCAGCGTCATGCGAGACCGCCACGATCCGATCTGCCTTTGCGCAATAGACCGGCAACGACAGTGCATGGTACAGCCGGTCGAAGAAGTAGTAGTTCTGCGGATACGCGATCCAGTCGGCGCCGTGCATGACGAGGATCGTCCTGGCGCCTGTCAACAAAGGCAGGGAATGCTTGAGGTTGATGATCACATCGCAGCCATGCTTGCGGCTTTCCCAGGGAACGTACAGCTGGTCGAAAAGCATCCGGCTGCGCGTGCGAAGGATGACCGTCGTTGCGTTCGAATAGCCGGCAAACAACTTCGCGGCCGCATCGTCATGGACGAACAGGAAATAGTGGTTCCTCTTGTCCACGCTCAGCAAGGCACGCACGAGACTGCGACTGTATTCGCCAACCCCCCCGACATCGTTTGCACTGCGTAACATCACGCCGACTTTGATCGCTCGCGCGGACATCAGGATTTCATCCAGGAACGGCTGCAGGCAATCAGGCGCTGGAGATCGACAGTCATATCACAACCTGCCCGTGGCCTTGTACCAGTCACCGGTCCTCTTCAGGCCTTCGTCGATGCCGATCCGCGGGATATAGCCCAACTCCCGCTTGGCCTTGTCTATCCGGAACGCCCGTACTTGCCTGAACCAATCCACGCGACGCGGGAATATCGGAGGCTCGATCCCGAACGGTTTGCACAGTTTCTCGCACACATGCCCCATGATGATCAGGGGCCAGATCGGATAGTGCGGAACAGCCACTTCGACGCCAATGGCCTTGCCAACGCGGCGAACGAGTTCCTGAATCGAGAAATATTCACTGTCGGCGATCAGGTAGGCCTGGCTCTTGCCGGCTCCAGGTTTCGCGGCGAGCACGAAAGCGTCGACCAGATTGTCGATATACACGGGGTGGTAGTACGTTTTTCCGCTGCCGAACATCGGGAATTTCCCCGACTTCGCCCGTTTGTAGATCATGAGAAAACGTCCCGGGTCGCCGGGCCCGTAGATGGCCGTCGGGCGGAGAATCGTATATTCGAGCGCTGTCCCCTCAAGGAACTTGAGCTCGAGCTCGCCCTCGTACTTCGTCTGCTGGTAGTAGTCGGCGGGCGCAATGGGAGAAGTTTCATCCCCCGGTGGCGTCTCGATATGCCCATGGACGCCTTGCGTGCTGCAGTAGACCAGTTTGCGTACACCCGCCTTGAGCGCTTCTTCCGCCACGATGCGCGTGGCTTTGACGTTAACGGTCTTGTAAACCTCATCCGGCACGCCGATGTCGCGGAAAGCTGCGGCAAGGTGCATGACGACTTCGGCGCCCGCCGAACCTCTCGCGACAGCATCACGGTCGGCCACGCTTGCATAGATGATCTCGGCGCCCTTTTTCCTCAGTTCGTCATCGATCAGGCCAGGCTGCTTGTCGAGCGCCACAACCTGATGACCGTCTTCGAGCAGACGCAAGACCAAAGCAGCCCCAGTGAATCCTGTGCCGCCGGTAACGAATATCTTCATGGCAAAAATTTCCTGTGCAAAATTCCAAGACCCGAATTCCAGCAAACTGATCGATTACGCCGCGACGTCGGTTGCGACCGGGGCCACGCGTGAATGCATGCGTTGCAGACAATCTCGCAGTTCCACGAGCTCGCGCTCCTTGCGCTGCGCAGTCCATTGATGCTCTTCCGAAAGCGTTTCAGCACACCATTGTATGTGCGCCTCGCTGAGACATCCCCGTTCGGCCTCATCAGTCGCCCGCAAGAGGGCGCCCGTCAAAGTCGATACCATTTCCGACCGGACTCCGTGCACGACGCGACAACGAAAAACATGCTCGCCAACCGACAACGCACCAGTGGGCACCGCGCCAATCATTTCCCCGTAAGAGGATCCGTAGATTCGCCTGGCCCATGCCTGCTGCGAAGCATCGTCCGGATCCGGTGAGTCGTAGTCTGTACCTGAAGCCTGGCCAGCCAGTGATCCGGCCGCGGCGACTGGCTGTGAAAGATGTGCGGCGAAACCGGCCCTGCCCAATCTGTCGCAGGCGATGGCGGTTACGGCTTCGGCGACTTCCGGTGCGGTCGTGTACTTGATCGCGATAGCAGTAATTACTCCTGCGACGCCGTGTGCATGATGATCGACAACAAACGATCGCTTGGCGCGGCCTGCTGTGCCGTCCTCTGCCGGCGTCAGCCCGACATGCACGGAACGAACGTCCCCTGCATTCAGTTTCGCCGTAGGAAGTGATTCATTGATTTCGGCCAGGAACGTCGCCAGGTCGCCTTCGCTCGCATTGACCGAATCCGGATCACCCTTGAATGCTTCGTGAGTCGTTCCGATGACCGAGCATCCCTGCCATGGGCTGACAAAAAACAGTCGCTTTGAACGCCCGACACGCGCATCCGATGACTGGTTACTCCCGACACCGAATGCCGTGCTTCCCGGAAAGACTGGCCTCGTCACGAGGTTCATGTTACGTGTCCAGCTCAGCGGTACTTGCCGATCCAGGCCTGGCAGATCAGCGGCCACGTCACTTGACCAGGGCCCGGCGGCGTTCACCGTCATGCGAGCAGCAACTTCGAATTCCTTGCCGGTCAGGGTATCTCTCGCAAGGAGGCCCTCTACACGGTTCCCCGCCTGTCTCAGGCCCGTGCATTCCACGTGATTCGCTATCACGGCCCCGCGCTGCCTGGCATCGAGTAGAAACTCAAGCACCATCCGCGAGGCATCGAGCATCTGTGCGTCATACCACCACGCGGCCCCCGTGACATCAGGGCGCTCCAGTTGCGGCCACGATTGCACCAGGGAACTTCGACCAATGAGTCCGGATCGGGGCAACTGCACGGCGCGGGGCACTTTCAGATTCCTGTCCCATGCGAACAGATGGAACGCACACATGCCTCCAGCCAGTGCGAGTGGCCCGCGGGTTCCGTGACCATACGCAGGGACCATGCAACGCAATGGGCGCACCAGGTGCGGCACCGCGGATAGCCACGCGCGCTGCGCCCGCATAGATTCCCGGATGCGCTTCGCGTCGAGATGCTGGACATAGCGGAAGCCGCCGTGCAGCAGTTTTGCGCAATTGCGTGAAGTTCCCGCACCGAAATCATCGCGCTCGACGAGCGCTACCTTGAGCCCGCGCATCGCAAGCAGCCTCGCAATGCAAGCGCCCTGGACGCCCGCACCGACCACAGCCACGTCGAACTGCTGCTGGAACTCGCCGAGGTCGCGCCGGAAAGCGTAAGCGTCCATGTCATTTCCGGCAGAACGCCATGAGATGGTGACCGAGCGGTCGCGTCAGGGATCGCGGGAGGAGATTGAAGGATCCCACGAACAAGCCGTTGTAGAGGATCGCCTTCACGCCGCCGTGAACCTTGGTGGCAACCGGGAAACGCTCAGGAACGATCTTTATCTCATTGAAGGGAGCCAGCAATTGCCGGTATTCAGGAATGCTGAACTGATAAAAAACCGGGGAATCGAGATGGTCGATCTCGACCTTCATGAGTTTCTGCAGCCTGTTCAGCCAGGACTCGCGATTGACTGTCATCAGGATTGCCGTGCCTCCGGGCTTGAGGACACGATGTATCTCCCTGATCATTCTTTCAGGGTGGACGGTAAAATGAAGCACCGTGTGGCAATACACGACATCGAACATGTTGTCCGCGAATTCAAGGCTTTCTCCGTTCATCACGGAAAACTCGCCCTGCAGCCCTCGTTGCGAGAAATTCGCTTTGGCAAGCTCTATGGAGTGGGGCGCCAAGTCGACGCCCGTGACGATGGCGCCGCCGCGGACAAAACGTGAAAGGTCGTTCGCCACCCCGCACCCGACATCGAGCAGCTTCTTGCCCCGGTAGCCGCCAAAATTGACCACTTGAGGAAGATAGTGAAGCTTCTCGAAGCGGTACGCCTCGATCTCTTCGAAAAACTCTTTCGTACCGGCGGGACTCTTTGCGACCTTCCAGTCGTGCACGTGATGGTCCCAGAAATCCCGGACTGCATCCAGGCGGCTCTCTTCGGGCAAATGCGAGAGATCAGAGGCTGCAATATTGATGGCCATAGTCAGAGTCTGCGATTCTTGAAAGAAACTACCCGATCAGGGCGTCGTGACGGCGGGGTTGACAGTCGGTACGCCGGTGCGATGAACAGCGTGCTGGTAAAAGCCGATGACCTTCCGCAGATATGCCTGGTCCGAGTATTCCGCCTCGGCGACTCGCTGTGCGCGGGCCACCAGTTTCTGCGCATGAGTGCGGTCATTCATCACTCGGCAGATGCCGGCCGCCATGCCATCGCTGGTTGCGGGCACCAATTCCGCGATTTCCGCATTCAGCGTTTGCGTGTGGGTATGGAGGTTGGTGGCAACAATCGGTTTGCCGGAGCGCAGGTATCCATAGATCTTCAGGGGCGTATTCGTGCCACTGGACCGTGGCGAGACGATCAGCTCCGCTGCCTCGATGAATTTCGGGATTTCCGATGGGTGCACCTGGCCCACGAAGGTGCAATGCTCCCCCAGGCCCAGCTCGGCAGCACGCTTCCTGTAGGCCTCAACCTGATGGGGTCGCCCGCCCACCAGCAACAGGTGAGCATCGTGTATTTCGCTGGCGACCTTGACGAAGCCCTGCAGGAGCAGGTCGATCCCCTGATACTGCTCGAATGTACCCGTGTAGAGCACTATTCGACCGCGTGGCTTCCGGTCAGCAAGGGCAGGATCTGCCTTCCGCCCCGTGCCGAATATCGCAGCATCGTCCGCCGTGTTCTCGATCATTGAATGGGGAGTATTCGGAGCGACCGTGGTCGCCACGTCAGCAAGATCCTGGCAGATGGTTATCACGCCATCGCAGGTCGTAAGCACTTTCATTTCCATCCATGCAAAGGTTTTCCGGATGATTCCCAGGTTGAATGACTTAAAGTTGTCGAGCTGCTGGGGCAGACTGCTGTGCATATCGTAGATATGCGGCAGTGAGTAGCGCGCGGCGAGCGGCGCACAGAAGAATGCCGCCTCTTCGTGGGAATGGACGACATCGTACTTCCCGGACCTCAATGCTCGCCAGGTTGCCCACGCCAGCGGAATATCGAGCAGCAGCTTGGCGATCGACGGACCTATTTTGACATCCTTGACGAAAGGCACCCGGCCTGCCCTCAGAATCCTGAGCCCCGGAAGGGCAACGTCCTCACCGAACGGATAGGTAATGAGATCGATCTTGTGACCGGACTCGCCTAGCGCGCGGATCCGGTGCAGCACGCTGAAAGGAGTGCCGCGGGGACGGAAGAACGGCTGCGGCGCTACCATCAGTATGCGCAGATGCCGCGGCGAACCCGCAGAGGACACGTCTTCCTGTCCAGCGGATTCCACGGCAATAGGGGTCTGCATTTTCTTCAAATTCATCCGCTGTACCTTAAGCCTCGCGGGGCCTCTCCCCTCCATCTGATCCATTGTGACGATGGCAGGCAAAGCGGCAAAGGATAGAAGTCACAAACGATAGCCACGAAAACGGCGCAAAAGCTGGCTACCAGACGATTTTTTTGCCCTGCCCACTAGATAGCTGATCCAGGCGCTGAAATGGAAATGGAATATCCCAACCGAGAACAGGTTCCGGTTCAGCCGTCGATGGCCCCTCGGTCGACAGCAATGTCCACGACGGCAATGCTCGTTTTTTTTGCGAGTGAGGAAGCCTGGTACGACATGTAAGCGCAAGACCGAAGCGACGCGTTGCTGACGGGAAAATACGCCTTCTGTGATACATTTCCGTCGCGTTTGCACGGATATGCAGCAAAATGCACGTCATTGAATTTACAGTTAATTACCGCTCAATCCCCGATCCATGCAATGAAGGCTGAACCGGCTCCTCCGCTCCTCTCCATCGTAGTGCCGTTCTTCAACGAAGAAGACAGCATAGAGCCAATGCATGCGGCCATTGTAGCGGCCGTCGAACCTTTGCAGATCGACTTTGAAATGGTGCTGGTCAACGATGGCAGTGCGGACCACACGCTGGCACGCGCTACGGAAATCGCCAGGCAAGACCCCCGCGTACGGGTAGTGAATTTCCGGCGTAACTACGGGCAAACACCTGCCATGGCTGCCGGCATCGAGCATGCAAGGGGCGAAATCATCGTCACGATGGACGGAGACCTGCAGAACGACCCGGCGGACATCGGGCTGTTTCTCGAAAAAATGGCGGAAGGCTATGACATCGTGGTGGGGTGGCGACACAATCGCCAGGACAAGCTGGTGTCCAGAAAAATCCCCTCGCGCATAGCCAACTGGATCATCGGCAGGGTCACTGGTGTTCGCATCAAGGATAACGGCTGTTCGCTCAAGGCTTTCCGCGGATCGTTGATCAAGAACATTCCGCTGTACTCGGAGATGCATCGCTTCATTCCGGCCATGGCTTCGGTCGCAGGGCCCCGGATAGCTGAAATCAAGGTTCGCCACCATGCAAGGCAGTTCGGCGCATCCAAGTACGGCTTGTCAAGAATCTACAAGGTTCTTCTCGACCTGCTCGTGATCAAGACGGTGGCATCCTTCACTTCCCGCCCGCTGCTGTGGTTCTGCCTGCTGGCAGTACCGGCGAGTCTGGTCGCAGCAATTGCGCTGGTCTTTACTGCATATGCTGCGATCGTCGACGGATCTCCCATATCGTTGCCAATCGCCGGAACGGGATTCATGTTCGCCGGATGTGCGTTCATGCTCGTGTGTAGCGGAATGCTTGGCGAACTCGTATACAAACTCGGTGACATACGGGAAAGTGATTTTGCCCGGCTTACCCAGCGTCGCGAAAATCAGCTCGACACCATGCCCGCTTCCCTCAATGTCGAGCAGGGCTAACTGATGAGAATGCACGAATCCACCGTAGAAATTTCCGCCATCGTGCCTGTCGGACCCCGCGTCGACGACATCGCCGCACTGTTCGCGGAATACAAGGCCGCCCTGGAAAGCACAGGCAAGTCGTTCGAAATGATATTCGTCCTCGACGGCCACCGTCCGCGAACGGGGGGTATGCTCAAGGAGATCCGGAGCCGGGGCGAGAATATTTCCATCATCGGCCTGACGCGCACGTTCGGCGAGGCTACTGCGCTCACAGCCGCTTTCGAGCGAGCACGCGGCGACATCATCGTGACACTGCCTGCGTACTACCAGGTGCAAGCCTCGGAAATTCCCAGGCTGATAGATGCGCTTGCCACATGCGATATGGCAGTAGCGCGCCGCTGGCCCCGTAGCGGCGGGTTCCTGGAAGTCTTGCGGCGAGCGACTTTTCATCGCGCGGTCAGCTGGGTTTCGGGACTGAAATTCAAGGATCTCGGCTGCAGCGTTCGTGCCATGAAGCGCCGTGTCATGGAAGAAATTTCCATCTATGGCGACCAGCACCGCTTTCTGCCGGTATTGGCAGACAGGCAAGGGTTCCGGGTGGTCGAAGTCGATCTCAAGCAATCACCCAAGGACGATTTCAAGGAGTCCTATCAGATACGAGAGTACGCCCACCGGGCCCTTGATATTTTTACGGTCCTTTTCCTCGTCAGATTCACGAAGAAGCCGTTGCGCTTCTTCGGCATGATGGGCGTCGTGACGTTCGGGTTGGGGTCTCTCCTGATCGCCTACCTGGTCGTCGAAAGAATTTTCTTCGGGCAAGCTCTTGCGGATAGACCCGCTCTGCTGCTGGCGTCGCTTCTCGCAGTCCTCGGCCTCCAACTGTTTGCCCTCGGCCTGCTCGGCGAGCTGGTCATCTTCACCCACGCCCGGCAAATCAAGGACTACCAGATCGACACGATCATCCAGTTTCCGGAAGCACCGCCCCAGCAGCCTTCGACGATCGAGCGAGTCACGGCCATTCGGGAATCCATGCCGGTCGTCAAGCCTGCTGCCATGGAGCGCAACTGACCTGCACGCTGCAGGCGTAGTTGCTGATGATGCCGCTCAGGAGACGCTACGGGCAGCAATTGGCGATGCGTCGGCGGGTAAGGAAGTTGTTCCCGAAAGCTTCTTCCGCAGACGGCCGCAAGGTTTCTCCACGCCGTAGTAGATAGCGGCGGCTACTGCAAACGAAGCCGGTAGACCGACGAGGCCCAACGTCAGCACGTCAGGCTGCAGCAGGTAGTTCGTGATCCTGAGCATCGAGAAATGCACCAGGTAGAACGAATAGCTGACAAGTCCTATCCATTTTACCCAGCCAATGTTGAGCAGCTTCATGGGGCCCCATGCGGGGTAGCGCACTGCCACCACGAAGATCGGGAACAGCGAAATTCCCTGCAGGGTGTAGCGAAAAGTACTCGTGAAATTGAGGGACGTAATCACCAGGCTGATCACGATGCCGGCAATGCCCAGCGGCAGAAGCCTCCACTTCCAGGTCTTTTCGCCCAGCCTGCTCTCATCGAGCATCGGATTGCCCCATAGCCCGAGGATGCAGCCGAAAAGAATCGAGTCAAACCGGGTATCGGTTCCGGCGTAGGTTCGCTCGTAGGACGCACCCGCCCCGAAGATCAGCCAGCATCGCCACGCGAGTACGACCGCGCACAACCACATAAGGACACGGGCCTGCTGCCGCGCGGATCCGAATCTGTGCAGCCACAGGAAAATCAGCGGAAAAACCAGGTAGAAGTGCTCTTCTATCGCCAGGGACCAGTAGATGAGCGTGCCGGGGGCGACGGGAGCATCGAAACCCTTCGCGGCTATCTGGAAATTCGTCAGATGCAGGGCTTGCCCTACGACGTACCAGCCTTCCATGTTGGTCCCACGCATGAACAGCTCGTAGTGCCCCCGCAGGGTCGCCAGCAAGAGGACCAGGTAGAAAGGCGGCAGGATCCGAAGCGCCCTGCGAAGATAGAAATGAGAGAGCGAGACAGCGCCGGTCTGCGCCTTTTCCATTCTGAGAAGTGTCGTGATGAGATAGCCGGACAGGAAAAAAAACACGGTCACCCCGAAGCTGCCGGGAATGATGTTCGGAACATTCGCGATCTGGAGGACGTGACCTGCAAATACCAGCAGTACCGCAAAACAGCGCAGGCCATCGAGGGAAGGAATGTAGAAACCCTTGTTCATCTGAACTGCGTGCGATAGTAGTCGCCGCGCCTCCAGCCAGAGCCGTAAGGTGTCCTCGAGACAGGCAGCCAGCGGCCTGCTCCGTCCAGTTCCGTCAGGCGCGTTTCGCGCAGTAGACGTCGATAAACAGACCTGCACGATCGCATGGCTGCGCCGGCTTGCCGCGACGAGAAAAATCCCTCCCGCTGCAGGACCTGCAGACTCACCCGGAAAATGCGGCCCAGGTCATGATCGATATTGCGATTGAACCAGCGGGACGGCAGAGGAGGCTCGGGCACCAGGCCTGCCAGCGGAAAATTCTCCAGCACCGGCGCATGACCACACCGGGCGCGCAGCTCGGGAAAAAACAGGACGCCTTCAAGATCACGGAAATAAACCTTGTCGATCAACCGGTCCGTGGCCAGCGAGATCAATGTGTTCTGCGCATGCATCTCGAGCGAGTAACCGCGCTGGAAGGCTTGCAGCGCGCCACGTAATAACGGCTCCGCAAGCAGTTCGCCGAATGCTTCTGCCGTTTCCGCCGGACCCAGGCCCAGGCGGCGCAAATGACGTATCAGCAAAGGATCCGCATCGCGATTGGTATCATCGCGTGAATACAACGAGAAGACGGGCAGGATGCCGTTCTCGGGAACGATCCTCACGAGCGCGCCGCGCTCCCCGTCCAGCAGGCCAACCTGTTCACGGAGGATTTCAAGCGGCGGCTCGGTCATCGCCGAGAACTCAGCAGACAGTTCCCTGCTGAGCCGGACACATTTCCTGATCCGCTCGGCATTCAATCGCCGGTCGCTGGCAAGTCCCGGCAACGCCTGATCCAGATGCAGCTTGATCATCATGACCTGCCCGGCAGGGACCATGCGAGCGACGGGTCCTTCAAGAGGCGGGCGAAAGAACACCGTTCGATAGGAGGCGCTCACCGCGAAGGAGCCGCTTTCCACGATACGATCGCCTGCATACGCCGGGACCATGAGCGGATGTATCGGGAATCGTACAGTCCCTTCGGATCCACTGAATGCACGTTGCCAAGCCTGCAGACTGGCAGGATCGTCGCAGAGAATTTGCAATTGCTCCCGCGGTCTTTCGACCCAGAGCATCGGATGCCATGCCGCCGCTTCAGGCAACAGGTGCGAAGGCAACGCAGGGATGGCATCGGTCGCCAGCCGCTCATTGACGTGCTGCTCAAAATGAATGAGCGGAGGGAGAGGTGGAGAGGTCATGGGCTGGCTGCCGGGAGCCTGGCAACAGAGGATGACACCAGGCGGCGCTTGCCTGCATGCCGCGGAATGCTGTCGACGCGTTCGAAAAGGACTTCAAAGCCTGCCCCTGCCCGCCGGCCGACGTCGTCACGGATGAAGTCCATAAAAGCATCATCGATGGGTTGTTTGCCGACATATCGCACGACCACCGATTGCAGCGTCTCCTGCACAATCTGTATCTGCTCCAGCCCGGGCCGCGACTTGAGCAGGAAAGTCCAGTAGGTTCCGCCAACCGCAACCCCATTCGGAAACCTCACGACATCGAAGGAGCGACCTTCAACCTCCTTCAGCAACGGCAATCCTCTTCCGCAACTGCAGGAAGTTTTCTCGCTGAAGGAAGCCCGATCGCCGATGGCGTAGCGGATGAGGGGCATGCCGTAATTATCGAGGTCTGTCACCAGCACCTCCCCCACTTCGCCAGGTGCACACGCGGTCATGTCCTCACGGACAATCTCCACGACGACGCGTTCGGAGTTGATATGAAGTCCGTCGTGCAATGCGCATTCCTGGGCTATGTCGCCCACTTCCCGCGAGCCATAGCGATTGAATATGTCTGCGTGAAAGACAGATGCGAATAGTGCTCTCTGATACGGAAACAGCGTTTCTGCAGACACGATGATTGCGTGCAGACCTGGAATGCGCACACCGGATTCCTTCATTTCATGTGCCAGTTCTTCCAGCACGCTTGGATACGCGATCAACAGCCGTGGCCGGAAGTCCGCCATCATCTCCAGATAGCGCTGCAGGCTCGATCGGGAAAGATCGAATGCATTTATCATGCGGGAGCGGGTGAACTTCCCGTGCAGTCGCCCTCTCCAGCGCTGCGATTTTTCGGTGTCGATCGGCGAACCCCACAGCCTGACCTCCCGGTCGCTCGGCCCGATGCCCGCCCACGACCTGTTCCTCACCACGGCGGCTTTCCGCGAATCGGAGGATCTGCGATCGGTATAGAAGTAGAGTGCCTCCCCTGTCGAGCCGCTGGTTCGGTTCGGCTCGAGGGAACTCCGGTCAGCATTGCCCGCGACAAGCAGATCCTTATGTTCGCGGATGATGGATTTGGTCAGAACAGGGAAGTCTGTCAATTTTGCTACTGACCCTTCGGCGGGCAGCAATTTCCGGTAGTACGGGACCTCGTTGCGTGCGTGCACAAGCAGTGCCTCAAGCTTGCGATATTGCAACGCCCGGATTGCATCGGCAGAACGCCATTGATTGTCGGAGTACTCCCTGATCGAGGAGAGAACGTCATCGCGCTTGAAACGATGATAGGCCGGGTACAGGAACGAGTTGAAAAACCAGTCTTCGACGTTCACGTTGGAGCACCAAAAACCAAAGCGCGAACGTATGCCGAGAACTTGTAGACCGCCTGCCAGACGGCATGCGCGAGCGAACCTTGGTGAACTTTCATGCGCAACAGCTGGTAGTAGCCGGAACGCATGCCGCAATCGACACCGCGGACATACAGGTGGTTTTCAGTACTGATCCTGCGAAGCGTCGCGGGATCTGCACCGGTCCTGTTCTTCTTCCGAGGCTGGTCACGCGAGCCCAGCGTCCGCGAACGGAAACCCAGCCTCGATGCGACGCGTATCGCCAGGTCATCATATTTTCCGCGCGGCCAGGAAATGAATTCCACGGGCTTGCCCAGAAGCGTCACCAGCGATTCCCGTGAACGCACGAGCTCCTGGGCAATACGCTCTTCCCTCGCCTCTTCCGTTTCGAAAGATCCTGGAAACCCCTCGACCCATTTGCCGGCTCGCAGGATTGCCGCCAGGCGTTCGCCGGATATCCCCTCCGTACGCTTGGTATCCTCACGCATTGCGTTCGACCAGGCATTCCGGAAGTCGGCAACCGCGCCGGGGTCGGGCGTAAATACCCTGGCAGGAATGGCATCCTTGTTGGCAAAAATAGGCTCCCCTTCCGGAACGAATGACGCTTGATTCTCGTTGAGATAGAACGGCTTTCGATCGGGCCGCGCATTCCAGGCCAGCCATGGATAGCGGGAATACTTGTCTTCGGTGTACACGTCGATCACCTTGTTGTCGGTGAATCTCCACGTGTGCGTACTGGCGTGCGACTGGATATCGACCAGCCCGGACTCCACCATCAGCCGCATCTCGCTGGGCCGCAGAAACCCAGCCACTTCAAGTTCATCCTGGCGCAGCCTGCCGCTCCAGATATCTTCGAGTGTGGGACGAGGAGGACCATCCGGAGGAATGAAGTCGGTCGTGACGAAGATGGTTGCCCGCATCTGGTAGCGCTTCAACAAAGGCCAGACCAGCACCCAGTTGTCCAGATATCCATCGTCGAAGGTCAACATCACGGAACGGCCACGCAACGGGCTCTTGCCGGACACGTGCTTGTACACATCGCCCCAGAAGACCGCACTGAACCCGTCGCGGCTGAAACACCTGAGCTTGTCCTCGAAAATGGCAAGGGGCTCCGACAAGTCGTCTTTCCAGACCCAGTCGGTGCGGTCGAGCCCGACGCTGTGGAACATGAGGCTCGGTACGATGCGGTCGTCAGGAAGGAGCTTCATGCTGCTATCTTCCTGAGACAGTCCGCATACAGGGACAGATGTGCGTCAGCCACTGCGGCAATCGAGAAATCAGCGATTGCGCGTTCGCGGGCCCGTTGCCCCATGGCGGCAGCCAGCGCAGGCTTTTCCATCAATTCAGCCAGCGATGTAGCGAGCGCTTCCGGGTTACCGGGTGGCACGAGGAATGCTTCATCACCATCACTGACCGTACTCGGAATGCCGCCCACCCTGGTTGAGACAATGGGTAACGCTGCTGCCATTGCTTCGAGCAATACCAGAGGCTGGCCCTCACGCAGCGAGGAAATGACGAAGATATCCGCCTGGTCCATTAACGCGGCAACATCAGATCGGCTGCCCAGCAGATGTACCCGCTTTTCCAGGGACAGATCCCGTCGCAAGCCTTCAAGTTCGTCCCTGAGCGGTCCGTCTCCGGCGATATCGAGCTGGAACTCGACCCCTCTTTCGGCAAGGAGTCGAGCGGCCTGCAGCAGCGACGCAAAATCCTTGGGAGCCACCAGACGTCCCACGGCAAGCACACGCGGGACATCAATCGTCGTCCTACGGTTGACATCGCGTATCGCCGTGCCATTCGGCAGGACCAGCAATTGTGCCCGCGCAATCCCGTCGCGCTTTTCGCGATTGATGAGGATGTCCTCGGATACACAGATCCTCACAGCAGCACGCCTGCTGATTACGTTGCGCTCCAGCCAGCGGTGCCACCAACGCTTCCAGGGATTGAGCCCATGCTCCGTGGTGATCAACACCGGCACACCACCGGCATTCGCGGCCAGAGCGCCATACAGACTGGGCCAGAACATGTGCGAATGAAGGACCTGTACGCGTTGCTCACGCAATATTCCTCCGAGAGCCCGCACATCAGCCGGCAGCCGTGACAACCGACAGGGTTGCCTGATGACCTTGATGCGCTTGTCGAGCTCGCCCAGCAAATCGTTAGCCTGCCCCGTGTCGGTCAGTATCAGTAAGGGCTCATACGGCGCCATCGAATTCAGGAGATTCACGACCTGCCGTTCAGCGCCTCCAAAATTCAGGTGGCCTATCAGGTAACAGATCCTGATCCGCTCCAATCGTACGGCTGCGTGACCCGTTGCGGGCGTCATGCTGCACGCCCTTTCCGGGCAGGACGCACACGCATGACTTTGTCGATGACTTCTACATACGTGTCCGCAAGGGAACTCCAGCGATGAACCTCGAGCGCGCGCGGGTCAACAGTCGCGCCTTTGCGCAGGACTCCCTCGAGTGCTCGCTGAACTGCTTGCTCGTCGGCGGGATCGGCGTGCTCTCCCACCGCAAATTCGTTCATGAATCGCTGTACGGCGGTTCCCGCAGGCGCCAACGCCAGCACCGGTCGCCTCGCAGCCAGGTAGTCGTAGATCTTGTACGGAATCGAATAGCCCATCTGGCCGCCAGAAACGACCAGCAGTGCCCTGGCGCGACACAGGACCGACTCAAGATCAGTCCGCGAAATCCGCGGCCTCACCTCAATGAAATGGTCGTGCTTCTCGCGGCGTATTGCCGCCATATCGTTCTCTGGTACTTCGCCGTAAACAGCCAGGCGTATGCGCGGCAACTCGGGATGCAGCGCGGCAGTCCTTGCCAACGCCCTGACTACCGGAAGTAGCGAGCGGTCGCCGTAAATTGCACCGGCATGAACGATCTCCTGCTCCTCTTCACCCGTATCCGCTACATCAGCCGCACTGACGTCAAGCCCGTTCGGGATGACAAAATTCCACTCCTTCGGTGCCCGCGGAAAATATTGCTGGAACCAGTCCCTCATTTCCGGTGTATTGAAGACGCGGGCAGCACTCGCTGCCACGTATCGCTGCTCGAGGCGAGTGGCGACGCCACGCGAATATATGCCCCGCAACTTGTGTGGCCAGGGATAAGCTGACCAGGGATCACGGTAGTCGAGGATAAGCGGCCACGCGGAAGACTTCGCAATGCACGCCGCCACCGTACCTGCGGACAAGGGCGGCATGGTGCCGATGACAACGCCATCCTGCACTTGCGAGGCAAGGTGTCGGCCAATGCGCACCGCCGGACCGATCCATAATGGATCGGTGTCCAAAGGCGCAAGCACCGCCTTGGCAACGCGATTGATCGCCCGTGCAGCCAGACCGTTACCTTGAATCGAGAGGCGAGCATGCGCAGGCGTACGAACGACCGTTCCTCCCGCCTTGAGGCTCATGTCTGGGGGATCGTCCGCACTCAGCGCAGCGGTCACTGCGTGCACATCGAAGCCACGCTTCGCGAACTCCCGCGTGAAATAACTGAAGCGCTTTCCGCCGACGGCAGAGCTCGGTGCAAGGAAGCGCGATATGACGAGAATTCGATGCATGGACGAAGTGCTGCGCACGTTGTTGGAAAGCTGCTCGTCCAATGCTAGCCGGAAACCCGCGATCGACGTCGGGCGATGACACGCTGGATGCTTGCCCGGACGTAGTCGACTTCCTCGATCCTGGAGAATCGGACAATCGCCAGGTACGTCACGGAAAACACGGCGACTTGCAGGAGGATGCCCATCGCTCCCTCTGAGCCGGCCCGACCCGCAAGATACATGGCCAGACCGCTGACGACCGTGGCCAGCATCACACGCAGCAGTTTGCCCCACTCGAGCAGTTGTCCAAGGGAAATCCGGTACTTGCGGGCGACCACCCAGCCCAGGTAAAGCATGAGCCAGAGCTGGCAGGCAACCAGGCCGACGGTCGGCCCCCACAAGCCGAAACGGGGCAGTAGGACGAGTGAAATCACCACGTTGATGACCAGGCCCGCAGCATTGGCGCTAACGAACGGAGCGGTATGTCCGACGCTGCGCAGAGGGGTGGAGAAATCGAAGCATTGCCTGACCATCACCAGCAGCAGGACTTGGAAATACGGTGTCGCGCCGACGTAAGCCTCCGTGAACAACAAGCGGATCAACGGCTCCGCAAACCAGGTCAGGAGCAGCCACGCCGGACAGATCGCGACAAAATAGATCACATTCGTCCTCTGCCAGAGCTTCAGCCCCCGGAGCATGTCGTCGCCCGAACGCTGCACCATGTCCGGAAAGATGACCTCGGACAATGCGGACTTGAGGATGTTGAGGACCGGCATCTGGTACGCAGCGATCGTATAGATTGCGAGTGGCGCAGGTCCCAGTGAACCACCGACCACCAGCTTGCCGAAGTTTTCGTTGACGTTGTACAGCATCGTCCCAGACCCGAAGGGAACGATGAAGTGCAGCTGCTCTCTGAGCACTGGCCAGTCCCACCGGAAGTGCAACAACTTCCGCCGGCGCAGCCAGATATACAGGCCCGAAGTCTTCGCAGCCTCAAGCAGAACCATGGTCAGGAATATCGTGCCGACCGAACCGGAAACATACGCAGAGATCACGATGGCAGCCAGTCGCAGGATCACCTGGCCCAGGCTGTAGAAAAGCACGGCGTCCGAGCGCTTGTTGGCAAGCCAGTAAGAGGTTACGAGATCGAGATTCACGTACAGGAACACGTACGCAACGAGCAGCAGCCAGTGCTCCATGATTTCTTTAGGGACGATCCATGCATGACCCACCGCCACCACGGCTGAGACAACCAGCGTCGTCAGGAGCAGCAGGAAGCAGGAATTGGTCACGTAGGTGGCAGCATCACGGGGTGATCGCGCCACGAAATAGTTGATATTCCCGGTGATCGAAAAGCCGGCGAGCGCAATGAGGAACATTGCCAGCACCGTAAACTGCCGGTACCGGCCGTACTCCTCCATATCGAGAATCCGCACCAGAAGGATCGGACTCAACATCATGACGCCCTGGTTCAGGAGACGCGCCACCGCCAGAACCAGGCTGCGGGCAGCAAGGGAACTCATCGCACGCTGTCACTAATGTAAGCGCCACGCAGGTCATTCATGCTCGCGGGATCCTCAACAAGGCGAGGTACCCGTCGATGCTCCGGAACACTTCGCTTCCCGCGTACTTCGACAGAAGCTCGGCCTCGATTGCTGTCTGCGCTGGATGACGATCTGTCATGACGACGATCCAGACCGGAACCGTGGCGTCCACGATGGTCCTCCGCAAGTCATCGGGGTCGAACTTGAGCGGCAGGTTTGACCATAGGTCCCGGTCGCCCCCACAGCCACTCACCGCCCAGATCCGCTGGCTTGATCGGTCCAGGTAAGCGATGTCCACCCGGTCAGAGTAATAGGGCAGCACCGGATAGACGGCGGAAATGACGACATCTTCCGGGCGAGCCTCGGCGTTGATCACATCCGCGACACTACGGAAATCCCATCGCCGATTGAGATGCTCCTGCTCTTCAACGCCATACCCGGTCCTGTAAAGAAATTCGGGTTCATCGACCCTGGACAGGTGCGAGAGATTGAAATCCCCGCTGACGAGGTAGACCGTGCCCACAAGGAAAAAAGGCAAAGCTGTTGCAACACGGCCAGTTGCAAAACGTTCTGCAAGAATGACGGCGCCTTGGGCCAGCAGCACAATACAGAGCGGATACAGGAAGAAGGTATAGCGTGTTGCATAGTACGGCTGGTGGGCGATGGCCATGCCTGCGAGCAACGTCAGCACGATGCCGAAAAGCAGGACGTATGCGCGGCGCCCGGCGTCCCTCCGCTTGCCAGAAAGCGCAACGCCTGTCGCGAGGATGGCGATCACAAGCACTGCGGCCCCAAGGACGGGGAAAATGCCTTTCCAGGGAGCCCAGACCTTCAGGAAGAAGTCCGGGTAACGCAAGCCTGCTTTCAGCAGCGCAACGACACCTTCTCCCGCGCCGGTTCCGGCACTTTCTGTACCGAGCATTGCGCCTGCTGCTCCCCCGCCGACAAGGACGACTACAGTGGCGATGGCAGGCCAGCGGAAATCGCCACGAACGATAACCTGCCATTCAAGCAGTCGCAGGGTCAGGGCACACGCACACAGCAAGACTGCAAACAGATAAAGCTGCAAGGCCAGCGAAATGAAGAATGCGGCCAGCACACAGGTCGCGAGAATGCGAGTCCATACCGACCTTTCGCGACCGCTGCAGTATCGCCTCGCAAGCCATGCTGTTGCAGCGCATGCGAACAGCAACAGTACGATCCTCAAGACGAAAGAGAGAGGGAACAACCTTGGCAAATCGACAATCCCGGCATCACCTTGGGAGTCGGTGACGGTCGCCAGCAGAACCTCGGAATACTGGTTCTGGACACCCATGAACCTGAAATCAGTGACCAGGAAGATGGCGGCGGCAACTAGCAGGGCCACCCCTGCGAACAGTTGGGCAACAGACAGGTCGCGAGGCCTGATGAGCGCCGCGATGATCGTGAAGGCAACCAGGAGAATCCCGCCTTCATGACTCAGCACTCCAATTCCGCCCAGCGCCAGCATCCACCAGAATGACTTACGCTTTCCTTCGTCCAGGAATTCGACGGCGACCAGCGCATAGAAAACAGTCAGCGCCTGGTAGAGCGCGTACATGCGGCCGAAGCGCGCATATTCGACTTCCCAGAGCGATACACAGAGAATCATTCCCACGATCAGCGCGATGTTCCTGCCGCCGATGCGCAGGGCGAGAAGATACCCACCCACGACCGTTGCGACGCCAGCCAGCACGCTGGGCAGGCGGATCGCGATCTCGCCGGAGAACATGCCGGTCGAGAGCAGCGCTGCGGATAGATACTGGTGCACAAGTCCGCGGGTGTAATAACCCCCGCAAAGCCATTCAGGAACCCCGACTCTCTGAATGTTCCTGACCGCCTCGACCAGGTAGTACTCATCGACGGCGAGCGACGCTTCGCCGAGGCCCTTCAGCCTGGCCCAGGCACCAATGGCGATCGAGACGAGAAACAATCCGGTGAGCAGCCTTGACCAGCCCGACTGTCCGGATTTCTCAGAACCCATCAATGACGTGCCGCCTTCTTCGGGGCTGCAACACGGCTCGCCCAGGATTCTTGCCGGACAGCGCGCCTCGCAGCTCGAGAAGGCGGTTGTACGGCTGCTTTTGCCTGCTCAAGCATGGTCAGGCGACACAATGCGAGCACCAGCCCCGCGTACGACCATATGTAAGGCACGGGCTTCAGGAGATTGACGAAGAAGATCGAGATCAGCGCCGCCATCAGGCCGAAAACGAATGCCACCACGACGATTCTTGAATCCCGGTCTTCAATCACATCAAGCGCACTACGGCAAAACTGCAGCAAGGTGGCCCATATCCCCACATAAAGCAGCAACCCGATCAGGCCCAGATCGTAAAAATAATCGAGGTATGTATTGTGAGAGGCATAAATGATATTGGCCTCGAATGCTCCCCAGCCATAACCGAACAGGAAAGATCTGGGATGCTCTGCCATGTTGCCGAGCGCTTCAGCCCAGATCGTCGAGCGTTCCGAAGTGAGGCTGTCGAGGTCGGTGACCTGGGACTGCTCGACGAACCGCTCTTCCAGCAGATCACCAAACTGCAAGCCGACGATGCCAATGGCCAGCGCGCCGATCAACGTACCGACGACTGCAAATCGCATCGTCTTCAACATGGATATGTGGTTGCGCAGATAGACCAGCGAGAGCAGAGAACCGACGACCAGACCGACGATCGCGCCTCTTGACGCTGTCATCAAGAGCGCCATCAGACTGACCATGGCGCCGATCGAGAAGAGCACGCGCTTCAGCCCGGACGAAACCATCGCTGCGGCAATGATTCCCGGCAGGAAAGCTGCAATATACGCACCGTACTGGCTGTGCTCACCGAGCGGTCCCTGGATCCTGCCACCCTGCTTCTCCTGAATGAGACCGAGATCCGGAACGTTGAAGCCATCGATGACCGTCAGGAGATTGGAAGCCGCGACGAGCCCCATTACCACCAAGAGGGCTGTCTTGACGTTATCCACGGACCGGGATGCATACACAAACACCAGCAGGAAGAGGTACTGGTCGATGACCTGGTTCTTGATGGCGACGATCATCAGCCTCGTTCCTGCACCGCCAGGCAGCTCGGGCAGCGTGTAGCCGCCGGCCAGCAACACGGTTGTCATGGAAATCGCGCAATAGACGACGAGAAGCAGGAAGAGAATGTGAATGGCGAACAGGTTCCCGGGCCTGGAGGCGGGCGCTGGAACGCGCTCTTTCGAAATCGCAAGCTGGACAACCATCAAGCCGATGATGACGTACAGGAATGCGTTCTTGGCACTGAGTCCGGGAACAATGCTCGAATCGAGGCCGAGCAGCGTGCTCAGCAACAGAACCGCGAACAGGCCAATGGCGAGGGTCGAATGCATTGCTGCTGCAGATGGTCGGAGAAGAGATTCAGTGCCTATACCGTCAACCGCCCGCGCGATCCGCAGGCCTGCCGGTTGTCCCTAGTAGCTGTAGGCTTCCATACGCTCCTTTGAGCGATTGAGCACAACGCCAAGCAGGTTGAACTCGCCGAGGATTTCGCGCGCACGGGCAAGTTCATCGCGACTCGTCTGGCCTTCGGACACCACCAGCAGCACAGCATCGACCATGGGCGCGAACGCCAGCATGTCGTCCGCCTGAAGCATGGGAGGCAGATCGAATACGCAATAGGTTGAGTCTCCCAGCGTCCTCAGTTTGCCAAGCATCGCGTGGCTCAGAGGAGACGAGAGGACTTCGGAAGAGTTTTCCAGTCCGTGTGCGGCAGGTGCGATATAGAAGCCTGGTATGGACGTCGCAAAGAGCGACTCCTCCAGACTCTGCTGGCCTACCAGATACGATTCGATTCCGGCCTGCAGCGAAATGTTCAGGTACTTGGCGATTGCAGGACGCCGCAGGTCAAGATCTACCAGGACACTCGTGAGGTTTGGGTCACGGGCGATGCTGATGGACAGGTTCAGCGCCGTGAGAGTCTTTCCGTCTCCAGGCAGCAGGCTCGAGATCGCAAGCCGGCGCCAGCCTTTTGCCTGCATCCGCTGTACGACGCGCGTCCTGAGCATCTTGAATGCGGCAATACCGGCATCCCGGCGCGAATGCACGTAGGAACCGCCACCAGATGAACTGGAGGACACGGATTGGGCAATGACCCGGCTGTCGAAAAGCTCTTCTGTGTCGAAGTGGAGGCTTTTCAGCGCCGCGAGATCGATCTCGGGCTCGACAATAACCCTGTTCGTGGCTGTCGAACCGGTGCTGGGAGATGCAGGAACGTAGCGACGGCCTCCTACCGAGTCACCTTTCGCATCACGCTGTGCCTTTGCACGCGCAATGGCTTCTTCAATTCGATTCATTGTCTGTTACCGCCAATTCGCGCGTTGTGCATGCATCAGCCGTTGAAGACAAACAGGACAGCGACTACGACGATGCATGCCGCGCCGGCCGACGCGAGCATAGCCGTGCGCCTGCGCCGCTTGCGCTCGTCTCCACCGGTCTCAATGTAGGGAATCGTTGCGATAGGCAGCATTCCGAGATTCGAATACAGGTCCTTTGAGCCTCTTACCGTCTGGTCCATGAACTCGGCGAGGATACCCGCACCGCCTCCAAGGCTGACGGCGAGGACGAGGCCGAGAAACAGGATAAGGGGACGATTGGGAGTCGACGGACCGCCCGGAAGATTGGCACCGGACCGGATTGCCAATCTCTCGCCCTTGACTTCCGATTCAAGAGACTCCGCGAGCTCGGCTTTGCCCAATCGACCCATCGATTCCCTGTACCGCTGGACGGCAAAATCGTAGTCACGAGTCAACGTCAGCAGCTGGCGCTCAACCTCCGGAACTCGAAGCAGGCGCCGGCGCGCTTCCTCGGCCCGTGCACGACGATCGCCGATCTGCGCGAGCATTGAACGTCTTTCAGTCGAAGCGGCATCAAGCTGCGCCTGCAACTGGATGTAGGCCGGATTGTTCGGCCTGGACAGTGTGACTTGCTGGGCCGTCACGCTGTTCAACCGTGCCCGCAGATCCCCGATGGTCTTTTGCAGCCGGACCAAGTCCGGATGATCACTGGCGTACTGCTGCTGCAACGTGCGCAGTTCTGCTTCACGCGCGACAAGATTGTCGGCGATCTCGATAACCGGCGAAGTGACACCGGCCTGACTGCTCGCCTGCGCGATGGCCCGCTTAAGCCTGATGATGTCCGGGTGCTCGGGCGAGTACATGGAAGACAGGCGGACATACTCCGCCTGCAGATCATCCAGCCGCGCACGGGGATCGACGTTCTGCGTGCCTTGGGCAGCGACAACACGCGCGGGAACCTGCGCCAGCTGTGCCTTCAGGAAAATCTCGCGCTCCTCGAGAGCCTGGTACGACTGCTGGAGCTGGGCAGCATCGCCCTCCGAGCGGTCAAGCTGGTTCTGCATCGCCGCCTTGACCTCAGGCAGGAACTGCGCATTTTCCGATTTGAAACTGGTCAGTGCCTGCTCGGCAGCAGCTATCTCCTGCGCGAGCTTGTCACTGTCCTTGGAGAGGAACTGCGCAGTGGCGGCCGCAGCTTCCGTGCGTGTTGCCACGTTCTCCTGGATGTGCATGTTCGCGAGATCACGCGTGGCCTGCTGCGCAATGACCGGGTCGAAATAGCTGAAGGAAACGGTGAATCCGATTGTCAGGTCGCTCAACGATGCACGACGCTTTGCAGCCGATTCCTCCAGAACGGAATCGACGGCAATGGCATCCCTCGTCTTGTCGATCCTCTCCTCGATCGACAGTCCGTCTGCGCCGAAAAGACCGAATTTTTCGACCAGCGGACGCAGGTTCTCCTCGCGCACGACACGCTTCGAAATATTGTTGATGTATTCCTCGCGCTCCGCAGTGATAGTCGTCTGGACTATATTGGTAGGCACGTCCGGGGATTCGAAAAGGATGGTGGACCGCGAGGTGTAGACGGGCGGAATACCGAATGCGAGAACCAGCGCGGCGACGATTACAACGGCGGCGATCATCACCATCCTGGGTAACCGCCGGCGAAACGCCAGCAGGTAGTCGGAAATCCCGGGATCGGTGTCGGCAGAATTGGCGTTCATGAGGAGTTCTGGCTCATTGGAATTGCGGCAGCAGCTCAGCGCGCCGGCGCACCCAGCCCCTTGTAGCTGACGTCAATCATGCCGCCGAATGCAGACGCATCGCCGGGATCGTCAGCGAAGTCCTGGTAGGTGTAGTTCGCAGTCACGCCGAACGAAAGCGTCCGCGTCTGGTTCCAGCGCAGTCCCAGCTGGGCCCTGCCGTAGTCCCTCTCATTGAAGACGATATCCGAGCCCGATTCGCTGACGATCCATCTGGCGCCGGCGATGCCGGTCAGCCGTGGACTCAGTGACCGGGTCAGGTTGAACCGGATCTGATCACGCTGTGAACGGGTTCCCGTACCGCTAGGGTCGAAACTTCTGCCGACGTAGAACTGCCAGCGATTCTGTTCCGTGAGGTAGTCCCACCTCACGCCGAAAAATCCGTCTGTTTTCGACTCTTCGACCGTCACGCCGCGGGAGTCGCTCTCCGAGCGCTGTACCCCGCCCGTGAATTCCACGCGTGATATTTCAGAAAGTTTGACCTGGTAACTGAGGCCGGCTGTTTCGTAGTCCGTCTCGACATCGTTCTGGTCCGCTGTGTACATGCCAGCGCTCAGCGTGCCCCCAAGTGTGGATCTTTCGCTCAGCGAATAGTCGAGAGACAGTCCCACTTCACTGTTGTCGAAATCGCTGCGGCGGCTGTCCGGAACCTCCGTGTAATTCACGTGGATATACGAATACTGCAACGTGGTCTTAGTCTTCGGGTTCAGGTTCCAGCTGATTTCCGGACTGGCAAAAAGGGTTTCACGGCGTCCGCGTTTAACGATGATGCCTGTATCCACCTGGTCAGAAGGATCAACTCCTTCATCAGCGAAATCCACTCCATCGAAATCCGTCAGCGTTGTCTCCCGCGCATAATTTGCAGCGATGGAAGCCGAGGCTGTCTGCCATTTGTGACGCCCCAGGAGATACAGGAACTGGTCGTCGGTACTTTCGTCGGTGTCGCCGTCGTATTTGGTGAATTGCGCCTGCGGCCTCAGCGTCAACTCGCTGCGCTGGGTGAAATTCCGGATCTCGAGACCCAGCATGGCCCTGCCACCTCCGCTTTCCTCCTTGACCTCGTTTCCCTCGGCAAGATTCCGGTTATCGCTGTGGTCGTATGAAGCAGTGACCAGGGGCTGATAGCTGGTTGCAGCATTCACGGTCGTTGCGAGCAGAGCCATGCACGGCAGACAGCGAATTGCCGTTGTCGCAAACGCCGGCTGCGATCGTCCCGATGCCAAGGACATTTTCCACTTGCTCACTACCCTGCTCCTTCCTGAATCCTGTCAAAAAACGTGGCCGGCGAATGTCACGATCCGCTCGGCAGGCCTGCTATGGAACGACAACGATGTCGCCGTCGCGCAGCAGAATGTTCTGTTGCAATTCTCTACCGCGGGAGACGTCGCCATAGTGAAAGTCCAAGACGACCTGACGCCCTGATTCGCGTCGCAAAATCCTGATTTCGTTGGCAGCCGCGTAAGGCGTCATGCCCCCGGCGAGACTCAGCGCCTGGACCACATCCACGTCGCCCGGGACCACATACTGGTTCGGCTTGTTGACCTGTCCGAGTACATATACCTGCGTTCCGCGGATTTCATCCAGCAGCACGGTTACGACAAGATCGGGGATGAAACGGGCCAGCCTGGTGGTCACATCGCCGCGAATCTCCTCTACCGTTCTTCCCTGCGCCTGCACCTGACCTGCGAGGGGGAAGGAAATGCGTCCGTCCGGTTGGACGAGAACCTGCCGCTGCAGATCGGCTTCGCGCCATACGGATATGGTCAGCTTGTCTCCGGCGCGAATCCGGTATTCACCTTGAGGCGCGACGGCCTCAGCCGCATGAACATAAGAAAACCCATTAAAAACAAATGCTAAGGCAGCAATCGCCGCCATACGAATCCGGATTCCCTTAATCATTGGAAAGCATCCTCAACAGCAATGAACGATCGTGGCCGGAAATCCGCTCGCAAGACGCCCTTTGAACAGGGGACGCAGGACTAACCATACGACCCTTAGCCACGCAGGAGACGGCGCAAAAACACCCTGCCGAGGAAGCTTGCACGACTCGCGTAGTGCAGATCGTGCCGACAAGGCCAATTCGTGACCGACTATACACTGCGATAAATCGGCCAGCCCCGGGACGGCGAACGGTAAATCCCGCAAGGCGGGTGCTTGGCACACACCCCCGGTTTTTAAGACGGTGCGCTAGGGAATGGGGCCTCCCGTCGGAGCACGTCGCAGCAGCCCAGCGACCCAGTCGCGCAGCACGTACGCCATGAACAGGCTGTTTGTCACCGTATAGCGCTTCCAGAGCCTTCTGGGCTCCTTGAAAACCCTGTAGAGCCACTCAAAACCCAGGCGACGCATCAGTGGAGGAGCCCTGTTTACTGTTCCTGCGTAAAAATCGAAGGCCGCCCCGACTCCGAGCAGGATGCTCGGTTGTAATCCCTGCCAGAAATCCGCCATCCACTGCTCCTGCTTCGGGGCACCGAGACCCACCCAAATGAAGTCGGGTGTGGCTTCGCGAATCATCCTCTGGTATTCATTTTTTTCGCTTTCCGTCAATTGCCGGAAGGGCGGCGACAGCACACCGCAGATGTTGGCATCGGGAACCAGGCGCCTCAACTCCACAATCAGCAGCTCCAGTACCTCGGGTGACGAACCGTAAAAAAAGTGTCGGCGGCGTGGAAATCGCCGTAACACATGCAAGAGGAAATCGGGCCCCGGGATATGGCCCAGGGAAATGCGCTTGCCGAATTTTGCACGCCCCAGCCAGTAGATCGGTTTCCCATCCGCGACGCTCAGGAGCGAGCGATCCGCAATGCTCTTTAATGCGGCGTCCCTTCGAGCCATTACCGCGGTGTGGACATTCGTGAAGCAGACATACCCGCCCGATCCCGACTCGAGCGTCGTACCCAGCACATCCAGGGCTGCTGGGACCTGGCATACGCTGACTGCTGAGCCGATGACATTGATCCGGGGGGGCAATTTCACAGCCTGGCCTCAACGCGCCGCGAAGAGCCCTGTAAACGGTGATTCTCGAAAATGCGGTTCAGGACACCTTCCGGATGGTAGGGAGACACGACCTCTTCGCAAGGATCGCCGCTGATGGCCGCGAGCTCCTGCAGGGCAAGCTCAAGGGCATCTGCAAACGCCTCTGCCGTGCGTGCGACGCTGACTCGTCCGGTGATTCCATCGCGCACGACACGGCGCACTTCGCCAACGTCTGTGGTAACGACGGGAACTCCTGACGCCAGCGCCTCAAGCACCGCGATTGGCATCCCTTCATAGGCCGACGACAATACAAAGAGATCGCAAACCCGAAGTACGTCAGCGATCTCTGCCGCGGGCCGTACGCCCATCAACGTCACCTTGCCCCGCAAGACACCTTGCATGGCCGCTTCTTCCACCCGCGCACGAAGATTCCCGTCACCGATCATCAACAGGTGCAGGGCCTGATTCCGCTCAAGTACGCGTGCGAAAGCTTGCAGCAACAGCAATGGGTCCTTCTGGTTGTCGAGACGACCTACGAAAACAAGCATGCGCGCCGCGGTGTCGACCCCCAGGCGGCGGCGCAGATCAGTCCTGTCGCTTGCCTTGAATGTATCGGAACCAGACAGGGGATGAAATACAGTCGTATCAACCCACGTGGGGATGAACTCAAAGCGGTCCGCCAGATCCGGATAGAGCCTGGCATACCGATCGACGGCCGATTGCCGGACCGCAAAAATCCTCGGCACCGCGACAAACAGGCGGTGCTCGATTGCTTCGTAGATCCAGGGAAAATGGCGCCACATGATGTCGCTGTTCTTGTCCCTGATGACGGTCATGTCCTGGTGCAGGATCACGTTCTTCGGCCGGCGGTCCTTCCGGAACAACCACACCGGCTCGATACGATGGAAATCCAGGATGTCGTACTCATCCAGCTTGCCTTGGCGCATGAACCGCTTGAGAGCCGCCATATAGCGAACTGTCAGTGGTATACGGCCCCTTGTGCCGGAGGCATCCATTGTCGTCAGGGGAATGAATCGCGCCAGGCGGTCGCCCAGCCGCGTCGCATGGTCCTTGCCTACGGGACGCGCTGAAACATCGCTTGAAGCACCGAGGAGTGTGTATTCAATATCCTCCGGCGCCCATTTCAATATGCCCCGGATAAAGCTGTCGATCCCGCTCGGCACATGGCCGGCGGGATCGGTAGGATAAAGAATTGCGACGCGGATCTTCGAGCCAGGCCGGGAAACGCCGCTACCCATGCGACATCTCGCGCCTCGAGGAAGGACTGAGCCGAAAGTTATTCCACTTTAAAGCTGCTCGGTGGATGCGGTTTGTAAACTGCATTCTTGCGCAAGAGAATGATGCCGTCTCGATCCTTCAGGGTAATCTTGGTTGCCAGCTGGCCGTTGTTGACCGCGGGCACCTGGGTGCCGGGGATGCGGCGGAATTCCTCGCCGAGATCCACCGTCACACTACCATTTCCCCGTGGGTTCACGAGAGCGATGCCGTTCTCAAAATCCCGACGGTAAACACCTGATTTCCACGCCGCTGTGGGTGGCGACGAAAGTGCCTGGCCCAATTCCGCATCATATTCATCGAACCATGGCACGGAGCTGTACATTTTCCCAGTGGCGTCCGAGAAATCGAAATATGCGTCATCCATCATGGTCGAGGTCAGTCCATACCGCATTGACTGGTAGTCGCTCGGATCGCCAAGCTGGTTGAAGATGACAAGCTTCGGTTCAGCGACGGCAGACATCGCCTTGCGATAGCGCCGCATCATTTCGGCCCAGGACCCCCAATTGTTTACGGTTCCTTCCCAATCGCGACCCTCAGGCGACCAAGTCTCGCCGATGAAATGTTCTAGAACGCCGCCCTGCAACAACCCGGCAAATTCGGGATATGTAGCATCGGGATTTCCGAACTCACTGATGTTGCCGAGCTGGTACTTTTTCGGCATCAGACCGCGCAGTCCTTCCACGTGCCGCCGCAGCCCGGCGCGATTGAGCGTCACAGCTACCGAGGAACTCTTGGCGTCGGAAACGCCGTCCCGGTTCCAGTCGCCATCCTTTCGCGGCTTGAGGAAGAAGTTATCCGTGAAAGACCCGTCGATCGAGGGCGCTGCCTGGAAATACTGGCTATAGGCCCACTTGGAGTACCAGTCGACATAGCGGTCGCCATTCGAATCCGCCGGAGCGGCCAACGAGAAATTCGTGAGTGCCGCACCGGCCCAGCTCGACGGCACGGGTGTTCCCGAAGTTCCCGCGGGATACAACCACCATTTCTGCTTGTCGAGCTTGTCGCGGAGTGATTGCCACGCGTCGCCGGTGGTGGCGACCTCGTTGACGTTCACGTACGTGAATACCTTCGCTTGGGGATTCCGGCTCTTTATGCCTTTCGCGACCTTCTCCATGGTCGTGCCATGGGCCGTTTCCCAACCCGGGAAATTGTTGAGCACTATCAGATCGAGGCCGCTCAGTGCCTCCTGTTTGGCAGCTGACTCATAGTCCTGGGGCGCGCCAATCTTGTAGCCGCCAAGCCTGGGGAAGCCGGGCTTTTCCTGCGCATGAACCGCGCCCGCAAGACCCATCGCCAGCAGAATGGCGCCCGACAACAACTTTTGCATGATCACCTACCTCACAACCAGGGAGTGCCGCGCCCGAAGAAAGTGCAGCTGTCCGAAAACCTATACAGCTGCTCCGTCGTCCGCAAGGCGTCGTGGGAGAGAGACATGAAATTGCACAGGCTTGATCCTTCCTGCGGCTCGCATTCTGTCAAATTCCGCGCGCGAGGATGGTCGATTTGAAGCGCGCCAGCATCTGCTGCCAGCTGAATCGCTCGATTGCCACCTTGCGAGCCTCTTCCCCCAGCTTCCGCACCTGGCCGGCAGACAAGGAGAGGGTCTCAAGCAAGGCCACAAGACCCTGCACATCACCCGGCTCGTACAGCAAACCTCCACCCGCCTGCAGCATTTCAGCCATTCCACCCACGTCGCTGGAAACGACGGGACAGCCCATTGCCATTGCCTCCAGCGCCGCATTGGAAAAAGTCTCCACTGCCGTCGAGGGCAGGACGAAAACATCGAAATTCGCAAGGTATGCACGCACATCGGCGGTTTCGCCCGGCAGGTATGCATACGGTCCGATTTTGAGTCGCGCGATGGTGGCCTCGAGCATCTCCCTTTGCGGACCATCGCCCACGATCACGGCTCCTGCGTCGATGCCTTTGCTTCGCAGCTCCGCCACTGCAGCGAGCAGATGGTGCTGGGATTTCTCGGCTCTCATCTTGCCGATGGAGCCGACGATGAACCTGGCAGCTGGCCATTCCGGTCCGCGAGTCTGCCACTGACCCTCGTTGTGAAAATATTGCGTATCGATGCCGTTGTATAGAACTGCGGTCTTTACAGCGGGAGCGCGAATTCCGTAACGCTCGCCCCACAAGCGTTCCTGGCATTGGGCGCCGAACACGACCAGATCGGTTCGCTTGAGTACATGCCTGTAAAGATGCATCTGCCGCTGTTCCTGCACACTCACGAACTCGGTCGTATTGACAGTGGCAACCACACGCAAGTTCTGTCGCCCCATTCTCCATTGAAGAAGCGTGGCGTACAGGCACGGATACAGATTCACGGCAACGATCGTCTTTACACCCAAGTCGCGAACAACCTTGTGAAGCGCTGCGACGGCACGGAAGGAAAACTTTCCCTTTCGTTCCAGATGGACGAGGCGCACGGCAGAACTCACCTCGGGCTCCAGGGTGACCGGACCGTTGAGGTAAGCGATCACCACATTGGAATAGTCGGCGGCCAGCGTATTCGCGAGTCGCACTGTCTTCCGTTCCGATCCACCCATCGTGAGTGAATTCAGGAGGAACAGGACTGCTCCAGCAGGATCTGCCTTGTTCATGGTGGCCTATCCCAGCCCGGCGTAAACCGTTTCATAACGGCTTGCCAATACGTCCCACTGGTACTCCGATGCCACGCGCGCCGCACCCGCGGCACCCATGCTCTTGCGGAGCGCCGGATCGTCTACCAATCGCTGCATGGCTCCCGCAAGCATTGCCACGTGCTCGTCAGGATTTTTTCCCAGCACCTTGATGCCCGTTACTCCGTTCTCCACCAGGTCGCGCGGCCCCGCCCAGTCTGTGACCACGACCGGTTTCCAGGCCGCCATGGCTTCGAGATTGACGTGGCCGAACGCTTCCTTGAGGGAAGGAAACACGCAGAACAGGGAGCGGCTCATGCAACGCAGGCTTTCCTGTTTTTCGACCCAGCCACCAAGCGTGACTCGGGCGCCCAATCCAAGGGTATCGATCAGATGCTGCAGCCGCGAACGCATCGGGCCTTCGCCATGTATAACGAGCTTCACTGCATCGGCCGCCTGCAACTGCGCAAACGCCCTGATCAGCAGATCCAGTCCTTTATACGAAAGCAGTCTGCCGCTTGAAAAAATGTAGGGCTCTTCGCCCGCAGGACCGGGCAGGACCGACCCTGCGGCGAGGCCTTCCGGAATGACCACCGCTTTGCTTCGGTAGTTCTCAGGAAGCATGGCGCCTGCCATCGAAGAAGTGACAATGATCCTGGCGGCACTTCGCATGGTGAAGAGCAGCGAGGGATCGTGATTGAGCCGGAAACTGTCCATCTGCCTGAGATGATTGAGCAGTCCCGATTCACGCCCATAGCGCTCAAACCCTGGAGGAAAAGGGATGCAACCTCCGACCGGCCCCCAGATGAAAGGGACTTTCAGCAGGCCCAGCAGGTTCGGAGCACGCAGCGTGATAGGCGAAATATGCTGAACCAGTGAGATCTTGCGCTGCAGGCGCGCTGCGACCCGAGTGCTCCGGAACAGGTACTCGAGGTAGTTGGGGGCCCAAAGCTGCGGCCACTTCGGAATCACGCAGGGCAAGCGGGCAACGCCATACCAACGCGGTTTGTTGCGAGTGGCCCGGGTAGTGACGACAACCCTGTGTCCGCGGCGTCTCAAGGCGGCAACGAGCTGGGACGCGGTCCATGCCTCTGAAACCCCTTTTGGGTGGTACTCGTACGCCGAAACAAGAATGCGCTGTAGGGGCATGTGGATTATCTGCGTTGTGCCGGCACCCCAAACCGGTCATTCGCTATCGGCACCGCCCAACGCCAGAATCCAGTTACGAATCTGTTTCGCCTGTTCTGCGGACGGTGCAGCAGTCCGCGCTTCTTCCGCCAGTTTCCGTGCGCCATCGAAATCCTGCATGGCTGCCTTGGTACGCGCCTGCGACCACAACAGCTCTGCCCGCTTCGTCCCGGCACTCGCTGACAAAGCGGTCTCGTCAAGCGCAAGGGCGCGTTCCAGCAAACCCATGGCTTCCTGCTTCTTGCCGCTCAACAGGAGGACCCCTCCTTCATCCCTTAGATATACGGCATCGACCGGACGCCCTGAACGGCGAAGATCTGCCAGCGCTTCTTGCAATACCTTGGCAGCCGCATCGGGTTCGCCGCGCGCAAGCAGCTGGCGAGCCCAGGCTACCCGCGTATCCGCTCGCAGATATTGTGGATGTGCTTCCATGTACGCAAACAACATGTCCGCCTGCCTGTACATACCGAGGGCGGGATAGTCGCGCGTCGCAGAGCGGCGGATGCGGTCACCCAACCCCCCTTCGTGACCAAAGCTCATCAGTATTTGCGTGGCGACTGCAATGAATATGAAGAGGAGTGCTGCACTCAATACCCTGCGCGAAGGTTGCCATGTTTTCCCGGCACCAAATTTCATCCAGGCGTAGAGGCCGAAAAACGCGAGGCCAAGCCCAAAAGTGAGCTCGCCCATCTCATCGTTCTTGACCATCGGCGCAAACCGGAAGAGGTAGACGGTGAGCAGGAACCAGGGGGCAAGCACAATGGGCACCAGCGGGAAACCGACTCGATCGAGCCATGCGCGCAAACCGGCCAGCGCAGGACGCGCAGGCGTCGCAGCCAGCTCGAGCAAAACCGAAGCTGTGGTACCCAGAAGGATTACCCACGCTGCGATCATGTGCAGGCTGTCGTCCGGCACCAGGATGTTGTGCAGCGTCAGCTCGCCCTGGGAATTGATTTCCTGCAACGCCTCTGGCGTTGGGATCCCGAGGATCCTCTGTCCCCAGCTGATCTCTTCCATGCCAACAAAAAAGGCGCCAAAAGCAAATACCGCCCAGAGGATGCGGCGAGTTCGATCCGAAGCGCGTAGGGACAGCAGACCAAAGAAGAAAGCCATCAAGAGCCAGGCCACTGCAGATGCGTACTCGCCGAAGTTGTCCTCAGCAACCAGCCGCAGGTAGTCGACAGGGCGCTCAACGTGGAGAAAAAGGCTGAGCGCCAGGAGCCCAAGCGCCAACCCGAGGTGGACGAGGAATTCACGCCATGAAAATTGCCCGTCGCGGGAAGCAGAAGCGGCTGAGGATGTGGCCATTGCAATATCGTCCTGCGGGATGCCGGCGGGATTCCACCTTGTACGAACCGCGGCATCGTAATACTTCCCGGCTCGATTGACGCAGGGAGTGGTGCACGTTCCGCCCCAACCAGACACGGTGGCGGATTTTCTTACAGTCAACGAGGCGATTTTCAGCATCGCTTCCGGCCAGCGCTTCGGCCGGTTGTTTATCGTCTTCCCGAATTGTCCCAACGTTGTGGCGACGAGGGTATTCCCGAGAACCAGTTCACAGATCGACCGTTGACCGCGCTTCCGTAGGCTTGCTGGCATCCAGCATGCAGCCTATCCCCTTGTTCTGTGAGGGGGGAAAAGCCAATATCGATGCCTGCAGCTACCCAAGGGTGCATGCAAACTCCAAAGGTTGTAAGGAAGGCAAGGGATGACTGACCAGGTCGTCTTGAAGAACAGTTTTTCCGTCGCGGTCATCACGCTCCTGCAGATGTTCCTTCCTGCAGTGATCGCAGTGGTCTCGCTGCTCACCATTGCCAATGTCCTTGGCATGGAAATTACCCAGCCCATCCTCGTGATGACCGTGCTGGCGGGCGTTCTCGCCATCATCCTTCTGCCTGTTTCGCGCAGCATGAACCTGCAGCTGGTATCTCAGCGGGCGCCTTTGGTGGTCGCCGTATTGATCCGCTGGCTGATCCTTCTGGGCGTCTTGTTCGCGATAGGGTATGCCACCAAGTCATCTGAAGACCTGCCCCGGCGACTCGTACTGCCGTGGGCGATCATCACTCTGCCCTTTTTGATCCTGTGCACCCTCGTTCTGCAGGAATGGCTGCGGCGCATCGTCTACTCGAAGGAAAACTCCCGTAGCGTCGTATTCGCCGGTTGCAACGAAGTCAGTCTCTCGCTCGCACATCGCCTGACGACGACATCCGGCAACGGCTTGTCAGTCGCGGGTTTCTTCGACGACCGCAGCCCACGACGGCTGGGCGTCGAGGAAAACACCGAGTTGCGCGGAAAACTTTCCGAGATGACGGAATTCATCAAGAAAAACAACATCGACGTGGTGTTTGTAGCGCTGCCAATGCGCCACGTGCGCCGGGTGCTCGATCTCCTTGACGAGCTCCGCGATACGACCGTCTCCATCTACTACGTTCCCGATGTTTTTGTTTTTGACCTTGTGCAGGCACGAATGGGAGAAGTGGCAGGATTTCCCGTAGTAGCCATGTGCGAAACCCCCTTTTACGGCTATCGCGGCCTGACGAAGCGCATCAGCGATGTCATCCTGGCTTCGTTGATCACGATTTGCATCCTGCCTCTCATGGCTGTCATCGCATTGGTGGTCCGTTTGTCGTCTCCTGGTCCCGCCGTTTTCCGGCAACTTCGCTATGGACTCGACGGTCGCCAGATCACTGTCTACAAGTTCCGGACGATGACAGTCATGGAGAACGGGCCGGAGATCCGTCAGGCGTCCCTCGATGACGCACGCATCACGCGCATCGGAAAGTTTCTCCGTCGGTATTCCCTGGACGAACTGCCCCAGTTGATCAATGTCCTTCAGGGGCGCATGAGCCTCGTGGGCCCTCGGCCTCACGCCGTGGCGCACAACGAGATGTACCGGAAGCTCATCAAAGGCTACATGTCGCGCCACAAAGTGCTGCCCGGGATTACCGGACTTGCCCAGGTCAACGGCCTGCGCGGCGAAACCAAGAACATCGAGCAGATGGAGGCCCGCGTTCATTACGACCTTGAGTATCTCCGGCACTGGTCCGTTTTTCTGGACATCAAGATCCTGGCCAAGACTGTCTTCAAGATGCTGAATGACCGCACGGCTTACTGAGCAGCGATGCCCAACCGTCGGGCCGCATCTCTAAAAGGCATCGACCAAAAAAAACCCCGCGATGCGGGGTTTTTTATCAACTGTCCGTTTGCGGAAGTCCCGTCAGGCGGCATTCCGCTGCTTGCGTCGGCCGGCAAAACCCACTCCCAGCATGCCGAGCCCAAACATCAACAGGGTGCCAGGCTCCGGAACGCTTGTTGCGCCGCCGATACCACCCGTGCCGCCTACGCCTTTGTCACCCTTCACGGTCAGGAACGACTTGTCGAACATGAAGTCGCCAGCGTTTCCGCGCAGCCCCACGTTGATAACGCCATCGCTCAACAGATTAGCCAGCGAGAAGAAACTGAAGGTCTGTTCGAACCAGCTGTTACCACCGACAGCTTGGGCACCCGACCAGGCGCTGCCGTCAAAGCTGAACGAAACCGCTTCGGGAGCATCCCCAATCAGCGGGATATCGCCAAAGAACGCGTCGTCGTACAGCCAAAGTGTCAACGAGGCACTGGAGATGGTGTCTACGCCAGGGATGAAGCTTCCGCTTCCGGCGTCAGTGATGATGTGCGTGTACTGAAACGTCTGCCCGGCGGAGATCTTCTTGTCTGCCGGATCAACCCAGTCCGTCCAGATGGCCGGCGTGGCGTGGGCGGCGGTTACTGAAGCGGCGGCCAAGGCAGCCAGAGCTAGCAGTCGAGTCTTGGTTTTGTTCACGGATCGAACTTCCCTGGGCATGCGGTCAAGTTGCAGACGGTCTTAAGCGAGCTTCCTGCCCCAGATGTCTGCAACGCATGTGCCAGAATTAAATAATCCTTACAAATCAATAATTAATATATTTTTTTGACCGCCGGACTTCGGAGCTTCAGAGAATATGTAAGCCAGCTCGACACCAGTTCACACTTTTGCCCGGCGGGCGCAAGGAAATGCAGGGTCAGCGCGCCACCGAGGGGGAATAGGCGCTGGAAAGGTAGAGCCGGGGCTTGTTCTTGCCGTCCGTCGAAGCCACCCAGATGTCGGTGCCACCGCCGGAATTCCCGTCGCCCTCGGGGACTGAATACAGGACATGTGCGCTATCCAGCCACTCCAGCTGATCATCGATGCTGCGCTGTTCGGCAAGGGCGGTTTCCTTGCCGGTCGCAATGTCGAGGACATGCAGTTGCCACACAAGCCTGCCATCGATGGTGAAGCGCTTCTTGTAGGCAATGCGTTTTCCATCCGGCGACAACGACGGGCACTCCACGTTTTCATGGATGACCTCCATCGTGCGGGCGGCGATATCGCCCCTGACCAGTAAATGTTTTCCGCCTGTCGAAAGGGTGGCATAGAACAGCTTCGAATCCGGCGAGAAAGTCACGCCCCAGAAATTGAAGTCCTGTTCCTTGATTGTCTGGCCGTCACGCGTGACGACGAAGTCCATCTCGAGATCGGCCACGACTTTTGCGCTGGGCGCTTCGAGGATGATCGTCTGCGTGGTGAAGTCGACGGAGCTGTAACCATGGCCCGTCAGGAAGACCGTATAGGCCGCGAGTGTGCCATCGGCAGACAATCGATTGCGGCTCGGCACACCCTGCAGCGGGAATTCCGCGAGTGTTGCGAAAGTCGCCGCGTCGAACATTTTCCCGGAATAAGTGGTGAAGACACCGCGCTTTGCAGCGAGGCAGATTCCGTGCCCGCCGGCGATGTACGCAACTTCGCAGGAAATGGCTTCAGCAAATTTTCGATCACTGGTCGGGCCATCTACATAGGCCAGCTTTCCATAGTGAGCATCGAGCCCCGTGTACCGAAAGAAAATGCGCAGTGGCACCGCGGGAGCGGCGGGTTTCGGGAGAGGTGCGGCAACAGTATCCGTCTGCGGAACCAGTGACGCTGCTGCTTCGGGCTCCGGGATACTTTCAATTGGAGGATTGTCCGGAAGGGCCTCCGGCTCCACAGGCGAGGCAACAATCGTTGCCGGCACATCGGACATCCGGGTTTTTGCCCAGTAAATCGCGCCCGCGAATACCAGTATCCCTACGACACAGAGCGCCAGGAATATCCGAAGGGGGCCAGATTTGTTGTTCATCGCGAGACGCACTCATTCAAAACGGCAACGGCGCAGCCAGATCACCGTGACAGTACCCGCCACGAGAAGCGCCACTGTAAAGATGAGGATCGACCTTGTCTCACCACCCACTTGCCAGAACCAGCCGAACAATACGGATGAAATCATCTTGCCAAGACCGATGCCGGTGGCGAGGAAGGCAATGCCGACTGTCCTGCGTTCCGGGGGAAGAATGGTACTTGCGAGAGCAACCAGCACTCCTTCGGTAGCAGCGTAATACAGCCCGAACAGCAACAGGCAACCGACCAGCACGGCAACACTGTGCCCCGGGGCGTAGAGCAGCACTGCATAGACCAGCATCAAGATGAAGTAGCCGCTGACCAGTACCGGTATCCGGCCAATGCGGTCGGCAAGGCGCCCCGCCGGAATCGAAAACAGCATGTAAGCCCCGGCTGTCATCACATAGAACAGTGGAACAAAACCTGCGTTGGTACCGCCCTTCGCCTGCAACAGGAGATAGACGAACCCGTCACTGATCGTTGCAACCGCAAGGAGGGTCGCACATCCCAGCAAGGCAACGAATTTTGGACTGGAAAGGATCGGCACTGCCACTTTGCGCGCCAGAGGAGCTTCAATCGGCAGTGGAGACTTGGCCCCACGATCACTCCGTGGGACAAAGAGCCAAAGCGCTGCAGCTCCAAGGCACGCGAAAACGAAACTGATGATCCACAGCACATCGAACGCACCCGGAAGCTGGGCGAGCAGAAAGAACGCGAGCAAAGGTCCGATCAATGCCCCGGCCGCGTCCATCGCGCGATGCACACCGAACGCACTTGCCAGATGCGCCCGGTCCGTATTGAGGGAGATAAGTGCGTCACGGGGGGCGCTACGAATCCCCTTGCCGAGTCGATCAAGCCCTGTGACCAGCATGATCCAGCCCCACGCCCCACCTGCGGCGAGCAAAAGGAGCTTGCACACCGCCGATAGGCCATACCCTGCCGCCGCCACTTCCTTCTGCCGGCTGGACCTGTCTGCCAGCCAGCCTGCAAAAAGGCTCATCAGGACGATCGCGAAACCGTTGTAGACGCCATCGATCGCCCCGTACTGCATGGGACTTAGCCGCAGATGCAGCACTAGGTAAACCGGCAGGATGCTGTTGACCATCTCGGACGAGATGTCTGTAAGAAAACTCGTCAGGCCGAGGCTCCAGACCACCGGGCTGATGTAGGCAAACCGGCTTGCTTCTCGAGGCTGCCCGCGCCGAGCCTTCAGCTGATCAATCCATTCAATGCGATACATGCCTCACCCGGTAAGCGCGTGAAGCGAGCAGGAAAGCACTAAGGATGGGGTTTGCGGCCTCATGGTCTGGGCCGGAAGTCTACTATGCACAAGCAGCAAAATTGCTTGCGGCATCGCACACTTGTAGTCGATCTGCGGACTGCTCCTTAACTTTGGCCCCCGTAAATTTCCGGCGCGTTGTCACTGTGAGCAGAGCATCGGCAGCATGCGGTCGAAAACCTACATCTTGCTGCAAACGCGCATGAAGGCTCCCTGGAGGTAGTCGCCAGGTCAGCATTGCCTGTAGGACTAATCCCACGTTGAAACCGGCCCGTTACCAAGTGACAGTGGTAACCGGATGAATCAAATTATTGACGTTAAGTTGCAAGAATCCGCGAAACAATTGAATCCACGCTGACGCCTGTCCGGCATCTAATCAAATAGATCGTCAGGCCGATTTCTCGTAGGTTATTCTCGCTTCCGCTTCAAATCGTACGCAACAAGCGATTCTCCGTTCAACAATTCAAACAAGCGCAAGACGGAATTTGCGAGTTGGGATGCGACATGAATAACCCTCGCCGCTTTTCCGCTTTCCTCCTGGTAGCTTGTCTGCTTACTGCAGCCACACCAACCACTTCGGTAATGGCGCAAACCTCGCTGAACGGTCATACCGTACAGCTCGATGCGACCGGTAAGCTTCTTGCCTGGCCTTCAGTGCAGGCAAATGCCTATGACCAGGTGCTTACGCTCGCCAGCAATTACCTGGTCAGCGGCGTCCCCACCGGCTCCAACGGACTGAAGCTCTATTATTCGGAAAGCTACGCGAATCCCGGAAATCCCGTAACGGGTGCGGGCTGGCCTCACAACCCGGCTGGTCTGTATTCCATGCTTACTGAATCCGGACTTCTCTACTATGCGTATTCGGGCAACGTCGCCATGGCGAACCTTGTCCGCGATGTGCTCACCTATCAGCTTGATCATGGCATGACGCCGACGACATGGAACTGGCCCGGGGTCGCGTACGCCAGTGCTGACGCAGGCGCCACAACATATTCAGGAGCGTCGGTAGGAAACGCAGCTGGTGTTGGAGATGGTGTCGGCGTAATCGAACCCGATAAGGTCGGTGAAATAGGTGTCGCATTCCTGAAGTACTACGAATTCGCCGGAGTTACGCGCTTCAGGGACGCGGCGATTCAGGCTGCCGACGTTCTCGCCGGTCATGTCCGCACAGGTAGTGCGACACAGTCCCCATGGCCTTTCCGCGTCTACGCTGAAACCAACAACGTACGAGAACAGTACACCGCGCACGTCATTTCGCCCATTCAACTTTTTGATGAACTAATCCGGTTGAACCTGGGTAACGTTTCCGCCTACCGGTCTGCACGGCAAATCGCGTGGAACTGGCTTATGGCTTACCCGATGCAGAACAATGCGTGGGCAGGTTATTTTGAAGATGTGCAGATCCAGTCGGACACCTGGAATGTTAACCAGCTGAATGCCGGCGAAACGGCTCGCTATCTCATGCGGCACCCGGAGTTTGATCCTAATTGGGAAACTCACGTGCGAGGAATCATCGCCTGGATTGAATCAACATTTGCAGTACCTCAGTACGGTGCAAATTCCATTGCCGAGCAGTTTGCATTCTTCTACCCAATGGGCAGCCACACGTCCCGCTATGCTTCCCTCAATGCCCAGCTATTCGAACTGACGGGTGACCAGGCCGCGAGGGAGAAAGCGTATCGATCTCTCAATTGGGCTACGTACATGTGTGGGACGAACGGAGTGGTGATCGACGGTCCCGGAGTCAACCACATCTGGTGGACTGACGGGTACGGCGACTACATCAAGCACTTCATGGAAAGTCTCGGTTCGGTGCCAGAGTGGGCGCCGCAAACGCAATCGCATCTACTTCGCTCCACGTCTGTCGTTCGGAGCATTCAGTATGGCGCCACGGAGATTACGTACCAAGTATTCGACCCTTCTGCACAGGAAGTTCTGAGGCTGAATTTCGCTCCCCAAAGCGTTACGGCTGACGGCGTCCTCCTGCCAAATACAAGCACGCTTGCGCAGCAAGGGTGGTCGTTCGACAGCTCCACTGGAGTGATGCGCGTACGGCACGATGCCGGCACTCAACTTCGAATCAGTGGGGCACCTGCGACCGGCAACACGCCACCCACAATCATTTTCAGCGGTGCAGCACCCGGAAACTACGTAACACCCATCTCTTTCACTCTGGCTGCAACAGCGAGCGACAGTGACGGCTCCATCGACCACGTCGAGTTCCTTGGCAATGGCACCGTTCTGGCGACCTCTTCTGCTGCTCCCTATCGGTTCACATGGGCAGCCGTCGCAGGAAACCACGTCCTCAGTGCGGTGGCGGTGGATGACCGAGGTGCTCGGACCACTTCGAACACTGTTTCAATTGTGGTGTCCTCCCCTACTCTGCCACCGGCGCCGGCCAGTCTGGCTGCAACGGTTTCCGGGAACACTGTCAGCCTGACGTGGGCTGCTCCCACGAGTGGCCCTGCAACTGCAAGTTATCGCGTCTACCGCTCCACCACGAATGGCTTTGCGGTGGGTGCATCCAGTTTGATCGGGCAAGCATCCGCGCCGACTTACTCCGATAGCTCGCTGTCTGGCGGCGTTTACTACTACCGCGTGGTGGCAGTCGACGCGAGCGGAAACCCCGGTGAAGCATCGAGTCAGGCATCCGCGGTCGTCGCAGGCGGCTTGGCTGTGGAGAACATGGCTTTCTCGGATGGAAGTGGCGCGAGAACATCGCCACCCATCACCACGACAACCGCAGGCACCCTGCTGCTAGCGTTTGCAGCGGCAGATGGTCCAAGATCCGGAGGACAGACCCTGAGCATCACAGGAGGAGGCCTGGTCTGGACCCTGGTAGCACGAATGAATACGCAGCCTGGAACCTCTGAGATATGGAAAGCCACTGCTTCAGGAAAACTGACCAATGCAACCGTGACTTCAACGCCGAGTCGCACAGGATATAGCCAGTCCCTCAGCGTGATCGCTTTCGCAGGCGCTGGCGGCACCGGCGCTTTCGGAGCAGCGAGCGGCATCGGAGTTCCGAATGTTTCCTTGACGACAACCAGTCCAGGCTCTCTGGTGTACGGCATAGGTAATGACTGGGATCGTGCTGTATCAAGAACTGTGGGCACGGGCCAATCGATCGTGCACGAATGGGTGGATTCAAGCGCGGGCGATACGTTCTGGGTCCAGAAGCGGACTTTGCCCGTCGAGAATGCCGGCACAGTCGTACAGCTGGCTGACCCTTCACCTGCATCCGACCGGTGGAATCTGGTTGCTGTCGAGATCACTTCGCCCGGAGCGCCGATTTCTGCACCGAACGTTGTCAGCCAAATGCTCACGTCCGCACAGCAGCAGATCACTGCAGCCAATCTCGTGGTGGGCACGGTAACGAGTCAGGCCAGCCTGCTGCCGACGAATACCGTGATCAGCCAAAGCCCCTCTGCCAGCACTCAAGTTGCGCCTGGCAGCGCCATCAATCTGATCATATCTTCTGGTCCACAGCTGGTTGCCGTTCCCAACGTGACGGGACAGGCCCTGACAGCTGCCCAGTCGCAGATCACTCAAGCCAACCTGCTCGTTGGCACTGTAGGGACGCAACCCAGTACGTTGGCGATCAACACCGTGATTACGCAGAGTCCATTGGCCGGCTCGCAAACTGCGGCGGGAAGTGCAGTCAACCTCATCGTTTCGTCGGGACCACAGCTGGTGAATGTCCCCAACGTTGTGGGCCAGACGCAGGCAGCGGCGCAAGCCCAGATAACCGGCGTCACCCTCGCAATGGGTACGGTAACGAGTCAGCCGAGTACGTTGCCTGTGAATACTGTAATCAGCCAGAGCCCAGCTGCAGGCGTCCAGATAGCGGCCGGTAGTGCAGTGAATCTTGTGATCTCTTCCGGCGTGCAACTCGTCGTTGTCCCCGGTGTGGTGGGTCAGACGCAGACAGCGGCGCAGACCCAGATCACCGGTGCGAGCCTGGTGGTTGGGGCGGTCACGACCCAGTCAAGTACATTGCCGATCAATACCGTGATTACTCAAAACCCGGCTGCCGGCACCCAGGCTGCTGCCGGCAGCGCTGTGAATCTTGTTGTTTCTTCCGGATCCGTAGGTGGCTCACCTACGATCGACAAGAGCGTGTTCTCAGATGGTTCTGGCACACGCACGACAGCAGCCTTTACTACGGTAGCGGCGAACGAGCTCTTGGTCGCGTTCGTGGCGTCTGATGGACCAAGCTCTGGGACCCAGTCACTGACCGTTTCTGGCGCTGGCCTTACCTGGACGCTTGTCAGGCGGGTCAATACCCAACGCGGCAGCTCCGAGATATGGCGGGCGATTGCCACTAACGTACTTGCGAATGCCACAGTCACTTCTACGCCGGCTATAGCCGGATACCCGCAGTCGTTGACCGTAGTCACTTTCAGAAACGCGAGCGGAGTCGGAGCGTCGGCTACTGCAAACGCCTCAACAGGCGCTCCGGCGGTGTCGCTGACGACCACCAAAGCGAATGCCCTCGTGTATGGGGTGGGGAACGATTGGGACCGGGCAGTTGCGAGAACCTTGCCTGCAACGCAGACCATGGTGCATCAATGGGTAAATTCCGCGGTTGGAGACACGTTCTGGGTACAGGCTTGGTCTGTACCGGTGGCTGCAACAGGCACTGCCATTAGACTGAACGACACAGCACCCACCGGTGACAGGTGGAACTTCGCTGCAGTCGAGATTGTGCCGTAGCAGGATTCAGGGGTTGAGGCACTGCCTGGCGCCTCAACCCCGTCACCTGACCCTTCTGGATCTCGATCGCCCGGACCGTCTGTTTGTTCCAGTCCCGGCAATCCCTACAACAGATCATGTGTCCAGCATGATCCGATGTTCTTGCACGATATTCCTCAGGAATACCTCGTCAGTTAAAACACCCTCGTCACGGTGATCGTATCGGTGCTCGTCCTGCCTGCGGCATCGCGCGCGGTAACCGTGAACACATTCGACCCCGTAGTGAGGGGCACAGTGGCTGACCAGGACGTAGTTCCGGTTGCTACCGTTTCAGCACCTGATCCCTTTCTCCACGTCACCTGCGTGACGCCGACGTTGTCCGACGCGGTGCCGCTCAAAGCCAATGAAGTGCCAGTCAAAACGGTGTGGGTGGATTGGTTCGTTGGCCCCGTGATCGTGATGACCGGGTTCGTCGTGTCCGCAGCACGCGTGACCGCCAACACTCTGGTACCGAGGTTGCCTGCCGCATCTCGCGCCGTGATGGTGATGTTGTTGAGGCCCACGACGAGGGCAATACTTGCAATCGACCAAGAGGTGGTTCCCGTAGCAGTGCCCGATCCGCCCGCGCTATTCGTCCAGGTTACTTGCGTGACACCTACTGCATCAGACGCAGTGCCGCTGAAAGCAAGCGTGGCAGCCTGAGTCGAGAAAGTCGCGGCATTGGTTGGCACAGAAATCGTCACTGCAGGCGCAGTCGTATCAGCCGTGCGGGTAACGGTAATCGTGTCAACACTGCTGTTGCCTGCCGCATCCCGCGCGGTCACCGTCAAGACGTTCGAGCCCAGCTGCAGGGCGACGCTGCTGACTGTCCAGCTCGTCGTGCCTGAAGCTGTGCCGCTACCGCCGGCACTATTTGTCCAGGTAACCTGCGTAACACCCACTGCATCGGACGCAGTGCCACCCAAAGTAACCGTCGTGGCAAGGGTCGAGAAGGTCGCCGCATTAGCCGGCGATGTGATCGTGACTACAGGAGCCGTCGTGTCAGGCGTATACGTCACTGTGAGCGTGTCGGTGCTCTGATTGCCGGCTGCGTCGCGCGCCGTCACGGTCAGAACATTGGAACCGCTCAGGAGAGCGACACCGGCCGCTGACCAGCTCGTTGTACCCGTCGCCGTACCGCTGCCACCCCGGTTGCTGGACCATGTCACCTGGGTAACGCCAACAGCATCTGAAGCGGTGCCCCCCAGTGTCATCGAAGCGAGAGCCGTGGAATACGTCGTCGCATTTACAGGCGAGGTAATCGTCACCACTGGAGATATGGTGTCAGGCGTATACGTCACTGTGAGCGTATCGGTGCTCTGATTGCCTGCCGCGTCACGCGCAGTCACGGTCAGAATATTCGAGCCACTCAACAATGCGACACCGGTAACCGACCAGGCCGTTGTACCCGTCGCCGTGCCGCTGCCACCCCGGTTGTTTACCCAGGTAACCTGCGTTACGCCAACAGCATCAGACGCTGTTCCGCCCAAAGTCATCGAAGCAAGCGCTGTTGAATAAGTCGTTGCACTCACAGGCGAGGTGATCGTCACTACAGGGGCAGTAGTATCAGCCGCCCGTGTCACCGTCAGAACGTCCGTGCTCAAGTTACCGGCAGCATCCCGCGCGGTGATCGTCAGCACGTTCGCACCGACCTGTAACGCAATGTTGCCGACCGTCCAGGAAGTAGTACCTGCTGCCGTGCCGCTGCCGCCACGATCATTCGCCCAGGTGACTTGCGTCACTCCAACTGCATCCGACGCCGAACCGCCCACATTCAATGTGGCGACAGTATTGGCAACGCTATGTGTCGCGGTGTTGACTGGCGATGTGATAGTGACGACAGGAGCCGTCGTGTCACCCGCATACGTAACCGTCAAGGTATCGGTACTCGTGTTCCCTGCCGCATCGCGTGCTGTCACGGTAATCACGTTCGAACCCGTAAGAACGGTAACGCTCGCAACTGACCATGTAGTGGTTCCGGAGGCAGTGCCGCTACCACCACGATCGTTGGCCCAACTAATCTGAGTTACGCCCACTGCATCAGATGCCGACCCGGCCAGCGCCACTGTAGCGCCAGTCGCCACGAAAGTAGGTTGACTGGTCGGTGTGGTGATGGTGACTGCCGGTGCCGTCGTATCCGGCGCGTAGGTCACGGTCAACGTGTCCGTGCTCGAATTGCCCGCTGCATCGCGCGCAGTCACGGTAAGAACGTTTGCGCCCGACAACAGCGTGATCCCGCTGACTGACCAGGCAGTTGTGCCCGTCGCCGTGCCAGACCCGCCCCGGTCATTAGTCCACGTCACCTGCGTTACGCCCACTGCGTCGGAAGCTGTGCCACCGATCGTCAACGGTGTCGTTGAAGACGCAAGGGTGGTCGCGTTGGTAGGAGTGGTGATGGTGACTACAGGAGCCGTGGCATCTGGACCCGTGCTGGTCGTATAGACAACGTCTACCCAGTAGTTTTCGCTGTTGTACGTCTGGTTCGGGAAGGTCACGCTGGACGAATAGGCATAGAGGCCGTTCGCGCCACCCTCACCGTCCTGAGCAGCGTACAGCGGGCCATTGGTCACGCCGCTGGCGGCGAAGTAGTTGTCTTCTCCCGTGTAGGCACCGGCACTCGTGTGGTACGAAACGACGTACCAGGTGTTTGCCGTGATCGCTACCGGCGACGGTAGAGGAGCCTGCTGCCAACCCGAGGCGGTTTCCCCGGAGAAGGTCACAGTACCAAGCTGCGTACCAGTGGCCGACCACAAGGTGCCCGTATGCGTACCGGTATCAAGCGAGTTCTTGTAGAACCGGACTGCAGTAATGAAGCCGTTGGTGTTCGCACGGAAGCGCGTGCCCAGCTCTACCGAACTCGGGTCGAGATCCGGACCCGAAGTGGGTAATTGAGCTGCTGGCCAGATGGAACATGGGCAAGAAGCTGATCCAGCCACCGTAACACTCAGATTTGTGACCGACCCAAGGTTGCCGCTGTCGTCAACGGCACGGATCTGGACAGTCGCGGCGCCGCCGGTTGTGGGTGTCCAGCTAAAGCTCCAGGCTGTCCGGCCCGTCGCCATTCGCCACGTGGTACCACCGTCCACCGAGACCTCCACACCACCCACAACCCCACCGCTGTCTATAGCGGTACCGACAATGGTCGTGGTGGCATTGATCGGCACCGTCGCATTTGCGAGCGGAGCCGTAACCGTAACGGCAGGGCCTGACACGTCAGTGGACGCTGACGAGCTCGTCAATCCGGCCTGAAGCGTAGCCGGCTGAACGTTCATGTCAGCAAACAGGTTCACCGTTGCCTGCTGCATCCGGATGTCGGTAGGTGTACCTGCCCGATCATGGTTCGCATCGAGGCCCCACGACCACTGGACCGTGCCGGCACCAAACACCCGTGCTCCGCTTGCATGCTTGTAGAAGGTCAACGCATGGTTCGCAGTGTCAGTCGCGTAGGTTGAACCATAGTCCTGCAGCTTGTCGACGCCGGACACCGTGGTATTCGACATCCGGATGAGGCCGGCCGGCCGGAAGCCATTGTCCAGGTCCGAATCCCATTCGTAGCCCAATGTTCCATCCGGCAGTGTTGCCGTTTGACCTGTGCCCAAGCCCGCGATGGATGTGTAGCGCCAGAAGCGCATCTTGCCTTCGGCTTCCGGAACGACGATTCCTGACGTCCCCGCGTTGACCGTGAAGAGCGTGCCCGTCAGCGCATTCTCTGGACGGCCGCCGTTCGAAGGTGGGCTGAACCTTGGATCGCGCCAGGTGCCGGTCCATTCAGTCGACGGATCAATCTTGGCACCCGCATGGGTTTCTTTATACGAAACCAGCGTGCGATAGGCCGTCGCGGACGTGTCGATGCTGTTTTCCCAGCGCGTTTTCCAGAAGACTTCGTTGCCGCTGAAGAACGCCAGGCTCACACCCGCAGCGCGAGCCGCTTCGACATTGGTGCGCTGCTGACCCGACCAGTACTCGTCGTGGCCGGTGGAAATGAACGCCCGGTGATTGAGCAGCAATGCACCGCTGCGATCCGTATCCACTCCCGATATATACGAGACGTTGTAACCGTTGGATTCCAGGAAACGGACCATCGGGTACTCGGCGTTGAACACCCAGTCCTGGCCGCTGTCGGTGCCACGCGTGGCGAAGGGACGGTTGTAGCTGACCTTGTACGCCCGGCCCGGATTGGTGGCAGGACCACCCACATACAGGCTGTTGCCGCCGTAGTTGTTGTAGGCCTGCCAGGTTGTGTCGGACGTCTGGAATACCATGTCCGAAGTGCTGGCATCGTCGCGAACGATGAAGAATATATGGCTCGCTCCGCCTGTATCTGCCCGGACTACCTTAGCGAAGTAGATGCCAGAAGTTGCGCTGGCCGGAACGGTCCACGAACCAGACACGCCCCAATTGCCGCAATCGATCAGACCACTCGAAGCCTGGGTCAGGCAGTTCGGCTGGTTCTGGGGCAGAGTCGCAGTCGGACTGACCGTGGTGATCTTGCGGGCACCCAAGCCGCCGTAGTAACCCATACGGTAGATGTCAAAGCGATAGTTCGTCGCATTGGTATCCACCTTGAAGGAAACGGCGGTACCGCGATTGACGCTGATCTGCGTGGCGTAGCCCTGAATCGAGGCATCGCCTGCGCCGCTGATATCCCACTCACTGGCCGGATTGCCGGTAAGGCAATTTTCCGCGGTGATCGGGTTCGCGCTGCAAGGCCCGCCCGCTGCTGCCGTAGTGAAGGAGAATGTTGCATTAGTGGCAAGCGCATTCCCTGCAGCGTCCTTGACGCGAGGATCCGTGGTACCACCGCGCACCGTGAGCGAATACACGGTGGTATTCGCCAGCGCAGTGGTCGGAACCAATGTCGCCGTGGTGCCTGTGTAACTGACTGTCGAAGGAATCAGCACATTCCCTGGAGCGCGCAGCTCCAGGCTGGCCGTGCTGATCGAGGCCGGATCCATCGGCTCATTGAAATTCACCGTCAATGCCGAATTGATTGCAATGTTCACCGCACCGCTGGCGGGTGTTGTGCTTACAACCGTGGGCGGCGTGCTGTCAGGGCCGACACTGGTCGCGAAGAGCACGTCGACCCAGTAGTTCGCCGCAGAGTACGTATTGGTCGGGAAGATGCCGCCCGGGCTGTACGCGTAGACACCATTGCCGCCTGCAGTCGCACTGCTCGGGGCATGCAAAAGTCCGCTGTCAAAGGTGGCAGCAAAGTAGTTGCTGTCTGATGAATACCGCCCCACTGGCGCCAGGTACGACGCAACATAGACAGTATTGGCCGCGATGGCGACAGGTGTTGAGAAGTTGACCTGCTGCCAACCGGACGCCGTTTCATTGTTGAACGTGGCAGTGGCAAGGGCCTGGCCGCTCGACGTCCAGAGCGTGCCGGTGTGTACGCCAGTGTTTGAAGGACCCTTGTAGAAACGGATGCCGGTCACGTAACCCGCCACATCGGCGCGGAACTTCACACCGAGTTCAACCGAAGTCGTATCGGAATCCGTAATGATCGAAGGCGTGGCCGTATTCGGCCAGAGGCTGACCGTCGCACCGATTGCACCGCCTGTCGTGAACGACCACGATGAATTGGCTGCCAGCGCATTGCCCGCCACGTCTTTCACGCGCGGGTCTGCCGCGCCGCCCTTGACGAGCACCGTATAGGCAGAACTTGCAGCAAGCGCCGCATTCGGCGCGAGCGTCGCCACGTTGCCGCTGTAGGAAACTGTTGCGGGGACCACGATATTCCCAGCCGTGCGCAGCTCGATCGTGGAAGCACTGATCGTTGCCGCATCCATGGCTTCGCTGAACGTAACCACAACTGAAGTTGTGGTGGCTACACCTGTGGCACCACTCGCCGGTGCCTGGACTGTCACGACAGGAGGCGTCGTATCAGGCGCCGCAGGCGTGTACGTCACGGTCAGTACGTCTGACGACGAGTTGCCAGAAGCATCGCTCGCCGTCGCGGTCAACACGTTGACGCCTGTCTGCAGAGTGATGCCACTAACTGTCCAGGCAGATGTGCCGGACGCAGTACCACTGCCGCCACGATCATTCGACCAGGTGACTTGCGCCACGATCAGATTGTCATTGGCAGAGCCACTCAGCACGAGCGATGCAGCATTGGTCGCATAGGTCGCGGCATTGGTTGGGGAACCAATAGTAATGGTCGGCGGAATGGTATCGGTGGTCGAAGCCGTCGGGCTGAAGACCACGTCTACCCAATAGTTCGAGGCGCTGAATGCCTGCGCGGGGAACTGCCCGGCCCCACCGTATACGTAGAGGCCATTGCCACCTGCCGCGCTGTTTTCCAGGGCGTGCAGAACGCCGTTGTCCGCCGACACTCCGGAGAAATAGTTCAGATTGACGGCGTATCCACCGCTCGGAGCATGGTAGGACGCCACATACACCGTGTTTGCGGTGACCGGCACAGGCGAACTGAAATTCACCTGCTGCCAGCCTGTCTGGGATTCATTGGCAAAGGTTGCCGTAGCGAGGAGTTCACCGGCAGCTGACCAGAGGTAGCCATTGTGCGTACCCGTGTTCGTCAGGCCTTTATAGAAACGGATACCGGTGATGTAGCCGTTCACATCCGAGCGGAATTTGACACCCAGGTTTACGCTGCCGTTATCGCTATCGGACGCGACCGTGGGAGTCGTGCTGGAGGGCCAGATCGTGCACGGGCAGTTCAGCGAAAGTGTCGTGAACGCCCATGTGGAATTGGCTATGAGGGCATTTCCAGCAGCATCCTTGACGCGCGGATCAGCGGCGCCACCCTTCACGATAACTGTGTAGGTCGTTTGGGGCTGCAACGCACTTGTCGGGGTGATCGACGCGCTGAAACCAAATGAATCGTAGCTGACGGTTGCAGGGACCAAAGTATTGGTCGGCGTCCTCAGCTCGATGCTGCTTGAACTGATTGAACTTGCATCCATCGACTCACTGAACTTGACGCTGATCGAGCTCGCTATCGCGACGCCCGTGGCTCCCGCAGAGGGAGTGCGAGTCACGATCGTGGGAGCAGTAGTGTCGAGCGCATAGTTTGCAATGTATGCACCGGCAACCGCCGGGAACGAGGCATACTCGATGCCCTTCACCATGACTACTTCGTACGGGACGTCAACACCATTGCGGGTGATCGTGGATACCAGTCGGCCACTGCCGCTGGTACGGGGAACGAGCGACGTGAGGCCGGTCGCACCTGCACCCGGGGTGATTGAGAAATTGAGCGCGTTGGCGGCAAAGCTCAAGGAACCGAAAGACGATCCGTTGCGGCCATCGAGCCAGGTCAGCATCTGCTTGGCAGACACCACAGGAACTCCGCGGGCCAGTGCCGAAGCAATCACCGTCGTCGACTCGGTAATGACGCCTACGTCGGTGTGGGCATTGATGGTGTAGACGCCGTATTGCTCTTCAGGCCCGATGGCCCGGTCGAGCAACGTATCGATCGTATACGGATAAAGCTGACCCGATTCGTCGGTCATCTGGCTGACGACCTGGTAAACGTCGATCAGCGAGCCATCGAGATCCGCAAATCGCATGGGGCTGGCCGAACCCGTGAACTGGCCAGGCACATTGTTTACCCAGCCCGGAGGCCAGTAGTAATAGTTGGTGTCGAGGCGGATTCCACGTGCGAGCTGCACCTTGGGTGCAATTGCCCAGCCACTCCAGGCGATACAGTGATGCCTCTCGGTCCGGAGAGCGGGAACACTGGGGAGATTCGCCAGAAGCTCTGCGGTCTGCTCGTCATAGATCGCTGCCAGGCTGGTTTCGGTGAAGTTCGAGCAGTCGGTGTTGACGTGCAAGCCGACCTCAAACCCGAGAGCGGAATAAGATGCGACTTGCGCGTTAGTGATAGGCGTGTTCGTAAAGATATAGGAGGTACCGCGCAGACACTCCCAGTTGTCTACGGAACATCCCGCAGGACTGTTCGCGATGAGCTGATCGAAGCGATCCACAGTACCGTTGTTCGCATGGTCGTCGCCCGTCATCACCACAGCGGCCTTGGTGTTTCTAGGCAGGTACCAGAACCTCGGCAAGGGCTTGCGGTCTAGGTTCATGCTGCCAATGAGCTTGACGAGAAAGCGCTGCTGCTCGTCAGCCTGGGGGATGGCTACCTTCGTAAGGTCGACCCAGTTCGCCTGGGGATCCGAGGGCGAAGGACCGAAGAACAGATCGTCCGAGCGAAGCGGCGCTGTCCCGTCACGCTCCTGACCGACCCAAGCCGGATTGCCCTGGCGGGTGTACACAATCGAAGTTGCAAGGTCATAGGCGAAGAAAGCGACCTGGCCGCCAGCGGCACCGACGCTTCGCAGTGTTACAGCGGGATTCGTCGTCGCTACAGCGGCGGTCGAGTAGAGAGTAGCCAAGGCAGAAGCTGTTCCAAGCGTGACGCGACTTGCGACGCCGTGGAATTGCATGGTCTCGCCCACGATTCCATTCCCGATGCCATTGGTGGTATCGATCCTGAGGTAGGCATTGGGGAGGCTGGTGCCGGTTGAGGCAACGCCGGCCAGTGAATACAACTGGGCGTCTGGATCCATCGCGACGAGGTTGCCGCCTGCAGTCACCCAGTTCGTCAGCGTCGTGACCTGCGTGCTGGTCAGTGCAGTCTTGGCGAGCAGCACGACATCGTATGAAGCCAGCAGTGTGGCGTTGACCGCGCTGATATCCGCCACGGCGAAGGAGTTAAGTCCTTCTGCCCGAAGGATTTCCGCGTAAAACCGACCGAAATTCGTAGTCCCGTTGGTGACGACCAGTATTGGCCCACCCGGTCCCTGGTTGGGGTCGGCAGCGTTGACGACAGAGGTTGAACCCAGAAACGCAATGGCGAGCAGAAAGCTCGTCATAAGAATCCGGACCTTCAGCCATTCCGTGAAGCGAGGCAGTTTGGACAACATGTAAACAGAATCCTTTTCTGGGACTTCGCAGGCAGCGCAGCCATAGGAGCAAGTTCTATGCCACGGCGGTTCGCGAGGCGCTTACGCGCCAGTGGAGGCAACCAACTGTGATGCAGCTCTTCATTTCACCGCAGATTTCCGCCTCACGGACCTGCAACACCACCGGCTGGACGGGGCAGGAAGGATGCGATTGCCCTACTCTCCGCATCGGGTGTAAAAAACCTCGACAGGACCTGCGACTTCGCTTCGCCTCATTTCTCCAGTAGAGCTTCGCTCTTTGTCAGGGACCAGGCCTGTGGGAACGAATCGATCCGCCAGGGCCCGAAGGGCACTACATAACCCGCTGTGGAAAATGACGAACACGACAATAAAACCTTCGCGGCACCGCATTATCCTGCCGCCGTTAAGCAATTCCCTGCATAAGACCAAGACTCCAAAAAGGACTCGGTATGCCCGTTGCCGATAGCGTTGTTCTGGGTGAAAACGTCAAGATCTTCCACCCGTCCCTCGTCAATCTGTATGGCTGTACGGTGGGTGCAGACACAAAGATCGGCGCGTTCGTGGAAATCCAGAAAGATGCTCACATCGGGGCACGCTGCAAGATTTCGTCACATACCTTTATCTGCGAAGGCGTGTTCATTGAAGACGAAGTCTTCATCGGCCATGGCGTGATGTTTACCAACGACCTGTATCCCCGTGCCGCCAATCTGGATGGTTCGCTGCAGACCGAAGCAGACTGGAAAGTAGTGACAACGCGCATCAAGCGCGGTGCCTCGGTCGGTTCCAATGCCACGCTGATTGCCGGCATCACGGTCGGCCAGAACTCATTGATTGGTGCAGGCGCCGTTGTAACGAAAGATGTGCCGGACTTTGCCATCGTCGCGGGCGTGCCTGCCCGCATCGTCGGCGATACCCGCGATTCGAAATAACCCTCTCATTCCACATACAGAAATCAGCTCTCAAGGACTGCAGAATCATGGTGAAGATTGGCGTAATCGGTTACGGCTACTGGGGCCCCAACCTCGTGCGGAATTTTGCCGAGATCAACGGTGGCACCATTGCGGCCGTCGCTGACCTCGATCCGAAGAAACTGGAGCTGGTAAAGCGGCGTTTCCCCGCCATCAAGACCACCACGAATTTTCAGGAACTACTGACGGATCCCGAAATCGACGCCATTGCCATCGCGACTCCGGTCAACACCCATTTTGAACTGGGAATGGCGGCGCTGAAGGCTGGCAAGCATCTGTGGCTTGAAAAGCCGATGACGGAAACGTCACTCCAAGCGCGGATGCTTGTCGATGAAGCTAACAAGCGCAAGCTGGTGCTGATCGTGGATCACACCTTCATTTACACGGGCGCGGTCCGGAAGATGGGCGAACTGATCAAGAGCGGCGAGATGGGCCGGGTCTATTACTACGACTCTACGCGCGTCAACTTGGGGCTATTCCAGCGAGACGTCAGCGTGATTTCCGACTTGGCAGTGCACGATTTCTCCATTCTCGACTACCTGCTGGGTGAACACCCGGTAGCTGTATCAGCCAGCGGCACCAACCATTTCCCCGGAACTCCCGAGAATCTCGCGTACATCACGCTGTTCTATGAGTCCGGGACGATCGCCCACACGAATGTGAGCTGGCTGGCGCCGGTCAAGGTTCGACAGATCCTCCTTGGCGGCAGCAAGAAGATGATCACGTACGATGATCTGGAACCGAGCGAAAAGGTAAAAATCTACGACAAGGGCATCAGCTTCACGGACGACCCCAAACAGATTCATGAAATGCGTGTCGGCTATCGCACGGGAGACATGTGGGCGCCCAAGCTCGATGGCTCGGAAGCCCTCCGCATCGAAGGCGAGCATTTCGTTGACTGCATCGTCAATGGCAAGACGCCGCTGACCGACGGCAGCCTCGGCCTGAGAGTGGTTGAACTCATTGAAGCGGCGACGAGCTCGATGCGCGGTCGTGGCGAAACCGTCCACGTTCGCAAGCAGGAAAAGATCGCCTGATGCGCCGGATCCCGGCGTGGAATCGAAGCGTTCTGCTGCTGCTGGTTACCGTAGCGGCGTATTTCCAGTCGTGGATCGATCTCTGGCCCTTCTGGGAAAACAAGGATGCGACCTACACACACGGGTCGCTGATCGCCCTGACCGCAATCTGGCTGGTATGGAGGGCGCGGCCGGCTCTGACTGAAACCGCACCGGTAGCAAATCCCCTGGTGATCCCGCTCGTACTCGTGCTTTCGGCGGGATGGCTCCTGGCTGTCCGCGCGAACATGTTCATCGCGCACGTGATGCTCTGGCCTGTCCTGGCATTCACGATCCTCTGGGCAGGTGTGGGTTGGCGGGCCAGTTCGAAACTGGCCTTCCCGATCGCTTTGCTGTACTTCGCGATTCCCTGCTGGGACTACCTCAAGCCGCCCCTCCAGATGATCACATCGACCATGGTGGGCTTCCTGACCGGACTTGCGGGCGTACAGGCGTTCGTCGAGGGCCCCACAGTCGTACTGCCTTCCGGCACCATCTTCATAGCACTCGACTGCAGCGGCGCTCATTTCCTGTGTGTCGCACTTGCTGTCGGCGCATTGGCTGGAGAATTTCGCGGCGACAGGTTGCAGACACGCATCCTGATCATGGCAATCGCCGGCCTGCTCAGCATGGTGTTCAACTGGCTGCGTATCCTGCTGATCGTATTTGCCTACTTGAATGCCGATCTCAAGCACACCCTCGAAACCATGGGGCACCTCACGTTCGGATGGTGGGTGTTTGCCTTCGATCTCGTCGTTTTTTACCTCGTGCTACGGCTCGTGCCACAGTCTGACCCGCCAGCGCAAACCGGTACGGGACCCGACGTCATGCAGCCCGGACGCAGCGTGGTTGGATTCCCTGCGGCAGTGACGGCATCTCTGCTGCTGCCTGTTTCATCCTGGGCGGCGCAGCATCTGGACAGCTACCCCGCCTTGATCACTGCCCCGATTCCCATGCCGGGCGCAACCGGACCCATATCGCCAGACTCCCGGTGGCAGCCGCAATTCACGGGAGCCGCATGGGAGCATCGCGTTGCCTATATCTGGCCAGACGGGCGTGTAATGGAACTCTATCGCAACGAATACCATGACCAGTCACAGGGCAAGGAACTTATTGCAAATGACCGGTCTCTATTCGATTCCCAATCATTCACAACTCGCGGCTTGACAGACACACAGCTCGAGCGCGATGGTGCGCCTCCCATCAATGCCACTCGAGTGGACCTGGTGGACAAGTCGGGGCGGGGATGGTCAGCGTTGTACACCTACACGATTGATGACAACACCATCGCCAATGCGCGAAAGGCCCAGTTCCTCACTGCGTTTCGCTCGCTGTACAGACGGCCTGCGGCGGGTCTGTTCGCGGTCGCAATCCCTTGCGTACCGGACTGCGCAGCAGTCGATGCCGATCTCGATCATGCAGTGATTCGGGCATACGACGCATACCAGGAGGCACGGAGACAGCCATGACAAATCTGCGATGGAGAGCAAGTGCTACGCTCACACTGGTGTTGGTGCTTCTGGCGGGCTGCGACCGTTTTGCGAGTGTAGAAACACGCCTAACGCGAGCTACTGCAAGCCTGGAGGCCGGCCAGTACCAGGCCGCCCTGGTTGATGTGCGCAAGGCACTTGAAGACGAGCCAGACAACCTCGAAGCGCAGCTGTTGCTGGTCGATATTTTCGCTGCTGGGGGTGAAACCCAGCCAGCCCGAATCCAGCTCGACCGCATGATTGCCGCAGGGGTATCTCCTGCCGTTACCGAAATCCGCCAGATCGAATTGCTCCTCTCGGCCGGAGAGTTCGAGGCGGCGAGGAACACAATCGCCGCCAGCACCACCCTCCCGCGTGAACAGAGGGATTTGTTCGAAGCGCGGATGCTCCTGCTCGAAAAGCATCCTGCGGATGCACAGGCACTGTTTGAACGGGCCTTGGCCGCGAAGGCCGATCTTCCTGACGCAGCGCTCGGGCGTATCCAGTCGATAGCTGCCCAGGGTCAAACAGCCAAAGCCCTGCAGGAAGTTGACGCTTTACTGATGCGCGAGCCGGATTCCGGCCGCGCCTGGCTGCTCAAGGGTGCCTTGGCCGCTCAGTCGGCGGATTTCACCGCTGCTGTAAACGCGTTCACCACAGTCATCGAACGTGGTCGGGGACTCACCCAACTGAACCTTGTTCAAGCACACGCGCAGCGAATCGAGTGCTATCTCGCCATGCGGCAGCTAGATGAGGCCAAGGCGGCGCTTGCGGGTCTGGATACCGTGGCCACCGGAGGCGTAATCGTTCCTCTGATGCGGGCAAATGTAGCGCTGGCTGACGGAGATGGAACAACGGCGGTCAACGAACTGCGCAAATTCACCTCGGCTGTTCCTCAGCACATGGATAGCCGTCTGTTGCTGTCCGCTGCTCTGCTTGAACAGGGAAACATAGAGCAGGCTTTCGCGGAAGCCGTCCGCAGCGTTGCCGAATTCGGTGACAAGGACGAGCCGCGCCTGGCGCTCGCAGGAATCCAGCTTCGTATGGGGCGAGTGGCTGATGCAGAGGAAACGCTCCAGCCGTTGATTGCCAGATCGCCGCCCAACCCTTCGGCGACCGCAATGCTTGCCGAGATACGGATCCGTCGGGGTGAGGCTGTGGCGGGCATATCGCTGCTCGAGCAAAACCTCGCAGCAACCCCCGGCAACGCACAGCTCCAGCTGCAGTTGGCTGCAGCTTATCTTTCCGCCGATGAGGCAAAGCAGGCACTCGATATTCTGGCAACAATCAAGGACGGCCCTTTCGCTGCAGGGCGAGACCGGTTGCGCGTTATCGCCACCGCTGCCTTGCAGGGCCCGGCAGCAGCCGCCAAGGAACTTGACGCGGCGGTCACTGAGCATCCTCTGGATGTGGACTTACTGCTCATGGCGGCGGCGTACCAGGCGAGTACCAATGGCATCGACCTGGCGCGCGGTTATCTGGAGAAGGCACGGACCGTTCGTCCCGATGATCCAGTGTTGACTCTCACGCTCGGTCGCTTTGAGCTGTCTGCCGGTCGTGTGGATCAAGCTGAAGAACTTGCGAGGAATGTAATCAACAAGGCACCCAATGATGCGGGTGCCATGATGCTGATGGCGGGCGTCTCTGCGTTGCGCGGCCAGGAACAGGACGTTGACGCATGGCTGAATCGCGCCCGGATCGCGAAGCCCGATGCGCTGGATGTCAGGCTGGCCCTGGCTCGAAGAGCTGCTGCTCGCGGCGACACCAACGAAGCGCGCAATGTACTTTCCGAGGCAGTCCGCAACGCCCCATCCGACCCGATGGCGCGCATAGCTCTGGCTGATCTCAATGCAGGCACCGGGCGGTATGCAGAAGCTTTGTCGAACTTGCGCGACGCGGCGAAGGAACAGCCGAACTCGCCATTCATCCTGCTCGCCATGGCAAAGGTCCAGCTTGCTGAAAAAGACACGGCTGGTGCGCGACGCAGCCTCAAGCAGGCGCTCGAGATTTCTCCAGCCTGGATTCCAGGTGCAACGACGCTCGCAGCACTTGAAACTTCCGATGGCAACCTGCCTGCGGCTCTTGAGGTGGTCAGGAACGTGAGACGCTCTGACCCGGAAGGCGCCGCGTCCTACGCACTGGAGGGGGATGTGTACATGGCGGCCAAGCGGCCGACGGAAGCAGCGAATGCATTCCTTGCCGCCTACAAACGAGTACCGAGTGCTGTATTGGCGATGCGGGTCGGACAAGCCAAATCAGCCGCAAAGATTGCGAACCCGCAAGCCGAACTGGCTGACTGGGTCGCGCGAACACCCGCTGATGCATTGGCCAGACGTTCGCTGGCGGAATACCACATGTCTGCCGGTAGGAATGCTGCCGCAGTGACCGAACTCGAGAAGGTCGTGGAAGCAAGACCCAAGGACGTCGCCGCCCTAAACAATCTGGCGTGGCTGTATTTGCTGGCGAAAGACCCACGAGCCACCGCTGTGGCCGAAAGGGCCTATGCGGACGCACCCAACATTGCCGCGGTTGCAGATACCTATGGCTGGATTCTGGTGCAAACAAACAACCTCGAGAAAGGACTTCCTGCCCTACAACAAGCAGCCAGCCTTGCACCGGACGATGCGCAGATCCAGTTTCACTATGCGCATGCGCTATCGGAAGCCAACCAGAAGGAACGCGCGATTGCCATTCTTAGTCGCGTCATTGACTCAGGAAAGCAGTTCGAATCCAGGGCTGAAGCAGAGCAATTGCTGCGCAAACTTAATATCGGATGATTTAGTACACCGCAAAGCGATGAGACACCCCCTATCAAATCTGCTTTCTCGCGAGATCAGTACTGAGGGTGTCTCACCTCAACCGGCTCTCTCATCATGGCAATGAAACAGATCTAACACAGGAATACTTATTCCATGGCCCCGCCATCGTTCGAGTATCAGTACATACTCTCAACCACAGACTTCACCCATCCCCCTTCTTTCAAGGTGATTTCCAAGGGCGGCGTCAAGATCGCGTTTGACCCGCGCTTTCAGGTTCTGGAAATTTGCGATTCAAGATCGCAACAAATTGCCCTTGCAATTGGATTTCCATATGACGAGGAAAAAGGCGATTTCCCTCAATCGGGCAAACTCACTCTACCTTCGGAACCGATCAACACTGCAACGTTTGAATCAAGCGTTCTGCCTCGTTTCTCCGGAAGCTATTTCGCCCTGACCTTCGGACCACTGCCCGTCCGTCTGTACCTGGACCCGGCGGGTTCATTGCCAGTGGCGTTCATGCCGGAACGTCAACTCGCTGCCGCCACTCCGGCGCTGATCTTGAATAACGAGGAGTATGCCGCCAGATTTGATCACGATCTTCACAGGGCAGCAGTCAAGGACGAGGGAGTAGGAGGATGGATTTCGGGCGATCTTACCGCTCATTCAGGCGTCAATCGGTTATTGCCGAATCACTTTCTGGACCTTGAGCACTGGACCGCCCACCGGCATTGGCCCAAGCCCGACGATTTCCGGGAATGGATGCCCTTCAGCAAGGCAGTCGAGCAGGCTTCGGCAGCGCTCAGTCGTTTCACTTCTGCGGTCACCCGCCAATTTCCAACTGCACTGACACTAACCGCCGGCTTCGACTCCCGACTGCTTCTTGCATCGGCACGCGAAGTTATACCTCAATGTGAGTTTGCCACCTTCAATCACCCCACCGCAAAGCTCGATGTGGACGTGGCACGTGCACTCGCACAACGGTTCGCATTGCCGCACCATGTTGAACAGGTATTGGAAGCTGATGATTTTCAGCGGGCAAGCTGGGACAGAGCAGTCGGCGATTGCGTCATCGAAGGCAATCGCACCTCCCACCCCACACTCAAGACGTTACGCGCAAACGTGGTTCTTACAGGCATGTATGGCGAGATTGGAAGATGCCGACTGTACCGGCAAGATCTCGACATAATCAACGAATCAAAGATAGACAGTAGCTTTATCGTTTCCCGGTTGACATTGCCGCATCATCAAAAGCTCGGCGAAGCTATCGAAAAATGGTTCGAGGGTGTACGTAGCTTGCCGAACAGCGTAATTCTCGATTTGGCATTTCTCGAGCTCAAATTCGGAAGTTGGGCGATGGGCCAACATCCAATACAGAACACCTATAAATTCCATCTACTCCCATACGCTCAACGGCAAGTATTGGAGGCATTTATTGGGGTAAACCCGATCGAAAAAACCACCGACAGACTTTTCACCGCATGCATCATGAAGCTCTGGCCGGATTTGATGATCTTTCCCATCAACAAGTACGGCGACTATCGAGACCATCTGGTCACGCTGAACAAAATTACGCGTCCGTCTCGAGTCAAACGATTTCTTCGTGATCGATTGGCAAAAAAAAATTCAGATCAGTCGTGACTCTCGAGGGACCACGGCATCAAAAAGAAGTTTTACATGAATTGTGAAGCCACTTTCACTACGTCTTCAGCTGCTCGATCCCAGTCATAGCGCTTCTTTGTTTGACTTTTCGCCGCCTCACAATTGCGGTAAACACTGTCATTGGTCAACACCGATTCAATCCGCATTGCCAACTCTTCTGGACTGTCACTTTCGACGAGGTCGCCATTTACTCCAGACTGAATCAACTCAGGCATGGCGAATGCGCGACGGCCAATGCAGGGGAGCCCATGGGAGAGCGCCTCGATGAAGACCTTTCCAAATCCTTCCAGCCGTGAGGGAACGACCAGCAAATCCTGTTGTTGATAGATTCCAGAAAGGCTTTCTGGACCGACACGACCAAGGAAAGATACTCCCTCCGGAATGGCCCCATGCAGAGGCCAGCTTTCGGGCCCAACAATAGTCAAAGTCATGTCTTCATGGCGCTTTCGTAGAAGAGCAAGGGAAGCCAAAAGAAGGTCTCCACCCTTGACCAGGAAGGTCGTGCCGACGAAAAGGAGACGCTTCCGCGGAGATTTGCGGCGGATCCTTGCATCCTCAGTCTTCTCCCCCAGCGTAGTACTTACACCGGGGGGGACAGTTACGACTCTATCTGGACGAATCCCTGTTCGGTCAATCAATGATTGTCGGAGAAAATCGCTCATTGTCAGCATGCAAGACGATTTCTCATAAATTCGCAATTGCCGCGCGCGCCGCCTCATGATCGATTTCATGTCGAGATGCGGAAAATATTCACGGAGGCCTAGTGATTCCTGCTGGAGGCAATCGAGCATTACGTCATAGCTGAAATCCTGGTAGAGCATATAAGGGGTGGAAATTGCTCCCAGATCCTGGATTTGCAGAACCACATCGCACCGAAGCGAAATTGCGCGCCGGTTCAGTTCGTATTCGATTGCCGATTCCCACATGCGCACATGTTCCCACGGCGTCACCCAGCGTCCTGCCCGTCGCTTCAAGGAAGCCAATTGCAGGCCTCGCCTAAGCAACTTTGGCACTGTGAAACCAACATCCACAACTTCCACGTCTGAACGGCGTCGAAGCGCCTCTCTCAGATCCCATGGCGTGTATGACCACGTTTTTCTGGGGTTCGCATCCCAGATGCATGCAAATCCGAGCTTCATACAGCTATGGGCGGAACCAGGCAGTACGATGAGCACGGCGACCGGAGAGCAATCCATCCATGGAAACGCTCGCCAAGCCTCTCGCCCGCATTCCCTGCAAAATCAGCTCCGTCATCAGCGGCCGGTCCATTGTTATTGCGGGAAGCACTTCGTTAGGACCCGCAGCCAAAGTGTCATGAAGAAGCAATATTCCTCCCGCATGGAGCGACTCGAGAGCCTCTGCCGCAATGGTTTGCTCTGGCCGGTTTGTCCAGTCAGCGCAATCAGACGACCACGCAACAACTTCCATCCCACAACTACGAGCAGCAAAAAAAGTACTAAAGCTCTGCGATCCGTATGGTGGCCGAAACCACACCGGTGGGGTGCCTGCAATAGCTGCGAACCTTTCAACACCACTCCGAATATGTTTTCGTGCGTCGGCGATCGCCATTCGTGTCAGGCGATGATGATCCACACCATGCAAGCCCACTGTATGGCCTTCCCCCAGCATTCTCTTTAACAATTCCGGATTGGCTTCAGCTCTATCAAGCAGGACAAAGAACGTCGCCTTAGATCCGTACTTCGCCAACACATCAAGCACGCGGGGCGTCGACTCTGGATCTGGGCCATCATCAAAGGTCAAGGCAACGACAGGATCATTCGTTCTCGCGCCTACGATCGAGCCAACAGGTTTTATCCAGGGGTCGGAAAGACGACGGAGGATGCGACGCGATCGCGGCGTCATTCCGGATCGGATCCGCCATAACATTTGCATAGGCATCATTTTCACGGTTTTTCGAATCTACTGGGAAACGCTCGCCCGCTGCGGCTCGGCTTTCTTCTGTTCACGGATGGCATTGAAGTCGTCCGCAGGCGCTGTTCCCCACAATCGCTCCCAACGCCTGCGCACCTTGTGTCGCCCCAACCCATGTAGTGTGCGAACCAACTCGGAAATCCTCGTAGCGGCATTCAATTCAACTGCCTTTTCGTAAATGCTCAGCTGCAGTCTCGCCGCACTTTCGAGACTGAAACGGTCCACTACCAGCTTTCTGCCAAAAGCCCCTAGCTTGGTTCTCGTATCGGGTGAACGCAAAAGTGGCCTGAGTGCCTCACGCAACGCGTCATCTCCAATTTCACCGTTGCCCAATCCATACCAGCCAGCCTCGAGGAAGTAGCCAACCGAATGTTCCTCACACAGCCTCCAGAACCCCCCTTCGCCTTGCACTACCAAGGGCTTGCCGAAGGCCATTCCACGTAAAGCGGACCCTCCCATACCAAGAATGATGTCGGCGCCAGCATAGGCCGGCCGCGGATCCTGCAGCTCGCCTGTCAAAAATACCGCATTTCGTCCTGCAGCTTTATTGGCAAGCGCAGCTGCCGCCTCGACCTCCCCGCGGACAGGCCCTTCTCCGACAATTGCCAGCCTGATATCCATTCCCTCGCGCGCCATTTCACCAATCACACGGCACGCAGTCAGCATGCCCTCCAGCTTCAACTCACGAGCAAGGCGATTCACGACGACAATCAGCAAAGTATCCGCGCCAACCCCGTGCTGCATGCGGAATCCTTGCCCATCAACTCGAGGGGAATTCGCATGGATATTCACGGGAGGCTCGAGGAGTGTTACGAATTTGGAACCTTCCAATAGACAATGCTGCCGCAGCTGCTCGGTTCCAACCACCAGAGGGATCGATTTGGGCAAGAACGGCGCCACAGCAGCAGACATCACTGTTGCAACTACAGGCGTTCGCAATCGCAGATGAGGACCAAGCCACGCGTCCAACACTGGCGGCCATTCATACCCATGGACAACATCGATATTTCGCTTTCGCACAAGACCCACAAGGCTTTCCATGACAGTGAGCGAAGGGCGTCCGCGACGATCGCTAACTTGAAAATGCTCCAAGCCCGCTTTCTCGGCGACCGCTGCGAGTCTCCCGTTTTCGCCCACCAACAACACATCGTGTCCGAGCTTTTGCACCGTATCGCCGATTTCAATGGCGTTAAGCTGAGATCCTCCGATCTCCATCGAGTGGGTATAGACGATGATGTTCAAGATTTTCCACCCGACAACGTTCGCTGTTCTATTGTTCGCACGCTAAACACCGCAAGTTTGCCCTGCAGATGAACGCGAGTGCCGGTTGGTCTCGAGCCCAACGGCACTAGCAAATACCTCCGCCCTTTTTTCCCAGGAGTGCGATTCCGCGAAAGCGATCCTTTTCTTTGCGACGCCAGGGTCATGTGGAGCGGTCGCCGATACTCGCGTGGCCTCGCCGAAAGTCGTGTGACTGGCCACTGTGATAAGTTCGGTATCAAGCCACCGCACAGCTGGCAAATCCGTGGATACCACTGGCTTACCCGCCGCCAAATACTCCAGAGTCTTCAAGGGGAAAGACGCCCGATTAAAATCGGAGTCCGCGTATGGAGTTATTCCCACGTCTATAGCCTTCAAATACGCTGGCAACATCGAAAACTCGACAGGCCCCACCCATTTGACCCGAGGATTTTCTATCAACGCCCGGAAACGTTCGGGCTCCCATCGTGCGTTGCATGGGCCAACTAGCAACAGAGAGCAACCAGATTGCACCACTGATTCAAGCAGACTGATATCTATGCGGCTTGAAAGGTGGCCTACAAACCCCGCCAATGGCCGTGGAAGACCGACGGAGTCGGAAACTGCATTTTCCGTCTGCTGGTACGCACTAGCTGCTACACCATTGGGAATGACAATAGTCGGCCCACCAAACCCAAGCGCGCGCCAGCGACGCTCCAACTCAACTGACGCCGCCACCACTATATCAGCGCGGCCCAGTTGCGCTCTCTCTTCTTCTTCGATGCGCGCTCTCGCTATGCCCATCAACTCAGCTCCGCCAACATAGTCGTCGGTGCCGTAGAACACATTCGCGACTTTTGAGCCCCACCCTCCCAACACATTTTCAAAATGAGAAACGACAACGGCCAAAGGAGCCCTCTTCAGTCGTTTCAACGCGTACTGAATTTGCCAACGGACCAGGCGCGCAGACAGGCCACGACAAATGCCCTTGGTGTGCAAAGGCAGAGTCTGCGGTGCCAGTCGAAACATCGAGGAACTCAGCGCGCTTATTGTGGGAATTGGCCAACGCGAAGCACCATGACGAAAGCGTGCTGATGTCATTGGACTAACGGGCGGATCGACCCAAAGGATATCTACAAAGCGTGTCAACGCCGTTGCCATTTGACGGTCGGTGCCCGCAATACCATTCCAGGATACACCTGCATACCAAACGATCAGCTGGCGATTCGGCCGCTCGATTTTCTCGCATGGGTGCGTCATCGCAAACGTCCTACTGGCACCCTTCTAGCTGTTTTATTCAAGCGAGCAACATAACTCCGGCGCCCGCCCCGCGAACCGAAACCTTCACGCTGTGTTAAGTCCCTAGGCTTCTCAGTTACGCCACTATTCGTTGTACTTGAAGCGCTCGCAATGACCGCGAGCTGTAAGAGCCAGACAACGGTTGTCTGATCAAAGTATGTGATGCTCAAAAAATTGGCGGCATGACCTACCATTGAGGCACCAAGGGCCCACAGCAGTAATTCGTTTTTGCGTTCCAATTGCCTAGCATTTCTAGAAGCAACCAAAGATTTTCCAATCTCACTGAATGCAACAACGAGTAGGCCTATAAGCAGGAAAAGAGCCATCAGACCGCCATCAATTCCGAAAGATAGATACAGATTTGTTACGTCTGCAGCGCCAAGCGTGAGATACGGAAGCCACTCTCGTGTCATGTCAAGTGGCATCCCCGCCAGCCACCAGTTATCGAGATGGACAATTGCCTGGTTCATCAAAAATGAACGATGCCAACCTCCGCCGCCGAACAAGATGCTCATCTTGCTGGGCAGATACCAAATCGGATCTCTCATAATCACCGCAAGCAATATCAACATGCCCAATATGGCGAACCGTAGGAGCTTCAGCCTTTCCCTAATAGGCCAACAGCCCCAAGCCAGCATTCCTGCCGCCAGCATTGTTATAGGACCGCCGGAATTTGCCAAGATAACGATCATTAGACTAAGAAAAACGCCGATGCAACCGATTGCGCGACTAGAACGGGAAGCCGCTAGACCCATATAGCTCAGAGCCATAATTGCGCCAAAAGTCCCGAGAAGCGCTGGATGCAAGAAACTTCCGAAGCACCTTATTCGTCCGTCTCCCGCATCAACCCAAATTGCGGGAATAGATCCAAGAATTACGAGTGGATTGCGCCACGTGAACCTTTCTATGAACACGAGTGCTACGAAAGGCAATAACAGAAAAACGGCTTTTTCGAGAAGCCATCGAAAATCCGAAACCTCGTGGACAAGGCCCCGGCATGCAACATAAAGAAAAAAGACGTCTATCAGCTCTCCGACTTTCGACAGTGTCGTCACCATCGTTACTTCCGCGGAGGTACCAAACCCCAGCAGAGTTCGGACCAAGAAAACAGCCGTCATGTAGGTGTAAGCAGCCAAGACCATACGATCGACTCTTCCAAACTGTCGGAGGGCGAATTCGCCGCGCGCAATGACTCGCACGAAGGCCGTCAGTTCGAGAAAGCGGATCGGATACATTCGAAGACCAAAAAGATCTATGGAACTTCGAAACGAGAGAAAAACCACACCAGCAAACAAAGCCAGTAGTGCGTATCTTCGTTGTGCAAAAAGCACAACGGTGCAAAGAACCAACAGAACGAGAATCGTGAGGAAATTCACTGGCAGTTCTTGGTCAATTTGGCGGCAAACGGATTAAATACGCCCGGGCCGCGTGCCAGCGCAGAAGTACCCCGTTTAGGTGCGCAACCGCAAAAAAAAGCCGGGTTAAAGACCTCAGCCCTTTGATCAATTTCACCAGCATCGCTGATATTCATACAGGCGGCGGTACTCGAATATCAGCTGGCCACATGGAAATCGTCAAATTTGACCAGAGGCAATGGAAACAGCGCGGACGATTTTTATCGCTGAGTCCCGATCGTTCTTGCTGTTTACAAAATTACCGTCAAGAAGCCCGCTCGGCTCACATAAGCATGATATGGCTGCCAACTGCTAAACAACATGATTTTCCTCACATTTTTATTCGCCATGGAGGGATATCATCGAAAAATGCTTCACATAGTCGTGAAACCACGCCCAACGGCGGCGCGAGGCGCTCCCACCTTCCGTCGAAGCACAAAATTACCTCTTCAGAGTAAGCTGAATTACCCTGTAGTCGCACGGTGGAGGATTCCGCGACTGCAGCCTTTACTGAGGCCTTGTGAGCTTTGGATTGGCTCCTCACACAGCGCGCTCCGCGAGCAAGACCATGGATCGGCAGCGTGATTTACATCTCAATTTCCAATGCCCACGCGTCGCCAATCACCAGCACCTTGGTTTATGAACCATTGTCGGCCGGTTGAGACAATTGCGTGACTACTGGAGACCAGCATTAAATCCATTCAATGATTCTGTAAGGTTTGAGTCGAATTTCTGCCACCGCGCGGAAACTGGAATCCTGACGGTGAGACAACGCATTCCCCCAATGCCTAATTTTCTTGGAGATAGTCAGTATGCTTAAATCGGACAAAAATTGGGCGTTGGTCCAACGTACATGTCACGGAATAGCCGCCGTATTAGTCGGAGTAGGCGCATCCAGTTCCGCCCTCCCGCAGACGGTACGACCAATGGCGCCCGTATTAATAGAACCCAGCACCCCTGTGACAACCCCGACTAGTGGCTTACCTATTCCCGGCGGTTCCGCAGGACAGGCGGGTGCCACCGGCTGGAAGCATACCGGGGCGACGCTTAAGAGCTGCGAGTCATACTTGAAGGGTGCCGATTACGTGCTTGATGGGCGAAGCGCTCCGGTTAGCATTGATTCATGCAATTTTTCGGGACATCGCGTCTTGATTTACGGGAACGTAACGCTGCGCAAGAGTCGCATTCTCAACGATGAGTCGCTCGACTGCGCGGATCCCGCCGTCACCATTGGGGCAGGTGCAGGGCCAGTACTTATTGAAGATGTCGAAATTGGAACTACTGACCCGACTGCGCCAGGCGGGTCCAACCGGCAGGATCGGACAATTTGTGTGAACAAGGGAAATACACTGGCTCTGACACTCAGGCGAGTCTGGACCCACGACACCATGCGCGGACTTGATTTTACTGGGCAAAACAATATTCGTGTCGAGGACAGTTACCTCGGACCTAACGTCAGCCCTCCGATCGGATATTCGCCCGGAACGTGCCAAGGCAACTCCGAACGGGCTCATGCGAGTGCCGTCAGGGCGGCTGGCGGCTCCTATAACATCAGTTTTATCAATACGGTTCTGCACATCGGGCCGTGCTCATGGGCATCTGGCCTCATAGCCACATATCCTGAGGGTGGAGCGAACCACGACTGGCTTATTCAAGGAGGATTGTGGGTCATCGAAGGGCAGAACGATGGCGGATATGGAATTGCCGCGGGGTACACGCCCCCAGAAAAGCAGAACTACAACTACACTATCAAAGATCTATACATCTCCACCCAGTATTACTCTCAGGGATGCCCTTCAGGGTGCGCCCAATCATGGGGTGAGCTAGGAGGCACCAAGGCCTGGACAAACGTACGCAAGTACAATCCGGGGAAGGCAGAGCACGATCAGCAACTATCGCCTTGAGTCAGATAAAGAAGCGTTACGAAAGCTGAAGTCTTGGGGTAATAGCTTAAGAAAGAATGCTTCAAAACGCTTGCCGGATACCGTCGAGTAGACATTTATGATCAACGGTATCCGGCAAGAGCGGAAAGGGCGAAACTCGCTAACAGCTCCCACCGCGATTCGGGATGCAGTGCCTACCCCATTCACACTCATCGAACTCGCCATTTCGGTATAGGCTTCGTACGAAAATCTGATCCTCGTCATGTTGATGTTCAAGGCCTTAGCACAACGCACCGCCATTCCAATTTGCCCTGCCTAACGACAGTCTCGTCAATGACGTTGAAGCAAGCTTCCGCGTCTCTAAGCAATGCACGAGCGCGCCTCGAAGCCGTGTAGTTGGAGACAATAAGCACACCGAGCGGCTTCAGCGCGTTAGCATATCGCTTCAGCCCGTCAATCGGGTGCCGCAGATAATAAAGCGACTCGTTAAAAACAATGCTGTCGAAACTACCAAGCGGTTCGTACTGATCTCCATCACCCTGCGCAAAGTGTGTCCGCTCGTCTGCAAAGTCCTGCAATCTCGCTATCGCAGCGTCAGAAATGTCCACACCGACGTATCGCATATAGCCATAGGGCCTGAACTTCCGGAACAGGAAGCCCTGCCCACAACCTACGTCGAGAATCTCCCCTTTGCTGATCTCAAGATAGCCGACAATCACGGCGTAGCGCGACACCTCTGCGCTCATGTATTCCCATTCACCCGAGTTGAATTGCCTCTCCCATGCGTCTTTCGCCTTGGGGCTATCACCTTTGCCCTTTTTCTCTTCCCACGATTGCACTGCTCTCGCAATCCGCTCCCCAATTGGCAGGCGGCGCAAAAAGCCGAGTTGATAGTAGGCCGCTCTCAATCGGCGCATCACCAGGTCATTGATGAGCATCTATACCTTCCATATGCCATTAATCTTTGGCCACTACCATGCAGGCAGCGCCAGCGTTAGCGAACGCTCGTACGAATCCGACAGAGAGTGCTTGGCAATTGCTAAATAGCTAATCGCGCTGCGGGACTTCGATAGTTTCCGAATATCCTGCGAATTATTCGCGAGGAATGTCACATTTCTAACAATTTGGCAGATATGCCTTCGTCTCTAGCGCTGCCGCCACGCCCCTCCCCCAACGCCCAGATTATAATCCCCGCGAAATACTCCCCAACCGTATGGATGCTGGAAAGCGACGCCAAACAAAGAAGATTCGACGCACCTATGAACTATCGCCCAGATATTGACGGCATTCGCGCGATCGCGATTCTCTGCGTCCTACTATTCCATTGCGACTTCGCACTTTTTTCGGGAGGGTTCATAGGCGTCGACGTATTCTTTGTCATCAGCGGATACCTGATTACGAAACTGATCCTGGCCGATCTCGCGCAGGGATGCTTTTCGTTCAAGGAGTTTTACGCCCGACGCATGCGCAGACTGTTGCCCGCGCTAGTCGCGACTATCGCTGCTTCGATTTTCTTGGCGCTTTTTATCATGGCTCCCGATCACGTGGCCGACGCTGGCCGCTCCGGAGCATATGCGCTGCTTTCGTTGGCCAATTTTCATTTCAGCATGGGCGGCAACTATTTCGACGTCTCCGCAGCTTACAAGCCCTTTCTGCATACTTGGTCGTTGAGCGTAGAAGAGCAGTTCTATCTTGCCTGGCCGGCTGCCGTATTCATCGCTTACAAATTCGGCGGAGTAAGAACAGTCGGATGGCTCGTTGGCTGCGGCGCGCTCGCCGGACTGGCGCTTTCACAGATCTGGCTCACCATTAACCCAACGCATGCCTACTTTCTAATGCCTTTCCGGTCGTTTCAATTTCTACTGGGAGCTAGCTGTGTTTGGGCAACGATCGTGCGAATTCAATCGGTCTGGATTGAGCGCATGTTGTTCGTCTTCGGTATCGGCTTTATTTTGGGGACCGCAATCCTCTACACCGAGAGAACCCCTTTCCCAGGATTCAATGCGGTACTTCCATCGGCTGGCGCGGCACTGCTGATCTTGAGCGGGAGAGCGGCAGGTCTTTCGCAGATACTGACCAATCGAGTTTCAATTTCGCTGGGCAAGACTTCCTATTCCACTTACTTGGTTCATTGGCCGATTGTCGTATTCTGGCGCTACTTGTCTACCGAGCCCTTTTCTGTCTGGACGAAAATCTTCCTCCTATGTCTAAGCCTCGGCGTCGGGTACGCTTTACACCTTGGTGTCGAGCAGCGCTTTCGACTAAGCAAAAGCGAGACTAGCGATCATTTCTGGCCACCGGTTCGGCGCACGACGATTGCGCTTATCGCGACCGTAGTGGTATCTCTCGCTATGCCGCTGACAAATGGCTTACCGCAACGGCTTTCGTGGTTACCTCGAGTAGAGGCATACAGCCGAGCAAGTGGGTTTCAGTTCCGCCAAGATTATCGCGATGGAGTTTTGCATCTCGGGACAGGAACGAAAGAGAAAGTTCTCATTTTTGGCGATTCCATGGCGCAAAACTATATTCCAGCGCTAATGAGCATGGACAGAATAAAACGTGCTGAAGTTGAAGTTGTATCACGAGGAGGATGCGTTTTCGCTGAAAGTGCTGTACTCGTAAATTTCGGATCCGTGGATGACGACTGCCTGGCTCTTCGGAAACAGCTCTACTCACTTGAATCGCGGTACGACTTGGTCATTTGGTCACAAGACTGGATTGGCTACGATAGAAAGCTTCAGTGGGAGAGCGCCGACGGAGAGAGAAGTCCCGCGTTCCTTGGGCCCGCCAAGATTGATGGATGGCGAGATGGAATTATTCGGACGATCAATTATTTTCTGGCGCGCTCGAACGCGGTGGTAGTTATTGGGCCGCAAGTGTCAGTAGAAAACGTGAACTCCATCCTCACGCGAATCGGCCCCCTGACACCGATTAACGACATTCCAAAAACCTACGGGGATATGCGGCAAGTCGACCCTGCATCGAGAGATCAACTAGCAGAGAGTATGCGGGACATCGTTGAGCTAAGTGCAGGTGCATCTTTCGTAGACCCGCGGGAAATCATATGTGAGGTCGGTGCCTGCCGACTATGGGAAGGGGACTACAGCTATTACCTTGACCCAATGCATCACACCGCGGCATCTACGCCCTTTCTGCGGCAACAACTAAAGAAGTTCAAACCATTGACTAACTGGGACAGTGTCCGTTGAAAAGCGCAGTTCACCCACTTAGTGACTTCTGCTCACTTTGAGCAAGATACCAAACCATGGAATTGTCCGAAGGCGCAGCTATTTTTCCAGAGTTGGACCATGCCACGGACTCAGAAGCCTCGAGGGCTGCAACACGGCCTGGATATGAAATGCCGCAACTTGTGCCTTTTGAAATCGACCCGCCGAAGGACTTCCCGAGAGCAGGCTTTGCAAAATATCCATTGCCCCCCAGTACAGGGCCCGTGGTATGAGGTCTAGCAAATAAAGAGCATTCGCGATGTAGGCTTGCAACAGGCCTCGACGAACGCGTAAAAATCTCAAAATTCCTCTGCGCTTCGCACCGTAGGCCCAAGCCGCAGCTCGTGGGTTTCTTCTCGTGCTACCGGAAATCTGATGTACGACGGTCACATCGGGAAGATAGATAACCTTGTGGCCAGCCTGATTCAATTGCCAGCAGAGATCAGTCTCTTCCGCGTACATGAAATAGCCACTATCCAATAAGTCATCGGACGAGATTACTGAGCGCCTGATGAGCATGAAACTTCCCATAACGCAGTCGACAACTGTCGGTTCCTGCCAACGCGCGTAACCATATCGATCCCAATTCAAAAAGCGATTTTTGCGGAAAGTCTGAGCGAGGGACAGGGAAGTGGTAACAATTCCCCACAGACTTGGGAATCTGAAAGTACTACTCTGATCTCTCCCATCGGGGTATGTCAGATGACACCCGACTACAGCAACGTCTTCGTGCCGCATCAAATATCGCATGCAGTGGTCGATTGAATCGTCTGTTAACACAGTATCGCTGTTCAGTAGCAGGATAAATTTGCTAGCCACAGCCCGGACGCCTGCATTTACCCCGGCTGCAAACCCGGTGTTCTCTCCAAGGTCGACTACAAGAACTTCTGGAAACTCGTGAGACACCATCGCAACGCTTGAGTCCGATGAACCGTTATCGACAACAACAATACGAACGACAAAGGAGGACCGCACCAACGCTGACCTCAACGAGGTCAAACACGCCCGCAGGAGGTCACACGTATTCCAGCTCACAATCACGATAGAAAGATCAGCAACAGAATTTTCGACAGGTTCAATTATCATAGTCTAAGCTGCCAGCCCCGCGGCCAATCTTCCCTAATGTGCGCTACCGTGCTCGTTGATTGGAGCCGCCGGTGCCGTGCGGGTGGTGTCATCCCGCGCCCAGTCCACCGGCCGGCGGCTTCGGATCTGTCTACGTGCCGCGAAATGGGCCATGCCATTTACGGCTGCGAATACGAACGCTGCGGGAAATAACGCAGGCTCCGAAAGCACTGCTCGCCACCATGGCGCCTTAGATTCGTCGCTGCCCGGAAGTGATCCGTAGCTTGGATGGGAAGCCAACTCCGCGTTCCCTATCCTGACCCGAATTCTTCTGCGAAATAGTGCCCGCAAAGTTCGTGGTGCTTCGACAATGGTCGCTTCCGTAGAGATTACTCGACGCTCTGAGCGCGTATACAAATTGCGAACAAACAGGTCGTCAGCAATGACGTTTGGAAACAGGCCAAACCTGGCTCGCCCCAGCTTGGAAAAAGCATATACACCCGACCCAACGTAGCCCTCTTTCATCTGCATTACGGCACGCCAAACGGAAAAATACGCTTTTACAGTCCAGGGACGCCCCGTAAGCTCCATTTGTGAGGGCGGAGCTACGCATAGAGCTCCTGGTTCGGACAAGGCTTGTATCAAATCCGTTACAGTCTTCCCACTCAAAACAACATCGGCATCGATGTAAAGACGCGGAAACGCTACCGCTGCATCGTCTCCAGCATTCAGCGCGGCAATCTTGGATGGTGTCTCCACTTCAACCACCGTAGCCCCGCGGGCTCGAGCAACCTCCGCAGTACCATCGGTACATCCGTTACACGCAACAATGACCTGCAGCGGTCTATTGCCAATCGTTACGGGTAGCGCATCAAGCAGGCGACCGAGCACAGCAGCTTCGTTGTGGGCCGGAATTACCACACTTGCGATTGGCGTATCGGTCTCTTGGACTTGCTCTGAATTCATGATGTTCGGCAAACGGGAGGATGACATCGGCCACTTCGATTGCTCAATACGAGGCGCAATCGTTAGCCCCCGAACTTACCCTCAGAAAGTCGGGGTCATCTTTGAATGAACTCTCTGACGCTTGCGAGCAGCTGATCGGAGGCGAAGGGCCCAATGCGGCTACTGGCACTGAACTCCTTAAGCCCATCCAGCTGCCCTGCTATTTCGTGCTCGTCCATGGCCACTAGAATACGACCAAATTCCTTGAATCGTCGGGCGGTCGACAATTGATGGTCATTCCGGTGTTCGTTCAACCTGGCCTGGCGTGGCATCACGAGAATCGGCTTTCCACATCCAAGGGCGTTCAGTATTGTTCCCATTCCTGCATGCGAAATAATCAGTTCTGCACCCGCAACATGATCGACGAATTCCGAAGGCGAAACAAAAGAGTGGTAACGCAAGTGGCGAGGTACAAACTCACTTGGACCTATTTGCGCTATTACGTCGTCACGACCAGACCGACCCGCCCATTCGTCAACCGCACGCACCAGGCGGTCGAAAGGAAACTGTGTACCAACCGTCAGGAAAATCACAGCACGGCACCCATAAACTGCGGTCCGTCACGTGAAGCCAGATGCGGCCACTGCGTCAACCAGAGGTCTGCGTATGGCCTTACGAGCTGCCCCGCCATCGACATCCGGTCGGCATTGGCAATTGAATCTATCCAGATCGTTCGACAACCCATCAGCCGTCCCAATCTCAACGCCATGTAGCCGGGCGCCGCACCTGTGGTAATGACAACATGTGGACGTTCCTTGAGGAGGATGAAAAGCATTCGAAAAGCTAAAAGTACGAGTCCGAGCTTCCTGTTTCTCGAAGCATCATTGACAACATGCAGCCGGAAGGGCGCAGCTTCGCCTGCATACCCGTGATGCGTCGTCACGAATGCGAGATCATGCGCCTCCAGAGCCGGACGCAAACGTTGCAGTTGGACCCAGTGTCCGCCCCCTGACGCAACGGCCAATACCCGACGATTTTCCATACTGAAAGCCGACTCTACGGTTGCCGCCCCGCCCGAAATTACCACGCCCCACCCCAGACGCCCGGGCCCCACAGAGCACCAGTCGAGACGCAGGGAGAACCTTAGTTGGCAGAATATATGGGGTATAAACGGAACGCTAAATAAAGTTCCAATAGTGAGATCGTCGACTCGGCACTGAGACCAGATTGTGACGCAGGTCACTCGACCGAAGCTCCTGCCGTACCCCTCCAAATGTAGGGGTTGGTAAGGACCTCAAATCTAGTCTCGGACAATCGTCCGTTTCTCTGCCTCAGTATCCTCCGACTCAATTACATTTACGCGTCAGAACAGGCGAATACAATGTATGAACTCGACGTTTCAAACGTGCCGGGAGCACTGGGTTTCCCGGCTATTTCACCTTCGATATGCGAAGAAGATGGAGGAAGCGGGCAACGATCGGCGGTATGCGCTCCCTTGGCACCATTGTGATTAATGCGCGAAGCGAGACGACGCTGACCAGGAGCGTCACTGCGATGGCAACTGTTGTGGCAACTGGTTCATTTAGCACCTGAAATCCATAAAGCACCGCAGCTGTCGAAGCTAGAAAAAGAATTGTCGCCAAAAATGTATTGCGCTCCATTCGGAAGCCATACCGTTTGGACACAATCGTATAGACCACGATTCCATGGATCACATAGGACGCCGCGAAAGCAATACCGGCACCTTCCATGCCGATTTTCCGGACGAGATAGAACGTCAAGCCGACATTGACCAAAGCCCACGCGATCTCGGTTCCCATGAAAACCCAGCGTTCGTTCTTTGAAACGATCAGGAAGCCGGGTGGCCAGGTGACCACTCGAAGCGCCATGCCGACGCAGATCCAGCGGAGGGTTCCGGCGGCATCGTGGAATTCGCCGCTGTAAAGAAGCGACAACGCCAGGGGGGCGAGCGCCAGGGTCGCAATGATGCCCGGCCCAGCCAGCATGAGGCTCGCTGCCATCTGTTCATTGGTCAGCCGGTTGCGCAGTTCAAGGTCCTCGATGGCACCTACCAAGCGAGGATAGAAGTCAGTCCCCATGGCCTGCAGGATGAATCCCGTATAGAGCCCTCCCAATGTCCATGCCGCCTGATAGAGACCTGCGGAGTGCATTCCGCTGGAACTCGATATTATCGCTCGCACTGCGTACGCCGCACCCATCATGACGAAGGCGCTCACCATAAAGGCGAACCCCAGCTTGAGCAGCTTGGCCGCTTCGGCGTAAACGGCTCGAAGCGGAACCTTCGTGGAGGCAATCTGCAACCGGTGGACGTACCACGCCACTGTCATGGCACTCAGGGCACCGGCAACCACAAGCGCAGGTACAATTCCCCGCTCCCCCACGGCGTAGACGATGGCTATTGCCGCAACAGTGCCGTACAGCCCTCCCAGCACGCCGGCTTTTGCAAGATCGGCGATGCGCCTCAGGCCCTGGAGCAGCGCGCTCTGTCCGTCCGAGATCAACCTGAACAGGACTGCAGCGGACAGCAAGCGAACTGCATTCGCGCGATCCGGAGTACCAAAGCTCAATGTTGAAACCTGCTCGGCGAACAGGAGCAAGCCAGCCGCGCCAAGCGTCCCAAGGACAACCGAGGTTCTGCGCAGCACATATGCGGTAGCAGCAGCGCGTTCCATCCCGCCATTTGCAACCGAGTCGGCGATCTGCCGCACGCCACTTTGGTTTACGCCCATGCCGGCAAAGCTGCGGGTTACGTCCCAGATGGCCGTATAGAGGCCCATCAGGCCGATGCCCGCTGGACCAAGCATTGCGGCTATGGCCTTGTTACGGATCAGGCCGAAGAAGAGATTGATTGCAGAGGCACCGCCAACCAATATCGACGAGCGCAGGATCTGCTGGTAGCTCGACGATTTTTCTGCCAAGTCGAACCTCTTCGGACCGTCGAGTCAAACGAATGGAAAGCAGTAAAGATTGCGCACGGACATCCAATCAACCATGTGTCCAAGGCGCATTGGCCGCCGAGGAGCGAAGGGGTCAGTAGCTGTTGCGTCCGCCAATGACGATCCACAAAGTCATTGCGATGATCTTGAGATCGAACCAGGGCGACCAGTTGTTGATGTAGTAGAGGTCGCTCTCGATCCGCTTCTGCAAGTGCTCCTCGTCTTCCATCGTTCCCCGGAACCCGTTCACCTGCGCCCAACCGGTGATACCGGGCTTGACCCGGTGACGGCGGGAATAACGATCGACCACATCCTCGCACAATTTTCCACCCGCTGTAGTTCGCAGGGCATGAGGCCTGGGACCGACAATGGACATCTCACCGCGGATGACATTGAGCATCTGCGGCAATTCATCAATGCTGGTCCGGCGAATGAATCTTCCGACGCGAGTGACCCTCGGATCGTTTCGCTCGGTCAGTCTGCGGCCATCCGGATCCGCTGCTTCCTGGCGCATGCTGCGGAACTTGTAAACCTCGATGACTTCATTGTTGAACCCATAGCGCTTCTGCTTGAAGAGCACCGGCCCACGGCTTTCGAGTTTTATGAGTGCTGCGACCAGTAGCAACAGAGGGGAAACCACCAGCAGCAGCGCACCCGCACCCAGGATGTCGAAGATGCGTTTGCCGATGGCGTCCCAACCCGTCATGGGCTTCTCAAAGGCATTCCACATCGGCAAGCCAAAATGGTGGCTGGCGCGCCCACGAACGACGTCGTCATGAAACAGCTCCGGACACAGCCGGATATTCGCAGGCAGCACCGCAAGCGACCTCGTTACCGCCAGCAGGCGCGCCTGAGCGGCCCAAGGCAACGCGACAAGAACCTCATCCAGCGTATTCTCGCGGCCCCACGCGATGAGGTCTTCGAGACTGCCCATGACTGGATAGCGGCCCATGCTCGGGCCGACCCTCGAAGTACGATCATCGAACACGCCGATGATGTAATTCCAGGGTTCGCCCAGTTGCTCGATGCGCTCGATCAATCGCCGGGCCTGCTCGGTAGCGCCATAAATGAGGATTCGGCGTCCCAGCTTTCCCGTGCGAGCCAAAGACCGGACAAACAGGGCTACCAGGGTCCTGAACAGAACTACGACGACGATGGTTCCGGATATCCAGGCGAGGGCCGACCTGGAAGAGAAGTTCATCGAAACCTCGAACGCGACGGCCACGCCAGCCAGCAGCAGGAAAATTGCCACCAAAGGGAGGGCAATGCGAAACACCTGGCGTTTGGGCTGGACGATGGCGGCGAACCGATAGAGCCCGGCTGAGTTGAGTGCCAGGATGGCTACCACCCCGAACAGGGACACAGCCATGAAATTCCGGAAGGCATCCTGTGGCACTGCCCCGGCGAAAAACATGTGGGCCATAACGCCACAGAGTGCGATTGCGAGGATATCGCACGCCAGAACGGTGCCGGCAAAGAAGCCTGCGGAGAACGCCCCGTTACGACCCGGCCGGGCCGGATCGAACCGGTGGCTGCCGTCCTCGAGGATTTTCACTACACTCGCCATGGAATTTTCTTGTCCTGCCGACGTTTCGATCTTGCGCGCCGACTGCGTCATCGAAATGCGCCGTGCGAATCAGATTCCAGCCGAAGCGCGCTTCTCCGGCTTCATCCCGGATCCAGCGGCATGTCCGCTCCGTTCACATGCGTTACGTAACGCCGAGGCCACGGACTCGATGTCTGCGTCGGTCATCGCCGGGTAGAGGGGAAGGATTACGCATCCATCCTGGGCACGTTCCGACTGCGTCAAATCGTGCCTGTGCGACTCGCCGCTGTACGCGTCTTCGCGATGGCTGCACATGATTCCGCGCCGGGAGGAAACTCCGGCATCAAGCATTTCCTGCATGACGTCCCGCTGATTCGCGCCGTTGGGTAACCGTACGCAGAAACTTTGCCAGTTGCTCCGCGCAACCTCCGGCTCGACAGGAAGACCCAGTCCAGCGACCGCTCCCAGAAGCTTTCGATATCGATCCGCGATCGCCCGCCGCCGTGCAATGACGTCAGGCAAACGCTTCAGCTGTTCGCGTCCGACAGCCGCCTGGATATCCGTCATGCGGTAGTTGTAGCCCACAATCGGATAGGCCTCGAAAATGATCTTTGCGGAGCCATGCCGCACTGTATCGGGCACACTCATTCCGTGCTGGCGGAGCAGACGAAACTTGCTGTCCCACTCCCGGTTCGACGTGGTGATCATGCCCCCGTCGCCCGTGCTGACGACCTTCCGCGGGTGGAACGAGAAGCAGGCGATGTCGCCGTGGGGCTTGCCGACTTTTTCCCAGCGTCCGTTCCACATGATCTCGCTACCGATGGCGCACGCGGCGTCTTCGATCACCGGCAGGCCATGCTTGCGCCCTGTTGCCACAATGGTGGCCAGATCGCAGGGCATGCCCATCTGGTGAACACACAGGATGGCGCGCGTTCGGGGCGTGATCGCTGCTTCGATGCGCGCAGGATCCATGTTGTAAGTATCAGCGTCGATGTCGATGAAGACCGGCGTCGCACCGCAGTACCGCACCACGTTTGCGGTCGCAATGAACGAATGGCTGACCGTGATCACTTCATCGCCGGGCTGCACGCCTACCGCCAGCAACGCCAGGTGCAACGCAGTAGTGCAATTCGAGACCGCACATGCGAACTCAGCGCCGGTATAGGCGGCGAATTCCTTCTCGAATGCAGCCACTTCAGGACCCTGCGTGACCCAGCCACTCAGGATTACGCGGCGTGCTGCCTCGGCCTCACGCTCGTCCATCACCGGTTTGCTGATCGGAATCATTATGCTGCCGCCTTGTGACGATTGGATTGCCACCAGGCCACGAGACGGGTCAGGCCTTCTTCCAGGTCAACTGACGCTTCGAAACCCAGCATTTCCTTCGCCTTCGTCGTATCGGCGAGTCGGCGGGATACCGGGTTTACCTTGCGCTCCGGACCATACTCCGGCTTCAGGTTCGAACCCATTACCTTGAGCAGGGCTTCCGCGAGATCGTTGAGGCTGGTTTCGGTTCCGCTGGCGATGTTGAACACTTCATCCTTGACGTCAGAAGCCAGCGCAAGAACGTTGGAGCGCGCCACGTCTTCGATGTACACAAAGTCCATGGTCGTCTTGCCATCGCCGAGCACGAGCGGTGACTGCCCTGCGGAAATTCTTTCCATCCAGCGGATCAGCACTTCGGTGTATTTGCCGTGGATGTCCATGCGCGGACCGTAGACATTGAAATACCGATGAGCAACGTACGGCAGGCCGTACATGTCGTAGAACGAGCGCAACAGGCCTTCCAGCATCACCTTGCTCGCGCCGTACCAGGTCCGGTTGTTGTACGGATGATGATCTTCCGTGGTCGGGAACGTATCTGCCAGGCCGTATACGGAAGCACTTGAGGCAGTTACGAACTTCTTCACGCCTGCATTGTGGGCTGCTTCCAGAACGTTGTAGCTACCGTCACACATGACTTCGAGGGCTTCGCGCGGCTCGGCCGCACAGGCGGTGATTCGCAGCGTCGCCATGTGGATCACCGCGTCCATGCCCTGCGTTGCCTTGTTCACGGCAGCCACGTTGCGAATGTCCTCGCGCAGAAGCGTGACACGGGGGTCCTTCAGCGACTCCTCGACATTCGCAAGCGTGCCGCGGTTGAGGTTGTCGAGGATGACAATCTGCGCAGGCTTGTAGTCCCGCAGCAGGATGTCGATGGTGGTGGAGCCAATCAGGCCGCAACCGCCAGTGACCAGAATCCGGGAGCCGTTGATTTCCATTGCCGATTACCTGTTATGACCCGAGTCGTTCTTCAAGAATTCTGTCGTAGTGATCTGGCAGGGTTTCCTGCCACGCGATCAAGAGCCGCCACATCGCGAATGACGTTGCTGCCCAGACCCGTCAATGCGCCATCGCCGATGCTGATGCCGTTCATGATGCGTGTACCGCTTCCGACGTAGCACCCCGAGCCGATCTGACTACTGCCGGCAACCGTCACGTTGGATCCAATCAGCGTCCAGTCCCCGATCACGGCATCGTGATGCACCACCGTGTTCGGCAGGATGCAGACGTGATTGCCGATGACTGCATTGCTCGTAATCACGACGCCCGCCATGATCAGGACGTTGTGGCCAATGCGTGCCAGCGGAGAAATCTGCGCCGAGGGATGCACGACCGTCGCAAACCTTTCCACTGGTACATTCAAGCCTTCAATGACATTGCGCCGCTCGCCGAATGATTTGGGGCCGCCCGGAACAGCAAGCACCTTCACCTGCGGGTCGAGCAATTTCTGCCTGTCGTAAACGCGATAGCCGTAGGCGCCTTCCTGCTGCTTCCGTAGCGTGTCATCAGCGAAACCGATGCAGGCGTAAGCAGAGCCCAGACAGTCCAGCGCCTCCAATCCATTCCCGTTGCAGGGAAAGATCAGGAGTTGCTCGGGGCCTGCCGGGGCTTGTGCCACCGCGCTAGACCGCTGCCTTGAGCTGACCCGCCGCAAGTGCCTTGACGGCATTCGCCACGGTCGCGCATTGCTTTTCGGTCAATTCGGGATAGATCGGCAGGGAAAGCTCTTCACTCGCAGCCTTCTCCGAGTGCGGAAACTGGCCGGCCTTGTAACCGAGATCCGCATACGCAGGAAGCAAGTGGACGGGAATCGGATAATGAATGCCGTTCTGGATGCCCTGGGCGTTCAACGCGTCCTGCCAGGCCTGCCGATTGTCAGTTCGAATCGCATAGATGTGGTAGACGTGCCGATTGTGGGATTCGGCAAAGGGAGTGGGTACGCCGCTGCCAGCCAGAAAGCGATTGTAGTTCGCAGCGGCAGTACGGCGGGCTTCCGTCCAGCCCTCGAGATACTTGAGCTTCACTCTCAGCACTGCGCCCTGGATGCCTTCCAGACGATAGTTGTAGCCCTTCAGCACGTGCTGATATTTCTTCTCCGCACCCCAGTCGCGCAGCATGCGGATCTTGCGTGCATAGGCGTCGTTGTTCGTGACGACCATGCCGCCTTCGCCGTAAGCGCCCAGGTTCTTGCCGGGATAGAAACTGAAGCAGCCCATGTCGCCCATGCTGCCAGCTCGCTTGCCTTTGTACTCGGCACCATGTGCCTGGCACGCGTCCTCGATCACCACCAGATTGTGCTTTTTCGCGATGGCGAGGATGCGATCCATGTCGGCCATCTGGCCGTACAGATGGACCGGAATAATGGCGCGGGTACGAGGCGTAATCGCCGCCTCGACCGCGGCAGGATCCATCGTGTAGGTGCGAGGATCAATATCCACGAAGACGGGCGTGGCGCCCGTGTAGTAGATCGCAGCGACCGACGCTACGAACGTGAAAGGAACGGTGATGACTTCGTCGCCGGGGCCAATATCAGCGGCGAGCAACGACAGGTGCAGCGCGCTGGTGCCGGTATTCACACCCATGCCGTGCTGTGCGCCGGAATACGTGGCGAATTCCTTCTCGAAGGCAACCACCTCGTTGCCGAGGGTGAACTGGCAGCTGTCCAGGATTCCCTGGATGGCGGCATTCACCTCATCCTTGATGCTGGTGTACTGGGCCTTCAGGTCGACGAATGGAATCACGTTAGGTCCTCGCTGCGTTCAAGTTGGACGAAAGCGCCGCTAGCGCCCGAATTCTTGCCTGCGAAGCTTAATGACTGCCACGGGGCCAATCCGATAACCGACTCCCATTTCCTTGAATGTGGCGTGCCGAAAAGGACGCCGAAGTCGATGGATTGTAAAGAAAATCGACGACTTTCCCGCCGAAATAGGCCTGCTGGGGCCGACGCTATTCCGCGCTTTGACGCGGGTCCGTACCGTAGCCGTAATAGTAAGAGCCGTACTCGCCCCTCGTCAGGCTTTGATTCAGGACCAGCGAGATATTCGAGCCCTCGGGCAGGTAGCTAAGGGCGTCCAGCACTACCTGCTGCTGCGTTTGACCCGCCCGCACAACCACGACAATCTGTCCGACTACGTGCGCGAGCGCCTGTGATTCGGTCGTCAGAAGGATGGGCGGGGAATCGAAGATCACTATCCGGGTGGGATCGCGGCGAGCCAGCTCATGTGTCACCGCTGTCATCCTGTCACTGGTAAGCAATTCAGTTGCTTCCTCCGTGCGCTTGCCTGCCGGCAACACAGAGAGATTCGGAACATCGGTGGCAAGAATCAGGCTCTCGAGATCGATATCGGAATCCACCAGCGCGTCCAGCAATCCAGGCTCTTCGACGATACCGAATAGCTTGCTCACTTGCGGTTTGGCAACGTCGGCGTCGACAAGGAGAACATGGATGTCCTTCTCCAAGGCCATGCTGAACGCGAGATTGATGGAGGTAAACGTCTTGCCTTCGCCAGGCATGGCGCTTGCGACCATGATGAGCTGGCCATTGGGGATTCGAGGCTTGCCACGACCTACTGCATCCGCGATCAGAGGTCGCTTGATCTGACGGTACTGGCTGGCGATCTGCCGCTCCTGGTGTTCAGGAGGCAGCAGTCCCGCGGAGCGCAGCGCCGCCTGGTTGATTGAGACCATGCGGGAAGGAACCACCGGGGCCGGCGCCGCAGGCGCTGCTTGCGCTGCTTGCGCGGGCGCACGATGAGGTATGGGGGCCTCAACAACGGTTCCGAACACCTGATTTGCGGATGGCGGTCGGCCATTGTCCTTCGCCTTGCGAAGCGCTCTGTCTACGATGCTCATGAATCTAGGTCATCCATTGCTGGATCGAGGCTTGAATGGGGAGCACCAAGGCGTTCTGCACCAGCATGAATATGCCGCCCAGCATGACAAGCGCGACAGCCGCGGCCGAAAAGACCAATGCATTCTTTCGCGCCTGCACATCGTATCTTTCGATCCATGTCATGCTCACGACACCCAGAACCGGAAGGCCGGTGATCTCGTTCAACTGGCGCGAACCCGCAAATACAGGGCGCACCATGTTCAGCAGGTAAGCCACCCCCGCTCCTGCCACCAGCCCCACAAACAGAGCCGCAGCTGCGAGCAAGGGTCGCTTGGGAGCAGTGGGCTCGAAGCCGGCTCTCGGCGGCTCGATCACTTCGAAACGAATGACACCCGTTTCGGCCGCTTCTTCTCCGAGGCGCGCGCGCCCAAGGCGCTCGACCAATGACTGGTACTGGGTCTTGATCACGCCATAGTCTCGGTCCAGGCGGGAAAACTCCGCCTCCACTTCAGGGGCCGTATTGATCAAGCCGCGCAAAGATTCGGTGCGTTTCTGCCGGTCACTGATATCGGCACGTAACGCGGCCATTTCGACCTGAACCTGGTTGTACTGAAGCTGGAGATTCTGGAACACGGGATTTGAATTGAGCCCGATGCGGGCTGCTGCTCCCGCGTCGCCCCGCTGGGCCGCCGCGATCTCTTCAGCCTGGCGTTTTTCAAGATCCTGCAGGGCGGCCCGCAACGAAACCACGTCAGGATGTTTGTCGGTAAACCGCAGCAGGAGCTCGTCAAGGCGCTGTTGCGTTTCACGAATCCGTGTCGCGGTATCGCCCCCGGCGCCGGTGGGGGCACTGGGCACCGAACTCGATCCGCCATCTGTAGAAGTGAGAAGGGGTTGCTCTCCTCGCAGCTGCCGCTGGAGTTCGTCCCGTCTGCGAGTTGCTACGGAAAGATCGGTTTGGGCCTTGGTGAGTGCGTCTGTTTCTGCCTGGAGCCGTGTGAAGTAATCGCCCTGCGCTCCGGGCATCAGACCGACGTTGTCCTTCTTGAAGGTAGCCAGCCGTTCTTCAGCCTGGCGAAGCCGGCTCTCGTAGTCGGCAATCTGATCGACCAGAAATTTCTGCGCCTGCTCCGAGCCCTCGCGCTTGCCCCCCAGTGCACCTTCGACAAAGGCATTCACCAGGCTGTCGACTACCCTCAGGCTCGTATCCCTATCCCGGTTACTGTAGGAAATGATGTAAAGACCCGTGCCGGCACTTCCAGGTGTAATGGCACTGTCGATCAGGATCTGGTCCCGCAAATGCTCGACGACATTCTGGCGATCCTGCGGAGTAATGGCGAGCGCCGTCAGGTTGGTTTCGTCTGCAACCTTTGAAAGCTGCGGGCCACCGAGGAGTGCCTGCCTGACCCGCTGGATCTGTGACTCGACGCTCGAATCCAGAGTGATGCCACTGGTGGCAGCGCCCAGCGCGGTCTGGGTATCGACGAATACCCGCGCGGACGCTTCATAGCTGTTGGGGATGATGAGAACAATGAGCCAACCGGCGAGGCAGATCGCCCAGGCAACGGCCATGCCGACCCAGCGAAACCGCCAGGCCCCGCTCAGCTGTTCCATCACAAATTCAAGTTGCTGCTTCATTCTGCTCTGAAGGCTACCAGAACCGTTGCGCGGACGATGTGATTCGGGCCCACATCTCGGTCATGACGGCACCAGGGGAAAGTCGAAGGAAAACCACGTTCCGAGCCCGGGTTCGCTCCGGACTTTGACCTCCCCCCCGATACTGCGCGCAAATTCCCGGGCCTGGTACGCGCCGATGCCCATGCCTTTTTCACCCTTGGTGGTGTCGAAAGGCCGGAACAGCCGCAAGCGGATGAACTCGGCGTCCATTCCGGTGCCCGTATCCCGGACCGTCAGGCGCGCCATGCCGTCGTGTTCCTCCATCGAGATGCGCACCTCACCCCCCTCGCCTGATGCTTCCTGGGCGTTGCGGATGACATGCTCCAGGGCAGCAGCCAGCCGCTCAGGGTCGGCCGAGACAACGCAGGGTCGCTCGGAGCCGGATTCGAGCACCGGGTGAGGCTTGCGTGATGCGCAGCGATCAATTGCAGTTTTGACGGCTTCCTGCAGCTTGTAGGGACGGGCTGGCGTCTCCGCGTTCTCACGACGCAATTGTTCGATCAGCCGCAGCATCCGCTCCGAGGTATGGGCAATCGTGGAAATGGCATCGTCAATGAACTCCGGGTTGTGCTTGTGCCGGACGGCGTTGCCGACGAGCAATGACAACTGTGCTGCGCAGTTCTTGAGATCGTGCATCACGAACGTCGTGAGCCGATTGTAGGCTTCGAACTGGCTGAGCTCGGCCACCCGGCGATCGGCATCGTGCTGGGCCAGCAGCGTCGCCACATGCTGGCCAGCCGTGTTCAACAGGTCGCGGTCTTCGAATATGAGCCGGAACGGAGGTGGGGGCGCCATCAGCACGAAAAAACCAAGCAGTTTGTCACCGAGGAAAATGGGTGAGACGAGGCGCCATCGTGAATCGCCAGAAAGCCAGGGGGGTATAGCTGCGTTCTCGTACAACTCGGGTTTCGCTTCCCGCTCACGAAGGTCGACGATCCACCTTTTTGTACTGATGAATTCGATCATTTGCGACGTGGCAGGGACGGCATGACCTTCGTTGAGACCGTCAATCGTCGGTGGCCAGGCAGCAACGGGAACGAACGCTGCCGCACCGTCGGGTTGGCGGAACAAGACGCCACCCGGAGAATCCAGAATCTGCGCCACGGACTGGACGGCAGCGGCAGGCACGTCCGTAGCGCTGGCAGCGGACAGCGTGCGAATGAATCGCAACCACTCAAGGCGATAGTCGTACTTCGTACGATAGAAATGCTTGCTCAGGAATACGCGCAGCTGACGCCTCATCGAGTCGGAGCCGACGAGCACCGCGAGGACTGCAATCGCGCCACCGAGGAAGGCGAGCCTGATCGTCCCGCCCCACTCGCCTCCGATCTCGCGAATCAGCAGACCGACACCCGCCATCAACAATGCATAGATGCCGACAGCGAGGAATGCCGTCGTATAAAACGTCACCTTGCGCGAGACGAACAAGTCGAACCGCACCTTGGACAGGCGCCGCGCGCCAATAAACAGGAACGGCACAAGCAAGGTGTTGACGATGCCCCGCGCCTGCCAGGAGTCGGGATCGAATCCCCGGAACAGTTCCGCCTGTGAAAAAAGGAAGAGGTCAAAGGCGAACAGACCACCGATTCCGACAACCAGGAGATTCAGATCCCCACGCGCTTCACTCGAAGCGTTGCGGTATATCTGCTCAAGCGCCACAAGTCCGAGGAGCGCTGCCACGAGGCCACCTCGTGCCAGGACCCGATCCAGATCCCTCAGCAGTACGTCCAAGGCAAGCCAGGCAATCAGCAGCACGATTACCATCACGCGCGCGAAGCGGGGCAGCTTCGGGGGAGCGAGCATCAGGAGGAAGCGCAACCACGCTGCATAGCGTGCTACTTCAGCGGCTACCACCAGCCAGCCGGGTATTGAATCAGTGGATTCGTGGGTGGCCAGCAGGCCAGCCCAGAGCGCACTCACGAGTGCCGCGAGTGCGAGCGCACGTCCCTGGCGGGCACGCCTGTCAGAGGCGAAGGCAAGACCGGCGAGCACCACGAAGGCGACGCACGCCAGTGCGTAGCTCAATACACCGAGGCCAGGCATCGGCGGGTGCCCTTGTCAGAATCTTGATTGCGGGACGATAAAGACGTCCCCAGGCCGCAGGTCGTAGTTCTGGCTCAGATCGCCGTCATCCATCAGGTCGCCCAGCTTGACGCGAATCTCTTCCTGCTTCTTGCCTTTGCCGTCGCGCAGGATGCGCGAGCGATTGGGCGCGGCGAACTCGGTCAGTCCACCTGAAGCCAGCACCACATCCAGAACCTTGAGCCCTTCGCGATAAGGAATGGCCTGGGGAGTCTTGACCTGGCCCATGACCTTCACCTGGCTGTATGTACTGACCGCCTGGTTGACGATCACGTTTACCTTCGGCTCACGGACGAATTCACCCAGCACCACTTCCATGTCACGCGCGAGTTGCGAGGGTGACTTACCCACGGCAACCATGTTCTCGACGAGCGGCGTCGAAATCTTGCCGTCCGGCCGCACAGGCACCGTGGTCGAAAGCTCGGGATTGCGCCACACGTACACCTGCAACTGGTCGCCGGGTCCAATGACGTAATCAGCAGCGACTTCCTGCGCCGTTACCGGCACCACTGCACCAACGATCAACAAGACGATCGCGATGCTGAACAGCTGTCGAAACCGCAATTTCCAGACGCTCATGATTCCTCACTATTGGCGGCCGCAGGACGATGACGGGCAAGCAGGTCGTACAGTGTCGGCCGGGAGATGCCGAGCAGATCGGCAGCCTTTGAGATATTGCCACCCGCGACCGACATCGCACGCCCTACTGCGTCGCTTTCTGCCTGGTTGCGGACTTCCTTCAGGTTGAAATTGAGACCGGAGCCTATGTTCGTGCCTATCCCCAAGTCCGACGCCGAAACCAGGGCTTCATCGCCCAGCAGGCACGCCACTTTGACCTTGTTCTCCAGTTCCCGGACATTGCCTGGCCATTCATATGCCGTCAGCGCATTGATCGCATCCTGACTGAAGGCGCGCTTGGCCTTCTTCTGGGCGTGCCGCGCAAGGAATACATGGCTCAATGCGAGGATATCGCCCGGCCGTTCACGCAATGGCGGAACCTGGATGGTCACTTCGCTCAAACGGTAGTACAGGTCGGTACGGAAGCGCTGCTCTTTCAGGGCCGATTCTAGGTTCTGGTTGGTCGCAGCGACTACGCGCACATCCACTGGAATTTCCTGGCGACCGCCCACGCGCTCGATGACCTTGTTCTGCAGGAAGCGCAGGAGCTTGGCCTGCAACGGCAACGGCATGTCCCCGACCTCGTCAAGAAAAAGCGTGCCGCCGTCTGCGTACTCGAATTTACCGGGAGTCGTCTTGGCTGCGCCCGTATAGGCGCCACGCTCGTAGCCGAATAGTTCAGCCTCGAGCAACTGCTCCGGAATGGCGGCGCAATTGATCGCCAAAAAGCGCTTGTCGCGACGGCTGCTCTGCTGATGAATGGCGTTGGCTATGAGTTCCTTGCCGGTGCCGCTCTCGCCGAGGATAAGCACGGCAACATCCGCCGGCGCCACCTTCTCGATCATCCGGCATACGCTCAACATCGACCTGTCTGCCGCGACAATGCCATGCAACCCACCTGCAGACTCACGGCTACGCAGCTGCTCGACTTCCTGTTCGAGGCGCGCTATGTGGAAGGCGCGGCTGACGATCAGGTGCAGGGCGTCGATATCGACGGGCTTCTCGTAAAAATCGTAAGCTCCCATGCCGACCGCCTGCACTGCAGTCTGGCGATCGTGGTGGCCCGTGACCACGACAACTTTCGTTCGCGGAGCCAGCTCGAGTATCTGGGTGAGAGTGGCAAGACCCTCCGTAGAGCCCGATGGATCAGGCGGGAGGCCGAGGTCCTGGAGGACCACTGCGGGCTCGAAACGACGCAGGGCTGCGATGGCTTCCTCGCGGTTTTCAGCGAAGAGGGGCTCGTAGGCGTCAAAGCTCCAGCGCAACTGCTTGCGAAGCTCTGGGTCGTCCTCAACGATCAGGAGTTGACCCGGTGGACCGGCATTACGCATAGAGTTGTAAGATTTCTTGAGCTTTGGTGTCGCAAATTTTATCAGTATCGCAACGACGGAATACGTCATAAGGCCTTGGCCTGTGACGCATGTACCAGTTCCAGTGCCCAATGCAAACCCGGCCCGGGAGTGCACGCAGCATATTGCAGCTGGATCGCCGTACTGCAATGTCGGGGCCGGGATTTGGTATGTTCCGCTTCAATCCGCAAAGTTCCTAAAACACAGGGTTCGATATGCCAAACCGTGCGCAAGTCGTGAAAGTCGGGATCACCGGGATTGCTTGCGTGGCGCTTGCTCCTCTCGCGTTCGCCGATATCGGCTGGTCAATCGATGCGGGAGCCGGGCATACCGACAACGCTACGCTGGTCGATGCCAATCCGGTCAGTGACACGTTGTCGTCGATTGGAGGAGCGATCTTCTACAGCCTGGACAGCAGGCGGATCCAGGCTTCCCTGGACGGACGCGGCAGCTACATTCACTACGCCGACGAAACATATGAAGACGATTTCCAGGGCCTGGCGGCGGGCAGCCTTATGCTTGGAATCGTTCCCGACACATTCCTCTGGGCTGTCGAGGATACCTACGGCCAGATCACCATTAATCAGTTCGAGCCTGTCACCCCCGAGAACCGGCAAAACATCAATAATTTCAGCACGGGCCCCGACCTCATCCTGCGGCTTGGTGGGCAATCGGACCTGACCTTTTCCGGCCGCTATGGCGACGTCATGTACGAAGAGTCTGATCAGATTGACGAGCAGACCTTGAAGGCGTCCCTAGCCTTCCGCAGAAAGCTGTCTGAAAACGCCTCTTGGGGGATCGTTGCCACAGATACGCGGGTTGAATATGACGCTCCAGGCAACCCCGAATACGATCGACCTGCGGTCTATGCCACTTGGAGTGCCAAAGGCGACCGTCAGAGCCTATCCGCCGACTTGGGCGCGAATCGAATAGAAACCGACACTGAGTCGTTCACGAAACCACTCGTCCGCCTGAAATGGAATCGCAGGGTCGCTCCATCCTGGACGATGGACCTCAATCTGGCGTCCGAATACCAGAACACCTCCGAACAATTCATCAGCAGGAACCTGCAGCCCGATCTCGGCACGGCTGATGTGCTTGCATCCGCCAACCCCGCCGCGGCGTACTACGGCAGCTTGCTGTTTGCGTTTGAACGCCCGCGCACGCGACTAAGCCTCGGTGGGGGCTATTCCCAACTGGACTACGTCAACGATGTGGGCGTCAACGAGAATTCCTGGTACGGAACCGGTGAATTCAGCCGCCAGATGACCCCAAGGCTGCAGGGATTCGTGACCTACCGGTATGAACAGAACGAATACGAAACCGTTGCGGCGCAGGACAGGACCAGGCAGATCGCCGGTGTCAGGGTGGACTGGCGCGTTGGCAAGGCAACATTCGTGACAGGGGGATACACCTACACGGATTCGGATAGCGATTCGCTGCTCAACACCTATACGGGCAATCTGTACTACCTAACCCTGTCTTACCGTTACGGCACCATCGCCTCCACCCCATTCACCTTTTAAGGTGCTGGCAGGCGATCAGGCGCACTGGCGATCAGGCGCACTTGTTAACCACAGGAAATACAAAGACTTGCATGTCCCCAGAGAGCATGGGACATTTTCTCGATGACTTAATTGACAATCATTCTTATTACGGTTTACGCTCTGTCCCAACATCAACTGGATCCAGGAACTGCCTCCCCATGTATGTCTGCATTTGCCACGCCGTTACCGATCATCAGATCAGAGATCTGGTGGATAAGGGCGCGTCCACGCTGGCACAGGTGCAGTGCCGTGTCCCTGTGGCGGGGTGCTGCGGTCGCTGCGAAAACACAGCCCGTGAAATCATTGACGAACACCTCGCTTCGCGATCGCGTTCATGTCAGGCCGCTGCCTGACGTAACTGCGACTGATTCGATTTCTGCTTCGCGCTAACCTGCCGTTTACCCATTCTCTGGTTGCGGACGCCACGGCGCTCAACCAAGATCACGCCTTGCATCTCCCAGGAGTTCAAGGCTATGAAAGGCGATCCCAACGTCATCCGTCATCTTAATGTCGTGCTCAAGAATGAGCTGACTGCCATCAACCAGTACTTCCTGCATTCACGCATGTATGGGCACTGGGGATTGGGCCGCCTCAAGAAGCATGAATATGAGGAGTCCATTGACGAGATGAAGCACGCGGATGCCCTGATCGAGCGCATCCTGTTTCTGGACGGGCTCCCAAACCTCCAGGATCTGGGCAAGCTGATGATCGGACAGACCGTGCAGGAAGTCATCGAATGTGATCTGAAGCTCGAGCTGATGGCGCATCCGGATCTGAAAGCAGCCATCGCCGATTGCGAGGCTGCGGCCGATTACGTTTCCCGGGAGCTGTTCGAAAATATCCTCGAGTCGGAGGAAGAACACATCGATTGGCTGGAAACGCAGCTGGAGCTCATCAAGCGCATTGGTCTCGAAAACTACACGCAGTCGCAGCTCAAGGATGAAAGCTGAGCGCGTGACCTGCGGTGATCTCGCGTTGACTCAGGCTGCGGGCTACTGACTCGCAAAAAAACGGCGCCAGAGGCGCCGTTTTCAATCATTGGTGCCGGTGTGAAAACCGGCTCATTCTTCTTGTCTTACGCGGCTTGAACTGCCTGTTTACGTTTCTTGCGCATTGCCACGATCATTCCGGCAATACCCATACCGAGCAGAAGGTTCGTACCGGGCTCGGGAACCGAGGTGTACTTGACCTTGACGATCATGTCGTCATGGTTGTCGTCGGGACCTGCACCCGAGTCGTCCCACAACAGCCAGGCAGTCGAGTCATCGATGATCTTGATGCCAATCGACTGGGCCGAGCCGTAGTAAGTGCTCTGATTGCCAAGATTCGTCACGCAGCCTGAACCGCCTGCGATCACGCAATACGAGAAGTTCAACAACCCGCCGGTGACATCGAACGGGCTCGATGTCTGCGATTTGTTCCATACGGAATCAGGCAATCCGGCAGTCGTGAACAACTGAGATCCGGCATAGTTGAACTGATTCGTGTAACCCGCCTCCTTGCCCCACAGGGAGAATGTGAGGGTTCCAGGGCCTGATACAGCGAGGCTCGTGCCGAGGTTGTATTCACCGACTCCGGCGGTGCCCAGCTGGCCTTTGAAGTTGTTGACATTGGGAACGGGAATCGTGGACAGCGCAGCGTCGGGATTTCCCAAGGCATCACTGTAGTAGAACCCCGCATTGGCTGCGGCACTGGCAACGAGGCATCCCGCCAACATTGCAATCTTCGGAAGAATCTTCGACATACATACTCCTCGATAATCGGACTACCAGGAGTAAAGCAGGCATCGTGCCAGTCGATGGGGACGCCGTATGGACTCAACGGCTTACGCTACCTCGTGTGAAGTGTGCACGGTACCTCCACTCACGGCTCTGTAAGCAAGCGCGACTTGACGCAGGTCACACTCTGCGTGAGGCCGTACATAACGCGGAAAAACAAGGCCTTTTCTTTCAAAAAGCCGCAGCGGGTTGAAGCAGTGATTTCCACGCACGTGGGCTTTCCGACAGCGATATGACCAATAGCTTTGCAGCCCTGCCAATCCGTATTTGGACTTCGTAGTTGTGCCTGTGCGACGATTGCGGCCCGTTTTTCCAGGCCCGCGCCTCACGTATACCTCATGGCAGAACTGACCCACCTCCAGCGCCTCGAAGCAGAAAGCATCCATATCCTCAGGGAAGTGGTCGCCGAGTGCGAAAACCCGGTGATGCTCTATTCAATCGGCAAGGACAGCTCGGTCATGCTGCACCTGGCGATGAAGGCGTTCTATCCCGCCAGACCGCCCTTCCCTCTCCTCCACGTGGATACCACGTGGAAATTCCGGGAAATGATCGCGTTCCGCGACAAGCTGACCAAGGATCTTGGCCTCGACCTGCTGGTGCATATCAATCAGGAAGGTGTCGACAAAGGCATCAACCCGTTTACCCATGGTTCGGCGATCCACACCGACGTGATGAAAACCCAGGGTCTCAAACAGGCACTGGACAAGCATGGTTTCGATGCGGCATTTGGGGGTGCCAGGCGTGACGAGGAAAAATCGCGCGCCAAGGAGCGGGTATTCTCGTTTCGCACCGCGCAGCACCGCTGGGACCCGAAGCGCCAGCGCCCGGAACTCTGGCATCTCTACAACGCCCGCAAGCACAAGGGCGAAAGCCTACGCGTGTTTCCGCTGTCGAACTGGACTGAGCTCGACATCTGGCAGTACATCTATCTGAACAAGATCCCGATCGTTCCTTTGTACCTGGCTGCCGAACGGCCTGTTGTCGAGAGAGACGGGACCTTGATCATGGTCGATGATGAGCGGATGCCCCTGCGGGAGGGAGAAAATCCCATGATGAAGAAGGTGCGCTTCCGCACCCTGGGGTGCTACCCGCTCACAGGAGCGATTGAAAGCGAGGCTGATACGTTGCCTGCGATCATCCAGGAAATGCTCCTTACGACCAGCTCTGAACGCCAGGGAAGGGTCATCGATCACGATTCGTCCGCCTCGATGGAAAAGAAGAAGCAGGAAGGCTATTTCTGATGGCGCACAAATCCGACCTGATTGCCGAGGATATCGAGGCGTATCTCAAGGCGCACGAACACAAGAGCCTGCTGCGGTTCATCACCTGCGGCAGCGTGGATGACGGCAAGAGCACGCTGATCGGCAGGTTGCTGTACGAATCAAAGATGATCTTCGAGGACCAGCTGGCCGCGCTCGAGGCTGATTCAAAGAAAGTGGGGACCCAGGGAGACAACCTGGACTTCGCGTTGCTGGTGGATGGTCTGGCTGCGGAACGCGAGCAGGGCATCACCATCGATGTCGCCTACCGATTCTTTTCCACCGACCGCCGGAAATTCATCGTGGCTGACACACCCGGGCACGAGCAGTACACCCGCAACATGGTGACCGGTGCGTCCACGGCAGACCTCGCCATCATTCTCATCGACGCGCGCAAGGGTGTTTTGACGCAGACACGCAGGCACAGCTACCTGGTTTCGCTGCTCGGAATCCGCCATGTCGTACTGGCCATCAACAAGATGGACCTCATGGACTATTCGAAAGAGGTATTCGACAGGATCCTCGATGAATACTCCGCCTTCGCCCGTCAGATAGGTATCGGCAACATAGTGGCGATTCCGATGTCGGCCCTCAAGGGCGACAACATTACGGAGCCGAGCCAGGACACATCATGGTATCGGGGCCCTACGCTGATCGGCCATCTCGAATCCGTCCAGCTGGACGGCGACCTGCGAGATCGCCCGTTCCGCATGCCCGTCCAGTGGGTCAACAGGCCGAACCAGGACTTCCGCGGATTCTCGGGAATGATTGCGAGCGGAACCATCCGGAAAGGAGATGTATTGCGTGCGCTGCCATCCGGCAAGGAAAGCAAGGTTGCGAAACTGCTGGTCGGCGATATCGATGCAGCAAGCGCCGGAGCGGGCCAGTCGATCACCATCACCCTGCAGGACGAAATCGACATCAGCCGCGGCGACGTACTGGTCACCCCGGAGTCAATGGCCGGGGTTGCTGACCAGTTTCAGGCGACGCTGGTCTGGATGCATGAAGATCCGATGCTGCCGGGCCGCCCTTATCTCCTGAAGATCGGGACGCGGACTGTGACCGCGACGATCACGGCGCCGAAGTACAAGATCAACGTCAATACACTTGAGCATCTCGCGGCGAAGCAGCTCGAGCTGAACGAGATTGGCGTTTGCAACATCAGCATCGACCAGGCGATAGCTTTCGATGCTTACGCCGAGAATCGGGACACCGGCGGCTTTATCCTCATCGACAAGATGACGAACGACACGGTGTGTGCCGGCATGCTGAATTTCGCCTTGCGCAGATCGGAGAACATTCACTGGCAGGCCCTGGACGTCAACAAACAGGCCCGCTCCAGCCAGAAAGGGCAGAAGGCGTGCGCATTGTGGTTTACAGGGCTTTCAGGGGCAGGCAAATCGACGATTGCAAACCTCGTCGAGAAGCGGCTGCTTGCGCACGGCAAGCACACCTACCTGCTGGACGGTGACAATGTCCGCCACGGCTTGAACAAGGACCTGGGCTTCACGGATGTCGACCGGGTCGAAAACATCCGCCGCGTGGCAGAAGTCTCCCGACTGATGGTGGATGCGGGGCTGATCGTGCTCGTGTCATTCATCTCTCCATTCCGCTCCGAGCGACGGCTGGCACGAGAGCTTTTCCAGTCAGGAGACTTCCTCGAAGTGTTCGTCGATACGCCCATGGAGCTAGCCGAGGAGCGCGATCCGAAGGGGCTGTACAAGAAGGCAAGACGAGGGGAAATCAAGCACTTCACTGGTATAGATTCGCCCTACGAGCGTCCGGAGCAACCTGAGATTCACCTGCAGACGGTGTCACTTTCGTCCGAACAGGCCGCTGATTTGATACTGACCGAGCTGGAGAAGCGGGGCATCCTGGTGGGCTAGGCAGTTGTCCCGACTTCGCCCTTTGGCGCGCCCTGCGCTGACGTCACAGGGCGATCACGGCACCGATTTTCAGATGCGGTCCTCACGACGCCGCCTCCACTGCGGCGTCTCGGGTTCCGGCCGGTAAATGGAATCGCCACGACCCACCCCGTAGTAACTGAAACCGTAGCGCTTGACGAATTCCGGATCGTAGAGATTGCGACCGTCGACAATCACCGGGACGCTCAGCGCTTCCTTGATCATGTCGAAATCCGGGCTGCGGAATTCCTGCCACTCCGTGACGATCGCGAGAGCGTCGGCACCGTGCAGGGCGTCGGTAGCGCTATCGACCAGCTTGAGGTCGGGGCGATCGCCATAGATTCGCTGTGTCTCCGGCATGGCTACGGGATCGTAGGCCTGTACCTTTGCACCCGCTTCCCAAAGAGCTTCCATGAGTGTCCGGCTGGGAGCGGCCCGCATGTCGTCCGTGTTCGGCTTGAAAGCCAGGCCCCACACCGCAATCGTCTTGCCCCGTAGATCATTTTCGAAATGATGCCGGAGCTTCTCGAACAGCACCTGCTTCTGGCGATTGTTGACGCGCTCCACCGCCTGCAGGACATCGGCATTGAATTCGTAATCCCGCCCGCTATGAGCAAGCGCCTGCACGTCCTTGGGAAAGCAGGAGCCCCCATAGCCGCAACCCGGGTAGATGAAGTGGTAACCGATGCGCGGATCCGAACCGATACCCCGCCGGACCTTCTCGATGTCTGCGCCCATGCGTTCGGCGAGATTGGCCAGCTCGTTCATGAAACTGATCTTCGTTGCGAGCATTGCGTTCGCCGCGTACTTGGTCAGTTCGGCGGAGCGCACATCCATCAGGATCATGCGGTCATGATTCCGGGTGAACGGATCGTAAAGCGCTTTGAGGAGTTCGCCGGTCCGTGGATTGTCCGTACCGACGACGATGCGATCCGGCTTCATGAAGTCGCCGATGGCCGCGCCTTCCTTCAGAAACTCGGGGTTGGAAACAACGTCAAACTCGACTGCCGAGGGCCGCGCTGCAAGGGTCTCGGAAATCCGCGCCCTGACTTTGTCCGCCGTGCCCACCGGCACCGTCGACTTGGTGACGACGATGCGGTAGTCGGTCATGTGCTGGCCGATCGATTCGGCAACCGCCAGGACATATTTCAGGTCGGCCGAACCGTCTTCGTCGGGTGGCGTCCCTACCGCGATGAACTGGAACAGACCGTGGTTGACGCCTTCCTTCGCATCAGTCGTGAATTGCAGCCGTCCGGCAGCCAGGTTCTTTTTCAGCAGGTCGGAAAGGCCGGGCTCGAATATGGGGGATTCGCCCTGCTTGAGCATTTCCACCTTGCGCTCGTCGACATCTACGCAGAGAACGTTGTTTCCTGCCTCGGCGAAACAAGCACCGGTGACCAGACCAACATACCCGGACCCGAAAATGGTGAGACGCATGTATTACCCGTAGCAGACCGCGATTGGACAGTCGTGAGCCTAATCAATGCCTCCAGCCGGGTAAAGCATGGAAGTCGCAGGCCGCGAATCAGTATTGGGGCGCAGTGCCGAGGCTGTGCGAAAGCCTCGGCGGCAAGAAACAGATGGGCCGCAGGCTGGTGCCTGGTGCCCGGTGCGTGGTGCTAGCTGATTTTCTTGCTCGCGATTGCCGAAAACGAGCTTTCCAGCCCTGTCGTAGTGTATGCCTTGAGGGAGAAATACCAGGTACCGGACGAAAGATTTTCGACCAGGTAGCGATTCACACTGGCATTGTCGATCTTGATGGTCTTGGTCAGGGCACTCGCATCATTGCCGTAATAGACGGTGTATCCCGCCAGATCGATGAGAGGCGTTCCGTCAACGTATTCAGTAGGGGGCAACCAGGAAAGAGTGGCGCTTCCCACTCCGATCTGGGTAACCGTTATCGAGAATGCAGCCAATGTCGCGGTTGCCTTGCCGTCTGACCCTTTGATCAGAATGTTGGGAAAGCTGCCTACATCGGCCGCTGTGGGCGTTCCGGTCAGCTTTCCGGTTACGGTACTGAATGCTGCCCAGGCTGGTTTGTTCTCGATCGTGAACGTCACGGTGTCGCCGTTGGCGTCCGCAACTGTGGGAGCGAATGCATAGGAATTTCCGACCACCACGGATGTCGCGGCTGTACCGCTGATGGTGGGGGCAGCGTTGCCGGTCATGCTCGCCGCTGCGGTTGCTGCTGAGGTCGCTGCCGATGGCGAAGCCGCGTCGTCGTCGTTACAGCCAGCCAGCCCCACAGACATCAGCAAGCATGCCGCGTACAACCAGTTTGAAGGTGTCGATCCCTTGATCATGCCGTCTGCTCCTCGCCCGCCTTTCGTGGGACGGAATGGCCCGTCCCCGGAGTCCGAATTTCAGCTGCGCCATCCAGCCTTAACAGGCAGGCGCAAACAGCAATTCGACCATTTGTCGCTGGGAAAACGACGAGTCAGTGGGGACGATGAGCAAACGAAGTGACGGAAGCACTTCATGCAAGTGCTCGTGCCGGCAACCTCGCTATCTGCTGCTTCATGCTTCGCATTCAGCGCCAGACCGATGGCTTTGCGTCCCCGCCTCACGACGGGTTTGCCCTTGATCGACGCGGTCAGTTATACCGGCCTGAAAGTCGTTTGCAATTGTCTCTGCAGGGCGACGCATCGCCCAAAGACAAGCTGTCGGTGCGGAAATAACCTGTATTTTTGCGATCCGCGACAACGGCACAACACGCGCGGCGAGTAGCTGCTCGAAGCACTACAAAAAAAACTTCGTGGAATTGTGAACAGCCGCACACACGTGCCGTTCTCATGCTCGCTGCGCGAGCATGCGCGCCATTCCCTGCCTGGAATGGCGTCCCCACGGGGATTCGAACCCCGGTCGCAACCGTGAAAGGGTTGTGTCCTAGGCCTCTAGACGATGGGGACTGAAAGGCCGAAATCGATCAACTTGCTGAAACCAAAGCTGGTGGAGCCAGGCGGGGTCGAACCGCCGACCTCTTGCATGCCATGCAAGCGCTCTACCAACTGAGCTATGGCCCCACGCGAGAGGCGCGCAATGTAAAGGCAGGCCATGGGGGGTGTCAAGGAAAGAACGAGTCCTGAAAGCGGCCTGCTCCCAAGGCGATAAGTCTCTATGCCAGAAGGAGGAAAAGGACTTCAGCCCGGCCACAGGGAACCTGACGCCGACGCTGTTTCAGGGCCAGCTACCGGTCACCTTTCAGCCCCCTCTCAGCCTTGCGCGTGGACGATCGCCCGCCCGAGCCGCTCCAGGACCGTCTCCCGACCCAGAATCTCGAGCGTCACATCGATCGGTGGCGATACCGTACCCCCCGATACGGCGACACGCAGGGGCTGCGCCACTTTGCCAAGGCCCGCGCCCAGGGCAGTCGCTACACGCGATACAGCCTCATGCAAGGCGGAGGCTTGCCAGCTGGCAATTGCCTCGAGCTCCTGCTGCAAGGCTTTCAGTACTGGAAGGGTTTCCGCATTCAGATGCTTTGCGGCAGCCTTTTCTTCGTACTGAGTAACGTCCCGGAAAAAGAAAAGACTAGCCTCGGCCATCTCTTTCAACGTTTTCGCCCGCTCCTGCTGTGCCTTTGCAACAGCCACTACCCGGGTTTCATCGTCCACCACCACGCCGAGCGCAGCCAGCTGCGGGCGCAGATACCTGGCCAGATGCTCCGGAGTGGATTTCAGCATGTGCTGCTGATTGACCCATCCCAGCTTCTCGGGGTTGAACGCTGAAGCGGATTTGTTGACGTCCGCGATATCGAACAACCGCACCATCTCGTCAATCGAAAACATCTCCTGGTCGCCATGGGACCAACCAAGTCGCACCAGATAGTTCAGCAAGGCCTCGGGCAGATAGCCCTCTTCGCGATACTGCAGAACGCTGACCGCACCATGACGCTTGGAAAGCTTGGCTCCATCGGCCCCCAGAATCATGGCCACATGTGCATAAACCGGAGGTTTGCCGCCCAAGGCGGTCAGCATGTTGATCTGGCGTGGCGTGTTGTTGAGATGATCGTCACCGCGAATGACGTGCGTGATCTCCATGTCCCAGTCGTCGACCACCACGCAGAAATTGTAGGTCGGGGTTCCATCTGAACGGGCAATGATCAGATCGTCCAGTTCCGTATTGGCAAACGAAACGGGACCGTGCACCACGTCATCCACAACCACCGTTCCTTCAAGCGGATTGCGGAACCGCACTACCGGCGGCACTCCGGGGACGGGTTCGGTCCGATGACGGCAGGTTCCGTCGTAACGTGGCTTTTCCTTGGCGGCAATCTGGCGATTGCGCATTGCCTCGAGCTCATCCTTGCTGCAGTAGCAGTGATAAGCCTTGTCTTCGCGCAGAAACTGGCCGATCACTTCGCGGTACCGATCCATCCGCCGGGTCTGGTAGAAAGGCCCTTCGTCGTATCCGAGCCCCAGCCACTCCATCCCCTCGAGGATCACCTTGATCGCCTCGTCAGTCGACCGCTCCCGATCGGTATCCTCGACCCTGAGGATGAAGGTGCCGCCGAATCGCCTGGCGTAGAGCCAGCAGAATAGTGCCGTCCGGACGCCTCCGATATGGAGCATGCCGGTAGGACTGGGGGCAAAGCGGGTACGGATAGCCATGGGGAAAGAGGGGCAGCTCAAAAGGTGGCGAATCTTAGCAGGCTGCCCGACCGGTGGCTGGTCGCGCTCCCCCGCAACACCGGCTTCCTTGCTCCCCCGCTTTTCTTTAGACTACGCGGCCTCTCAAGGGCGGGCGGTTAGCTCAGCGGTAGAGCACTGCTTTCACACGGCAGGGGTCACTGGTTCAATCCCAGTACCGCCCACCAATCTTTCTTTCTTGCTACTTCTTTCTTTGGATTGGCAAAGAAAGAAGTAGAAAACAGGCTGCAGCCAACCCTGTCTTGGCTTCCTGCCGATCCATACCCGGATTGATTGGACAAGAAAGAAGTAGAGGGCAAGCTTCAACTTACCCTGCCTCTATCCAGCGAAATTCGACAGCTCAGCTCCCACCCCCCACCGGCGCCCGGTTCAGCACGAGCCAGTACAGCCCAAGGCTGCTGACAGCTTCCATGAACGCCCCGAATTCCACAGGTTTGCGCACATAGCTGTTGGCCCCGAGGTCGTAGCTCGCGATGACGTCCGCATCCTGGCTCGACGAGGTCAGCACTACGACCGGCAGATGCCGCGTCCTGGCATCGGCACGAAGTCTCTTCAACACGCCAAGACCGTCGAGCTTCGGCAGCTTGAGGTCAAGAAGGATGACAGTGGGCATGACCGATATATCGCGCCCGGCGTAAGGCCCTTCGCAGAACAGATACTCAAGCGCCTCCACTCCATCGCGCGTAACGATGATGTCGTTCGCGAGATTGTGTTTGCGGAGACTCAGCAGGGTGAGTTCCTCGTCGTCAGGATTGTCCTCGACCAGCAGGATATAGCGCAGGGTCATCGCGACCTCCCGGAAACCGTGAAGTAGAAAGTAGCGCCCTTATCGATCGCGGCATCGGCCCAGATGCGGCCACCATGTCGCTGCAGGATACGCTGGACGGTCGCGAGGCCGACACCCGTCCCCGGAAACGCCGTGGCCGCATGCAGGCGCTGGAACACCCCGAACAGATTGGCCGCATATTGGGGATCGAACCCGACCCCATTGTCCGCAACGAAGAACACTTCCTGGCCATCCTGGGTCTGCCTGCCCACCTGCACTTTTGCCGCACTCCGTCCGGCGGTAAATTTCCATGCGTTGTCGAGCAGGTTTTCGAGCACCACTTCCATCAGCCGCAGATCCCCCCAGACGACAAGGTCAGGCTGTATCTCGACATCAACGACCCTCTCCGGCCAGCGTTCGTGAAAACGACTTGAAACGGCGGTCGCCAGCGCAGAGAGGTCGAGAGGCTGACGCACGATCTCGACGCGATTGACCCGCCCGAGTTCCAGCAGATCGTCGATGAGTGCGGACATGCGCACCGTCCCCGCAATGATGCGGTCGAGATAGTGTTGTCCCTGCGGATCGATCGACCCTCCGTGCTGGTCCTGCAGCAGCGCGCTGAAGCCTGCCACGGCTCGTAGCGGCGCCCGGAGGTCGTGGGAGACGGAGTAGCTGAAGGCCTCCAGTTCCCTGTTTGACTGCTCCAGCTCCCGGGTACGGCTCTGCACTCGCTGTTCAAGCTCCTCGTAGAGTCGGGCGTTTTCCAGCTCCACCTTCTTACGGACAGTGATGTCCTGCACCGTTCCCGCCAGCTTGATGGCCACGCCGTCGTGGCGGCGCACGGAACGGCCCCGCACATGGACATATCTCAGGCTGCCATCGGGAAGCACCAGTCGGCTTTCGGCATCGATGGGGATGTCGTACTTCAGTGCTGCTGCGCGCGCGGCCAGCAAAGCCGGCTGGTCAGCCTCGGGCACGAATTGCATCAGATAGTTGAAGTCCGGCTCGTCGGCCGCGCCCATACCCAGCATCTCCAGCATGTCAGCGGACAGGACGGTGCGACCGCTGTCCATGTAGACCTCCCAATAGCCAAGCTGGGCAAGCCGCCGGGCGAACTCGAGCTGTTCCCGGCTTTCGAGAAGATGCGACTGCACCTGATCCCTTTCGATGGCGACCGACGCAAGGCCGGCAGCACCTTCGATCATTTCGAAATCTGCAGCCTCCGGGCGACAAGGCGCGAAGTGATAGATCGCGAACGAACCGAGTACACGGTGATCACCGCCCATGATCGGCACCGACCAGCAGGATTTCAGTCCGTGGGCGTTCGCAAGGTCGAGATAGTCAGCCCACAACGGGTCGGTCTGTATATCGGTGACGATGACAGTTTCCCTGCGCCACATCGCGGTACCGCACGAGCCGACCGCAGGCCCGATATGGACGCCATCGACCGCAGCGATGTATTCCGGAGGCAGGCGGGGCGCCGCCGCAGTCCTGATGCGCTCGCCGTCGGCTTCAAGCAGCAGGACGGAGCAGAATGCCGAGCTGTCGATCCTTTCCACGTATTCGCAGATTTCCTGCAAGACGCGCCTGAGCGGGGTACCGGTTGCGACGAGCTGCAGGACGGAGCGCTGCCCTTCGCGCAATGCTTCCTGGCGATTGCGACGGGACACATCCCGTGCAATCGCGTAGCAGGTCCGGGTTTCAGCGACCCAGGCTGCCGACCAGCTCAGGTGGACCAGCCCGCCATTCCGGTGGACGAAGCGGTTCTCGAAATCACGCAATACCTTGCCTGACTGCAGCGCGTCCTTCTCGGTTCCTGTTTCGTCGTGGTCTTCCGTGTAGACGAATTCCTCCCAGCGCCGCCCCGTCATTTCTTCAGGCGCGTAGCCCAGCATCTTGCGGGCAGAAGCACTGACGACGAGGAACCGTCCCTCGACATCGAACGTGCAGATCAGGTCCTGGGACTGGTTCAGGATCTGCCGCATCTCGCCCAGTGCGAGCCGGGTACGCTCCTCGCTCGTACGCGCGTAGACCTCGGCCCGTCGTCGCTCATCGACTTCGCGTTCTAGCATCAACCTCGCGCTGACGATGCCCGCTGTTCTCTGCCGGGCCATGCCTGCATAGCGCAAGGCAACCGCCATCAGCAGCGACAAGGCCACGCCAAACAACAAAGTGAGCTTGGGTAGCAGAGTGGGCAGACGACCCAGAATCTCGGGGCCCGGGCTGACTTCCAGCATCCAGCGCCGCCAATAGACCTGGATTTCCTGCCTCTCCACCCCGAATTCGCGCGCCGGTTTGCCTCCGGTGGAATCAGCTCGCACAAACACCGGCATGCCGGCATCGAGCACAGTGGCGTCGTAGCCCCGCGCAGTCTCTCCCATCGACTCGTCAAACAGCGAATCGAGACGTGCGGTGAATACCAGCATCCCCGTCGTTGTGCTCGAGGTGAAGGGAGCCAGGATGTAGGCAAGCCGCTCACGGGGGGAATAGTCCTGGCCACCCGCCCGGATCATCTGGATATTCTGGGTATGCATTGCCTGCCGGAAGCCTTCGCTGGCCTGCACATGGGCGTCAGCCGATGGATCAGGCAGGTGCTCCGCAGGGTCGCGAACCACGCGATGGCGCATGGAGCCATCTGAATTGAACCAGACGATTTCACGCAGCCACCGATTGCCACGGAAGTAATCCTGCGCTTCAGTTTCCCAGGCTGCGTTGGGCAAGACCGTGGCTTCGCGTGCAGTCCGGCGGATGGTCCGTGCGTACGCTTCCCGCCAGGTCTGGCTGTCAGTCTCCAGGGCCGCCACGACCTGGGCCAGCGCTTCGCGCATGTCAGAGCGGATCCGGCGATCGTCGGCCACCGTGAAAGCCTGCCACAGGACAAGTGAGACGACGACAATCGAAAGGCCCGCCGCGACCGGCAATTCCCACAACCGGTCCACCTTCGGCAACGAAGTCCTGGCATGCGACGTCAGTACTGAAATGGCGGCACCTGCCAGCACCAGCCCCACACCCGTGTGTACCGCCATGTACGTGAAGCGGACAGACTCGGCAGGCGATCCACCCGAGTGCAGCAACGTCCAGAATCCGGCGGCGAATCCGCACAGGCAGACGAACAGACCGAGCGTCCATGAAATCACGACATGCGCTGCCGGCAATCGGGCAGCAGTGAGGACTAGAGCGGAACCGGCGAGGACGAAGCTGAAGGCGGTGTTGGGCGACATGCGCCCCGGCGAAGGGGTGAAGATCGTGATGTAGTGGCGAAAGAAAATCTCGTCGATGCCGGGGTGCAGGTCAAAGATCCATGTCACCAGCGTGACGCCGCCGACCACGAGCGGGATCGCTCCAAGGATGGGGACCACACCACGCAGTTCCGCCGCGAGCGCCAGCAACCCGAGCCCCAGCGCGACGAAGCAGAGTGCAGTGTTGTACTGCATGGGAACCCACGAGGGGTTGAGCTGCAGCAGCACGGGCGCGTGCAGGTACCATCCCGCAAGCACAATCGCGCCGAGCGCGCTGACCAGTGCGGCGAGCCAGGCTCCCACCAGACGATTCCGGCTCCGGTCATCCATTCCGGGCTCCCCCCCAGTCGTCAGCCCGCTTCAATCCCTAGTGCGCAGCTTCTCCACCGATCAGTTCCAGCAGCTCGGCCGTTTTCGCCTGCATGAGAGGCGCATCGCCGCGACTCTCGACGTTGAGACGGATGAGCGGCTCGGTATTCGAGCTGCGAAGATTGAAACGCCAGTCAGCAAATTCGACCGACAGGCCATCGATGAAATCGATATGCACTGCGCCCTTTTGGTAGCGATCCTGAACCCGCTGGATCGTTGCCTTGGCGTCCGTGACCTTGCGGTTGATTTCGCCGCTGGCAGGGAAGCGGGCAATACGCTCGCCGACCAGCTCCGACATTGGCTTGCCCGACTCACAGACAATCTGCGCCACAAGCAACCAGGGAATCTGGCCGCTGTCGCAGTATGAGAAGGCGCGGAAATAATGATGGGCGCTCATCTCTCCGCCGTAGGCAGCATCCACATTCCGCATCACATCCTTCATGAAGGCATGACCCGACTTCGACACGACCGCCTTGCCGCCGAGCGACTCGACCATATCGAGGGTGGCCCAGGTCAGGCGAGGATCATGGACGATTCGCGCCCCCGGCTCCTTCTTCAGGAAGGCCGACGCCAACAGGCCGACGATGTAGTAACCCTCGATGAAGCCGCCGTGCTCGTCGAACAGGAAACAGCGGTCGTAGTCACCGTCCCAGGCGATGCCGAAATCCGCCTTGTGCTTGCGGATGGCGTCGATCGTCGAAGCGCGATTCTCCTCCAGCATCGGGTTCGGCACGCCATTCGGGAACGTACCGTCAGGGTTATGGTTGACCTTGATGAAAGTGAATGGCAGGTGCGCCTCGAGTTGGTCGATGACTGCTCCGGCGCCGCCATTGCCTGCGTTGCAGACAATTTTCAGAGGCTTGAGCTTTGTGCGATCGAGATACGAAAGCAGGTGGGCGATGTACTTCGTCCAGACATCAAGCTCCACCCTTGTGCCCTTCTTCTCAGGCGTCGAGTAAACGTCCGCCTCGGCAATCGCCCTTATTTCCTGCAGGCCGGTATCCCCGCTGATGGGGCGCGACTGTTCGCGAACGAACTTCATCCCGTTGTAGTCCATGGGATTGTGGCTCGCGGTCACCATGATGCCGCCATCCATTTTTTCCGCGAACGTCGCGTAGTAGACCACTTCGGTGCCGCAGAGTCCGATGTCGTAGACATCGACGCCGGAATCGAGAAGGCCCTGAGTCAGGGCCGCAGTCAGCTCGGCGCTCGACAGGCGAATGTCCCGGCCCACGATCACCCTTTTGGGCTTGAGCCATTCCGCATACGCCCGGCCCACCTTGTAGGCGACGTCGGCATTGAGTTCATCGGGAATGCGACCCCGCAGGTCGTACGCTTTGAAACCTTTGATGACAGTCATGAGTTCGCTTGTGTGGCAGGTAAAAGCAGGGGGTCAGGGCCGGGTTCATTCTGGCCGCAAGCACAACTGACTGCAACGAGCAGCTGCCTGGGCAGCGCGAGACGGTTCAGTCGGTCTGGCCTTGTCGTCCGTACTTGTCCTCGAAACGGACGATGTCGTCTTCGCCGAGGTAGGTGCCCGACTGCACTTCGATGATGTGCAGCGGGATCTTGCCGGGATTCTCGACTCGATGCTTCGCCCCGACAGGAATATAGGTCGACTGGTTTTCCTCGAGCAGGAACACCTCGTCATTGCGGGTAATGCGTGCGGTCCCCGAGACGACCACCCAATGCTCCGCACGGTGATGGTGCAACTGCAATGACAACGTGGCACCCGGCTTGACGACCAGACGTTTCACCTGGAAACGCTCACCGGCATCGATGCTGTCGTAACTGCCCCAGGGCCGGTAGACCTGCCTGTGCAGCGAGGTTTCGTAACGCCCCTGTTTCTTGAGTTCGTTAACGAGCAGCTTGACGTCTTGCACTCGATCCTTCGGCGCCACCAGCACGGCATCCTTGGTCTCGACGACTACATGATCCTTGAGTCCCACTACCGCCACGAGCCGACTCGTGGACTGCAGGTAGCAGCCTTCCGATTCTGCTGCGAGCACATCGCCGATCTTCACATTGTCGAACTCGTCGCCCGGAATCGCATCGTGCAGGGCGGACCACGAACCGACGTCGCTCCAGCCGGCATCGAGCGGCACCACAACCGCCTGCGCGGTTTTTTCCATCACCGCGTAGTCAATCGAATCACTGGGGCAATCGCCAAATTCCTTCGCGGGCAGGCGCGTGAAGTCCAGATCATGCTTCGCTGCCTTGATCGCAGTGCTGCAGGCTTCATGGATGGCGGGTGCATACTTGAGCAACTCGCCAAGGAATACCGACGCACGGAACATGAACATGCCGCTGTTCCAGAAATAGTCGCCGGAATCCACATAGCGCTGCGCCGTGTCGCGATTCGGCTTTTCCACGAACTGGCGTACCGCGTAACTCGGCCCCGGCCCCTCACCCCGACGAATGTAGCCGAAGCCCGTTTCAGGCATATGCGGCACGATGCCGAAAGTCACGAGGCTGCCTTTCATTGCGGCGTCATGGCCAACTGCCACGGCAGCCTGGAAGGACTTCACATTGCGAATCACGTGATCGGCGGGCAGCACCAGCAGCACGGGATCGGTTTCACCACTACCAGCGGCGACGAGCGCGGCCACCGCCACAGCGGGAGCGGTATTCCGACCCACAGGTTCAAGCAGGATGGCTTGCGAGGTCACATCCACTTCACGCAGCTGTTCCGCGACCAGAAAGCGGTGGGCCTCATTGCAGACGACAACCGGATTGCCCACGCCACCCTGCAGCTCGATGCCCTCAAGGCGAGCCAGCGTCTCCTGCAGCATCGTTCCCTTCCCGACGAGGGAGAGCAGCTGCTTGGGGTAAAGCTCCCGCGAGAGGGGCCATAAGCGCGTCCCGGAGCCACCAGACAGGATGACGGGGGTCAGCATACGTGGGCACCCATAGTTGATGGCCGCAATGAATCAGTATTTGCCCTGCGCAATCGCACGTGCAAGTTCCTAAATTTAATGGAAAAACAGGCCTGCAGAGTAACTGACCAAGCAGGTGGGGTAAAGACCGAGGGGTGGGCAGGCTTACCCGCGATAGCGATGAAGATTCTCGAGGAACCAGCGATAGGTACTTTCCAGGCCGTCCTGCAGGGAAATCCGGGCCGCCCATCCTTCCCTTTTAAGTCTCGACACGTCCAGCAGTTTGCGAGGTGTGCCGTCGGGTTTGGCAGCGTCGAACGCCAGGCGCCCCTGATACCCGACGGTCCTGGCCACCAGCTCGGCCAGTTCACGAATGGTGACGTCCTCCCCCCACCCGACATTGATCAGTTGCTCGCTCTCGTAGTTCTGCATGAGAAACACCGAGGCATCCGCCATGTCGTCGACGTGCAGGAACTCCCGTCGCGGCGTACCCGTGCCCCATATCACCACTTCCGGCGTGCCCTTCCGCGCAGCCTCGTGAAACCGGCGCATGAGGGCGGGCAGGACGTGGGAATTCTCCAGATTGAAGTTGTCTCCCGGTCCATACAGGTTGGTCGGCATGACGGAAATGGCATTGAACCCGTACTGGCGACGATATGCCTGGCACATCTTGATGCCGGCAATCTTCGCGATCGCATACCACTCATTGGTGGGCTCAAGGGGGCCGGTGAGCAGGCTGTCCTCGGCAATGGGCTGCGGGGCGAGCCTGGGATAGATGCAGCTCGAGCCGAGGAAAAGCAGCTTCTCGACGCCATTCCTGTACGCGGCATCGATCACATTCGTCTGGATCTTGAGATTCTCGGCGAGGAATTCGCCGGGATATACGTTGTTGGCATGAATGCCCCCGACTTTGGCCGCCGCGAGAAAAACGTGCGTCGGGCGCTCCGTCTCGAAGAAAGCATCGACCGCCGGCTGGCTGGCAAGGTCGAGTTGACTGCGATCCTTCAGCAGCAGCCGACTGAATCCGGCCACCTGCAGGTTGCGGACGATGGCGGCGCCGACAAGGCCGCGATGGCCTGCGACGAAGATCCGGTCCTCGAAGTTCATCGGCCACCCGGCGCTGATTTGCTACTCAAGATGCTTGTAAGTCCTGAAGCCCTGCTGCTGGACCATCGCATCCCGCCTGGCGATATCGAGGTCGGCAGCAACCATCTCCTTGACCAGATCAGGGAAGCTTGTCTCTGCGGTCCACTTGAGTTTGGTGCGAGCCTTCGACGGGTCGCCGAGAAGCGTATCGACTTCGGTCGGGCGGAAATACCGCGGATCCACTTTCACGACCACCTTGTCGCTGTTCACGTCGATGCCCTGCTCCTCGACGCCTTTCCCTTTCCACTCGATTCGCATCCCGAGTTCGGCGCCGGACCGCTCGACGAATTCCCTGACGGAATGCTGCTCGCCCGTGGCAATCACGAAATCCTCGGCTTCCGGCTGCTGCAGCATCAGCCACTGCGCTTTTACGTAGTCGCGCGCATGGCCCCAGTCCCGCAATGAATCCATATTGCCCAGGAAAATACAGTCCTGCAGGCCTTCCGAAATGCGCGCGAGGCCACGCGTGATCTTGCGGGTGACAAAGGTCTCGCCGCGAATGGGCGATTCGTGGTTGAAGAGGATGCCATTGCACGCATACATGCCGTAGGCCTCCCGGTAATTCACCGTGATCCAGTACGCATATACCTTCGCCGCACCGTACGGCGAGCGGGGATAGAACGGGGTCGTCTCCCGCTGCGGTATTTCCTGGACCTTTCCGAACATTTCCGAAGTCGAGGCCTGATAGAAACGGGTTTTCTTCTCGAGGCCAAGGATCCGGATGGCTTCGAGGATCCGCAGCGTTCCGATTGCATCGGAATTGGCGGTGTACTCCGGGGTCTCGAAGGAAACCGCCACATGGCTCTGGGCAGCCAGGTTATAGATCTCGTCAGGCTGCACCTGCTGGACGATGCGAATCAGGTTGGTGGCATCTGTCAGGTCGCCGTAGTGCAGATGGAGCTTAACGCCCCGATCATGCGGATCCTGGTACAAGTGGTCGATGCGGTCGGTATTGAAGGAGGAAGCCCGGCGCTTGATGCCATGAACTTCGTACCCCTTGGCGAGGAGGAACTCGGCCAGATACGCCCCGTCCTGCCCGGTAATGCCAGTGATCAGCGCCTTTTTCAATCCAGTCACTCCGAAGTCACGGCCGACCGGTCGATCGGCCAGAGGCAGCTACCCTGCCACAAACACGGCTGCTACCGAAACCTTTCAAGCTGATTTTGAGGAGTAGTACATCAATAGATGTGGCGGCAGATCACACGCATTCAATGCTGGCACGACCATGACTACCCGGGCTTTTGGTATAACGGCCCATGTCAACGTTGCCGCCACAGACTTGGATGTACGCCGGTGGGAGAGTGTCCATCCTGATCTCTCGGTTCCGCACGTCGCTGGATAACCCGGCCACTGGCAAAGACAACGAAGTAGACAATGCCAAGAAGCACCCAGGCAAAGAACATAAGGCCGTCTGGAGCCCCCCAGGCATACCCCGCCAGACCAATACCCGCCAGCACAGCGGCTCCGGCCAAAATCGCCTGGGCAACGTGGCGCGAGCGCAATCCCAGTCGGCGAAGAACATGATGCAAATGCTCGGAGTCACCATGAAAAGGCGACTTTCCCATCAGTACGCGCCTGACCATGCTGCTAAAGAAATCGTAAATGGGCAAAGCGAAAATCCACAGAGTTACAACCGGGCTGAATATTCTGACGGGTTCTTGCGAGAGTTTTATGCTCAGCCAAGCCAACGAAAATCCGAGCATGGTGCTCCCCGCATCACCCATGAAAGCGCGGATGTCCTGGGTTCGCTTCGACGGCCAGTTGAAGACGAGGAACCCAAGCAGACAACCCGCCATGCAAGAGACAATGGGCAAATATCTGAAGGCGCCTGCCATAAAGCAGGCAACGCCCATGAATATCAGCGCGATCAGGGATTGGATACCCGCTACACCATCGCTGCCATCGAACATGTTGAAGGCATTGATGGCAGTCAAGACGATGGTCAGGGTAAAGAGACTGGACAGCCAGCCGAGTTGGACGATATCACCGAAGAACGGACGTCCTATATCGGCAACGGTAACGTCCGCCCCTGCCATCATGACGATGGCTGCGCAGATCTGCGCAAGAAATCTCACAGCGGGAGGCAAATCGTACCGATCGTCGAGGGCGCCAATAAAGACGAGGATCGTTATAGCGGCCAGAAAGTAGTAGTACCCTTCAAGAGCCTGCTGATTGTAAATTCCTCCAAGCAACATACCGGCGAACATCGCCAGTCCGCCAATCACGGGAATATCTCCATCATGCATTTTCCGCCCGCCCGGGCGGTCTATCAGGCCCGCCCCTCGGGCTACGGGACGTAACGCAAACATGAACAGAATAGTCACCAGAAGCGGCAAAGCGAGCGCTGCGAGTATTCTAGGCATTAAATAGTCCTTATCTGCCCTTTATTGTGTATCGCTTGTGATCGTCTTACAGCCTTTTTTCTTCCACCTCGGAGAAGATTTTCCAAGGAAGGAGGCCACTTTCCGAAATCTTCTATATCCGGATTCTACCTCGACTCTTTCGAAATCCGCCATATCGCCATGTACCTATTCATCCTCCGAAACCGATCAATCCAGCCCCCCTGACAATTGAACCACTACCAATCCGGCGGAATGCGTAATGCCCGAAGCCCACGACCGACCTCATACTGCTCGCGTGCCCCTCGCATGGAGGTGTTCCGCCAGATCACAAACCTGCGCGCTTGGATCAGGCAAGCCTGCCTGGCAACAGGCTATCATTAGGCGGTTGAGCGGAGTTTGCGGCACTGAAAGCCAGGAAAATGCGACTGCATGAGTAGGCTGATCTTCGTCAATCGTTACTATCGTCCCGATCACTCCGCCACCAGTCAAATACTCACGGACCTTGCGGAGTACCTCGCCGCTTCTGGATATCAGGTTTCGGTGCTTTGCAGCGGTCAGCTCTACGACAATCCTGCGGCATCACTTTCATCATGCGAAGAAATTTGCGGAGTAAAGATACACCGTGTCAGGTCATCGCGCTTCGGCCGACTCAGTCTGGCCGGGAGAGCTCTGGATTACGTTAGCTTCTACGCTTCTTCCCTCATTTGGCTATTGCGTAATATCCATGCAGGAGACGTGCTGATCGCGAAAACCGATCCACCCCTCATCTCCTGTGTAGCCGCCTTCGCGGCAAAGAAACGCAAAGCAATGCTCATCAACTGGCTTCAGGATCTTTTCCCGGAAGTGGCTGTTGAACTGAGGGTCAACATACCGCCGCCGCTTGGAAGGTGCGCTCTCGCCTGCAGAAATCACTCGCTGCGCTTCGCGAACGTCAATATAGCAATTGGCGATCTCATGGCAGATCGTCTACGCCGCGAGCCAGGAATAGGTCCAGTAAAAGCCATCCAGAATTGGGCGCCGGGAGAGTTCATTACGTCAGTCGCACACGCTGACAATCCGCTACGAAAGGAGTGGAAACTGGAAGGGAAATTCGTTGTGGGATACTCAGGCAACTTCGGCCGTGCCCATGAGTTCGATACCCTCCTCAAAGCTGCTATCAAACTGAAACGGTCTCCGGGAATCATGTTTCTGTTGATCGGGGGTGGAGCAAAACGCGCCGAACTCGAAGCACTCGCGCGAAAGGAAGGTCTTGAAAATATCCTATTCAAGCCGTATCAACCACGAGAACTTCTGTCGCAGTCACTATCTGCTGCTGACGTTCATCTGGTAAGCCAGCTGCCAGAGCTTGAAGGGCTGATCGTCCCCAGCAAATTCTACGGAATCATTGCCGCATCGCGGCCGGCAATATTTATCGGCAGCAGTACCGGAGAAATCGCAACACTGGTCAAACAGTACGACTGTGGTTTCGCAGTGGAGCCGGGAAATGCAGAAGGCCTGGCGTCTGCAATAGAGAACTTGGCAAGCAATCCAGTCCTGACCAGTAACCTAGGCATCAACGCCAAAAAGGCTGCCTCTGGTCCGTTGAGCCGCACGACAGCACTCGCCGCCTGGTCAGTAATAGCACGCTCCGCGATTGAGGCACCAACATCGCGTTGATTGCTCGCAGAAAGCGGCCAGGAATTTTTCCTACGCCAATACCGACCTGACAATGTCCAGATACGTTCGGCCGAACGCTTCAAGTCGATGCAGATAGTCGGCCTCCGCGCGAAACGTATCTATAGTGGCAACCGTACTCTGCAACACTTCTTCCATCAAACTGGCCAGTTGTGTTGGATCATTTGGATCAAAGAAGCGGCCGTAAGACGGACACTGCTCTCGATGAACGGGCAGATCCGAAAGAAGCAACGTCTTCTGCATCGTTTTCGCTTCCTCCACTGTAGTGCTCCATCCCTCGAAGCGGGAAGGATTGATGACTGCGCGCGAATGCGCCATTAGAGCCTGCGCATGCAGATATGGAACGACGCCGAGCACTCTAAACATCTCGACCATCCCGACACGCGCACGATAAGCCATCAATTCATCGAAATATTTTGGCTGCCTGCCGTCGAATGTCTGTCCGCTACACACAATAGTCGCGCCTATGCCTCTCGATCGAAGCTCTACCAACGCGTCTATTGCAGTTATATGGTTCTTGTTTGCCCAGAACTGATTGGGAAGGTACAAGAAATCATCCGGTAACGAATATTTCGCGCAAATCTCCCGGCGCCCAGGCAGCTTCGAAAAATTTACCGGATTGGAGACAAATCGAAGGACATGCCTGGGTTTTGTACACCAAGGTGCAAAAAGCGCGAGATCAGACAGCGCCTGGCCGCTGCTCACCAGAATCGCGTCCCCATTCCGGCAGGCGGCGTCGTAGCGCTGCCTCGCCCAATCGATGTGACGCTTTTTCCAGAGCTCAGGCAAATGCATGAACTGAAAATCGTAGAGCCAGGGCGCCGTCCTGACCGTGGCCTTCACTCCGAGCTGCCCCGAGTGCGACAACAGATCGATTCTCTTTTTCTCCAAAACCCTGGCCAATATCGGGTCTTCACTGAATCCGCGCAGAGTGACTTGTCGCATGAGCCAAAGAGGATGGAGGCGATCCATCGCTGGCGTACGCACCACTTCAAGGGATGGAAACTCCTCCGGCAAGGTGGTGACGGTCTTCAGGCCGATGAACAGGACTGGCTGAACAGCAGCATTATTGGCTGCCTCAATCGCACGGAACAGACTGGAGAAATAGTTCTTTCCGCCAAACCAGTCACGATCATTGAAACCGTAAGCTATCGCAACTCGCGCGGTCATGAGTGAGCATCAAGCGATCTGAACCAGCTGACGTATCGTGAGAGCCCCTCATGCAAACCAATCATTGGATGCCAGCCAAGGATGTTCTCCGCGCACGAGTAATCTGCCGTCAGGCGCACAGGATTGCCGGGGTTCGCTTGTCCGGTAAAAACCGGCTGAGCCTTTGCTCCATAGATCGCCGCCAGCTCTGTCAACACTTCCCGCGTCGCGGCCTTAGCACCTCCACAGTTGAAAACATTGTAGGGCCCCAAATCATCTCTGATGGCTTCGCACACAAGACGAGCGACATCCTCGACATGGACCCAGTCACGCATTTCGTAACCTGTTCCGAAGAACCCGAATTCGTCTTGCGAGAACTTCCTCAAAGCATCCCAAAGCAGTTGTTTGCGCAGATGTTCGCCGTACACCGAAAATAGACGTACGACACTGGCATTGATCCCGAAAAACCGGCTGTAAGTCTCGACAAGCTGCTCTGCAGCCATCTTGTAAAAGCCATAAGGCGAAACCGGAGCAGGCGGAACACTCTCGTCGAGATCTGAATGCCCCTGGTCACCATACACTGCTGCGCTTGAAGCCATGACTACTCGACCTTTGCCGGCACACTCCTTCTGAACGAAATTCAACAGGACTGCTGTACTGAAGACCGATCGAGAATACTCCTCAAACGGCGCCTTATAGCAGCTCGCCACGGTGCCACTGCCAGCACAGTGCACTATTGCGTAGAGACCATCACTACCGGCAACGGATAGCAGTGATTCCCGGGTAATCGTCGCTTCCAGCCAACGCGAAAGACCCCATTTTGCCCATTCGCCCTCAACCCATCTCCCGTTTCCCATCCCATAGACCACGTACCCCCGCTCAGACATGGCGCGCGAAACATGCCTGCCAATGAATCCGGAAGCGCCGAGCACAAGCACAATTCCCCGACTCACAATGCATCCCTGAGATTGACTTGCCGTCCAGTCACAACCTCAACAACCGGAAGATGAGAAATCGCCAATTGGCGTTCCGCGAAAGTGAGGAGCTCTACTGCTCCACCGGGGCCCCGCGCTTCCCGAAATCCCTGGCGTACATAGGCCTCCTCAGGCTTGAGAGGGCGGAGACCCTCCATGCAGTCGTTACGCACGAAAAATGCATTGTTGCCAGCACTGTTACCGCATACAAGCGAGTACCCTTTCATTTGGCCGAGATGAGCCAGCGCAGCCATTGAGGCTCCGTAATACATTTTTGATTCATGCGCGCGCGCGCGCTCGAAAGAAGCATCGTAAGGCACAGATAACTTCGCGGTGGGACCAAACAGGCTGTTGTACTCAACAACAACTATTCGTGGATTGATGATTGATACCGCTTCCCATATCCAGTAGTCATTGCCATCAATGTCGACTGACAATAAACCGATATCTCCGGCAATCGAGTGACGCCCAATTATTTCATTGATGTTGTCCCGATTGATAAAAGAGCACTCGGCGTACAGATCGTACTTCCAGAAGACCCGTCCGCCCACTATTGAATCTACGTTCTCCCGCGAGCCATCTATCACCAATCCCCGCCAGTATCTGTGCTTCAGCAAAAAAAGAGTGTTTGCCTCCGTATAGGTCTCAACCCCGAACTCAACAAAGGTCTTGTCGACTATGGGAACCCTGTCGAGAATATGATTGATGATTCCATCTTCACCCCATTGAGAGTAGACCTTGAATTCACTCTCTCTCGGATCACCCAACGAAATGCGCCCGCGATGAACTTCCGCCTCAATCCGCCCAATAGCTTCCTGAATCGCATCCAGGCGCGCGGGAATCGCGGCGAACTGGCGGAGTCTCTCAATGATCTTTTTTCGTAGTTTCAACATGCTGGGATCACTGCAAAGCAGCTCCAATGGGAATCGCAGTCGTTGCTCCGACAATCGTGTACGGTGGCACATCCTTCGTAACAATAGCCCCTGCCGCGATTACCGCGCCTCGCCCTATTCGAACACCCTTAAGAATGGAGGCGTTAAATCCTATCCAGACATCATCTTCTATAACGACAGCACTGCGCGGTACGTTGTCCAGGCGAAGTCTCTTGGCCAAGAAAATACTTTTGAAATGCTCATGACGGGCCGCCGCACTCAGACTGTGCGAATTTGAATCATGAATGTTCACATTGTGTGATATGAGCACCCGATGTCCGATGCTGACTTCGGCGACCGACCAGATGCGAGCATCTTGCCCAACGAAGCAGTAGTCGCCAATCCGTATTGCACCGCCGTCGCCGAAGACGAGCAATTCGCCAGCAACAACACTGTAGGCACCGATAGATATCGCCTTCTGATCATTCTGATTGTTTATGACCTGAGCCGAGAGCTGAAAACGCGTAGTACGCTCTGTAACACACAAGCGGCGCAGCTTGCGCTCATGCAAGATTTGCAGAAATCTCCCGATTATGCGATCGAAAAACATCATTTCACTCAATGCTGAATTCGGAAGTGCATTGGCAATCCCGGCTGAATGCCGACGCGCGCAAAGGGAATAGCAATCGCTAAGGCTTTATGATCAAGCCTTGTTCGGTAGGCAGGTGCAGAATCTTCACTTTCTTGCGCCCCGCAAATTCATCGAATGCTCGCTTCTGACCTACATGCCGGGGATGTCCGTAGTCATCCAGAAGCATGAACCCACCGGACACGATTCTTTCCCAGAAAAACTCAGCCGCAGCAATCTCCGGCTCCACGCAATTCATGTCGATGGAGAGGAACGCGACTTTATCCGACGGCACCTGCACCAGGGTCTCCGGAATCCTCCCTCGAATCAAAATCGCATTCTGAAACCCGGAAAACGTCTTCTGCACCAAATCAAAGCATTCGCTGTAGTCATATGCTTCCGGGATGCCAAGCGCCAACTCTTGCTGTGAAAGCATATCGAGCGCGAAACCATTGAACGTATCCAGCAGATAGAAGCTTTTTTCAGAACTCGCGAATGGCAGGTACTCGTATACCATTCGTGCATAGCCACCCCTATTTACTCCGCACTCCACGAAATCGCCTGGCAGCCGAAAGGCCTGGAGCGCTACCCACGAATAAATATGTGCGCGCCATCTGATTCCATCCCAAGAACCAGTCTCGAGCCCCTTTACGTATGCGGCACTGAACTGAGGATCATCAACGAAACCGCAACTATGAACTGTCGCTAGGCCGTCTTCACAATAGGTTGGCTTGTACGGAAGCACTACCGTATGAGAAGGCCGCAGCAGAACCTTGATCGCCTTGCGAAGACCCGCGGGAAGTCGCGACTTTAGCCAGCCTAGGTTTGACACAGAAATTCCCCAAAAAACGACTCAAGCGGCCGTTGCACAAGAACAGCCACAATATCTCCGAAGGCTTGATCTAGAGGCAAGTTGCAAATCGGATAAGTCTGGCAGCATTTTTGCAGAACATGAATACGGCCAGCCTCTTGAGACCTGCACTTGTTGACTTGTAGGTTCCACTCACGAGCACATCAATCCTTTTCCCCATTCCGTACTAGATCAAGCAGTCTAGTCAGCATAGGCGCTGGACCTTCGACGTACGTACCAGAGGCTCGGGATCAAACAGAAGACGACATAGCAAACAGCCATAATTGCGGGCGCTACCGCCATACCTGTCCCAGAAACCAATGCCACCTTTAGAATGAAGGAAATCACGGCGGTCGCAATTCCTGCTTTTAAAACGAATCCCACGGCCCGCTGCGCGTAGAGATAAGCCGAAAGTGACGCCCCAACTGCCTCGACTACCCTCCATACAGCCATGGCGACAGCCAAAGCCAGCGGTACCACAAATTGCCCGGATGAGAGCAGGGCGACCAGAGGCTTCAACAGTAGAAGTATCGCTAGCGAAAGGAATATTGCCACCAAACCGATGCGCAAGGTACTGAGTCGCAGCATTCTTTTGGCCCACGACCAGTCGGACGCACCCATTGCTTCGCCATAAGCCGCCCACAGAGGTCCAGTAACAACCGCTACTGCGACTGCCACCATGCTGAACATTCTTTCGGATAGCGCATAGGCAGCAGCGGATTCTGCTCCGAGCTGTCTTGCGACAATCAAGGTGTCTGCTGCATAGGCGACCATGAATATGATCTGCAGCATGAGATAGGAGGACGATTCACCCAGAATATTGCGAAGGTCAACACGATTAATATCTCCATGCTGCGGACGCAATCCCGGGGATATCCAGTATTGGGTGAGTAAATTGAGCACGCCGCACAAGAGTGTCCCGCAGAACAGGCCCCCGACGATCCAGGGAATGCTCATTCCCCGCTCTGCCGCATAGACTGCCATACCGAAATTCAGCACCGCAGCCACGATTTGCCAGAGGTTCGAAACGTGACCGCGCTGAAGAGCCAATTGGAGCCTGCCTACGAGAGTCAACGGAAGCGCAACGGCGAACAAGGCCACAAACGCAATGACTCCGTTCGTCGCTTCGTGGCGAATGTCGGCAGGACTCTTCGGAAACAGGAGTGACCCGACGTCGCTTCGGAAAAGACATGCGGAGATCACCAGAAGAATGAAAGCCATGCCGCCGACCGCAAGCAGTCCATTCGCAAACAGTTGCCGCACGCGCGCGTGCTCGTTAGCGCCGAATGCCCGCGAAATGGCTGTAACCAGGCTGCTCCCAACGCCAAGATCAGCGATTCCAAGAAAAGCAACCATGGACAGGATGCTCATCAGGACGCCGAATCGCTCGATTCCAAGAATGGGGACCACAAACCTGGCAAGGACAATAGTAGGCAGGAACATCGCCGCTTTCGCGACAATACCGCTGGATGCCGTCAACACAATCGCCTGGTGACGAGCGCGACGAAGCTTAGACCAACGATCGGCTGATTCCGGCATCGGTTTGTTCAAAATGATTTCTTGGCATGCCCTGCTGAAGCGCCTGGCGGTTGCGCGACCCATTTCCAGCTATTTCTTCGCCGAAAATTTCAAACCTGCAAAGCAATCCGGAATTCCGCCAAGAAGAAAACGGGGCGCGGATCGACACGGAAGTATGCCATTTGAAAGGGGGATTCCAAAATGAATAAACAGAGCTGCGAAGGCCGCTGGGCTCGGTGCCGGTTTCGCCAGCTCCATCGCAACACCGGAATTTCGTAGATGTAACAATGCGGTAATTGCTTATACTTCACGAGACGGGCGACATGATCCGATCTTGTTACACCAGCGAATGAGCTTCGCAAAGCTTCAGATCGACAACATCAACATCCAGAGTATCCCTTTCTGCCTGAGTTCAGGCTAAATCCAAGATCACCCTGCGCAAGTAACTACCGACGATGCTGGCGTTCTTTGTTCTCAATTTGACCATTGCGCTAAGTCTGCTCTTTTGGCCGTATTGGTTCTCGCGTCGCTATCTGGGCCTGAGCAGGCTTAACCCCTTGACCATACCCATGTTGGTGGGTATGCCGGTTGAGCTTATGAAGCTCGTTGCCGGACCCATCCTGCTCGTGAAGGGAGGCCTCTGGAGCCCTGCTTTTCAGCTGGCCGTATTAATGGGAAATCTCCTATCGATAAGCTCGCTGGCAGGAACATTATTTTTCTTCAGCCTTGTGAAAGCGGTGAGGATCGAAAGATTTTTGCCTTTCAATTCTGCCCCCCTCCGCCGCCGGCATCTTCGCAGAGCCAGCTGGTTTTTTCTGATCATTCTCGCGCTGGCTTTTGGACTTCTTGCAAGCGCTCAGCTTGGCATCCTTGAATGGATCAAGAATCCGCGCATTGGCTATCAGCTCTACCGGACGGGACAAGGCCATTGGTACGCACTCGCGGTCAGCGCCCTATCGGTCGGATCAATGCTTTCTTTTGCCTCCAATCCCTCTCCGACGGCCATCATGTTGAAAACGGCTCTATTCGTTGGCCTTGCCTACCTGCTGGGGTCGAAGGCCGCGATGCTGGCCATGTTTGTCGCCGGAATGGTGATGCTTTCATTCCTGAACTGGAAACATCTTCCCAAACTGTTCTTCTTGGGTACTCCTCTTGTGTTCCTGCTGCTCGTCTGGAATCTCTACTTGGCGTTAACAGACACGTTCGAGCTTGTCTCTGTAGTCCAGTACTTTGACTATTACAAAAATGCCGCTAACTATTATGCTGGCGTGATGGAAGGGAATATCCAGCTCTTCTTTGGCGATATCCTTTCTACGTCCTACTGGGCATACGTTCCACGGGGTTTTTATCCGGACAAGCCTGTTGTCTATGGAATCCTCCATGTAAATGAAATTTTTTATCCAGGGCAAGCCGCGCTGACGAACACTCCCGCCTTCGGTGGGGCCGTTGAGCAATATGCAGACTTCGGTGTTGTCGGCGTTCTGATTCTCGGCTTTTTCGGTGGCCAGACTGTTTTCAATGCGTGCCTGTATTGGCTCGCTTTTCGCAAGCCCGGCATAAATCTCAGAGAAATCACTTTGGGACAATTTCTTGTCCTTCTGGTGATGTCGGGACCGTTATTTGGCTTGTATTTTCCTGGCGTGCTTTACTGGATTCTATTATTGGCAGTCGCAGCGACAATCCTTGCGCTGCGATCGATCAGGAAGCGCAGCAGCGTACTACTACAACGCGGCACTACCTGATCTATGCGCCGCCTCTTCTCTAAAGGCTCTTCTTGCCGAAAATCATCGCGCCGAGGTAACCACCGTGATCGGTCGTTTCAAGACGGACGTCAAGAATTCCGTGAGCGCGAAGCAGCATCAATACGGCATCAAGGCGATAGGCATTCATCTGCATCGGCGGCTCCCGCCAGGATCTTCCGCTAAAAAACTGAATACATTCATGAGCGAATGGCACGTTGTGGCGAACCCAGGCGCCAACTCGTTTGTACCAATGGGTTTCGTAGCGGATCGTAAAATGCAACGCAACGTATCCGGCCGCGCCAAGCCCTCCCAGCAAGTTCTCAAGAATGTGCATACCTTTTTGAGTAGGGATATGCTGAAAGACGATGTATGAATGAACAAAATCGTAGGTCCCGAGTTGACCTGCTGTGAGACCTCCAATGGCAGAAGTAAATGTCGCATTTCCAATGCCAAAGCGGCTGCAGTTCCTGCGGCTCTCCTCGAGCATGGCATCCGAAACATCGATGCCTGTTACCTTTTCGCACCGCTTGGCAAGCGGAATAGCCAGTCGCCCAGTGCCACATCCGAAATCAACAGCGTGTACCGGGGAAAAGCTCTCGTCAACGGTCGCTCGCATTACGGCAAACACATGATCAATGTGGCGCTCTCCACTTGCGAAGAATTCTTCAAGAACCGCATCGGTAAGGGAGTTACCTCGATATTTATCATGGGACAAAACCCCAAAATAGGGATCTATGCTTCCCCATTTCTTCCATGATTTTTCTGCAGTCCAGAGTGGCATCTTGTGTCAGGCCTTGAAATCTAGTTGTCCAGTGATTGCAGATGGATTATGGACGGAAGGTCTTGGACTTTGCCATATTTGCAATCGAAAAATACTGCTGAACAAAGACACCTTACGGGGCACTGCTGGTTCGGCCCATTTCCAGACGAATGGAATTCGCAAGCCGACTACCCGGGGAAATCCTGTAAATGGCAAATAACCGTCAACTCTTGATCCTAGACTCCATTATTTTTGATCTCCAGCGGGCTGGCGGCATATCACGCTATTGGCTGAATCTGGTTCTTGGATTGGCGCAGCAACGATCCGCTGAGCCCGTGCATCTCTCCATAGATCGCCAAACTGAAAATCCTTTCGGCCGGACGCTACTCGGGAAGGTTGAAGACATCCCTGCAGTCATCGTCCATCAGCGTCGGGAAAACCGACTGACCAGGTACTTTCCGCCCCGACTCTGGGCGTTCCCGGCCGGCGGGCTGTTCCATAGCAGTTACTATCGATTCGGTCCGGCCAAAAGAGCAAATGTGGTTACCGTCCATGATTTTACCTACGAAAAGTACATTGGCGGCCTACCGGCGATGGTTCACAAATGGCAGAAGTCGCGCGCACTTTTTCATAGTGCGCAGATTATCTGCATAAGCGAATCCACCAGACGAGATCTTCTCGAACACCATCCGCAACTCGATCCGTCGCGAACGCATGTGATCCATCACGGAATCGAGGCAGTATTTCATGGACATCAAGCGATGCCGCACGTCATACCGGATCCCTACGTCATTTTTGTGGGCGAGCGCTATCAGTACAAGAATTTTCGAAGCGTCGCATTAGCGCTCGCAACACTTCCGGGCTTAAAGCTAGTTGCTGTTGGCAAGCCGTTTTCAACGGAGGAACGCGAATGGCTCAGCGGGGTCATACCTGGTCGCTTCGAAGTCAGGAGCAAGGTTTCGGATGAAGACCTCGCATTCCTGTATAGGAACGCATTCGCGCTTGCATATCCCTCCAGCTATGAAGGTTTCGGGATGCCTGTAATTGAAGCCATGGCGTGCGGTTGCCCTGTGGTTGCCCTGAATGCCAGCAGCATCCCGGAGATCGCTGGAAACGCTGCCTTATTGCTTCGGGAAGCTTCCGCGGAATCGATCTCTTCCGCACTAAACGAATTCCGGAATATCGCTTATAGAGAGGAGATGATTGCGTCAGGACTTCTCCGTGCGCAGCAGTTCACGTGGAATTCCGCAGTGGAACAACATCTTGCAGTCTACGAGCTGGCCCTGTCGCGACCGTTGTGAGCATAACAAGCTTTGAGAACTCACCCGACGAAGCTTTTTTTTGCCTGTCATGATCGTGCGATCGCCCTTACAAGAACCACAACGCACGAAATCAGGAAACCCGCAACGCATCCCAATAGGGTCCAGATAAACGGTTTTGGAAATGCAGGCTTTTCCGGTATGGAAGCGGGATCGATTACCCGGAACGCATATTCGGCGTTCCCCTGCGAGAGCATTATCTTCTTGAATTCGTTCTCGAGCAGTGAGCTGATGGAATTTTGTACCGCCACCTTGTCTGTTTTGACCAATTGGCCGGTCAAATATTCCACGTTTCGCTCTGACTGCCGGATGGTTTTCTCGCGAATATAGTCATTGGCCATCGCCACGAGGTCATTGGCCCATTTGGCCGCAAGCACCGGGTCAGCCCAAGAGATTGTCAGTGTGGAAAGGCCGCTTTGCGTATCGGTCGAGAAGCGCCTGACCTTTTTCTTGAAGAATTGCTTTGCCTGCCATAGCGTCGGCTGTTTTTTGGCCGAATCGCCCGCTTTCCAGTCATGAGTGACCGGATCCCATTTGTCCGCAAACAAAACAGGAAGCAGATTCTTCTCTTCAATGAATCGCGCCGTCAGGGCTTCCGATTGAAGAATCGCCACGTACTCCGCTTTGCGCTCCCCTCCTGGAATGGAAATCCCTGCCAACGAAGCCAAGCCGCCAAACTGAGATGCGAGTGCGCCCAGCCCTCCCATGCCGCCCGCGCCAGCATCTTCGGACACAGGCATGATCAGTGTGGATGCGTTGTATTTTTCCTCAACCAACAAGGAAGCTACAACGGCGACTGCAGCTAGACCGAGTGTTGCGGCAACGATCGTCCAACGGCCCCGCCACAGATAGCCGAACATGTCACCAAGAGACACGAATTCGCCATCAATACCGCGGGAACCTGGAGCTGGGCTTGAGAGCACGCCAGAATTCATCTGCTTATCGGATGCCATAGAACGGATTTCCGGATATCAGAAAGAATTAACTGCCGCCACAGCGACCGCGAGGTTGTAAAGAATCTGTGTAATTGATGTCCAAGTCGGGAGAGCCGGCAGGCGATCTATGTCGAGTGGCACCACTACCGTATCTCCAGGCTGGATTTCCGCATTGGCCCGACTGAACCACGCGCTGCCAGACCCAGCAACAACACTTCCATTTGCGCGAACGACGTAAGTCCTGCCCTTGTCGGCTCGCTGCGTGGTACCACCGCTCATCTCTATATATTCGTTACGGCTGGTCCCTGAAGAATACAAATGGGACGTGGTGCTTTGAACTTCGCCTATGACCGTCACTTCCTGAGTAATGCGAGGAACTATCAGGCGGTCGCCGTTCTTGAGGACGATGTCTTCCTGAGACCCCGATGCAGCCGTGGCAGACTCCCCCAGATTGATCACCAGCCTGCCGACAGGCTCTGCTGACCGCAAACCAGCAAGCAGCGACTGACCGACCGTCAAGGCCGCAGCAGCATTGCTTGTCGTCGATTGAGCTGCCATCAGGGAAAGTTGGGCCAAATCAGTCTGCATGCGTTGGGTCAGATCGTTAAGCTGCTGACGCTCGCGCTCCTTGAGTGTGGTCCGGGTGAATACGCTACCTTCCGGAAAGGCGAGATCGGTAAGCCCACCAGCCCGTTCCAGCAGTGAACGGAGTGTTTCCCCCTTACGCACGGGATAGGTTCCCGGAAATCGCACTTCACCGAGCAACTGGACCTGTTCCTGCCTGCCCCAGTCGGGTACTTCCTTGATGACGAGAAAATCGAACGGACGCAGGACCAGGTTCGCGGAAGCCTCTCCGCTACGGACTTTCGCGAGATCAACCTCGATGAGCTCGCTGCGGCGCGACTCTCCATTCACCACTTCGTAGCGGGTCAATTCGGCTGTCCCACCGTACGCCGCGTCATCTAGGCTGCCTCCGGCGCGAATCAGATCGCTGATGCGCATTCCCGGCTCAAGGGGGTACTGGCCGGGAACTTTAACCCTTCCGCCAACAACCACAGCCTGGAGCGGATCCGCGAACCCGGATTGCATGCGCAGGTCCCGCATCAGCGGCTCGATGATGCGATCGCGCCCGGTCTCCAGGTCGAACACGAAAAGGCGGTCTCGCGGGGCCAGCGCTATGTCGGCTGCCGAGCCACGCTGCGCAAGCGCCTGGGCGAGGTCAGCCGAAAATACGGATACACGCCGGTCGGCCTGCTCTCGCCGGACCAAGACGTAGTGCTGCTCGGCGTTGGGCTTCAACTCGTCAAGGGAGGCAATGGCGTCGGAGAGGCGCATGCCCGGACGGTACTGAAAATCCCCAGGACGATAGAGATGACCGCTGACTGATATCGAGTTTTCGAGCGTGGGACGTACACCGGGGATCCGCAGGATATCCCCATTGCTGACTCGTGCGGCACGCCCCGCCGCATTCGCGAGATCGACATCGACCACTGTCTTGTTGCGTGCAGCATCGACCCGTTCAAGCGTAGCGAGGCGCGGCTCGGCCATTGGACGCAGGCCGCCGCCCAAAGACAGCAAATCCTCCGCGGTATTTTCGCCTCGCAGTTCATAGGTTGCGGGACGGATTACCTCACCCGTGATACCTACGGTCGGCCCCACCGGCGGAATGAAAATGACATCACCCGGCAATAGGCGAGCGTCGCCGCGCGTATCACCTCTCAGCAACAAATCATACAGATCTAGGCGCGAGACAGTCGCTCCATTACGCTTCAGTTCGATGTTGCGAAGCGATCCAATGGTCTTCACGCCACCACTGAAAAAAAGCGCATTCGTGATGGTTGACAGTCCACTGACGGTGTAAGAGCCCGGCGTTTCGGCCTCACCGAGTACGAACACCCGGATTGAACGCAGCTCGCCGATCGAAATGCTGGCACGCGTGCCAATCATCTGCTCTGTCACCCGCTGCTCGAGCATTTGCCTGGCCTCTTCGAACCGCTGCCCGCTCACCGGAATGGGACCCAGCTCAGGGAAATTGATCTGACCGTCACGCCCGACTACGAGATTGTAGCTTCCCCGCGTGGTACCAACGAGCTGCACGCGGAGAGTATCTCCTGGCCCCACTACGTACTCGGCCGGCACTGGCACATCAGTGGCGGGCGCAAACGTCGAAGGTGAACCGGCAAATAGATCGTAGCCAAAAGGTTTGAGTGCAGCGGTACCGGTGGGCTCAAGAGGCAGCAGGGTCAGACTGACTACCAGATCCTTGAACTGGACCTCCGCCGCGATCCGTTTGCGGGCCTCTTCAACGGTCAACCCGCCGAGCTGAATGGGGCCCAATTCCAGTACGTTAAGGATCGCACCGCGATCAAGCTGGTAAGGGTTGCGACGGAGAATCTGCTCTCTCAATGCATTCAACCTTGCGCGCTCCTCAGGACTGCGCTCGATCCTCTCTCTCGGCTGCTGAAATGTGGGTGCGGTATTCAAGACAGCCGGTGACTGACCGGCTTCCGCACCTTGTGAATTCTGGACAGCCTGCCCAATGAGCGGGTTAACATCCGGGCCGGCAAATTCACGAATCTCGAGAGAGAGGAGCAGAGTGTCCTCTCCTTTCAGGCGCGGTTCGTCTTCCCGATCAAACATGCTTCCGGCAGACCGAGTGCCATCAGCATTGCGCGAGCGAACTGTTTCCGGAAACCTTACCTGGCGATCGGTTCGCGTGACACCACCGTTCGTCCCGCCGGAAGATCCGCTGCCGAGAGTGTCCAGAATCGATTGCTGCTGGTCGGCTGGCAGGTTGCGGAAAATTTCTATCTGGTCCGCGGTGGGTGTTTGCGCCTGACCCGTAAGAGGCAGGCAGCAAAGAAGCGCGACCAGAACCGCGACACAAACTAGAAATTGAACGGCGGTGACGCCTGACGGCTGCTGCGTGAATCGGAAAAGCATGTCTGCCCGTTATCCTCTGGTCTTCTCAGGAGCGATAGTCCCCAATCGCTTCCCTGTCCGAACGACACTTCAGAACCCGACCGTCTGGCGGTCCGGTTTGGCGCGGGCGCTATCGTAGCCTAGTCCGCACCGAATGTGAGCGGAAGATCCCCCACTGGAACCAGGGTGCTGCAGACGGGCGGGTGATCAGGAAGCGTATTGTGTGTTCAGCCAGTTCCGATAACTGCCATCCATGACAGATCGCCACCAGGATTCATTGTTCAGGTACCAGCCAAACGTCTGCTGCAGGCCGTTTTCCAGTGTGGTGGCGGGTGCAAATCCCAGCTCCTGCTCGGCCTTACGGCAATCGATCGCGTACCGCCTGTCGTGGCCTGGGCGGTCCCGCACGAACGAAATCAGCGATTCCGCATGCAAGCCTTTCGCGCAAGGCGAACCGGGGAAACGGCCGGCCAGCGACCGGTCCTCGGTGAACGCTTTGTCTGCAACCGCGCACAAACGCTTCACCAGGTCGATGTTTTCGACCTCGGACCAGCCCCCGATATTGTAGGTTTCGCCTACCCGCCCTTGCTGCAGTACCTTTTCGATTCCCCGGCAATGGTCCTCGACATAGAGCCAGTCGCGGATGTTCCTGCCATCTCCATAAATCGGCAGGGGCTTGCCCTCGAGGATGTTCACGATGATCAGCGGGATCAGCTTCTCGGGAAAATGCAGCGGCCCATAGTTGTTCGAACAGTTGCTCGTGGTGACCTGCAGCCCGTACGTATGGTGATAGGCGCGGACGAGATGATCGGAGGCCGCCTTGCTGGCGGAATACGGCGAATTGGGTGCGTACTGCGTGGTTTCCGAAAATGCAGGGTCATCGGTTCCCAGCGACCCATACACCTCGTCGGTGGAGACGTGGTGGAACCGGTGGTCCTTGACCGGCATCGATCCCAGCCAGACTTTTCGACAGGCCTCGAGCAGCGCGTGCGTCCCCAGTATGTTGGTGCGGATGAACTCGTCCGGCCCCAGAATGGAGCGGTCGACGTGGGACTCTGCGGCGAAGTGGACGACGGTCTGAATGCCATGTTCCAGCAGAATTCTGGCGACGAGATCACGGTCGATGATGTCGCCATGAACGAAGCTGAAACCTGCGGTTCCCTCAAGCGCCTCCAGGTTGCGACGATTGCCGGCGTACGTCAGTGCATCCAGAACCACGATCGAATCGGCTGCGTGGGCACGCCGCCAGTGATGAACGAAATTGGCGCCAATGAAGCCTGCGCCGCCGGTGACCAGCAGCTTACGGGGAGAGTTCATCAAGCATGGCCCTCAGATTGTGTCGCCAGTGAGCAGGAGCAATTGCGAGCAGACTTGAACTCGAACGCAGGTCCAGAACGCTGAACGCGGGCCTGGCGACAGTGGCAGGCACCATCCGCGAGTAGTCCTCTGCCGCAATGGGATTCACGGGGATCAGGCGACTCAGCAGCCGGCGCGCCAGGGCTTCTTCCTGGATCGCCACCGCAAAGTCGTACCAACTGGCGACGCCAGCATCCGTCCAGTGAAGAATTCCGTGGAGGGAATCGTTCAAGGCAGCCGCCCATGCGGCTCTTGCCAGGGATGGCGCCCAGGTTGGCGATCCTATCTGGTCGGAAACTACAGACACAGACTCGCGGCTGGACATCAGGCGCAGCATCGTCCGGACGAAATTGCTGCCGTGACTGGAATAGACCCAGGCCGTCCGCAGGATCACGGAGCGATCCGGAAGAGAATCGAGAACCCCTTCTTCGCCCGCTCGTTTGCTTGCACCATAGACATTCAGAGGCCGAGCCTTGGCATCGAGCGGATAAGGCCGGCTGCTGCTCCCGTCGAATACGAAATCCGTCGAGACCTGGATCATCCTGCCGCCCAATCCGGCGACAGCCCGGGCAAGTGCGTGCGGACCTTCGGCATTCACTCGAAAGGCCGCTTCACGCTCGGACTCGGCCTTGTCCACCTGCGTGTATGCGGCCGCATTGATCACCACGTCTGGCCGATACTGCAGGACTACGCTGCGGCACTGATCAGAATCCGCGAGATCGCACTGCCTGCGATCGAGGCCAATTGCCTCGATGGAATCCGGGACAGCTTTCAACAGGGAAGTCCCTAGCTGCCCTGTCGAGCCGGTCACCAGGACTTTCACGGAAAATACTCGGCGTCTCGGAAAGTCACGCCTTCCTTGTCCTTCTTCGACAGCAGGAGATCCATCCCCTCCGTCGGCCATGAAATGCCAACATCAGGATCATTCCATGCCAGGCTGCGTTCGGAAGAGGGATCGTAATAGTCGGTGCACTTGTAGACGAAGTCTGCCACGTCACTCAAGACCAGAAACCCGTGGGCAAACCCGGGAGGAACCCACAGCTGCCTGCGATTTTCCGCCGATATCACTTCTGCGACCCACTGGCCGAATGAAGGCGAGCTGCGACGCATGTCGACTGCGACGTCGAGCACGGACCCCACGACGCAACGGACCAGTTTTCCCTGGGGCTGATTGAGCTGGTAGTGCATTCCACGCAATGTTCCGCGGCGTGACCGGCTGTGATTGTCCTGGACGAATGCGGAAGCGATGCCGGCTTCCGCAAACTTCGCGGCCTGCCATGTCTCCATGAAAAAGCCCCGGTCGTCGCCGAATACCTGCGGCTCCACCAGCAATACGTCCGGGATGCGGGTCGGTACGGCTTTCATGCGTGCACCGGCTCCGACAGAACCTTGAGAAGGTATTCGCCGTAACCGCTCTTGCGCAGAGGAGCCGCCAGCCTGGCGAGCTGATCCGCATCGATGAAGCCCATGCGATAGGCAATTTCCTCGACGCAGGCGATCTTGAGTCCCTGCCGTTCTTCCACGATGCGCACGAAATTGCTGGCATCAAGCAGTGCGCCATGCGTTCCGGTGTCGAGCCACGCGCTACCGCGCCCCAGGCGTTCAAGGGTCAACTCGCCACGTTGCAGGTACAGGTTATTGAGGTCCGTTATCTCAAGTTCGCCGCGGGGCGAGGGCTTCAATGAGCGCGCCAGCTCCACGACCTTCGAGTCGAAGAAATAGATTCCCGTAATCGCATAGTTGGAAGGGGCTTCCTTCGGCTTCTCGACGAGCTCAACGACCCTGCCCTCTGCATCGAAACGCGCGACGCCATATCGCTCAGGATCATTGACGTAATAGCCGAAAACCGTGGCGCCCGTGTTCCTCTCGGCGCTTCGCTGCAGCGTCTCCGACAGCGAATGCCCGTAAAAAATGTTGTCACCGAGAATGAGCGCCACTGGATCGTTGCCAACGAACTCCGCGCCGATGATGAATGCCTGCGCAAGTCCGTCCGGATTTGGCTGCTGGGCGTACTGAATGCTGATTCCCCAGGCGGTACCGTCGCCAAGCAAAGCCTGGAAAGCCGCCTGGTCCCGCGGGGTGGTAATGATCAAGTATTCACGAATGCCTGCCAGCATGAGCGTGGCCAGTGGATAGTAGATCATCGGTTTGTCGTAGACCGGCACCATCTGCTTGCTGATCGACAACGTCACGGGGTGCAGGCGGGTGCCCGATCCACCCGCGAGGATGATGCCCTTGCGCACTGATTTGCTGTTTGTCATGGTTCCTGGCGAGCCCCGCGGGCAACGGATATCAGTTCCGGATCTGTGCCGCCGGGAAAAAGTCGGGGGCAGATACGGCCATTATTCCCCGGCATCCGGCCCGGCTTCTCGTGCCTGCTTCACGAACGCCACTTTTTTACGTACCCGAGCAGCGCCTGCACGGCCGGATCACTGCCGGTCGCCGAATCCGGATTTGCAACCGCCGGCGCGAGGGAGTCCGCCAGCTTCTTGCCGAGCTCAACGCCCCACTGATCGAAAGGATTGATGTCCCAGATGACACTCTGTACGAAGACCTTGTGCTCGTAGAGCGCGATCAGCTTGCCAAGGGTCTTTGGTCCCAGTCGCGGAAACAGAAGCAGGCTGCTCGGATGATTGCCGGGATGGATCTTGTGGGGAATAAGCCGTTCAATTTCCGCGGCCGGAGTTCCCTTCGATTCGAGATCGGCACGGATCTGCGCTTCGTTCTGCCCGAGAGCAAACGCCTGTGCCTGCGCAAAACAATTGGCGAGGGCAAGGCTCTGCTGTTCGGGAAAGCTGCCGGACGAATTGACCGGAGCGAGGAAATCAAAGGCGATCCGCGCCGTACCTTGGTGCAGGAGCTGGAAGAATGAATGCTGGGCATTGTTGCCGGGCTCGCCCCAGAGGACCGCGCCCGTGTCGTAGTCGACAGCTTGCCCGCCAAGCGTCACCCGCTTGCCGTTCGACTCCATCTCGAGCTGCTGAAGGTACGCCGGAAAACGATGCAGGCGACTGTCATAGGGCAGGACGGCCAGCGTATTCATGTCCAGGAAGTTGTGATTCCAGATGCCGATCAGCCCCATGAGCACAGGAAAGTTCCGCTCGAATGGTGTGGTGCGGAAATGCTCGTCCATGAGATGCCCGCCCTCGAGCATCATCTCGAACGTATCCATTCCCATTGCGAGCGCAACCGACAAGCCGACGGCCGACCAGAGGGAATATCGTCCGCCGACCCAGTCCCACATCGTGAACCGGTTCTGCGGGGCAATGAGGAACGTATCCATCGCCTTGTGATTGGTCGAGACGGCAGCGAAATGCCTGGACACTGCGCCTTCGCCAAGACGGTCCACCAGCCACTGCCGCGCGAGTCTTGCGTTCGACAGCGTTTCAATCGTCGTGAAGGTCTTGGACACCACGACAAACAGCGTGCGGGCCGCATCCACTTTTTCCAGGACATCCGAGAGCTGCACGCCATCAATGCTGGAGACGCAGTGCAGACGCAGGTTGCGGTTGCGATAGCGGACGAGCGCGTCGTTCGCCATGACGATGCCGAGATCCGAGCCGCCAATCCCGATGTTGACGATATCGGAGAAAGGTTTACCGGACGAGCCGGCAATCCTGCCGCCGTGAACGCCGTCGACAAAGGTGCGCATCTTCTCGAGACCCGCACGCACGTCAACCATCACGTCCTTGCCACTCACCATGACAGGACGATCGCTGCGATTGCGCAACGCGGTGTGCAGAGCGGGTCTGTTTTCGGTCGGGTTGACGATCTCGCCCGAGAACATGGCATCGATGCGAGCCTTGAGTCCGCGTGCTTCCGCCAGTTTGATCAGCAGCGGCAGAGTATCCGCAGTCATCCGTTGCCGCGAAAAATCAAATAGCAGGTCCATTTCGCAGCGGCTGAAGGCGGTGAAGCGCGCGGGATCGGCAAGAACCTGCCGCAAATGCTGTTTGTCTGCCGCTGCCGCATGAGTGGCTAGCGCCTTCCATTCGGATGACGCAGTCACCGACGAGTCGCTCGCTTCATTCATCTACGCGTTTCCGCCCTGGCCGTAGTACCCGAGATACCATTCGACGAATTTCTGCACGCCCTGCTCCACGGGGGTAGCGGGCCGATAGCCCACATCCCTCACGAGATCCTGCACATCGGCATATGTATCTGGAACATCGCCGGGCTGCATCGGGAGCAGATTCATTTCTGCTTTTCTGCCGAGCGCCTGCTCAAGGACCTCGATGTATCGCAGCAGCTCCACCGGCTGGTTGTTGCCGATGTTGTACAACCGGTAAGGCGCCTTGCTGGTACCGGGATCCGGCTCCTCACTGTCCCAATCCGCATTCGCCGTGGCAATTCTGTCACTCGTCCGGACAACGCCCGCAACGATGTCATCGATGTAAGTGAAGTCGCGGCGGTGCTTGCCATAGTTGAAGACATCGATGGGTTTGCCCGCCAGGATGTTGCGTGCGAACTGGTACAGCGCCATGTCCGGCCGTCCCCACGGCCCATATACCGTAAAGAAGCGCAGACCGGTAACCGGCAGCGCGTAGAGATGGGCATAGGTGTGTGCCATCAATTCGTTCGCTTTCTTCGTCGCGGCGTAGAACGACAGGGGATGATCCACGTTCTGGTGTACCGAGAAGGGCATCTTCGTGTTGGCGCCATAGACCGAACTTGTCGATGCATAGACAAGATGCTCAACCTGGTTGTGCCGGCAGCCTTCGAGCACATTGCCGAACCCGACGATATTGCTGTCGATGTAGGCGAGCGGATTCTTGATGGAATACCGCACTCCGGCCTGGGCGCCGAGATGAATCACGCGCTGGAATTTTTCTGCCGCGAACAACGCCGGCATTGCGACGCGATCCGCCAGATCCATCTTGATGAAGCGGAACGCCGGGTATTTGCGCAGTTCCGCGACCCGCGCTTCCTTCAGCGAAACATCGTAGTAATCATTGAGGTTGTCGATGCCGACGACTTCATCTCCCCGCTCCAGGAGATGCACCGCGGTGTGAAAGCCAATGAAGCCAGCCGCCCCTGTGACAAGAAGTTTCATAGGGTTCGCCACAAGGTCTTTCCACCACTGATCTTGTCGACTGCCAGCAGTGCAGACTCATGCAATGCAATCTCTGCCTCGGTGGCACGGGGAACCGACAATCCACCGACGGGACGACTGGCGCGTGTCGCCGTCGTTGTCACGGTAACCGTGGCGGCCTGCACCTCGCCCAGAGTGAGCGCCCCCTGTCCGCCTGTCATCGCGAGATAGACGTCCAGCAGGATCTGGGCATCGAGCAGTGCGCCGTGCAGTTCCCGATGTGAATTGTCGACGCCATAGCGCTTGCACAGGGCATCGAGGCTGTTGCGCTGGCCCGGATGCATCTTCCGCGCGAGCAATAGTGTGTCGAGCACAGTGCAGCGGTCGTGAACCTTGCCGGGCGAAGGCGTCAGGCGCTTGAATTCGGCATCGAGAAATCCGACGTCGAACGCAGCGTTGTGGATGACGAGTTCTGCGCCTGCGACAAACTCGATGAATTCCGTGGCCACTTCGGCGAACCGCGGCTGCCCAGCCAGAAACTCGTTGGTCAGCCCGTGCACACGAACTGCACCAGGATCCACTTCGCGGTCCGGTCGCAGGTAACGATGGAAAGTGCGCCCCGTACGCCGCCGGTTGACGATTTCGAGACACCCGATTTCGATGACACGATGTCCACGCTCGGCTTCGAGACCGGTGGTTTCCGTATCCAGGATGATCTGGCGCATCAGGCAGCCACCGCCCGCTTCAGCGCCTGCACGACCTTCACCTGCTGGTCTTCCGTGAGATAGGGATGCATCGGCAGACTCATCACGCGGCTGGCCGCACGCTCGGAGACAGGAAGACTGCCGGCCGCAAGATGCAGCGCGCCGAACACAGGTTGCAGATGCAGCGGCACCGGGTAATGCACGGCGGTGGGAATCCCCTGTTCCTTCATTGCGACTTCCACCCGGTCGCGATTCTCGACTTCGACCGTGTACTGCGCGTACACGCTCGTATTGCCCGGCTCAAGATACGGTCCGCCAGGCTTTTTCGCAGGGTCTTCATCCGTAGCGAACGCCTCCGCCAGCAACTCGCTGTATCGAGCACCCACACGCGAACGCGCAGCGACTTCGTCAGCGAAAATATCCAGCTTGGCGAGCAGGACGGCTGCCTGCAGCGTATCGAGCCGCCCGTTGATGCCGAGTCGCGGATGGTGGTAGCGACGGTCCTGGCCGTGGACGCGGATCTCGCGCATCACCTTGGCAAATGCATCGTCGTTGGTGAACAACGCACCGCCATCGCCATAGGCGCCGAGTGGCTTGGAGGGGAAAAACGAAGTTGATCCGATCGTCGAGAGATTGCACGACTGACGACCCTTGTAGGTCCCGCCAAAACTCTGTGCACCATCCTCGATGACGGGCAGGCCGCGCTTCGCAGCCACGGCATTGATGGCGTCGAAGTCCGCACATTGTCCGTAGAGAGAGACCGGCATGATCGCGCGGGTGCGGGGCGTAATCGCGGCTTCGATGAGCTGCGGATCGATGTTGTAGGTCTTCGGATCGATATCGACAAAAACCGGCGTCGCACCTGCCAAGGCGATCATCTCGCCTGTCGCAATGAACGTGAAGGGCGAGGTGATTACCTCGTCTCCGGGACCGATTTCAAGCGCCATCAACGCAATCAGCAGCGTGTCCGTACCGCTTGATGCCGAAATGCAGTGGCGCGCACCCGTGAACGAAGCGAGACGCTGCTCCAGCTCGGCGACCTCAGGTCCGAGCACATACTGCCCATGCTTGAGTACCGACTGGATGCGGGCGTTGACCGGTCCTTCAATACGGGCGTACTGGGTTTTGAGATCGATGAAATCCATGCGGGTCACTGCCGGGTGGTCAGGAGGAACACGAAGCCATGATCGGGGTGCGATCTTAGCAAGTTGATCCGGCGTCCCAGCCAGATTCTTGTGGGCGTTCTGCCGTCACGCGGGTCTCAGCAACGCGTCGATCGCTTCGTTCGCCAGCCGGTCCGCGTGCTCGTTGCCGGGAACGCCAGCGTGCCCCTTGACCCAGTGCCACTCGATCGTGTGCCGACTGAGCTCGGCGTCGAGCGCCTGCCAGAGATCGATGTTCTTGACCGGCTTGCGACTCGCCGTGCGCCAGTCCCGCTTCTTCCACTGCTCGAGCCACTCGGTCACGCCCGTGCGGACATACTGTGAATCCGTGTAGACCCGAACATTGCAAGGGCGCTTCAAGGCAGCAAGCGCGCGGATGGCGGCGGTCAGCTCCATCCGGTTGTTGGTCGTTTCGGCCTCGGCGCCCTTGATCTCTTTCTCGTGGCCATCGGTGGTCAGCACCGCTCCCCACCCACCCGGCCCCGGATTGCCCCGGCATGCGCCGTCCGTATAGATGACGACCTCGGTCACGCTATGTCACGGCCTTCGCTGTTGCGGGTCGGCTCCAGCAAACCACCGCCCACGACGCGGGCGCGCTGCCGCCAGGAAAACCGGATCGGCGTCTTGCAGTAGACGCGCTTGCGGGCCTTGAGCAGGTAGGCGCCGGCCAGCAACGGCCATAGCTGTTCTCCGGCCGCCTCCAGCACTCGCTGTCCCCGCGGAGCCATCGGCCCCCAAGGGAGGGTGAACAGATACCGGCGTGCGTCCACCACTTCGAACCCCAGCAGCTTGAGCCAGTCGCGCAACCGCCTTTCGCTGATCAGGCGTTCGACTCCGGGCGGAAAACCCTCGCGCGAGAACGCGTGACGCATGCCCCAACTGGAGAAAGGGCGGAAACCGAGCACGATCACATGTCCCTCACCCGGCAGTATCCGCTCGACCTCGCGCAGGATGTCATGCGGTTCAGGTTCGTATTCCAGGGTGTGAGGCAGGAGCACCGCGTCCACCGAATCCGAAGCGATCGGCAGCGCGTCGGCGCGGGAATGGACCGAAACAGTCGGACCGTTATGTCTGGCCAGCACCGACTTCCGCTGGGTGCGGGCATCCGCGATCAGTCGCGCTTCGTCTCCCCAGGCGCCGATCTGCAGGAGCTGCCAGCCGAACACCTGGGCGATGGCCTCGCTCACCAGATTGCACTCGAGCTGGTAAAGACGCTGTCCCAGCGGGGTAGCAAGCCAGTCGTGCAGCGGGGCGGTCATGGCGAGGAGAATACGGCATTTCCCGATTCCTCCCTATTCTATTGATTAATCTGTTTTTTCCGCTTGCCCCGGGCGGGCGGGCTATGGTTAATTACCGCCTTGCTCAAGGGGGCCGGACGGTCACGGGATTATTTTCATGCTGGAAGTTAATCCCGTCCGGGCTTTTGCCGATAACTACATCTGGCTGCTGCATGGGCTCACCGATCGGAGCCAGGTGGTAGCAGTAGATCCAGGCGACGCCCAGCCGGTGCGTCGGTTTCTGCAGGATGCAGATCTGACCCTGGCCGCGGTACTGGTCACGCACCACCACCGCGACCATTCGGGCGGCGTGCAGGAGCTGGTCGAAGCCTACGGAGTTCCGGTCTTCGGGCCGGCCCGGGAGACGATCCCCGGCCAGCCACAAGGATGCAAGGACGGCGACGAGGTCAACCTCGAGGCCGTCGGGCTACGGTTCAGGGTAATGGATATTCCGGGCCATACGGCAGGGCACATTGCCTTCGTGGGTCACGGCGCGGTGTTCTGCGGAGACACCCTGTTCAGCGGCGGCTGTGGCCGGCTGTTCGAGGGAACTCCGGCACAGATGGTCGAGTCCCTTGGGAGGCTCTCCAGCCTGCCAGGCGAAACGCGGGTGTACTGCGGGCACGAGTACACGCTGAACAATTTGCGGTTTGCGCGCGTAGCGGATCCTGGCAATCCGGCAACGGCAGCGTACGAGGAAGACTGCCGGCAGAAGCGCGCCCGCGAGGAGCCCACGCTGCCATCGACGATCGCCCAGGAGCGGGACATCAACCCGTTCCTGCGGTGTGACAGTGACGCAGTGAGACAGGCCGTGGAAACCCACGCTGGCCGGCGTTTGATGACTGCGACCGACGTGTTTACGGCGTTACGGCAATGGAAGGACCAGTTCTGATGCAAAGACGTGGAAACCTGGCCTTGGCGCGCATGGGGCTGTCCCTCGCGCTCGCGCTTCTCGCGGCAGGCTGCGCCCAGGTTCCCGTCGTTTCACCCGCGGACTTCCAGCCTCCCGCCGTGGCGCGGCAGGAATATCACCCCGAAGTGTCTGACCGCATCGATGCCGACGAGCCGGCGATGGATCCCGCACGCATCCAAGCGGGCGACCTGTTTGACAGGATCCGCGAGGGCTTCGCCCTGGTGGACGTCAACCATCCCTCCGTCGAGCGCGAAGTCTCCTGGTACGCAAAGCATCCCGATTACCTGGACAGGACGTTCCGCCGCGGCGAACGCTACCTGCACTACATCGTCGAGGAACTGGAAGCCCGGGGCCTGCCGCAGGAACTCGCGCTGCTCCCCGTGGTGGAGAGCGCGTTCAATCCGGTTGCCTACTCGCGTGCCCGCGCTTCAGGGCTATGGCAATTCATTCCGGGTACCGGCCTCCACTACGGCCTAAAGCAGAACTGGTACTACGACGGCCGGATGGATGTCATTGAATCGACGCGGGCCGCACTCGATTACCTGACTTTCCTTGCGAATGAATTCGACGGCGACTGGTTGCTGGCCGTCGCGGCCTACAACACCGGTGAAGCCAATGTTGCCCGCCAAATCGCGATCAACCAGCGGGCAGGCAAACCCACCGATTTCTTCAGCCTGAACCTGCCTCGCGAGACCCGCGCGTACGTTCCCAAGCTGCTGGCCATGCGCCGGATCGTCGCCTACCCGCGCAACTACAACCTGCAGTTCGCGCCAATCCCCGACAAGCCCTATTTCACGACCGTCCAGACCGGTGGCCAGATTCAGCTCGATGTCGCGCAGGAACTGGCCGAGCTTCCAGAAGAGGAATTCCTCGCCCTGAATTCCGGGTTCAAGCATGGCGTGACAGACCCCGAAGGACCCCATCGCCTCCTCGTCCCGGTCGACCGGCACGAACGCCTGGTCGCCGGCCTGGCCGCACTGCCACCCCAGGAACGCATCCGGGTCGTCAATCACCGTGTGGCGCCGGGTGAAAACCTGGGTTCCATTGCCCGTCGTTACAGCGTCAGCGTCGAAGCCCTGAGAAGCGCCAACGGATTGAAGGGCTCCACGATTCGCGTCGGCCAGGATCTCGTGATCACTGCTTACCCTGGCCGCCAGGCTGTTGCCAAGTCGGTCCAGGCAAGCCTCCCGCCCCGGATCGCCGCCAAACCTGCCAGCGAGGCCCGCGACAGCAGCCACAGGATCCGGCGAGGAGACACGTTGTGGAGCATCGCGCAGACACACGGCGTAAGCCTCGATGCGCTCGCTTCCCACAATGATCTCGGTCGTAACGCAACGCTTGCGGTAGGCAAGACGCTGGCAATTCCGCCGGCCGCCACGCTGGCAGCAACGAACTCGACAGCCAACCTTCAGCCGCTGACATACACCGTCCAGGCCGGCGACACGCTTTCACGCATCGCCCGCACGTTCCGCGTGGCAGTGGCCGACCTGCTGAGCTGGAACAATCTGCGGACAGCCCAGGTGCTGAAGCCTGGCCAACGCCTGGTCATGTACGTCGACGACAGCACGCGTATCGGCGGCTGACCGATCGGTTTATCCTCTCGCCGCATTCGCGGGGCTTGCCCCGTGCCGCAACCTCAACACCCGCCAAACGGAGTTCTGTATGGGCTTTCTGTCCGGCAAGCGCGCCTTGATCATCGGCCTCGCGACGGAGCGTTCCATCGCCTACGGCATCGCCCAGGCGATGCGGCGGGAAGGCGCGGAACTCGCGTTCACCTACCAGGACCGCTTCAAGGAACGCGTGGAAGAGATGGCAGGCGGGTTCGGCTCCAAGGCCATCTTTCCGATGGACGTCGGCAACGACGAACAGATCCAGGCGGCGTTTACGGAACTCGGCAAGACCTGGGATGGCCTCGACATCATCGTCCATGCGGTTGCATTCGCGCCCACCGATGCGATCCGTGGCAGTTTCGTCGAATCCACTACGCGGGAGAATTTCCGAATTGCCCACGACATCTCGAGTTACAGCCTCACCGCGATCGCGAAGGCAGGCCTGCCGCTGCTGCAAGGCCGCGCTGGCGCCCTGCTCACGCTCACCTATCTGGGAGCCGCCCGCTCGCTGCCCAGCTACAACGTGATGGGACTCGCCAAAGCCAGCCTGGAAGCCAGCGTGCGCTACCTGGCGGCTGATCTCGGTCCACTCGGGATTCGCGTCAACGGGATTTCTGCAGGGCCCATCAAGACTCTGGCCGCAGCAGGCATCGGCGGCTTCCGCAAGATCCTGGGACACGTTGCAGCCATTGCCCCTCTCCGCCGCAATGTAACGACAGAAGACGTGGGTAATACCGCAGCTTTCCTGTGTTCCGACCTTGCAGCCGGCATCACGGGCGAGATCGTCTATGTAGACGGCGGGTTCAGTACCGTGGGAATGGCCTTCGGCGCAGCCGAGGGTTAGTGCCAGCGACTAACGACGTCAAACAGGCTATCGATCGGGCTTTGACCAGTCGCTAATCGCGAGCCGCCAATCGCCAGTCTCTATTGGAAGATGGCGAGATTGCGCTGGATCTTGGCCGTGCGCTCGAGCTCGGCCAGGTAAGCGGAAAACTCCTCTCCACCCACCTGCTGTGCCGTGCGACGTCCACGTTGTGCACGCTCTGCGGCGGCTTCCGGAGTTTCGGTACCGCTGCGAATGGCAGTCACGGCAACGAGTGCGAAATCCCCGTTATCCAGCTTGCTGCTCTGGTAACGCGGCTGGCCCGCACTCACCGCCGAACGCGGAACTGCAAACGCGATCTGCAGAACGGTAGGGGGAATTTCCTTGTCCTGGCGACCCGCGTAGCGTTTTGCCGCCGGCGTCACCTTCAATTCACGGGTCAATTCCGCAGCGGCCGCACTCCAGGTCGTGCTGCCTGCATCAAGGCGTGCGAGCACTTCGTTGCCCTTCCGAGCGGCTGCATCCTGCGCGGCATTTTCCTTGATGCGCGCCTCGATCTGGTTGCGCACGGTTGCCAACGGCATCTGTTCCGGCAGCTTGTGCGAGCTGACGCGCAACACGAGCGCGCGATCTTCACCCACTGCGACGAGCGGACTGTTCTGGCCGCGATCCGCCACATCCGGGCTGAATGCCGCATCGATGATGGCCATATCCATACCCAGCTCACCACCGCCCTGGCGCGTGAAGCCCTCGACCTTCCTGAGTTCCATCTTCAGTGAGGTCGCGACGTTCGAGAGTTCGGTGAGGGCTGCAAACGATTCGTCCGCCATTTTCTGGCCGCGTTCGTAGAACAGCGCCTGCGCACGATCGCGGCGGAATTCGGGTTCGAGCTCGGCGCGTGCTTCCTCGAAGGTCTTGAGATGTCCGGCATCGACTTCGTCCAGGCGGATGACGTGATAGCCGAACTGCGTCTTGACCGGACCGCGTAGTTCACCGGTGGACATGCCGAAGATGGCTTCCTCAAACGGACCGACGAACATGCCCTTCGTGGCCCAGCCGAGATCGCCACCCTGCTTTGCAGAACCCGTGTCCTGCGAATACTGCTCGGCAAGTTTGCCGAAATCCTCGCCGGCACGAGCCTTGGCAAGCACTTCCTCCGCAAGCTTCTGGGCTGCCGCGTCGTTGACCTGGTCGGTCACCGAAATCAGTACATGTCGCGCATGACGACGTTCCTGCGTTTCGAAGCGGTCCTTGGTCTGCTCGTAGTAGGCCTTGAGCGCGTCATCGGTGACTTCGATTTCCTTCTGGACGTCGGCAAGCCGCAGATCCAGGTATTCGACATCGACTGATTCCTGAGTCATGTAGTCGGACTTGTGCTCGTCGTACCAGGACTGGATATCTGCTTCCGTCGCTGTCACGGAGCCGGCGAAAGCGCTCGCAGGGACAACGAGGAATTCAACCTCCCGCTGCTCCCCTTCGAGCGCACGGCGACGTTCGAGTTCGCGGGGCGTCATGAACGACGATGCCGCGATGCCATTCTGCAGCTGGGTGAGGGCGAGGCTGGTCCGGAGTTCGCCTTCGAACTGGGCTTCCGTGCGCCCCTGCTGCCGGAGGATCGCGGCATAGCGATCGCGCGAGAATTGCCCGTCCACTTTGAGTTCTTCGAACCCAAGGATTGTCTCCGCAACATAGTCATCGCCCACACGGTAGCCGAGCTCCCTGGCGCGCTGGGTGAGCAGGACGGTACGGATGCGCTCATCGAGCAATGCGGCCTGCTGCGACTTCACGAGCTCATCAGGCAGCTCGGTCCGCATCATCTGCTGGAGCTGGCTCTGGCGATCCTGCCAGGCACGCAACATGACGTCCGCGGAAATGCGTTCGCCATTCACCCGGGCAGCGTCGGCGATGGCACCCGCCTGGAAGTCGATTCCCCAGAAGATGAAAACGAGCGCGACAGCACCGAGGAAAACGGCTGCAAACCAGCCCGAGATCTTGTCGCGAATTATCTGGAGCATGGTGAGACGCGCGGACCGTTGAGTTTGTGGTTCTTGCCCGAAAGCTTGCGACCGTGATTTTCCGGCCAGGAAGAACCTCAGGGTTCTCCCGCAGCCTTGTCACTCAAGCACTGATCGCTTTCCGGATCCGGTAGGAATCCGAAAATGGCGGAGCGGACGGGACTCGAACCCGCGACCCCCGGCGTGACAGGCCGGTATTCTAACCAACTGAACTACCGCTCCGCGCTGAACCGTTATTTGACCGACTTTAGTACCAAAGCGGACGCGTAATTGGTGGGTGCTGACGGGATCGAACCGCCGACATTCGCCTTGTAAGGGCGACGCTCTACCAGCTGAGCTAAGCACCCCCACGAAACCCGGCGACCCGCTGCGTACAGCCGGCCACCTGCAGCCCTCAAGAATCCGTTCCCTCTAAGGAACGGTTCCGTCCCTTCGGGGCGCGCTAATTTACAGCATCCTTCAGGGCCTTGCCAGCCTTGAAGCCCGGTACGTTGCTCGCTGCGATCGTGATCGTTTCGCCCGTGCGGGGATTACGTCCCGAGCGTGCGGCGCGTGCCTTCACCACGAAGGCACCAAAACCCACCAGCGACACCGAATCTCCGGCCTTGAGGGCTGCGGTGATGGCATCGAACACTGCATCCACCGCCTGGGCTGCATCGGCCTTGGGCAGGCTCGTGCGTGCGCTCACCGTATCGATCAGTTCGCCTTTGTTCATCGTGCATTCCTTACTTGTCGCTGGAGGTGGCGGGACAATCCCCGGCCGCTGTCAAGGGCGCGCGTTATAACAGCGGCAGGCGGGAACGGTCAACCTTGCAGAGCAAAGTCAGTGGGCCCTGACCTGCTTTCCGGAGCGCTTTGCAGCACGCCGCGGACGCGCCTTGTCGGGCGGCAGCACTGCTGGAGTCGCTGCCGTCACCAACGGCGTAGGCAGGTGCTGGAGGGCCACCTGCAGCACTTCATCGATCCACTTGACGGACCGGATATCGATGCTGTCCTTGATGTTCTGCGGGATTTCCGCGAGATCCTTCGTGTTCTCATCCGGAATGAGCGCGATCTTGATCCCGCCGCGATGGGCAGCCAGCAACTTCTCTTTCAGACCACCGATCGGGAGGACCTGGCCGCGCAAAGTGATCTCCCCGGTCATCGCCACATCCGCGCGCACGGGAATCTTGGTCAGCGCAGAGATCAACGCCGTGCACATGCCGATGCCGGCGCTCGGACCGTCCTTCGGCGTCGCGCCTTCAGGCACGTGAATGTGGACATCGACCTTCTGGTAGAAATCAGGCTCGAGGCCAAGAACACTGGCGCGGCTGCGCACGACCGTCATCGCTGCCTGGATCGACTCCTGCATCACTTCGCCGAGCTGCCCGGTATGCGTCAGCTTCCCCTTTCCAGGCACTACGGCAGCTTCAATGGTCAGCAGTTCGCCGCCCACTTCAGTCCACGCGAGCCCGGTGACTTCGCCGACATGATCCTTCTCATCCGCACGTCCGTAACGGAAACGGCGCACGCCGAGATACTTGCCGAGATTCCGCGGCGTGACGCTGATTGCGCCTGTCGCAGGTTCTGACAGCAACTGCTTGACGGACTTGCGGCAGATCTTCGACACCTCGCGCTCGAGGTTACGCACGCCGGCTTCACGCGTGTAGTAACGGATGATGTCACGGATGGAGTTCTCCGAAATCTTGAGCTCCTTGTCCTTGAGTCCGTTCTGCTTCACCTGCTTCGGCACGAGATAGCGCGTGGCGATCGCACTCTTCTCGTCTTCCGTATAGCCGGGAAGACGGATGACTTCCATGCGATCGAGCAGCGGTGCAGGAATGTTCAAGCTGTTCGCCGTGCAGACGAACATCACCTGCGACAGATCGAAATCCACTTCGAGATAGTGATCGTTGAACGTGGCGTTCTGCTCGGGATCCAGCACTTCCAGCAGCGCAGACGACGGATCGCCGCGGAAATCCATGGCCATCTTGTCGACTTCATCGAGCAGGAACAGCGGATTGTGGACGCCGGTCTTCACCATGTTCTGCACGATCTTGCCGGGCATCGAACCGATGTAGGTACGGCGATGACCGCGGATTTCGGCTTCATCGCGCACGCCACCCAGCGACATGCGGACGAACTTGCGGTTGGTCGCACGCGCAATCGACTGGCCAAGCGAAGTCTTGCCGACGCCGGGCGGACCGACGAGGCAGAGGATCGGGCCTTTCAGCGTCTTGACCCGCTGCTGTACGGCAAGGTACTCGACGATGCGTTCCTTGACCTTCTCGAGGCCGTAGTGGTCCTCATCCAGGACCTTCTCGGCGACGGCGATATCGTTGTGCACCTTGGTCTTTTTCTTCCAGGGGCACTTCACCAGCCAGTCAACGTAATTGCGCACGACCGTGGCTTCAGCAGACATCGGCGACATCAGCTTGAGCTTGCCGAGTTCCGCCATTGCCTTGTCGCGGGCTTCCTTCGGCATGCCCGCCTTCTGGATCTTCTGCTCGAGTTCCGCCAGCTCGTTGGGCGCGTCCTCGAGCTCGCCGAGCTCCTTCTGGATCGCCTTCATCTGCTCGTTGAGGTAGTACTCGCGCTGGCTCTTTTCCATCTGCTGCTTGACGCGGCCGCGGATGCGCTTCTCGATCTGCAGCACATCCATCTCGCCTTCGATGAGTGCGAGAATGTGTTCGAGACGCTTCCGCACATCCTGGATCTCGAGCACACGCTGCTTGGCGTCGAGCTTGAGCGACATGTGGGCGGCCACGGTATCGGCAAGCCGGCCTGGCTGCTCGATGCCCGCGAGAGATGTGAGAATCTCCGGCGGCACTTTGCGATTGAGCTTCACATACTGTTCGAACTGCGTGATGACCGAGCGCGTGAGCACATCCATTTCGCGTTCGTCGTACTGATCCTCATCCTTCAGCGGGCTTGTTTCAGCAGAGAAATATTCAGTGACAATCAGCTTGTCCATCTTCGCGCGCTCGACGCCTTCGACGAGCACCTTGACCGTGCCATCCGGCAGCTTGAGCAACTGGAGAATCGTCGCCATGGTGCCGAGACGGAACAGGTCTTCGGGCGCCGGATCGTCAACTTCCGCCTGCTTCTGCGCAACGAGCAGGATCTGCTTGTCGCTGCGCATCGCCTGCTCGAGAGCGAGGATCGATTTATCCCGGCCGACGAACAGCGGGATCACCATGTGCGGATACACGACGACATCGCGCAGTGGCAGAACGGGTACCGTCGAGGCCTTTGGCGCCGCAACAGCTTCGGGAGTCGTGGGTTCGTTGGTATCGCTGGTCACTCGGTCGTCCTCGAAAGGGTCAGGCGCCTAGGATTGGGGGCGCGGCGACGATAATGCAAGAAAATACCGGAACACCCTGCGCATCGCTACATAACAATGCGCCAAACCGGGTGCGGGCATTCCTGGAATGCACGTGAATGTGAATTTTCCGGTGGTAAAAATGCAAGCGGCGGAGCGCCCCATCAGGACGTCCGCCGCTCAAGCAAGAAGTGCAGCGCGCTGCAGCGCTGATCAATGGTGCGAGTCGGTGCCTGTCGGACGACGCTCTTCAACCGCCGCGAGCCTCGGTTCCTCAGGCTTGTACACCACGTAAGGCTTGCTCTCGCCCTGGATCACCGCCTCATCGACGACCACCTTGTGGACGTTCCGGATCGACGGCAGGTCGTACATCGTGTCGAGCAGTACGTTCTCCAGGATCGTGCGCAGGCCGCGGGCACCCGTGCGGCGCTGCATGGCCCGTTTCGCAACAGCGCGCAATGCGTCCTGACGGAACTCGAGCTCCACGCCTTCCATGTCGAACAGCTTGCGGTACTGCTTGGTGAGCGCGTTCTTGGGTTCGAGCAGGATCGACATGAGCGCGGCTTCGTCGAGCTCCTCGAGCGTCGCCACGACGGGCAGACGACCGACGAACTCAGGGATGAGGCCGTACTTGATGAGATCCTCAGGCTCGACGTCATGGAACACGTCCGTGCCATGCGGCCGGTCGTTCTGCTGGCGAACGTCGGCGATGAAGCCAATACCCGTCTTCTGCGTGCGGTTCTGGATGATCTTCTCGAGGCCCGCGAACGCACCTCCGCAAATGAACAGGATGTTGCCGGTATCGACCTGCAGGAACTCCTGCTGGGGATGCTTGCGGCCACCCTGCGGAGGAACCGAAGCAACCGTGCCTTCGATCAGCTTGAGCAGCGCCTGCTGTACGCCTTCACCCGATACGTCACGGGTGATCGACGGGTTGTCGGACTTGCGGGAAATCTTGTCGATTTCATCGATGTAGACGATGCCCGTCTGGGCTTTCTCGACGTCGTAGTCGCACTTCTGGAGCAGCTTCTGGATGATGTTCTCGACGTCCTCACCGACATAGCCGGCTTCGGTAAGCGTCGTGGCATCAGCGATCGTGAACGGCACGTTGAGCAGCCGTGCGAGCGTTTCCGCCAGCAGCGTCTTGCCGCAACCCGTGGGGCCGATGAGCAGGATGTTGCTCTTGGCCAGCTCGACCTCGTCCTTTGAACGCTCCGAGCCCTTCGTCTGCAACCGCTTGTAATGGTTGTAGACCGCCACCGACAGGACCCGCTTGGCGCGTTCCTGGCCGATGACATACTCGTCGAGGACCTTCTTGATCTCGTGCGGCTTTGGCAGCTTGTCGCGGGTGCGCTCGGCGCGCTCCTCGAGCTCTTCGCGAATGATGTCGTTGCAGAGCTCAACGCATTCATCGCAGACAAAAACCGACGGTCCCGCAATCAGCTTGCGGACTTCGTGCTGGCTCTTGCCGCAGAAAGAGCAGTACAGCAGCTTGCCATCGTCGTGTTTACCGCTGCGCGATTCTTCGGACATGCATCACCTTCAGACTGCCACCTGGGCCCGTTCGGGTCCCGCAGGCATCGATGTCAGGTTATATATCACGCGTAGGGCGCGGCCTGCAAAGACTGGGCCCACAACCCCGTCGCACCGCGATCCACTGCCAAACGCGCCCGAATAACTATTCAATACAGACAGTTGCCAGCCAGAAGGCCAGCGACCACAAACCTTACTTGGTCAGTGGTGGCGCCACTTCAGCGCGCTTGTCGAGCACCTTGTCGATCAGGCCGTAGGCAACGGCTGCTTCGCCGCTCATGAAGTTGTCGCGATCCGTGTCTTGCTGGACCCGCTCCATCGACTGCCCCGTGTGATGGGCAAGGATGCGATTCAGGCGTTCCCGGGTTTGCAGGATCTCGCGGGCATGGATGTCGATATCCGACGCCTGGCCCTGGAAGCCGCCCAGGGGCTGGTGGATCATCATCCGGGAATGAGGCAGGCAGTATCGCTTGCCCTTGGCGCCACCGGCGAGCAGGAGCGCGCCCATGCTGGCAGCCTGGCCTACACAGATCGTGCTGACGTCCGGCTTGATGAACTGCATGGTGTCGTACACCGAGAGACCCGCGCTGACGACTCCGCCTGGGGAGTTGATGTACAGGGCGATGTCCTTCTCGGGATTCTCGGATTCGAGGAACAGCAGCTGCGCGACGATCAGGTTCGCCATGTTGTCCTCGACAGGACCCACCGCGAAGATCACCCGTTCCTTCAGGAGGCGCGAGTAGATGTCATAAGCGCGTTCACCGCGGGCGGTCTGCTCGACCACCATCGGAACCAGATTCAGGGCGTGGATGTTGCTCATGGATACGCTGACCGTGACGTTTGAGTGGCCGGTAGTGTACCGCGGCGCACTCCCTGCTGCTCACGGATAGCGGTCCGTGAACGTTTTATCGTCCGGTCAGCGGGCGTGAAAATCCGCCCTAAGCGCCGAAATGCATCAATTCCTTGAAGGTGGACGGTTGCTCCGTCACCTTGGCGCGCTCAGCAAGCCAATCGACCACCTGCTCTTCGAGCACAAGGCCATTCACCTGACGCAGGGCATCGGGATTCTCCCGGTACGCCTTGATCACTTCTTCGGGATTGGGGTACTGGGCCGCGAGAGTCTCGATCTTGGCCAGCACCCGCGTCTGGTCGAGCTCGATCTTGGCCACCTTCAGCAATTCATTGATGATCAGGCCGAGCGCCACGCGCTTGCGGGCAGGCTCGATGAACTGTGCGGGTTGCGGCAACTGCGAAGCATCGCGCGCCCCCATCTGCCGTCCTGCTTCCATATGCATGTCGCGTACAGCGGATTCGAGCAGTGCCTGCGGCACTTCCACAGGATTTGCTGCGAGCAGCTTGTCCATGACCTGCTGCTTCAGACGCCCGCGAATCGTTTCGCTGAGCTCACGCCGCATGTTGTCGTCGATTTCCTTGCGGAGCTGATCGACGCCTCCTTCGCTCACGCCATAAGCCTTGCAGAATTCGTCGTCGATCTCGGGGAGCTTCTGCTCCTCGACGCTGCGGACGGTAATCGCGAAGACTGCTTTCTTGCCGGCCAGCGCCGTTGCCTGGTAGTTCTGCGGAAATTCGAGCTCGACATTTCTCTGTTCGCCCGCTGTTGCACCCAGCAGTCCCGCTTCGAATTCCTTGAGCATGCGGCCGCCACCGATGACGACCGGAACGTTCTCGCCCTTGCCGCCTTCAAATGCCACGCCGTCGATCGTGCCGGCGAAGTCGACCATCACCCGGTCGGTGTCCTGTGCAGGTCGCTCGACAGCAATGAATTCCGGCCGCTGCTTGCGCAGGCTTTCAAGCATCGTCTCCACATCGGCTGGCTGCACTTCGGCCACCAGCTTCGTGATCTCGAGGCCTTCCGCACCCTTGATCTGGATGTCCGGATAGACCTCGAAAATGGCGCGGAACTTCAGGTCCTGGCCCTTCTCGATATTGATCGGTTCGATGCGCGGGCCGCCGGCCGGATTCAGGTTCTGCTGGGCAACGGCTTCCGCGAAGCTCGACTGCAGGACGCTGCTCAGGACTTCCTGGCGCACCTGCGAACCAAACTGCTGACGGACGACATTGACCGGAACCTTGCCCGGACGGAAACCCTTCAGCCGCACCGTGCGGCTCATGGATTTGAGGCGCTCTTCGATGGCGCTGTCGATGCGTGCAGCCGGCACCTGGATTTCCATGCGCCGCCCCAGCGTGCCCGTCGTCTCTACTGAAACCTGCATACTCAAGTCCTCAAAAAAATTCACGCCGCAGTGGCCCTCGACCGGGGGCATTCCTGCAAGCCGTTGGTGCGAAAGGAGAGACTCGAACTCTCACGGGTTACCCCACTGGAACCTAAATCCAGCGCGTCTACCAGTTCCGCCACTTTCGCGGCCTTGCCCGACTCGCGTGGGGGCGGGAGTATAGCCGAGCGGAGCGATGGTGCAGCCTGAAATTGCCCCTATCCAGCGGGGGTTACCCAGGCCCACCCGGGGATCGCAAGGTTGTAATAAGTCGAACGCCCGGCCGCATCCCCGGGAACCAGCATCCGATTGGCCACGAGATCCACGATGTCCCGGCTGGCGGTCGCTTTGGAAGCTCCCGTCAGGCTCCCGTACTTCCGCTGCGTCAGGCCCCCTTCGAATCGACCCGGACCCGCCTCAAGCATCTTGCCCAGCACCTTGCGTTGCCGCGCATTGAGCTGGACATGCCGGTGCTCACTCCAGAAACGCACGCGCACGAGGGCGTCATCGATCAGCGATGCGCTCACGCTGCAGGAATCGACAAATGCGTTGGTGAACCACTCGAGCCAGGCGGTGACGTCGCCCGTTCCGCGCTGTGCCTGATTGAGCGCCGCGTAATAGTCTGCCTGGCGACGGCGAAGCTCCATGGAAACGCCATGCAGGCGCGTAGGGAATCGCATGTCCTGGGCAAGCGCCATGTCGACGATGGCCCGACCTGCCCGCCCGTTGCCATCCTCGAAAGGATGGATGCTTTCAAACCAGATATGCGCCATCCCTGCCCGCAGAATGCCATCGAGTGAGGTGTTCCTCGTGCGGTTGAACCATTCGAGAAAGTTGTGCATTTCCGCGCGCACGGCGGCGGAAGGCGGTGCCACGTAATGCACAGCTTCCTTGCCTATCGGCCCGCTCACAATCTGCATGGGATCGTCGTGACTGCGATAACGACCGACTTCGATGGTTCGCAGCGCTGTCCCGCCGCCTGGAAACAGAGACGCCTTCCAGCGGCAGAGACGCTCCTCGGTGAGCTCACTGTCCCAATGAGCCGCCGCGTCCTCCATGACATCGAGCAAACCCTCGATGTTTCTGGGCACCGCCGCCGTAAAGGTGGGAGTGATTCCCAGCCGCCGCGCCACTGAAGACCGGACGCTTCCAAGCTCGAGCATCTCGCCCTCGATAGCTGCGGTGGCCACGGCCTCCCCCGCCCAGATGTCCTGCTGCACGACCGCCAGCTCTGCAGCCCCGATCGCAGCAGCCTTGCCAACGACGGCCCCGCTTTCCTTGCGCGCGCGCTGCAGAGGGCTGACTAGCCGTTCGACGTCGTAGGCCAGTTTTGGCCAATTCGGCGAGGTCCATATCCATGAAGATTCGCTCATAATCGAATCATACTTTGAGGTGAATACGCCGTCTATTCATCTCATTGGTCCTTAATCAAACCAATGGCCTTAATTTATGAGGTGATTAAGGCCCAGAATCGCCTCAACGAGCTTTACGCAACGAGCCTGGAGTGGCCTTTGTGGTGCTACTTCCGGGATTTCATTTCACATAACGAAGTTTCCTCGGAAACGTGCAGTTTTTCTTAATGAAATCGACGGGTAACGAGCGTCTCAGCCGATTCTTGAGATGGTCTCTCTGCAGATGAGTCGTTGTTCATTCAGCCTTGAGGTTCGGGTCATAGTCCTTGCGGACCGTGCCCATCCGCTCGGCAACCGCGAACTGTTCGGGATAGAACTGGGTGAACGTCCACTGCACCGCGCCGTGCCTGCTGTGGCAACCGTAGCAAGCCGCAGAACGTGGCTGAGGTGCCGCACTCTCTGCAAGCGCTTTAGCGCTGCCGAAGTCGAAGTAAGCCCAGCCGCCATCGGGATATCGGGATGAATCCCTCACCGCCGCTTCCAGCGCAAGCATCGCGCCTTGCGAGCGACCACCCGCGTTGATTGACGCGTTCGCCACGCCACTCCGAACTTCGAGAAGGAAGACTGTGCCATCAGGCCACTCGCCTGCCTTCATGAAAGTTTTGTATGCCTCCGGCTTGACGTAGACGTTGGTAAAAGGCGGCTCGCCTCCAGCTCTTTCGCGCGCCGGACCGTAGGCCATTCCCAATCCACTCGACAGGTAAACGTACTCACGAATGTCTGCCGGCCGAAGCAGCTTGCCGTCTGGAGTAAATGAATTTGATGCGCTATCCGCTGCGCGGGCCATCGTGCCGATGATCGCGGCGACGGCCAGCAGAAGAGCCGTTGGATAATTCATTTTCATTGTTTGCACTCGCGTACCAGAGTTGTGCAATCGCGAAAACGCAGATCGCAGTAGCACCAGTGTAGCTCCTACGAAAAACCTGACCACGTTGGGCCAGGCTACTGCTCGTAATGGGCTGGAGTTTCTGAAGAAATGGTGGGCCGTGTAGGGATCGAACCTACGACCAATTGATTAAGAGTCAACTGCTCTACCAGCTGAGCTAACGGCCCACGTATGAGACAGCGACACCGCCGTCAAACGCACACATCCCTGTTCAGATACTGCGGCCACCCGCCGCAGTCTGAGTGGGTACAGGACGTACCCCGCAAACAGCGTCCTGCTGTTTGGCGGTGATGAGGAAAAACCACGCTTTTTCTCTCATCACGTGACCGTCGTGACACGGAGTCCGAACGGTCACTACTAAATGGGGTGGACGATGGGACTCGAACCCACGACGGCCGGAATCACAATCCGGGGCTCTACCAGCTGAGCTACGTCCACCATCGTCCGAACCTACGAACTCACCGCAATCCAGACCGGCGTCAAAGCCCGGCAAGGTTACGTTTCTCCCATCTTCCCGACATCAAGTCAGAAAGAACCAAATCCTCTTGTCTCCGGAACCGGAGACCGCAGGAGTGCGCTGCGCTGTCCTGCTGCAAATCCTTCCGGAAGCCCGGCAGGATTGCGCCTTTGCCTTCCGTGGCCGGCGCCCGTTCGGGCCCGACTCGGTCCAAAGTTGTTCCGTACAACTTTGTCGAACCTGCTTACTCGCAGTTTCGCGTCCTGCCTCCCGCAACCATCCATTGATGGTGCGCCCGGCAGGACTCGAACCTGCGACCCTCGGCTTAGAAGGCCGATGCTCTATCCAGCTGAGCTACGGGTGCACAGCTCGAACCTCTAATCCTGAACCGGCGCCTGCCAGCAAGTCTTGATGGTCGGGGCAGAGGGATTCGAACCCCCGACCCTCTGCTCCCAAAGCAGATGCGCTACCAGACTGCGCCATGCCCCGCCAGACTCCGACTGCTGCTGCGCCGCCAGCATACCGCCGATCGGCCAGAACCTTACATTTCAGGTCCGGCCCGGCCGCGGGACGGCGAATCATACGTGCGACCCCCCATAGCGTCAATTTGGATTCCGGGATGCCGCCCTGCTTTGGCTTCTCGGGCGGAACGGGGCCATGCCACAATCCCCGTTCGACCAGGACAAGCGGGAAAACGACAGCAATGACCGGGCAGATCATCGATGGACGCGCGATCTCCGCCGACCTGAAAAAGGACGTGCGGGCGCAGAGCAACGCCTTGGTAGCGCGAGGTCTGCGGCGGCCCGGGTTGGCAGTAATCCTGGTCGGCGACGATGCAGCTTCGGAGATCTATGTCCGCAACAAGCGGAAGGCCTGCGAGGAATGCGGCATCCACTCGGTAAGCCATGACCTGCCCCGCTCCATCACGCAAACGGAGCTGCTGGCACTGATCCAGGACCTCAATCGCGACCCGACGATCGACGGCATCCTGGTCCAGGTGCCGCTGCCCGACCATATCGACCAGAAGCTGGTCGTCGACACCATCGATCCCGCCAAGGATGTCGATGGCTTCCATCCCTACAACGTCGGCCGGCTCGCGCTGCGGAATCCGCTGATCCGGCCGTGCACGCCCTATGGCTGCATCAAGCTGCTGGATGCCATCGGCGTATCGCCTCGCGGACTGAACAGCGTGGTAGTGGGCGCTTCAAACCAGGTGGGACGTCCCATGGCACTGGAACTGCTGCTGGCAGGCGCGACCGTGACGATCTGCCACCGCTTCACGACTGATCTCGCGGTTCAGGTGGGACGCGCGGACATCCTGGTGGTTGCCGTTGGCAGGCCCGGCATGATCAAGGGTGAATGGATCAAACCGGGCGCCGTCGTGATCGACATCGGCATCACCCGCCGCGATGACGGCAAGCTGTTTGGCGACGTGGAATTCGATGCAGCCCGCGAACGCGCGAGCTGGATCACGCCTGTCCCCGGTGGCGTCGGCCCGATGACCGTCGCGGTCCTGATGAAGAACACGCTGGAAGCGTCGCTACGCCGGCAGGAAATCCAGGAAGTCGAAGGGCTGAAACGCTAGTTTCGCGTCCAGCCTGTCGGCTCGTTGGGCTTGTCGTTGATGACGACGCCCGCATCGACCAGTTCATCGCGGATACGATCGGACTCTTTCCAGTCGCGTCGCTTGCGGGCTTCCGAGCGCTGGTCGACCAGCGCTTGCACTTCTTCGTCGGAGAACGTTGAGGTAACCGTTGTGGAAACTGACAAATCAGCTGGGGCTCCACTGAGAACAAAAGACCCTGTACCTGCCGTCAGTACGCGATTTCGTATTCCTTTCCTCAAGAAAACCTGCGGATCCTGCTGCAGTAACCCGAGAATTCCACCTAGCGCGCGCAATTCAGCAGCCAGCGCCGCGACCTCGGGGGCTTTCTGGTCCTTGGCGATATTCAGCTCTGTCGCGAGTGTCTGCAGAACCGCGATGGCTTCGGGTGTATTGAAGTCATCGTCCATCGCCTGCTTGAAACGAATAGTCGCGCCACCTTCAACTGCAGATTCAGTTGCCGCCGCTTCATGCAGCGCGCCGTACAAACGCCGCAGCGACGCATCCGCCTGATCGATATTCTCCAGCGAGTAGTTGATCGGCCCGCGGTAGTGGCTCGATGCCAGAAAATACCGCAGCACTTCGGGATCGCGTACGTAACCGGAATCGAGGACGGTGCGGATCGTGAAGAAATTGCCGAGCGACTTCGACATCTTCTCGTCATCGACATTCACGAAGCCGTTGTGCATCCAGACATTGGCAAACGTGTCGTCCGTCGCCGCGCAGGACTGCGCGATCTCGTTTTCGTGATGCGGGAATTTCAGGTCCATGCCGCCCGCGTGAATATCGAAACGTGTCCCGAGGATGTCGTTGCACATCGCCGAGCATTCGATATGCCAGCCAGGCCTGCCCTTGCCCCACGGAGAATCCCACGACGGCTCACCGGGCTTCGCGCCCTTCCAGAGCACGAAATCGAGAGGATCGCGCTTCGCTTCATCGACTTCCACCCGGGATCCCGCGCGCAGATCAGCGACTTTCTTGCCCGATAGCTTGCCGTAGGGCCCAAACTTGCTGACCGAATACAGGACATCTCCGCTCGTTCCCACATAAGCGTAACCCTTGTCGATCAGCGTCTTCGTGAGATCAATGATTCCCGCGATGTGGTCCGTCGCACGCGGCTCCGCATCAGGACGCAGGATGCCGAGGCGGTCATAGTCTTCGTGCATGGCGGCGATGAAACGGGCAGTCAGCACCTGAACCGTCTCACCGTTCTCTGCGGCACGACGGATGATCTTGTCGTCGATGTCCGTGATGTTGCGGACGAACGTCACCTTGAGACCGAGATGCGAGAGATATCGTCGCACGATGTCGAAAGCGACTTTCGAACGCGCATGACCGATGTGGCAGAAGTCGTAGACCGTATCGCCGCAGAGATACATGCGCACGCTTCCCGCCTCGAGGGGCGTGAACGTTTCCTTGCGACCGGTCAGCGAGTTGTGGATCTGGAGCATCAGGATTGTGTCATCAGCGGTTGAAAATCACACGGGTTGCGAAAGACGGGCGGCTGCAGCGAACCGTGTGCGCACGCGCTCGGGAGCCATCAAAGCCAGCAGTGGGCCGAGTTCCGGGCCATGCGTTGAGCCGCTCAATGCCGAACGCAGCGGCATGTAGAGCCCGGGGCCCTTTCGACCGGTCGCCTGACCCAGCTCTTTCGCCAGCGATTTGAGATCCGCGCCCGTGGTATCGAAGATCTGCTCTGCCGTCGTGAAAAAACCGGAGCCTGCATCACGCACTGCGGCCAGCGCCTCGGGTGAGAGGTCTTCAAGGTCGCCAAACACCACCTTGCTCAACGGCACCACGTCTTCGGGAAATTCGAGATTGGGACGGACCACTTTGTAGAAGGCCGCCAGTCGTTCGGGACTGATGCCTGCGGGAGCGAAGGGCTGCAACCATTCAACGAGGCGCTCATCAGACAAGCGCGTCACGGCTTCGCGCTGCCAGTGGCGAAGCTGGGTCTCGTCAAAACGCGCCGCGGCCCTTCCGAGGCGTGCGGTATCGAACGCGCCCGGCATCTCGGCAGCATCAAGCCAGCCATCCTGCGAAGCGGTGTGCGCCAGGCGAAGCAGATGATTGCGCAACGCTTCCGGCAGATAGCCACGCTCACGAAACTCGTGCAGGCTGGTATGGCCGTGACGTTTCGATAACGGCACGCCATCCATGCCGAGCAGCAATGCCACGTGCGCGTACTCGGGTGCCGGCAGACCGAAGGCTTCGAGCAACAGCAGCTGACGCGGCGTATTCGACAGATGATCGTCACCGCGCAGCACGAGCGTGACGCCCATTGATGCATCGTCGAGCGCATTGGAAAAAAAGAACGCGGCGCTGCCGTCGGCACGACGGATGATGAAGTCGCCGATATCGTCGGTCGCGAACCGCTGCTCGCCGTGGACGAGATCCGTAAAGGTCACGACCCGGCCTGTGGGCACGCGGAACCGCAGCGACGCTTCAAGACCTTTCGCCTCGCGTTCAGCACGCTGGTCGGCCGTCAGATCCCGGCAAGTTCCCGCATACCGCGGCGGCTGGCCAGCAGCGAGCTGGCTACGACGGGCAACGCTCAACTCAACGGGCGTGCAATAGCAAGGGTAGGTGCGGCCTGCCAGTGCAAGCTTGTCGAACCATGTCTCGTAGAGGCCGGACCTTTCTCGCTGCCGATACGGAGCATGCGGGCCACCGACGTCAGGCCCTTCATCCCAGGCGAGACCAAACCAGCGCAGATCGTCCATGAGCGGCTGCAGGAACTGCTCCCCGTGCCGGGCCGCGTCGGTATCCTCGATCCGCAGGATGAACTTGCCACCGGCCTTGCGCGCCGCCAGAAAGCTGAAAAAAGCGGTCATTGCGTTGCCGAGGTGCAGTTGCCCGGTCGGACTCGGCGCAAAACGGGTGACGGGAGGGGTGGACATGCGCGCGAATGGTAGCCGAAATGCCTTGGGTATGCGGAGTCCGGCGCAGAGCCAGTAGAATCACGTCAATCTCAATTCGGGCACTGATCTCACCCATGAAACCATTCCAGCTGCTGCTCGTGTTGCTTCTCGCTGGCAGTTCATTGAGCGCCCACTCCCAGACACAGCCCGCGCCGCGCGTGCGTATCGAGACGAACCTCGGCAGCTTCACGATCGCGCTCGACCCCGAACATTCGCCGCTCTCGACGGCCAACTTCCTGGAGTACGTCCGCGCAGGGCATTACCGCGGCACGATTTTCCATCGCATCGTGGAGGGCTTCGTGGTCCAGGGCGGCGGCTACACCATCTCGGGCAGGGAAAAAAGTTTACGACCCAACATCGCCAATGAATCGAAGAATGGCCTTCTGAATCGTCGTGGAACGGTGTCGCTCGCCCGCTTCTCCGAACCCGACACTGCGGCCGCTCAGTTCTTCGTGAACCTGACAGACAACGCGGCGCTCGATGCCACGCCCGACGGCTGGGGCTATGCCGTTTTCGGCAATGTCGTCGAAGGGATGGACGTCGTGGACAAGATTGGCCAAGTCCCCACTGGCGCTTACCTTGGATTCGACATCGAGGCGCCGCTCGAACCGGTGATCATCAAGAACACCGAAATCCTCGATGCCGCTCCTTAAGCCATGACTGTCCTGTTCATTTCCGACCTGCATCTGGATGGTTCGCGACCTGACATCACCCGGCAGTTTCTGGATTTCCTGAACCTTGAGGCCCGCTCCGCCGAAGCTTTGTACATTCTCGGGGACCTTTTCGAGCTGTGGATCGGCGATGACGATACCGACCTCGAGAAGCGTCGCATCATCTCGGCGCTGAAAGCCCTGACCGCGTCTGGCGTGCCCTGTTCGGTGATGCGGGGTAATCGCGATTTCCTGCTGGGCGCCCGCTTCAGCAGGGAGACGGGCTGCAAGCTGATCGAGGACGGCACGATCGTCAATCTTTACGGGAAACCCGTACTTCTCATGCATGGCGATACTCTCTGTACCGACGATCACGCCTATCAGCGTTTGCGCCGAATCGTCCACAACCCGATCGTGCAGTGGGTGATGCTGCATCTGTCGCTCAAGCGACGTAATGCGCTGGCAGCGAAGGTCCGCGAAGGCAGCAAGGCACACATCGATCGTGCGGCGCCCATGATCATGGACGTCAACCAGGGAGCATGCGTCGCCGCGTTTGAGCAATACGGTGTCGACACGATGATCCACGGACACACCCATCGGCCGGCGGTGCATCGCCTGGAAGCTGCGGGCAAGCCAGTCACCAGGATTGTGCTGGGCGACTGGTACACGCAAGGGAGCGTGCTGCGCTGGGACCAGAACGGCTACGAACTGAGCGCGATGGCCCGCGAGTGAACTAGACGGGCAATCCCGAATGAAACCGGAACAGCGGATCCGGTGACGTCACGAGTTCGGACTCGATGCTGGCGAACCGCTCGAATTCCGTCGACCAATCGAGGCCATGAGTGGCAGCAAGCCGCTCTCCCAGGCGGCGATACAGGATCGTGTGCCGCGCCTCGGAAGCCGCAAGACCCCCATAGAAAGTGCCTAGCGGCGCCGGCAGGCGCGGCGCCAGCCCGATGAATCGTTCACACGAACGGGCTTCGATCAGCGCACCGCAGATCATCAGATCCATCTGGCGATGAGGCTCATGCGTCCGCACGCCGCGCCGCAACCCCTCCGCATACCGCGAGGGCGACATCTTCGTCCAGGGCACCTGCAGTTCGCGCATCAGCTTCTGCACCTGCTCGAAATGCCTGAGTTCCTCGCGTGCCAGGCGCGAAATGCGCTCGGCGAATTCCATGTCTTCGGCATAGACGAAAATGAAACTGAGCGCGGTGGAGGCCGCTTTCTTCTCGCAGTTGGCATGATCGACCAGCAGCTCGCGCCAGCGCTCGCACGCGGCGTCGAACCAGGCTGTCGGCGTAGCCACTGCAAGACCTTCGGGAAGAGCGTTCGTCTGCATTGCCGGCGATCTCAGGGCTCGCCCGCCAGCAGTTCATCCACCGCCACTCCGACTTCCGCAGCCGACTGAAACCTGTCGGCCGGAGCCTTGGCGAGCAGGCGCTTCATCAGTGGCTCGTAACGTTGCAGGCCATCGCCGAGGGAAGGCATGGGGCCATTGCGATGGAGGTAGATCACTGCCATCACCGAGCGGGCGTTGTATGGCTTGCGGCGCATGAGCATCTCGTAAAAGATCACGCCGAGACTGTAGAAATCGCTTCGCACATCGACATCCTCGCCATGCCCCTGCTCCGGGCTCATGTAGTACGGCGTGCCGAAGATCTCGCCGGTTCCCGTGATCTCTGCCTCCAGCGCAAGCTGCTTCGCCAGGCCGAAATCGATCAGCGCGACCGTGCCGTCGGCGCGCATCATGACGTTGCCCGGCTTCAGATCCCGGTGCAGTACGCCAACGCCGTGAATGGCGGCCAGCGCCCGGACGATCTGTGCAAGCACTCTGAGCGCATCAGCTGGCGTCACTGCCTGACGCATCCGCGCACGCAGGTCTCCGCCGGAGAAATACTCCATCGCAATGTAAGCGTGGTCGTCGGCAATCCCGAGATCGTGGATGCGCACCACATTGGCATGGCGAATACGCGAAACGAGCTCGTATTCCTGCAGGAAACGGTTGAACGTATCGTGCGCCTCAACCTTGTCCGGCACTTCGCGGAAGACCTTGAGGACGACCAGATCGCCGGCTTTCTCACTTTCCGCGAGGAATACCTGGGAATGGCCACCGGCGGCGAGCTGCTTGATGCAGCGATGCCCCCTGATCTTGACCGTGCCGAAGCGGTAAGCGTTGTCCGCTTCCGGGCTGGTCCGCCACAACGTCAGCTTCCGGCGGCGATCATCCACCGACTGGCGCAGCAGTTCAGCCAGGCGCCGGTGTTCTATGCGATCGCGCGCGAGGCACTCGACGGCTCCGACCTCTCTCGCCTGGATGGCAAGGACGTCATCGCCCGCAGGAGCGAAGTAAAGCACCGGCGGAAAGCCGGGGCGGCGCGAGAGATCGTCGAGCCAGCGCAATCCCTTGCCCTGTTCGGAGAGATGATCAAGCAGGACGGTGTCGTAGCCCGCTGCGGTAAACCCGTGGGGCAACATGCCCCGCTGCGAAGGTTCGTGCACCCGCAGCTCCGCCCCGCGCCAGAGCGTCGTGACGTGATGCTCGAGCAGGCTCGCGAATTCGGGGTGATCGGTAATCGTCAGGATGCGAGGAGACAATCGACTCCCCAGGGAGGGCTGATCAGTAATCTGCCCGCAACTACACGGCTCGCACGGCGCGGAGCGAGCCCTTGCGCGTATGCCTGCGGAGAGCTTTCGCCTGGTCCGAGCGCTGCTCCTGCAACCGCGCCAGATATTCCTGCGTGACATCGCCCGTCACGTATTCGCCGGAGAAGCAGGAGGTATCGAAAGCCTTGATGTCGGAATCGTGATGGAGGCAGGCCTGCACGAGATCCTCGATATCCTGGTAGACCAGCCAGTCCGCACCGATGAGCTGCGCGACTTCGTCCTCTGACCGGCCACTCGCGACGAGTTCATAGGCGGCGGGCATGTCGATGCCGTAGACATTCGGATAGCGGACAGGCGGCGCAGCCGAAGCAAAGTAAACCTTGCGGGCGCCGGCTTCACGCGCGAGATCGATGATCTGCGCAGAGGTCGTGCCACGCACGATGGAGTCGTCGATGAGCATGACGTTCTTGCCGCGGAACTCGAGGTCGATCGGATTCAGCTTTGACCGGACCGATTTCGCGCGCTGTTCCTGCCCCGGCATGATGAACGTGCGGCCGATGTAGCGGTTCTTGACGAAGCCTTCTCGGTACTTGATGCCCAGGAGCTGTGCCACCTGGACCGCAGCAGTGCGGCTGGTATCCGGAATCGGAATGATGACGTCGATGTCATGGTCGGGGCGGACCCGACGGATCTTCTCGGCCAGCAGGTCGCCCATGCGCAAGCGGGCCTTGTGAACCGAGATGTTGTCGATGATCGAATCGGGACGGGCGAAATAGACGTATTCGAAAATGCAGGGCGTGTGGCTGCCGACGCTGACGCATTGCTGCGAATAGAAACGACCCTGCTCGTCGATGAACACGGCTTCGCCCGGGGCCACGTCGCGCACCAGCGTGAACCCGACCATGTCGAGCGCCACGCTTTCCGATGCCAGCATGTATTCAGGTCCGCGCTCTGTCTCACGACGCCCGATGACGAGAGGCCGGATACCGTGCGGATCGCGGAAGCCCAGCAGGCCATGGCCGACGATCATCGTGACGACAGCGAAACCGCCGCGGCAACGACGGTAGACCGACGTCACCGCCGAGAAAATTTCCGCAGCGGACGCGCGTGGCGTTCCTGCACGTGACAACTCGCTGGCGAACACGTTGAGAAGAACTTCCGAGTCGGAGCCGGTATTGAGGTGGCGCCGGTCCTCGCGGATCAGGACTTCGGCGAGCTCGACGGCGTTCGTGAGATTGCCGTTGTGCCCGAGACCGATGCCATAGGGCGAGTTGACAAAGAAAGGTTGTGCTTCCGATGAGCTGTCGGCACCCGCGGTGGGATACCGCACGTGGCCGATGCCGATGTTGCCCTTGAGGGCGAGCATGTGGCGCTGCTGGAAAGCATCGCGGACGAGGCCGGTGTTCTTGCGCATGAACACCTCGCCTTCGTGGCAGGTCATGATGCCGGCAGCGTCCTGGCCGCGATGCTGCAGAACCGTCAGCGCGTCATAGATCTGCTGATTGACCGGACCGGACCCGACTACGCCGACGATGCCACACATAACTCAGGCCCCCGTAACTTCGCCGAGAGAAGAATCCAGATACTTCATGCCGGCGTCCGCGAATGCCTGCACCCAGCTCGCCAGGTCGACGACATGCGGGATGAAGCGCGAGCCCTGCCACCAGTCGACTTCGTTGAGACGCCCGAGCTGGCCCAGCATGACGAGCACGGAAAGGAGGACTGCGCCACGGACCAGGCCGAAGAACATTCCGAGCAGCCTGTCGATGACGAGGCTCAGGCCCGGCCGGATGAAGTAGGCCAGCATGGAAGCGATCAGCCAGCCGGCGACCACGACTCCCGCGAGAATGAGGGAACGCGCGACCCAGGTGGCAGCAGGCTGCTTGGCCACCAAGCCGCCGAGATGAGGTTCGACGAGATAGGCAAAGCGCCACGCCAGCCAGATGCCGCCGAGCCAGGCGATCAACGAGATTGCTTCGCGCAGAAAACCGCGGAAGAAGCCAAGCAGCATCGAGATGACCAGGACCGCGAGAATCAGATAATCAACACCATTCATCCGGTAGTCCTGCTGTGTGGCCTGGCGGGAAACGGGGTTCGATCGAGGCGCGCGGATTCTAGCAGAGTCAGCCTCCGGTTCGGCCCGATGCATCTCTCGTTGCGCATTAATCTGCGAACAGCGTCCTCACCGTCAATCCTGTCGCTGCATGAATCCAGCGGTCCACTTCGGTGCACCCGCGGATTAGTGGAATGCCTGATGGCTCAGGAATTCGAGACCACAGTGGCGCTCGTGCCTTCGCGCTTGAGCTTCTGCACGGCGGCATCAGCAGCGGTGCGATCCTCCATCGGTCCGACACGTACCCGATATAGCGTCTGCGAACCCGTTTTAAAGGGAACGACAAAGCTTTCGTAGCCACGTTTCCTGAGATCCTGGCCCAAGCGGTCGGCTGTGGCCTGGCTCGCGAAGCTTCCCACCTGCACCGCCCAGGGTCGCTTTGCGCCTGAGTCCTGACGGACGGGAGCCGGTGGCGCCTCACGGACGGTGGGTGCCGCTGGAGCTGCGGCGACAGGAGCAGGAATGGGGGCAGCCTCAGTCGGTGGCCTGGATTCGGCAGGAGGCGGCGACTCGGCAACAGTAGCAGCGGGTGCGCTTTCCGCTTCTTCAATTGTTTCCGGCGGCGGCGCAGGTGTCACGACCTCCGCAGACGGAACGACGGGGGTCTCGGCACCTGAGCGGGCGCGAGTACCGAGATCAATCGTGTACGTGCGGACACCGCCATCGTCGGCGACGCGATCTGCGCTCAATGCCGGAGCCTGTCGCTCTGCAGGCCCGGAAAGCATTTCCGGAATCAGGATGACGGCGACCGCGACGAGTACCGCAGCCCCAACCAGACGCTCTTTCAGGTGCGTATCCACTGGTCCGAAGTATAGGGGAAGCACGCGTTCATCCGCTTGACCTTGCATGCCACTCGCGCGCGGGACCGACAGTCAGGAACGACCCGAACACCACAACGCGATCGCCTGGCGCGGCAAGACGCTTCGCCGCCTCGCACGCGGACTCCACATCGGGCGCAACCAGATCGACCGCAATCCCCTGTTGGGTGAACCGCCCGGCAAGCGCGGAGACCGCGCCAGCCCGGGCACCGGGCAGGCCGGCAAGGATCCACACATCCACGTGAGCACGCAGCTCAGCGATGATCGACTCGACATCCTTGTCGGCGAGGACTCCGCACACGGCAACGGTTCGTCCGCTCGCCCCCCCAATCGACAGGTGGGCTGCGAGGTTGTCCGCCAGAACGCGTGCCGCAGCCGGGTTGTGTGCGACATCGAAAATCCAGGTAACCGGGCCGGCTTGCGACTCGAAGCGGCCTGCCAAACGCACACGCTCGAGCCCGGCAATGAGCGCAGCGCGCTGGACCGGCAATCTGGCTTGCAGGTTCCTGAGCACTGCGATCACAGCAGCAGCATTACCGTACTGGATGGCTCCCGGCAGCGCGGGTCGCGGCAGTCCTTCGAGGGTTTCCGCCGCACTTCGCCAGCTCCACTGCCCCGTGGCTCGTCCATCCGGAGCTGCGCTGAAATCGAAATCGCGGCCCAGCCGCTCAAGCTTCGCGCCGACGAGATCTGCAGCCGCCTGGATGGATTGCGGCATCTCGCGGCTGCCGAACACTGCAGGCTGCCCCCGCCGGAAAATCCCCGCTTTCTCACGCCCGATGGTCTCGACATCATTCCCGAGCCATTCGCAGTGATCGAGCGCAATGGAGGTCACCAGCGCGACGTCAGCGTCCACGACGTTCACCGCATCGAGACGTCCGCCCAAGCCCACCTCCAGGATGAGCACATCGAGTCCCGCTGTCTCGAAGACGAGCAGCGCGGCGATGGCATTGAATTCAAAGAACGTCAGCGTGTCTTCGCCGCGGGCGGCATCGATGCGCTCGAAGGCTGCCACGAGCGAGGCGTCGGAAACTTCAGCGCCTGCGATGTGGATGCGTTCGTTGTAGCGGTGCAGATGGGGAGAGGTGAACGTGCCGGTGCGATGACCCGCAGCAGCCAGGATGCTGTCCAGTAGAGCCACGCACGAACCTTTGCCGTTCGTGCCGCCCACGGTGATGACCGGATACGCAGGTGGACGCCATGCCAACCGGTCCAGCACGTGCCGGACGCGGCCCAACCCAAGATCGATGGCGGAAGAATGCAGCGTCTCCTGCCAGGCCAGCCACTCGGCAAGACGCGTAAAGGGCATGACGCTGCCAACCTCGGATCAGGTTTCGGCGTCCTTCCGCCCGTTCATTTCGGGCGCCGGCTGGCCCATGAACATGTAGAGCAGCGAGGCAATCCGGTCCCGCATGTCGCGGCGATCGAGGATCAGGTCGAGCGCTCCGTGATCGAGCAGGAACTCGCTGCGCTGGAACCCTTCGGGCAACGTCTCGCGCACCGTCTGCTGGATGACGCGAGGTCCGGCGAAGCCGATCAAGGCCTTGGGCTCACCGATATTGACGTCACCCAGCATGGCGAAGCTGGCGGACACTCCGCCCGTCGTCGGATCTGTCAGGACAGAGATGTAAGGCAGCTGGGCCTTCGCCAGCCTGGCCAGCGCCGCGCTGGTCTTCGCCATCTGCAGCAGCGAATACAGCGCTTCCTGCATGCGCGCGCCGCCGCTCGCTGAAAAACAGATCAGCGGCGTGCGATGTTCAAGACAATGGTCGACGCCACGGACAAAACGCTCGCCGACAACGGAGCCCATGGAGCCGCCGAGAAAACGGAACTCGAATGCACACGCAACGACCTCGAGGCTCTTCAGTTTGCCTGCCAGCACGATCAGCGCGTCCTTTTCCTCGGTGCTCTTCTGCGCCTGGACGAGACGATCCTTGTAGCGTTTCGAATCGCGGAAGCGCAGCGGATCTTCCGGCTCGATTCCCGCGCCGATTTCCTCCCACGATTCTTCGTCGAGAAAATATTCCAGCCGCTCGCGGCCGCCGATGCGCATGTGGTGCGAACACTTCGGGCACACGTGCAGGTTGCGTTCGAGCTCGGCGCGATACAGCACGGCATCGCAGGCCGGGCACTTCATCCACAGCCCTTCCGGCACGGAGCGGGTGCGCCGCTCGGTCTTGATCCGCGAAGGAATGATTTTTTCGAACCAGGTCATACGCTTGTCTCAATTGCAGGCTGCCACTGGCAGCGTCTTCAGGCGCGAACGATAGCACGCGAAATCCCCGGGGCAGCAATGCTCCCGGGGATCGCGAACAGGGGCGGATACCGGACATTGACCAGGTACAGACCCTGCGGCGGGGCTGTCACGCCGCCGAGGCGACGATCCCGCACGTCCAGCACTTCCTGCACCCAGCCCGGGGGGCGCTTGCCCCGCCCCACCGCGATCAGGACACCGGCGATATTCCTGACCATGTGATGGAGAAAGGCGTTCGCCGTCACTTCGATGATCACCGAATCCCCTTCCCGCAGCACGACGAGCGACTCAAGGTTGCGGACGGGCGACCGTGACTGGCATTCCGCTGCCCGGAACGACGAGAAGTCATGCCTCCCCACCAGGACTTGGGCGGCTTCGTGCATCCGGCCGGCATCGAGCCGCTCACGAACCCAGCACACGCGATGACGATCCAGCGAGGGCCGGGGTGGGGAATTGCGGATGACGTAGCGATAGCTGCGAGCAGTCGCGCTGAAGCGGGCGTGAAATTCTCCTGGCATCACGCGAGACCAGAGCACACTGACATCGTCACGCAGGTTCGTGTTGGTCCCGAGGACCCAAGCGCGCTCGCTGCGTTCGGCTTCCGTGTCGAAGTGGACGACCTGCATGGTTGCATGGACGCCAGCATCTGTACGGCCCGCTGCAACGACGGCAACAGCATGATCGGCGACTTTGGTGAGGGCCTGCTCGAGCGCGGTCTGGACGCCGGCGGCATCGACCTGCGATTGCCAGCCGGCAAACGCTGTGCCGTCATACTCGATCCCGAGTGCGATACGCGGCATGAGAGGTCAGGCTACAGGCTTGAGGCCTGCAGCCTGATGCATTTTCAGCGGATGGAGTCCAGCAGACGCTCCGCTTCCTGCTTCTGGCTGGTGCTGCCTTCCTGCATCACTTCTTCCAGGATGCTGCGGGCACCGTCCGGATCGCCCATGTCCATGTAGGCGCGGGCGAGATCCAGCTTCGTTCCGACTTCGCTCATGGTTACCGGCTCGAGCTCCGGCATGTCCATCATCGAGGTCACGGCTTCCGTCTTGGTCGGCTCATCGTCCAGATCGTCGGAGACATTCCCGACATCCAGATCGAGGCTGGGCACCTGCGCAGTGCGATCCGCGGCGAAGATGTCTTCGGCGAGATCATCCACGAAAGGCGCCGTTCGGCCTTCGCGCTTGACGGTGTCGCCTTCCGGAGCACCCAGATCGTCGGAGAGCGAATCCAGATCAAAATCAACAGCCTTCATGCGCGCCGTTGCGCTCGAATCGGTACGCGGACGTTCAACCGTATCGCCATCGGATTCGCTGATGACAACCGTACCCGTGCCCTCGTAATTCTCGGGCCGTGGCGACTCCACGGTGCGGTCGTAACTACCGAGGAACGAGTGATCAGCAAGCCGCGTGGCATCGTCGTCGCTTGCATCATCCAGATCGAAACCAGTCCCTGTGCGCTCGCCGGTTGCCTCGGCATCGGTGTCCAGCGGAGAACCCGTTTCCTCGAACGAACTCACGTCCAGACCAAGGTCGTCCAGTGACAGCTCCGCCGTCTGGTCTACACCGGGAGCGAGCTTCGTGATTGCCTGCGTATCGATCTGCTCTCGAATCGTTTCCGAGGCACGGTCGCCCAGGTAGGGAGACTCGATCGTCGGCGTCTCCTGGGTGCGCGCACCCGGCTCGATCTCGCGCGTCGGTTCCTCATCGGCCCCGCGACGCGGTTCGTCGAGGAGGAAATCAATCCCTGAATCACTGGTCGATTTTTCCGGCTTGCCGTCGGCTCCGAATTCGAAATCCAGCTTGCCTTCCTCGCCTCCGTCGGGCCCGAACAGATCGACGTCGACACGGTTCTCGCCGCCTTCAAGGTTGAGGTCGACGACATCGGTCGAACGTGAAACGCCGGCCTCCCCCTGGAACATGGGATCTTCCGGGCTGATCTGCCGGCCCATGATGAGGATCTTGTCCCATTCGCCGGCTGCAGCCTCATCGCGCGTCTGATAAAGCTGCCGGGCACTGTCGAGGAACAGATCCTTGTTGCCCCAGACGAAGTAGATCTCGAGCAGCTTGAGCCGGAGCTCCCGGCGTGAAGGCTCGCGCTCGATGGCGATCTTAACGAGATCCGCCGCCTGGTCGTACAGGCCATAAGCCATGTGGAAATCGGCCTCGGCCAGCGCATCCTGCTGGTCGAAGTGCACGGCGGTTTCACTGCTCAGAGTGTCATCTGCAGTCTTCTTCGGCGCCGCGTCGACCCGCGTGACCACCGGCGCTACCGGCTTCTTGACTGACTGGATTTCAGCCGTGTCATCCGCGTCGTCGCCCTCCTCGACCAGGAAGGATTCCTCCTTGGTACGCGATCTGGCGCTTTGCGGGCCTGTCGCGCGCCCTCGGGAACCGAAATCACTCGGGGTCATCGTCTCGACGACATCGTCGATGTCGACCATTCGGCGATTGCGGAACCAGACGGCTACACCGATCAACAAAGCGAGCCCGAGGCCCGCGAGCGCCCACCAGTACTCACCCAGCCGGTCGAGCAACGAGGGTTCCGCGGGCGGCTCCACAACAGCGGGAGCCGGAGCAGCAGGAGCAGTTGCGGGCGGTTCGACAACCGGCGCTTCAGCGACAGGCTCGACAGCCGTCGGCGGTTCAGCCGTAGCAGCCGGTGGGGTCTCCGCAGGAGCAGGAGCTACAGGAGCTTCGGGTGCTGGTGCGGGAGCCGCGCCCGTGCCGAGACGCCGCTGCATCTCCGCGAGCTCGGCGTTCCGGACGGCAAGCAGTCGCTGCGCTTCGGCCAACTGGCCCTCAAGCGTCGTGACCTGCTGCTGCAGACCGTTGTTTGCGGGCGGGGGCGTGGCAGGACCAACTGCGGGGGCGCTGCTGGTTTCCGCCGGAGTGACCAGCCGGAGCCGGCCACCTTCTTCCGTTGCGGCAGCCGTTGCGCCACGCCAGTTGCGATACTGCTGCGCGACTTCTGACGCGGCATCGCTCTGGGCAATGCTTTCGATTTCGCCTGCTGCCGGGACACGGAGCAAGGTGCCTGCACGCAGCTGGTTGATGTTGCCGTCGAACGCCTCCGGATTGGCCCGGTACAGCGCGATCATCGTCTGGTTGACGACACGGATGGAGCCCGGACGAATCCGGCTCGCGATATTCCACAAGGTATCGTTGCGCTGGACCCGATAGGAATCGCCGACTGCAGCGCCTGGCGCCGGTGCCGCGGCAGCGGGGGGGGTCGGAGCAGCAGGGGCAGCGGGAGCCTGGGGACGTTCGATCACTCCTTCGCTGGGCGCACCTGCCCGAGGAGCAGCCACGGGAGCCGGGGCAGCGGCCGCGGGTCCAGGCGTGAAGACGGGCGGGTCCAGCAGGACTGTGTATTCACGAAGGAGCCGGCCACGTGACCAGCTCGCTTCCACCAGCAGTGTCACGAAGGGTTCTGTCACCGAGGGGGCAGACGTCACCCGCAGGACAGTCCGTCCATCGGCGGCGCGCGTCACCCTGAAGGTGAAGTTGGAGAGAAAGCCGGGACGGTCGAGGCCGTAGCGCGAGAAGGTCTCGTTGTTGGCCAGCCCGACCTGCAGTGACGCCAGCTCTTCCGTCGTTGCCGACAGCAGGTCGATTTCAGCATCGAACGGCTGGTTGAGTGCCGAGTTGAGGCGGATATCCCCGAGCCCAAGGGCGAACGGGGCCGACGGAGACAGCAAGGCGCCCATCAGCAGGAGCCGCGGGATGTTCTTTCTCATCAGCTCTCCAGGAACTGCGGCAATCTAAAGTGGCCTTCAAAGGAGCCCTGAACACTGGCGATCAGAGGCTGGAAAATACAGCGGACCCAAGTCTTCGGGATGCTCACGTGCTTCTTGACTTGTCGCGCGCAACTATAGCTTACAAATAATCTTTAACCAAAACTTCGGCGATCTGCACACTATTGAGTGCTGCACCTTTGCGCACGTTGTCCGAGACGATCCACAGGTCGAGCCCGCGCTCGTGGCTGATATCGTCCCGGATGCGCCCGACGTACACCGGATCCCTGCCCGCTCCTTCGGTTACCGCGGTGGGATACCCCCCCGGCTTGCGGTCGTCGATGACCACGACTCCCGGCGCCCGGGACAGCAGCTCGCGGGCTTCAACAGCGGTCAGCTTGCGGCGCGTCTCGATATGCACGGCCTCGGAATGGCCGACAAACACCGGCACGCGGACCGCGGTCGCATTCACCCTGATCGTCTTGTCCTCGAGGATCTTCTGGGTCTCCCAGAACATCTTCATCTCTTCCTTGGTGTAGCCGTTGTCCAGGAACACATCGATCTGCGGCACGCAGTTGTAGGCGATCTGCTTCGCGATGACCTTGGGCGTCACTGCCCGGCCAGCGGCCAGCGCTGCCGCCTGCTCAGAAAGTTCATTCATCGCCTTGGCACCCCCGCCCGACACGGACTGGTAGGTCGCCACATTGATGCGTTCGATGCCCGCCGCGTCGTGCAGCGGCTTCAGTGCCACCAGCATCTGCATCGTCGAGCAGTTGGGATTGGCGATGATGTTGTGCTTCGTGTATCCCGCGATCGCGTGGGGATTCACCTCGGTGATCACTAGCGGGATGTCGTCCTGGTAACGGAACTGGGAGGTGTTGTCGACGACCACACAGCCCGCAGCGCCTGCCTTGGGCGCATATTCCGCAGAAACGCTGGAGCCTGCCGAGAACAAGCCGATCCGGGCGCGCGAGAAATCGAACGTCGCGAGATCATGGACGGGGTAATCGCGGCCGGCGAATTTGATGCTCTTGCCAACCGAACGGCTGCTCGCGAGCGGATACAGCTCGTTCACCGGAAATTTTCTTTCTTCCAGGATCGACAGCATCGTGCTGCCCACAAGGCCAGTTGCCCCGACCACCGCCACGTTCCACCGCTTGCTCATCGTTCCGCTTGCCTGTGCATTGAGGTTCATTTGAAAAACCGCGCCAACACTACCTCAAAGGGCTGGCACAGATAAGGGCCTGAAATCGCAGATTTGCCAAAGACAACCTGGTTGCGAAACCGCGAACCTGCCGGTCAATACACCCCGGGGGGCACGAGGGGCGTCAGGGAGCGGACATCCGCATTCTGGGCCCGGTGCCGCAGGTAGTGATCCATGAGCACGAGAGCCAGCATGGCTTCGGCGATGGGTGTCGCCCGGATGCCGACGCAGGGGTCGTGACGTCCCGTCGTGATCACTTCCACCGGCTGCCCCTCCACATCCACGGTCCGCCCCGGCTGGGTAATGCTGGACGTCGGCTTGAGGGCCACACCGACCAGGATGTCCTGCCCGGACGAGATCCCGCCCAGCACGCCACCGGCGTGGTTCGACAGGAATCCGCCCGGTGTCATCTCGTCGCGATGCTGGCTGCCGCGCTGGCTGACTGCCCCGAAGCCCGCGCCGATCTCCACGCCCTTGACGGCATTGATGCTCATCATCGCGTGGGCGATGTCCGCATCCAGTCGATCGAAAACCGGCTCGCCAAGGCCTGGTGGAACTCCCGTTGCAACAACGTTGACCCGTGCCCCGACGGAATCGCCATCGCGCCGCAAGTCGGTCATGTACTGCTCGAGCTCTTCGACGCGCGAGGGATCCGGGCAAAAAAACGGGTTGGTATCGATGGCCTCGCGGCTCTTGAACTCGAGGCTCAACGGGCCGAGCTGGGCGAGATACCCGAAAATGGTCACGCCGAGGCGCTGCTCCAGATACTTCCGGGCGATGGCTGCCGCCGCCACCCGCATGACGGTCTCACGGGCCGATGAGCGGCCGCCGCCACGATAGTCGCGGAAGCCGTATTTCTGCTGGTACGTGTAGTCCGCGTGACCCGGCCGGAAACGATCCTTGATCTTGTCGTAGTCGCGGGAACGCTGGTCTTCGTTCTGGACTAGAATACCGATCGGGCTGCCGGTCGTCCTGCCTTCGAACACGCCTGACAGGATCTGCACCTGGTCGGGCTCGCGCCGCTGGCTGGTGAACTTCGACGTCCCGGACCGGCGCCGCTCGACATCTTTCTGGATATCTTCTGCCGTCAGCTCGAGCCCAGGAGGGCAGCCGTCCACGATGCAGCCGAGCGCAGGGCCATGGCTCTCACCGAACGTGGTGACAGTGAACAGGGTGCCGAAGGTATTACCGGACATGTCTGGGCAACGGGGTCAGAGGAAGAACAGCGCGTAGTTTAAGCGAGGACGTCGCCCGGCAGGCACAGAAAACACGGGTGGCAGGCTCTCATCATCCTCCGACGAGACTTTGCAGCGCCTCCTGGTGCTCTCGCAGCTCTGCTTCCGTCAGCAGGAACACGCCTCCGCCACCGCGCTCGAATTCGAGCCAGGTGAACGGAACGTCCGGGCAGGCGGCAACCAGCGTCGCCTCGGAATCACCGACTTCGACCACGAGAATCCCGCCGGGATTGAGGTGGTCCGCCGCCGCGACAAGCAGGCGCCTCACCACATCGAGCCCGTCCTGGCCCGAGACCAGCCCGAGCTCCGGCTCCTTGAGATATTCGGCGGGCAATGCCGCCATTTCAGCGAGGCTAACGTAAGGCGGATTGGAAACTATGATGTCGTAGCGACGCGCGCCCAGTCCGGCATACACGTCCGACAGGACTGCATGTACGCGCCCGCCCACCCCAAGGCGCTCGATATTCATTTGCGTGACCGCCAGCGCCGCCGGAGACACATCGGCCGCATCCACAGTGGCCGAAGGCAACGCCAGGGCAGTGGCAATGGCGATGCATCCCGACCCCGTGCCGACATCGAGCACGCTCTGCACCGCATCCGGATCAATCCAGGGAACAAAGGCGGATTCAATCAGCTCCGCGATGGGTGAACGCGGTACCAGCACGCGCTCATCCACATAAAACTCGTGACCGGCAAACCACATCCTGTGCGTGAGGTAAGCGGTGGGCAGCCGCTCGTTGATCCGGCGCGCGAACAGCTTGTTCACTGTGTCGCGTTGTTGTGGCGCGAGCACCCGTGCGTAAACGCTCGATGCATCTTCATGCCTGAGTCCGGCGCCATAGAAGACGAGCTCGGCGGCGTCGTCCACCGGATTGTCAGTGCCATGCCCGAACGAAAGGTTCGCCGCCTTGAGCGCCGCAGCGCCTGCGCGAATGAATTCCTCGACGGTGGTCGCCTCGATGCTCATGACCCGTTGTGCAACCCCATCGGAATAGGAGCGACCCGGGTACGCGGCGCGTTGCCATGCCATAATCCAAGCCCCATGAACAAGTCCTCACAGATCGTCGTCGGCGCCGCGGTCGCGATTGTAGCCGCAGTGGCAGGCATGCTGCTGTCGCGCTCATTCGTGCAGTCGGGCCCCACGACTCCGCAGCTCGCGACCGGCACCTGGCTCGAAGGCGGCCGACAACTTCCCGAGTTCTCCCTGGTTGACCAGAAAGGCCAGCCGTTCGGCCGCGAGCGCTTCAGTCGCCGCTGGAACCTGCTGTTCTTCGGGTTCACGAGCTGCCCCGACATCTGCCCCACGACGCTGGCCCTGCTCAGCAGTTTCGAGAAATCCCTGGGTGACCTGCCGCCCGAAGAACGCCCGCAGATCTTGTTCGTGTCGGTCGATCCTGGGCGCGATACACCGGAGCGGGTAGCCGCCTACGTGAATTTTTTCAGCCCGACCTTCACTGGCCTCACCGGAACGCCGGCAGCAATCGAAGCCTTTGCCCAGGCATTGCATGTTCCCTACGCCATCACACCGTTGAGCGATGGCAATTACACGGTCGACCATTCGAGCGCGCTGCTCCTGGTCAGCCCGGATGCCGAGTTGCGAGGAATATTCTCGGCTCCGCACGATGCACAGGGGCTCGCCGCGGATTTCCGCCGGATCGTCGGGCAACCCACCGCCCCCTCCAGGAGCTGATTCGTTGAGCGCGGGGGATCGCTGCTTCGCACTCCTGCAGCACCTGCTGCCCAAGCAGTTGCTGTCCCGCTTCATCTATCACTTCATGCGCAGCCGCATACGGTGGCTGAAAAATATTTCGATCAAGGTCTTCCTGCGCGGCTACGCCGTGAACATGGCTGAAGCCGTCGAGACAGACGCCCTCGCCTATCCCAGCTTCAACGCATTCTTCACGCGTGCACTCAAACCCGAAGCACGACCCCTGACCACTGCTCAGAACGTTGTCGTGAGTCCTGTCGATGGAACGGTGAGTCAATGCGGCAGGCTGGATGGCGACGCCATCATCCAGGCGAAGGGACGCAATTATTCCGTGCTCGAGCTACTCGGCGGCAACGCGGCGGGCGCGGAAAAATACCGTAACGGGCACTTTGCCTGCATCTACCTCGCTCCCTACAACTATCACCGCATTCACATGCCGCTGCCGGGCACGGTGACGCGGACGGCCTATGCACCCGGCGATCTGTTCAGCGTCAACGCAGCCACCGCCCGTGCAGTCCCCCGGCTCTTTGCGCGCAACGAACGCGTGATCTGCGAATTCTCGACTCCCGCGGGTGAGTTGGCAGTGGTGATGGTCGGAGCTCTGTTTGTAGGCAGCATCGAAACGGTGTGGAACGGCGAAATCAATCCGCCGCCGCGACGCCGGCATGCGGTCACTACGCTCGTCAGGGGAGTGGGTCTTGCAGTGCCCCTGGGCGCGGAGATCGGCCGCTTCAACATGGGCTCGACGGTCATCCTGGTGTTTGAACCGGGCGAGATCGAATGGAGCTCCACGCTCACTGCGGGGGCCACCGTGCGGATGGGCGAACGCATCGGCACATTGAACTGAAGCAGCCGTTCGTGACTGACTGGCAACCCTCCGCAACCCGGGCAACGCTGCAGCATCGGGCCGCACTGCTCGCCATTGCACGTGACTACTTTGCCGCCACCGGTGCGCTCGAAGTTGAAACGCCCTCCTTGAGTCGCACGGGCATCACCGATGTGAATCTCGCGAGCGTTGCGGCCGTCGTTTCCGGCCAGCGCCATTTCCTGCACACCTCACCCGAGTACGCGATGAAGCGGTTGCTCGCCGCGGGCTTTGGCGATATCTGGCAGTCGACACGTGTCTACCGCGATGGCGAATCGGGTCGATGGCACAACCCTGAATTCACGCTGCTCGAATGGTATCGACTGGGCATGGATCACCATGCACTGATGCGCGATGTCGAAACACTGGCACTGGAGCTTCTGCAACCCACGCGCACCCTGCAGCCCGCAGAACGGATCACCTATGCGCAGGCACTTGAACGGCATGCGCAACTGAATGCATTCGCGGCATCGTCGGCGGACGTGATCGACCGCATTCGGCAGGCGGGGATCGATGTGCCTCCGGGTCTTGAAGTCGATCGCGATGCCTGCCTCGATCTGCTGATGAGCACGGTGGTGGGCCCGCAACTGGGACGTGATCGACTGACGTTCATCTACGACTATCCAGCCTCGCAGGCGGCACTGGCGCAGATTCGCGGTGCTGTGGCGTCACGCTTCGAGCTGTATCTCGACGGACTGGAACTCGCCAATGGTTTTCATGAACTCGGGAATGCAACCGAGCAGCGCCTGCGCTTCGAACAGGACAGCCGCAGCAGGGCGCTGCGAGGTTTGCCGTCCGCTGCTATTGATGAGCGGTTCCTGGCGGCACTGGAGCACGGCCTACCGGACTGTGCGGGCGTTGCGCTCGGATTCGATCGCCTGGTGATGTGCGCCCTCGAACTGCGCCACATCGATGAAGTCCTGGCCTTCCGGTTCGAAACGGACTGAATCGCGCCGAACCGGACGAACGGTTCTCCCGATCAGCCCTTGGCGCGCGCGATGTACTCGCCAGTGCGAGTGTCGACGCGGATGAGTTCGCCTTCATTGATGAAGAGCGGCACGCGTACAGTTGCCCCGGTTTCCAGCTTGGCCGGCTTGCCGCCACCCGTCGCCGTATCGCCGCGCAGACCGGGATCGGTCTCGACGATCTTGAGTTCGACATGGGCAGGTGCAGTGACGTTGAGCGGAACGCTGTTCCAGAGCATCACCGTGCAGTTCATGCCGTCCTTGAGCCAGATGGCCGAGTCGCCCATCGCAACCTTGTCTGCGGTGAACTGCTCGAAGGTATCCGGCACCATGAAATACCAGAACTCGCCGTCGGAGTAGAGATACTGCATCTCCGTCTCCACGACATCCGCGGCCTCAGCCGTATCGCCCGACTTGAACGTGCGCTCGATGACGCGCCCGCTCTTGAGATTGCGGACCCGGACGCGGTTGAATGCCTGCCCTTTTCCGGGTTTGACCATCTCGTTTTCAAGAATCGCGTACGGATCGTTCTCAAGCAGGATCTTTACGCCGGGCTTGAATTCGTTCGTGCTGTAACTGGCCATGGGGAACCTATATAAGGTCGGGGGCTTAAGACTTAAGGGCAAGATAATGACGGGGGCTGGCCCCGGCAAAGGGCGCACATGATAGCCGCAACCTCTCTCTCAAACCAGCCGCAGGCAAGGGTTCGCTGGCAGCAGGCGCTTGCCGATGCCGTCACCGATCCGGATGAGCTGCTGACCCTGCTCGGCCTCGAAAAATCGGCACTGCCGCAGGCGCTGGCGGCAGCAACACAGTTTCCCTTGCGCGTACCTCGCGGGTTTGTTGCCCGGATGCGATATGGCGATCCTCTCGATCCTCTACTCCTGCAAGTCCTGCCAATCGCGGCGGAACTCGTGCCGCAGCCCGGCTTCAGCATCGATCCCGTGGGTGACATGGCAAGCCGTCAGGTGCCGGGATTGCTGCAGAAATACGCAGGCCGTGCGCTGCTCGTCGCTACCGGAGCGTGTGCCGTCCACTGCCGCTACTGCTTTCGTCGTCACTTCCCGTACGGTGAAGAATCCGCGAGCAGCCATTCGTGGCAACCCGCGCTTGAACACCTGGCTGCCGACCAGACGGTAAATGAAGTCATCCTGAGCGGTGGCGACCCCTTGAGCCTGAGTGACCGGCGGCTCACGCAACTCACCACCGAACTGCAGGCAATGCCGCATATCCGGCGTTTACGCATTCATACGCGCCAGCCGGTCGTGCTGCCGGAGCGGGTCGATGCAGGCCTCATCGGCTGGCTGGACCAGGTGCGATTGCAGAAAGTGATCGTCCTGCATGTCAATCACGCCCGCGAAATCGATGCGTCCGTCCGTCAGGCCTGCCGCGATCTGGCCGCAACAGGCGCCACCCTTCTGAATCAGTCCGTACTGCTGGCCGGCGTGAACGATTCGAGTGATGCTCTTGCCGACTTGAGCGAGGCTCTGTTCGATGCCGGAGTGTTGCCCTACTACCTGCACCTGCTCGACCGTGTGTGTGGCGCATCACATTTTGATGTCCCTGCAAGCGTGGCGACCGGGCTGATCGACGAACTCCTTACACGATTGCCTGGCTATCTCGTCCCGAAGCTGGTGCGCGAGGTTGCAGGGATGCCTTCCAAGACCCCGGTCACGCGTTGACCTGCAAAGGCTGATGTACAATCGCGGCGCCGCGATGACGGCATCGATGCACCCGGCAGCCCGGCTGCCCACGCGATAAGGACGCTAAATTGACGGAACAGAGCGCAGTCCCGATGATCGTCCTGACACGGTCCCAGGACCATGTCGAGGCGATCAACAGCACTCTGCGCAATGCGGGTCACGCGGTGCATTGCAGCTGGATCCGGGATCTCCACGATCTCGGCGACGCGCTCGCACAGATCAACGCGGAAATGCTGATCGCCTTCGTCGGCACTGACCCCACCGAACTCTCCACCGTGATGCATGTGCGCGACAAGTGCGCGCCCGAAGTACCCGTCATCATCGCGGCCGACAAGGTTGACGAGGATTCCATCGCCATGGCCTTGCAGCATGGCGCGCGGGACATGGTCACGCTGGCTCATCGGCAACGCCTGCAGGCGGTGGTGTCGCGCGAACTGCGTGCCTTCAGGCTGGAGCGTGCACTCAACTCGACGCTGACTGTGGCACGCGAATCCCGCGAACAGCTCAAGGCCTTCATGACGGGCTCGGCCGATGCCATCGCCCATGTGCAGGAAGGCATCGTGGTGGAAGTGAACCCGGCGTGGCTGGAACTGTTCGGCTATCCGGATGCCAATGCCATGGTCGGCCTGCCACTCATGGACACTTTCGATCACGAAGCACAGAGCGCATTGAAAGGCGCGCTCGTCGCGTGCCTCCAGGGCAAGTGGGCCAATCACTCGTTGCGGGCCAATGGCCTGCTCAGCGACAGTTCGACGGTTGCCCTCGAACTGGATCTTTCGCGTGCAGAATTCGATGGGGAACCCGCAGTTCGCGTCTGCGTACCCGCGCGCAAGCGTGACGTCCAGGCTCTCGACCAGCAGCTGACCGAAGCCATCGAATGCGACGCTGCCACTGGAATGCTCCAGAGGCGGTTCTTCATGGAACACCTGCAGGCGGCGCTGGCGCGTCCGATCAAGGGCGGCATCCGGCAGATGGTCTACATCGAACCGGATCGGTTCACTGCAATCGTCGATGACATCGGGCCGCTCGCCATCGACGAATTCATGGCGCAGTTCGCTGCATTGCTCAAGGAGCAGCTGCATCCCCAGGATATCGTCGGACGTTTCGGCGAAGGCGGCTTCATGGTGCTGCTGGAGCGCGGCACCCCCCGGGATGTGGAGGCATGGGCCGGCAACCTGGTGAAGAAATCCAGGGACCATCTGTTCCGCGTCAACGAGAAGTCGATCACCTGTACCTGCTCTGTCGGCATCGGCCTGATGGCTGCGCGCATCACCGACCCGGCCGGTCCGATCAAGGACGCCATTCGTGCGCGCATTCTCGCTGTCGAAGGGGGCGGCAACCGGGTTTATGTTCTCGATCGCACCGATGACGATACGAAACAGCAGGCAAGCGACAAGATCTGGGTGCGGCTCATCAAGTCGGCCCTGATGGAAAACCGCTTCCGGCTGGTTCAGCAGCCGATCGCAAGCCTTCTGGGCGAAGAGAAGTCCATGTTCGACGTGCTGGTCCGCATGCTGGATGAGCAGGGCCAGGAAGTGCTGCCTTCGGAGTTCATCGCTGCAGCCGAACGCAACGACCTGATGAAGAACATCGACCGCTGGGTGGTCGGTGCATCGATGTCGCTCTGCGCGAACCGCCCCGTGGAAAAAATATTCGTCCGTCTCTCCAAGGATTCAGTGACGGATCGCTCGCTGCCGCAATGGCTGGCGAACCAGCTGAAAGCAACGCGCATCGAACCGGAAAGAATCGTCTTCCAGGTCAGCGAAACCGTTGCAACCAATCATCTGATCGACACGGCGGAATTTGCGGGGACGCTGCGCAAGGCGGGTTTCCGGTTTGCCGTCGAGCATTTCGGTGCGGGCCGCGACTCGCTGCAGCTCCTGACTCACCTGCCCCTCGACTTCATCAAGATCGACGGCACCCTGATGCAGGGACTCGCTGCGGACCAGGGCCTGCAGCAGCGCGTCAAGCAGCTGGTCGATGGCGCCAAGGCAAAGCAGATCTCGACGATTGCCGAGCGCGTGGAAGACGCCAATACGATGGCCGTGCTGTGGCAGCTCGGCATCGAGTTCCTGCAGGGCTATTTCGTCAACGAGCCCGAGCAGGTCGTCCTCGGCTAGCTTGCAGGCGGAGCCAGCGCTTCCGCCTCCAGCCGCTCCACCTTCCGCCAGCCTCGTGGCAATACGGCGCCCCGCTGCGCACGTTCGCCCTTGTAGTCTTTCAGTTCGCCGAACTTCAGCGTCATCTTCCGGTCACCGGACCACACCAGCAGACTCTGGCCGGCAGCCACAACTGCAACCGCCGCCAGATATTCCTCGCGACTTTCCACTTTTTTCGTGGTCAGCCCGAAGATCTTGTTGCCCTTGCCACGCGCCAGCTCAGGCAGCTCGTTCACCGGAAAGACGAGCAGCTTGCCCTCGTTGCTAGCCGCGCACAGCAACGCCCCCGCATCCTCAGGCACCGGCGCGGGAATGACGACACCCGCTCCTTCCGGCACGTTGAGAACGGATTTGCCCGCGCGGTTGCGCGAATGCAGTTCCTCGAGCTTCACGACAAAACCATAACCGGCGTCGGACGCAATGACCCACCGATCGGCCGGATCGCCAATCATCACACCCGCAAACGATGCACCATCCGGCGGATCGATCCGGCCTGACAACGGCTCTCCCTGACCCCGCGCCGATGGCAGGGTATGAGCGGGCACGCTGTAAGTGCGGCCGGTACTGTCGAGGAACACGGCAAGCTGCGTGCTCCTGCCGCGCGCAGCGGCACGGAATTCATCGCCGGTCTTGTAGCCGAGTGTCCGCGGATCGATGTCATGGCCTTTCGCCGCACGCGCCCAGCCACGAGCCGACAGGACGACCGTGACGGGCTCCGCGACCACGAGTTCGGTCTCGTCGATGGCCTGCGCAGCACCGCGTTCGACGATCTTCGTGCGCCGCTTGTCCCCGAACTCTTCGACGACCGCGAGCAGCTCGTCCTTGACGAGTTTCTTGAGCTTCGCCTTGCTCTTGAGAATGCCGCTGAGCTCATCGCGCTCGGTGGCAAGCTCGGCCTGCTCACCGCGAATCTTCATTTCCTCGAGCTTCGCCAGATGCCGCAGCTTGGTCTCGAGGATGGCTTCCGCCTGGATTTCCGAAAGATCGAACCGTTTGATCAGGGCCGGCTTCGGTTCTTCCTCACGACGGATGATGCGGATCACTTCGTCGAGGTTGAGGTACGCGACCAGCAAGCCGTCGAGGATATGCAGGCGTGCTTCGACCTTGTTCAAACGCCACGTCAACCGCTTCGTCACGGTATCCGTGCGGAACACCAGCCATTCCTCGAGCATCGGCTTCAGGCCCATCACCCGCGGCCGGCCATCGAGCCCGATGATGTTGAGGTTCACGCGGTAGCTGCGCTCAAGGTCCGTCGTCGCAAACAGATGCGCCATCAGCTGTTCAACGTCGACGCGATTGGAGCGTGGCGTGATGACGATTCGCGTCGGGTATTCGTGATCCGATTCATCCCGGATATCGGCCACCAGGGGGAGCTTCTTCGCATTGATCTGCGCCGCCACCTGTTCCTGGATCCGGGCGCCGGAGACGAGATAAGGCAACTGCGTAATGACGATGTCGCTCTCTTCCATTTCATAGACGGCACGGGCGCGGAAGCTGCCATTGCCCGTCTCGTAAATCGCCTTAAGCTCGCTTTTCGGCGTCACGATCTCGGCGCCGGTCGGCAGATCAGGCCCCTGGATAAGCTTGCACAGATCGCGAACCGACACGTCGGGCTCATCGAGCAGGCGAATGCAGGCCGTCACGACCTCGCGCAGATTGTGCGGCGGGATATCGGTCGCCATGCCGACCGCAATGCCAGTCGTGCCATTGAGCAACAGGTTCGGCACGCGGGCCGGGAGCAGCACCGGTTCTTCGAGAGTGCCGTCAAAATTCGGCGACCATTCGACGGTGCCTTGCCCAAGTTCCGACAGCAGCAGCGCTGCATATTTCGTGAGCCGCGATTCCGTGTAACGCATGGCGGCGAACGACTTCGGATCATCCGGCGAGCCGAAATTGCCCTGGCCATCCACGAGCGGATACCGGTACGAGAAAGGCTGCGCCATCAGCACCATGGCTTCGTAGCACGCGGAATCACCATGCGGATGGAATTTGCCGATCACGTCGCCGATGGTCCGCGCCGATTTCTTCGGCTTGGAAGCAGCCGAGAGGCTGAGCTCGCTCATCGCATAGATGATGCGACGCTGCACTGGCTTGAGTCCGTCGCCGATGTGCGGCAAGGCGCGGTCGAGGATGACGTACATCGAATAATCGAGGTACGCCTTCTCGGTGAAGGTCTTGAGCGGCTGGCGCTCGACGCCGTCGAAATTCAGGGTGGGTTGCGTGGGCACTGGAAAATCTCGTTGGGATCCATGCGTACGAAGGTCACTCAGACCTGCGCAAGGTTGCCTTTCTGTTCAAGCCACTCGCGGCGATCGCCCGCACGCTTCTTGGCCAGCAGCATGTCCATCAGCTGGTCGACGTTGTCGCTGGCCTCGACCGTAAGCTGGACCAGGCGACGCGTTTCGCGCGCCATCGTTGTTTCACGCAACTGCAGCGGATTCATTTCGCCTAGGCCCTTGAAGCGCATGACAGTCGGTTTGGCACGCGGATTCTCGGCTGCGACGCGATCAAGAATGCCGGCACGCTCGGCGTCGTCGAGTGCGTAGTAAACCTGCTTGCCGACGTCCACCCGATACAGCGGCGGCATCGCCACGTGAATGTATCCTGCGAGCACCAGCGGCCGGAAATGCCGCAAAAACAGCGCGCAGAGCAGCGTCGCGATATGCAGTCCGTCGGAATCCGCGTCAGCCAGGATGCAGATGCGGTGATAGCGCAGACCATCGATCTTGTCAGACGCAGGATCCACGCCGATGGCTACCGCGATGTCATGCACTTCCTGCGAGCGCAGGATCTCGGCGGCATCGACTTCCCACGTATTCAGGATCTTGCCGCGCAGAGGCATCACCGCCTGGAATTCACGGTCGCGCGCCTGCTTGGCAGAACCACCGGCCGAATCGCCTTCGACCAGGAACAGCTCACAACGCTCGGGGTCCTGCAGCGTGCAGTCGGCAAGTTTGCCGGGCAGCGCGGGTCCGCTGACCACGCGCTTGCGCGCAACCGTCTTGGCTGCCTTGAGGCGAACCTGCGCACTCGCGATCGCGAGCTGGGCAATGCGCTCTCCGGAATCGGGATGCTGGTTCAGCCAGAGTGCCAGCTGGTCCTTGACCACGCCCGACACGAACGCTGCAGCCTCACGCGAAGACAGCCGCTCCTTGGTCTGTCCTGCGAACTGGGCTTCCTTCATCTTGGTCGAGAGCACATAGCTCACGCCGTCCCACACATCTTCCGGCGCCAGTTTCAGTCCGCGGGGCAACAGGTTGCGGAATTCGCAGAATTCGCGGATGGCTTCGGTGAGGCCGAGACGCAAGCCGTTCACATGCGTGCCGCCTTGAGGCGTGGGAATGAGATTGACGTAGCTCTCTTCGATCCGCTCGCCGCCATCCACCCGCCAGGCCAGTGACCATTCCGCGGCTTCCTGCTGGCCTTCAATGCTGCCGCTGAAGGGTTCCTGAGGCAACCATTCGCCCTTGCCAAGCGATTCGAGCAAGTACTGGTTGACCCCACCCGTGTACTGCCACTCTTCCTGCTCGCCGGTCTGCTCGATCTTCAGCCGGACTTTCAGGCCGGGGCACAGCACTGCCTTCGCGCGCAGTACGTGTTTCAGTTTCGGCAGCGAGAACGTCGGCGTTTCAAAGTACTGCGGGTCCGGCCAGAAACGCACCGTCGTCCCCGTATTCGCCTTGCCTACCTCGCCGACTACTTCAAGCTTCGAGGCAGCTTTGCCACCCTTGAAGCTGATGTTGTATTCCTTCCCGCCGCGCCGGACCCAGCATTCGAGATGCTTCGACAGCGCATTGACCACCGACACACCAACACCATGCAGGCCGCCTGCAAACTGGTAGTTCTTGTCGGAGAATTTTCCGCCGGCATGCAGTCGCGTCAGGATCAGCTCGACGCCACTCACCTTTTCCTTCGGGTGAATGTCGACCGGCATCCCGCGTCCGTCATCAGAGACTTCCAGCGAACCGTCCTTGTAGACAGTGACATCGATACGGTGCGCGTGGCCGGAGAGCGCTTCGTCCACCGAGTTGTCGACGACTTCGTGGGCCAGGTGATTCGGACGGCTGGTATCCGTATACATGCCGGGACGCCGGCGTACGGGATCGAGGCCAGTCAGGACTTCAATATCGGAGGCGTTATAGGACTGGGCCATTGCTTTGCGAAGGGTACGACGTGAAGTCAGGAATGCGGGCGATGCGCGGAGCGCGCGGATTCTAGCATCCGGCATTGCCCTTCAGGACGTGGACTCACCGAATGAGTGCCAGAAAGCGCGCGATGCACTTGAGCTGCGGAAGCTAGGACAGATCGTGCGCAAGCGCTGCCCGCTGGGCTGCGGCGAGCGGATCCAGCGCATGCGTGTAGTGATCGTGATCGATCCCGAGACTGACTGCCGCACCTTGCCGCGCACCCGCTGCCATGTCCGGACTCAACTCGAAACGCAGGAAGTGTACTGACGAGGTCTTCTCGGCATTCTCGCGTTCCATGTCTTCGTCGGCGATCGCATACACCTTCGGGAAACCGGCAACCCGCGCCCAGCATCGATCCTCGATCCCCTTCAGCAGCGTCAACTCTTTACGCCGCTCTTCCGCGTCGGGGAATTCGATCAGCAGCGTGGCCTTCCAGTTGCTCCCATCCGGAATCAGGGGGTTGTAGGCATCGAGTTCTTCCTGGATCCCCTCGGGCTCGAAAATCCGCTCGACCCGCAACATCTCTTGGACCTGGTACTGGACTGTCAGGCGATCCTCGAAGCACCAGGTGGTGTGCGGTCCCACCGGAATCGTGCGGATCTTCTTGTGCGCAATCACCTGGGCACGGAATTCCTTCCGCGTCCGCGAGTATTGCTCCAGGCTGAACAGGTCTTCAGGTTTTAGTTTCATGGGAGTGTTCCAGAATGAGGCGACTTTCGACGTGAATCGCCTCAGATCCCATAAGCAATTCGGAGAAGCTTGAGGGGATGTTCGGGTGGGGTGGGATTATCCAGGCCGGATTCGATCTGGTGACCCGCCATCGGGCAATCGCTGGAATAGTGATCTGCCCCGCTGTCAGCGACCTTGCGGATCACGGGCCGGCCGATCTTCATCGAGATATCCCGGAACTCGGTCTTGACGCCATACGTGCCGTTGTGGCCAGAGCAGCGCTCAATCGGCTCGACCTTGGTGCCCGGGACGAGCATCAGCACATCGCGCGTCTTGAGGCCGATGTTCTGCACACGAAGGTGGCACGGCACGTGGTAGCTGACCTTGCCAAGCGGAGCCTTGAAATCCGTGCGGAGCTTGCCGGCCTTGTGCCGCAACCACAGGTACTCGAAAGGATCGTAAGTCGCGGCCTTCACTTTCTGCACCAGCGGATCGTCCGGGAACAAAAGAGGGAGCTCCTGCTTGAACATCAGCGTACAGGAAGGAATGGGCGTGACGATATCCCAGCCTTCGTCGACCTTCGCAGCGAGCAGCGGGATATTGAAGTCCTTGAGCTTCTCGATGGCGACCAGGTCGCCGAGTTCGAGTTTCGGCATGCCACAGCAGCGCTCATCGCTGGTGAGAGTCAGCGGGATTCCGTTGTGGGCAAAGACTGCAGCCAGGTCTTCTCCCAATCCAGGTTCGTTGCGGTTGCCATAGCAGGTCGCGAAGAGCACCACTTTTCCGGTGGTGCCGCCAACCGGTTCCGCATCGCCCGCGGCGGCCCCGGCCTGGTGGCGCTTGCGGTACGAATTGCTGTGATATTCGGGAACCGGCGCCTTGGGATGAACACCCAGCGTCTTGTCCAGCAGTTGCCGACCCACGGCGCTGCGATTCACTGCGTTGACCACGTCGGCAACGACCGGAATGCCCGCAATGCTGCCCACCGCATCGGTGGCACTCAGGATCCTGTCGCGGAGCCGGACATCGCCGTGCTCGAACTTGAACGCCTTCGCCCGCAGCATGAGATGCGGGAAGTCGACGTTCCAGGGATGCGGCGGCACGTACGGGCATTTCGTCATGTAGCACATGTCACACAGGTAACAGTGATCGACGACTTCCCAGTAAGCCTTGCGCTCGACCGCATCGACTTCTCCCGTGGCGGAATTGTCGACGGCGTCGAACAGTGTCGGAAAGGAATTGCAGAGGCTGAAGCAGCGGCGACAGCCGTGGCAGATATCGAAGACCCGCTCGAGTTCCTTGAAGAGCGCCGTCTCGTTCAGGAATTCAGGCTCTTTCCACGGTACGGCATGCCGGGTGGGAGCTTCGAGACTGCCCTCGCGGGCAGCGGCCCTGTGTGTAGGTGTGGGTGCGGGGGGCTCGCCTGAAGACGAACTGCTGTCTGCCACTCATCCCCCTTTGCTCGCGAAGGTTTCGGCCCGGGATCACGAACGCCTGGAATCGGCCGGACGCATGCGCGTCCGGCTTCTCCCTCAATCGCGTTGTCTCAAAGAGTATCGAGCGCTTTCTGGAAGCGATTGGCGTGCGAGCGTTCTGCCTTGGCCAGCGTCTCGAACCAGTCGGCGATTTCATCGAAGCCTTCGGTACGGGCGGACTTGGCCATGCCGGGGTACATGTCGGTGTATTCGTGCGTCTCGCCTGCGATGGCAGCCTTGAGGTTCAACGACGTTTCGCCAATGGGCAGGCCCGTCGCCGGATCACCGACCTGCTCGAGATACTCGAGATGACCGTGCGCATGCCCGGTCTCCCCTTCCGCAGTCGAGCGGAAAACGGCAGCGACGTCATTGAAGCCTTCGACATCGGCCTTGGCTGCGAAATAGAGGTAGCGGCGATTCGCCTGCGATTCGCCGGCAAATGCGTCCTTGAGGTTCTTTTCGGTGGAGGTGCCTTTCAAGCTTTTCATTGTGAGTCTCCTTGCGGGTCTCTGGCGGAGTTGGGTATCCAGCCGGCAACGGGAAGGGAATGCGTGAATTCGAGGCATTCAGCGTTCGCACAGGACCCGTCGTTTAATTAGACCAAGTCTAACTTGCGCTCGACTCTAGTCGTCCGATGCATTCAAGTCAACGACGCGGGGACGCGCAAAAAGTACCCGCGATTGACCGCCCGCACCCTGCCGTGCAAGCTTGCCGCCCGCGCGATTCCTCTCAACATGAAAACCCCAGAGCGCCGAGCAAACCCAACGTGACCAGCCGGAAAGCACGCGATGCAGCTTCCCCCGAAGGCGCAAATACCGCCACAGGGACGAATGCCGGTCCGCCCGATTTCGAGAAGGCACTCGGCGATCTCGAAGCGATCGTTGAACGCCTTGAACAGGGCGACCTGCCGCTCGAGGAATCCCTCAAGCAGTTTGAACGGGGGGTCGAGCTCACTCGCCAATGCCAGGTGGCGCTCAAGCAGGCCGAACAGAAAGTCGAGATCCTGCTGCGCAAGGCAGGCCAGGCCGAAACGTTCGAAGGCATGGCGGGCGAGCCCCGCGACACAACAGACAAAGACTAGATGCAGGCCGATCCGCATTATTCCGTGCAACCCGTGAACGATCGTCACAGGGCACTCTTTCGGCAACAGCGCGAGGACTGGCACGCACGGGTCGAGCGCGAACTGGAACGCCGGTTGCCTGATTCGCAGACGGCGCCGGAACGCCTACATGCGGCGCAACGCTACAGCGTTCTCGGTGGCGGGAAGCGCGTGCGACCCATCCTTGTCTATGCGACGGGGCATGCGCTCGGCGTACCTGAAAACCAGCTCGACGGCGCGGCGTGTGCCATCGAACTGATCCACGCCTATTCACTGGTTCATGATGACCTGCCGGCGATGGACGACGATGATCTGCGGCGTGGCCAGCCCACCTGTCACAAGGCGTTCGACGAGGCCACCGCCATCCTGGCGGGCGACGCGCTGCAGGTTCTGGCCTTCCAGATCCTGGCCCGGGACCCGGCCGTGCCTGCGGATCCGGTGGTCCGGTTGAAACTCATCGATATCCTCGCCGAGGCCAGCGGGACAGCGGGCATGGCAGGTGGTCAGGCGCTCGATCTGGCGGCGCAGGGCAGCACACTGACGCTTGCCGCAATCGAAGACATGCACGCCCGCAAGACAGGCGCCCTGATCCGGGCCAGCGTCATGATGGCGAGCCATTGCGCCAATGTGCCGGACACGACGCGGATGCAGCTTGAGGTGTTCGCCGCCCGGATTGGCCTCGCCTTCCAGATCCAGGATGACCTGCTCGACATCGAAGGCGACCCCCGATTGCTGGGCAAGGCGGTCGGCGCCGATCGCGAGCACAACAAGCCCACCTATCCTGCCGTCGCCGGGGTGCCGGAGGCACGCGCAAAGCTGATTGAGCTGCATGAGGAAGCCCTGGCCGCCCTCGCGCCCCTTGGCGACCGGGTTACCGCGACGCTGGGTCCCCTCTCCGACTGGCTGGTCCAGCGGCAGTCATAAACGCTCAAGTCGGGCGCACAGGTCCGGGCCGCTGTAAACTGCCCGCGATGAACTCGAGCGACTCCTACCCGCTGCTGACAGGCATTGAGCTTCCTGCCGATCTGCGTCGCCTGGCGCCAACGCAGCTGGAATCCGTTGCCGCCGAGTTGCGTCGCTATCTGATCGAGACGGTCAGCCAGATGGGCGGCCATTTCGCCGCAGGCCTTGGCACCGTCGAACTCACCGTGGCGCTTCACTACGTATTCGACACGCCGAATGACCGCCTGGTGTGGGATGTCGGTCATCAGGCCTATCCACACAAGGTCCTGACAGGCCGTCGCGACCGTCTGCAGACGATCAAGATCAAGGATGGGCTCGCGCCTTTCCCTTCCCGCAAGGAAAGCGAATACGACACTTTCGGCGTCGGCCATTCGAGCACGTCGATCAGCGCGGCCCTCGGCATGGCGATCGGTGCTGCACGCGCTGGCGAACGCCGCCGTGTGGTCGCCATCATCGGCGATGGCGCCATGAGCGCGGGCATGGCCTTCGAAGCACTGAACCATGCTGGCAGCACCGACGTGGACCTTCTGGTCATCCTGAATGACAACGACATGTCGATTTCGGAAAACGTGGGCGCATTCTCCAACTACTTCGCCCGCGTCCTGTCCGGCAAGCTCTACGCGAACCTGCGTGAGGGCAGCAAGAAAGTGCTGAAGCGCATGCCGACCGTCTGGGAACTCGCGCGGCGTTCCGAGGAACATATGAAGGGCATGGTCCTGCCCGGCACGATTTTCGAGGAGATGGGACTCAACTACATCGGCCCCATCGATGGCCATGACCTGGGCGCGCTGGTATCGACACTGAAGAATCTTCGCGACGCGAAGGGCCCGCAGTTCCTGCACGTCGTCACGCGCAAGGGCAAAGGCTACGCGCCGGCCGAAGCCGATCCGATCAAATGGCACGGACCCGGCCCCTTCGATCCGAAGAGCGGCGTCATCTTCAAGGAAAAAGCCAGCGGCCCGACGTATTCGCAGGTCTTCGGCCAGTGGCTGTGCGACATGGCCGAAGCCGATCCGCGCATCGTCGGCATCACTCCTGCCATGCGCGAGGGTTCCGGGCTCGTCGAATTCTCGAAACGCTTTCCCGACCGCTACTTCGATGTCGCGATTGCCGAACAGCACGCCGTGACCTTCGCCGCAGGCATGGCATGCGAAGGCTCGCGCCCCATCGTCGCCATCTATTCGACCTTCCTGCAGCGGGGCTATGACCAGCTCGTCCATGACGTCGCACTGCAGAATCTTCCCGTCGTCTTTGCAGTCGATCGTGCCGGCCTCGTCGGGGGCGACGGTGCAACCCACCAGGGCAGTTTCGATCTTTCGTTCCTGCGTTGCATACCGGGAGTTGTGATCATGGCTCCTGCTGACGAAAACGAATGCCGCCAGATGCTGTACACCGGCGTGCAGCTTGACCAGCCTGCCGTCGTGCGTTATCCGCGTGGCACGGGTCCCGGTGCTGTCGTTGAAAAGGAAATGCAAGCACTGCCGCTAGGAAAAGCGCAGGTGCGCCGTGAAGGCCGCAGCGGACTCGCAATCCTGGCTTTCGGCTCAATGGTGTCCGCATGTGCCTTGCTCGCGGAACGTCTCGATGCAACGCTCGTCAACATGCGCTTCATCAAGCCGCTGGACGAGACGGCTGTACTTGAGCTTGCGGCACGCCATGAAGCGATAGTGACCGTTGAGGAAAATGTCGTGGCCGGCGGCGGCGGGAGCGCAATCGACGAATTGCTGGCCGCCCACGCGCACGCGATTCCCGTCCTCAACATCGGCATTCCTGACGCGTTCATCGAGCATGGTTCGCGGGAAGACTGCCTGGTGGCATCACGCCTCGATCCGCACAGTCTCGAAACCACCATTGCCCAGTGGTGGCGCGTCACCAAGATGCCCGCGGCGGTCCGTTCCCGCTGAGGCTGGCGGGGCGAGGGCCACCCCTTAATTTTCATCGCTTGATTTATACTGCGGGCGGCCGCATGAACCGGTGGCCCCCGGTGTCCATCCCCCTTGGGACGCAATGGCGCTCGGTTTGAATCCGCCAGTCGCGCAGCCACGAACAGCTGACGCGTCCGATACCTGAGGAGTTTGCCATGGCCACCACTGTCGCTCGTCCCAAGCCAGCCGGCATCGAGGACGTCCAGAGCAGGGCCGATACGCGCCGCTTGCCGATCAACAAGGTGGGCATCAAGGACATCTATCATCCCGTACGCGTCAAGGACCGCCTGGGCGGTGAACAGCACACGGTCGCCAGCTTCAACATGTACGTGGCCCTGCCCCACAACTTCAAGGGCACGCACATGTCGCGGTTCGTGGAGATCCTGAACCGCAACGAACGCGATATCTCCGTCGAATCGTTTCGCGACATGCTGGCGGAAATGACCGAGCGCCTGGACGCGGAGTCAGGCCACATCGAAATGAGTTTTCCGTATTTCATGCAGAAGAAAGCGCCCGTGACGGGCGTGGCGAGCCTAATGAATTACAACGCGTCCCTGATCGGCGCTTTCCAGGACGGCAAACCGGAGCTGTGGATCAAGGTCGTCGTTGCGGTCACCAGCCTGTGCCCCTGCTCGAAGGACATCTCCGACTACGGCGCGCACAACCAGCGCTCGCACATCACGATCAGCGCGCGGATCGCCGATCACATGTGGCTTGAGGAACTGATCGAAATCGCAGAGCAGGAAGCATCCTGCGAACTGTATGGAATCCTGAAGCGCCCGGACGAGAAGTACGTGACCGAGCGTGCTTATGACAACCCGAAATTTGTCGAGGACATCGTCCGCGACGTCGCGGTGCGGCTCAACAATGAGGATCGGGTGCGGGCTTACGTGGTGGAATCAGAGAATTTCGAGTCCATCCACAATCACTCGGCGTATGCGCTGATCGAGAAGAACAAGGACGCAGTCCGGCAGGGCTGAATCAGGCTCCGGCCTTCTCGTTGCTCTGCAACCGCCCGATGAGGTTGCTCAGGAAGACCTTGTTGAAGCGCAGCTGGCACGAGGCCGAAGCCTGTTCCAGCAAGGTCGAACTGACCTTCATGAGCGTCACGTCCGACAGTGCCTTGATCGTCGCGAGACGTTTGGCACCCCGCAGATAGCTCGTTTCACCGAAACAGTCGCCCGTTTCGAGCTGGCCGACTGCACGGCCGTTGCGGACCACTGCGACGTTGCCTGACACGATCACATAGAAGCGATCGTCCATTTCACCTTCACGCACGATCTCATCGTCGATGTCGTAGTCCTGCCACTGGCTGGCGCGCAGGACTTCCATGATTTCGGCCTGGGAGAAATCGTGGAAGAACTTGAGCGTTCGCAGGATCGAGAACTGTTCCTGGCGGTCGAGCTTTGCATAGCCTTCGCGCAGCTTCTGGTGCACGCGGGTCAGATCGCCCGCCAGCTCCTGGCCATTGTGGTACCGGTTCTCCGGATCCTTCTGTAGTGCCTTCACCACGACATTTTCGAGCTCTTCCGGGATCTCGGTCCGGAGCGAATGCAGTGGCTGCGCCGTGGCGTAGACAATCTGGTGCAGAAGCTTCGACAGGTTGCCGCCACGGAACGGCCGGAAACCGGTCAGCAGTTCGTACATCACCGCACCGAGCGCGTAGAGATCCGAACGGTTCGTGATATCGGCAGACTGGATCTGCTCCGGCGACATGTAGGAAGGACTGCCCGCGATGCCTTCGATGCGGGAGATGTCGGAATCCGCCACCAGCGCGATGCCGAAATCGATGATGCGCACGTCGTTCGCCTGCGTGAGCATGACGTTCGACGGCTTGATGTCGCGATGGATGACGCCGCGACGATGCGCGTAGTGCAATGCCTTCGCACACTTGTAGATCAGCTCGACCACGTCGTCGATGGGCAGCAGGTTGTCCGGCTTGCAGTAGGCCGCGAGCGTGCGCGCACCATGCACGTGTTCTGTAACGACGTAGTAACGTCCGTTCTCTTCGCCGGCATCGAAGATGGGCAGGATGTTCGGATGCTGCAGCATGCCGACCATGTGCGCTTCCGACAGGAACATCTTCCGCGTGACGCGGGCGCGTTCCTCGTCGTGGGTCTCTATGTTGTAGACCTTGATGGCGACATCGCGGCGGTAGTACGGATCGTGCGAGAGATAGACGACACCGGTACTGCCGCGACCGACTTCCTTGACGATCGTGTACTTGCCGATCCGTTCGGGAATGCTGGTATCCCGGCCACCTGACACATTGAGAAGTGCTTTCACGGTTTCGGCCGGAGTCGCTTGGGTTGCTTGTGTGTATCTAAAGCAGGGCGTGTAGCAGGTACAGGATGGTCCCCGCATAAATGGCTGCGAGTACGTCATCGAGCATAATTCCCAGCCCGCCCTTTAGACTGTGATCGGCCTCCCGGATCGGCCATGGCTTCCAGATATCGAAGATGCGGAACAGCACGAAGCCCGTCGCCAGCCACACGGGTTCAGGGGGCGCCGCCAGCATGGTGATGGCATATCCCGTGACTTCATCCCAGACGATGCCCCCATGGTCGTGCACCCCCAGCCGTCGCGCGCTCTCGCCACAGACGTAGGTACCGAACAGGAAGGCCGCCACAGCAACCGCGAGATGCGCGGTAAAGCCCCACGGCGCTGCCAGCAGGACCAGCGGCAGACCGACGAGTGTTCCGAACGTGCCGGGAGCATAAGGGCTCAATCCCGTACCGAAACCGAACGCCACCAGGTGGACGGGCTGACGCAGGATTCGGGGATCGGCGTTCCATCTCATGGGGTTCAACCGCCCGAAAAATGATCGAAGCCCGGCGCATCCACGTCAACCTGCTGACCGTAGCGGAAACAGTGGACAGCACCGGGGGATTCTTCTGCCGCCAGAATTCTCCCGATGCGGGTGCAACGGACAATGGAGGCGACGCGGTCGGGCGGCACGGTAAAGAGCAGCTCGTAGTCGTCGCCGCCTGCCAGCGCAAACCGGTCGCAAGCAGCGTCATCGAACAGCGAATGCATCTGCGGCGAAGAAGGCAGTGATTCAAGATCGAGACTGGCAGCGCAGCCACTCGCCCGACAGAGCTTGCCGAGGTCCGTCAGCAATCCGTCTGACACATCCATGGCAGCGCTGGCCACATCCAGCAACGCACGTCCGAGCGCTACACGCGGTTCGGGACGCAGGAAACGCTGCTGCAGAAAAGCCACCGCATCACCGCCCGCCATTTCCTTCTGGATCACGGCGAGTCCCGCCGCGGCTTCACCAGGAACACCCGACACATAGACCAGATCTCCAGGCTTCGCACCGCTGCGGCGCAAGGCTTTGCCGGCCGGAAGGAGCCCAAGGATCTGTACCGTCAACACCAGCGGACCCCGGACCGTATCTCCGCCCACGAGCGCAACGTTGTGCCGGTCTGCAAGCTCATAAAGACCGGCTGCAAAGCCTTCCAGCCATGCGGGTTCAGATTTCGGCAAGGAGAGCGACAGCAAGGCCCACGCAGGAGCTGCACCCATGGCCGCCATGTCACTCAGGTTCACGGCCATTGCGCGATAGCCGATATCCCGGGCATCGGTGCCAACGGGAAAGTGCACGCCTTCAACGATGGTATCGACGGCCGCTACAAGCGTGCTGCCCGAAGGAACGTTGAGCAGGGCAGCGTCGTCGCCTACCCCGAGCACCACGTCAGGGCGCGAGCTGCGGCGCGAAAAATAGCGCGCAATGATATCGAATTCGCCCGGTGCGCCAGCGTGCATAGTGTGGCGCCTGAAACTCAAGGGATCATGAGTTCGGGCCGGACGCATCCATGCCGGCAGCGGCAGCTTCAACGCGGCGTTCGCGCGCTGCCTTGTCGAGCAACGCGTTGATGTACTTGTGCGCATCCGTCGCACCGAAGCGCTTCGTCAACTCGACCGCTTCGTTGATCACGACGCGCGGCGGCACATCCGGTCGCGCCACAATCTCGTAGATACCGAGCCACAGGATGGCGCGCTCCACTGGATCGAGCTGCGCAACAGGACGATCCGCATAGCCGGAGAGCACTGCGTCCAGTTCTGCCTGCCGCGCAATGCATTGCTGGAGCAGGTCGGCAAAATATTCGGCGTCAGCGCCCGGATAATCCTCACTCTCCGCAAATTGTGCGCAGAGATCCTTCGCGGCATCCGGCGACTGCCCCGTCAGTTGCCACTGATACAGGGCCTGCATGGCCAGCTTGCGCGCAACACTGCGTGCGCGACTGCCCCGACCTGATTTGCGGACTGGCTGGCTCAAGACTGAAGACGCCTGAGCAGGTTGGCCAGTTCGAGTGCACACAAGGCTGCATCCGCGCCTTTGTTGCCGGACTTGGTGCCCGCACGATCAATGGCCTGCTCGACCGTTTCCGTTGTCAGCACACCGAACGCAACCGGGATACCCGTGTCCTGCGATACGCGCGCGAGGCCACCCGCACACTCGCCCGCCACATAATCAAAATGAGCGGTGTCCCCGCGGACCACCGCACCCAGCGCAATGATCGCGTCATAACGCTTGCTCTCGGCGAGCTTTCTGACGATGAGCGGCAGATCGTAGGCCCCGGGAACGCGGATGATGTCCATCTGCTTGTCGCTGGCGCCGTGACGCTTGAGGATATCGGTCGCGCCCAGCACGAGCTGCTCGACGATGAACTGGTTGAAGCGCGTGGCAGCGATGGCAAAGCGCAGATCGCGCACCTGCAGGTCGCCTTCGATGATTTTCACGTTGTCCATGGGAACGGTCCGGGCAGATTTGAGGAGCGGAGTATAGCGGGGATACGCAATCAGCTTTCGACGTACTCGACCACCTCGAGGTCGAAACCCGACAGTCCGTGCATCTGCCAGGGCGCTGACAGCACCCGCATGCGGCTGACCCCCAGGTCGCGGAGGATCTGCGCGCCAATGCCATACGTCCGCAGGACCTTCATCCCCGCACCGCGACTCGCAACAGTTGCTCCGGAACCGAGGCTTCTGACTGCATCCGCCAGATCCCGTGGGGTCTCTTCGGGCCGGAGCACCACGATAATGCCGGAGCCTTCCCGCGCAATCCGCTGCATCGCCGATCGCAGCGGTCGTCCCAGCGATTCGAGATGCACACCCACGAGGTCTCGCAGCGTATCCCGGAGGTGCACACGCACCAGCGGCGCGGCAACCTGGCTGAGATCACCGCGCACCAGCGCGAGGTGCACCGTCTGGTTGACGTGGTCCTCATAGGCCAGCATGCGGAAAGGCCCGAATTCGGTCGCGATCTGCTGGTCCGAAATACGCTCGACCGAACGTTCCTTGTCGAGCCGGTAGCGGATCAGATCCGCGATCGTCCCGATCTTGAGGCCATGGAGCTCCGCGAATTTCTCGAGATCCGGCCGGCGAGCCATCGTGCCGTCTTCATTGAGGATCTCGACAATCACCGCCGCCGGCTCGCAGCCAGCGAGCCTGGCGAGATCGCAACCAGCCTCCGTATGCCCTGCCCGCGTCAGGACTCCGCCAGGCTGCGCCATGAGCGGAAAGATGTGCCCGGGCTGGCGAAGATCTCCTGCCACCGCCTTGCGATCGACAGCCGTGCGAATCGTGTGGGCACGATCGTGGGCAGAGATGCCTGTCGTCACGCCTTCAGCGGCTTCGATGGACACCGTGAAGTTCGTCGTATGTTCGAGATGCGTATCGCTGACCATCAGTGGCAGTCGCAACTGCCGGCAACGCTCCTGCGTCAGCGTCAGGCAGATGAGACCGCGTCCGTAGCGCGCCATGAAGTTGACGTCCTCAGGCCGCACATGTTCGGCCGCCATGATGAGATCGCCTTCGTTCTCACGATCCTCGTCGTCCATGATGACGACCATGCGTCCAACGCGCAGGTCGGCAAGGATGTCCTCGATGGGGTGCAGCGTCATGATGTAACCATCATGCGTTCGAGGTACCGGGCAATCACGTCCACCTCGAAATTGACGCGCGTACCTTTTGCATACCCGCCGAGGATCGTCACATCGAGTGTATGCGGCACGAGATTGACGTCGAACGTCGCCTCAGGCAAGCCGGCCCGCAGATCACTGACGCCATTCACCGTGAGACTGACGCCATCGATCGTCACTGATCCCTTGCGCGCGATGTAACGGGCCAACGCGGCGGGGACAGAAAATCCCACTCTCTGTGAGCGTGCATCGCTGGCGATGGCTGTCACCGTCACAACTCCGTCCACGTGCCCGGAAACATAGTGCCCCCCGAGCGCATCACCTGCGCGCAATGCCTTTTCGAGATTGACACGCGTCCCGACGATCCAGGAGCCCAGCGTCGTCAACGAAAGCGTCTCGCGCGAAACATCGGCAACGAACGCAGCATCCACGAACTGCGTCACTGTCAGGCAGCAGCCATTGACTGAAATGCTGTCGCCGAGGGCAGCTCCCGCGAGATATCCCTCTGGCGCCGCAATCGTCAGCCTGACATCGCCATCTGTGGGCGTGATGTCGCGGACAGCGCCAATGGTCTGGACGATACCGGTGAACATTAACTTTCCTTCAGGACTCAGACCGCTCGCGTGCGCGGCTGCCAGGTCAATTTGAGATCGTTGCCCACCTGCGTGGTGGCGACGAGATCGAGTTCAAGGCGCTGTTCCATGGCATCGATCGCGGGCAACGCAAGCATGGAACGGGCGTCATTCCCGAGCAGCACCGGGCTCAGGTAAACGATCAGGACATCCGCGAGCCCCAGTTCGAGGAAACGGCCCGCAAGAACCGGCCCCGCCTCCACCAGCACCTCATTGCATTCGCGCCGCGCGAGATCACGCAACACGGCCTGCAGATCGACAGAGCCGCTCTCGCTGGCAGCAATCTGCTGCACGATGGCACCTGCCCTTTCGAGCGCCTCGCTCTTCTTTCCTGCCGCAGCGTACATAAGCGTCGAACCTTTCTCCTTCAACATGCGCACAGTGGCCGGCATGCGCAGCTGCGTATCGCACACCACACGCAGCGGCTGACGACCCAGCATGTCGATTTCAGCATCGCGCACGGTGAGTTGCGGATCGTCGGCAAGCACAGTGCCTATGCCGGTGAGTATCGCCGAGCTGCGGGCTCGCAACCGCTGCACGTCACGGCGCGCGGGTTCGCCGGTGATCCAGCGGCTTACCCCATTGCGCAGCGCAACCTTGCCATCGAGGCTCGCGGCAATCTTCACAGTCACTCTCGGCAACCCGCACGTCATGCGTTTGATGAAACCCGCATTGAGCCGGGCCGCCTCTTGGGCAAGCAGCCCCGTTTCGACGGCGATGCCGGCATCGCGCAGGCGCTGCAGTCCTACACCGTTCACGAGCGGATTGGGATCCTGGAGCGCGCACACCACCCGCCGGACTCCTGCCTCAACCAATGCATCGGTGCAGGGAGGGGTCCGCCCATGATGCGAACAGGGCTCAAGGGAAACGTACACCGTTGCCCCCCTCGCAGCTTCGCCCGCTGCGCGCAGTGCATTCACTTCCGCATGGGGTCCGCCGGCAGGGCTGGTCCAGCCTTCGCCCAGGATTTTTTCACCATTGGCGATGACGCAGCCGACACTCGGATTGGGATCGGTCGTATACAGTCCGCGCTCCGCCAGTTGCAGCGCGCGAGCCATCATTTTCTGATCGAGCTCCGGGAACATTGCTATTTCTTGCGCTCGCCGCCGGTCCACAGCGGCAGCTGGTTGTCGGCTGCACGGCCGGGCTGCAGGCGCAAACGCTCGATTTCCTCGCGGAAGGCATCGACGTCCTGGAAGCTGCGATACACCGATGCAAAGCGGACGAATGCCACTTCATCGAGATGGCGCAATTCTTCCATGACGAACTCGCCGATCAGTCGGGCAGGCACTTCGCGTTCACCCAGCGTCCGCAGACGATGACAGATGTGCACGACGGCGGCATCGATGGCTTCGCTCGCCACGGGTCTTTTTTCCAGGGCCTTCAACATGCCGTGCCGCAACTTGTTCTCGTCGAAAGGCTCACGGGTCGAATCGCTTTTCACGATGCGGGGCATCACAAGCTCCGCTGTCTCGAACGTCGTGAAGCGCTCGCCACAGGCCAGGCATTCGCGCCGCCTGCGAATCTGCTGGCCCTCACCGGCCAGCCGCGAATCGGTGACCTTGGTTTCTTCGTGGGCGCAGAAGGGGCAGTACATGGAAAACGGACTCTGGGCGTAGGGCTCTGGTCACAAAGAGCCAGGCGCTGGCTCTTTGCCCAGGACCTGGAGCCCGGACTTCAGGGCTTCTTGCCGTAGACCGGGAACCTTGCGCACAGCTCGAGTACCTGGCCTTTCACGCGGGCAATCGTTGCATCGTCCGGCTTGTCGAGGACATCGGCAATCCAGTTGCCGAGATCAGTCACTTCCGCCTCGCGCATGCCGCGGGTTGTCACCGCAGGCGTACCCAAGCGCAGTCCGCTTGTCACGAAAGGCGAACGTGGATCGTTGGGCACGGAGTTCTTGTTGACCGTAATGTTCGAACGGCCCAGCGCGGCGTCCGCTTCCTTGCCCGTCAGTTCGCGGCCGATGAGATCCACCAGGAAGAGGTGGTTGTCCGTCCCGCCGGAGACGATCTTGTAACCGCGCTGCTGCAGGGTCTTCGCCATGACCCGGGCGTTCACGACGATCTGCTGCTGGTACGCGTTGAACTCGGGCTGCAGGGCTTCAAGTAAAGCCACTGCCTTCGCCGCGATCACATGCATTAGCGGGCCACCCTGCGTGCCGGGGAAAACCTGCGAATTCAGCTTCTTTTCGATCTCTTCATTGGCCTTGGCGAGGATGAGTCCACCGCGGGGGCCACGCAGCGTCTTGTGCGTGGTCGACGTCACGACATCGGCGAAGGGCACGGGACTCGGATAGACACCCGCCGCCACAAGACCGGCGACATGCGCCATATCGACCAGGAAGTAGGCGCCGACGCTGTCCGCGATCTTGCGGAAACGCGCCCAGTCGATCACGCGCGAATAGGCGGAAAAACCGGCAATGATCAGCCGTGGCTTGTGTTCCTGGGCCAGCCGGTCGACCTGGTTGTAGTCGATTTCGCCCGTCGCGGGATCGAGGCCGTACTGCGTAGCCTTGAAGACTCGGCCGGAGAAATTCACCTTGGCACCGTGGGTCAGATGGCCGCCATGATCAAGGCTCATGCCGAGAATGGCATCACCCGGATTGATCAGTGCGAGATAGGCAGCGGCATTCGCCTGGGAGCCCGAATGCGGCTGGACGTTGGCGTAAGCAGCACCGAACAGTTTTTTCGCCCGTTCGATCGCGAGTACTTCCGCCACATCGACATGCTCACAACCACCGTAGTAACGCTTGCCCGGATAGCCTTCAGCGTACTTGTTCGTCAGCACCGTACCCTGCGCCTCGAGAACGCGCGGGCTCGCGTAGTTCTCCGAAGCGATGAGTTCGATGTGCTCTTCCTGGCGCCGGTATTCGGCATCAAGTGCCGCCTTGAGTTCGGGATCGAACCCGGCGATCTGGCTGTCGGCTGGGAACATAAAGGGAAAATCTCCGCGTGGGGGAGCGCGGATTCTACAGGAAGGCAGGCGGGTAACGCCCCGAGACCTGCCTGCGACCTATGTGCGGCCAGGGTCCTTTTCGCCCGGCTCGGCCTGGACGAATGCCTTCACTACCCCGGTCCAGGCACGCGCCAGGTTGTCCCGGTTGTAGCCGCCGCCGCCCATGCCTACCACCCGGCCATGCCCGAATTCGTCGGCCAGCGCGCACAGACGGCTTGCCGCATGGGCGTGTGCCGCCGGGCTGAAGCGCAGGTGGGTGATCGGGTCGCCCTCCACGCTGTCTGCACCGCACTGGAAAAGGATGAATTCCGGGGCGGCAGCGGTCAGGTAAGCCTCGATCTGTTCCCAGGCCGCCAGGAATTCCGCATCGCCCGCGCCCGGCGCCAGGGGAATATTGAGCTTCGTGCCCTTGGCATCGCCGGTCCCGGTCTCCTGTGCCGTGCCGGTCCCCGGATAGAGATAGCGGCCATCCTCGTGGGTATCGGCAAACAGCAGATCGGGATCGGACTCGAACCCGTAAAAAACGCCATCGCCGTGGTGGGCGTCGATGTCGACATAGGCGATTTTTTTCAGTCCATAACGCCCACGCAATGTCTCGATCGCCACCCCGCAGTCGTTGAAGACGCAGAAGCCTGCAGCCTTGGTGCGGGCAGCGTGGTGGAGGCCTGCGATCGGAATGAACCCGCGTCGCGCCCGGCCGGCCATCACTTCTTCCACCGCAACGAGCGTCGCGCCTACAACGTGGCTGGCCGCCTCGAAGACCCCCTTCCAGGCAGGGGTGTCACCGCCGTCCAGGTAGCCCTCGCCAGTGGCGGAACGCTCGCGAACGAACGCCACATACTCCGGCGTGTGAAACGACTCGAGTTCCGCCTGGTCTGCGAGTCGGGGTTCGCCCCAACGGACCCGCTCCTGCAGACCTGCGTTGCGAATTTCCCTGACGAATACGCCATGCCGGTCCGGGCCGAAGGGATGCCCTTCGCCGAAACCGTAGCGGGCAATCTGGTCGCCGGTGACAAGCAATACGCCGGCTGGGGAAGAGGTGGACAAAGGACGCGTCCAGGCGATTGCAGAAGATGCGCGAGGGTAGCACACGGGCGGAGACGCTCTGACCAGCGCCCGGGGGCCTCCACTCCTCATGTATCATCCCCTGCCTTTTTCAGCATCAGGACTGCCGCCCATGGCCCAATTCATCTACACCATGAACCGCGTGGGCAAGGTTGTCCCGCCCAAGCGGCATATCCTGCGGGACATCTCGCTCTCGTTCTTTCCGGGCGCCAAGATCGGCGTGCTCGGCCTCAACGGCTCGGGCAAATCGACCCTGCTCCGCATCATGGCCGGCATCGACAAGGAGATCGAAGGCGAGGCGCGTCCCCAACCCGGCATCCGCATAGGCTACCTCTCGCAGGAGCCGCAGCTCGATGCCACCAAGGATGTCCGCGGCAACGTGCTCGAGGGCGTCGCTGAAATCCAGTCGCTGATCGACCGCTTCAATGCCGTCAGCGACAAGTTCGCCGACCCCGACCTCACCGACGACCTGATGAACAAGCTGCTCGAGGAGCAGGCGAAGCTGCAGGATGCGATCGATGCGAAGGGCGGCTGGGAACTCGAACGCAAACTCGACGTGGCAGGCGATGCCCTGAGGCTGCCGCCGTGGGATGCGGACGTCACGAAGATCTCGGGTGGCGAGCGGCGTCGTGTCGCGCTGTGCCGGCTGCTGCTCTCCGAACCGGACATGCTGTTGCTTGACGAACCGACGAACCACCTCGACGCGGAATCCGTCGCCTGGCTGGAACGCTTTCTCGAAACCTATCCGGGCACGGTGATCGCCGTCACCCACGACCGCTACTTCCTCGACAACGTGGCGGGCTGGATCCTGGAACTCGACCGCGGGCACGGCATCCCCTGGGAAGGCAACTACTCGTCATGGCTCGAGCAAAAGGAAAAGCGGCTCGCCACCGAAGAACGCCAGCAGGAGTCGCTGCGCAAGATGCTGGAGCGCGAACTCGAGTGGGTGCGCTCGAATCCGAAGGCTCGCCAGGCCAAGAGCAAGGCCCGTCTGCAGCGCTATGAGGAACTCGCTTCGCAGGAATTCCAGAAGCGCAACGAAACCAATGAGATCTACATTCCGCCAGGTCAGCGCCTCGGCGATCTCGTGATCGAGGCGCAGGGCCTGAAAAAAGGTTTCGGAGATCGGCTGCTGTTCGATGCGCTGAGTTTCAACTTGCCGGCAGGCGGCATCGTCGGAGTGATCGGACCGAACGGCGCCGGCAAGACCACGCTGTTCCGGATGCTCACAGGCCAGGAGCAGGCCGATGCAGGCGAACTGCGGATGGGGCCCAGCGTGCAGCTGGCTTATGTCGATCAATCCCGCCAGTCGCTCGACGACAAGAAGACGGTATGGGCGGAGATCTCGAACAGCCAGGACATCATCAAGGTTGGCAACTACGAGATTTCCTCGCGGGCGTACGTAGGGCATTTCAACTTCCGCGGCACGCAGCAGCAGCAGGCGATCGGTGAGCTGTCAGGGGGCGAGCGCAACCGGGTTCATCTCGCGAAAGTGCTGAAGAGCGGCGGCAACGTGCTGCTGCTCGACGAGCCCACGAACGATCTCGATGTCGAAACCCTGCGCGCGCTCGAGGATGCCCTGCTTGCGTTCCCGGGCTGCGCGGTGGTGATCTCGCACGATCGCTGGTTCCTGGATCGCATCGCAACGCACATCCTCGCGTTTGAAGGAAACAGCGAGGTCGTGTGGTTCGAAGGGAATCACGCCGAGTACGTGGAAGATTTCAAGCGCCGGAAGGGCGACGACGCCGACCGCCCGCACCGGATCAAGTACCGCAAGCTCAACGGGTAACGCTGCATGGACACGGACGCCATTGCGATTGCCCTTGCCGGTTTCGGACTGCTGCTGCTGATCCTGTCGATCCAGCGGCTGCGCCGGGCGAAGTTCATCGCGGCTGGGAGCAGCGCGCTCTTCGGCCTGCTGTTTCTCGTCATCGCCGGCGGATTCTTCATCGTCGCGCTGAACCTGCGCACCTATTCCCGCCTGACAAACGAACAGCCGGTGGCCGAACTGGTCTTCGAACAACGCGGCCCCCAGAGCTTCCAGGTCATCGTGACCCAGATTCCCTCCGGCAGCCTGCAGATCCTGCAAGTGAGTGGCGACGAATGGCAGATGGACGCGCGCGTGCTCAAGTGGCATGGCTGGGCGAATGTGTTGGGGCTGGATGCCCAGTATCGCCTCGAGCGCTTCAGCGGGCGGTACCGGGATATCGAGCAGGAACGCACCGCTCCCCGCAGCGTCTACCCGCTGGCCGACAATCCGGGCGTGGATATCTGGACGCTGGCCGCGAACAAGTCGCGCTGGGTGCCTTTCGTCGACGCGGTCTATGGCAGTGCCACCTACCTGCCGATGGCGAATGGCGCCCGTTACCAGGTCATGATGAGCCAGACGGGATTGCTGGCCAGACCGCTCAACGACGCCGCATCGAAAGCCGTTTCAGGTTGGCAGGCGCCCTGACTGGCGTTCCGCTTTACAGAATGCCGGTCCGCCCGGGCGAGCCCGAGGTTCCCTCGGGCCACGCCGCTTAAAAATCGTGCAGTCCCGCCGGCTTTCGATAGACTGTGGCGGCGTCAGGATTCAAGCCTGAGCGGTTGAGAACACAAGGAATTCTGTCATGTCGATCTACATCGACTCGAACAGCCGGTTGCACCACGACCAGGAAGCGAGCTTCGCGCTCGTGTGCCCGCATTGCCAGGTGTTCTCGCATGTCACGGCCGTGTCCATCCCGCAGTTCAGCCAGCTGATCGCGCACAAGCCGAATCACGTCGGCGTCGTCTATCGCTGCGACTCCTGCAATGCGCCGGTGTTCCTGAAGTTCCCGGTCAAGATCTACGCGGGCAATCGGGTAGAACTCGCCGGCAGCTACATCGAGCTCGAACGTCCCCGCGAAAAATTCACGTACACATATCTGCCCGAAGACAGCGAACTGCTCTTCAAGGAAGCGCTCAGTTGCTATGCGCATGGCAGCTTCAATGCCTTCGCATCGATGTGCCGGCGGACGGCGCAATCGGTGTTCAGGGATCTCGGGGAGAACGGCAAGCTGAAGATCTTCGACCAGGTGAACGACATCCGCGAGATGGCGGAGCTCGACAACGACACGTTCAACCTGCTCAAGAAAATCCTGTTCGACAATGATGCAGACAGCGTTCCAGGCCTGCCGGTGCTGAATGGCGAACAGGCGGGCATCCTGCTCGAAGTGATGAAGGACGTGCTGTACCAGTCCTACATCCGCCGCGGCAAACTGCAGCAGGCCATGATGGTCAGGCGCTTCTTCGCCGAAGAGAGCCAGCACTCCCGGGTCACGCCTTTCGTAAAGGCTTCTTCCTGATCCAGGCCGGGGCGGCAGGCGAACTTCGCCCGCTTCGATTTCTTCAGCCGATCCACGCGCGCGCGTTGCGGAACATCCGCATCCAGCCGCCGTCTGCCTGCCAGTCATCCGGATGCCACGAGTTCTGCACGGTGCGGAACACGCGCTCGGGATGCGGCATCAACGCCGTGATACGACCATCTGCCGTGGTCAGGCCGGAAATGCCCTGAGGCGAGCCGTTGGGATTCGCCGGATAGCGCTCGGTTACCAGGCCGTGATTGTTGATGAAACGCAATGCGACGAGCTGCGAATCCACACAGGCCGCCATATCGCCGGCCGCAAACTCGGCGAAACCCTCGCCGTGGGCAACGGCAATCGGCAAACGCGAACCTGCCATGCCGCGGAAGAAAATCGACGGCGACTCCTGCACTTCAACTAGGCTGAAGCGCCCTTCGAACTGTTCAGAGCGGTTGCGAACGAAACGCGACCAGTGATCCGCGCCGGGAATGATCTCCTTCAGTGCTGCAAACATCTGGCAGCCGTTGCAGACGCCGAGCGCAAAACTGTCATCGCGAGCGAAGAACCTCACGAACTCCTCGCGAGTTGCTTCGTGGAACAGGATGGACTTGGCCCAGCCCTCGCCCGCCCCCAGGACATCACCGTACGAAAAGCCGCCGCAGGCAACCAGACCCTTGTAGTCGGCGAGTCGCGCGCGTCCCGCGATGAGATCCGTCATGTGGACATCCACAGCGGTAAAGCCGGCGCGATCGAAAACGGCAGCCATCTCCGACTGACTGTTGACACCCTGCTCGCGCACGATGGCGATCCGCGGGCGCACTCCCTTCGCAATGTAAGGGGCTGCAATATCTTCCGCCGGATCGAATGTCAGCTGTACGGACAGGCCGGGATCCTTAGGATCAGTCACTGTCGCAAACTGATCCCGGGCGCAGTCCGGATGGTCGCGCAGCTCCTGCATCCGGAAACTCGTTTCAGACCAGGTGCGGTGCAGTTCAGTCCTGGTAGCATCCAGCGCGACTGAGCTCTCGACCGCAATGCGGATACGGTCGTCCGTCGTGACCTGGCCTACGACATGGCTCGCCGTCCGCAGTCCGTGGCGCACCAGCAGCTGCATGACCTGATCGATATCGGACACTCGAACCTGGACTACAGCGCCCAGTTCTTCGCTGAAAAGCACGGCAGCGGGATCAAGCCCAAGATTGCGCACGTCGATATCGAGCCCGCAGTGGCCCGCGAATGCCATTTCCACCAGTGTCACGAACAACCCGCCGTCCGAGCGATCGTGATACGCAAGCGCCAGACCTCGGTCCTTCATCTCGATCATCGCGCTGAAGAATGCGCCCAGCAGTGCGGGATCTTCACAGTCCGGCACAACCTTCCCGACGCGCTCGTATACCTGCGCAAGACATGAACCCCCGAGTCGGTTCCTGCCCAGTCCGAGATCGATCAACACCAGGCAGGTATCGCCCCGATCTGTTCGCAACTGCGGCGTCAATGTTCTGCGCACATCACGCACTGGCGCAAATGCGGAAATCACGAGCGAGAGCGGAGCCACCATGCGCTGCGTCTTGCCGCCCTGCTCCCAGACTGTCTTCATCGACAGCGAGTCCTTACCCACCGGGATCGTGATACCAAGGGCAGGACAGAATTCTTCGCCAACCGCTTTGACTGTAGCGTACAGATCAGCATCTTCGCCGGGCTCGCCGCAGGCCGCCATCCAGTTCGCCGACAAACGCACGTGGTCGAGTGCGGTGATGTCCGCAGCAGCAATATTCGTGATCGCCTCCGCCACCGCCATGCGTCCGGAAGCAGCGGCATTGAGCAATGCAAGCGGTGAACGCTCACCCATCGACATCGCTTCGCCCGTCACCGATACATAGTCGCTGACCGTGACGGCAACGTCGGCTACGGGTACTTGCCACGGACCTACCATCTGGTCACGACTGATCATGCCGCCCACGGTGCGGTCGCCAATGGTGATGAGAAACGTCTTGTCGGCGATGGCGGGAAGCTTGAGCAGCCGGTTCGCTGCATCACGCACATCGATGCCCTGCGTGGAGAAATCATCTCCCGCCGACGGGACACGTTTGACATCACGCGTCATGCGCGGCGCCTTTCCCAGAATGACATCGAGCGGCACGTCCACAGGCGGCTCGACGAGCAGCGGATCGGTCACCTTGAGCCAGCCATCGTCGGTAATCTCGCCTACCACTGCATACGGGCAACGCTCACGCACACACATTGCGCCGAATTCGGCGAGGCGTTCCGTCGGGATCACGAGCACATAGCGTTCCTGCGCTTCGTTGCACCAGATTTCGAGCGGCGACATGCCCGGTTCGTCGGACGGAATCGTACGCAGATCGATGCGGCCGCCCCGATGACTATGGGCGATCGACTCCGGCAATGCGTTGGACAGCCCCCCGGCGCCGACGTCATGCACCAGCAGGATGGGGTTGTCATCGCCCAGTGCCCAACAGCGATCGATCACTTCCTGTGCGCGCCGCTGGATTTCCGGATTGCCTCGCTGCACTGAAGCGAAATCCAGATCCTCGGTACTCGCGCCGCTACCAACTGAAGAGGCTGCGCCACCACCGAGGCCAATCAGCATCGCAGGCCCGCCCAGCACTACCAGCTTTGAACCAGGCGTGACTTCGGATTTTTCTACATGCGGTCGGCGGATGTTGCCGAGTCCGCCGGCAATCATGATCGGCTTGTGATAACCCCGCAGTTCAGCGCGACCCGCCGCGAACGCGCGTTGCTCGTAGGTCCGGAAATATCCCAGGATATTGGGCCGCCCGAATTCGTTGTTGAACGCGGCGGCACCCAGAGGACCATCGAGCATGATCTGCAGGGCCGAAGCGATGCGGCCCGGCCGTCCGGAATCCTGCTCCCAGGCTTGCTCGAATCCGGGAATCCGCAGATTCGAAACCGAGAATCCTGCAAGGCCGGCTTTGGGTTTGCCACCCCGGCCCGTAGCGCCTTCATCACGGATCTCACCGCCCGAACCTGTCGCGGCGCCGGGAAACGGCGAAATCGCGGTGGGATGATTGTGCGTTTCGACCTTGATGAGGATGTCGATCGGCTCGTCGTGATAGGCGTATTCGGCCGTAACGGGGTCGGGAAACCAGCGTCGACCTTGCGCCCCTTCGATCACCGCCGCGTTGTCGCGATAGGCGGAGAGCACGCCCTTGCCGTTCTTCTCGTGCGTGTTACGGATCATCGAGAATAGCGACTTCGCCTGAGACGCGCCGTCAATCACCCAGTCCGCATTGAAGATCTTGTGCCGGCAATGTTCCGAATTGGCCTGCGCGAACATCATGAGCTCGACATCCGTCGGATCACGTTTCAGGCGAACGAAGTTGTCGACCAGGTAGTCGATTTCATCCGGCGACAGAGCCAGCCCGAGAGTGGCGTTGGCTTCCACGAGTGCGGCGCTTCCACGCGCCAGCACGGGCACTCGCTGCAAATGTCCTGGCGCGGTCTCGGCGAACAGGCAATCGGCTGCTGCGAGTTCGTACACCGCGGCTTCTGTCATCCGGTCATGCAAGGCCGGAGCCAGTACCAGCAACCTCGCCGGATCGGTGACTCCCGCAAGCTCAAACGCAATGCCACGCTCGATCCGCTCAACCTTGGTGAGGCCGCAGACATGCGCGATATCGGTCGCTTTGCTTGACCAGGGAGAAATCGTGCCGGGACGCGGAATGACCACGACCAGGCCTTGGGACGAGGGGTTGGCTTGCCCGATGTCTGGCGCCGAACGCGAACCGTAAGTCAGCAGCGCATCGAGAACCTGCCGCTCGGCAGGGCTCAGGGCCTCCCGGACTTTGGCGAAGTGCACGTAGTGGGCAGTGACTCCCCGCACTTCCGGGTTCTGCACCCGCAGGCCCGCCAGCAGTTTTTCGAGTCGGAAGCCGGACAGCGCCGGAGCACCGGAAATGATCAGCATTTGAAGGCTTTACGAGCGACCCGTCTGTACCACGGCAAGAGGCCGCGGAAGGGGCCGGAATGATACCGAAGCCCCCGCGCCCTCACCAGCAGTTACTTTCTCGGCGACGGGTCGCCGGGAGCGTAGATCGGGACGGGAAAAGGGGTTACGTTCGAGCCTTCGGCAGTGCTGACTTTGCTCACGCCCTGCTTGGGCACTTCGTCGATGCGGAGGATCGAATGCAGCGGCAGATACGTGCGTTTGACGCCGGCGAATTCCGCCTGGATCCGCTCTTCCGCGGGGTCGATGACCACCGCCGAACGCTCGCCGAAAATCAGCTCTTCGACCTCGATGAAACCGAACAGGGACCCGTGGCTCACTTTGCGCGCATAGATCTCGTAGACCTTGCCCTGGTTCGCGAAAACGACCTTGAAAATGTGACTGGCTGCCATACCGGAAATGAGCCTGGTTGCTACGCTGCGGCCATATTACATAGGCCTGTGCGAAGCGCCAGCCACGGCAGGAATATCCTGACTGTGGCCGCATCCACAAGACCTGGATTCGGATGGTTGATGGGAAGAGCGGGTCTCGTACCCCACGCGTGAACAGTTCGACAGGTTTCTCAGGCCATGGTGGAAGTGGCCAGGGGAAGAATAAGGTGGCGTTAAAACTTCGGGTCATCAGCGACCAGTATCGGCAACTGGGCAAGCGCAGCTCACGGCTGTTCGGTGTCCATGGCGGCCGCATCGGTCGCGCCGCGGACAACGACTGGGTTCTGCCGGATCCGGATCGCTACGTTTCGAGCCATCACGCCCAAGTGGTCTTTCGCGCGGGCAACTGGGTACTCGAAGACACCAGCACGAATGGTGTTTTCGTCAACGGCTCGGATACCGCACTGTCCGTCGCTGGCGTCCATAACCTGCATGATGGCGACCGGATCCGTCTCGGTGACTATGAAGTTCTCGTCAGCATCGACGACCGCAACGATTTTTCCTCCGACGCCAGTGGGCAGATGCCTGTGCCGTCAGCCCTGCGCTCCAATGCCAGCACGGCTGACGATCTCGGTGCGGACCTGGACATCAGCGCATTGCTGCTCGGCGGATCCGAACCGGTTGCCTCAGGGCTGACTCCCGAGCCGTTTGAACTCTCGAACGCCTATGGCGTTGAAGTCCCCGCTGTCGTGAAACCCGTACCGGCCGCCAAAAGCAGCGGCCCCGTTTCCCTAATCGGCAATCCTGACGAAGTCCAACGCAAGGGTTCGACGGAATGGCACATGGCCACCCGTCCGATCGACCGGAAGAAACTGGCAGCGCTTTCAGCTGCAGCCAAGGTTGAGGCAGAAGGCGGCATCCGCCCGTCGAACAACGGCATGCGAGAACTGGACGCGGGCCTTGAAGCGTTCTGCCGTGGCATCGGCATCGAGGCTTCGAGCCTGCCCGCTGAAGCCCAGGCCACGATGTTGACGATGGCGGGGCAGATGCTCCGCGAAGTCGTGCTGTCGCTGATGGATTCCCTGCAATCGCGCGCCGACCTCAAGAACCGCCTCCGGCTGAACCAGACGACCATCCAGCCGGGCGACAACAATCCTCTCAAGTTCTCGGCCAGTGTCGACGAAGCAGTGCGCAAGCTGCTGGATGGGCACAACACCCGCTACCTTGGGCCGATCGAAGCGATTCGCGAATCCTTCAACGATCTCAAGAACCATCAGTCCTCGATGAACACCGCCATGCAATCAGCGGTGGATACGCTTCTTGAGCGCCTTGAGCCGACCGATCTGCAGGAACGTTTCGACCGCGGCCTCAAACGCGGGTCACTGCTTGGCGCCGCCAACAAGATGAAGTACTGGGACCTGTATGCCGAGTTCTACCAGGTCCTCAACCAGCGTGACGACGCCGGACTCCCTTCGGTGTTCTCGGAAGAATTCTCTCGCGCTTACGCCGAGCATGCTGCCGACCCCAAACCCGGCAGGCGTCGCGGCTGATCAAGCCTCCGACAGCAATACGCCTCAACGCTCGAACGTTACGCGGCACATGCTGATTTGCCGCTCGCTGCGGCGCCCACCCTTGCCAGTCTTGCCCAAACGGGCGGCACTTCTCATTCCCGCGAATCCTTGTCCATACGCGAACCCAGGCCTTTGAAGGACTGAGAATCACGTCTGCCTTTGTGCGCCGCAATCGGGCGTAAAAAGTTAATGGACATATTGCTAGGGAGAGCGAAATGAACACCCGCCTCAAAGGCCACATCGCAACGCTGGCGCCGGAATACATCGCCCGCGTGGTCCAGCAGCAGGAAGCGCTGCGCAGGTACATCGCCCGCATCGATCACGAGGACTTCTACTGCCTGGCGGATGTATTCGAGACCACGCTGCGCGTCGCGCTGGATGCACCTGTATTCGGCTTCAAGCGCGTCGGTACGGCCGCCAGGAACATCAACGAGCTGATTGCAACGTTCGATGCCTCCCCATCGAAATGGGATGTCGCACGTCTCGAGTGTCTGCTCATCGAATTCGATGACGCCGTATATAAAGCGAAATCGCCGGGCAAGCGGCCACCAGTCCGGCACAAGCGAAAGGAATCAGCAGACCCCGTGCATCATGCGGCGTAGCAACCTGCGCCACTCCTAACGGCCGACCGGTATCCCGTACATCTCGACGATCCGGCTGTCCTGTTCCTCGACGGAAAAAGCTTCCCAAAGCAATCCATTCACGTCCGTCGAGCTGGAATAGCCTTCCACCGCATCGTCTTCGAAGCCCACGTGCCGCAGCTGGCCCGCACGCTCCGGCATCTCGTTGATCGAGAAATTGAGCAGGTCCGTGCGCCACATGGCGTACTTGCCTTCCACTACCGCATTGGGCACCTGCCCCAGTCTCCTGCTGTAGTCCGCAATGGATTCACCGAGATCCCTGACTGCGAGCGCGATGTGAAAGCGTTTCACTGGAATGCCTCTGTAGCGTCGTGATGCGAGCATACGCATCCCCTTCAACGTATCAAACCAGATCAAAATTCACGCGCTGAACCGAGCTTGAAAATGGTGGAACTCGGAACGCACGATCAGTTTGCTTTCGGTATCTGCTGCACGACCTGGATCTTGAGGTTGTCGGGCCCGTTGAGGATCGCAAACCGCTGGCCGCCGTTGGGAGTCGTCATGGTGACGGCTTGCCTGTCTTTCGACGCGACGGTAACGGCTGCAGAGGCGAAGTAGACCAGGATTGAATTCACGTCCCGCACGCGCAGGCGAAGCATTGCAGTACCGGGATCGCGGGGAGTGGTGGAGTAGGTCTTGCGGTCGACGCCCTTGAACTCGAGAAACGAAATTTCAAACGAGGTGCCAGGAACCAGAGCCGTGGCGCGTCGATACTGAGCAGCGGCAGGCAATCCTGCGAGACTGGCCTCGGCTGCATCCGATGTCCATGCACCCGCTTGAGGCTCAAATCCGATGGCCTTGAAGACATCCAGAGTCCGGTCCATGTCGGCCACAGCAACACTGAAAGCGATGTTGAAAATATTGTTGCTGGCTTGGCTTGCAATTTCAGGGAGCGAATCCGGCTGGATCACCTCAACAAAGAAACCGTCCGGATCCTGAAGAACGACAGCACGCCCCGCCACATTTGAACCCCTGATCGCCACGGGTTCGCCGCCTAGCGTAACGACAGTTGCATTGGCCGACTTTACGCGCGCCATGATGGCATTGATGTCACGGACCTTGAGCACCATCGCTGCTGCCCCCGGATCCTGGAAACGCAGATGGATCGGCTTGCGATCCGGCACCTGCCACTCCACCAGTTCGGCGCGCATCGGCGACTCCGCAATCATTCCATTCGTCACGCGGTACTGCGCACCCGGCGCGTCATAGAGAGCCAGGATTTCCGGCGTCGTGAGATAGGGCCGGGGACTTGCCACTGGCGGTGCATTGGCCGGCAGCGGAGGCACGTCCATGCCAAGCACGTCGCGGTAGAAAACGAGCGCCTTTTCGGCATCGTTGACAATATGCAGGAAATTCCCGACGCCGATCACTTCGCTGGCAGGCGCTGCGGGCGCCTGAGCGTGAGCAAGAGTCGCGGCGCAAAGGAACATAGCCAGGGTCGAAATCGTTTTCATGGTGGTATCCAGGCGGTGTTGTATCCGCGAGGATAGGGCCTCCACCGGTTACTCCGCCACTTTTACCCTTCGCGAAATGCCCAATCGACTCAATGCGGGAATACCGGCAAGGCCGCCTTTTCTCCGTCCGGCAGAGGCGTGCGTGTGGCGTTCAGGATCATGGCGAGCGTCGAGTAGTAGCCTGCAACGCCCAGCATGTCGATGATGCCCTGCTCCTTGAATTTCTCCAGGGCGCGGGCATACGTCGCATCGCTTACGCTTTGGGTCCGGAACAGCTCTTCGCAGAAATCGTAAGCCACCTCTTCGTCGTCTGCCATGCCTGTGGGACGACGCCCTTCAGCGAGCGCCTGCGCGACACCGGCTTTCAATCCCGCCTTGAGGGCCAGTGGATGGTGCACATACCACTCGTACTGCTGCGTCCACTGCCGCGAGGTGATGAGAATGACGAATTCATTGATTCGCGGCGGCAGAGCGCTGTTGTAACGCAAGTACTCACCGGTCTTCTGCAGGCGGCTCATGAACTCCGGACTGCGCAGGAGGGGCACGAACGGCCCGGAGAGTCGTCCACGCGGACCTGCGGCCAGTTCCGCTGCAACTTTTTTCTGCACTTCTGTCATCTGCTCCGCAGGAATCGGTGGCATCCGGTCCTGCGCGAGAGAAATCGGACCTGCGAAAGAGACTGCGAGAAAAAGTGCACCAGCGTAGTGGTATCTCATGGCTTTCCTTGGGTCTGCTCTGCGACAGATTCAGAGAATATCGCGGTTGAGTTGCAAGGCAGGTTTTTTAATTGGGCTTTGTCGAACATCCCAAAAAAAAGGAGCCCATAGTGAGGGGCTCCTTCAGGAGAAAGCATTCGAAGAATTTCAGAATCCGGGATGCATGACGGAAGTGCTGTGCAGGACACAGCCTCTTCCGCTCTTCAACTGCCACAGATCAATCGAAATCGCCGCCCCACTCCCAGCCGTCCGCCGGACGTGCAATGTGCACGAGGCGGATACGGTGATCAGCGGGATTCCGGCCGGGCTGGCCCTTGACCACTACTTTATCGCCTGGCTTCAATGTGTCCTTGCTGACATTGCCGTCACGCGCGAGCGCGGCACCACCCCCCCATTCAACTGCCCAGCGCTGCATCGCCCCGTCCTTGTCCGGCGCCATTACGTGAATGAAAGCGTGGGGGTTGCGGAACAGGAACTGCACCACTTCACCTTCGATCTGCGTCTGCTGGTCGACGAAGTACGTCGCCGGAAACGAGTGGTGCGCATATGCAGGCACACCCGCCACGACTGCGCCCGCTACCAGCGCCGTCAACCACTTTGTCTTGTTACCTTGCATCCTGGTTCTCCTCAAAACATCCGAACATCGCCTCGAAGATTCGCCAATCGTCTGGATCCGCGTCTCAAAGTCTGCCCCGCGTCGACCGCTCCAAGGCTGCTATTTGCCGATTTCCCCGTCCCTGATGAGATGGTTGAACCGGGCTTCCTCGGACGCAACGCAATAGGCGTTCTCATCCCATTCCTTGTTCGTGACCTTGTCGCGCTTCCAGATTTTCACGTCGCTCTTGAACGGCTCCGCGTAATACTCCGGATCGACGATTGTCATCGTCAGCTCAAGCGTATCGGCATCAAGGAGCCGATACCGTTCTTCGAGCGTCATGTCGAACGTATGCGGATAGCCGTTGTGGTCCAGCCACGTCTTTTCATTGAAGCCCATGGAGTTGATGACAAACGTATTGCCTTCCCAGTGACCCACTGAGTAACCGTTCCAGACGGGGTCGACTTCATCGAGTGTCGGGAGCTTGCGCCCATCGGTCCAGACCATCCGGTACTGGTGGTGCCAGGGCACGATCCAGAACACCCTATCCTTTTCCTGCACGATTTCCCACGCTGCATGCGGGCCCGCGACCTGACCGTTCAGCATGCGGGGCACACCCCACGGATCGCAATTGCCCTGCGGATCGTTGCCAAGACGGGGGGAAGTGATCCGCAAGCCGTAGCCAGGGATGTTCTTGTCGAAGGCTGCCTTGCCGGCGGGAGTGAATACAGGCTCGTTGTACTGAAGCCCTTTGATACGTGCTGTTTCGGGCCTGAGATCCGGCTGCCGCTTCGTTACCTGTGCATCCAGTATCTCGTTCTGAAACTCGTTGGCACCTCCCTTGACGGCACCATACGTCTGGAACTGCGTTACGCGATTCCACTTACCCGAAAGGTCGCGTGGATTCGCCGGAGGAGGACCCTTTGCTTCAGCTGAATCGCCGGGGGCAGGTGTACGGCCAGGAGCCGCTGCCTGCGCTGTGGGCGCCAGGGTCTGGAGCGAAACCAGCAGCATCGCCGCACCCGCAACCAGCAACCCCCGTAAAATCGTTTGCGATGTGATCAGCACCGTGCACCTCATTCTGAGAATAGTCATTGAGTCGGCTGGTCCGATGCCTGCGAAAGTTTATTGAGACGACCCAGCGGGCGCCTGCGCAGCGGCGGCTTGCCTCATCTGCGCGTCGCTGAGTGGCAGCAATTTCCCGTTGACGACGATTTCCCGCGACAGACACGCCGTTGCGCCGGGAACACGGTGAGGAGCGCAGGTCAGCTTGAGCTTGTCGCCCGGCTTGATGGAATCGCGGTTCCAGCCGATCTTGAGATTCCTCATCATCGAGGGAGAGGGGCCGAGTTCGGTACCCCACTTCGCTACTTTGCCGTCGGCGCCCGTCACGTCAAAGTAGATCTGCGAATGCGGAAAACTGAACACCCATTCCGTCACCACACCTTCCACGACGATGGTCTTTGAAGTGTCATAGGTGACCGAGGTGCCATGGTGCGCAAAGGCAGGAAGAGCCGATCCCGAAAGCGCGCACAAGGCAAGAAGATTGACGGCTGCGTTTTTCACTTTACCTCCCGATTCAATCGACAAATCATCAGCAAGGGACGGCTGTGATAGCAGCGACTGCCTTGTCCCGTCACTTCGTAGCCAATTTCGAAATCGCGCACTCATCATGTGCATCGAAATCGATAATAGTAAGGATATATCAAAATTATATTTTATTTTATAGATAATAAAGAGAATCTATAAAATTAATATGCAATGGAAAGAGCTGTCTTTCCGGACAATTCGCGATTGCATGAAAGCGTCGAACCGCAATGCAGCACTTGCGGCAGGAGGCGGGAACAACCTGTGCTTCCTGGACCGCGGCGGTCTGATCGTGCTCGCTCAGGTCGGCGGAGGGGTAGGAATAATGACGAGCAGCGTGGCGGGCGAATCTTCGAGATTGATGAATTCGCGCGTTTCATTCGGAGGAATCCTGCAGGCTTCCATCGGTCCCAGAATGCGTGTCGAGTCACCGCCCGTAACGGACAACCTGCCACTCAGTACGACATAGACCTTCTCGATCGGGGACGCATCGGGCCCCGCGCCACCGCCAGGATGCACCGTCGAATGACCCACCCAGAAGCCGGTCGGGCCATCAGGCTCCATTCCCAGCAGGCGCACGGAATCGATGAGACGATGATTGGGGGCGTCGTACGGTTTGGCGTTGTTGAGCGACTTCACGAGCATGAGGACTTGATTCCTATTCAAGGCCGCTGGCGCGGAATTTTTCACGTGCCATGACCGACCAGTCGAGATGAGCTTCACCGCGCGCGATGGCCGATTCAAGGGCTGCCTTCCATATGAGGGCGCTGGGCAACGGCACGCCGACGGAGTGGGCCGCGTCCAACGCGAGATCTGCATCCTTGAGACCGATGACGGCAGACGCGCCGACGCGTCCCCAATCCTCACGGGCGATCAGGTCGCCATAGGATTGATACGCAGTTGAATTGAACAGGCCGCCCACCAGCACCTGGTGAAAAACCAGGGGATCGACGTCGTACTTCCGGACAAGCGCCATGCCCTCGCCCATCGCTTCGATGGCGCAGCCCAGAATGAAGTTGTTGGCAATCTTGATCGCGGTTGCCGACAGGGGATTCAATCCCGCTTCGATGACGCGATCCCCGATGGCGGCAAACAGCGGCCGCACTTTCGCGACGGCTTCCGCAGGACCGCCGGGAACGAGCCCTAGCTTGCCCGTGGCAGCGAGGTCCGGTCGTCCAAGCACGTGACAGGCAACCAGCACCTGTCCGGCCGCCGCGTGACCCGCCGCGAGTTCGCTCATGACGGGAATACCGTGTGTGCCGCTCACCATATGAAGGGACCCCGGACGGAGGTGTTGTGCGAGCCCTCCCTCCCCGAGTGCAGCAGTACGCAGGATGTCGTCACTCGGCAGCATGCTGATCACGACGTCGCATGTACCAGCCAGCGCGCTCAATGTGGGCGCCACTTCCGCGCCTGCCGCAGCCATGCGTGCGGCCTGCTTCTCATCCGGATCGAAGACGACGAGCGCATGACCCGCGCCGAGCAGTCGCGTGGCCATGCCATGCCCCATGCGACCGAGCCCGATGAATCCGATTTTCATGCGCGCCTTCTGGTCGCCTGTGTCGCTCAGGCGAACTGGCTCTTGACCCACTCGAGCTCAAGGGTAACGTAGTCGACGATGTCGCCGGTCTTGAGATGGGCGGGCAGCACGTCCCACGTATACGTTTCAATTTCGAGCTGGGCACTCAGCGGGTTCTTGCGATGGAAGGCCAGCGCTTCGGCAATGGCGAAACGCGTAGTCTTGAAGTGCTCACCCAGTTCCTCGAGGAACACCGGCACGTGGAAGTGGATCCGCCACTCGCGCTCGCCACCCGGATCTTTCTCGTATGCCGCGATGGCATCTTCCAGGTTCAGGAAGCGCGTCATCTTGCCGTTTTTCATTTCGACGGTCTGCGTGAGGTAGACGCTGTCCGCCCACTTGCGAAGTTCCTGTACAGCCGCGGGAGTGACCCTCGGAACTTGCACGGCAGCAGCCTCCTGCAGCTTGAACACCGGTATGTCGTTGTCGACCAGTTTCTGCAACGACACGCTGATGTTCTCGAACTCCACTGCCTGGTGACAGATGTCGTACACCGTTCCTACGTGACGGTGCAGGATCGTGCGCGCGTCGTCGGCGCTGATACCGAGGTCGCGTCCCAGTGCGATCAACGACCTGTCGGAGCGCAGGATGCGCGTGAAGAAGTCCACCGTTTCATCGGTCGTTTCCAGGAAGCAGTAAGGCTCGGGCTCCACTGCCAGCGTCACTGTCCTGCCGGTGCGTTCGCGGAGCCGATGCAGATGAACCGCAAGGCGACGGATGTTGGCGGCATACGCCTCAACGACTTCGGGTCCTGTAACGCGGGGCTTGAATCCGAGCGGTGGACTCTGGATTGAAGGGTTCACGTTGACTGCACCGACATCGGCCAGAATATCCGCGACGTGCATCGTGTAGCGCGCGCGTTCTTCATCACGCCAGTCCGGTTCGTACACCTGCTCCTTGACGACCTGGTTCTTGAACGGTCCGAACGGGAACGCATTCACCGTGTAAAGGTACAGATCGTTGTCGGCGAGGAAGGACTTGAGCTTCGCACGCTCGCCAGCGGAGTTCACCAGCACGTCAGCGGAAGCATTGGACAGCCTGAGCGACACACCAAACGGCTTGTCCGGGCAGAAGCGTTTCTTGACCTGTGGCACGTAGGTCTTGAGGCTGTTCCACATCTCGGGCCATGTATCGCCGGGATGCACGAGCGTGGAATAGGTGAGATGTCCATACTTGCCAAGGTCCATTGCAAAGACTCCGATTGAGAGTCGCAGGTTATGCGACGTGTTCGAGTTGGCTGGATTTCGCGGAAGCAATGATCGCGTCGGTAACCGCGACGCCATGAATCATCTGTTCGTGCGAGATCGGGTAAGGGGCACCGCCGCTGGCGGCCTGCGCAAAAGCTTCGAGTTCGGCCTTGTTGACGTCGAAGACAGGCACGTCGAGTGCCATGGCTTCGCCCTTGATTGGCTGGATGACATACGCTCCGAACAGTCCCGAGCGGCGATGCTGTGACGATTGGCCGGCAACGTGGGTGCTGCCCCCGAGGAGCGCCATCGCTTTCGAACCATACACCTGGAAACGGAAGGTGCCGGCGGTGGCCATCATCGTACCGAGATAGGCGGACATGCCGCTCTTCATGCGGAACAGCACCGATGTCGTGTCGTCGTTGTCGCCCGGCACCGCCCGACGGAAACTCTGGCAGAAAACGTTGTCCACATCGCCGAAGAGATCGATGAAGCCGTCCACGGCATGCACCCCCATCGGGAACAGGCCGCCGCACGGTGCTTGCTCACTGCTGCGACGCCAGGCGTTTTCCGACAACGTGAGGCCATTGGGGCCTGACATCGTGCATTCGGCATGCAGGATAGTTCCGAGTTCGCCCGATGCGATGCGTTGTTTGAGGTCCAGCCACGAGGGATGGAAGCGACGGTTGTAGCCAATCCCGAGCGTTACTCCCGCTGCCCGTACCGCCGCCACCGAGCGCTCGGCATCTGCCTTGGACATGACGAATGGCTTTTCGCAGAACACATGCTTGCCAGCTCCCGCGGCAGCGACAATCTGGTCAGCGTGAACTGCGGGTGGTGTGGCAAGGACAACGCCCTCCACTTCCGGATCCGCGAGCAGCGCTGCATAACTTTCAACCAGCCGCAATTTGTGCGTAGCGGCAATCGTTTGATCCTGCTCTGAACGGGAGCGGGTATAGGCGGCCACAAATCGCAAGCCATCGCTGGTTGCAACTGCATCGACAAGCGTCCCGCCCCACCAACCCAGTCCGGCGATCCCCAACTTCATACGATTCTCGCTCCTGCATTTCTACGCGGCTGCTACGTACGGTATTCTAGGCGAAATTGGAACGCGCAGATCGATTATCAATAATACGGCAATTATCCAATAAAAATCGATAGAATCTTCCTGTTTGCAAAATAAAGAGCTAATTACCTTTCGATGATTTTGCTGAATCCCTACAATTCAGCGATCTAAACCTTTCTTGAACTTCGGAGTAACGATCATTAAGAAGCGCGGCGATCCTGTTAAGAAAGGTGCGGCTACGCTGAGCACGACGGTTTATCAGGAGTTACGGGCCGATCTGCTGGCGGGACGGCTGAAGCCAGGCGAGAAATTGCGGGCGGAAGCGCTCGGTCAGCGATTCAGCATTGCCAGTAGCCCCATCCGCGAGGCCCTCAATCGCCTGGTCTCTGAAGGGTTTGTCCTTCTTGAGGATCAGAAGGGTTTCCGCGTGGCGCCCGTGAGTGAGAGCGAGCTGCGTGAACTGGTACTTGCCCGCTGCTGGATAGACGGTGCTGCAATCACTGAATCGATCCGGGGCTTCGATACAGCGTGGGAAGAAGCGCTCGTCATCGCGCTGCATCGACTGACACGCGTCAGTCGATGGGCATCTGCAGATACCACCACTTCGGACCCGGACTGGGAGCATCTGCATCGTGACTTCCATCGCGCATTGGTGGCGGGATGCGGTTCGCGCTGGATGCGGCGCATTTCCGAGCAGTTGTTCGATGCCGCGGAACGCTATCGGCTGCTCGCGGCCCCGCGTATTCCGGAACGCAACGAACTCGATGAACATCGCGCCATCGTCGATGCCTGCCTGGCGCGCGACGCTACGGAAGCAGTGAGGCTGCTGGAAGCGCATTACGGGATGACGTTTTCCGTCATCATGGGCTCGCCCAATGCTCCCGAGCATTGACGGGATCGGCCTTTCCCGGGACCGAACCGGTCGGCCAGGCTGGCACTGACCTGCCCTCGTATCCCGCATTTTTCTGGGTTGTCTCGTTACGGCTTATTTCGACATATCGCCCGGACGTAACCAGAGCGCAAGCAGCGCACCCAGCAAGGCGAGCAGCGAAATCTGTATCCGCCCCGCAATGACCCAGTCAAAATTCCTGACGAGGGCACCCATCAGGTATCCCCCGAAAGCGCCGCCGGCGTACAGCGTCGTTACGAACATGCTGGACCCGCGGCTTGAAAGGCTGCGGCGCAAGGCCTTGATGTGAGCGCCGCCGAGATTGGTGTAGAGAATGGCTGCGCCGAAAACTCCGTAACAGCAGACAAGAATTTCACGGGTGAGCGTGCTGAGGTCTGGCAGATAGAGGAAGTAGCCGAGCACCACGACCCCCAGCGATGAACCCACGATGACAACTTTAGGCGACAAGCGATCACCCAGCATGCCGCCGAAGAAGGCCAGCAGTCCGCCTGCACCAAAGTACTTGAGCACCGCACCCGCTTCTGGCGGAGTGAACTGCAGCGATTCGCGCAGGAAAGTGGGGTACAGACCCAGGAATCCGTAGACGCCGAGCCCGTAGATGACGCTCAGGACTGCGAGGATCATGGTGTTGTGATTGATCAGCGAGTCCGCACCGCCGGTGTCCTCGCCTTTTTTGGCAACGGCCTTGGTCTCGCTGAACCAGGGACGGACGAGCAACGCAACCAGGATCGCGAGGCCGATGCCGCAGGCGGCAAAAACCAGCGGCGGGGTTTCCCAATTGCCGGTACTACCGCGGATATTCCCGATTGCCCACGGGCCGACGAAAGAGCCAATACCGAAGCAGACGTTTACCATGCCAACTGCGGCCACGCGGTTGTTGGCGAAATAGCTGGCCGCCAGAGTGAACATGCCGGTGGCCAGAAAAGACATGCCGATGCCTTGCATGACAACGAACACGAGCATGCTGAGGAAGCTGCCGGCAACGGTGAAGAGGTAAGTTGCGCTGGAGAACAGCACGATGCCTGCGAGTAGAACTGCCTTTCGTGAATACCGCGCAATAAGTGCACCGGCGGGCAATCCGGCGATACCGATGCCCAGGGTAAAGAGCGTGGTAAGCGCGCCCATCTGCGGTAGCGAGAAGCCGAGAGCCGCACGAATGTCGGGGGCGAGAATGCTGATGTGGTAGCGATCCGCCGACATCAACACGTAACAGATCAGAAGCAGGCCAAACATGGCCAGCGCGACGTTTCGCGCTCCCGATTGCTGGGTGCCGGCAGGCATTCCCGCGGACTGCTCATTCATAGGTGTTGGCTGGCTCAAGGTGTTTTCCTGTTTTGTTGCCGCTCTGCTTTTTTCTCTCTGATCGAGAGAGCCCCGCGGTGGGACAACACCCACCGCGGGAGCTTGATCGAATCAAATCATCATCAGTTGAACCTGAGATCGAAGGTCAGGCCGAATTCCCGTGGACGCCCCGTGGTGGTGAAGTAGACCTGCTCTGCCCGGGTGAAGAAGCCCGAATTCAGGTAGAACTCATCCGTAAGGTTGGTGCCCAGCAGGCTTAGAGACCAGTTCGATCCCGAATCATAGGTCACCCGCGCGTTCAGGAGGCCAAATCCCTTCTGCACACGAGAATTCTCCTCGTTCGGCGTCAAGGTGTAGTCATCCGTGTACGTGTAGTCCACTCGCGGAGTCAGCGCGGCGCCGCCTTCAAACGGCACTGCGTACTGTACACCGAGGTTGGCGGTGAATTCAGGCGCCTGCGCAAACGGAGTACCGGCCTTGACCGCCGGAGCAAGGCCCGTACCCCCTGGGCCCAGATCCTTGTACTTCGTATTCAGGTAACCCACGTTCAGATTGACCCGCATGTTATCCGTTGCACGCCAGTTGGTTTCCACCTCCAGACCTTTGACTTCAGCTTTTGTAACCGAAGTCCCCAGCAGGTTGGCGAAGAAATTAAGGTCATTGACTCCATCACCGTTGATGTCAACCTGGCTGTCCGCAAAGCCGTTCCCGTCGGTATCCCAGAACTTGGTGACGATGTACTGCGACACTGGGATGTTTTCCCATTCCGTCATGAACGCCGTGACGTTGGTACGTAGCGCCCCACCGAACCAGTCCGCGCGCATGCCGACTTCGAAATTCGTAACCGTCTGCTCGTCACGAACAATCGAAAGAGGAACGTCCATGCGCGAATGATCGGCGGGATTGTTGTAGATGTCGCGCAAGAAGCCACCCGTGGCTACGCCGGCCGAATTGAGAGTGAGCCACCCTGGAGCACCCTGGCTCAAGAGGGCGATGCCTCCGGGACCATAGCCGTCCGAATAGCCGACATACGTCATGAGATCTGGATTCCACTGGTACTGTATCGTCAGGCGCTTGGTCAAGGCATCGAACTTCTGGGAATTTGTTGGCGCGGGCAGGGCGTTCGCGACGGCAAAGTAGTTCGGAAGGGAGGCGTTGAACAACAATCCGGTATGGGACAGCAACAAGTTGCGGTTGTTTCCGGCACCCACGGATACGGTGCCATTCGTTTCGTCCTCGCTGTAACGCAGACCGGCAGCAAGAGTCAGTTTGTCAGTCACCCGATACGTAAGATCGCCGAACACTGCCTGTGATACAGGCCGTGCAATGGTGATGGTATCGGAGTTGGCGCCAACGGCATTGGAAAAGACCGACATGTCCAGGCCAGTATAGGTCGGCTGCGTTGCCGTGAAGCGGTTGGAAAGCGTCTGCGCCAGCGCGCCGATCTGTCCTTGCGTCATGTTTCCATTTGCCACCAGATCGGTGGCGCCGAGTGCCTTCGCGCGCAGATTGAAGCAACTGGCTTCCTGATCGATCGTGATTCGGCGATTGACCTTGTCGGGGGCCGCCCACGCATCGCAGGTGAACTCGGCCAGCGTGCGGCCGCTGTTACGGGTCCGGTTGTATTGTTCCTCGTAGAAGGCGCCGAGGACCCAGTTCACGCGCTCATGCGTTCCCAGCAACTGGATTTCCTGGTCAAAGGAATAGGCCTTGATACCCGTCTCGCGCTCGTTGATATCCACCTGCTGCGAGCCGTCCAGATCGGTCTGCGTAAAACGCTTCAGTTCCTTGTAACCGGAGATCGAGCGCAGTGTGAAGGTATCGTTGATATCCCAAGACATGTCCAGCGTGTGGCGCAACTGGTCAATCACCAGTCCCTTCTTCTCGGCGCCGATTTTCGTGTCGTATTGCCCGAGTACGCCCCCGGGATAGCCGGACACGACCTGACTCGGGTTGTAGGCAATGCCGACGTTTGCGTAAACCTGGGTCAACGGATAGGAACTGACTGAGCGCCCGCCAACGGTATTGAACGTTTGAGACGCCATCTCGGCGATCACGCGGGCAGGGCCATCGCGGTCGGTCGCCGAACTCTCCACGTTGTACCGGAAGCGCAGGTTGTCGGTGGGTTTCCAGAGGAAGTCCGCCCGATACAGCTCGTCATTGACGTCGCCGTAGGCCTTGTCAGTGTAGTAGCTCTCGACAAAACCCTCTCTCGACTGGCTGGCTGCCGTGAACTTGGTCTTGAAGGTATCGCTGAGTGGAATATCGAACGCCGCCTGCACGTCGCGGCGGTCGTAGCTTCCCACGGAGGCCTGCACGCGAGCGCCGAAAATGTCGGCAGGCGCCTTCGTCACGTAGTGGACGGCGCCTCCCAGTGACGAATTTCCAAACAGTGTTCCCTGTGGACCACGTAGAACTTCAACGCGCTCCACTTCCACAATCGACATGGTCAGCAGTCCGTCTGTCGTCGCCTGGTTGACCCCGTCAACATAGACCGCCACTCCCGGTAGGCCACGTACGCGGAACGAAGCCTGCGACTCACCGCTGTTCACGCCACCCATCACCGACAGGTTCGGTGCGACAGCGTTCATGTTCTCTACGCGCTGCACGCCGCGGTCTTCCAGGTCGTCGCCTCCAAATGCCGAAATTGCAATTGGCACTTCCTGCAGACTTTCTTCACGGCGGCGAGCTGTAACCAGCACTTCCTCGACGGCTTGCCGAACGGACGGTTCGCCTGAATACGATATTGACGGGACCATGACGGCGGCGCCGAAGCCCGCAGCTGCCATGGCAATCCGCGAAATCTCATTTCGTCTGGACATGATTCCCCCTTCTTGTTTGTAGTGAACCGAATCGAATCGCGGGGAGAAGATCTGGTTTCTGATCTCCAGCGTTCGCCCCAAGCCCCATATCGAAATCACTTTCTGCGCGGACAGACGATGTGCGTCGTCGTCCGATCGATGAGTAATGCGCTGAAGAAACGCTTCAGTGATTTACCACAATAGTGAGACGTTATATTAGTTTCTCCACAATACTGCAATTGTGTGCTAATTTCTCCATAGTTTTTGAATCGCTCTCAATAAGCGATATATTTTTAAGTGCAACGCCGCTTCATCGAGTAGCGTAACTTGCCACCGCATTGCAGCAACTGTGGAAGCAAGAATGGAAATGCACGAATGGCTGGTGGAACTAGGCTGTTTGCAGGCTCAATCGAACTCGCTGCTCGACACCAAGGCATTTGGCTGCAGTGCGGGCGGCAAGATCACACACAGGAATCGGGAGCCCTCGAGGTTCCCAGGGGACGCCAGGAATGTCGCTCATGGATCTTGCCCAGTCGCTCCAGGACTCCGAATTCGCCATCGCGCTGAGCTCGTCGGGCTATTTTTATCCGTTGATTGAAGGGACCCACGTCCTGTCCCTCGCGCTGGCCGTCGGCACCATTCTCTGGATAGATCTCCGCCTCGCCGGGATCGCGATGCGTGGACAATCCATCACCAGGCTCTATGCCTCCATGCAACCCGTGATCTTCCTGGGATTCGGCAGCATGGTGATTACAGGCGTGCTGCTGTTCATTGCGCGCGCCGCCGACGTCTGGGGGAGCGGCTACTTCCGCGTGAAGCTCGTGCTGCTTGCGCTTTGCCTCATCAACATTCTCGTCTACCACTTCGGCATCAATCGCAACGGAGAGCAGTGGGATACGGCCAGCGTGCCGCCGCTTGCCGTCCGGGTTGCCGGGTTCATCTCACTGGTTCTCTGGTTTTCGGTGGTAGCCGTTGGCCGGTTGATGGCCTACAACATCTGATAAGGATCAAGGGAAGCAACCTCCATGTCCTGGAATCTATTCACCCCCTTTGTCCAATGGCTGGGCTCGACTTCATTGGCCATGTGGATGGGAATGTCGACCACCAGAGTCGCCTGGCTGTTCGTGTTTCACCTGTTCGGCCTGATCCTGCTGCTTGGAGGCGTCGTCTTCCTGAGCGTGAGATTGATCGGCATCGCTCAACGAACCACGCCGATCGCGACGCTGGCGCGACCGGTGTACCCCGTCATGACCATCGGTGGCGCGCTCATGGCCCTCACCGGCGGACTGATATTCACAGGCGGTGCAGAAGCGTATTTCGAGGGCACCTGGTTCCGGCTGAAGATGGTGCTGCTGCTGCTTGCGGTGCTCTACCACTTCACCATCTTTCGTTCCGTGGTCTATGCGGACGACGCGCGTTTCGGCAAGGCAACCAATGCCGCGGTCGGAATCTTCGCGTTGCTGATCTGGTTCGGGGTGGGCTGGGCGGGTCGCGCCATCGCCTTCTTCTGATTTCCCGGAAATGAAAAAGGGGACAGGTATTTCCCTGTCCCCTTCCATATCGATCCTCCAGAGAGATCCGTCGTGACGGAAGCCACGACCATTCGTTACGGCGCGGCCTTGTTTCCAGTGCCTGCGGGGTCGCGAATCAGCCTGTTGAACTCGAACTCCTCGCTCGGTGCGCAGATGTCTTCGAGCAGTCCCGCCCAGCCTTCAGGAGTCTTGATGAAGTCCTTGGGCAGCAGCTTGAAATGCTTGGTGTCGCTGGTCCAGGGCTTCTTGTAGAACTTCGGATCCTCCAGAACCATGATCAACTCAAGCGTGTCGGCATTGATCTTGCGGTAGCGCTCTGTCAGCTTCAGTTCGTCGCTGTGCGGATAGCCGTAGTAGTCAACCCACGTGCGTTCGTCATGCCCGTTCGACTCGACGATGAGCGTGTCACCCTCCCAGTGCGCGACCGAGTACCCCCACCAGCGCGGCAGATCCACAGGCAGCGTGGGCAACTTGCGGCCGTCCATCCAGATCGTGCGGATGCTGTCGCGCCATTCGATGTGCTGCAGTATCCGGTCGTTCAGCACATGCATTTCCATGGGGTCGGGATAGAGCAGACCTCTTGAAACACCCATCGGATGACAGGTTCCGTAAAGATCATTGCCGAGTGCCGGCGGCTGGCTCCGCCTGCGTCCGATATGTTCCTCCGGATGGGCGGCCGCATCGTCGCTCCCAAGCGCACGGCCGTACGACGGAATGTTCTTGTCGAACGCGACCTGCCCTTCGGCCGTGAACTCCGGAAAGCTCACGCTGTAGCCGCGATCGCCGCACTCCTTGCAGGTTCCGCCGCCGCCATATCCCGTGGCGTTACGACTCCAGATTCCGTTGAGATCCTTCGGGTTGAAGGTCTGTCCGGGCGCTGCGCCCATTGACGTGGTTGACGTGGCCACCATCGCCGCGATTCCCGCGAGCACACATGTCAGGCGATTGCTCATGATTGTTCTCCTTGTGGATTGGCGGGGACCGTTCACGGAGCGGCCGGGGCTGCTGGAGCGGCGCCGGCACGATTCGCATCAGGATCGGGTTGCGGCTGGCCGGGTCCGCCGGAAGTCACGATCTCCTCCCCTTTCTCGTTCTGCAATCGCACCAGCAGGCCTACTGTTCCACCTGCCTTGGCGGGAGCAACCGTCACGGTGATCGGCGTTCCCGGTTTGAGGGCTTCCATGGCTTTGGCCCTGCTCCATCCTGCCCTGATCAAAGCAGCAGGATTGGGCAGCAGTTCTGCTCCCCACTTCTCGGTTTCGCCGCGGTCATTCTTGAATTCGAAAAACAGGCTTGGATGCGGATTGGCATAGGTGAAGCTCACCACTGTGGCCTTCCGCACCCACTGCTTGGTGCGGTCATAGGAAATATTGGTGCCGTGATGCGCCGATACCAGTGTTGTGGCCAGCAACATGCCGAAGCCCAGCAACCGCGACGCTCGCAACTTCGTATGACTCTTGGTTTCCATCTCATTCACCCCCGATTGGCTGCCAGTGATCAATCAATGGCAAGTAGTAGTACGTTTACGATATTTCCATCACTGCGGCTTGAAATTACGCAATGAATAACGGAACAGCACGTTCATCTCAGCTCCTGCGACATGCCCACGAGATTGCCGGCCGCCGGTCCCGTTCCCCAGCCGAATTCGGCTTGCAGGATCTTGCCGATTTCATCGACGCTCTTGCGTTCGCGGTTGAGCGCGCGAAAGCGTTCGCGCAAGGCGGAGTTGCTGTCGCGGAAAGCGAGAAATTCCTGCTTGGTCAAGGTGCGGCCGTGGCCTGGCACGAGGTAGTCAAAATCCATGCGTGCAATTTCATCGAGGGCAGCACCCCAGTCCGTCCAGGTCCCACCGTCGCCGTAGTTCACGATGCCGGGTACCGAGCCGGGTGCAGTCACCAGATCTCCGGCAACCACGATCCTGGCTGCAGGAAGGTAAGCGATCGTGTCACCCCGGGTGTGGCCGCGAACTTCTCGCAAGGCGACCTGTTTGCCGGCGAGCAGGATTCTGGCCTGGCCCGAATAGGTCATCTCCGGTATATCGGTCCGGCCGGCTTTCAGCATGCTTTCCTGGTCCGCGTTGCTGATCACGATCGTTGCGCCGAGCGCCTGCATTTTGGCCGTCCCGCCGCTGTGGTCGCCGTGGTGGTGAGTCAGAACGACATATTTGATCGGTTTGTCCGTAAGCGTCCTGATCTTGGCAACCACATCGTCATGCATCTGCTCGTTCTTGGCATCGATCAGGATGACCCCTGCATTGGTCAGGTACACCGTCAGGTTGCCGCCGAAAGCCTGGAGCTCGGGCAGATTGCCATTGACGTTCTCGATCACATAGACGTCATCCCGCATCTTGACGAGTTTTGGCAACTCCGTCGGCGCCGTACCGGGCTGTGGCTGCGCCGCGTCGGCGAAACCAGATGCAAGAAACAATGACGCCACCGCAAGAAATACGGCGGGGAATCGTAGGCGAGGGAAAGCATTATTTGGCATGAGCCTTCTCGTGTTCCTGTTTTGCAGTTGCCCGGCTCGGGCCGCTTGAATGCGTCCCGTCGATTTCGCGCAGATGGCCTATGCCCATACGGGCGAATTCCGGGTGCCGGTCCACGTATTGATGCTTGATTGCCGCTGCGACGTGCAGGATCAATAGACCAAGCAGGATCCAGGCGCCGAGGTGGTGCAGGTCGAGAAAGAAATCGTGCAGCACTCGCCGATAGCCTGCATCGGGATTCTGCTGCAGCACGCTGATTCTCGGAATGTCGTCGAACACCCAGATCCTGATGCCGGTTCCAATGGGCCGCGGGGCGTTTGAAGACAGGATGGAGAAGCCCGTCAGCGGCATCGCCACCATCAAGAAGTAAAGAAACGCATGCGCCAGGTGAGCGGTCCACTTTTCCCATCGCGCCAGGACCCCGACAAACTCTGGCGGTCGATGCGTGATCCTCCACAGGATGCGCAGTAACGCGAGCCCCAGAACGCTCATCCCCACGGACGCATGGACACTGACCACCCGGGTACGCAACGGCTGTTCGAGGCTCTCCATGAACGTGCCGATGCACATGTTGAAGAGAATGAAGACCGCAATGATCCAGTGGAACGCGATCGCCGTCCTCGTATAGCGCTCTTGCAGCAGGTCGCGATCCATACCAGTACTCCGGAATTCTGCGCAGCGGATGTTTGCGTCCTCTGCGGTTGGGGACGCCTATTGCAAATGCTGCTTCAGGAAGGCTGTCGTTCTGGCCCATGAGTCGGAGGTGGCGGATGCATTCCCACCCAGATCCTGGAACTCGAGGAAGCCGTGGGTCGCATGAGGATAGACGTACGACTCGAAACTTTTTCCCAGTTTCTTCATCGTGTCCGCAGTCCCCGCCAGCGTGGAAGTCACTCCCACATCGTCCTCGCCGAAGAAGGCGAGAACCGGAGCCTCTATATTTGCCATTTCCTGCTCAGGCAGTCCCGCGCCGTAATAGACCACTGCTGCATTGAGTCCAGGAACCGTAGATGCAAACTCGTAGCTACTCCTCCCGCCTCTGCAAAATCCCAGGCTGGCGCTCTTGCCGTTGGCGCCAGGTATTTTGAGTCCATAGGCACGCACCGACTGGTAGCTCGCGTTCGTGTCCTTCAACTGGCCATTGGTCCGCAGGATCGCGTCCGGCCCGCCGAAAGATTCGTAGTTGCCGCCGTTGGGTGCAAGGCCTGTCTGCAGATCCGGAGATAGAGCGATATAGCCCTGCCGGGCGAGCTGATCCGCTACCGAGCGCATCCATTCATCCATCCCCGGACCGTGCTGCATCAACACGACGATGCCCGCTGGTACGTTGGTGGCGGGATAGGAGATCCATGTGTGCAGTCGCCCCTGACCGATGCCGGGCGTCGGGATATCCACCCATTCGCTACGAATGGTGGAGTTCAGCAGTGTCGACCTTGCAGTGAAGAGCCCCGCCGGTAATTCATCGAGCTTGGCGACCGGATAGCCACGCGGTCTTTGCGGTGCGCCCGCATCGCGCGGCTCCGCGCCCATGAACTGTCCGCCGATCATCCGCGGCGTGCCAACGGCAGGCGTCACCATCTGGGCATGGCCATGCATGCTCATATCTACGGTCGGCGTCACGTTGCCTGTCTGGTGATTGAGAAACTCCACGACGTTTGACCAGTTTCCGCCGGCCAATGAAATATGGGTCTTCTCCTTCGAGGACGGGAGCGTGACAGACACACCAGCAGACATTCCAGAGGCCGAGTCTTCGAATGCGATCTCCAAAGACTTGCCGTTCGCCGCAGGTAGCGTGAGGGCATACAGCCTGGCTGCCTCGATATCGACATCCATCGCCAAAACATCTGGAACGATGCTGATGTAACCTTCCGCTGATACCTGATCTGCCACAGCCCGCAGCCAGTCCGTCATCTTCTGGTCCTGGGCCGCAACGACAACGACGGCCGCCTTTTCCGAACGAACCGGATACACCACCCACGCGGAGAAATTGCCGTACTTGCCTGCCACAGTGTGCAATTCACCGTGGCGATGAGTGGCATTGAGGATTTCCATTGCCGTGTCCGGAGTCGGCAGAGTCGAGCGGGGCGCCCTGTTATTTCCCCCTGCCATACCGTGCATATCGTGCACGCCTGCCGTTTCGGCCACCGCAGATACGGAGCCAATTGCCAGACCGGCAATAACGGACATGAAGATTGCACGCATGTTCATATGAATCGCGGCTTTGAAGCTAACGACGAGCAATCTCGGCGCGGATGCATTCGGACGAGATATCCCAAAGCCTGGCGTACTTGTCGATGGTGATAAGGAAGGGATTCGGCTCGCCCGGCTTCCGCGCTTTGAGCTTTGCCGCACGCTCGGGTGTGCTGTCGAAAAGCGCGTGATTCTGGATTTCGACGTCCACTTTCATCTTCCTGGCAGCTTCCAGGAAATGCATGGTGGATGCGAGATAGAGATTCAGGCCTTCGGTGGTGATGCCGCCCTGGGCCAGGATCGTGCCGCCGTACATCGCGGCGGTGTGCTTACGTCCGTTCTCCGTGACATCGAATATGAAGCCGAGCGAACCTGGAGTGTGTCCGGGAATCGAATACACATTCACCGTTTGTTCGCCCAGGACAAAAGGCTTGCCTTCTTCGAGCACGAGATCCCGCTTCGGCTTAGGTATCGGTGTGCCCTGAGCGGGCGGCGCATTTACAGGCGGACTGGCGGGATACATGAGATCCCAATCGCGGCTGCTCAAGCCCACCCGCGTTCCGTAGTGCTCCTGAAAATAAAGGGCGCCAGCATAGTGATCACCGTGACCATGTCCCAGAAGGATGAATTTCACCTGGGCGGGATCGAGTCCCACCTTCTTCATCCCCGCAAGAATGGAATCCGGTTGAGCCTGGTCTCCGGAATCAAGAAGGATGATGCCTTCCCGTGTGGTGATGGCCCAGACCGTTGTCAACTGGCGAGTGGAGGAAGGAAGCATATAAAGGTTGTCGAACACCTTCATGGCTTCCATCTCGGGGCCGGGAGCGTTGAAGTTGGTCGGGGTGCAGAAGAAACTCCAGGCCCGGTTCAGATCCGCATCGGTGCCTGCCATGGCTTTTGCAGCTTCAATGCGTGCAGTGGATTGCGGAGTCTGGGGACGGTTCGACGTAGTCGTCGGTGCTTCGGCTCCCTCGGCAACACCAGCAACCATCATGGACAACGCGACCGCTGACAGCAGAACACCGGGCAAAGCTCTGGATTTGAATCTGCGTGACATGTCGATTCCCCTTGTCTGTAAAACTACCGTGCAGAGGCCGTTTTGGCAGGCGCATTCTTCAGGCTCTTGTAAGCCGCCTCGACAAACGCATCGGTTGAGCCGGGACCTGGCTTGTTGCCATAGCGCCCGTCGTAATCGCGTGTCAGTCTTTCTGCCTTCGTCTGCTCGAGCGTGAGCCCGCGATCGATGGCGTCCTGGATACGGTCACGGATGATGGTGACCATATCCCGATACTCGGCAACGTCGCCTTCGTCGTAGAAGTGGCCCAGCGATGGAATCACCATCGTGCCTCCTTGCGAGCGCCACTCGGCCACCGTGATGTCCAGGATCCTGTTCAGGGCATCGACCGTCCCCTGAATCGTTCCGCCATCTGCAACATTGATGTCCGGATATGTCACGTTGGCAAGCAGGGCACCGGTGACCACGACGTCGGATTCGCGAAAATAAACGATCACATCCCCGTCCGAATGTGCCGCCGGAACGTGGATGATCTCGACGGGTTCGTTGTTGAAGAAGATGGATCGCTTGCCGCGGAACAATGTGTCGTTCGGAATGATGTCTCCCGATGCCTTGGCGCGTCCGAGTCGCAGGCCGACGGATTCATGTGCAATCACATTGGGGCGCTGGCCGCCCGCGACCACTGGCGTGCCGATGACGTCCGTGGCGCCGAGGAGCGAGACATCCGAAGACGTCTGAATCACTTCGCGGACCGGCTTGTTGCCACCGAGCTTGCGGATTTCTGCCAGCACCGCTGCCCCCAGTTCCTTGCGGCCCGGATCCACGACCAGGATGCCTTCATCGCCGATCTGCACCGCGACGTTCTGCCCACCGGCCGTCACCATCCACACTTGGCCTTTCACGTGCTCGGACGTGACAGTCATATCGGGCGGTGCTTTCGCTACTGCCGCCTTCGCAGCCGCAGTCATAGCCGCCCGCGTGGGCCCGGCAGTCGTCTGCCCTGCTTTATAACCGCCCATCTGCCGCAGCTTCGTCATGTACTCCGGATACATCGTCTCGCTGCCGCCAAAGCCTGCATCCAGCGGGATGTCGTAGGTTCGGGCAAACGTTTCGAGCTCTACGTGTTCCTGGCCGGCGATGAAATGGGGAACGCGGCCGATGGCGACATCCAGTTCATCGATCGGAGTGCACTTGAAGAACGTGCCGCCAGGACCGCCATTCACGAAACCGCCAAACTCCGTCATGCGGGTGGTCGCCCTCACGTTCACCTTGAGATCCGTCGACCGGATGAATGGTTCGTCGAAGTAGTAGGGATCATCCACCGCAGTGGTGACGGTCATATATCCATCGTGCCGTACGTAATATTCGAGCATCCGCGCCTCATCGCTGTGCGGAACGCCGTTGCGACGGATCCAGCCCGCCTTGAGATGCGTCGTTTCCACTACCAGCCTGTCATCGACCCACTTGCCGGTAGAGAAACCTTCAAAGGTATGCCGCGCGTTTGGACCGGGGTGCGCACGGCCATCCATCCAGATGGTGCGCATCAGGCCGTAGTTACCCTGCGTCTGATAGGCCACCAGATTCTGGGTCACCGGATCATAGATCTTGATCACCGTCAGGCCGCCAGGGCTGCGATCCTGGTAAGTCGAAGGATGGGGGATGCACTGATGCTCGGGCACTGTCAGCCATTCCGGCGAGTACGCCTGAGCCTTGTAGCGAGCCGCAGCGTTGACCGGCAACCCGGCGTAGTCACCCGGATCGGGGCCCGGGCCGCGATCCGTGGGTTCTTCCTGGAACTGGAAGCCACCACCCGCGCCGGGTTGTTCCCAGTCGCCGACGATATCCATGACATTGCCGGTATTGCCCATGTTGCTCGTATTGAAGCCCTGCGCTTCCACAACACGTGATTGCATAGCCGTGGCAAGCACCAACAAATATCCACAACGCTGCCAGATGCTGTTCATCTTCCTGTCCCCCTAGATAAGCTTTTCAATTCAGGCGTGTCGGCGGGCTGCTAGCGTGGTTGCGCGCGACCCTGGTTGCCGAAATCGCCGACAGGCGGACTGGCGTTGCCCGGCGGATCGGTATGGCAAGGAGTGGGATTCCACTTCGAGCCGTCGGCCTCACGCTTGAACTGGTTGCTGACGATGAAGGGGACAGTGAGATAGGTGGGGTCCTGCACGACCGTCGTCACCTGCAGATAATCGACCCCGAAGAAATTAAGGCGATCGTAGTACTCGGTGACAACGGCGTTCTCGCTGTAGGGAACGCCATTCCTGCGCAGATATCCTGCCTTCAGGTTGGCGGTGTTCACCTTGAGGCTGCCCCGCGCGATCGGAGGAGTCGCTGGCGCTGCATTGCCAGCCGCGGGAGCTCGCGGCGCAACCAGGCCGATCTGCTGGTTCAGCGTATTGCCGATGGGCGCGGGAGGTGGACGCATCCACTGGGCGACGGAAGTGCCTTGCAGCGTTCGCTCACCGCCTGCCTGTGCGGGCGGAACGAAGTTGAACAGGCGCGTCTGCGTGCCTGCATCCATCTCGAATTTGAGCGTGTTGTCATCGACCCAGGAAACCCTGACGCGGGTAGGTTGACGCATGATGGCTGCGGCACCGAAGGCCTTGCATTGATCGCCATTGGCGTTGTCCTTGTCGAGACTCCACTGCTTGGCTATCGCAAGACCCGCCGGGTTCACCGGCACTCCCTGGGTGTCGCCGATGGGTGCTGTCAGCATCCGCCAACGCCAGTCTTCGGTGATCTGGGCGACCCAGTTGCCGGTCAGGTCAGCTTGCGCACCCTCGCGTGCAGAGCGAGGGGGCGGTGGTGGCCCAGGTGGCTGCGCAGCCCATACTGCAGAAACAGTCCCCATTAATATGAATGCCCCCGACAGCGCGCCGATATGTCGCCGAATCTTCATTTTTTCCACCTCGTTATCAAACCAGTGGCGGGATGAGCCGCAAGCAATCGCCAACCGTTCTGTCATCGGCAATTGCCGATAGCTGACTGCAACGGGAACTGAAGCTGTGGAATGCGATTTGGGCCGCGAGCGAATCGATACCCGGTAGCCGGGTAGCGCCGCATCAGCACGACCAGCTCTCGCCTCGCGCAGCTCCGAATAGTTCTGCTGATCCCCCCTCTCCAATCAAAGCGTGTTCCGCTCTTTGTCGTTGGCATGGAAGGCGAGAACCATCTGCCGCACCGCAGCGATCTCACTTCATTGCCGACTCATCGTGAGCCTTTATAGGCAATTTATTTAATATAGGCAATATGGTCATTAAATTAAAAATTGTCGATTTATCTTGTAGTCTATAAACTTCATCGAGAATATAGCGTCAGATCCTGTCCCGCATTCCGGCCCCTGGCGAAGAGCGTGCGTGTGCGGACGAGGCGGAGCTGGCTGATCAATGCGTCGCCAACCCGATGCGAGCTGGTCTCGCGGAGGGAATGAACGTCCTGCACTGGGCAGTCAATGAGCGCAGGCCGAGTTGTTCAAAGATCATCTGGAGAGTGACCCATGAATTTTCATAGAAACGCTGCGGCTACGCTGCTGGCCGGCATTTTTCTGCAGGCCGCTCCGGTGCTGGCCCATCACGGCAGCAATATCTCTTACGACCTCTCGAAGTCGTATGAGCAGAAAGTAACGATCACCCAGTTCGGCTACATCAACCCGCACCCTATCGTGCTGTTTGACGTGAAGAACGCGAAAGGCCAGATCGAACACTGGCACTCGGAGATCGTGACCAACCCGTCGCGAATGATCAGGAGCGGCTGGGGAAAGATCAGATCCGAAGAAGCGCTCAAACCCGGCACCGTTGTCACCCTGACGTTGTCGCCTTCAAAGGCCGGGGGCTTTTCTGCCCTGATCACGAAAATCCACAACGACAAGGGCGAAGAAATCATCACCGGCAATTGATGCGGCGTCCGCAGGGAACAGGAGAAGAACATGCAAGACAGGATTTTCAACACAGTCGCTCTGGTCGCCACAGTCGGATTGCTGGGCGTCTTGACGGGAGCCTGCACTCAAGAGCAGGAAAAGGAAGCCGTGGCTGCGAACGCTGGAGAACCGGCAGCGGGTAGCGTAGAGGCGAAATTTGATCCGAAGGATATCTCGGGCGTCTGGACCCGGAATCCACAGTCATTCAACGACAACGCCGCTCCGTGTCCGGAGTGCCGCGAGCCACCAGGCGGCTACGGTTTCGGCGTCGATGTCCCGCCTTTTACTCCCGAAGGCCAGAAGCGATTCGACGCCAACATCACGGGCAAGGGATTTGCACCCGACAGCAAGGAGGCGCTGGCGAATCCGCAGTTGCATATCGGCCGGCGTCGGGGCGTGCCTCCGGGTCTTGCGAACGACCCGCAAGCCACCTGCAATCCCGACGGCATTCCCCGCCTTCTCCTGATGACACCGGCTCCTTACGAAATACTTGTCACGCCGGAAAGAGTCTTCCAGTTCTTCGAGTGGACCTGGGCCCATCGCGAAGTCTGGACGGACGGGCGGATTCTTCCCGAAAAGCTTGATTACGTTCCCCGCTGGTTCGGCTATTCCACCGGCAAGTGGGAAGGCGATACGTTCGTTGTCGAATCCAATGGCTTCGACGAAAGATCGTGGATCGACATCTTCGGCTACCCGCACAGCGAGCAGATGCATGTCACGGAGCGCTACAAGCTGCGGGACCACGACACTCTCGAGCTGCAGATCACCGTGACCGATCCTCTCATCTACACAAAGCCGTGGGTGAGCGAAGTGAAAGTGAACAAGCGCGTTGCCAAGGCCGATCTTGCGGCGGGCGGCTGGTCCGGTCTTCAGGAAGACGTCTGTGCTCCCCTCGATGAAGTGGAAGTCTTCAACAAGCTGGTGCGCGACAAGGCGGCGGGTCTGACTGACGAAAAGAAACCTTGAGCTGAAAAGCCGGGATGACGCAGCCTGCCGTTGCAAGCAGGCTGCGTTTCCGGTGGCACCCAGGCAGAGATGCCCAAGCCTGTGTGCGTGCACTTCGCGATGCTCCAGGGCTCGTGAAAACTACCTATACAAAAACACAACGCGGGGGATTGGACTATGCGGATGGGTCGACGACTGGGCACGGCCTTGGGCCTTTTGCCATTGGTAGGAACAGCCTGGGCTGCGCAGCCACCACCCCAGGCGCCTCAATCGGCGCGGCAGGCCGCGCAAACAGACCTCACCGGCACCTGGGTCGCGCAGGTCAATGAGGACTGGCGCTGGCGCATGCGCACGGCACCGGTCGGTGACACGGAAGCGGTTCCCCTGAACCCAACGGGTATCGCCCTGGCCAAGAACTGGTCCCTCGATGCCGACAACGCGAAAGGTGACCAATGCAAGGCTTTCGGAGCTGGCGGCATCATGCGCCAACCTACTCGCGTGCGTGTCTCGTGGACGGATGACAGCACGCTCAAGTTCGAGATGGATGCCGGCACGCAGACCCGTCTGTTCAGTTTTGCAGCCGCGCAGCCGTCTGGCGACCGCACGTTGCAAGGCCTGTCGCTCGCACAATGGATGCGTCCGCCACCTGCTGCCGGCGGTCCCATCCTGAACCAGCAGCTTGGCTTGCCAGGACGGACCCCACAGCGCACCGCACCCGCAGCCCCAGGAGCGCCGTCGAATGCACGCGGCAGCCTTAAAGTGACCACGACGAATGTGCTGCCGGGGTATCTGCGCAAGAACGGCATCCCGTACAGCGACAAGGCCGTGATCACCGAGTACTTCGATCGCTTCAGTGCTTTTGGCGCCGACTACATGGAGGTCGTCACCATCGTGGACGATCCGACGTATCTCGTGCTGCCTTTTGTCGTGAGCAGCCAGTTCAAGCGCGAGGCCGATGGCTCGAGATTCAATCCCACTCCGTGCCGTACTGCGCCACCGGCAAAGCGCGCTGGAGCATGAACATGAAGCACATCAAACCGGTTTGTGGATTTGCATTGGCGTTGCTTGCGATCGCAGCGCTGCCTCCTCTTGCGAAGGCTCAGGCCCAAAGGGGCATGTACCCTCCGATGGATATCGTCGGTGACTGGGATGCACCGGGTGGTGGCGGGTTTGGCCCGGGGGCCGTGCAATTGCATGAAGACATGCAGGACCGCGGCGCGGGGCCCGACGGTGGTGACTTCGCGGGTCTGCCGCTCAACGAGGCGGGCATCTACCGGTCGCGAAGCCATTCACCGCAATGGCTCACCGTCCCGGAGAACCAGTGCAAGCTGCATCCCGTGACCTACCAGAATCGCGGGCCCCAGGGCATGTCGATCGTGAAGGTCTACGATCCAGTCACCGAAAAGCTCGTGGCTTTCAAGTTGACCGGCAATTACAGCCTGCCACGTACCATCTGGATGGACGGGCGTGCGCGTCCGGGCCCGTACTCGCGCCACACGTACGAAGGATTTTCGACAGGCAAGTGGGTCGACGACAAACTGGTCGTCGAAACGACACATATCAAGGCGGGATATGTTCGCCGCAATGGCGTGCCCACCAGTGACCAGGCGCGGATGCTGGAATACTTCATCCGCCATGACAGTTACCTCACCGTCAATTCGATTGTCGAGGATCCGCTCTACTACACCGAGCCGCTGGTCCGCACCACGGACTTCAAGGCGGGATTCCGGCCCAACACGCAGTTGATAGAAGCGTTCGGCGGCACGCAGGACGGCGGACCCGGCGGCACGTACTACAAGTGCACGGGCATCGACGAGCTGGATGTTCCGGTCGGTCGCATTCCCCACTATCTTCCGAGCGAGGAAGAAGATGAGAGCGAAACCTTCAGCCGTCTGTACGACGTGCCGTTGCGAGCCGCATTTGGCGGTCCCGAAACCATGTATCCGGAATACATGCAGCGGCTGGCAGAGCTTGGAGGCTACAAGCCTGGCCAGTTTGCAGCCTTGTTCACCGCGACGCAGCCTCTGACTCAGCAAGTGCCGACCAGACCTCTCTCCGCTGATACCAGCGTCAGCTCGCAACACGTCAAGGGCAAAGTGTGGTCGATCACCGCGGGAGGACAGAACACCGTCGTGCAGCTCGGTGACGAGGGCATTCTCGTCGTCGACCCGGGCAGTCAGGAACTCGCCGCTGCGGTGCTGGCGGAAATCCGCAAGATCGGTGGCAACAAGCCGATTCGTCAGATCGTCTATACGTCGGCAGATACTTCCCGCGTCACCGCAACCGCCGCCATCAACACACCGCTGACGCCTGGCGGACAGATCGCCACCATCATTGCGCACGAAAGCGTGGGGCTCGCCATGGGGCGCGCAAAGATGTCGAGCGACCTGATTCCCACCGATTCATTCTTCCGCGGCGAGCGGGTGATCTATTTCAACGATGAACCTGTCCAGGTGATCCATGTTCCGGGCGTCCACAGCAGCGGCGACGTGATGGTGTTTTTCCGGGAGTCCGGTGTCCTTGCGACCGGTGCAATTCTCCCGGGCGTGAGCTACCCGGAAATCAGGGTGAATGACGGCGGTTCGATAAAGGGCGCGCTGGATGCACTGAACCAGATCCTTGCCATCACGGTCGCTTCGTGGCACGCGCAGGGAGGCACAATGGTGGTCCCGGGCCAGGGCCGCATCTACGACGAAGGCGATGTAGCGGAATACCGCGAGATGGCGACGATCATCCGTGATCGCGTTGCCGATGCAGTGACCAAAGGCATGACGCTCGAGCAGGTCAAGAGCGCGCGACTGACGCGGGATTTCGATGGACGCTATGGCGTCACCCCCGGCCCCACGTCAACCGCTGCATTTACTGAAGCGGTCTATCGCAGCCTCAAGACCAGTGCGCCAACTGCTCGAGCAAATTGAAGAGCCGCGACCGAAAACCATTCATATTTACGTCCGATAGTAGATTCCTGCCGGATCTATGCACCGTCTCCCCCGAATTTGGTGCCATCGGACGTCTTTTTTTCATGCCGATTTGCTGGCCCGCGCTATCAGTATTGGCTGCTCCGATGGCCTGACCACGGTTCACGCTATCAGAGCCTTGCCTTTGGTTTCAGGCAAAAGGAAAGCTGCTATCGCCATGATTGCGTAAGCGCTGAAGGCAAAAATGCCGATCGCAGCGCCCAGCCCCATTGATCCGGAGAGGAAGCCCACCATCGCGGGGAAGAAAGCACCCAATGCGCGCCCGACGTTGTAGGCAAAGCCCTGTCCCACTCCGCGCACACGGGTTGGAAACTGCTCGGTGTAGAACGCACCCATGCCGCTGAAAACACCGGCACCAAAGAATCCCAGCGGGAATCCCAGTACGAGCATCGTCGCGTTGCCGAACGGCACGGAGGTGTAGATCACCACGATCAGGCCCGCACAGATGGCGAAAAACAGGAAAGTCATTCGGCGGCCGATGCGGTCGGAAAGATAACCGCCGGTGACGTAGCCGAAAAACGATCCGATGATCAGCACTGCAAGGTAACCCGACGAGTCCAGTACGGATAATCCGCGTTCCGTCCGCAGGAAAGTGGGAAGCCACGTTGTCAGGGCGTTGTACCCGCCCTGAGCTCCGGTTCCGAGCAGCCCGCCGAGAACCGTAACCTTAAGGAGAGGGCCACGGAAGATTTCCAGGAGAGACACTTTCTCGCCCTGGGCTTTGGCCGCCTGGGAACGAACATAGACGTCGGGCTCGGCAATGAACCGGCGCAGGAAGAAAACAAAAAAAGCCGGTGCGACGCCCACGAAAAACAGGACACGCCACGCCTTTTCAGGTGGAAGGATGGAAAACAGCACTGCATACAGGATAGCGGCCGCGCCCCACCCTATTGCCCAACCGGATTGCATGAGTCCAAGCGCCTTGCCGCGATGCTGTGCGCGGATCGTCTCTCCCAGCAAGACCGCGCCGGCCGCCCACTCTCCTCCAAAGCCCAAACCCATCAACGCGCGTGCGGCAAACAGTTGTTCAAAATTCTGGGCAAGACCCGAGATCAGGGTGAAGGCTGCAAACCACAAAATCGAAATCTGCAATATGAGAACCCGGCCATAACGATCCGCGAGCCAGCCCGCGAGCCAGCCCCCGACGGCGGAGATCACAAGCGCAGCGGTGCCAATCATTCCCGCCTGGCTTCGGGTGATCCCCCAGATCGATATCAAAGTGGGAATGACAAAACTGTAGATCTGTACGTCCATGGCATCCAGTGCCCACCCACCCACAGTTGCACCGAGCGTTTTTCGTTCGGTGCGATTCAGGTCTTTGGTCCACGCCAGCACATGCGTGGCCGGTTGCGCTGATGGAGTAGCTTCGGAATCGATGGACATCGGTTGCTCCAGGTTCGACCTGAAATTTTTGTCGCGTGGTCGTCGCGTCCCGAACCACGCAATCTTTGGTGTCGGTCGGCCAGATTTCTGAAGCCGTCCTCGGGAGTTGAATTGTCGACTATTGAGTGAATATAGGCAAAATTACGGGAGGTTGAGGATTTGCGATGCCTCTAAGAGATGCGTGTTTCGCGGATAACCTGCGGCGCAAGCATTTTAGGAATCAATGTTGCTGAGGCTTGCGATCGGCGGTCGGACCCACTCCCCCAAGGAACGGAGTGGATCTTGCGCATTTGAATCGTAGGGCCGCGGAGAGGGTGGGATTGCGGCTCACCGTCCATGGTCGCCGCGCGTTCGCGCCAGCTACCGCTGTCCAAAATCGTTCCATACGATTTTGTCGAACCCACTTCCTCGTGGGTTCTCATCCCACCCTCGACGATAAAAAGCAAAAAGGCCCGGGGGAACCCGGGCCTTTTGCTTTTTGGCGGAGAGGGTGGGATTCGAACCCACGGTGGGCGTAAGCCCACGCCTGATTTCGAATCAGGTACATTCGACCACTCTGCCACCTCTCCGTAAGTGATTGATTGGGTTGGGTCAACTGTGAACTGCCCAGCCCGGTCGAAAGCGGCCAGTATTCTATACTAGGCCCGCGCTGATTTCTTCCCGCGACCTGCGGGAGCGCTTGTCCCACGGAGAGAGTCCCCGCTTGAAAGCCGCGCTGGCCCTGATTGCCGTGTTCATGCTCGGGACCTGTACCCGGCCTGCGAGCGTGCTCGAGCAGATCCTCGCCGCAGGTGAACTGCGCGTGGTCACACGGAACAGCCCCAGCACCTACTACCTTGGCGCCGCGGGTCCGCAGGGGCCGGAGTTCGATCTCGCCACCCGTTTTGCGGGCGAACTCGGGGTCAAGCTTTTTATCTACAGCGTGCCCACGATCAACGATGTTATGCAGGAGCTGGCGTCGGGTCGCGCCCACATCGCGGCGGCGAGCCTGACGCGAGGTCAGCCCGTCCCCGCGCACTTGAGCTTCGGCCCGCCCTTCCAGGAAGTGAAGGAGCACATGGTCTATCGCCAGAGTGAAGACCGGCCACGCAATCTCATGCAGGCGAATCGCGGCCACATTGAAGTCGTTACCGGCAGCGCCCACGCCACTACGCTCGAACAACTGCGACCGGATTATCCCGAACTCGCCTGGGTGGAAAATCCGCAGGCCGAGACGGAAGAACTGCTCTACCGCCTGTCACGCCGGGAATTCGACTACACGATTGCAGACTCGAACGAGTTCGCCATCAGCCGCGCGTTTCATCCGGAAATCCGCATCGCCTTCGATCTTTCGGCCGGGAAATCCCTTGCGTGGGCGGTCGACGCGCATGACGCCAGCCTGCTCAACCGGACCACTGCTTTCTTCGCGGCGCTGAAAGCCGAAGGCCGACTCGCCGCCATTCTCGATCGCTACTACAGCAACACGGATCGCTTCGACTACCTGCAGTCCCGCGATTTCATGGTGCATATCCAGACACGGCTGCCTGAGTACCGGGGCTGGTTCCAGGAGGCCGCCGAACAGGTGGGTGTCGACTGGCGACTGATTGCAGCGATCGGCTATCAGGAATCGCAATGGGATGCGGACGCGACTTCGCCGACTGGAGTTCGCGGCCTGATGATGCTGACGGAAGAAACTGCGCGTGGCCTCGAGATTGCCGATCGTCTTGATGCGCGCTCCAGCATCTTCGGCGGTGCACGCTACATCGTGAGCGTGCGGGAGAAAGTCCCCGAGCGTATCCCCGAACCGGATCGCACGTGGATGGCGCTTGCTGCATACAACGTCGGCTTCGGTCATCTCGAAGATGCACGCATTCTCACGCAGATGCACGGCAAGAACCCGGATCGCTGGGATGACGTGCGCGAGTATCTGCCGCTCCTGACGCAGGAACGCTGGTACACACAGGTCAAGCGTGGGTATGCACGTGGGTGGGAACCGGTGCGCTTCGTGCAGAACATCCAGACTTACATGGCGATCCTGGATTGGGTCGCAGCCGACACCGGCAGGCCCGCCACACGCCCACCGGAACCGACGGAAGAAACAGCAGGCGGCTAAGCCTTACAGTCAGGCTGGCGGGTCTCCAGGCACTTTCTGCCGGCGGATCCTGAAAAAATCCTTCAACAGCATCGAGCATTCATCCGCCAGCACACCTTCTTCGCAATCGATTGCATGATTGAGCGCGGGGTTGCTTACGACGTTGAAGATACTGCCCGCCGCACCCGCTCGCGGATCTCGCGCAGCGAAAACCAGGCGCTTCACCCGAGAGTGAACCATCGCCCCCGCACACATCGCACAGGGTTCCAGCGTGACGTAAAGGCTCGTATCGAGCAGTCGATAGGAACCGATTGCCTGCGCGGCTGCACGCAAGGCGATGATCTCGGCATGCGCGGTCGGGTCGCTGCTCGAGATGGGCCGATTCGACCCTTCGCCGATGATCTTGCCGTCACGCACGACGACAGCTCCTACCGGAACCTCGCCCATGGCTTCTGCAGCACGGGCCAGTTCGAGCGCTCGGGACATGAAAACGAGATCGGTAGCATCCATGGATTCGGCGACGTGACTGACAGGCGGACGCAACGATCCGGGAGTCAGGTTCGCGAGTCAAGCAACGAATGTGATCCTATGTCCGCTTGCCCTACACCGCCTCGAGCACCGTCGCGACGCCCTGCCCACCACCGATGCACTGGGTCGCGAGTGCAAACTGCTTACCCTCGCGCTTCAGCAACTGCGCAGCCTTGCCGGTGATCCGTGCGCCGGTTGCGCCGAGCGGATGGCCGATCGCAAGCCCGCCCCCGTCAAGGTTGATGCGTTCGGCACGGATCCCGAGTTCACGTACTGACGCCAGCGCCTGACTGGAAAACGCTTCATTGATCTCCACGATGTCGATGTCGTCGATGGAGAGACCTGCTCGTGCCAGTGCCTTGCGACTTGCCGGGACAGGGCCGATGCCCATGACCTCGGGCGCAACTCCTGCAACTGCCACAGATCGGATGCGCGCCAGTATTTCGAGACCATGGCGCCGCGCAAATTGTTCGGAACACACCAGTACCGCGGCCGATCCGTCCGTGAGCGGAGATGCCGTCCCGGCCGTGACCGTGCCATCGAATACAGGCTTGAGCTGGGCCAGCCCTTCCAGGGAAGTCTGTGGCCGCAAACAACCGTCGGTATCGACGATGCCATCGGGGGTGACGACCGGGACGATCTCGCCTGCGAGCTTACCCAGTGCGAACGCGGCAGCCGCTTTCCGTTGCGACTCTACTGCGAACTGCTCCTGTTCCAGCCTGGAAATTCCGTAACGCGCTGCGACGTTCTCCGCCGTGCGCCCCATGGTGAGGTATGCCTCGATTCCAATCTCCGCATCAGGATGATCTAGGCTCTTGAAGCGGGCATTCGGCAGGAAGTTGAGTCCGCCCTGAGGCACGCGCGTCATCGATTCCACCCCTGCGCAGACGAACACCTCACCCGCACCGATTGCAATCTGTCCCGCCGCATAGTGAATGCCTGTCATCGACGAGCCGCAGAACCGGTTGATCGTCGCGCCTCCCACCGTATCGGGGAAACCGGCGAGCAGCCAGGCGATCCGGCCAATGTTGTTGCCCTGCTCCGCTTCGGGATACGCGCAACCCATCAGCACGTCTTCGATGACGGCCGCATCCAGGCGTGACCGGCTGATCAACCCCTTCAATGCAACAGCCGCGAGATCATCGGGCCGCATGCCCACCAGCTTGCCTTTCTTTGCAAAATGAAACGGCGTTCTGGCAAATCCGGCAATCACTGCGTCCATCGTTGTTCTCCTGCTGCCTTGGCGGAAATTAATATGACGATCATCATATTTGATTAATATGATGACCATCATCTATAGTGTCAAGCACCAGATGGGATTGAGTCGGGAGCTTCCGGTTATGAGAGTGACACGCGAACAGGCAGCGGAAACCCGCACCCGCATCATCGACATGGCGTCGAAGCTGTTTCGCGAAAAAGGCTTCGACGGCATCGGCGTGGCCGACCTGATGAAAAGCGCCGGTCTCACACATGGCGGCTTCTACGGGCACTTCGATTCCAAGGAAGCACTGATGACCGAGGCGGCTGCGTGCGCTCTCGAGAAATCAGCCGAGAGCTGGCACAGGATGCTGGAGCGCAAACCCACGGATCCTTTGGGTACGGTGGTCTCTTCCTATCTGTCGACGAAGCATCGTGATCATCCGGGCGCGGGTTGCCTGATCGCCGCGGCTGGCCCGGATATCTCGCGCCTCGGCACGCCGGTGCGGCATTCAGTCACGCAAGGCATCCGCAAACAGTTGGCAATAATCGGGAATCTGCTGCCAAGCCGAAGCAAGGCTGCAAAGGAGAAGAAAGCGCTCGTTGCCTATTCGAGCATGGTGGGAGCGCTGCTGCTCTCACGAACGGTCGAAGATCCCGAACTGTCGGAGGCAATCCTGCAGGCCGTCTCTGCATCCATCACCGACTCACGCGGCCCGCGCCGCTAACCGCCGGCCATGGCAGCGAAATCGGGTTTGGTGGCTTTGAGAATCTCGAACACCGCCTGTCGGTCGGCTATGGAAAGCGGAATCGTTTCCGGGCCGTCGCTCGTGCCCGTCAGTATCTGGATCAGTCTCGAATAGATGTATTCCCGTGCGCTCACGGGCAACCCGTCGAACGCTTCGGAATACACGAGGTAGCTGAGCGGATACCTGAAGAGCCGCGCATTTAGGTCGAGCTCGCGAAGTGAACGGCCCGCGGAGTCGCGAGGTCCTTGCGACTGTAACCACGCATCGAAGCCCGAGGTGCTGCGGATCTGGTCATGGAATGCGGCAGCATCTGCAAACAGGAGGCCCCTCACCACAGGTTCGAGGAGCCTGCGAAACAAGCCTTGGAGCTTTGGCGACAGTTCATCCCACGACCTCTCGACAGATAAATCGCCGGAATCGCCAGCGAGGAACGCACGCGACTTGAAGCCCGCACGGGCGAGGAGGTTCTGCACCGACACCTGGTGTTCAAGTACCAGCAAGGCAGCAATGTCACTCTTGTCGGTCAGGTAGGGCTGATTGTCGAATAATCCCGCGACAGTCTCGCGATTACCGCTCTTGTGGAGATCTGATTGCCGGAATTGCTCCGCCGTACCGACAACGAGATTGCCAAGGTGGGTCTGGCTGCCCTGCGCTCCGGTCACGTACCAGCCTGCCCAGCGCTGTTCAAGCGGAGTGGCATCCGTCACCACCAGCGGATAAGCGCTGCGGAAAATGATTCCAGCGGAGTCGACCGGGATGGAGCTCACCAGAAAGGTCGGCACGCCGCCGCCCAGCATCGCCGATGAATCGTGGCAACTCAGGCACCGCACCGTTTCACGCCGGAAAGGAATATCGGCATTGCGGCGATTGTCGAACACGTAGAACACCGGACCCCTCTCGCAATCCATCGCGGCAATTTCGATGAAGTCCGATCCCTTCACCCATGCCACGTACGTTTCGTCGTTGAAATAGATTGCGCGGGGCGTTGCCGGACTGATGAAGCTCTTCTGTACGCTGCTCTTCGAATACACGAGAACCTGCGAGGCCGGATCGATCGCGAGGGCCAGCAGGAGTGAATCGAGATAGCCGCGTTCCTCCCGGTACGCAAGCTTCACTTCGCGCTTGAGCAGCCGCTCATCGAGTCGGGCCGCAGCGTTGGCGACAGCAACACCGGCATAGGCAAGCGACGGATAGTCGGCGTCGTAACGGGCAGCCTGGAATTCCGGCGAAAGTGCAGCGGGTGCGACGACCTTCGCAGGCGACCTGCAAGTAGCAGGATGGATTTCTGCGGACCACGCATGAGAGCTGACAATCCCTGCCAACAGCAGGACAGGGATCATCGGACGCATCAAACAGCGCCAGCCAGCGGCACGGACAACGCGCCTTCCGACACAATGGTGTGCCCGACCCTGCGGAGCATCCGTCGCGCGGTGCGCAGTCGCGGCAACAGATCTGTCACTGCGTACTGGGCCTCGAGACACTGCGCCACGACCAGGGTCAACTCCTCCGGATGGCGGATGCGCCGGTCCACTTCATCGTCGAGCAACTGTTCAAGTGTGTCCATGCTGCTCGTCACCTGCGCGATCATTCGCACCAGCTCCTCGGCTCCACTCACGATGCTGCCCTCAACGCTTCTTCCTTGCGCTTGATGAATCCTGCATTGAGAAATGCGCCTCCGGGGATGAATGCTGCCAGCACGACCCTGGCAATCTCGCTCTTCGTCCAGCTCTCACCCGAAATGGTATTGAGCGCGACCCACAGATAAAACAGGAAGACCAATCCGTGCACCGGCCCGACGATTGAGACCAGCACAGGGAACCCCGCCAGGTGCTTGAGAGGGACGGCGATCCCGACGAGCACCAGCAGTGTCATGCCTTCGACCAGCGACATGACCCGCAGGCCGAACATCCGGATATTGCGATCCTGATCCATCACCGCAGTCATTCGCGTTTCCTTGATTCAAGGGAGGCAAGGCATTCTGCTGCCCAGGCGCTTTCTCCGGTATTGGCTAAAACGCCAATCTTCGACCATTTCCAGCCAAGGGCCTGGAAAGCCCGTGCTCGCCGTGAATCGGGAGCCTAGAATCGCATCGACCAGACCCTTGCGGCTTGAATCACCATATCGGCAGGATCTCGCCATGCACAAGATCGCGGTTATTGCTCTTCATGGAGTGGTCCCGGGAGATCTCTGCATTCCTTGCGAAACCTTTTCGCGGGTGCGTGTACCGGGCATACACGAGGCGTACCAGGTCCGGGTCTGCGGCGAGGCCCGGGATGTCAAGGCAGGGTTGTTCGACCTGCGCGTCCAGTGGACACTGGACCACGTCAAAGGGGTTGATACGGTGATCGTCCCGGGCGTCGTCAACCCCACGATGCCCATTGCCGATGAAGTCATCAATGTCATTCGCGAAGCGGCGAATCGCGGCTCGCGCATCGCTTCAATCTGTACGGGGGCTTTCGTCCTCGCCGCCGCAGGGCTGCTGGATGGTCTGCGGGCCACCACCCACTGGCTTGCTGCGCCTGAACTCGCGAGCCGCTATCCGTCGATCGATGTCGATCCGGATGTGCTCTTCGTCGACAACGGCAAGGTCCTGACATCCGCTGGCGCGGCGGCGGGATTCGATCTCTGCCTGCATATGATCCGGCGCGACTATGGCGCGGCAGCGGCGGCCGACGCTGCGCGGCTGGCCGTGATGCCACTCGAACGCGAAGGCGGCCAGGCCCAGTTCATCGTCCATGAGCCGCCCGCTTCGACTGCCACGCTGCAGCCGCTGCTGGAGTGGCTGCAGAAACACCTGCAACGCGCACTCACTCTCGAAGAAATCGCGCAGCGCGCGGCGATGAGCACGCGAACCCTGAGCCGGCGTTTCCTGGAACAGACAGGAACGACTCCATTGCAATGGATCCTGATGGCCCGCGTCCGCCGCGCGCGCCAGCTGCTCGAGACCACGGGGCTGTCAATCGAGCAGGTTGCGTCCCGTTCCGGTTTCGGTTCAGCGACTGCATTCCGCTCGCGGTTCGGCAGCGTTCTCGGCACCAGTCCGCAGGCTTATCGCCGCGCATTTGGACACAAGCCATCGGGAGCTTCTGCCGGCAAACACCGTTGAGCAACTGGCGGGAAACTCACTTCTTCGCTTTCTTCTCTATCTCTTTCGCGAGATCGATGAATACTTTCGCGTACTTCGCAGTATCCAGCTGCGCCATGGCGAAATGTCCACCGCCCTTGAGGCCGCGATCGGGCAGGAAGACATAGCTCGCATCCACTCCCGCCTGTTGCCATGAGTTCGCCTGGCACTTGAGGATTTCCCGTGGCTCGGTGATGCCTTTGAGCGCATTCGGAATGTTTTTCAGTCCATAGTCGGACGCGACCAGGATGATCGGCACGTGCGCATAGTTGACTAGCTTGGCCGGTGCACTGCCCTGCATTGCACAGCCACCGACATCACTGGCCGCGAAGTCCGGCGACAACCTGGGTTCCGTCTTCCACGTCGAAATCAGCGATGGCGCACCATTGAAACCCGGCGCCACCGGATTGCTGCCGACGGCTTCGAAAGCCACGATGCCGACTACGTTCTTCGGATTCAGATCGGGGACGCGGAACGTGCTGCCGCCGCCCGCGGAGTGCGCCAACAGGATTGACGGGCCGATCTGGTCAAGCAATGCGGAAATCTTCTCCGCCGCCAGCACATCACCGCAGTACGGTGCGGTGGCTCCGCTCGCCGCCCATCCGACGACGGCGTCGTTTGTGAGTGACGGGGTGCCACCCGGCCAGACGTTCGCATCAGAAGTCGAGAGCCTGGAAATGATCGCGCTATTGGACACTCGCACCTTGCCATCACCGCAGCTCGCATTGCTCTGCGAACGACCGTGGCCAGGCCGATCCACGACGTACACGTCCCATCCGTCCGCAACGAAATAGTCAGCCCATCCATCGCGTCCATCCGGGGTCTGGAGCCAGTCGGTTCCCTGTCCGCCTCCACCGTGGATCATCACTAGTGGATAGGGGTGCCGCTTCGTAGCCGGCAGCATGTACTGGACAAACATGGGGTTCGTGACATTGAGCGAACCATTCTCGCCAGGCTGCGTCGTGTAACCGACGAACTTCTCGCCGAGATCACGGAGTGTAAGCCGACCCGCCTCGCCACCTGCGAATACAGGCATAGCAAACATGAGGGTTGCACCTGCAACCGCACCGAAGAAGACCTGCGGAAACTTGCTATTCACTGAAAAACTCCCTGACACGCTAAATTGACGGACGAGTTCGGTTGCTGCGGAGGGGTCCGCCTGTTCACGGCATGATACCCAGCTTGTCAGCGCTCCAGCAGCTCCCGGATCTTGTGGCCCAGGGTTGCAACGGCGAATGGCTTCGTCAGCACTTCCATGCCGCGCTCCAGATGACCATTGCCGACGACCGCGTTTTCCGCGTAGCCGGTGATGAACAACACCTTCAGGTCCGGGCGCGTTCGCCGCGCGGCATCGGCAACCTGGCGACCGTTCATGCCGCCCGGCAATCCCACGTCGGTGATCAGGAGGTCGATACGCACGTCGGATTGCAGGATCTTGAGACCACTCGGACCATCCGTCGCCTCAAGACCGCGGTAGCCGCTCTCCTTGAGCACATCGCCCACCAGCATCCTGAGAATGGGCTCGTCATCGATGACCAGTACCGTCTCGCCCTCACCGCGCTCCACGACCTCCTCTCTGACGACGTCATGCGGATCCTCTGCCTTGCCCGCATACCGGGGCAGGTAAAGACACATCGTGGTGCCCTTGCCGAGTTCGGAATAGATGCGCACCTGCCCGTTCGACTGACGGACGAAGCCGTAGATCATCGAGAGGCCGAGGCCTGTGCCCTGCCCGATCGGCTTGGTCGTGAAAAAAGGATCGAACGCACGGGCGATGACTTCGGGCGTCATGCCCGTCCCCGTGTCGGTGACGCAGATCGAAATGTACTGGCCAGGCGCCAGTTCACGTGCACGCGCTGCCCGTTCGTCCAGCCATTTGTTGGCAGTCTCGATGGTGAGCCGGCCTCCATCGGGCGCCATTGCGTCACGAGCATTGATGCACAGGTTCAGAAGCGCGTTCTCGAGCTGCGACGGATCGACCCGTGTCGCCCACAAGCCACCCGCTCCCACCACTTCGACCTCGATGGTCGGGCCGACGGTGCGGCGAACCAGTTCTTCCATGCCACCGATCAGACGATTGGCATCGACGGGTTTCGGATCGAGAGTCTGCCTGCGCGAGAAGGCGAGCAGTCGTTGTGTCAGTGAGGCGGCGCGTCGGGATGCCTCCTGAGCCGAAGAGATATATCTCTGCATCCCTTCGAGGCGACCCTGGGCCAGCCGCTTTTCCAGCAGCTCGAGACTGCCGCTGATGCCGCCCAGCAGATTGTTGAAGTCGTGTGCGATGCCGCCGGTGAGCTGGCCCACGGCTTCCATTTTCTGTGACTGCCGCAGCGCCTCCTCTACCTGCATCAGCTGGCTTGTCCGCTCTTCGACGCGTTGTTCGAGTGTTGCGGTCGCTTCCTTCTGGTCATGGATATCCGTATTGGTACCGATCCAGCGAATGACTTCGCCCGTCGCCGTCTTGATGGGAACCGCCCGTGCAATGTGCCACCGCCAGATTCCATCGGCACGACGAAGCCGGAACTCCGTCTCGTAGGTTTCGCCTGATTCCAGCGCCTCGCTCCAGCGCGCCGCTGCATGAGGCAAGTCGTCGGGATGAACGATGCTCGCCCACCGCCCACCGTCAAGACTGCCCGGCGCAGCATCGGAATAGGCATAAACCTGCTCGTTGAACCAGTCGAGCAGTCCATCGGCAGGAGATGTCCATGCCTGATTCGGCATCGCGCGGGTGAGTGTACGAAAGTTCGCTTCGCTGGTGCGGAGCGCGATCTCGGCACGCTTCCTCGCCGTCAGATCCTGGAAAATCACCGCGACCTGGCGGCGGCTTGCCGGTTCGATGCGAAACGCCGCGAGCTCAAGCCATCGGCCCGTGGCCAGTAGCTCGCGCTCGAAACGGATGGGCTCACCGGTACGCAGGACGCCCGCGTACAGCTCTACCCAGCCGTCCGCTTCCTCACCCACCATCTCGCGGACTTTCTGGCCTACGACATTCGGAATTCCGGCGTGGAACGCGTATGCCGGGTTGGCTTCTACATGGATGTAGTCGCTCAAGGGCCCATGCGGCCCATCGAAGAATTCGATGATGCAGAAACCCTCGTCGATCGAATCGAACAACGTGCGATAGCGTCGCTCGCTTTCGCGCAGCTCGATCTCCGTGCGCACGCGCTCGATATGGGCCCACGAACGATCTGTCACTTCCCTAACCAGAGAGAGCTCATCCTCCGTCCATTCACGGGGCACGCTGTCATGGACAGCCATCAGCGCAGTCAGCCGGCCATCCTTCACGAGCGGCATGCAGACGGTGGCTGCTACGCCGAGCTTCTGGAAAGCCGCGGCTTCGTCAGGCGGCAAATCGCGAAGACGATCCGTCATGACCAGCGGCTGGCCAGCTTGCAGGTTCCCCACTGCCATCGTGCCAAAGTCCGCCAACCGGTAGCGCCCTACGATGCTGCTTAGACCAGGCGCGGCCCAGTCGCCGCGGATCGTGAAGCCATCCTGATCGTCATCCATGTCGGCGTAGGCGCAGATCGCAACGCCCATGTACTCGCCCACCCGCTGGGTGGTTCGCGCGAGGATCGCATCGGCGTCACGCAACATCTGGACTTCGGCCGCGACCGAATCGACGAACCGCAGCCTGGCTTCGCTTCGCTGCAGCAAGGTAGAGGAGCGCTGCGCCTCGGTCGTCTCGGTGCAGACGACGAGCACCCCGCCGATTCCACCCGCAGCGGTCTCGTCATCGATGGGACTGTAGCTGTAAGTCCAGTAGACGTCCTCGCGCCTGCCGTTGCGTGTCAAGGGAATACGCGCGTTCTCGTGCCAGGTCGCGCCGCGGCCTGCCATCACCTGTTCAATCTGCGGCCCGATGATCTCCCAGATTTCGCTCCAGACCTCGCGTGCAGGCAGCCCTAGCGAGCCCGGATGCCTTTCCGGCCCGCTCGATGGAAGATAAGCATCGTTGTAGAGGCAGGCTCCGTCCGCTCCCCAGAAGATGTACATGGGATGGCCGCAGTTCAGCAGCAGTCGTACCGCCGTGCGGAGCGCTTGCGACCACCGAGCAGGAGATCCGAGTGAAGAAGTGGACCAGTCATGCGCGCGCATCAGCGCACCCATTTCGCCGCCACCGGTCAGGAAATCCAGGGCTGGCCCGTTCAAGGTCGATGACAAACCAGCCCCCTCTCAAGCAAAGCCTGCTTTTCGCGAGGAGAAATCCTACGGCAAGCGCGAGGGTCGAGGGAGCCTAAAAAAGCCCCCTCTCCGTTTGACAGCCGGGGTCAAAGTCGTTTTTTTGAAAATTATTCCAAAGAGCCCCGGCCAACGCTTCGCAGTTTCAGTCCCTGTCCGGCGCGCCCAACGGGAAAAAATGACGATACGGCCGGCCTTCATCCACGGCCCGCGCGAACGACGGTCGTGCAAGCAGGCGCTGTCGGTAAGCTTTCACGTTCCTGAATTCCGCGCTGACCGGATGGGCCCAGTCAGCATAGAACAGCGCCGGCGCAGCCGCGCAGTCGGCAAGACTGAAATCTTCGCCCGCCGCCCATTCACGTCCTTGTAGCTGGCCATCAAGCCAGCGATAAGCTGCTTCGAACGCCTGATGCGCTTCGGCAACGCCGTGGCTGTCGTGACTGCCTTCCGGGCGAAAGGTATCGAACACGATTTTCTGCAGAGGCGTGTGGATATAGATATCGAAGAAGCGATCCATGAACCGCACTTCGATGGCAGCTTCCCTCTCGTCCGGAATCAACTGCACCGGTCCGGGATGGAAGCGCGCCAGATACTCGATGATGATCGTCGCCTCCCTTACCGGGCGGCCACCATCGATCAGCACCGGAAAGCGCTTGAATGGCCAGACGCTCTCCAGCTCCACCATGGCCTGAGGATTTTCCGGCGACAGCTGGCAGTACTCGAACGGAATGTCGTTCTCGTAGAACGCCGTCAGCGCCTTCTGGCAGTACGACGAAAACGGGTGCGCGTAGAGCTTGAGAGCCATGCTGGATTCCTCGATTGGGCAGTTACTGTGCCTTAGTCGTGGAAGGATGGCCAAAATCGACAGGCCCTATGTCGTGACCGATACCCCAGCCGCCTTGAGCGCCGCAAGCACCCGCTCCTTGCGGAATGGGGGTCTGCGCAGACGCACGCCGGTCGCGTCGTGGATCGCATTGGCCACCGCTGCAATCAGCGGCTTGTGGCTGCATTCGCCCGCGCCGTAGGGAGCGAGATCGGAGCGTCCCGGGTTGGGATCGCCGTTGACCAGCACGACGTCGATTTTTTCTGGCGTGTCTGAATGCCGGAGGCTGGGATGCGAAGCCCAGTTGACGCTCGTGACCTTCTCCGTATCGAATTGCACCTCCTCCCAGAGCGCGCGGCTCAAGGCATGCAACATGCCGCACTCGACGGTGTGATGCAGGCCTTCGGGATTGATGACCAGGCCACAGTCGTGCGCACACACCAGCCGTTTGACCCAGACGCGGCCGGTCTGTCGATTGACCTCGACATCGGCGATGACAGCAGCGACGGTATTGCTGCGATACGTGTACGAGATGCCTCGTCCTGACATCACGTCTCCATTCGCGCGCGATGCTTTCGGCGAAGGGCGCGTTTCCCAGCCGTAAGCTTTTGCGACTGCATTGACCACAGCGAGGGAACGGGAGCGCCTGAACACGTTGTCTTCAGCACTGGCTGTCAGCATGTCGAGCCGGAACTGCACCGGATCAGCCTTGGCCGCGACAGCGAGTTCATCGATGAACGACTCGAAAGCGAACGTGACTTGCGGGCCATTGGGATCGCGCAGGTTCCCGGTGCGCAGCGGCGTTTCCCAGATCATCGGCATGCCAACGATGCGCGCTGTCATGCGCTGATTGGGAATGCCATACATGACTGACGGTGTCTCGGCTTCGCCTTTCGTCGGCGGAGGCCGCTGACCCATGAGCTGTGCAATCAGAACGGTCTCGGGCACGTTGTAGCCGAGATGGTTGTAGTCGGCGGCGCAGACGTCGTACTCAAGCGCCACCACCTTGCCTGCCGCATCGAGTCCACCGCGGAGCTTGAAGACATGGGCCGGGCCCTTGGTGTCCCACGCCGTCTCCTCGTCGCGCATCCACTGCAGGCGGACGGGGCGGCCCATTTCACGGGCAAGGAACGCAGCCTCGAAGCCTGCATCGTCAGCCGAGGTTCGGCCGTATACCTGCGGCCCATCCATATAGACGACGCGCACCTGCTCCCGGGGCATGTCGAGGAATTTCGCGACACCATTGCGCAGGCCATACGCCTTCATGTCGTTGGAGTAGATCGTCATCTGCCCATTGGAAGGATCAGCCAGTGCAAACGCCGGCCCGATCGCCGTGTGCCCCTGGAAAGGCATTTCATATTCGGCCTCGATCACCTTGTTCGCCCCGGCGAATGCGGCATCCGGGTTACCGACTACTTCAGGCTCGCTTCTGGAAGAAGGCTTGGCGGTGCGCATGTAGTTGAACAGGTCTTCGGACGCAGGGAATGGCGCAGCCGCCGGCTTCTTCCATTCCACTTTGATCTGGCGCAAGGCGCGAATGGCTTGCTCCTCCCGCTCGCAGATGACGGCCACATAGTTGCCGCGACTGATCACCTTGAGAAAGCCTGGAATGTCGGCGACCGATGATTCATCGATACGCTGCAGCGAGGCCCCTGCGAATGGCGGCTTGACGTTGCGCGCATGGACCATCCCGGGCAGCTTCACATCCACTGCCCACTTCAACGACCCGTCGACCTTGGCCGGGATGTCGTAGCGCTTCATCGGCTTGCCGACAATGGTGAGCTCATTGACGGGCTTTACTTTCGCGACGCCGGTAGTGGCATCCACGTTGCTGCCGGTGAGCGCAACGTTGAAGCGCTTCCCGCCGATCAGTTCGGCATAGGTCACCTTCTTCGCGGGATCAGACTTGAGGGCAATCGTTGCATTGGCCACGACAAGCTGGTCGACCGGCACGCCGAAACGCTGGCCCGCCAGATCGAGCAAAGTCCGTCGCGCTTCCGCTGCAACCCTGCGCACTGGCCAACCGTCGCGTTCGACCGCGTCGGAACCTCCCGAACCGCCCTGGTCCGGGGTGATGTCGGTGCAACCCATTACGAGACTGGACTTGTCGTAGGCGAGATCGAGCTCGTCGCACATCATCTGCCTGAACGCGGTTCCCGTGCCCTGGCCACCATCCGTCTTGCCGACATAGAACGTTGCCGTGTTGTCCGGATGAATCACGATCCAGGTGTCGAGTTGCCGGAAGTCGGGATCGACATACGGACCCGCCGCTCCGACGGCTGCTGCGAGCGCCTTGGCGCCCGGAATGGCGCCCACGCTCAAGGTGACGACGAGGGCGCCCGAAGACTTGAGGAAATTCCGGCGCGAAGTCGAAGGATTGAGCTTGAGGAGCGCGTCCTCAATTACTTTAGGGAGCTGCAAGGTGCTCATTTCGCCACCTCCGTTGCACTCGTGGCAGTCGCGCGAACCACGCGCTTGATCGCCGCGTGAATCCGGTAGTAGGTCATGCACCTGCACAGGATGCCTTCCATGCCGGAACGGATTTCCGCATCGGTCGGGTTCGGATTCTTGTCGAGCAGCGCCTTGGCCGTCATCAGCTGGCCGTTCTGGCAATAGCCGCACTGTGGCGCTTGTTCGTCGATCCACGCCTGCTGCAACGGATGCAGTGCACCGTCCTTAGAAAGCCCTTCGAGCGTGGTGATTTCACCTTTCACGGTCGACACCGGCAGCAGACAGGAGCGGACGGCCGTACCGTTCATGATGACGGTGCAAACGCCGCACTGGCCGAGCCCGCAGCCGAAGCGCGGCCCACGCAAGTCGAGATCATTACGCAACACATACAGAAGAGGTGTCGTCGGATCGACATCCACCTCGTGAGTCGCGCCATTGACCTGCAGTTTCACGATGCTCATGACTTACCTTCCGGAAGAGCGGGATTCAGGGAGCCTATGTCACGACCGACCTGAACACAACCGAGCAGAATCCGCTGCCTTAGGTTTGTATTGGACAATAACGAACGGTCGACCGAAAACCGCTTGAGGGTTTCGGTTTCGCGTGCGTATTGGAAGGAAGGCAGCGCCGAGGCGCCTGACTTCAGGTCCCGCAGAAGGTGCGGTAGCGCGGCTGTCCCGAAGGTGCCGGCTCGGAATAGGCAGCAGCCCCTGGCTGGTCATCATGGGGCCGCGACAATACGTCCAGCAGGATTGCGAACGGACCGAAGTCCTCGTGTTGCACCGCCGCGCCCAATGCCGCCTCGACCTGATGATTGCGCGGAATGAAAGCAGGATTGACCTGCCGCATCCCTTCCAGCCTTGATCGTAGTCCAGCCGGATCACGCACGAGCCGTTCGTTCCAGCGCGCATACCAACTGTCGAATCCGGAACTGCCCGAAAACAGTCCACGAAGGCGCTGCTCGTCACCGCCGGCGGCCTCGGTGAGAGAGCGAAAGGCCAAAGTGAAATCGACTTCATTGCCTTGCATGGTGACGAGAAAGCTTGTGGAAAGATCCATATCGCCCGGCTCTTCATTGGTCAGCCCCAGCTTGCGGCGCATGCCGCCAAGCCAGTACTTCTCGTAGCGCCCGCCGAAACCCTGCAGCACTCCTGTTGCACGTGAGACAGCGCGATCAGCGTCGGCATCTATGTGCGGCAACAACGTCTCCGCAAGACGCGCCAGATTCCAGCCTGCGATGGCTGGCTGGTTTCCATACGCATAGCGGCCATGGGTATCAATTGAACTGAAGACGGTGGCCGGATCGTAGCGGTCCATGAAAGCACACGGACCGTAGTCGATCGTCTCGCCCGCGATGCTCATGTTGTCCGTGTTCATCACTCCATGGATGAACCCCACGTGCATCCAGCTCGCGACGAGCGCAGCTTGTCGATCTGCCACTGCCGACAGCAAGTCGAGATAACGATCGCCGCTGTCTGCGAGTTCCGGATAGTGGCGTGCGATGACGTAGTCGGCGAGCTGGCGCACCTTGTCGTGCTCGCCCCGCGCTGCGAAGAACTCGAAGGTGCCGACCCGGATATGGCTTGCCGCCACACGCGTGAGTACAGCACCTGGCAAGGGTCCATCACGCATGATGGTTTCACCCGTCATCGCGGCTGCCAACGCTCGTGTAGTTGGAATGCCGAGCCCGTGCATGGCTTCGCCGATCAGGTATTCGCGCAGCACCGGCCCGAGCGCAGCCTTGCCATCACCGCCGCGGGAGAACGGCGTACGGCCTGAGCCCTTGAGCTGGATGTCGCGACGCCGACCGTGACGATCGATCACTTCGCCGAGCAGCAACGCCCGACCATCACCCAGTTGCGGCGAGAAGCCACCGAATTGATGGCCGGCGTAAGCCTGGGCAAGTGGCGTCGCGCCGGGCAGGACTTCAGCGCCGGAGAAAAATCGCGCTCCTGCCTCGGAATCGAGCACGTCGACGTCGAGTCCCAATTCCTCACCGAGCGCGCGGTTGAACCTGATCAATCGGGGCTGGGGTGCCGGAGATGCATTCCACGGGACGTAGAACCCTTCGAGGTCACGCGCATACGTGTTATCGAAAGCGACGGATGCGATGGCAGCGACCTGTTTCGCCGGTACCAACGGACTACTCAACCCGTCGCTGCCTTGGGCTTGTCCGCCACGCGCGGCAGTTTCCAGTTCGGCCTGATGTAGTGACAGGTGTAGCCCTCGGGATACCGCTCGAGGTAATCCTGGTGCTCGGGCTCCGCCTCCCAGAAATCACCCGCGGGTGCGACCTCGGTGACGACCTTGCCCGGCCACAGACCGGATGCATTGACGTCCACGATCGCCTGCTTCGCCGCGGCAAGCTGGGCGTCGTTCATGTAGTAGATACCGGAGCGATACGAGCTGCCACGATCATTGCCCTGCCGGTTCGGCGTCGTCGGATCGTGGATCTGGAAGAAGAACTCAAGCAGCTGGCGGTAGCTGATCTCCGACGGATCGAATTTGATCTCGATCCCCTCCGCATGCGAACCATGGTTGCGGTAAGTCGCATTGCGAACGTCGCCGCCCGTATAACCGACGCGGGTCGACTCGACGCCCGGCAGCTTGCGGATCAGGTCCTGCATGCCCCAGAAGCAGCCCCCGGCAAAAATTGCAGTCTCGGTGTTTGCAGCCATGATCTAGCCTCCAGGAATCGTGAACAGCTTGCGGGAAGACTACAGCCGCCGCGCGGAGGCGTCGACCGTAATCAGGTCTTCGTTCATGGGGGCATCGGCGTTACATGCAATGGCTGCAAATCACCTCGATCCGGGGGAAATGGGCGGTACCCAGAGGTCTTCAGCTCTTGAACGTCTCCCCTATCTGTTTCGCCTTCTGTCGCGCCCGCTCAACCACTTCGGCCCGATTGACGGTGACGCGGTCAACGACGGCCTTGGGCGCGGTTTCAGGCGTGCCGGCATTGAAGGGAGGGGCCGGTGCATATTCGATCACGAGCTGGATGGCTTCCGCCTCGGCCTGCCCACGCAGCAAACCCGCGAGCGTGAGCCCGAAATCGATGCCCGCAGTCACGCCGCCGCCGGTGATCCGGTTGCGATCCTGCACGACACGTTCATGCACTGGCGTCGCGCCCATCAACGCCAGATGATCGCGGACCGACCAATGGCTGGTGGCCTTGTAGCCACGCAGCAGACCCGCAGCGCCGAGCACCAGTGAGCCCGTGCAATCGCTGGTGACGTAGCGTGCTGTGCTTCCGCGGTCGGCAAAGAATTCCAGCACTTCCTGATCGTCCATCAGGGCGATGGTGCCTTCGAGACCGCCCGGCGCGAACAGAACGTCCAGATTGTCGGGACAGTCGCGGAACACGGTCGTTGCCATCACAGGCATGCCGACTTCGGTGATGAGCGGCTCGCGATTCTTCCAGACGAGATGGATCTCGCAGCGCATGAGATTGAACACGGTGAGCGGTCCGATCAGGTCCTGCATCACCATCTTCGGATGGACGAGCATGGCGATCTTCAGGCGGCCGGGCCCGGCGCCAGCGGTACCCAGCGTGCCGGGTGGAATTGCAGCGGGCGCAGCAGCGCCTACTCCGGCGCTTTGCGCCAGCATGTATGCACCCAGCCCACCCAATGACACAGAGCGCAGGAAGTGCCTGCGGTCTTCGGCCTTGTCTTCCGACCTTGGGTCATCGCTCATTCATTACCCCTTTGGATTGTTTCATTTGTCCGTGAGCTCAGGCGTGGCACTGAACCGCTGCCGATACTCGATCGGGTTGAGACCAAAGCGCCGCAAGAACACACGACGGAGATTCTGTTCATTGCCCAATCCTGCAAGGGCGGCGACCTGCTTCAACACCAGCTGAGTTGATTCCAGCAGTCCACACGCTGCTTCGAAGCGCATGGCTTCGACGGTCTTCGCCGGCGTATGACCCACACGCGCGGTGTAAACCCTGCTGAAGGAGCGCTCCGACATGCCCGCTTTCCCGGCAAGGCGCTCCACTTTCAGATCGTCGGCCAGGTTCTGGCGCATCCACGCGTGCAACTCGGAGAAGCCATCGTCCTTCTGGCTCTGGAACAACAGCGGAACGGAAAATTGCGCCTGGCCACCCGGGCGTTTCATGAAGACCACCAGCTTCCGGGCTGCATCGATCGCCACGCGGTAGCCATAGTCCTGCTCGATCAATGCCAGTGTCATATCGATCCCTGCCGTCACGCCCGCCGACGTCCACATCTTCCCGTCGTTCACGTAGATGGAATCGGGGGTGACGGAGATCGCCGGATGTTCATCCTGCAGCAGCTTGGCCCAGACCCAGTGAGTGGTTGCCCGGCGCCCCTCGAGCAGACCCGCGTCTGCCAGCATGAATGCCCCGGCACAGATCGAGCACATGCGTCGCGCCTTGCCTGCATGACTCGTGATCCAGTCGACGAGCTCCGGCGGCGCCGCAGGACGGCCGTTCCGGCTGCCTCCGCCCACCATGACCGTATCGAAAGCCAGATGTTCGATGTCGGCCAGCTTCCTGGTGACGATCGGTACGCGAGCAGAGGTCTGGATTTCGCCGCCCTCCACCGATGCCACGATCATTTCGTAGTGCTCGGGCGCATCACGGTTGGATTCGCTGGCCTCAAAGGCTTGCAGCGGCCCGCTGAGATCAAGCAGGTTGACGCCGTCAAAAGCCAGCATCAGCACGCGTAGCGGACCTCCAGAAGAAGTCATCGACGGCATGAGTATTCGATTGTTTGATACGGAGGCATTTGAGCGACGATAGCCCTGCCGATCCGGTAATTCCATGTCATCGGGACATCAATTTCGGCCAGAGCGCTTCGCGTATCGCAACCCGGGCCGCTCAAGGTGCTTGGGATCGGCGATGAGCTGTGTGAACATCCCGCCATTCAAGTCCGGCACTCAATTTCAATCCGCCTCGGAGACAGTCATGCAATTCCTCGTCCGCGCGATGATCACGCTGGGAATCCTGGCCGCCATGCCCGCTTTAGCCCAGGCACCCGCTGCTCCTGCAGCTGCTCCGGCTGCTCCAGCGATGGTGCTCACCGTCGAGGGATTTCCCGATGGAGGCCAGATTCCTGTGCGCTTCACGCAGGCCGCTCCGGGCGCAGCACCGGGTGAAGGCACCTCCCCCGCCATGAGCTGGATCAATGTTCCCGCCGGTACGCAGTCCCTCGTACTGAACATGCGCGATCTCGACCTCGCGCGGAACAAGACGACGGAAGACCAGGCTCACTGGGTGGTCTGGAATATCCCGGCGAACACCACGAGCATCCCCGAAGGCGTGCCGCGCGGTTCGCAGCTCCCGGACGGGAGATACCAGATCAGCGTGACTGGCCCCGTGTATCGCGGCCCCGGCGCACCCGCAACAGGGCCTCATCACCACTACATGTTCGAGCTGTATGCGCTCGACATCAAACTCGATGTGACGCCCACGGCGGATGCATTTGAAACCCGCGCCAAAGTCATGAGCGCGATGCAGGGACATATTCTCGGCAAGGCCGTGTACGGCGGGTTGTTCCGGCGACCAGCGCCGTAGCCGCCTGCAGAAATCCCGGGGGAATACTGCAGCGCATGAGCTGCAGCGCCCGCCTTGAACTATTGCCGCCCGGGATGGCGGATTCCCCATCTTCAATCGTTTAAGTCCGGCACCCGGAATTCCATGGCCCACCCGGGTCTTTTGGTGCACAGCAGCGCCGATGCTCGATTTCGCTCGCAGGGGGATGAAATGTACAAGCTCATTCGATTCGCTCTTTTCAGCGCACTCTCATTGGCAGCAGTGAATGCAGTGGGCGCAGAACCGGCCAGATCCCCTGTCTCAGCGCTCAGCTTCGTCACAGGCCCCGTCAATGCGGAAGACCTGCTCCTGATCCCGGGCACGCGCTGGGTATTGACCAGCGGTTCGAAGGAAGGCAGCGGACTGCACCTCATCCACGCTGATCGCAAGGAAGCCCAGTCTGTGTTTCCTGCGGAGGCCGCCGGATCGAAATGGGACAAACAGACCTTCGGCTCCTGCCCTGGGCCGCTGGATAAATCGAAATTCATCGCGCACGGCATTTCGCTGCGATCAACAGGGAACAAGACGTTCAACCTGTATGTGGTGACGCACGGTACCCGCGAAGCGATCGAGGTCTTCAGCCTCGATGCCACACCCAACGTTCCCACGTTGAGCTGGAAAGGTTGCGTGCTCATGCCGTCGGGACTGGCTGCAAATTCAGTTACGTCGTTTGCGGATGGAACCATCATGGCAACTGTCCTCGTCGACCCCGACAAGACGTGGGGCGAAATGCTGGCCGGAAAACCGACCGGTGGCGTCTATGAATGGAAGCCCGGAACGCCTTCTTTCCGATTGCTTGCAGGGTCGGAGCTCGCGGGAAACAACGGCATCGAAGCCGGCCTGGATGGCAAGAGCTTCTTCGTTGCCGCATCAGGCAGCCAGACCATCGTGCAGTTCTCGCGCACCAATCCCGTCAAGACCGAGAAAGTCGCGCAGCTTCACGGGTTTGCTCCCGACAACGTTCATTGGGACACGGCCAATCGTCGACTGATTACTGCGGGAATGCTCGATGACGAACCTGCCTGCGGTGGCCCACCCAAAGCCATCAATGGCGGCAGGGCCGACTTCAGTTGCCCTCGCGGCTATGCGGTCGATGCTATAGATCCGGCAACCATGTCGGTCACCCCGCTCGCGCGGGGCACTGCCAATCCGCTATTGACGAGGTACGCAACGGCATTGGTCATCGACAAGGAAATCTGGCTGGGACCTTCTGGCGGCGACCGGGTCGGTATCCACAAGGATCGTTGAGCAGATTTGATTCGACTTTCATTCAAGGGGCGAGAAGAAGACATGCGGACAAGACCTGTGAAGATCAAGAGCGGACTGGTTGCGGCCTCGACGCTGGGCCTCGCGCTGGCAAGCGGCTTCATGATCGATACGGCGCTGGCACAGCGCGGCGCGCGCAATGAGGACGCGATCTATCGCGCCGCCACGGCGACTCGTGACGCGAAGATGGCAAAACTTTCCACGGTGACGGACGCGACGCTTGCCAATCCACCGGAGAGCGACTGGCTGGTCTGGCGTCGCACGTATGAAGGCCTCGGGTACAGCCCCCTTGCACAGATCAACAAGCGCAACGTCGGGAACCTCAGCGTCGCCTGGAGCTGGCCGCTGCCCATCAGCGGGAACGAAATCACCCCGCTGATCCATGACGGCATCATGTACATCAGCAGCGCCAACAAGGTCTTTGCACTCGATGCAGCGACCGGCGACCAGGTGTGGCAGTACACACGGCAGCTGCCTGAAGGCTACAGCGTCAGTCGGCAGACCAAGAACATGGCGATCTACGAAGACCGCGTTTTTGTCGCGACCGGCGATCGCCACATGGTTGCGCTGGACATGCGGTCAGGCAAGGTTGTCTGGGATACGGAGCTGGTTCCGGCAGGGGCCGCGGGCGTCAACGTCACCGGCGGGCCCATCGTCGTCCGGGGCAAAGTGATCATCGGCGTCACGAGCTGCAATACCTTCAAGGGCGGCTGCTACATCATGGCCCTGGACAGCAAAACCGGAGCGGAGGCGTGGCGGTTCTATACGATCGCGCGTCCCGGCGAACCCGGCGGAGACACCTGGAACGGCGCCCCGCTCGATGAACGGTTCGGCGGAGCCATCTGGACTTCCGGCAGCTACGATCCTGAGCTCAATCTCCTCTACTACGGGCTCGGCCAGACCTACAACGCAGCGACACTCCTGACACCGCGCCAGGGTCAGACCACGGTCGGCCCCAATGATGCGCTGTATACCGCTGCAACCGTTGCGCTGAATCCCGACACGGGCAAGCTCGTCTGGCACTACCAGCACTTCAATCGCGATGTCTGGGACATGGACTGGGTATTCGAGCGCTCGCTGATGACGTTGCCGGTGAACGGCGTGAATCGCAAAGTGGTCGTCACCGCCGGCAAGCTCGCGATCTTCGATGCACTCGACCGCACGACCGGGCAGTACCTGTTCTCGAAGGATGTCGGCCTCCAGAACCTGGTGTCATCAATCGATCCCGTGACAGGCAAGAAGACCGTGGATCCGCAGTTCGCTCAACCCGAAGCGAATGTCCCGAAGTCCATCTGCCCTCATGCAGGCGGTGCGCGCAGCTGGCCGTCGACGGCCTACAACCCGAAGAGCGGGATCATGTACATCCCTCTCGTCGAGTCGTGCATGGACTTCACGTGGAGACTGCGGTCGCCGACTGAAACTGCTGCCGGTGGCTCTGACATCGGTTGGGTCCTGAAGCCCCGCCCGGATACGGATGGCAATTTCGGCCGGGTCGATGCGATCGACATGAAGACGAAGAAGACGCTCTGGTCGCAGCGTCGTCGCGCACCGGAAATCAGCGCCCTCCTCGCCACGGGCGGCGGCCTGGTGTTCGCTGGAAGCCGTGATCGCCAGTTCCGCGCCATGGACGAAAGCACCGGCAAGACGTTGTGGGAAACCAAGCTGAGCACGGTACCGAGCTCATTCCCCATCACCTACAGCGTTGGCGGCAAGCAATACGTTGCGGTGGTGTCCGGCGGTGGCGGCGCTCACGAAGCAACGTGGCCGACACTGACCCCAGAGATCGAGAACCCCGCCGGCTCTACCAGCGTGTGGGTGTTTGCACTGCCCGGAAACAAATAAGGCCAGCCGCAGTCTGCGGCACTGGAAAAATGAAGGCAGGCCCCGGGAACGGGGTCTGCTTTTTTTTGCGAGCGGCCCAGCGCTCCCCCGCATCCTCTCACTGGAATCACGCCACAACTGTCACTCTCACCCTTTGCGGCTTCTCGCAGAGACTGCACACGTTCCTTTCATCCGGCTCTCAAGGAGAAGAAACGTGTTCGACATTCTGCATCGAGTGGGCATCAAGGCATCGGCGGCAAAGGTCTACAAGGCGCTTTCCACACCCGAAGGCGTAGCGGGCTGGTGGACCACCGACACGCGTGGCGACAGCAAAGTGGGTGGAACGATCGCTTTCCGCTTCACTGCCGCTGGGCATGAAATCGGCGCCTTCGAAATGAAGATCCTCGAGCTGCATCCTGCTGGCGTCGTGTGGCAGGTCGTCAAGGGTGCCGAGGAATGGATGGGCACGAAGATCCGCTTCGATCTCAAGCAAGCAGACGACTTCACCATCATTCTCTTCAGGCACGAGGGCTGGGCGGAGCCGGTCGAATTCATGTACCACTGCAGTACGAAATGGGCCATATTCCTGATGAGCCTCAAGTCACTTGTCGAAACCGGCAAGGGCGATCCCAGTCCGAATGACGTCAGGATCGGCGACTGGCACTGACAGGCGCGCGCAAAGCCGGTTCGCGGGGACCGGGGCACTCCAGCCGAAGTTGCGATAGGCAGGCCAGGGAAGGCTGCTATTGCTTCGCGATCTTCATGGTGAAGAAAGTGATCTGCTGGCCCGGTGCAACCAGAAACTGGTGAGGCATGCCGGCCGGTACCTGCACAACATCACCCGCGCGAATGACACGCTTGACGCCGCCGACCGCGGTGCTGCCACGGATCTCTCCCGGGGCGTCGGTTCGGGCATCCGGAATCGTTCCTCCGAGCAGAAGCGTGGCCTCTCCCGAGTGGATGAACATCAAGTCCGCCCAGTTCTCGTGGATTTCCATCAGGCCGTCGGCTTCTCGATGGGCTACCCACGCAGTATGGTTGCCGAAGTCACCGAGCTGTTCGGCCGATTGCTTGAGCGCATTCATCTTCGGGAGCAGGCTCCGCTGGATGGCATCCAGATCAGCCGGGGTGTAGTGCAGATACCCGGGCAAGGGCGGCTCGGGACGCGTCTGCGCTTGACCGATGGCTATGCCTGCCAGAAGCACCACGCCAAGCAGGGTTGCGTAAGCGAAACGGGCCTTGGTCATCTGCATCATTTCAATCCTTGCTCAATCCACCAGACAGGTTCCGCAACGACATCAACCTTGCGCCCGCTTCACCTTGGGCAACAGGGCAGTGACCACGCCGAGCAGCGGCAGGAAGGCGATGACGTGGAAGACAAAATCAATGCTGGTGTGATCGGCGAGCACTCCCAGAAGCGCGGCGCCGAGTCCGCCCATGCCGAAGGCGAGACCGAAGAAAAGGCCTGACACCATGCCGACCTTGCCGGGGATGAGTTCCTGCGCATAGACCAGGATGGCGGAGAAGGCAGATGCGATGATGAGTCCGATCAGGATAGTGAATGTGACTGTCCAGAACAGGTTCACGTAAGGCAGGGCCAGGGCGAACGGCGCAATACCGAGGATGGATGCCCAGATCACCGGCTTCTGGCCCAGGCGATCGACCAGCGAACCGCCGATCAGGGTGCCAGCCGCAGAGGCCAGCAGAAACACAAACAAGAGGTACTGGGATGCCTGGACCGACACCGCAAACTTGTCGATGAGGTAGAACGTATAGAAGCTCGACAGTCCGGCGACATAGAAGAACTTCGAGAACATCAGCAGTAACAGCACGCCGATGGCAATGGCGATCGTGCGTGCAGGCAGCGGCGCAATGGCCACCGGCCGCGCGGCGTGAGGGTGCGCAATGCGATGGGCTGCATGCCAGCGACTGACGCCGATGAGCAGAACGATGCCGAACAGCGCAACCCCGCCGAACCAGGCAACGCTGTGCTGTCCAAATGGCGCGATGACGGCGGCGGCCGCAAGAGGCCCGAGCGCACTACCGGTATTGCCACCCACCTGGAAGACGGATTGCGCGAAACCATGCCGACCGCCGGACGCCATGCGGGCCACTCGCGAGGATTCCGGATGGAAGATCGACGAACCGGTTCCGATGACGCCTGCTGCCAGCAGCAGCATCGAATAGCTTTGCGCGTATGCAAGTAAAAGCAATCCGACGAGCGTAAAGGTCATGCCAATGGGGAGCGAGTAAAGCACCGGCCTGCGATCGGTGTAGAGACCAATGAGCGGCTGGAGCAGTGACGCCGTCAACTGGTAGGTCAGCGTGATCAGCCCGATCTGGCTGAAGCTCAAGTGGAAACCGCCCTTCAGGATCGGATACAGCGCCAGGATCAGCGACTGCATCATGTCGTTGATCAGATGCGAGGTACTGATGGCCGCCAGCACGCCGACAGCCGCACCTGTCCGGGCAGGTGTTGCGCTGGTCAGGGGATTCGTTGGAGCCGCGGCAGTGGTCATGGGTTCGCTTGAAGATTACGGGATGCGGGAGCTCGGTGGTCGAGAATACCGAACTGCAACAGCTCCCGACACATCGCCCCAAATAAAAAGGCCCCGGGACTTTCGCCCCGGGGCCTTCGGTTTTAACGCCTAAGCAGCGCTTCCTAGTAGTTCACGCTCAAACGCAGACCATACGTGCGCGGCTGACCGAACTGGAAGTTGTAGATGTCATCCGGACCTGCCGAGGTGAAACCTCCGGAGGTCAGCGGGCGCTCATCCTCGATGTTGCGCACGAAGGCCTGGATCGTGAAGTGCCCGTTCTGCGGCTTCCAGTCCAGACTCACGTCGCTCTGGGTGGTGGCTTCCTGCTCGGAGTCGCTGTAGTTGAAGAAGTCGGTGAAGAAGCTGCTCTTGTAGCGCGAGGAGACACCCGCTGTCAGCAAGCCTGCACCACCCAGATCGAAGGTGTGGTCGTAGGAAGCCGCGATCACGATCTCGGGCGAATAAGGCAGCGAATTGCCTGCAAAATTCGGCTGCTGGATGCCGGGAGTGAGTGGATCCAGATCGCCGATGCCGTTGATGCCGCAGCCCGCCTCGACGCAGAACACGTTGAACTGCCCCAGGAACTCGTCGTACTCGGCTTTCACATAGTTGAAGCTGACGTTGAGGGAATCGTTGGGGGTCGGGTTGAGCCCCAGCTCGGCTTCAAAGCCCTGGATCGTGGCCTTGCCGGCGTTGAATGTCTGACCGCCGACAGAGACATCCAGCAACACCGACGACTGCAGATCCTTATAGTCATACGAGAACGCACCGACGTTGATGTAGTGCTGGCCATTGGAGCCAAAATTCTTCTTCAGCCCGGCCTCGATGGCTGTGTTGGACTCCGGCTTGTAGGAGCCCACCGAGTCGAAGCCGCCGCCCTTGAAACCTGTCGAAACCTTCCCGTAGATCAATGTGGTGTCGTTGGGGTTGTAGTTCAGCCCGAGCAGCCCGGTGGTCTTGCTCTCGTCACTCCCCAGATTGAGTCTTGACGCGCCTATGGCATCGAAATCCTTGCGCGTCAGTCCCTGGCCGAACAGCGGCGGGGCATTCCGGTAAAGCGCCGAACGTTCGTTGTCGGTGTAGCGTGCACCCGCCACCACCGTGAACACGTCGCCGAGCGGAACTTCGACCTGCCCGAAGAGCGACTTGCTCTTGCTGTCTACCTTGCGGCCGAAGTAGCTCAGGAAGCTGGGATTCGTGAATGCGGGAGCAGGGATGGCGAAGCCGCTGACGCTATCGAGCTTTTCGTTGAAATAGAAACCGCCGACCTGGTACCTGACCTGGCCGACGTCGCCATTCAGACGCAGCTCGTGGCTTTGCGTGTCCGTATCCGCCTGGAAAGTAATGGTCTGATAGATCACAGGCAGGCCCTGACGGCCATCCTGCCCGGTCGTGCGATATCCGCCGATGTAGGACAGAGTTGCGGCGGGGCTGAACTCATAGGCAACACGACCACGTACAGCCGTTGAATCCTGTGTGTAGCCACCCACTCCATAGACGGGTTGCGCAAAAGCCTTGTCGCGATCGATGGTTTCCAGGTAATGCGTGTTTTGCGGTATGCAGAGCGTGTTCGCGTAGTTGGGCGCCACTCGTACAAACCCCGCCTTGTTGCAACCCGGACCCGTGGGTCCATTGCCACCCGAGTTCAGGTCGACGGAACCGACGGCGGGGTTGACCCAGTCGCGCTCGGCGTATTCGAGTGCCAGATTGACGCTCAACGCATCGCTCGGGTCGAGGCGCAACGATGCACGGACACCCTTGCTCTCTTCGCTGCCGGATTCCGTGGCCGGTGACGTGACAGATCCATTGGGCGGACCAAACGTACGCGCTGGATGCTCGTAGTAGCCATCATGGTCAGAGTAGATGCCGGACAAGCGCAGGGCACCAATCTGGCCGAAAGGCAGGTCGACGCCTGCATCCAGGCTGCGCGCGCCATAGTTGCCGACACTCGCATTCGCGTTGACCCCGAACTCGTTGCCGGGCTTCCGGGTGATGAAATTGATCGCACCGCCGGTCGAATTTCGGCCATAAAGCGTGCCCTGCGGTCCGCGCAGCACCTCGACGCGCTCGAGATCGAACAGCGACACGCTGAGAACCTGCGGGCGGTTGATGTATTCACCATCGACGTTGACGACGACCGATGTGTCCTGCGCTTCGTCGTTGGAATTCGTCCCTACGCCACGTACGGTCACTCGGACAGCGCTGTTGTCGTTGGTAATCTGCACCGCAGGAGCGATCTTGCCCATATCGTTCATGCTGGTGAAGCCCGATTCGGCAATCTCCTCTGCACCGACGACATCAATGGCGATTGGAACCTTCTGCACGTTCTCGGCACGGTTCTGCGCCGTGACGATGATTTCCTCAAGCACCACACCTGGAGCTTCCCCTGCCGAGGCGGTAGCGGATTGGAGAATGGCAGCAACGGCAGTGCTGACCAGCGTAGACGCAAACCGGCTATTGATGACACGCATATTGAATCCCCCTATCTTGTTTTTGCAGATGTCCGTGCGAAACAGGGGCGGCTGCCAGCCCGGTTTCCACTTTTCGCCGGAATCAGCAGCCTACCAGCGTGATAATCGATTACAACAGGATTCATGCGAGGCAAGTTGTTCCGTTGTGCAGCAAATAAGGCGTCGTTTTCAGCGGAGAAACAAAGCTTTTCAGCAGCGAATGCGCCGAAGGATTGAGCCTGACCAGGGCAGTCTCGGCTCGAGAATCATCATACTTGGGGCGGTTGCCGGATTTTTTTTGTCTACCGCTGTCGTCAAGCGGTGGCTCCAAGGCATACGCTCGCGCCAATATTCCGGCAGCAGCCGCTGGCAACCCCCTTACCGCAAGGCGCTTAAACGGGAACGTACTTCCAATGAGTGTCCTGGACGTCGGGGGACGACGGGAATACACCCTCTTCGTCGACATAAATGCTGGGACTGATGAGCTCCTCATACGGGCGGGAGCGGTTAAACCCTTTCAGCCTTATGAACCTGTTACGACCTGGCTTTTCTTCAACGAACGGAATCCAGTCGTCCATATATTCTCCGAGAGCAGGAGCAGACCCCAGGAAAGACGACGCCACCAGGTTTCAAGTACGCATTGAATACCGGGCGGCGCCGCGAACCAGCTAGGCCACTGCCATCAGCTCGTTCTTCATTTCGGCCATCTCTGCGCCGAGCGCGACGAGATCCATATCGGATTTCTTCGCTTCGGCGAACATTCCATCGGGCTGCTCTTCTTCCTTGACGTGATGCTTGATCATCTCGGACAGCACCTTGACCTTCGCATCAAAGTACTCGTCATCCGGATCCGACTCTTCGATCTCGGCGATCAGCTTCTTCGCGCCGTCGTGCTCCACGATTGCCTCATGGTGCAGATCCTCGTCCTGTGTCGCTTCGATGAACGCAGGATAGAAAATCTCTTCTTCAATTTGGGTGTGAACTGTCAGCGCCTGACAGATCTGGTCGGCCAATTTTTTCTTGGTAGCCTTTCTATTCGAGGCTTCAAATTCCTCGAACCAGGCTTCTACCTGCCGGTGGTCGGCTTTCAACAACGCAACGGCGTCCGGGGCTTTCCCATTGGACTCCGATTTCTTGCTCGATTGGGACTTCTTCATGACATGCCTCCAGGATGGGAGGCAGGACGATAAGGAGGGACGCGCTACCAGCGTATCGGAAAACACCGCATCAATGCGTAGGACGCCCGGCCAGGCTTTGTCCACGCAGATCCCCGCATGTATATCAAAAGACACTTTGTTTAGTGCAGTGCCCGCAAGCGCTTGAGCTTCCTTACTCGAATACGCTCAGGATGCTCTGGTACTTTTCGATGTACCACCGATTCTCGTTGTTGTATCTCGGGATCGCGACGGGAACGACATCGTTGTTCGCCACTTTCCAGAGGCATGGGCACACGACTTTCCTGCCTACTGGCTCCTCGCCCGGCGGACGAAGGTCTTCGAGCTTTACTTTCATCCTTTTCATGACGTTGTAGAGCTTGCCGACATTCCGCGGCCCGCCGTTATAGGCAGCGACGGGGAAAATCCCCAGAACTTTCATGTTGTCGCGATACGCAACGCGGATATCTGCCCGCATCTGCGACAGCTCGATATCGAAGAGGCAGATGGCTGCCTTCATGGCGTTCAGGAGATCCGTCGCACCGCGCTCGAAGTTCGGATCGAGCTTTGCTTCCGGGCACCGCCTGACCACCAGCGCGTAGGTGCCATTGCCCCTTCTGTTCGTGAACTGCATGGGACCGAGGGCCGAGGCGGTCGAGACGCTGTACCGATACGCCTCCTCGCGCTTCAGTCCGTAGTGACTCAAGACCTCATTGAACGCGCTCTCCCTGTTCCGCACGAAGTCCGTGTCATCCGTCTGTTCGATCACCGCCAGGGTCGTAATGACTTCAGCGGGCACAATGTCGGCGAGCAGCTCGCCCGGGAATGCCACGCCAGGCGCTTTTGCGCGACGCAATTCGTCGATCGCCTTCCGCGCCGTCGCGAGCAGGTATTCCCTCCCGCCACTGACAAAGAGCGGATCGAGGGTGTCTTCGGTGAATGGCAGATAGACGATGGGCTTTGCATTCTGTGCCACGGCTCGCCACTGCTTCTTCGCAAGCAGGGCGCCGTCGAATACCGGGAACTTGCGCCCGTAGACCCTCAGCGGCTCTCCGTCCCTCGAGAACGCAAACATCAGACGTTCGGCACCCGTACCCTTCACATGCCGGGCCTGGATGCCCGGTGTGCTCACGCGGAAAGCCATGGCCTTCCCTCCGGGTCTCCATTTGACCGGCGGACGGGGAATCTCGATGTGCGCGATGATCCATTCCTGCTTCGCCTCGCTCCACAGGGCAAAGGCGACAGGACGGCCACGTAGCACTTCTCTCTTCCCCTTCCCCGTGAAGACGTACTGGAGTTCGACATCGCGAAGAAGCGTTTTCGCCTCGTTCACGTGATCGTCGATGACTTCGTGGCGCTCGCGGGGAGCCTGGACGACCACCTCCGCGATATCATCACGCGTGCTGACGGCAGGTTCTGACTCCGCTACGACCAGCGGGACTTCGCCTTCTTCGCCCTTCGGGATCTCTTCGTCCTTCCCGGCCTCGTCTTCCAGCAGGACCTCCTGCTCTTCCCTTGGAAGCGGCTCTTCCCCCATGAATACGGGCTCTGCGCCTTCCTCGAAATCGCCGCCCGTCGTTGCGCATCCCCCGCAAACCAGGAACGCAGGAATCACGAGAGACTGGAGTGCCCGACGGATGAACAGCACATTCAAAGGGCGGCGAAGAACTTGAATCATTGAATCCCGGGCTTGCACTTGCGAGAAAAAAACACGGGTCGTCGGTTGCACGACCCGACAATCAGTTCACCTTGAGCTAGGTTGAAGGCTCGAGACGAATGAGCGAACTCGGCCGACCGGAAGCCGCGCTGTCGGTCGCGATGTAGATGAACCCGTCCGGACCCTGGCGGATGTCACGCATCCGGTATTGACCGAACAACAACGGCTCGCGGTTGACCACTGTCTCGCCATTGATGCTCACGCGCACGAGCTGGCGCCACTGGGCCGACATGCCGCCGATGAACGCGTTGCCCTTCCAGTTCGGGAATTTGTCGCCCGTGTAGAACATGAGGCCCGAGATACCGATGGACGGCACCCAGAACGCCCTCGGCTGTTCCATGCCTTCGCGCGCACGGCTCTGGTGGAGCTCGGTGCCGGTCACATAGTTCGCACCATAGCCAATGGTGGGCCAGCCATAGTTCGCGCCTTTGCGGATCACGTTCAGCTCATCCCCGCCCTGCGGACCGTGCTCCGTCGACCAGAGCTGGTTCGTCTCGGGATGAACAGCGAGGCCCTGCGGATTGCGATGACCCCAGCTCCAGATCTCCGGCAATGCGTCGTTGCGGCCGACGAATGGGTTGTCCTGCGGCACCGTGCCGTCATCACGCAGACGAAGGATCTTGCCCTGATGCGACATGAGGCTCTGCGCCGGGTGATCAGTGGCGTCGAAGCCATTCGGCCCGCCGAGCCCGGCCATGCGATCACCGACCGACATGAAGAGGTAGCCTTCGCGATCGAAGGCGATGCGGGCACCGAAATGCCCGGGCCGCTCGTTCCATGCCTTGGCTTCGAAGATCTCGCGCCCATCGACGAGGCGATCGTTCTCGAGCTTCGCGCGCATGAGGGCGGTCGTCCCCTCCTTGTTGTCGTTGCGCGGCTTCGAGTAGCTCAGATAGATGAAATGGTTCTGTGCGAAGTTCGGGTGGACAGCCACTTCCTGCAGGCCCCCTTGTCCCAAGGCACGGACGGCCGGGACGCCGGGAACCGGATCGGGCAACAGCTTGCCGCCACGGATGATCCGCAGGGTGCCACCGCGTTCGGTAACAAGCATGTCGCCATTCGGCAGCCACGCCATGCTCCAGGGATTTTTCAATCCTTCGGCCACGGTCACGACTTTGAACTGTTCCCCGGGCGGGCCAGGCGGCTGCGCGAGAGCGGGAAAACTCAAGCTGGCGGCGACAATGAGCCCGGCAGCCACGCGAATCGATGCAGCGAATCTGGTATCTGTCTTCATGGATTCCTCGATGTGGCGTCCCTGCGCACCCTGAAACAAAGGCCCGGGCTGGCGATTCGCCGGCTATCTTAGCGTGAACCCCGCGGAAGAAGGGAGACAGTCCTTATCTGCAGGGCACAGTCCAGTCGCTCCGGAAACCGGCGCGCAGGATGAGAAGACAAAGACAGGAATCGGCAGAGAAAGTGCCGGGACGAACAGACTTCATTCGCGTCTGTTTTTCGAGCGCACCCTCAAGGCAATGACCGCCCCGACCAGCGCGCCGAGCGAAAATCCGATGGCCCAGATCCATGAAGTCACTGCCCTGCTCCGGTTTCCATGTGCGGCGGAATATAAATGAAAGCAGCAGAATAAACTGCGGCGCTGCGGTACCCCTCGAAGGGCGGGTTTTCAAACGGACAATTCCTGCGCCTGGCGCATGTACACTGCATTTCCGCCGCGAATCCGGCAGAAGCGAACGCCCTGGCAATCATGGAGCGAGACTCAAGATGACAGAGACTACCGCAGCCCTGGTTTGCCCCTCTTGTGGAACGGCATTCGATGGTGAAGGTCACGGCCTGCACCAGTACAAGGACATGAAGCTGAAGCTCGACGGCTATCTGGCCCCCGGCCAGAAGCTGCACCGGAACATGCTGTTCGATGTGTTGTACGCGTCAATGCCGAAGGATGCAGAGGCACATGTCCAGCTCTACAACTACGAGATCGCCCCGAAAGGCTTCACCAACTGGCACATCCATGGCGGAGCAACCTTCTACCTGACGCTACAGGGACAGTTCGAAGGTCATTTCCAGGAAGGAGTGCTGATTCACGGCAAGGCGGGCGAGGTGTACTCGGAGCCGATTGGCAAACCTCATCGCGGCCACAATCCCCATCCGGACGTGGCGCTTCTCGGGATCGGCGTAGCGATCACGAGCCCCGGGATCGAACCCATCACGAATATCGATCCGCCGGTCTGGGCACCCCGCTAGCGGCGACGACTGGCGGCAGTGACCAGATGACTGGCCCCACCTACTCCCTGAATATCTGCCTGAACTCCGGGCGTCGCTGCAATCGCTTCTCCGCATAGTCCCCGATCGCATCGGACACTGCGAGGTCGAAGTCGATCATGAGGCCGGTCAGTATCGGCATGCGATGGTCGAGGCGGTCCGGATCGACCTCGAGCACAAAGGTGTGGATGCTGTCCGCGGTCGCCGCAATTTTCTGGAATCCAAAAGTGCCGGCCGCACCTTTGATCTGGTGAGTGAGATCGTAGATGTCGCCGAGGCGATAGAATTCGCCTGCCGCCAGACACTCTACGGCCTGATGCAACTCCACCCGCTGATCCACTACTCGCGAGAGATACTGCCGGGCGAGAGTCCCTATCCTGTCCTTCAGCGTGGCGTTCATTTCCCCTCCGTGAGCGTCGTGGGGAAAGTTCTACTACTGCCAGATCGACGCTCGCCGACGACCCGCTGAATCTGGGATTGAGCGCACATTGCGCAACGGCTGCCGCCGTAGTTATGTGAGATGTCGGAAGTTCACCTGTTCTATCTTGAACCGTGCTCGTCATCGATGTCGGTAGCTACCCCACCCATGCCGACTCCGCCACCCATCATCCCTCCACCAGGGCCGGCTTTCCCTCCGCCACCCCTGTCACCTTCGCTCTTTCCCGCTGACTTCGATCCTGTCGGCCGCGCAGGTCCCTGTGCCGGAATGGCCAAACCCGTGGGGACTGGCTCGAGCTCCAGGACTTCGCGAATGAAATTGCGCAGGGAAACAACCAGCTCTGCGGTGTGCGCAGGACGGCCGGCAGTGAGTTCGGAAGCTGCTCTCGCAGCGAGATGCACCTGTTCATCGGTGCCGAGCAGAATGACATCGGACAGTGCCGCTTCCACTGCATCGCGAATCCTGCGGGACCGATCGGAGCTCGACAGTTCTGCACCGGCTGCTTGCAGGTCTCGCAGATGGGTGGGGTCGACAGCCAGCTCTCCGGTAAACGAACCGCCCAACGTCTTGTAGGCGGCGATCAGCGTCCTCAGGCGTTCGTTGATCTGGCGGTTCTCCCGTTCCCGCCGTTGCTGGACCGTTTGCATTACGAGCAACCGGATGCCCACCCCGATCAGAGTGATAAGGGCCAACCCGACCATCGTCGAGACCAGGGTTTGCCAGGAGGTAAAATCGAGACTACGCATTCAGGGAAGAGAATTGACTGCGTGCGCTATTCGAGCGAACAACATTCGTTCAGCTTTTTCCGCGCCGCGCCGCCTCGATCACTGCGACTTCGATCTTCTTCATCTCCATCATGGCTGCAAAGGCCCGCTTCGCTTCATCGCCGCCGATCGCCATGGCCTCAGTCAGAACACGTGGCGTGATCTGCCAGGAAATACCCCACCGGTCCTTGCACCAGCCACAGGCGCTCTCCTGGCCACCATTGTCGACGATCGCGTTCCAGTAGCGATCGGTCTCCTCCTGATCCTCGGTGGCGATCTGGAAGGAGAACGCTTCGTTGTGCTTGAAGGCGGGACCTCCATTCAGGCCGAGGCATGGAATGCCGAGAACTGAAAATTCAACGGTGAGCACCTGACCGGCTTTTCCGCCCGGAAAATCGCCCGGCGCGTGATGCACTGCGTTCACCGTACTGTCAGGAAAAGTCCTGGCGTAGAAGTGCGCAGCCGCCTCGGCATCCTTGTCGTACCAGATGCAAATGGTGTTCTTGTTCATTGCCGATCCTCAAATGACGCCTACTGCGACAACAGTTCGTAAAAGCCGGCGACCTTGAGGCGCACGACAATGGGCTGCTCACCGTCGTTACGCAGATACCAGCCGTGAATGCCTGTAAACGGCGCAGTGAGCACACCCCGCTCCGTGGAACCCGTGGCCTTGCGATAGAACATGAGATCGCCGGCGCCATTCACCGGTTCGGTGTGGCCGTGGAACTCGGCGTACAGGAGCTTCGAATCCTTGAGGTCGACAGCATCCCACTGATAGACGATCGAGTCGCCCTGGTTGATCCCGAGCTTGTACTCCAGCTCGCCGCCTCCTTCGAGGGGAATGTCGATGACATCCGTGCGGTAGTCTTTGGGGTACTCGCGGAACACGCCATCGGGGAGCGGCATCTCGTTCCACTTCACCTGGCTTGAAGCGACACCAGCCAGCGCAAGGAGACCAATCAGGGCAAGGGCAGAACGGCGCATCGGCAATTCCTCCAGACGTTAAAACCGAGGATACTTCAATCCCCTCGTGGATTCCCGGGAATGGGAAAATCGCACCGTGCATGAAGTGTACGAGGACTGTTTGAACGGCCCCCGGTAGTGGGCGATGATTGAGCAGATCAGGTCCGGCAGCGAAGGTTCAGAACGCCATGCCCATTTTCGATTTCAAGTGTGTCAAATGCGGCCACAAATTCGAGGAGCTCGTCCGGGGCGACCAGGTGCCGGCCTGTCCGAAATGCGCTGCCGGCGACGCGGAACGGCAGTTCCCACTGTCGGTGGCCGTAAGCACTCCCAAATCCCGGGCACGCACATCAGCCATCGCCCGCCGTGCGGCCAGTTCGGAGCACAAGGACAAGCAGGTGGCGGAAGCCGACTCGCTGCGCCATCACATCAAAGAGCACAGCGAACACTAGGTGCCTGATGATCCGTCGCATCCATCTCTGGGTCGGCATTGCGATCGGCCTGTATGTCCTGATGATCAGCATCACCGGCAGCGCCATCGTCGCACGCAGGGAGCTGATTCCGCTGCTGGTGGCGCAAACGGTTGCTGTGGCTGGCGAACGCATGAGCGGCGATCAGCTTGATCGAACCGTGCGAGCGGTCTATGCCGGCGACAAGGTTCTCGATATACAGGAGGATCTCCGGCGCGTTCGCGGCAATGGTTATGGGCGGGGGCCGGTGAATCCACTGCTCGCCAGGCCCGACCGGATCACGATCGAGCACAACGGAACGACCAGCACTCGCGTTTTCGATCCTTACACGGGCAAGGATCTGGGCGAAGAGCAACCCTGGACGCTCAGGCTTCTGATCTGGACGACCGAGCTGCATGCGGATCTCCTCGGCGGAAATACCGGGCGCATCATCAACGGTTACTTTGGTCTCGCTTTCGTAGTGCTGTCGATCACGGGACTCATCACCTGGACCGCGAAAGGGTGGCGTCATTTCTTCATCCGCCGTGGTATCGGCTGGCGCCGCCAGACTTTGCAACTGCACAGCGCGGTCGGATTCTGGTCTTTTGCCCTGCTGCTCTTGTGGGGAGTGAGTGGTCTGTACCTGACCTTCCCCGCCGCTTTCACCAGCGCGCTGGAGCTATTTTTCCCTGCCGACGATGGGTTCAGCGAACGCGCCGACCAGATCACCGCCTGGCTCGCCACGATGCATTTCGGGCGGTTCGGCGGCATGGGCATTCGCTGGACCTGGATTACCCTCGGACTGATCCCTGCGATCCTGTTCGTCAGCGGGTTGATTTTATGGTCGATCTCGGTCGTCAAACCCTGGTATCAGCGGCGCGTCAGGCTCAGAAGCGGAGAGCTCGCGGTATCCGCAGGAGTGCTGCAGGAGCGGTCATAGGCATGCGGCAAAAAGGGGAGTACGGTGCCGCTCCACGCGTTTGGATTTCGCCGGTCATTCAAAGAGGAGAAGAAATGAAAAATGTTGCCCGAATGGTACTGATGGGCCTGCTGACCGTTCCCATGGTGAGCGCGTTTGCCCAGCCGGGCCGGCCGCCGCCCGAACCCGCGACTCTGGCCTTCAAGGTGGAATGGGTCCGTCCCGCCAACCAGGAAGACACCAAGGTGCGCTACATGCCTGTGCAGGAGAATATCGCTGACCCGAACGTGGTCATGACGTTCTATGGAAAGGCGGCGAAGCAGATTCTCACGACCGGCGCGCCGGGCAGCCCCATCACACCCTACGGCGTGTGGACCGGAACTGCGGAAGGGCCGTTTGCCGTGACGTTCAAGCTGAAAGACAGCTACCTGAACATGACGGGTCTCGCGAATGTCCGTTGGCAGACGAAGACAACCGGGTTCCATGCGATCCGTCCGGTGGTAAAGCTCGCCAATGGCAACCTGCTGGTGGGCGACCTCACGTTCGAATCGATGGCGAAGCTGAGCCTCCACGAGTTCTCGTTGCTCAACATCCGCTGGATCAAGCTGGATCCCGAACGGATCGTGACCGTGCCCCCGGGTCCGGTCTCGGGCAATCCGAACGTAGGCATCTGGGTAACCGATGTGGATCTGACCAAGGTCGATGAAATCGGGTTCGTGGACCTCATGCCAGGCAGCGGACACGGCCAAGGTGGCTACATCCAGCTTGGCGGCATCGAAGTGAACGGGAAGACTGTCCCGCGTCAGTGATCGCAGGATCTTCGCTGGCAGAAGCGATGCGTCGATTTGTGGCGGGGCGGCGCGCTGACATGAAAGTGCGTCGCTCCGCCCGTCTTGCCAGAGGAGGAACCATGTTCCGTTGGGTATTCTCGATACTGATCGCCCTGGTCGTCCTGGGCCTGTTCGCCGACGACAACGCCCGGGCCGCTCTGCCCAGGCCTTCGGAGACTCTAGCGCAGACCTTGGCCGCCCTCCCCACCTCTGAAGCACTTGCCGCTCCTCGTGAATGGCGACGACTGGCAGACCCTTCCGTCCTCCCTCGACTCGATCAGACGCATGAAATAGCTGAAGCCAGGGTGCGCGAGCTGATCGAGAACTTTTCCGAATACAGCTTCCAGAATTTCACAGCGTGGCAACGTGCAGTTCGCGACCCGAGTGCTGCACTGTCCGTACGGCAGATTCAAGGCAAGTGGAAATGCCGCGCCCTGCATATCAACAAAAACGGGGCGTTCGCTCTGCCGTTCGATGATTGTTCGATCCGCCAGACCGCTACCTGTCTCGAGTTCGACCAGTTGTCCGGATCCGTCCCGGTGGCAGGCTGCCTGCAACGGGTGGATGAAAACAATTTTGCGTTCCTGCAGACACGAAAATTCGACCGCGACAATGAACGGTCGGATGGTTTTCTTTCCGGTTCAGGGCGGGCGCATTTGCGACTGATCGTGACGGATCGATACAGCATGGACATCTACGAGCTTGTCCGTACGTGATTCCCGCCAGGGGATCGACCAGAAAACCGGAGAACAGCATGGACGGATTCACGGGTGGTTGCCTGTGTGGCAACGTCCGCATTGTGGCGTCCGGAATGCCCTACCGCGTCGGGCTTTGTCACTGCCTCGATTGCCGCAAACATCATGGCGCTCTCTTCCACGCCTCCGCGATTTTCCCCCAGGAAGCGGTGACGATCGAAGGCGAAACACGTGACTACGCCGGGCGTTTTTTCTGCCCTCGCTGCGGCTCACCCGTTTTCGCACGCTCTGCAGATGAAATCGAAGTGAATCTCGGATCCCTGGATGCGACTGATCAGTTGAATCCAACCTACGAACTCTGGACCGTCCGCCGCGAGTCCTGGTTGCCGCCGTTTCCGCTCATGAAAGGTTACCAGCGCGATCGCGAGACCACGGGCCGGTTTGAAGAATTCAAATGATTTCCCGGCTTCCGACCTGGGTGTGGAGCATTGCTGCAGTTCTGGCGGCGGTCGCTGGAATGGTCAACGTCATCGGCTTGCTCGGCTTTGATCACCAGGCCGTGACGCACCTGACCGGATCAACCTCCCTGCTCGCCGAAGCGATTGCCAACGGCCTGTTTCTGAAGGCACTGCATATCGCGGCCATTGTCGGTGCCTTCTTCGTTGGCACGATCGTGAGCGGGATTGTGGTCAAGGACAGCGTGCTGAAGCTCGGGCGCCCTTACGGCATGGCTTTCCTGCTCGAATCAGTCCTGTTGATGACGGCCATGCTGCTGCTCAAAGGCCATCATGCCAGCGGCATGTATGCAGCCGCGTGTGCAAGCGGCTTGCAGAACGCCATGGTGAGCACGTACAGCGGTACGGTGGTGCGAACGACTCACATCTCGGGAATGTTCACGGATCTGGGCATCTTCACGGGTCACTGGATGCGGGGCGTGCCGATTGATGGTCGTCGCGTGCGCCTGTGCTTCTCGGTGATCGGTGGATTTCTTGCCGGAGGGATAGCAGGAGCAGCCCTCTTCCATCGCTATGAATTCGGGGCTCTCTGGGTTCCCGTAGTGATTACCGCGGTGGCCGCCGCAACCGCGGGTTCTGTTCGCCTGATGCATCGTCCGGGCGCGCCTGCATGAGCCGCGGGCCTCGATTCGACCCGACACCATTCACCCGCAACAGCATCACCATCCAAAAACCTGGCGCTCCCCCCGCACATCGGCGCCGCCGCGCAGCGTGTTGAATCTGGGCTCTACGCCTACGGCCACCAGGGCTGTCGAAATACCGTAGGCGCTGACAACCTCAAGAAGGTGCCCCCGGCGCTCCAGCGCATCGAGCACCTCGGTGGGTATACGGCTTTCAATCGCGAGCAATCCCGGCACGTCGCGCTTGTCGCTGAACGACTGGTGGAAATGGAAAGACTCGAAACGCGGCGACTCGATCGCCTGCTGGATGTTGAGCCCGCCCAGAATGATGTTGAGCAGCGTCTGGCCGATCTGCTGGTCCTGGCTGTCGCCGCCCGGCGTACCGATGGCCAGAAAAGGTTTGCCGGAGCGGGTGACGATGGTGGGCGTCAACGTGGTCCGCGGCCGCTTGCCGCCTGCCAGCACATTCGGGCTTGTTGGATCCAGATCGAAAACCGTCATGCGATTGCTGAGTGGCACGCCGGTATCGCCAGCCACGTACGCACCCCCCATCAACCACCCCGAACTCGGTGTGGCACTGAAGAGATTGCCGCGTGCGTCCACGATCTCGATCGCCGTGGTGTCATTCGGGGGGCCACCAAGAACCTCGAGCTGATGCGGCACGAAGGCGGCAGCGGGACGCGCGCCGCCGCGCTGGTGTGCGTATGGATTGCCGAAGCGATGCTGCAGTGAAGCCTGCTGCCCGATCAGCGCCGCGCGCTCGGCAGCGTAGCTCTTCGACAGCAGGCCCTCGGCAGGAATGCCGGCAAAGAGGGGATCACCGAACCACGCATTGCGATCGTCATAAGCCAGCTTGATCGCCTCGACGACCGTGTGCAGATACTGCTCGCCGCCACGGCGCAGCTTGTCGACGCCTGCGGCTTCGAGAATGTTCAGCGTGAGCAGCAGCGCCGGCCCCTGGCTCCAGAAACCCGCCTTGTGGATTTCATGGCCATGGAAGGTCGTCGTGACCGCGGCTTCCAGCCGGCCGCGGTAGGTAGCGAGATCCTCGTAACTCATCAACCCGCCATCGGCCTGCACTGCAGCCGCGATGCGACGGGCTATATCGCCCTTGTAGAACGCGTCGCGCCCGGCTTCGATGGCGTCGTGGCGGTTCGCACCTTTCTTGAGCGCTGCGCGTTCGGCAGCAGCGATCGTCTGCAAAGTTCCCAAGAGATTGGGCTGGCGAAAAACTTCGCCGAGCTCGGGAACGCGCCCCTCCCCGTAGTAAGTGCGACGTGACCATGACCATTGTTCTGATTTTTCCCGGTTCGCGAGGAGCGCGTAACGCAGCACCGGGTAAATGGGGAACCCTTCGGCAAGCCGGAGCGCAGGCTCCAGCACCTGGTTCAGCGACATCGTGCCGAAGTTCTGCAAAGTGAGCGCCATGGCGTCGATCACGGCCGGCACCGTGCCGCCATTCGGACCGTTGCCCGGAATCACGCCTTCCTTGCGGAAGTACGCCGGGGTAGCCGCCTTCGGCGCCGTGCCCTGACCGCAGATGACAGTGACCTTGCCCGTGTCGGCCTGGAACACGATGGCCGGGGCTTCGCCACCCATGCCGAAATGCGAGAACTCGTTGACCGCCCCGGCGAGCACTGCAGCAACCCCGGCGTCGAACGCATTTCCGCCCGCCGTGAGGATGCGCATACCCGCTTCGACCGTCTGCTGGGTTCCCGCAGCGACGATGCCATGGGTGCCGTACACCTCCGACCTTACCGTGGAGAGTTCCTCGCGGCGTCGGCGTCCGGCAGCCTCGGATGCCGGAGCTGTGCTCTGGGCTGAACCGACTCCCGGCAAGGCGGCCAGGGCGGCGGCGATGGAGAGCTTGTGAAAGTCGCGTCGTGTGGGCATTGGAACCGTATCGAACTTCAACTATTGGCCTACTTTACCGGGTTTGGCTCGCAGAGCGGGACAGTTCTGTTTCCCGCTCGTCTTGCCGCTGAACCCGGCTCGCGGTAGCGGCGCAAACAAGAACAGCGGATGGAGCAACAGTTGAATCCGATACACTGCGCCCACGTAGATGATCACCCGGCCAGCAAAGGACAGTCGCATGAAATTGTCTATGGGTCTCACTCGACGGCAATTGCTTCTCTGTGCAGGACTCACCCTGTCCGCGGTGGCGTTCAGGAACGTCAACGCAGCAGGACCGCGCAAGCTCGGACTGATCTTCCCTCCGACGGGACGCGGCGTGCCTGAAGAAGGCCTTGCCATGTATGGCGATGCGATCGAGTACATCGTCGAGGGGCTTGGCCTCGAGACCATGACGCCGGATGGCTACGACGCGGTTGTCGACCGCATTGGGCCCGCTGCCGAAAAGCTGGCAGCCCGCGGCGCCGAGGCTGTCGTGCTGATGGGCACGTCCTTGAGTTTCTATAAAGGCGAGGCATTCAATGCAACCCTCACGCGCAGGATGGGAGACGCAACAGGCCTGCCATCGATCACGATGTCGACTGCCGTCATTCGCGGATTGAAAGCCGTCAACGCCCGCCGCGTCGTTGCGGCCACAGCGTACAACGATGAAGTGAACGCGAGACTGCTCGCGTTTCTGGCTGAGCACGGCTTCGAAGTGCTGGGTGTCCAGGGGCTGGGCATCGAGGCCGTCGGGGACATCTCGAGGGTAACCCAGCCTCAGCTGGTCGAATTCGGGGTTCGGGTTTTCGGCTCAGTCGCCAAAGCAGACGCGATCCTCATGTCATGCGGTGGATTGCGCACACTGGAGGTGCTCGACCCAATCGAGCAGCGCTGCGGCGTGCCCGCTGTATCCAGCACTCCGCATGCGTTGTTCGCTGGCGCCAAACTGCTCGGGCTCAACGGCCAGGCACCCGGTTACGGGCGCCTCCTTGCAGCTTGATCGCCAACAAGCTGGGCTGCGAGCCCAGCAAACCGGGAGTTGAGCCATGCGAAACATCGGATCTCTACTCACCCTCACAGGCGCCGCTGTCCTGCTGATCGCAGGTGCTGGCAAAGCTGCCACGCCCTCGCCCCCTCTCACTGCCTATATGTCGATCGGCGTACAAAGCGCCGTCAAAGACCTGATTCCGGAGTTCGAGAAATCCACCAGTCAACGCATCGAGGCGACCTGGGCAACTTCCACGAATCTCGACAAGCGTTTACGCGCAGGCGACGCAGCGGACCTGCTGATCTCCACACGAGGGGGAATCGAGGCCCTGATCCGCGAAGGCAAAGTTGTGGCGGGATCGGCGGTCGACATTGCGAGTTCTGGAGTGGGCATCGCTGTTCGCAAGGGAGATGCGAGACCAGACATCTCAACGCCTGATGCGCTGAAGCGAACATTGCTCGCCGCACGGTCGATCAGCTATTCCGACCCTGCCGCGGGTGGTACCAGCGGCGTTCATTTCGCCAAGGTGCTTGAACGACTTGGTATCGCGGACCAGATGAAGGCGAAAGCGAAGTTCCCTCCTCCCAATGGACTTAGCGCTTCCTTGCTCATGACCGGTGAAAGCGATCTCGCCATCCAGCAGATACAGGAGCTTTCTTCCGTCGCCGGTGTTGAGGTCATTGGCCCCCTGCCGGACGAGCTGCAACTCATCACGACATTTACGGCAGGGATCCCCACAGCCTCAGGACAAGCCTCTGCCGCCGACGCCTTCGTGCGCTTCCTCCAATCACCGCACGCACAGTCGGTGATGGGGAAAAAAGGACTTGAACCCTCAGGTGGGCCATAGTCTTCACGTCAGAACCTGAAGGTGTAGGCAGCCTTGGCTGTCATCTCAGTCGTTATGGGATTGAATGAATTGTCCTTGTCGACATCCTGGAAGTTGCGGTTCAGCACCAGGAAGAAACGCTGGCCGGCCTTTGGAATCCATTGCAGGCGACTGTGGATGCCAACGACTTCGGAAACGTCGTCGTACTGAAGCAGGTTGATCCAGGCGAGGTTGGAGGTGAACGCCACTTCAGCCGTGAAGCGCGTCAGTCTCGTGACGAAGTCGCCGTAGGGCAGCTCGATGCGGTTCCAGTCGTAGCCAAGGTTGAGATTGAAGTGGCGTGAAGGCTTCCAGGCGAATTCACCTCCCATGTTGAGTCGATCGCCGTCATAGAAATCGCCTGTGCGGAAGTTGAACTTGACCGAGTAAGCACGCTGGGCGCCAGACTCGAGGTCCACGCCATATTCATCGAAGCGATAGTCTCCGGCAGGAATCACCACTGTCCTGCCTCCTGAGTTGTAGATCGTGAAGGGCGCAACGAGCCGCTCGCTGCTTCGCGAATAAAAGGGCCTGACGACGTCGCGGGTCCGGGTCTCCAGTTCAAAAGCCCGCAGGGCAATGGTCTGGGTCAGTCGCTCACCTGTCGCGAGTGAGTCAATCTGGTTGAATTCCACATCCGTATTGAAACTCTGGATGAAGGCCGCCGGACGCCAGACATGGCTGACGCCCAGGAAATTCTCGCGGATGCCTGTGCGATTCACGAAACCCAGCGCAGGAAAAAACTTTTCCCCGATTTCCCTGAAGACATACGCGGCGCGCCAGCCCTTCGAGTCCGGCACGCGAAGCCCCACCCCAAATGCACGGTCGTTCCCTGAAACTGTCTCGGTTTCTGATTGCTGGTACCACACTTCGCCTTCCACGGGCTTGCCCCAGGGAAGCCGGTTGTTGCGATAAAGAAAGTCGGCGCCGACGAGGGAGTTGTCGAGATTGCCCTGCGGATTTCCTGAGGTCGCAATCACGCCGAAACTGGACTGGGCGAGCACGTCCATCGTCGCGCGACCAACAAAGAGGTCGGCAGGATCGACGATCGACCCGGTGAGCGGCACGAATTCGTCCTGGCGGATTCCCATCGCACCGACCGTAAACCTGCCCATTCGACCGCTCAGCTTGCCGCCGTACTCGATGTCGACCGGCGTGCCAAGCGCACTCAGCCCCACGCGTCTCGAGAAGAACGGCCGGCCGTTTTCCTGCTGGGCGCGAGTGATGTTGCGAACCCCCGGAGGATAGTTCGTGTTGTTCCCAAACCGGCCGAAATCGAACAGGTCGGAATCGTTCAGGAAGAAATCGCGCTTCTCCGGAAAGAACAGGTTGAAGCGCGTGAGATTGACCTGCCGGTCATCCACCTCGGTGGCGGAGAAATCGGTATTGACTGTCAATGAGGCCGTCAGTGCCGGCGTCACGCGGTAGTAGAGATCGAGCGAAGGTTCCGTATCGGTCTGAGCCGAGCCAGTTGCGTACGACTTGCTGTGAGTGACGGCGACTCCGGGCACGACGTCGAGGCCCACACCGGGATCAAGACCTTTGAATCCTTCAGCAACACCGACGATGGCGGGACTGATGGTGCGATTGCGCGAGACCCAGACCGCCTCCTCGCCGCGACGACGGATCGCCCGCGAGACGTTGAAGCCCCAGTTTTCGATCGCAGGATCGAAGGGCAACGACTTGAACGGAATTGCGAATTCGACCATCCACAGCCCATCGCCCACCGTCGCTGCGGAATCCCAGATGGCCGACCACTCCGATAACAACTGGCCACCTTGGTAAAGCAGGTCGTTGCGCACACCATTCGCGTTCACTTCGAACCGATAGCCATTCCGGCCGGTGTTGAACGGATCGATGATGACGGCGATGCGGTCGTCGTTGTTGAACGTGGCGTTGTGCTTCATCACCTTCGCGGATATGCCATCCGGAGCATCCGGATCCCACATCCTGGCCGCGATGTAGAGCGCATCCTTGTCGTACATGAGATAGACCTCGGTACGCTCGGAGATCGGCGCGCCGTCCCCGGGACGAATCTGCACGAGGTCACGGATCACCCCGGCCTGTGTCCATTCGGGCTCATCAAGCCGCCCATCGATCACCGGCGCATGTTCGATCCGGGTTGCCGTTACGTGAGGCACATCGCCGATGCCCTGACCCCATGCGGTTGTGGCGAACATTCCCAGCAGCAAGCCGCCGGTTACAAGACGTGACCTGACCCTCTTCATGGAAACGCATCCCCGGCAATTCATTGTTGGATATCAGACAAGCCTAACTGCCTACATGGTTATGTTTGTTCATTCAGCCATGGTCTGTCAACCCCGTAGGGGGTTATGATTCGGTCATGCAGCGGGAATCGAAGTCATGACTGCGACGGTTCGTGCCAACAGCGACGACCTGTGCCTTTATTTCGCCAATACACGTTATTGGCGCGGGCGCGGCGAACCGACCGAAACGCTGGTTCGCGCTGAAGATCTGTTGCAATGGCTGGCCACGGACGCCGGATTCGACACCAGCACTGCGCAGCGCCTGAAAGTTCGTGCTGTACCGGGCGATGCCGACAAGTGGCTGGATCAAGCCATTGAGCTGCGCGAAATCCTGTTCCGCGTCTTTACCCGCATATCGGGCAGCAACGCGCCTGACCCTGAAGATATCGAACGCCTGAACCTCGAGCTGCGCAACACGCCTCCACGCAACCTGCTGGCCGAGTCGCCTCGTGGGCTGGCCTGGCGCATCCCCACTCCCGGCCTCGACCTCTCCGATTTGCTGGCGCCGGTACTGTGGTCGGCGGCCGATCTGCTGGTGCGCGATGCAGCCCGGACCGTGCGCCAATGCGCCAACCCGGAATGTTTATGGTTGTTTATCGATCGCAGCAAGGGAGCGACACGACGCTGGTGCGACATGGGTGCTTGTGGCAACCGCGCCAAGGCGAGCCGCCATTACCAACGGAAAAAGCTCGCCCGATTATGAGCTGGCTTTCGCTGCATAACTGGTTATCAACGATCGCAAGCAGTCAGCCGGAAGATCGAAACCTGGACTGCCCGGCATATTCGTTCTGATCTTCACGCGGCCTGAAAATCATCCGACCGGAGGTAGGCCGACTTCAGACAATCCCATGGCGCAGCGTACGCTGCGCCATGGGAACCGATCAGTTCAGCAGATTATCGAACGCTGCCTCCTCATTCTCGGGGTTATCTACCCATGTGAAGCCGACGGTATCTTCTCCTGCGCTTTCTGCTCCTTGGGCGAAAACCGTTCCTACCATCTCCCGATAGGACCGCTGCACGCCCGTGACTTCCACCCTCAGCGACTGCGACGTCGTCAATCCGGAAGGATCGACTGCTTTCAGGGTTACGGTTGATATCCCGGCGGCTCCAGCTACAGGAACAATGACGAGCCCTCGCGCGCTGCCGTTGCCTTGCAGTTGAATCGCCTCCGGCGCAATGATTTCCGGCGCGGACGACGTGATCGTCAGTCCCACGCTTACCGCACCCGATTCAGAGTCATTGACGCTGAAAGGGATCACGTCGCTGGTCGCATCCTGCAGAACGACTTTCTCGGCCGGGAGACCGGTCATTGTCGGAGCGGTGTTCGTGACCGGAGGAGCTCCGGAAACAGGGCCCGCACCCATTCCTTCCGATGAGCCTCCCCCGCAACCCGAAAGCCCGATGCCCAGAGATAGCGCAATCGACACTGTGCTTGCGATTTTCATTTGCGCCTCCTAGTTCTGCGCCGCGGCAAAATCGGTCGACCCCGCATAAGGCGTCCGGAAATACGGGAACACCATGTCGAAGTCCGCTGCCTTGGTCGGAGCACCATCCGTGAACGGAACCGTGCCAACGGGAGCATCTGCAGGCCTGCACAAACCAAGGTCCGTGGCTGTACCGCCTATGGTGACGGGATGACAGAGCCTTCCCATGGCGACGCGAAGCTCGATATCCGTCACGTCATCACCCGGTCGGCGCCCGTTGGGAAATCCCGCAAGGTCGCCGCCCAGCACACCCATCGAGTTCTGTTGAGCCGGAGCCGTGGCAGCAATCTTCGTGTTGAGCCGCATCATCTCCGAAGGAGTGACCTTGGCAAGCTGATTGACGCCGGGAAATCCGGTCAGAAAGGCCGTGACGAGATCATTGCGAGGCAGGTTCGACGGCGCCAGGCTGGCGACGGGTGCCGGAAGGACAGAGTTTACGGGTGCGAGGAACAACGCATTCAGGATGGCGGGAAGCGTCGGGTTGGTCACGTAGTTCAGAAACTGCGCGTCGCCTGACGGCTTGCTGCGATTGAATTTATCCTTGTCGGGTACACCGATGACGATCTCGTTCACGAGGGGCATTCCGAGGCGCGATACCTGGGTAAAGGCACCGCCAGTAGCTGCCGGCTGATTGGCATAGGATGAACGTGCCAGCACACGCGCTTGCGGTAGTGATGCCGTCGTCCAGGCGCCGATCACGCCATTGCCTGCGCCTGTCAAACAGCTCGAATGCACTTCCAGGCCAAGCGTGGTGACATTCTTGTTGGCGAGTTCGTCATTTTCCGGGCTCTGGGCGATACCAGGCAGTCCGGGAACCGCTCCCGCCTCGACGGGGACGAAGTTGACGAGATCGAAGATCTTGCCGACGTTGATCTGGAAAGGCTCGTCGCGCTGCCCGACGAAAACCCGCGCTGGCTGCGCGCAGCCCGGAAGGTTGACCGTATAAATGTATTGCCGTGCATACGATTCATAGGCCGCTTTGCTCCCGAAAGTCTTTGTGCCGGCGAAATCGTAGGGCTTGACCAGGTCGCGCGATCCATCTGCGGTTGTTGCGTACGAAGTGGTCTGGTTGGGCCCCCGGCTCACCAGGAGCTGGTAGGTCTCACGCACGTTCAATGCACTCTGATCAGTCGCACTGACCGGACCCACGTGTTTCAACGGCACCGGGACCTGCGCACTTCCCACCGGGAACGTGATGCCCGTGTTCGAATTCGCCAAGGTGCTCCGGAACTGGAAGATGAACGTGATGTCCTCGATGGCATCGCCATCGTTGTCCACACGGATGTAATAACGTCCGGTTTCATCCATCTGGAAATAGTTCGGCCCACCTCCTGGCTCCTGGAGCGGATAGTAGTTCGCGAGCAGGGTGACGTAGCCTTCGCGACCCGACTCGTAGCTGTTGAATACGAACAGATCGGTGCCATCCACCTTCGGCATCCCGGTGATGAAGGGGGCCTCCCGGTGGCTCGACGCCTGGAGCAGCATGGGTGCTGCGAGTAGTGTAAGAGTTACGCCAGCTGCAATGGACCGCATCATAAGGACCTCCGCCAGAAGCTATGGAATCATGGTTCGCTCTCCTATACGACGCGGTCGGGGATCCAGATGCAGATTCAACTAAAGAAAACCGTGTGGCATTCGGCAAGTATTGCAACACGTCGTCTATGCCTGATCGTTGAATGCATTGCCTCCGGTTCCTCGCCCCGGAAAACAGATTCCGGTTTCACCCTCCTGGAACTGCCCTGCAGGCAGCGCAAGTGCCGAAGGTCATGTTCTTCTCGAACACCGGACGGCTGATTCCCTATGACTTCGAGCGAATGCGTCTCTATGCGGCGGCGGGACATTCGATCGGCACTGAAAGGCATGGGATACGGATCTGCGTATGTGACCGTCGACACCTACGACTGGTACATGGACTCTCTATCCCAGGATGCGCTTGAGGCCGGCAAGCGCGTCGACTTCGAAAAGTGTGGCAATAACCAACCGGCGCAGGTGCGGCACCGAAGCCGGGTCAGCGGGCTTTGAGAATCCGGGCGCCCGCGTCGGCCGGCAGGAACAGACTGTCGACGATGCCGAGCAGTGAAAGGCCCGCGATGAACAGGAATGCGAGCTGAAAATCCTGCGTCGCGGCCATGCCTGGCGTTGTTCCCCTGATGATTTCGGCCACCGACAACGCCAGCGCACCCACTGCGATTCCCATGCCTGCGTTCATCTGCTGCATTACCGAGAACAGCGTGGTTGCATCGCGCATCTGCGCCTGTGGTACATCGGCGAAGCTGATGGTGTTGAACGCCGTGAATTGCATCGAGCGCGTCATGCCGGTGGCCAGCAGCAAAACGCAAATCAGCCAGTAAGGCGTAGCCGCCGTGAGTAACGCGCATGCGGCGAATCCCGCGGCCATCAGCAAGCCATTGCCGATGAGCACCTTGCGAAAACCAAAACGGTTCATGATCCAGCTCGTCGCCGGCTTCATGCACAGGTTGCCGACGAACAGCCACAGCAGCAGCGAACCGGCTTGCACTGCGCTGTAGCCCAGGCCGAGCTGGAACATGAGCGGCAACAGGAACGGCGCAGTGCTGATGGTCGTACGAAACAGCGAACCTCCAAGTACTGTGACGCGAAAAGTGGCGATCCTGAGGGGCTCCAGCCCGAACAGGGGATGGAGCGCGCGGCGCAAGTGGAAGGCAGAGAACACAAGCAAAGTGACCCCCGCGACAAGGATGCCGGAGGATGCCCCTCGCGAAATGTCAGCGCGGCTCAAGGCTTCGATGCCCGCGAGCGCAAGAGCGATGCCGAGTCCGGTGAGAATGAAGCCAGTCGTGTCGAACGGCGGTCGCTTGGGCTCGCCATTGCGGATCAGCACCCATGCTGCGGCCATCGCCGCGATGCCAAGCGGCACATTGAGCAGGAAGATCCATCGCCAGCTCCAATGCGTGCTGATCCAGCCGCCGATGGGCGGGCCGAGGATGGGTGCCACGAGAGCCGGCCAGGTCAGGATTGCGATCATCCGCACCATGTCTTCCTTGGGCGTATCGCGCAGCACTACGAGTCTTCCCACCGGGACCATCATCGCTCCGCCGATGCCTTGCAGGGTGCGAGCGAAAGTGAAACTCCACAGATCCTGCGTGAGCGCGCACAGAACCGAGGCGCCGGTGAACACGGCCAGAGCCATCAGGAACATGCGGCGAGCGCCAAAGCGATCGGCGGCCCAGCCGCTGACCGGGATGAACACGGTGAGTGCCACCAGATAGGCCGATACACCGACGGAAAGGTGCACGGGTGCGATACCAAAGTCGCGCGCCATCGCCGGCAGCGAGGTAACGATCACCGTGGCGTCCAGGTTCTCCATGAAGAATGCCGCAGCCACCAGAAGGGCAGTTGCGGTCTGTCGGTCGATTGTCGTGCTCATGGGGAACCACGAGCATAACAGGGCCCGGGTTCATCAACCCTAGCCGCTGCCCCGCTTGAGGCTACTTCACGCTTTCGGCTTTCAATTCCTGATAAGCCGACTCGATGAACTTCTCGGCGTTCCAGGTGGACCCCGCGAGAGGACGATCGTAGATGCCGTCGTAGTCCAGCGTAGGCTTGGCGTTCTTGACCTGCTGCAGGGTCATGCCGTCCTTGACCATCTTCTGGATGCGGTCGTGGATGATGGTCAGCATGTCGCGGTATTCGACGACATCCATCTCGTTGCAGATCCTGCCGTGCGCAGGAATGATCCGGGTGCCGCCCTCCTGATTGATGAGAGGCACCGCGATGTCGATGACCGTATTCAATCCATCCAGGACGCCCCGCAGGCTGCCTCCCCGCTCAGGATCGATCATGGGATAGGAAACCGTGCTGAAGAGATCCCCCGTGCTGATGACATCGGATTTCCTGAACAACACGATGAGATCGCCGGTCGTGATGGCATTCGGCACATGAATCATCTCGATCGGTTCGTCGTTGTACGCGAACAACTGGCGTTCGGTGAAGAACGTACGGTTTGGCCAAAGCGCGGAATCGATTGCAGGCGAGCCTTTCACCACCCGGCTCACCTCGGTCAGGGCATTTTCATGTGCACGGACGATCGCGCCTTCTCCGCGCAGGATGAAAGACTTTTGCTGGGCCAGGCTTCCACCCGTGGACCCATCAGGCAGCAGTTTTTTCTCGGGCTCGTCCGCGGACAGCACGGCATTGCCGCCGATGTGCCCGGCGTTCGCGCTCGTGTTGATGATCTGGTTGATCCGCGCCGGCGACAGTTTCTGCAGCTCCTTCAGGACCGCTTCGTTTCTGGAACCGTCTCCTGAATCGACCAGAAGGACCCCGTCATCCCCGACCTGCACGGTGATCAAAGCCCCGGCACCTGCGAGGACGAACACGTTGCCCTGAACGTGGAGGAGCTCGATTGGCTGCGGGGTCGCGGCACGCGCTGGAATCTTCGCCTTCGAGGGTGCCAGCTTTGTACCCAACGACTTTGCGTACTCCGGGTACATGGTCTCGGCGCCGCCGAAAGTCGCCTCGAGCGGAATTCCGAACCGCTGACCAAACTCGTCGTGTACCGTCCCGAGCGGCCAGGCAGGAACGTGCCCGCGTTCGAGCACACCGAATTCCTCCGCGGGCTCGGCGCGTGTGCGCGCCGGAATTCTCAAAGCAGGCGCCAACCTCCAGTTGGCTGTGCGGACCAGCGGCTCGTCCAGATAAACCGGATCAGTCACCGAGAAGAACGCCATCAGTTGATCGCGATGGCGAACGAACTGCTCTTCCAGCGTTGCATACGGGCTGCTGGGCACGCCGTTTCTCTGGATGAAGCCCATCTTGATATGCGTGGTCGTCACGATCAGTACATTGCCTTCCCAGCGGCCGGTCGAGAACCCGGTCCACGTGTGTTCCGCGAGATCCGATGGATGCGGACGTCCATCCATCCAGATCATTCGTTCGGCGGCACGCTGGTAGAGCCCCGAGATCCGATATGCCTTGAGCATCTGTGTTTCAGGATCGATGATTTCCTCGATCCGGATATCGGGCCGGGGCCCATTCATCGCATAAGTAATCGGATGGGGCGTGGTCTGCCGCTCGGGAAGAGACAGGACTGTGGCGTCCCACGACTCCGCCTTCTGTCTGGCTGCCGCATTGATTGGCAAGCCGGTGTAGTCACCCAGATCCGGTCCATCTCCACGGAGCAACCGGTCTTCATGGCGAAAGGATTGCCAGTGTCCGGCAAGATCCACGGCAGCAAATGCCGCGGAAGCAGACAGAAGCGACACCAGCGTGGCGAGGATCGTCACTCCGCGCTGCCGACGTCCCCGGAAGAGCAACTGTCCTCTCATGGCTTTCATTTCCTCACTGCTGGCTGGCCGCGCACACAAGGCTCCGGATGCCACGCTGCGGGGTTAGGATCCTTCTTGAGATGAGTGCTGGTCGTGAAGGGGTCGAAGAGATATGTCGGATCTTCGACGATCGTGGTCACTACCAGCCATTCATCCCCGTCGCCTGTCTTGAAGCGGTCGAAGTTTTCCGTGACCACCGCCTTGTCGCTGACGGGGACGCCGTTCTTCCGCAGATACCCGGGCAGAAGATTGGAAGTCACGACTTCCAGCGTGCCGAACGTCTTCTTGCCGACAACCTCTCCTTCACGAACCCACTTGGCGAAGGAATATCCCTGACGGCTCGGAGCACCCTGCTGATCGGCGGACTTCGTCAGGTGCAGTTTTCTCACCTGCATGCCGGCGTCGGTCTCAATCTTCAGTACGTCATCCGATTCCCATGAGATACGAAAGCGAGCCGGCATCCGCATGATCGCGGCCGCCCCATACGCCATGCAGGCATCGGTATCGGTCGCGTCCGGATTCCAGGTGTCACCGACCTGCCGGCCCATTCCATTCAAAGGCAGGCCCTCATAGTCCTTTTTGGGAGGCGTCATCATGTACAAGCGCCAGTCTTCGGTGACGACCGAGACCCATTGTCCTTCCAGGTCGAGCAGCGCAGCTTGCCGACCCGACGGACCTGCAGCGGGAGGCTGACCGGTAGTGAGCGGACGGCAACCGACATCTCCCACTACACACAACCGCTCCATCGCGTTTGCACCCAGCATGGGGAGCAAAAGAAGCAGGCCTGCGAGCAACGAAGCCGCACGTTTCGCGGACGCGAGGTTCCCTTTCGCACTTTCCCTCATGCCTGATCCCCCGTGTCAAAGACGCTCGATAGTTGGTGTTCTGCGCCGTTTCGTAGCCTACGCCTGTTAAGACGACTGGCTGGATAAATTCCGCGCGATAATCTTCCGGGTTAACCCGCTACCGAAAGTCGCTCAGTGCCGGCCAACTTGTCAGCGCGTCTCTTGCGCACTTGCAGCAAGCCGGTTTCGTTGCCTTTGCGAATTCGTCCGTGCTAGAAACTTCCAAAGAACAATTCGCGATGACACGGGGGAGAGTGGACGATGAACAAGTCGACTTTCGGTGGAGATCGCGCAAGGAAATCCCGAGCGCCCTTGCTGCTCGTTGCCCTCCTCGGATGTGTCCTGTCTGCTTCGGCGCAGCACGCTACCGCAGCAGAGCAGAAATCAAGCATCTTCGGCATCTGGATCGGCATCGGTCCTGGCAGGCCGGACATCGATCCGCGCTGGCGCAACAAGCCTTTTACGCCGACACCTGAATTCACCCAGTGGGGTGCGGAGGAATCGCGGAAGCTGGGGCGCCTCGGCACTGAAACCGGTACGCCGGGGGAATGTGATCCGGTGAATCCCGTGCAGTTCATGGGTGCGGGCGGCCTGTTTCCAATACAGATACTGCAGGGCTCCAACCAGATCGTCATCCTGAATGAATGGGTGGGCGTGCCGCGGCGGATCTACACCGATGGACGCGGTCATCCTCCCGATCTTGATCCCACATGGGAAGGCCACTCGATCGGTCATTGGGAAGGCGAAGTCCTGGTGATTGACACCGTGGGACTCAATGGTCGGGCACGACCGATCAATGGCTATGCGGCCAATGCAGTGAGTGCAACGCCCGAAAGCGTAAAGGCTCCGCGTTTACCGGCAAGCGATCAGATGCATCTCGTCGAGCGGATCAGGATGGTGGGTGATGGCGGCTTTCTCGAGATCACTATGACGATCACCGATCCGAAGACGTATGTCCGTCCTTTCACGAGCATTGGCTATCAGGAACGTCGCCCTGACATCGACATGCAGGAATACCTGTGCAGGGACAATGCACGCACTGCCGATGAGGGGCATCCGACAGAGGAGGAGAAGACGCCATGAAGATCGCACATTGGCCAATTGCCGCCAGTGCCTTGCTGTTGGCTGGTCCGGCAGCGCTGGCACATCATTCCTTTGCCCAGTTTGATCTAGGCAAGGACGTCACCGTCGAAGCGGTGGTCAAGGAACTCCAGTTCACGAATCCGCATGTCTGGATCCAGATCATGGTCCCCGACGGCAAAGGCGGCGAAACCGAATGGAGCATCGAGTCGGGTGCGCCTGGCATGATGATCCGCCAGGGATGGAAGAGCAGCACCCTCAAGGCTGGCGACAAGGTCACGCTCGTCATGCACCCGTTGAAGAGTGGCAAGCCGAGCGGCAGTCTCGTCAAGGTCACCGTCCCTGATGGCCGGATACTTGGTCCGGGCGGCGGCCCTCCTCCTCCACCGCCGAAAGCCGGTCCAGCTACTGCCAACTAGTCAGCGGGCTGCACTTCGCCAGGGTAGCGCTCTTCGCTGATCACTTCGCCTCGAACCGCGCGATGCGATCCTGGTTGCTGCTGACCCAGATCTCGTTGCCAACCCGGATGGCTGCGCTCACGCGCTGAATCGCAACGCTCGCGTCCGCACTCTTCAAGGTCGAGAACGCAAGTGTGTTCGCGTCTGCTTCGATGACCGTGAAGCCCGCCGCGCAGTTGCCTGTGTTGCATACGGCTGGGTCGATGGGACTGGGGCCGGCGACGATGAGCTTGCCATTGCCCTGCCAGTGGACGTTGTCCGGGCCAAAAGGGAGTGACGCTGCACGTTTGACCATCGGCGTGACGCTGCGATCGAAACGGACCAGCTCCCTTGTGCCGGTCACGGCAACATACACATAGCGTCCGTCCTTCGAGACGTCGATGCCGTTCGGCAACGAGAGCTCCGTGCCCTGGAGTGCCTTGATCTCCCCGCCAGGATGCCATTCGAATAGACGGCCGGTGATCACCCCAGGCGCGACGGAGTTGGTAGGAACGCCCGTGTCCCGCATCCGCGTCGTGACGAAGCCGCCGTCGGGCAGGCGCGCAACCGCGTTGAAATAACCGTCCTGCTGCAGCATCACGCAACCGGTCCACGTAAGCATCGGTGCCGCACCAGCAAGATCAAGATCGTAGATCTCGATCGCTTCCCGTTCACCGTGGCTGGTCGTGTAGAGCACGAAGTGCTTCGGTGACGTCTCCGTAATGCTGATGCCGTGGACGTCGAAGGCCTTGAGATTCAGCGGACCGGGACAGCCGGGATACGCGCTCTTGTCGTGCCGCTGCCGGAACGCGGGGTTCTGGATCAGTTCCTGCGGCGTGCCTGTCGCGGGATCAATCAGGTACAGGTGGCCGGGCGCCCGATGGCCAGAGGCAAGCACGAGGCCAGTAGACCCGACGTTCACGACGTCCTCCGGAATGACCAGACCGCAGATGTAGGTCAGTCCCTGCTCCGGACGGCACTCGGGCGCGCCAGTCGCATTCTGTGCAGCGACCGGAGGCGTCCCTTGGAGAACGAGAAAGAGAGCGACTGCTCCCGCCAATCCCGTGATTCGAAGAAAATCCCTGAGCGACCTCATGCCATGCCCCTTTAGTTACCTGCCGACCCCATTCTATGGAATGCGTCATGCAACGCGTCGAACTTATTGGCTTGTTGGCCGTCTGCTCCAGCAATCCACAGACCTCGCGTTACAGGTGCTGCATTGCACGGTTGATGTTCTCCAACGGAGTTGTTCTACAATCCGTGGGCCCGCGACGGTCAGGTACTCACGACAAGGATTCAGGGAAATGAAGAACACCGTTCTGAAGAATCGCATGGCTTTCGCGCTGCTCACCGCGATTCCCGTATGTCTGCTCGGTTGCTCAAGGAGCGAGGCGCCGACGCCAGCAGTGGAAGCAACCGCTCAACAGCCCGCCCCTGCAGCCGAAGCGCCCATACGTGAAATCACCAATCTGTCGGGGGATCTGTATCGCTACCGGAACAACAACCACTACACGGTGTTCCTGGTGACTCCCGAGGGAATCATCCTGGCGGACCCCATCAGTGCGGATGCCTCCACGTGGCTCAAGTCAGAGCTCGCCCAACGATTCAACGTGCCAGTACGGTACGTACTCTACAGCCATCATCACTGGGATCACGCTTCAGGCGCTGCCGTGTTCAATGACACAGCGGAACTCATCGGCCACGAGAACATGCCCGCTGCCATCACTGCATTCTCGGGCGGGCTGAGTGGCGCACTCGTCGCTCAGGACAAGAACGGCAATGCCCAGCTCGAACGGGACGAAGCACAGGGCGGCATGATCCCCGAGTTCGATGCGCTCGATCGCAACCACGATGGCGGAGTGACCGCTGCCGAAATCATGGCAGACGTGCTGGCACCGGAAGTCACTTATGCAGGCAAGCGCACTGTAACGCTGGGTGGCAAAACGGTGGAACTGATCCACCCCGGCGTGAGCCATTCGACTGACGCGACCGTGCTGTACTTCCCGGCGGAGCGCGTCGCTTACGGCGTGGACTTCGTCGGTGTGAAGCGTCTGCCGGGCGGACCGCTGGGCGAGGGCACGGTCGATGACTGGTTGAATTCGATCAAAGCCGTGGAAGCGATCGACTTCGACACGTTCTCTCCCGGCCACGGCATCGTGGGCACCAAAGCCGATATCACCGAGTTCCGGCAGTATGCCGAAGACCTCAAGGCTGCCGTGGAGAAGGCCATTGCTGACGGAATGACGCTGGAGCAGATGCAGGCGAGCATCAAGCTCGAGAAATACAGCGCATACGAGAACTACCAGAACATCGCGACCAACGTCGCCCAATTCCATGAGGCATTGAAGGGAAGTTGACGGCACACGGCAAAGGGAAACGGGAACATGGAACGGTCCCCATCCCTGTTGCGCGGAATCCCCAGCTCAATCGGTTTCGTGGTTGTCATGTTCATGTGCATGACAATCCATGCTGCCGAGCAGGAACCGAAGCTCGCCGGGCAAGAAGTTTCACCTCCGAAAAAACCATTGGATCTCAAGGCGCCCGACATCACCAAAATCCTCTCCGCCGACGAACTCGATCGGCTGGTCAAGGGGACCGTGGACGCAAATTTTGACGAGGTGAAAGTGGAAGGCGCAAGAGATCTGGTGCCCGACACGCCTGTTGTCTGGCCGGGTTTACTGGCGCCATTCTGGGCACTGGCTCATCCCACCCAGGCGTGGCGGATCTTCGCGCCGTTGCCATCGGATCAAGTGAAGGACCGGCGCAACTGACGGGATTCATGATTGCCTTCCTGAGGAGTTCCCATGCGTCGATTTCTCTGTCTGGCGATTGCAGCGTTGCCCGTCGCACTGGCCTCGGCGCAGACGCGAAATACGCTTGATATCTACGTCATCGACGTCGAAGGTGGCAACGCGACCCTGTTTGTCGCGCCATCTGGGCAGTCGCTGCTGATCGATACCGGAAACGGTGGTGCGGGTGCGATACGTGATGCCGACCGCATCATTGCGGCGATCAAGGATGCCGGTGTGACGCAGATCGACCACCTAATCACGACCCACTATCACGGCGATCACTTCGGCGGGATGGCGGAGGTAGCGAAGCAGGTGCCGATCCGCGAGTTCATCGATCACGGCGCCAACGTGCAATCGAATGCGGCGACCGACGCATTCCTGAAAGACGTCTACCCGGGACTCTACGCAAACTCGAAGCACACGGTCGTGAAGCCGGGCGATCGCGTGACGCTCGCGGGAGTCGATGTGCGCGTCGTTGCTTCCGCCGGACAGGTGTTGAAGTCGCCGCTAGCCGGCGCCGGACGCGCCAACCCGTACTGCGCCGCCTATATGCCGAAGGATCCCGACCCATCCGAAAACGCGCAGTCGGTCGGCACGCACATCACCTTCGGGCGTTTCCGTGCCGTGCACCTTGGCGATCTCACCTGGAACAAGGAGCACGACCTGATGTGTCCCGCCAACCGGCTCGGGGCTGTCGACTTGTTCGTGGTCTCTCATCATGGACAGGCGATTTCGAACTCGCCGATCCTCGTCCATGCCCTCGCTCCACGCGTGATGGTGATGAACAACGGCACCCGCAAAGGGGGGCAACCGGAGGCGATGAAGACACTGCTCACTTCGCCGGGGCTCGAAGATTTGTGGCAGCTGCATTTTTCGCAATTGAGCGGTCAGGAATACACCGTCCCGGGGATGTTCATCGCCAACGGCGTCGATGAGCCGCTGGCCGCGATGCCGATCGAACCCTTTGTGCCGCCGCCCCCTGTTGCAGGCGCTGCACCCGCCCCGCCGCCCGGTGGTGGCGCCCCTGTGCACAATGGCCCGGCCTACTGGATCAAGATCGCCGCGAGCAAGGACGGCTCATTCACCGTGACGAATGCGCGCAACGCATTGACCAAGAGCTACGCTCCCCGGTGATTCGCGGAATTTTCGCGCCCGGTAGCCGGAACCGGGTCCGTGTCGCTTTTTGTCATGCGACCGGATTGCGCGACTAGTTCGGTGCTCCACCCACTCCGAACGGATCAAAGTGGTTGGCAAGCATGACTACCCACGCCGTGGAACAGGTGCTGGGCAAAGGATTTGCGAACCAGCCGAAAGGAATGAAGTGCCGCCGGCTCGCGTAGAGATACGGCGCCGTCCTGAGGTTGATGAGAGCACTGAACTGGCCTGGCTTGCCGGGAAAATCGACTTCGGTATAGCGATCAAGCCGGAGCGTCTGCAGGGACTCAAGCATTGTCTTCTCGTCCTGCTCAAGCTCGATCAGTATTTTCCGCGCATTCGCATGGTTGGCTGATCCGGCCTCGATCGTCTGGTAGTGCGCAATCTGGCTCCGGACCATATTGATGGCGCCAGCCGTCCACTCCGCCGAAAGCACGCCCTGCTGGTAGTCGCCGCTCCCGAGCATTCCATTCCCGTCCTTGTCCGAGTACCCGACGCCCCAAAGCGTTTTTCCGACTCCGTAGCCACCCCAGGTCTTTACCTTCTGCCAGACCTTGAATGAGGCAGCGAAACCAAACCATTCGTCGATCTTCGCGGGGCCGAGGGCCGCGATGCCCCACGTGTTCACATCAACAGCCTGTGGAGAAAGGGTGGGCACCCACGAATCGGGCCGCGCAGGATCATTTGCGATGCCGCCCTGGACAAAGCCATCTTCGCGCCATGCCTGGTTTCTGAAGAACGACAGCAGGCCCGCAGTCTGCCTGCCCCGATCGATTCCGCCGTTGATCAGTACTGCAATGATTTTCTGCGCAGAAGCGAGGGACGCTTTTTCCGCCTGCGTGAGCTGCTGGTTCTTCAGCGTCGACTTGAGCGTGTCATCGAGCAACCTGAGGCCCGCGTAGAGCGAGAAGTTGTTTTCAAGCGCGACCTCAAAAGGATTCACCGGGATGTCGGCGATGTTGCTCATCGTTCCCTGGGGTGCGTAGTAGACGCCTCCCAAAGGAGACTGCATCGCCGAGAACGCGGGGAGTATGGAGAGCGCGTTCTGGGTCGCTGCATCCTGAAACGGCACGAACGCACTCTTGCGCTGCTCGAGATGGTAAAGATTTGCGGAGTGCAGGGGCCCGAGCAGGAACGCCCAGGCATTTTCGCCGGTGACGGGTTTCCAGTCAGTCCAGTTGATCCTGCCTTTCGCATACGCAGGATTGGTGGGCGGAAGACCGCTTGCGTTGATCAGCGCTGCGTACTGTGTCCCGAGGAAGGGATCATCGGAAAGCCAGCTCCGCCCCAGCATCCGGAACGAGAACGCCATCGCCGGGTTCCGGATCGTCTCGCCGTCATAGCGGAACACGTTCTCTTTGGTCGTCGCGCGATTCGCGCCACGCACGGCATCAACCGCATTGCCATCATGTCCTTCGGACAACAACCGGTTCTGATTGCTTGCGAGCTGGTATCCCTCCTCCCGCACACCGCTCTTGAGTCCGTTTCGCACATTGCCCAGGGTTACCGCTATCTGCCACGTCGCGGCATCGTAGATGTTCGCGCCGTTATGGATATTGACGCGCTCTGTCTGAAGCTCGCCGGGCACACCCTTGTCTGGCGCGAGTGAGTAGTCGGCAGGTTGATATCGATCTGTCACTGCACAATCACGGGACGGAAAGCGGCAAACGTGCATCCCCCAGTAATCCGCGGAGTCACGAAAACTCAAGGGCAGGGACAATCCTTTCAGCGAGCCCGCCGTCGCCGTGTAAAGCACGCCGCCATCCTTCATGTCGCTCACCAGGAAGGCGTAAGACGAGGCAATGTCGAGTGGGGCCGCAGCATGCACGCCATCGACAGCGGTCGCAGAAAGCCAGAGTGCCATCAGTATTCTTATGGTCATTGCGTTCTTGAGTGTCCCTGCTTCAGGCGACCTGCTGGCCCCAAGGGTTGCGGCATAGCCCATTCGATTCTGCCTGGCGACTACAAGGCGCTCCATTCGGGTGTAGGACTCGTCCGCCGTGCGTTGGCGGAATGCACCGCTACCCTGACCAGTGCGCGAACTGCATTGTACGACCTCTATAAAGAATCCTCAGGAGCACGTAATGCAGAAGCTACATGGAATATCAGGCCTCGCGATTTCCCTGGCCATTTCGTCAATGGCATTGGCCGCGAGCGAGATGAGCCCGCAGGAATTTGTGACCAAAGCTTCCGAGGCCGGCATGGCTGAAGTCGAGCTAAGCAAGCTCGCGCTGCAGAAATCGAATGATGCGGACATCAAGACTTTCGCACAGCAGATGGTGACCGATCACGGAAAACTGGGGGCAGAACTCAAGGCAATGGCCGACAGGAAGAAGCTCATTCCCTCGGGAAAGTTGACGGACTCGCAGCTCGAGGTCGTGGAGAAGCTCAAGAACAAGACTGGCAAGGATTTCGACGACGCTTACAGCGACCGGATGGAAGAAGATCATGAAGAGTCGGTAAAGCTGTTCACTGATGCCGCTAAATCCAGCGATTCGGAATTGGCCGCGTTTGCTGCGAAGACACTGCCGACACTGAAGGCCCACGAGAAAATGGCCGAGCATCTGGACGCGACGCACTGACAGCTTCGTGGTTTCCAACCGGGTTTGGTCTGGCAGCTTCACGCAATCGAGATTGCAGTCCAAGCCCGGCTCCGAGACGTGTACCTGACACCGGCTTCGCTTACTCTTTCAACTGGCGCAGCATCACGTCGGACTTCTGGAAGAGCACCCACGATGTTGCGATCAGCTTGTCGCCGGAAATCGGGACATCTCCCTTGTGCGTATGGGTAAAGCCGGCAGGCGCAATGATCAATCGCCCAGCCCGGGGTTCAATACGACGCTTCTGGTAAAGGAAATCCGTTTCCCCGCCTTCTGCCACGTCGTTCAGGTAGTACTGGAAAAGCAGCACGCGCTCCAGGGCATCACCCTCAGGATAAATTTCCGAATGCCAGTGGTGGTACCCACCCTTCCCGCGAAGGTATTTCTGGATGTTGATCTGTCCGATGCGATAGGCGAGTCTCGCCAGCGAGAGGAGATGGGGCACCCCAACTTCGTCGAAATTGTCCAGCCGAAGTTCGACCTGCCGCGCCGTCACCGGATGCGAAATCGTGAAGGACTGCGCACCCGCCAGTAACGAGCGATACTTGTTCAAGTAAAGCGCGAGATGCCCAAAAACATTTTCCTGAAAACGGCGCTCCGTGTCGCGCCACTCCGGATGGTGGCTGATCGTGATATCAAGGCTGTCCTTTTTCCGTATGTCCACACCGTGCCCGGTGTGTCCCGGCCCGATGTGGTGGCTGGCTTCGAACTGCTTGATCAGAACCTCACAGACTCCCCGCGACAGGGCCCCGTCGTATACTTCGATGAGTTCACTCATGCGTACAGAATCAATCCGGCAATTGGCTACAGTTGCGGTCGAAGGTCAAACTTGACGTTCAGGCTGATGGAGGGCGCGTCCCAAAAACCGGTGTCGAGTACACGGCAAAGCCCACTCGCAGGTCAAGGGCGAGTAACGTATCAGACTGACGAACCGACCCCGCTACCCTTCCCTTTCCACTTTTTCGGGAGAACTCGCGCGTGCCGAGACTCACGGTTTGTGCCCTCGGGCTCGCCTTCGCATTTTGCTCTGCCGGTTGTTCTTCTAAGGACACGGCTGAAACCGGCTCACCCCGCCTGGAGGTAGACGACCAGCGCTGGCCGGTGGGCGTGCTGGAACTCGCACAGACCACGATCCACCTGGTCGCGAAGCGTGGTGAACCCGCTTACCTCACCGAGATCGATGTGCAGCTCCCGGACGTGAACTCCGCCGCGGTGACCGCCGTCACCTATCAGTTCTATCTCCCGAAAGCGCGCAAGGGACTTGCCGTCACCTGGGCAAACGCCGAACAAACCATTTCTGCAGAGCAACAGGAAGCCATGCGCCAGGCTGGGGTCGAGGACATGATGAAGGCCGCCATCGAGGCCACCTTCGCGCCACAGTTCATCGATCGACCGCCGCCGAGTCATGGCTTCGTGCCGACACCCTTGTTCGGGGTGCAGGTGGGCATGGAGGACGCGTATCAGCTCGCCCGTCGCGCGGGTCTTACGCGGGCGCATTCGATCGAACTTAAGGTGGGCACAAAGGATCCTACGGTGCCGCTGCTCATCTGGACCTTCCGTGGTGATCACACGCTGGCGGATTCGAAAGCCGTGAACATCGACGCGCTGACCGGCGAACTCATCGACGAGGACCGCATCAACGCAACCACTCGCGCCGAGCGTGACGCTCAGTTCGCTGCTGACCTGGCGATGATCCGGGCGTACTTTTCCCGGGGCCGAAGCGGGGGCGACTGGTCAGCACCGTCGCTAACACCGGAGGCGGCTGCGGTCATCGACGGCGGAGGCCGGGAGCAGCAGCACGGCATCTACTTCGATGGCCTGCGCGATTACACCGTCGGTCCAGCCTCGGACTGCGCGGCCCGCGGCGGTGCTGATGCGGGACCCTCCAGCATGGGCGGAAGCTTCTGCTACTAAGATGACTGTCGGGGGACAGCCCGCATCACGCCACGCCGAGCTTCCCGCGTTCCTTGTCACGGGGCGTTGAGAGCTCCTCGCCTGCACTTTTTCGACGTTTTAGCCGGGCCTTGGCAAGAGTAGTATCCGGCTTCCCAAACCATTTGCCGATGCTGTAGCGGCAAAGTTGAACGGGCGAGGTATCGAGATGCAGATCGAAGTGGTTTCAGATGTGGCATGTCCCTGGTGCGCGATCGGCGTCAGCGCCCTCGAACATGCGCTTGCCAGAATTGGCGACGATCTCGGCGCCATCGAGGTCAACCTGCAGCCTTTCGAGCTGAATCCGGCGATGCCGCCCGAAGGCGCGGATGCGGAACAGTATCTCAGCGAGAAGTACGGCATCGGGCCTGAGCAGATTGCCGTGAATCGGGCTCGCATCGTCGAGCGGGGTGCAGCCGAGGGCTTCACCTTCGGTCCACGCACGCACGTCTGGAACACGTTCGATGCGCATCGGCTGCTCTTCTGGGCGAGCGTCGAAGGCGCGGCCGGTTCGCAGCGCAAACTGAAGCTCGCGTTACTCGCTGCGTATCACGGCGATGGTCGCAACATCAGCGACCGCACTGTTCTGGTCGAACTCGCCGTAGCGGCGGGTCTATCCCCGGAGCGTGCGCGAGAAGTCCTGGAGGCCGGCGAGTTTGCCGACGAGGTTCGTCAGGCCGAGCGTTACTGGCAAGAGGCCGGCATCAACTCCGTTCCCGCGGTCATCATCGACCGCAAACATCTGATTTCCGGTGGGCAGCCGAGTGACGTGTTCGAGCGAGCGCTGCGTCAGATCGCCGCAAAATCGCCCGCCGCCAAGTGACCCCAACCGCAAGCGGGTTCAAGCGGCTCAAGTCCTGCACCGGAGGCCACTGGCTGATCGGTTGATCAGTGCAAACTCGTTCCGCTTCGCACGGGTTCCGGGAATCAGGGCCTGACGATCTGGTGTGGCTACTGCAGGCCCATCGCCGCTATCACACGCTCCCAGCGAACGAGCTTGAAGTTCTGTCGCTCCACCGGGGTGATATTGCGGCCGTCCTGCACCACGAGCATGCCCTGCGGGAAGGACCGGCCCAGCGGCGCAGCGGTCACCTCCAGTCCATCGGTTTCCGACGCCCCGTCGATACCGAGCTCATCGTTGGCAACGATGGAAAAGAACCCGACGAAGGCGTTGTCGCCTTCGCGGCGGTAGACGGCGTAGTTGTCGGCGCCCTGGTTCGACACAACCAGGAATCCCGCGCCATCCTTGCCGCGGAAGATAGCCACTCCCTCGACGTCCGCCATCAAGCGACCTGTTTCAGCAACGGCATCCACCTGCCGACGCTCCGTGGCGCCATCTGGTTCCGCCGCATAGCGCCACAACCCGACGTCTTCCTCCGCAATGTATAGCGCGCCGGCCTCGTCATCAGCCACGCAGCCTTCGGACTGCGTACCAACAGTGAACTCACGTACCAGCCTGGCGGTGAGTTTCGCACCGCTGGCTTCGATCTCCCACTGGCGAAATTCGCCGGCATCCGGATTGTTGATGAATACGTAGAGTTTTCCGCTCTTCGCACTGTGGTACATGCACAGACCATAGGGGTCGCGCATGCCAGTCGGAATCGGCGCCGCCGCCACATCGGCGAGGCGTCGCGACGCAGGATCGACCTCGTACAAGGTGAGCGTCCGGTCATCGCGGTTCGAGCCCGCGACGATGTCCCGGCGCTTGCCGCCGAGCAGCACGCCCTGGCGCAGATCGACATTGTTCGTCCGACCCACAGGGAGTACCTGCAAGCGCTTACCGGTCAGGTCGTAGACTTCGATGCCGCGTTTCTTCTGCGAACCGATCACGAGGCTGCGTGCAGGGTCGGTTGGATGCACCCAGATCGCCGGATCGTCGGCCGCATCGCCATAGTCCTCGACCGGTTCCGTTTCAACCGCAGGCTCCACCGTGTGGACGGTGCTGGGCATCACCTCGCGCGGATCGAACGGCGCATCGACCGGCAATTGCAGCGCGGTGGCGATGGCATCCCAACGCAGCATGCGGAACGCAGCGTTGCCTCCCTCGTCCGGTACGAGCACTGCCCCGGCCTCGCGCGGCGCGGGCGCGAAACCTGTCCACAGCGATTCGAAACTCGCGCCTTCCACGCCGGCGAGCGTGAACTGACCCACGTGCGTGCCTTCAGGCAGCTTGAAGACATGCACGGTCGCAGCGTCCTCATCCGCGGCCAGCAAGTAGGTGTCCGTGGCGGCATGGCGCAGCGCGAGGCCCTTCACTTCCTCGCCCAGAGATCCACGCGGTGCGGTCAGGGCCAGCAATTCGCGGTCTGCGGGATCGGCCTCGGGCTCAGCGGCAATGCGCCAGATGCCGACTGTTTCGTCGGCTACGTAAACCACCTCCTCCCGGTCATCGGCAACGCAGTAGCCGGCGCCCGCACCGACGGCAATATTGCGCACTTGGCGCCCACGCACCGCACCACCCTGTGGCGAGAGCTCCCACTGTTGCAGCTGGCCGGGATCCGTAGCGACGAACGCATAGGTCTTGCCGGTGGTCGGACTGCGGTACAGGCACAGTCCGGTCAGCTCCGTCTGCAACAGCAACGGCGCGGCCGTGAGTTCCCGCACTTCGAACGTTTCCGGATCGATCGAGAAGGCGCGCAATGCGGCCGCACCGCGGTCATGTACGACCACCAGCGGCACCTGACCCGATCCTGTCTCGAAACCGTACGAGAGCGCGATGGCATCTGCCACGAAGCCAGGGAAACCAGCGCGCAGCTGCCCGTCCAGCGTGGCAACCGTCACGCCGGCGTTGCCCGATGCACCGACGATCAGTGAGTGGACGGGATCGGTGGGATGCAACCACAGCACTGCGCCGAAGGGCGTGCCGTTCGCCGCCAGCGGCAGGTCCTGGTCCACCGCGATAGAGAGGGTTGCAGGCGCCGGATTGGCGACCTCCGTCACCGGCCCCTTGCTGCAACCCGTCAGCACCACCAACGCGAGCGAGGCGAGCAGTCGACCCAGGTTCGTATTCGTATTCGTATTCATGTTGATGTCATTGGCAAATGGAAGAAGCCGGCTTGCGCCGGCTTCTTCAGAACCCCGAGAGAGACGAGCAGGATCAGAACGCCCAGCGCGCGACCATCTGGTAGGAAGGACCGGCCTGCTCGGTTTCCAGTTCGTACTCGTCGTAGTCGCGGTCGATCTGGTCATCCACGTTGTCGAACTTGCGGAAGAACTCGTCCTTGGACGCGTCCAGCAGGTTGTTGGCCGATAGGCGTACGGAGAGATTGCTGCCGAAGCGCTTTTCGACGAACAGGTCCAGCTCGTCGCCATACCGGACCGTCACTTCCTCGGCCACCACGCGACTGAATGCATCGCCCTGCTTGCGGTACGTCGCGCCGAAGGACGCGTTCCAGCGAGGCAGATCCTGAATGAAGCCGATGTTGTAGACACTCTTCGCCTGGTCGTTGAAGCGGCGTTCGCCCAGGAAATCCTCGATCTCGGATTTCACCCACGAATAGTTCAGGAATACGCCGGTATTTGGCAGGCCCAACAGGGTCAACGGGGTCGACAGGTCGAGTTCGACACCATACAGCTTGCCGGTGCCGACGTTTTCCGAGGTGAACAGCCAGCTGTCCGGTTCGAATTCACCGCCGGCTGCCGCCACTGCGGTCCGCAACGCCGCGTCCGCGGCAGCCTGGGCCTGCGCCTTCGAAGCGCCTGGATTGTCTTCCAGGTAGTCGTCCATGAAGTCCTCGGCGAAATCCTCGTCGTCCAGCTCGTCGTCGCCGATGCTCGCCAGCGCATCCTGGCCCGCGATGCCGGTGTTGGCCAGCTCGATCAAATGCTTGATCTCGCGATAGAAGAGATTGATGCCGACCACGCCCTGCCTGCCGAGGCGGCGCTCGTAGCCCAGGTCGGCGCCGTTCGCGGTTTCCAGTTTCAGCAGCGGATTGCCGATGTAGTCATTGTCGCCGTATTCGCCGTCGAGCAACGCCGGAACCAGCTCGTTGAAATTCGGACGCTTGACGCTGCTCGCCAGCGACAGGCTGATGCGGTCGGCCTCGGTCAGGTCCCACTTGAAATGGATCGACGGCAGCAGCTTGCTGTAGTCAGAGCTGGCCGAACCTTCGACGTTGCCGTCTTCAACGTAGCGGATGTCCGAATCGGTTGTCTCCTCGCGCAAACCCGCTTCCCAGCTCAGCTTGCCGGCCTTGCCGGAAAACTGGACATACGGATCGATGCGCTTTTCCTTGATCACGCTGGTGATGATGCCGTCAGGTTCATACACGACCGGATCGCCTTCATCTTCGGCTTCCCATGCCAGCGTGGTGTAAGTGATGTCGCGCTTCTTGTTCCGGTAGTCGACGCCGAATTCCACTTGCATGGACTCCCCGAGCGGGCGCTTGTGCGCAAGCTTGAAACCGGTCTCTGCGTCCTCGGCGTCGACAGCCTCTGCCTCGGCCTCGGCACCATCCCATTCGGCGCCCGCAATGCTCCAGACCTGGTTGAAGCTGGACGCGTCGCTGACGTAGGAATATGACTCTTCAGTCGAGGCGCTGTTGTCCTGGAAACGCGCATGGTCGAGGCTGATCTCCGTCGTGCCGCCAACCATGTCGAACCTGTAGCCGGCGCCAAAACCCCAATTCCTCTGGTCGACCGGATTCAGTCCGGGCACGCGGGAATTGACGGTTTCTTCGTCGTCCAGTTCTTCCTCGAACGACACTTCGGTCACGTCGCGATCGGTCTTGACGAAAAAGCCATCGAGGCTCAAGCGGCCGGTCTCGCCTAAGCCAACGTTGTAGGAAAGGTTGGCCGAATAGTCGCGGCCATCCTTCACTTCGGTCTGGTCTTCCCAGCTGACCAGTTCATCCATCGAAGCGTCCGTGAAGCGATCGGAGCGCTTCACCTTGGCGCGGTAGCGGTCCTGGATATTGATACCCCCGAGGATGCGGCCACCGGCGAAGTCGCCGCTCGTTACGGCGCCGAAGGTCGGATTCGATTCGCCGTCATACCAGCGGTTCACACCGGCGCGGACGTAAGTGCCGTCGAACGAGTAGGAATCACGCAGGATGATGTTGATCGCGCCGGCGATGGCGTCACCGCTCCGGTTTGCGCTATTGCTGCGGAGGATTTCCACGCGCTCGATCATGTCCGCCGGAATGCGGTCTACCCAGAACGAGCGGTCGTCACCGGCGCCCGGCACTTTCTTGCCGTTGATGAGCACCTGCGTATAGCCACCGCCCAGGCCGCGCATCTGCGGACCGTCGTACTCCATGATGTCCGACCCGACGAAGCCGACACCGGGCACTCTCTTCAGCATGTCGCCGACGGTATTCGGCTCGAATTTCTGGAAGTATTCCAGGTCATAGCTCAGTACCGGGGCGGTATCGGCAGTGCGGTCGCGGTAACGCGTGGCGTAAACCACGACTTCCCCCACTTCTTCTGGCTTGTCTTCATCGGCGGGAACCTCCTGGGCGATCGCCGCCTGCGAGAGCGCTGCAGCAACCGCCGTCGAGACCAGCCAGTTCAGACGACTACGACGTACATGATTCTTCGACATGCCGATCCTCATTAAGAATGCTTAATGGGCGGCAATGTGCCGTGCGCCTGTGACAGTTCGCTCTCATGCAGATGACGGCTGCATGACAAGGAATTTCAGCTGCGCCTGGACCTTCTACGAATACAAGTCCGATCGCAACCGAACAATCGATTGCCGGTCGCGGTCAACCGGTTCATCCCCGACATCACGAATTCCGTCGCGCCTAATACGTCCCCATGAAATCACGCTTGCCGATAGCAAGCCCGTTGTGACGCAGGATGGCGTAAGCGGTGGTGACATGGAAAAGAAATTGCGGCAACCCGTAGTTCGCCAGATAAGCCTGGCCGGCAAGCTTCTTTTCTTTCGGCGTGCCAGGACGCAGCACGATTTCCGCTGCTTCGCGCCCTGCAAACTGGGCAGCGCTCAAGCCATCCAGAAACGAAAGTGTCTGGGTCAGCAAGCCGTCAAGATCGGCAAAGCTCTGCTCCTTGCCTTCAAAGACGGGAATGTCAACACCTGCCAGGCGTGCCGAGATACCGCGTGCAAAATCGGCTGCAATCTGCACCTGCTTGAGTAGCGGAAACATGTCCGGATACAGGCGTGCCTGCAGCAGTGCATTGGGCTCTATCGACTTGGCGGCAACATGTGCGTCGGCCTGCGCCAATATGGTTTTCAAGGCCCCCAGCAACTGCTTGAAGACGGGAACTGAATTGGTGAACATCGGGCTGGTCATGGTCGGTCCTCGGTCTGCCTAGCCAGCAATAGTATTCGGAGGGCACGACGCCGGGTTGCCAATTTTTCAGATCTGACAGCCGGGCCGATCACTGTTCCTTGTCGAGCGGCTTTCCGTCAGGTCCGAGAGTGAGAGTCTCGCCGCTGGCTGAAACCGGGTTGCGGTTGTTCTCCGCACAGACGAATTCCAGTATCTGCCAGTCGCGGTGACGCACATATTGAACGATGGTGATCCACGGTTCGGTCAGGGCCAATGGATCGATGAGGGTGACCTCGTTCTGAAGCGTGTCGGGCCCGATCAGCCGTATTCGCTCGTGCACCTTGAGCTGCGAGCTGTGGGGAATGCCGGTCGTTTCGATCCTGGTGTCATCGCGCAAGCCAACCGTTTCAACAATCAGGGTATCGCCCTCCCAATGACCAATCGAATCACCATTGAAGCTGGGATCGAGGTCTTCCGGGTGCTTGCGGCCGTCGGTCCAGATCCGGCGTACCTGACTCATGTACTCATAAATGATGGTGACCCGGTCATCGTGCATCAGTATCTCGTGTGGATACGGGTTGGTGATCACCCTGGGCATGCCGGGCCAGATGCAGGATGCGGTGGGATCGTTTACAGGCCTGCCTGCTGCTGCGGCGTCAGTGGCCACTTTATAGATCGCTGCGTATGCGGGAGTCAGCGGCGGCGGATTGGGTTTGCCGCCAGGACGCGTGAACCGGAGTCCAACGGTGGGCTCCCACGCACCACTCCAATCTGGAAAAGTGCGACTTGCGGCGGCCGGCTGGGCAGCTGCAGCTACATCGACGCCGCTCACTACGGACAGTGCGCCTAACAAGCACGCGTGGCACAACTGAACGATAGTCCGATGATGCATCGCGACACTCCTTGAATGCAGTACGCGAAATTATAGAGGAAGGTGTCGGCGTGTGGACGCGGTTGCGACCGATGCACTACTCTCCGGTGCCTATGCGCCACTCCGCCGTCATCGCAGTCTCGTTATCAGTACTGACCTGTGGTCAGCTGACCGCACAGCCTGCGGCAGAATCCAGCAACATCGTGCTAGTGGGTCAGAATGATCTCAACGGCGGTGGAGATGGCGGTGAAGGTCTCGCGCTGCAGCAGTTGCCCGACGGCCGCAAGATCCTGTACTTCGCCCATGAAGGCACCGAGCGCTGCATCAGCATTATCGATGTCACGCGCCCGGAGAACCCGGTGCTGGTCAATCAGCTGCCCTCTCCCGGACCGAAGGTCACTCGTTGCAATTCGCTCGGATTGAGCGGCAACGTCCTGGTGGTGGCCAACCAGGTCGCCACAAAGGGCAAAAGTCCGGCGGGAATGTGGACGCTGGATGTATCGGACTTCGAGCGTGTACGGCGCGCAAAGAGTCTTGATGATCTCAAACTGTCGTTCTTCGATACTTCGGGTGTCGATTCCCGCGGCGTGCACAACCTGTGGTTCGTCGATGGTGAATTCGCACACCTGACAACCGGCATGGCGGACTTCCATCCGACGCATCCCTCCGATGACCAGATGTGGGTCACTGTTGATCTTCGTGACCCGAGGGCGCCCAAAGAAGTCGGACGCTGGTGGCTGCCGGGCCAGAGCAAGACGGACTCCTGCCTGCCCGGCTGCCTGCCGCCCCGGCATCAACCCTTTGACAACGGCTACCGGCCGCACCAGGTGGAGCTGTGGCCAGATCGACCCGATCGCGCGTATGTGGCCTATATCGACGGTGGGGCGATGATCTTCGACACCTCGGGGCTCGTCGACGTGAAAGCAGGACGCGCCGCCCGCTACACGCCGCGCCTGCTCAGTCGCGTGCAGTTCCACCCCCCTTACACGGCGTGGACCCACACATTCCAGCCGATGTTCAAACGTCAGTTGGCGTGGGCCTCGGATGAAAGCACATCCGACAACTGCAAGGACGCACCGAAGCTCGTGTGGTTACTCGACATCCGTGCGGAAACCAATCCGGTCATCATCGATACGGCACCGCTCCATGCCAACGATGGCGAGCTGTGCAAGCGCGGCGGCCGTTTCGGGGCCCACAACATTCATCCGAATTTTCCAGGCCCGCTGTATGCACAACTGGAGAACACCACCGTCGCAGCCTGGTTCAACGGTGGCATCAGGATCTATCGCGCGGCGCCGGGTCCTTCTGGCGTGCCGAATGTTCCACCGCAGATCGAGGAACTCGGGTTCTATATCCCGGCCGCGCCAGCGCGCAATCCGACGCCTACCAGCCAGATGAACCACGTGCTCGTGGACGCACAGGGACTCATTTACGCTCAGGAGCGCTTTACGGGCGGCCTCATCATCCTGAAATACACGGGCAGCGTGCCGCTCGATTGACCTGCTTCCGGATCGTTGGGTGCCAGCCCGTTCCGACCTGTTGGTGTCTGCGGCGCCTCCAGGACAATCCAGAGACTGGATTGGATGCGTGGGCCGTGCCACGGGTATGTGCTACGTTGAATCTGTCCCCTTTGCCTCTCCTACAGCACCACGAAATCGACGACCATCGGCCGCTGTACTGTGGTCTTTGCAGTTCGGGTCAATTTGCCGGTGACGGAATCGATGGCAAGCACGGTGACGTCGTTCGATCCCGTGTTGCACGAGAACAGGAACCGGCCGGATGGATCGACGTTCAGTTCACGCTGCCCGGCGCCACCGGTTTCCACGACTTCCACGCGGGTCAGACGTCCCGAGTTCGCATCCACTGCGAAGACTGCAATGGTGTCCGGCCCGCCCGGCACGCGGTTGGAGCTGTACACAAACCGGCCGGTGGGATGGATACGGATATCAGACGGCGAGATGCGCCGCGGGGTGCCATCGGGTGCTGGCGACGGAGGGCTCTGGCCTTCCGGAATGGTCGGGATCGTCTGCACGTGTCGCAATTCGCCACTCTTCGAGTCGAAATGGAACGAAGACGCACTCGGTTCCCGCTCATTGGTGATGAAGAAATACGGGGCGCTCGGGTGGAGCGCAAAATGCCGCGGCGCCGATCCGGGTGCCACCGGAAACGACTTGCCCTTCAGCGTTCGTGATGACGGAGTGAAGGGATAGACGTAAATACGGTCGTAACCGTTGTCCGTGGCCAGGATCCAGCGTTCGGTCTGGTCGAATGTCACCTGGTGCACGGCCGCGCCGATCTGCACTCCACCGGTGGGACCGATCGCCTCGGGCCTCGGATTCCTGTAGTCCTTCGCAGGCTCGCGATCGAGGACAGCCACGTCGAGCGGCGCGCCAAGCGAGCCGTCCGGCCCGACGGGATAGATCACCACCGTGCCATCGTCGGTGGGCCGCTCGATCACGGGTACCCCATTGCGCTTCTCCACGCGCACCACCCGGCTCACCGCGCCGTGATTGCCGACGATCACCCGCGAGTTGGTCTTGTCGATCCTGACGCCAACCGGCATCGCACCCATCGAGGGCTGGGTGTTGAGATGTTTCAAGGACCCATCCGTGCGATTGATGGAGAAAGCCGCGACTCCACCCCCCATGCCGGGCACCCCGCCCAGCGCCGTGGCGCGGTTCACGCAGTAAAGAAAGCGTCCATCCGCGGATACGCACATGCCGTCGCTGTTGAGATCCTGGACTTCGGGTCCGGTCGTGCCGACCGGCTGCAGAGATCCATCGGCCGTGTTCACGCGGAAGATGTCGATGCCACCACCACTGGGTGCACCCGCGAAGCCGGGCGTCGCCCGCCCCACATAGGCGTAAAGCTGCCCCTCGGCGGCCAGCGAATACCCGCTGAAAGCGGCGCCGGTGAGAACGAGGCCGGAAGTACCAAGGAACGTCCGCCGCGAAACCGGCTTGTCCATGATTGAACCCTTGCTTGTTGGAGCTTTGCGAGGCTGCGTGAACTTAGCCACCGCTGGGCACCCCGTCAATTGCAGTATGAAAGGCAAGCGTATTCGGAGGACGCGACGCCGAGTTCCGATTGAGAGGGAAAACAGACCTGTTCCCGATGAGCTGAATATCGTGTGACAAGGCCTATGGCGTCACGCCCTTGGCGATAAAGATCTTGCGAGCTTCGGGCGTCGCAAGATACTCCAGCAGCTTGTGAGCGATTGGTGAGGCCCCGGGAGTCAGTGCGACAACATACGCCGTATAGCTTTGGAGTTCCGCCGGAATCGGTCCGACGTAGCGCAGCCCCTGGGAGGTATACAGGCTGATGGCTGTCGGCGCGCCCATCGCCAGATCGCCACGCTCACCGGCAATCAACTGCTTCATCACGGATTCAGCGTTCGGAAAGCGCTGCGTACGCGCGGCCAGCTCATTGGTCAGCCCCAGGTTCTGGATCATCTTCTCCACACCCATTCCGCTCGAAGCCCGGTTGAACAACACCGAGTGGGCCGCCAGCAAAGCCGCCTTGAAGGCAGGCACAGTGGAAATATCCGGCACCGGATCACCGGTCCGGACAGCCACTCCGATGCCGATCCGTCCTACGGAAAGCGAAGTGCTGGTCGTACGGCCGGCATTGACGAACTCCGCCGTCAAAGGATCAGGAGTGGCTACCACATCGACGGACAATGGGCCCGCCTGCCCGAGCTCGCGCATCTCCCCCGAGGTCTGGAAGTCGATGATCAGTTTGTCGCCAGTCCGGGCGGCATAGTCCGCAGCCAATGCGGTCATGGCGGGCTCGAGCGCTCCAGCGCTCAGGACTTTGATCTCGGCCGCCTGGGCGATGCCGCTCCACACGAGCACTGCCAGCACCACGCCGATCGCTCTTTGATTGCTCACACTGATACCTCCGCTTTATTCCGTCCACACGGCTGCACGCATCTTGCTCCTTTTCTCATGGACCTCGAAATATCAACCCTACCCTTAGTCGGCATTGGAACCCGGCAGCAACAAACGGGAAATCAATCTGCCCTTTTCAGCTCAGGGCTTCCTGAAAATGAAGAGATGCTGGATGGGCAGCCGGTCGTCGATGCGCTCAAGCCGGAAGCCGGCCGCTTCGACTTCGCGCTGTACCTGCTTCTTCGTCATCTTGTGATCCTCGAGGATGTTCACCTTCGGATCCTCGGCGCGATATTCGAGGAGCACCAGCCTTCCGCCCGGCTTCAGTGAAACAGCCAGTCCGCGCAACATGGCTTCCGGGTCCGAGAATTCGTGGTAGACATCCACCATCAATGCAAGGTCGAGCACACCCGCGGGAAGCTTTGGATCATTGACCCCGCCCAGCACCGTCACGACGTTGGTGAGCTTGTTCTTCTCCATCCGGGCTTCGATGAGATCCAGCATCCCCGGCTGAATGTCGTTGGCATAGACCCGGCCCATCGGCCCTACCCGTCGTGCAAGACGCTCCGTGAAATACCCGGAGCCTGCGCCGATATCCGCCACGATGTTTCCGGCTTTTATATCAATAAGATCGAGAGCGCGTTCCGGCTGCTCTTCGCGGATGCGTTCAGGACGATCGAGCCATGGCGCTCCGGCGACACCCATCGGCCATGCGTACTCGCGACCGGTGAGGGGATGTTTGCCCGGGGCCTCACCCGCCTGGACGACCACAAGCGGTAGTACCGCAAACAGCAGCAATGCAAGACAGGCCGCGCGTGACCTCATACCGGCTCCTTATGGCATCGATCGACCGAAACCGGCCGACGACTGAAAGGGTGATCTTATCCGGGCGGAGGCGCTGTCATGCAATAGAAAACCACCCGGCCAGTGGCGAGACTGGTCCGACGGCAAACAGGATGGGAAGACTTAGGCGTGGAGAAAAAATCCGCCACCCACCCGCCAAGTTGCAGAGGTGCAAACCTGACGTGGTGGAGTGGCGGAGTCGGTCGCGTCAGTTGCAGAAGCCCGATGCACCACCGCAGTCGGTGAAGTTGGACTGCATCGCAACGCCATCGGGGCCCGTGCCATGCAGGGACAACGTGCGCGAAACACCGAGGGCCAGTGAGCTGCTCTGCAGTGGCAGCGTCACAAAGGGCGTCGCTGGCGAGATCTCGCGCTCGCCGAAGCGTCCTGGGCTCTGGTCGCCGCAATCGGCGAGGCTGCCGCAGAACGTCACGCCGCTGATACCGGAGCGTCCATTCGGATACGTCCACGCCGCCGAGAGGCTGCCCGTGCTGTTCGCGCCGAGCGTAACCCCGCCGACCGCGGTCACTGTCGCAGGCGTCAGCTCAGGCCACGGGAATGTGGGCAGCGAAGCGTACACCGGCGGCACGCCCTCGATCTCTACTTCAATCGTGCTCACACCTTCGACGACGAGGGGGACCGAGCAGGCCGCATCGCTGAACAGGCTGACGACCACGTTGCGACCGTTGCGGAAGAAGTTACGTACGACTTCGTCGCCGGGCGCACCGTCCGGCAGCGTGTACCAGCTGTCGTCGCTGCCACGCAAGAAGCCGATGCTGGCATTGAGGGATTCTTCGGTCCCCTGCGCGTTGGCGCGCCATATCGACATTCTGCGCGCAGCGTTGTCGTGAGCCTTCAGGATGGCGAACATGTGCGACGCACCCCCCGCGATGGACTGCGTCACCGTCGCGCACTCGAGACCGGGTACACGCGTGATGTCGATGGAGAGCGCACGCATGTAGCTCGGTGCCACCGCCAGGTTGTCGATACGGGTCTGCCGCTGTACGCGCGCGCTGATATAAACATTGACCGGGTCTGCGGCGCCAAGGAACTTCCATGTGTTGCCGGCGAACACTACGCCCATGCCGTTGCCCACCGGCAGCACGGTGCCGTCGGGGGTACGCAGGTCGAAGCCGACATGGCAGCGGGATTCACCACCGGTGGTCACGCAGCGTCCCAGCGTCGGATTGAGAAAGGTTGCGCCCCAGATGTCGGCTTCGGTGAAGAAACCGCACATCTCGGCAGCCACCGGCTCCGCGCCCGTGACGGGCCCATTTTCGCCCTCGAAGCGTGCGTTGCTGGATACTTCCGCCGCCAATCCGTTCGGACCGAGGCACGCCGCTTCGTTGACGAGCTTGGTCGTCATGCGGCTGAACAATGCATCGATCTGTGCGAGTGGCAGTGCTGCCGCCTGTGTATCCGCGGCAACAGTGCCATTCGTGGTGCCTGGTTCGAGATACAGATTGCCCGTGCCGATGCGCGGAGTAATCTGCACGAATGTGCCGCCATCCTGGCCCGACGAGACACCGACCGAGTCAAGCACGCGGTCATAGGCGCTGCGGCTGCCAGCAGTGAGGCTGCCGGTGATGAAGTTGAAGTCCGATGCGATGTTGCCGCTCATGATCGGAGCGAGGCCAGTCCGTAGCTGCGTCTGCGCGTTGTCGACTGCGGCGGCGCTGAGGCCGCTAGCCGCGCCGGTCATCAGTGAACCGGGCTGCTGATTGGACGCAAGCAGGACAGCTGCCGTCGTCAGCGGCGTGACGTTTGCATTGCCCGTCGCCTGTGCCACCGAGTAGATACATTCGTAGTTCGCGCCAGCATAACCGCATGCCTCGATACGCCACGGCGCGGAGCCCGTCAGCGTGGGGATGTTGTAGCTGCCATCGGCTTCGACAGTGATGTCCTGCGCGACGACGGTCCCTGTCGCGTCCAGTACGCGCAGCTTGCCTTGCATGATCGCGACACCCACCGCCACGGAACCTGTAAGCCCGGTCGATGCAGGGGGCGGTGGCGCTCCCGAGGAGACAGGTGGCGTGTAGGCGGAATTTCCGTCACAAGCTGCCAGCAGAAAGAGGGGAATAGCGAGAGCCAGCGAGCTGCGAACGTGCGTGAACATGCGGTGACCACTCCATGTCTTGAAAAGGAACGTGATCATGCGCATCCGTCCGTCCCCGTTTCTGGAGGAGACTCTCAGTTCCTGATGTTGAAATCGCGCGCTTTGCGGGTCGCGTCACACATTGAACTCGTGCCGCCTCGCCTGCCGAATTTTGCAAAAATGCCAAATCGACTCCGCTGGCTAGTTGGCGAGCAGGAAACGAGGACGACACGGGACAATGAATCTGTCGCCATTGACCGAAGCGCAATGTGGTATCAATCCGATATGAAAGCATTAGCCGCCCTCTTGCTCGTACTGACTCTGCCTGTCGCCGCCGTCGCCGCGCCTCAGCGGTTGACGTTGAAGATTGACGGCGTCGACCGCCAGGCCCTGGTTTTTGCGCCAACGAGGTCCGCGGGCGCTGCGCCGACGCTGTTTGTATTCCACGGCGCTGGCGACACGGCGGACAACTTCACCGCTGTGGGCTTTCAGGAGGCATGGCCCGAAGCGCTCGTGGTGTACATGGACGGACTGAGTCGCGGCCCCGGCCAGGGCGGCGCTTTTCAGGCGCGCGATGCCAGCAATGGCAACCGAGACCTGAAATTCTTCGACGCGATGCTTGCTGAACTGCACATGCGGTTCACCGTAGATGACACGCGCGTATACGCGACCGGCTTCTCCAACGGCGCGAGGATGGTCTACCTTCTCTGGGCGACGCGAGCGAAGTCCTTCGCAGCGTTAGCGCCGGTCGCCGGGATGCTCAGTACGGAGGCGTCGTTCCCTGAACCGAAACCGGTGTTCCATATCGGCGGACGCGAGGACCACACCAACTCGTTTGCGGAGCAGATGAAGTCGGTGGAAATGGCGCGCGCGGCCAATCAGGCAACTCGCACTCCTGTCGAAACCTACATCCACGACGGTGGCCACATCTGGCCTTCGGATGCCACCGCCCGAATCGTCGCCTTCCTTCGCACGAAGACGTTGAAGCAGTAATCGCGGCGTTGATCCCACGTCCAGGAACTGAAGACGTCATGCGCCATGGCATTGGGCTACCAGTCCGGGACACTATGGGGTGACAAGTGCCGTCCGGACCTCGCTGACCTGCCGCGTGATCTGGCCGATGTGGCGGCTATCCGTGCCACAGCATCCGCCCCAGACGTTGACGTGCGGAAACCTCTGAGCCAGGGCGGCCATCTGGCCTCCCAGTTCGCTGGGGTCGCCATCTTCCAGATGACCCAGCTTGCACAGGTCGAGCGTCTCCATCGCCACCGCGTTCGGCATGAAGCCGCCAATGCGTGCGGTCCATTTACCGGAATCAAGTCCGGGTTCGAACTCGGTCGGATGCGTGCAGTTGATCATGTAGTACTCCGGCGCGTTGCCGGTGGCCGAATCGACGCGTGAGATCGCCTCTTCCAGCGTCTCGCCTCCCTTGAGCCTCCCACCCGGGGCGACGAAGAAGGAGATGATGACGGGCATGTCTGCCGACTTTGCTGCGCGGGCCACACCGATCGCCTCTTCCACACTCGAGAAGGTCATGGCCGTCACGTGATCGGCGCCGGCTTTGCGAAATGTCAGGATCTGCCCGGAATGATAGTCCTCGGCCTCCGCCGCGTCCGGCATACGGCCGATGTTGTAGGCATCGCCCCGGGGGCCGACCACGCCGCCCACCAGCATCGGCGTATCGGGACTGGCATATTCCCGCGCAAAGTCCCGATAGAACTCGATGCCGCGAATGTTGATCTCTTCAAGCGCCTCACGGGAAAAACCGATGAGCTCGCCCCAGTCGCGGCTTGCCCGGTAGTGCACGCCCTCGTTGATCATGCCGAATCCGTTTGCAACGGCGGATTCAACGACCTTCCGGTGATAGTCCTTGAGGCACGACAGCCCTCGCGCGTCGTTGAGCAGTTCGAAGCCACAGAAGTGGCGCAGCTCGAACCCGTCGACGTACTGCATCCACGTCTCGAAACCGCCGGCGGTCGACATGAGCTTGCCGGCCCGCTGCGGAAGTGCCTTTTTCTGGGACGCCATTTCCACCACCACGCCGTTGAATGCAGGAGACTACTGAGCGGGCTTGCGCTTTGTTGTCACGCGCACGGAGGCAATCAACCACTCGTTGTTCTTCTTGACCATTACATATGTGCCGCTTGATCCGCCTCCGGGCGTTTCCACAGCGCCCCACAATGACGTTTCAGCAACGGCGACGTCGCTGGTGACGAACTGGACGTGATCAGTCCGCAGATGGAACTGATACGCGGGATCTTTTACTTCAAGACTTTTTTCGATTGCATCGTGACCTTTGACGATCACACCCGCTCCACCGAGAAATTCGGCATCGGCTGTGTAGTGCATCCCCTGGGCATGCGCATCGCGGCGGTTCCTTGCCTCGGCATACGCCGCCAGATTTGCACGGATGGCAGACTCATCGCTGGCCGACTGGCCTTGCGCAAGGCTGGCAACAATCGAGGCCAGGATGCCGAGAAGTATTGCTGTGCGACGCATTTGTATGTTCCCCGATTTTTCTTGCTGTCTTTGCTTACTTGCCTGTGCCGACGCGCTCCGGCAATGACGTATCCACATGATGGCCATCGGCCAGCGTAATCTCGACAATGCTGCCGCCATTGCGACCGTCGCGCAACGGATGCACCGTAACGACCAGCTTGTCCCCGGGCTTCACGGTGTTCGGAGTGAGGCCCCAGTTCTTCATCGCATTCGGCGTGAATCCCTCCACGCCCCACAACACCTTCTGTCCCTGCGGACCCGGCACCGTTATCGTGATCCAGGAATGGGGATTGGTGTAGTCGTACTTGACGACGGTGCCTTCGAGCTTGGTCACCTTTGTCCGATCGAACATCGCGCCCGAGTGATGCGCCCAAACCGGAAACGCTGCCAATGCGATGCCGGCGAATGCAAACGCTCTGGCCACTTTCGATACTGTCATACTCACTCTCACGGTATTGATTCTCCCGATGCTCATTCAAATGGCAGCCGTTGCACCTGCACGCCATCGACAATGTCGACCTGGTCGTTTGGCGTGCAATTGCTTGCGACGACTTCCGGATAGCGCTGCTTGTTGCGCTTGTAATTTCGGGTCACGGTATAGGGCTTCGTGAACATCACCGCATCCATGACAGTAATCTGGTTCTCGAGCGTATCGGCGTCGATTTGCCTGATGCGCTCGACCACATGCAGCTGATCACTGTGTTTCGCATCCGACTGGTCGTAATTCCCCTCGAACACGTTGACGGTGTCGATGACAAGGGTTTCGCCTTCCCAATGTCCGACGGAATGCCCCTCGAAGGAGAGCACTACGTCTTCCACTGCGGTCGGGTGCGGCCGGCCGTCCATGTAGATGCGCCGGATCTCATCGCCCATGACGATGAGCATCAGCTCGGGTTCCATCATGAACAATGGGCCATTCGGGGTCGCCGCCATGACACGTGGCATGCCATAGGGGCGGCAATCGGCTCCCACGGGATCGGTTGGCTTGCCCTCTTTGTGCATGGCAATCCGGTCCATGTATTCCTTCTGGAATTCAGGCTTGTACGGGATGGTCGTGAGGTAAGACCCGCCCACCGGGCCAAAATCGAGGCCCCTGCCCGGATCAGGTTCGAGGTAGGCATTGTCGGGGTCGAACATCAGCCGCGTCGCAATCCTCGGCATCTCCCATTTTCCTGTCCAGTCGGGCACGGCGGCTGCTGCAGGCGCCGAATCGCTGCTCGCCTGCGGCACACCGAACTGCTTCGCGACGAGGAAGAAAGCGGCCGTTGCCACGACGCCAAGCAGCGCTCCTGCAACCACCGCAAGACGGAGCGGCGCCTTGGTCGCGGTTTCTTGCTGCGGAATCGAACCGTTCATTGAACAAGCCTTCTTTTTTTAACTGGTGAAATGGGCTGGCGGAATCGTAGCGTAAAGGAGGTACAAAAGCCGTACGATCATGCGGTGTTCAGCTCGCGAGGATTCCATCGTGAAGAAACCTGCCCTGCAGTCCATCCTGCTCATCGCGGGCTTCCTGGTGCCTCTGCTCATAGCACCCGCCGGCGCACAGCCAGAAGGCGCAGTGGACCAGGGAGCGCCCAACTGGAACGGCATCTGGGTCCGGGTCGGCAGCATCAACTTCGATCCCACCATTCCGACAGGCGAGATCGACCATCCCGGACTGACGCCGGAATACCAGGCCCTTTACCAGCGCGGCATCGATTCGATGAAGGCCGGCAAGCCAGTCAACGATCCAACCGCTGCGTGCGTGCCGCCCGGCATGCCGCGCATGATGAACATGGTCTACCCGATGGAGATCTTCCAGCGGCCGGGACAAGTGGCGATTTATGCCGAGTTTCAAAGCCAGGTCCGGCGCATCCATACCGACGGGCGCAAGCATCCGGAAGATCCCGACCCTACTTACAACGGCCACTCCATCGGCCACTGGGAAGGAAAGGACCTGGTAGTCGACACCATCGCACTGCGCGGCGACATGATGATCACCCAGAACGGGCTGGGGCTATCCGATGCGCTGCGGATCAGCGAAAGATTCCATCAGCCCGATGCCAACACACTCACCGACACCATCACGCTGACCGATTCAAAGGCACTGGCCGAGCCCTGGACGGTGGTGAAAACCTTCAGGCGCGCGCCAGCGAACATGGAAATCATGGAGTACGTGTGTCAGGAAAATAACCGCAACCCGATCCAGAGCGACGGCACGACCGGCATCATCCTGCAGACGTCCAAGTAGCGATTCGCGGTATCAGTTCTTCTTGAGCTGAATGCCGGTGGACCCGTCGGCGTTGGTCTGGTTGCGGTTATTCTGCGTGCAGATGTATTCCATGATCTGGATGTCGTTGCGACGCTTGAACGTCTTCACCGACTTGATCGGCCGCAGCAGCGCATCGGGACTTTCAACCGTGATTTCGTTTTTCAGCGTATCGGGGCCCTCCGCCCACCACCGCTCGGTGACATGCACCTGCTCGCCGAGCGGAGCGCCATGATCGTTGATGATGCCGTTGCCCAGAATCCCCACTGTGTCGACAAGCAGGGATTCGCCCTCCCACTTACCCGTGGAATGGCCGTTGTAGGTGGGATCCGGATCCTCGGGATGTGGCCGTCCGTCGGTAAAGATCCGGCGGATCTGCCCTTCCCACTCCGCGATGATCGTCACTTGGCCGGGCGTCTGCAGGATCTCCATCGGATAGACCATGGCCATCATCCGCACGAGTCCGGGCGGTTGGCAGTCCGCGCTCCTGTCGTTGATGGCGATACCTTTTGCTTCCGCCGCGAGAATCCTGTCGTAGAACTCCTTGTACTTCGCGTTGTACGGGAAGTCCTCGTTCTTGTTGCCGGCGATGGTCGGATCGAAGTTCAGCGATCCGACTCGAGTCCAGATGCCCGTCCAGTTCGGTGGAGCCGCGGCTGCGTTCGCGTCGGGCGCCACGGAGGCTCCGAACGCGATTGCGAGGGCACAGCCGGCGACGCTGACGATTGCGGGGAGTGCGCGAACTCGAAAATGGCGAGAACTCACTTCGGCGCACCCTCAGCCGGAGCCTCGGGACCGCGACGCGTGAGAATCCGGCCGTCCGCAAACTTGGCCTGCACGAAATTGCCGCCGTGCTCTCCGCTACGGAGCGGATTGATGGTGATTTCCAGCTGATCACCGGTCTTGATGGAGGTGCGCTTCCAGCCTATGCGCGCGAGGCCGTTCGGGCTCGAACCCTCGATGCTCCATTCAACGCTGGTACCGTTGGTCCCCTGAACTTCAAGCTGGACAAACGTATGCGGATTCGTCCACTGGAATTCCTTGACCACCCCGGTCAGGACAATTTCCTTGCTGGCATCGAACATCGCGAAGGAATGGTGTGCGATCCCGATGCCCGAGAAGGCCGTCGCAGCCAGACCGACAACGATTGCACTGGCGATTCTTACTGGACTCACGACACACCCCCTTCGATTCGCATTTGGTTCGTTCGTTGGCAAAGATGCGGCCTGGGACGCAAGCTTTCGAGGGGATGCTAACAGAGCGAAGGGCGCCTCGCCGCAGTCGTGGCCATTCCGAATCTGTCTCGTCACATTGTGCAGCGCGATCATGCTCGCGTTGTGCAGATTAGCCTGCCTCGGTGCCCGACTTGCAGATGAAACCTGGCACGGAGGGTCACGGCATCGGTCACCATTCTTGCGGGTATAGTGCCGTCAGGGGAATGGTTGAGTTACCCCGTCTCGTCAGACAAATTTTCCTGAGGAACATCCATGTGCGATCAAGACCATTTCGAAAAAGACCGGCTGGAGTATGAAGCGCGAGGTCTCGTCACCCGCCGTGAGTTCGGCACGCTGCTGGGAGGCGCGGGCTTTGCGTTCATGCTGCCGGGCGTGGCCAATGCCGCGGAAGTGACGGAATCTGAGGTCACCATCAAGACGCCCGATGGCACGGCGGATGCCTATTTCGTGCATCCGACGACGGGTACTGCGCCTGCCGTCCTCTACTGGCCTGATATCTTTGGACTGCGTCCGGCTGCGCGCCAGATGGGCAAGCGGCTCGCGGAGTCGGGTTACTCGGTACTGGTCGTGAATCCGTTCTACCGGACCCAGAAGGCGCCGACCGCACCCAATGGCGGACAAACACCGATTCCCGAACTCGTTCCACTGGCACGGTCCCTGAATGCCACGACGCATGCCACGGATGCGAAGGCGTTCGTCACCTGGCTCGATCAGCAGGCCTCGGTGGCAAAGAATCGCAAGATCGGCACGCAGGGTTACTGCATGGGCGGGCCAATGGCCTTCCGCACCGCTGCCACCATGCCCGATCGCATCGGCGCCGTCGCGTCGTTCCATGGCGGCGGTCTCGTCACCGACATGCCTGACAGCCCGCATCTGATGGCGTCGAAGACGAAGGCGCAGTTTCTCATCGCCATCGCCGACAACGACGACAAGTCTCGGCCAACCGACAAGGATGTGCTCAAGGAGACGTTCTCCAAGGCGAAACTGCCGGCCGAGATCGAGGTGTACATGGCCGCGCACGGCTGGTGCCCACCGGACACCATGGTCTACAACCAGCAAGAGTCGGAGCGCGCCTGGGCTCGGTTGCTCGCGCTATACGGAAAGGCGCTGGCGTAAGCGTTTATTTGGCTTCCGTGACGACTTGAGTGTCGTCACGGAAGCACCCTGCCTCGCCCCTTCGCGCGAACCCGACCGCGCATACCGGCACCATTCGCTCTCGGTGCTGACACCGGGCGCCCAATCGCAGTCAGACGACACCTACAACGAGCACGTCGGTTCATCCGATGGCGCTTGTCCCACTGATTCGTACGATAGCGCTCGCCGGTCGCGCTCAACGCCTACAAGGAAAATCCATGAGAAACATCATCTACATCATAGGTCTGGTTGTCGTCATCGTTGCGGTGTTGTCCTTCCTGGGTTTGCGATAACCGCATACGTTTGGCGCAAGCAAACTTCGCTACGGCGCCTTGGGATAGCGTTCATACTGCGGCACATGGGCGATGGGCATCCAGCTGATGCGCTCGGCGGTCTGAACCTCCAGCTGCAACGGCAGTGCACTGGGGTCATCAAGCGTCGCACTCTGTACGTCGATCATGCCCGGAAACGTAGTTTCATTTGTGTAGAACAGGCTCGTCCCGCAGGCCCCGCAGAAATGCCGCTGCGCCGGCGCCGACGAGGCATAAACGCTAGCGTTACCCTCGATCTTCACCGCACTGCTCGGGAACAGCGCCCACGACACGGCGGGCGCGCCGCTCGCTTTCCTGCAATCGTTGCAGTGACAGATCGCGTGATACACGGGATCTCCCGAAATCGAATAGCGGATCGCTCCGCAATGGCAACCGCCGCTCGCTTGCATGACTCTTCTCCAGAAACGATGGAATAGGGGCGAATCAAATTTTCTCTTACGTGAAGGTGACCACCGCGCAGACTGTGGTCCGATCCCCCACCGCCTGGAACGCATCGCGCGTTCTTTCGAGCGGGTACGTTGCCGTGACGATGGACTTGGCATCGAAGGCACCGGTCTCAATCAACTTGATGAAGCGCGGCACATCGGCTTTGGAATTCACGCCGCCGTACTGACCGGCATGATGATGCCGTCCGCGATTCGACCAGGCACCGGCAGGCAGGCTGATGTTGCCACGCGGCAGGCCGAGCGTAATGAGGTGGCCGCCGGCGCGCGTCATCTCCCAGGATTGCACCGTCGGCTGGATTGCGGTCGGATCCGGACCACGCTCGACGGTAGGGGGAACCATGTCAGCGCCGACGGTAGCCACGACAAAGTCGGCGCCTTGGCTGTCGGAGTTCGGCGTAGTGTCCCGCCCGCCCAAGAGCTTCCGGCGCTGTGGCCCTGACAAGAGCTCACGTATCCGCGCGACCAGCTTGTCGCCCTCGACGTTCGGATCGAGTACGACGGTGGCGCCCAACTTTCGCGCCAGCTCGCGGCGCTCTGCGATCGGCTCGACGCAAATGATCGGGTTCGCTCCCCTGATCCGGGCACCCTGCACGGCGCTCAACCCGATGGGGCCCGCGCCCATCACCACCACGCTTTCACCGAAATCCACGGGCACGAACGTTGTGACCGCGCCCAGCCCCGTAGCGCCGACGCAGCCAAGCATCGCCAGCTCTGCCGCCGGAACCGTGCTCTGTGCCGGCACGCAGTACCAGTCGTAGGTAATCATCAGCTCCGCGAACCCGCCGGTGTTGTTGTGCTGATGGACCGGCGTGCCATCAGGCAGCTCAGCAATCGGTACCAGCGGCTCGCCGGCCGACGGATTCATCTGGCAAATGTCGCCCCGGCCGCGGAGACAGTCGTAGCACTCGCCGCAATTCGGCGTGTTCGTGATGAGCACGCGGTCGCCCGGACGCACTCGACTCACTGCGGATCCAACGGCATCGACGACACCCACGCCGCCATGGCCAAGAATACGCGCCGCCACTGCACCTCCGGCACCGCCGACCGGACCGGTTCCAAGCGCCTGGTTGACGATGGTGTAGCAGCACTGCGTAGCCTCGGTGCGGACAACGACCATGTTGTCCCGCAGCGGCAGCATGCGAACCTCCTGCACGCTCGCTCCGGCAGTCGTACGAACATACGCACGGAATCGACGTCCGGCCTGGTTGTCGGCCGGTCGTACGGCCATGCCCTGCGCACCCAGCCCTGCAACCGGCGTCGCGGCTGCTGCTGCACCGCCGATCGCCGCGGCTCCCTTCAAGAGATCCCGTCGCTTCATTTTTCGTCCCCCTGTCTTCGTACCGTATCGTACCGGCTATGGCTTGTTGAGCCCATCTGCCGGGTCTCTTACCGAAGGCCGGGGCCCGGCTATACTTCCCCGCTGCCGGGTACACGAACCCAGGCAGGCCACATTCCAACTTCGGGGGCAGATATGAAATCGATCAAGGTACTTGCCATTGTTGCGGGCTCCACCGGGCTGATGTGGATGCCTGCGTTGTTTGCTGCCCAGCCAACGCCCTTCGGCGCCGGCGCCCAGGGGAGACCCGCGGACTATCTGCAGGCCTGCAAAGTGCCGCTTGAAACACCGGCCCGTCCTGCGGGGGGAGCGCCCGCCGCACCACCGCAATCATTCGACGCCCGGGAGTACACCGTGAGCGCCATTCCTGGCGTCATCGCCGCGGGGGCCAGATGGACCGAGGTCTTCAAAGTCGACGGCAACAATGCGGATGGACTGATCGCGACCGATGATGGCGGCATGCTGTTCGTGCAGAACGACGAGAGCCGGATCGGCAAGATCGACCGGAACGGCAAAGTGACCTTCCCGTACACGGATCTCAATGTCTCGGGTTCCGCTGCCGTGAATTCGAAGGGCGCGCTCTTCGTATTGAATCGCGGGTACACGGGATTGTCCGGCGTTGCGCACGGCTATGCATCGATCGAGCAACTGGCACCGCAGAAGAAAGTGCTGGCAGACAAGGGCCCCAATGGCGATGCCCTCGATTGCATCGGCGGCGTGCTCAACGATGCAGTGGCGGCCAACAATGGCGGCATCTACTTCACCATGGCCGGCGTCAATTACGCCGCTCCGAACGGCACCGTCTCCAAGCAGGATGCGAAAGACGGCAACCCGCGCCTCAATACCAACGGCATCATCCTGACCCCGGACGAGAAGCACGTCATTGTCACCAGTGCCGGATCGCTCACGATCTTCGACGTGGGCCCGGATGGCCAGCTCGGCAACCAGCGCAAGTTCGCGGATCTCGACAGGACCGGTCTCGCGGAAGGCCAGGGCGGGGGCGGCGACGGCGCTACCTTCGATTCGCAAGGCCGTTACTACGTCACGGCAGTCAATGGCGTGCAGGTCTTTGACAAGGACGGCAAGCACCTAGGCACCATCCCTGCTTCCCGCAATCTCGTCAGTGTGGCCATCGGCGGACCGCAACGTAAAATCATGTACGTCGTGACCGCAGCAACCGTGAGTGGCAACCGTAAGGTGTGGATCGAAAGCATTCCCCTGCTCGCCACGGGAGTCAAAGGCCGAGGCAAGTAACGGGAAGGCCGGAGAACATAATGAAACCGGTCACGTCGCTGGTCTTCGGTTGTCTGCTCGGTGTGGCTTCGTGTGCGGCTTCGGCCGCCACGAGCCTGCTGTTCATCGGCAATAGTTTCACGTACGGCGCCGGTTCGGCGGTGAAGTTCTACCGTGCAAACACTGTCACCGACCTGAACAGCGAAGGCATCGGCGGAGTACCGGCGCTGTTCAAGTCGTTCACGCAGCAGGCTGGCCTCGATTACGACATCTCCCTTGAGACGCGTGGTGGCAGCGGCATCGAGTTCCATCTGCAGAATAAGCTGGACGCGATCGGCAAGCAGCCCTGGGATGTCGTCGTCATGCAAGGCCAGAGCACGCTCGATTTCGACAAGCCCGGCGATCCGGCGAAGCTCATCGCCACGACGAAACAGATGGCCGAGTTCCTGCGCAGCAAGAACGCGCAGGTGAGCATCTATCCGATGGCGACATGGGCCCGCGCCGATCAGGTGTATCCGGCGACTGGCGCATGGGCAGGCAAGTCCATCGAGGTCATGACGAAGGACGTACGGATTGCGTACGACCAGGCGGCGGCAGCCTCGAATTTCAAAGCCGTCATTCCGGTGGGTGAGGCGTGGATCCGGGCGATGCAAGCGGGCGTTGCGGACTCCAACCCCTATGACGGCATCGAAGCCGGCAAGGTGGATTTATGGACGTACGACCACTATCACGCGAGCGCGCACGGCTACTACCTCGAGGCGCTCGTGATCTTCGGAACCCTCACCGGCCGCGACCCTCGCTCGCTCGGCGACAACGAATGCTCAGGCTATGAGCTCGGCATGCCCACATCTCTCGTCAACGCCTTGCAGCAAGTCGCCTTCGAGCAGCTAGGCAATACGGTGACGTCGGCCCCGCTTGTGCTGTCGACCCCCGCCCCTCCGCAGCGTTGTGCCGCGGGTCATTGAGGCGTTTCCACTTTCTGGAATACACGGTCAGCCCACGTCGTCAATCCGGACGTGACGCTGCCAAAAAGATCCCCCACGACCAGTGGAACATCCCGGAAATTCTTGCGGATGTAGCGCTCGATGATCGGTGAACGGGCGGTGCCGCCAGTGACGTACACGACGTCGGGCGACGTTTGCGCCTGGGCTTCCACTTCCCGCATCAGCGCAACGAAAACGGCGAGCTCGCGCTCGATCGCGATCTCGAATTCGTGTGACGAGACGTCACCCTTTAGGCCCCGCTCCACATAGTCGAGGTCCAGTTGTGCCTCTTCGCGTTCAGAGAGCTCGATCTTGGCAAGCTCGGCGCTGCGGTTGAGCTGGTACGTCAGCCGCTGATCGTAGACGGTCTTGATGCGGCGTAGCCGGGTCGTGTCCCGCACCTGCTTCTGCAACTGATCGATCTGGACACCCGTGCGTTTCGAATAAAACTCTGCCTGCGTGGCGACATCATTGACCGCGGCTGCGGCCCAGAAAAGGCTCGTGGGCATGGGTAGCCCGCTATCGAGGACATCGTCCGACCCCAGAAGCGGCATGATCCTGCGCATCGCAAGCTTGATGTCGATGTCGATGCCACCCACACGAGTACCGGCATTGCCCAGCACGGAATCCGAGCGTTCTGCCCGTCCGCGATAAGAGGGACCGACGCGAACCATAGAACAATCCGTCGTGCCACCACCGGCATCCAGCACGAGCACCGTACGATCGCTCGTGATGGATCGCTCGTAGTCGAGCGCAGCGGCAATGGGTTCCAGCAGGAACTCGATATTGCGGAAGCCCGCGAGCGAGGCCGCCTCCTGCAGAATTGCCGTAGCCTGGGCGTTGCCCTGCTCGCCCCGCGTGCCATGGAAGTTGACGGGCCGTCCGAGTACGACGTCGCTGATCGGCTCACCTGTCCGAGCTTCCGCCGCGTGACGGATGTGCGCCAGCATCTTCGCGACAATCTCCGCGAACAGGATTCTCTGCGAGGGCTTGATCTCGGCCCCCAAGAAGGATTTCGGCGACTTGACGAAATATCCCAGTAGCGGATCGTCGAGCTGCGTGCGGATCGCGGAGTCCCCGAACGCGAGCGGGTGGCCAGCGGCCATGGCCTGCTCAAGCGTATGGGCCTCGATGCGTCGCTCGCTACGCTTCGACACGTGGAGGACGGACGCCAGTCTCGTGCTTTCGCCATCCAGCGCGAGCAAACGCGGACTGCCCTCATGCCATATGCCGAGCGAACAACTGGAGGTGCCGAAGTCGATGCCTGCAATCATCTATGGATCTCACCGAACGGACAGAGGGGGAAGCGCCTCCGAGGGGTCGCGATTATGCCCGCAACCGAATTACAGGACACCAGTGCCTCCGGCCGCTGGATGCGTGCGTTGGGGCGACAATGTAGACTCGAACGCGAATTCGGATCGCAATCCCCGACACGAAAAACACCGGAAGGTCCAAATGTCGAGCCTGAAGACTGGAATATTGCCGCTCCTCTCTGCACTACCAAAGTGGGCAATTCCGGCCGTTATGTTTGGCTGGGCCATGACTGGAATCGAGCCTCTGCAAGCTGCGGTGCTGGAGCGAACGACTCAGGTTGCAGGAACCACGGTGCAGTACAAGGTCGTGCTGCCGAACGGGTACGATGCCGCGAAGGCGTATCCGGCAATACTCGTGTTCGGCGGCGGCCCGCAAACGATGAACACCATCGATGGCGCGCTCGACCGGAACTTTCGCGCCGAAGCCGAGAAGCGCGGCTACATCGTGATTGCGCCAGCCGCCCCCGGCGGCGATCTGTTCTTCCAGGGCGGCGAGCGCATCTTCCCGCAATTCGTGGACATGATTCTCGCGGAGTACAAGATCCGGGACGGGAAGTTTCATATCGCAGGGCCCTCGAATGGGGGCATAGCCGCCTTCCATGTCGCCGCAGCGAATCCGCAGTATTTCCTCTCGGTGACGGCCTTCCCCGGCTACATGTGGGAGGCCACTGAAGCCAAGCTGCGGGCGATCTCGAAGCTCTGCGTGTTCACGTACGTCGGTGAAACAGACGAATACCGTTGGCACGCGGAGATGCAACGGGAAACGGAATACTTGAGTTCATTAGGTACGATTGCGCGTTACACGCTCGAGAAAGGGCAGCCTCACCGCCTGGAAACGCTTGCCGGAGCCAAGGCCGGACGCCTGTTCGACGGATTCGAGGAAGCCGGGAAAGGCTGCTCCCGCTAAAGTCGCCGCAGCCGGATCGCAGCGAAGCCTTCCCAAACCCTCACGCACGACCGCGATTCCAAAAGCTTCCGCAGGGCTTGCAAGAAGTAAAAAGCCCGAGCCAGTTTTGTGTGCTGATTCGGGCTTGGCTTCCGGAAATCTCGCGATTGAGGTACGTCGGCAGCCGGGAGTGATGCTTTCACAGGCAGTGGAGGCGCACGGTCAGACAAAGGCGCTACCGCTTGTAGGTAACGACCGACCCTTCGCAGCGCGATCAGCTCACCGGCCCAAAGAAGTTGGCCGCGATATCGAACGAACGAATTGCAAACCGCGGACGCGGCCGACCGAGAACCAACGACCAAGAGGGGAAGTATATTTGTCTGCTTTCTTTACTCCGCTGCCCAGGTCGTTCAGCCCCCTGAAATAGCCACGAGAGCATTCAAGTGCGCCGACCAGCTTTTCGAGGCTTGCGATGCGCGACTCCTTTACGGGTCCATCGCCAGACTGGAGCAACTCGCCGGCCTGAGTGCAACGCTCAGCGAACACTTCCACCTGCAGATTTGCCTCCCGCGAGCTCAGCGCGCCGCGCCCGCGGGCCGCCACCAGCAATTGTCGGGAATGCTCACACAAGGCGCGTGCCATTCCCTCCAAAGCGCGCGCTTCGAGGCTGGCGAGTACCAGGGGGTCTCTTTGCAGTGTCTGGGGGTCCATCGAGGGAATCGGGCAAACTGAATACTTGCCCCCAGAATATGTCGCAGCCTGCGCGGATACCGTGATGGACACGGCGAAATTTCACGAGGGAGTATCGGCGGAAGAGCAGCACTACGGTGGGGGACTCCGAACGACGCTCCGGCCACCGGACCTGAACATGGGTCCCTAACGGTATCGCGAGATCGTCCTAAATGACGCGGCGGCTGCCAGCCCCGGACGGGCCCGATCTGAATCGTGATAGGCCAAATCCTACGCTGAGGCGAGGAAAAATGGGTCTATCCGTCTAACGTACCTGCGGCGATATTGTGTCCGGAAATCCAACTGCCGCCGACAAACAATTCCCATCGAGGTATCCCATGGCCCCAACAAGAGACATTGATCTGGATTCGCTGCTTGATCAATCGGGTAACACCCTGCAGAAGGGTCATGGCATTCACTCCCTCGGCCCCAGCGACAGTTCCGACTCCGGTGCAGACATGATGGGCATCGGCGGACTTGACAGCACCAGTGACCGGAACGGCACCGGCGAGCGCGGCAGCGTCGAGGATGAATCCGGTGAGAATTCGGCTGATATCGCCCCGGATAGAATCGTTGGGGCGGATGGAGCTGGCCTTGGCGACGGTCTCGACCAGGCGGAAGAGGCACGACTCGGGGTGACAGACGAAGAGATTGAGGAAGCGGCGCGCGTGAAAGCCGGCCTCGATGATTGAAGAGAGACCTTTGAATCGCCCTGACCCTGAATACATTCCTCGCGATGCTCCGGATCGACAACCCGCTGTCGAGCACCTTTCAAAACTGTCGTATCTTCTAGACCGTGCATTCCGCGTTCCAGGAACCGAATGGCGCTTCGGGCTGGATGCCATCATCGGCCTCGTTCCCGGACTAGGAGATGTGGTCGGCTCGCTCGCGGGCATGTACGGCCTGTGGGTAGCCAGGCAACTCGGTGCCCCCGTCGCTGTGCAGGCACGAATGGTGATGAACCTCGCGATCGACGGCGTCGTGGGCCTCGTACCCTTCGTGGGCGACCTGTTCGACTTCGCTTTCAAGGCACACACACGCAATCACGCGTTGCTGGAGCGGTGGACGCGGTCTCCCCATCAGACTCGAAGTTCGAGCTGGGCCGTGGTGGTGGCGGGCGCCGTCTTCCTGCTAGCGCTGCTGGGCGCTTCCGCCTGGATCCTGGTCGCCTTCATCCAGTGGTTAGTCGCGCTATTTAATGCTGCGTGAGTAGTCGCTGGCGTCGGCTTCAAACCAATCTCACCAACTTTCCCTTCCTGCGAACGACATTCTTGTAGTCCCACTGAATTGCTTTGGCCTTCTTGAGCCACCGACGCAGTGATCTCGTATCGATGGCCGTGTGCGAATCGTAGAAGATCGAAGCGTCCTTGAATTTCTTGCCCACGACGTCCAGTGCCGGCTCCTCGAAATCCGCGCCGCTCCAGAACATGAGCCGAAGTCCGGGCTTCTGCTTGCTGTAACCCACGATTGGATTGCCATCCAGAAACCAGACAGGGTGGCCGTGCCATATCTTGCTCTCGGCACCAGCGAGGCCACCGTCGATCTCTTTGGCCAGGGTATTGCAGATACGCTGGGTGTCCTCTTCTTGCGCTTTGTTGTATTTCACGATGGTCGGGTTCACTAGCTTTCTCCTGACAACCGACAATGCCGATCAGTTGAATATCTCAGGCTACCTGCGCTTGTCGCTATCGCGGCCCAAATTCATCATCGGCCGCGCTTCTCAGCCAGATCCAGAGCACGGCCGCGAGGGTCAACAGGCCGCAGATCGGCAGGAATGCACTTTGCTGCCCGGGCCGCATGCCCGAATCCCACCACCACGAGAATCCGCCCGCTAGCGCGAACAGGGAACCGAGCGCGCCAAAGACGAGAACCTGCAGCAGAGTGCTGGCCGTAGACCTGGGTGCCCGGAACACGCAGATCCAGGCGGAAAGCATCACTACCAAGGAAAAGAATTTCATCGGAATTGAAGTCTACGGGTTGCCACCCTGCGCGGAAACACCAATCAAGCCCAACCAGCTTTGCTGGATCCGCGGTCTGCACTCTCGGGTGCACGATATGCGCTCCGCGGTTAGATCAACGGAACCTGCATCGATACGGTCAGCCTCCTACCCCTTACGGAGGCCACGACATGAGAATCGCCCCGCTCGCCACACTGGCTACCCTGGTCGCGATCACTGGACTGTCCGGGTGCAGCAGCGAAAGCGATGATGCTGCCCGGATCGAAACGATGGTCAGTGACTACTACGCGGCGATCGGTGCCTACGACTACGCAAAGATGCGGTCGATGTACGGACCCGGATGGGAGATTTTCGACGACGGATCCCGCCTTGACGCCGATGGATTCGAAAACCTCGTCAAGCGCCTGGAAGGCAACAAGATGACCTGGCAATTCGCCATCGAAGGCGCGGACACCGAGATCACCGGGGACCGGGCCTATACGACCTACGAGATCGCCAACAGCATAGGTCGGATTGGTCGTTGGTACGGGACGGCGTACGCCACGCGCACCGGTGAGGGCTGGCGCTTCGACCACATGGTCATGATGACGGCGCGGGAAGCCGAGGAAGTACCGCCAGCGGCGGAGACCTCCGCGACGCCGTGAGGAACTGCTGGACCAAGGCGGCAAGTTATACACGGTACGCTTGGTTGCCACTCTTACGACGTCATCGACGTGGGTTACGAGGCCGCCCTACAATCGGGCTCCCTTCAATGGCAGGAGGTCGAACATGGGTCGCTACGTAGATGGATTCGTTCTTCCCGTTCCGAAGAAAAAGCGTGCCGCGTATTTGAAGATGGCGCGCCTTGGCAAGAAGGTATGGATGGAGCACGGCGCACTCGACTACCACGAATGCCTGGCCGACGACGTGAAGCCGGGCAAGCTCACCTCGTTTCCCCAGGCCGTGAAGCTCAAGCCCGGCGAAGAGGTGTGGTTCTCTTGGGCGGTATACAAATCACGCAAGCACCGTGACCAGGTGATGGCAAAGGTGATGAGCGATCCGCGCATGGCCGCCTACGGCCCGCAGAACATGCCCTTCGACGGCAAGCGCATGTTCTGGGGCGGCTTCAAGGCCATGGTGTCGGCTTAAGCTTTAACCGCGCGAAACCGTACGGGTTGAGCTTGTTGGCTTGTCCAGACCGAAGCGCTGGATCGCAACAAGCTAGTCGCCAGCAAGCTCAACCCGTTTCGCTTGATCGGACCAAAGGGCTCGATTGATCTCTGTCCACAGCGTCTCATACACCTTTCCCTGCTCACTCCCCGGCATGTACGCATTGAGCGGCGCGCGCTTGAGCGCCACCCGCTCAATCTCGCTGGAATACGGCACCTCGACAGACAGCAACTGAGGAAACCTTGCACGTGTGGCCTCGATCACATCGCGGTGCAATGACTTGCGCCGGTCCACCATCGAGAATACGGGCAGCAACTTCAGGTCCGTCCATCCTTTGTCCGCGATGAATGCCATGAGTTGTTCCAGCATTCGCACCGATAGCGGTGTAGGCAGCAACGGGACAATCAGCGCATCGGCCGCGCGCAGCACGTTCTCGGACAGCAGCGAGATGCCGGGTGGACAGTCCAGAAACATCACGTCGTACTGCTCAGCCAGCGGCCGACTCATCTTCAGCAATCGCTTGCCGGGATTTCGCTGCTCGGCCAGTCGGGTGTCGAATTTCCGGTAGGAGAAATCCGCGGGGATGACGTGAAGGTTTTCCCACCGGGTGGTCAGCACGATCTCGATCAACTGGCGCTTGCCGTCCAGCAATTCACGCACCGTAGTGCGCTCCTGCGGGTCGGCGCGCAGGATCCAGCTCGAGGCGCCCTGGGAGTCCAGATCCCACAGCACGGTGCGCCCGCCGCCACGTGCACAAAGGTAGGCGAGATTCACGGCAGTGGTGGTTTTGCCCACACCGCCTTTTATGTTGGACACCGCGATGATCTGCATGCGGATCAGGATACGCGGCCCGGTCGTGCCCGACTTGAGTTATTGACTTATCACGTCACGATCGTGCGGCGGTAGCGACGAGCGAGGCGAGCAACTCGTCGAGCTGCCCGAATGTCTCATGCGTGGCATCCTGTGCGCCGGTGCCGGCGGCGTCGAGCGCTTCTTTAGTCGGATACAGCTCGCTCATCACAAGCTTTGTCTTGCCGTTTTTCTCTTCAAGGGTGACGGTGGTGATGGATGCGTCGGCGCCGCTTTCTTCGTTAGTCCAGACGATGCGCTGGTTCTGCACTACGTCGAGGTACGTGCCGAAGAAAGCCATCGTGTTCGCGGGGTCGTCGCCGAATACGAGGCGGTATTTGCCACCGGTTCGCACATCCTGCTCGCATGATCGCAGCGTCATGCCCATCGACCGCGGTACCCACCATTGCTTGAACAGCTCAGGTTTCGACCAGGCCTCGAACACAAGGTGCACGGGCGCGTCGAACGTGCGAGTGACTACGACTTCGCGATCGGACTTGCGTTCAACGGTCGTGCGGTTCATGCGGGCCTCACTTTCTCTTTTTGCGGACAGGGGGTTTGTCACGGGACTTGAGCTGCTCAAGCACGCGGTCCAGCGCTTCGAAGCGGGCGTCCCAAACCTGGCGGTATCGCGAGATCCACTCGATTTCCTCTTCGAGCCGACAGGGACCGATCTTGCAGCTGCGTACGCGGCCGATCTTTTCGGTCGTCACGAGCCCGGCCAGCTCGAGCACATCGACGTGTTTCTTCATGCCGGTGAGGGTCATGTCGAACTTGTCGGCCAAGTCGGTGATCGAGGCGTTGCCGCGCGCGAGCTGCTCGAGAACGCCGCGCCGCGTAGCGTCCGCGAGCGCCGCGAAGGAGGCGTTGAAGTGGGTTGGCGATTGCTGAACCATGTGGTTCAGTATGGAGGAGACAGGTGGCGGGATGCAAGCGCCCTGCACGTCTCGTCCCGGTATCGGAACGCGCCCTTAAGGAATGGGAAAATAAATCTGTCCCCGATTACCGGAAACAGGCTAAAAAGCTACACCGGTACGATTCTCCCATCGCTCCCCATCCAAAGGTATCGCCATGCTGAAATTTCTCTCGCGCGCGACCCTCGGTTTCATTTGTCTGGCGGCCATCGTCCACCCGGTACTTTCAAAGGCAGCTGCATCGACGTCGAACCCCCCTCGCCCTGCGGCGGCCGATCCGTATATCAACAACGTTGCAGCCGGCAAGACGACTTTTCCACTAGCGGCACCCGCGGGCAAGGATAGCGGTGCACTGCAAACCGCGCCCGAGGGAGCCGTCAACACGGGCCCCTTTGACGCGAAGACATGGAAGTACGGTCCCACCTATGACGCCGGTGCGGCCGCCGGGATCTGGAATCCGGTCATGGTCAAGATGCGGCAGGGCGGGATGGTCACCGGCGGCACGCTGTTCAGCGCAACGGATCCGGAGACGTATTGCGCGATGGCGAACGCGGGCTATGACTTCATCTGGACGGAGATGCAGCACAACACCCGCGACTGGAACCAGGTGGCACGTATGTGGGCCGCCTGCCCGTATGCGAAGGCAGTCCCCGGTGTGCGGGTATCGCACACGGACGAGAGGGAGATCCAGCACGCGCTGGATGCAGGCGCCCTGGTCATCGTCGTCCCGACGGTCGACACCGTTGAGGAAGCCATCGAAGCGCGTAACTGGACCTTTTTCCCGCCGCTTGGACGACGCAGCAACGGCGGTGGACAGGCGTTCGGGCCCGGCATGTGGGGCACCGTCCCAGGCGGTTACCGCGCAACGATCAATGACAACGTGGTGTTGATCCTGATGATCGAAACGCTGGAGGGACTCAGCAACGCGGCGGCCATCGCCAAGGTGCCCGGGGTGACTGCCGTTTTCGCTGCCAGCGGGGATCTCGCCAATTTCTCGGGCTTCGCGCAAGGCTCGCCCGACTATGAGCGCATGATCAACATTGTCCACGACGCTGCGCTAGGGGCCGGCAAGCGCCTGTGCGGTCCACTCGCGTGGCGCGATCGACCGGACTTCACCTGCTTCCAGGCTGGCAGCGAAATCGCTGCGATTACGCGAGGCGTGGCCACCGAACTCGGACCCTTGACTCACACGCAGGGCAAAGTGGAAGCAGGACCACTCGCTGCAAAGTAGGTCCGGCATCCGGAAGCTTGTACGCAGAAGGTACTTGTACCGGCAACGATCGCTGTCTGACTGGCTTGGATGGTTGCGCGGTCGGGACAGCGGGTGCACTGGCTGGATTGCACCCCGCGCGCCGTGAAAGTTTCATTGGTCCCGTTGTCCGGGAGCGCTCCGCTCCCCTGTCACCTCAACGGGAAAGTAAATGAACAGCAGGCTGCAAGTCCTTTTGTCTCTCGGTCTCTGGCTGATCCTCGGCGCCATGTCGAATCTGTCGGCGCAGAACCTCACCATCACCAATGCCCGCATCGTCGAGGCCAACGGTACCGTCATTGAGCGCGGCTCGATCGTGGTCCGCGACGGGAAGATCGAGTCGGTCGCCAGTGGCGCTCCAGTATCGAGGCTCGGCCAGGTCATTGACGCCAAGGGGATGACTGCACTGCCCGGCTTCATCGATGCGCACAAACACATCAACACAGGCCCGAACGAGAAGGAGCAGATGCAATCCCTCCTCGAAGCGGGCTATACGACTGTTCTGTCGGGCGGTGGCCCCGGCGACGGCAACCTTACGCTGCGGGATCACATCGAATCGGGCCTCATCAATGGCCCGCGCGTGATCCCCTCGGAGCGGGTGAACCTGAGAAGCACTCCGGAAGAAGCGCGCGCGGCCATCCGCGCGATGGCCGAAAAGGGCATCAAGCACACAGGCGAGATAGCCATCGGAGTGCCGGCTCCCGATCCGACCCCGCAGGACATTGAGGTCCTGAAAGCCATCGTCGACGAAGCCGCCAAAGTCGGCGTGCAAGTGAACGTTCACTCCGTCACGACACCGTTCACCCTCGCAGCACTCCGGGCCGGCGTGCGCCGCTTCGTCCACCTGTCGAGCCACGACTTTATGAGCCATGAGGCGGCAGCGAAGATCGCCGAGACGGGCTCGATTGTCGCCGGGCTCAACGCGTTCGGTGCACCGGTGATCGACCGGCTTTCCGCTGCACCCGCGCCGGTGCAATTTCCGAAGGACAACACGCCCCGTTTCCGGGACGGCAAGACGTGGCCCGAAGGCATCGCGGCGGCGATCCGCGACGAAAACGGCAAGGCATTGGGAACCGAAGCGGGATACACGATAGTGAACGCCCGTACCCAGTGGGATGCGGGGCACAGCACGGTCGGCTTCTCCACCGACCAGAACTACGCCGATCTCGTCGTGCTCGAGCACGAGCTGAAGTCGTTCAGCATCATGTTTTCGATGCAGGACATCTTCCAGATAATGGGACCCAACACCGCAGCGTACGTCGGTATGGGAGACCAGATCGGCACCCTCGAGCCCGGCAAGCTGGCCGACATCATCCTGCTTTCCGGCAATCCGCTCGAAAACATCTACGGCCTGCTCACGACCAAGGTCGTGATCAAAGGTGGCAAGGTCGTCGTGGACAAGCGTTAAGATGCAAACCTGACACCGAAAGCCGATTCGTAGATCTGGAGGCGGCATGACACACCTCGCTCGTTTTGTGCTCACTACGGGCATGGCGTGCATGCTGCTGGTAATGGCCAGCGTATCGCCCGCGGCCGCGGCTGACGATCCGGCGTTGTTAGCCGCCGACCGCGACCTCCTGTCGGCACTCAGGAGCGGTAGCGCCACCGCCGCTGCCAACCTGATGGATCCCGATGCCTCCTGGACCGATGAAAAAGGCCGCACGGTCAGCAAGGCGGAGGCCGGCAAGACCTTGCCGACACCGGCCATCGCTGACGAGACCGGCGCCGATGTGCACCGTTATCAATATGGACGCGTGGGTGTCGTGCGGGTCGACAAGGGACCGATGCACACGCTGCGTGTCTGGATCAAACGCCGCAACGACTGGCGGCTGCTCGCCTATCAGGAAGTACGCTCATTGGCCGCGCCGCCAACAGCCACACCTGGCATTGCAGGCGAATGCGTCAACCCGTGCCGCGAAGTGCCCTACACGCCGAAGAATGACAATGAGCGTGGCGTCATCGCAGCCTATCAAGCGCTGGAAACCTCGTCGCACGCCGGCGACGCCTCGACCTGGGGCACGCACGTTGCGGACGAGTTCGTTGTCGTCAGCTCGAACAGCGATAGAACGATGAGCAAAGAGCAGCGTCTTGAGGGCTTGCGGCGCGCAACGAAGAATGGGGTCACGCCAACACGCCTTACCGACGCACAAATGACCGATATGGATGGCGTCGTCGTCATGCGCGCGCACCACACACCCGACAACGGCAATCTTCTGCGCGTGACGCGCGTCTGGGTGAAACGCAACAATGTGTGGCAGTCTGCACTCAGCTATCAGACCGCGATCGCAGCGGCGAATTGAGTACCGCTGGGCGCAAGGAACGAACTCCGGCGCCCTTCGATCCGCGACAGAGGCAGATCAGGCGGCCTATTGAAGAAATCATAGAGCGCGAAGATCTCCTATGCCGCAGTCTCATTCTTCCAGGCATTTTCTGAATCTCGTTTCGACACTCTTGCTCTGTGGGATTCCTTTGGTTCTAGGAGCCTGCAAGTCGGGGAACGAGCTGACGCCATCCTTTTCCATAGGTGGAACGATCACGGGTTTGAACGGGACTATCGTTGTGCGGAATAACGGAGGCGACAACCTGACGATAACGGCAAATGGAAGATTTAATTTTCCAACGGCCTCGCTTGATGGAACACCGTATGCGCTGACAGTTCTTGCCAATCCTTCCAGTCCTGTTCATCAAACTTGCACGCCCTCGAATGCCTCCGGTACGACGAACGGAGCCAACGTCACCAATATTGCGATTGTCTGTTCAACCAATTCTTATACCTTGGGCGGGAGTGTTTCGGGCCTGACAGGCATGGTTGTTCTGCAAAACAATACAGGAGATGACTTAAGCCTCAGTGCGAATGGCGGTTTTAAATTCGCGACTTCCGTTGCGGATACGGCGCGCTATGACGTTACGATTCTGACTCAACCGGCGGGACAAACCTGTAGCGTGGTCAATAGTTCGGGCACAGCGAACGGGAACAATGTCACCAACGTGACGGTAACATGCAGCACCAATGCTTATACCGTCGGCGGCACGGTTGCAGGTCTTTCGGGCACTGTCGTGATCCAGAATGACGGTGCCGACAATTCAACGATCACCAGCAACGGGCCTTTTATATTTGCGACTCCTGTTGCAGAAGGCAGTCCTTATCATGTGACAGTGCAGACTCAACCGGCGGGACAGATTTGTGCTGTAAACAACGGATCTGGAACTACGGTTGGAAGTAATGTCACGAATGTAGCCGTCACTTGTGTAGAGGTAACTGTTGCCTATGTGACGCCTCTGAGCCCCGATGCAGCAAATACCTCGCTCATTCAGCAGTATTTATCCAGTTCAGACGGCTTGCTTTCATCTTCCCAAAATGCCACCCAGACAAACGGCCACTATGGGCAAATGGCCTTCGCGACAGTAAATGGAGCACAACATGCCTATATTCTCGAGAATGGAGTAACTCATTGCTCCATCAATTCGGATGGCACTTTCAATAACTGTACGTCCACTACAGCGCCGACGACCGGGATAAATCATCCACACGCTATTGCTTTTGCCACGTTTAATCAGCAATACGCTTATCTAACCGATCCAAGTAGTAGTTCGCTATTTCAATGTGCCGTAAATAGCACAAGCGGTGATCTTTCCTCGTGCCTGGAGTACTTCGACGGGAATATTGATGCGGCTCTTGGGATCGCTTTCAATACGGATGGAAATGGAGCGCAGCATGCTTACGTCGCAGATGCTGCAACGGGCTTGGTAGTTTGCCCAACGGACGCTACGGGTTCTTTCATGAACCCACCAGGTTGTGCCGCTACTCCTTCAGCAGGCGCACCCACCTGGGTTCCTTACGGCATAGCTTTTACTACTGCTGGTGGAACACGGTATGCGTATGTGGCTGATAACGGCACAGGCGCCAACCTTGGGCACGTATATCGATGTCTTCTGAATGCCGATGGAACGTTTGCGAACAATAGCTGCGTAGCGACCCCTGCAGATGTCTCTTCATTTTCTCCCTGGAATCCTAATTCCATTGCCTTTAAAAGGTTAAACGGGATCCAGTACGCTTATGTGGTCAATAATCAAAGTGTGAATATAGGCAGTATTTATAGATGCATCGTTGATGAAACCACGGGACTTCTGACCCAGGATTGCATCAAGACACCGGACATCCCTGCGGATCGTGATACGTGGCAACCTAGTGGAATTGCATTTAGATGAGGACGTGTACCGCACCGGGTAAAGCAATCAACTTGTTCAGGGCGTTTCGATTGGTTAGTTGAAGAGCGCCGGCGCTGCATGGAACAAGTTGATAGGTTGTACCCGGTACGCTTCAGCAGCCCAATAAGCCGAACCCGGTACCCAGATCCTTAGCGCGGGATCTCATACTCAAGAAGAACACGGTTTTTCGTACCCGGCATCTCCGACTTCTTCGGAGTTGGGGGAATTGTCAGCCAGGCCACGGCGGTAGCACAGAGCATCAGGCTGTTGTCGTTGTGTTTAGCGAGAACGATATCCCGCCAGGCCGTGTTACCACATGAAAGATTTGAAATGGATGGCAAATGACCTTTGTCTATGGGGGTTCTCAGACATTCGTTGAGCCCATCCTCGTCGGTGAATCTCAAGCGCGATGGCTGCACTCCCATCGGGAGCTGAACACACTTCGACACACAGGATGCATTGTTAATAAAGTCGTCTGCCTTTTCCCATAGCCCCTCAATACGTGGGCCTCGTCTCTCGAGAACCTCCCCCGTCGATGAACGTAGTAACGTTACCGTTCCGTCTGTACCCATCAGCGCCTTGATGGCGTCGTAGACTTCGCTACGCTGAATATTCGCAGAGAAATTCGGGGTAACAATGCACTCTGCTTCTTCGGTGCCCTGCACGCCAGCAGGCACCAGAAAATCCACCACCAATGTTTCGGCCCTTGCCGTTGCATTGAGAATGCATAAGACCCAGAGAGCTGCACAAGTCGCATTGCGTGTGATCAAGAGAACACTCCTCGCTCTCAATCATGAGTGCTTGGCGTGCATTCACGATCCAGAAAAAAAAGTCCCGTAGCACCGAAGACCCTGGCACTGACATGTGTTTTGCTCAGGGCCGACCTCTATATCTATCGGGTCTCTCGATTCCGACTTTGTGGCCCGCCACATCTGAAAATAATCGTCCTGTAAAGGCGTCGACCGGCTTGCCATTCGCGGTCCCCGGAATGAATTTCCATCGATTGACATACTCCAACGCCCAATCCTCGCAGTCTTCAGGCGCTTGTGCGACGTCCACTCTCGACATGATCGGCAAACCGTCGGTCCCTACCAAGACCAGAACCCAGACCATATTTGGAGGACGCACACATCGGCCTTCTACACCTGAGGAAGGCCATTCAAATACCTGCGGCTCCAGATACGCCGGGCCATAGGTCGCCGCATCGCGACCGTGATTCAGGAAAACCTTCACAGTAGTCGCCCCAGATTCCTTTGCGAATGCCACGCTGTAATTGATACCGACGCGCCGTCGCAGTCCGTCTACCCTTGCGGGAACCATTTTTGCTTTTATCGCAGCAACCTGTATCGCCTTTATGTAGGGGATGGCAGTTTCGCCAGAGAAGATGCAGGAAGAGTTTTCTAGTTCACCATCCGTCGAAACCATGGTCCTGCAGGGGACAACCATTGAGAAGTTCTCGGGACTGTCCGGGATTTTTATGTAGCGCTCAAGGCCGCGACCTTCGCGGAAGATGGCTGGGGAAGTTCCGTCGGTCTGAGCTTGGGCAATTGCGCTTGAAAATAGAAGCAGCAAGGAGAAAATCGGGGCGACTCTGATGCCACCCGTCGATGAATCGCCCGTCCTTGGGAACGAGACTTTCACTAATCTTCCCTTACGCCGTTAGTTCTCTATTTTTCGCGGACTACTTGCTTCGATTCTTGAAGATCTTTTTTAACTGAGGGAGATTGCCTTTACTCTGCTCTTCCTAAAATATCTGAAACTAGTCTGGAAATCGCGCCGACTTTCCCGATGACGCAGCGCGCAACAAATAAACAAGGGTTCGTCACCTTTAGAAAAGTGTTCGAACTCCCCAATAAGTCACCGCCGCAATCCCCGCCGCCGCCGGAATCGTCACGATCCAAGCATAGACGAGTCCGGTCGCAACGTCCCAGCGAGTTCTTGAAGGATTCTGCACAGCGCCAGCACCGAGGATGGCGCCGGTGATCGTGTGCGTTGTCGACACAGGAATGCCGTAACCGGAAGCGAGGAATAGTGTGATCGCGCCACCAGCCGAGGCAGCGGAACCGCTTGCGGGTGTTAGAGGCGTGAGCTTCTGACCCATGGTCTTGATGATTCGCCAGCCGCCCATGAGCGTGCCGAGCGCGATGGCTGCGTAGCAGCTCACCATGACCCAGAGAGGCAAGTGATCCTTTGTCGCAAGGCTTCGGCTCATGAGCAGCAACCAGATGATGCCCATGGTCTTCTGTGCATCGTTGGCGCCGTGCCCAAGGCTGTAGAGAGCACTGGTCACTAGCTGTGCTCGCCTGAACCATCGATCCAGCCGGCTCGGTGCGATACGAAAGCAGGTCCAACTGATGGCCAGCATGATGAGGCCGCCGATGAGGAGCCCCAGCACTGGCGAGATCACTATGAACGCCGCGACCTTGATGATGCCGGGAGCCAGGAGTGCACCCGGGCCGCTTTTCGCCATTCCAGCCCCGATCAATCCACCGATCAATGCATGCGAGGAACTCGAGGGTATTCCGAAGTACCACGTCACCACGTTCCAGGCGATCGCGCCCATCAGCGCGCCGCAGATCACCGCATCATCGACGAAAGTAGGTTCAATGATCCCCGAGCCGATGGTCGCCGCCACCTTCGGCGCGAACGCATAGATAGCGACAAAGTTGAAGAACGCCGCCCAGACCACGGCCTGATACGGCTTCAGTACGCGCGTCGAAACCACGGTGGCAATGGAGTTTGCCGCGTCGTGGAAGCCGTTGAGAAAGTCGAACGCCAGCGCCATGGCCACGAGCAGCCACAGCGCCGTCACGACGGGATCGGAGAAAAGCACGTTCACGCGTTCTGCAGCGTGATGTTTTCGATGAGATTGGCGACGTCCTGGCATTTGTCGGTCGCCGTCTCAAGCATTTCGTAGATCGCCTTGAGCTTGATGAGCTGGCGGGTATCGGGCTCGTCGCGGAAGAGCTTTGAGATCGCCGAGCGCATCACACGGTCCGCCTGTGATTCCAGATTGTCGATCTCGCGGCACAGCTTCAATGCCTCGGGCGCATTGCGCATGTTGTTCAGCAGCGCCACAGCGGACTGCAGGCGCATGCAACAGGTCTGCAATATTTCCGCGAGCTCGATCGCCGGGTCGGATACCTCCCGCACGTCGTAGAGATGCAGCGATTCGGCGGCGTCCTGCATGAGATCCAGGATGTCGTCCATGCGCGATATCAGGCGATGGATGTCATCCCGATCCAGTGGCGTGACGAAGATGGTCTGGATCAACGCGACTGTTTCGTGGGTGATGCGATCGGCGTTGTGCTCGAGATCGTTGATGCGCTCGATACCGGCCGCTCGCTGTGCCTCATCCGCGTAGTTCTTCAGCAACTTGGTGAGAACCCCGCTTGCCTCGGCGGCGAGGCTTGCGTGCTGATTGAACAGCTCGAAGAAACGATTCTCACGCGGGACAAGCTTGTCGAGGAGGTTCATGGATGACCTTTCTATTAGGACTCTGACCGCGATTGAATGTTGAGAGGGGCCACAGCCAGCCCCTTATCCCACCCAAATGCAAACCTGAAACCAAAGGCTCGAAGGTGCGAGCCCGATCCGAGGGCCGGAACCAAGGGACTATGGCAGGTCCATCCCTTTTTCCTTGAGGACGGCCAAGGCAGGTGCGGAGCGCATGAAATCGATCAGCGCGCGCGCCGTCTTCGCGTCTTTCGCCTTGGTTGGAATGCCAGCGGAAAACCGGAATTGCGTCTGCAGATCGTTCGGCAGCGGGCCGACCAGGTCGACTCCGGGGATGGCCAACAACTCGGCCACCTGCTGCACACCGATCTCGGCCGTACCTTTCGCGACTGCGGCACCCACCGGCTCGCCCTGCGGTATCACGCCCTTGGCCTTGACGGCATCCGCGATGCCGAGACGCTCGACCACGGTGAGAAAATGCTGCCCGCTGGGCCCCTGGCTGTAGCCGACGGTCTTCGCTGCAAGGAGCGCGGTCTTCAGTTTGTCGCCGGTGCTGATGTCGGGCTTCGGTGCGCCGGCCTTCACCGCAACACCGACCTTCGAGATCATCAGCAACGTCGCGCTGCCAGCTGCGACATCGCCGCTCGTGACGAGACCATCCACGACACCCACGTCAGCGAAGACGAGATCCGCGGCACCTTGCTTGACGTCTTCGGCAATCGCCGGTCCCCCTTTCGTGTTGAGCTTGACCTTGTTTCCGGTCGCACGTTCAAACATCGGGATGACCGCCCCCATGACACTCGGCAGCGGACCACCGCTCGCGACGACTGTGATTTCAGCGGCATGGAGGGAAGTCCCCGCGACCAGCGCGGTTACACAGCCAACGGCCGCAAGTACGATGAGTTTTGACAAGCTACGCATGATGTCTTTCCTTTTTATGCGATTGCACAATCAATCACCCTGCTTGCTCATTGTACTGAACGAAAAATAAATCCGTCCCCATTCATTTCCTCAACCTACTTGCCTCAGCTTCTCGGCGTGAGCTTCACGAGTTTACCGTCCGAACCGCGCACACCATCGGTGAGCAGCCAGATGGCGCCATCGGGGCCTTCCTCGATTTCGCGGATGCGAGTGCCCATGGCGAACTGGTCGCCCTTGGCGGCGTTGGTCCCGTTCACGTCCATCCGCAGCAGAGCCTGACTCGACAATCCGCCGATGAAGATGCTCCCTCGCCATTGGGGCCAGAGCCTGCCGGAATAGATCATCAAGCCGCCGGGCGAGATCGACGGGTTCCACCACACCTTGGGCGCCTCGAAGCCGTCGCCAGGGCGGTGGTCGGGGATCGCCGCGCCGTTCGTAGGCGGACGCTCGTAGTTGTCGCCATTGGAGGCAATGGGCCAACCGTAATTGCGCCCGGGCAGGATCAGGTTGAGCTCATCCCCGCCCATTGGGCCCATCTCCTGCTCCCAGAGGTTGCCATTGGCGTCGAACGCCAGGCCATAAAGGTTGCGGTGACCGTAGCTCCAGATGGCAGGATCGCCGCCGCGTTCCACCAGGGGATTGCCCGCTGCGGGCGTGCCGTCATCGTTCAGGCGCAGGACCTTGCCCGAAAGGATTTTGATGTCCTGAGGCGAAGTGCGCTGGAACCGGTCCCACTGCTGACGGTCGCCGGAAGTGAAGAACAGCTTGCCGTCGCCCGAGAAGGCGATGCGGCCGGAGAAGTGCCCGGTCGTGGTGTCATACTTCGGGCCGCGGAAGAGCGTCTGCACGTTCCCCAGCGACGGCGCGTCGCCATCGGTGAACACGCCGCGCGCCAGGACGACGCCCATGTCCTGCCCGGCCGCCTCGGAATAGCTGAAGTACACCATGCGGTTCTGGGCGAAACGCGGGTGAAGCACCACGTCCATCAGCCCGCCCTGGCCTTCGGTCATCACCGGCGGCGTCCCTGTAACCGTCTTGTGCTGCTTGCCGTCGGCCGAGAGCAACAGCAGTTGACCGGCCTTCTCCGTGATCAACATCCGTCCGTCGGGCAGAAAGGTCATGGCCCAGGGTGCCGCGAGATCGGCCACCTCCTCCAGGCGGAACGGCGCATTGGCGGGCGCCGACGGCTGGGTCAGGGGCGCATCCGCTGCGAACGCAACACCCGCGACGACGACACCCGCAAGAGCGAGCGACCAACTGCGACGCGCATATTCCGGCTTGCTTGCCGCCTTGGAGTACCGCTTTTTCATGATCGGATCACCTTTCGCCTAGAGAATTGGATAAGCATGACGATGTCGGTCGCAGGGTACACGGAAGATTCTTCAAAACGCATTGAGCCCATGCCCGCCGATGAATTTGAGTTGCCGATGACACTTTACCGGACGACGTGAATCGGATTTCGGTTATTCGGTTTTTTGCATTGCGATTCGATCAAGTCTCCGCTTTGCCGCTTCTGGCAACGCGATCTCCCTCACACAGCCTTCTGACGATTCGCTAAAACCGAATAACCGATACCGGGTACGTGTCCCGCACATCTTCACCGACACCGTGCGATCCGTCACGTAGGAATCGATACCCTATTGATCGAGGACAATTCCGATACATGAAACATGAAAATGAGTCCACTCTGAAACACGTGCCACTTGGAATTCGAGTCAGAAATTGATCGCCACCACGACACCGATAAGGGGCCCTGCATGAACACTCTTTACATTCATTTGTGCGCGATCACAGCAGCAACCGCCTTGATCGCCAACGCCTCAGCCGATGAGGTCGAATTGGGCAGTAAAGTGCGAATTCAGAGCACCACCTTGACGGAAGGCTGGCACGAGGGGAAGTTGGTCGAGGCTGACGACTGTCTGGCAGTAACTTTGGATTCGGCCACTCATTCCGGACTGACCATAATTTTGCTTGGCCTACTGTCACGCCTGGAATTGCAGAAAGACGATCAATGGATAAACCCTTCAGCGGCGGCCCTGCTCCAGGGGCAGCCGGAGCGCTGCCGCACCGCTGCCGCGAAAGAAGCAGGGGAAGCCGAAAAGAACCCCGTTCATTAGGGGATCTTAGGGTACCGGTGCACGTATTCGCGTGCGAGCCTGGATCGCCCATCAGGCACTGCATTCGAAACTCATACTAGTGCCTGACCAGTTTTACGCTGTGCATTTTTTCGTTGATTTCGAGCTCTGGGCAGGGAAGGCCCGCTGACGTACCGTCGGCAACGTGTGGGTCAGCCAGCGCACGATCAATAAAACTTTGCACATCGCGCAACGATGGCGCCTCGAAACGCAGAGGCAGTGAGAAGGCGCTTACGGTGTCCATATGAGAGACCCCGTCATAAATATGGCATTCCACGTAGCTTCCCAGCGACCGAAGCTTGGCGCTCATGGCGAGTGCGTCTCCAGGATAAATGTCTCTCGTGCCGTGAATTAGCAGTGCAGGCGGTGAGCGTGCTGCGGCAAGGGCGATGAGCTCCCAGTCCGTTGGCACGCTTGCTTCTCTAAAGATGCCGCGAAGGTAAAGGTGATTCCCGAAGCGGCTTTCGAGCGCGTAAGGCGCCGAGAGGCTGATCCAGCCGCGAACCCACTTGGAGTCGCCACCCACCGCTCGCAAGTATTGTTGATCGAGCGCCAGAGTTGCTGCGATATGTGCACCGGCAGAATGCCCCATCAGGAAGATGGCATCAGGGTCGCCGCCAAGCTCGGCCGCATGCTCGCGGATCCACTTCACCGCTTGGGCGCCATCCCGAATAAACCCAGGGAAACGCGCTTGCGGATAGAGGTGGTAGTCGGGAAGTACCGCGACATATCCAGACTCTGCGAGAGATGCGCCGACGAAGCGATACCACTCCTTCGCACCCTTGACCCAAGTCCCGCCATACCAAAAAATTACGATGGGTCGGTGCTTCGCTTCTAAGGGCACGTATATATCGAGCTTTTGGCGCGCACCTGTTCCGTATGGAATGTCAACGTGTTGCCGATAGTCGCCAATGTAAGAGGGCGCATTCAACGTAGCGAACAGTATGCGTGTGCAGTTCGAAAGTGCCGCGGCTCCAGCAAAGATGATCACGAGTACCGCGACACGGGAGAGATGCCAGCTTGTCATGCGCACATTTCATCCCCCAACTGCCGCGTTTGCAATGAATATGCCCGCCAGCGTGCCGGTGCAGGTGTTCGGGGGTTTCTGGATGTGACCCGCGGTTGATTCGTCGAGCCAAGCTGGCGTGAACCAAAAAACCCCGAACACCTGCATCGGCACCCAACGTTCTCAATCAATTCATCTAAGAGCGTGCGGATGATGGCGACATGCCGCATCTACCTGGAATCTTGATCTTGTAGCGACAGTTGGTGCGGGTGCATGTCTTCGGGGATTTGCGCGAGCGCTAGTCACTCCCATTGCAGGAAAGCCCTGAAGACGTGCACCGGCACCCTACGTTCTCTGAATCCTTCGGAGCAAACACCCGAACAACTGCACCGGCACCTTACGAAAACACGATCTCTATTGCGTCAACCCAATTGCACCCGATGCATTGACCAACCATCCCAACTCTTGAAATAGATAACTTCTAACCAAGGCAGAGTACTCGGCGTGACCTTTTGCTTCTTCCAAGATCGCACTACGCAGCAAATCCTTTGTCTGGCCTGCGCCTTGTAATCGATATTCCTGTACTAGCGGCCGCAACCGATCAACGCGCTCAAATCTTCTCTGCAAGAGATCTGTCCGACCGAGTTTCATTCTTAATATAGTTCGCAGTCCTTTCACACTTCCGTCTCGAGGCATAACTGCCGGCCCAAAGAAATAGATGTGCCCGCTTGGATCTTCTGTTGACGGATTCAGCAAAGGTTCCGTATCTGAATAGTACGAGCTCTTGTGCGTATTACACTCCTTACATACTAGCAACAGGTTGTCCCAACTCACTATAAGCTCCGGCCTATGCTCCACTGGAAAGACATGGTCCGCCTCTCCGACCGACACTTTCGTCTCGCAATAAACGCACTTTCCGAACGCCTCAAGCCGCAATGCGGCCTTTATGTCTGGGTGGCGATACCGATAACGAATTGAATCTGGCACGGGGATTTGTGCCGCTTTCGCTGCTAAATATTCATCTCGCCACTGAACTTCGTTGTCATTCAGCACCTGTGGCTTTTCCACCTTACTAATTGGAGTCATTTTCGACTCCTGGCTACATTTGCGAGTGTGGCTGGAAAAAACCTCTCTAACCCGAGCAAGCTCATCCTTGCTCGCAATCGAACGATAACCTCGTCGGATATCGGTTGAGATGAAAACTCGCTCAGAATTAAATCTAGCTCAGCATTGGCCCATTGCGGCAACGTATATGGTAGACCCAATACTTCTCTTAGCGTTTCATCCGCGGATGCTGCTTTGTTGATAGTGTCTAGAGCTTGACTCTGCACAAACCCAGCATCGTTGTAGTTCAAAACATATACATTGGATTCTGCTACCGACGTTACCATCAAAGGGTTGTGCGTAGCGATCACAAACTGGGCTTTTGGGAAAGCGTTCAATAAATCTGGCAGCAAACGCTGCTGTAATTGCGGATGAAGATGCGTTTCCGGCTCATCAATAACAACCACAAATTCTTCATGAAGCTGGGCATACATGTAGATTTGCCACGCAAGATCGATTATTGCAGCCACGCCCCCCGATACCGCGTCAAAAGAGAACTCTCGAACTTCAGTATCCAGCAGCACATCGGGCACACGAACACGCAAACGCCTAAATCGCAACGAAGCTGGAAGGACAGTTTTCAGAATTTGCTCGAATCCCTCAAACATTCTTACGGCTTCATCGTTACGGTCAACCGCTTGATTGCCATATCCAAATGTCGCCAGTGAAATTAGTGCACTCTTAATTCGAAAGGCCGGTGATTGGGTTTTGTGGCCAACATTGAAGCGCGCCCTCATTTCATTAACAAACGTATCGAAAATCTGCTGCTTGGCGTCTAGCTGCGTGGGGATCTGCTCAACTTTTTGATATAGGTATGGCGGCCGATGCGATGGAACATATACGCCATCTATCGCTGCTTGATTTTCAATATCCACTGCAAAACTTTCAGCTACGTTCTCGGGAACGTACAACTTTGCCGATTTTCCTGTGGAATACGACAGCATACCAATCTGTCTTCTCGATGGCGGCGGAACATCGGGCTTTCGATCCATTTCCTCAGATGGGAAATCATCGCTTCCTTCATGCTCTTGCCAGAATCCTGCCCAGTAACGGCGCCCCCCTTTCCTATCCCATCGAGGCGTACTCACGTACTGAAGATTCCAACCCCAATGCCTATTCAAGAGGTGGAGGATCGTTGTCTTGCCGCTTCCGTTTGCGCCAGTCAGTACGGTGAGACGGGGATGGAAAGTAACGTCAATTTGCGAGAATTGGCGCCAGTTAGATAACTGTATTGATCTAAACATCCTTCTATGCTCCTTGGACGCTTACTTTTTTTGATTTACGACCGAACGGTTATGCAGACCCAAGTAGCGCCATGGTGCCCACACACTTTGTTTTCCCAAGCGAGACGTAAATCCTCAGAAAGGTGGAAAATAAATTCCAGCGGTCGAACGGGAAATTCGTTCGCCGCAGTCTACTGATGTTTCGTTGCATGTCACACCTGGATGCTATGCGGGAGACTCGATTTCATCTCAACTCAATCGTCGCTTGCGGTGGATCGGATATGCCGCTATTTGTCGCGGAAAGCACACTGGCTTCATTGATGATGCAGTGCGGCCCAAGGCGGCAAAGGGTTTAAAAACCGCAACGTATAGCGAATGGTACCGGTGTTCGGTATTTCGGTATTGCATGAGGTCCAGCCGGGACGCTCCGACCTTCAGCCAGCCCGTCCGGCGCAAGATCTTATTCCGGAGCCGCAATACCGAGCACCGCGACCATCTCTATCTACGGTCTCCCCCGAATTCCTTGAACGATCTCTTTGGTGTTCATTTTATGAATGGCACTAATCCGTACTGCCCTCGAAGTTGATCGACGAACGCAATGGCTTCATCGGCCTGCAAATGAATTACCCGCCATTCGGCGGCGTCTAGCCCGAGCCGGTGTCGAGCTTCACGCAATTTCGCGCCAAGACGGGGACCCCGGAAGCCGACGATTTGTTCATGAAGAACGATTAAGCCGTCCGCCAGCCCTCCAAACCGATGCCGCATTCGTTGCAGATTTTGCGCTCCGCTTTGAGTTAGTGCCTTCACGCCTAACGCGTCTTGTTCGCACGCCCGAATCACGACATCAAGACGCTGCTGTGTTACTCGGATTGCGGAAAGTTCGTCCGTCAGTTTGCTGAGGATTCTATCTCGTTGATCCTCGACCCATTGGTTACTAGCCAGCCGCACAGCAACCAGCGACACGATCAGTGCGACGAATGCCACCCAATCTCCGAAATCGAAGGGATTGGTAACTGCACTCGGGAGGTCGGTGGGCACTTCGCACTCCTCAATTTTCCTGCCGTAGCCCTGATTAGTGGAACGTTTGAAGGTACTTTGTAGGGTCCAGCTTGTTAGCTTCTTCTGATGGTGCGCGCTGGCGGGCACAATTGCAGCGCGGAGTTTTCAAAGGCCATTGCTGGGGACAAACTAATGAGCTAAACCCGGTACGCTTCGGTCCGACGCTAGTTTCTAGCGTAGTCATGGCTATCTCGTTTTACGCGCTCATTCGAAGAATCGCATCACCTTCGCGTGTTCGATGGCGTTGTCTCCAAAAATCACACTCAGCGGTCGACGGGATGCGCCGATTAAAGCCCCCTCGAAAGCAGCTTCAAGCTCCGTGGGTTGAGAAATCGCGCCAGGCTGGCGCGTGGGATTGAGTTTGCGAGCCAAATCGCTGCCGTTCGGATCGATGACAAAGAGCTTAAGACCGTGCTGTCCGATAGCATCGAGAATAACTTCATTTATGTGCAGATCACGAAAACCGTATCCGATAACCATTAGCCGCGTGTCCGCCATGCTTAGGCACTCTACGAATTTCCTAGAGTACCCGGCAAGTATCTCGTGCCCGCCTATCGCCTGCTTCTTATTTCCACCGACAATCATCATCGAATCATTTCTTGAATCCCGCCAATTGGAAGACCCGTGCAGTTTGTAGATGGGTTGGCACCGCGGGGACAGCTCGATTTGGCTGGAGGGTATGTAGATGCCGGTAGCCCGTGGTTGCAGCGGATCGAGGGAACTTGTCTGCAGCACCATGCCCGGAATTTGATATCCATCCCAGCGACGCGGCGAGCTCAGCATTACGTTGTCATTGAGGTAGTGCCGCTCAAGCAGCAGGTCCTGATTCAGCGTGAAGATGACATTGAAGCGCACTAGGAAAGTACGCACCATCCGCGCGATGTCTTGCTGGAACTCGAATGGTCTATCGTAACCACGATTCATATCGTCAAACATGCGAGCGATCGCAAACTGCAGATCGTGCAACTCGACCGAATGCGTAGAACGTTTCGTATCGCTTTGCACATCGGTCAGAGTGCCCTCGAACCCACCACCGGCTTGGTGCTTCCAGAGTAACTGACGCAGTCGTGGATGGCGCGCAATCTCAGGTGAGCCCAACAGGTACTCGAATACCTCGGTCGCAAGCCACCCGCCCCAGTTGCTGCTAAACCCCGCACCGAGCAGAAGGACTGGATTCAAAGTGCTCAGCCTTTTCCGCGAGTGAAGACAAACACCACCCTCACTCCCACTCAATCGTCGCCGGCGGCTTCCCCGAAATGTCATACGTGACTCTGGAAATGCCACTCACCTCATTGATGATGCGGCGCGCAACGAGATCGAGGAAGTCGTACGGCAGTCGTGACCACCGCGCGGTCATGAAGTCGACGGTTTCGACAGCTCGCAGCGCGATGACGTAGTCGTATCTCCTTCCATCGCCCATCACGGCCACAGACCTCACCGGCAGAAACACCGCAAACGCCTGGCTCGTCCGATCATAGAGATCGTGCTTGCGCAGTTCTTCGATGTAGATGGCGTCGGCCTTGCGGAGAATGTCGGCGTACTGACGCGTCACTTCGCCGAGGATGCGCACGCCAAGGCCGGGGCCGGGGAAAGGATGGCGATAGACCATCTCGCGAGGCAGGCCAAGTTCGACACCCATGCGGCGGACTTCGTCCTTGAACAGCTCACGCAACGGTTCGAGCAGCTTGAACTTCATGTGCTCAGGCAGGCCACCGACGTTGTGGTGGCTCTTGATGACGTGCGCCTTGCCCGTCTTGCTGCCGGCGGATTCGATGACGTCGGGATAGATCGTGCCTTGTGCGAGCCAAGCGATGTCATCGAGCTTCGCAGCTTCTTCCTCGAAGATCTCGATGAAAAGGCGGCCGATGATCTTGCGCTTGCGCTCCGGGTCTTCTTCACCCGCAAGGGCATTGAAGAACCTGGCTTCCGCATTCACGCGAATGACCCGCACACCCATGTGCTGCGCAAAGGTAGCCATCACCTGGTCGCCTTCGTTCAGACGCAGCAGACCGTGATCGACGAATACGCAGACCAGTTGCTTGCCGATGGCTTTGTGCAGCAAGGCCGCGACGACTGATGAATCGACGCCGCCGGACAACCCGAGAAGGACGTTGCCCGTCCCGGCCTGTTCGCGCATTCGGGCAATAGAGTCGGCGATGATGTTGCCAGTGTCCCAGCGCGCTTCGCAGCCGCAGATCTCGCGCACGAAGCGTTCAAGCAGGCGCGTGCCCTGCATCGTGTGCGTGACTTCGGGATGGAACTGCACGCCGTAGAAGCGTCGCTTCTCGTCGGCCATGGCGGCGAGCGGCGCATTACCGCTGTACGCAATGCCGATGAAGCCCGGTGGTACTGTCTCAACCCGATCGCCATGACTCATCCAGACATCGAGCAGCGCACGGCCCTGGATGTCGAGATGATCCTGCAATCCATCGAGCAAGCGTGAAGGCGCGGAAGTCGTGACCTGCGCATAGCCGAACTCACGATGATCGGAAGGCTGTACGCGACCGCCTAGTTGTTGGGCCATCGTCTGCATGCCGTAGCAGATGCCAAGGACCGGCAGCCCCAGTTCAAACACGCTTTGCGGTGCGCGCGGTGGTTCGGCGTCAGTCACCGACTCCGGACCGCCAGAGAGAATGACGCCCTTCGCGCCGAAGGCTTTGACGTCGTCGTCACTGATGTCCCACGGATGGATTTCGCAGTAGACGCCCAGTTCCCGGACGCGACGCGCGATGAGCTGCGTGTACTGCGCGCCGAAATCGAGAATCAGTATCCGGTGGGCGTGGATGTCCGCGGACGGGGGGCTGGAGGCGGCGGACTGCGATGCGGAGGCCGAGGATTTCTTCGAGCCCTTGCCGGTGACCTTGGGATCAGCTGACACGGTAATTCGGCGCTTCCTTGGTGATGGTGACGTCGTGCACGTGGCTTTCGCGCACGCCCGCGTTGGTAATGCGGACGAAGCTCGGCCGGGTGCGCATTTCTTCGATGGTCTGGCTGCCGGTGTAACCCATCGCTGCCCGCAAGCCGCCCGCGAGCTGGTGAAGGATGCCGATCACCGAGCCCTTGTATGGCACGCGGCCTTCGATACCTTCGGGCACGAGCTTCTCGAGTTCTTCGGTGGTGTCCTGGAAGTAGCGGTCCTTGGACCCGTTCTTCTGCGCCATAGCGCCGACCGAGCCCATGCCGCGATACGACTTGTACGACGCGCCCTGGTACAGCTCGACTTCGCCCGGGCTTTCTTCGGTACCGGCGAACAGGCCGCCCATCATCACGCAGTTCGCGCCGGCCGCGATGGCCTTGGCAATGTCACCCGAGAAACGGATGCCGCCATCCGCAATCAGCGGGACGCCAGTGCCCTTGAGCGCCTCGGCGACGTTGGCAACCGCACTGATCTGCGGCACGCCGACACCGGCAACGATACGCGTCGTGCAGATCGACCCCGGACCGATGCCGACCTTGACGCCATCTGCGCCGGCTTCCACGAGGGCAAGTGCGCCTTCGGGCGTTACGATGTTGCCTGCAATCACCTGCTGATCAGGCCACGCATCCTTGATGCGCCGGACCATCTTCAGCACGCCGAGGGAATGCCCATGCGACGTATCGACCACGACGACGTCAACGCCTGCATCACGCAGTGCTTCGACGCGCTCCAGCGTATCCGGGCTGGTTCCAACTGCTGCGCCAACACGCAGGGCACCACGTTCGTCTTTGCAGGCGCGCGGGAATTCGGTGGCCTTCTGGAAATCCTTCACGGTGATCATGCCCTTCAAGTTGAAGTCGGCATCGACCACCAGCATTTTCTCGATGCGGTGCTTGTGCAGCAGCGCCAGCACTTCTTCCTTCGGTGCGTTCTCGCGAACGGTGATGAGCTGCTCCTGCGGGGTCATGACCGCGGACACAGGCTGATCAAGCTGGGTGACAAAGCGCAGGTCGCGGTGAGTGACGATACCGACCGCCTTGCCGCCAACGACTACCGGCACGCCCGAAATGCCCTTGGCGCGCGTGAGGTCGAGGACTTCGCGAATCGTCCGATCCGGCGTGATCGTGATCGGGTCGGAGATGACGCCGCTCTCGAACTTCTTCACGCGCAGGACTTCGCGCGCCTGGTTCTCGATCGACATGTTCTTGTGGATGATGCCGATGCCGCCTTCCTGCGCGATGGTGATCGCGAGGCGCGCCTCGGTGACGGTGTCCATGGCGGCGGACATGAACGGCAGGTTCAGCCGGATGCCGCGGGAAACCTGGGTACTGAGGTCGACTTCCCGTGGCAGCACCTCTGAATAGGCGGGCACGAGGAGGACGTCATCGAAGGTGAGAGCTTGCTCAAGGATACGCATGGCGCAGTATAAGCGGGGAGCATGGGGACGGCCAAGGCCGGAGACGGGTCGGACCAGAGTCAATCAGCTGACTTCGTCAGCAAGTAAGCCTGCCGGCAAGGGGGCCGACGCTGTCGGCAGGTAAGCCTACCGGCAGGTTAAGACCCGCCATTGCCAAAAACCCTCTGACTTGCCGGAGGCTTACCTGGCGGAGACTTACCTGCCGGTAGGCTTGCTTGTCGACAATGGCCCAAGGACGGGCCATGAAAGTCGACTGTCCTTATCTCCACCCTCGACCCCTATACTTTGCCCATGGAACCCACCCTTCCCTACGGCACGACCTCGGCCCAGGATCCTCTGGTCCGGGACGTGTACACCCCTGCCCGCCTGAACCGGGAGGCCCGGACGCTGCTTGAGCGTGGGCTGCCGAGTCTGTGGCTGGAGGGGGAGATTTCGAACCTGTCCCGGCCATCGTCGGGGCATTGGTATTTTTCGCTGAAGGACGCCTCGGCCCAGCTCCGGTGCGCGATGTTCCGGCAGAAGAACATGCTGACCCGCTTCACCCCGAAGGACGGAATGCATGTCCTGGCCCGGGGTCGGGTGAGTCTTTACGAGCCCCGCGGGGACTACCAGTTCATCCTCGAACACCTGGAGGATGCGGGTGAAGGCGCCCTCAAACGCCAGTTCGAGATTCTGAAAGCCAGGCTCGCCGCGGCCGGGCTGTTTGCCCCGGAGCACAAGAAGCCGCTGCCTTTGATGCCCAAACGGATCGGGGTGATCACCTCCCCCACCGGTGCGGCGCTGCGCGACATCCTGAATATTCTGCGGCGTCGCTTTCCGGCGATTCCGGTCCTGATCTATCCCGTGCCCGTCCAGGGCAAAGGTGCGGCGGAAGAAATTGCTGGCGCGATCAACCTGGCGGTGGCACGCGCCGAGTGCGATGTCCTGATCCTCGCGCGCGGTGGCGGTTCGCTCGAGGACTTGTGGTCCTTCAACGAGGAAGTGGTTGCACACGCGATCTTCGCGAGCACCATTCCCATCGTGAGCGGCGTGGGCCACGAGATCGATTTCACGATTGCGGATTTCGTGGCGGACTTGAGAGCCCCTACTCCCTCGGGTGCCGCTGAACTCGTGGTGCCGGATCGCGATGAATGGCTGCGTAATTTCGCCGTGCTCGAACGGCGCATGCTCGCCCAGATGGGCCGTACGTTGACGGGTCACAACGAGAATCTGTTGTGGGTGCAGCGGCGGCTGGAGCGCGTCCATCCCGGTATGCGGCTCCGGCAACATGCGCAGCGTCTCGATGAACTGGAACAACGGATGGTGCGCGCACTCAAACAGGTGGCCAGCGAAAGGCGCGTGCTCTGGCACGAACTGGCAGGGCGGTTGCGGCAGGCCTCGCCGGCCCTGCGACTCGCCGCATTGCGCGGACAGTTGGCAGGACTTGAGATACAGATTCAGAGTCAGGTACGGTCGCGACTGGCGCGGCTGTCGGGAGCACTGGCAACCGCGGCTCGCACGTTGAACGCGGTGAGCCCGCTGGCAACCCTGGATCGGGGTTATGCGATCGTCGTTGACGGCCAGGGTCGGGTCGCGATGGATGCGAACCACCTGGTCAAGGGCGAGCGGATCGAAGCGCGCCTTGCGCGCGGCACGGTGAGCGCCATCGTCGAGGGCACAGTGGGCAATGCGGCACCGGATACCGGACACAGCGAGACATGATGCGAAAGTTTGGATTCAAGGTTTCTTTGGTTGCAGCCGCTGGCCTATTCGCAACGTTCGCCGCACAGGCAGCCGATCTACCCAGGGAAAGCCGCGTGCCGGGTGGCATCGCGATCCTTGAAGTGCCCGGTGATGCGGATCAGCCTCCCCGCGTGATGTTCGGCACTCGCCGTGCACCTGTCCTTCGTGATGGCGACCGATGGGTGGCGTTGGTCGGTCTTCCGCTCGCGACGAAAATCGGAACGCAAGCCGCCGAAGTCGGCGCGGGTGAAGCGAAGCAGAAGATCAGTTTCGAAGTGAAGTCAAAGAAATACGACGAGCAGCGCCTGACCGTCACGAACGATCGCCAGGTGAATCCGAATCCCGATGACCTGAAGCGCATCGACGCTGAAAGCAAACGCACCGAGGCAGCCCTCGGCCGCTACACCACCAATACTGTTCCCGAGCTGCGATTTCTCGCACCGGTGCCGGGCAAGCGCTCGAATTCCTTTGGCTTCCGCCGCTTCTTCAACGACCAGCCGCGCAATCCGCATTCAGGCATGGACATCTCGGCCAGCACGGGCGAACCGATCCACGCCGCAAGCGCAGGCACGGTGGTGGATACCGGTGATTTCTTCTTCAACGGCAATACGGTCTTCATCGACCATGGTCGCGGCGTCGTGACGATGTACCTGCACTTGAGCCGCATTGACGTCAAGGCAGGCGACACCGTTGCCGCGGGCGATGTCATCGGGCTGGTCGGAGCAACGGGTCGGGTGACGGGCCCGCATCTGCACTTCGGAATCGCGGTCAATCGCGCGATGGTCGATCCCGCATTGTTCTTGCCGGTGGATTAAGAGCAAGCCGCCCGCCGCAAGTTATTTTCGGGACCGCCGCGAGTACATCCCTGTAGGCTTCGGGTTCGACTCCTGTCTCACACGATCCCGAAAACAACTTCCGACGGCCAGCTTGCTTCCTGAACTACGGCGCGGGATTCGGATAGCGCATGTGGATGGCTTCGATGTGACCCTGTATTTCGGGTGAGAGCTGCACGTCGATGCTGTCGATGTTCTGCTTGAGCTGGGCGAGCGTCGTGGCCCCGACAATTACGCTGGTGACAACGCGTCGGCCGAGCGCCCACGCGATGGCCATCTGGCTGGGCTCCAGTCCATTCTTCCTTGCTAGCGCAACATATTCGGCCGTGGCCGACTGTGCCTGTTCGCCGTTGTAGCGTGAGAAACGATCCCAGATCGTGAGCCGCGCCTTGGCCGGTCGATCGCCGCCGAGATACTTGCCGCTGAGCACACCGAACGCCAGTGGCGAATAGGCGAGCAGGCTCACGTGTTCGCGCGAGGCGATTTCCGCGCAGCCGATATCGAAACTGCGATTGAGCAGGTTGTACGGGTTTTGGATGGACTGGATGCGCGCAAGCTGCCGTGTCTCGGCCAGATGCAGGTAGCGCGAAAGTCCCCACGCTGTCTCATTCGACACGCCGATGTGTCGAACCTTGCCTGCCTTGACGAATCCGTCGAGCACGGCGAGCGTATCCTCGATGGGAACCACGCCCTCTTCCTCAAGATGCTCGTAGCTCAGGTGCCCGAAGTTGTTGACGCGGCGATCGGGCCAGTGAAGCTGGTAGAGATCGATGACATCCGTCTGCAAGCGTTTGAGACTGGCGTGCAGCGCCGCTTCGAGATTGGCGCGGGTCAGGTGATTGTTGCCGTCGCGGATGCTCGCCGAAGAAATGCGCCCCACCTGCGATGGACCGCCGGCCTTGGTGGCAATGGTGACTCTGGCTCGATTGCCCGGCTTCGCAAGCCAGGTCCCGATGATCGCTTCCGTCGCGCCCTGGGTTTCGCTGCGGGGAGCGACGGGATAGAGCTCTGCAGCATCGACGATATTGATGCCGCGATCCACGGCATAGTCGATCTGGGCATGGCCGTCGGCTTCGGTGTTCTGCTCACCGAACGTCATCGTCCCGAGGGTGAGGGCACTGACCTTGAGACCGGTGTGCCCGAGCGCTCTGTATTCCATCACGAGCCGCCGCTACTGATCGTCTGAATCATCGTCCCGCTTGCGGCCGGATAACAGGCGCCTGAGAGCCCAGAGGACGAGCAGGACAACAAAAGCGATGGCGACGACACGCAGCATGGGCGGAGTGTACGGGTGGACCGTAGCGCGCGCCAGCTACGCGGGCGTAAATGCATACTCGAGCTTGATGCCGTCAGGGTCGGCGAAGAACACGGCGTAATAACCCGGGACATAGTGGTCATAACGGGCGGGCGGATCGAGAATCGTGATACCCAGCTCCTGCAGGATGCCGAAGAAGCGATCCACCGCCGCGGGACTCGGCGCATCGAAAGCGAGGTGATGCAGGCCGGGCGCATAGCGATTGTGAGCCTGGCTGCCAGGTCGCGCTGCCTGTAAACCGAACTCAAGTCGCTCGCCCCGCCATAAAGGCCCTTCGGCGCAGTCTTCGATGCGCTGGAAGCCAACGTATGGCAGCCAGGAATCGTAGAAGCGAGTACCGCTGGCAAGATCTGACACAGTGAGGTCGAGGTGATGCAAAGCACCTCCGCTTGTGCTGGCAACGAGTGCTTGAGTCGGCACTGAACTCGACAGAAGCTGCTCACGAATCTCGCTCAGCAGGGCCGCATCCGACGCGGCGTCGAAACGCTTCGCGGCCGTCCAGTCATAGCCCCATGGATGCGCCGTGCGCAGGGCTTCGGGTTCGTTGTCGTAACGCGGAAAGACATGCGCATGAAGTGCCGGCTCCAGATTGCCGAACATCGCGTAGTTGATGCGCAGTGCCTTCGTCGCCGCGAGCACTGCATCTCCCAATCGGGCCATGTCAGAGAGGAACTGGTCCCGCTCGATGGGCGCCATCGCATTAAGATGAGGCACCACCGGATCCGGCAGCAGCAGGCAATACCCCTTCAATACCTGCGGATCGCCCATGACGGCCCAGCCCGATGGCAAGCGGGCAACAACCGTGGCATCGTTGCCCGCGCGGCACGCAGCGACTCGGCGATGGATGGCGGTAGGCATCGCTATTTCCTGAAGATGAAGTACACGGCGCCCATCATGCAGAACGAGGCCCACAGGTAGTCGAGCTTGAGCGGCTGCTTCATGTAGAGCCACACGAACGGCACGAAGACGGTGAGCGTGATGACTTCCTGCATGATCTTGAGCTGCGGCAGGCTCAACGTCGTGAAGCCGATGCGATTCGCCGGCACCTGCAGCAGGTATTCAAACAGCGCGATGCCCCAGCTGATGAGTGCCGCGATATACCACGGCTTCGCCGAGAGTTCCTTCAGGTGTGCGTACCACGCGAAGGTCATGAAGACATTCGACAGCGTGAGCAGGATGGCAGCCTGGGCAATGGGAGGCATTTCAGTATCCCTTGGGGAAAACAACGGCCGACTTGAGTGATTCAGCACGATGCGGCTCGTGTGGATGCCAGCCGATCAGCGCCAGCATGACGAAGAAACCGATGACGTAACCCAGCACCACGTGCCAGCCACCGCGCAGCCACGCGCCGACCGACCGTGCTTCGGGAAACAGGTTCGACAATGCCACGCCCGACGAAGATCCGAACCAGATCATGGAGCCGCCAAAACCGACCGCATACGCGAGAAATCCCCAGTCATGGCCGCCCTGCTCCAGTGCCAGCTTCGTGAGCGGAATGTTGTCGAACACGGACGAGACCGCGCCGAGACCAAAAGCAGTCTGCCACGACGGCGCGGGTAGCTGCTCGACGGGCATCATCGAAGCGATCAGCACCAGCGACAGCAGAAATACACTCCCCTTCGCCGCCTGCGGCAGGATAGTCCAGGCAGGCGCCCTCGCGAATGCGGCGATCAGGATCGCCAACCACACGGCCGCACCGATGAACGGAAAGCGGTCGGCGACCTGCGCGAACTGCAGGTTCACGACGATGTTCGCGGCGATGGCAGCCGCCAGTATGAATGCCACGATCGCGATCCTTGCGACATCGATCTTGAGGCCCGGCTGCGGATCGCGAACGATGGGTGAATAGCGCTGCTGCTGGAGGGACGCGGGAACGCCAAAGACCGCCAAAGCAACCACCGCAGCGACATAGGCGTGCAGCACATCGAACGGACTCACGCCGTCGATCCACATCATGGTGGTTGTCGTGTCTCCGACCACACTACCGGATCCACCGGCATTGGACGCCGCGACCAGAGCAGCGAGATAGCCGATATGGACTTTGCCGCGAAACACGGCCGCTGCCACGGTGCCGCCGATGATCGCGGCGGCAATGTTGTCGAGGAAGCTCGAGAGCACGAAGACCAGCACGAGCAGCACGAGCGGTCCTTTCCAGTCGTCCGGCAGAAATCGGGGTAGCAACTCCGGCACGCGACTGTCCTCGAAATGCTTCGACAGGATCGCGAACCCCATCAGCAACGCAAACAGGTTGGCGAGGATCACCCATTCGTCGCGCAGGTGGGCAGCAAGACCCGGAAGTCCCGGGCCCGCGTGGAAGCCCGTAATCCCCAGCTTGTAGGCGGTGACGACTGCGAGGCCGATCAGCGCGACTCGCAAGGTCTGGTGATGGAACACCGCCACGCCCAGCAACGTGAGCGCGAACAGGATGAAATCCACGGGGATTCCCAGCACGCTGGGTGCTGCGGCAACGCCCTCTGCCGCCATCGCAGGTTCAACCCATGCGAGGCCCAGCGCGAGGATCGCCAGCGCCGTTCGGGCGCGAGACGGACTAGAATGCGGCGGCGGGATGAAAGGGAGCAGGCTCATGCGGTCACGGTCGTCAATACGATGGTTTCTTCACTTCTGCATCTGGAGTCTTGCCCTGTGGGTGTCCGCGGCTGGAGCCCAGGACCGACCCGCTGCCACCACTGATGATACGCAACTGTTCCAGGCGATCGTGCAGCAGATCCTCGCCGACGGCGTGCATCCGTACGTACAGAACCCGGACCTGACACGCGACCGGTCAACGCTTGAGACGTTCTACGAGCGTCATGGCTGGCAACCCGTCTGGTCCGCAAACAACGCCCCGACCCGCCCTGCCCTGGCGGTGCTCAATGCATTGCGGGCGGCGGAAAGTTACGGATTGCGCAGCGCCGACTATGAAGCGAACCAGATTTTCTATCACCTGATCGACCTCGTGACGACACCAGGACCGCATCCCGATCTGTGGGCCCACTTCGATGTGGCCGTGTCGGCCGCGGCGCTGAGATTCACATCGCACCTGCACTACGGAAGGATCGATCCCAAGGCAGCCGGTTTCGATATCACGGTGGCAGCCGACCGCATCGACCGGGCCGCAATCCTCGAAGAGCTGGTGACCACGAACGATGCCGTGGCTGTCTTCGCGAAGGTCGAGCCGCCTTACGATCACTATCGACTGCTCAAGGCCGTCCTGGAGAAATACCGCCTGCTGGCGCAGGACGCCTCGCTGACGAACCTGCCTAAATTCACGGCCCGATCGGTGAAACCGGGTGAAGGCTACGCGGGTGCTGCGCAACTGCGACGCCTGCTCGTGGCGCTCGGCGATCTGCCCGCGGATCAGGTGGCTCCTGAAACGGACGTGACGCTGGATACCGCGCTGGTACAGGGCATCAAGCAGTTCCAGGAACTGCACGGCCTCTCGCCCGATGGAGCCATTGGCGCGGAAACATTCAGGCACCTGACGACTCCGCTTGCGCAACGCGTACAGCAGATCGAACTCACGCTTGAGCGCTGGCGGTGGTTGCCGAAGCTCGAGACCCCGCCAATCTTCGTCAACATTCCGGCCTACCGGCTGTTCGCGTTCAACTCGAATGAGGATCGCGAAGCGGACATGCTGAAGATGGATGTGATCGTCGGTCGCAGCTATCCGAACACGCGCACCCCGGTGTTCACGGAAGAGATGCGATACATCATTTTCAGGCCGTACTGGGACGTGCCTTACAGCATCGCCACCCGCGAGCTGTTGCCGGAGATCCGCGCGAATCCCGCATACCTCGACAAGCATAATCTCGAGATCGTGCGCGGTGGCGGAGATGAAGCCAAGCCGGTGCCCCCTACGCCCGAGAACCTTGCTGCATTGGCATCGGGAGGCTTGCGGATCCGTCAACGTCCCGGGCCGGACAATTCGCTGGGGCTGGTTAAGTTCATGCTGCCGAACGCGTACAACGTGTACCTGCATTCGACGCCGGCCAAGTCTTTATTCAGGGAATCACGCCGTGCGTTTAGCCATGGCTGCATTCGCGTCAGCGATCCCGTGGCACTCGCAGAACAGATTTTACGCAACGAGCCCGGTGAGTGGACCCGCGAGAAAATCCAGGCAGCGATGGACGGCGGCAGCCCCACGCGCGTGAATTTAAGCAAACCGATTCGGGTGTTTATTCTCTACGGGACAGCGATTGCGAGCGAAGCCGGCAACGTGTTCTTCTTCGATGATGTGTACGGGCACGACGCGAAGCTGGCAGCGCTCCTCAAGCCCTCGTGAGGGTCACCAATGCCGGACGCGACCGGTATCGACGTGGATGAAGTCAGACGACGCGTAGTATCCGACGCCGCCCCGCTGCAGCGAGAGGGCCAGGTCACGCAGCTTCTTCGTGGAAAATCCGGTGAGACGGATGTCGAGCGCCTTGGCCTGCATATGCAGGCTTTTCTCGGCCACGCCCTGTGACTTCGAGCGGAGCTTTGCATTGGTCGCGGGCGAGCGGAAAGCCGAAATGATCTCGAATGTGCTTTCGCGATTCGCGAGCACCTGCAGATCGAAAAGAATATCAAACAGGCCGGCATCCATCGTCGCGACTTCCCCGCAACGAAAATCCCGCAGCAGGTAATTGATCTTGCCGAGGCTCGCCGGGTCGTACGCGCCATTGCGGAAGTACGCTGCTTCAAGCTTCTCGCCGGTGTGCGTGTGCACGAAGGAAACGCTGCGCTGTTCCACCGCTGTAGCGAAGACGGCACAAGGCCCCACCAGCAAGGGCGCCGCCATGGCGGTGGCCAGAAAAGTGCGTCGGCTTAAGCTCCGGCCAAAATTTACATCGCCATGATTCATCGCAAATTCGCCTCTCGTTCCGAGGTCGGCTGGCACTGTGAGACAGCCAGCGGTATCGCTTCACAGCCGTTATAAAGGCGCACCGTCGATCAAGGCAAGGGCAAAACCCTGAAACTGCGTTTGCAGGAGTTACAGACGCCGCTCCTGTCGCGATCCGGCGTCACCCTATTGTTCTATATGAGTGTCAGGGCTTTTTGGCCGCCACGGCGGTACGGAGTTCGCGCAGCTTGGCTTTCACCACCGCCTCGTTTTCCCCTCCCATCCGGATGAGCGTCTTCTGTCCTGCTGAAAGCGCTTCAAGCGCGGGGTCGGCATAGATATACATGACACTCGGACGCGAGAGAGCGATGGGCCCCGTCAGATCCGGCGCTTCGAGAAGATGGTCAATCACTTCGACGAGTCGATCGTTGAAGTACTGCGAGGGATAGCCGAGTCCCTCATACGCTTCCTGAAACAGCGGATAGAAGCGCAGGTACACGTTCGCAATTGCCTGTGTGTCCGTTGCCTGGACAAGCTTGATGAAGGGCGCATACCGGGCTGCATTCGCGGCACCCAGGGTCAGGGTGTCGCCGGATGCGGCGGTCACGAACTGCCCCTGCGTCGGCGCAACCGGGCGCAGCGGCAAGGCGATTTTCTTGCGCGGCAGATTGTCGATGGTGACGACGATATGGCGGACGAGATCCTTCGGGATCAGATGCTGCAACACCGCCTGCGGGCCGATGAGGGCCTCAAGCGCGCTGAGGAGCGGCTGGTCGCTGTCGCTCAAACCCGGTAACGGCTGGTCTCTCGCCACCTCAGGAACCGGATTACGGATGCCGGGTTCTTCAACCGCCGGTGCATCGACCACTGCCGGCTCGACTTCCGGAACGACCTCGTCCTGGCTGAAATACCACCATGCCCCGCCGCCCAGAAGCGCGATGGCCGCGATGCCCGCAATGAAAATCCTGTTCATGGCATATCCTTTAGGCAAGTGACCGTTCTTTGGCTGGACGCCGATCGAGCCCGTTGGACCGCGAGGGTAAGCCGTTGTTCGGTCCCTGTGCAAACCGGACCTGAAACGGCCGCATCGGGCGACAAAAGCTTTGCCGATGAATTATCTTGCCTGCCTTCGGGGGGATAGAGGACTCAAAGGCTCATGGGCAAGCTGCTGAAAGACCCGCTGGTGCATTTCCTGCTGGTGGGTGCCGTCATTTTTGGTGTTTCGCTGTGGCTGAATCCGCCTGAACCCACAGTCGCCGGCAAGATCGTGGTAACCGCCACAGACGTGACAAAAATGCGGGACACCATCGCGCTGGTCCAGGGCCGGCCGGCAACCGATGCGGAGGTTAATGCGCTGATCGAAGCCCATATCCGCGAAGAAGTGATGTACCGCGAAGCGCTCGCGACTGGCCTCGAGCAGGACGACACCGTGGTGCGCAACCGGCTGATCGAAAAGATGCGGTTCCTGACGGAGAACGTAGCCGAACCACCCCTGCCCACCGACGCCGAACTGGATAGCTGGTTCAATGCCCGGGCGGACCAATTCCGGATTCCGGCACTCGTCACGTTCGAGCATGTTTTCTTTGGCAACGAGAAGCGTGGTGACCGTGCCAGGCCTGACGCCGTCGCTACGCTGCCGAACTTGCGCGCTCGCAAGGATTCACTTTCCCCCGATGCGCTCGCCAAAATGGGCGATCAGCTGCCGCTCTGGAATCGCTACGACAACATGACGGCGAGTGACGTTGCTCTCGCATTCGGCGATCAATTCGCAGCGGGCCTGCAGCCGCTGGAAGCCGGCACATGGCAAGGTCCGATCGAATCGCGATTCGGCTGGCATCTGGTCCGCGTTGTCGAACGAGCGCCGGAACGCCAACCTGCCCTCGCTGAAATTCACGAAGCCGTACAGACCGCTTACCTCAACGAACAGCGTCAGGCCGGCAATGAAGAACGCTACCGCGCAATGCGCGAACGCTATGACGTCGTCGTCGAAGCTGCCGGCGCTGCGCCCGAGGTGGCAGCCACTGGCGGCGGCGCAGGGACAAGTCGATGAGCCTCAGGATTTTCAGGCAAGGAACGCTCGCGATTCTTTTGTCGCTGTGGGGCTTCGTGGCGCTCGCGCACGAGTTCACACCCGGCTATCTCGGGCTGACCGAAACGGCGACCAACACTTTCAACATCCAGTGGAAGCTCTCGACCACCGGCGGACTGCAGAAAGTCTTGCGCCCCGTGATGCCGGAAAGCTGCGAATCCGGACCCGTAAGCCAATACGTTCTTGGCGATGGTGATGTCCAGCGCTGGCAACTGACCTGCCCCGCTGGCTTGCACGGCCAGACCCTCGCCATTGCAGGCCTGGGCTCCACTGCCACTGATGTGCTTCTGCGCATCGACTATCTCGACGGTTCTTCGCTGACCCGCCGCCTGGATGCCAATTCCGATTCCATCGTCATCCCTGCCGAAGCGGGTTGGCTTGACGTCAGCGTGAGCTACCTCGTGCTCGGCGTCGAACATATCCTCACCGGTATCGATCACCTGCTGTTCGTGCTGGCACTGTTGCTGCTCGTCAATGGTGTCAAACGACTGATCTTCACCATCACCGCGTTCACGCTCGCCCACAGCATCACTCTCGGGGCGGCCACCCTCGGATTCGTGAAAGTCCCCGGCCCGCCGGTCGAAGCTGTGATCGCGCTGAGCATTCTCTTCCTGGCTTCCGAACTCGCACGACGACCACTCGATGGCTCCCCCGCCCAACTCGATCTCACCAACCGGTATCCGTGGATCGTCTCGTTCTCGTTCGGGCTTCTCCACGGCTTCGGGTTCGCGGGTGCACTTGCCGGCGTCGGCCTGCCGGAACGCGCCATCCCCCTTGCGCTGCTGTTCTTCAACGTCGGCGTCGAAGTCGGGCAACTGCTTTTCATCGCCGCCGTGGTCCTGATCGGCAAAGCCGCCCTGCGTTTATCCCTCCCCATCCCCGCAACCTGGCCCCGGATCGCCGCTTACGGCATCGGCTCCATCGCCGCTTTCTGGGTCTTCGAACGCACGTTAGGAGCGTTCTGATTTGAAGCGGCTCGTGCCGCAAGTTGTTCTCAAGACCGCCGTGAATACATCCCTGTAGGCTCCGGCAAAAACGTCCGTGTTTTTGACGGTCTTGAGAACAACTTCCGACCCAAGCCGCAGCAGTCAATCCCCTTTTTCCTTGGTTCTGGAGGCGCTGCGTTTCGGAAGCTGTTTTCGAAACCGTGTGAGACAGGAGTCGAACCCGGAGCTTACAAGGACGTACTGGCAGCGTTTTCGACAAACAGCTTGCGGAATGCAGCGCCTCTCTTACCCCCCAACTCAAGCGTGACACGCATCTCATAAGTCAGCCCCACCCCCTCCCAGGCCTCAATTCCGCTGCCGGCGCGCCGATGCCAAACCAATGGCCGCCATTCAATCCCAGGGACAAACGATGCGCCGCAGCGTTCTGATGGTCGACGACTCTCCTTCGATGCGGCAGCTGGTCCGTTCGACGCTTGAAGGCGCCGGTTTCGAAGTCATTGAAAAGGTGGACGGAGTCGAAGCGCTCGACTACGCGCAAGGCAAGGGTGCCGACCTGGTCCTGACCGACATCAACATGCCGAACATGGATGGCATCGAGCTCGTCGGCGAACTCCGGTCACTGCCGCAGTACAAGTTCGTGCCGATCCTGGTGCTGACCACGGAATCCGACGGCGACATGAAGATGCGCGGCAAACAGGCGGGCGCTACTGGCTGGATCGTCAAGCCTTTCGATCCCGGCCAACTGATCGCCACGATCAACCGCGTTCTCTAGATTCCATGGCGTCCGGTATGGCCACTTCCCGCGAAATGAGCGCAAGCGAACACCAGGCCCTCTCGGCGACCGAAACGGCCCACATGCTGAAGCTGTGCGCTGCCCAGATCGCGGATGCGCTGCGTGAGTGCGACACCGCAATTGAAAACCTGCTCGAGTCGTTCGGCGGCATTGCGGACGATGCCCAGTGGTTCTGGCGCTCTGCGAATGGAGCAGCCAAGGGTCGTCGCCTCGATGATGAAGAGCCGACCGACAATGTTGAAATCACAGCCCGGAGTGCACGGCTGGTCGCAAGGGCCAATGCCGCCATCCAGGCCCTGCAGTTCCATGATCGTCTCACGCAGCGGCTGGGGCATGTCCGTCATAGCCTCGAGAAGCTTGGCGAATTCGTCACCGACCAGAACCGCAGCAGCCGTGCGGATCATTGGGTTGAGCTGCACGCCACCCTTGGCCGGCTATACAGAACGCGGGAAGAAGTGGCGATTTTCGAAGCGATGTCGAAAGTGGAAAAGCACATCGCCACTCGCGAGACACCGCCCGCGAGAGCGGGCAGCGAGATCGAACTCTTCTAGTGAAAGGCCGGCTCGCAGCAGCGAACCGGCGCCTCACCGTCGGAAACTAGTTCGCGGTGATCGTGAACTTGCCGAACGCGACGCCGAGATCCCAGCCGCGACCGGTGCCGCTCAACGCGAGCGAGACCTCACCCTTCGTCAGCACTTCGCCCTTCGCCGACTTCACCGCGCCCGCATGGGCTTCGGCTGAAGCGTAAGAGCCCAGGATCTCATTGATCCCCTGTACGGCAGAAAATTCGCCGATCCCGTTGTCGATGCTGGACTTGCCGACCGTGAGGCCGCCGCCTTCCGAACTGAGCTTCACGCCCATCGACTGGCCGTTCGAGCACGTGATGGTGCCGGTGCCCGATGATGTCTTGTAGATCGCCGACCATCCGGACATCGTGAATTTCATGCTGCATTTGACTGTAGCTTCGGCAGCACCTGCAGGTGCCGTACTCATTGCGAAGACTGCAAAGACGAGCGCCATTGCCCAGCCGGCGATTGGTTGACTCAGGAATTGCGGTGATTGATGAAGCGATTGACGCATGAATTTTCTCCCCTTGAAACGCACAAGGCCGGACAGCCTCCCAAAGATGATTCAGGAGGCCATCAAGCTATCCAGACAACGTTCAGACTTCGAGTCTACCAGCCCCCGACATCGGAGCGGGTCAGCACTTCCAGGAGCCCTTGCAGCAGCACATTGACCGCAACGATCGTTCCGACCACGACTGCCATTACGATGACTGCAGTTCCGCGCAAGAGTCCGGTCATGTCTGTCTCCTCATCACGCTTCCATTGAGCCAGCGGGACTGGATTCAGGGCATCCGGCCCCTGCCTTTCCCGCTGTCAGAATCGGCTGACACGCGCGCTGCTATGGCTCTGAATCAACGATACCGCTACCCTTCTGAATACCCGCTGAACTTCCTTGCACCATGCCGCAAACGACTGCCCCTGCTCCGGACTCGAATCCGCTTCTTGAACCTTGGCAAGGTCCGTATGGCGGCGTTCCACCGTTCAACCGGATTGAGGTTGCCCATCTGCTGCCGGCGCTGGAAGCCGGCATGGCAGCCCAGCTCCTCGAGATCGACCAGATCGCGGGCTCAAGCGAAGCGCCGACGTTCGAGAACACCATTGCAGCGATGGAAAGAACTGGCCGGATCCTCGACCGCGTCAGTGCGATCTACGGCATCTACACCTCGACGCTGAACAGCGATGCGGTACAGGCCATCGAACGCGAGATGGCGCCCCGGCTGGCTGCGTTCAGCGATCAGATCACCCAGAATGCCGCGCTGTTCCGGCGGATCGCTGCTGTCCATGCGCAGGGACAATCGGGACTCGGCTCCGAGCAGCAGCGGCTGGTGTGGCTGTATCACACGGACTTCATCCGTGCGGGCGCGAAACTGGACCCGGCAGCGAAGGAACGGCTGTCCGCCATCAACCAGCGCTTGGCCACGCTGTTCACGCAATTCAGCCAGAACATTCTCGCCGATGAAGAACAGCAGGTGCTCCTGCTCGATCGGCAGGAAGACCTCGCCGGTCTTCCCGAGTCTGTTCGCACGGGAGCAGCGGTCGAAGCCGAACGGCGCGGCCATAAAGGCCACTGGGCGATTGCGAATACGCGCTCCAGCGTCGAACCCTTCCTGACCTTCTCCACCCGCCGCGATCTGCGCGAACGCGTCTGGCGAACGTTCGTGAACCGCGGCAACGGGGACACCCACAACAACAATCCTCTCGTCAGCGAAATCCTGCAGCTGCGTGCGGAACGCGCCGGGTTGCTGGGATATGCGACCCACGCTCACTGGCGTCTTGAGAACCAGATGGCGAAGACACCGGCCAGGGCACTTGAGCTGCTGGAAGCCGTCTGGAGACCGGCCGTGGCCCGTGTACGCGAAGAAGTGATCGACATGCAGGCGCTCGCGAACCGTGAAAACGCGAGTCTCACGATCGAACCCTGGGACTACCGCCACTACGCGGAACAGGTCCGCAAGGCGAAGTACGACCTGGACACGAGCGAGGTCAAACCCTACCTGCAGCTCGAGAAGTTGCGCGAGGCCCTGTTCTTCGTGGCTGGCGAACTGTTCGGAATGCGCTTCACGCCCGTGAATACCGACGAGGTGCCTGTCTGCCATCCCGACGTCCGTGTCTGGGCGGTGACCAGTTCTTCCGGCCAGCACGTGGGGCTGTGGTTCTTCGATCCGTACGCCCGGACAGGCAAGTTGTCGGGCGCGTGGATGAGCGAGTACCGGCGGCAGTATCGCCTTGATGGCGCGGTGACGCCGATCGTCTCGAACAATGCCAATTTCATCCCGGGCCGTCCCGGCGAACCCGTTCTCGTGAGCTGGGATGACGCCGTCACGCTGTTCCATGAATTCGGCCACGCGCTGCATGGCCTCTCGTCGAACGTGACCTATCCGTCGCTGTCTGGTACTTCGGTAGCGCGCGACTATGTGGAGTTTCCTTCGCAACTTCTGGAACACTGGCTGGCGACTCCGGCAGTGCTCAGTCGCTATGCGCTGCACTACGAAACCGGCGAACCCATCCCGGCTGCACTCGTTGCGAAGATCGAGCGCGCGAAGAACTTCAACCAGGGATTCGGTACGGTCGAGTACCTTTCGAGCGCGCTGATCGACATGAAGCTGCACCTGGCAGGCAGCGCAGCCATCGATCCGCAGCGCTTCGAGAGCGAAACGCTTGCCGCACTCGGGATGCCCCGCGAAGTCGTCATGCGGCATCGGACCGCGCAGTTCAACCACGTGTTCTCGGGCGATGGCTATTCCGCCGGGTACTACAGTTATTTATGGGCTGACACGCTCACAGCCGATGCGTGGGAAGCCTTCACCGAGGGCGCCGGCCCCTGGGACCACGCAGTTGCCCAGCGACTCACAGACCACGTCTTCACTCGCGGGAATACCGAAGATCCCGCTGTGGCTTACCAGGCGTTCCGGGGCCGTGATCCCGGAATTTCTGCTTTGATGCGCAAGCGGGGATTTCCAGAGATCTGAACGCACATTCGAGGGTCTACGGATGACTCCGCAATCCGGATGCAGGAATTGCAAAATATTTCTGCCTTGCCAAAACCGGAAACCCGCCGTAGCTTGCACGCTCCTTCCGCATTGGCTTCACACCCGTCCATGAAACAGCGTTTCGGCAGATGACACTCCTCGCCGAAACTGGCAAAGACCCTGCAGAACTCCTCGGCCGTTGCGCCAGCGGTGACCAATCTGCGCTGAATGAGCTGTACGTCCAGGTTTCGCCGCAACTGTTTGCCGTGCTGCTTCGTATTCTTCGCAGGACAGATCTCGCGGAGGAAGCCTTGCAGGACGTGTTTGTCAGTATCTGGCGCAATGCCGGCACGTATCGGGCGGAGAAAGGCCATCCACTCGGCTGGCTGGTCACCATCGCGCGTTACCGTGCACTCGATATCCGGCGCAGCCGCCGGTTCGAAGTGCCGATGGACGAAACCATGGAACGCGCCCAGGAGCAGCTCCAGACGCCGGAACCGGGTCCCATGGCGAATACGCTGCGGGCCGAGGACAACCGGCAGTTGACTGAGTGCCTGGATAGCCTGGGGCTGGCGCAGCAGCGCTGCATTACCCTCGCCTATCTCGATGGCTGCACGCATGAGGAAATCGCCGTGCGCGTCGGATCGCCCCTGGGCACGGTCAAGAGCTGGGTGAGACGCGGTTTGCAGGCCCTGAAAGAGTGTCTGCAGCGATGAACTACAACAACCGCCCCCTGCTCGACCGGCTGGCCGCCGAATACGTGATCGGTACGTTGCGAGGGGCTGCGCGTCGTCGTTTCTCTGGTCTGCTTGGCGCGTCGCTGGGTGCACGCAGGTCCGTCAGCTTTTGGGAAAACCGGCTGGCCGCGCTGGCACTGCAGCTCAAACCGGTGCAACCCCCCCGCAACGTGTGGCTTGGGATCGAGCAGCGTTTGCAGTTCACCTCGAAGGTTTCCGTTGCGTCCCCCGAGCAGGATGCCGATTCGCCGCCACAGCCGGTGCTGTGGCAGGCGCTCGCCGCGGGCTTCGCGGCCGCTGCCATTGGTCTCGGCGCGTGGATGCTCACGCACCCGTCGACGGTCACGGTGACCACTGTCGAGACGGAAATACCGACTCCCGTCCAACCCGCGTACGTAGCCGTCGTCGCAGACGCCATGGCGCAGCCCATCTGGCTACTCAGCGCTTATCCGAATGCAGGCACTTTGCAGGCGCGAGCCATCAACGTGGCACCGCTCGCCAACAACCAGGCCTATGAACTCTGGATGCTGCCCAACGGCGGCGCTGCACCCGTTTCCCTCGGATTGCTGCCGATGACCGGTGATACGCAATTGCCCCTCGATGCGCAGCGCAATGCGATTCTCGCCAACACGGGCACGCTCGCGGTCAGTCTCGAACCGGCAGGCGGTTCGCCGACGGGTGCGCCCACGGGTCCCGTCGTTTACACCGCACCCCTCATCGGAGCCTGATTCGCTTCAGATCACCGCGGGGAGATTCAGTGCGCGCGTTGCGAGCCAGTACAGGGCAAGCACGCCGATTACCACGGCCCCTGCAGGCATCAGGGCGCGTCGATAGAACACGGTGGTGCGTAACAGGTAAGCCACCGGGACGAAGACCAGCACGATGGCCGCCTGACCCACTTCGACTCCGGCATTGAAGCCGATCAACGCCAGGAACAGATTCCATCCGGTCAGCCCCAGGTCCGCAAGAACCGAGGCGAACCCGAGTCCGTGAATCAATCCAAAGCCGAACGCCACAAGCCACCGACGCTCGTAGACCACCGGATACAGATTGTTGAGCGCGCCGAGCAGCACAGTCAGCGCAATCGCGGACTCGACCAGACGGCTCGGGAGAGACACGAAGCCGAGCGTCGCGAGCGTCAGTGTCAGCGAATGCGCCAATGTAAAAGCGGTCACCACTTTAAGCACATCGATGGCTGCATCCTGCAGGGAATCCCGCGGCTCCCAGCGTCCGGCGCGCCGCTGGATCACGGCCGGGAACAACAGCGTCAGCAGGAACAGGATGTGGTCGTAGCCCTGCCAGATATGCCAGATGCCTTCGTAGACGAACTTGCCGAACTGCTGCCAGCGATCCGGCGCTGCGAGCGACACTTCCATCGCCACAGAGTCTTTCCCCAGTACGCCAGCCTGGCTGATTCCGGCCGCGATCACATTCAGCAGTCCGCGGTGATTCGGGTCGAGGTCGAACAGGAACCGGTAGTCGACATTCACCCGCGATGGACGGGCCGGACATTCAGCAGTGAAGCGCAGGACAGCGTAGCGGCCATCGACATGATCATCGACCAGCATCTGTTGCATCCGCGATACGCAGATGGCGCGATTGCCATCAGCAATGCCTTCGACTATGAGTCGTGACAGCGCATAACCCGCCACGGCACTCTCATGACTGCGCAGTTCGCCCCAGGTGATCTGGCCATCGGCATTTGTATCAAGTCCGATCGCATGCTCGAGGTCACGCAGCGCAATGTCCCACTGGCCCGCAAGCGCTGACCCGGCTTCTGGCTGGGTCAATGTGAGATAGCTGTCACTCGGCTTGTGCGCCTGCGCAGTTGCCGCACACAACAATGATCCGAGCATCAGTACGCGTAGAAAATTCATTGCACTGCTGAGCTCGCGGTGACCGACTTCAGCGGCGCAAGCGCACGATCTTCGTAGCCCGTCTTCTGCAACCACTCCTGCAATGGCGCAGCCGCCTTGGCATCCCCCGTGGCCAGAGCTGCCCCAGCGTAAAGGCGGACATCGGCGGGCTCTTTCTGCACTTCCCAGTTCTGTTTTGCCAGGCGCAAGGCCTCCTGGGGCTGTTGCCTGACTTCGAGGAGGAATCGCGCCTGTTCGCGCAGGTGCGTGAAATCACCGTCACGACGCGCGGCTTCGTACCGGGCTGAAAACTGGCTTGCCCACTCGGCGCCGTCCGCGCTGTTGAAGCGATGACCGGCGATCGCGAGTCGCAACAGAAGATTATCGATCGCTTCGTCGCCCTTCAGCAGTCTGAGCACAGCGTCGTAGCGGCTTTGGGTCAACAGCAGATCCGCATACGCCGTCTTCAGGTACACATCGCGGGGGGCCACGGCGAGCCCGGCAACATAGTGTTGTTCTGCGGCTGCTTCATTGCCCAGTCTCTCCGCCAGATCCCCGAGCTGACCCAGCACCCAGGTGCGGATCGCAACCGGCAGACGTTCGTCGTCCACATACACACGTTGCAACGTCGCATAGCTGGACTCGAGATGCCCGGTCATGCTGTTGACGCCCGCGAGGCAGGTGATCGCAATCAGTTGTCCGGCCGTGCGCAGCGTCTGGCCACAAGCTGTACGTGCTCCGTCGAACTCCCCTTGTACCTGGAGGATCGTCGCTTTGGTCAGCCATGCCTGGCTGTTCGCCGGATCAGCCTTCAAGGCGCGGTCGAGCAACGCAAGCGCAGCGGCGAAGCGATGCGCACTTTGCTGTGCGGTGGCCGCAAGGATGAGAATGGCTGACGGTGCATCGGGTCGCTGCACCCACTTGCCCAAGGCCGCTTCCGCATACGAAACGAAACGGGGGTCGGCCGTTTCCCTGCCGATCTCAAGATAGCCTTCAGCCAGTGCGACGAGGCTTTCGACATCCTCCGGATTGGCTGCCACGCGGCGACGCAAAGGCTCAAGTTCCTTCGTGGCTGTGGCACTCGGCACCTGCTCGAGCACGACGGCATCATTCTCGGGAATGAAGGGCGCCGCCTCCACCCGCCACGTCAGCCCGGCGAGCCCTGAAAAAAGGCACATGAGGAGTTTCCTCCCCATGTACCGGTGTGCACTCACACGCACGTGGAACTTCCCTCAGGGCGGCAGGATTGAATTGAACGCAGTGTCATTGGTGTCGTCCGGAAACGTGAACGTGACGCTGCTGACATCGGTCGGCGATGTGGTTTCGCTGGTCGCTGCAATCTGGTCCTTCACGAAGCTCGTGAAGTTGGTGCCTTGCGGCGGCACCGGCGAGCGCGGGCTCTGTCCCGATGAGCCGCCCCCATCGCACCCGGCGATCACGCCCAGGCCCACGACAAACAGGATGACTGGTTTCATGATGCGTCCCCGTTAGAAGCTGTTGGGTGAGCCGGGCAACGGCGCACGCAGGTAGGGGAAGCTTTCAAGATACGTGTCGTTCGGTTTGATCTGGCCCGTCACCTGCACGTTCGTCATGCTGGAACCCGCCGCACGCGCTCCATCGGTGTAAGGCGCACCGTTGTTCGGATCCAAGGTGGTCGCCGAAGGACCGCAATTGCCGATCGCTCCGCACAACGCACCTGCAGCCACTCGCAGCTCGATATCCACGACATCATCATAGGGACGCCTGCCGTTCGGGAATCCCGCGAGATCGCCCCCGAGGACGCCCAGATCGTTCTGCGCAGCGGGAGCCTTGGCAGCAATCGAAGTGTTGAGTCGCAGCATTTCTGACGGCACGACGGAAGTCGGCTTGTTGAGATTCGGCACGCCCGTCAGGAAGGCCGTGACCAGATCATTGCGCGGGGTGACGGGAACCTTCGCGGCATCGCCGAACAGTGCGTTCAGCAGCACCGGCAAGGTCGGATTCGTCACGTACGTCAGGAACTGGGCATCGTCTTTCGGTTCGCTGCCATTGAACTTGTCCTTGTCTGGCAGGCCGATGATCACTTCGTTGACGAGCGGCATGCCGAGACGCGAGACCTGCGTCCATGCGCCGCCCTGGATCGTCACCTTGTTCGGATCCGACGGCTTCGGATTCAGGATGCGCGCCTGACGAAGGCTTGCCGTCGTCCAGCCACCAATGACCGGATCGTTGCCATTCATGAGGCAGCTCGACGGGACTTCAAGTGCAATCGAAGTCACGTTCTTGTCTGACAGCGTATTCGGCTCACCATCCCGCGGACCGGCGGGGTTGGTGTTGACCAGATCGAAGATCTCGCCGAGGTTGACGACGAAGCCCTCCTTGCGCTGCCCCACGAATACCTTGCCGCGCGTGCTGCAGCCGGGAATATCCATCTCGTAGACAAAATTGGCCGCGTAGGCGTCGTAGTCCGGAATGGATTTGTTGCCGATATTGTCGGCTGGCTTCTGGAAGGTCGTGCCACCGCTCGTGGCGTTGTTCACTGCCGTCGCCGTTCCGCTGCGTCGATTGCCCCGGACCGCAGTGATCGTGTAACTCTGGCTGACGTTGAGGTTGGCGCCATCCCTGTCGATTGCGCCGATGTTGCTCAAGGGCACGGCCACCATCTGGCCACCCGCCGGCACGGACAGGTTCTTGTACGCAGTGTTGAACCGGAACTGGAACGTGAGATCCGGATTCGCATCACCGTTGTTGTCGACGAGGATTTCATACAGAGCCGTGGAGTCGAGCGCGAAGTAGTTCGGTCCGCCATATGCGTCCTGCAGCGGCGCGTAGTTGGCGATCAACGTCACGAAGCCGGTCCGTCCGGATTCATAACTCGAGAACATGTAGAAGTCGCTGGCATCGACCCGCGGCATGCCGGCTATGGACGGTGCTTCACGATGGCTGGAGGCCATCGCCAGCAGCGGCAGCGCGACCGTCGCTGCCACCAGTGCGCTGCGTAAAATGTAATTCCTGCTCATGATCGTTCCCCTCGCGGCCGTAAAAGAATGCGTACGGCGGGTATACGAAGCACGAGTCGATCCGGATGCAAAATTCCGGAACTGATTTTGAGCGCTCGCGAGAACGCGGGCGTCAGGAGGGGCGGGCGAGAGTTCCGAGATCGGTGGCGAGTTCGGTGATCTTGCGTGCAAGAGTTGCACGCTGTTTATCGGTCAAGGTCGTGTCGAGTTCGGTGACGAGATCCAGAAACTCACGCCTCTCTGCGGTCTGCGCCGCGCGATGCGCTGCCGTGTAGGTTTTCTCCGGCTCGCTCAGGAGTGCTTCCAGACGAGGCTTCCCCTGCTTGCCCGCAGCAAGTGCCTTGCCCACCTCGGCTCGCCACGCTTGCCGGCTGGCCAGCCACTCGTCGTTCTCACCCAGCAGATGGGCGGCGATCATTTCACTCACGGTGCGCTGGATGATGGCCTTCTGTTCTGGAGTAGCGGAACCCGTCCAGCGCTCCATCGCCTTGGTGAGTCCTGCGGTGCGCCGCTTCTGGCGTTCTGCGTCCGTGCGTTCACGCTCCTCGTCGAGTTCTTCCGTATCGTGCTCTTCCAGATTCCTGAACAGCTCGCTCACCTGCTGCGGCTTCAGCGTCAACATCAGGTCGGCCGCTTCGGGAGCAAGTCGTCCCGACAGTTCACCCCGGAAGACCTCTGCCTGGCTTAACGTAGCCGGAAAAATCGCCGCGTCCGGACCCGATGCGATGCGGGCCGACAGGTCATTGAGGAACTGCTGATAGCGCTTGAGTTCGGTGCCGCGATGCCACGCCAGGGCACGTTCAAGCCAGTCGCTTAAAGAAGCCTGCTGGGTCTCATCGAGCGTGACGAGATTGCCGATGTACCAGCGCGCAACCGTATCGATCCGGTTGTAGAACAGGCTGCTCGAACACGCAGCCAGGATCAGCAGCACCGTGGCAAGGACTGCTATGCGGGCATGCTTGTAAGGCGGAATGAAAATGGGCCGTGATCCTTGATCGAAAACCGGTGATTCGACTCAAACGGCGCGGCAGAAGTTCAGTGCTTTGCCGGGCTCCAGACGGTAGCACGCCCGCAACCCGAACCTCCCGCCTTCAGTTCCTGCCGGTAAAGATTGCAATTGTGCTTGCCATCAAATCGACTCAGGAAGCAGAACGCAGGATGGCATCCGCTGCCCGCTGTGCACCATCGACAGCAAGCACTGCAGCTTGGGCTGCAGATGCATTGCGCTGATAGCCTGCGTTCTCCAGCAACCCTGCAAGCGCGCGCTCGACCATGGGCAACGCGTATTTGCCGCGGCCGATAGTGCGTCCCACGCCGAGCCGCTCGAGCCGTGCAGCGTTGTCGGGCTGGTCGAACGCGTGCGGGACCATCAGCATGGGCCTGCCGGCCGCGAGCGCCTGCCCGCAGGTGCCGATGCCACATTGATGCACCACGACAGAAGCCGCAGGGAACACCGCAGAAAAAGGCGCATACGACACGGCCAGCATCCCTTCCGGCAACGGGCCGAGGCGATTGCGCTCATCGTTGCCCACGGTAAACAGCGCCCGCTGACCCAGCCGCTGCGCGGCTTGTCTGCTCACCGCAAAGAAATCCTTTGCGTCGTAGACCGCAGCAGAACCTCGCGTGAAGACAATGGGTGGCGGCCCTGCATCGAGAAATTCCCGTATCTCTGTCATGACCGAGAGGTCCGCGGAATCATGGAATGCAAAACCCGTGATCTCCGTATTCACCGGCCAGTCTGCTTGCGGCTTCCCCAAGACTTCAGAAAACATCGCAAGCGTTCCATAGGGCGAGAACTGGCCTGCAAACAGCGGATGATCGCGAGTGGGTGCAAGTCCAAGCTCGGCACGAAGCTGATGCCATGGCTTGACCCAGTCGCGTGTCATCCGGCGCATGAGGTAGTTCAGGCCTCCGTAGAAACGTGGACCGAGAAAACGCAGACGCGACAGAACGGCCAACGGACCGAGCAACGGAGGGTCGTATCGCGAGAAAAACACCATGGGCGCGAGCACCGTCGAAACCCACGGTTTCCCCAGCTGTTCAGCCACGAGGCGGGCCGCATACGTGAGGGGGTGCGTGACGATGACAGCGGCGTCTTCGCCTAACGGCAGCAGTTCGGAGTAGGCCGCCCGCAGCTGCGGCATGACCATTTCCCTGGTCAGTCGCTCAGGGCCCCTCCGCTCATCCATGAGATACGCAATGCGTTCGGGGTTGCGCTCGAAGTCGTCGATATCGGGACTGACAGCGGCAAAGCCAACGCCGGCCTCCACCACCATCTCGCGGTATCGGCCGCTCGTCGCCAGCGTGACCTTGCAGCCACGCTGGATCAGCGCCTTGCCGACAGCGAGATAGGGATGCAGATCGCCCAGGGAACCGAACGTAGTGAGGACGATGTGTGCGCTCATGCGCGCATGATGCTACCCGTCAGCGACATTCAAAGCTCGCGGCGTCCTTCTCATCGCCGTTCCGGTAACGGGCGACCTTGGGCCAGGAGCACAGGGGCCGGTTTACTCCAGGCAGTTCCTTTGTCCCGTGCGCGAGGATGCGGTCCGGTGCTTCGCCCTTTTCAACCCAGCGCTCGATGGCACCGAGACCGTCGAAGGCATCGGTCGAGGGACCGCCACTACAGTGATTCATCCCGGGCACCACGAACAGTCTGGCGAACTCGCCCGCCGCTGCGCCATGACGAGCCTGCAGGCGACGCATGTAGTCCATCGATTCACTCGCCGAGAAGATCGGATCCGCCAGGCCGTGGATCATCAGCAGCTTGCCCTGCCGTTGCCGGAAGCCGGCGAGATCGACATCCTCACCCGTGTTGTAGACCGCCGCGAACGCCTTGAGCCGCGCCGGATCCCGATCGAAATTGAAATTCACCACAGTGAGTGAGGGGTCGGCAGGCGTCGCAAACTCGTAACCCAGCGCGCCCGAGATGAGCGTCTGGTGCCTTGAATCGGAGGTGCTGGTTGCGGACGTGCCCAGTGTCCAACGCCGCCAGTCACTGCCTACCATGCCGGGATCCCATGGCCACGGGAAGTACAGGGCCTTGCCAGAACTATCCTTCGGCCCCGCCATCACGGCTCGTAACGCATCGACCTGTTCGGCCTTGAGGCAACTGTCCCTCTTGGCTCCCGTGCAACGAAGAGCTGCGGGATCGATCTGGCAGGATGCCGGATCCTGCACGAGACCATCCTTGAGGCCATCGCGCGCATCGCAGGTCTCGAGAATTTTTCCGGCGACGAGCTTGAGATCGCCTTCGCTCATTGCCTGTGCCAGCACCGGCTTTCCGTCCGCGCCTTTCGGTGCCGCATCCAGGAACCTTTGCGTCGTCCACGCCGCTGCGATGCTCGCTCCTTCTGCAACGCGCATCGCCGGTGCCACGGCAATGATGCCGTCGAAATAAGCGGGGAAACGCTGCGAGAACATCATCCCCTGGCGGCCACCACCGGAACAGCCGATGAAGTAGCTGTGATCGGGAGCTTTGCCGTAGTACTCCGACAGCAATGCCTTCGCAGTGACGGCGGTGCGGTCATGGGCCTGCCAGGCGTGTTCGATGCGGGCCTGCGGGTCGAGGCCGAACAGCGGCGCGGGGCTTTGATGACCCGCGTCGGTTGAAACAGCCGCATAGCCTCTCAGCAACGCGTTGTCAGAGAAGCCGAGCGCGCCGGTGTTCTTGCCTATTGCTTCGAAGACAATGCCATCGTTGCCGCCGCCACCCTGGTAGACGAAACGTCCGCTCCACGTACCAGGCATGCGCAACTCAAAGCCGGTGTAATACGGTTTGCCATCGGCACCCGTGCGTTCGTCGATGCGGCCACGAACGATGCAAAGCGCAGGAAGAGGTTCGCCGACCTCGTTGGGGCCTTCATGCGCGCGTTGTGTTCCGCCGGGAACCCACACCGCGCTGGTGACGCGGACACCCTGCCCGCCTCCATTCATGAGCGCTGCGCATCGTGCATCCGGCGCGGCAACCGCTGCTGCCGATTGCGACTGGGCGGCCAGACCGGCGCTACCCACCAACAGGGCAACACGAAGGACAAGGAAGGTTCGCTGCTTCGCACGCATGTTTTTGTACTCCGGTTACCGGCAGCTGAAATTCTCTGCGCGTTCGCTGTCACCGCTGCCGCGATAGGTAGCGACCTGCGGATAGGGACACAGCAGACGCGTGCGATTCGCAGCCCAGTCGGCGGGCAATTCAGCATTCACGCCACCGGCATTGCCCGCGCCGCGGGCCGTTGCAATGATCGCGTTGGGCGCCTGGTCCTTCTCCACCCAGTTCACGAGCGCGCTCAGCATGTCGAACTGGTCGGTCGAGGGGCCGCCGCGGCAGTGATTCATGCCCGGCACGGTGTAGAAACGTGCAAAGCCCGACGCATCGCCACCATTGGCTGCACGCAGGCCGTCGTACCACGCAGCCGTATCGTCGGACGAAAACACCGGATCGCTCGTGCCGTGATAGACCATGAGTTTCCCGCGTCGCTTCAGGGTGGCGAGCTGCGTCGGATCGGGCGGGGTCATGAATTCCATGGATGACATGCTGTACACGCCGCCGTCCGCGAAGATCTTCCCTGCGTCGCGGTCGATATTGAAACCGAGCGCGAAAGCTCGCATGTCGCGCAGCAAAGCGGCTTCAGCGGGAGGAGTCTGGAAAATGTAGGCCACTGCCGGAGGATCGCGATTCGTGGAGGAGGCGACGAATTTCCAGCCAGCCCAGTCGCTGCCGACAATGCCTGCGTCATAGGGGAATGAGCGATAGAGCGCCTTGCCGGTCGAGTCGCGGGCACCTTTGAACGTATTGTTGATGGCAGTCTTCTGCACGGGGGTCAGGCACATGCCGGTGCGGGCGCCACCGCAGGTCTCCACATCGCGCGCGAGATCGAATGCCTGCTGACAGCGGGCTGTCGCATTCACCATGCCGTCCGCCACCCCGTCCAGCGCATCGCATTTTTCGAGTACTTTGTTGGCGACCAGCTTGCGTTCCGCGGGCGTAAAGGCGGCACCCAGATCGGCATCGGTGGTGATCGTCGCGTACTGCTGGGCACCGTAGAGTTGCGCGATCGCTGCCTGCGGCAGGTTGAAGCCCGGATCGCCCGCGAGAAAGCCATCGTACTGGTCTGCATAACGCGCAGCAGCGACCAGCACATGCCGTCCGCCGTTCGAGCAGCCCCCGATATAGGACCGGTCGGGAAGCTTCGCATAGGCCGACCGGATCAACCCCTTCGCCATCGGCGTCAGCTTGCCGACCGCCTGGAAGCCGTAGTCGAGACGTGCCTGCGGATCGAGACCGAACAGCGGGTTCTGGTTGTTCGCGTGGCCCGCATCGGAGCTGAGCACCGCGAAACCCTGCGAAAGCGCATTCGTGAGGGCACCACCACCGCTCACCGCGCCCACTGCCGGCACCACCGCACCATCCAGTCCCCCATTTCCCTGGTGGAAGAAGCGGCCGTTCCAGTTAGTCGGCAAGCGCATCTCGAAGCCGATGGCGTAGATCTGGCCATCCACTGGACTCATCCGCTCATACATCTTGCCTGTCACGAGGCAATGCGCGGCGATGGGCACTCCCGCCACGTTCAATGTCCCTGCAGGCACATCGACGGCCGAAGTGATTGCCGTATTCGCAAACTTGAACTGGGTCGGGAGCGCGGAGCAGGCCCGCAGGGCTGTTCCGGCAACCGCTTGAGGCGCGGGATCCTGTGCTGGGGTACTGCACCCCGCTGCCAGCACGACTGCAGCCGTCAATCCGCTCAGCCTTTTCCCCGTCATCATCGGAATTCTCCTTGCTCAGGAATCGTGATGCGATCCGAAATTCAAGGTGTGAGCTTCAACGCGCGGATCGCGTTCTCGCGCAGGATCAGGTCGTGGACTTCGGGCTTGAAGCCGGCATCCTTGAAATCGCTGATCCAGCGGTCGGGCGTGATCAGCGGAAAATCCGAGCCGAACAGCATCTTGTTCTTGAGCTGCTTGTTGGCGTATTGCACCAGCTGTGGCGGGAAATACTTCGGCGACCAGCCCGACAGATCGATGTAGACGTTCGGCTTGTGCAGGCACACCGACAACGCCTCGTCCTGCCAGGGCCAGGACGGATGGGCAATGATGATCGTGAGTTCCGGGAAGTCCGCTGCCACGTCATCGAGATGCATCGGGTTCGAATATTTGAGTCGCAATCCGCCGCCGCCGGGCATTCCCGTTCCCATGCCTGAGTGGCCGCTGTGAAACAGGGCGGGCAATCCCGCTGCAGCGATGGCCTCGTAGAGCGGATAGGCAAGGCGATCGTTCGGGAAAAAGCCCTGCATCGTCGGATGGAACTTGAAGCCGCGGATGCCGTGATCGGCGATCAAACGCTTGACCTCGCGCACACCCATCTTGCCCTTGTGCGGATCGACGCTGCCGAACGCGATCATGATGTCCGGGTTCTCGGCCGCCGCGGCAGCCACTTCGTCATTCGGAATGCGCCGTACGCCGGTGTTGAATTCGGAATCGACAGGGAACATCACGAGACCGATACGGCGTTCGCGATAGTAGGCAATCGTCTCGGCAATCGTCGGCCGCTTGCCCGCCTTGAAATACTGGCTGGCAGCATCCTCGAAAGGCTTGCCGTACTCATCCGGCGGTTCGCGGCACGAGACTTCCGCGTGGGTGTGGACGTCGATGGCAATCAGGTCGGCGATCTTCATGTGCGGCTCTCGTTTGCTGCCCGTGCGGCTTCCCATTCGGCGAGCGTCCTGCCCTCTCGCACGAGATGTTCGAGCAGCGGCGCGGGTTGCCAGTGCATGGGTCCGAAGCGTTTCTGGTATTTGAGGATGCCCGCGTGCAATACACCCAGACCAATGGTGTCGGCGTAGAACATCGGGCCCCCGCGGTAGCGCGGAAAGCCGTACCCGGAAGTCCACACCACATCGATGTCGCCCGAGCGCATCGCCACGCCTTCTTCAAGGATACGCAAGCCTTCATTGAGGAGCGGATAGAGGCAGCGCTCGACGATTTCCTCGCTCGTATGCGCACAGGGTTCGATGCCCAGTTCACTCGCCTTGGCCTGGATCAGCGCAATCGCTTCCGGGTCATCGAAACGGGTGCGGTTGCCGGGTTCATAGCGATAGTAGCCTTTGCCATTCTTCTGTCCCAAACGGCCGGCAGCGTGCAGCGCAAAGTCCGCCTGGTAGTACGCGGGGTCGGGAGGATAGCGGTCGGCGTTGGCCTTGTGCACGGTCGTACCCACATCGATGCCGGCCATGTCGAACACGGCCAGTATTCCCATCGCCATGCCGAAGGCTTCGAGCGCGCCATCGACTTCCCTCGGCGCCGCGCCTTCCAGCACCATGCGCTCCGCTTCACGCGCATAGCCTTCCATCATGCGGTTGCCGATGAAGCCGTAGCAGACCTTCGCCAGCACGGGCGTCTTGCGCAGCGGCTTCGCCAGATCGAGGACTGTCCGGATGACATCGGGAGCCGTCTTCGTCGTCCGCACTACTTCCAGCAACGGCATCACGTTGGCGGGCGAGAAGAAATGCATCCCGATGACATTGCCCGGATGCTTCACCTTGTCCGCAATCAATTCGATGTCGAGCGTTGAAGTATTCGTCGCGAGCACGGTATCCGGCCGTACGACTTTCTCAAGCGCTGCAAAGATGCGCTGCTTCAGCTCCATGCTCTCGTACACCGCCTCGATGACGACATCGGCATTGGCAACGTCCGCGTAGTCGAGCGTGCCCTTGATCAATCCCAGACGCTGCGCCTTTTCGGCGGGTGTGATGCGTCCGCGCTTGACCATGGATTCATAGGTCTTGTCGATGACACCGAGACCGCGCCGCAACGCTTCTTCGTTCGCATCGACGAGCGTGACCGGCAGACCCGCGTTGGCAAAGCAGATGGCAATGCCACCGCCCATGGTTCCGGACCCCACGACGGCAGCCGTGTTGATGGGCCGCGGCTTGATAGCGTCGCCGATGCCGGGCACTTTGCGGGTCGCCCGTTCGGCGAAGAACACGTGCACGGCGCCGCGCGATTCGACTGTGAGCTTGGCTTTGTTCACCAGCTCCGTTTCGTACTCGAGCCCTTTGGCAAAGGGCAACCGGACAGACGCCGAGATGGCTTCAATTGCAGTGAAGCCCGCCTGACGGTTCGGATACTGCGCGGCAGCCTGCGCGCGGAATTTCTCGAGAATGGCGGGAGTGGCAGTAGCGAGATCAACCGACTTCTCGCCCGTGCGCCGCGGTCCCTTGCCACTCGCGATGAGCGAACGCAGGTAGTCGAGCGCTCCTGCCTCCAGATCCCCCTCAATTACGGCATCCAGGAATCCGGCTTGCAGGGCAGCTGCGGTATCGACGGGCTTGGCACCCAGCACTAGCTCGAGCGTCTTCTCGACGCCGATCAGTCTCGGCATGCGCTGTGTCCCGCCTGCGCCAGGAATGATGCCCAGCATCACTTCGGGCAGGCCGAAGCGCGTCTGCGGCGCAGCGACGCGATAGTGGCATGCGAGGGCAATCTCGAGACCACCGCCCATGACAGTGCCATGCATGGCGACTACCACCGGCACCGCCAATGCTTCGAAGCGTGCGAACAACTCGCGATACTCGACTTCCTTCGGCGGGCCGGAGAATTCGCCGATGTCCGCGCCCGAGAAGAAGGTGCTGCCTGCGCAGCGAAGAAGCACGCCTGTCAGGGTCTGCGGATGTCGACTGATCTCATCAAGAGCCTTGTTCAGCGACTGCCGTACCCCAGCATCGATCGTATTTACGGGCGGATTGTTGATAACGACTTCCGCTATCACCTCACCGTCGCCTATCCAACTGACAGAAAGCCGGTTCGACATTCTCAGCAACTCCTCATCATCATTCCGCCAGCAGATCCAGCATCCGCAACAACTTGTCCCGCCCGGCTGCGCCGAGCCTGCGCGTTATGCTTGCCTCGGCACTCTTGTGGGTATCAGACGCCTTGCGCAGGAGACGGCGTCCCGCTTCCGTCAGCACGAGGGCATTGGAACGCCGGTCATCCGCAACGGCCTGGCGCTCGACGACACCTCGCTCCTCAAGGCTGTTGATCAGCGTGACGAGATTCGCGCGCTGGATCCCCAGGGCAACACAGACCTCAGCCTGCGTGATGCCGGGATTGTGATCGATCACCGTGAGCACACCCACCTGGCCCGGGCGCAGATCCAGGCCTTGCAGATCCTGCGTGACCTTCGCGAACACGGCGAGCTGCGCACGGCGCAGACGGTAGCCGACAGACTGCTCAAGCAGTCCCATGTCGAGCGCTTCGCCTTCCTCTGCAGGCGCCCGCTTCACACGGACGGCAGCTCCTTCCCGACGGCTCGCCATCAAACACACTCCTCAGGCAACACAGATGATTCCCGGCCCCGGTACTTTTGCGTACAGGGCCTCGACGACATCACGACGGTTATCCAGCACGGCACGTTGATTGATCGTGCCCTTGTCCGTGATCTCTCCGCTTCCAAGCGATGGCGGGCTGGGCAGTACCACGGCACGCGCAATACTGGTCGAGCTGCCCGGATGCGCCACGGCGAACAGGTCGAGACGACGCTTGAGTTCGGCTTGCAGCCGCGGATCCGCCGCCCATTGCGCATGGTTCATTTCGGCAGAAGCAGAAAAGTACTCGCCACACCCGCGGGGATCGATGAGTGCGAGCAGGCCGAGACCATCCTTGTTGAGACCGGCGATGACGACGTCCTGACACAGGGGCGACAAGGCGGCGAGCAAGGCTGCCCGCAGCGGTCCGACGCTGACCCAGGTGCCGGTGGAAAGCTTGAAGTCCTCGGCGATGCGGCCATCGAACATGAGGCCTGCTGAGGGATCACCTTCCACGGCAAAGCGCACGGCATCGCCCAAACGGTAGTAACCCTCTTCATCATAAGCCGCTGCTGTGCGAACGGGATCGCGCCAGTAACCCGGGGTAATGATCGGGCCGAGCACGCGGATCTCGAGCTTGTCGTGCACCGGGGTGAGTTTCACTTTGCAGCCGGCCGCAGGCAGCCCGATGAATCCTGCACGTGAAGTGTTGGTGGCAAACGTCACGCTGGGTGCGGTTTCCGTTGCGCCGAGGCCATTGATCATTGGCACTTCCTCGCCGCGGGCGTCACGGGCCAAGGCGAGATATCCGTTCCAGACTTCCTGCGAAAGGCCGGCCGCAGCAACGAAGGTCGTGCGCAGCCGCTTGAAGAAGCTCTCCCTCAAGGAAGCGTCCTGCTGCAGCCACGGCAACAGGGCGTCGTAACCGCGCGGCACATTGAGATAGAGCGTCGGCGAAATTTCGCGCAGATTCCGGACGGTTTCCTGCATGCCGGCAGGCGTGGGCCGCCCACCATCGATGTAGTAGGACCCGCCATTCATCAGCACGATACCGATGTTGTGGCTGCCTCCGAACACATGGTTCCAGGGCAGCCAGTCGAGCAGGATCGGTGGCTCGGTTTCCATGAACGGCATCGCCTGCAGCAACATGGCCTGGTTGCTGGCGAGCATGCGCTGCGTGGTGATGACCGCCTTCGGATTGCCCGTGGAACCGGAGGTCAGAAGAAACTTCGCGATGCTGTCCGGCCCCGTCTGCGCGTAGGCAGCATCCGCCGCTGCAAGGTCATCGCCGATCAGCGACGCAAAGGACGTGCTGGGGGACGAGATCCCGATGCTCGTTGAGATGACGAGTTCTGCGCCCTGCAGATCCACCGACGAAAGCGCACGACGAAACTCAGGCCCGCCGAAGACGGCAATCATCCCGGGCGTCAACAGTTCGAGGACGTAGCGAAGACGGCCAAGCGCGCCTTCCGTCAGCGAATAAGCAGGCGAAACCGGCACGAAGGGGATGCCGACGTACATCGCGGCCAGTGCCAGCAGCTGATGTTCGATGCTGTTGCCGGACAAGATGGCGACGGGACGCTCGACCGAGAGCGGCCTCTTGAGCAAAGCCGCGCCGATGCGGCGCACGCTGGCGAGCGTTTCCGCATAACTGAGACGCCGCCACTCACCCTGCTCGCGCTGTGCGATGAAGGTACTGTCCGGCGCAACCTGGGCCCAGTGGACCAGGCGATCCGTAAGGCGCGCGGGGCATTCGTGCATCGTGCCTTTCGGCTCGAGCAGCCAGGCACCGTCACTCCTGCGAGTGACCAGGCAGTCAAACGAAGGCGGCTTCGGAAGATCAGTCCGTGGCTGCATCATGGGTAGGCAACTTCCAGGCGAGCAACACCGCGCACACACCAGCAATGGCGCAGATGGGCAGCATGCCCGTCAGCACCTGCGCGCCGGTCTGCCCTGCACCCAGCAATGAAGCGGCGAACAACGGCCCGGCGATCGACCCAAGTCGACCGACGCCCACCGCGGCACCTACTCCTGTTCCCCGTACAGCACGCGGATAGCACTTCGGTGCCAGCGCATACACGATTGCCTGCGCGGCCAGCAATCCGCCGCCGAGCAGGAAGGCGAGTGCCGTCACGATGCCCACGTTGGCCCTCGACATGAGCAGCAGCAACCCCGCGAGCAGGGCAAACGCCAATCCCGTAATGAGCGGCTTCTTGCCCCTGTCGAGCATGAAGCCGATCGACGCTGCACCCAGCGCGCCGCCGAGATTGAAGACGATCTGCGTCAGGCCGGCCTGCTCACGCGTGAGGCCGACCCCCACGAGCAACGTCGGCAACCAGTTGAGCAGCAGGTAAAGGAGCAGCAGCGAGAAGAAGAAACTGACCCACAGCAGCAGCGTGGGCACCGCCCGGCTCTGGGCAAACAGCGCCGTCACGAAGCCGGAGCGAGGTGCAACCAGGGCGTCTGAAGAGCCCACGGTCCGCCAGTCGGGTTCATGCACGAAATAGATGAAGGCCGCGGCAATCACGAGCGGCGTGATGCCGCCCACGATGAAGACCATGCGCCAGTGCTCAGGCGTGGCAAGAACAGCAACGACACTCGCGAGTGCACCACCGAGCGGCGTACCGGCATACATGAGCGTGACGTTGCGGCTGCGCTTTTCCGGCTGGCTGCTTTCCGAAGTCAACGCGATGAGGTTCGGCATCGCGCCGCCGAGACCGAGCCCCGTGAGCAGGCGCGCGATGGTGAGCGTATCCATCGTCGTGCAGAACGCAGTGAGCAGCGAGAACAGCCCGAAGATCGTGAGCGAGAAGATCAGGGCGGGCTTGCGTCCCTTGCGGTCGCCCAGCCAGCCACCAATCGGTGCACCGAAGAACAGTCCAAGCGTGCTGGCGGCGAAGAAATACCCCAGGATTCCCGGCGTGGGCTGCAGCTCCCGCATGATCCCGGCGGCAGATACCCCGGCGGCTTGCAGGTCGATGCCTTCGCACAGCATCGCCAGAAAGCAGAAAAAGACGTTGTTACGAGAGTGCACGCGCTTCCCCTGTGACACCTGCGTGGGTGTCGTTGTAGTTATGAATCAGAGTATTCGATAGAAATGCACGATCACCAGATTGGCCTCGCGCTCTGCCACCGTCACGAACATCGACTCGTTGAGCCATTCGTACTTCGAGCCACGCGGGGCATCGAACTGTGCCGAGGTGCGGAAGTAATACTCGCTGGGTGCAACAGTCTCGCCACGCGCCATTCGCGCAATGACTGCAGCAGGACCACGACGCAAGCCGCGATTCACGACTGAAATCTTGACGCCGTCCGTCGTCTCCAGCACATAGCGCGCTTCGAGCGCGAGCACATCGTCGGGCCGAATCACCTGCCAGTCGCCGCTCGCATCCAGGATGCGCGCCTTCAGCAAGGGCCCATCCACTTCGCCACCGGTGATGGGGACGTAGCGACGCAGACCTTCTGCACCCTGCCCGATGATGATGGGTGCATCCACCTTGACCCGCGCCGTGAACGCGTACTCGGTCTGCAGTGGAAGCGGTGCGGCACCTGTGGGTGGCGCGGCGGCGAACGAGGTCGCGGTGAAAGAAGAAAGAATCGCCAGCAGGAAACCCTGAATGCGGCTCATGAATTCGAACTCCCCTGTCATCACAGACGAAGCCTGCGAATGATTGCGAACGAATGGATGTGGTCGATTGTTATGGAGTATAACTTCCTGCCCTTCGCCGCTGCCAGCCCTCGCGCGAAAAGAAACAGCTCTGCGGCCCTGCAGCAACTGTCGCGACGCAGCATGATTTCATTGCGAAATGCTGGCTGAACTACTCTTCTTATATGCGCTGAAAAAGCAGCTGCCGCAACCCGGCCACATGCTTCGCGGCAAAAGCCCGCGCCTCGATTTCGAAACAGTTGTCGCGATAGCCGCAGCGCAGGCTTTCCCGGACGTATCGCCAGCGCGTCAGACGTCCCGGCTGCCACTGCCTCACGACGTGAAAATATTCATGCAGCACCAGCTCCGGATCCGAAAAAAATCTGGTCGCCGAAATGCAGAGCAGGATTTTCCCCGGTCGCGTCGTCGCACACATGCCGAGGTGGCAGCGCGCGTAGAAGGAGTGCTCGAAGATGCATACGCCGCTGACATCCTCACCGAAGATTGTGGCCAGCGCGGTCAGGAAGCGAGGTGGAGGAAGGTTGGGGTGAGGCATGGTAGAGAAGAGAGGGTCGACTCTGTACCCCAAGGGACGGGGCATAAATCGACAAGTAGGCCTGCCGGCAAGTGGGCCGCTTTGCGGCAAGTAGGCTCAGACGAGCAGGCCAGAGTCAGACATGAATGCGACGCTTGCAATTCTGACCTGCCGACAGGCCTACCTGTTGTTTATGGCCTGTCCCCAGGCCACTTCTGCGACCTACTTGTACCCTGAGGACAGGGCATAAACCGGCAGGCCTACTTGTCGACAGTGGCCCAGGGACGGGCCATGAAAGTCGACCTGCCGTCATTTCAGGACCGGCTTCCTGACTTCAAGCACCTTGTCGTCTTTCAACCGCACGGTGCCAGTGAGGAAACCGCCATCGCCGATGGGCAGCGTGTAGAACAACGTCTGCGTCGTCGGGCTGCCGTCTGAACGCATGGACACGGGAGTGCCGAGCACGAGGATCACCTGCTGGGCGGTCATGCCGGAACGGACGCGATCCCATTTCTCGGGAGCGATCCAGGCACTCGGGTCGGGATCGGGTACGGTCGAGAGTCGGGTGACCGGAGCGCCGGTTGCAGATGCGCCGCTTCCCTGCTGCATCTGATCGACGCGTCGCGAGAGTTCGCGGACTTCGCGTTCCAGCGTGCGGATGTCGTTGCGAAGCTGGCTCACTTCCGGATCGTCGGCAGCTAGCACGGGGCCCGACAGGAGGAGCGCCGTCACGCCTGCGCCACCGATTCGCTTTGCAACCTGAAGCAGGCTCATAGGCACCTCCAAAAGAAAAAGGCCCGCGATCGTAAAGATCGCGAGCCTTGATGATACCCCTCACTCCCCTTCACCGGCCCTCACCCGCGAAACGCGACCTCTCCCTTAGGGAGAGGTGAGCAGAACTTACCGGTTGACCGCTTTCGGCTCCAAGCGGACCACGCGGCCTTCGGCAGCGGGCTCTTCATTCATGACGACAACCTTGGCACGAGGGAAGAAATTGAAGTCCGTGGCGCTCGCCCACGTGTAGGCGCCCATCACCCGACCGACGATCAGGTCGCCGACTTCAAGTTCGGGAAGCAGGATGTTCTCGTCGATGACATCGATCGAATCGCACGTGGGACCCGCGAGCACGCTCGGGAACCGCTCGCCCTCCTGACGCAGCGAATCGACCGGGTACTTCGCATGGTCGAACATCTGGCCGCTGTACGAACCATAGACGCCGTCGTCCAGGTAGTACCACCAGCGACCGTCACGCTTTGCCTTGCCCATGACCGTCGAGACGCTCGTACCGGCAGGCGCGGAAATGAACCGGCCCGGCTCGGCAATCAGGCGGACATGCGAGGGCACCTTCGCGAGAGCAGCGCGGATGGGTGCGCAGAACTCATTGATGGGCGTCATCTGTTCCTGGTACGTGACAGGGAAGCCGCCACCGATGTCGAGGATGTCGAGCGCCGGCAGGCCCGCGAGCAACGCTTCGCCAAAGAGGTTTGTGCAGGCTTCGATCGCCTCGACATACTTCGAGGAGTCGCCGGCCTGCGAGCCGACATGGAACGACAGGCCGCGCACGCGCACGCCGAGGCTGCGCGCGAGACGAATGAGATCGAGCACAGAGCTCGCCTCACAGCCAAACTTGCGCGACAGGTCGACGACGGCGGTCGGGCTGCGGAACGAGACGCGCAGCAGCAGCTCAGCCCGCTTCCGGAACTTCGCGAACTTGCGGATTTCCTCAGGGTTGTCCGCAACGAAAGTCGTGACACCGAAACGCAGGGCGTCGCGGATGTCGCTTTCGCGCTTGATGGGGTGCGTATGAATGCAGCGTTCGGGGGCGATGCCCTGCGCTTTCACGAGTTCGACTTCGCCAGTGGTGGCGAGGTCGAAGAACGCGCCTTCGCGGTTCAGGCACGCCACGACGGCGGCATGAGGCAGCGGCTTCAACGCATAGTGGAGATCGACGCCTGGCAACGCCGCCTTGAGGGCGTGGTACTGGCGACGCACCTGCTCGCAATCGACCATCAGGAGCGGCGACCCAAAGCGGGCCGTCAGCGCACGGATTTCGGTCGCGGCGAGGGCGGTGGAATCGAAGGAATCGGTGGGCGAGACACTCAATGCCTGAATGGCGGCACGGGGTAACACCAGTAGGTACCTCTTGCAAAAGCTGCTGACACTAAACCAACCCAGTGAAGAGTCTGGTCGAGCGGCACCTGCAGCTTGCGCAATACCTCTGAGTGCTCTCTTACACAGCCGTGACCGGAGGTTGAAGTCCCATTCCTGTCGCGCGGGCGCAATGTAGCAAAAATGGCCAGCGATGCAAGGACTCGGTCACAGATTTTTCAGCCGCCGGTTACAGCTGGTGAGAGCCGCAGAACTTCCTGAAGTTCCATTTCGCCAGACGCGTCGCTTTCTGGTGCCCGCTTCGAGCCTGTAACCTTGGGACATGAACTCCGCTCCCGACACCGCGCGTGATCTCGAAACGCTCATAAAGAGCCGGATTCCGCTCGTAGTGATCGAAACGCGGGACGAAGCTCGCGCGCTGGCGCTGCTCACGTCGCTGGCAGCGCGACTGACGCGTCCCGTACACACGCCGATTTTCCAGTGGACGGTCACCGACGGCCTGCGCCGGCTGGATGTCGATATGGGCGGCGCGCAGCGACATAACATCGAACCCACCGAGGTGCTGAAGTCGATTCGCGCAACCGACAAGCCGGGCGTGTACGTCCTGCTCGACTTCCACCCGTTCATGACCGACCCCATGCACGTGCGCCTGATCAAGGACATTGCGCAGGGTTACGGCCAGACAGCGCGGACGCTGGTTTTCCTGAGCCACGAAGTCCCCCTTCCCGCCGAGCTGGAGCATTTCGCGGGCCGCTTCGAGCTCAGGTTTCCGGGCCGTGATGAGCGACAGATGCTCGTCGAACGGGTGGCGACGCAGTGGTCCCAGGGTAATGGCGGCGGCAAGGTCCGCACCGACCGGCGCGCGCTCGAGCTGCTTGTCGAAAACCTGGCAGGGCTGTCCACCGCCGACACCGAGCGCCTCGCGCGCAAGGCGATCTATGACGACGGCGCGATTTCTGCCAGCGACCTCCCCCTCCTGATGCGCGCCAAGTACGAGCTCCTGAATCGCAGCGGCGTGCTCGCATTCGAATATGACACTGCGCAATTTGCGGAAGTCGGGGGAATGAGCCGCCTCAAGACCTGGCTCGAACAGCGGCGCGGGGCATTCGACGGCTCCACTCCTTCGCCCGATGTTCCGAAAGGCCTGCTGCTGCTCGGCGTGCAGGGCTGCGGCAAGAGTCTCGCGGCACGCGCGACAGCCGGCGTCCTCGGCTGCAGCCTGCTCCGGCTCGACTTCGGGGCGCTCTACAACAAGTACCACGGTGAGTCAGAGCGCAACCTGAGGGAAACGCTTGAGACAGCCGACGTGATGGCGCCGTGCGTGCTGTGGGTGGATGAGATAGAGAAAGGCTTGGCCACCAGCGACAGCGATGGCGGCACCTCACGGCGGGTGCTTGGCACCTTCCTCACCTGGTTGGCGGAGAAAAAGACGAAGGTATTTGTCGTCGCGACGGCTAACGACATCGCGGCGCTGCCGCCCGAGCTCATCCGTAAAGGCCGGTTTGACGAAATCTTCTTCGTCGACCTGCCGAAGCCGGCCACCCGGATGCAAATCCTGAAGATCCACGCGACACGCCGTGGCCTCGAACTCTCAAGCCCGCAGCTCACCGCACTGGCGGAGGCAGCGGACGGGCATTCAGGAGCGGAGATCGAGCAGGCCGTGGTATCCGCCGTTTACACGGCGCGTGCACGGAACGAAGCGCTGGCCGCGGGACACGTGTTGCAGGAGCTGAGGGCCACCCGGCCCCTCTCGGTCGTGATGGCAGAGCGCGTTGCAGCGCTCAAGGAGTGGGCAACCGGCCGAACCGTGCCGGTCGATTAGGCCTGCCGACTTAGAGAAAGTCCTCGTCCATGTCGGCACGCAGGGCGGCGACATCGGGATCGTAAGTCACGACATTCTCGGCCGAGGCAGCACGCTTGAGGCGATCCCGAACGGCGTCCCAGCGCTCACCTTCCGGCACCTCCTCCACCAGGATCATGCGGGCACCTGACTTGTCGAGCGTTCTCAGGTTCGTATAGAGATTGCGCCCGTAGATGTCGGGCCGTGCGCCTGCGTTGATCCAGGTCATGAACGCACTCGCGATCGACGGCGGCTTGAGGCCCAGCACGGCCACCTTGGCCTCCGCCGAAGCAAACTCGTTGATCACCTGCGGCAGCTCGCGGCCGGGCACGATGTTGAGCGGCGTGGCGGGCGAGTAATGACGTAAAGCACTACCCGGCACCCGCGGCCCCGAGGGGTCCGCCCCCACCACAAGGTTGGGCACCACGGCACGCAGCTGGGTCGCCGTGATCGAGCCGGGCCGCAGCAGCCTCGGTTCCGGCCCCACACACGAGACGATGGCAGACTCGAGTCCGATCTTGGCATCGCCGCCATCGAGCACGATCCGGACTTCGTCGCCGAACTCCTCACGTACGTGTTCGGTCCGTGTAGGACTTACATGACCGTAGCGATTCGCCGAGGGAGCAGCGATGCCGCCGCCAAAAGCGTTCAGCAGCTGCCTTGCGATCGGATGATTGGGGATGCGGACGGCGATCGTGTCCTGGCCGCCAGTGATGACATCATGGACCGCAGGTCCGCGTTTCAGGACGAGCGTCAACGGACCAGGCCAGAAGGCATCCGCGAGCGCTTGAGCCGCGGGAGGCATGTCCTGGACCCAGCGCTGGAGATAGCGCGGATCGTCGATGTGCACGATGACCGGATGACTGGACGGGCGGCCTTTGGCTGCAAAGATCTTGCGCACGGCCTCGGGATTGTTGGCATTGGCGCCGAGGCCGTACACGGTCTCGGTCGGGAACGCGACCAGCTCGCCCGCACGCAGCGCTTCTACTGCGGCTTCGATTTCCTTCTGGGTAACGCGTGCAATGGCCATTGGCCCATCATATCAAGGGGCACTTGCCTGAACTGTGGCATGTCACGCACTGCGGGTGCTTGAACGAACACGGCGAATCTGCTCCGCCGTGCCGCGTTAGGGGAAGGGCTGAATGCCCTTCCCGATTCCTATTCGAGCGCCATCCGCTCCCAGCCGCCAGCGGTCTTGCGCAGCTCGTAGGCCGGCCAGTACCGCTTGTCGAGCTTGAGCGTGATCACCTCGACCGCGCCGTTCCAGGCGACTGTCCGCAGTCGCAATGAAGTGCGGTCTTCACGACCCGAAACTGTTTTCAGGAAAGCATCGAGATCCGGCGTCGGCTGGCCATCCACCTCCACGATGCGGCGCCCGGCCCAGAGCTGGTTCCGCGTCGAAGGCGAACCATACGAGAAATAGGCTACGAACACGCCCGTCGGCGGAATGCCCCGCTGGGCGGCCATCGCCCGGTGCGGCATGTGCAACGTGGCGCCCGCCCAGACGACGATGCGATCGAGGTCTTCGCCCAGCAGCGGCATCGTATCGATCTCGAGGGTCTGCTCCTTCCCGTCCCGCAGGATGGAGAGGCGGATCTTCTGCTTCTGCGTGGCGCGCTCCACTTCGCGGAAGCGGTTGACGACGACATCGTCGACAGCAAGCACGAGATCGCCAGGACGCAGCACCTTGGCAGCGGCCGAGCCGGCAACCGTGCGTACGACGCCCAGGATCTGGCGACGGGCCGGGCTGTGCTGCTCGATGCGGCTGATCCAGTCATCGGACAGTCCGAGCGACCGGGCGCTGGCGAGTGACACTGGCCCGAGTTCCGTCTCCAGCGAATACAGCGGCTTGCCCTGCTGGACCAGCGGCAGCATCTCGAGCACGAGATCGATGGGAATGCCGCTGTTGTCCTGGCGCAGATCGCGACCGGCTTCATACGAGAAGCTGGACCATGTCGCCATGACCTCGCCCTGCTTGTTGGCCAGCACGCCGTCGTACTCGCCGGGGCCGTTGATCAGACGTACGGTTTCCAGATTCGCATCCCGGAACCGTAGCGTGCGCGAGAGGGGGAATTCGACCGCATCGACCGACGCGACGGTTGCTGCCTGCGACTGCACGACCGAATCCGTGTTGAGGCCGACGGCCCACACCTGTTCGCCCGGCTTCAGCTCGCGGGCGCGCAGCACGGCTGCCTTGACCGGCGTGTCGCCGATGAGCTTCGGATCGTAGGACACGACTGCGAAGTTGTGGATGGGATGCACATAGACCACGCGTCCCGGCACTTCGAGCGTACCCGCGAACGTCAGGCGGACATCGCCCAGCGACACCGGCACCGTATTGCGATCGACGAGCACCAGCCCGCGCGCCGCATCCACGATCAGGCCCGTGCCGTGATAGTTGCGGTCCGTAATGCCCGCCACCGAATACGGCATGTCGAAATCGACCATGACGAGCGAAGCCGTCAGCTTGTCGATGATCGGATCATCGGTGGTCGCGAAGCGCGTGCCAGCTGGCACCTTCGCTTCGGCAACACCGTCGTTGGCCCACTCGTCGCACGGCCAGACACCGAGCTTGTCGTCGCGATGGCAATGCCGGATGGCGAACCAGCGGCGATCCATGCGGATCACGCGCAGCTGCGTGGCGCGCGGATCCTCGATCGTGACAAACCGGGCAGATACCTGTTCGCCGTCTTTCACTTCGCGAAGGATGGTTTCGAAATCGGCCAGCGCCGCAGTGGGCTTGCCGTTGAATTCGGTGATCACAGCGCCACGAGGAATGCCTGCTGAACCGAGCACATAGCCGGGATTCGCCACGTAAACGCCGCTGATCGGTGAGTTGAGATGCCGGGCCTGCTGCCACGACAGCGTGTGCACGACGCCATCGCCAAGTTCGAGATACTCGTCCGGGGTGATCTGGTCGAGGCTCTGCACAGGCAGCTCGCGCGACGAGGTGACGCCGCCCCGCTGCACTTCGATCGTGACGTTCTTGCCGACCTTGTCGTCGAGCACCTGCGACAGCGGCTCGAAATTGTCGGCCAGCTTGCCGTCGAGACGGATCAGGATATCGCCCGGTTCGAGCACGCCTTCCGCCATCGAACCCGGCTGCACTTCGCGCACGACAAGCATGCCCGTACGACGCGGTTCGGCCTTGCGCACTTCGGCTTCTGTTTCAGGCTTGAGACCGAGGCGCGCCAGCTCGTCGAACGGCGTGTAGCGAAACACTGTCTGCAACGTGCCGCGCGGGACAGGCTTGCCCTGCTGGATGAGGTTGAGCGCGCGCGTGATGCGATCAAGCGGTAGATAGAAACTCGAAGCCGCACCGGAAGCGCCACCCGCGTTCAGCGCGAGCACGCGACCGTCGATATCGAGCACGGGCGAGCCTGAAGACCCACCCGACGTGCTGGATGCCGCCTGGTAATAAAACGTGTTGAAGTCGTTGTACTTGCCGACGCCGTACTGCGGCGCCTCGCGGTCCAGCTTGGCGAGCGTGCCGGCGAGAATCGAAAGCTGCTCGCCTGCGTCGTTGCCGACGACCCGGATCTCGCGCCCGACCTGCGCACCTTCTGGATGCAGTTTGAGTTCTGCGGGCTTGATGAAGCGGAGCTTCGAAGGATCGTAGCGATAGAAGCCGAAGTCATGGACCGGGTCGCGGTAGACCGGATAGAGCGTCACTTCTTCGCGATTCAGGAACACGGCCTGCGCAGTGACGGGGCCCGGGGTCACGACGTGGCGATTGGTCAGAATGAGTCCGCGTTCCGCGTCGACCACGAAACCCGTGGCCTGGCCCGTGCTGTTCCATTCGGTATCGAAGGCCCGCACCTGGTCGATCTGGATCGTCACGATGCCGGACGCCACGCGTTCGATCGTGCGCGTCCACCGCGAGTCCTCCGGTCCGGAGACATTGGTGATGGCAACGGGCGGAGCCGGGGGTGCCGCGCCGGGCGCAGGCCCCTGGGCAAACACCGTCGAGGCAAGGAGCAAACCGGCGAGCAGGGCGGTTTTTTTCATAATTTCAGTCAGGTAACCGGGCCGCGGCCCGCAGGCGAAGATTGTTATGTTCGTTTACAGACCGCCAACGGTTGCAGCCGGTTCCCTCCGGAGTCCCCCACCCGCCCTCATTGATTACAACGCGTAACCGAAAGCTGCCTTGAACCGGTCACCGAATTCGGCGGCCGAAAAGACGTGGTTCTGCGGTCCGTGGGACTCGATCTTGAGCGTCCCCATGAGCGAGGCTACACGGCCGGTCGACTCCCAGTCGAGGCCCTTTGCAATTCCGTGGATGAGGCCCGCCCGGTACGCATCTCCGCACCCCGTTGGATCCTTGACGGCCCGGGGCGCCGCAACCGGAACGTCGATGCACTTGCCGCCCGAATAAATCTGCGAGCCCTCGGAACCGCGGGTCACGATCAACGTCTTCACCCGCTTCGCCAGCTCGGTGTGCGAAAGCCCCGTCCGCTCGGAAAGCACCTGACTCTCGTAGTCGTTCACCGCTACGTAGGTTGCCTCATCAACGAACTTGAGCAGGTCGGCGCCATTGAACATCGGCAGGCCCTGGCCCGGATCGAAGATGAACGGAATATTGGCCGCAGCAAACTGCTCGGCGTGCTGGATCATTCCGTCGCGACCGTCCGGGGAAATAAGCCCGAGCGAAATACCGGCATTGGCCGGGATCTTCTGGATGTGGGCGTGATTCATCGCGCCTGGATGGAAGGCGGTGATCTGGTTGTCGTCGAGATCGGTAGTAATGAACGCCTGTGCCGTGAATTCCGACTCCACCTGGGCTACGTACTTGAGGTCGACGCCCTTCTCGGCGAACCAGGCCCGGTATGGTGCGAAGTCATGGCCCACGGTGCCCATCGGATACCCGTCGCCGCCCAGCAGCTTGAGGTTGTACGCGATGTTGCCCGCTGTTCCGCCGAAGTTGCGGCGCATGGTCGGCACCAGGAACGACACATTCAGCATGTGGATGCGGTCGGGAAGGATGTGGTCCTTGAATCGCCCCGGAAACACCATGATGGAGTCGAACGCAAACGAGCCGCAGATGAGTGCTGTCATAAGAAGGACTTCGGGCGCGAGGAAGGGGGCCCGAATTCCAACAGGAAAGCAGCGGAGAAGCCAGCCAGTTGCTAGCCGAGCAGGATCCCGGCCCAGATGACCCCGAGGAACAGGAAGGCGAAGAGCACCGCGGTGGAGCCAACGTCCTTCGCAAGGCCGGACAGCTCATGGCGCTCGAGCCCGATCCGGTCGACCACCGTTTCGATGCCCGTGTTGAGCAGTTCGACGATCAGGACAAACAGCACCGACGCGACCAGCAGTGCTTTTTCGAGGCCTGTCTTGCCGAGCCAGAGCCCGAGCGGAATCAGGACGATCGCCAGCATGACTTCCTGCCGGAAAGCAGCCTCGAAGCGAAAGGCGCCCTTGAACCCCTTCCAGGAATTCACGAACGCAAGCAGCAACCGGTTGATGCCGGTCAGTTTCGGACGGTCCTGCATGGGCACTCTTCTTAAGCGGGCTGAGCCGGTTTCCAGGTGAGATCGAGCTGTTTTGCGGCCCGGACATCGTCGAGCCGGCGCACCGGCAGTGTATGCGGAGCGGTCCGGACTTTCTCGGGATCGGTGCCCGCCTCGGCAAGGATCGCAATCATCGCTTCCACGAAGCCGTCGAGATCTTCCTTGGCCTCGGTCTCGGTGGGCTCCACGAGCAGACACTCCGGCACGAGCAACGGAAAGTACGTCGTCGGCGCGTGGAAGCCGTGATCGAGCAGCCGCTTCGCGAAATCCATCGCGGTGACATCCAGCTCCTTCGCCTGCCGTTTCAGTGTGATGATGAATTCGTGGCTCGCCCGCCGATCTGCATACGCGGCAGCGAACCCGGCAGCCTTGAGCCGCGCCAGCAGGTAGTTGGCGTTCAGCGTCGCGTATTCGGACACGCGCTGCATCCCGGCCCGGCCGAGCATCCGCATATAGATGTAGGCCCGCAGCAGAACGCCAGCGTTGCCCATGAAACCCGAGAGGCGACCGATCGACTGCGGCAGATCCCTTTCGGTCAGCCAGCGGTAGCGGTCGCCTTCCTTGCCCACAACCGGAATCGGCATGAACGGCAACAGACGCTTGCCGACGCCGACAGCACCGGAGCCCGGCCCACCGCCGCCATGGGGCGTGGAGAATGTCTTGTGCAGGTTCATGTGGATGACGTCGAAACCCATGTCGCCCGGTCGCACCTTGCCGAGAATCGCATTGAGATTCGCGCCGTCGTAGTACAGCAGGCCACCTGCGTCGTGGACGATCTTCGCCACTTCCGCAATGCGCCGCTCGAACACGCCGAGCGTCGAGGGATTCGTGAGCATGATGCCGGCAGTGGCTGGCCCGACGACGTTCTTCAACGCGTCGATATCGATGTCGCCGTTAGCAAGCGACGGAATCTCGACGACCTTGCAGCCACACATCGTTGCTGTCGCGGGATTGGTGCCATGAGCCGCATCGGGAACGATGATCTCGACGCGGCCGAGATCACCCCGAGCCTTGTGATACGCCCGCATCATCGCGACGCCCGCGAATTCACCTTGCGCGCCGGCCATGGGCGTCAGCGAAACTCCCTGCATGCCGGTGACTTCACGCAACATTTCCTGCAGCTCGTATAGGCAACCAAGAAACCCCTGCCCTGTCGCTTCCGGAGCAAACGGATGGCGCGAGAGGAACTCGGGCAGCATCGCGAAGCTGTTGCAGGCTCGCGGGTTGTATTTCATCGTGCACGAACCGAGCGGATAGAAATGCGTGTCGATGGAGAAATTCAGCTGCGAGAGGCGCGTGAAATGGCGGACCGCCTGCAACTCCGAGACTTCGGGCAGCGCGGGACGGGTCTTGCGGCGTAACGCTTCGGGAATGTCAGTGGGCTCGGCACGCGGAAACTGGGCAGCCGCAGTCCGGCCGGTGCGCGAATGTTCGAAGATCAATGTTTCAGCCATGTTAAGGCCCCGTTGCCAAAGCCAGGACTTCAGTGAGGACCCGGGCGTAACGCTCGATATCAGCGGCGTTGCGGGTTTCAGTGGCACAGACCAGGAGTGCATTGCCAAGCTCTGGATAATGTTCGGCCAGCGCGTAGCCACCGATGACACCGCGTTCGGCCAGCAACTCAAGCACCGGGCCGACGGGCCGGTCGAGCGTCAGCACGGCTTCGTGGAAACGCGGCCCGGTAAAGACATTGCGCACACCCGGCACGCGTGTGAGAGCTGCGACCAGTTCGCGGGTGCGGGCCTGGCTGGCAGCCGCGACGCGCTCAAGACCGGTCGGACCCACGATCGACAGATAGATCGTCGCTGCTGTCACGAGCAGACCCTGGTTGGTGCAAATGTTCGACGTGGCCTTCGTACGGCGGATGTGCTGCTCGCGGGCCTGCAGTGTCAGCGTGAAACCGGGCTTGCCATCGGCATCGAGCGTGCGACCGACAATACGGCCAGGCATCTGTCTCACATGTTCCATGCGCGTGGTCATGAAGCCGAAATAAGGTCCGCCTCCGGCGAGCGGCACACCGAGTGGCTGGCCTTCTCCGACGACGATATCGACGCCCTTCGTACCCCATTCACCCGGCGGCTTCAGCAACGCAAGCGATGTAGGATTCACGACGGCGATCACCAGCGCCTTGTTCTCGTGCGCCCAGTCGGTCAGGGCATCGACATCTTCCAGTTGGCCGAAAAAATTTGGCTGCTGAATGACGACAGCGGTGATGTCTTGCCCACGCCACGATTCGAAAGCGCTGAGTAGGGTAGTTCCCGTTGCGGGGTCGTAAGGCAACAACTCGAAGTTGAGTGATTGATTGCCCGCGATGGCCTGCGTCACCTGGCGATACACGGGGTTCACGGTGGTCGGCACCAGGATGCGGGCAGAAGTGGAACGGCGATGCGCCCGTACCGACATCAACGCAGCTTCGGCAAGTGCGGAGGCGCCGTCATACAGGGACGCATTGGCAACCTGCATGCCGGTGAGGCTCGCGATCATCGTCTGGTATTCATACAGAAGCTGCAGCGTGCCCTGGCTCGCCTCTGCCTGGTACGGCGTGTAAGCGCTGTAGAACTCGCCTCGCGTGACGATCGCCCAGACCGCAGCGGGAATGTGGTGCTCGTAAGCGCCCGCGCCGATGAAATTGAGAGGCCGTCCATCCATGGAGGCACGCTCCTGCATCAATCGTCCGACCTCCATTTCGGTAAGACCTTCCGGAATACCCGCCAGTGACTGACCGCGCAGGCTCGCTGGAATTTCGTCAAACAGGGCGTCGATGCTGTTGACGCCTATCGTCGCGAGCATTTCGCTGACATCGGTATCGGTATGCGGGATAAAGGGCATGAAGAAAGGCTCTGGACAGACGTGGATTGAAAGCGAGACGTGAAAAGCTAATCCCCTTCTGCAGCCAGGACCGCGTCGTACGCTGCTGCGTCGAGAAGTTTTGCGAGTTCGCCGGAGTCGCTCAACCGCACCTTGGCGATCCAGCCCTTGCCATACGGATCTTCGTTGATGAGTTCGGGCGTGGCAGACAGCGCTTCGTTGTTCGCGATCACTTCGCCTGAAACCGGGCTGTAGACGTCCGATGCGGCCTTGACGGATTCCACGACCGCACAGGCCTCACCACCCTTGAGCTGCTTGCCCACTTCAGGCACTTCGACGAACACCAGGTCGCCGAGCGCTTCCTGCGCATGATCGGAAATGCCAAGGGTTGCAGTGCCATCGGCTTCAACGCGAACCCATTCGTGGGACTTGAGGAACTTGAGGCCGGCGGGAGTGCTCATGAGGAAATCCTGCGTAAATAAAGGCTAAAGAAGCGATTTTCCGTTGCGGACGAAAGGCAATTTCACGACGCGGGCGGGCAGCAGCTTGCCGCGGATATCGACCTGGACCTGGTCGCCTGTTCCGGCAGGGACGCGGGCGAAGCCGATCGAACGCTCCAGCGTTGGCGAGAACGTACCACTGGTCAGTTCGCCCTCGCCTGCACCGCCGGTCAGTACTTTCTGGTGACTGCGCAGAACTCCGCGTTCTTCGAGCACAAGGCCGACGAGCTTGCGCAGATTGCCGCGTTGGCGCTCCGCTTCGAGCGCGTCACGACCGATGAAATTGCGTTCGGGAGGATCAAACGCAACCGTCCAGGCGAGACCGGATTCGAGCGGGCTCACGTGCTCGTCCATGTCGTTGCCGTAGAGATTCATGCCGGCTTCAAGCCGCAGCGTATCGCGCGCTCCGAGGCCGCAGGGCGTAATGCCCTTCACGTACAAATGTTCCCAGAAAGCAGGGGCTTCAGTGGCGGGCAGGATGATTTCCCAGCCATCCTCTCCGGTGTACCCCGTGCGGGAAACAAAATAGTCGCCGAACGATGCCCCGCTGAACGGCCGCAATTCCAGGGCGGCCTCGACATAGGTGCCCAGCAATGGCGCAGCCTTCGTGCGTGCATTGGGACCCTGCACGGCAATCATCGCGAGATCGAAACGGGGGCGGACTTCCACGTCAAAAGCCCTGGCCTGTGCGGTGATCCAGGCGATGTCCTTGTCGCGCGTTCCTGCATTGACGACGAGCCTGAAGAACGATTCGTCGCAGTAGAAGACGATCAGATCGTCGATGACGCCGCCCGTCTCGTTGAGCATGCAGCTGTAGAGCGCCTTGCCCGAGATGGTGAGCTTGTTGACGTCGTTGGCAAGCAGATGGCGCAGGAACTCGCGGACTCGCGGACCCGAGAGATCGACCACGCACATATGCGAGACATCGAACATGCCGGCGTCGCGGCGGACAGCGTGGTGCTCGTCGATCTGCGAGCCGTAGTTCACCGGCATGTCCCACCCGCCGAAATCGACCATGCGTGCCTGGGCGGCAACGTGAGTGGCGTAAAGCGGTGTTCGCAAACCCATTTGGACTTCCCGGATCGGCAATAAAAAAGGGGCGGCAGGCCCCCTTGTCAGGTGACCTGCCGCCCCTCTGTCCTTGCAACCTGAGAGATCGGGCGTCGGGCCGCTGTTGCTTTACGCACATTCACGCGGCCGTGCCTCTCCCCTTCGGTGGGCCGGCGAATAGGATCCGCGGCCACTCTCCAGAGCCCATCAGACACCGCCGTCCTTTTGCCTGAGCGTTTCCGGGCGGGTTGCGCCTTCGGCGGTCGGCTCGATTGCTCGAACCTGACTCTCTCCGGACGGGTCTTGCGATGGGTGGCTGCATGGTACTCGGCGATCGTCACCGGTGGCTAGGGGTAAGGCCGCTAAAGATGGCGTGCGGCCTGAATGGGCTCCGCGCTCACCGAATGGATGGAGGCATGACTCTTCATCCTTTCCGAATCCTTGACAGCTGCCCTCTGCGCTACAATCCCGGCCTCTTCCACGTTATCCCGCATCCCATGCCTTCGACGCAGCGCCGCCATTCCGTTCCTGTCCGCATCGGCAAAGTGATGGTCGGCGGCCCCGCGCCCGTCGTCGTCCAGTCCATGACGAATACGGACACGGCCGACATCGAGGGAACCGTGCAACAGGTGAAGTCCCTGGCACGCGCCGGGTCGGAACTCGTGCGGATCACGGTGAACACGGACGAAGCCGCTGCGGCGGTGGCTCATATCCATGAGCAACTGCTGAAACAGAACGTCAGCGCGCCGCTGGTCGGGGATTTCCACTTCAACGGTCACAAGTTGCTGAAGGCGCATCCGGAATGCGCCCGAGCGCTCGCGAAGTACCGCATCAATCCGGGCAATGTCGGCCGTGGCAGCAAGCGGGATTCGCAGTTCGCCGAAATGATCGAAGTGGCTTGTGAATACGACAAGCCCGTCCGCATCGGCGTGAACTGGGGCAGCCTCGACCAGGATCTGCTCACACGGCTGATGGACGAGAACTCGCTCCGTGCCAACCCGCTAGAAGCCAACGCCATCATGCATGAGGCGTTGGTGCAATCCGCGCTGGGGAGTGCCGCACGTGCCGAAGAACTCGGCTTGCCTCATGACCACATCGTGATTTCCTGCAAGGTGAGCGGCGTGCAGGACCTCATCAGCGTCTATCGCGAACTCGCCCGTCGCTGTGACTTTGCCTTGCACCTCGGCCTGACCGAGGCCGGCATGGGCTCGAAAGGCATTGTCGCATCGACCGCCGCGATGGCCGTCCTGCTCCAGGAAGGCATTGGCGACACGATCCGTGTCTCGCTCACGCCTGATCCCGGCGGCGACCGCACGCAGGAAGTCATCGTCGCCCAGGAGATGCTGCAGACGATGGGTCTGCGCGCCTTCATGCCGATGGTTGTCGCGTGCCCCGGTTGTGGCCGCACGACTTCCACGTTTTTCCAGGAACTCGCGCAGAAGATCCAGTCGCATCTGCGGCAGCAGATGCCGGAATGGCGTAAACGCTATGTAGGCGTAGAGGACATGACGGTCGCGGTGATGGGTTGCGTCGTCAATGGTCCCGGCGAGAGCAAGCACGCCAACATCGGGATCAGCTTACCCGGCACGGGCGAACGGCCGGTTGCGCCCGTCTATATCGATGGCGAAAAAGGTCCGACGTTGAAAGGTGACCGCATCGCCGAGGAATTCCAGACGCTCGTCGAAGACTACGTTGCCCGTAGCTACGCGCCAAAGTTGGATGAGAAAACCGCATGAGCTCTTTAAGCGAGAAAAGCTGCAAGCCCTGTGAAGGTGGCGTTGTGCCTCTCACACGCGATCAGGCAACAGACATGCTCGGTGGTCTCAAATCCGAATGGAGCCTGACTCCCGACGGCAAGAAACTGCGCCGCGCGTATTCGTTCAAGAATTTTTATCACACGATGGCGTTCGTCAACGCGGTCGCTTACATCGCCAACACCGAAGACCATCACCCCGATCTCGAATGCGGCTACAACTATTGCCGCATTGAATTCACGACGCACGCCATCGGCGGATTATCCGAGAACGACTTCATCTGCGCGGCGAAGATTGATGCGTTAGGGACGAAGTAGGCTTTCCAGACCGCGATTTTCCTGGCTTCTTTTCCGCCTTCCGCCGTCCCGACCCCTCCGGCTCGCTTGTGGGGGGCGCTGCAATCCTCACCCACTCCGTTTCCCTCTCCATCAGGAGAGGGTATCGACTCCCTCTCCCGTTGGGAGCGGGTTGGGGTGAGGGGATCATTACCTCTCCCCTTGGGAGAGGTCGCACAGAGTGCGGGTAAGGGCCTCACCCACTCCGTTTCCCTCTCCATCAGGAGAGGGTATCGACTCCCTCTCCCGTTGGGAGCGGGTTGGGGTGAGGGGATCATTACCTCTCCCCTTGGGAGAGGTCGCACAGAGTGCGGGTGAGGGCCTCACCCACTCCGTTTCCCTCTCCATCAGGAGAGGGCATCGACTCCCTCTTGCGTTGGAAGAGGGTTGGGGTGAGGAGATCCTTACCTCTCCCCTTGGGAGAGGTCGCACGAAGTGCGGGTGAGGGGAAGAAACCTTGAACTCGAGGCTTCGGAACCGCTAGCCGAACAGACGCTGCAAGCCGCTTCTTGCTTCCACGCCATAGAACACGGCTCCGACGGGAACGGCGCCATCTACCGCAGCGATCACGGCTGCCTGACCTGCGGCTCCAAAGCCGCCGCACAGTTCGATCAGCTCGACACCATCGGAAATCAGCTGCTTTGCGACTGCCGGCGCCTGGGCAACATCCGGAATTCCTACGCAGACTAACGTGCCGACGGCATCGATGCGCGTTTGTGCCGATGAATCGTCGAGCGTGTAAATGAAACCCCATTTCATCCCGCTTCTCCCGCTAGCGCCGCTTGCATACGCGTCAAATGGATTTATCTGCCTCTGTGCGGTTCAGATCGCCCGGCCATCGTAGTTCTGGACCGGGATGGCCGTCAGATCGACGTCCTCAAGACACCGGATATTGATTGCCGCCATCGCATTGCCCTTCGGGTCCGTCCCTTCACCGTAAGGATGCATACCGCATTCCGGGCAAAAGTGATGCTTGATGACATGCTTGTTGAACGTGTATGTGCTCATCGCATCCGCGGGCGTAAGGAGCTTGAGCTTGTCCCGCGGCACGAACCACAGCAGCGAACCCTTTCGCTGGCAGATCGAGCAATTGCAGGCCATTGCTCCTGCTATCTCGCCTTCGACTTCGAATGCAATCCTGCCGCAGTGGCAGCTGCCTTTGTATTTCATGAGTTCACTCCTCTCCTGACGTCACAAGCCAGCTAGTAAGCGCTACCCGGGGTGCTCGTAAAACCTTGCAATACGAATGCCATTGCCGCTCTTCTCTGACCTCTCCGCCTCAGGCTTGAAGGACCCTCACCCGCGCTGCGCGCGACCTCTCCCAAAGGGAGAGGTCGTGATCACCTCACCCCAACCCTCTCCCAACGGGAGAGGGAGTCGATACCCTCTCCGGGTGGAGAGGGAGACGGAGTGAGTGAGAACCTCACCCGCACTCTGTGCGACCTCTCCACCAGGAGAGGTGCTCCTCAAGCCCCCCCCCTCTCCTGGTGGAGAGGGAAACGGAGGGGTGAGAACCTCACCCGCACTCTGTGCGACCTCTCCACCAGGAGAGGTGCTCCTCAAGCCCCCCCCTCTCCTGGTGGAGAGGGAAACGGAGGGGTGAGAACCTCACCCGCACTCTGTGCGACCTCTCCACCAGGAGAGGTGCTCCTCAAGCCCCCCCCTCTCCTGGTGGAGAGGGAAACGGAGGGGTGAGAACCTCACCCGCACTCTGTGCGACCTCTCCACCAGGAGAGGTGCTGCTCAAGCCCCCCCTCTCCTGGTGGAGAGGGAAACGGAGTGGGTGAGGATCAGCGCCGCGGCGCGCTCTTGAGCAAGTCCGCCAACTCCGCTTTCCAGAACTTCGCCTGCCCAGTCGTGCCGTGACCGGCGGTCTGTTCACTGGCAGGAATCAGGAACACACGTCCATTTTTCACGCGCTTTATTTCACGATCGAGGATTCCAAGCTCCGGAGGATTGCGCTCGTCATCCGCGGAATTGATCGCGAGCAGGACTGCTTCAATGCGTTCCAGATCCCTGGCAGGGTTGTAATCGCGCGAGGATTCCCACTGATAGAGATAGTCGTTGGCGTCGCCGCGAAAAGGCGTGTTCAGCCGCTGGTCGAGCAGCTTGTCGGCTTGCTCGCGGGTCGGCGCAGCCTTCTGCAGTCCTTGAGTGCCACCCGCAGTGGCGATGCCGAAGTAGACCGAAACGAGTTGCAGGCTGCGCGGCTGCTTCGTGTAGTTGCCGTTCAGCCATTCGGGATCGTTGCGAAGCGTGTCGATGATCATCCGGCGCATCATCCAGTTGCGGCCGGACATCTCGCCCGGCGTCGAGGCCATCGGCACGGCGATGTCCATGAAGCCGGGATACTGTTCCGCCCAGAGCCACGTCTGCATGCCGCCCATTGAAGTTCCGAGCAACACTCGCAGATGACGGATACCCAGATGTTCCGTCACGAGCCGGTACTGCGCCTGCACCATGTCGTCGTAGTTGTATTGCGGAAACTTCATCCGCAATCCATCGGAAGGCTTCGCTGATCCGCCCGCACCGATCGCATCGGGAAGGATGATGAAGTACTTGTTCGCATCGAGTGGCTGGCCGGGCCCGAAGAGCTCGCCTGCGAACCCGGGGTTGAGCAGGTTGGCACCTGATCCGGCGGTGCCGTGCAGGATCAACACCGGCTCGCCCGTCGGCGCACCCACGGTCGTGTAGTGCACGCGCAATTCGGGCAGGATTTCACCGGTATGGAAACGGAAATCCTTCGCGACCCAGTCACCCTGACTGGGCTCCGGATACTCCGCAGCGAGGCCAGGAGAGATGGGCAGCGCGAACGATGCGCCGAGCATCGCCCGAGTAATGAAGTCGATGAGTTTCATCGCTGCCTTTAAGGTTTCAGGCTCCGATAGACGATGCGGACGAAGACGTCCGGCTTGATGTAACCGGTACCCCAGGTGGCATCGAATTCGCGCATCGGTCTGGCGGCCACGGCCTGGTCCTCGGTGAGACCCTGGCTGATCAGGCGCTGCACGCTGTCGCGCGAGGTCTTCAGCATGTCCAGATACGCCTTGAGCGCAGCGGGGCCGGCAGGCGGCAATGGGCCGTGCCCTGGAATGAATCGGGTCGCGGGATTGGACATTGCCAGCACGCGCTCGACGGCCGCGATTGTCCCTTGCAGCGTTCCGCCCGATCCGTCCTTGCCGGCATCGATGCGGGGATAGGCGCCGTTCCAGAAAATATCTGCGAGGTGAAAGACATTCGCGTTCTGGTAGTGAACGATGGAATCACCATCGGTGTGCGCGTTCGGAACGTGGATCAGCCGGATCGTCTCGCCGTTCAGGCTCAACGTCAGGCTGTCCGCATAGGTCACGATCGGCAGGGCCACCGCAGGCGATGCCGGTCCGTCATAGTTGTACAAAGGCAGTTTCTGCGGCGCGCTGAGCCGGGTGCGGACGTTCACATGCGCCACGATCGGCACGCCCTGCATGCCGAGGTTCTCGTTGCCACCCGTGTGATCGCCATGCCAGTGCGTGTTGACGACGAAACGCAGCGGGCGATCGGTGAGCGTCCGGATGGTTGCGAGGATCTTCATCGTCAAGGGGGCGTATTGGTCATCCACCAGAATTGCTCCCTCCGGCCCAGTGAACAACGACATGTTGCCCCCCGCTCCGGCGAGCATGTACACCCCCGGCGCGACCTGTTCCGGCTTGATCTGCACTGCCGAAAAATCCTGCTGCGCGACCGCGGATGTCAGGCCGCAGGCAATACAGGCGATGGCAACGAAGTACCTGGCATGAAATGTCATCGGCAAGCCCTCGTGAATGGCAAACTTCAGCGTACCGCAGGCGCGGCAGGCTGCGGCGGAGCAGAAAGCCCTGCTTTCCAGCCTTTTTCCAGCTTCAACGCATCCCAGTGTTCGGCAAGCTTGCCGTCACGGATGCGCACCGTCTCGAAGTTGAAGGCTTCGTAGGTTTTCGTCGGATCATCGGGGTTCGGCAGCACCGCTTTGTAAATCGCCGTGACGAGATCGCCCTCCGCCATCAGGATGACAGTCGGGCTGCGCAGATTGAAGTCCGGATCCGTCACGCGAATGCGGCCACGTGCCATGTTGATCGCGTCGAACCAGGCCTGGGGACCGATCGGACCCGTCAGGTCGACAAAGCGCGGGTTGTGCTGCAGGTAGTCGTCCGTGAGCATCTTCCTGCGCGCCTCGATATCACCGCCGAGCGCAAAGAACTTCATCAGCACCTGCTTGTTGGCCTCGAGTCTCGCGGCCTCGGCAGCAGACTGCTGTGCCGATACGGAGACCGACACAAGCAGGCCCATAACAATCGCAGCCAGATAACGCATCCTGTTCTTCCCCTTGAGCTTGCGGAACGCATCAAAGACAAACCCACCGGGCGGGCTTGCGAGTCTGTCGCTTCGATTCCTACCAGCCCGAGCTGTCCGGCGCCGTGGCATCGAGGTAGTACATCGCTGCATAGATCGCCTGGATCTTCTCGTTCTGGCCGACGAAGTACTCCGTCAGCAGGTTGCGCTTGATGGTCGCGCCAGGCGGCCGGTGGAAAAGCGCCGTCCCCATGACAACACCGGCCTCCTCATCAACCACCGGGAAACGGCGCTGCACGACGTCGGTGATGTTGGCCGCAACCCGGTCGAGGTCCGCGGCGCAATCTCCCGACATTGCAGCGGGATCAGGGGGAGTCGCCGCTGCCGCAGGGGGCGCACTTCCGGGAGTGGGAGTCAGCGGCATGGAACGCAGTCGCTGCGTGACCTTCACGCCGTTTTCAATCCGCTCGCACCCATACACTTTGGGCACCCGCGAGCCGTCTTTCTTTTCCAGGCCATCGAAGTAGGCGTTGCCCATCGCGATGAGCTGCTTGCGCGTAGGACGCTCGCTGGCCGGGATGGGCGCATCTGAACGCGGCGGTACCGCCATCAGTCCTTCAACGGAGAACAGTCCACCGTATTCCTTGCGGGCCACGGTCCACTCGGCTTCCGTGACCTTCTGGCCGACGATCTTCAGGCGCAACGACACGACTGCAGGCCCCGAAGTTTCATTCAGGATGCCGAAGTACGCAGCCTGCCCTTCGGTGACATCGAAATAGCGGCGCTGCACCTGACCGTATCCGGTGATTGTCTGCCAGACGCCCTTGCCTTTCTCCAGCATCACTGCATTTTCAGTTGCACGCGACACGGCCGCGAGAGGTGCGTGAGAAGCATCGTGATGGAAGACGGCTTCAAGATATTGATCCATGACCCCGCGCATGCATGCGCGATCGCACTTTTCGGCGGCGCTTTCCGCGCCAGATATTCCGCTCATCGCCAGCATTGCGCCGAACACGAAACCCGATCCCCAGGTAACCCTCTTCATGGAAATTCCTCCGAGGTTTCTTATCGAGATTTTTTCGGAATCGGGCCTGCTGACAGGCCTTCGTGTCGTTTATGGCCTGTCCTCGGGCCACTTCGCGACCTACTTGTACCCTGAGGACAGGGCATAAACCGGAGGCCTACCTGCGAATTTATGCCCGGTCCTCAGGGTACGAAGTTCGCCGTCACCTTTTCACTCTACCCCAACTGCCCCGCAATCTCGCCAGGGTCGAGGACCGGCCCGACAGGGTGCGCGAAGTGCTGCTTTGCAAACGCGATGCGGGCTGCCGGCAATGCAGCGAAGTCGGCATGTTGTTCGCAGATCTCGAGGCGGCGCAGCAAGCCTTGCTGGTTGGCGATCTGGATGGCGAGGCCCGGGCGAACGTTGAGCTCGAGGACCAGCGGCCCCAGGTCGCGATCAAGGACGAGATCGACGCCGATATAACCCATGCCCGTCAACTCGAAGCAGCGGGCGGAAATATCGAGCATCGTGTCCCAGTCGGGGATCGCAAGGCCGGCAATCGCTACACCTGTATCCGGATGAGCATCGAGGATCTCGCCGTTCATGACGCCACCCAGCGTGGTGCCAGTCGCGAGATCGACGCCCGCCCCTACCGCGCCTTGATGGAGGTTGGCTTTGCCATGCGACAGCCGCGTCGGCAGGCGGACCATCGCCATCACCGGAAAGCCGCGAAACACGATCACGCGAATGTCGGGTACACCCTGGTAACTCAGGCGCTCGAAGTGCGGCGAGAAATGCACCATCGACTCGACGATGACGGTGTCCTGGATGCCGCCAAGGCTGAACTGGCCACTGACGGCGTTGGAAAGATGGTGTTCCAGAAAATCCTCGTCGAGCAGGTCGCCGCTGATGGTGCGGTAGTGCCTGCCGCTGCGTCCCGCGATGACGACAATGCCGTCGCCCGCGCTCCCATGGGCCGGCTTCAGCACGAACTCCATCCGGTGCCGCACCATCTCCGGGAGCCGGCGAATGTCGTGCTGTGTTTCGATGACGCCGTAGAGATCCGGCACCGCGATACCCGCCTTCAGGGCAAGCTGCTTGGTTTTAAGCTTGTCGTCGACCAGCGGATACAGCCGCCGCGGATTGAACCGCATGATGTAGTCGCCGTTGCGCCGGTTGAGCCCGAGGACTCCAGAGTCGACCAGCGACCGGTAACGCGCAAGAACGCTCAGGACTCGTTCCCCGCAGGGTCCGGCGAACGATTGAAGGCCCTGAAGCGCTTCAGCTCCAGCAGGCGATAGCCGGTGTAACGACCTGTCAGCAGCGTGATGGCCAGGACCACCAGCAGCAGCTCGGGGAAGACGAAGATCAGGTGCTCGACCCACTTGATGCCCATGACGACGTAGGTCAGCGCCGCGACGATGAGACTGCCGAAGCCTTCCTGCATTGCCTCGGACGCGCCGCGCTCCTCCCAGACGATGGACATGCGCTCGATCGTCATCGAGATGATGACCATGGGGAACAACGCGATCGAGAGGCCGGGCTGGATGCCGAGGCGCTGGCTGAGCACGCTGATGCCCGCCATCAGCAGAACGACAACCGTGAGTACGCACGTCAACCGTGGGACCAGCAGCAGCCGCAGGCGCTCAAGATAAAACCGGATCAGGAGCCCGAGGGCCACGATCACCGCGAACAGCACGATGCCCCAGAGCAGCTGTGTTTCGCGAAACGCGAGCGCGACAAGCACCGGCATGAAGGTACCGAAGGTCTTTACGCCGATGAAGTTTCTCAGGAACACGATCACCAGCGCGCCGATCGGGATCATCAGCAGCACGCTGTACACCGCCTGGGTGGTGATCGGCAGCGCGAAGAGGGAGAAGTCGAAGGCACGCGATCCGAGGCGTTCCACCCGCCGCTCCGTGACATCCAGCGAATCGAGCAGGTTGCGCTGGACGGCCAGCGAGACGTCGTTGATCGAGCCGCCTTCCACCTGGCCGATCGAATTGTTGCCGCGCCACCAGACCAGGAAATCGGGCGGCCACCCCTGGGCGCGCGTGACGGGATCGAAGTAAAGCCATTCCACGCCATCATGCACCTCAAGAAGGGGCACTACGCGGGCGGCGCCGCTCTGTTCGCGCAGATAGACGCCATGCGAGACGCGAGCTGGAATCTGGGCCGCTGCGAGGATGCGCGTCGCCAGCTGCGCCTTGGCGGTGGGACTGCTGGTGTCGCTAAGAAACAGCCGGACGTACTGGTCATTGCCCGCATCGCCGATGTGTCTCAACAGCTCCGAGGTGAAGCTGGCGACGTCCGCTGACTGCCGGCGGACATCCGCGATGAGTCCCTCGACGGCTATCTTCGAGGCTTCATCGAATTCCGGGATCTCGGGGAACGGTGGCGTCGAATCCTCGACGTTGCGCGCGGGATCGCGATAAACCAGCGCCCGGTAGTAAACCGTCTGCGGACCGCTCGCCTCGCGCACTGCCCACTGGGCTTCCCGGCCATTGGTGGTGTTGTGCGTGGAGAGGCCAAAACCACGCGACACGAAGCTCTCGTCCAGCACCGTGTAACCCGGCGTGAGGCTCGGAATCTGCAGCGTCACCTTGACCGCGGTCGGGCCCGGTTCGAAATTCACCGCTGCTTCGATGTTCCAGACCTGCGTCTGCTCTTCGGCCCGCAGTGGAAAGCCCAGCGTCTTGTATTTGTAGACGAAGAGCGAGAGCCCGGCGAACGCGAGGAAGGCGGCGAGAAGGTAGAGTTGGCGATTGCGCATAAAACCGCCTCAGCCTAGCGGTTTTTTAAAACTTTGTCCTTGTCTGCAACTGGCGTCGCCACAAGAAGCCGAGCAGCGTACGCGGATCGCCGATTGAAACATCGTGGAGAACATCGACCGGCGTCCGGGCAAACCGCTCGGTGGCAATGACAGCCGATGAATCGTTTTCATCGGGCTGACTGCGCTGTTAGCTATGGACTCAGCGCACTTCCGGATAGCCGCCGACGATGCCGTTCGTCGAGAGCAGCACCTGCCAGAGCTGGGCGCGCCGGGCCCGGAACGATGCCGCGGAACTCAGCAGCCAGAATTCCCACATGCGACGGAAGCGCTCGCCGTACTTCGAGCCGATGACAGGCCAGCTGGCGACGAAGCGTTCGTGCCAGCACATGAGTGTGCGGTCGTAGTCGGGACCGAAGCCGTGCCAGTCCTCGGTGACGAACAGATCCTCTGTTGCGGCGGAGATCTGCGCCATTGAGGGCAGCATCGAGTTCGGGAAAATGTATTTTTCGATCCAGGCATCGTTCGTCACGCCCGAAAGATTCCGGCCGATCGTATGCAGCAGGAACAGACCGTCATCCACGAGCAGGCGGCGCGCGGTCTCGAAATACGTCCGGTAGTTGCGTACGCCCACGTGCTCGAACATGCCGAGGGAGTAGATGCGGTCGAACTTGCCTTCCACGCTGCGGTAATCCTGCAGCAGGATTTTCACGGGCAACCCTTTGCAACGCTCTTCGGCAGATGCAGCCTGGTTCTTCGAGATCGTGACACCCGTGACACTGACGCCATAGCGTTCCGCCGCGAACTTCGCAGCGCCGCCCCAGCCGCAGCCGATATCGAGCACCGTCATGCCGGGCTTCAGGCCCAGCTTGCGGCAGACGAGATCGAGCTTGGCTTCCTGCGCGGCCTCCAGCGTCGTGGCGTTCGGCCAGTAGCCGCAGGTGTAGATCATTCTCTTGTCGAGCATGCGCTCGTAGAGATCGTCGCCGGCATCGTAGTGCTGCTCGCCCACCTTGAAGGAACGGCGCGGCGATTGCGGGTTGGCGATACGGGCCAGCAAGGCGGCCCACATCTGGCCGGCGTTGGGCAGTCGGCGATCGGCATCGCCGAGGAACACGCGGGTGAGCATGTCATCGAGACGGTCGCAATCCCATTGCCCGTCCATGTAGGACTCGCCAACGCCCAATGAACCCTGGCCCAGTGCGCGCTGTAGAAAGACTTCGTCGTTGACCTGGATATCCCACGGGTTCGGCCCGTTCAATCTGACACCCGTCCCTTCCAGCATGCCTTCGAGGGCGGTGAAGTAGCGGGACATCCCCATGTGATCGCTTGATACGGCCATGGTCAGACTCGTTTTCTTAAGGGAAACACATCACCCTAATGACAAACTCCCGGCCAAGGATTGAAGGGGAGGCCGGCCCTGTCAAGAGCAGGACGATCCGGGAAGGATTTACCGCGTCGCCCGGCCGATGAGCAGGCGTTTGGCCAGGCCGCTGCGGTCGACCAGGTCGAGGCCCGCGCGCCTCAAGGTCTTGAGGCGGGGATCGGAATGGCCGAAAAGCCGACCCAGACCGTCAATGACACCGGCCGCCAGCAGGTTGTCGCTTTTCCGCCAGCGCTCGTAACGACGCAGCCAGCGCCGATCTGCCCATCCGGTAGAACTGGTCGCTACCGCCTCGGCAAGGATGGCTACCAGCGCTGCGCAATCGGCAAACCCCAGGTTAACGCCCTGTCCCGCAAGAGGATGGACGGCATGGGCAGCGTCCCCGACCAGCACGAACCCGGGCCGGCAATACTCCCGTGCATACATGAGCTGCAACGGAAAGCGGGCGCGAGGCGCTGCGAGCTCGATGCTGCCGAGTACACCATCAGTCGCTGCAAGCAGCTCCCGTTCGAATTCATCGGCAGGCATTTCGACGAGACGGGTTGCGTGGTCGGGTGCCGTTGTCCAGACGATGGAACTACGGCCATCGACGAGCGGCAGCAATGCCACGGGCCCATCAGGCAGAAACCTTTGCCAGGCTGTCTGGCGATGCGGCCGTTCCATGCGGACGTGAGTCACCACCGCGGACTGATCGTAAGGTCGCGATGTCACTTCGATCCCGGCGAGGCTGCGGCTCCGGGACCCCGCACCATCGGCGCCGACGATGAGGCGCGCGGTGAGACGCCGGCCATCGGAAAGATTCGCGGTGGCGATTGCACTGGCCGCATCGAACGTCAGTTCCGTGAGATTGGCGCGCAGCAGCGTGACCCGATCACGCAACGACTGCGTCGAGTACAGCGCCCACTGCAGCTGGCGATTCTCGACGATGCTGCCGAGATCGGGCTCGCTGGTCGCATCGGCACTGAAATGCACGGAGCCTTTTCCATCAGGCTGGCCACCCGCATCCCAGACCACCATCTCCTTGTAAGGCGAGATGTGTGCGGGAGACAGCAGCTGCCAGCCACCTGCCTGCCTGAGGATCGCCTGCGAAGCGCGCGAGATCGCCGAGACGCGAATGTCGATCTCACCGGCTGGCGGCTGCGCAGGGGGTTGTGCCTCGATCAGACCGATGCGCAGTGACGCAAGACTCCGCTCTGTCGACAACAGGCTCGCGAGACACGCACCCACCAGGCCACCGCCGATGATCAGGATGTCGTAGTCGGGTTTTGCGGGCATGGCGGACGAAGGATCAGAGCGGCGCGCCGCGGGCAAGCCGCGGAACACGACCCGCCGCACCGAGCGAGAGCTGCGACAGCGCCTGCTTCGCTTGCGGCGACAGATCGAAGGCAAGCAGCGCGACGTCGCGCAACATCCGGATGGGCGCGAACGGCTGGCGGAACACCCGCACGAGTCCATCCGTGAAGGCAATGATGCGTCTCCGGTCATCCTGTCGCCAGGCCCGATAGCGTTCCAGCAGGTCGGTGGCGCCGGGATCCATCGCAGCGCTGGTCGAGCGAGCGTCGGCCAGAACCTCTGCAAGACTCGCCACGTCGCGCAATCCCAGGTTGAAGCCCTGGCCTGCAATCGGATGCAGTCCCTGGGCCGCGTTCCCGAGAATGACGACGCGTTCGGTCACCTGTTCGTCCGCCCGCGTCAGGCTGAGCGGATACGACTGCCGCTTGCCTATGCTCAGGAAACGTCCGAGCCGCATGCCGAAGGCGTCCTGCAGCCGCGAGAGAAACTCATCATCGGTCAGCGCAAGCGTGGCCGCGGCCTGATCGGGCGGGAGCGTCCAGATCAGGCCGACGCGCCCCTCCGCGAGCGGGAGGATCGCGATAGGCCCTGCTGGCGTGAAGCGTTCGTAAGCCACGTTCTCGTGAAAACGTTGAGTCGTGAGGTTGGCCACGAGTGCCGTCTGTTCGTAGTCCCACGTGGATGCGCCCACTCCTGCGGCGCCACGGACTGCCGATTGGGCACCGTCGGCTGCGATGAGTAAACGAGCACTCACTGCGCCAGAGCCCGCAGCACTGCCCTCCAGTTTGATCCGGCACTCCTGCCCTTCCACGACATAGTCGGCAACCCGGGCAGGCGCGATGACACGGATCTTTGTCGCCTTGAGCTGCTCCCACAGGGCTGCTCCCAGCACGCGGTTCGGGACGACGTGGCCAAGCTGGTCAATCTCGAGTTCGCCTGCATCAATGCGGGCAAAGCCAAAGCGGCCGCGGTCCGAGACGTGGATGCGTTTGATCGGCGTGGCTTCGTGCAGCACCTGCGGCCAGACACCCAGCACTTCCATGATCCTGCGGCTGCCATTGGAGAGCGCCGTAGTGCGATCGTCGAAGCTGGGACTGGAACCGGTAGTGAAGGGTGCCGCTTCGACCAGCGCGACATCGAGATCCAGTCGAGAGAGCGCGAGCGCGAGGCTCGCTCCGACCATCCCGCCGCCAGCGATGACGACGTCAGCCTGCATCAGGCTGCCCGCATCAGGCGCTCGATGGCATCCGGATCCTTAGGTAAGCCATCGGTCAGCACTTCGCAACCATTGGCGGTAATGGCCACGTCGTCTTCAATCCGTACACCGATGTTCCACCAGCGTTTGTGCACGCCCTTCGAGCCAGCGGGGATATAGAGCCCGGGCTCCACTGTCATGACCATGCCCGGCTCCAGTACCCGCCATTCATCGCCGACCTTGTAGTCGCCGACGTCGTGGACATCCATGCCGAGCCAGTGGCCGGTGCGATGCATGAACCATTGGCGGTAGGCGCCGTCGCGAATCAGGTTCGGCACCTTGCCCTTCAGCAGGCCGATGCGCACGAGACCCTGGGTGATCGCCTTCACTGCCGCATCGTGGGGTTCGTTCCAGTGATTGCCCGGCTTCGCTTTCTCGATGGCAGCGTATTGGGCTTCGAGCACTACTTCGTATACCGCGCGCTGCTCGGGGGTATAGCGGCCGTTCACGGGGAACGTGCGGGTGATATCGGAGGCGTACATGCCGTACTCGCACCCGGCGTCGATCAGGAGCAGGTCGCCATCCTTCAGTTCGGCGTTGTTCTCGCGATAGTGGAGGATGCAGCTGTTCTCGCCGCCGCCCACGATCGGGTGATACGACGTATCGGCATTGTTGCGGCGAAACTCGTGGACGAGTTCGGCCATCACCTCGAATTCCATCTTGCCGGGTGCCGTGAACCGCATCGCCCGCTTGTGGGCCTCCACTGCGATCTTCGCCGACTTGCGCATCAGGGCAAGTTCGGGCGTGGACTTGTAGAGCCGCATGTCATGCAGCGGGTGATCGAGCGCCACGAACTCCTGGGGTGGATGGACGCCGGCGCGTGCCTGGGCCTTGAGACTGTTCACCCAGCCGATGACCCGCTGGTCGAAGTCCGGATTGAGCCCCATCGTGTAGTACACGCGCGAGCAGCTTTCCATCAGCCCCGGGAGGATGTCATCGATGTCCCCGATCGGGAATGCATCGTCCGCGTGATGGTCGCGGGTGGCGCCTTCAGGCCCTGCCCGCTTGCCATCCCAGGTTTCGCGCGCGGGATCGCGATCCCGGACGAACAGCACGTACTCCGCCTGCGGACGCCCGGGGACGAGCACCGCCACCGCTTCGGGTTCATTGAAACCGGTCAGGTAATAGAAGTCGCTGTCCGGACGGTATTCGTAATGGACGTCGTTGTTCCGGGACTTCTCGAGGGCCGCGGGAATGATCGCGATGCCGCCCTTGCCCATCATGCGTGCCAGCTGCTTCCGGCGGCGCGCAAATTCCGAGGGGCGATTGTATGACTGCATCGACCGGACTCCTTGAGACTCAGCCTTGCCGCAACGGCAACAACTCGTCGTATACCAGCTGGACGCCTACCCTCAGGAATTCGTAGAGCTCGGCAAAAGCTTCTTCATCCGCTTCGTTCACGGCCTCATCGGGACCGGACAGCGTGGCACGGCCGATCTCGGCAAAATCGCCAAGGACCTCCATGACGGTCTGCGGCAGATCGGGACGGCGACCGATTTCGCCCAGGGCCAGCCCGTAAAGAAATCCCTGCGCCCAGTGGGCAAGCGCTTCGGTGCGATACGCGAGCGCCATTTCATCGTCGGGTAGTAAAGGCGTGAATTCGAGGCTGTCGCTGCGCAGGTCACGCACGGTGGAATCGAACAATATCCTCAAGGGCGAATCGGGCGCCTTGAGAGGAATACCGGCTCCCGCATCGGGCGCAATCTCGAGCAGCCATTGATCCAGCGAGTAGTCATCGGCCGCGCACAGGGCGCCACACAGACAGCCATGCGCCTCGGCGGCGGGAAGCTCTGCCGCGGCGTCTTCCAGAAGGCGCGCCACTTCGGCGTGGAGAATATTCAACATGACGATATGGTAGCACCGCAACCACCCTGTCTTCCTGCAGGAAGCAAGGCCCGGCGCGGCCCTGACGGCCTATCTCTGTCCCGCTTGTCGTGGGCGACTGCATGCCCGCATAATCCGGCCATGAGCGATGGGCAGACCAAGACCGCGGTCGATCAGGAATTGAAGCGCCTCGAAAAGCGCCTCGACGAATTCGTCGCGACGGTGGCCCAGATCAAGGAAGAAAATCGTGCCCTGCGCCAGCGTCAGGAAACGCTGATGACAGAACGGGCGAGTCTCCTGCAGAAGAACGAGCAGGTACGCGCCAGAGTCGAAGCCATGATTGGACGTCTCAAGGCAATGGAGCACGGCGCATGACCGATCGCACGGTGAGAATCAGTGTCCGTGTCCTGGAAAAGGAATACCAGGTCGCCTGCCCGGTCGAGGAACGTTCCGACCTGCTGGATTCCGCCGAATACCTGAACGGCAAGATGCGGGAGATCCGCGATGCCGGAAATGTTGTCGGGCTGGACCGGATCGCGGTCATGGCCGCCCTCAATATCGCGAATGAACTGCTGAAGCTGCGCAACCAGGGCACTTCCCTGAACAGCGATGTGGGCAACCGCATCAAGCAGCTGCGGGAGCGGGTTGAGACGGCGCTCACTCAAGGCAGGCAGCTGGAGCTGTAGGCTTCAGACTGCAAGATTCAGTACGATTTCGTTTGGCGCTGCCTGCGGTGTTCGACATGGGTCGGGTTTCCCCTCGACCCTAATGTTAATACCCCTGGGACAATGGATCGCGGCAACATTGTGCAAGTCCGTCTCGAACGGGAAGCCTTAAGTGCCGTGTTTCGGTCCCACCTATTGCTCCGCGTCGAGGGCAATGGTCCATGACGGCACAGGCGGGTAGCGCCTCCTCCCCTTCCGGTGTCCACGCGGCGAACTCCTCCGCCACGCGTGATGCCGTGCGCCGCACGATGCGCTCGAAGCGCCAAGCGCTCTCATCCGCTGAACGGACCAGAGCGTCCCGCGACATCGCGCGACGGATAGTCGGCGCGCATCTCCTGCGCCCCGGGATACGCATCGCTGTCTATCTTCCGGTGCGGGGTGAAGTGGATCTAACACCAATCATTACCCGCGCGCTCCGTCTGCGGTGTCATGTCTATCTGCCACGTGTCGTCGACTTCAGGGCGCGCCGGATGGAATTCTTCCGCTTCACGGATCTCGCATCCCTGACCCGCAGCCGCCTTGGCTTGCTCGAGCCCCCCGCCTCGATGGGCCCCATCAACCCGCGGAAGCTTGATCGAGTATTCGTCCCGCTGATCGCATTCGATGACCAGGGACGCCGTCTCGGGACAGGTGGCGGCTTCTATGATCGGCGCTTCGCGTACCTCTCGGCGGGACGCCGGTGGCAACGTCCACGGTTGATCGGGGTGGCCTATGAACTACAGAAGCTGCCCGCCATCGATGTTCATTCGTGGGACGTGACCCTCGATGCTGTCGTTACCGAACGCGCCCTCTATCGGGCCCCGATACGTAATAACCCTTGATTCCCCGATCCGGAGCTCCTCATGGCCTACTGGCTGCTCAAGTCCGAACCCTCCACGTTTGGCATCGATGACCTGGCGAAGGCACCGCGCAAGACGACGGGATGGGATGGCGTAAGGAACTTCCAGGCCCGCAACTATCTGCGCGACCAGATGGCTAAAGGCGACCAGGCGTTCTTCTATCACTCGAGCTGTGACATCCCCGGCATTGCGGGAACCGTCACCATTTCGCGCGCGGGGTACCCCGACGGGTCCGCATTCGACCCTGACGATCATCACTTCGATCCGAAGAGCGATCGCACGAAACCGACCTGGTACTCGGTCGATGTCAGGCTCGATGCGAAGTTCGATCCGCTCATCACGCTCGATGCCTTGAGAATGCATTCCACTCGTGAATTAAAGGACCTCGTGATACTGCGAAGGGGTAACCGGCTGTCGGTCACACCGGTCACGAAGAGCGAGTGGGACTTCATACTTGCTCTCACCTCAACACCCCGAAGAGTGAGAGTGAGTACGAAGTCCGTAAAGAAATAATCAACGAACACTTGCTAGGTATTTTTGTTTTATGTATATACTGCGCGCGGACTAACTCGACATGGAGACTGACTACTATGGCAACTAAGGCAAAGAAAGCATCCAAGAAGAAGGCAACGAAGAAGAAGGCCGCTAAGAAGAAGTAAATTCTTCCTTGGATGATGACTTGAGACTGTGCCCGCGTAAGCGGGCACAGTCGTATCTGGACCACTGGAAAACGCGGCTTAAACAGATGTTTTCACTTTCAATCGACCCATGCAGGCAGTCATGAGCACAGACCAGGGCAAGCAGCTTGCCGCCGCAGCAGCACTCACCTACGTCCGCGACGACATGCTCGTCGGGGTCGGCACCGGTTCCACCGTCAACCTCTTCATCGATGCCCTGGCCAGCGCAAACCTGCGCATCCGGGGTGCCGTGTCGAGTTCGGAGGCCTCGACCGCACGTCTTCGGAAGCATGGCATCGAGGTCCTGGATCTCAACTCCACGGATGCCCCGGAGGTCTACATCGATGGTGCCGACGAGGCCGACTCGCATCTCCGGCTCATCAAGGGAGGCGGCGGAGCACTGACCCGGGAGAAGATCGTGGCTGCCGCATCGTCACGCTTCATCTGCATCGTGGATGAGTCGAAGGTGGTCAACGTGCTCGGGCGCTTCCCTCTGCCGGTGGAAGTCATACCGATGGCGCGTTCGCATGTCGCAAGGCAGATGGTGAAACTGGGGGGCGGGCCGGTATGGCGGCAGGGGTTCACGACGGACAACGGGAATCAGATTCTCGATGTGCATAACCTCGAGATTATCGATCCCGTGGGACTGGAGACGGAGATCAACCAGATTGCGGGAGTGGTGACGGTGGGGTTGTTTGCGATCAGACCCGCCGATCTGTTGATCGTCGGGGGGAAAGAGGGAGTGAGGACGCTGCGATAGCCGGATTGCGCGGCCATCCATCCACCTGAATGCAAAAGGCCCGCTCGATGCGGGCCTTCTGCTATCCGGCATTGCTCACCCGTCAGCGTGCCGCGGGAGGAGCCTGGCGCGTAGCTGCATCCCAATGCTCGACGACCTTGCCGTTCTGCACGCGATACATATCGAACCAGAAACTGTTGTAGGGAGAACCATCCTTCGGATCCTTGGCGTCACGCTTGAAGATCCAGGTCACGAGATCCCCATCCACCTGCACCACTGCGGGCGGATTCTGCAATTCCTTGCCGGCCGGCTTCACGGCAGGGAAGCGCCGCTTGAGGAACTGCGCCAGACCGTCGAGGCCACCGGGCGGCACGGCCGGATTGTGCTCCTTGAAATCGGCGGCATAGAACTGCGGCAGCAGCTCTGCATTACCGGTTTCCCATACCTGGCGGTAGAACTCGAAAACGACTTTCTTGTTGGCTTCTTCAGCGGCGGTGAGAGTCGTCCGCTGGGCAAGAGCTGGTGTTGCCGCAACAAGGGCGAGCGATAGTGCGAGCAGCGTACGTTTCATGATCAGTACCCCCGATTGGATGGTTGTCGTGCGCGAGAGAGGCAAACCTTTTCGCGGAGCATATGCCGAAGGGGTGGGGAGCGGTCAATTGAAGGTGGGACGAGAGAAGATCGCGTACGCAAGTTCAGGACTTCACTGCGCAGGCGAGAGCTGAAGATTCCAGGATAAAGAGTCGCGTGCTCAGGTTCGTAGCCTCACTGAGCGACGACACTTCAAGATCTTCAGGAAAAGGTCGCGTACTCGAGTTCGGGACCTCACCGAGTAGGCGAGGCATAAGACTTCAGGACTCCAAGAGAAGAGTCGCCGACTCAAGCTCGGGACCTCGCCGAGTGGGCGAAGAAAAGAATGATCCGGGACTAGGATTATTCCGCCCCATCCATGTGCTCCACCCCGTTGGGGCCGCCGCAAATGCTTCCCCCACGAGATTAAAGAGTGGGGTCCGCATGTGCGACGTTCAAAATCGCTCCCGGCGATTTTGTCGAACCCAGGTCCCCCAGGTTCTCAATCCTAGTCCCGACAGCCAAACGCAAAAGGCCCGCTTGCGCGGGCCTTTTGGTTTTTGGCTGGGGGACTAGGATTCGAACCTAGGTAAACGGAGTCAGAGTCCGTTGTCCTACCACTAGACGATCCCCCAAGAAATGGTAGGGGTCCCCTCCGGCGCTGAAGCGATCAGCGCTTGGAGAACTGGGTCCCGCGGCGGGCCTTGCGGAAGCCGACCTTCTTGCGCTCGACCTCGCGGGCATCGCGGGTCACGAAGCCGGCGTCACGCAGCACCTTGCGCAGGGTTTCGTCATATTCGATGAGCGCGCGGGTCAAACCGTGGCGGATGGCGCCGGCCTGGCCGGTGGTGCCGCCGCCGGCAACCGTCGCTTCAACGTCGAAATTGGTTTCGAGCTTCACGACTTCGAGCGGCTGGCGAACGATCATCCGTGCGGTCTTGCGACCGAAGAACTGGTCGATCGGGCGGGCGTTGATCGTGATCTTGCCGCTGCCGGCACGGAGGAATACCCGGGCCGTCGAGGTCTTGCGGCGGCCGGTGCCGTAGTTCGCGTTCGTTGTTGCCATGTCGTCGGTTCGTCCTAGGAGATCTTCAGCGCCTTGGGCTGCTGGGCGGTATGCGGATGAGCCGCACCCGCGAATACGTGGAGTTTCTTGAACATCGCGCGACCCAGGGGATTCTTGGGGAGCATGCCCTTCACGGCGAATTCGATCGCCCGCTCGGGGTGCTCGGCCAGCAACTTGCCCAGAGTGGTTTCCTTGAGGTTGCCTTCATAACCCGTGTGCCGGTAGTACATCTTGTCCGTGAGCTTGGCGCCCGTGACCTTGATCTTCTCGGCATTGATGACGATCAGGTTGTCGCCGGTATCCATGTGCGGGGTGTATTCGGGCTTGTGCTTGCCACGAAGACGGAAAGCCAGCTGCGTCGCGAGGCGACCCAGGGTCTGTTCAGCGGCATCCACGACGAACCAGTCGCGGCGGATGGTGGCCGTTTTTGCGAAAACGGTCTTCATAACAAGGGCTCCAGAGGAATCTTGGGCAGGGGCGAAAGGCCGGCAAGTCTAATGGACGACCCTGGGGTTTGCAAACCAAAAAGCCGCCCGAAAACGGGGGTCGGAGGCTTCTTCCACCGTGCTCCCAGCCCAAGGCTTCCGGCCTTTCCTTTTGTCCCGGGCTGGTATGTTCCGGGCTTGGGGGCGGGCCGTATATATAATGTGTCCATGCCCGGCTCTACCCCCCCTCCCTCGATCACTCGCCCAGGACGGGCGGCGCCTATCCCTGCCGGCAATCTGGTCGACCGGCTGATTCTGGAGACCGACCAGGCCCTGCGCACCCTTTTCGATGTCCACGCCTCGACGGTTCGCCCCTATCCGGCGGAAGCCGTCGCCGAAACGGTGACCACCCCCGACGAGCGGCGGCGTATCGCCAGCCTCATGCGGGTGAACCATTCCGGGGAAGTGTCTGCCCAGGCGCTGTATCACGGACAGGCCTGGGTCGCCCGCCAGCCCGCCACCCGGGTTGCACTTCTCGAAGCCGCAGCCGAGGAAGGCGATCACCTGCAGTGGTGTTCGAAGCGGATCAAGGAACTCGGCGGCCGCACCAGCCTGCTGAACCCGCTGTGGTACGGCGGCTCGTTTGTCATCGGCGCGGCAACGGCTGCGCTCGGCGATGCCACCAGTCTTGGCTTCGTCGCGGAGACGGAACGCCAGGTCGTCGAGCATCTGGAATCGCATCTCGAACAGCTGCCTGCCGCGGACAATCGCACTCGCGCGATCGTCCACCAGATGCGCATCGATGAAGCGCATCACGGGGGTTCGGCCATGCGTGCCGGGGGCATTCCTCTGCCCTCACCGATGCGCGGACTGATGAAACTCACTGCGAAAATCATGACGACAGCGGCTCGTCTGGTCTGATTTCAGACACGACGTCATCAACATGTCGCTTGCAGCAATGCCGATACTGTACTAAAAAGCGCGCAAGGCTTTGAGCGCGTGCTCTAGCGCCCAACCCAACAACATGAAGGGGCAACTATGGAAGAGGGCATGAAACCGCTGAGTGACATACCGGCGATCAACCGGTTCTTGAGTTACTGCCGCATCCGCACCGTGCCCTCCAAGACGGTCGTCATCCACGCGGGCGACCTGCCCGACATCCTCTACTACATCGTCCATGGCTCGGTCGAAGTAATGATCGAGGACGAGGAAGGCAACGAGATGGTCCTGGCCTATCTCAACAAGGGCCAGTTCTTCGGCGAGATGGGCCTGTTCTACGAACAGCCCACCCGCAGCGCCTGGGTGCGCACACGGCAGCAGTGCGAACTCGCGGAAATGACCTATCCCCGCTTCCGGCAGCTCGCCGCAGAAAGCCCCGGACTGGTGTTTGAACTCGCGACCCAGCTCGCCACCCGCCTCGATCGCACGAATCGCAAGCTTGGCGATCTCGCGTTTGTCGATGTCACGGGCCGCGTTGCCCACGCCATCATGGATCTGTGCAGCGAACCGGATGCGATGACCCATCCTGAAGGCATGCAGATCAAGGTGAGCCGGCAGGAACTGTCACGGCTCGTCGGCTGCTCGCGCGAAATGGCCGGTCGGGTGCTGAAGGTGCTCGAAGACCAGCGTCTGCTCCGGGCTACCGGCAAGACCATCGTCGTGTTCGGCGCGCGTCCCAAGGTCCGCACCCGCCCCATGCTGGCGGCGCGCACCACCACGCTCGCGAAAGCGCGGGTGGATGACGACGAGGACGATGACGAATAGGGATCAGCCCTGCGTCCCAGCAAAAAGGCCGGCATTGCCGGCCTTTTTCTTTATCTGATCCGGCTCCCGATGCGTCAGGCGTCGCTGCGGCCTTTGGCGATTTCCTCTCGCATCTTAGCGATGGTGGCGCGGTAATCCGCTGCGCCGAAGATTGCAGAACCCGCGACGAATGTGTCCGCCCCGGCCCTGGCCACCTCGCCGATGTTGTCGATCTTGATGCCGCCGTCCACTTCCAGACGGATCTCGCGACCGCTCGCAGCAATACGCGCGCGCACGGCCTTGATCTTGGCGAGCGTCTCCGGAATGAACGCCTGGCCGCCGAAACCCGGATTTACGGACATCAGCAGGATCATGTCGACCTTGTCGATGACGTGATCCAGCCAGTTGAGCGGCGTTGCAGGATTGAAGACGAGCCCCGGCCGGCAGCCGAGGTCGCGGATCAGGCCGAGCGAACGATCGACATGTTCACTCGCTTCCGGATGAAACGTGATCCACGTGGCCCCGGCTTTCGCGAAGTCCGGAATGATCCGGTCGACCGGCTTCACCATCAGGTGGACATCGATCGGTGCCTTGATACCGCGCTTGCGCAGTGCCTCGCAGACGAGCGGACCGATCGTGAGATTCGGGACGTAGTGGTTGTCCATGACGTCGAAATGGATGCTGTCGGCGCCCGCTGCGAGCACAGCTTCGACTTCGTCCCCGAGGCGTGCGAAATCGGCGGACAGGATCGAGGGAGCAATCCACGGCTGCAGCATGTTCAGATTTTCCTCAAGGCACCGGTCCCGCATTCGCGCCGGCGCGTAACTCTACCACTGACTCAACGGATGCCTCGCGCCTCGCAGATCACTTCATAGGCAGCGCGCACCTGGCGCGTTTTCTCTTCCGCCACCTTCATCATCGACTCGGGCAGGCCCTTCGCCACGAGCTTGTCGGGATGATTCTGGTTCATCAGCCGGCGATAGGCTTTCTTGACCTCAGCCTCGGTGGCAGCGGGCTCCAGAGCCAGCACGGCATACGCCGAAGCCAGTTTTTCTGCAGCTTGCTGCGCAGGTGTCTGGCCCACGGGCTGCTGCATTCTCAGCAAGGCTTCCATGCGCACGAGCTCGACGGTAGAAACTTCGAGCACCCGGCACATGCGTTCAAGAACGGCTCTCCCCGGCTTGTGCAGCGCTCCGCCCCACAAGGCCGCCTGCAGCTGGATCTGGATGAACATCCGGCACAGATCCGTCCTGCCGCGAATCAATGCATGGAGACGCCCGAGGGAAGTCTCGAGGGGAAAGTCGCGTGCCTTGCCCGCGCTGAAGAGATCCATCGCGAACCGCGTCTCTGCCTGTCCCAACGCGAACTGCTGCATGACCTGGCGGGCAGCATGGATTTCCTGCTCCGACACATGGCCATCGGATTTCGCGAGATGGCCCATCGCCTGGAACGTGGAGCGGAAGAATGCTTCCTGCACGGCCTGTGCGGATGCGAGACCTGGCTTCGGCACATCCTTGCGCTCGATCTGCAGATCCACCTGATGACCCGCAAGACTGCCGAGGAGCGCACCCGCCGGTCCGCCGACGAAGAAGCCCACGATGCCACCGAAAAGCTTGCCCTGGATCGCCACCCGCCATTTACCCCTTGTAGGATCTCCCCAAACCAGACATCGCCGGGCGTCCATGCCGTGGCCGCAAGTTGACCCGATTGCGCGCCCGCTGACACAATGAACAGACCCGCCGGCGGCACACATGTTAGCAGCCGCCAGCCCCAACATCGGCAGCGTGTCGCCGCAACCCGTTGATGCGAACCCGCTCGACCCTGCCTTCAAGCCCAAGGGCATTCCGCGCAATGAACTCCAGGATTTCCGCCTCTCCTCCCCTGCTTGAATCGCACCTCGAGGGGCTTGAGCGTATCCACCAGGGCAAGGTGCGCGACATCTATGCGGTGGATGCGGAGCATCTTCTGATCGTCACCACCGATCGCCTGAGCGCTTTTGACGTCGTGCTGCCGGATCCGATCCCGGGCAAGGGCCGCGTGCTGACCCAGATCTCGCGCTTCTGGTTCGACAAGACCCGGCACATCATTCCGAATCACCTTGGCACGGACCAGGCACCCGATCTCGAGACCGTGGTGCCGGATGCAACGGCACGGAGCCAGATCGCGGATCGCGCGATGATCGTCCGGCGGCTCAAGGCATTGCCGGTCGAAGCGGTCGTCCGCGGCTACCTCATCGGTTCCGGATGGAAGGACTACCAGGTCGACGGCGAAGTGTGCGGGATCAGGCTCCCTGCCGGACTGCGCCAGGCGGACCGGTTGCCGGAACCGATCTTCACGCCCTCGACCAAGGCCGAGCTTGGGCGTCATGACGAGAACATCGGCTTCGAGCAGGTCGCGAAGGAAATCGGGAATGGCCTTGCGGAACGCGTCCGCAGCGCCGCCCTTTCGCTGTACCGATACGCGGCGACCCATGCCGCGGCGCGCGGCATCATCATCGCCGACACCAAGTTCGAGTTCGGTCTCGACGCGGCCGGCACGCTGACGCTGATCGATGAAGCGCTGACGCCGGACTCTTCGCGCTTCTGGCCCATCGAAACCTATCGCCCGGGCAGCAGTCCGCCGAGTTTCGACAAGCAGTTCGTCCGCGACTATCTCGAGACGCTGACCTGGAACAAGCAGGCCCCGGGTCCCCGGCTGCCAGCAGAGATCATCCAGCGCACGAGCGAGAAGTACGAACAGGCGCTCACGCAGCTGACTGCCTAGCGCATTCACCCGCTGCTCATCATGGTCGACCCCCAAGGCAGCAGACACGGCAGCGAACCGGACCGCACGTGGTCGCAGCGACACATGCCGCTCGTCATCACGCTGGTCTACCTGGTGATCGGCAGCGCCTGGATCTTCTTCTCCGACCGCACGGTCGAGCACTACTTTCCGACTGCCGGCGAAATCGCCCGCTTCCAGACCTACAAGGGCTGGTTGTACATCCTCGTCTCGGCAGCCATCCTGTACGTGCTGCTGAAACGCTATCACCGCCGCAACGAGGACAGCCTGGGCTTCGCCTCGCAACTGGCCACGGCCCTTGGCGCGTCCGAGAACGAAGTCCGCAAGATCAACCTTGAGCTCGAACAGCGGGTTGAACAGCGGACGCAGCAGCTCGCAGCGGCCAACCGCGAACTCGAAGCGTTCGTGCACGCCGTTTCCCACGACCTGCGCGCACCCCTGCGAAGCATGGCCGGCTTCAGCCAGGCACTGCAGGAAGTCGCGCCTGCAGGACTGGACGACCGGGCGCTGCACTACCTCAAACGCATCCACGAGGCGAGCCAGCGGATGTCGATGCTCATCGACGACCTGCTCGAACTCTCGCGCATCAGCCAGAGCCAGATGCTGCCGAGGGACATGGACTTCAGCTTGCTGACGAGGGAAATCGCCACGCTGGTGAGCGAACGCTACCCGGCACGACACGTCGCCCTGGTCATTGAGCCTGGTATGGTCGTGCATGGCGACGCGCGACTTCTGCGGATCGCGATGGAAAACCTGCTCGACAATGCGTGGAAGTACACGGGCCTGAATTCGGATGCAGCCGTGACGGTAGGCAGCGAACTCGCCGGAGACGAGCGACATTTCTTCGTCCGCGACAACGGCGTCGGCTTCAATATGGCGTATGCCGGCAAGCTGTTCGGGCCGTTCCAGCGGATGCATACGGAATCGCAATTCCCGGGCACCGGCATTGGCCTCGTGACTGTGCGGCGCATCCTCACGCGCCATGGTGGCCGCATCTGGGCTGACGCAGAAATCGACAAGGGCGCCACGTTCACGTTCTCCTTGCCCACCCGGCCCCAGGGACTCGCGGAAGAATCGCCGCAGGCAGCGCAGCTCCCATGACCGGACAGCTCAAAGTCCTCATCGTGGAAGACACCCTCGCCGATTCGGAGCTGGCGGCGGCCGTACTGGGACGCACGTGGCCCGCTCTCGAATGGGAGCGCGTGGAAACCGAAACCGCTTTCAGGCAGGCCTTGCTCAAGCAGCCCGATATCGTGATCGCCGATTTCGAAGTGCCCGGCTTCGGGGCCATTCCTGCGCTTGGCATCCTGCGGGAGCTCAAGAGCGGCATCCCGCTGATCGTGTTCACCGGTGCGGTCACGGAATACATTGCCGAGCAGTGCACCCGCCTCGGGGCAGCGGAATGCCTGCTGAAAGACCGCTGGTCGCAGCTTGCGGCCACGGTTCGTGATGTACTGGGGCGGCAGCGTGCTGCAGCCACCTCATTCCCGGATCAAACGGCTGATTCCTGACACATGGATCTCTTCGACTCCATTGGCAATCTGATCGCGCGGACCGAACAGCATCTGTTCGAACCGCCGGAGAGCCTGGTCGCGAAACCGTTCTGGCCCTTCATGGTGCTGCTGCGGTATCCCTTCGCATTGTTGCGCGACATGGCCGGCGGGCAGCTCACGCTGCGGGCGATGAGCCTCGTGTACACCACGCTGCTCTCCATCGTCCCGCTGATCGCCCTGTCGTTTTCAGTACTGAAGGGATTGGGGTACCACCGCTATCTCGAACCCGTGCTGTATCAGTTCCTCGAGCCGCTGGGCGATCGCGCGACGGAACTGACGGCACGAGTCATGGAGTTCGTCGAGAACGTGCAGAGCGGCGTGCTGGGCTCCCTCGGCCTTGCCTTCCTGCTCTACACCGTCATCTCGATGATCCAGAAGGTGGAAGAGAGCTTCAACTACGTCTGGCGCGTCGAACAGCCACGCAGTCTCGGCCGGCGCTTCAGCGAGTACCTCAGCGTGATGATCGTCGGCCCCGTCGTCATGGTCGCGGCAATGGGGTTGCTCGCCACTATCGGTAATAACGGCGTGGTGCAGTCGCTGGTCCACATCGAACCGCTCGGCTTCATCGTCGTGCAGCTCGGCCGGCTGACGCCCTACCTGCTGGTCGTCGGCGTCTTCACCTTCATGTACGCATTCATTCCCAACACGAAAGTGCGGATGCGGGCCGCGCTGATCGGGGGAACGGTCGCCGGCGTGCTGTGGGCTGCCAGCGGCGAGCTGTTCGCCACCATCGTCGTCCACTCATCGCGCACGATGGTGATCTATGCCGGTTTCGCCATCGTCATTGTCGGGCTGATGTGGCTTTATCTGTCGTGGCTGATCCTGCTGGTCGGCGTGCAACTGGCGTTCTACATCCAGCACCCGCAGTTTCTGCGGCCCGGCCATGGCGAGATCCGCCTGACCTCGGGCCTCCGCGAGCGGCTCGCGCTCTCGATCATGTATCTCATCGCCCAGGATTTCCGGAAGTCGGGAGCGGCCTGGACCTCGCAGCGGCTCGCCGATCATCTTGATGTTCCGGGCACTGCCTTGAGCCCGGTCGTCACGTGTCTTGAACGCCGCGGAATCCTGATCGCCACGGAAGACGAGAAGCTGCTGCCGGCGAAGGATCTCGACTCCATCAACCTCGCCGATGTCCTCGACGCCGTCAGGAACGACCCCGACCACCCCCGCATGCCGAAGATGCGCAGCGTCGCACCGGCAGAAAACCTCGCCCGCGAGGCAGATACAGCCCTCAAGGACAGCTTGAAAGGCAAGACCCTCAGGGATCTCGTGGAGTAGGCCCGCTCGGCTTCACTTCAACACCAAAACCCCGCACCCTCTCATCCGCAAAGTGCGAAGGCTTTGGGTCGGAAGGCATTTTCGAAACCGTGTGAGGCAGGGAGCCGAACCCGGAGCTTACAAGGACGTACTTGCAGCGTTTTCGAAAATGGCTTGCGGCACAAAGCCTCTCTTACTCCCCAGCAATAGTCATCTGGTCGACGAGGATGGAACCCGTGCGAATACCACCGCGGGCATCGACGTCGCTGCCGACGGCAATGATGTTGCGGTACATCTCCTTGAGATTGCCGGCGATGGTGATTTCGTGGACGGGATGGCTCAAGGCTCCGTTCTCGACCCAGTAGCCAGCGGCGCCGCGGGAATAGTCGCCGGTGACACCGTTGATCCCCTGCCCCATCAACTCCGTGACGACGAGACCACGGCCCATCAGTTTCAGCATCCCTGCGAAATCGCGCGTGCCGACAGGCGCGATGAGGTTGTGCACGCCGCCTGCATTGCCCGTGGTCTTGAGTCCGAGTTTCCGCGCCGAATACGTGCTCAGTAGATAGCCGTCCAGCACGCCTCCCGCCACGAGCTCGCGATCCCGTGTCCTCACGCCTTCACCGTCGAAGGGCGCGCTGGAGAGCGCCTTCGGAATATGCGGTCGCTCGGAGAGGGTGAACCAGTCGGGGAACACCTGCTGACCGGATGCATCGAGCAGGAACGATGACTTGCGATACTGGCTGCCACCGCGAATGGCGCCGAGGAAATGGCCAAGAAAACCGCGAGCCAGCTCGGGAACGAACAGTACAGGTGCGGTGCACGTTCCAAGCTTCTTCGCACCGAGACGATCGAGTGCCCGCTGTGCGGCCCTTTGCCCGATCGTGACCCCGTCTTCGAGTTCGCGCCAGTCGCGGACCGAGCTGTACCAGTAGTCGCGTTGCATTTCATCGCCCTGGCCTGCGATGACCACGCAGCTGAGTGAATGCACGGTGCTCGCATAGCCGCCGAGAAAACCCAGCGTGTTGCCGAAGACCCTGAGGCCCTGGTGAGTGCTGAGCGAAGCACCATCCGAATTGCTGATGCGCTTGTCCACACCCAGTGCCGCTGCTTCGCAGGCAATGGCCAGATCGCGCGCCGCTTCGGGTTCGATGCCCCAGGGATGACAGAGGTCGAGATCGGGAATGTCCTTCGCGATCATGTCCGGATCCGGCAATCCCGAGCAGGGATCTTCCGCCGTGAAGCCCGCGATGCTGACGGCTTTTGCAACCGTGTCCGAAATCGCCTGCCGCGAAAGATCACCCGTGCTTGCCGAACCCTTGCGCTTGCCGCGATAGACGGTGACACCCATGCCGCGATCGCGCTGGTATTCGAGCGTCTCTACATCACCAAGCCGCGCTGTCACCGACAGACCGGTGTCGATGGAAATTCCGACTTCCGCTTCGCTGGCACCGAGGCGTCGCGTCTCGTCAAGGGCGAAAGCCACCAGGCTGTCGAGATCGTCGCGCTTGAGGCTCGGAGCTGCGTTTTGCGGCAGGGACATGTAGAAACCTTGGGCTTGGGGCAAAGGCCATTGTAGCCCGGCTTCACCTCACGCAGAGAAGGGTCTAGCATCGCGTGCATGAATGATGACCCTGATGACGATTTCGATACCGGCCCGAGCAAAAGCGAGCTGAAACGCCAGAGCCAGGACCTGCAGGAACTGGGTGAAGCGCTGATTGCCCTGCCCGATGGCGAGTTCGATGCCATGCCCCTACCCGAGAACCTGCGCGACGCAGTGGCGCTTGCCCGCCGCATTACGGCACACGGCGGTCTCTACCGGCAGAAGCAATACATCGGCAAGCTCATGCGCCACGTCGATGCCGAACCCATCCGGGCGGCACTCCACGCACACAACATGCGGCAACGCTCGGAGACGCTCCGCTTGCGTCGTGTCGAGGAATGGCGCAAGCGGCTGATCGATACAGCCGCCGAAGGCCTCGATGCGCTGGGTGCAGAATATCCGGCCATTGACCGCAAGACGGTCGCCCGCCTGGTTGACCAGGCTCGCCGCGAACGCGAACGCGGGCAGCCCCCGCGCGCGTCCCGGGAACTGTTCGGGATTCTGCGGGATGCCCTGCTAGAATCACCTCTTTGAGCATCCTGATCATGAAACCACTGGTTGGCATCATCATGGGTTCGGTTTCCGACTGGGAAACCCTCGAACCCGCTGTCCGCATGCTTGAACAGCTTGGCGTTCCGCACGAGACACGCGTGGTGTCGGCCCATCGCACCCCGGACCTCCTTTTTGAATACGCGTCCACAGCGCGTGATCGGGGCCTCGAAGTCATCATTGCGGGAGCTGGCGGCGCAGCTCACCTGCCCGGCATGACAGCAGCGAAAACCACCCTGCCGGTACTCGGTGTGCCCGTGCAGTCGAAAGCCCTCAACGGCATGGATTCACTGCTCTCGATCGTGCAGATGCCCGCGGGCATTCCGGTGGGAACGCTGGCGATCGGTGCATCCGGCGCAACGAACGCCGCATTGCTGGCGGCTGCGATCCTCGGCAACAAGCATCCCGCGATCCATACGGCACTGGCTGCTTTTCGCGCGAACCAGACGGAACGCGTGCTGGAAAATCCCGATCCCCGCAAGGCGCCTGCCCACAAGCCATGAAGATCGGTGTCATCGGCGCGGGTCAGCTCGGAAGGATGCTGGCCTTGTCGGGCTATCCCCTGGGGCTCGAATTCGTGTTCCTGGATCCGAGTCCGGGCGCACCCGGCGGACAGGTTGGCCCCATTCTCCGTGGCGATTTCGACGATGCGGCAAAGCTCCGGGAGCTCGCGGGCAAAGTCGATATCGTGACATTCGATGTCGAGAACGTTCCCGTCGCTGCAGTGCGCGACATTGCACGGACCACCCCTTTCCTGCCACCTCCCGATGCCCTCGGCACTTCGCAGGACCGGCTCGCGGAAAAAACGCTGTTCCGCGAACTGAAGATTCCAACGCCTGACTTCCAGTCGGTCGATGGCCTTGCGGATCTCGAACATGCCGTAGCGAGAATCGGCTTGCCGGGAGTTCTCAAGACCCGGCGACTGGGTTACGACGGGCGCGGGCAGTTCGTGCTTCGAAGCAGGAAGGACATCGCCACTGCGTGGGAACAGCTCGGCAGCGTGCCCCTGATTTACGAGGGCTTCATCGACTTCAGCCGCGAGGTCTCGATCATCGGCGTCCGCAGCACGAAGGGCGAAACACGCGTCTATCCGCTTTCGGCCAATACGCACGAGCAGGGCATCCTGCGGCACTCGATTGCGCCCTACCGCCATGCCGGTTTGCAGCGGCAGGCAGAAACCTACCTACGCCGGATCCTCAAGCGCTTCAACTACGCCGGCATCCTCACCATCGAGTTCTTCGTGAAGGACGGCCGCCTTATCGCGAACGAAATGGCTCCGCGCGTACACAACTCCGGGCACTGGACGATCGAAGGTGCCGCCACCAGCCAGTTCGAAAACCACGTCCGCGCGATCCTCGGCCTGCCGCTCGGCAGCACGGAACCGCTCGGGCATTCGGGCATGGTGAATTTCATCGGGACCATTCCGGAACTGCCCCGGATCCTGGCGATACCCGGCGTCCACTTCCACAGTTATGGCAAAGAACCCCGCCCCAACCGCAAGCTGGGCCACTGCACGGTGACGGCCGCATCCCCGGCCGCCCGCGACAAGGCCTTGAAAAAACTACTGAAGAATCTCTGACTGGAAGCTGTGACTCCGCTCTTTGTGCGGGGAGGGCCACAGGCCTTAGACTTCGGCCGGGAAACCCCCTGAATCGCCTTTTCGAGAAACCCCAGCCCGCATGTACCTCGAACTCTTCAAGCTCAACGAGCTGCCTTTCCGCCTGAGTCCGGACCCGGCGTTCCTGTACCTGTCCAAGCATCATGCGCGGGCCAAGGCCTACATGGAGTCGACGATCTGGTTCACGGACGGCTTCGTGGTGATCACGGGCGAAATCGGCTCTGGAAAGACTACCCTGATCGAGACTTTCCTGTCGGAGCTGGAAAAGGACGTCATCGTCGCGCAGGTCAACCAGACGCAGGTGTCGGCGATCGAGTTCCTGCAGACGGTGCTGGTCCAGTTCGGCTTCCAGCCTTTCAAGATGAAAAAGGCCGAGTTGCTGTCGACACTGAATACCTTCCTGATCGAGCAATACGCCAACAACCGCCGGGTCATGTTGATCGTGGACGAGGCGCAAAATCTTTCGCACCGCGTGCTGGAGGAAATTCGCATGCTGTCCGGGATCGAGACGACCAAAGAGAAGGTGTTGCGAATCATCCTCGCCGGCCAGCCCGAGCTCAACGAGAAACTCAATTCGCCGGAACTCGTGCAGCTCGCGCAACGCGTGCGGTTGCGGTTCCATCTGACTCCGCTTTCGAAAAGCGACACAGCCTCGTATATCCAGCACCGGCTGGAAGTTGCCGGCTCCCAGGGCCGGCAGATTTTTGCGGAGGACACCTATCCCATCATCTTCCGCTACACGGGTGGCACGCCCCGGCTCATCAATACGATCTGCGATACATCGATGATGTCCGCGTTTGCCCAGGACCGGGATGTGGTCAGCCTTGAAGATGTGCAGGGAGCCGTCGACGAGCTGCAGTGGGTGGAGTTTGCAGAACGTTCAATCAAGCTCGAATCGTCGTTGCTGGCCTCCGATACCGGCGAAATGGAATTTACGCTGGGGCATGTCCTGATCGGACTGGGCGGCAAGACCATCATGGAGCAGCAGCTCAAGCCAGGCCGTCTCATAATCGGGCGCACCCCGGACAACGACCTCCAGATCGACAGCAAGTTCGTGAGCCGGCATCACGCACAGATCGTCACCAGCCTCCAGGGCTGTGTCGTGGAGGATCTCAACAGCACCAATGGCGTCTATATCCGATCGAAACGGGTCCGCCGCCAGCAGCTCAACGACGGCGATGTCATCCAGATCGGCCAGCACGAGATCATGTACATCGACGATCGCCAGACGCGCCTCCGGCCGCCTGCAGAAGACTATGACGAAGCCGCGGAAACCCTGGCGCACGACGAGCCCGTACCCTCCCATTCGAACTGACGGGATTTGCCGATCGGGCTCGAGGCCTGGTATCAATCGTCGAGCGAACGGCTGTTGTATTCGGCTTGGTTAATCCGGTAGTCCCGCCGCCTGAGCCAGAGAACGATCCCCGCCAGAAGGCTCAAAGCTCCCACGCACAGGAGCAAGATGGGCCAAGCCCCATCCGTCAGGTACCAGGAAGCCCCGAGAAACAGGACTCCCGCCCCCATGTAGAGGTAAGGCAGGAACTCGTAGAAGGGGCGCGCCAGCCACATTTGCGTTTTATCGTAACAGACTGCTGTTATTTGGCGTTAAGAGGGCGATTTACGCCACAAGTTGTTGTCAAAAACGCCGTGAATACGTCCGTGTAGGCTCCGGGTTCGACTCCTGTCTCACACGGTTTTGAAAACAACTTCTGACGCAAATCGCCATCCCTTCAAGACGTCGCCGTTCCGCCGACGGTGAGACCGTCGATACGGAGAGTGGGCTGCCCCACGCCGACGGGGACGTCCTGGCCGTCCTTTCCGCAAGTGCCGACGCCCGCATCGAGTTCGAGATCGTTGCCGACCATTGAAACGCGGGTCAGAACATCGGGGCCGTTGCCGATCAGGGTTGCGCCCTTCACTGGCGCAGTGATGCGGCCATCTTCGATGAGATAGGCCTCGCTCGCGGAGAACACGAACTTGCCCGAAGTGATATCGACCTGGCCGCCGCCGAAATTCCTGCAGTAGAGGCCTTTGCTCACGGACTTCAGGATCTCTTCGGGATCGTGCGGACCGGGCAGCATGTAGGTGTTCGTCATCCGGGGCAGGGTCATGTGGGCGAACGATTCACGTCGACCGTTGCCTGTCGGCTTCACGCCCATCAACCGTGCGTTGAGCTTGTCCTGCAGATAGCCCTTCAGGATGCCGTTCTCGATGAGCGTCGTGCAGTTCGTGGGCGTGCCTTCGTCGTCGACGTTGAGCGAACCGCGGCGTGCGCCGAGCGTGCCGTCGTCGACGACCGTGCAGAACTCCGTTGCCACTCGCTGGCCCACGCGACCTGAAAACGCCGATGTGCCCTTGCGGTTGAAATCGCCTTCGAGTCCATGCCCGATCGCTTCATGAAGCAGGATCCCGGGCCAGCCCGGACCGAGCACCACCGTCATCGCGCCGGCAGGAGCCGGCCGTGCATCCAGATTCACGAGTGCACTGCGCACCGCTTCGGCAACAAGCGCTTTCCAGCGATCGCCTTCCACCAGTCGTGACAGGCCGAATCTTCCACCGGTGCCGCAGTAACCCTGTTCGCGACGGCCGTCCTGTTCGACGATGACCGACACATTCATGCGGATCAGCGGCCTGACATCCGCGGCATGAGTGCCATCGCTCGCGATGACCATCACGACCTCATGCACGGCGGAAAGACTTGCCATGACCTGCTTGACTCGTGGATCGAGCCGGCGCGCCTCGGCATCCATCTGCTCGAGCAGCGTGACTTTCTCCGTATCGGTGGTCGCAGCGAACGGATCGATGGGGAGATACAGCCGCGGACCCGAAACCGATTTTCCGGCTTCGACCTGGGCCAGGCTCCCGCTTCGCGCAATCGCGCGGGCCGCGCGCGAGGCTTCAGTCAACGCAGGCAGCACGATCTCATCGGAATACGCGAACCCGGTTTTCTCGCCGGCCAGCGCACGCACACCGACACCCTGCTCGATGCTCTGCGTGCCTTCCTTCACGATGCCGTCTTCGAGCGCCCACGACTCTTCGCGGCTCAGCTGGAAATACAGGTCTGCATAGTCGATCTGGTGACCCATCACCGTGCCGAGCGCACCTGCCAGATGACCCTGGTCGAGACCGGAAGGCGCGAGGATCAGCTCCTGCGCGATGGCCAGCGATTCCGAGCCCGCGATACTCGGCGCAGGTGTTTCAAGATGCAGGGTTCTGGCGGGTTGGTTCATTTGGAATGACGATGGGCAATGCGTGATACAGGTCGTGACTACAGGCGACGATGCTGGAGCGCCGGGAAACGTGCCCGCAGCTCCTTCTGGTGGGTGAGGTCGATTTCGGCCACTACAAGCCCGGGGCCCTGCGGCCTGCGGTCGAGCACCTTGCCCCACGGATCGACGATGAGCGAATCCCCGAAGGTTTCGCGGCCGCTGGCATGCAGTCCGCTCTGGGCAGAAGCCAGCACATAGGCCAGGTTCTCGACGGCCCGCGCCCGCATCAGGACTTCCCAGTGCGCGAGTCCCGTGGCCGCCGTGAAGGCCGCGGGCACCGAAAAAATCTCCGCGCCCTGACGTTCAAGCGTTCTGAACAGCTCCGGAAAGCGCACGTCGTAGCAGACCGCAAGACCCACCTTGCCGATCGGCGTCTCGACAACGACGGGGGCCTGTCCCGGCGCCATCGTGGCGGACTCGCGATAGCTCTCTGCACGTCCCGGCAGATCGACGTCGAACAAATGGATCTTGTCGTAGCGCGCCACCTGTTTGCCCGACGCATCGAATACAACGTTGGCGGCAGCCACCCGTTTGTCGTGCTCGAGCTTGAGCGGGATCGTGCCTGCGATGATCCAGAGCCCGAGACGACTCGCCGTTTCAGCGAGCATGTCCTGGATGGGCCCAAGGCCGGGAGCTTCCGCCACCGCGAACTTGTCGGTTTCCTTAGCGCCCATCAATGCGAAATTTTCGGGGAGTACCGCAAGCACTGCTCCCGCGGCACGAGCCTGCTCAAGCAGATCCCTGGCAGTCTCGAGATTCACGGCGACTTCCCTGGTGGAAGTCATTTGCAGTACGGCGGCTGAAGGCATGCGGGTTGAGCTTATGGGCTGGTCGATGAGCCGGGTGCAGGACCTGCCGGGGAAACCTGGGGCGTCCGGGCAGCGGCTTCTTTCGCGTCGGATGCTACCACGCGCTCGATTTGCGGCTCGTCCCATGGGCCTGTGATCTTGTAGTACCCGCGAGTAATGCCCTTGAGCGGTTCCTTGAAAACCTGCGAGAAGAGCAGCATGGCGGCGCCGACGACCGGACCGCCCGCAAGTGCGCCAGCAACGGGCAGCGTGGCGCCGATGTTGCCCGTGACCACCGCAGTCTGGTCGTAGTCGCGGGCTGCGAGCCCGACCCGCCCCGCGATGCCGATTTCAGCGGCCGGGCCGGTGAGCAGCAGGTTGGTCGTATACGCATTGCCCTGCTTCAGTTCGAAATCGCCACGGACTGAATCGAACGCGAGGCCTTTATCGGTGAGATCGCTGAAATCGAGCGACAGGCGTCGCGGCAACGCTGCGACGCTGAGCAGGCCGAGCACGCGTCCTGCTCCCGGTTGCAGGTCGAGCATCTGCCCATCGTCGAGCTCCAGATGCACGGTGCCCGATGCACGCCCCAGCGCCTGCGTATCGGGACTGCCTGGCCACGACAGTTTTGCCTGCACCAGGCCGCGATTCCCTGCCGCGACATCGCCATAGCCGAGCGCCTGCAACGTCGCTTGCACATCGGTGCTTGCGAGCGTTGCGTCGATCGTTGTCGAGATCGAGCGCGGCCCCGCAGCCACGTCGTACGAGAGCCAGGAACCCGTGATTTCCGCATTGAACGATTCGCCCTGCGCCGTGAAATTATTGATGGCGAGACCCTCCGGCACACGATCGATCTGCGCACGGACCTGGCCGAGCTTGCGTTCGCCCCACTCGAAATCGTTGACGCGTGCCTGGATGGCGGGCACCAGCCGCGGGTCCACCGTCGAAGGCGCGCCTGTGCCTGCGGTTCGTGAAGCGACCACGAGGTGCTCCATCTCAAGCGTGAGCGGTGCACTCGCGGTGAGATCGTAGGGAACGACCACCTGGCCGGTGGCATCCGGGCCCGACACATCGACCTGCCAGCCGGCATCAGTCGCCTGCAACAACCCCCGCACATCCTTCCACCAGTAACCGAGAAAGCCGAACGCACCAATGCGAACGTTGGCCGCCTTGAGATAGTCGTTGAGCTTCCACTTCGGACCCTGGCCCGTGCCACTGCCTTTCAGTGCCAGCCAGTCATCGAGGACGAAGTTCGGCAGATCGCCTTCGATGCGCACGCCTGTGTGTCCGGGGACTGAGGCAGCAACGCCATCTGCGCGAACACCGGCTCTATCAAACGCCCATGCGCCGTTCTTCCGGTTCAGCATGACCACGGTCCGCAGATCGCCGAGACCACCGCGCAGCAGGAGATCAGGTCCACCGTCAAATTCAGCTTCGATGTGCAAGGGACGGCGATCGCCTTGCGCTTTCTGCAACGGGGCGGGCAGGCCTATCCCGAGCCCGGTCAGGTCGGAGTCGATCACGTAGGACTGCACCAGCGGCAACGGCACACCCTGGAGCCTCGCCGCATCGCTGCCTGACGCCGGTGTAAACCGCGCCTGCAGTTTCCACGGCATGGCGCCCGAAAGCATTGCGGCGTCAGGGATGCTGAGCAGCTCCTTGAGTGGAACCGCGAGCGCACGACCTGTGGCATTCAGGACTGTAGATGCCCGCGCACCCGTTGCGCTTTGCTGGGCAGTCATGACGATGTTGACGGGCCCGCCGAGGAAACGCCCCTGCAGGCCGGGCGAAACGAGTGCGCTGTCGAGCACCTGCACAGACCCGTTCAAGGCCATGAGCTTCTGCGGCAGGCCCTTCTGTCCAAGTTCCGCGTTGACGAGATGCGACGTCACATCGATCTTCCGCTTGCCCATGTCCTTGAGTGGCAGCCACAGACGCGCGTCGATGGTGGTTGCGCCCTTGCCTTCCAGCGCCATGAAGCGCTCGCCGAGACCAGGACCGATGGAGCTGCGCTGCACGGAGTCGAGCGCCGCTCCGAGATCTCCCCTGGCTTTGGCTTCGATGTCGAGATCCGTGGTCTTGAGGTCGGCGATGCGAACGCGCCCTTCGCCCACTTCAAGGCCGTGCATAAGTCCCGCAGTCGTATGACCGGTGAAGCCTGCATTGATGAATTCAACGTCACCACTGATGTCCGTCACCGGGAACCAGCGCGCGTCGTAGTCGAGGGTGATATTGGCCAGCTTCCCGCGGGCGAGAAACGTCCCCTCACCACCGCGGAACGGGAATGCACGCATCGGCCCGTGATACTCGATGCTGGCCGCGGTGACTTTCCCGGCGGGAAATGCGCGATCAAACCAGGCCACCGATTTCGCAGTCAGCCGGCCTGCCGGCAGGTAGCGTGGCGTCGCTGTCGCATCGAGGTCGGTCCCGGTTCCTTCGAGATCGAGCACCGGCGAGGATCGATCATCCGGGAGAGCGAGGCTGAAACGCGCGCTTGCCTTGCCGTCTGCATCGTCGAGCACGATGTTGTCGCTCGCCAGGACCCAGCGATCCGGCTCGCGTGTCCAGGTGAGGGTTGCATCGACCCGGTCAGTAGCCAGCGGCTCCCGGAACACATGCGGCAACCTGAAGACGAGATCGCGCGCGGCCAGCTGTAACCGGCCACTCTGGTCGGTGGCGACAACCTCGCCGGTCAAGCCTGCGACACCAGGCGATGCGCCCACCGGTGCAAAAGAGAGTCCCGCGAATTTTGCGGTGAGTGAATAGCCCGGCGGCGCATCGGCTACCGCACGGTCGAACCGGAAACCTACATCGTTCAACCGGCCCGCTGCATCGAGCGCGCGCAGGCGTGCGGTGTTGTCCTGCTCCGGCAGATAGGCGAGCAGCGGCCACACACTTTCGAGCGACAGGAATTCTGCGGTACCACGCAGGCTCAACTGGTCGGGGTTCGCTGCATCGACGTCGAGTTCGATGCGCGATGGATCCCAGCGTATCCCGGGACGAACGAGCTGCAGGCCCTCAAGCACGAGATGCCAGCCGCCTTCCGGTTTGCGCTGCATGTCGAACGTCGTGCGCACGATGTCGTACGCAACCCGTTGCGGCGGGCTCACCTGCTCCACTTGTCCGCTTTCAGCAGGCGGCGCCGATACCTGGGACGCTACCTGTTCTTCCTCGGTGCTGTCGCGCAGGACGAGCGGGTCGGCACCCGGCAAGGGCTTGCTCCAGACCGGCAGCGGCAGGATGACGCCGGCTGCATCCAGGGTGCCATTCAACGACTCCACTCGCTTGCCGTTGAAGACTCCCGCCAGCTTGAAGCTGCCCGTGCCTGTCGTGGGTGCCGGCCAATCCGGCGGCAGCAGATCCGCAAGACCTGCCAACGCGAGGTCGCTGCCTTCCAGCTCGAAATTCCAGTGGAGGGCTTCGGGAGCATCAAGCTGCCCTGCTGTTTGCGCCGCGAATTCAAGCTGCTTCCCCAACGCAGAAGGCAGCTCCGCCGTGCCGTTCAGGCGCATCGAGTCGGCGCCTCTCAGCAGCGTGAGCCCGACACGCGCGAATTCCCATGGGCCACGACCCGTGGAGAGATCCCGGAAGGTCACGCGCGCATCGCTGATGCTGAAACGGCCGGTTGGCAAAGCATCGAACGAAAAGGGTTGCGTGCGTTCGGGCAGTTCGTCCTGGCCGACGAGTTCGATGTGCCCATCGACCGTGCGTACCAGCAACAATTGCGGCGCATCGAGCCAGAACCTCCCGGTCGTGACACGTCCGCTCGCGAGCGATGCCCAGATATCGAGGGCGACGCTGCCACGTCGGGCTTGCACGAGCGTGCGGTCACCTTGCGGCGTGCTGACGACGGCATCCTCGAAGACGAGTTCGGGACCGTAGAACCGCCAGCGCGCATCGATGCCTGAAAAGGCGATACGCAAACCCGAACGCTCGCTGATCCAGTCCTGGATCTGTGCCCGGTACTCGGGCACCTGGTCGAGCGCGATCCGGAACGCGCCGACGCACAGCCCGAGCAGGATCACCAGCACTGCAAAAGTGCCGGCCGTCCATTTCCAGAGCTTGCGACCGAAGGAAGACATGCTTACATCAACACCACGTCGTACTGGTCAAGCTGGTAGAGCGCCTCGGTCTGCAGCCGGATCGGTTTGCCGGTATGGACTTCGAGCTCTGCCAGCGCAGCCGATTCCTCATCCAGCAACCGTTCGATCACGTCCTGGTGGGCCAGCACCATCATTTCCTGGAAATCGAACTGCCGCGCCTGGCGCAGGATGTCCCGGAAAATCTCGTAGCACACCGTCTCCGTGGTCTTGAGGAACCCGCGTCCCTCGCAGCTTGGACACGGCATGCAGAGCAGGTGTTCCAGGCTTTCCCGCGTGCGCTTGCGCGTCATTTCTACAAGCCCCAGCGGCGACACCGAGGAAATGTGTGTCTTGGCGTGATCGATGGCGAGCGCCTTCTCCAGCGCCTGCAGCACCTGGCGACGATGCTCCTCCTCTTCCATGTCGATGAAATCGATGATGATGATGCCGCCCAGGTTGCGAAGCCTGAGCTGGCGCGCGATCGCCACCGCGGCCTCGAGGTTGGTGCGGAAGATCGTTTCCTCGAGATTGCGATGGCCGACATACGCGCCGGTGTTGACGTCGATCGTCGTCATCGCCTCCGTCTGGTCGAACACCAGATGGCCGCCCGACTTGAGGGGCACCTTGCGCTCGAGCGACTTCTGGATTTCCTCCTCGACGGCATACAGGTCGAAGATGGGGCGATTGCCGGCGTACAGCTCGATGCGCCCGGCCATGTCGGGCATGAACGTGCGGGCAAACTCGACCATGCTGTCGGTGGTTTCCTGATGATCGACGCTGACCTTGTCGACACCACTCGATACAACGTCCCGCAGCACGCGACGCGTCAGCGGCAGGTCTTCATGGACCAGGGTTCCGGGCTTTGCGGCCGCAGCTTTTGCCGAGAGCACTGCCCACAGTTTCTGCAGGAACAGCATGTCGGCGCGCAGCGCGTCTGCGGTGGCCCCTTCTGCTGCCGTCCTCACGATGTAGCCACCTGGATCATCGGCCTTCACGAATTGCGCTACCGTCTCGCGCAGGCGGTCGCGTTCCTTTTCATCCTCGATGCGTGAAGAGATGCCGACGCCGTGGCCTTTCGCCATGTACACGAGGTACCGCGACGGAATTGTGATGAAGGTCGTGAGTCGTGCACCTTTGGTCCCGAGTGGATCCTTCAGCACCTGCACGAGAATCTCGCCGCCTTCGGACACCAGCGCCTGGATGTCATCGGTGCGGGCGGGCATGCCTGCAGGCAGCACAGTGGTATCGCCGTTCTCAGCATCCGCAGGCTGCACGATGTCGGACACATGCAGGAAAGCCGTTCGCTCGAGGCCGATGTCGATGAAGGCCGCCTGCATGCCGGGCAGTACCCGCGACACGCGACCCTTGTAGATGTTGCTGATCAGCCCGAGGCGATTCGCGCGTTCGATGAAGATTTCCTGCAGCACGCCGCCTTCGACGAGCGCTGCACGGACTTCGCGGGGACTGACGTTGACCAGGATCTCGGCAGTCATCGCAGAGCTCCGGCATCCAGGTTTTCAGAAAGCGGCGGCCTGTGTGTGGACTGCCCTCCGTTGAGCGACCAGCCCACCGCTGCGAGCAACTCCGCGGTCTCCGCGAGCGGTAAACCCATGATCCCCGAATAGCTGCCGGCGATATGCGTGATGAACGCTGCAGCCAGTCCCTGCACTGCGTACCCGCCCGCCTTGTCGAGCGGCTCGCCTGTAAGCCAGTAGGCTTCGCATTCGTCGGAAGCAAGGACACGGAAGGTCACATCGCTCGCGCTCAAGCGCAGGTCCGTGCCGGTTTCCGATCTGAGCGCGATGGCTGTGAAGACCTGATGCGTCTGCCCCGACAGGCGTTGCAGCATCGCAAGCCCATCGGCGCGATCCAGTGGCTTGCCGAGAATGTCATGGCCGAGCGCAACCGTCGTGTCGGCACCCAGCACGGGCTTTCGCTCGCCTTGTCGCAGTCGATCCCAGAGTGCTCCGGCCTTCGCCACGGCGAGACGGCTGACGTAGTCCGGCGGTGACTCACCCGGGCGGGGCGTTTCATCGACGGTGGCCGGGCGGACGACATGCTGCACCCCGATCTGCGCCAGCAACTGGCTGCGTCGGGGCGAGGCGGAGGCAAGATAGATCAAGGGGTTGTGAAGCATAGGCGTCGAAGAATACAGGGCACGCCCTCCCCGTGGCATGACTGCCGGTCGAAACTCCCCACAAAGTAGGCTGCCGGAGGTTAACGGGGACTGAATTCACCCGATCCCGGCGGTTGCCGGGCTGGCGGGCAGTCTCAGGCCCGGTGGTACGGGTGATTCCTGAGGACACTCACTGCCCGATACAACGCCTCGGCGACGACGATCCGGGCCAGACCGTGCGGCAGGGTCAAGCCGGACAGCGACCAGCGCAGATCCGCACGCGCATCGACTTCGGGGGCGAGCCCGTCTGGACCGCCGATCAGGAATGCGACCGGTCGGCCGTCTTCATCCCGTTTGGCCAGGAAACTCGCCAGTTGGGCCGTGGTGAGCGACTTGCCCTGCACCTGCAGCGCGACCACATAGGGCTTGTCCGCCAGCTGGGCCAGCATGCGTTCACCCTCCTTGGCGATCGCCTTGGTAGCGTCATCGCCGTTACGCGTACCGAGCGGGACTTCGACAAGCTCGAGGCGATAGTCGCCCCGCAGCCGGTCCGCATAATCGGTGTAGCCCTCCTGCACCCAGGCCGGCAGGCGCGTTCCGGCGGCGATCAGGCGGAGGAGCACGGGAGCAGATCAGCGGGCGCTTTCGCGCGCGGCCGCGCTGACATCCCAGAGATCCTCGAGACGATAGAACTCGCGCACCCGCGGCAGCATGATGTGGACGATCACGTCCTGCAGATCAACGAGTACCCACTCGCCATCACGCTCGCCTTCCACACCCACGGGCCGATGACCGGCCTTCTTCGCGTACTCGATCACGCGATCGGCAATCGAACGCACGTGACGATCGGAGTTGCCGCTCGCCACCACCAGCGTATCGGCGATATCCGTGAGGCCCCGAACATCGAGCACCGTCGGATTGACGGCCTTCATGTCATCGAGGGCCGCCGCGACAATGCTGGTCAGCGCCGAGTGCTTGGGCAAGCTGGCTGCTTTCGCCGGCTTGCCAGGCGCAGACTTGGCTGGCGCGGATTTGCGCGCTGCTGTCTTGGGCGCAGCCGCTTTCGGTTTCGCAGGCGGACGTGCAGCCGCCCTCGCGACAGGTTTAGCGCTGCGCCGCGGGCCTGTACCCGGCTTGCGTGCCTGCGACGAACCTGCGGATTTCGAACTCTTCTTCGCGGACTTTTTTGCGCGCTTGACGGCCATGCTCACCTCGATGGGTGTTGGAAAACTCTGTAAACGGGAACTGTCCTGATCATCGCTGGGAGGCGCGGCTGTAGCAGCCCGTGCTCGCAATGATGTCGCACACCGCATCAGGCATCAGGTAGCGGGGGTTGCGGCCGGCAGCAATCAGCCGCCGGACTTCGGTCGATGAGATTTCCACCTGCGTGCCAGGATGGATGAAGATCCGGCCGGCGATCGCATCATGCAGATCGCTGATGCTGCCGGTGCCACGATCGACGAGCAGTTCGCCGAGCGGACCCATCGTCGGCGGACGCCAGCCAGGCCGATGTGCGACGACGAGATGCGCGAGCTGCAACAGTTCGCGCCATTGGTGCCACTTCGGCAACTCGAGGAACGCATCCATGCCGACGATCAGGCACAGCGAACGAGTCGGCTGTTCCGCCCGCAGGCCGGCCAGCGTATCGACCGAATATGACGGCCCCTCGCGACGCGTTTCGCGATCGTCCACGACGAAGCCGGGCTGGCCCGCGGTTGCAGCGCGCACCATTGCCAGACGCTGTTCGGCATCCGCCATCGGCGATTCACGATGCGGCGGATTGCCTGCAGGCATGAACCGGAGCTCGCCGAGCTTCAGCGCCTGCAGCAGTTCGAATGCGGTGCGCAGATGTCCGTAGTGGATCGGATCGAACGTGCCGCCAAAAATGCCGATGGGGTTCATGCCGCTCTTGCCAGTCTTACGCCCGCGAGGCGGGCAATCAGCGCTTCCATTTCAGTCCACGGATCGCGCTTGAGCGCGCCCTTGATCGCCCGATCCACCCGCGACGCATCGGTCAGCAAGCCGCGAATGGCATTCGTCTTGAGACGCGTGAGCGCCTGCCGCATCGCCGCCTGACGTGGCCGCCATACATGTTCGGCGGCCATCGCTGCGTCGGCGCTTTGACCACCGCGCATGAGGAATTCGACGCGGGCCAGCCATTGCAGGTCCTTGTTCACGCCCCAGAGCACCAGCGTCAGTTCCACGCCTTCCTGCCGGAGTCCACGCAGGATCCTGAGTGCACGCGCCGTCTGGCCACGCATCGCGACTTCACCGAGTTGCAGCGTGTCGTAGCGGGCGCTGTCGACCACCGCCTCGAGCACGGCCTCCGCTGTCAGCCGCCCGGGCGGATTGAGCAGCGCGAGTTTCTCGACTTCCTGGTGCGCAGCCAGCAGGTTGCCTTCAACGCGTTCTGCAATGAGCGAGGCGACCGCAACATCTGCCTGCAGGCCGTGACGCCCTAAACGTTCTTCGATCCACGCAGGCAGACGCGCCAGATCGATCGGCCAGATCTGCACGACGACTCCCTGCTGTTCGACTGCTGTAGCCCAGCGCGTCGACAGGGCACGGGCATCCAGCTTCTCCGTCACGATCAGCAGCAGGATGTCGTCGCTCGGATGAGTGGCCATGTCGATGAGCGTGTCGGCTCCCTCGCCGGGACTGCCCGAAGGCATGCGCACTTCGATGATGCGTCGATCGGCGAACAACGACAGCGACTGCGCGCTGGCCCGCAGCTCGCCCCAGTCGAAACCGCGCTCGACGAAATGAATTTCCCGTCCGGTGAAGCCTTGCTCGCGCGCACGTCCACGGATCGCATCGCACGCTTCGCTGACGAGCAACGGATCGTCACCCGATACGAGGTACGCGGAACGCAAGCCCTTGGTCAGGCTTGCTCCAAGATTGTCGGCCGTGAGCTTCACCAGGAGTAGTGGGCGAGTGCCCGGAAACACGCTTCAGCGGGAGGGGACGGCGACTGTGGAGGGAGCACTGAATTCCTGCTGGCCGCTGAAAGTGAAGCGAAAAAGCTGCGGCGATTATGGCGGAATGACCTCCCCATTGCCAGCCGACGGAGCTTGGGGCTATGGTAAGAGCAGCCATGCGCCTCATTCAGCTAGCACGCAGACCTCCCCGCTGGTTACGAGCCTGTCTCGTCAGCCTGGTGCTGGTGCTTGCCCTCGATTCGATGGCTCACGTGCTGCATACGCACGGGCACGAGTACGAGGGTCGTCCCGGTGTCGACTCCGCCCTCTGCGGCTTCTGCATCGCCTTCGACAAGATGGCGGATGGCCCGGCCAGCGTCACCTTTGTCGTCGCTCCTGCCGATCGCATCGTTCACGTGGCGCTGCCAGAAACCGCCACCCCCACCCTCCGCTCCACGTTCCGTTTCGTTCCCCGCGGCCCTCCAGCCGCCTGATCGACCTCGTCCAAGCCACTTCCAGTGGCCTTCCGTGTTGCTGCCGGTCCGCCGCGTAGTTTCACGATCCGTCGATCTTTTATGCAGGAACGATCACATGTGCATTCATTCAAGCTCGCGCTCCATGCGCTCCATGCGCGCCTCCGCCCGTATTCCCTCCCTCACTCTCGCCATTGGTGCTGTTCTGGCGAGTAGCGCCAGTTACGCCCAGGAAGACAAGCCTGAGGAAGTCATCGTCACGGCCACCGCCATGCGGGAAAACCCGCTGACCGTCGCGCAACCCACAGAGATCGTCGGCGGCGACGACCTGCGACGCCAGATCGCGAGCAGCATTGGCGAAACGCTGGCGCAGGAACTCGGCGTCAGCTCGACCTATTTCGGTCCCAGTGCCAGCCGGCCGGTGATTCGGGGTCTCGGCGGGGATCGCGTCCAGATCCTCGAGGACGGCCTGTCCTCGCTCGACGTTTCGGGCCTGAGTCAGGACCACGCAGTCAGTCTGGAATCCGTCGTCTCGGAACAGATCGAGATCATCAAGGGTCCGGCTGCCCTGCTGTATGGCAGCGGCGCCGCTGGGGGCCTCGTCAACATGGTCAGCAATCGCATTCCGAACAAGCCTGCCAACGCTCCCGTCAGTGGAGCTGCCGAAGTGCGGGGCGCCAGCGCTGTCGACGAATTGACCGGCGCATTGAGCCTGAATGGCGGTGGCGATTCGATTGCCTGGCATGCCGACTACTTCGACCGGCAGACCGACGACGTGCGCATTCCCGGCTTTGCGCAATCAGCCGCGTTCAGACAGCAACTCATCGATGCAGGTGAAACCCCCAGCGATGTAAAGGGACGCGTGGAGAATTCCTCAAGCGACACGCATGGCGGAGCACTCGGTGTATCGCTGGTTGGCGATTCCGGTTTCGGGGGCGTTTCCTGGAGCCATTTCGCGACCACTTACGGGATCCCGGTTGAAGAAGCTGCATTCATCGACATGAAGCAGGACCGCTATGACCTGAGCGGCGAATGGCGGCCGGCCGTCGAGGCACTCGATGCCGTGCGGGTTCGCGGCGCCTACAACGACTACACCCACACGGAGTTCGAGGCACCCGGCGAACCGGGAACCGTGTTCTTCCAGGACGCCTATGACCTGCGTGTGGCGCTGGATCATCACTTCGGTGAATGGCGCGGAACGGTCGGGACCCAGTACATGGATGTCGACTTCAAGGCCATCGGCGATGAAGCATTCGCACCGCCGTCCGTCACGCGCGGTGTCAGCCTGTTCGCTTTCGAGGAGCGACACCTCAACGACTGGACCGTCGAGCTCGGCGCCCGCGCCGAAAACCAGACCATCGATCTCGACGCTGCCCTCGGCCTCCCCCACTACGACAAGACAGCCACGAATCTCTCCGCGGGACTCGTCTGGACGTTCATCGACGACCACGCCCTCGCTCTCAACATCACACGCACGGAACGGCACCCGCAGGCTGCGGAGCTCTATGCCAATGGACCGCACATCGCTGCCGGCCGTGTCGAGATCGGTGCTCCCGATCTGAAGATAGAAAATGCACTGACGTTCGATCTGTCGCTGCGTCGTGCGGGCGACGGCATCCGCTGGACGTTGAGCGCCTTCTACAACGACTATGGCAACTACATCTATCTCGATCCCACGGGCGCCGTGCAGACGATCGGATCGGGGGAGGAATTGCCGGTGTTCCAGGTACAGCAGGACGGCGCGAAGCTGTACGGCTACGAAGCCGAAGTGATCCTGCCGCTCAACCTGTCACCGATCGGCGATCTCTCGTTGCGTCTTGTATCGGACTACGTGCGCGGGAAGCTCAAGAACGGCGACAGCATTCCGCAGATGCCGGCGCAGCGCTTTGGAGGCGGCCTGCACTACGAGATGGGCAGCTGGCACGCAGGCATTGAAGCGCTCTACAACCTGAAGCAGGAAAAGATCGCGGCCTTCGAACTGCCGACCGATGCCTACACCGCAGTGAACCTCGACCTCAGCCGGCACGTGACGCTCGGTGCCACGAGCGCCTTCCTCTTCCTCAAAGGCAGCAATCTGCTGGATGAGGAAGCGAGACAAGCCACCTCGCCGCTCAAGGATCAGGTGCCGTTGCCGGGAAGATCGGTGAGTGCGGGAGTGAGGCTGAGTTTCTAGGAACAACCGGCTGACTCTGTCAGCAAGTAGGCCTGCCGGTTTATGCCCTGTCCTCAGGGTACAGGCAGGGCTATCGCCAGGTAGGTCTAACGACAAGCCAGAGGTCCGATTCTGGCTTGCCGGCAGGCCTGCCTGTCATTTATGGCCCGTCCTTGGGCCACGTCTGTGACCTACTTGCCGGCAGGCCTACTTGCCAACAGGGTTGGCCGGTTTCCTCTTGCGTGGCCGTTCGCTATCCTCATCCTATGAAAACCACTGCCCCCGCAAAAACACCTCCGTCTCCGCTTTACCCACCGATCGAGCCGCACCGCTCGGGCTATCTGAAAGTTTCGGATCTTCATGAGCTGTACTACGAAGAGTGCGGCAATCCGGCGGGGAAACCGGCGGTGTTCCTGCATGGCGGACCGGGTGCGGGAGCGGATGTCAGGGCGCGGCGTTTCTTCGATCCGCAGGCTTACCGCATCATCGTGTTCGACCAGCGCGGGTGTGGACGCAGTCGTCCGCACGCGAGTCTCGTCGATAACACGACATGGCATCTCGTCGAGGACATCGAGAAGCTGCGTACGCATCTGGGCATCGATAAATGGCTCGTGTTCGGGGGTTCATGGGGTTCGACGCTGGCGCTGGCGTACGCACAGACTCATCCGCAACGCGTTTCGGAACTCGTGTTGCGCGGTATTTTCCTGCTGCGCAAGTGGGAACTCGACTGGTTCTACCAGGCCGGCGCCTCGGCGCTGTTTCCGGACTTCTACGCCGACTACATCGCCGCTATTCCCGCAGGAGAACGCGACGATCTGGTGAATGCGTTCTACAAGAGACTGGTCGGCAACGATCCTGCAGAACAGCTGGTTGCAGCGCGGGCCTGGTCACTCTGGGAGGCTGCAACGAGTTTTTTGCACGTCGATCACGACAACGTGAAGCGATGGGGCGATGCGAATTTCGCCATCGCGATCTCGCGCATCGAATGCCACTATTTCGTGAACAAGGGCTGGCTCGACGACGAAGACCAGTTGCTGCGCAATGTCGATCGCATCCGCGATATTCCCGCAGTGATCGTGCAGGGTCGCTACGACGTGGTGTGCCCGATCAGGACCGCGTGGGATCTGCATCTCGCCTGGCCCGAAGCGGATTTCCGCGTGTCTCCCGACTCCGGGCACTCGGCGTTCGAACCGGGCAATACCCGCGAACTGATCTCTGCTACCGACCGCTTCCGGCCACGCTGAGCGATGGAGTGTGCATTGTCACCGGGGGCTGGGCACTGAATCCGAAAGAGGGACACCAGTCCGCGATGATGGCAACACAGCGCCGGTAAGTGCGCTCGCATTGACGCAGCATCTCCGGCGTGAACCCGGGACAGTCGTCCATCGACCGGGGTCGTGACGTATCGGCAGCCAGGATGTGCCCGCTCAGGATATTGGTCGAAATATCGCCATGCGCAGGCTGTCCCGTGTAGCGCCGCGGCGTGTACGCCGGCGACAGCGGCGTCGCCAGTCGCAGATGATCGCCGATCGCTCCGAGCAGGTCGTGCGTCTGGCCGGTGATCGCTTCGGCGGGAAACACCAGCGCGCGATCCTTCAGCAGCACGCCAACGGCTGCTATCCACGTCAGGCGTTCGCAGTAGTACACCGCCACCGCACCCGGATCGCCGTGCCAGCCCACCTGCGGGTGCATCGCATGCATGCGCAGGATGCTCTGCAATGTTGGCGCGGGCTGGCGCAGGAAAATCAGGGCATGCAACCGGTCCGATTCACGCAGCTGCCGCGGAATCAGCATGTAGTTGTGCAGCAGCTTGTCGAGCAGGTAACGGCCCTTGGGCAGTCCGCCGATCGCGCGTGCAATCCGCCACCGCAAGGTGCCGAGATCGCCGCGATGTCGATACTTGATGTGCGACTCGGAGTAACCCGAAATCTCGGGATGCGTGCCGAGCACGTGACTCAATACGCTCGAATACGAGCGCATGTGCGAGAAGAGGAACAGATAGTGGTCGGGCCACTGCAAGGCTCTGGCAATCGTCATCGCTGACCCCTGGCCTTCGGACGCCGATCTGAAGGCGGCTCCCTGGGTGATTCACTGTCGCGACTATGTCACCGACCCTTGTAACGCCCAACCCTCGAGATTCAAGAAATGTGGAACTTTTGTTAAGGAATTTGCGAGGTCAGGTACAGTCGATTACCGGGCGCTTTTCCTGGTAGTTTTTACACTCTTCTTTTTCTTCTTCACATCCTTCGTCTTTGCTTTGTCCCGGGCCTTCTTCGCGGCTTTCTTTTTTGCGGCCTTCTTCTTCGCCTTGTCGAGAGGCTCGGGATCGAGCATCGTGCCGCGACAGTTCTTCGCGCCACAGCGGCAGGTGTACAGCTTGAGATCCTCGGGATCGTCAGTGCTCTCCCAGACCAGCTGGTAGTCGTAGCAGAGCTCTTCGCCCGGTTTGATCGTGCGGATGGCCTCGATGAAGATGCGGCGATTCTCGGTCACGGTCTCGCAGTTCGGGTCGCAGCCGTGATTGATGTAACGCGCAGCATTGCCGCCCACGCCGGCGTCGATGACGGTGCGGTTGTCCACGATGAACAGGAACGTGTGGCCGTCGTCATCGGCTTTCAGCTCATAGCGACGATCCGCCTCGGCATGCGAAACGCGATCGCCGAGATATTCGATGATGCGACCGCCCTTCACGATCCGGTGCTTCGCGTACACGCCGCGTCCGTGAATGGGCGAGTTGCGCACCTCGACCAGCGGCGATGTCACGATGGGAGGAGAGACAGCTACAGCAGTCTTCTTGCGCTTGACGGGTTTCGTCTTCTTCGTTGCCATGTTTCGTATGCGATTCCGGGTAATTGAAAAGTAGTCAGGCAGGCTTTGGGCCTTCAACAGGCCAGATGCCTGCGGCCTTGTCGCGTCAAACCGAGATAGGCGCCTTGATTCCTGGATGCGACTCGTAGCCCTTGATCTCGAAATCCGTGAAGGCGTATTCGAAGATCGAAGGCGGGTGGCGCCTGATCTCGAGCTGCGGCAACGGCAGGGGTTCGCGGCCCAGCTGTAGATCCGCCTGCTCGAGATGATTGAGATACAGATGGCAATCGCCACCTGTCCAGATGAAATCACCGGGCTCAAGACCGCACTGGTCCGCGACCATGTGGGTCAGCAACGCGTATGAAGCGATATTGAACGGGACGCCGAGGAAGATATCGGCGCTGCGCTGGTACAGCTGACACGACAGCCGGCCCTCGCCGACCCAGAACTGGAACAGCGCATGACACGGCGTCAACGCCATCTGTTCGAGTTCGCCCACGTTCCACGCACTCACCACGATGCGACGCGAATGCGGATCGCGGCGGATGAGATCGAGGGTGCGGCTCATCTGGTCGATGTAACGTCCATCCGGCGTCGGCCACGACCGCCATTGCCGACCATAGACCGGACCCAGTTCACCGCGCTCGTCGGCCCATTCATCCCAGATCGAAACGCCGTTCTCACGCAGGTAGGCGACGTTCGTATCGCCACGCAGGAACCACAGCAGCTCGTGGATGATCGAGCGCAGGTGCAGCTTCTTGGTGGTGACAAGGGGAAAGCCGGCGCGCAGATCGAAACGCATCTGGTGGCCGAAAACAGAGAGCGTACCCGTACCCGTGCGATCGGTCTTGCGTACCCCGTGGTGACGCACATGACGTAAAAGCTCGAGGTACTGCTGCATCAGCGGGACCCGGCCAGGTTGCCGCTCGGCACGTTGCGACGGTAAGCGATGATCAGGAGGGCCAACCCTGCGAGGATCATCGGCGTCGACAGCAGCTGGCCCATGGTGACCCAGTCGAACAGCAGGTAGCCGCGATTGAGATCCGGCACGCGCACGAACTCGACCGTGAAGCGGAACAGTCCATAGCAGAGCAGGAACAAACCCGACGGCGCGAGCTGCGGACGCGGCTTCGCGGTGTAGAACCACATGATCACGAAGAGGACCACCCCTTCGAGTGCTGCCTCGTAGAGCTGCGAAGCGTGCCTGCCCACCCCATCGACCATGAACCCCAATGCAAAGTCGGTGGGTTTGCCCCAGAGCTCGCCATTGATGAAATTGCCGATGCGCCCGGCAAGCAGACCGATGGCCGGCAAGGGCGCCGTGAAATCCATGACATCCGCAAAGCGCCGCTTGCGCTGGCTGGCGAAGATGGCCAGCGCCGTGAGTACGCCGATCAGCCCGCCATGGAAAGACATGCCGCCTTCCCACACCTTGAGGATCTGCAACGGATTCTCGCTGATGCCTTCGAGGCCGTAGAACAGCACCCAGCCCAGCCGCCCACCCAGGATGACGCCGAGCGCCGCATAGAAGATGAGGTCGTCGACATCGATCGGCCGCCACGTCGATCCGGGCTGTGCAGCGCGCCGCCGCGCCAGCCACCAAGCCGCAATGAAGCCGACGACATACATCAGCCCGTACCAGCGGACTTTCAGCGGCCCGAGCGACAGGGCGATGGGATCGATGTGGGGATAGGTAAGCACGGAGGACGAAATCTTAGCAGTGGAAAAGACCGCGAGGCTACCGCCTGGCCTTCCGGATCACTCCTGCACCACGCGACAGAAGAACGCCTTCAGATAGCGCGTCTCGGGAATGGCAGGGTGCAGCGGATGATCCGCAGCCTGGCCACCGGTTTCGACAACCTGCACGAAACGGGACACATGCCGGCCCGCCTTGTTGATGGCGCCGAGGAGCTGGTCCGACTCCAGATGATACGAACACGAGCACGACACGAGGATGCCATCGCGATCGAGCAACTGCATGGCGAGCTGGTTGAGGCGCCGGTAGGCGGCTTCGCCTTTTGGAATGTCTTTCTTGCGCTTGATGAAGGCAGGCGGATCGATGATCACCACGTCGAACTTGCGGCGTTCCTCATGGAGCTTTTCGAGCACGTCGAACGCGTCGCCCTTGATCGTACTCACATCGAGCGAGTTGTCCTTGGCACTGGCTTCGAGCAGCTCAAGCGCCGAGGCTGACGAATCGACGCACGTGACTTCGCTGGCGCCGGCACGGGCGGCACTCAAACCCCAGGCCCCCAGGTAACTGAACACATCCAGCACCCGGCGACCTTCCACATACTTGAGGAGCGCACGGCGGTTGGCGGCCTGGTCGAAGAACCAGCCCGTCTTCTGCCCCGTCAACGCAGGCACCCGGAAGCGCACGCCGTTTTCCTCAACCTCAAGCAAGTCAGGCATCGTGCCGCGGGCTGTCTCCACGTAGGAAGGCAGGCCTTCGAGGTCACGCGCGCCACTGTCGTTCTTCCAGATGAACGCCTTGGGCGAAATGACTTTTTCCACTGCGGCAACGATGTCGTCTTTCACTTCTTCCATGCCTGCAGTGGCGATCTGCCCGACGATGAAGTCGCCGTAGCGATCGAGCACGAGGCCGGGTAATCCGTCGGATTCACCATAGACGAGCCGGTAGAAAGGCTTGTCATAGAGTTTTTCGCGCAGGCTGAGCGCCACTTTCAGGCGATGCACGATCAGCGACGGCCCCGGGGGATAGCGGGAATCCCTCCCGAGAATGCGGGCTGAAATCAGCGAGTTCGGATTGACGTAGGCGTACCCCAGGAACTTGTCCCGGCTGGAAGTGACCCGGGCCACGGCACCCTTGGCAAAAGCAGTGAGCGGGGTCGCGGCGGTATCGACTTCGTTCGAGAAGATCCACAGATGGCCCGCGGACAGGCGCCGGTCTTCGCCGTTTTTAAGGCGCAGCGTGGGCAACGAGGGTCCGGCATCGGCCGTCTCGACCAAATCAGGGGCGGTGCTGGTCATGATTACTCTAAGGAGACAAGGCTGGGGCGGGTGACGGGAAGCCCGGACAGAGCCCAGGGCGTGCTCTCAAGTCGCAAGGCCTCTTCGGCTATATTCCCGCATTGTACTCAAGCACCGAGCTCTCGTGGCCGCCAATGACGACTTCGCCCTCCGGACCGCAAAACCGCCTCGCGCAAGAGACCAGCCCCTACCTGCTCCAGCACGCGAGCAATCCGGTGGAATGGCACCCCTGGGGGCCTGAGGCCCTCTCGCTCGCGCAACGCGAAAACAAGCCGATCCTGCTGTCCATCGGGTATTCCGCCTGCCACTGGTGCCATGTCATGGCCCACGAATCCTTCGAGGATGAGAAGACCGCAGCGGTCATGAACGAGCTGTTCGTGAACATCAAGGTCGACCGGGAAGAGCGCCCGGATCTCGACAGGATCTACCAGTTGGCCCACCAGATGCTGACCCAACGCGGGGGTGGCTGGCCTCTCACGATGTTCCTGACACCCGGGGACCATCAGCCTTTCTTCGGCGGCACCTATTTTCCGCCTGTACCTCGCCATGGCATGCCGGGGTTCAGCGACCTGCTGCAAAAGGTCGCAGGATATTTCCACTCCCGCGGCGAGGAGATCGCCAAACAGAATGCGGCACTGATGAAAGTGTTCGCTGAAATGCTGCCTCCTCCCGCGGATTCCATTTCTGTCCTCAGCGATGCGCCGCTGCGACAGGCTCGCGCCGTTCTCGAACGGGATGTTGACCGGCAATACGGCGGCTTCGGGGGAGCGCCGAAGTTTCCGCATCCCACGTATCTCACGTTCCTGCTGCGGTACTGGCGCGCTTCAGCGGGCAGCGACACGCCGGACCTGCAGGCGCTGTTCATGGCGACCCTCACGCTCACACGTATGGCGGAAGGCGGCGTCTACGACCAGCTTGGCGGTGGCTTCTGTCGTTACTCCGTCGATCAGTTCTGGATGATTCCACATTTCGAAAAGATGCTGTACGACAACGGTCCACTGCTGCGCGTTTATGCCCAGGCAGCCGTCGCGACGGGTGATCCGCTCTTCCGCCGCATCGCCAATGAAACCGCGGAATGGATGCTGCGCGATCTGCAGGCGGCCGCGGGTGGCTTCTGGTCGACGCTCGATGCGGATTCGGAGGGCCATGAAGGCCGCTTCTATGCATGGGAAGCAGAAGAAGTCCGGCGGCTGCTCGATGCAGAGACCTATGCCGTGTTTGCGAGTCGCTTCGGTCTGGACCGTGCCGCCAACTTCGAGCAGGCATGGCATCTGCACGTGTATCGCTCGATCGAGGAAATCGCGAACGAACAAGCCCTCGATCCAGCCATCGTGGCAAAGCGCGTGGACGCTGCGCGGGTCACGATGCTGGCCGTCCGCAACGCGCGTGTGTGGCCCGCCCGCGATGAAAAAATCCTGACAGCCTGGAATGGCCTTGCGATCTCGGGGTTGGCGACCGCTGCCCGTACTCTTGGGCGCCCGGATTTCGCTGTCGCTGCCACCCGTGCCGTCGATTTTCTTCGCAGCACGCTCTGGCAAGAAGGCAGGTTGTTTGCCGTTCACAAGGATGGCCGCACGCGCTTTCCGGCTTATCTCGACGATCACGCGTTCCTGCTGGAAGGCCTGCTCGAACTGCTCGAAACGCGTTGGCGCAGCAGCGATCTGGCATTTGCTGTCGAACTCGCCGAAGCGCTCCTCGAGCATTTCGAAGACACTGACGCTGGCGGCTTCTTCTTCACCGCCGACGACCATGAAGCGCTGATCCATCGTTCGAAGACGTTCACCGACGAGGCGATTCCGGCGGGCAATGCCGTCGCCGCCCTCGCACTCGGCCGGCTTGGCCATCTCATCGGCGCAACTCGTTATCTGCTGGCCGCGGAACGCGTGCTGCAAGCAGCCTGGCATTCCCTCGAACGCTACCCCCAGGCCCACGCCACGCTGCTCACCGCCCTCGATGAATACCTGAACCCGGTCGATATCGTGATCATCCGGGGCAAGGAACAGGAGGTGCGGGAGTGGCAATCCGAACTGGGCAAGGTCTACGCCCCGCGCCGCCTGATCTTCGGGATTCCGGCGGATGCCAGGGACCTGCCACCTGCCCTCGCAAGTAAAAGAGCGGATGCCGACGCGGTTGCGTACGTCTGCCAGGGCCCGGTCTGCTCGGAACCCGTTAAGTCCTTGTCTGCATTGATATCCGTGACGCGAAGCTGAAGGATATGCGGCCCGGTGGAGAGGCCAGTTCCGTGACGCCAGTGCGCAGAAAACGGGTAGTGGAAACCATCAAGTAATCCTCAGGGCCGCCGATAGCCTTCAGTATCCCTGGCCACGCTGAAGCCTATCGCACATGTTCTTCCTTGTAGGTTCGATTGTCGTGCTTGTCTGCGTGCTCCTCGGCTTCGTGCTGGAGGGCGGCAACCTGCTGCTGCTCTGGCATCCGACCGAGCTGCTGATCATCCTCGGGGCGGCCATCGGCGCGTTCATGACCAGCAACACGCCCAAGGTCGCCAAGGCCTCCTTCGTCAATGCCATCGGCCTGTTCAAGGGCCCGCGCTACAAGCGCGCCGACTACTCCGACCTGCTCAAGCTGATCTACGACATCCTCATGAAGCTGCGGAAGGACGGTGTGCTTGCGCTCGAGCAGGACATCGACAAACCAAACGACAGCAAGCTCTTCCAGCAGTACCCGCGCATCCTGGGCGACCACCACATGGTCGAATTCATCACGGACTGCCTGCGGCTGATCGCCGGCGGAAACATGGAAGCGCATGAACTCGAGAGCCTGCTCGAGTACGAACTCGAAACCCATCACCACGAAGCCGTCGAACCTGCGCATGCGGTGCAGAAAGTGGCTGACGCCCTGCCCGGCTTCGGCATCGTGGCGGCGGTGCTCGGCATCGTGAACACGATGGCAGCGATTGAAGGCGCGGATACGGCAACCATCGGCCACAAGGTTGGCGCGGCGCTAGTCGGTACCTTCCTCGGCATCCTGGTCGCCTACGGATTCGTGGGCCCCATCTCGTCCGCGATGGAGAACCGCGCGCATGAAGAAGGCAAGGCTTTCGAGGTCGTGAAGATGGCGCTCGTAGCCAGCGTTCGCGGCTATAACCCGCAGGTCGCCGTCGAGTTCGCCCGCAAGCTGCTCTTCTCCGAGGTCCGTCCGACGTTCGGTGATCTCGAAGCGCACCTTAAGGGCAAGAAAGCGTGAGCGAGGATGCCCGCCCGATCATTATCCTGAAGCGGAAAAAGAAGGCCGCTGCAGGACATCACGGTGGCGCGTGGAAGGTGGCCTACGCCGACTTCGTCACGGCCATGATGGCGTTCTTCATGGTGATGTGGCTCGTGGCCTCGGTCTCCAAGGAACAGCGCGCGGCGATCTTCGACTACTTCAAGAATCCGAGCATGGAACCGGGCAAGAGCCCGACGCCCGCACCCGGCATGAATGGTCCCGGTGGAGCGAGTACGAGCGTGATCGATCTGGGTGGCGGCCTCGATGCGCCCAAGTTCACCCAGGCCGCTTCAACGATGCCCGGCCTCGGCTCACCCGTCGATCCCGAGCTCATCACCTCGCCCGAAGCCGCGCAGAAAGCGGCCGAGGCGGCCGAGAAACGCAAGGCCGATTCGGACCTCGAAAAGAAGAACCTTGAATCGCTGATGGAAGACCTGCGCGAGGCCATTGCGAACAGCCAGGCCCTCGCTCCCTACAAGGATCAGCTGCTGATCGACCTGTCGCCCGAAGGCCTGCGCATCCAGATCGTCGATGCCCAGAACCGCGCCATGTTCGATACGGGCAGCACGGAACTCAAGGACTACACGCGCCAGATCCTGACCGAGCTCGCGAAGTATCTCAATTCGGTCTCCAACCACGTGAGCCTGAGCGGCCACACCGACATGCATCCGTTCGTCGGCAGACGCGGCTATTCGAACTGGGAACTGTCGACCGAACGCGCGAATGCCGCAAGACGGGCACTGGAAGCGGGTGGCCTCGACAGTGACAAGACGATGCGGGTTGTCGGCCTCGCCTCGCTCGTGCCCTTCGACAAGGAACATCCGGAAAGCCCCATCAACCGGCGCATCAGCATCATCGTGATGACGAAGGAAGCGGAAGAACAGGCGCTGCGCAGGCTGAATTCACCCGTGATGGACTCGATCTCGGTGCCTTACGACGACATTCCCGCGGCCGCGTCCACCGAATCCGCGCCCGCAACACCGGCGCCCGCCGGCTAGATTTTCCGCCTCACCACTCCGTTTCCCTCTCCAACCCGAGAGGGGGATCGAAACCTTACCTCTCCCTGCCGGGAGAGGTCGCACGCTGCGCGTGAGGGTTGCCGCCACTGGCGGTGACCTGCGTCTGCGACTAGCATCCTTAAGGACTTACTCCCCGAGGGATCTTCGTGCTCGAACTCGATCTGGTCCATACGGTGGCGTTCGGCGGTCTCGTCCTGCTCGGCGGCTATGCCTTGCAACGCGCCATCCCGATCCTCGGCCGGCTGAATATCCCCGCACCGGTGCTGGGTGGACTGATCGTCGCGCTGGTTGCGCTCATCGCGCGTGACTACGACACCACCCTGTTCAAGTTCGATACCACGCTGCAGACGCCGCTCAACATCGCGTTCTTCACCTCGATCGGTTTCGGCGCCAGCGTGTCCCTGCTGAAAGTGGGCGGCCCGCTCGTGATGCGCTTCTTCGCCCTCGCGACGGTCTTCGCCATTCTGCAGAACGTGGTGGGCGCCGGCATTGCCTCGCTCTTTGGCCTCAATCCCCTTTTTGGTGTGCTGGCAGGCTCGGTCACGCTCACGGGCGGGCCGGCCACCGGCCTCGCTTTCGCGCCTTTGTTCGAGAGCGCAGGCGTCGAGGGAGCTGCTGCCATCGCGGTGGCAGTGGCGATGGGAGGCATCGTTGCCGGTGCCGTGATCGGCGGTCCGGTTGGCACATTCCTGATCCGCCGTCACAACCTGGAGTCAGCGCGCGGTTCGTCGAAAACTCCACCCCCTGTGGAAATGCAGGATGTCGTCGAAGCCCGCTTGCCGGATCCGGAACCCGCGGCGCAGGCAGGCGAGGATGGCCAGACCTACGCGCTGCTCAAGAACCTGGTCGCAGTCCTCGTCGCGATGTGGGCGGGCTTCTGGGTGAGCAAGGGCTTTGCACTGCTGGGCGCCACACTGCCCGCCTATATCGGCGCGATGCTGATGGCATCTGTCCTCAGGAACATCGACGACTACACCGGCTGGTTCGGGCTCTCGCAGAAAATCATCGACGAGATCGGGGCGATCGCGCTGTCACTGTTCCTCGTGATGGCACTGATGACGCTGAAACTCTGGGATCTCGCAGGACTCGCGGGACCCCTGCTCGTCATCCTCATCGCGCAGGTCCTGCTGGTCGCGCTCGTGTGTCTCTGGCCGGTCTACCAGGTGATGGGTCGCGACTATGAATCCGCGGTGATGAGCGGCGGCTTCATCGGTTTCATGCTGGGAACGACCGCGAATGCCATGGCCGTCATGCGCACGCTCGTCGAACGGTTCGGTCCCGCGCCCAAGGCCTTCTTCGTGGCGCCGATGGTCGGAGCCTTTTTCATCGACTTCACCAATGCGCTGCTGATCACGGCCTGCCTCAATATCTTCTAGGGCTTTGGGCTTGGCCTGATGAGTGCCCTGTAATTCATGCACATCCGCGCCGGCCATCGAAATGGTGGATTCCCCGGCGGCATATGACTACGCTTGAATTCTTTGCGGCCTTCTTTGTCTCAACCGCAATGCACTCGCGCACTTTCCCACCACGCTTGCATCGAGCCGCCACGAGCGGGTCTCTCGCCGCCCTCATTTTGCTGGCTTTGGGGATTCCTGCGTCTGCGCAGGACTCGTTCGCTGGCGTCCGCGGACAATTTGTCGAAGCCTATGCGGCGGTGAAACCGGGAGCGCAACCACCAGAGCAGCCCACCGACGGAGCGCTCAAGACCTATCCCCTGTATTCGTATCTGCAGGCCGCCCGCATCGAGCAGGCACTGGCAGCGGCCAACGGGAACTCCGATCCCGCCGATGGGTATGCCGCCGAATTCCTGAAGTACTACGAAGGCGAACCTGTTGCGAGCGGTGTGCGGCGAAGCTGGCTTGCAAGCCTGAGCACGCGCAAGCAGTGGACGTCATATCTCACGGAGTACCGCGACGATATCGCCAATGCCGAACTACGCTGCCAGGCACTCGCTGCCCGCGTGGAGACCAGCCAGACCCAGGACATCCAGCCTGCCCTGCTCGCGCAATGGTTCACTCCCACGCAGCTACCCCCGGCGTGCGAGCCCGTGTTCACGTGGGCCAGGGAGCAGAACATCCTGACCCCGGCACTGATCGAGCAGCGCGTCCGCCTCATCCTCGCGAAAGGCGATGCCCGGTTTGCACGAATGGTTGCAAAGCCGCTGCCCACCTCGGCTGCCGCCCCGCTGCTGCAATGGGCTGACCTGATCGAACAGCCGCGCAGGGAAATCGATGCGCTCATCGCTGCTCCGGCGAAGAAAGTCGAACCGGCCGCGCTGCTCGATGGCTGGACCCGGCTCGCGCGCGCCGATCTCGACTATGCACTGGCTCGCTACGAACCCCTCGTCAAGGCACGCAAGTTCGAGGCTGATGCGGCGAGTCCTTATGCGCTGGCGCTTGCCCTACGGCTCTCCTGGAACCGCCATCCGGAAACCGTCCGCTATTTCGCGCGCGTGCGGCCGGGCGATTTCGACGAGGTCGCGCTTGAATGGCGGGTTCGTGCCCATCTCTGGAACAGCGACTGGAAAGGTGTGGCCAGTTCAATCGAAGCCATGCCAACCGCCCTGCGTGAAACCGCACGCTGGCGCTATTGGGCAGCCCGGGCCGCTGCCCAGCTCGGCGATGCGGACACTGCGCGGAGGCTGTATGTCTCCGTGCTCAGCTTCGACAACTACTATTCCGCGATGTCGGCTGCGTATCTCGACCAGGCCTTCACTCCGAATCCCGTGCCGGTAGCGGCTGATGAAGTCGAACTCCGTCACCTCTCCGCCTTGCCGGGTTTCGTGCGCGCCCGTGAACTGCTGAGGGCCGGAATGCGAGGCGAAGCGTTCACCGAATGGCAGGTCGCCGTGCGTGCGCTGCCCGCGGAAATGCAGCCCCAGACCGTTCACCTCGGCATGCGCTGGGAGTGGTACGACGTATCGATCGCCACTGCCACGCAGCAACGCATTTTCGAGGACTACTCACTCCTCTATCCCCGTCCCTACGACGCAGTAGTGCACGCGGCAGCGAGAAGCTCCGGGCTAGCGCCGGAACTCGTCTATGGCGTCTTGCGGCAGGAAAGTCTTTACCGTTCCGATGCCGTGTCGTCTGCCGGTGCGGTCGGGTTGCTGCAAATGCTGCCGGCGACTGCGCGCATCACCGCGAGACAGTCAAACCAACAGGCGCCGAAGCGCGAGGACCTGTTCAACCCTGCGATCAATGTGCCACTCGGGGCTGCTCATCTGCGCGAGCTTCGCGACCGCTTCGGTGGCCAGATCCCCATTGCACTCGCGGGCTACAACGCAGGGCCCAACGCAGCCGTTCGCTGGCTCCCGGATGCTCCTCTCGAAACCGACATCTGGATCGAGAACATCCCCTACAACGAAACCCGCGCCTACGTACAGCGCATCCTCTGGCACAGCCTCGTCTTCTCCTGGCTCTCGACAGGTCAGCCCCAAACCACCCGCTCCTGGCTCACCCAGGTCAGCCGCACCGACGCGGACAAATCCTGAACTCCACTTGGCGTCGTGAATTCGTCCGGACTCGTTTTCAAGATCGTGTGAGACAAGGACGTCGAACCCGAAGACTACAAGGACGTACTTGCGGCGTTCTTGAAAACGAGTCCGGACGAATGAACAAAGCGCAAACAGCATCAACGAACCGTTGATGCGATCTCCAACACCCCATTAATCACAAACTGCACGCCGATGCAGATGAGCATGAACCCCATGATCCTTGCGACGGCGTTCATGCCGATGGTGCCGAGGACCTTGTCGAGCCGCGTCGCGGCACGCAGCACCACGTAAGAGATCAGCGCGGTGATCGCGATCCCTACACATACCAGGATGTGATTGGTCACGGGATGAAGCCCGCTCTGAGCGGTCGAGGACATGCCGACCACGACTGCAATCGAACCCGGCCCGCTCAAGGAAGGCATGGCAAGCGGCGTGAAGGAAATATCCCGCTTCAGCTTCGCTTCCTCACGCTCCTGCCCGGAGCCGAGGTGCTGGTCAGGAAACAGCATGCCGAAGCCGAGAAAGCTCACAACCAGTCCGCCCGCGATGCGCAGCCCCGGAATCGAGATGCCGAAGAAATTCATGATCAGTCCGCCAGCCACGAGGAATGCGGTCAGGATCCAGAACATGTAGATGCACGCACGGCGGATCTGCTCGGTGCGTTCGGCATCGGTCAGATCGGCAGTAATGCTCACGACGAGTCCTACCGCAGAGAAGGGATTCACGATCGGCAGCAGCGCTCCCACCGTGCCAAACACGAACATCAGTCTTTCGAACAGCGCGCTCATGTCTCACCTTTCGAGCCGGAATACAGCCATCCCGCGATGGCCCGCACATAGCGCGGCATGATGAGGAACACCACCAGCGCAACGATCGTCGAGGTGACGATGGCTTGCCGAACTCCAAAAACTCCGAGCCAGGGCACTGAGGCAAACAGTGGCTCGAACAGCAACGGCACGATGATCGTCAGCGGCCAGATGGCAGACGTCGTCACCAGCCATTGCTTCCATCGCCTGGCTTGGGGCTGCCGCGGCGCGGTCGGAGTGAACCAGAAATCGATGCCGGTCTGGATGCGGGCACGATCCTCGCGCTCGAGGATGTCCGTGATTTCGGCAATGAGCCGCGGACGGTCCTTCGATTTGCACCAGCGCTCGGCATCCGCGAACGTCGCGAACCGCACGATCGTGGAATATTCGTTGTCACCGTCCACCGGCCTGATGATGTCGACGCCCTGGTAGCCCGGATACGTGGAGCAGACCGCCACGATTTTCTTGAGCCATTCCTCATAGCGCGCAAAGGCATCGTTGCGCACGCGATGCTGTACGACGAATGTAACGCTATTGCCGGAGGAAGCCGGGACAATCGTGCCGCTGTCCGTGAAAATGGGGGCGTTCAAGACCGCACCTCCTCAAGTGGATTCGACCCGTATCATAGTCAACATCATGACTGCGAACTCTGCCAATCAGCTTTCCTCCTCTGATCTCACTGCGGCCGCCACATTGCTCCGTCAGGCAGATGGCCTGATCGTCAGCGCGGGTGCGGGCATGGGCGTCGATTCCGGATTGCCGGACTTCCGCGGCACGGAAGGTTTCTGGAAAGCCTATCCGGCACTCGGGCGCAAAGGCCTGCATTTCGAGGAAATGGCCTCGCCGGCCACATTCGACAGCGATCCCACCCTTGCCTGGGGCTTTTACGGCCACCGCCTCAATCTCTATCGCGACATCAAGCCGCACGCAGGATTCGAACTGCTGCAGCAGTTCGCGCAACCCCTGCCCCACGGCGCGTTCGTCTTCACGAGCAATGTGGATGGCCACTTCCAGCGATCAGGATTCGCAGCATCACGCATCGCAGAATGTCACGGCTCGATTCACCACCTGCAATGCCACGCGGGATGTTCGGATCGCATCTGGGAGGTTGATGACTTCAGGCCCCTGGTCGATGCTGATGAATGCCGACTGCTCTCGCCGCTGCCTTTGTGCCTCGATTGCGGACGCCTAGCACGCCCGAACATCCTGATGTTCGGTGATGGCGGCTGGGTCTCGACCCGCAGCGACGATCAGACAGCGCGATTGCGCGCGTGGCTACGACTGGTCCGCAATCCAGTCATCATCGAAATCGGTGCCGGCACGGCGGTTGCGACAGTGCGCTACTTCAGCGAACGACTGCGCGCGCCCCTCATCCGCATCAATCCGGGCGACAGCGATCTCGGACGGGCCCAAGGTGTAGCGCTCCCTGCCAACGCATTGTCAGCGTTGCGAAGCATCGCGGAAGCATTGACTGCGTAAGCCAATCGGACGATGCCGCGATGACTGCAACAGGCACATAATCCCCACCGCTTCCCACACGCACATTGAGGAGAATCCATCATGGGCCTACTTGACCAGGTCACCGGCGCGCTGGCCGGAGCGAAAGGCGGCGGAGCCAATGCAATGCTGATGCAGCAGCTCATCAGCATGATGAGCAAACCCGGCGCGCTCAGCAGCCTGATGGCCGCCTTTCAGAAGCAGGGTCTCGACAGCGTCGTGCAATCCTGGATTGGCACCGGCCAGAACCTGCCGATTTCTGCGGACCAGGTGCAGAAGGTCTTTGGCAACGACATGCTCGGCCAGCTCGCATCCAAGGCAGGCATGCAGACACCGGAGGCCGCGTCGGCACTTTCAGGTCTGTTGCCCCAGGTCGTGGACAAGCTCAGCCCGGGCGGGAAGATGCCCTCTGCCAACGATCTCGGCGGGCTGCTGTCGTCCGTCGGCAAACTGCTCGGCTGAAAATCAGACGCTCAACCACTGCCATTCCCATACCTCACCGTCGTCGGGATCGATGACGGTGCCTGCCAGCTGGAATCCCAAGCGGGTCAGGATGGTGGTCGATGCATTGGTCATGGGGAGCGTTCGCGCCGCAATGATCAGGCGTGGATCGGCATCCCGCGCTATGTCGAGGAGCTGCTGGGCCATGCCGGTCGCCAGGCGCTGGCCTTCGAATTCGGGGAAAGTGAAGTAGGCAATCTCCACCCGGTTCTCCCGGGGCGGTGACTTGAACCCGCACGTCCCGACGCAGGACTCGCCGATCACCGCGAAATAGCCCAACCAGGGTGGCTCATAGCCTTCCTTCTTATAGAGGGCGACGTAGGCCGGGCCTATCTCGACGGCCGCTGCTGGCAGGTTGGGGATTTTCTGGAGGGGTGCGCCCCGGGTATCAATAGGGATCAGCCGCATTGCTCAATCCTGCCTTTCATATCGTCCCTTCCGCCCCCACATTCGCTATAGTGCACCGGCTTTCCGCTGAACAGGACCACCCGTGAATATAGATTTTCTCTATGGAATTCTGGACCTTACCTTCTGGGGTTACGCGCTCGTGGCGTTCCTGTCGGTGCAGTTCACCTTCATGGCGATCACCCTGTACCTCCACCGGGACGCCTGCCATCGCAGCCTGAACCTGCACCCTGTCCTGCGGCATATTTTCCGATTCTGGCTCTGGGCCGGCACGACCATGCTGACGAAGTCCTGGGTTGCCGTTCATCGCAAGCACCATGCCCGCTGCGAAACGGCGGACGATCCCCATAGCCCGCAGGTCCTCGGCCTCAAGAAAGTACTGCTCGAAGGCGCCGAACTGTATGGCGTCCAGGCTCGCAATCCGGAGACGCTGGAAAAATTCGGTCGCGGCACGCCCGATGACTGGATCGAACGCAACCTGTACACCCCGCACCAGTTCCTGGGCGTGACGCTGTACGTGATCGCGTGCCTCATCCTGTTCGGCGTTCCCGGCATCATCATCCTTTCCGTGCAGCTTATCGCGACACCGCTGATGGCAGCCGGCATCGTGAATGGCATCGGTCACCACACAGGTTATCGCAATTTCGAATGCCCGGATGCTGCCCGCAACATCGTTCCCTGGGGATTGCTGATTGCCGGCGAAGAACTCCATAACAACCACCATGCCTTCCCGAGCTCGGCGAAATTCTCGCAGCGCCCATGGGAATTCGACATCGGCTGGCTGTATATCCGCATCTTCCAGGCTTTTGGGTTAGCGAAGGTTTTACGCGTAGCGCCCCAGCCGCTGCGTCAGCAACACCGGCCTGTTGATCTCGATACCGTGCAGGCTGTCGTCGTCAATCGCATGCACGTGCTTCGCGATTACTCCATCAACGTCATGCTGCCGGTACTGCGTGCAGAGCTGGACTCGGTGGGTGGCCAGCTGAAACGCGGCGCCCGCAAGCTCTTCGTCCGCGAGCCCGCCCTGCTGGATGATGAGTCGCGGCAGAAACTCGCAGCGCTGCTGGAAAGCAATCGTTCACTCAAGACCGTGCATGATTTCCGCAGCCGCCTGCAGCTTCTGTGGAACGGCGCGGCCATGAGCAATGACAGCCTGCTCCAGCACATGAAGGACTGGATCGCCCAGGCCGAAGCGAGTGGCATCAAGGCGCTCGCCGAGTATGCCGCGACGTTGCGTGGCTATGCCATGCAGCCAGCGAAAGCTGCGGGCTGAACTACTTAACAGCGACGGCGGCGATGATCACGGCGGCGACTAACACCGCCTGACCGGCGAGCAGCCAGCGTAGCTGCTTGTGCAAAGCCGTCACGGCGTCCGTCAATTGACCGATGTGTTCGGCCATCCGGTTGATGAGCTCCGCGAGGCGGCGCTCGTTCTCTTCCAGCGCTGCGATACGAGCGGCGAGTTCCGTCGGCAGAGCCTCTCCAGCTAACGGAACCGCGTCCGTGCCGGAAGGCCGCTTGCGGGTTTCCTGCAGAAGCTGGCGGGACACCTCGAGAATCGAGGGCACCCACTGCACGATCTGGACCCAGGGCACTGGCATGCGGACCTCCTATCAAGACTGATGGAGTAAACACCAATCAGCCGGGTTTGTCGCGGTGCGAAAACGCTCCACTTGGCACTTCTTTACAAGACCCCCGGTTTCCAATCGAGTGCTGCGGAGTATCCTGCACGCATTACAAAACAAAGCATCGGGGGATCAACAATGAATCGCTTAGCGGGAATTCTTGCAGGGCTTGCGCTCTTCGCATTCGCGGCAATCACCAATGCACAATCGAACGAATTGCAGGTGATCAACCAGGCTGCAGAAGCCTTGGGTGGAAAGGCGAAGGTCCAGGCCGTAAAGACCTTGCGGATTCTTGGCTATGGACAGATGGCTGCGCAGGATGGCGGCGGCAATATCGACAGCTCGCCGGATTCGCCGCAGAAGCTGATCAACGTCAACGCGCACCAACGAATCATCGATCTCGCGAACGGGCGCATGAATGTCCAGCAGCGGAATATCCAGGATTTCGTGTTCGCCTATGCCCGCAACATGACGGGGCAGGTGCGGATCAATCAGTCGCTGGATGGTGAGATCGCGTTCAACGTCGGTGCAGATGGCAAAGCCGTTCGGGCACCGGATGCCGCCGCACGCGCACGTCGAATCGACATGCTCAACAATCCGCTGTCGATCGTCCGTGCTGCACTCGACCCCGCGACGCGTCTTGGCAACCTGCGCAGCGAAGGCAATCTGCAACTCATCGATGTCACCACGAAACAAGGCGATGCGCTCGTGCTGGCAATCCATCGCGATACGCATCTGCCCACCTGGCTGAGCTGGGTAGCACCGCATACCAACTATGGTGACGTCACCTATCGCACGTACTACGTAGGCTTCCAGCCCGTTGATGGCAACGGCCTGGTTCTGCCGAGCGGTTACAACACCGTCATGGACTTCCGCAACGTCGTGCAGCAGAAGATCTATGTCGACAAGTACGTGATCGACGGGCCTGCGGACAATCTGGCGGCACCGGCTGACGTTCGTTCGGCCGCCGCACCGGGCTCTGTGCGTCCCATCATCGAAGCCATTCCGGTGGCGAAAGGTGTCTGGTATCTGAAATCAAGCGTGGGCGGCAATTCAACCCTGTTCGAGTTCGCTGATCATCTGACGATCTTCGAAGCCTACGGGAGCGAAGCGAACGCACTCGCCATCATCGAGAAGGCCCGCGCAACGGTGCCCGGCAAACCGCTCACGCAGCTCGTCGTTTCGCATCACCACATCGATCACACCGGTGGCTTGCGTGCCGCCGTCTCGGAAGGACTCACGGTGATCACCAACCGGCAGAATGTCGACTTCGTCCGCGAAGTCACTTCACGGCCGGCGAAACTGTTCCCCGATGCGCTGGGCCGTAAACCGCAAACCGCGAAAATCATCCCGGTCGACGATCATCTGGAGCTCAAGGACAGCTCGATGCAGGTCGACATCTATCGCATCGTCAACAACAGCCACATGGCGCATTCGCTGCTCGCCTATGTAGCGCGTGACAAGGTGGTTGCGCAGGGCGACCTCATCGACGAAGGCTGGGACATCATCTGGTGGGGCAACAGCTACCCCGACACGGTGAAGTTCTGGAAGCTCGACGTGGCGCGCGATCTACCGGTCCACGGCAACATGCACACCTACGCTGAAGCCCTGGAGCAGATCCGGACCTTCACCAGCAATGCGCAGAAGCTCTGTGCCCAGGTCGAAACTGCGAAGCTCAACCTGCAGGGTTGTCCGGTTACCAACACGCCGTAAGCTTCAGATTGCTGCGGCGACAAAGATCCCGATGACGCAGAAGAAGCCGATCGCCCAGATGAGCGAGCGCAACGTGGCGCGATCGGCGAGATAGCAGATCAGGTAGACGATGCGCGCCCCGATGAAAATCAGGGCCAGCAGATCGACCAGCGCCTGCGGGCCCCGCAGCGTATGGGCAATGATGACGGCCGCCGCAAAAAGCGGGAACGCCTCGAACGCATTCATCTGTGCGGCATTGGCACGCGCGTTCACTCCCTCCTGCTTCGCAAGCCAGGTACGGGGATTGTGATTGTCGAAGCCCGGCCGCTTCTTCGCGATGACCGTCGCGACGTAAGGCAGAAGGCCCGCGGCCAGCACACACCACATTGCAATTGTCATTCGTTTTCTTTTGTCGACGCGTCCGGATTCAACGACCGGCAACGCCGATTGCCATCGGTGCGCCTTCTTCAAATACATATGGCGGCGCGGCCATTTTCAGGTTCTCGCCTTCGATGCGGAAAACATGTAGCGAACGATCCAGCACGGTCTCTGCAAAAAGGGTCTGGGAGTCATCCAGAAAGGCCACGCCTTGTGACCAGCCGCCAATCGGCATATCGGCAAGCCGTCGCAGCTTCCTGTTCTCGATGCCAAGCAACACCACGCGGCTGTTCGGCGAATAGAAAGGATTGCTCGCGGGGCGGTTGCTCATGTTCTGCACGGCGGCGGCTGCATGCTTGCCATCCGGGGCGCACGACAGGCCTTCGGGAACAGGACCCACAGTTACCGTATCGACGACCCGCGGTGAACTGGCGCCGAGATCGATCAGGCTGACCGTGTCCATGTCGCCATTGCCGATGCCGAAATTGCTGACCACTGCGAGACCGGTCGTGCCACACCAGGACACGCCGAAAGGCCGGAGGCCCGCGCCGAAGTCGCGCAACGATGGCAGGGTCAAACGTCCGTCTGCAACGGCATAGAGCGAAACCCTGTTGTCGCCGCCGCGCGTGAGCAACACCTGTCTGCCATCGGGACTGAACGCTGCTTCAAGAGGGCCGGAGTTCTCGCCGATGGCGAGCTTCTCGGCGATCGTTGCCCTGCGATCCTTGATCGCAAGCACCGTGACGCTGTGGTCTGCCGAATGCACGGCGATCGCCATCGTTCCCGCAGGATTGATCGCGAGCGAAGCCGGAGGCGCTCCGAGTTCCAATGTCTGCACGGCACGAGGAGCCGTCCCCGTCAGGTCGATGACAGTGAGAATCCTGCTGGGTGCAAATTTCGTCGGATCTTCGGGATCGATGCGGTTGGACGCACCGACAAGCGCAAACGATTTGTCTGCTGCTACGCCGATCGATGTGGGCGGTCCCTGGATGGCTGTAGGCACAGCGACCTGCCCGACCTTTTTGATGGTCGCGCCCTCGAACTCGAGGAAGACCGCCATGTCCGGCCCCGGTGACTGCACCGGCTTTTGCACGCCATCGACGAGATCGACCTTCGGCTCGAGCGCGATGCCCACGAGCTGCGCCTCGGCGGCGGACTGCAATCCGGTGCCAGCCAACAAGCACAACCACAGGACCTTGCAGCGCATCCGGTTTCTCCCCCGCCAGTCTCGACGAAAGACCAACTATACCGGGGTTTGGATCGCAAGCCATGTGCGCGGGTTCGCCACCGCACAGACGAACTGCCTGTGCAATCTGTACAAGAGGCGGCTGGGCGTTCAGTTACACGGAGCAAAGCATGAAATTCGCAAAAGATGCCTGGCCACAGGTGGCTTCACTCATCGCGCCATCCCTGGCTCTGGCAGGTTTGCTCGCGCTTTCCGCGTGCAGCAAGGAACCCATCGCTGCACCCACGGCCGCGGTTCCGGAGCCGGTTCCAGCCGCTCCTGCGCCGGAGGAAATCAAGCCCGCCATCAGCTTCAACGTACTGATGGTGAAATTCGTCGACCAGGCCGCTGATCCCATCTGGACAGCCGAGGTCACCCCGCCGAAGACCAACGCGGATTGGGAACAGATCGAGTATCGCGCGACTCAACTAGCAACGACTGGCACGCTGCTGCGAGTGGGTGGCACGGGTCCGATGGATATGGAATGGAAGAACTCGCCTGGATGGGCAGCCTTCGCCGACAAGATGACAGAAGGCGCGCTGGCGGCAGCGCAGGCCGCCCGAAACAAGGATCGGGCTGCCGTGCAGGCAGCGGGCGACCAGATCGTCCTCAATTGCGAAGGGTGCCACCGTGCGTTCAAGCCGGAGCTGCCGACTGCAGGACTCGCGACCCATCTGTCGCGTGGCATCATCACTGCAAAACCGAAAGCTGAAGACGCGAAATAGAAAACAAGCAGCCGGATCGCCGACCCGGCTGCTCATCGTGCGTTACGGCTGCTTCGCCACCAGCTTGAATACGGAATTATTTACATCCGAATTGATGTAGATCGCTGTCGGGCTGACGGCAACAGAGCGGTACAGGCTTGGACCGTTGCTGAATCCGACGGGCAAGTTCGCTGCGAGCACGGTCGATTCACCGCTTTCCGGATTGATCTTCCGCAACTGCTTCGCGCCCACCTCGACCACTACCAGTGAACCGGCAGGATCGACCGCGATGCCTTCCGGCTGGGCAAGATCCGCAGCCACCTGGGTTGTAGTGCCATCCGCGAGATTCACGCGCATGACGCGACCGCCTTCAGTCTCGCTCACATACACAGCATCGGGGCCCGCCCATGCAAGACCGTTCGGACCTTGCAGCCCTTCGGTGATGGTTTGCCGGTCAGTGATTTCCGGGCCCGTAATCCGCAGCAGCCGACCAGAACCTGTCTCGGCAATAATGATGTTGCCATTCGGTGCTTCCAGTGCATCCCCGGGTGAATTCAGCTTGTCCCAACTGCCCAATACCGCATAGGTAGCGCGATCCAGTAGCTGCACGATACCGAAGACCTGTCCCACGACGAGCAGACGGTCAGCCGTGGTCGAAACATGCGCAGGCTGGAAGACGGAAACCTCTTTGGTTTCCATGCTGCCGGTGGCGCCGTCGATCTCGCGGATGCCGCCCCATAGATCGGCGAGATACACCTTGTCCTTGCCATCGACCGTCTGCACAGACACGCCTGTCGCAGAAGTCAGCACGGCGGGTTCGACCACATAGCGGATAGCGCCGGTCTCCGGATTCACTTCGACGATCGCACCGATCGACAGCGACACGAAGATGCGTCCTTTGGAATCGATGGCGAGGTTGTCAGCGCCGGAAGGCAGCGTGGCGACGACCTTCGCCTTGCCTGTTGCCAGATCGACCTTCTTCAGTTCCGTGTCGTCGTTAAGGACATACGCCGAGCCCTTGAAATCCAGCTTGAGCGCGCCGGGACTGCCGAAGTCACCGGATACCGTGGTGATATTGCCGGTGTCGGGATTGACCTTCACGACACTCTTGCCGAAGACGAGTGGCCCGTAAATCATCCCGTCGTTGCCGACCTGGAATGCGTTCAGGCCACCCAGCTTTTCGACGATCAATCGCGGCGGCTTCTCGCCAGTGACATCCACTTCGTACAACGCGTCGCCGAAGAACACGAGCGAGACGAACAGGCGCTTGCCATCCGGCGAGAATGAAATGGCGTTCACGCCTTTCTGGTTTTCCATCAACTTGCGGATGGGTCCGTCGGGCGAACGCGCGTACAGGATGCCGTCTTCGATCGCTGTCCAGACCATGGTGCCGTCCGGCCCGAAGGCCAGGTCGTCGGCCATGCCTTGCCGCGGCGGAATAACGGTCTCCACCTTGCCCGTCGCCGTGTCCACCTTATAGATCGACTGACCGATGACGCTCACCGCATACAGGTTGTCGTCCTTGTCGAACCGCATGCCCTGCAGACCATGGAACGGCGAACCGCCCCGGACGAGAGGCTGCAGTTCATAGGTGATGGCAGCAGGTGCTTCGGGTGCACGACTGCAACCCATCGCGAGCACGGTCACTGCGGCCAGAGCCAGAACGTTCCTGATCTGCATTGCTTTACCCTTTGATGATTCAGCGATCCGGCAACGCGAACACGAACATCTGGTTGCTGGAGCCGATTTTGAGTTCAGGCGTGAGACTGGTCATGGGGATGAACGGTCCGCCGGTGCTGACGGCCACGTACTGCTTGCCCTTCACCGAGTACGTGATCGGGTAGCCGGTGACCGAGGCGCCGAGATTCATCTCCCACAGGATCTTGCCTGTCTTCTGGTCCATGGCCCGGAACCGGCCGTTCACATCGCCCGCGAACAGTAGGCCACTGCCCGTGGCCAAGAGCGACAGCGTGCCCGAGCGCTGCTCGTACTTCCACAGGGTCTCGCCCGTGGCGACCGAGATCGCGTAGATGCTCCCGACATTGGTGGTGCCCGGGGCGAGCTCACCGCGTCCGGTCACCGCGTACAGCGAGTCGGGTGACGGCTTGTCGGCAATGGCCGTGACCGTGCCACACGTGTTCTGCAGCGAGAAGTACATGGCGTTGGTCAGCGGGCTGTAGGCCCCGCCCCACCAGTTCTTGCCCCCGTTCAAGGTGGGGCAGATGAACGCACTGTCGCCCTTCTTCTTGAACACCGCCTCCGGGTTCACCGTGACCTTGCCGGTCGCGCCATCGATGCTGCCCACGACCGTCTGCTTGATGGTGGGCCGGGCCCATAAAAACTCACCGGTGGCCCGGTCGAGGGTGTACACGACGCCGGTCTTGCCGGGGATGCCGGTCAGGACCTTTCTTCTCTCGCCCGGCTTGATGCGCGGGTTCATCCAGGCCACTTCGTTCTTGTTCGGGGCCACTTGAGTGTCGACCAGGATGCGCTCGAAGGTATGGTCCAGGTCCCAGTGATCGACGAGATGCTGGTAGTACCAGACGATCTTGCCGGTGTCGGGGTTAATAGCCAGCGTCGAGTCGTGATAGAGGTACTGGTTGTCGTTGCCCGTCAGCATGAACTTCGGGGCCGGATGGGTGACGCTGGTGCCCACATAGATCAGGTTCAGCTCGGGGTCGTAGCTCGGGACCATCCACGTACCGACGTGCTGACGCTCGGCATCGGGCAGACCGGCCCAGCTCTCATCACCGAGTTCACCGGGCTTCGGGATCGTGCGGGTGCGCCAGAGCTCTTTGCCTGACACCGGATCGTGGCCAACGATCACGCAGGCATCAGGACCGCCTTCGGGTTCGCAGCCGCGGGTGGAGATCAGCTTGCCGTGGGCGATGAAGGGACCGGATGAGGCCTTGGCGCCCTTCTTGTAATCCAGCACCTTGGTCTCCCAGGCGAGCTTGCCGGTCTCGGCATCGATCGCATAGGAGTAGTTGTCGAGGCCTGAGTCATAGATCAGCTTGCCGTAGATGGCGAGGCTGCGGTTCGCGCTCGGGGCCGGGAAGTACTGGGCGATGTCTTCAGGCACCGGGCGGCGATACTCCCACTTGAGATCACCGGTCGCGGCATCAATGGCCTGTGTGTAATCAGAGGGGTTCGGCAGGTACATCATGCCGTCGTGCACGAGCGGCATCGCTTCCTGGGCGCCCGGGCCCATGCCGCGGCTCCACACCAACCGTAGCTGGCCGACATTGCGTGCAGTGACCTGCTTGAGCTCGCTGTACTGCCAGCCCGACAGGTTCCCCCGCCACATCAGCCAGCTACCCGGATCGGGGTGCAACAGCATCGCGTCCGTCACCGGACTGATGCTGACCGGAGAAGCGGGGGCGACTGCAGTGCTCGCGGCAGGCTGTGCCTCGGCGGCATAAAGGGCATCGCCGGATAGAACGGCAACGGCAAGACCTGCAAGAGCAGGAATGGCAAACGTGCTCAACGCACCCGCGCAGGAACGGCTTACGCGCGGCAACTGGATGGACATGCGGAAATCCCCTTGGTCTGAAGCTTGTTTTATGGCGCGGGCTCGGTGGCCGGCATCGAAACGCAGGTCAAAAAGAACCTTGAATATCGCAAGGCGAGACACTCGGGCACCAGGCCTAAAAAGTCCAGTCGGATGCCTGACTATTTTTCTTCATGAATCGCAGTGCATCAGACATTCGAGTTCAAAACACCACAATTCCTGTAGTCGACAAGCCCGCTGATTACCGAGTCTCCGTCAGCTCCTGAGATGAGCCTGCCTTGATTTCGCGTCCATCGGCGAACTTCACCGTCTTGGCGTTGATGAGGTTTGAGCCGTCACGCGCGAGATAGCCGTCCACGCTGATCTCATCACCCACCTTCAGGGTGTCGCGCTTCCACGAGTAACGCAGCAGCGTGTTCGGACTCCCCAGCTCGACATGCCAGTTGCCCGTCACACCCTTCGCATCTTTCACATCCAGGTAGAAGCGGGCGTGCGGGTTGCTCCACTCCACCTTCGTGATAGTCCCCTTGATGCTGCTCGGCTTCGCCGGATCGTATTGGGCAACAAACGAATGGTGGGCGATGGCCGGCACTGCAATCGCGATGAGCAGCGTTGCGGCGAGGGTACGCAGACGAGTCTTCATGATTTCACTCTCCCCGCTCATTGATCCGGCCTGGTATCACGGCCGGCCTCTCCACGCCCTATCCGAACCGAAATGCAGGATGTCCTGGTTGTTCTCGGCGCAGACGAATTCGAGCACTTCCTGGTTGGGCACCAGGCCTGCAGCGAAGCTGAACTTGAACTCGCCTGTCCAGGCCTCAGGATCCGTCGCGGTAACATCGACCTGCAGACGACCGCGATCCGGCCGGGTCCACCGTTCGATCACATGCAGTTTTTCAGAATGGACGCCGAAGCCCGGAGTGACTTCGTTGTAACCGACCGTGTCGATCACGAGGGTGTCGCCTTCCCAGTGACCGACGGAATGTCCATGCCACGCCGGATTCCATTCATCCATCGCGGGGTGTGGACGACCGTCGAGAAACACCTGCCGCCAGCCGGGCGACATGAATTCAGTAATCGAAACGAGGGCGTCCTTCGACTGCACGATCTTGTAGGGAAATCCACCCGCGACAGGAATCGCGAACTGCGGCAGGCAGTACGCACCTGCGTTCTGCGTATTCACTTTCTGCAGTTGTTGCTGCATTTCGGCAGCCCACGGTTGCATCGGTGGCAATCTGGGCGCGCCGCCCGGTGGCGTCGGCAAATTCGACCAGAAGCCGCCGAAATCCACTTTGCCATCGGGTGTCCGCGGTGTGGGGCCGCTGACATCACCCGCGCCCGCACGCATGTCGTTGGCCAGTTGCACGGGATCGTCGCCGATGGTGCCGAGATTCATGCCCCAGCCGATGGGCAGGTCGATCTTCAGCTCCTTGCCGGCCGCAATGCTGACGCCCTGCTGTTCGTAGGGCGTGTACATGCAGCAACCGATCGGCACGATGAGGTCATAGTCACCGGGCGCGAGTCCCGTGATCGTGAAGATGCCGTTGATTGGCAGAGGGACTGAAGTCACCTCGCTGGTGGTCTTGTTCCGCATCGACACGGTCACGAGTTGCAGGTTCGTGATCACCGCACCGTTGGGATCGACGAGTTTTGCGGTAATGCTGCCGGGGGCCTGCGCGAAGCCGGGAGTGCATAGCGCGATCGTGCACGCGAGCAACAGGACAAGCTGGCGAAACTGCAAGCTCATGACTCCCCCAAACCGACAGCAGATCACTTTGGATCTTTATTCATTCATCCGGAACTTGCTGTTCCGGATCGCAGCCTGACGGTAACACAGACCAATTACCGACTGCACTTGGTTTTTATTTTATTCCGTCGTGCGGGCGAGCAGCCAGCTGAGTCCGACGAGCACCAGCACTGCAACGCCCTGCTCGAGACGCGGCCAGGTGAAGAACTTCCCGCTGAAGATCACGACACCGATGATCGTCATCGCGAACCAGACGATGGTCTGCACTTCAGCGGAAGTCACGCCCATGCGCGCCATGTAACGGAGCGATACGACGTACAGCGAAATGCCGATGCCCCAGCCCATCGCGCTCTTGCCGACGTTGATCCACGAGAGAGCGTCTTTGTCCCAGATCTTCGAGGCGTAGACGAAGCCGAGCGAATCCGCAAAGCCGGACAGCACGATCAGGACGAAAACGATCAGTGAGTTGTGCAGCGGCAATTCAGTGTCCGATCCGTGGCGCTGCTGCAAAGGCGAGCAGTACGTAAGGCGACTCGACATGAATGGCGGAAGCTCCTGCTTTGGCGGGCACCATGCGCAGCAGCAACTCCAGCGGGTAAGTGGGTTCATCACCCGAGAATGCAGGATAGAAAGTATCCGTCGTGAACATCAGTTGCCCATTGCGCGTGATCCGTGCCCGGATCGCATAGCGGTTGGCCGGCATGATGATCGCGGGGTCGTAGTCGATCTTGAACCGGATCGGCGGCTGGCCGGGCGATTCAATGCGGTGTCGCCCCAGCACCACTGAACGAGCCCCGGCTCGGGACACATCTTCCAGCGTCGCTTCGAACACCGCATCCGGCGGCAGCGCGATACGTTCCCTGTAAATAGCCGTTCCGGAAATTTCGCTTTGCGACCAGGCCGGTGCAATCCCGATAGCCACCAGCCATAGGGTCGTTACTGCCAGAAAGCCTCTCAAGGCGTGCTCGCCGGACGCTTGCGGAAAAGACGAATCCAGAAGAAGGCTTCGAGAAGCAGCCCGCCCATGGCGAAGGCTACTGCCCCTTTGTCAATTCCAGCCCAATAACAGCCGATCGCCCCCACGAGGCACGCGCCGGTAATCAAGTGATGTTTCATCTTTTCACCTCCAACGGATAGGGCTTCAGCCTGCGTTCCTTATAGACGCAATCAGATCAATCAGGAGACGGGATCAGATTTCGAGCAAGTCCTTGCCCAGGACCACGGGCCCCTTGAAGTACTTGCGGGCCGAATCGACCCACATCTGCTCAGTGACTTCGGGATCATCCGGCGGGACCAAGTGTGAGAGAACCAGCATCTTCACGCCAGCTTCCTGCGCGATTCGTCCGGCATCCTCGACCGAGGTCTGGTGGGCAATGATGCTTTCCTTGAGCGTGGCCGCATTGGGTACCCGTGCAACCATCCGTTCCACCGCAGGAACATACACGACCGAATGGACCAGAACGTCGGCGCCCTGCGCCAGCTCGACGAGCCTGGGAGAACGCTGCGTATCCCCGGAGATCACGATCGAACGGTCGCTCGTATCAAAACGGTATGCGAATGCGAGCGGCACCGGCGGGTGATCCACAAGAGTTGAGGTCACCTTGACATTGTCATCCTGCATGACGACACCGCCCTCACCGATTTCATGTACATGTATGAGCGGGCGCAGCGGCACCCTGCCCTCATTCGCGATGCGGATATCGATATCGAACGCGTTCATCTCCAGAAACAGGTCGGTCATCTTCGCAAGCGGCGGCGGACCCCATGCATCAACAGGCGTGCGCAGTCCCGCGGCCCACGCGAGCCAGATCAGATTCCCGTAGTCGGCGTTGTGATCCGAATGATGATGCGTGATGAAAATATGGCGCAGCTTGTCGAGCGGGACACCTGCGAAAACAAGCTGGCGGGCAACACCGTCGCCGCAATCGACAACGTAGGGCGTGCCGTTCGCGATGATGACCTGCGCCGATGCGGAACTTGCCTTGCGTGGCCGGGGTCCGCCACCCGTTCCGAGCAGAATCAGCCTTGTCTTGCGCTCCTGCGCCGATGCAACCAAAGGCCAGCTTGCCGCTGCGCCTGCCACGCTTCCAAGAAAGGTACGTCTATCCATGCTCCCCTCTTCGACTGCGCACGCCGCGTGACTAGCGCTTGAACGCTGTTTTCTGCTCCAGCTGAAAGATCGAGTCCTGAACGTCATCTATTTTAGAGGCGAGAACTGCCTGCGCGTCATACAGCCCGCGATTGTAGAAGTACGCCCCCAGCTCTTCGGACACGAAGTCGAGAAGGAACTCCGCCTCAAACCGGCCGAGCTTCTGTTTCAATTCTTCAGAAAAATAGAGCTGGATCTTCCCGACGATGATCGCCTTCTCGTCGGCCGTGAATTGGATGTCGGACATGGATCTTCCAGAGCCTGAATGGCCCCGGGATTCTCCAGCAGCTCCTGTTGCTTCTCAAGCTGCATGCCAGCAACCGGGTTCTTCAGGAATGAAGGGCGTTCAAGCGCGCGAGGGAGGTTCGAGCGAATCCTCGGCAAGGCTCATTGCCACAGTACAAACGAAAACATTCACCAGAACCGAGCGGGGCACGGAGGAATCCGGCATTGCCGGCCCTTCGTCCGCACCCCGCACTCCGGGCCTATTCCACTTCTTCGATCGTGACGCTGCCTGCCTTGTCGGTCGTGCAAGTCGTCTGCGCCAGACGCTTGCCGCTGTTGCCGCCGATTGCAGTGAGGGTAAAGCTGTACGAGCGGGTATACGTCGGCATCAGCGTCGTGCCGGACTGACTGATATCGACAACCTTCATCGGCTCCTTGTCTGCAAAGGCGGTGGACATGAATGCCTTCACGCAGGCATTCAGGGCCGTTTGGTACGTCGACGCCTGGCTGGCGACCGGAACGGCGAATAACGCTGTGGTAGCCAGCGCGGCGAGAACGGGGGTACGAATCTTCATGGCGATCTCCTGGAACATGCAGCGAGCTAAAGGGGCTCGTGCTGCTATGCAGCAAGATCAATGCCAAAGTATTAACTATTTATATTTAAAGGAATTATCCGCACGGGGCAGTACTGGGGTGAACCACATTGATGCACTGCCGCAAAACGCTGGACGGGAGTGGTGCAGTCTAAGAAAGAGACTACCCCGCAAGCCGAGCAAGGGCCTCCGATGAAGGAGCGGGAAACCAGCGTGCAGCAAGGATTCGTGACTTGTCGCGAAGCGGCTTTTCGATCATCAGATACGTTGCACTCGACAACAGGAGAACGATCGCCACATAGACGGCCAGGAAAACGGTCCCCAGCGTTGACGATGTCAGGATTGCCGCTTCAGTCGGATCGGCATCCATGACTTTCGGTTGATGCAGCACCAGGGTCAGGAATTGTTTCAGCCCCCAAACGACGGCCGCATGCGACATGTAGATCGAATAGGAAATCGTCCCCAGCCACGTCAGAGCACGGATCTGGAGAAAGCCGATGACTGGTGTCTGGCGGGCCACCCCGAATGACCATACAAGAAAAGCGAACAGGGGCATCACATACGGATCGTACTGCCCACGCGGTTTGATGCTTAAAACGGCAATGACCACGACGAGCGCAGCAGGCGCAATCCAGCGCTGAAGGAATCCAGGCGCCTCAAAACGCCAGGCTGTGCGCGCGTAAACGCGGTATGCCAGGACGCCAAAGAAGAAGCCTGCAACACAGCGGATGAAAGCGAAATCCACACCCGCGACTTCAAAGGAGGCCTGTCCGTTCGCCACCAGGATCCCGAGGGCTCCAGCAATCAGGACCGAACCCACGTAACTCAGGGAGCGCGGGCCCATCGCCAGGACGAGGATGGAAAACAGTGCGTAAGTGTAGAACTCCGTGCTGATGCTCCAGGCGGGAAAATTGTAGGTGAGCGAATCGTGGAAGCCGAGGGATTGAAGCAGGAAAAGGTTGGAGAAGAACGCGGCCGGTCCATTCACCGTGAACGCCGGTTTGTCCGCTTCGATTCCGAAGTGCATCTCCGCGACGAGTTTTGCCGTCTCGATGAGGAGGAACACCAGCAGGAACGCAAGGTGCAGCGGGTAAAGCCGGCCAAAGCGCAGCCACATGAACCGCAAAAGATCGGTCAGCGAAGAAAGACGATGGCCGTAGCGATGACAGATGATGAAACCGGAAAGAACGAAAAAAAAGTCCACCATCAGCGCCGCATTCTGCATGAACGGCAGCGCCCCTATCGGATGCCACCAGTTGGCATGGTGGATGGCCACGATGAGCGCAGCAGCTCCCCGCAGCGATTCAAGTGGCCCGAAGAATATTGCCGTTCTGGGATTAGTCATCGATATCTTCTGACTTGAGCATGGGAGGAAGAGTCCCGACTCATATGAGAACCTCATGTCAGGCTGGAGGCACTCCCGAAAGTGTGGACGGAACGGTCCCCAGAATCCTACAGCCTTGTCGCCAGGCTGACCGTGTAAAAACGGCCACGCGCAAAGGCCAATAACAGTTCAGCTCACCGCTGCTTGAGCGCATTCAGTCTTAAAGGCATCAGCAAGTTCGCCTTCCATTTCTCTCCAATCGCTTTTGGAACTTACATAAGCGGTCGACTACCGCATCGAACGCTGGCTCATCAGCGACTGTATGACCTCCATCTATGAAGATTGATTCAGAATAAGGCCCGCTAGTCACTTCAATCGCAACGCGCGCTGAATCCATACGGATGGCGCCGTCTCTGATATGAGTCGTCAAACATAAAAGACCTGTTTCATCAACGACGTCTGCAATCTCTTGCACTTCGATTGCCGTAAGACGTTGCTCTCTTTCATCGGGAAATGGCATGACTATGAAATCAGGATCTTCACCTACGAGCTTCATATCGCCATTGCTTTGAACCGTAACGGTTAGGTCGTGGTAAGCCTCGCCTGAATATTTGTAAGTAAGCATCCAAGGAAGCGCATGCGTACTCAGCAATGGACGGTTTGCTCCCTGGCACCGCCACCATCTGGCAACCATCAAACCCTCCAGATTCGTTCCAGGATTAAGCCCGTACTGCGTCCAGCCGAACAATACGGCTGAACCAATAACAATCAGCCCCGTTATCACGGTTCTCTTTTTCGAGATGCGTTGTAGGATGCACACGCGTTAGAACCCTCGTTGCACGATGAGATACAGGTGCAACTCCGGATACTGGTCGTACTCCAGATGCCGACAGACACACCCTGTCTCCGCCACGAGTTCGAGTATCTGTGGAATGCCGAGACTGCTGTAGTACATCTCCGGGCCCATGGCCGAATCAACCTTCTCCGTCGGCACGTCAATACCCGGCGCTGTGAAGATGAATACGCCTTCGGGCGTCAGTGCCTCCATGATTTTCTTCAGAACAGGTCGCTGCTCTGCCAAGGGCACATGCCAGATACTGTCCCACGCCGAGATCAAGTCGTACTGCCTGGGAAGTTTCAATTCACAAACATCGGCGCAGTAGAAAGTGACATCCGGATGCCGTTGCCTGGCCAGCTCAATCATCCGCTCCGAGATATCAACGCCTTCAACCTTGAATGAATGCTTCTGCAGCAGATTTATGATCCGCCCACTACTCCCACATCCAATGTCCAGGGCGCAGCCCTTGCGATCAAGAAGCGCGATCGCCCGCTCGTGCTGTGGAATTCCATTCTGCGAGTGCTCGAGGGAAACCCAGCGCTCTGCGAGCTGGTCATAGCTGCTTGCAACGTCGGCCGGCTTCATAAAAGGAGACCCGATCCGGCGCAGCTACTCATTGTTTCAATCATGGCTCTAGTCGCTTGGACGCAGGATGCTGCGAGGCACAAACCCCTGAATCGCCGCAGCAACATTCTTCTTCCCCGGGCCAGTTTGGCCCGTCCTATTCCTAAAGATTTGCAACTATGCAAACCTGCCTCTGATAGACCGCAAACTCGACCAGCTCTGGAGCAAAAATGTCGGCAAAAATAGCTGAGGAAGCAACCATGACTGCCACCCCGGCGCGACGCATGCCTCTGGTCGAGGTCGCGACGCTCAATGATCCCGAACTCGATCAGATCATCGAGAAAGCGCGACGCCTGTCGACCCCCAAGCCGGCATGGTACCAAACGCTCGCTTCCAACCCGCAGGTCGCCAAAGCATTCGCTCAGTACTGGGACACGGCATTCCGGGGCGGGCGTGTCGAACACGAGATCAAGGAACTCATGCGGATCTGTGTAGCCCAGTTGCTGGGTTGCAGCTTCTGTTCAGCGCAGCGCTCGACAATGGCTGCTGAAGGAGGGCTGACAGAGGAGGAAATCGAAAGCTGTGCATTGCCCGACTTCAACCACCCTGATCCTCGCACGCGCGCAGCTTTAGCGCTGGCAAGGGAACTGGCACTCGATAACGCGTCGAAGGACCCGTCGCGGTTCGATGCCATCTACGCAAATCTTCATGCCGTCTTTGACAACGAAGAAATCATGGAACTGGCAGGAATCTGCGTGCTCTTCGTGGGCGGCACCCATTTGGCACGCAGCCTGGGTATTGACCGCACATAGTCCAGTTTTTGAAGCCGGCTGTGCGACGAACTATGCGAGCAGCGCCCTGATGCACAGGCCAAGCAAAATTATTGCGGCCAGCAAATCCGACGCCATTGCCACGTTCTCCGAACGGTTTCGGTGCGGTTGCAGAACGTGGTTGACGCCGGCCAAGCCATAGAAGACGCCGCCTGTCAGGGCACCAGCAAGCAGCCATGCAGGAATCCATAAACTCGCCAGGCCCAACAATCCGATAGCAAGATTCGCGAATCCCAGCTCGCGAACCACGAGAAGCACCTCGTCGCTCTTCAATCCAAGGGTGACTTGGGCCGTGTACTTTGGCTGGGCGATTTGCCGAACCCCAGCCAGAAACAGCCGCGCTCCTACTGCCCAGAAGACGAACCACTTGCCGACAAGGCCAATCAGCGGACCGGGATCTGACGACGAAGCCTCGATCACAATGGATAGAGCAGGCAGCGCGAGCATCAACAAAAATACGATGACGTAGTACATGTCGATCTCGATAAGTGACGCTTGACCACATACTGCCACTGTCCGATGTTTCCGGCGATGTGTTGCCAAGCGACACACCGCCGTCTATACCTCCTGTTCAAAACTGCAGCGCTCGCAATTGAGGCTCGATGACCAGCAAACGTTTCCATCTCCCCGACATCTTCCCCGTCCTTGGCCTGCTGGCAGCCATTGCCAGCTTGGAGGTGGGGCTCAATGCCTGGCTGGTTGCGCTGGTGCTGGGTGCCTCGGTTCTGGCGGCGGTTCACCACGCCGAGGTGGTCGCGCATCGGGTCGGTGAGCCATTTGGCACGTTGATCCTGGCGCTCGCGGTCACCTTGATCGAGGTCGGGCTGATCCTGACCCTGATGCAGGCAGAGCCCGAGAAGGCCCAGACGTTGGCGCGAGATACGGTGTTCGCCGCTGTGATGGTGATCCTCAACCTTTTGCTGGGGCTGTGCCTGCTCGTAGGCGGCCTGCGCCACCATGAACAGGTTTTTCAGCGCACCGGGATGGGCGCGGCGTTGGCGACGCTGACCGTGCTGACGGTAGTGACACTGGTGCTGCCGAATTTCACCTCCAGCGCTCCGGGTTCTTTCTATTCACCGACCCAACTTGGCTTTGTCGCCGTGGTGTCGCTGATCCTCTATGCGACGTTCGCGCTCGTTCAGACGGTTCGGCATCGCGACTATTTCCTGCCTGACGGCGATGAGCACGACGAGTCGGAGGCGCACGCGGTGCCGCCAACGTCGCAGCGCATGTGGCTGTCGCTCGGACTGCTGGTTGCCTGTCTGGTGGCCGTCGTGTTGCTCGCGAAGGATCTGTCGCCCACCATCGGTGCGCTACTCGCCGACTGGGGCGCGCCGCCCGCTGTTCTTGGCGTGCTGATCGCCGCCCTGATCCTCGCCCCCGAAGGACTGGCGGCCGTACGCGCGGCCAAAGCCGACCGCTTGCAGACCAGCCTCAATCTCGCACTCGGCTCTGCGCTCGCGACCATCGGCTTGACGATTCCAGCCGTTGCCATCCTGTCGATCATGATCGACATGCCGATCAGCCTTGGGCTCGATGCCAAATCGACCGTGCTGCTGTTCCTTTCGCTGATAGTGTCGGTACAGACGCTAGCCAATGGACGCACCACGGTTCTCCAGGGAGTCATCCACCTGATGCTGTTCGCGATCTACCTGTTCACGACGTTTGTGCCGTGACACGTGGCGAATGGGAACAGATTTATTTCCAGCACGGAACCTGAGCAGGCGCCCAGCGCTTACTTCTTCCCTTCAACGTGACGGGCAAAGTTGTTGAGAATTGCCTGCCAGCCGCCCTGCTGCTGCTCAATCGAGTGGGATTCTTCTGCTTCAAAGGTGACCTTCACATTGACGCCGTCTGGCACTTCAATGAACTCGACTGTCGCCACTCTGGGTCCAAAGGAATATTCAAGCAACTGCATGGGAACGACTTTGGTATAGGTCCCCGCGAAGTCAAATCCAAAGCTGCCGTCCTTTGCTTCCATCCTCGAAGAGAACTCGCCACCCTCTCGCAAATCGACACTCGCCTTCGTGGTGTGCCAATCATCCGACGCCGCATTCCACTGAACGATGTCCGCCGGCGTCGTATACGCCAGCCATACCTTCTCGCTCGGCGCGCGGACGAGTGTTTCAACCGTGATTTTCATATGAACGAATCTCCTCTCGTTGCCTGATGCCCGTATTGGCAATGTAGTCGAATGGGCTCCTTCCATTTCGACAGGGCAACGACGAATTTTTTCGGGAAGAACGGCGCCGGGTCGCCCGCATTACTTCTGCGGGGCGCCTACACGCGAAATTGGGACAGATTTAATTTTCCTTCTAAATCCTTCCTTTCATCAAGAACAAATCTGTCTCCATTTTTTTCAGAGCTTCGACTAGAAGCTTTTGGGCTTTGCCAGAGTATCAAGCGCCCTGGCATCACCATCTTCCGCTTGTTGCTTGGTTCGACTGCACAGGGAAGCCTCGTAATGTCGCTCATCCAGTCTGGATGCGTAAACGACGTATCGCCGCCCTACCCTGAAGGGGAACCCGCAAGCGGACTCTTCTCGCGGCGTGTACACAATCAAATCGGATGATGCCTTCCCTTTCCATATCGCGTGTGCCTTTAACCTGACCTCGAATCCGTCCTCCAACGATGTGGGGAACGGCGGGCCAAAGCGAAATTGAAACCAGGCTTTCAGCTTTCTCCACCCGACGTACCGATCTTCCACAGACAGCACGGTTCCTTCAGCAACCAGCTCTGACTGCTCATATGCTTCCGAAACTCCAGGCAGAGGCTCACATGAACAGGCAAAGCAGACTTCTGCCGTGCAAGTCAGGAGGAACATCGTGGCTAACTTGAACATGCTGGCATTTCAACAATTGGCTTTATTGTGAGGCAGACACACCGACATCCGCGATGAGCAGCCTGAGCCCAAGATCGATGTCAGGCAATGAACGAAGATGCCCGTACTTGCGATCCCATTCGCCGGATTCCAGATCGGACCGCCGGGATGCGACGCCGCGCAATACAACATCCTGATCAGCCAAGGCGAAGTTGGAGATATTCCCGCGGACTTCGCTGTCGAGATACATCTCGGGCCTTGCCCAGTACCCGCTGAACAATCCGTCAGCACACTCGGCGGGAAGCGGGATCTTCACGCGCTCGACCGGCCCCAGCTCTTCTTCAATCACCCTGACGATTTCGGCCATTTTCCGATCCGAAGCGAGGGAAGGAAAATATTGCTCCGTCAGCCACAAGGCAACGCCCTCACAAGGATTCCGCAGGAAGAAAACGATACGACCGCGACAAACCCTCCGCACCTCGCGAAGTCCGCCAGGCACGTTGCTCCAATGATGGATGGTGTTAGCGGCAAGTACCGCATCAAAGCTCTTGTCTGCCAGAGGTAACGCCTCAGCCCGGGCTTGAATTGCAGACGCCGCCCCTTTCAGCCTTTGCCGGATCATCGTCTCCGACGGTTCGACCGCCACCACATCGCGATTCGCAGGCTCATAAGAACCAGTCCCGGCTCCGACGTTGAGTACGGACTCTGCATCTCCAAGCGCCATCTCGATCAACCGCGCAATCCGCGGATCCTGCTTCCGCGTATTGGCATAGGTTCGGCCGATTTGATCGTAGCGATCACACATGGTGTTTAGTGATTGCGGAATAAATAAATCTGTCGAGATCCCTAAGCAGCATTCAAGTCTTTGCTCATGACCACGCTGCGATAGCGTTTTCCCGCCCACTGCGCCCAACCTACACGAAGGTAGCCTCGCCGCTCATAGAAAGAAACAAGGTGCTCGGCCGGTTCGGCGGTGTCAATGGCGACCGCCGTGTAACGATGGCTCAGTGCCCAGGATTCGGCGCATTCCAGTAGCCGAGAGCCCAGCCCCTGGCCTTGGAGTTCAGGGGCAACTGCGAACTGATGCGCGCTTGCGACTTCCGGGCGTCGAAAGTACTCGCACGTCGATTCCGGATCGGGTGGATTAACCACAATGGTCCCAATTAATGCGGAAGGCCCGACAGCCACAAAGCATTGACCCTCCGCAATGCGCTCGGCGGTAACTGCCGATGACTGGTCCACGGCTGTGTAATTGAGCCCCATGTTCCCCAGGTCGGCATAGGCTCGATGCAACAGAAACGTGAGCTCTTCCAGCGAATCGCCCGGCGCTATTGGTCGAATCAGCGATTCCATGGTGCCCGACTCGATGGTGCCGCGACTCGATGGTGCCGGGTCGAAGGTTCGAGCATATTGGGAATACACGCGAAAGCTCGACCCGGCGCCATTTCCCAAAAAAGCGAACAGCGCTTCAAGATTGAACAAGGTCAAAAGCTGTGTCCGGGTCTCCAATGACCTCCAGAGTGCAATCGCCCGCTTTATCGGCGACTCGATAGTCCACCTCGGGATCGAAGGCGAATGAAACATAGTTTTGCTGGCAGCGAAGCTTGAGCTGTGCGACGTGACCGCTGGTGACGCTGACGTGGAATCTGGTCTTGAGAAGTGAATGGGACCAGGACGTTTCGTTGATGCGGCCGGAAACAGTGAAAGAGCTGCCATCTGTCTTCAGTGTGGAAATTTGGTCGACAACACTCTTGAAGGGGGCGAGGGCTTGCGGATCGTCGTTCTCAGCCATCCTCAACCGATCCCAGGTCTTCAAGGCATCTCTGTAGTGCCGCTCGTTGACCTGCAGAGGAAAAATCGCCCGCAAGGCCGTCTTGTAAGAGTCCTCTGGCAGGTAGTCGGCATGATTTTCCTGGGCGATGGCGCGTGAAAGTCCTGCGAGTTGCTGCGACTGCGTGCCCCATTGCACTGCGTAGTAGTACTCCGCCAGCCCTGCATAGGAAGTTTCGTAAAGATTTTGCGGAGAAAGTGAGCTTATGACGACTTCCGCTGCAGGCTTGTCCTTTTTCTGGATCGCTTGTACTGCCGCCTTGAAGGACTTTACAAACCGGCTTGACGCACCCTGCGCACCGGTCAGCCGGAAGCGAAGCTTTATCATTGTGGCGCTATCAATAGGCTTCCCTTCAAGGGTGCCAGGCTGGAAGGACCATTTACGAACCGCTTCTAGAGCAGACTTTTCCAGCGCCTTGTTGCCGCTCGATTCGGCAACCATGATCTCGTAGGGTTTACCTTCTGGGCTCACCATTAAGTTGACATAGACCCAGCCGTCCTTGCCACTTCGGCGCTCGCTGATCGGAAAGACCGGGTAAGAATCCTGCGCCAAGGGTTTGACCTTAGGTTCACGATATACGTCAAGCGATATGGATTCGGAAGGCGCCTCTTGGGCAGGTGCCCCCTGCGACCAGAGCAGCGCAATGAGCAGCGCCTCAAGGCTGATTTGAAGCGATGTCCACTTGCAGAATCGTTGCAGTGTTTTCATTGCGCACATCCTGTTCTCGCCTGAATCAAAGAGTGGTCGTCTGCCGCAACCTGCACCGGACGTACTCGCTGAACGTCTGCCGCGTAGAGCCCGCTCCAGCGATTTGTTAGGCATCAGACCTATCCATCTGCAACCACTCTTCGTACTCCGCCAGATCCTGGCGCGCCAAGGTCTTGTCTGACGCGCCAAAGCCGGCCTCGAGCTGCCGTGGATACTCTGCCAAAGCAAGCACATCGCGATAGTCTTGAAGAGCCAAATGGATACAGCGCTCTAATTCGGTCAGGTCGCTTCCCGCTACTTTCAGAGCGGCAAGCCGGACTCGAAAGCTTCCATTCGAGCTGTCTCCCGTATAGCGCCCCAGGATCTCCTCTGCCGCCGCCTGCCGCGCCCGACTTGGGTATAGCAACAAAACCTTGGCTCTTGTGATCTCTTGAAAGTTACGCGAAGCCATAGTGATGCCTAACGGTTGAGCTGGGCGACGGGCACGCCTTCGCATGAGCTTGGCACTCTATCTTGCACGCGTCCGCTCCAGCGATTTGTTAGGTGGATTCGTTGGCACGACGTCATGCTCTTGCGGGCGACGGATACGCACTGGAACGGTTCTCAGCATCTCCTGTGGTGTCGAACACAGTACAGACATTTGCGAAATGTGTGTGAAACAAGGCCCAACCCACCTTGGCTGTGTCGCCGGGCTTCAGGCAGTGGATACGGAACACATGTGGCTCAATGGTCTCGGCAGAGCCGCCCAAGTCGGCTAGTTGATCTAGGCAGTACTGCCACTTCTCGCGTGGCAGATGCTCTGGGAATCGGATGGTGAAAGATGACGCCTGCACGAAGCCACCTAACGCCCGAGTTCAGCGGCCGCTCGCTGACGTATTGAAGTGAGCACTTTATCGTTCACGGTCCGCCTGCAACGAGATGTTAGCTGGCATGCTCCACCCATTTCAGCCACGGCAACTTTGCTGCCAACGAGAATGCCAATGCCATCAACAACGCGAGTACGCCTGTCTCGCCATAGTCTCGTGCCATACATTGCACCGTATTTGCTCTGCACCAGTCATTCTCAAAAAGCAGCATCAGAAGAATCACCAGTATGAGTGCGATGACCTGACTGGCGACGCCAACTCCGGCCACAGACATGAACCCGATTCGGCGGAGTAGCGAAAGCGTAGGCAATCCTAGAGCCGTCAAGAAGAGAAGGTTGAAGGGCGCTGACAGTGTGAACCCATAGACAAACCAACCCCAAAGGTTCTGGCTCGCCTCGGCTTGCGAGACGTCACCGCGCGCAACCTTGAATTCAATAAGCGCGACAGTGTCCCAGTAGGCGTACGCCAAGCAAACGACGATAACGGCAAGATACCCACGCGCCAAACGACTTCGTCCCAACCCTAGTGTGGATTTGACGTCGACAGGCCGGTGCCTCCCTGAAACTGCCAGGTAGACGAGAAATATGGCGCAAAGCACGAGCACTGGACCAAAGAGAACAGGTGCGAATTCGCTTCCCATGCCAGCTAACTCTATCTATACCGCAGAAATGCGGCATAACATGACACGATCATAGTCAATCAATTGATTTTGCTCCAGGTCGCGCGCTTTTATGCCGACAACAATGGAAAACGCAAACACCGCAGGTGAAGATCTTTTTCCCTTCTTCTCTACCTCACCCCGCCCACTCACACCGGCACACCTTCGGGGGAGACCGATCCGCGGACGAGAACGCGCGATCCTTCTTCCGCCGATCTCTGGACGGGGTGCGCGTTTGGCCGAGTTCGCTCGCCCTGCCACCGGTCCGATGTTGCTGGCACTCCTGAGCCCAACCGGCACACCTTTCATCGGGCATGCGAAGCGCAGATAACCCTGACGCCGTGATGCCGAAATACCGCGGGCACCCTCCAACGATCAATCGATGCCGTCAGTTGTTGGGGAAGCTGAACGCGCACCCCGACCGGAGGTCGGCTCCTACCCAGCGCGTTTCTTAAACCCCCTCCTTAATAACCCTATACATCGCCATCCCATACTCATCCAGCACCAGATCCACCGTCTCGAATCCTGCCGCAAGCAGAGCATCGTATTGCTCGTCGCGCGTCATGAAGAGATCGGCATCCTGGAAAGCATCTTCGGAGAAGTAGTGGTCGGCGTAGAGGAAGCAGCCGCCCGGCGGCAGCAGCTCAAAGACGTTGTCGAAGAGATCCGGCACATGCCTCTTGTGCCGGACTTCATGCACGGCTTGCATCGAGACGATCATCTCGAAGGGACCGAGACCTGCGATCCAGTCGGATTCGCGGAAGTCGCGCTGCAGGAAGTGGAGTTTGTATTCGTGAGCCCGCAGACGCTCCTTGGCAAGAGCCTGCATCGGCGCGGAGAAGTCGAGCAGCGAATAGCTCGTGATTAGGCGGGATTCGAGGATGACTTCGGCCAGCATGCCGGGTCCTGAGCCAAGCTCGAGAACCCTGCCGGCAGGCAGAAGATATTCCTCGACCTGATCGGAAAATGCCTGGAAGAAAACGGGGCGGTAGGGACGCTTGAGGATAGTTTCCTCAACCCAGCTTCGGACTTCGTCCGGCTGTTCCCAGTCAATAGGACTGGGTACGTCTATGGGCACATCGACCGTGTGCACTTACCATCACTCCCTGTGCTTGGTGCAGGGAATGTACGGCAGAAGTCCCTATGCGTAAAGCAGAAATCTGTCGGAGGCGTTCGAAGATTCAGGCAACCCTGCGGACGTGCGCTATCTCGCCTTCGCTAACAGAGCGCACCAGGCTCCCCTCGACGGTTACCAGAGCGACCGTCTCACCGGTCAAGGTAACGAACTCGACTTCGTAGCCAGCACCGGCCTCATGAACCATCACGACAGTACCGAGATCTCCCGCCTTGAGACCGTGCTCAGGGATATCCCCAGTCAGAACGACGACTTCCAGTTCGCGAATCACTTCAATCGCCTCTTTAAGGGATACGCCGTGACGAATCGTAGCTGGCTATCGCTCCGCCTGACAAACCAGACGCTGCGAATCTCGGAATACGACCCATTTGGACCCGAAAGCTGCGCTCGAGCCGATCTTGCTTCTATCTAAGTATTTAGATAAAAGACTTCAGCATACCCATGCGTAAAGCCAGACAGATCAAGAGCAGCGGAAACGTCTTCGTCGACCTTGGCTTTCCTCCGGAGGAAGCCGGGATTCTGGCAATGCGTGCCGATCTGATGGCTACGCTACGCTCGCATCTTGCCGACCAAGGATGGACCCAAGCTGAGGCCGCAATAGCCCTTGGCGTTACTCAGTCTCGAATCAGCGATCTTGTCCGTAGTAAATGGGACAAGTTCAGTCTGGACATGCTGCTGATCCTGGCTGCCCGCGCAGGTTTACGCCCTCGCCTTCTGCTCGGAAGCGCAGCCTGATTCTGATCCTTGCGAGCGGCATTTCTTGACTCAAACTGCGACGACCGGGCGTCGTTGCATCGATCCGCTATCGTTGGCGCAGTCACCGCGAGAACGGCCAATGAAAATGAGCAATCCCTCGACCAGAAACGCTGCAACGCCTGTGGACGTCACGCGCCGCCAGGTCTTGACCGGAATCGCAGCGGCCAGCACCGCGGCATTCCTTCCTGGCAGGGTCTGGTCTGCACAGGCGACCGGTTCAATCGACGTGCATCACCACGTCTTTCCACCGGAATTCATCGCCGTAGCCCGTGCCAACTCGATCAGCCCGGCGGTTATTGAACAATGGACGCTGGCACGCACCCTTGAGGAAATGGACCGCAACGGCATCCAGTCGGCGGTTGCTTCCATCACCCAGCCCGGCGTCTGGTACGGGAATGTCGAACAAGGCCGCACCCTCGCCCGCCAGTGCAACGAGTACATGGCGCGGCTGAACGTCGATCATCCCGGGCGGTTCGGTTTCTTCGCGTCGATTCCGCAGCCGGACATTGAAGGCAGCCTGCGCGAGATCGCGTACGCCCTCGATGTGCTGAAAGCCGATGGGATCGGCCTGATGACCAGTCACGGCGACAAATGGCCCGGCGATCCCGTGTATGCGCCGCTCTTCGAAGAGCTGAACCGCCGCAAGGCCGTCGTGTATTTCCACCCGACGGGCGCGGACTGTTGCCGCAGCCTCATGCCAAACGTGACGCCCAATCTCATCGAGTACCCGCACGACACGGCGCGGGCGATCACGAGCCTGCTGTTCTCCGGTACCTTCGTGAAATTCCGTGATATCCGCTATCTCTTCTCCCATGCCGGAGGCACGCTTCCGGTGCTGGCGGGGCGCATTGCCCAGCTCGCCACGCCCAAGGACCGCGCCGAGAAAATGCCGATGGGTCTCGAGTACGAACTGCAGCGTCTGCATTTCGAGGTGGGCAACTCCGCCAATCGCTCGGCCATTGCGGCACTGACCAACCTAGTGCCGATGTCGCAGATCATGCTCGGCAGCGACTATCCCTACGTACCGGTCGGGGCCACGAATGATGGCCTCAACAAACTGGGACTGTCGGCCAAAGACCTGCGAGCCATCCGTCGCGACAATGCACTCAAGCTGCTGCCGGGACTCAAAAACTGAACTGCTATCCTGGAATTCGAATACCGAGCGCCAGCGCGTGCTCGCGTTCGATGCCGCGGATTTCATCGGCAGTAAATACGCCACTCCCCTGCAAGCCGTTCACATGATCGAGCGACGTGCGGAACGGATAGTCTGTCCCGAAGAGAATATGGTTCGTGGGTACTACCGCCTTCAGCGCGGTCAACGTCACCGGATTCGAAGACTGTGCAATGTCGTAGTAGAAATTCCGCGCGTGAGCACGAAACCCGGCCGGAACAGTCTGCGGATTCGGGGGAGTGCGTGACCACAGGTCGAAGCGCTCGATGAGATACGGCATGGTCCCGCCCGCGTGGCTGAAGATCAGGCGCAGGTCCGGATAGCGGGCCGCACTGCCGCTGAAAACAAATCGGGCGATGGCCCGCGTGGTGTCGGTGCCGAATTCAATGGTGGCTTCGTTGAGACCGGGAACCAGGTTCCGGCAGCAGTTCGCGGCGATCGGGTGGGTGTAGACAATCGCCTTGCGACGATTCAGTTCCGCGAACACGGGATCGAAAGCTGGATCACCCAGCCACTTGTCACCGTAGCTCGTGAACAGACACACGCCATCGGCCTTGAGGACGTCGAGCCCGTACTCGAGCTCCTTGAGACTGCCCTCGATGTCCGGCAACGGCAGCACGACGAATAGACCGAAGCGCCCGGGATGATCCAGCCGCAACTGCGCCCCATAGTCGTTGCACGCACGGGCGAGCGGCCTGGCAACCGCCGGATCGCCAAACCAAAGGCCGGGCGATGTGATCGACGTGACCGACACCGCTACGCCAGCCCGATCCATGTCTTCGATATGACGCGTGATGGTCCAGTTGGCCAGCGGCGGCAGGATGACTCCTTCCGGCGTCAACCGTCGGATCCATTCGGGCGGCGCGATGTGCGAATGGATGTCGATGCGATGGGGTGCCGGCCCGGCTGCAAACCCCGCCCGGCCGCACCAGAGCGCGCCCAGGCTCGATGCTGTCCCGGCAACGAACTGGCGGCGCGAGATTCCAGATTCCCAAAAGATGGTTCCCGGATTTTTCATGGGTTCCTCATTGACTGAAGGTAAAGCATCGCGCCTCCCCCGCTATGTCGATCAAGATACAGGACTGGGCTACATACGAGATCGTCTACGACTGCCGGTATAGCCTTGCAGTCAAGCACTGATACTGCGTTGCAACAGACTCGAACATCCCACAATTCTTTTCAAACCGGCCAGTGGCCAACCCGCGTCGCGTTCCTGTCTACTAACGGGAGCATTGATAAACCACGTGGCATGGCACCTTTAAGATAGGCTATCGACCAATCAAGTACATCGGGGGAACAACAATGAAACGATTTGCAGCAACACTCACAGCCTTCGTACTCGCCATCGGCGTGGCTCAGGCGCAGACGCCCGAGCTCACCGTGATCAACCAGGCGGTTGACGCGCTGGGTGGCAAGGACAAGGTGATGGGTGCAAAGACACTCAGGATCATCGGCTACGGCCAGATGGCGTACCAGGACGGCGGCGGCAACATCGCGAGTACTCCCGATGCGCCGCAGAAGTGGATCAACATCAGCGGCCATCAGCGCGTGCTTGATCTCGAGCACGGCCGCATGAATGTCCAGCAGCACAACATCCAGGACTTCGTGTTCGCCTATCGCCGGAACATGAATGGCGACGTCATGCAGAACGTTTCCCTCGATGGTGACGTGGCCTTCAACCTGGGCGCAGACGGCAAGTTTGCCCGCGCGCCGGCCATGGCAGCCCGCAACCGCCGCATCGACATGCTGAACAATCCCGTTGCCATTGTACGGGCAGCGCTCGATCCAGCGGCGAAGCTCGGCAAGCTGCACAAGCAGGACAACCTGCAGGTCCTCGACATCACGACGAAACAAGGCGATGCGCTGGTGCTGGCCGTGAACAGCGAAACGCACTTGCCCGCATGGCTGAGCTGGGTTGCACCGCATCCGAATTTCGGCGATGTCACTTACCGCACTCACTATGTCGGCTACCAGCCCGTTGATGGCAACGGCCTCAACCTGCCGAGCGGCTACAACACGTTCAGCGATTTCCGGAATATTCCGCAACAGAAGATCTACGTCGACAAGTACGAAGTGAATGGCGCCATACCGGATCTCGCAGCTCCGGCCGATATCCGCGCGACTGCCGTGCCCGTGCCGGGCCGCCCGAATGTCGAAGCCGTGCCGATGGGTAAAGGCGTCTGGTTCATGAAGGTGACACCGGGCGGCAACTCGACGCTGTTCGAGTTCGATGATCACCTCGTGATGTATGAAGCGTACGGCAGCGAAGCCAACACGCTTGCCGTCATCGAGAAGGCACGCGCCACGGTACCCGGCAAACCGCTCACGCAGGTCATCGTGTCCCATCACCACATCGACCATACGGGTGGACTGCGGGCTGCCGTGTCGGAAGGGCTCACGGTCATCACCAACCGGCAGAACGTCGAGTACGTGAAGGAAGTCACCTCGCGTCCGGCCAAGCTGTTCCCCGATGCGCTCGGCCGCAACCCGAAGCCGGTGAACATCATTGCCGTCGACGATCACCTGAAGCTCAAGGACAAGTCGATGGAGCTCGACATTTACCGGGTGGTGAACAACAGCCACTTCGCGTCAGGCCTGTTTGCCTATGTGGCCCGGGACAAGCTGGTGTCGCAGGGCGACCTCGTGGATGAAGGCTGGGACATCGTCTGGTGGGGCAACAGCTACCCGGACAGCGTCAAGTACTGGAAGCTCGCCGTCGAGAAGGACCTGCCGGTCCACGGCAACATCCACACCTATACGGAAGTGCTCGGCCAGCTGAAGCAGCAGATCGCCAATGCCGTGAAGCTGTGCGCCGATGTCAAGGCGGCCCAATTGAGCATGCAGGGTTGCCCGGTCACCAATACCTTCTAGGGAATGGGCTTTGGGCTTTGGGCTTTGGGCTTTGGGCTTTGGGCTTTGGGCTTTGGGCTTTGGGCTTTGGGCTTTGGGCTTTGGGCTTTGGGCTTTGGGCTTTGGGCTTTGGGCTTTGGGCTTTGGGCTTTGGGCTTTGGCCAGAGTAAAAGGACTGATCAGACCGGCCAGGACCTGTCTGCTCAGTCCTCCTTCTGTAAAGAGAATGTAACGCCGCTTCCTCCCCCTTGATGTTTCCTCTAGGCTAGGTTCCTGAACGGAACAGCCGGAGGATCGGATGCTCAAGTCGGCCAGCGTTGCCTGCCCATGGGCCTGAAGGAGGCCCCGGCCAATTCCCGTGAGCGCCGCGAGTTCGCTTCCGAGCTCAAGTTCCTGATTCCGCCGGACAAGGTCGACGCTGTTCGTGCCTGGGCCCGCACGTTCCTCGAGGCGGACCCGCACGGCACCGGCAGTGACGGCGACACCTACCAGGTCACCAGCCTCTACTTCGACACGCAGCGGTTCGACGTCTTCCACGGTAACGGCTCGTTCGGGCGCAGCAAGTACCGCGTCCGGCGCTACAACGGCGACGACGTCGTTTTCCTGGAACGCAAGACCAAGACGAATACCTGGGTCAGCAAGCGCCGTTCGCCGGTCCGGATCGACCTCCTGCCCCTGCTCGAGGAAGCCGAGCCCGACAGCCTGTGGTCGGGTTTCTGGTTTCACCGGCGACTGCTCGGCCGGCAACTGAATCCGGTCTGCCAGATCAACTATCTGCGCACCGCTCGTGTCGGCATGGCCGAGGGACTGCCCGTAAGAATGACGCTGGACCGGGAACTGAAAGCCACCGCGATTGCCAACCAGTGCTATGACGACACCAGCACCGGCACGCCCCTCATGGAACAGGGGTGGATCATGGAACTCAAGTACCGGGACGCCCTGCCTGCGCTCTTCAAGCGCCTCATCACCGAACTGGCCCCGCCGCCGAAGCGCGTCTCGAAATACCGCCTGGCCGTCAACGCGCTGGGGCTCAGCGGTGTCATGGACGCGAAGGCGCGCAAACCGCAGGCAGAAGCTGTCGATGCCTGACTTCTTTACCTCGCCCTTCGCCGCGGATGTGGCGATTGCACCGCTCGACATCTTCATCCGCCTGACAGTCGCGTTGCTGCTCGGTTGCGTGGTGGCGTGGATTTACGTGCGGACTTCGCGTGAAGGTGAATCGGGCTCGTCGTTCCTCATCACGCTGATCCTGTTGTCGGTGCTGATTGCGATGGTCACGCAGGTGATCGGCAACAACGTAGCGCGTGCGTTCAGTCTCGTGGGCGCGCTGTCGATCGTCCGTTTTCGCACGGTGGTCCGTGATACGCGCGACACCGCCTATGTGATCTTTGCCGTGGTGATCGGCATGGCCGTCGGTGCCGCCAATCTCTGGGTTGCCGTGATCGGCGTCGTGATCGTCGGCGCTGCGTCATTCATCATTGCCTCGCGCACCAGTTTCGCTGCCGGTCTCGCCGCACCGTACACGCTGCGGATGCGCGTCGGCCTCGGCCATGATCTTGAGACCACCGCGGGGCGCACGCTGAATCATTTCTGCATCGCGCGACGCCTGCTGTCGGTGGCAACGAACCGGCAAGGCGCGTCACTCGAATACATCATCGAAACCCGCATGCGTCCCGGCAGTTCGTCCGAAGAACTGGTGAAGGCGCTGAACCTGCTGGAAGGCATTCAGGATATCCGTCTCGAACGCTACGAACCGGAGCGGACATGAGCAAGAAGACCTGGCATCCGATCGCAACACCGCTGCACTGGATTGCAGGCGGCCTGCTCCTGTTCGTCGCAACGTCCTCGTTCGCCCAGTTTGGCGGACGCTGGGGCGCGGGCATGGCGAACAACGAGATCAAGCTGGTCGAGATGTACGATCGCGACAAGGACGGACGCCTGAACGCGACGGAACGCAAAGCGGCACGCGGCGCCCTGAGCGTAACCAGTGGCAGGCCCGGCCGCGACTGGCCACCGGACACTACGGCTGCAGCCACAACACCCAGGAATCCGCTGCTCAAACCCGGTGACGTGAAAATCTACGGCACCGAGCCGCTCTACGATCCGGCGGTGTTGCGCACGATCTTCATCACGTTCGAAGACAAGGACTGGGAGAGCCAGCTCGCCTTCTTCTACAACACCGATGTGGAGCTGCCGGCTACTGTCATGGTGGATGGCAAGACGTATCCGGATGTAGGCGTGCACTTTCGCGGCCAGACGTCGTTCAAGATGGTGGGCGACGGGCAGAAGCGTTCGCTCAACCTGTCATTCGATGAAGTGAATGACAAGCAGAAGCTGCTCGGCTACCAGACACTCAACCTGCTGAATTCGGCTGCAGACCCCACCTTCCTGCGCGCGATGCTGTACATGCAGATCGCACGGGACTATATCCCGGCACCGAAAGCGAACTACACGCGCGTCGTGATCAACGGCGAGAACTGGGGCATCTACATCAACCTGCAGCAGTTCAATTCCGACTTCACGAAGGAAGTGGGCGGCGGCTCAAACGAACGCTGGAAAATCCCGGGCAGCCCGCGCAATCGCGGTGGTGGCCTGACGTACCTGGGCGAAGACTCCGCGCAGTACGAGCGCTACTACGAGATCCGCAGCAAGGACAAACCGGAATCATGGGCCAAGCTCATGAACCTCACGCGCGTCCTCAACCAGACGCCGCCCGACAAGCTGGTCGCAGCGTTGACGCCCATCCTCGACATCGACGAAGTACTGCGCTTCCTCGCCATCGAGAAAACACTCATCAACAACGATGGCTACTGGACACGCGGCAGTGACTACAGCCTGTACATCGACAAGGTGGGGCGCTTCCATCTCGTGCCTCATGACGTCAATGAGACGTTGCGTCCGATCGAGAATCTCGGCTGGGGTGGTCTCGACGACTCGATCTCGGGGCCAGGCGCCGTAGATCTCGATCTGTTCAATGGTTCCGACGATCCCACCAAGCCTCTGCTCAGCCGCCTGATGCTGGTGCCGGAATTGCGCGCGAAGTATCTCGGTTACGTGCGCGACATCGCGGAGAAGTGGATGACATGGGACCGCATCGGCCCGCTCGCGGCCACGTATCAGTCGCTGATCGCTGCCGACGTCAAGGTGGACATGCGCAAGCTGGGCTCGACGGAAGCCTTCACCCGCGGCGTCACCGAAGACATGCCGGAAAGTTTCGGCGGACCGATCGCAACGCCCGGCATGAGCCTCAAGACCTTTTTCGAGAAGCGTCGCGCATACATCATGGGTGAGCTCGCGATGTATGAACGTGTCCGCAGTTCTGCGGGAGTCAAGTAAACGTGTCGATGCGGCTGCGCCCGCGGATCGTCTGGGCGCTGGCAGCCAGCCTGATCATCTTCAGCACGGCGCTGTATGCGCAGAAGGAATTCCGCGTCTACCGGAGCCTTGAGGATCAGGCTGACGTCCAGCTCCCTCCCGACTTCCAGGTGCCGGCCGAATTCGTGGTGGGGCGATTGATGTATCCGCCGAGGGCCGGCTGGCGCTTCGGTCGTGGTGGCGACTGGCGGCAAGGCGGCACGAGCTGGGCTGTGGACTATCCCCGTGGCGATAGAACGTTCGCGCGGCTGCTCAGGCGGCTGACCACCATCGATGTCCGCTCGGTCGAACAGCCTGTGAATCTCGACGATGGTGACGACGTGTTCGACTGGCCTTTCCTGCTGGTGGGCCTGCCCGGAACCTGGGAGCTGACCGATGAGCAGACCGTCAAGCTGCGTGACTACCTGCTACGCGGCGGCTTCCTCCTCTGCGACAGTTTCTTTGGCACGCAGGAATGGAACGGCTTCGAAACCACCATGCGGCGCGTGTTTCCGGAGCGCCCGATCATCGAGCTGCCGAATGACCATCCCATCTTCCACGTGCTCTACGATCTGAAAGATCGCAAACAGATTTCCAACTGGCAGTCACTGAACGGCCGGGGTGTGCCTTATCGCGCCGACGGCGTCGATCCGCATTGGCGGGCAGTGCTGGATGACGATGGCCGCGTGATGGCTGCCATCCTGTTCAACAACGACATGGGTGACTCCATGCAGTGGGCCGACGATCCGAGCTATCCACAGGAAGACTCAGCGCTCGGCATCCGCGTCGGGGTGAACTACGCGCTGTATTCGCTGACGCATTGAGGAGCAGCGCCGGTGCTCAAGGTCGTGCGTTCCAACGTCATCAACCTGAAGAAAGCGAAGCAGAAGCGGGCGGAGGCGAAGAACCTCTGCGTCTCGGGCTTTCACAAATGGCAGGTCGTGACCGCTGCGAGATTCGACGTCCATGAAGGCAAACTGATCACCCCCGAACGCTGCAAGCGCTGCGGGAAGGAACGTGTCAGGCTGTCCTGAGAGCGTGGAGGGATTCGGGCCTCCAATCGTCTAGTTAAGGCACGTTATGAAGGGCCCGCACCTGTTCTGGTTGCTTCGCAGCATTTCTCACTGAGGGACTTCCCATGATCGGTCGCCTGTCATTTTTCGGCCTTGCCGGCGCGGCGGGTCTTGCCATCCTGTCATTGAGCGGCCCGAGCCAGGCAGCCGACTGTCCTGCTTACCTCAACCAGACAGTGCGCAAGCTGCATTCGAGCGAAAGCGTCAATGTCTGCAAGCTCGCGGCGGGCAAGCCGATGCTGATCATCAACACGGCCAGCCATTGCGGATTCACTCCCCAGTTCAAGGGCCTTGAAGCCCTGCACAAGAAGTACAAGGACCGCGGCCTGGTCGTGGTCGGCTTCTCGTCCGACGATTTCAACCAGGAAGCGAAGGACGAAGCCGAAGCAGCCGAAGTCTGCTTCCTGAACAACGGCGTCACCTTCACGATGTTGGCACCCAGCGTCGTTACCGGCACCTCGGCCAACCCGGTATTCAAGGAACTCGCGAAGCAGACGGAAGAGCCTGCGTGGAATTTCAACAAGTACCTGGTGAAGGCCGATGGTACGGTGGTGAAGCACTTCGACAGCCGCACGACACCTGAGTCCGCCGAACTCAACAAGGCAATCGAAGGCGTGCTGGCTGCCAACAAGTAAGACGGAAATCGCCGGCATCTGCCGGCGCAAGATGCGATCGTTGATTCAACAAAGGGGATACAAAATGAAATTTCTCAAGGTAGTGGCCTGCGGGGCTGCCCTGCTCTTCGCATTGAGCGGACCCGCGTTCGCGCAGTCGAAGAACATGACGGCGCAGGAACAGGCGAATCTGAAACTCGTGACGGACTGGTGGCGGGAAGTCCTGCAGGCAGGGCACCTCGACCTCGCGCCGAAGTACATGGCCGAGGATTACATCCAGCACAATCCGAACATCTCGACGGGACGCGACGCCTTCGTCAAGTTCTTCGCCGGGATTTCCGCCGGTCGCCCACCGCGTGATATCCAGCCGACACTGGCCAACCCGCCAGTGGTGCAGTTCGCCAAGGGCGACTATGTCGCTTTGATCTGGGAGCGTGAAGGCAAGGATCCCGTCGATCCGTCGAAGACCTACAAGTACAACTTCTTCGACATCGTGCGCGTGCAGAACGGCAAGGTGCAGGAACACTGGGACAGCGTCGAGAAGAACCCGCCGCGTGAAGGCCAGCCGAGCATGGCTGTCATGACAGGCGTCGGCCCCACTCCGGTCTGGCCGAAGAACAACGCTGCAGAGGAAAAGAACCAGGCGATTGCCCTCAGCATGTTCCACGACGTGCTGGAATACGGCCATCTTGATCTCGCGCCCAAGCTCATGGCCGAGGGTTATATCCAGCACAACCCGAACGTGCCGACTGGCCGTGCGGCATTCGTCGACTTCTTCAGCAAGATCCGCAAGCCCGAGCCGCTGAAGCCCGAGTGGAAGAACAAGCCCTCTCTCGTACTGACGAGCGGCAACATGGTCCTCATGATGTTCGACCGCATGAGCAAGGATCCTGCCGATGCTTCCAAGATGTACAAGTGGAACTGGTTCGACATGGTCCGTGTCGATGACGGCCTTGTACAGGAGCATTGGGATCAGGCGGTGAAGAATCCGCCGCGTCCTGCTCCCGCCGGCTGATCGATTTTCAAAGACTGACAGGCCCTGCAGGTTAAATGGCCTGCAGGGCTTTTTTTTTGCCTCACCGGACGGATCGGCTGGAAGATCTGACCCGGCGCATGGTACTAATCACCTGAAAGGCACGCCGATGCCTCGGGGAGCAAACAGTGCAAGCGCGGTTTTCTCTGACAACTGCAGGGACATTGGTCTCACGCTGCACGACTTTGGCTGCAGCGTATTGTCTGCTCTTGGCCGCATGTGGAGGCGGATCGGGCAGCCCCGCCCCCGCAGCGCCCCCGCCACCCCTACCGCCCGTTCCCCCCTCTCTTTCGCTTTCACCTGTCAACCCCAAGCCAGGTGAGACCGTAACGTTCACTGCGCAAAGCTCGAGCCCGCAGGGCGGCGTAGTCACATATCAATGGTCATTCGGCGACGGAATGTCGGCGGCCGGCAGCAGCACCACGCATACCTATGCCTCTGAAGGGTCGTACACGGTCTCGGTTTCATCGTCCAACGAACAAGGCCTTTCAGCCAATACGACGCGCGCCCTCGCGATTGCCTACCTGCCTCCTGCCGTTCCCGTACTGAAGGATTGCCCAACACACAGGTACTCCGGCCAGCATTTCGAATGCGAAGCCCAGTCGTCGGATCCCAATGGCCTCGCACTGACTTACGCTTGGGACATAAGCGATCAACCGGCGTCGTCAGGTAGTCTCCTGCTCCACACATTCAATGCACCCGGCACCTACGCGATCAAAATCACCGTAACCAATTCGTCTGGCAAGACAGCGAGGACCAACACCCAGATCAGCGTATTGCCCGCCCCCGTGGGCATGGTTTCCGACAATGTCTTTTCCCCCTATTGTTCCGGGGCAATGTGCAGTGCATTCGATTCGCACACGTATTCAGGGAGCGGAATCGGCGTCTGGCGTTACCACAATGCAACGGATCAGGACAGGACCATCGGGCTTTCAATCAGCGGGGTGATGCCGGGAAAATCAGTCGCCCTGATCTTTTCCAACGGGCAGCGCAACGCCATTCCAACGCTTCCCGATTGGGGCGCCCTGGCTCCAGATGCGAGTCGGGCAAAGGATGGCCTTTCGAAGCCAGCATCGTCTCTTGAGCCCGAACACAAGCTGCAGCTGCATTATCAACTTCAGGAACAGAACCGGATTCTCGCAGAGGAATTCATCGGGACTTTGAACAGGCAACGCAACGGCAAGCGTTCCACAGGCACTGCGGGGATTGAATCGCCGGACTTCCTGCCCGTCGGCGTCGTTCCACCGGCCATCGGAACGACACGAATATGGAACGACAATTACGATTTCAATTCTCCTGTTCCCTATACCGCAACGGTCCACTCCAGTTGTGTCCTCAAGACGGGGCGCAGTGCAGTTTTCTGGGTGGATCCGAACGTCGTCACGGCTCCAGGGTTCCAGCAAAGCAACCTCATCATGATAGAGAACGCCTTTTGCGGGCCTGCAGGTGGATATGCAGGCCTGGTTGATCTGCTGGGCGATGTGTGGGGATCCTCCGCAGCACAATTCCCGACACTCATCCAGGACACGGCGGGCGACCCGAGAAACATCAACATCGTCATGATCCATCCACCGCCGACCACCAGCTGGGGCGGCTACTTCTACAGCAGGAACAACTTCTCAAGCTCCAGATTTCCGGATTCAAACCAGGACCTCGTTTTTTTCACCAACGGCAGGTCATTCCTCAACAATCCGCAATTCTCGCTCTTCAATCTGCTGCATGAAATGACACACATGATCAACTTCTACCAGCGCAGCGTCGCGCGCGGCAGCGCCCACGACAGCTGGCTGGAGGAGACCTCGGCAATGATGGCGGAAGACATGATCGCACCCACCATCAACGCTTCGTACAGCGCGAATCTGGGCAATATCTACGGCTATCTTGTGAGCGGAGCAGGCACCAGCTACATCAACTGGAGCGTGCTGGCTGCCGACCACTACAACATGGGTGGCGCGTTCGGCGCATTCCTGAACAGGCGATATGGCCCATCCTTGAGTTCGCGGCTCGTCGACTCCTGCAGTGACGGATCCGCCAATTCGTCCAGCTACGTCTGCCTCGACAGCCTGCTCATCAGCAAAGGCAGCCAGGGATTCGGCGATGAGTTCGCGCGTTTCGGCGCCACCACATTGAGCGCCCTGCCTGCCATCAACATTCCCGGCGGCTTCGGCTACCCTGCCACGACGATCGACAACTACGTGCTACCGGCGATCTCGCTTGCGGCCTACGAGGCACAACGTCCGCTGATCGCAGATGTTCTTTCCGGACCTTATCAAGCGACCATCCAGACCTACCGCGTGGACACCATCGCTCCCGGCAAGACAACCTATGACCGGCCAAGCGTGACGATCCCGGCGAATACCACGTTGATGGTCGTCATAAAGTGATTCATCGTGCCGTAGCAAAAATGGGGCGCTGTGGTGAAGCATCCTTCACCTGCGTCGTTGCCATCGCATTTCTCGGCGCCTGCAGCATGCAGGACTCTCGCCCCCCTGAACCAACCGAGATCAGCGCGGGAAAGCTTTCAGAGTCGATAACCGTGACGGGAATTTTGACGCGGAAGGGTTCTGATATCGACTTCTGGTTTGCCGTGACTGCCGACGACGGCACTGTATGGCAATGTGCCGAGTTAGACCCGCAGCTCGCAGGAAAACTGGAATCTTTGCAAAATCGGCGTGTTTCCGTAACTGGAACGCGGCTGGAGAAACTTCTGTTCAACAGAATTCGACTCGAGGACATCGCTGCACTGCGCTAGCCCTGCCCGAACTGGCCTTTACTCAAGCGGGCCCATTCAGACCCATGACAAGAGCACTTGCGATCGAGGGCTTGCCTGCAGTTCGCAAAGTGGACAGCACATTCCTCCGGAATTCGCTGTAGCGCCGCCACTCTAGCCCCGCGAATGAGACTGACGGAAGCACCCACTTGTGATTGTCAACCCTTGTTGCATCCGGATCGTTTCTGCATAGTGCGCGCCTCTTCAAGGATGTCCTCGACACAATGCTCCCCTCAGTCGAATCCCGGATTGCTGCAGAACTTTCCGTCAAGCCTTCGCAGGTGGCGGCCACGGTTGCGTTGCTCGACGAAGGCGCCACGGTGCCGTTCATCGCGCGCTACCGGAAGGAAGCGACGGGAGGTCTCGATGACACGCAGCTGCGCACACTGGCGGAACGGCTTGTTTACCTGCGGGAACTGGAAGAACGCCGCACTGCGATCCTGGCGAGCATCGAGGAACAGAAGAAGCTGACACCGGCCCTCAAGGCCAGCATCGAGGCCGCCGACACCAAGCAGCGGCTGGAAGACCTGTATCTCCCTTACAAGCAGAAGCGTCGCACGCGGGCGCAGATCGCTCGGGAAGCCGGCCTCGATGTCCTCGCCAACGCACTGCTGGCAGATCCGACGCTGACACCGGAAACGGAGGCGGCGAAATTCCTGAAACCTGCGTTCACCACCGAACAGGGCGAGAACCCGGGTGTGGCCGATACGAAGGCTGCACTGGAAGGCGCCCGGCAGATCCTGATCGAACAGTTTGCCGAAGACGCGGAGCTGCTCGGGAGCCTCCGCGCTCATCTCGGCGAAAATGCTGTCGTCGTTTCGACGGTGGTCGACGGCAAGCAAGAAGCGGGCGCCAAGTTCAGCGATTACTTCGCCTACCAGGAACCTCTTCGCACCGTGCCTTCGCATCGGGCGCTGGCATTGTTCCGCGGCCGCAAGGAAGAATTCCTGCGGGTTGCGTTGAAGCTGCCGGAAGAACTGGAAGCCGCGGCGAATACTGCGGGCAGCGCTGCAAAGCCCATGAATACCTGCGAGCTGAAAATCGCAGCCCGTTTCAGCGTTGCTGACCGGGGTCGTCCCGCTGACGCATGGATGGGCCAGACCGTCCGCTGGGCCTGGCAGATGAAGATCGGCGTCACGCTTGAAGCCGAACTGTTCACCGGCTTGCGCGAACGCTCCGAGGAAGAAGCGATCCGCGTCTTCGCGCGCAACCTGCACGATCTTTTGCTGGCCGCTCCCGCGGGTCCGCGAGCCACGATGGGTCTCGATCCCGGCATCCGCACCGGCGTGAAAGTGGCGGTGGTCGATCGCACTGGCAAGGTTCTGGAAACCGCCACGGTCTATCCGCATCAACCCCGCAACGACTGGAAAGGCTCACTGCAAACGCTTGGGCTGCTCGCGGTCCGGCACAAGGTCGATCTCATCAGCATCGGCAACGGAACCGCCTCGCGTGAGACGGACAAGCTCGCGGCTGAACTCATCAGCGGCCTCCCCGATCTCAAGCTCACGAAGATCATGGTGTCCGAAGCCGGGGCGTCCGTGTATTCCGCATCAGAGCTCGCTGCCAAGGAATTTCCGGATCTGGACGTGAGCCTGCGCGGCGCTGTCTCCATCGCGCGGCGTCTGCAGGATCCGCTGGCAGAACTGGTGAAGATCGATCCCAAGTCCATCGGCGTCGGCCAGTACCAACACGATGTCAGCCAGACGAAGCTTGCCCGTTCGCTCGATGCCGTCGTCGAGGATTGCGTGAACGCTGTCGGCGTGGATGTGAACATGGCCTCGGTGCCGCTGCTCGCCCGCATCTCGGGACTGTCGGCGATGCTGGCCGAAAACATCGTGCGTCATCGCGACGAGCACGGACCGTTCGCCTCTCGCGCTGCGTTGAAAAAGGTACCTCGCCTCGGCGACAAGACCTTTGAACAGGCTGCAGGCTTTCTGCGTGTGGTCGGAGGCGACAATCCGCTCGATGCTTCAGCAGTGCATCCGGAAGCCTATTCCGTCATCGAAAGCATACTGGCCGATCTCAAGCGACCCTTGCCTTCGGTCATGGGCGATGCCACTACCCTGAAAAGCGTTGAGGCAACTCGCTATACGAACGAACGGTTTGGCCTGCCGACAGTGCGCGACATCCTGAAGGAACTGGAAAAGCCGGGTCGCGATCCTCGTCCCGAGTTCAAGACGGCGGAATTCAAGGACGGCATTGAATCGCTCGACGATCTGCGCCCCGGCATGCTGCTAGAAGGCGTTGTCACGAACGTCGCCAACTTCGGTGCGTTCGTGGACATCGGCGTGCATCAGGATGGGCTGGTGCACATCTCCATGCTGGCGAATCGTTTCGTGAAAGACCCGCGCGAAGTCGTCAAGGCCGGGGATGTGGTGAAGGTGAAGGTGCTGGAAGTCGATGCGAAACGTAAGCGTATTGCGCTGACGATGAAACTCGATTCGACGCCAGCAGCACGCAACGAAGAATCCCGTCCCAGCCAGCGGAATGATTCGCGCCCCATGAAGCCGCGGCAGGCAGAACCGCAAGGCAATGGCGCGATGGCCGATGCCCTGAAGCAGGCTTTCGGCAAACGCTAGTTGCTGATGCTGCCGGTCGAAGCCGGCGGTTCGTTGCTTGCGACTGCAGGTGCGTCCATTGCGGGCGGCTGATAGACGACAGCCTTCGCATCGCCACCAGGGTGCAGTGTTCCAACCAGGGGCAGCTTGAGCGCGAGACGCTTCGGGTTGATGCCGAACGTGAGGCCGAGCACGTTCACTTCCACGCCCTCTTCCACACCAGCCAGCACTCCGGCCATGCCAAAGAGATTGAACTGCGCACCCGTGCCGCTTGGCGTCTTGTTGACGAGCCGTGGCCCAAGATAATCCTTGCCGATGGCGGTGGCAGGCATATCCACCTTCAGTTCGGGCACCGCACGCAGCACGTGGGCGATGAACGTATTTGAATTCGGTCCCGGCCAGACGCGATACGTCCCGGCATACGGATAGTCGGCCACGGCTGCCTCGACCCGCTTGATAATGTCATCGACGCCTTCACCACGCAGATCGCTCAAAAGTTCGGGCCGGTTGCCGAACCAGTAGCCATCGGCAGGCCGGTCTCGTGCAACGACCGCAGTGTCGCCCCCGCGCCGCAGCCTGAAGCCCATCACTTCGTAGACGATGAAGCGGTCGGCGTCCGTCGGCTTGACCGCAATCCAGGTATGCACGCCGAAATACCCACGCCAGCTGACTGCGCGGGCGGCATACACCTGCACGACCGCTTCCCGGGTAGTCGCCGGATCGGGCGCAAGGCCCGCAGGTTCGCGCGTGGCCGTCCGCCAGCTTTGTGCACCGAGACTGCCGGACGTCCCGAGATACAAGGCAGCAAAGCCGCAGTAGGCGGCCAGGACGGTGAGAAGGGTTTGGCGCTTTTTCATGGGAAATCTGGCGTCATCATGACTGGAGCCAATCCCAGAGGGCAAGTCCGCCGGCACCGCGCTATCGGGCAACCGGCGACGGCCACTTTATGTCAGAGGAACCACTGCATCCTGATCTGCACGGAGACGATGGATTCATCGCCATTCAGCCCTTTCTCGATCTTCGAATGGGTGACGGTGGTGCCGAGACGCAGCGGATTGTTGAAGTAGCGGACGATGGCCAGCCCGACATTCTCGGCAGCACCGCCGCCCGCGTTCGTCAGGTCAAGGGTGTCGTAACGCAGGCCAAACTCCCAGGCCCCCGCGGGAGGATGGAACAGGAAGGGCCTGCCGACCGTCGCACCCCGATCCGCATAACGGCGTTCCGCACCGATCAGATAAGTCCCCTGCACGTAGTAACCATCCAGCTCAGGAAAGCCCGGAGAATCGATGCGCGCACGCATGTACTCGGACTGGAGAGTCAGCGGACCGGACTTCCAGAGCGCTTCGGCACCGAGGACATCGCGGGACTTCGCGTAGTTCTGCACGGCCTCAAGGAGCCTTGGCGTATCGGCCAGCGCTGCCACCGGATCGACCCCGATGCGGCTGACCTGCGAGTCTCCCATCTCCTGGTGGATTGCGTTCAGACCCACGTGGAATACACCCCAGCTTGCCGGTGCGGGACGGACCACCAGTCTTCCGGAATAGCGCAGCGGATCACCGGGAGTGCGGCGATCGATCGGGTCACTGTTGATGGCCAACCCGTAACTGATTCGCCCCGCCGAGCCTTCGAGGCCCAGCCCTAGCGTGCGCGGAATCGTCAAGGCCGCCTCGACCATCGAACGCTGGTTGAAGATGATCCAGGCGCCGCCATCGAACAATCCTACCTGCGGTCGGAACTGCCCGATCGTGAGGTCACCGATGGGGAGACCGCTTTTGGTGAGGGAAGTGTCGAATAACGTGCGGTCGACGAACTCATAGCCGACATTCATGCTCCAGCCATCGCCCATGTCGGCGCGCATGTTCAGGAGGGCTTGATCCATCTCGTAGCCCGTCGGCAGGTGCGCCACATCCTGGTCGTAGAAAACCGTGTTGAGACGGACGCGGCCGCCGAGCTGGAAGCTTCTCGCGCCATCATTGATGCGCAGGCTGCCACCATCACCCACCGAAAAATCTGCGGCAGGCGCGGGAGCACTCTGCAGGAGCAGCCCAGCGAGAACGAGGAGGCAGAAGGGGAAGGAAACTGCAACACCGAATCCCTGCAAGCCCTGCCGGCCTGCAGACATCATCTCATCTCGAAACATCGACAAACCTCTCCGCTACAGACCGCAATCGTCGCCCGCGTCGTTCGCTACTGGCTCAAACGCAGGAAATCACCAATGACAGGGCGGAACCGGTCCATGTCCACCAGGAAGGAATCGTGCCCCTGCAATGAGGGCAGCCGCGCGAACTCTACCTGCCGGCCATCGGTGCGCAGGCCGTCGGCCAGCTCCTGCTGCTGATCGATGGGGAACAGCAGATCGGTTTCGACACCGATGATCAGCGCGCGCTTGACCTTGAAGCGCTTCAGCGCCTCGCTTACCGAGCCATCGCCGTGATCAGCGAGATCGAACAGATCCATCGCACGCGACAGATACAGATACGCATTCGGGTCGAACTGGCCCGTGAACTTGATCGCATGATTCTCGAGATACGCTTCCACTTCAAAGTCGAGGCCAAACGGATCGCCGGGCTTGCGGTCCTGCGCGGCGCGCTCGCGACCGAACCGCATCTGCCATTCCTGCGCCGAGCGATACGTGATCATGCCGAGTTTGCGTGCAAGACGAATGCCAGTGATTGGCCCTTCGCCGATTGCGTAGTTGCCTTCCGCCCAGGCCGGATCCTTGCGGATCATTTCACGTTGCAGGGAGCGCAAAGCGATGGCAAACGGCGTGGAACGGGCTGCTGCCGAAATGGAAACCAGGTTGCGCAGCGAATCCGGAAACAGCGCGGCGAAAGCAAGGGCCGTCATGCCGCCCAATGATGGACCGATAACGAAGCCAAGCTGCTCGATTCCAAGGCAGCGCATGACCTCATGACCGCCGCGGGCAACGTCTTCCACCGTCAGGATCGGGAACGTCAGCCGGTAAGGCTGGCCGGTCGATGGATTGATCGACGCGGGGGACGTCGAACCGAACGGACTGCCGAGTGAATTCACGCAGATGACAAACTGCTTGCGGGTGTCGATCGGGCGACCCGGCCCGACCATGTCTTCCCACCAGCCAGGCGTTGCATCGGCGTTGGACGATGCCGCGTGCGCCGAAGGCGAGAGTCCGGTGAAGATCATCACCGCGTTGTCCCGTGCGGGGCTCAGCTCACCCCAGGTTTCGTACGCGATCTGCACCCCGCTGAGGACGCCGCCGCGGCGCATGGGAAAAGGCGCATCGAGGGAAACAATCTGGCGGGCGGGCGTGGACATGGCCGAATTGTAGGGGGTTCAGGCGGGCAGCTGTATGGCAGTTTGTTAAGCGCGTCTGCTTTTTCGCTATGAATCCAGCGCCTGGAGAACCTAGCGTTTGTTGCGCTTGATCAGGCGCTGTTTCTTGCGGCGCTGGCGGGGAGTCAGGGGATTGCGGCGGCCCGCGAAAGGATTCTCATCCGAGCGGAATTCAATGCGCACCGGCGTGCCTTCCAGCTTGAACACCTTGCGGTAGACGCCCATCAGATAGCGACGGTATGCGTCCGGCACCTGGTTGATCTGGTTGCCATGCACGACGATCACGGGCGGATTCCGTCCGCCCTGGTGGGCATAGCGAAGCTTGATGCGCCGGCCACGCACCAGCGGCGGCTGATGCTGCACGATCGCATCCTCGAGGACGCGCGTCAGTTCCGGCGTCGGCATCTCCCGCATGGACGCGTCATACGCATGGGCGACGCCGCGGATCAGCTCCCCTACTCCCGTGCCATGCAGGGCCGAAATGAAATGGATGGGAGCGAAGTCGAGGAACGGCAGCTTGAGATCGAGGCCGGTGCGGATTTCTTCGCGCTTGTCGGACGGAATGCCGTCCCACTTGTTCACGGCGATGAGCAGCGCGCGTCCCCGTTCGGCCGCCATGCCGAAGAGCGTGGCGTCCTGGTCGGCAATGGTGTCGTGGGCATCGACGACACCGATGACGACATTAGACGACTCGACAGCCTGCAGCGCCTTGATGACACTGAATTTCTCGATGGCTTCTTCCACTCGGGCGCGACGCCGCACACCCGCCGTGTCGATCAGCGTGTATTCGCGGCCTTCACGTTCAAACGGCACGAACACGCTGTCGCGCGTGGTCCCCGGCTGATCGAAAGCAACCATGCGCTCTTCGCCGAGCAACCGGTTGATCAGCGTTGACTTGCCAACGTTGGGACGGCCAATGACGGCGACGCTGATGCGGTCGCGGTTGTCCGGCAGATCGGCGACCAGCGTCTCGAGTCCCTGCAGCGCGCGGTCCATCAGCGCGTGGAGGCCCGATCCATGTGCGGCCGAAACTGCCTGAGGCTCACCCATTCCGAGCTGGTGGAAATCCGCACCGGCAGTTCCCCCATCAAGACCTTCGGCCTTGTTGACGACGAGGATGACCGGCTTGCCGCTGCGTCTTACAAGCTGGGCGACGAATTCGTCTGCCGGCGTGCAGCCTTCGCGCGCATCGACGAGGAACAGGATACGGTCCGCTTCGTCTACAGCCCGCAATGACTGCTCGGCCATGAGCCGCTCGACGCCGTCGGCTCCGGGGATCAAGCCGCCGGTATCGACGACGATGCAGGGCGAGAAATCGGACTTGGTGTAGCCGTACTTGCGATCGCGCGTGAGCCCGGGCAAGTCGGCCACGAGCGCATCCCGCGTGCCGGTGAGCGCGTTGAAGAGCGTCGACTTGCCCACATTCGGGCGGCCGACCAGTGCGAGAACGGAAAGCATGCTGCTAAATCCCGAACGACAGGCCGCAGCCTGGAATACTCATCCCGCTTTCTCGCGGGACGAGCTGCGGAACGAGAGGACCGAGCCGCCGTCCGTCTGGATGTACACGCGTCCACCTGCCACGACTGGGGCATTGGTGATCCGGTCGCCGCCGGTCTTGGTACGGGCGATGAGTTCACCCGTGCGCTTGTCGAGCCAGTGCAGGTAGCCCTCGAAATCGCCAACGACCAATGCGTCGCCATCGACTGCAGGTGCGGTGAGACCGCGCAGGCGGAGCGCCGTCAGTTGTTCCCATACGATCGTGCCATCGCGACGCTTGATCGCCACTACGCCGCCTTCTGCATTCGTGACGTAGAGATTTTCATCGTCCATGCTGAAACCGCGATAGCTCGACAATTCCTTGGCCCACCAGATCTGGCCCGAGTTGAGTGCGAGCATCGCCGCCCGACCCTGGAAACCCACGACGAACACGTCGTCACCGGCGACGCTGACGACGGCATCGAGATCGACCAGGCGATCGAGTTCGGTACGGCCCTGCGGCGGACTTACGGTGGTATCCCAGAGGGTTTCACCATTCCTGACGTCCACTGCCAGCACCTTGCCGTTGTCGAACCCGGCGAGAATCGTCTCGCCCGAGCGCACTGCCGGCGCGGTACCACGCAGCGACAAGGCAGGAACGGTTTCCTGCACGACCCAACGTTGTGCAGCATCGGTCAGCGAGAGCGCCTGCAGCCGTCCATCAACGGAACGCACCAGCGCCATGCCTTCGGTGACGAGGGGCCGTGCGAGCACTTCGCTCGATACCGAATGACGCCAGCGTTCGGCGCCCGTCGCCGCATCGAGTGCAACGACATCGCCGTCACTGGAACCGAAAACGACAACGCCGTCGCCGACGCCCGGGCCGGCCGACAGCGGCAGCTTGGTATCCACACGCCACAGGCGCTTGCCACTCTCCGCGTTGACCGCGATCACTTCGCCATCGTGTGAACCGGCATAAAGGACGCCGTCCGCGACTTCAGGCCGCAGGGCAAGGCGCAGGCGATCAGCCTTGCCGCCGAGACTTTCACTCCAGTTCCGGCGTATATCCAGCGTGGGCTTGATGTCGACAAGTTCGGCCGGCGGGTCGACGTTCTTGTCGTCGCCGCAGGCAGCGAGCAGAACGAGGGCGACCAGCGGCGCAAGGAGCTTTTTCATGGAGCAGCCTGTTCTGCCTGGGTCGCAGGCGCAGGGGCCGGAGCCGCTTCTGCCTGCAGATCCTGCATCTTGAGTCTGATGAGTTCCTGGTCCGCATTGGCCAGACCTGCCTGTGCAGTGAGTGCAGAAGCGTAGGCATTGCGAGCGCCTTCGAGATCGCCCTTGGCGACAAGCGCATCGCCACGGATTTCCTGCTCGAAGCCGCCGAAAGCGCCCGCCTCGGCTGTCACGAGGGCAAGCGCCTCATCCGGCTTGTCCTGCTGGATCAGCACGCGAGCGAGCCTCAGCTTGGCAATGGCGGCGAGTTCCTTGTCCTTCGCGCCATCCATCACAGCGCGCAGCTGCGTGACGGCCTTGTCGTATTCGCCCGTCTCTACGTACATCCGCGCCAGCAGCAGGCTGGACTGATCGGCATACGGCGTGGAGTCGTGATCGGTTCCGAGCTGTTCGTGCAGACGCTCCATTGTCGGGAAATCGTTGCGGTCCGATGCGGCCACGAGCTGGCGATAGATCTGGGCCGCCTGTTCCGCACCGACCGTCTGCTGCCTGGTCCAGTACATCCAGCCAAACAGGATCGCGAGCCCGAGCACGATGCCCGAGAGGAGCCACGCCCAGTTGCTGCGCCACCAGTTACGCAACTGTTCAGCGGTTTCGTCATCGGACATCAGGTCGTCGAATGCCATGCTCGTCTTCCGTTTTCGGGTTTGATTGTCTTGGTCAACTGGAAAGGGAACGGTTTCTTCAAAGCGCCTGCGCGACGCGTTCGGCCAGCTCGTCCGGGAGCCGCTCGAGCGCTACATCGATCTGTGGCGCCTCAGTCCGCAAGGACTTGAGACCGGCGACGCCGCGTTCAGTTTCACCGTCGCCGAGGACCACCGCCCAGCGGGCACCGCTCTTGTCCGCGCGCTTGAGCTGCGACTTGAAGCTGCCACCGCCCGCGTGCGTCTCGATGCGCAGCCCCGCAACCGAGTCGCGCAGCCGTTCTGCGAGCGCGAGACCTTGTGCTTCAGCCTTTTCGCCGACGACAACGAGGTAGACATCGGGAGTCATCCCGGCAGCTTCGATCCCCTGGGTATGCATCAGGGCAACGATCCGTTCCTCGCCGAGCGCCCAGCCAATCGCCGGCACGCCTTCCCCACCGAGGTGACTGACGAGGCCGTCGTACCTGCCCCCGGAACAGACAGCATCCTGGGAGCCGAGTTCGGTGGTGATCCACTCGAATACGGTGCGGCTGTAGTAATCGAGGCCGCGCACAAGGCGTGGATTGACGACGTACTCAATGCCGGCGGCATCGAGATGACGGCACAGCGTCTTGAAATGGGCTGCGGACTCCGGATCGAGATGCTCCGGCAACAGCGGCGCACCGGCCACGATGTCCTGCATCGCGGGATTCTTGCTGTCGAGGATCCGCATGGGATTGCCCGCCAGCCGGCGCAAGCTGTCCTCGTCCAGGTTCGCGCGATGCGCAGTGAAATATTCAACCAGCTTCTCGCGGTAGACGCGACGCGATTCCGGCGTCCCGAGCGAATTGATATGCAGCTTGAGGCGCTGGATGCCAAGTTCCTTCCAGAGGCGGGCGCTCATCATGATGAGTTCCGCATCGATGTCGGGGCCGGCGAAACCGAATGTCTCGACGTCGATCTGGTGAAACTGCCGGAAGCGGCCTTTCTGCGGGCGTTCATGGCGGAACATTGGACCGCGCAGCCAGACCCGGCTTTTCTGGTTGTGGAGCAACCCGTTCGTGATCATCGCGCGGACGATGCCCGCCGTGCCTTCGGGACGCAGCGTGAGCGAATCGCCGCTGCGGTCGGTGAAGGTGTACATCTCCTTCTCGACGATGTCGGTGAACTCGCCGATCGAGCGCTTGAACAGCTCGGTCCTCTCGACGATGGGCGCGCGGATTTCCTGGTACCCGTACGCTGCAAAGAGTTTACGGGCTGCGTCTTCGAGGCGGTGCCACAGCGCGATCTCGGCGGGCAGCACGTCGTTCATGCCGCGAACCGGCTGGGGTGTCTGGTCTTGAGCCATGAGCGTTACGCGGTGACGGGGGCGGTCAGCCCGCGGTCTTTTCCAGGTCCAGCAGCTGGCGGGTTTCCACCGACGTGGGGAACTGGCTCTTGAGACGATCCGCATAGCCCTGCGCCACCTGCGGATTCCCGGTTGCACGTTCGAGGCGCACGCCCAGCCATAGAGACGCTGCGGTCGCCGGGCTGATGGCGAGATAGCGCTCCAGGAAGGCGCGGGCAGGCAGCATGTTGCCGGCCTCGAGCTGCATGTTCGCCATCTGCATGAGCGCTTCCGTGTTGCGGGCATTCATCGCCAGCGCGCGCCGGAAATTCTCTTCGGCCTGCACGGTGTTGCCTGCACGCAGCGCGCAGGTGCCGGCGTTCACATAGGCAGATTCAGGCGTGCGATAGAGCGGATTCGCAGCCGCTTCCAGAAACAGCTTCTGGCCACGCTCCGCATCGCCCTTGCGACACAGATACACGGCGTAGTTGTTCTGGATGGAAGGATTCTGCGGAGCCAGTGAAATGGCGCGCGAGAAATGGGTGTCCGCGAGCCGATCTTCGCCCAAGCGTTCAAAAATCAGTGCGGCGGACGCATGGACTTCAGCGTTGCGCGGATCCTGCTCCAGCGCGCGCGTGATCTTGTCCTTGGCTTCCTGCAGATTGTTCTTCCGTAATGCATCGACTGCTAGCTGTGTGTTGTAGACCGCCGCCTGGCTGAGATCCGGCTTGCTGGTCGTCGGGCGTTTGACGGGCGCCGGACCGCTGCTAGTGCATGCCGCCAGCATCACGGCCACTGCGACGAGGACAATCAGCTTCATGATTGCACCGACAGTGACATGACCTTGGAACCCAAGCGCACGGTCGTGCGGTCACGCACTCGCCCGACCAGCTGCCCGCAGGCTGCATCGATGTCGTCGCCACGTGTACGTCGCGTCGTGGCAATGACGCCATGCGAATTCAGGATGTCGCGGAAACGCTCGATCACGGGCTGCGGCGAACGCTTGTACTGCGTGCCCGGAAACGAGTTGAACGGAATCAGGTTCAACTTGCCGGGCTTGCCCTTGAGCAAAGTCACGAGCTCGTAGGCGTGGGAAGGCTGGTCGTTGACGCCGTCGAGCATCACGTACTCGAACGTGATGCCGCGGGTGTTCTGCCGTTCGACGTAGTACCAGCACGCTTCGAGCAGCTCGGCGATGCGGTGCTTGCGGTTGATCGGCACCAGTTCGTCACGCAATGCATCGTTCGGCGCATGCAACGAGACAGCGAGGGCGCAGTTCGTCTCTTCCGCGAGCTTGCGCATCTGCGGCACGAGGCCGGACGTGCTGACCGTGACGCGACGGCGCGAGAGGTCGAAGCCGAGATCATCCATCAGGATTTCAGCGGCCGGTACGATGCTGCGGTAATTCGCGAGCGGTTCGCCCATGCCCATGAACACGACGTTGGTGATGACGCGATCGGCCGTCGAACCCGTCACCTGATCGCCGTTGCCGAGCTCGCGATTCGCGAGCCACACCTGGCCGACGATATCGGCGACGGTGAGGTTGCGATTGAAGCCCTGCTGCGCGGTCGAACAGAACGAGCAATCCATCGCGCAGCCGATCTGGCTGCTGATACACAACGTGCCGCGACCCGGCTCCGGGATGTACACCATCTCGATGGCCTGTTCCCCTCTCCTGCCGGGAGAGGGGTCAGGGGTTAGGGCATCGGGCAGGCTGAGGAGCCACTTCCGCGTACCGTCCGCCGAAGCCTGCCTCAGCAGCACTTCGGGAACGCGAACTTCCGCAACCTCGGCGAGACGGCCGCGGAAATCCTTCGCGAGATCAGTCATCGACCCGAAATCCGCCACCGAGCGCTTGTACAGCCACTTCATGAGCTGCCGCGCGCGGAACGGCTTTTCGCCGATGCTGCTCGCGAAGGCTTCAAGCTCCGGACGCGTCAACCCCAGGAGGTTGACGCGGGCGGGAGTGACTGGGGAAACGGCGCTCATGGCGGATGACGTTGACCCTTAGCGGGGGCAAAGCTCCGAAGCGGCGAAGTAGTACGCGATTTCGATGGCCGCATTCTCGGCGCTGTCGGAACCGTGCACGACGTTTTCTTCAATGCTGCTCGCGAAGTCCGCACGGATGGTGCCGGGTGCTGCCTTCTTCGGATCGGTGGCGCCCATCAGGTCGCGATGCTTGAGCACGGCGTTCTCGCCTTCGAGCACCTGCACGATGACCGGACCCGAGGTCATGTACTTCACGAGGTCCTTGAAGAACGGACGCTCGCGATGCACGGCGTAGAAACCTTCAGCCTGTTTCTGCGAGAGGTTGACCATGCGGGCCGCGATGATCTGCAGGCCGGCTTTTTCGAAGCGGCTGTAGACCGCGCCGATGAGATTCTTCTTCACGCCGTCGGGCTTGACGATGGACAGGGTGCGTTCGAGCGCCATGGACTGTGTAACCTTTTTGTCTTGCCGGTCCCTTGGGGAACCGTCGGTGGGAGATACCGGCGCACGTCTGGACGTTGCGGCCTGCTGCGAAGAACAGGCGTTGGCAAAAGCCACGGGTGCCGGACACGGATTTTCGAGCCGCGGAGTCTACCCGTTTTGGGCAAGGACAGGCAAGAAAAAGATCAATGGAGACGGGGGGTTAGCCCCGGAGGCAGCTAGACGGTGAAGCTTTCGCCGCAGCCGCATTCGCCCTTGATGTTGGGATTGCGGAAGCGGAACGCCTCGTTGAGGCCTTCCTTCACGAAATCCACTTCGGTGCCGTCGATGAAGCCGAGGCTCTTGCGGTCGACGATGACCTTGACGCCCCCGTTGTCGAAGACGACATCGTCGTTGCCCACTTCATCGGCATAGTTCACGACGTACGCGAAACCGGAGCAGCCCGTTTCCTTCACCCCGAGACGCAGACCGACACCTTTCCCCCGATTGGCGAGGAAGGACCGGACCCGGTTGGCGGCTGAAGGCGTGAGAGAAATGCTCATGGGTCGAATATAACTCAAGGAGTTGGAGATAGGGCCGCCGCACGGACGGCATCTTCAAGAATGAGGAGTCGGCCGCGTTTTTCAACGGGCACGCCGAGCAACTCACCCAGGTCCCTGACTCGCCAGTCGGCCAGAGTCGCCACCGCAAGACCACGCAGGCGCTCAGTCGCAAGCGAAGCGGCAGCGAGAAAGTGAGGGCAGCCAAAGGCTTGAAAGCGAAGTCCCGTCACCCGACCGTTGCTCACGTCAAAACTCAAGGCGACTTCCGCTCCAACCGCCCGGCTGCCGCTGCGGGTCTGGATGATCCCGGGGCCGGGCAAATGCCCGCCCACATTGCGAGGACGCTGGAAATGCTCCCGAACGAGGGGCGAATAGTCCGCACTCTCCCACTGCCCCACCGGCAGAGGCGCTTCTTCGGGCGGATGGAGCAGGAGGCGCTCGGCGATGCGGTCGGGCTCCATGGCGTGGCAGCTATGCCGCCGAGGGCGTCAACGCGCGCAGGCGCGGGACTTCGCGTGCGACACACTCCACTGCGAAATCGATATCTGCCGCAGTGGTGAAGCGTCCCAGGCTGAAGCGCAAAGAGCTGCGGGCCTCCGCGTCGGTGCGCCCGAGCGCCCTGAGCACATAGGAAGCTTCTTCGGAATCGGACGAACAGGCCGCACCCGCCGAAATGGCCAGGTCGCGCAGGGCGAACTGCAGGCTTTCACCTTCGATGTCGCTGAAAGCCACGTTCAGGACCCCCGGAATCCGGTGCTGCGGATGCCCGTTCAGGTTCACGCCGCCGATCGCGGCCAGTCCCCGCCACAGCCGATCGCGCAGATCAGTGAGCCGCAGGCTGTCGGCAACGCCATCCAGCGCCGCCAGTTCGAAGGCCCGCCCCATGCCCACGATCTGGTGGGTGGCGAGCGTTCCTGACCGCAGACCGCCTTCCTGCCCTCCCCCTTCGATCAGGGGTTGCAGCCCGAGTGGCGGGCGACGGCGCAAATACAACGCTCCGACACCCTTGGGACCGTAGACCTTGTGCGCGGTGAGGGACATCAGGTCGATGCCGAGTGCCTCAACATCGACCGTGACCTTGCCTGCGCTTTGTGCGGCGTCGACATGGAACAGCACTCCACGCTCACGACACGCAGCGCCGACTGCGCCGACATCCTGGATGACGCCGGTTTCATTGTTCACGTGCATCAGCGAAACGAGGATCGTGTCGGGCCGCAGCGCTGCAATGACCTGCTCCGGCTGCACGATGCCGCCGGTATCCGGCTTGAGATAGGTGACTTCAAAGCCCTCGCGCTCCAGCCGCTTGAGCGGATCGAGCACAGCCTTGTGTTCAGTGCGCGCGGAAACGATGTGCCGGCCGCGCGCCGAATGAAACCGGGTGGCACCGAGCAGCGCCATGTTGTTCGATTCGGTGGCGCCCGAAGTCCAGATGATGTTCTCCGGCTTCGCATTGATGAGCGTCGCCACCTGCTTGCGTGCGGCTTCCACCAGCGCGCGTGCACGCCGGCCGAAAGCATGTCCCGTCGAAGACGGATTGCCGCAGAGATCTGCTGCCTGCAGGCATTCGATCATGACGGCAGCCACACGCGGATCGACGGGCGTCGTCGCGGCGTAATCGAGATAAACCGGCAGATTCGGTGCGGTGAGAGATGCACTCATCGGTCTGTCCCCGACTTCTGGCCGGGTGGCGATCCGGCAGTCCGCCTGCGTGCCTGCACTGCCGTGAGTATCCCGCGCAGGATGTTCAACTCGTTCTGGTCAACCTGCGCACGATTGAACAACCGCCGGATGCGCGCCATCAGGAAGCCGGTACGGTCGCGGAATTCGATTTCCTTGAGCACGTCTTCGATGTGTCGGTAGAGATGCGCCATCTCGTCGGTCGAGGCCAGCGGCACATCCGGCTCCTGCGGCAACGGAGTGCCGGGGCGCATCGCCATCCAGAGCTCGTAGCTGAGCAGCTGCACGGCCATCGCCACGTTCAGCGAGCTGTAAGCCTCATCGGTGGGAATCGTCACCAGCAGATTGCAGAGCATCAGTTCTTCGTTAGTGAGTCCGATACGTTCGGACCCGAAGATCAGTGCAGCAGGCTTGACCTGTGCGGCAGCCACCATGCGCGTCGCGCACTCGCGAGGCTCGACCAGATCCCACGGCAGGTGGCGATGACGCGCGCTGGTCCCGACGACGAGGCCACAGCCCGCCACGGCCGTCTCCAGCGATGCGTGGACGAGCGTCGATTCGAGGACATCAACCGCGCCCGAAGCCCGGGCAGTAGCTTCCTCGTGGGGGAAGAAACGTGGCCGGACGAGGTGCAGTTCCTTGAGGCCCATGTTCTTCATGGCGCGGGCCGCCGCCCCGATGTTGCCGGGATGACTCGTTTCGACCAGGACGATGCGTAAAGGGAGAGGCATGGACCCGAGTTTCCCTTGCGCCCCTGAAGTCTGCAACCTGCGGCCTGTAGCCCGCGCGATCCGGCTGGTATCCTGTCGGCCTCCTGAGACGTCCCGGACGCCTCCCGCTCTTTCCCAGCACCGAATTTCGAGGTTTTTTCCATGCAGCCGATGCTCAATCTTGCCGTCAAGGCCGCCCGCCGCGCCGGTGACGTCATATTCCGCAACCTGAACCGGGTGCATAACCTCGAAGTCCGGCCCAAGGGCAAGAACGATTTCGTCACCGAAGTCGACCACCTGGCCGAGCAGGAAATCATCTCGACGATCCGCGCCAGCTACCCGAACCACGGCTTCCTGGCCGAGGAAAGCGGCCGTTCCGGCGACGACGAATTTTTATGGATCGTCGATCCGCTCGATGGCACGACCAATTTCATGCACGGCTTTCCGCAGTTCGCAGTTTCGCTGGCGCTACAGCGCCGCGGCCGGATGGAACACGGTGTGATCTACGATCCGCTGCGGCAGGAGCTCTTCACCGCCTCGCGCGGCGATGGCGCACAGCTCGACGGCAAGCGCATACGCGTCAGCAAGCAGAACGGCCTCGAAGGCGCGCTGATCGGCACAGGCTTCCCGTATCGCGAGAACAGCCAGTGGCTGGAGGAATACATCAACATGTTCAGGGCGGTCACGCTGCAGACCGCCGGCATCCGCCGCCCGGGCGCGGCCTCACTCGACCTCGCCTACGTTGCCGCCGGGCGCCTCGACGGCTTCTGGGAAATGGGCCTCTCGCCCTGGGACACCGCTGCAGGCACCTTGCTGATCACGGAAGCCGGCGGCCTCATCGGTACGATGACCGGTGGCGAATACACGCAGGGCGGGCATCTCATCGCGGGTGCGCCGAAGCTGTATCCCGCGCTGCTGGAAGTGTTGAAGCCGTTCGTGCCGGCGGAGTTGGTCAACAGCTGAATCGGGTGAGGAAGGCGGGCTCACGCCACAAATCAATTTCAAAAACGGGCGCAAGTACCAGTCAATCCGCTGTCCATGCTACTTAACTGGACCGGGGTGGCCATCCGTGGCCACCCGCGATGCGGGCGAAATATATTTCGCAATGAACATCCGCATCGCCCCTGTAGCCTCCGGGTTCGGCTTCGCGGAGCACCTCACACGGTTTTGAAATTGATTTCTTACGGGGGCCCGCGGATGGGGCTTTGCACGTTATCCTGAATTCCAAGCGGCGCCGTCGGCTTCCTGAACTACCAACGCCAAAAGCAGCAGGCGACATCGGGTAACGTTTGCCCGAAGCAGCTATCGGGCCCATACCAGCGGCTATCTTCCTTGCGACGCTTCGTCTCCGAGCTCTCGGTCCCGTTCGCACCCATGAGTGAACCCAGTACCAAACGCGCCTGACGACATTCGCGAAATCTGGTATGCATTATCGGAAAGAAACGAACGATTCCAACTTTGAGCACTGCGCTTTTCCCGAACTCGGAGCAAGAGCCAGATCCGTGGAGCGCATGATGGGCGCACCTATAGCCCTTTATCGGAGAGAGATGCTGCTGGTACAGAGAAATAGTCGTCGCCATAAATCGACGCATGGCTCATACCCAACCCTATCTATACCGCGAAGGTGGATCGATTAGACCATCTCGCATTCACGCGGCATAACATGAATGATGGTGGAGCATTTTCTTGATTTAACCAGATCACATCGATTGTACCGGGTACAACCTATTGCCATATTTTCTGCGCGAGGACCGCAATCTACATGCTATTCGTTTCGGCGCGTCTCTACCCTGATGGCAATACGTTCAATCTATTTTAGATACCGCAACAGGTTATACCGGTACAACGCGTACGCATTCAGGAGGCGAATATACTCTTCCGGGCGGATTTACGTCGGAAGTGATTTTCGAAACCTTAAAAATCCTGGACGATTTTTCAGGAGCCTACATGGACGTATTCACGGCGGTTTCGAAAATCACTTGCGGCGGGAATTCGCCTTTCCTGCTACCTATTCGTCTCAGGAGCTCCGCAAAATTCCCTAGCGATGGGCTGTGAGTAGAGCCGCCACACCAGCCATGCGTTGAAAGCGGTGAACACAATCAATAGCGTGATCGACGTTGCACGCATGATCGACGCTACTCCCGAGAAATCGACCGTCTCGCCATCGAAAGACGCCGAGGGCGCGAGCATTGCCGCCAGATCGGCCGACGAATCGACAAACAACGCGGTAAAGATGCTGTAGAGCGTCCCGAGTGCAAGCGTCGCAACCAACAGCACCCGCGCCCAGTTGCGTCGTTTGAGCAAGCCGACGCCGGTCACCAGAAAGAGGACCGACGTTGCCAGGAACAGAAGCAGTAGCAAGCGCAGATTGCCGAAGGTGATCTGGGTGATCCCTCCCATCCCAGGACCCAGCATGGCGACCATGCGCTCGAGATCCGCAGGCGACATGAAGAGATTAAAAAACAGGTTCTGCACACCGGCAATCAGCACACCGAACGCTGCGGGAATGATGGTCGTCCATGCGAGCACAGTGACAAACATGGAACGCGGCGGCATCGTTGCGCTCACAGTGCTCCCGCAATCAACGCGCGCCTATTCGCCAAGGTAGGCTTCCTTCACGCGCGGATCGGCCGCGAGATCGGCGGAAGGGCCTTCCATGACGATGGAACCGGTTTCGAGTACATAGGCGCGCTGGGAATGCTTCAGGGCGGCGTTAGCGTTCTGTTCGACGAGCAGGATCGTCGTACCCGCCTTGCTGATCTCGTCGATGGCCTTGAAGATGACATGCACCATGATCGGCGCGAGCCCGAGGGAAGGCTCATCGAGCAGCAGCAGGCGTGGCTTCGCCATCAGGGCACGACCGATGGCAAGCATCTGCTGCTCACCGCCGCTCAGTGTGCCGGCCGCCTGCTTGTAACGTTCCTTCAGGCGGGGAAACAGCTCATAGACGCGCTCGAACTGCGGCGTGCCCTTCTGCAGGTAGGCGCCCATCTCGAGATTTTCCGCGACGGTCAGGTTGGCAAAAATGGCTCGACCTTCCGGCACCATCGAGATACCAAGCGCCGCAATCTTGTGGGTCGGCATGCCCTTCAACGACTTGCCTTCGAAGAGCACGTCGCCACCCGTGATGGGCGCGAGGCTGGTGATGCTCCGCAGGGTCGTCGATTTTCCCGCACCGTTCGCACCGATGAGCGTGACGACCTCGCCTTCGCTGATGCCGATGTTGACTGACTTCAGCGCCTGGATCGCTCCATACGCAGCCGACAGCTCCTTGAGTTCGAGAATCAAGCGCCCCCCAGGTAGGCTTCGATGACCTTCGGGTTGTTGCGCACTTCCTGAGGTGTGCCGATGGCGACGGTCTCGCCGTAGTCGATGACCTGGATCTTGCGGCAGATCCCCATCACCACTTTCATGTTGTGCTCCACGAGGAGCACGGTGAGTCCGTATTGATCGCGGATCCACTGGATGAGGCGCATCAGATCGGCCGATTCCTGCGGATTCATCCCCGCGGCGGGTTCGTCAAGCAGCAAGACTTTGGGCTGCGTGGCGAGGGCGCGCGCGATCTCAAGTCTTCGCTGGGAGCCGTAAGGCAGACTCACTGCAGGCTCGTGCGCACGCTTCTCGAGGCCGAAGACCTTGAGCAGCTCGAAGGCATGCGCTTCGATCTCCTTCTCTTCGCGCTGCAGGTGCGCGGTCTGCAGGACGGCATCGAAGAAGCCCTGCGTCCTGCGCATGTGGCAGGCCAGCTTGACGTTCTCGAGCACTGTCATGCTGCGAAAAAGCCGGATGTTCTGGAAGGTGCGCGACATGCCGAGTTTCGCGATGCTCGCGGGTTTGCGGCGGCCAATCGGTTTGCCGTCCAGCTCGATCGAACCTTCGTCGGGCGCATACACGCCCGTGAGGAGATTGAAGATCGTGGTCTTGCCGGCGCCGTTTGGACCGATCAAGCCGTAGAGATCGCCGGGCTCAAGCGACATCTGAAGACTCTTGACCGCCGTCAATCCGCCGAAGCGTTTCGTACAGTTCCTGACTTCGAGAATGCCCATCGTCTTATTCCGTCACTGCGGGCTGTGGCGGCGCCGGTGGGCGTTTCCTGCGCCATGTCCACGTGCCGAGCAGGCCTTCCGGTCGATAGAGCATGACCAGCACCAGCAGGACGGAAAAATTCACGAGGCGGTAAGCGCCGAAGCCACGGAAAACCTCCAGCGAGACAGTGATGAGGATGGCGCCGACCACTGCCCCTTCGATGCTGCCGAGGCCGCCCACGACGATCATGATGATGAGATAGAACGACGTGGTGAACGAGAAGGAATTGGGATGCAGGAACATCGTGAAATGCGCGAACAGGGCGCCCGCGATGCCAGCGAACATCGAACTGATCACGAACGAGAGGACCTTGAACCGGGTCGCGTCCACGCCCATCGCCTCGGCAGCAATTTCATCGTCGCGAATGGAAATGAAGGCGCGGCCATAACTCGACTGCAGGAGATTGTGCACGGTCATGATCGTCAGCAGCACGAACAGGTAGACCCAGAAGAAATTGGACAGGCCGGGAATTCCGGAAAAGCCCCGCGAGCCGCCGATGACGTCGATGTTCAGGATCAGCACGCGGATGATCTCGCCGAAGCCGAGCGTAACGATGGCGAGGTAGTCGCCCCTCAGGCGCAGGGAAGGAATGCCGACTGCGAGCCCTGCGATCCCTGCGACAATGGCCGCCGCGAGGATGCCGAGCAGCAGCAGGATGACGCTCTGGACTTCGGGCGGCAGAAACCCAAGCGCGGAACGGATCGCGGTGCCGCCATAGAAGACGACGCTGGCCGACGTGTACGCGCCAACGGCATAGAAGCCCGCATGGCCGATGGAAAACTGCCCGGTGATGCCGTTGATGAGATTGAGGCTGACGGCAAGAATGATGTTGATGCCGACCACCACGACGATCTGGTAGTTGTAGGCGCCGATCCAGTCGCGCAACACCATCTGCAATCCGCCGAGGACCAGAAGCGCCACCAGCCAGGGCAGCCACTTCTTCATACTTTCTCGACGGTGCCCTTGCCCATGATGCCGTCCGGCTTGAAGAGCAGGATCAGCACGAGCACCACGAAGGCAATCGCGTCGCGATACGTCGATGAGCCGTAACCGACCGCCATGACCTCCGCCAGCCCGAGAATCAGCCCGCCCACCATGGCCCCGGTGATGCTGCCGATGCCACCGAGGACAGCGGCGACGAAAGCCTTGAGCCCCGGCATGACGCCCATCAGCGGATCGATCTTCGGATACAGCAACGACACGAGGATGCCACCAGCGCCTGCGAGCGCCGAACCGAGCGCAAACGTGAAGGCAATGATGCGATCGGTGTTGATGCCCATCAGCTTGGCCGCGTCGATGTTGAAGGACACGGCCCGCATCGCCTTGCCGGTCTTGGTCTTGTTCACGACGATGTTGAGCGCCACCATCAGGGCGATGGATACCGCGAGCACGGTAAGTCGTTGCGTGTCGAGCTTCAGCCCGCCGACGTCGATGAGCCGGGTCGAGATGACTTCAGGAAAGAACTTGGGATCCGCGCCGAATACCTGCTGCCCGCCGTTCTCCAGCAGGAGCGAGATCCCGATGGCGATGATGAGCAGCGTAAGCCGCGACTCCTGGCGTACTGCCCGCATGCCCAGCTTTTCGCAGAAAACACCGACGATGATTCCGGCAACCCCGCCACTCGCGATGATGAGCGGGGAAGGATCAATCATTCCGCCGGCGCTGAGTCCCAGGATGCCGAGCCAGAAGGCAGGAATGTACCGGGAAGGCGTGCGACCGGGCCGATAGGCGAAGTGCTCGATGATGATGCCGAGGATGGCGCACACGACCATCGCGCCGAGCATGATCACGATCACACCCATCACCGAGTTGCCAAAAACGCCCTGGATCATGGGGTTGTTGGCGAGGTAGTAACCCGTGAAGGCCCCCACCATGTAAACGTCGCTGTGGGCGAAGTTGATCAGCCGCAGCACGCCGTAAACCATCGTGTAGCCCAGTGCCATCAGCGCATACGCGCTGCCCTGGGCGATACCGTTGATGAGCTGCTGCAGGAAAGTCGTCATGAATCAGGAATGCCGCTCGCCCATTCCATTACTCCTTAAGGGACTTAAGGAGCGATGGTTTCGACGTACTTGAGCTTTCCTTCGCTCACCTGCAGGACCACCGCCGGTTTGACAGCGTTGCGGTCGGCGTCAAGAGTGATCATCCCTGTCACGCCCTGAAAGTCCTTTGTCTGCGCAAGCGCGTCGCGGATCTTTGCCGGGTCTGCTGAATTTGCACGCTTGATGGCATCGAAGAGGACTGCCGCGGAATCATAGCCAAGGCCCGCGAGTGCATCGGGAACCTCGTTGTACTTCGCCTGGTAGTCGGCCACGAATTTCTGGATGGTGGGACTCGGGTCATCCTGCGAGTAGTGGTTCGAGAAGTACGAGCCGTTCAGCGCATCACCGCCGATTTCGATCAGGCGGGGTGAATCCCACCCGTCGCCACCGAGAAGAGGCGCATTGATGCCGAGGTTCTTGGCCTGGCGGGCGATCAGCGCCACTTCGGTGTAGTAACCCGGCACGAAGATGGCTTCCGGTTTCTTTGCGCCGACCGAGGTCAGCTGCGCGCTGAAATCCGTATCGCCTTCGCTATAGCTTTCGTCGGCAATGATGGTGCCGCCCAGCGCCGTGAAATTCTTGATGAACACATCGGCGAGCCCGACGGAATAGTCGTTCTTGATGTCGCGAAGAATCGCCACGTTCTTCACTTTCAGGGTGTTGTTCGCGAACTTCGCCATCACGAGACCCTGGAAAGGGTCGATGAAGCAGACGCGGAAGATGTAATCGCCAACCTGGGTGACCTTGGGGTTGGTCGAGGACGGGCTGATCATCGGGATGCCGTTGGATTGCGCCACGGGTGCGGCGGCCAGCGTTCGCGAAGAGGCCACTTCACCGAGCACCGCGATCACCTTGTCCTTGGTGATCAGCTTGGTCACTACCAGCTGGGCTTCTTCAGGCTTGCCCTGGTTGTCTTCGACGATGACCCGGACCTGCTTGCCGAGCAGTCCACCGCTCTTGTTGATGTCCTCGATCGCCATGTCCACGCCGTTCTTCGTGGAGATGCCGAACGTGGCGGTGGTCCCTGTCAGGGAGCCGAATTCCCCGATGACGATTTCCGTAGCTGACTCACCCTGTCCACCGCAGGAAGCGAGGCCCAGCAGGCTGGCGAGTCCCACCAAAAGAGCCGCCGGACCGGTCAGGAATCTGCTTTTCATGGTTACGATTCGAGCCTGGATTGCGAGTTGACCTGATTCTAGGGGCAGCAGCCCCTGTTGCAAAGCGGTAATCCGCCCGGAACGAACCCTCAGGTCTCCTCGTCCATCTTCTTGCGCAGTTTTACCGGATCTTCCTTCCGCTTGCCGCGCATCTTGATGTTGAGGATCTCGACGATGACCGAGAACGCCATGGCGAAGTAGAGATAGCCCTTCGGGATGTGGAAGCCGAAGCCCTCGCCCACCAGCGCGACGCCGATCAGGATCAGGAACGACAGGGCCAGCATCTTGATCGTCGGGTGCCGGTCCACGAAGTTCGAGATGGGTCCGGCCATGAACATCATGACTGCCACGGCCGCAATCACGGCGGCAATCATCACTTCGACGTGGTCGACCATGCCCACGGCGGTGATGACCGAATCGAGCGAGAACACGATGTCGATGATCGCGATCTGGATGATGATGCTCAGGAACTTGCCCTGGGCCGAGCCGGCAGACTGCTCGTGCTCCTCGCCTTCCAGGCTGGTGTGGATTTCGAGGGTGCTCTTGGCCAGCAGGAACAGGCCGCCGCCGATCAGGATCAGGTCACGGCCGGAAAAGCCTTTACCCATGACCGCGAACAGTTCGGCACCCAGCCCCATCACCCAGGTGATGGAAAGCAGCAGCGCGATGCGGGTGAGCATGGCGAGCGCAAGGCCGAAGGTGCGCCCCCTCGCTCTCTGATGCGGCGGCAGGCGGCCGACCAGGATCGAGAGGAAGATGATGTTGTCGATGCCGAGAACGATCTCGAGGGCAGTCAGCGTGGCAAATGCCAGCCAGACTTCCGGATCAGCAAGCAGTTCCATCCCGAAGCTCCGTATCTCAACCCGTCAGGCTATCGACCTTACCACGTCAGGGAATGGCATCGAGTTCCTTGTCGTCCTTCTCCGGCGGCATGAGGTCGCGGGCAGAAAGCTTCATGTCGAGCGCCAGGGCGGCGGCGACATAGATCGAGGAATACGTGCCGATGACGATACCGATGGTGAGCGCCCACGAGAATCCGCGGAGCGTCTCGCCACCCACGAGCAGCAGGACAACCACGACCAGCAGGGTCGCGCCGCTGGTGATCACGGTGCGTGACAGCGTCTGGTTGACCGAGGCATTGAGAATGTCTTCCGGCTGGGCGCGGCGCATCGAATGGAAGTTCTCGCGGACCCGGTCGAACACCACGACCGTGTCATTCAGCGAGTAGCCGATGACGGCCAGGATGGCCGCGAGCACAGCGAGATCGAAGGTGATCTGCGTGACCGAGAAGAAGCCCAGGATCACGATGGGGTCATGGAGCGTCGCGACGACGGCGGCCACGCCCAGTTTCCACTGGAAGCGGAACCACGTGTAGATACCGATCAGCACGAACGTGAAGAGCACCGCGAGTCCGCCCTGCTCCGTCAGCTCCTCGCCCACCTGCGGACCGACCACTTCGGTTCTACGCAGCTGAACATCTGGCTCGACAGCTTTCAGCGCCTGCACGACCTGGGCGCTGACGACGTTGACGTCCTGTTCACCTTGCGGCAGCAGACGTACCAGTACATCGCGAGTACTGCCGAACGTCTGGACCTGGGCATGTGCATAGCCGGCATCTTCCAGCGCGGTCCGCGTCTTCTCGAGATCGGCGTCCTGCGGGTAGGAGAACTCGAGCACCACGCCGCCGGTGAAGTCGATGCCGAAATTGAGGCCGTGCACGAAGACCAGCACGATGGAAGCGATGATTGCCGTTACCGATACCCCGTACCATACCTTGCGGGTATGCATGAACGGGAACGTGGTCACCTTCGGGAAAAATTCCATGGCGCTTTACCCTTAGATGGACAGGCGTTCGAGGCGCCGGTGGCGGCCCCACACCGCATGCACAAGTGCGCGGCTGCCGACGACGGACGTGAACAGCGAGGTCAGGATGCCGAGGGTCATCACGATCGCGAAGCTGCGGATCGTGCCGGTGCCGAAGGCGAAGAGCACCACACCTGCGATCAGCGTCGTGACGTTCGAGTCGGCAATCGTGGCAAACGCTTTCTCGAAGCCCGCGTTGATGGCTGCTTGCGGTGAATTGCCGTTACGCAGTTCTTCACGGATACGCTCGTAGATCAGGATATTCGCGTCTACGGCGATACCCAGATGGAACACCACCGCCGCGATACCGGGCAAGGACAGCGATGCCTGCAGCATCGACAGCAAGCCAACCGTCAGCACGAGGTTCGCGAGCAGCACGGCGTTCGCGACCCAGCCGAACGCATGGTAGTAGAACGCCATGAACGCGAACGTCAACGCGAGACCGATGATGAGAGCGCGTACGCCCTTGGCGATGTTGTCTGCACCGAGGCTCGGGCCGACAGTGCGCTGTTCGATCATGGTTTGCGTCGTGGCGAGTGAACCCGCACGCAGCAGCAGGGCCAGTTCGCGGGCTTCGGACGCCAGCACGCCCGTGATCTGGAAGCTGGAAGAGAACACACCGCGAATCGTAGCGACGCTGATGACTTCTTCTTCGGTGCAGTTGTTGGCTTCACGAGTACCGACGCAACGTTCGCCTTCCGCGAGACGCTTCCTCTCGATGAAGACCACTGCCATCGGCCGGCCCAGGTTTTCCTGGGTGGTCTTCAGCATCTGCGCGCCGGCCCGACTATCCAGCCGCACGTTCACCGAAGGCTCGCCCTGCGAGAATCCGGAGGTGGCATCCGTCAGTTGATCGCCCGAAGCAATGATGTCGCGCTTGAGAAGAATCGGCGCCTTGTTGTCACGGCGCGTATAGAGCTTCGCCGCCAGCGGCACGCGGCCCGTGCGCTGCGCTTCGTAAGGATCGCCGCTTTCATCCACCAGCCGGAATTCGAGGGTGGCGGTTGCACCGAGCACGCGGATCGCCTCGTTGGGATCCTGCACACCGGGCAGTTCGACAACGATGCGGTCCAGACCCTGTCGCGCCACCATGGGCTCGGAGATGCCGAGCTCATCGACGCGATTGCGAAGCGTGGTGAGGTTCTGCTGCAAGGCCAGGTCCTGCCGCTCCTTGATCTGTGCAGGCGTCAATGTCACCACGAGCACCGGACCAGCTGCGCTGGTCTCGTTGTTGACCGTCAACGTGGCATCGGCTGCAGTCAGCAGCTTGCTCGCGGCCGCGGAATCAGCCGCATCGCGTAGCGTTACGCGCACCGAGTTTGCCGTGGTCTCGACGTTGATGAAGGGAATGCGTGCATCCCGCAATGCCAGGCGGTAATCCCGCTGCATGCGCTCCAGTGTCTGGCGCACCGCATCTTCAACGTCAACCTCGTAGACGAAGTGCACGCCACCGCGGAGGTCGAGACCGAGACTCATCGGCTTGAGCCCGAGATTCCGCAGGAAGGCAGGCATGCGCGAGGCATACGACATCGCGACGGTGTATTCGCGGTTCTCGCCGGCCAGAATGGCGTCGCGGGCGTTGAGCTGCTGCTCGCCGCTGTTCAGCCGTACGACCAGGCGCTCGTCCTGCAGGTAAGCCGAATTGACGGTGATGCCGGCGGCCTCGAGGATCCCGCGGATCTTCTGCTCGTCCGTCTCGTTGAGCGCGGCACGGTCATCGCGGGCGAGTTGCAACGCAGGATCTTCGCCGAAGAAATTGGGCAAAGCGAAAACGAGGCCGGCCACCAGTACAAGGATGACGAGCCAGTATTTCCAAACGGGAAACTG